>NZ_BSUN01000001.1 GCF_030161615.1 Demequina litorisediminis
GCTCGAAGTCGCCGAGCGACATGTCCTCGGCGGTGTCCAGGGTCGGACCTCCTGCCGTCGGCACTGGTGCGACGTTACCGGGATCGACAGCCGCCGACGGCTCAGTCTGAGTGCCCCACTTCTTGCGGTACTGGTGCACGGGTGACGGCGTGCCGGGGTTTCCTGCGTGGTCGAGCGGCACCACTCGCCAATAGCGCGTGTGGTTGGCCGTCTCCGACGTCGGCACATAGACCGTTCCGTTGACCACCCGCGTGACGGGGTTGAGGATGCCGTTACCCGAGGGATCCGAACCGAACTCGAGACGGTACTTCGCGGCGCCAGGCACCGGGTCCCGCCTGAACAGCAACTCAGAGTGAATGGTCGTCGTCTCGTTCACGGGCACGAGGTTCGAGGGAGCCTCCGCCCACGTGATCTGGAACTCCCGCTCCGGCGACCACGCTCCGGTCACCTCAGGGCTCGTGGTGGACGTGCCGTTGTACATTTCTGCGCGCACACGCCACTTCCACGTCAACACGCCTCCCGCGTTGTCCACGCGCGCGAGCGGCACTGCAGGTGCGTACTGGGTGCCATTGACCTTCACGGTCGTGCCAGACACTCCGCTACCGAGGGTCCCCGACGTGTACTCGAGCCGATAGCGGATAGCACCGGGCACGGGCTCCCACGAGAAGACCGTCGCGTCTGGGTACTCCACGATCCCCCGAACATCTTCAGCACCGGGCCCGATGGGCTGCGGCGTCACATCGTGCCCCACCACCAGCAGCGAGGCTTCGGTGGGCTCGCTCACGGTGAGAGCGCTACCCGATCCCGTGGTCGACGCCACACGCCAGTAGAGATCAGTCTCGTCGCCGACCACCGGCAGTGAGGTGGTGATGTAGTCGAGTGCGTACGTGTCCACCGTCTTGACGGTGCCGGTCGCGAACTCGGGGTTCTCGGACCACTGCAAGCGGTAACCGCTCGCGCCAGGTGCCGCGTTCCACGAGAAATGCACCGTGCCATCGGCGTTGGCGCTGGCCTCGCCACCGAGCGGAGCATCCGGCCCTGCCGCCTGCGCGGGCAGCGCGACCAACGTTGTTCCGATCAAGGTGGCTACCGAAATTGCCGCGACCGACCTGAGAAGGCTCATGCGTGCGCCTCTTCCTCAAAAGTGCGTCACCACGTCGCTTCGTCGGACGTGCTGGCCACACATTAGCGGAGCACGAGCCCCGGAACCAACGATTCCGCGACGGCGTGTGAGGGTGGCGACAGCACAAAGGGGACGAAGCGGTGCTTCGTCCCCTTTGTGCCCCGGAAGGTGCCCGGTTCTAGTCCTCGCTGGGTAGCGCTGGCGCGTCGCGTGCGATGCGGCCGAGCACTCCGTTGACGAAGTTCGCGGAGTCGTCGGTGGAGAGGTCTGCGGCGAGGTCGACCGCCTCGTCGATGGCCACGGCGGTCGCGACCTCGTCGTTGCAGAGAATCTCCCAGGCGCCGATGCGCAGAAGGTTGCGGTCGACGGCGGGCATCCGCTCCAGCGTCCACGACGTGGAGGCATCCTCGATGATCGCGTTGAGGCTCACGCCAGCGAGACACGATGCCGCGCACAATCTCCTGCGAGTACGCGGGCAGGGGGTGCTGGTGACCGGGGTGCGCGAGGCGCTCGTCGAGGACGTCGCCCACGTTCACGCCGCGCTGCTCGGCTTCGAAGAGGACGTCGAGCGCGCGCTTGCGTGCCTTGGTGCGGGCTCCCACTAGTCGTTCACACGGCCGAGGTAGTCGCCCGACTCGGTGTTGACCTTGACCTTGGTGCCGGCCTCGAGGAACAGCGGCACCTGGATCTCCTTGCCGGTCTCGAGGGTGGCGGGCTTGGTGCCACCGGACGAGCGGTCGCCCTGCAGGCCGGGCTCGGTGTAGGTCACTTCGAGCACCACGGAGGCGGGCAGGCTCGAGGAAGATGGGGTTGCCGTTGTGCGAGCCGATGGTCGCGTTCTCGTTCTCCAGCAGGAAGTCGGTCGCACTGCCCATGACCTCGGGCGACACGTTGACCTGGTCGAACGTGTCGGGGTCCATGAACACGTAGGACGCGCCGTCGTTGTAGAGGTACTGCATGGTGCGGCGGTCCACGGTCTCGAAGTCGACCTTGGTGCCTGCGTTGAAGGTCTTGTCGACGACCTTGCCCGAGAGGACGTTCTTGAGCCTTGGTGCGGACGAAGGCGCCGCCCTTGCCGGGCTTCACGTGCTGGAACTCGATGACGGACCAGAGGTTCCCGTCGAGGTTGAGCACGGAGCCGTTCTTGATGTCGTTCGAGGTCGCCACGGTGTAGTCCTTCGGAAGTTCTGAAAAAGAGCCGTCGGAAAGTCTACCCGCCGCATGCGGTTCTAGGCGCGTGAACCGATCGCGTCGAGGGCAAGGCGGTACGAGTCGACGCCGAGGCCGGCGATCACACCCGTCGCGACGCCGCTGATGACCGACGTGTGGCGGAACTCCTCGCGGGCGTGCGGGTTGGTGAGGTGGATCTCCATCAGCGTCAGTCCCGCGCCGGTGACCAGCGCGCAGGCGTCGCGCAGCGCGTACTCGTAGTGGGTGAAGGCGGCCGGGTTCAGCACCACGTGCCACCCGTCGTCGACGGCCCGATGCATCCAGTGCACCAGCTCGGCCTCGTCATCGGTCTGGCGCACCACGGCCTCGAGACCGTGCTCGCTCCCCCACTGCATGCACAGGGCGGCGATTTCGTCGAAGGTGGTGGTCCCGTATTTCTCGGGTTCGCGGGAGCCGAGACGGCCGAGGTTGGGGCCGTTGGCGACGAGCACGGTGGTCATGCGGGTCAGCCTAGCGAGATGGTGCCGCCGGAGACCGGAGCCGACGAGACCGCATCGTACGCTCCGAGGAGCAAGGCAGGGTCGGGGCCCTCGAGGCGCACCGGGTTGCCGATGCCCTGGAGCACCACGAATCGCAGCAGGTCGCCTCGCGTCTTCTTGTCCCGGCGCATCGCCGTGGACAACGCGTCCCAGCGGTCCCCCGGGTACGTGGTGGGAAGTCCCAGTGACTCGAGAATGCTGCGGTGGCGCTCCACCGAAGCCTCGTCGAGGCGCCCCGCGAGATGCGCCAACTCCGCGGCGAAGACCATGCCGACGGCGACGGCGGAGCCGTGACGCCACTGGTATCGCTCGGTGTACTCGATGGCGTGACCGAACGTGTGACCGTAGTTGAGGATCTCGCGCTGGAACGACTCCTTGAGGTCGGCCGCCACCACCGTGGCCTTGACCTGCACCTTGCGGGCGATGAGTTCCTCGAGAACGTCGAGCGTGGCCGGGTCGAGCTCCGGCGCGCTGAGCGCGGCCGCATGCTGCTCCACAAGGTCCAAGATCACGGTGTCGGCGATGAAGCCGCCCTTGACCACCTCGGCCAGTCCTGCCACGCGATCGTGGACGGGCAGGTTGGCGAGGGTGTCGAGGTCGCACCAGACGGCAAGGGGCTCGTGGAACGTGCCGACGAGGTTCTTGCCCTCGGCGGTGTTGATGCCTGTCTTGCCGCCGATGGCCGCGTCGACCATGGCGAGCACGGTGGTAGGCATCTGGATGACGCCGACGCCACGCAGCCAGGTGGAGGCGACGAAGCCTGCGAGATCGGTCACGGCGCCACCACCGAGGCCGATGATCACGTCGGTGCGCGTGAAATCGGACTTGCCGAGGACCTGCCACAGGAATGAGGCGACTTCGGCGGACTTGCCGCTCTCAGCGTCCGGGACCTCCGCCAGGATTGCGGTGCGGCCCGAGGCCTCGATGCGCGCCCGCAGAATCTCGGCCATGGCGGCCAGCGGCGCCGCGTGCACCACGAGGACGCGCACGGCGGCCTCGGGGATGGACGCCACGGCCGGCTCGATCAGCCCGGTGCCGATCGTCACGTCGTAGGGCTGCGTGGTGTCGACGGTGATGGTGCGGCTCATGCCTGCGCTCCCTGCTCGATCACCGCGGCCACCTGAGTGGGGGTGAGGTCATCGGTCACGACGGTCTGGGTCGCCAGTCGCTCGTACACGGGACGGCGCGCCTCCATGAGCGTCAGCCATTGCTGACGCGGGTTGCCCAACAGCAGCGGACGCGACTTGTTGAGCCCCACTCGCGGCGAGGCAGCCTTCAGAGACACGTCCAGGAAGACGATGGCCGCTCCGGCTCCCGCTGCCTGCTCCAGCAGCGCCTGGGTCGCGGGGCGCAGGATCGCTCCCCCGCCGAGCGACAGCACGCCGGCGTGGGTAGCCACGGCATCGGCCACGGCGGCCTCCTCCAGATCACGGAAAGCGTCCTCGCCATCGGCGAGGAAGATGTCCGCGATCGACTTGCCCGCACCTGCCGAGACGTCCTCGTCCGTGTCGCGCCAGTCAAGGCCCGTCGAGGCCGCCAGGGCGCGTCCTACGGAGGACTTGCCCGAGCCGGGCGGTCCCATCAGGATGTAGCGAGGCACCGCCATCAACGCAGGTGGTCCGGGATGGCCGCCTCGTAGGACGCAATGTTGCGCTTGACCTCGGCAACAGAGTCGCCGCCGAACTTCTCGAGGAGCGCGTCGGCGAGCGTCAGCGCCACCATGGCCTGCGCCACCACGGCCGCAGGGGCCACGGCGCACACGTCGGAACGCTGGTGGATGGCCTTCGCGGCCTCTCCCGTCGCGGTGTCGATGGTGTCGAGGGCGCGAGGCACGGTGCTGATGGGCTTCATGGCCGCGGACACACGCAACGGCTCGCCGTTGGTCATGCCGCCCTCAAGCCCGCCTGCACGGTTGGTCCGGCGCGTCACGGCACCGTCCTGGTACTCGATCTCGTCGTGCGCCTGCGAGCCACGGCGGCCTGCGGTGCGGAAGCCGTCGCCCACCTCGACGCCCTTGATGGCCTGGATCCCCATCAGCGCGCCCGCGAGGCGTGCGTCGAGGCGACGGTCACCGTGAACGTGGCTGCCAAGTCCCACGGGCAGGCCGTAGGCAACGACCTCGACGACGCCACCGAGGGTGTCGCCGTCCTTCTGGCATTCGTCGATCTCGGCGATCATGTCCGCGGACGTCTCGGCGTGGAAGCAACGGATCGGGTCGGCGTCGAGATCCTCGGTCGCATCGGCCGGGGGCAGCGGCGCGTCGTCGGGGATGCGCACCGGACCCACCTGAGTGGTGTGCGACACCAGGCGCACGCCTGCGGCCTGCTCGAGGAAGGCCTCGGCGACGGCGCCGAGCGCCACGCGTGCGGCGGTCTCGCGGGCCGATGCCCTCTCAAGGACCGGGCGAGCGTCGTCAAAGCCGTACTTGGTCATGCCGACCAGGTCGGCGTGACCGGGGCGCGGGCGGGTGAGCGCCGCCGCGCGTGCGCCGGTGAGACTCGGCAGCGTCCACGGGGTCCGCGCTCATCACGGTTTCCCACTTGGGCCACTCCGTGTTGCCCACCTGGATGGCCACGGGGCCGCCCTGGCTGACGCCATGGCGCACGCCACCGAGGACTGTGACCTGGTCCTGCTCAAAGTTCATGCGCGCGCCCGACCAGCCGAGCCGGCGGCGAGCGAGCGCCGCCTGGATCTCGGAGGAGGTCACCTGGACGCCTGCGGGGAGGCCGTCAAGGGTGCCGACGAGGGCGGGACCGTGGGATTCGCCTGCGGTGAGCCATCTGAGCATGGGTCACATTGTGGCAGACGAAAGGCCGGGTCCCGACGCGTGTCGGGACCCGGCCTTGGGCGAAGGACTAGTTCGCTCCGGACTGGGCGGGCGAGGACTCGGTCGGTGTCGTGAAAGCGTCGTCGGGAATGGACTCGGCGGTCACCACCGGACCCTCGTCCAGCGACGTCAGGTCCGCGTCCGCGAGGTACAGCGCGGCCTTGATGTACGTCTGGACGCCACCATCGCCGGGTTCCGAAACACCTGCGGGCACCGTGGATCCTTCGACCAACGAGGTCATGGTGACCTCGTAGATCTGCAGGAATGGCTGCTCGGGGTCCTGGAGAGTTTGAAGGAAGTCGTAGGCTCTCGTCCGCGGTTCCATACACGGTGAATTCGAAGGGCTGCAGTGCGAGGTTCTGCGCGAGCACCACGGAGCCCTTCACCGTCTTGACCACGGGTGTGAAGGCCGGGGCCACCACGTTGGTCGTCGCCGCGGGCCCCGTTTGGAACCGCTGAGCGAGTTGTGTGGAAGGCAATAGCGCGGCCGGAATTTCCCAGCCATCGATCATGTCGCCAAAGTCCTGCGCGGTTTCCCCCACCTCCACGCCGGACGATTCGAAGGCCTCCCACATGCGAGTGCGGAAGGTCTCGAGGTCGAGTCGCTGCGGTGCGTTGAGGTCGATCAGCGGCTGCAGCGGCTCATACGTGGCGAGGCTCGTCACCCATGGCAGAGATCGCCGCGGAATCGGCCTCGATCGTCGTGATGTTGGTGCGCACCAGGTCTTCGTCCGCGCTGAACGCCGCGGTCTCGTCGACCTGCGGCTTCACGGCGAGAAACCATCCGAGCACCAGCACCACGATGATGCCGAGGGCCGTCAGCGCCACGATGGGCGCGTACTTGGAGTTCAACATCGTCAGTCCTCCTCGGTGGCTGCGGGGCTGGGAGAGAGTGACGGCAGCGGGGCCGGGGCCGTCTCCTCGGCATCGAGCGCCTCGGGGTCGATCTCGACGGTGGAGCCGTCGTCGATGAAGCGGCCCGTGAGGGCGGACATGGTCACCGTGGCGGTGCCGTTGAACTCCCAGACCACCGCGCCGGAGGCGTCGACGTAGGTCTCCGAGGTGACGAGTACCTGCTCGAGTCCGGGAAGCGCCTCGACCGCGGCTGCCAGCGCCGTCGTGGTCTCGTACGACTCCGTCCAACCCGAGAAGTCGATGGTGCCCATGCCCGGGATCGCAGTCTCTGACGTGTTCCGCAGCCCGCTACCGGTCGCGGTGGGTCCGTAATAGACCACCTTCTGGAACGTAGTGCCTGACTCAGCCGCGCTGAGCACCGACGCCACCAAATCCTGAACAGCGATGTCGCCATAGCCGATCTGGCCGAGGGTCCACGCCTGCGACTCATAGGTCGAAAGGTCCTCGTAGACCGACTTCTGCTCATCACGGTTTTCGATCGCGGTGGTCTGGTCGGTGATCGCGTCGTCGAGCCCGTTCTTCGCGAGCCTGCTTGGCGCCGAGCGCGAGAACGTAGGCGCCCACCATCACGCCCACCGCGATGAGCACGGCGAACAGCGCAGTCATCTTGACGGCGCGCATCTTGGTGGCTTCCGCGATCTCCTGTGGAATCAGGTTGACCGCGGGGAGAGCGGGAGCGCCGATCTTCTTGTCTACGGGGTTCATCACGCGGCTCCCATCGCAAGACCCACGACGGTGGCGAGCGCGGCTTCGCGTCCGCGCGCCGGGGTCAGGTCCACCTTCTTGCTGATGCCCACGCCGGCGAGCGGGTCGCCGATCATGACCGGGAGACGGGTGGCGCTGGACAGTGCCTGGCCGAACCCCTGGAGGTACGCGCTGCCACCGGTGAGGACGAGCCGCTCCACGGCGCCGCCGGGGTTGGAGGCTCGCGAAGTACACCAGCGTGTTGCGAATCGACTCGATGAGCGGGCCCATCGCGTGGCTCACGGCGTCGACGGTCTGACGCTGTTCCGCGGGCGCAGAGGGGTTCATGCCGTACTGGTACTTCACCTGCTCGGCGTCGACTGTCGAGCCCTTGTAGGCGGAACGCACTGCCTTGGAGACATCATTGCCACCCTGGCCGAGCACACGTACCAGGCGCGGTGCGCCGCGCTGGGACACCACCACAGTGGTGATGGCCGCGCCGACGTTGACGATGGCGACCGTTGACTGCGTGAGCTCGCCCTTGCAGACGCCGCGCCACAGGGCGAAGCCGGTGTGGTCCACCCGCGAGAGGTGAACACCCGAGCCCTGGAGTGAAGAAATCACGCCTCGCACGAGTTCACGAGGCGCGGCAACGAGCATGCCGCGTAGCATCTGCCCCTGCTCCCCCGCGAACTCAGCGGTGGGATAGAAGTCGAGCAGTGCGTCGTCCACGGCCATGGGCAGAGAGTCGCGGACGTGGAACGCCAGCGACTTCCTGATCTGGTCCATGGGCTGCGCGGGGACGTCTACCTCGCGAAGCACCACGGTCGGATGGCCGATGTTGACGGCCGCCGACTTGGCGCTGACCTTGGCAGCAGCCACCGTCTGCTTGACCACCTCGGCGAAGGCACCCGGTTCCTCGATCTCGCCGTTGCGGATCACTCCGGCGGGAACGGCTCGCTCTGCGAAGGCCGTAATGCTCGCGCCGTCGCGGGGGTCGGAACCGCCCTTGAGTTCTACCTCTGCGACGCGCACCGCTGTCTCGCCGATGTCGATCGCGACTTGTCGTGTTGCCACCTAATGTCCCCTCTGAACTGCTGTCTTCACGCCTATCGGCATGCACGACCGCTCTCTATAACTCGTCTTCACAGCCCCGCCAAGCGCAAATAACTCTCGGAGATCGCGGTTCCGCACAGTAGCCCGGTCCAGACCCCTGCGAACATCCACGGCCCGAAAGGGATCGCTACTTGCGCCCCTTGCGGGTGATGGCCATCACCGTGACGCCCACGAGCGCGCCCCAGACAAAGGCCGCGAAGCCACCCACGATGAGTTCCGCCCACCCGTACCAGGCCAGCACCGCGCCGAGCACAGGCGCGAGCCTTCACATCGCCGAACCCCATCCCGCGGGGATAGATGAACCATGCGCCGAAGTAGAAGGCGCCAAGGATGGCCGCGCCGAGCAACGCATGAAGCAGACGGCTCCAGTCCCCATCGACACCCGTCCAGACCACCAGGTACACGGCGACCATGGCCGAGAACGGCACCACGACCGCATCGGGCAGGCGTCGCACTTCGAGATCGATGGCACTCAGCACGATCGTGAAGAACGCCACGATCAGGGCGAGACCCAGATCCCAGGTGACGCCGAGCCACGCCGCGAGAGCGCCGAACACCGCGCCTGTCAGGGCTTCGATCAGCGGATACCGGACGCTGATGGGCTCGTGGCAGTCGTAGCAGCGTCCCCCCAGGACCAGCCATCCGAGCACCGGCACGTTGTGCCGGAACCGGATCGCGTGCCCGCAGCGCGGACAGGCGCTCGGCGGGTGCGCCACGGACTCGCCGGCAGGCACCCTCGAGATCACCACGTTGGCGAAGGCTTCCGAGTGCACAGCCCACGAGGACCGCGAACACGATCAAAAAGGCCACGAACGCGACTCAACCTTCACGGACGTAGGACATGGTGAAGTCCGCGAAGGCGGGGTCGATGTTCTCCGATCCCACCTTGCGGTACGTGAATCCGAAGGACGGCTGCCAGTTGGACTGGCACGAGTAAATCTGTCCCGCGTAGCCGTTGCCACCGTTCGAATACAGGAACGTCTTTGTCGTGTAGGACAACAACGCCGTACTGGCGTCCATGTACATGTTGCCGGACACGAACTGAATTCCCACGGGGATACTCGTATCCCACGTGGTCTTGGTCGGGTCGGGCGTGGGGCACTCCGTGAAGCCATCCGGCGTGGGGGTGGCGAGGTACACGGAGTGCTTCTCTCCGTCACCGGAGATAATGCTGAGCGCCAGGTCCTTCTTGATGGACGAGCCGAAGATGACGAGGTCCGCGTAGAGCCTTGATGGTGAGGTTGCCGCCGTAGCCCATGTGGATGCCGGTCGAACACGCCGCGGTGGTGTCGATCAACGTGTTCTCGGTGATCTCCATCGTGCCCGTGATGTGGCTGGTCCGGCACTCCGTGCCCGCGATCAGGTTCGTGGGATACGAGGGATCGTTCCAGGCCTTCTTCGTGTAGTTGTCGAAGATGGGGTCGTCTGGCCGGAAGACCTCAAAGTCCTCTTCAAACACGTCATACTCATCGGGCTTGGGCACACTCATGTCCAACATGAAGGTGCGCTGAGGAGTGCTGTAGTTCGAGGAGGTCATGCACTCGTCCTTCTCCGCGTACGGCGCGAACACCGACGAGGGAAGGAAGACCTTAGCCGGGTACCTGCAGTAGCCGTCGAGGTAGCCGCGCGCACGAGTGGTGCCGCCCACCTTCGGATAGACGGCCGTGTACCACTTGGCGGTCGTGAAGTTCGACAGGGCACGGGGGTAGTTCCCGGACGCGATGTTGCCCGCGACGGTCAGGTTGCCGCCGACGGTCGTGCCGCTCGTGGCCGCGGGGAAGTAAAGATTGCCGCCCACGTACATGTCGCCGTCGGTGCCGCAGTTGCTGTTCTTGAAGTGGACGTCGCCCTTGACGTAGATGCTGCCAGGCACCTTGGTGCCGGCGTCACACGCGAGGTTGCCCTTGGTGAAAATGGTCGCGTCGTCCTCCTCGGAGGCGATCGACTGGATGGCGTTGGTGCCCACGAAGGTATCCGCGCGCACGGCGTGGTTGAACGTGGGCGGGTCCTCCGGCTTGGTCCACAGGGCCGTGACTTCAGCCTGGTCACCGGCCTCGTAGCCGCCCACGCCGTTGCTCTGCGCGGTGCCGGTCGAGACGACCTTGACGAAGTCGGGCCAGTTGTCCTTGTCCTCGAGGTCCGGGCAACCCTCTGTCCACGATCCGGTGCCGTCCTGGTCGTAGAACACCTGGGCGTCGTAGGCGGGCACCGCGCTCGACTGAAAATGGCCGTCAAGCGCCACACAGGCCGCGGGATCGGAATCCATGGTCGCGTATGCCACGTCCACCCCGGCGTCGGCAGCGGACTGCGACTCGACCGAGGCACGACTCTGCGTGGTGAAGTACGAGCCGAATACCGTAGTGCTGGCCACCACCATGAGGACCCCGGCCATCACGATGACCATGCCAAGCACCAGCACCAGGGCCTGGCCCTCCTCGCTACGGCCCTCGATGCGGTTACGAAGAATGCGCACTACCAACATGTCACCCCTGCCTCATCTGCCTGCGGCCGCTGCAACACCGTGGTGTCGATGCGCGTGCCATGACCCCAGACATCGGGATCGCCATCGATGAACACCTTGACGGTGCCCGCTGATTCGTCGCGTACAAATGCCTTTGTCCCGGTGGGCACCACGACGTCACTCACCGCGATGGTCCACGACGAGGAACTCGACGCCGTGGCCGCCACGACCTTCGCAGTATCCGTGGTCCGCCTCAGTTCGCCTTTGGCTGCGTCGTAAATCCAGGCGCGGCAGGTGTATGCCCCCGCGTCGGGGTCCCCCACCCAGGTTTTGGTGCGCAGCAGCGTGCCGTCGGTCGACACCTTGACGTCCTTGGCGTAGCGCACGTCGTAGGCGATGCCAGACGCGGCGTTCTGCATCTCGCCGGTGTTCTTCACGGTGCTGGTCACGACCGCCTGCGAGCGAAGCCCGTTGATGACCAGGACGGCGACCATGCCTCCGAGGATCAACAGGAGAAACATGTAGACCATGAGGCTCGACGAGGGTGAATCCTCCCTCGGAGTCTCGGTCCTGGAGCCTTGAATGCAAGGCGCGCATCATCACAGTCACCCCAGTCCGGGCACGGCGATCATGGTGGACACGTCGGCAACGTCGGGGTTGTCCGTGTCGAGAGACGTGACCTCCACGCGATAGGTCACCAACACGGTGGCCGCGTCCGGGTCTGACTCGTCCTTGCACCACGAGGTGTCAGCCTCGGTCTCGGCGACTGTCAGCCCCGGGACCTGGAAAGACTCGGTCAGCGAGTAGCGCGCCCCACGGGTATCCGTGTAGTCGTCGGCGGGTTCGCCCGCGATAAAGATGCGGAAGTCCGCGCACAAGGCCGCGGCGACGCGGGCCTGTTCAACCCGCTCCTGCGCGACCTCCTGGGCCGATGCGATGGTGGTGGTCTTCGCGGTCACCTGGAGCGCCAGCAGGATGGGCGGCACCATCGCGACGGCAAGGATGCCGAACAGCAGCATCGCGACGATGACCTCGATGATGCCGAGTCCATCGTCGTCGGTGGTGCGCAACCTGTTCGCCACGTGACCGGGCCCCTTTCCGCGGTGGTGAGTCTGATACAGCGACGCGGAGCCGCGGGTGGGCGCGAAGGTCCGAGGACCGTGCGGCCCACCCGCAGCCCGCGAGTGGAGAGACTTACTCTCGGTGATCGCGCCGTTGGCGTCCATCGTGAACACGGTGCCGGTGGGCGAGGTGATGGTGATCTCGACGGTGTCGGGGGCGGACATGTCAACCTCACCCTCGGCGAGGATGTTGCCGTCCGAAACCGCAACGGTCGAGGTCTCGGTGCCAGCGGTGATGGTGCTGGTCGAAGGGCCGGTCGCCGCGGTCCAGGACACGGCGTCCGCCTGCGGGTTCTCGGTCATGGCCGAGACCACGGCGGTACGCACGGTGTTCAGGTCGGCCTTGGCCGCCGAGTCCTTCGCCTTGTTCTGCTGGTTCAGGTACAGCGGGATGGCGATGGCGGCGAGGATGCCGATGATGATGATGACGACGAGGAGCCTCGACGAGCGTGAAGCCCTTCTCAGCGCCCTCAGCCTTCTCCTGCATACGCTTCTGGATCATCTTGATCATTCTGATTCCCTCATATTTCTCATGTGATGTGTCAAGATCCCGGTCTCCCGGGATCCCCCGGCGCCTGTGGCGGCGCCGAAGCCTATGTCAGCCAATCAGGTCGAAGACCTTGAAGATCGGCATGTAGAGCGCGATGACCATGCCTCCGATGACCGAGCCGAGCACGGCAATCATGAGAGGCTCGATCAGGCTCGTGAGCCTGTTCGGTGGTGGACTCCACCTCTTGGTCGTAGAAGTCCGCGATCTTGTCCAGCATGGAGTCCAGCGCACCGGTGTCCTCACCGACCGCGATCATCTGCACCACCATGGGCGGGAAGACCGTGTGCTGGGCCAGCGGCTTCGAGAGCGAGTCGCCGCGGCGCACGGACGACTGCACGTCCTTGACTGCGTCCTCGACCACCACATTGCCCGAGGACTGGCCCACGATGTCCAGCGCCTGGAGGATCGGCACACCCGAGCGGACCATCGACCCGAAGTTGCGGCTGAAGCGCGACACAGCGATCTTCTGGATCAGGCCGCCGAACACCGGCGCCTTGAGCAGTAGCGGCTGGTACCTCCGCCGCACCGACTCCTTGTGCTTGTTCTTGCGCCACCACACCACGAACACGATGATGCCGACGATGAGCGGACCCACCGCGATCTTGAGGATCGCGGACATGGTCACCAGGATTTGCGTGGGAAGCGGAAGGCTCGCCGCCGAGGCCCTCGAACATGGTCGCGAACACCGGCACGATGAAGATCAGCATGGCCGCCACACCAAGGATGGCGATGAACAGCACCACCACGGGGTAGGTCATGGCGGACTTGATCTTGCCGCGCCTTCACTTCTTCCTCGAAGTTCGCCGCGATGGAGACCAGCACCTCGTCGAGGAAACCGCCGACCTCGCCGGCCTTCACCATGTTGATCATGAGCGGCGGGAATGTCTCAGGGTGACGGCCAAGGGCTTTCGAGAAGGCCGAGCCGGTCTCCACGTCGCTACGGACCTCCATGACCACCTTCTGGAGAGCCTTGTTCTCCGTCTGGTCGGCCAGAATGGTCAACGCGCGCAGGAGCGACAGGCCGGAGGAGATCATCACGGCGAGCCTGGCGCGACAGAATCGCGATGTCCTTGAGCCCGATGGTCTCGCCGAAACCGGGGATGGTGATGTCCGCGTTGAGGCCCTTGCCTCCCGCTTCCTCCACCATCAACGGCGTGAGTCCACGCTCCTGCAGGCGCGACGCCACCACCGAGGAGGACGGCGCCTCCATGGTGTTCTTATGAATCTTGCCCGAGGCATCGCGCGCGGTGAACGCGTACTTCTGGGTCTGAATCGCCATCGTTTACTCCCCTACGCGCGTCCGGCCCGGCCGCACAGGCGGTTGAACTCTTCGTAGGAGTGGCACATCTCTACCGCGTCGTCAAAACCGACGGTGCCGGCCTTGACGAGCTCCGCGAGGTGCTGGTCCATGGACTGCATTCCCAGCGAGGCACCCGCTTGCATCGACGTGTGAATCTGGTGCGTCTTGCCCTCGCGCACCAGGTTCCTGATGGCAGGCGTCGCAACCATCAGTTCGACGGCGACCGCACGGCCGGGGCCATCGGCCCGCGGCAGAAGCGTCTGACAGACCACGCCCTGGATGGCGGCGGCGAGCCTGCGTACGCACCTGGCCCTGCTGCTCCGAGGGGAACACGTCGATCACGCGGTCCATGGTCTGCGCGGCATCCTGCGTGTGCAGGGTGGCGAACACCAGGTGACCGGTCTCTGCGGCGGTCAGCGCGACCTGGATGGTTTCCAGGTCACGGAGCCTCACCGATCAGGATGACGTCGGGGTCCTGACGCAGCACGTGCTTGAGCGCGTTGGCAAACGACTTGGTGTCGGTTCCCACCTCGCGCTGGTTCACGAGCGAACGCTTGTGGCGGTGCAGGAACTCGATGGGATCCTCGACCGTCATGATGTGACCACTGCGCGAGCGGTTCGCGAGGTCCACAAGCGACGCGAGGGTGGTCGATTTTCCCGAACCCGTGGGGCCCGTCACCAGGACGAGACCGCGCGGCAGGTAGGCAAACTTGGAGACGGCCTCGGGAACGCCCAAGGCCTCGAGCGCCTTGATCTCGTAGGGAATCACACGGAAGGCGGCACCGACGGCGTTGCGCTGACGGTAGATGTTCACACGGAAGCGCGCCTCGCCGATGAGCGAATAGGAGAAGTCCAATTCGAGGTGCTCGTCAAAGCTCTCGCGCTGCTTCTGCGTGATGATGCCGAAAATGGCCTTCTGGATGCCCTCAGGGGTGAGGCGATCGAAGCCTTCGACCGCCTTGAGTCCACCGTCGACGCGAATCATCGGAGCGGCGCCGGACGTGATGTGGAGGTCCGAGGCCTTGGCGGCGAGCATCGCGCGCAGCGCCGACTGGAGGTCGAAGTCGCCCTCCTGCTTCTCCTGGCCCATACCGAGGCGCGAGCCGCCCACGGGTGCGCTCGCCGCGGGACGTTGCGCCTGCGCGCCGGCGGGACGCTGCTGGCCCGCAGGGGCGGAAGGCTGCGCAGGCGCGGACTGCTGACCCATCATCGGCTGACGCTGGACGGGCTGCTGGCCAGACATCGGCTGACGCTGCACCGGCTGCTGACCGGACACGGGCTGCACGGCCGTCTGCTGCGCAAGGGCGGCACCGTACTGACCGGCCGCCGCCTGCGCCGTGGCCGCCTGCTGTGCGGCGCTCGGCTGGACGGCAGTCTGCTGGACACCGAACGGCTGACGCTGCACGGGCTGCTGGCCCGTGAGCGGCTGCGGGGGCGACGCGGGCTGCGGCGCCGAAAACTGCTGCGGGGCGGCCGCGGGCTGTCCGCCGGCAGGCGTCTGAGGAGTGAAGTGACCCATCGGCGGCTGCGCGGCGGAAGCCGACGAGGCTGCCTGACCCGGAACCTGCTGCTGACGCGCAGGCTGCACCGGGAAGTCCTCGGGCCGCTCAGGCAGGCCCTCGGGCATGAATGACGTCATCGTGTTTCCCTCGCCTTTTCGGCGGCACCCCTCGCACCACCGGTGGACACCTTATCGGCAGTTCTTTGCAGGGACGTTAACCGCAACGCCCTATTTCGCGACACGAAGCAGGCTCCTCAATCGAGGTGGTGCCATCCAGCACCTTGGCCCACCCATCCATGAGCAGCGTCTCCATGCCGTTGTCCTGTGCCGCACGGGCAATTTCGGCCGCCGAGGCCCGCGCCACGGCGAGACGTTCGATCTCCTCGTTCACGGACATCACCTCGTGCAGCGCGACACGTCCCCGGTAACCCGTGCCAGAGCAACGCTGGCAACCCGCCGGCCGCAGCACCGTCGGGAGCGGCGATCCGGACACAAAGCCCACATTGGCGGGAATCTCCGCCTCGTCTTCCACCACGTACTCGACGGCGCAGTGGGAGCACAAGCGGCGCGCCAGTCGCTGGGCCACCACGCAGTCCACCGCGGAGCCCACCAGGAACGGCTCGATGTCCATCTCGATCAGACGCGTGAGCGCCGACGGGGCATCGTTCGTGTGGAGCGTGGACAGCACGAGGTGACCCGTCAGTGCCGCCTCGATCGCGATCTGCGCCGTCTCGCCGTCACGGACCTCACCCAGCAGCACCACGTCGGGGTCCGCACGCAGAATCGACCGCAGCGCGGCGGCAAATGTCAGGCCCGCCTTCGGGTTCACCTGCACCTGGTTGATGCCGGGGATGCGGTACTCGACCGGGTCCTCGACCGTGATCACGTTGATCTCGGGGCGGGAAATCTGGTTCAGCGTCGCGTACAGCGTGGTGGACTTGCCCGAACCCGTGGGGCCCGTCACCAGGATCATCCCGTAGGGCTTGCGGAAGTTGACCGAGTACGCGGCGTAGTTCTTCTCGCGAATGCCCAGGTCCTCGAGTTCCAACGTCGCCGTCGAGTTGTCGAGGATACGCATGACGACCTTCTCGCCCCACACCGTCGGCAGGGTGGCCACACGGAGGTCCACCTTCTTGCCGTTGTGGGTGACGGACAGACGGCCGTCCTGCGGCTTGCGGCGCTCGGCGATGTCGATGTCCGCCATGATCTTGATGCGCGAGATCACGCCGCCCTGAATCGCCTTGGGGGCGTTCTGCATCTCGTGAAGCACGCCGTCGATGCGGTAGCGCACGCGGACGTCTCGCTCGGCGGGTTCGATGTGGATATCCGAGGCGCGGTCCTGAATGGCCTGCGTGATCAGCAGATTGACGAAGCGCACGATGGGCGCGTCGTCTTCCACGGCGGTCGACAGGTCGGCGAGGTCGGTGGCCTCCGCCTCGTCGTTGATCGCGCCCTGCAGGCTCGTCCAGTTCGGCGTCCGAACGGCAGTAGCGATCGATGGCGTTCAGCACGTCATCGTGCGCCGCCACCACCGGCAAAATCTGCATGCGGGTCAGCGTGCGGATGTCATCGACCGCGACCACGTTGCCAGGGTTGGACATGGCGATCTTCAGGATGTCGCCGTCGATCTGGATGGGCAGTGCGGCGTGACGCCTGCACACCGTGTCCGGCACCAGTGCCACCGCGGCACGGTCGACAGGGAAGTCACCGAGTTCGACGAACTCCATCCCCACCTGGCTGGCGAGCGCGCGCACCAACTGACCCTCGGAGATCATTCCCATCTCCACGAGGGTGCGTCCCAGCGACTGCCCACGACCGTGCTGCTCGTCGATCGCGTCCATCGCCTGGTCTTCTGTGAGGATGCCCTCCTCCATCAGAATGGTGCCCAGTTGCTTCACAAACGTCCCCTCATGCTGTCCAACCCCTGAGTAACGTATATCGGCTCGCCCTTGAGCCCCCTAGGGAGTGTGACAATTCCGACACACGGTCAGGCGTCGGGCAGGACCTTCGCCATGGCGTCGAGGGGCGCGGCCATGCCTGTCATGAGGCGGACCTGCTCTCCTGCCTGGTGCAACAGCATGCGCGTCCCGGGAACGAACGTTCCGCCCGCGGCGCGCCAAGCGGCCCCCAGCGGCGTCACCAGGGGCGAGTAGACCGCGTCCAGGAGCACCGCCTGGGGTCGCACAGGCCCCAGCGCCGGTACCAGCGCGGCTCCCGCCTCGGCCGGCACCGTGGACACCACGGCCTCGGCATCGGCCAGGTAGTGCGGCGCATCCTCGAGGGCCACGAAGCGCGGCTCCACGCCCATCTTGGTGGCGGCCCGCATCAGCCCACCGGCGCGGGCGCGGTTGCGCACCACGACCACGGGCCTGGTGACGCCGAGGCGTCCCAACGCTGCGAGCGCGGACGTCGCCGTCGCTCCCCCGCCGATCACGACTCCCTCGGTCGCCGCGCTCACCCCGCCCTCGGCCAGAGCCGCGACCACACCGTGAACGTCGGTGTTCGCGCCCACGAGTTGGAGGCGCGTGCCCACGGGTTGCACGAGCACGGTGTTGATGGCCCCGACCAGCTTCGCCATGGGCTCGATGAACTCCACCAGCGGCATCGCGGCCACCTTGAGCGGCATCGTCAGCGACAGGCCGCCCCACGTGCCGTCCAGCGCCGCCACGAAGTCGGGCAGCGACTCCTCGGTCACGTCATACGCGTCGTACGTCCACGCGAGCCCGAGCGCCTTATACGCGGCACCGTGCAGCGCAGGCGACAGCGAGTGGGTGATGGGGTGCCCCAGCACCCCCGCCCGCCGAGAGGCGCCGGCCCCCGAAGGGCCGGCCACCGCATCGGGCATCGCTACTCCTCGTCGTCGGACGACTGGTTCTCCGCCACCCACTGGTTGAGGATCTCCACGTTGGCGAGGTGGTCCTCAAGGTTGGTCGCGTAGGCCGTCTCACCCGTCTCCAGGTTCACCGTGACGAAGTACGTGTAGTCGTGGTCGGCCGGGTTGACCGCCGCCTCGATGGAGGCCTCGCCCGGCGCCGCGATGGGCGTCGGCGGAAGGCCGGTGTACATGTACGTGTTGTACGGCGAGTCGATGAGGCGATCCTCCTCGGACGTCCACACGCCCTCGGATGGAGCGATGTACTTCACCGTGGAGTCGAACTGCAGCATCATGTCGATGTCGAGGCGGTTCATGATGACGCCCGCGATCATGGGGCGGTCCTCATCCTTCTTCGCCTCCTTCTCGACGAGCGACGCGATGGTGAGGATCCGCTCACGGTCCTCCTCCGCCACGTCGTACTTGTCGAGCATCTTGATGGTGGTGCTCACCATCGTCGACAGCATCTCCGCGGGCTCGACATCGGGGTTGAAGGTGTAGGTCGAGGGGAACAGCCAGCCCTCGAGATTGCCCTCCGCCTCGGCGGGAAGACCGAGCGCGTCGGTGTCCTCCGCGATCTCCGCCACCTCGTCCGCCGTATAACCGGTGAGGTTCGCGATGGCCTGGAAGTACGCGTCGACGGCCTTGCCCTCGGGAATCGTGATCTTCAGGCTCGTCGCGGTTGGAGGGCTCGAGCAACGCGTCCATCGCGTACTCCGCCTTCATCTCCTTCTGCATGAAGTAGTAGCCAGCGGTAATCGACAGCGACTCATCGGGGCGCGAGTTGAACTCCTGGATGAACGCCTCCGGCGACGCGATCACGCCCGCCTCGTACAGCGTCTGCGCCATGTCCGCACCGGCGTCGCCCTGCTCGATGATGACCTGCACCACGCCCTGGCCAGCGCCGTCGTAGTCAGCGACGGACGACTCGTCGCCACCGCCGGCGAAGGACTTGATGAAGTTCCAGCCGAGGGACACGCCCACGGCCACCAACACCAGTCCTACGGCCGACACGATGGCCGTCCACTTCCGGCGCGCAGCGCGCCGCTTCTGACGCTGCAAGCGCCTCAGGTCCAGCGACGTCGTCGTGTCGTCGGCCTCGAAAAAATCAGTCATCTCCACCCTCACGCGGGATCGTCTCAGTCACCTTACTCAGATTCCCCCGGCGTTCAATGTCCAACGCGCTCTCCAGGATCACCACTGCGGCGGCCTGGTCGATCACCTGACGCTGCTGCTTGGCGTTGCGTCCCGCCTGCCTCATCGAGGCTGATGCGGTGGCGGTCGAGAATCGCTCGTCGACCAAACGGACGACCGCCTCGCAACGTTCCGCGACCGCGGTCGCGATCGCCCGCGCGTCCTCCGCGGACGCACCCTGCGCGCCCGACAGCCTTGCGCGGCAGGCCCACGTAGACGGCCGTTGCCTCACGTTCGGCGACGATACCGACCAGGGCGTCGACCGCATCGGCCGTCGCGGTGTCGCCCTTGCCGCGCTGCACGGTGGTGACGGGGAACGCCATGAGGCCGTCGGGGTCGGATGCCGCGACGCCGATGCGGACCGAGCCCACATCGACGCCGAGGCGTACTCCTCTATCCACGCAGGCGCCTAGCCACGGGCCTCGATGGCATCGCGCACAGCGACGAGCGCATCGGCCACCTTGGCCGGGTCCTGGCCACCGCCCTGGGCGAGGTCCGGCTTGCCGCCGCCACCGCCACCGAGCGTCTGGGCCGCCACCTTGACCAGGTCACCGGCACGCACCCCCAGGTCACGGGCGGGACCGTTGGTCGCGATGACCACCTGGGGACGGCCACCGACCACGGCCGATGCCGCGACCACCACGGGCTTCGCGTCGCCAAGGCGGGTGCGGACGTCCGTCACGAGCGTGCGCAGGTCGTCTCCGTCGGCCGCGGTCGCCGACTCGTGCGCCACCAGCCTGCACCCCGTTGACCTCGGTTGCGGTCTCCACCAGTTGGCCCGCCACCTGCTGCATCGCCTGCTGGCGGTACTGGGCGAGTTGCTTCTCCGCGTCGGACAGGCGCGTGAGCAGTCCGCCGATGCGGTCGCTCGGCTCCTCGGGACGCGCCTTCAGCGTGCTTGTGAGGCTCCGCCACGATGGAACGCTCGGCGGCAAGGTGGCTGAACGCATCGGCGCCCACGAGCGCCTCAATGCGGCGTGCGCCGGAGCCCACGGAGCCTTCGCTCGTGACGGTCAGCAGGCCGATCTGGCTCGAGTTCGCGACGTGCGTACCGGCGCACAGTTCGCGCGAGAACGGGCCACCGATCTCGACCACGCGCACGCGGTCGCCGTACTTCTCGCCAAACAGCGCCATGGCGCCAAGGTTCTTCGCCTCATCGAGGTTCATGACGTTGGTGCTGACCGGGAGTTCCTCGCGGATCGCACGGTTCGCGATGCCCTCGATCTCCTCACGGGCCATGGCGGTGACCGGGTTCCTCCACGAGAAGTCCAGGCGCATGTAGCCGGGCTTGTTGTACGAGCCGGCCTGGTTCGCGTCCGTGCCGAGCGTCTCGTGCAGCGCGGCGTGAATGAGGTGCGTCGCCGAGTGCGCCTTCGACGCCTGGTGACGGTTCACGCGGTCCACCTCGGCCGAGACCTGGTCGCCCGCGGCCACCTCACCCTCGGTGACGGTGACGGTGTGGACGATCACGTCGGCAACGGGCTTCTGCACGTCGATCACGTGCAGCGTCGCGTTTGCGCCGCGAATCTCGCCGGTGTCCGCGTCCTGGCCGCCGGACTCCGCATAGAACGGGGTCTCGGCAAGGATCACCTCGACGGTGTCGCCAGCGGTCGCCACGGGCACCGCGACGCCATCCTTGATGACAGCGGCGACGGACGTGGTCAGGGCAAGGCTCGTAACCACGGAAGACGGTGGGCTGGAGGGCCTGGTAGACGCCCACATCGGCGTGGCCACCCTTCTTGGCCTTGGCGTCCGCGCGGGCGCGCTCCTTCTGCTCCGTCATGAGCGAACGGAAGCCCGCCTCGTCGACGGTCACGCCCTGCTCGGCCGCCATCTCCAGCGTGAGGTCAATGGGGAAGCCGAGGGTGTCGTGGAGCCTTGAAGGCATCGGCGCCGGACAGGCTGGTGCGGCCCGCCTTCTTCGCGCTGGCCACGGCCATGTCCAGCACCGTAGTGCCCTGCACCAGAGTGCGGCGGAACGCGTCCTCTTCGGTGGCGGCCACGTTGACGATCTTCTCGATGCTCGCGTCCAGGTCCGCGTACGAGGGCCGCATGGCCTCATACGAGGTGCGCACCAGCGACTCGATCGCGGGGTCCTCGACGCCCATGAGGCGCAGCGAGCGGACGGTGCGACGAATCAGGCGACGCAGCACGTAGCCGCGGCCCTCGTTGCCGGGGACGACACCATCGTGAATGAGCATCATCGACGAGCGCACGTGGTCCGCGACCACGCGCATGCGGACGTCGTCTTCCTCGTTGGCCTTGTACTGACGGCCCGAAAGCTCCTGCGTGCGCGCGATGACGGGGAACACCTCGTCGATCTCGTACATGTTGCCCACGCCCTGCTTGAGGTACGCAATGCGCTCCAGACCCGCGCCGGTGTCGATCGCCTTCTGGTCGAGTTCGCGAATGAGCGGGTAGTCCTTGCCCGAGCCCTCGCCGCGCAGGTACTGGTCGAAGACCAGGTTCCAGATCTCGAGGTAACGGTCGCCTCCGGGGTCAACGATGCCGCCCACGGCGTCAGGACCGAACTCAGGGCCACGGTCGTAGTGCCACTCGGCACACGGACCCGCGGGACCGGGCTGGCCCGTGTCCCAGAAGATCTCCTCGCGCGTCAAGCGCACAATGTGCTCGGGGTCCACACCCACATTGGTGAGCGCGCTGAACGCCTCGTCGTCCTCGTTCCAGATGGTCACCCAGAAGCGCTCGGGGTCAAAGCCGTACTTGCCCTCGGACTCGGGTCCCGTCAGCAGGTCCCACGCGAAGTCGATCGCGCCTTCCTTGAAGTAGTCGCCGAAGGAGAAGTTGCCCAGCATCTGGAAGAACGTGCCGTGACGGGTGGTCTTGCCGACCTCTTCGATGTCCTTGGTGCGGATGCACTTCTGGACAGAGGCGATGCGGGGGTGCGGCGAGGTCTCCGTACCGATGATGTACGGGATGAACGGCACCATGCCTGCGACGGTGAACAGCAGCGACGGGTCGGGCGAGACCAACGAGGCGCTGGGCTCGATGTGGTGGTCCTTCGACTCGAAGTAGTCGATCCAGCGCTGCCTAATGTCAGCGGTGCGCATCTCAGTCCTCCGTCGCGGGGGTGCGGGCGGTCTCGCCCGGGTGAGGGAAGCATCGGCCATATGCCCGATGCCGGGAGTCAAGTCCCAAGTATGACAAAGCCGCTGGGCCCGGAAGGACCGGGACCCAGCGGCAAAGTGTGTCTTGCTGGTACTGCGCTCGCTTAGCGGGCGTAGTACTCGACGACGAGCCTGAACCTCGCAGGTCACGGGGACCTCGGCACGCTCGGGACGGCGGACCAGGCTTGGCGGTCGGCTTCTCGAGGGTGACGTCGAGGTAGTCCGGGACCTCGGGGAGCACGTCACGGTGCGCGCCAGCGGCGGCAGCCATGTAGGGCTCCATGGTGACAGCCTTGGGCTTGACCTGGATGGTCTGGCCGGGCTTCACGCGGAACGAGGGGCGGTCGACGATCTGACCGTCCACGAGGATGTGGCGGTGCAGAACGGCCTGACGGGCCTGCAGGATCGTGCGGCCGAAACCGGCACGCAGGACCAGCGCGTCGAGACGCATCTCGAGCAGGCTCGACGAACGCGTCACCGGTACGGCGCGAGTCCTTGCGAGCCTCCTCGAAGACGCGGGTCATCTGCTTCTCACGCAGGCCGTACTGGGCGCGAAGACGCTGCTTCTCGCGCAGACGAACGGCGTAGTCGCTTTCCTTGCGGCGGGCGGTACGACCGTGCTCGCCGGGCGGGTAGGGACGCTTCTCGAAGTGCTTCACGGCCTTCGGCGTCAGGGCGAGGCCGAGGGCACGCGAGAGCCGCACCTGGCGGCGTGCCTTCTGAACTGAAGTCATTCTTGGTGTTCCTTGCTTGATTGCCTCTGAGTGCGGGCGCGGTCGCCCGAACTCAGATCACGAGAGATGTCGCGGCGACAGCAGCCAACCGTCCGCGAGGGCTCGACAATCCTAGCAGGTCAGGCGGGGGCGCGGCGGAGAAGCACGGGGTGTCGCTGCGGTCAGGAACCGTCGCGTCCGAGCATGTCCCTGATTCGCGCCATGCGGTCCGTCACGGTGCGTTCAAAGCCGTACTCGGTGGGCTGGTAGTAGCGGCTGCCGCGCAGCGAGTCCGGGAGGTACTCCTGGTGCGCCACGCCGCCGGGGGCATCGTGACTGTAGACGTAGGACTTCCCGTGGCCGATGCGCTCGGCACCCGCGTAGTGCGCGTCACGAAGATGCTGGGGCACCACGCCCGCCTTGCCCGCGCGCACGTCCGCGATCGCGGCGTCGATGGCGCGGTAGGAACGGTTGGACTTGGGGGCCGTCGCAAGATACGTCGTCGCCTCGGCGAGCGGGATACGCCCCTCGGGCATGCCAATGAACGTCACGGCGTCCGCCGCTGCTTGCGCGATCACGAGCCCCTGAGGGTCAGCCATGCCGATGTCCTCACTCGCGAGGATCACGAGGCGCCGCGCAATGAACCGGGGGTCCTCCCCCGCGACCACCATGCGCGCCAAGTAGTGCAGCGCGGCATCGACGTCCGAGCCGCGCACCGACTTGATGAAGGCGCTGATGACGTCGTAGTGCTGGTCGCCCGACTTGTCGTAGGCGACAAGAGCGGCGTCCATGGTGCGCTCGGTGATCTCCCCCGTGATCTCCGGCAGCGCGTCCTGTGTGCTGGAGCCCAGGCCCAGGGCGGCATCGGCCACCGCTTCGAGGAGGGTGAGTGCCTTGCGTGCGTCGGCGCCGGCAACCCGCAGGATGTGTTCGCGGGCCTGGGGCGCGAGGTTCACCCTGCCGTCGAGTCCTCGTGGGTCCGCCACGGCGCGGTCGAGGAGCGCGCCGACGTCCTCGCTGGCAAGCGGCTGCAGGGTGAGCAGCAGGGAGCGCGACAGGAGCGGCCCCACCACGGAGAAGCCTGGGGTTCTCGGTGGTCGCGCCGATGAGCGTGACCCAGCGGTTCTCGACGGCGGGAAGCAATGCATCCTGCTGGGTGCGCGTGAAGCGGTGGATCTCGTCGACGAAGAGGACGGTCTCGCGCTCCCCCGTGGCGATGCGACGTTTGGAGTCGTCGATCACCGCACGCACGTCCTTGATGCCCGCAGTCACTGCGGACAGTTCGACGAAGCGCCTGTTGCCCGCGACCAGGTACGCGAGGGTGGTCTTGCCGGTGCCCGGCGGACCCCACAGGATGACCGAGGTGGCAGGAGCGGCCTCCCCCACGAGCCGGCGTAGCGGCGCGCCGTCGTGGAGCAGGTGCGCCTGACCCACGACCTCGTCGAGCACGCGAGGCCGCATGCGCACTGCGAGCGGCGCGGTGGGTCCGGGCTCTGGAACGCCGCTTCCCGTGCGCTCGGTCGACTCGAACAGGTCCATGTGGCCCACCCTAGTTGCCCGGGGTGACATTCTGGTTCGCTATTGAAAGATTCCTTTCGAAAGGATACTTTCAAAGCATGACAGACTCACCGGCCCCGCAGCAGACGGCCCCCACCACCCCTGACGCGCCGTGGCCCACCCGGGAGATCACGGACCCGAGCGAACTGCGCGCCCTCGCGCACCCCGTACGGTTCGCGCTCCTCGACCTGCTCGCCGCCGGTCCCCTCACCGCCACCCAGTGCGGTGAGCGCCTAGGCCAGACCCCCGCTAACTGCTCGTACCACCTGCGTCAGGCTCGAGCGCTTCGGGCACGTCACCCGCGCCGAGGGCGGCGTGGGGCGTGAGAGACCGTGGAAGATCCGCTCCGAGGGGATCACCTGGGACACGTCAGGCCAGCCGGGAGCCGCGCAGGACCGCGCCGCCGACGCGCTATCCGACGTGATCGAGGACTACCGCTTCGGCGCCTGGAGGTCATACCGCGCGCGCCGACGCGACGAGCCCGAACAGTGGCGCGCCGCGGACATGTCTACCGACGTTGTCGCATGGATGACGGCCGCAGAACTGACCGAGCCTCAAGGGGCAGATGATGGCGCTCTTCGCCCCCTTCGTGGACCGCGACCAGGCCCCCGAACGCCGCCCGGACGGCGCCCGCGCGGTGCGCTACTTCGGCTACGCCTACCCAGGCGACGAACGATGACCTCCCCCACCACAGTGGTGCGCCGCCGCTTCGTCACCCTCACCGCCCTGCGCTGGCTCCCTACGGGTCTCGTCGCCCCCACCTTCGTGCTGCTCCTGAGCGCACGTGGGCTGTCGCTGGCCACCATCGGTCTCCTCACTGCGCTCTACAGCGCCACCACCGTGCTGAGCGAACTTCCCACCGGCGGCCTCGCCGACGTGCTGGGACGCCGCCCCGTCATCGTCGCCGCCGCACTCGTCAGTGCTGCATCGGCCATCATGCTGGCCGTATCGACGACGCTGCCGTGGCTGATCGCCGCCGCCGTGGTGATGGGGTTGGCGCGCGCCCTCGACTCGGGCCCCCTCGAGGCCTGGTACGTGGACGCGGTGCATGCGGTCGAGCCAGGGGCAGACCTCACGCCTGGCCTCGCGCGCGCCGCGATGGCGGAGTCGGTGGCGTTGTCCGCGGGCGCACTCGCCTCTGGCGCGGTCGTGGCCTGGGCGCCGATGCCGACATCGGACGCGCTCGTCATCGCACTCTCACTGCCCTTCCTTCTGAAGGCCGCTCTCACCCTCGTGCAGTTGGTGTTCGTCGCACGCTGGGTGCACGACGACGTGGCCGCCACCACCGCCAGCGAAGCGGCCGACGCGACCGCGGGTGGTCGCGTCGCACGCATCGTGGCGAACGCCACCGCCACCTCGCGGGACGTGCCCCACGCCATCGGACGCGGCGTACGGCTCGCGGTGGCGCGCCACACGCTACGCCGGCTCCTCCTCCTGACCGCAGCCTTCGGCGCCGCTCTCGCCGGCATCGAACTCCTGGCGCCGTCCCACGCCGCCAACCTGCTCGGCGGCACAGCCAACGCCGCCGGTCCCTACGCCGTCCTCGTCACTGCGGGCTTCCTGGGCTCCGCCGCCGGGTCGGCGCTCGCGCCCCTGGCAGGTCGACTCGCGCGGCGCTCGTCCCGTGCCGCCGCGCTGGCGGTCGCGGGCGCCGCCGTCTCCCTTGCCGTGGTCGCTGCGCCGTTCGCGGGCATCGCCGCCGCGGCTTTCATCGGGTTCTACGTGCTGCTGGGAGTCGCCTTCCCGCTGACGCAGACGCTGATGCATGCCGAGGTCACCGCGACCGAACGCGCCACGATGCTGTCACTGAACTCGATGGCCCTCCAGTCCACCGCCATCGTCATCACCGCGACACTCGGGGCGCTCGCGGTCGCCACGTCGACCGCCCTTGCGTTCGCGGTGATCGCGGTGGTGCTCGGGCTGGGCTCTCTCACCCTGGTGCGGTGGCCGCACGACCCGGCCCCGGCATCGGCCGGGACCACGTCGGCGACTACCGCCGAGGCATCGGCCTAGTAGACGGCGTCGTAGTAGTCGCGCGGGTCGAACACCGCATCCATGTAGTAGAGCGAACGCCACCGGTGGAAGACACCGCGGTCGGAATTGGTGCCCGTGCCGTCCGACGTGTTGCCCTCGTAGAACCAGGCTCCGGAGGCTCGTGACGCGGTCCACGATGGCCGCGTGGCTGGTGCCGTCTCCGGCATGCCAGTTCATGAGCACCACGTCGCCGGGATCCAGGTCCGAGAGGCTGACGTTCCAGTCGAGCACGCCCTCGGACTGCAGCCTTGCTGACGAAGGACGGCGAACCGTACTCGAGTCGAAGTACTTCTCCTTCGGCACGTAGCCCGGGTAGCCCGCGGCCTCAAAGACCCACGACACGTACACGGAGCACCACGCGCTGCTGCCGCCGATCCAGTCGTTGTACTTGTTGTTGCGGAAGGACGGCTCGCGGTAACCGACCTGCGAGCGGGCGGTCGCGAGAATCTCGCTCGGCTTCCACGTCACCTTTGGCGGCACGTAGGTGGGCGCCTTGTACGAGGACTTTCCGTAGCCGCGGAAGAGGAACGCGGCGGTCGCCGCACGCGAGGTGCCGTCGTAGGGACGGAACGTGCCGTCAGCGAAGCCGGTGGTCATACCGGTGGAGGCGAGCCACGAGACCTCCTTGTAGAACTTCGACGACGTACGCATGTCCTTGAACCGAGACGACGACGGCGGCGAGTAGGACGGCGAACCCTTGAAGCGATAGAGGAACGCGGCCATCGCCGAACGTGAGATGGGCTCGTCGGGGCGGAACGTGCCATCCGACCAACCCCGAGAGATCCCCTTGCGGTCCAGCCACACGATCTCCCGGTAGAACTTGTCGCTCTTACTGACGTCCTTGAAGGGCGACGAGCCGGGCAGGGAAACCGACGGCTTACCCGCCAGACGGTAGAGGAACGCCGCGAAGGCCTCGCGTGAGACCTCCCAGTTGGGGCGGAACGACTTGTCCGCGAATCCGGTGGTGATGCCCTTGGAGGTCAGCCACGAGATCTCGCGATAGAACTGATGCGAGCCGGTCACATCCCTGAAGCCCGTGGTCGCGGCCTGCGAGGGTTGAGGGGTCACCGTCACGAGGGCCACCGCCATGGTGGTGATGACTGCCCAGACGGCTACTTTTCTGCTGGCGCTTCGCTGCACGTCGACTCCTTGCATGGTGCTCCTGCCTGCACCCCGGGGCGAGCGCATTCCGCCCACCGTAACCCGCCACATATGAGAATGCCCCTCAGAAGCGCGGGCCCGCCCTCAGGAGGTGCGCGTGGGTGCCGTGGACGTACGGGCCGGCCGAACGCGCTCCTCGAGAGTTGCCCCCACCTCGGCCAGAAGGTCCACCACGGCACTCACGGCGCGGCGCTGCGCACGGTCTCGCCGCGCCAGCGCCACGATGCTCCTGGTTGCGCGCACCCCGGTGAGCGGCAGCAACACCAGTCCGGCGCTCGCAGGCGTTGAGAAGCGAGGGAGAAGCCCGACCCCGTGGCCCGCCTCCACCAGAGACTCCACCAGGCGGTTGTCCCGCACCCGCGCGATGCGGTTCAGGGGCACCCCGCTCGCCGCCTCGATCGACTCGTGAATGGTGCCGAAGGGATACCCGGGCGGTACCGCCACCCAGGGCTCATGACAGACGTCCGCAGGCCCGACGGCATCCCTCGAGGCGAGGCGGTGGTGTGAGGGGACGGCGACGTCGATGGGCTCGCGCAACACCACCCGGGACACGAGCCCGTGCGCGCCCGCGGGAACATCGGCGCTCAGACTGTGCGCGATGACGAGGTCGGCGTCCGCGGTGCGTGCGGCGTAGTCAGCCTCGGCGAGATCGAAGTCATCGAGGACTACGTCGATCAGGGTGTCGGCAAGCCGCGTGAACAGGCCCGGCATGAGGGCGGCGCCCGCGCTGGGAAGGGTCCCGATCTTGACCGTGCCCGCGGGCGCTCCCCTGCCGGCGTCCAGCCTCCCCTGGACTCGCGCGACAGCGGTCAAGACATCGTCGGCGCCATCGGCGAGGATCTGACCGGCCCACGTGAGTCGTAGCCCCCGCGAGTAGGGCTCCACCAGCGCCACCCCCAGTTCGCGCTCCGCGGTCTTCAACTGCTGCGACAGCGCCGAGGGCGTACGAAAGCTCGCCTCTGCGACGGCCGCCAACGTGCCCCTGTCTCGCAGGTCCCGCAGCAGTTCCAGGTGGCGCACTTCCATGAAGGCTCCCTACATAGTTAAGGCCTTCATTATTGCTGGTGCATTCACACTCCACCAGCGAGACTCGGGCCATGCCCACCCGCCACGTCCTCCTCGCCTTGACCGTCGCCGTGCTCTGGGGCCTCAATTTCCTCGCCATCCACGCCTCGCTTGAACAGTTCCCGCCGCTCTTCCTCGTGGCGCTACGGTTCGGGATCATCGCCATCCCCACCGTGCTCTTCGTCCCGCGCCCCCGTGTCCCGTGGAAGTGGCTCATCGCCTACGGGCTCGGCTTTGGCACCCTGCAGTTCCTGTTCCTGTATGCGGGCATGACCGCAGGGTTCCCCACGGGACTCGCATCGCTCGTCCTCCAAGCATCGGCCCCCTTCACCGTGCTCCTCGGCGCAGCCTTCCTCGGCGAGCGCCTCGGGCGCCGAGCCCTGACCGGCATCGGCGCCGCCAGCGCGGGCCTCGTGGTGGTGGGCCTTTCGTACGGCGATGCGGCACCGCTCGGGCCCTTCTTGCTCGTACTGTGCGGGGCGCTTGGATGGGCCTTAGGCAACATCGCCAGCAGGCAGGCCCGTGCCGACAAGCCTCTGAATCTCGTGCTGTGGATGAGCATCGTGCCGCCGCTGCCGATGCTCGCACTGTCGCTTGGCGTCGAGGGTCCAGCCCGCATCGGGGACGCTATCGCTACCTCGCTGAGCCCGGCCGCGATTCCGGCGTGGATCGGCCTCGCCTACACGATTGCGCTGGGCACGCTGCTCGGGTCAGGGATCTGGGTGTGGCTGATGGCACGTCACCCCGCGGGGTCGGTCGCACCGTTCTCGATGCTGGTTCCGGTCGTCGGCATCGCCGCCGCATGGATCGTCCTCGACGAACGCCCCGCGTGGCTCGAGCTCGCGGGCGGCGTGCTCATCGTGGGCGGGGTGCTGTGGGCCTCACGGCAGCAAGCTCGGGACTCCAGCCAGCCGCACCCTGGGCAGCCCGCCACCGCATCGGCGCTCCCCTAGATGCACCAAATGGATCCATTTGTCTCATGTCAGCGCTTAGACGAGACAAATGGATCCATTTGACGGAAAGACGGTGGGTGCTGCGGAAGGGTTAGGCGGTGGGAGCCTCCGCGGCCTCGTCGTCCACCTCGGCGACATAGTCCACGCCAGCCTCCGCGCGCTGCTCGTCCGTAATGGGAGCGGGCGCCGAGGTCAGCGGGTCGTAGCCGCCACCCGACTTCGGGAACGCGATGACGTCGCGGATCGAGTCCGCGCCCGTCAGCAACGCCACGATGCGGTCCCAACCGAACGCGATGCCGCCGTGCGGAGGCGCGCCGAACGAGAAAGCCTCGAGCAGGAAGCCGAACTTTTCCTGAGCCTCCTCCTCGCCGATGCCCATGACCTTGAACACGCGCTCCTGCACGTCCTGGCGGTGGATACGAATCGAACCGCCACCAATCTCGTTGCCGTTGCAGACGATGTCATACGCGTAGGCGAGCGCGTTGCCGGGGTCGGACTCGAACGAGTCGAGCCACTCGGGCTTGGGAGAGGTGAATGCGTGGTGCACGGCGGTCCACGACGAGTGGCCGAGCGCCACGTCGTCATCGTCCGCGTCGACAGCCTTGAACAGCGGCGCGTCGACCACCCAGCAGAACTCGAAGCGGTCGGGGTCCATCAGGCCCAGACGGCGTCCGATCTCCAGACGTGCGGCGCCGAGCAGGGCGCGTGACGCACCCGGCTTGCCGGCCGCGAAGAACACGCAGTCGCCGGGGTTCGCACCCGTGGCCTCGGCCAGTCCCGCGAGTTCTGCCTCGGAGAGGTTCTTGGCCACCGGCCCGGTCAGGGTGCCGTCCTCCTGCACCAAGACATACGCGAGGCCCTTGGCACCGCGCTGCTTGGCCCATTCCTGCCACGCGTCGAGGGTCTTGCGCGGCTGCGACGCGCCTCCGGGCATGACGACCGCACCGACGTACTCGTTCTGGAACACCCGGAACGGGGTGTCCTTGAAGTACGCGGTGAGTTCGGTGAGTTCGAGGCCGAAGCGCAGGTCGGGCTTGTCCGAACCGAAGCGAGCCATAGCGTCGTTGAACGTGATGCGCGGGATCGGCGTCGAGATCTCGACACCGATGAGGCTCCACAGTTCCTTGACGATTTCCTCGCCAAGGGCGATGACGTCGTCCTGGTCGACGAAGGCTCATCTCGATGTCGAGCCTGAGTGAACTCGGGCTGGCGGTCTGCGCGGAAGTCTTCATCGCGGTAGCAGCGAGCGATCTGGTAGTAGCGCTCCATGCCGGCCACCATGAGCAGCTGCTTGAACAGCCTGCGGCGATTGCGGCAGCGCGTACCAGGACCCCGGCGCAAGGCGCGCGGGCACCAGGAAGTCGCGAGCACCCTCGGGCGTCGAACGCGTCAGCGTCGGCGTCTCGATCTCGAGGAACTCGTGGCGGTCGAGCACGCGGCGTGCCGCCTGGTTCGCCTTGGAGCGCAGCACCAGGTTGGCGCGCGGCTGCGGACGGCGCAGGTCGATGTAGCGGTACTTGAGGCGAGCCTCCTCGCCGACGGTGACGTGCTCATCCACGGGCATCGGCAGCGGCGCGGCCTCGTTGAGGATGGTCACCTCGGAGACGACCACCTCAATCTCACCGGACGGGAGGTTGGGGTTCGCGGAACCTGCGGGGCGCTCGCGCACTTCGCCCGTCACCTGCAAGACGTACTCGTTGCGGAGGCTGTGGGCCACCTCCTCGCGGATGACGACCTGGGCGAAACCCGAGGCGTCACGCAGATCAATGAACGCCACGCCGCCGTGATCGCGGCGACGCCCGACCCATCCGGCCAGAGTGACGGTGGTGCCCGCGTCGGTGGCGCGGAGGTTTCCTGCGAGGTGGGTGCGAAGCACGATCAACCTTTCTGGGCACGCTAGACGGGCGTGCCGGTTCGCTTGAGGGTTGCGGTCAAGTCTAGGGCCCACGCTGTGGGCCGGTGGCGTCAGCCTTACGGGCGGACGATGCCGGGACGGGCGTCCTCGGCGGGCGGCACCCAGGCATCGGCATCAGCAGGCGCCTGGTCACCCGAGCGGATGTCCTTCACCTCGCCGTCGCCGTCCGCACCTGGGAACCACACGAAGGGAATCGCGCGACGGTCCGCGAACTGAATCTGCTTGCCGAACTTCGCGGCGGTGGGCGACACCTCACAGGCGATGCCACGGGCTCGCAGGCGGTCGGCGATGGTCGCGGACTGCGCTCGCGAGTCCTCGTCGATCACGGCGACGAGGACGGCGCTCGGGACACCACGATTGGCCCTCGCGAGGCCCGCGCCCAGCATGCGGCTGAGCAGACGCGAGACGCCGATCGACATACCGACGCCGGGGAAGCCCCCACCGGCGACGAGCGAGTCATACCGGCCGCCCGAACAGATGGACCCCAGGTCTTCGTGCCCCTGCAGGAACGTCTCATAGACCGAGCCCGTGTAGTAGTCGAGTCCGCGTGCGATCCGCAGGTCCGCCACCGCGGTACCCGGCACGGCCGCGTTCACACCCTCGACCAGCGCCACCAGGGCCGCGATGCCTGCGCTGAGCCTGCTCCTGCGCATCGGCCACATCCTCGATGGTGGTGGTCGTCGCCCACAGGTCCTCGATCGCAGTGGCGAACGAGCCGTCGGTCGCGCTGATGCGCGCAAGCCTCCAGGATTGCATCGGTCGCCGTGACGGCGATGCCCTTCTCGGTGAGCTCAGCGCGCACCCCGTCGGGGCCGATCTTGTCGAGCCTTGTCGACGCTTCGGAGCGCACCAGCGACGTCCTCGATGCCCACGCCGCGGTAGAAACCGTCGACGAGCCTGGCGGTTATTGACGTGCATCGTCACCGCGGGCAAGGGCAGCGATGCGAGCGCGCGCGCCATGACGACGGCCACCTCGACCTCGAGGTGCGCGGGCAGGTTGTCCCGGCCCACGATGTCGATGTCGGCCTGATAGAACTCGCGGTAACGACCCTCTTGCGGCCGCTCACCGCGCCACACCTTCTGAATCTGGAAGCGACGGAACGGGAACGCCAGGTCGTTCTGGAACTCCTCCGTGTAGCGCGCGAACGGCACCGTCAGGTCGAAGTGAAGCCCCGCCTTCGCCTCGGAGTCCTGCTCCGCCCCCAGCCGGCCAAGCGTGTAAATCTCCTTGGCGGCATCGGACTTGCCTGCGAGGCGGTCCAGAGTCTCGACCACTCGCGTCTCGATCTCGGCGAAACCGTGAAGGCGGAAGACCTCCTTCAAGGAGTCGATCACCTGCGCCTCCACCACGCGGTCGGCAGGGGTCCACTCGGGGAATCCGGACAGGGGTCGCACTCGGGCCATGACGGCCATTGTTCCATCCTGACTGGTGGAACCCTGTCCACTCACGACCCCACCCCTAGACTGACGCGCGAACAGCCACTGAGACGTTGAGGTGACATGACCACCAAGAAGCAGGCCAAGGCCAACGCCAAGCGCCAGCACTCCAAGCTCGAAGCGCGTCAGGCCGCGAAACGAGCCGCGCACGAGCGCCGCATCAGGATCGTCGCAGCGATCACGGTCGCCGCGCTCGTCCTCGGTGCCGCCTCCACCCTCATCGTGATGGCCGTCATCAACAGCGGGAACGACGACGTGGCCGCGACGCCCACGCAGACGGCCGATGCCTCGGCGAGCGACGACGCCATCAGCACTTCCTCAGGATGGGCCAACTCCCCCGAACCCCCGGACCCCTCGACGGCCGAGTCCAGGCAATGGTCCGCGACCATCGCGACCAACCTCGGTGACATCACCGTGACTCTTGACGGCGAGAACGCTCCCCAGGCCACCGCAAGCCTTCATCGCGTTGGCCCAGGACGGCTACTTCGACCAGACTGAATGCCACCGCATCACCACTAGCGGCATCTACGTGCTCCAGTGCGGCGACCCGACGGCCACAGGAACGGGCGGTCCCGCCTACTCGTACGGACCCATTGAGAACGCTCCCGCGGACGACGTTTACCCGGCTGGCACCCTCGCGATGGCACGGGTGGGCGGCGACGGCGAATCCATGGGAAGCCAGTTCTTCATCGTCTACGACGACTCCACCATCCCCTCCGACTCGGCCGGCGGCTACACAGTGTTCGGGCAGGTCACGGAGGGTTTGAGTATTGTTGAGGGCGTTGCCAGTGCCGGAACCATCACAGGCGAGTCCGACGGACAGCCGGCACAGTCCGTCATCCTGAACGAGGTGTCTGTATCGTGACCACCCCCAAGCCCAAGCCGACCCCCAAGCCCGGCCCCCGTCCCGGAACCCCCAGCCCCGTCGTGCTCGCCCAGCACGCGACCCACCCCGTGAAGGTTCCGGTGGTTGCTGAGGTCACCGACGAGCAGGTCGAGACTGCGAAGGGCTTTGGTGCCATCGAGGGCGAGTCCGTTGTCGTCACCATCGGCGACGAGAAGGTGACCGTGGGAGCCGCCACCGGCGACGACCCGCTGGCCCCGTACGCGAAGGCGTTCTACGAGCTCTCGGCGTCGATCGAGCGCTTCCACGCACGCCTCGCGTCCGCGGAGCCTCAGCCCCAAGGACATCGACGACTCGATCGGCGCGCTCTCGCCGCAGTTGGAGACCCCGGCCGTGGTGGGCGACGTCGCCGCGTTGCGTACCCGGTTCGCGGAGGTCGAGAAGGAAGCGCTGGAGACGCGCGAGCGGATTCAGGCCGAACGTGACGCCGCACGCGCCGAGGCGCTCGCTGCCCGCGAGGAGATCGTGGTGAAGGCCGAGGCCATCGCCGCGAAGCCCGAGTCCCAGGTGCACTGGAAGAACGACACCGCCGAACTGCGTGCCCTGCTTGACACGTGGAAGGAAGCGCAGCGCAGCAACGCGCGCATCGCGAAGGATGCCGAGCGCGAACTGTGGAAGCGTTTCACCGCCGCCCGCTCGGGATTCGAGAAGGCACGCAAGCACCACTTCGCGCAGGCTCGACAAGGACAACGCTCAGGTCGCCGGCCGCAAGGAGGACCTTGTCGCCCAGGCCGAACGCCTCGCAGAGTCCTCCGATTGGGACCGCACGGCGCGCGCCTTCAAGGACCTCATGGGCGAGTGGAAGACCGCTGGCCGTGGTCGCCGTAGCGTCGACGACGCGCTGTGGAAGCGGTTCCAGACGGCCCAGGACGCGTTCTTCGACGCGCGCCGCTCCGCCTCGGACGCCGAAGACGAGGCCCTCGCGGGCAACGTCGAGGCGAAGGAGGCCGCGGTGGTCGAGGCCGAGGCTCTGCTGCCCCTGACCGACCTCGACAACGCGAAGCGACAGTTGCGTGCGATCCAGGACCGCTTCGAGGACGCCGGCCGGGTGCCGCGTGCCGACGTGGCTCGCCTCAACAAGCGCATGGGCGTGGTCGAGAAGGCCGTCCGCGACGCCGAGGACGCCCAGTGGAACTCCCGCAACCCCGAGCGAGCGTCGCGCCACGGGTGCCGCCGCCCAGGCTCGAGGCCGCGATCGGCGAACTCGAGGCCGATCTCGCCGCCGCGAAGGAGGCCGGAGACAAGCGCAAGGTGAAGGAGGCCGAGGAGGCCCTCGCCGCCCGCCGCGCCTGGCTTGAGCAGATCCAGGGAGTGGTGTCCTAAGACACCCACCCAGCCACCAGGGGCCGGGGATGCCGCACTGGCGTCCCCGGCCCCTGTGCTGTCTCCCGTGCTGCTTGTCCACAGCGTTGCGGCCCGCAGCACAGCGGGCGCGCTCGCTGAGCACAATGGAGTGATGTGGCTCGTCGACTCCTCCCAGGTAGGCCAGGTCGCGTTCCAGCGCATGGTGCGTGACGGCGACCTGATCGCCCTGATGGGGACCGGGGCACGGCCGGTCGACATCCCGGACAGCGCACCGCTGCGCACCGCGGCCCTCGCGCCCCTGGTGAGGCCGGGGCTCACGCTGACAGGCTTGGGAGCGCTGTGGGCACACTTCGGCGGCACACCGCCGACCTCACTCGACGTCCTGGCGTACGAGCATCGCCACTGGAGGTCATGGTCGCCGCCGATGCCCACCAGGATGCACACCACGCCGGTGCGCCACGGCGCCGTCGCCACACCAGGTGTCGCGCTCGCGGATGCGTTGCGGTGGGCCGACCTGCGCCGGGCGATCCCCGTCGCCTACGCGCTCCTCAGCAGTGGCCGAGTAGCAGCGGCCGATGCGCTCGGCGCGCTCGACGCCATTGCGGCGCAGGACAACTCGTGGCGTCGCGCGTGGTCCGCGTGGGCTGCGGTGCGCGACGCCCAGGGAGCGGCGCGACGGGTCACAGCGGCCGCTTCGCCCCGGTAATGCGGCGGGCGTCGTAGACGCCGTCGATGCGGCGAATGGCGGAAAGCACCGCACCGAGGTGGGACGGGTCGGCCATCTCGAACGTAAAGGTGTTGAGCGCGACGCGGTCGCGGTTGGTCGAGACGTTCGCGCCCAGGATGTTCACGTGATAGTCCGAGAGCGCCTTCACCACGTCGGACAGGAGACGGTTGCGGTCGAGCGCCTCCACCTCGATCTGCACCAGGAAGGTCGCATCCGACTGACCGGTCCACTGGACGTCGATGAAGCGTTCGGCCTGCGTATCGAGGGAGGCGAGATTCGCGCAGTCCGCGCGATGCACCGAGACGCCATTGCCGCGGGTCACGAACCCACGGATGGGGTCGCCGGGCACCGGCGTACAACACTTCGCGAGCCTTGACCACCACATCAGACAGCCCGTGGACGGACACGCCCACGTCCCCACGGCGTGCACGCTGGGCGGACGTGCCGGGACGCGTGATCTCGGTGACGTCCTCGTCCGCACCCTCGTCACCGCCGACGGCCTCCACCATGCGACTCACCACATCGGAGGCCTGCTCCTTGTGCTCGCCGATCGCGGCATAGAGCCCGTCAACGTCCTCGTAGTGCATCTCCTTGGCCAAGGCCAGGAGCGTCGACTTGGACATGAGGCGCTGCATCGGAAGGTGCTGGCGGCGAATCGCCCGCGCAAGCATGTCCCGACCGGTCTCGATCGACTCCTCGCGGCGCTCACGGGTGAACCACTGACGGATCTTGTTGCGGGCACGCGTGGACTGCGCAAAATCCAACCAGTCGCGCTTCGGGTGTGCGTTCTGGTCGGACGTGGTGAGGACCTCGACGGTGTCGCCGTTCTCCAGCGTCGAGTCCAGGGGCACCAGCCGCCCATTCACCTTGGCGCCGATGGTCTTGTGGCCCACCTCGGTGTGCACGGCGTAGGCGAAATCGATGGGGGTGGCGCCCTGCGGCAGGGCAAGCAACCTGCCACGCGGCGTGAAGACGTACACCTCGGCGCGGGAGATCTCACCGCGTAGCGAGTCGAGGAACTCGGTGGGATCGGCGGTCTCCTGCTGCCAGTCGGCGATCTGACGAAGCCAGCCCATGTCATCGGACTTACCGCCGCCGGCGCCCTTGACCGTCTCCTTGTAGCGCCAGTGGGATGCGAGGCCGTACTCGGCTCGTCTGTGCATCTCCTGCGTGCGGATCTGGAGCTCGACGGGCTTGCCCGACGGACCGATGACGGTGGTGTGAAGCGACTGATAGAGGTTGAACTTGGGCATCGCGATGTAGTCCTTGAAGCGACCGGGCACCGGCTGGTACCTCGCGTGCATCGCTCCCAGCACCGCGTAACAGTCGCGCACCGTCTCGACCAGGATCCGGACCCCGACCAGGTCGTAGATGTCCGCAAGGTCGCGACCTCGCACAATCATCTTCTGATAGACCGAGTAATAGTGCTTGGGCCGGCCGGTGATCTCGCCCTTGATCTTCATCTGCCGCAACTCCGCGGCGATCTCCGTACGAATCTCGGTCAGATACTTCTCGCGCTCCGGTGCGCGCTCCGCGACCACGTCGACGATCTCGCCGTAGATCTTCGGATACAGCGTCTTGAAGGACAGGTCCTCAAGTTCCCACTTGATCGCGTTGAGCCCCATGCGGTGCGCGAGCGGCGCGTAGATCTCGAGGGTTTCCTGCGCCTTGCGGCGGGCCGACTCGACGGGCACATGCTCCCAGGTGCGGGCGTTGTGAAGGCGGTCGGCAAGGCGAGGAGCAGGACTCGGATGTCCTTCGCCATCGCGACGACCATCTTGCGGACCGTCTCGGCCTGCGCCGCATCGCCGTACTTGACCTTGTCGAGCTTGGTGACGCCGTCGACGAACTCGGCGACCTCGTCGCCAAACTCCTCGCGGAGCGTCTCGAGCGGATACGAGGTGTCCTCGACTACGTCGTGCAGCAGCGCCGCACAGATCACCGACTCTGGTAGCCCCATCTCTGCAATGATCTGCGCGACCGCGATGGGGTGGATGATGTACGGCTCACCGCTCTTACGCTGCTGGCCGCGATGGGCCTTCTCCGCGACCTGATAGGCGCGCTCGATGAGCGTGGTCTTGCCCTTGGGGTACATCCGTCGATACGTGTCGAGGATGCCGTCAATCGCGGTGACCTCGCGCGGCGCGCGGCGCAAGAACGCCAGCGGCCCGAGCGCGGACGACGTGGGTCGAGTGTCCGTCATGTCGCCTCCTCGGGTGGAACCGCTAGAAACACCAGTCTACGGGCCATGACAGTCACGCAAGCACGCCCTTCGACCCACGCTCACGCCCCAAGGAACGGGACGCGGATGGCCGCATGTGCGGCGTGTCGCGCCTCCAAGTGCCGCACATGGGGCAATCTGCGGCACTGAGCGGGGTCATGCGGGAGTGCGGACCTGGGAAGGTGCAGGGTTGCGGGCACGCGGGACCGCGCTGGGCCCAGGGCCGGATCGAGACGATGCCGGCCCTACGCCGCTACTTGCGGCGCTTGCGCTTGGGCTGCGACGACTGACCGAGGTGCTCCCCCGGAGTCAGCGCGCCCACGTGAACGGTGCCGTCCTCGCGCACCACGTCGCTCGAACCGCCTGCACGCAGCGCCAGCACCTTCGCGGTGTGCTCCTGGATGCGCGGCTCACGGCCCCGCAGCGCCACCTCGAGGGGTGTCGCCACGAAGATCGACGAGTACGTGCCAACCGCCATACCGACGAACAGCGACAGCGAGATATCCATCAGCGTTCCCGCACCGAGCACGAACGTGCCGATGAACAGAATGGCCGCCACGGGCAGCAACGCCACGATCGACGTGTTGATGGAGCGCACCAACGTCTGGTTCACGGCGAGGTTCGCGAGTTCCTCGTAGGTGTAGCGCGTCTGCTCCGTGAGGTGAGCGGTGTTCTCCTTGACCTTGTCGAACACCACGACCGTGTCATACAGCGAGTAACCGAGGATCGTGAGGAATCCGATGACCGCCGCGGGTGTCACTTCGAAACCGATGAGCGCGTAGACACCCACCGTGAGCAGGAGGTCGTGAATCAGCGCGAGGATTGCCGCCGCCGCCATGCGCCAGGCACGGAAGTACAGCGCGATGACCGCGAACACCAACAGGATGAAGATCACCAGCGCCTGGACGGCCTGCTTGCCGAGCCTGTGCACCCCAGGTGGGACCGATCTGGTCGAAGGCGACCGCATCGACCGAGACGTCGTACGCCTCCGCCAGCGCCTCGGTCATTGCCTGCTGGTCGGCATCGGAGAGGTCACCCAGCCTGGATGCGGATGTCGTCCTCACCGAGCACCGTGATGCGGGGCTCCTGGGTGGAGTCGATCTCGTTGACGACATCCTCCGCCGGACCCGCCGAGGGGTTTGCGACGTTGGTGATGATGTACTGCGAGCCGCCGGTGAAGTCGAGGCCGAGCGTGAGGCCCTTGCCGAACAGCAGCACGAGCGACGCGACCACCAGGATGATCGACACCAGGAACCAGCGCTTGCGCTGCTGAACGATCGGGTAGGTGATCTCACCCGAGTGGAGCCTTGTTTCCCCAGGTAGCAAGGCTCATGTCTCAGCCCTCCGACTTCGTGGTGTCATCGTGGTCGGCATTCTTGGAGCCCGAGGCCTCGGCCTCGTCGGTCGCGGCGCCTGTCTCGTCCGTGGTGGGCTCGCCCGCCACCTCACTTGACTGAGCGGCCTTGCGGCGCGCCGCCTTACGCTCGGCGAGGGTCAGGCCTTCGCCAGCGTCGTCATCGGACTCGGCCGATGCCGCGGTCACAGCCTTCGGTGCAGAGGATCCGGTGCGCACGCGGCCACGGCCCTTGTACATCTGCTCACGACCCAGGCGGCGGGGGTCAAGCCCGGACCACTTGTGGCCCTCGCCCCAGAACTTCGTCTTGGCGAGTAGCACCATCACGGGGTGGGTGAACAGCATCACGATGACGATGTCGATCACGGTGGTGAGCCCCAGCGTGAACGCGAAGCCACGCACACCGCCGACGGCCAGCATGTACAGCGTCACCGCGGCAAGCAGCGAGATCGCGTCGGAAGCCAGAATGGTACGCCGTGCACGTTTCCACGCATGGTCGACGGCGCTGGGCAGGGAACGTCCCTCACGCAGTTCGTCCTTGATGCGTTCGAAGTACACGATGAACGAGTCAGCCGTAATACCGATCGACACGATCAGACCGGCAACACCGGCGAGTGAGAGTCGATAGTCGAGGCCCCAGGACAGCAGCGTGATGACGCCGTAGGTCCCCACACCGGCGAGGATCAACGAGCCCATGGTCACGAGGGCGAGGGCGCGGTACTGGAACACCGAGTACACGATGACCAGCAGCAGGCCGATGGCGCCTGCGATGAGGCCCTTCTCGAGCCTGCTCTGCGCCGAGCGTCGCGGACATCTGCTGGTTGGACTGCACCTCAAGGCTCATGGGCAGGGCACCGAACTTCGCCTGGTTGGCGAGGCTCTCCGCCTGCTCCTGGGTGAAGTTTCCGGTGATCGATGCCTGGCCGCCGGAAATGCGGGCGGAGACGGACGGGGCCGAGATGACCGCACCGTCCAGAACCATCGCGAACTGGTTGCGCGGGCTTTCGAGCCTGGGAGATGCGCTGCGTGATCTCGTCGAACTTCTGGGCGCCCTCGTCGGTGAACGTGAGGCGAACCTCGTACGCACCGGTCAGGTTGCCCGCCTGCGTGCTCTCGGGGCCGGAGGCCGCGGTCTCCAGGTCATCGCCGGACAGGCTCGACGGGACCCATCGCGTACTTCACGATGTCGGCGGAACCACACGCGACGTAGCCGGCCTCCGGGTCGCCCATGGAACGACCCGAGTAGTTCTCGGCATCGAGGCAGTCGAGAGCGGCGAAGTCGGCCTGGACGTCAGCAGTCAGCCACTCGAAGGACGAGGGATCGGTGGTGCCGTACACGGGCCCGGTGGACGCGTCCGTGGTCGCCTCAGGGCTGGCCGATGCCGTGGGCTCCGGGGTCGCGGAAGCGGACGTCGCCGTCGCGTCGGTCTCGGCGGACGTCACCTCGGGAGTCACGGTCGCGTCGTCGGTCTCACCCACGACGTTGGCCATCTCGCTGGCGCTGACCTCGGGTTCTGGCGACGTCGAGGCATCGGCCGAAGCCGAAGGCTCCGCGGAGGCCGAAGCGGACGCGCTGGGCTCGGGGGTGGCCGACGTGGACGTCGTGGGGCTCGGGTCTCCGGTCATCAGCACGGGGCGGAACTGGAGCCTGCGCCGACTGCGCAACAAGGTCCACCGTCGCCTGGTCGGGGTTGCCGGGCAGCGCCACCACAATGTTGTTGCCCTGCGTGGTGATCTCCGCCTCGGCGACACCCGAGGCATCGACACGGCGACGAATGATCTCGACGGCCTGGTCAAGGTCCGACTGGTCGATCTGCTGGGTCGCCCCCTCCTCCAGCACGGGCGCCAGAATGATCTGGCGGCCTCCTGCGAGGTCGAGAGCGAGCCCGGGGGTCCACGAGGTGACGCCCGTCGCGGCACCCACCGCAAGGCCTCCGTAGATGAGGGCGAGGATCGCCCCGAGCCAGATCAGCGCCTTGCGAGCGCCCTTGGTTGCTTGAGACACAGGATTCCTTCGTCTGACGCCTTCGTGTTTGCCCCCGAGGGAGCCCAGCCGATTCTAGGGGCATGAGGCGCCAGCGTCGAACAGGCCCCGCTACGAAGAGCAACAGTTCAGTCGAACAGCCGTCCGCCCACCTGGCCAGCCACAGCATCGGCCGGCGGGGTGAGGCCAAGGTGGACCCATGCGTCGGCCGTGGCGATTCTGCCTCGCGGGCTGCGACTCATGAGGCCCTCGCGTACCAGGAACGGCTCCGCGACAGTCTCGACGGTCTCGGGCTCCTCACCGACGGAGACCGCCAGGGTCGACAGGCCCACGGGACCGCCTCCAAAGCGGGTGCACAACGCGCGCAGCACGGCTCGGTCCAGGCGGTCGAGCCCCTTGTCGTCCACCTCGTACACCTGGAGAGCCTCACGCGCGTTCGCGAGGGTTCCCCGACCGCTGCCGTGGACCTCGGAGAAGTCGCGCACGCGGCGCAGGAGCCGGTTGGCGATTCGGGGCGTGCCGCGCGAGCGGCCCGCGATCTCGTGCGCCGCCGAGGTATCCATCGGGAAGTCGAGCAGGCGTGCCGAACGTCCCAGGATGCGCTGGAGTTCGGCGGGCTCGTAGAACTCCAGATGGCCCGTGAACCCAAAGCGATCCCTGAGCGGCGCCGGTAGAAGCCCCGCCCGCGTGGTCGCGCCCACCACCGTAAAACGAGGAAGTGTCAGCGGAATCGACGTGGCGCCAGCGCCCTTGCCGACCACCACATCGACACGGAAGTCCTCCATGGCGAGGTAGAGCATCTCCTCGGCGGGCCGTGCCAGGCGATGAATCTCGTCAAGGAACAGCACATCGCCCTCTTCAAGAGAGGACAGGATGGCGGCCAGGTCGCCCGCATGCTGGATGGCCGGTCCGGAGGTGAGGCGGAGGTTCGCTCCCATCTCCGTGGCGATGATCATCGCCAGCGTGGTCTTGCCCAGTCCTGGCGGCCCCGAGAGCAACACGTGATCGGCCGTCGTGCCGCGCGCCACCGCGGCGCGCAGCACCAGGCTGGTGATCTCGCAGGGTCTGTTGACCGACGAATTCGTCGAGGCTTCCGGGACGAAGCGCCGCCTCGGATGACCGTTCGATCGCGTCCGCGTCGGCGGAGACGAGCCGGGGATCGAGGTCGGCGTCAGACACGCGCCGCGCCCATCGTCCGCAGCGCGGCGCGCAGGGTCACCGCCACGTCCTCCTGCGCCACCGGTCCGTCAGCCACATCGTCCACGGCCTTCGCCGCGGCCTTCGGGTTCCAGCCCAGGCTGACAAGCGCGTCCTCGACCTGTCCCCTGGCGTCCGCGGGGCCCGCCGAGGGACGCGCCTCGCCGTCTGCGTCGTCGAGCACGGGGAGGCTGAGCCTTGCCGCCCAGGCTCCAGCAGAAGGCGTGCCGCGACCTTCGCGCCGATGCCGGGCACCTGCTCGAGGGCCTTGCGATCCCCCGAGGCCACCGCCTGCGCAAGCGCATCGGGCGAATGCACCGCCAGCATGGCGAGCGCGAGCCGGGGCCCCACGCCCTGTACCGACTGCAGCGCCTCGAACGTGTCGCGCTCGTGCTCCGTACCAAAACCGAACAGCGTCAGGGAGTCCTCACGCACAACAAGGTGGGTGTGCACCCGCACGGTGGCGCCGTGACGGAGGTCGGCGAGCGTGGTGGGCGTCGACAGCACCTTCATGCCGACGCCGCCGGTCTCGATCACCGCCGCCGTCGCGCCGACGGACAGCACCGTGCCATGCAGCGTGGAGATCACGCATCCTCCTTCGAACGTATGTACGAATACGCTACGGGATGACGCTGACACCGACGGCCGCGACGCGCCGCGTGAGCGACGCGCGGGCAGGCAGCGCCGTCAGCGCCTGCGTTTGGCGGCCTGCTCAGCCTCGGCCCAGAGCCGCTGCGCCGCCGTCGTACCACCCGTACCCACGGGCGCGGCCGCGCCCCGCCAGGCGTGCGCGATGGCGATCGCGAGGGCATCGGCCGCATCGGCCGGCTTGGGCACCTCGGTGAGCCCCAAGACCTTGGCGACCATGTAACCCACCTGAGCCTTGCCTGCCCTGCCCTCGCCCGTGACCGCGGCCTTGACCTCGGACGGCGTGTAGAGCGTCACCGGCAGGCCCCTGCGCTGCGCGAGCAGCATCACCACGCCCGAGATCTGGGCCGTGCCCATCACCGTGGAGACATTCGCCTGAGCGAACACGCGCTCCAACGCGATCGCGTCGGGCCGATGCTCGTCGAGCACGCGCTCGATCGCGTCGGCAAGGCGTCCGATCCGCGCGGGAGTGTCCGCGGTCGACGGGCTCGTGGCCGCGCTCACGTGCACCAGCGACACTCGCCTGGCACCCGCGGCATCCACGATGCCGAGCCCGCAGCGCGTGAGCCCTGGGTCGACACCGAGGATGCGCACGGAGTTACTCTGCGGCGGCCTCGAGGACCTCGTCGGAGGCGTCCATGTTGGCGTAGACGTTCTGAACGTCGTCGCAGTCCTCAAGCGCGTCGATGAGACGCAGCATCTTGCGCGCGCCGTCGACGTCGAGGTCCACCTTCATGGACGGCACCCACGCGGCCTCGGCCGAGTCGTAGTCGATGCCCGCATCCTGGAGCGCGGTACGCACGGCCACGACGTCGGTGGCCTCCGAGGTGATCTCGAACACGTCGCCGCCGTCCTCGATCTCCTCGGCGCCGGCCTCGAGGGTTGCCTCCATGAGCGCGTCCTCGGTGGTGCCCAGCCTTGGGAACGACCACCTGGCCCTTGCGGGAGAAGAGGTAAGCGACCGAACCGGGGTCGGCGAGCGTGCCGTTGTTGCGGGTCAGCGCGGTGCGGACCTCCATGGCGGCGCGGTTGCGGTTGTCGGTGAGGCACTCGATCAGCATGGCCACGCCGTTGGGTCCGTAGCCCTCGTACATGATGGTTTCGTACTGCGCGCCACCGGCCTCCAGGCCAGAGCCACGCTTGACGGCGCGGTCGATGTTGTCGTTGGGGACCGACGACTTCTTCGCCTTCTGGATCGCGTCAAACAGCGTGGGGTTTCCGGCGGGGTCTCCACCACCCGTGCGGGCCGCGACTTCGATGTTCTTGATCGCCTTGGCAAACAGCCTTGCCGCGCTTGGCATCGATAACGGCCTTCTTGTGCTTGGTGGTGGCCCACTTGGAGTGACCGGACACGTGTGCTCCTCGAATGACGGGTTCAGGACTGCCGACCAGTGTACTCAGGGCGAGGGGATGACCCTACGAGCCGATCAGCAGGATGGCCCAGCGGCCGATCGCGCCGAGCGCGCCCGCCCAGAGCAGGCTCGCAAGCGTGCCGATGATGAAACGCTCCGAGGCCTCCGACCGTGCCATGGGGTCCGTGTCCCGCAGGCTCTGGATAGCGGCCGAGACCCTTGATCGCCACCACGATGGCCACCCCTTCCGGCATCCCCACGAGGATGCACCCCGCCACCAGAAGTCTCTCCATGACGCCGACCCACATCCCGCCGCGCAGCAGGCCGGGCGTGGGGGCGATGGGTTCGATGCGCCTGAGTGCCCACGCCACCAGCGGCGCTCCGAGCCCCGCGGCGAGCGCGAGAGTGGCAACGCCGATGGCGACGGTGAGAGCGACGGTCATGATGACGGCACCGTACCCGAAGGGTCCGACTCGACGCCGGCGTCCGTGACAAGCCGGGCCGCCAGCGGCCGCGCGGCCGCCTCCTCGTCGAGCATCGCCACGGCCGCGCGCTGGCTGACTGCCTGGGGCGAGATTGCCAGCGCCCTCGCCGCCTCGCGTCGCGTTGCTCCCCCGGCGAGCGCATCGGCCACCTGCCAGCCCGCCTCGGAACGGCGCCTCACCACGGCGCCGAGCAGTTGGAGGATCGCCGTGGCCTCGGCCGCGGCCGCCGGGCTTCCCCGGCGACCACCAACGGCACCGACTCTCCCCTGCCCCTGGCGCGCTCAACGGCGTCGCGGGCATGGACAAAGACGGGGCCTGAGCTCGCGCGCGACGACGGCCCGAGCGGGAGTTGGGCTCGTCCCACCCCGATGCCGACGGACCAGTCGCCCTCGCGCATGAGGCGCAGCGCGAGGTCCACAGCGGCATCGGCCGCGGTGAGCACGATCTGGACTTCATCGCCGACCGTGCGCTCAAGTGGCAGCGCGATCGCCTCGCGCCACTGCTGGCTCCAGGGAGTCAGCGCAGTCAGGAGTTCCTCGACGCGCTCACCCGAGACGGTACTGGCGCGCTGATCGGCGGTGATGACGAACATGCAACAAGGCTAGAGCCTTGAAGCGCACGTATCAAGGCTCCGTGCTTGATTCTCCGCGATCAAGGTCCGCCGCGTACCGCACGAGAGCCGCCGAGTACTGGGTAGACGCCACGGCACCGAGCGCCGCCTGCAGCGCCTCGGTGTGACGCCCCAGGTCATGCCGCGCGAGGGCAAGGAAGCCCGCCGCGGCGGGTGCAAGCGCCTCGCTGACGGACGTCGACTCGAGCAACGCCACCGCATCGGCCGGACGCCCCACGTTCCGCAGCGAACTCGCGAGCCTGAATGACCGCTTCATCCGCCCGGCGCCCGCCAAGACCCGCCGCCAGAGCCCGCTCGTACAGGACGACGGCCTCCGCCTCGCGCCCCACGTAGTCGTGAGCGGACGCGACCTCGTACAGCGCCGCGGCGTCGCCTGCCGGCCGGGCCTCGGCCAGCGCGTGCGCTCCGGCGATCACGCCCGCGACGTCGTCACGCTGCACGCCATCCCAGAAGGCCTCGACGCGCACCTCCCACACATCATCGGAAGGCTCCGCGCGCGTCGGTTGCTCCCATGTCAGATCAGGTCGAGCAGGTGCTGGTGTACGCGGAGCCTCGTCGGAGATCTCCGGGTGGAACGCCGTCGCGAGGCGCGAGCCGTACTGCACCGCCACCGCATGCTCCACACCGTCGCCTGCGACCGCAGTGGCGAGCACCTCCACCTCATCCGCGTAGGACTCGACCCAGGGCGCCCTGATGAACGTGGCGCGCATCGAGGAACCATCGGGCAGCCACGTCAACGACGCCTCGGCCGAGTCCACCTGCCGTCCAAACGCGTTGCGGCGCACCGTCATGGGAATCGCCTCGAGCGTCTGCTGGCCCTCGATGCCGTCCACCAGATCGGTGGCGAGCAGGATCATCCCGGCGCACGATCCCAGCACGGGAAGGCCAGCCTGGATCCGTTCCATCAGAAGGTCGCGCAAGTCAAAGGCGCGCAGCAACTTGTCGATGGTGGTCGACTCGCCCCCGGGCAAGATGATCGCGTCGACCTGCTCGCTCGCGCGCCCTGCGCACCAGCGTCACGTCCGCGCCCAGGCTCGTCACCGCCGCGGCGTGCTCCCGCACGTCGCCCTGCAGCGCCAGCACTCCTACCGTCGTCACTCGTTTGCCTCTCCCAAATCCATGGTCACGCCGTCCCACTCTAGAAACGGCGCCCAGTCCTCACGCAACTGCACGGGGAACACCTCGATCTGCGCAGCCGCGAGCCTCGGCGCGGGTCATCCATACCGTGTCGTCGATCGTGTCGAGCTCTGTCTCGGTCCAGGCAATGCCCGCGGTGGACTGCGCGTCCGCAAGGCGTGCCACGAAGTACACCTCGTGCTGAATGTACGGCCGCGACTGGAAGTCAAACAGCGCGGTGCGATCCCAGACGGGGCCGCGCAGCGCCTCCACGGGGACCACCAGGCCGGTCTCCTCCGTCAGGCTCGCGTGCGGCGGCCTCGGCGGCGCTCTCCCCCGGCTCAATGCCACCCCCGGGGGTGAACCACCAGGACCGCTCAGGCCGATGCGAGTCGTGAGCCCGCATCACCAGCAGCCGACCCTCGTCGTCAAGCAGCAGCACCCTGGCGCCCTCGCGCCTGATCACCTGCGGCTCGCCCCCGGAGAAGAGGAGACGGCCGATGCAGAGCCTCTCCCCGCATCGGCCGTCATCTCTGTCCTCGCTGACTTACCAGCCGCGCTCGGCGAGGCGGTGCGGCTCGGGAACCTCGTCAACGTTGATGCCGACCATGGCCTCACCGAGGCCGCGCGACACGTCGGCGATCACGGCGGGGTCGTCGTAGAACGTGGTGGCCTTGACGATGGCCGCGGCACGCGACGCCGGGTCACCGGACTTGAAGATGCCGGAGCCCACGAACACGCCCTCGGCGCCGAGCCTGCATCATCATCGCGGCGTCCGCGGGGGTGGCGATGCCGCCGGCGGTGAACGTCACGACGGGCGCTTGCCGGTCTCGGCGACCTCCTGCACGAGCGGCAGCGGCGCCTGCAGTTCCTTGGCGGCGACGTACAGGCTCGTCCTTGGGAAGCGAGGTGAGGCGAGCGATCTCCGCGCGCAGGGTGCGCATGTGCGTGGTGGCGTTCGACACGTCACCGGTGCCGGCCTCACCCTTCGAGCGGATCATGGCCGCGCCCTCGGAGATGCGACGCAGCGCCTCGCCAAGGTTGGTGGCACCGCACACGAACGGCACGGTGAACTGCCACTTGTCGATGTGGTGCGCGTAGTCGGCGGGGGTCAGAACCTCGGACTCGTCGATGTAGTCCACGCCAAGGCTCTGGAGCACCTGCGCCTCGACGAAGTGACCGATGCGGGCCTTCGCCATGACGGGAATCGAGACGGCGTCGATGATGCCGGCGATGAGGTCCGGGTCAGACATCCGGGCCACGCCACCCTGCGCGCGGATGTCTGCGGGGACACGCTCGAGGGCCATGACGGCCACGGCGCCCGCGTCCTCGGCGATCTTCGCCTGCTCCGGGGTGACGACGTCCATGATCACGCCGCCCTTGAGCATCTCGGCCATGCCGCGCTTGACGAGGTCGGTTCCGACCTTGGGGGTGGTCTCGGCGGTGTCGCTCATGCCTGATGCTTCCTTGGCTTCTCGAGGTGCGGAGGTGTGCTGAACCCTCCCGCGGGAACAGGCTCCGCGTCCAGTCTAATGGCGTCGCGGTACGTCTCTTCGATCCTGGGTGCCACCTGCTGCCAGTCGAACGTCAGGGCTCGCTGCTGGCCGCGTTCGGCGAGCGCCGCGCGCGCCTGAGGGTCGTCGAGCAGGGCCGTGACACGGGCCGCCAGTTCCACCGAATCCCCCACGGTGTGCAGGGCGGCACCCACCTCGCCGTCGGCGTCCGTGGCGACGTCGCGGAACGCGACGAGGTCGCTGGCCACTACGGCAGCGCCCGCCGCCATCGCCTCGACCAGGACGATGCCGAAGCTCTCTCCGCCGGTGTTGGGCGCGCAGTACACGTCGACCGACGCCATGAAGCGTGCCTTCATGCCCTCGTCGAGTTCGCCGACCACCTCGGCGCCCGCGCGCGCCGCTCGCGCGGCAACGCGGTCGGAGAAGCGGCCTGCGACCAGGAATCGGGCACGCGGGTAACGGGCGCGCACATGCGGGATGGCGCCGAGGTACTCCTCGAGTCCCTTGCGCGGCTCGTCCATCCTGCCCAGGATGCCGATGGTCGGCGCCTGGCGCGTACCCGTCCATTCGCCACGGGGCTCGGCGACCACGTACTCCTCGGTGTCGACGCCGTTGGGGATGATGTGCGTCGCCGCCACCCCCAGGTGCTCCTTGACAGTGCGGTCCGCCGACGGGGACACCGCAATGCGCGCATCGAGTTCCTCGTAGCCGGGCTTGATGAAGGGCTTCGCGATGCGCATCATGCGCGAATGGTCGTTCGAGGTGTGAAAGGTCGCGACGGTGGGGCCGAGGCGCGCCCACATCGCGATCACCGACAGTGACATGGTGCCGGGCTCGTGCAGGTGGACCACGTCGAAATTGCCGTCGCGCAGCCAGATGCGGACGCGTGCCGCGGCGATGGGGCCGAACTTCACGCGCGCGACCGAGCCGTTGTAGTGCACGGGAATCGACTTGCCTGCGATGGAGACATAGTCGGGAACCGCGGTGTCCGGGGATCCGGGGGCGATGACGGAGACCTCATGCCCTCGCTCCATCAGGATTTCTGCGAGGTCCATGATGTGCAGTTGCACTCCGCCGGGACGGTCAAAGCCTATACGGACAGACGATGCCGATTCTCATGATGTCCACCCGAACCTCTGCAGCATGTGCCAGTCGGCCGGATGAGCGGCAATCATGTCTCCCATCCAGGTGGCCCACTGCTGACTCAGGGCAGCGACGCGTTCATCGCGCGGCACGTCAAGATCGCTGGCATCCAGCGCGGCGCCGAAGCTCAGCACCACGCCCCAAGGCGACCCTGCCGCACGGCGGCGGGCGCCGTGCAAGGGTTCGTAGCGCACGTGCACGGGAACGAGAGGTGCACCCGTGGCGACCGAGAGCGCGGCCGGTCCCGGTGCCACCTTGACCCCGTGACCCCACATCGTGACCTCGACGCCCGAGCCGGAGAGGTCACGATCAGCCAGCAAGCAAATCAGGGTGCGCTCGTTCTTAGCGATGCGGATCAGTTCACGGAACGTCGCGCCGCCCTCATGCCCCAGCACCCGGATTCCGACGTCCTCACGCATCGCCACGAACCGGTCATACATCTCGCGCGGCTTGAGCACCTCTGCCACCGCCGTGACGGGGATGATGCGGGGCGACGCGTAGGCGCCCACAAGGTCCCAGTTGCCGCTGTGCGACAGGACGGCCACCACGCCCGTGGGCGAGGTCGTCAGGAGTTCCTGAACCGGCTCGTAGCCCTCAAGCCGCACCCGGGCGTCCACCTGGGAGGCGCTGAAGCGATCGAGGGTCAGCGCCTCCGCGTAGTAGCGCGAGACCGACTGCAACGACTCCTTGGACAGATCACGCAGGGCGGACCCCGTCAGCCCGGTGACCCGGTGGAGGTTGTCCTCGAGCCGACGCACCGCCTTGCCAGGCCGATGCCACGCGAGGGTGGCGCCGACGGAAGCCAGGACACGTACGGCGCCGACGGGGAGCACGCGAGACGCGCGCCATGCGGTGAGAAGGGCGTTCATCGAGCGGTCGTGTCACCCTCGGCAACGTCCGCCTGGCGTGCACTCACAGCGTCACCAGGAGTCGCGAGGCGGTGGTCCTTCGCATTCTCGCGCATCACGATCAGCGTGCGCTGGACCACGGTGACGGCGGCCGCCACGGCAAGCAGGTAGAGCACCCAGGTGAGCACCCACAGCGGCAGGCCAAGGCCCACCAGGGCCGTCGCGAGCAGGCCGATCACAAGGCGGTCGGAACGCTCGGCGATGCCACCCTTCGCGTCGATCCCGAGACCCTCCGCGCGCGCACGGGCGTACGGGACGAACGAGCCGAGCGTGAGGCACAAGAGCGCGGCAAGCGCCGTCGCGGGCTCGTCCACACGGAACGTCCACACGAGGGCGCCGAAGATGGCCGCATCGGCCACGCGGTCCAGCGTCGAGTCAAGGTACGCCCCCAGGCGGCTGGACTTGCCCGAGAGGCGCGCCATGGTGCCATCGAGCATGTCGGTCACCACAAAGAAGGTGATGAACAGCACGCCCCAGAACAGCCAGACGCCGCCGCGCGGGAAGAAGAAGCAGGCGCCGAACACCACACCGAGGGTGCCGATGATGGTCACCGCGTTGGGGTGAATACCGAGGCGTAGCAGCCCCTTGGCGGGGGCGGACCACAGCCGGCCCATGAACGGGCGCAGCCAACCGAGCATCAGGCCACCTCGCCCCACGCGGCCGAGACCTTGGCCCACGTGTCATCGAGGAGCCTCGGGAAGCGCCTTCGTCTTGCCGATGATCGGCAGGAAGTTGGAGTCACCCATCCACCGTGGCACCACGTGCTGGTGCAGGTGCTCCGCGATGCCTGCTCCCCCAATGGCGCCCTGGTTCATACCGATGTTGAAGCCCTGGGTGCCGGAGACCTCGGACAGGACTCGCATGGCCCGCTGCGTCAGCACGCCCATCTCGTCGCGTTCCGCATCCGTGGCGTCCGTGTACCAGCCGATGTGGCGGTACGGGCAGACCATGAGGTGGCCGGGGTTGTACGGGTACAGGTTCAGCACCACGTAACAGTGCTCACCCCGGTGCACCACGAGCGCGTCGCGATCGGGCATCTCGAGCTTGGCGCACAGCGGGCAGTCGTGGCTGCCCTTGTACTCCTCGCGCGACTTGCCGTCCTCGATGTACGCCATGCGATGAGGCGTCCACAGGCGCTCGAAGCCGTCCGGCTCGCCGCCCATCTGTTCGCCGTTGACGATCTCAGGCACGCGTTACACCTGCGCCTTGGACCGGACGGCCTCCACGATGCGAGCCACGGCATCGGCCACCGGCACGCCGTTGTCCTGGCTGCCGTCGCGGAATCGGAACGAGACGGCGCCTGCCTCCGCGTCATCGCCTCCGGCGATGAGGGTGAAGGGGATCTTGTCCTTGGACGCGGTGCGGATCTTCTTGGGGAAGCGCTCGTCCGAATCGTCGAGCTCAACGCGGATGCCTGCGGCCTTCGCCTGCGCCACGACATCGGCCATGTAGTCGTTGAAGGCCTCCGCCACCGGGATGGCACGCACCTGAACAGGTGACAACCACACCGGGAAGGCGCCCGCGTAGTGCTCGGTCAGGATCGCGAAGAAGCGCTCGATCGAACCGAACAAGGCGCGGTGAATCATGACAGGACGCTGGCGGGTGTTGTCCGGCGCGGTGTACTCGAGCTCGAAGCGCTCGGGCAGGTTGAAGTCGAGCCTGGATGGTCGACATCTGCCACGAGCGGCCGATGGCGTCGCGGGTCTGCACGGAGATCTTGGGGCCGTAGAACGCGGCGCCGCCCGGGTCGGGAACGAGCTCGAGCCCGGAGGCCTCGGCGACCTCACGCAGCGTGTCGGTGGCCTCCTCCCAGATCTCGTCGTCGCCGACCGACTTCTCCGGGTTCTTGGTCGACAGGCTCGAGGTAGAAGTCCTCGAGGCCGTAGTCCTTCAGAAGTCCCAGCACGAAGTCGAGAGTCTTGGTGAGCTCGTCCTTCATCTGGTCGCGCGTGCAGTAGATGTGCGCGTCGTCCTGGGTGAAACCGCGGGCACGAGTGAGGCCGTGCACCACGCCCGACTTCTCGTAGCGGTAGACGGTGCCGAACTCGAACATGCGCAGCGGCAGTTCGCGGTACGAGCGTCCGCGCGCGTCGAAGATCAGGTTGTGCATCGGGCAGTTCATGGGCTTCAGGTAGTAGTCCTGGCCCTGCTTGGTGATGTTCCCCGCAGAGTCGCGCTCCTCATCGAGGTGCATGGGCGGATACATGCCATCCGCGTACCAGTCGAGGTGCCCGGAGATCTCGTACAGGCGCGACTTGGTGGCGTGAGGGGTGACCACGAACTCGTAGCCCTCCTCGATGTGACGCCTGCGCGAGTACTCCTCCATCTCGGTGCGGATGATGCCGCCCTTGGGGTGGAAGACCGCCAGGCCCGAGCCGATGGCGTCGGGGAACGAGAACAGGTCGAGGCTCGGTGCCGAGCCTTGCGGTGGTCGCGGCGCTCGGCCTCTGCGAGCCGTTCCTTGTAGGCGGTCAGGCTCGTCCTTGGTGGGCCAGGCCGTGCCGTAGACGCGCTGAAGCCTGGGGGTTCTTCTCGTTGCCCTTCCAGTACGCCGCCGCGGAGCGCATGAGCGACCAGCCGTTGGCGAGCACCTTGGTGTTGGGCACGTGCGGCCCGCGGCACAGGTCACCCCAGGCACGCTCGCCGCCGCGGCGCACGTTGTCGTAGATGGTGATGTCGCCCTCACCGATCTCTACCGATGCACCCTCGGCGCCTTCGGTGTCGTGGGTCAGGAGCCTCGCACTTGTAGGGCTCGTGAGCGAGGCTCTGCGAGCGCCTCCTCGCGCGTCACCTCGCGGCGCACAAAGGTCTGCCCCTCCTTAACGATGCGCTGCATCGCCTTCTCCAGCTTCTTGAGGTCCTCCGGGGTGAAGGGGGTCTCGACGTCGAAGTCGTAGTAGAAGCCGTTCTCGACGGGAGGACCCACGCCCAGGCTTGGCGTCAGGGTTCACCTGCTGCACCGCCTGCGCGAGCACGTGTGCGGTCGAGTGGCGCAGCACCATGAGACCGTCGGGCTCGCCAATGGTGACGGCCTCGACCGTGGCGCCCTCGGGGACCTCGCGAGCAAGGTCCCACAGCCGCCCGTCGACGCGCATGACGAGCACGTCGCGCCGCTCGCCGTAGAGGTCGGTGCCCGTCGTACCGGCGGTCAGGCTCTCGCTCGTCGCCGTCGATGGTCGCATGCAGGCTGGGCACCAGGGGTCTCCTTGAAAGGGTTGTGCGCGCATGACAGCGCGCGGTCGGTCCCCACGATGCTACCGACCCCGGCGGCCTGCGGGCACGTTCGTGCGGCCGATGCGCGGGTCGGGGACATCCCCGGTCTCACCCCGGCACCGGCTACCGTGGGCCTACCTCGACCATCGGAGCCGCCCCGTGAGCCTCGCCCATCGCCTAAGCCGCGTGTCCGTGCGCGCCAGAATCGGCCTCGCCGTGCTGGCCCTGACCGGTCTCGCGCTTGCCGTGGCGGGACTCGTAGCCCTCGCGGTCCTGGACGACGCCGAGCGCGACAGGATGCACGCCGACCTTGTCAGCGACCTCCAGGAGTTCGTGGTGCTCGCCGAGGAGGGCGTTGACCCGGTGACCGGCGAGCCCTTCACGGATCCGGGGGCCGCCGTGCGGACCTCGATGGAGCGCAACGTGCCCGACACGAACGAGGGCGTGGTGGGATTCCTCGACGGCAAGCCTGGAGTGGGTCTCGCGAGACGCGCAGACCCCCTGGACGCCGACACGGAGTTCATCGAGGCCGTCGCTCCCCTCACCCTCGCCACCGACATCACGTACACGTCGCTGTCGACAGCCCACGCCGACTACCTCGTTGCTGTCGCCCCGGCCCGTGCCGCCGATGGCGGTGGGCTGGTCGTCGGCGCCGAGGGTTCGGGGCAAGGGTCTACCGCCGCGCAAGTGTTGGCGTACGACGTGAACGCGGAACTCGGCCTCTTGCATCGCGCCTTCCGCATCTATGGCCTGGTGGCTGCTGGGGCGTTTGTGGTGGTCGGCATCCTGGCGTGGCTACTCGCCGGGCGTCTCCTCCGTCCGGTGGGGGCCCTCGCGGCAGCAGCCCAGCGCATCGGCCGGGAGGACCTCACGGAGCGCGTCGCCGTCTCGGGTGGCGACGACGTGTCGGACATGGCGCGCTCGGTCAACACCATGCTCGACCGTCTCCAAGCAGCCTTCGATTCCCAGACGGCGCTGCTCAACGACGTGAGCCACGAACTGCGCACCCCCATCACCGTGGTGCGCGGCCACCTGGAACTCATGGATGCCGACGACCCCGCGGACGCGCGCGAGGTGCGGGCCCTCAGTCTCGACGAGCCTGGATCGCATGACCACACTCGTGGAGGATCTGCTCACCCTCGCGAAGGCCGACCGTCCCGACTTCGTGTCCCCTGCCCCGGTCGACGTGCGCGACCTCACCGAGGCGGTCTTCGACAAGGCCGCAGCCCTGGGCGCGCGTCGTTGGGTCCTCGATGAGGCTGCCGATGCCGTGGCACCGCTCGACCGTGACCGGGTCACGCAGGCGTGGCTTCAGTTGGCATCCAACGCTGTCCGCTTCTCGGACGACGACTCCGAGGTGGGCATCGGCTCGCGGATCGGCGACGAGTGCATCGAACTGTGGGTGCGCGACAACGGTGTCGGCGTGCCCGAGGACGCGCAGTCGCGGATCTTCACCCGCTTTGCCCAGGCCGATGCCGTCCGGCGCGACGGCTCGGGGCTGGGGCTGTCCATCGTGACGGCCATCGCTCGCGGGCACGGGGGTCACGCGAGCGTCTCGTCCCGCGAGGGCGAAGGGTCCACGTTCACCCTGACTCTTCCGCTCACGGGCTCAGACCAGGACAATACGGACGCATGAGCCAGATCCTGATTGTCGAGGACGAGCAACGCATCGCCTCGTTTGTGGCCAAGGGCCTCAAGGCGGCGGGGCTGACGAGCGAGCACGTCACCACCGGTGCGGCGGGGTACGAGCGCGCCATGACGGGCGATTTCGAGGCTCATCGTGCTCGACCTGGGGCTGCCCGACATGGATGGCATGGACGTCCTGGAGCGCCTGCGGGGCTCGGGAAACACGTTGCCGGTGATTGTGCTGACCGCCCGCACCACGCTCGAGGCCTCGGTGGGGAGCCTCGAGGGCGGCGCCGATGACTACCTCGCGAAGCCGTTTCGATTCGAAGAACTGCTCGCCCGCATCCGGCTGCGTCTGCGGACGGCGACGGTGGCCGCGGCTGGACCGGCGATCCTGCGGTGCGGGGACGTGGAACTTGACCCGCTCACGCGACGTGTCACGGTCGCCGGCGCGGAGGTGGACCTGTCCGCGCGCGAGTTCGCGCTGGCAGAGGCGTTGATCTCCCACGCGGGGCGCGCCCTGAGCAGGGAGCAGGCTCCTGTCCCGGGTGTGGGGCTACGACTTCGATCCGGGGTCCAACGTGGTCGATGTCTACGTGCGCTACCTGCGGGCGAAGGTGGGCGCCGCACGCATCGAGACGGTCAGGGGTGTTGGCTACCGCATGGTCCCCTGACCGTCTCGCGCTACGTCTTGTGGAGCGCCTGGCGCTCGCGGATGAATGGGCTGGTGGGCGTTCCGCCTAGTTGGCGGACTGCGCGGACGGTGCGGTCTTCGCGGACTGCGGGGTGACGGGGGTCTTGGTGGACTGCGGCGTCACGGGCGACTTCGTCGACTGCGGCGTGACCGGCGACTTCGTCGACTGCGGCGTGACCGGAGTCTTCGTGGACTGAGGCGTCACAGGCGACTTCACGCTCACCACGGACACGGGCGTCACGGGCGTGACTGTGCTCAGCGCCGACTCGACCGGCGTAGCCGCTTCCGTCTGCTGCGGGTTCGCCGTCTGCTGAGCGTTCGGTGCGGTAGGCGCCGAGGGCGGAGTCACCTTGCTCACCAGCACCGCCGGCGACTCGGAGAGCCTGGACCACAGGGCCGGAAGTGGGGGTCTGGTCGACGGCGGTCTGCTCGAGCGGCGCGTCATCCGCGTCGGGGTTGATGGCGTTGTCTGCCACGGCCACGCCGGTGCCGACGGCCACGACTCCCAGGGTTCCTGCCGCGATCCATAGTGCTCGACGGTTGATTTCCATGGCAACTCTCCTTGGTTCCTCCCGGCGGATTCTCCGCCCGATAGCCACCACGATGCACGGTCCGTGTGAGACGGCAAGGAGAGTGTGATGAGAGAACTCTCATCAACTGTGGGAGTCACCTACCAGGCGCTCTGCGGTCGCAAGCCAACGGTCACGCCGCGCGGCATCGTCCGAGCCGCCCATGAGCGAGATCAGCACCGCCGCAGCTCGCGCACGCAGCCGATGCGCCGGCACACGCCGCGAGAAGTCCTCCGTCGCGTCCCTGATCAGCCGCGGAACGTCGCGATACCCGGACTCATCAAAGGTGGGCAAGGTGTGCAGGTGCGCCAGCATGCACGCGAGGTCGTCGACGCGATAACCGGGCCCGAGGGTGTCGAGGTCGATGAGCGCGGCCACGCGAGTCTCGTCACCGGCCTCGACAAACACGTTGGCGGCGTGGAAGTCGCCGTGGGTCGGCACCAGGGCCCCGGGGGCGCCGTCGGCCTCGACCACGGCGTGGACGGACGCTCGCACGGCGTCGACGCGCGCCGCATCGGCCCCCGACTTGATGGCGGCATCGGCATAGGTATCGATGAGGTCCGCGGCGCTGCGCCTGCGAGCCATCTCCATGGCTCCCTCGCCGATCGAGTCGAGCGCCTCCACCAAGACCGCGGGGTCAAGGTAGCGGGGCGCATCGGGCCGGTACAGGTACTCGGTCAGCGGCTGACCGGTGGCGCCCTCAATGACCACGATGCCGTCGCCCGCGTCATACGCCTTCGGCGCCATTCCACACGCCTGGTGGCGCTCAAGGACTTGGCGGGCGGCGTCGGGCCTCAGCACCTTGACGTAGATCCGCCCGCTCAGCCCATGGCTGGACACGTTGGCGCGCAGCACCGCCCGGCGCATTGGCCGTAGCACCAGCATTTCCAACTGCTCCACCGTCGCATCGGCGATACCCACGCGCGCCAGCCTGCCCGTCAGTGCGGCAGGCACGCAGGCGTCCGGTAGCCCTGGTAGCCGCGGGTCAGCGGGGTGACGCCACACTTGTACTACGCCCAGGCTCCGACTCGAGCCGGACGGCCTTCACAGCCGCGCGTTCCTCGTCCGTCAGGCTCACGGTCGATGCCACGAGGTACTGTCGCTCGCCCGAGACGGTCACGTCATAGGTCGCCGATGTCTCGGCACCGGGGCGCGCATGGACGGAATCGAGGCGCCACGAGTCGAGCGTCTGATGGGCCGTCGCCACCGCGGTGGCGAGCATCTCGCCCGCCGCCTCGCTCGCCAGCACCGTCGCTGCCTCATCCCCCGTAGTCATGACTCATGGAACCACGCCGACGCCGCCGCCGCCGGGATCTTCGCTGGCAGAGTGGCGGTCGGCGAGTCTCGGCGCGTCACACGCGACGCAAGGACAGGTTGCCGTCAAGGTGGCGTCGTACAAACTCCGGATGGTCGCCAAGGAACTCGTCCACTGCCGCACGGCAACCCTCATAGTCCAGGTAGTCGTCGAGCACCACGATGCCGCCTGGCTGCACCTTGGGCGCGATCGCGGCGAGGCAGTATGCGACCGGATCGTGCCAGTCGCAGTCGATGTGCGCCACCGCGATCGCGGGGATCCGGTCAGCGACCGTGGGCCAGGTCTCGTCGAACAGCCCACGATGCAGTGCGACGTGCCGGCCGTCGACCGTCACGCCGTGCTCGCCCATGGTCGCGGTGACCCTCTGCTGCAGATCGGTCATGTAGCCGTAGTAGTCGTCACCACGGATGCCGCGGCTCTGCCCCGCGGCGATCACCGCATAGCGGCGCACCGCGCGCTCTCCGTCCTTGGCGGCGTCGGGGGCCGGGATCTGACCGAACACGTCGAAGCCATGGAAGCTCCTGTCCCCACGGCGCGTCGCCAAAGCGGTCGCGGAACCTCCCAGCGCGATGCCGAACTCGACGATGGCGCCAGGCACGCCCCCGCATTCACCTCGTCGAGCGCCTCGTGCAGGCGGCGCAGGCGACGGGCGAGAGGTACGTCAGGCGCTCGCGCACCACGGTTCTGGCGATCGCGGGCATCCGGGCGTACGCCCAGGCCTGCGCGGGCAGATGAGACAGGCGCGTCGCGCGCGTGTGTGCCATGACGGCACGCTACCGGCGCCGGCCCTCAGATGCCTGGCGAAAGGTCGACTATCAGGCGTCGTACCTGATGGGGCCGACCTTCTCGAGGTAGCAGCGGCCGCACAATGACTCGTACTCGGCGTGCTGGCCATCGATGGCGACCTGCGCTCCGTGTGCGACGAACTCGCCGTCGACCTTGCGGGCGTTGAGCAGAGCCTTGGAGCCGCACCGGCAGATCGTCTTCAGGCTCCTCGATGGAGTGCGCCAGGCTCCATCAGTCGCGCCGAGCCGGGGAAGGCGCGCGAGCGGAAATCGCTGCGCAGGCCGTAGGCGAGCACCGGGATGCGGGTGGTGACCGCAAGGGTGAAGGCCTCATCCACCTGCGCGGGCTCGAGGAACTGAGCCTCGTCGATGAAGATGGCGTCTACCTGGTCCAACGGCGTGACCTTCTCGATGGCCGCGCTCAGCGACTGACCCGCGCCGAGCAGGACGTCCACGGGCTTCTCGAGGCCGATGCGCGAGCCGACGGACGTTCCCGCCTTGGTGTCGACACCGGGCTTGACGATCAGGGGCATCTGGCCGCGTTCGCGATAGTTGTATGCGGCCTGCAGGAGCATGGTCGACTTACCCGAGTTCATCGCGCCGTAGCGGAAGTACAGGCTTTGCCACCGGTAGTTCTCCCTGTCCCTGAACGGCCTGCGCGGAAGCATATCGCCGCCTCGGCACGCCCCTGGACTCCCACTCCCGCCCGCCCCCCGCCCCGTGCCGCAAATGGCCGCATTTGCGGCACATCGAGACGCGACGCGCCGCAAACTGGGCCACCAGGGACGCGCGCACCGCGCACCGCAACGTCTGGCATCGGCTCATAGACATGACAAAAGCCCCGCCGGATCTCTCCGACGGGGCCTCGTGCTGGTGGGCGATACTGGGATCGAACCAGTGACCTCTTCCGTGTGAAGGAAGCGCGCTACCCCTGCGCCAATCGCCCTGCGAGCAGGAACCAATATAGCGCCTATTTGGAGCGCGGAAGACCAGGATCGGGTTCTTGTTCGGCGCGAAGCTCGAATTGTGCTGCCAACCTCCGGAGCATCGGCCCTGGTTCGAGCGCCTGTCCGTCCAGCGATGACACGTGCTGCACTCCCCTAGTGGACGAGGTTACCGCGAGGTGCGTCTCGCCAGTGAGCACCTCGTCAAGCGCGGCCATGGTGAGTTCCCCCGGCGCCGATGCTCGAATCGGCATCCCCGCGGCCGCACCCCATTCGAGGGCCAGGCCGCGGGTGATGCCCGCCAAGCATCCCGAGGCAAGCGGAGGTGTCACGAGTTCGCCCTGACGCTCCAGGATCACGTTCGAAGCCGTGCCCTCGCACAGGTGCCCCTGCGTGTTCGCCACGATCGCCTCATCCGCACCCTTGTCACGAGCAAACGCGATCATCACCGCGTTCTCCGCGTAGGAGGTCGACTTCACTCCCGCCAGTGCCCCGCGCTCGTTGCGCCTCCACGGCGCGCGAACGGCGTGACAGACACGCGGACGCTTGACGTCCACCCCGGTCACCACCAGCGTGTGAGGCCCATCTCCGCGCGCCGAGCCCATCGGCCCCGGACCCGAGGTCAGGGTCACTCGCACCCGGGTCACCGCGCCCTCGCCCGCACGCAGCACCTCGGCGACGGCGTGACGGACCTCATCCGTGTCGACAACTCCGAGTCCTAGCCGGTCGGCGCCATACGAGAGCCGCGCCAGGTGTCGTGTGAGGGCAAAGATGCCGCCGTCGCGCACGGTCATGGTCTCGAAGAGGCCATCGCCCACGGTCAGGCCATGGTCCCAGGCGGTGATGAGGGGCGCATCGGGATCCCTCAGGCTGCCCGCGGACCACACCACCGTTGTCATGGCGACATCATTCCCGTCGAGGCGAGCCCGATCAAGCGTCGGGCCTTCAGTTCGGTCTCTTCCCACTCCCGTGCGGGGTCCGAGCCCCACGTGATGCCTGCGCCCGTGCCGAAGCGCAGCGTGCCGCCTCCCGCGCGATCCCACCAGAACGTCCTGATGCCCACAACGAGCCTCGGCACGCCTGCTGTCGGCGTCGATCCAGCCGATGGCCCCGCAATACGGGCCGCGCGCCGCGGTCTCTTCACGCGCGATGATGCGCAGCGCGCTCGACTTGGGCGCGCCGGAGACGGACCCCGGCGGAAACGTCCCGTCAAGCAGAGCCGGCCACAGCCTGCGGGGTCCAGGCGAACGCGGGCGCGAGCGTCGCCTCCACCGTCGACTGCAGGTGCACGAGCCCCGGATGCGTGTGGAGACCAAGGAACTCCGGCACCGTCACCGAGCCCGGCACCGCGACATGCGACAGGTCGTTGCGCACCAAGTCCGTGATCATCACATTCTCGGCCTCGTCCTTGGGGAGCATGTCCTCCCCGGCGCCGCCGTGCCCTTGATGGGCGCGCTCGACACTCGCGTGCCGTCGATCGCGAGATACAGGCTCAGGCGAGGCCGAGACGACCCAGGCGCCAGGCGCATCGGCCGTCTCTGGAAACGCGATCCGGGAGGCGAACCGGGCGGGATTGCCGCGCGCGAGGCGCTCGCTCAGCGCCACCGCATCAGGCCCAGCCGGAGCGGCGGCCAGGGGCGCGGAGAGCACGCGGCAGAGGTTCGCCTGGTAGACGTCACCGTCACGAATGTCGCCACGGATGCGCGCGACCGCCGCCATGTACGCCTCGCGATCAAGCGAACTCGTCCAGGCGTCCGGGGCGGGCCCCTGCCACGGACGACCCGTGGTGACCGAGGCGGCGGCGGAGAACTCGGCGTGTTCCATGCGCCAGGCGTCGATGCGGCCCTCGAACGTGCCCACCACGACCCAGAACCCTCCCTCGGAGAGCCGGTGACCTTCCCCCTTCACGTCGATGTGCTCGAGGACGCCGCGGGCACGCACGCCGCGGAAGGCGGCCTCCGCCACCTCCTGCGCGTCCCACACACTCACGGGCACCACGCTAGCGGCTGACCGCGGGGGGCGATTTGGCATCGGGTCAACCCATGGGCTAGTGTTTACGTCTTGTCAGGGCACGCCCTGACAGCGCGGACGTGGCTCAGTTGGTAGAGCATCACCTTGCCAAGGTGAGGGTCGCGGGTTCGAGTCCCGTCGTCCGCTCGTAGGTTCGTAGCCGATGTTTTTCGGCGACCACGGTGGGTTGGCCGAGAGGCGAGGCAGCGGCCTGCAAAGCCGTATACACGGGTTCGAATCCCGTACCCACCTCGGGCGATTGGCGCAGCGGTAGCGCGCTTCCCTGACACGGAAGAGGTCACTGGTTCGATCCCAGTATCGCCCACCAGACAAGCCGTCCCTTCGGGGGCGGCTTTCTTCATTTCTCGGCGCTGGCAGAGCCCCCGCCTGCCCCGCCCTCCCCTCAATGCGAACCGGATGAGATGCCGACACGCCGGCGACGGCCCACGCTCACGCGCGACACGCCGACCGGTGCCGCGCGAATCGGTTCAAAGTGTCGGGAGGGACGACACGCAGCCGATGCGGTGGTCACCGGCGGGCCAAGGATGCGCTACAGTTTTCCACGGCTCGGAACGCAAGTTCGGGGCCATGCGGACGTGGCTCAGTTGGTAGAGCATCACCTTGCCAAGGTGAGGGTCGCGGGTTCGAGTCCCGTCGTCCGCTCGCAGGATCCATGCCGATTCTTATGGCAGACCATGGTGGGTTGGCCGAGAGGCGAGGCAGCGGCCTGCAAAGCCGTATACACGGGTTCGAATCCCGTACCCACCTCGCATGGGCGATTGGCGCAGCGGTAGCGCGCTTCCCTGACACGGAAGAGGTCACTGGTTCGATCCCAGTATCGCCCACCACATGAGAGCCGCTCCGGTAGCCCCGGGGCGGCTCTTGTCATTCATGCTCACGCCGCTACGCTCGTGACATGCCGCTCGACGTGAACCCGCTGATTCCCACGACCTATGACCTGATCTGGTCGGTCGTCGCGGCCGCCGTCCTGGTCGTGACGATCTCGGCTGCCGTCTCTGTCATTCGCCACCAACGGGTGCTGAGCCTCGCTCGCAACCGCCGTGTGGCTCCTGGTGATCCTGTGCGCGCCGCTGCTGGGAGGCATCGCGTGGTTCCTCGCCGGGCGCCGCCAGGCGCAGGACGCCATGGACGCGCTCTACCCCGAGACCGCTCCCTTGCGCTGACGGCTCAGAGCGGAGCCGAGTACTCGACCACCAGGGCACGGTGATCGGCGCCTGGCAGCGCCTGCGTCACGAGCGTTGACGCCGACCACGGCAGTTCGCGCGCCATCACGTGGTCGATGGCGGCGACGGGAAAGCCTGCCCGCTGCTCCGGGAAGGTGAACTGCCAGCCCGCCCCGGCCTCATCGGCCGCATCAACGAAACCCCCGCGCTCAAGGCCACGCAACGAGGCATGGTCACGTGTGGCGTTGAGATCGCCCACGAGAATCGCCGGTCCGTGGACGGCGCCTGCGGCCTCCGTCAGCACCGCGAGGTCCTGAGCCCACAGGGTGTGGTTCCACGGCCCCGGTGCCGCGGGATGCGCGGCGATGAGCGTCACCGGCGTCGAGTCGACTTCGACGACCGCGCGGAGCGTGCGCGCGGTGGTGCCGTCCACGTCCCCTGCCTCGGTGAGCGGCAAGGCAGACCAGAGGCCGATGCCCGCGAACCCCTCCTCTGGCGCCACCTCGGCGTAGGGCAGCGACGCGCCAAGGCCGGCACGGTCGAGAGCCTCGACGGCCGCGGGTGTCGGCTCTTGGACAGCGAGAACGTCAACGCCGTGGTCGCGCACGAGGGCCGTGACCGCGGCGCCGTCCACCGCGCCGAACGTCGCGTTGACCGATGCCACGGTGAGGACACCCTCCCCCTGCGTGGGCGTCGCCGTCATCAACGGCACCTGAGTGGCGACTCCCACGACCAACACCAGTCCGGAAGCGGCGCCGAGCCATCGGTCCCTCGCAAAGAATGCTCCCACGAGCGGCACCGCCACGCTCAACAGTACCCACGGAGTCACGGCCACGGCGATCGCGAGCGGCCCCGCCTCGAAGCCTGTGAGCCGCGCACCGAGCGTGACGACGGCTGGGAGCAGCGCGCACCAGCCCACCACGCGTCCAGCCCTGCGCCATGGCTGCGTCAGCCGCTTCTCCGGATCGGTGCCTCGCATGGCGGCATCTTGACACCTCCGCCACACCCAGCGACACCGCGGGCCCGGCGCGTCGTCCGGCGTGAGCCTCTATGCCTCGAGCGGCGTGTAGCGCTCCCCCACGTCGACGGCGACATCCAGCCGATTGCCGGGGCCCGGCAGGGGGCACACCCAGTCGCTCGAGTACGCGCAGGAAGGCTGGAAGGCGAAGTTGAGGTCGATGACGAGCCCGTCGAGCGCGCCTCCCAAATCCGCTCCCTTGACGGTGTCGAGGACGTAACGGCCGCCACCGTACGAGCCGGGTGACGTGTCCTTCAGGGGAACAAACACACCCCCGCCATACGAATCCAGCCACCACACGTCGAGGCTGCCCAGACCATCCAGAGTCACGCGGCCGATGCGCTCGAATGGCACCACACCATCGGTCGCCGTGGGCACCTCGCGGCGCTCCGCCGCTGCCTCCTCGACCGCGACCTCGAAGCGCCACGCCGGGTCGTAGGCGGCGACGACCGGGGCGAAGGAGGCGCGATGAGCGGGCGGCACGGGTGTCGCGGGGTGGGTGGCGAGCAGGTGCGCGCGCCGCTCGCACCACCGCGCGTGCGCGGCGGCAGCATCCGCCGTTTGCCGTACCTCTGCGTAGATGCTTGCGACCTCGCGGCGCCAGTCGAGAACGTGCCAGGAGTAGTGCATGACCTCGACCGTACGCGACAGGCGCTACCCGCCGCTGGCGAGAGCGGTGATCCCTGCCCTGAGGCTCACGAGCGACTCGTTCCGGGTCGCCTGCGACGTATCCCTCGACCAGCGCACCGTCCCTGAGCATCATGACCTGACGCGCCACCTGGGCGGGATCGCGTACGCCGCGCTCGGTAGCCCACGTCTCGATCGCTCCCATCATCCACGTGCGGAAGCGCGCGACAACGTCGCGGACCGGGTGCGTGGGGTCGGGGTACTCCGCGGCGGCGTTGATGAACGGGCAGCCGCGGAACCCTGGCCGGCACATCTCCTCTTCGAAGATTCCCGCGATCGCCTGGGGGTCTGAGCCCGCCTGGGCCCCGAGGGATTGGAGTCGTGCCAGTTCATCCTCGAGGTAGACGACGACGAGCGCGTCCTTGCTGGGAAAGTGCCGGTAGAACGTCACCTTTGACACGCCAGCCTCGGCGAGGATGCGGTCTGCACTGATCGCCCGCGTCCCCGAGGCATGGAAGAGGGCCGATGCGGTCGCCAGGATCACATCGCGGGCTTGCCCACGCGTGGCGGCCATCGCTGCCTCCTCACACTCTTGCTGGTTGCCGGGAATCATCCCATGCGTCTCGGGGTTGGGCCCTATGTAGACGTACTAGTAACCCTACAAAACCATGAACCCCTTCACACGAGGAGCCATTCCCATGGACAAGCCCCAGGTCTTCTACACCGCCGTCGCCACCGCCACCGGCTCGGGACGCGACGGCCACGTCGCCACCGACGATGGCCTGGTCGAGTTCGACCTCGCCACCCCCAAGCCCGGCGCGGCGGCCACCCGCACCAACCCGGAACAGCCTGTTCGCCGCCGGTTACGCCGCGTGTTTCAACTCGGCGCTCCAGATGACCGCCAAGCGTGAGAAGTCGGCCCTCACTGGCGCGCAGGTCACCGCCGAGGTGGGCATCGGCCAGATCGACAACGGCGGCTTCGGTCTGACCGTGACGCTGAAGGTGCGTACGGAAGGCGTCGACCAAAACGCCGCCCAGGACCTCGCCGAGATGGCTCACCAGGTGTGCCCCTACTCCAACGCCACCCGCGGCAACATCGAGGTCAACCTCGAGGTCACGGCCGCATAACCGCGAGCAAATCTCGGGACGAGGGGTGGGCGCTCAGACGGTGCCCACCCCTCGCGCCGTCCCGGGAATGGATGACCCTGCCCGTCGCTTTATCTGCGAGGATGAACCGGAAGCGATGGAAGGGGCCGCGCCCGCATGTCTGAGACCAGCCACGAACCGGACCGCCGACTAGGGCATCGCGTGGGGGCTCCCGTGCCGATCTCCACGTATCGACTCCAACTCAACGAGGCGTTCACGTTCGCTGACGCCGCCGCACGGCTCGATTACTTTGCGGCGCTCGGAGTCACCCACCTCTACCTCTCCCCCATCCTCGAGGCCTCGCCCGGCTCCACCCACTTCTACGACGTGGTGGATCACTCACGGGTCGCCCCGGTCCTCGGCGGCGAGGCCGGCCTTCGCGACCTCGCGTGGAAGGCAGGCGAACGGGGCATCGGACTGGTGGCCGATGTGGTGCCTAACCACATGGCCGTGCCCACCCCCGCCTACTTCAACAAGGCCCTCTGGTCGGTCCTGACCGACGGCGAGGAGTCCGATCATGCCCACTGGTTCGACGTAGACTGGTCCGGCGGCGATCCGGTCCTCATGCCCGTTCTTGGCCAACGCATCGGTACCGTGCTCGCCAACGGTGAACTGGTACTGGACTCCATGGTGGTCCCCGGATTCGAGGACAAGGGCGAGGTCCCCGTCCTGCGCTACTACGAGCACGTCTTCCCGGTGCGCCGTGGCACCGAGAACCTGCCGCTCGCCTCGCTCGTGGACCAGCAGCACTACCGGCTCGCCTACTGGCGCGTGGCCAACGAGGAGCCTGAACTACCGTCGCTTCTTCGACGTCGGATCGCTGGTCGCGGTGCGGGTCGAAGACGCGGACGTGTTCGATGCCACGCACCAAGTCATCGTCGATCTCATCAAGGACGGCACCCTGCAGGGTCTGCGCATCGACCATCCCGATGGCCTCGCCGATCCCGCGGGCTACATTCAGCGACTGTCGGAGGCAACCGACGGCGCGTGGATCGTCGTCGAGAAGATCCTCGAGGACGAGGAGCGCCTACCGACCTCGTGGAAGACGGCAGGCACCACGGGCTACGACGGCACATGGCGCGTCGGCGCGCTCCTGCGCGACCCCGCCGGTTCATCGCCCCTTGCGGCCACGCTTCATCGGCTCACCGGCGATGCGATGGGCACCCTTCCCGCCATGATCTCCGAAGCCAAGCGCGAGATCGTGAAGGAGTCCCTCTCGAGCGAAGTGCACCGCCTCGCCACCATCGCGCACACCATTTGCACCACGGATGTGCGGCTGCGCGATCACACGTGGCGGTCGCTATACGACTGCCTACGCACCCTGCTGATCACGTTTGACCGCTACCGCGCCTACGTCGTCGCAGGGGTGCCTCCGAAGCCCGCCTCGCTCGACGCCATCGATCACGCGGCAGACCTGGCCAGGGCTCAGGCTCGACCCCGAGCGGTTCGAGACCCTCGAGGTGGTCGTCGATCTCCTGAAGGGCGCGGAGGTCGGCTCCGCGGGGCGTACGGGCGACGCCAACCGCCGGGAACTGATCACCCGCTTCCAGCAAGCGTGCGGCGCCGTCATGGCGAAGGGCATCGAGGACACCGCGTACTACCGGTGGACTCACCTGCTGCCGCTGTGCGAGGTGGGTTCACCCGCGTCCCGGTTCGCGTTGCCCCCGGCGAACTTCCACGCCTGGGCCGACGAGCAGCAGGTGCAGTACCCGCACGGCATGACGTCGCTCACCACCCACGACACCAAGCGGTCCGAGGACGTCCGGGCGCGACTCTCGGTCCTGTCCGAGGCGGCCGAGGAATGGGATGCCCTGGTGACCCGCCTGCAGGCGGCGACCGCGGATCTGAAGCCCTCAAGCCTCGACGGCCGCACCGAGAATCTGTGGTGGCAGACCCTCGCGGGCACCTCCGACGAGCACTCCGTCATGGAATGGGACCGCCTCGAGGGCTATCTCATCAAGGCCATGCGTGAGGCGAAGACGCACACCACGTGGACCTCGGTAGACGAGAGCCTACGAGAACGCCGTGCTCTGGTTCGCGCAGGCCACCCATGCCGATCACACCGTGCGCTCGCTCCTTGCCGAATGGCACCAAGCGACGGCGGCCGGGGTGCGTGCCCACATCCTCGCGATGAAGGCTCATCCAGGCTCACGATGCCCGGCGTGCCGGACGTCTACCAGGGCACGGAGACCGTGGCGCCATCACTCGTCGACCCCGACAACCGACGCCCGGTGGACTTCGACGCGCTCGCCGACACACTCGAGCGCCTGCAGGGACATGCGAAGCCACGCGGCCTCGCGGAGGAAAAGGCTCCTCGTGACGTCGCGCACGCTCCAGGTGCGGCGTGAGCACCCCGAGGCGTTCACGGGTGACGGCTGCGGGTATGTGCCGCTGCCATCGTCGTCTGGCCACGCCGTGGTGTTCGCGAGGACCGATGGAGAACGACCCCAGGTCATCACAGCGGCGACACGCCTTGGCCTGGACCTCGACAAGGCTCGGCGGCTGGCGCGAACACACCGTCACCCTGCCCGAGGGACGCTGGCGAGATGCATTCACCCGCAAGTCGCTTGACGGAGGCACGGTCGAGTTGGCCACGCTTCTCGGTGGCCTCCCGGTCGCCCTGCTGGTGCGGGAGGACGCGTGATCGCGCGCGTATGGGCTCCCGACGCGGCGAGCGTGGGTCTCGTCATCGGTGCGGCCGATGCCCCGGCTCAGGAGTTGCAGCGCGGGGACGACGGCTGGTGGTCGGGCCCCGACCTGCCGCCGGGTACCGATTACGGCTACGTGGTCGACGGCGAAGGCCCCTGGCCCGATCCACGCTCCGCACGCCAGGTCGCGGGCGTCCACGGGCTCTCTCGCGTATTCGACGCCTCACGCTTTGCGTGGACCGATGCGTCCTGGAGCGGCATGGATGTCCTCGGCAAGGTCTTCTACGAGCCTCCACGTGGGTGCGTTCACCCCGCAGGGCACGCTCGACGCCGCCGCGGCCCAGTTGCCGTCGCTGCGGTCCATCGGTGTCGATGTCGTCGAGTTGATGCCCGTGGCGCCGTTCCCCGGCCGGCACGGCTGGGGCTATGACGGTGTGTCCCTGTACGCGGTCCACGAGGCCTACGGCGGCCCCGAAGCCCTTCAGCGCTTCGTCGACGCCGCGCATCGCGCCGGCCTCGCCGTCTGTCTCGACGTCGTCTACAACCACCTCGGCCCCGACGGCAACTACCTGTCCAAGTTTGGGCCGTACTTCACCGACGCTCACCACACTCCGTGGGGTTGGGCGGTCAACCTCGACCAGCCGAGCGCCGACGGCATGCGCCGGTACATCTGCGATAACGCGCTGCGGTGGTTCGAGGACTTCCACATCGACTGCCTGCGCCTCGATGCCGTCCACGAGCTCCGTGACGACTCGGAGCGCCACGTGCTCGCGCAGGCCAGTGACGAGACCGCGGAACTCAGCAACCGCATCGGCCGGCCGTTGTCACTGGTGGCCGAGTCGGACCTCAACGACGCCAGGATGGTCACCCCGACCGCCGAGGGCGGGCTCGGAATGACCGCGCAGTGGAACGATGACGTCCACCACGCGCTGCACGCGTACCTCACGGGTGAGCGGCATGGGTACTACGTCGACTTCGGCTCGCTCGAGACCCTCGACAAGGTCTACCGGGAGGTGTTCTGGCACAACGGCACCCACTCGCCGTTCCGCGGCAAGGCCTGGGGCGCCCCCGTGCCACCCGAGACCGACCGTCGGCGGTTCGTCGTGTGCGCCTCCAACCACGACCAGGTGGGCAACCGCGCCATCGGCGACCGGCCGGCATCGTCCCTGTCCCCCGGCGCCCAGGCCACGTCTCTCGCCGCGATCCTCTTGTCACCGTTTACGCCGATGCTGTTCATGGGCGAGGAATACGGCGAGACCAGGCCCTTCATGTTCTTCACCGACCACGACGAACCTCTGGGTTCCGCGGTGTCCGAGGGGCGCATGAGCGAGTTCGGGGGCCACGGCTGGGAAGAGCCTTTACGGCCGCGAGGTGCAGGTCCCCGACCCCCAGGACCGCGTCACGTTCCTGCGATCAAGGCTCGGAGACGGCGTGGGGGCCGATAGCGCCGGCCACCACGCCCTGCGGGCGTGGGTCTCGACCCTCATGGCATTGCGCGAGCGGGTAGAGCCGCGTGCGGCGTGGGACGCGCATCCCGCCGGCGCGAGCGAGTCGTCTCCTCAGGTGCTCACCCTGCACGGACCCGTCACCGTCCACGCGAACCTCTCCGACGCCGAGGCGGTGGTCTCCGACCGCGGCGCCGTGGTGGGGACCTTCGGAGACGTCACCGTCATCGACGGCGGACTCTCGCTGGCGCCCGACGCGGTGGCGCTGGTGGCCAGGGACTGATCCACCAGCGCCCCGGTCCGGCGGCGCCCCGGTCCGGCGGCGCCCCGACCCGCGTCAGCGGGTCAACGCGGGCTCCTCGGGCGCATCGGCCTGCTGCTTGGCGAGGCTCGTCGCCGCATCGGCGCGCTGGTTCGGGCCCAGCAATACGACGCCGGCGCCGACGAGGGCCGCCACCGCTCCGACGACGAAGCACAGGGTGAAGGCGCCCTCGGTGGGGACCGCGACGCCCGGAGCGAGTTCCATGGTGGACGAGGTGAGGATGACAGCCATGACTGCACCGGCGATGGTGGTACCCATGGATCGCATCAGGGAGTTCACTCCGACCGCCGAGGCCGCCTCGTGCTCGGGCACGTTATTCATCACGATGGTGGGCATCGCCGCGTAGCCAATGGCCACTCCCGTGGAGCACACCAGTGAGGCCACCATCAGTTGCCACGGAGCATCCATGAGTTGCGACGCGATCGCATACCCGGTGGCCAGGACGGCCGCGCCGAGCGCGAGCGTATTGCGTGCGCCCCATCGCGTGATGAGCGTGGCCGAAAGCGGCGAGAAGACGAGCATCATGAGGCCCGCTGGCGCCATCCAGAGGCCAGCCTGGAGGATGGTCTGATCGAGCCCATAGCCCGTGGCCGCGGGCATCTCAAGCAGGCGAGGCACCACGATGGACTGTGCCATCATGCCAAAGCCGATGAGCACCGCGCCGACGTTCGTCACGAGGACCGGGCGGCGCGCCGTCGTGCGGAGGTCAACGAGTGGCTGCGGCGTGCGCAGTTCGAAGACGCCCCACGCCAGCAGGACCACGATGCCGCCGCCGATCATGCCCAGGGTGGACGCCTCGGTCCAACCCCAGTCGTTGCCCTTCGAGATGCCCACCAGAAGCGAGACGAGACCCACGGCAAGTCCAGCCGCACCAGCCCAGTCCATGCGTCCCTCATGCGCGTCGCGCACGTGGGGAATGGCGGTGATCGTGAGCGCCAGCATCGCGGCCGCCAGGCCCGCGGACACCCAGAACAGGAGGTGCCAGTCGCTGCCCTGAGCGATCCACGCGGCAAGCGGCAGACCGATGGCCCCGCCCACACCGAGGGTCGCACTGACTCCCGCCACCGCCTGATTGCGCAGATGCGCGGGCGCGATCTCGCGCACCATCGCGATCGCGATGGGGATGTAGCCCATCGCGGCGCCCTGGAGGACGCGGCCGACGATCACGGGTCCGACCGTGTCCGACAGCGCCACGACGACGGAGCCCACCAGCAACAGCACTCCAGAGGCCACCATCACGGGCTTCTTGCCGATGAGGTCGGCGAGTCGTCCGGCGACGGGCATGGTGACGCCGGCGGCGAGCAGCGTGGCCGTCACCACCCAGGAGGTGTTGCTGGCCGTGGTACCCAGGAGCTCAGGAAGTTCGGCCTGAATGGGGATCACGAGCGACTGCATGAGCGCCGCGCTCAGGCTCGAGAAGCCCAGGGCGACGATGGCAAAGATCGCCTTCTTGCCGTGGAGCGTCGGTACGCCTGCTGTGGTGGACATGTGACCTCGATTCGTCGCGGCGTCGGAGCGTGCCGCGGACGGCCAGGGGCGCCGCACCGTTGCGATGAGTGGGACCAAGGTCCCGATGACTATGTAGGTTACATACATATACCCTCGGATACAGTGGTGTCCACTTCACCGGCCACACCTGAGGAGCCTACCCATGAGCCGAGGCGCGCACATCGGCACCGCCCCCGAACGCACGATGGCGGGCCTGCTCGCCCGCGTGGAACGGACCCGGCACGTCCTCGAACAGCGCGTGACGGTCGGCACCGCCGACATGCGGCTGCTGTGGCTGCTGTCTGACGGCGACGCCCGAACCATGCGCCAGATCTGTGACGCACTGAAGCCGAGCAGTCGACCGTGCACCGCCAGGTGGCCAACGCCGAGAAGGAAGGCTTCGTTTCCAGGCATAGGGCCGCGGGCTCCACCGCGTGGGTTGTCACGGCCACCGACACCGGTCGCGCAGCGTTCGAGCGCGCCCTGACGAGCGCCATGGCGGTCACCGGCGCAGGTCTCGCGGTCCTCGAACCCGACGAGCAGGAGGCGCTGCTCGACCTGCTCGGCCGATTCCTCGACGCCTACACCGAGGCCGTCACCGGCGACCCGGCGCCCACCGCGCCATAGGACGGGGCTACTCCCCCGCGACCATCGCCAGCATGCGACTCAGCGCGCGGTAGTACTTCTTGCGGTACCCGCCGCGCAGCATGTCCTTGGTGAAGACGTCACCCAGCGAATGGCCCGATGCAACGATGCGGACGTCACGGTCGTACAGGCGGTCCACCAGCGAGACGAGGCGCAGGGCTTGAGCCTGATCCGTCAGCGGCGCCACCCCCTCAGCCCCAGGACGCGCACGCCCTCCACGTAGGCGCCCAGCCGGCTCGGGTGAACGTGGCTGAGGTCTGCCATCAGCGCCGACCATTCCTCGCAGGCACCCCCTCGACCGCGCTCGTGGCCAGCACCTCGTCGGCTCGGGCCGGTGGCGGGAACGTCAGGTCACCCCGGCCCCGGTAATCAGGGCCGTCAATCGTGATGACGTCAAACACGCTCGCAACGGCCTGAATCTCCCGCTGAAAGTCGTCTGCGGCGAATCGGCCCTGGCCCAGCGAGCCCGGCAACGTGTTGGATGTGGCAGCGAGCGCCACCCCAGCATCGGCCAACTCCCTCATCAGGCGAGCCATGAGCACCGTGTCGCCAGGATCATCAAGTTCGAATTCGTCGATACACACCACGGCGAACTCCTGCAGCGCCCGCCGGGTGCCCTGGAAGCCCAACGCGCCCACGAGCCTGGGTGTACTCCACGAACGTTCCGAAGGCCGCACGGTGCCCGACCTCATGCGCGAGCGCGGCAATGAGGTGAGTCTTGCCCACCCCGAACCCACCGTCGAGGTAGATGCCCCGGCCGGCACTCGAACGACGCAGCAGGCCGCGCCGGCCCACGCCCTTGGCGAACGTACGGACTGCATCGACGGCGTCCCGCTGGCTGGGGTAGGCGGCATCTGGCCGGTAGGAATCGAAGGAGGCCCCCGCGAAGTGGGGCGGCGGGACGAGGGCGGCGATCAGAGCGTCGGGCTCGACATGGGGCCTGCGTCCGACGAGTCGGGCGGTCATGCCTCACACCCTAGAGGTCGAGAGCCTACCCTTCCGTGCCAGGAAACACGAAACCCCGGCCACCGTGACGGTGACCGGGGCTATCGCTGAGCGGTGGCTTACGCCTCGACCTCGGAGCGGTCGCCGCCCCACAGGGTATGGAACGTGCCCTCGGAGTCGATGCGCTTGTAGGTGTGGGCACCGAAGAAGTCACGCTGGCCCTGGATCAGAGCCGCGGGAAGACGCTCGGCACGCAGCGAGTCGTAGTACGACAGCGACGACGAGAACGCGGGCGCGGGGACGCCTGCAAGCGCGGCCTGCGAGACCACGCGACGCCACGCGGACACGCCGTTCGCGACGGCACCAGCGAAGTAGTCGTCCACCAGCAGCGACGCGAGCGAGTCGTTGCGCTCGTACGCCTCGGTGATGCGGTCAAGGAAGCGGGCGCGAATGATGCAGCCCTCGCGCCAGATCTTCGCCATCTCGCCGCGCTTGATGCCCCAGCCGTACTCCTCCGAGGCGGCCTGGATCTGGTCGAAGCCCTGTGCGTAGGCGACCACCTTGGACGCGTACAGCGCGAGGCGCACGTCCTCGATGAAGCCCTTGCGGTCCTTGATGTGGAAGTCACCAGCGTTGCCTGCGAGGACGCCGCGGGCGGCCTCGCGCTGGGCGGTCTGCGACGAGATGGCACGGGCGAACGTCGCCTCGGCGATACCCGTGACCGGGGCGCCAAGGTCGAGCGCCGACTGCACCGTCCAGCGGCCCGTGCCCTTCTGGCCCGCCTCGTCGACGATCACGTCGACCAGCGCCTTGCCGGTCTTCGCGTCGATCTGCTTGAGGACGTTGGCCGTCACATCGATGAGGAACGAGTCGAGGTCACCGGTGTTCCACTCGGCGAAGATGTCGCCGATCTCCGCCGGGGTGAGGTTCAGGCCCGCGCGAAGCAGGTGGTAGGCCTCGCCGATGAGCCTGCATGTCGGCGTACTCGATGCCGTTGTGGACCATCTTGACGAAGTGGCCAGCGCCATCGGGACCCACGTGCACGCAGCATGGGGTGCCGTCCTCCGCCTTCGCGGCGATCTTCTCGAGGATGGGGCCGAGTGTCGCGTAGGACTCCGCGGGACCGCCAGGCATGATCGAGGGGCCTAGCAGGGCGCCCTCCTCACCGCCGGAGACGCCGGCGCCCACAAAGTGGAGACCCTTCTCCTTGAGCGCGGCCTCGCGACGGCGAGTGTCAGGGAAGTGTGCGTTGCCGGCGTCGACGATGATGTCGCCCTCCTCCAGCAGCGGGGTCAGCGCGTCGATCACGGCGTCCGTGGGACCGCCTGCCTGCACCATGATGACGACGGTGCGGGGCTTCGCGAGAGCCTCGACAAAGTCCTCCAGGGTCTCGCAACCGATGAACTCACCCTCGGAGCCGTGCTCCTCGATGAGCGAGTGCATCTTCTGAGGCGAGCGGTTGTGCACCGCCACCGTGAAGCCGTTGCGCGCGAAGTTGCGGGCGAGGTTGCGCCCCATCACCGCGAGTCCTGTCACACCGATCTGGGCCTGCGCCATGTGTCCGTCCTTTGAATGTTCGGGGATTGAGGTCGGTACCGCGCTCCAGCCTAGTGGCCCTGCGTCGCGTGGCGAACCGGGGCGTAGGGACCCACGCCCCTACGCTCAACGGTATGGCCCAGGACTTCGAGCAGGCGCCGCCGGACTTTCGTGCGGCGCTCACGTCGCTCGCGTCCGCGCGTACCCGCTCGGATGTGGTGCTCACCGAGGCGCCGGCACCAGGACGCATCGCGCCGTATGCCGTCGCCATTAGTGGCGAACTTCATGCGGACGATGCTCACGCCAGCGGCCGTTTTGTGCTGCTGCACGACCCCGCCGGGCATGACGCATGGGACGGCCGTTTTCGGGTGGTCGCGCTCGTCAAGGCTCAGGTGGAGCCCGAGGTCGGCGCCGATGAAATGTGGGCCGACGTGGCCTGGTCATGGCTCGAGGAGTCCCTTGAGGGCGCCCCGCACCGCGCGCGAGGAGGCACCGTCACCAAGGTGACGAACAGGCTCCTACGGCGAGCCTTGCGGAGCGCCCGAGCGAGGTGCACGTCGGTGAGGGTGTCCTGGACTCCCCTCGACAACAACATGGAGCCACACGTGCAGGCGTGGACTGACCTCCTCGCCACGTGCGCGGGTGTGCCTCCCCTTCCTGAAGGAGTAACGATGCTGCCGGGACGCCACGCATGAGCGACGCGCCCACCGAGCCGGAGGCGGCCCCCGCCATCCCCCTCACCGAACCCGCTGGCGGAGTGCCGCAGGTCATCACCACCCCCGAGGGTCTGCGGCGTATGGCCGATGCCTTCGCCGCAGGGACCGGCCCCATCGCCGCCGATGCCGAGCGCGCCTCGGGCTTCCGCTATGGACAGGCGACCTACCTCGCACAGTTCAAGCGCGCCGGCGCCGGCATCGCGCTGGTCGATACGGCCGCGCTGCCCGATCTCTCGTCGCTGAACCAGGCGTTCGGCGACGCCGAGTGGGTGTTCCACGCTGCAAGCCAGGACCTCCCGGGCATGCACGACCTGGGGCTGACACCCGCATCGGTGTTCGACACCGAGCTCGCGGCGCGCCTGCTGGGCTGGCCCAAGGTGGGCCTCGCGGCCGTCGTGGAGCGCGAGCCTGGGGCTTGCGCTCGCCAAGGAGCACTCGGCCCAGGACTGGTCCACCCGTCCCCTGCCCCACGACTGGCTGGTTTATGCGGCCCTCGACGTCGAGGTGTTGCTCGAGCCTGCGTGAGGCGATGCTCGGTCACCTCGAGGCCGCGGGAAAGCTCGACTGGGCGCGAGAGGAGTTCGAGGCGGTGCGGCTCGCTCCCCCGCCCCCGCCGCGGGTCGAGCCGTGGCGACGGACGTCCGGGTCGCACCAGATCCGCGATCAGCGCGGGCTCGGCGTCGTTCGGGCACTCTGGGAGGAGCGCGACAAAGTAGCGCAGCAGCGCGACACGTCGCCTGGCCGCGTCCTGCGCGATGCGGCGATCGTGGCGGCAGACAGGCCAAGCCTGCGTCGCTTGCGGCGCTGCTCCAGGTGCGCGAATGGCAGTCCCGCGGCACCAAGCGCGCCGCGCCCCGGTGGTATCCCGTGATCGAGAAGGCGCTGCGCCTGCCGGAGACGGCGCTGCCATCCAAGCGAGGACCCCGTGGCGACGGACCGCCTCAGCCACGCATGTGGAAGGACAAGCGTCCGGAAGCGGCCGCGCGTCTCGACGTGGCACGTCCGCGCATCGGCGCCCTGGCCGAGCGACTGGAGATGCCAGCCGAGAACCTCCTGCAGCCCGACGCGATGCGGCGTGCCTGCTGGGAGCACCGAGGTGGAGGCGAGGACGAGATTCGAGCCCTCCTGGCGTCGCGGGATGCGCGCCAGTGGCAGATCGACCTCACCGCGCCCCTGCTCGCGGAGGCATTCGCGGACGCCGAGGCATCAGCAGTCGATGAGGCCCCAGCAAATCCCTCGTAGTCCCGTCCGTTTGGCCCACTGATGTGACTTGTGTGACGGGAGTGGCTCATGGGATCGCCGCTCCCGTCACACGCTGCACATGCGTACCTACCGGGGGCCAAACGGAAACGGAATCGCCGCGGCGGCGAGAGGTCCGTCAGTCGAGCGCGGCGATCACCGCATCTGCGAGCGCCGACGCGTCGAGGCCCACCTGCTCCACGATCTGCGCCCGCGACGCATGCTCGAGGAACTCGCGCGGCACGCCGTGATGGCTCCACGAGGCCGTCAGACCCAGCATCCGGGCGTACTCCGCCCATTCCTGGCCCAGGCCCGCATCCACGAGGCCGTCCTCGACGGTCACGATGAGCCTCGGCGTCTCCGATGAGAGCGTCAAGTCCGTCGGGCACGGGATGCACCCAGGTCGCCGTCGCTGCCACCACGCCGACGCCCTCGGCAGCGATCTTCGCGGCCGTGTCGATCGCGGTGGTCGCCATCGAGCCGAGCCCGAGGACCACGACCCGTGGCTGGGAACTGTGCTCGGCGAGCACGTCGAGATCGCCCACGGACCGTAGCGCCGGCAGGTCTTCACCCACCGGGCCCTTCGGGTAGCGCACCACGGTGGGCGCGTCGTCGACATCGACAGCCTCGCGGAACGCCTGCCGCAACGTGGAAGCGTCGCGCGGCGCCGCCAGGCGCAGTCCCGGGACGTGACGCAGCAGCGCCATGTCCCACATGCCGTTGTGGCTGGGGCCGTCGTCGCCGGTGATCCCCGCCCTATCGAGCATGAACGTCACGCCAGCGCCGTGCAGCGCCACGTCCATGAGGACCTGGTCGAACGCCCGGTTCAGGAAGGTGGCGTAGACGGCGAAGACCGGGTGCATGCCCGCGAAGGCGAGCCCGGCGGCCGAGGTCACGGCGTGCTGCTCGGCGATGCCGACGTCGATGACTCGGTCGGGGAACTCATCGGCCATCGGCTGGAGCCCCACGGGCGCGAGCATGGCGGCCGTGAGCGCCACCACGTCATCGCGTTCGCGCGCCACCGCCACGATCTCCTCGGCGAACACTGAGGTCCAGCCGAAGCGCGAGGGCTTCACCGGAAGGCCCGTCTCGGGGTGGATCACGCCGACCGCGTGGAAGCGATCCGCGACGTCCTCCTCCGCCGGGGTGTAGCCACGCCCCTTCTCGGTGAGCACGTGAACGATGACAGGTCCCCCGAAGGACTTGGCGTGCGTCAGGGCGGCCTCGACCTGAGCCAGATCATGCCCATCCACGGGGCCCACGTACTTGAGTCCCAGATCCTCAAACATGCCCGGCTCGGTGATGAGGCCCTTCACGGCACGCTTGCCGTGCATCACGGTCTGGTAGGTGAAGTTGCGCGCCCAGCCGCGTCCCTGGAAGTTGCGCTTGCCCCATCCCAGGAACTGTTCGTAGCGAGGATCGGTGCGAATGCCGTCGAGGCGGCGCGCCAGGCCGCCGATGGTCGGAGCGTACGAGCGGCCATTGTCGTTGACGACGATCACCACACGGTCGCGTGAGGCGGCCACCGAGTTCAGGGCCTCCCACGCCATCCCGCCCGTCAGCGCGCCGTCGCCGATCACCGCCACGGCGGTGCGGTCCGTCTCGCCCCGCAGCGCGTAGCCACGGCCGATGCCTGCGGCCCACGAGACCGCGGTGGAGGCGTGGGAGTTCTCCACGATGTCGTGTTCCGACTCGGAACGCTGCGGATATCCGGCGAGGCCGCCACGACTGCGGAGCCTCGGAGAAGTCACGGCGCCCGGTGAGGAGCCTTGTGAACGTACGACTGATGCCCGGTGTCGAAGACGATGCTGTCGTGCGGAGAGTCGAACACCCGGTGGAGTCCGATGGTCAGTTCGACCACGCCAAGGTTGGGTCCCAGGTGTCCACCCGTGAGCGACACCGATGACACCAAGTAGTCCCGGATCTCCTGCGCCAGGCTCCCCGAGCCTCGTCCCGCGTCAGTCCGTCGAGATCACGCGGCGACTCGATGCGCTCCAGCACGCATTCCTCCATTCATCAGGTAGACGTCCACTGTACGGTGCCCGCCACTCATACGACGACGCGCCGACCCCGCACAAGATGCGGAGCCGGCGCGTGAGGTCGGTCAGGCGTTGTCAGGCAGAGACGAGCGAGCGGAGCACGTACTGCAGGATGCCGCCGTTGCGGAAGTAGTCCGCCTCACCGGGGGTGTCGACACGAACGATCGCATCGAACGACACCACGGAGCCGTCGCCCTTGGTGGCCTTCACCGGGAGGGTCTTGGGGTGCTCCCCTCCGAGAACGCGGCCACGCCGACGATGTCGAAGCTCTCCGTGCCATCGAGGCCAAGCGATGCAGCCGATTCGCCCGCGGGGAACTGCAGCGGAAGCACACCCATTCCGATGAGGTTGGAGCGGTGAATGCGCTCGAACGACTCGGTAATGACGGCACGCACTCCCAGCAGGCTGGTGCCCTTGGCGGCCCAGTCACGCGACGATCCGGAGCCGTACTCCTTGCCACCGAGCACCACCAGCGGGGTGCCTGCGGCCGCGTAGTCCTGCGCGGCGTCGTAGATCGTGTCCTGCTCACCCTTGATGAAGTTGAAGGTGAAGCCGCCCTCAACGCCGTCGAGCAGCAAGTTCTTCAGGCGAATGTTCGCGAAGGTGCCACGAATCATCACCTCGTGGTTGCCACGGCGCGAGCCGTAGGAGTTGAAGTCGCGACGCTCGACGCCGTGCTGGGCGAGATACACACCGGCAGGGCTGTCGGGCTTGATCGCACCGGCGGGCGAGATGTGGTCGGTGGTGACCGAGTCGCCCAGCAGTGCGAGGACGCGTGCACCGGTGATGTCCTCGACGGGCTCCGGCTCGGCGCCCATACCCTCGAAGTACGGGGGCTTGCGCACGTAGGTGGAGTCGTCGGCCCATTCAAAGGTCTTGCCGGCGGGCGTGGGCGCTGCTGCCACCGCGAGTCGCCCGCGAAGACGTCGGCGTAGTCCTTGGCGAACATGTCCTCGGTGATCGACGAACCGACGATCTCCTCGACCTCGGCGGCCGAGGGCCAGATGTCCCGCAGGAACACGTCGTTGCCGTCGGAGTCCTGGCCCAGCGGGTCGGCCTCGAAGTCGTGGTCCATGGTGCCTGCCAGCGCGTAGGCGATGACGAGCGGCGGCGACGCGAGGTAGTTCATCTTCACGTCGGGGTTGATGCGTCCCTCGAAGTTGCGGTTGCCGGACAGGACAGAGACGACCGCGAGGTCGTTGTCGTTGACCGCCTGCGAGACCTCCTCGGGCAGTGGGCCTGAGTTACCGATGCACGTGGTGCAGCCGTAGCCGACCAGGTGGTAGCCCAGCGCCTCGAGGTCGGGCCAGAGCCCTGCCTTCTCGTAGTAGTCGGTGACGACCTTCGAGCCCGGTGCCATGGAGGTCTTGACCCACGGCTTGACGTTCAGGCCACGCTCGTTCGCATTGCGCGCGAGGAGCGCGGCGGCGAGCATCACCGAGGGGTTCGACGTGTTAGTGCACGAGGTGATCGACGCGATCACCACAGCGCCGTGGTCGAGCGCGGTCTCGGTGCCGTCGGCCATCGTGAGCGGTACGTGCTTGTGCGGGCGACGCTTGGCGATCTCGGAGGCTCGTCTCGCGAGGCTCGGGCGCGTCCCCCGCGTGAGCCTCGGCCGCGATCGGGTCGGACGCGGGAAAGGTCTCCTCGACTGACTCGTCGAGACCGCGGGACTCGGAGGCCTCGTGGTCCACGTAGTTGAGGATGGCCTGCGAGAAGGACGCCTTGGCATCGGTCAGGCTCGATGCGGTCCTGGGGGCGCTTGGGGCCCGCGATGGACGGCACCACGGTCGACAGGTCGAGCCTCGAGGTACTCGGAGAACACCGGCTCGATGTACCCGTCGGCCGACGGGTCGTGCCACATGCCCTGTTCCTTGCAGTACGCCTCGACCAGCTTCACCTGGTCCTCGGAGCGCCCGGTGAGCCTTGAGGTAGTCGATGGTGACGCCGTCGATCGGGAAGATCGCTGCGGTCGAGCCGAACTCGGGCGACATGTTGCCGATCGTGGCGCGGTTGGCCAGCGGCACCGCACCCACACCCTCGCCGTAGAACTCCACGAACTTGCCCACCACACCGTGCTCGCGCAGCATCTGGGTGATGGTGAGCACCACGTCGGTGGCGGTCGCGCCTGCGGGGATCGCGCCGGTGAGCCTTGAAGCCGACCACACGGGGAATCAGCATCGACACGGGCTGGCCCAGCATCGCTGCCTCGGCCTCGATGCCGCCGACGCCCCAGCCGAGCACGCCAAGCCCGTTGATCATGGTGGTGTGCGAGTCGGTGCCGACGCACGAGTCGGGGTACGCCTGGGTCACGCCTGCGGCGTCCTTGGTCATCACGCCGCGCGCGAGGTACTCCAGGTTGACCTGGTGGACGATACCCGTGCCCGGGGGCACCACCTTGAAGTTGTCGAAGGCCGTCTGGCCCCAGCGCAGGAACTGGTAGCGCTCACGGTTGCGCTCGTACTCGAGGTCCGTGTTGCGCTCCAGCGCGTCCTTGCGTCCGAAGACGTCGATCACGACGGAGTGGTCGATGACCATCTCTGCGGGGGCAAGCGGGTTGATGACCGACGGGTCGCCGCCAAGTTCCGCAACGGCCTCACGCATGGTGGCGAGGTCGACGACGCAGGGCACACCGGTGAAGTCCTGCATCACCACGCGCGCGGGGGTGAACTGGATCTCGGTGTCCGGCATGGCCTGGGGGTCCCAGGTGGCGAGGGCGTTGACGTGCTCGGCGGTGATGTTGGCGCCGTCTTCGGTGCGCAGCAGCGCCTCGGCGAGGACCTTGAGCGAGAACGGGAGCCTTCTCCAGACCGGGGACTGCCCCGAGCCGGTAGATCTCGTAGGACTTCCCGTCCACGTCCAGCGTGGCCTTGGATCCCAGCGTGTTCTCGCTCATGCACAAACCTCCCATGGTTCTTGTCCGCGGCCCATCCTATCGGCCACGACGCACATGGTTGACCCTTGGCGCGGTCAACGGGAGGTAAAGGTCGCGACCGTCTCCACGTGGTGGGTCATGGGGAAGAGGTCATGCGCCTGGGCGTCGACGAGGTCGTAGCCGCGCTCGGCGAGTAAGGCGGTGTCGCGCGCCAGCGCCACAGGGTCGCAGGCCACGTACACGAGCCGCGATGCACCGCTGGCTGCCACCGCGTCCAGCGTGGCCTTGCCTGCACCGGAGCGCGGGGGTCAAGCACGATCGCGTCCAGGTGGCCGATGCCGTCGCGCAGGGTGCGGCGCACGTCACCGTGGACGATGCTCGCCGAGGGGTAGTCGTGGAGGTTGCGGCGCGCGGCGCGCGACGCGCCCGCGTGCGCCTCCACGGACACCACGTCGCGGCCCGCTGCGGCCAGCGGGAGGGTGAAGAGGCCCGCGCCCGCGTAGAGATCGGCCACTCGCTCGGCCTCACCGACACGTTCCAGCACCTCGGCCACCAGCACGGCGGGCGCGCCACGGTGGACCTGCCAGAAGCCGTCGGCGTCCACCTTGTACTCGTAGGTGCGCTCGCCCACGGTGACGCTTTCGCGCAGGGTGCGAGGCGCGTTGGGGCGGGTATCGGCCTTGCCTGAGCGCCACGGCTTGCCGTTGACAGTCACTCGCACCGTGCCGTCCGAGCCTTGGGCGACCGCGACGCGGGCTCCCGCGGGGAATCGTTGGCCCAGGAGCGCGCGCTCCACGTCTTCGGTGGCCAGCGGCATCTCGGACAAGGGCACCAAGCCGTCGCCACGGTGGTGGTGCATGCCTGCCTTGCCCTCGGCGTTGGCAGTCGCCGTGACACGCGTGCGATACCGGAGGCCATGCGCGGCGTCGTCGCCAGCGACGGCGGCCACCGTGCCCCCGAAGGGCCGCTTGGCGAAGCGTTCGAAGGACTCGTCAAGCACGGCCTGCTTCCAGGCTCGCTGACCGGAAAGCGAGACGTGCGCGAGTTCGCCGCCGCCGATGCCGCCCGGGCCGGCCTCGGGCCAGGCACTCGCGACGCGATCGGGTGAGGCCTCACGGATTTCGATGGCGTCCGCCCGCCACAGCTTGGCATCATCGCCCGCCTCTGTCAGGCGCGCCAGGACGCGCTCCCCTGGCAGGGCGTGGCGAACAAAGACCACCCGGCCCTCATGGCGCGCGACGCAGTGGCCACCGTGCGCCGGGGCGCCGATGGTGAGTTCGATATCGGTCATGGCAGTTGCTCTCCGGGGACGGGCGCCTCTTCGACCGCGGCGGCCTCGCGAGCCGACTCCAGGTGCCAGGGAACGGCCGCGACGACCACGCCCTTCATGCCGAGGAGCTGCTGGCGCAGGCGGGTCGTGGCGCGGTTGTGCAGGAAGCGCTCCCACCAGCGGCCCACGATGTACTCGGGCACGTAGACGACCACCACTTCACGCGGGTTGGCGCGGTGAATGGACTCGATGTACTCCAGTGCGGGGCCTACGAGGTCGCGATAGGGCGAGTCAAGGATGACGAGCGGCACGCCAGAGTCGATGCTCCCCCACATGCGCTGAAGCTCGAGCGACGAGTCGCGGTCGGTCTGCACCGCGACGGCCTCAAGCGAGGAGTGACGCGCTGCCTTGGCGTACGCGAGGGCGCGCATGGCGGGCCGGTGAAGCCTGGTTGACGAGCACCACGCCGTGGGTGGCGCTCGGCAGCGCCACATCGAGATCCCGCTTGGTCAGGCGGACATCGGCGCGGACGGCGGCGTAGTGCCGGTTCACGGCGTGCATGCCGACGATGAGAACCGCGATCAGCACGATGGCGATCCACGCACCGTTGACGAAGTTGAAGACCGCCACCACGATCCACACCACGCCTGCGACCGTCGCGGCCACCGCATGCAGGGCGCGGCGCAGCCTGCAGGCGCACCCTCGCGCCCGCCACGGTCGTGAGACCCAGGCGTGCCGTGGTCCAGCGCACCATGGCGACCTGGCTCAGCACAATCGCGGCGAAGACTCCCACCACGTACATGTGGATCAGGGTTTCCACCTCGGCGCCGGCGAGCACCACCACCACGGCGGACATCGACGCGATGATCAGGATGCCGCCACGCAGCACTAGGCGGTCGTTGCGTTGCGAGAGCCTGGCGGGGCAGGTACGCGTCCTGAGCCAGGTAGGCGCCGAGGCTGGAGAAGCGCCGGAACACTGCCATCACGGCGACATAGAGAATGGCGCCAGCGAGAACGGCGATGGCCCACACGATGACTGCGTGGTCAAACACCTCCTGCGCGACCTGGAGGAGGATGGGCCCCTTGACCAGCCCGTGATGCGGTAGAGCCACGACAGGTAAGCCACCACGAAAAAGGCGACCGCCGAAGCCGCGACGGCCACGACCAGCGTTCGTCCTGCCCGGCGTGCGCGCGGCTTCGCGTGATAGGGCGCTGACGAGGCGAGGTGCTCGATGCCGGTGACCATGACCGCTCCGGACGCGATCGCCCCGGCGTACGAGAACCAGATCGACCACGTCTCCGGCGCGTTGGCGGCGATCGGGTCACCCACGGTGTGCTGGCGGGCAAGCCCGAAGACCAGCATGATCGCGATGACGGCGAGGAACCCGAACCACACAAACAACAACACGCGCGCACGCTCGTGCACGGCGCGCAGCGCGACGAGCGTGATGAGTCCGAGCAGGATGACGCCCAGCAGCGCATCCCAGTCCTGCCACGCGGGAATGACGAAGGCCACGAGCCTGGGTGATCGCGGCGACCGAGACCGCCACCGTAAAGAGGTAGTCGACCAGGACCGCGGCCCCGGTCACCACCCCGGCCCTGCGGCCAAGGACGTCTCGCACGAGGCCGTAGTCACCGAGGGCGTCCGGCCTGGCGTGAAGGTTCGAGCGATACGCCAGCGCAAGCAGCAGCATGATGCCCACGACACCAAGCGCCATGAACGGAATCGCTCCCTGCTGGCTGCCGCGTCGCAGCGCGTCCACCACCGCATCGGGCGCATAGGCCACCGCTGAGAGCACACCGGCTCCGAAGACGGGCAGCGCGAGTCGGCTACGCAGCGTCACCGGCGCTGCGGCGTCGGTGGCTACCGGCGCCCCGAACGTCAGGCGCCTCAGCCGTTCCCAAAGACCTCGCACGTCGCACCATCCTAGAGGCCGGTGGGTATAGCGTGGGGTCTCGTGCACATCGTCATCATGGGTTGCGGACGCACCGGCGCAGCGCTCGCCGGGCAGTTCGAGTCTCGGGGCCACTCCGTCGCCGTGATCGACCGCGTGGGAGACGCGTTCCGTCGCCTCCCCGCCGACTTCCAGGGCCAACGCATCACCGGCATCGGCTTTGACCGCGAGACCCTCGTGTCCGCGGGCGTCGAGGACGCCTACGCGTTCGCCGCGGTCTCGTCAGGAGACAACTCCAACATTCTTGCCGCCCGCGTGGTGCGCGAGACGTATGGCGTAGAGAACGTCGTGGCACGCATCGCCGACCCCGGCCGCGCCGAGGTTTATCGCAGGCTAGGCATCCCCACCGTCGCGCCGGTCCCGTGGACCAGGCTCGCAGATTCTTTCGCGGCTCCTGCCCGGTGGCGCCGACGAGGGTTTCGCCGATGAGACGGCGGGCATCGCCGTCCGGAGGCTGGCGTTGCACGATGCGTGGATCGGCTCTACCGTCGCGGCGCTCGAGGCGGCCACCAAGGCACGGGTCGCGTACGTGGTCCGATTCGGCTCCGCCGTGTTGCCCGAGCCCACCACCACCGTCCAGGTCGATGACGAACTGTGGTTTGTGATCCCCGACGCCGTTCGTGCCCACGCCGAACGTACCGTTTCGCGTGTTCCCGGAGGTACGGCGTGAAGGTCTTGATCGCAGGAGCAGGCTCCGTGGGGCGCTCGATCGCGCGCGACCTGCTGGAGCATGGCCACGAGGTCATGCTGATGGACGCCTCCCCCGCCGCGATGCGTGTCGCTCAGGTGGCAGAGGCCGACTGGATGCTCGCCGACGCCTGCGAAATGGCGGCGCTGCGCGAGGCGGGCACCGAGACGATGGATGTGGTGGTGGCCGCCACCGGCGACGACAAGGCCAATCTGGTGGTGTCCTTCCTCGCCAAGACGGAGTTCGGCGTGCCTCGTACGGTGGCACGCGTCAACAACCCGCGCAACGAGTGGATGTACGACGCCCAGTGGGGCGTCGACGTCGCGGTGTCCACGCCCCGCATCATGACGGCCATGGTCGAGGAGGCCGTCGCGGTGGGCGACCTCGTCAAGGTCTTCACGTTCCACCAGTCGGGCGCCTCCATCATGGAGGTCACGCTTCCCGCCGACTCTCCTGTGGTGGGCTCCACCATCCGGTCCATCGAGTGGCCCCAGGAGATCGTGCTCTCGTGCATCGTCCGTGGTGACCGGACCATCGCACCCAGCCCGTCAGACACGCTCGAGGCGTACGACGAGTTGCTGTTTATCGTGTCGGCTGAGGCGGATCCGGAGTCTCTGACGCCGGTGCTGCGCTCCGCACCACCATCCACACCGCCCACAGAGTAAGCGCAAACAGCGGCACGCCCATGGCGAGCCGGGCGGTGCCGAGTGCGGCCACCTGGTCCGTGAGGTAGAGCGGCAGCCTGCACGGCAAGCCGCAGGGCAAACATCGCCACGAGGAGCGCCGTGGCCAACTGCATGGCGCGCATCTGGCTGCGATGGTGACGCCAGGAGGTGCCCTCGCCTCGCAGCAGACCGGCCACGATGCCGACGACGGGCCATCGCACCGCCATGGAGATGGCGAGTCCGATGACGTAGGCACCGTTGAGCCACAGCCCCGGCACGTAGTAATCGCCCGCGTCGCCCGTGCGCCATGCCCAAATCGCACCGATGGCGACGCCCACAGCGCCGGAGAGCGCCTGCTGGACCGAGGACCGCTGCGCGAGTCGGATGACCACCAGGACGAGCATGGTCACGACGGCTGCGATGACCGGCACACGCATCGACCCATCGATCAGGTACGCGGCCACAAAGACGACCCCAGGTGCGGCGGCCTCGGCGAATCCGCGCCAGCCGCCCACCGCCTCGGCGAGGTTGAAATCGTCCGAGTTGAGCGCCTGGCCGAGCCCGCGTGCCGCCTCGGGACGCGTCACCATGGGCGTCTCGTCCTGGCTGGGCGTATCCGCGTCTGGCGACTCGCTCATGACAGCCAATACCTCGGGTTGTAGATGCGCGGCAATGCCTCGGCGTCCGACACCCTGCCCTCGATGGTCACCTGTGCGCCGGCCTCGATGCCGGGGATCGCCCTGCGTCCCATGAAGACGGCCTCGATACGCCCGGTGCCATCGTCGATACGAGCCGTGAGACGCGGCGCCGCGTCGTGGGGTTCGACCTGCAGGGCGACCACGCGTCCCGCGACCGTCACCACCTCGCGTGCCGTGGCGTCGGCGATGGCCTGATGCGCGGGAGCGATGCTCATGCGCGTCCCGTGGGCGCGCCACCGGGACGGGGTGCACCCGGCGGAGGGGTCAGTGTCATCACAGAGCCGGCCACCGCGGCCGCGGGGCCACGGTCCACCGCGCAGCGCGACACCAGGGCGTTGACCTTGTCACGAGTCTCCGCCTCGTGGACGGTGGGGCCGATGCTCGTCACCTTCAGCATCCACCGGTCGCCGTCGACGGCCTGGACGCGCATCGGGATCGCCACGGTGGTGCCGTCGGGACGTTCGTGGCCACGCAGCACGGCAAGTTCGGGACCGAAGTGGCCCTCCTCGACGGTGACGTGGGCACCCTCGCCGCGCAGTCGTTCGGTCATCTGGGGCCGCAGCACGTTCCACCGCGACTCTCCGCGCGGTGCCGCCACCACCTGGTGAATCTGCACGTCACCTGAACGCACGGACACCGCTCCACAGGTCTTGGTGCCCGCGTCGTACTCGGGCCGGAACCGCAGTTGGTCCACGGTCCCCACGCGGAGGACGCCGAAGTCGATGAACGCGGTGTCCTCGGGCGCATCGGCCAGGTTCCATGGTCCCTCGGCAACGGGCAGCCCCGCCAGGACGTCGGCAAATTCCTCAGCCATCGGACACTCCCGTCGACCCGAAGCCGCCCTCTCCCCGATGCGAACCGGGGAGACGCGCGACCTGGATGAAGTCGGCGCGCTCGACGCGCTGAATGACGAGCCTGGGCGATGCGGTCACCGGCTTTGAGCACCACGGGCTCGCGCACATCGGTGTTGAGGAGGGTGACCTGAATCTCGCCTCGGTAACCGGCATCAACGGTACCGGGGGCGTTCACAATCGTGAGTCCGCGCTTGGCTGCAAGGCCGGAGCGCGGGTGAACGAAGGCCGCGAAACCGTCGGGAAGGGCGATCGAGAGCCCCGTGGGGACGGTGACGCGCTCCCCCGGTGCGATCTCCACGTCCACGCGTGTCGTGATGTCCGCGCCCGCATCCCCTGGATGCGAGTAGCGCGGCAGCGGAACGTCGGGCGAAGTGGTGGAGACCAGCACGTCGAGGGAGGCCATCGTCATCGGCCGATCAGGCCGCGCACTCCGTGCAGATCGGCTGGTCGCCACGCATCTCAGCGAGCCTGGCTGCGGTGGTGGACCAGGAAGCAGGACATGCAGGTGAATTCGTCCTGCTGCGCCGGAAGCACACGCACGGACAGTTCCTCACCGGACAGGTCCGCACCGGGGAGCTCAAAGCCCTCGGCAGCCTCGGTCTCGTCCTCGTCGACCACGCCCGACGTCTTGTCGTTGCGGCGGGCCTTCAGCTCCTCGATCGAGTCGGCCGAGATCTCGTCGTCGGTCTTGCGGGGAGCGTCGTAGTCAGTTGCCATCAGGCAGTTCTTCCCTTCGGGTGTGCAACATGTGTCTACACAATGTCGCGCGAGGGTGATTTGTTCCCTCGGGCGCAGGCATTGTGCCCCAAAAACGGGCGAAGCGCGACTCTACCGGCGCGCCGCGTCCCACATGTCCCCCGCGCTGGCGGCATCGAGCGCGTCTCGCAGTTCCTGCCACCGCTCCGGAACGGCTGCGATCAGGACGCTGGAGTCCGCAGGCCCGCCAGCCAGATTGCCCGTTTTCACCCCCGCTTCCTGGGCAATCAGGAGCCCCGCGGCCATGTCCCAGGCCTGCAGTCCGTGTTCGTAGTACGCGTCAATCGTGCCCGCCGCGACGAGGCACAGGTCGACGGCGGCCGAACCCAGCCGACGGATGTCACGCACCTGGTCGAGGAGCGCCGCGGCGACAGCCCCTTGGAGTCGCCTGCGTTCGGCGACGTACTGAAAGCCGGTCGCGACGAGGCTCTGCGCGAGCTCGGGCCCTCCGTCGCGACGGAGGGCCACGCCGTCGCGCCAGGCACCCTCACCCCGGGCTGCCGACCACAGCACGCCGGAACCGTCAACGATCGCACCCGCCTCGATGGTCCACCGTGCGGGCGACGGATCGCCGGTGACCGCCGCCACCGACACGGCGTAGTGCGGGAGTCCGTAGAGATAGTTGACGGTGCCGTCGATGGGGTCCACCACCCACGTCACGCCCGACCGGGTGGGAACGTCGTCGCCCTCTTCACCAAGGATGCCGTCGTCGGGTCGCAGTGCGGCAAGCCGCGTCCGGATGAGCCGCTCTGCCGCAAGGTCCATCTGGGTGACGATGTCCACGCTCGACGACTTGGTCGCCGCGACCTCCGCTTGAGAGCGCCCGTGCCGCACGAGGTCTCCCGCCTCGACGGCGAGGGTGCGGGCAACGTCGAGAAGGGTGCGGGCTTCCGTCATGGCTCCATGGTGCCGCACACAGGTGCGAGGCGATTGTCCCCTCGGGCGTGGCGCGCGCCCTTTCGTCCGGCACGCGTGGCACCCTGTTGGCATGACGCGACTTTCCTTCGTGCGACCGGGAGACGACGGTGAGCACCTGGTGCTCACCGGGGAGTCGGGAGAGCCTCTTCGAGCTCGCACTGACCGACGACCTTCGCCGAGCGGTCGCCACCGTACGCCCACGCCGCGCCGCCGATGAATCCGGCGACGAGGCCCCCACCATGAGCCCGCGAGAGATCCAGCAGCGCATCCGCGGTGGACTTAACGCCGCCGAACTCGCCGAGGCTCACGGGCCAGCCGCTCGCCGTGCTCGAGCGCTACGAGAGCCCCGTGCTTGCGGAACGCTCATACATCGCCGACCTCGCCCGCGGCACCCGCATCGGCCGCGAGTCCGACTCCCCTGTCCTCGGCGAACTGGTGACCGATCGTCTCGCGGGTCGCGGCGTCGATCCCGAGGCGGTGCGCTGGGATGCGTGGCGCGAACTCGACCAGCCGTGGATGGTGGCCGCCGACTACCGCGTCGACGACCGGAACGTGCGTGCGCAGTGGGCGTTTGACCACACCGCGCGGGCCGTGACCGCGCTCGACGACGAGTCGCGTTGGCTGACCGAGACAGAACTCCTCGACGTGCCGATCCCCAAGCGTCACCTGAGCGCCGTGCGCGACGCAAAGGACGAGGCCGCTCCGCTTGACCAGGCACGCCCCGCGATGCCTGCGCCACTGGAGACGGAGCCCACGCCCACCGAGTTGCTCCTTGAGGACCTCGAAACGCGTCGCGGCACGCGGGACTCCGTCGACGCCGACGACCTCGACGACCATGACGACGATGGCGGCTTCGAGGGCTTCGGTCCCGCGGTGCAGCGCCAGCGTCAGGCCGATGTGGGCTTCACGTCGCCGCCCGCAGGCTCGATGGGTCACCCCGCGGGGTCCGCACGCCGGCCGCAGGCCCAGTCCACGGCCCCGAGCGCGGCAACCTCGGAGGAGCCCGAGTCGTCGGCGCCCGAACGGAAGTCGTCGCGCCGCAGTGGCCGGTCGTCAGTACCGAGCCTGGGACGAGATCGTTTTTGGGGCGAAGAACGACTAACCCTCCCCGCTGGCGTTCACTCAGCGGTAGCGAGCGCGAGGGATTCCAGTAGTTCGAGGCCTTGAGGCCACGCTCCGAGTCCGGAGTCCGCGTTGATGTGCCCGTATGAACCGATCACGGTGAGCGGCGCACGCGTCTGCGCGGCGTACCACTGCGCGTGCTCGAGTGACCCGTACGGGTCGTCGGCACTGGCCACCGCGATCGCGGGCCCTCCCACCTGCTCAAAGGCGTCGCGAGCAAACCCTTGGATCGCCTCGGGCGCGGTGGGCCTGCCGGGGTCAGGAGGCGCCACGAGCAGCGCTCCGCGCACCCTTCCGGCGTTGGCGGCCATCCAGATGGCGCTGACGTAGGTACCGAGGCTGTGCGCGACCAGAAGGGGCGCAGCGGCACACGATGCGACGGCACGGTCGAGCGCCTCGATCCAGTCCGCGAGGTCCGGCTCATCCCAGGCTCAACGGCGCGGTGCGCGTCGCCTTCGGATGCGCGTCCTGCCACAGGCTTTGCCAGTGTGCGGACCCCGACCCGCCCCACCCCGGAACGATGACCAGGTGGGCGGCTCCGCTGGAGACTCCAAACTCCACCTCCGTGCTCATGCGCCCTCCCCCGCCACCATCAGTGGCACTCTCAACTCCGCGGGCGTCAAGGAGCCGTGCATGCCTACCAGCGACAGCGAGGCACGGGTCTGTGTCCGCGAGTCCACCACACTGGCCCTGCCTGCCATCGCCACCACCACGTCTCCGATGCGGTCGACCACGCTGGCATCGAGAGGCCCAAACAGCCGGTGCTCTCGTGCCTCGTCACGGGTGGCGACGACAGCCGAGTCTCCGAGTTCCTCCGTCCACCGCTGAGCCACCGTCGCTGCCTCCTCGGGCCGCGCAAGGTGGAGGTGCATGGCGCGCGGCTCCCCCGCCACCAGGGCCACACCCTCGCGCAACGGCGCGCTCTCGGCGACGTCCCACCGGGGTGCGTCGGTGACATTCACCATGCCGTGATCCGCTGTTGCCACCATGGTGGCGCCACGCGGCAGCGACGATGCCAGACGCCGCAACGCCCGATCGGCGTCCTCGAGCGCGGCGACCCAGGCATCGGAACCCCATCCGTGGTGATGCCCTGCCTTGTCAATCTCGGCCCAGTAGAGGTACGTGACTCCCGGCTTGCGTGCGGCGCTCAGCGCGGCGTCCACGCGGGCATCGAGGCCCTCTGCGCCCACGAACGTACCGCCGCGCAGCGCGGCTGTGGTCAGCCCCGAGCCCTCAAACCTCGGCTTTCCGATGGTGGTGACGCTGACCCCGTGCGCCTGGCCCGCCTCCAGGAGGCTGGGGTGCGGCTGCCATTCCTTGGCGTCGTACGCGCCCTCCCATGACACGAGGTTCGCGAGCCTTTCCCGTGCGCGGGTTGCGCACGGTGTACCCGGCCATCCCCGTCTGACCCGCGGGACGGCCGGTACCGAGGAATCCGAGCGAGGAGGCCGTCGTCGAGGGATAGCCCGCGGTCAGACCCTTGCGCGCGATTGACTTGAGGAACTGCGCGTGACCGCCCCACTCCCCCAGGCTGAGCCTGCCCGAGCCCGTCAAGCAGCACCACGATGACGTGCTGCGAACGCGCAAGGCCCAGCCGCGCCTGGTCGGCGCGGGCGTCGCGAGCCTGAACCGCATCGGCCGCTCCCACGGCGGAAAATGCGGCCGAGAGGACGGCGCCGAGGTCTCGGCGACCGTAATCGGGCAGCGTCAGGCCCGCGGCCACGAGACGCTCGGGGAGATTCACCCGCGACGGCCGAGCGCACGCTGGAGCGCGTCGGCGAAGTCCTCGAGCGCCCGCACGGTCTCGGCGCCATCGGCGATGGCGGACACCCGCACCAGCGTGTCGTCGCCTGTGATGCCGCCCGTGTAGCCGTGATCCGCGTCGCACGACTCGTCACCGCACGATGCGGGCTCGAGTTCGATGCGCGAATGCACGCCCCACCCCACCGCGAGCACCAACTCACTGGGGGCGTCCCCGTCAGCAAAGTTCTCCGGGTGGTGCACCACATGAGTCATCGCCGTGTGCGTGACGGCTGTGAGCATGGCGGTCTCGATGGTGGCCGATGCCTCGTGGGCGCCCTCCACCGAGTGGCCGGCGCCGTCATCGATGTGCATGCGCAGCAGCCGCGAGTCCGTGAGCACCAGCACGGTCATGTGGCGGCGGACCTCACGGTCGTCGAACGTGGTCTCGGCGTGGACGAAGTGTGCCTGGACGGTCTCATCACCGATGGCTCTGCGCAGCACAGAACTGGCGAGGGCCGGGTAATACCCGGCGACGGCAACGGCCTGGTCGAGCGTGTGAGACATGCGGGACATTGTTCCACCTTGCCGCGAGTGTCACCACCGGCCCGCGTGCCCTGTGCACAGGTGTCAGCGCGGTGCGAGACAATGACCGGCAGTCAAAGTCCCGCTCACCCCCAGGAGACCCATGGCCGTCGTGCCCGAGAGCCACATCGTCGATATCGACGTCAGCGCCGAGATGGAGACCTCGTTCCTCGAGTATGCGTACTCGGTGATCTACTCGCGCGCCCTGCCGGACGCGCGCGATGGCCTGAAGCCCGTGCAACGCCGCATCATCTACGCGATGGGCGACATGGGCCTGCGACCGGACCGCGGGCACGTGAAGTCGTCCCGTGTGGTCGGCGAGGTCATGGGTAAGTACCACCCGCACGGCGACAGCGCTATCTACGACGCCCTGGTGCGTATGGCGCAGCCCTTCTCGCTGCGACTCCCGCTGGTGGATGGTCACGGCAACTTCGGCTCGCTCGACGACGGCCCCGCCGCGGCGCGCTACACCGAGGCGCGTCTCGCGAAGGCTTCCATGGCCATGATCGCGGACCTCGACGAGAACGTCGTGGACCGCGTACCGAACTACGACAACAAGGCTCACACAGCCCGAGGTTCTGCCCGCGGCCCTTCCGAACCTGCTGGTCAACGGAGCCTCCGGCATCGCTGTCGGCATGGCCACCAACATGGCGCCGCACAACCTTATTGAGGTCATCTCCGCCGCCCGCCACCTCCTCGAGAACCCCGGCGCCACCCTGGATGAGCCTGATGCGCTTCGTCCCGGGACCCGACCTTCCCGGCGGAGGCAAGATCGTAGGGCTCGACGGTGTGCGCGAGGCGTACGAGACCGGTCGCGGCAAGTTCATCACCCGCGCGACCACACGCATCGAGAAGGTGACCGCACGGCGGCAGGGCATCGTCGTGACCGAACTGCCGTACCTGGTGGGACCAGAGCGCGTCATCGAAAAGATCAAGGACGCCGTTTCCGCCAAGAAGCCTCCAGGGCGTGACGGCCGTCACCGACCTGACGGACCGCCATCACGGCCTTCGCCTCGTCATCGAGATCAAGAACGGGTTCAACCCCGATGCCGTGCTCGAGCGCCTCTACAAGGCTCACGCCGCTCGAGGAATCGTTCTCGATGAACAACGTGGCGCTCGTCGAGGGCCAGCCGCGCACGATGGGCCTCAAGGAGATGCTGCAGGTCTGGGTCGGGCACCGCCTCGACGTCACCCGCCGCCGGTCCGAGCACCGCCTCGGGTCGCGACGCGACCGCCTGCACCTCGTGGACGGCCTGCTGGTGGCCATCCTCGACATCGACGACGTGATTCAGATCATTCGTTCGTCCGAGGACACCGCCGAGGCGCGCGAGCGCCTCATGAAGGCATTCGACCTCTCGGAGATCCAGTCCGAGTACATCCTCGAACTGCGCCTGCGTCGCCTCACCAAGTTCTCGCGCCTCGAGCCTCGAGAACGAAAAGGCGCAGTTGCTCGCCGAGATCGCCGAGCCTGGAGGAGATTCTCGCCTCGGATCGCGCACTGCGCGCGGTGGTGGGCGCGGAGATGGATTCCGCGGCAGCCGAGCACGGCACGCCCCGCCGGACCATTCTGTTGGCAGAGGCGGGCGCGGTGACCTCCGCAGCCGCGGCTCCCGGCGCCGTCTCCGGCCGGGCCAGCAAGAGTGCCGCTCCGTCCCTCGAGATCGAGGACACGCCCTGCTACGCGCTGTTGTCGGCCACGGGCCTGGTGGCTCGGACCACCGACGACGAGGCCCCGGTGCGCGACGGCCGTCGCAGCGCCCACGACGTGCTGCGCTCCGTGCTGCATACGTCGACGCGTGCGGACATCGGCGTCGTGACCTCCGCAGGCCGCGTGCTGCGTCTGTCGATGATGGAGCCTGTCCGCCATCGCCCCCACCAGCGAGCCGCCGTCGCTCGGTGGCGGCTCGCCGCTGTCCGAGCACCTCACGCTCGACAAGGATGAGGAGCCGCTCGCGCTCATCTCGCTCACCTCCGACGTGCCGCTGGCGCTCGGCACCTCCGACGGTGTCGTCAAGCGCGTCAAGGCCGAGCCTGCCCCCAATAAGGACGCCTGGGAAATCATCTCCTTGCACGAGGGCGACCGCGTCATCGGCGCCGCCCCCGCCTCGGACTCCAGCGAACTCGTGTTCGTCACGGATCAGGCGTCGCTGCTGCGCTTCGCGGCCGACAAGGTGCGGCCGCAGGGCCGATCCGGCGGTGGCGTCGCGGGCATCAACCTTGAAGACGGCGTCAACGCGCTGTTCTTCGGGGTGGTACGTACCCCGGCCGATGCGGTGGTGGTCACCATCGCGGGCTCGTCGACCGCGCTGCCTGGCACGGTTCCCGGTGCCGCCAAGGTGACGCCGTTCTCCGAGTACCCCGCCAAGGGGCGCGCCACCGGCGGCGTGCGCGCACACCGGTTCCTCAAGGGCGAAGACACGCTGCTCATCGCGTGGGTGGGCAAGGGACCCGCGAAGGCCACCTCGGGCGCTGGCCAGGAGGTCGCGCTGCCCGAAGATCACGGCCGACGCGACGGTTCGGGATCTCCCCTGGCCACTCCGGTGCTCGGCATCGGATAGGACGCCAGCAGGCCACGCGCAAGGGCCCGCCCCCGGATCACTCCCGGGGGCGGGCCCTTGCGCGTGATGGCGTGGTGCGGGTCAGCCCGTGTTCTGCACTCCGGCGGAGACACCGTTCACGGTCAGCAGCAACACTTTGCGCACCGCGTCCACGGCGGCCTCGTCGTCCAGCCCGCCTCGCAGAGCGGCAAGCGCCCTCACCTGAATGAGCGACAGCGCATCCACGTAGGGAGCGCGCAGCCTGAACCGCACGTCCCAGCACGCGGCGCTTCGCCAGGGGGCGCTCCGAACCCGTGACGTTGAGTACCCACTCGCGGGTGAGCGCCATCTCGTCGAGCACCATCTGCGCGAGGTCCTCGCGGTCGCCGAGTGCAAGGTAGCGGCTCGCCAGCAGGCTCGTCGGTCTTCGCCAGCGACATCTCGATGTTGTCGAGCAGCGTCGTGAACAGCGGCCACTCGGCATACGCGCGACGCAGTTCAGCAAGATCGCCGTAGGCCTCGAGCGCGCTGCCAAGCCCGTACCACCCGGCGAGATTGATGCGCGCCTGGCTCCAAGAGAACACCCACGGAATCGCGCGCAGATCATCCAGCGAGTTCACGGACAGTCCGCGCTTCGCGGGACGGGAGCCGATGGGCAACAGGCCCAGGCTCCTCGAGCGGCGTCACCTGCGCGAACCACTGCGGGAAGCCATCGGCCTTCACCAACTCGTGGAAACGCGCGCGTGACGTCTCATCCAGCCTGGAGGCAAGGTCCGCGAACGCAGCCGTCGCCTCCGTGTTGCGCTTCTCGACGCTCGGCGAGGCTTGGAGCAGCGTTGCCGCCGCCACCTCCTCGATGTGGCGCTCCGCGATGGTCGCGGTGCCATAGCGAGCGAGAATGACCTCGCCCTGCTCCGTGAGCCAAAGCGGCCGTCCACCGAGCCTGCGGGCTGGGCCATGACCGCACGGTTGGCGGGGCCGCCGCCACGTCCGAGCGCGCCTCCGCGTCCGTGGAACAACGTGAGCACGATGTCGTGGCGCTCCGCCCACTGCGCGATGCGCTGCTGCGCCGAGTGCAGGGCGAGCGTCGCGGACACGGGACCCACGTCCTTCGACGAGTCCGAGTAGCCGAGCATCACCTCGACGCGACGGCCGTTCTCCGCGAGGCGCTTGCGCACCGCAGGGAACTCCAGCATCGCCTCGAGGATCTCCACCGAGTTCTCGAGGTCCTCAAACGTCTCGAACAGCGGGATCGCGTCGATGACGGGCGCATCGCCGTCGCCGAAGGCATGGGCGGCCAGTTCGTAGACCGCCGACAGGTGTTCGGGCGCCTGAGTGAACGACACGATGTAACGGCGCGCGGCGCGGACGCCGTAGCGCTGCTGAACGGCGCCGATGGCCCGATACGTGTCGAGCACCTCACGCGTGCGGGGCTGAAGTTCGCCGTGAACGCCGTTGGCGGCGATGTCGGCAAGGGCCTCCTCGTGCACCTGCGAGTGCTGACGCACCTCGAGTTCGGCGAGGTGGAAGCCAAACGTGCGCACCTGCCAGATGAGCCTGCTGCAACTGGCCGTAGGCGGCGCGGCTGGCGCCCGCCGCCACGAGCGACTCCTGCACCACCGCGAGGTCGTCGACAAGCGCCTCGGGGCTGGCGTACTGCAGGTCCGCGTTGCGCGCCTGCGTAGCGGCCACCCGTGCCGCGACGAACAGCATCGCGGCGCGGTGGGGTTCGTGCGGGGACTCGTTGTCGGCATCGGCGCTCAGAGCACCGTCCAGGCTGGGACTGCCGCTGGCGAAGCGCCAGCAGGGCCGCCGAAGGCGGCGTCGTGGCGTCGTCGAGCGTCAAGGCACGCGCCACCGTCAGCGAGGCCTTCTGCAGCGCCGTCAGCGCGTGCTCGGCGGCGAGCGCCGCCGCGGACCGTGTGATCTCCGCCGTCACGTTGGGGTTGCCGTCGCGGTCGCCGCCGATCCACGAGCCGAGCGACACGAACGGACGCACCAGCGGCTCGGTGCGTCCCGCATCGTCGCCCAGGAGGTAGTCGTCGAGGCGCCGGTAGACACGCGGGAACGTCTCGAACATCGTCGACTCGACCACGGCGAGGGCCGAGCGAACCTCGTCGAGAACCGTGGGCTTCTGCGCACGGATCAGCGAGGTGCGCCACAGTCCGTCGATCTCGGCGAGCAGGGCGCGCTCGCTTTCGGCACCCGTGGTACCGCCGATGTCATCGCCATCGCGAGAATCCAGCAAAGCGGAGATACGGCGGATACCCCCGAGACGGCACGGCGACGCGCCTCAGTCGGGTGCGCCGTCAGCACGGGACGGAACTCCATCGCCTGGACGCGACGCAGCGCCTCGTCGCGGCCCACCTCATCGGCAAGCCTGCGCAAACGCCGCCGAGAGCGAGTCATCCTCCGTCAGGGTCGAGGCGCGGCGCTGCTTCAGCACGCGCACGCGGTGGTGCTCCTCGGCCAGGTTCGCGAGGTGGAAGTAGCACGTAAAGGCCCGTGCCACCTGCTCCGCACGCTCCAGTGAGAAACCCTCGACGAGGGCTTCCGCCTCGTCGAGCGCCACGCGTCCGGTTTCGGGGTCGAGATCGTGCGCCCGAATCGTCAGTTCGCGCAGGCTTTCTCGACATCGGCGAGCAGTGCGTCGCCCCCTGATTCGCGCAGCACACGGCCGAGAAGGCCTCCGAGGAGGCGGACGTCGTCGCGGAGCGGATCGGGAACTTCGTGGCGAGCGAGAGTGCGCTCTGCCGGGGTCAGCGAGTTCTCAGTCACAAGGGCGAGACTACTGGCTCACCGCCCGGTCTTTGCAATCCCCTGGTCTTGGCTTGGTCAAGGAGCGCCCGACGGACGGGCTGATGTGCCGCTCAAGAACCCGTCGCCCACTCGCGGTCCGTCACGAGTTTGGCCGCCACAAGGCCCACCATGATGGACACCATGATGACGCTGACCTCCAGCATGCCTGCCGCAGCGGAGATGTAGTCGCCGGAGTTCAGCGCCACCAGCGCCTCGTGCGCGGGGACGCCGGGAATCATCACAAGGACGGCAGGCACCGACAGCGTGATGACCGGGAATCGTCCGCCCCGCGCGGCCAGCGCCGCCAGGCAGCCCACCAGGAGACACGCAAGGGTGGTCGCCGCCTGGATCTCCAGCCCGGCATCGACAGACCACAGCCGCGCAGTGTTCGCCACGCCGCCGATGCCGGCTGCGGTCAGCGCAAGGCGCCACGGGCTGTTGAACATCAGCGCAAAGCCGAGCACGCCAAGGAACGATGGCACCGCCCACAACAGGAGGTCCACGCCGAGCGACGCATGCTCGACCACGCGGGGTGCCGTCTCGAGGCTGGTGACGAGTGATACCGCCCACACGCTGACCCCGGCGGCCATCACCAGCATCGTCGCGTAGACAATGCGCTGGATCCCCGATTGGACATCGTTCTTGGCCATGTCGAGCGCGCCGGTGATCAGCGCGAACCCAGGGAGGAGGAACAGGACCGAGGAGATGTAGCCCGCGGCGTGGATGGTCAGATCGGGCCCTGACGTGACAGCGCCCACCAGGGCGATGCCCGCGGCATACAGGGCGGTCGCTACCGCGGCGGCCACGAGCGTGACGCCAAACGTGTTGAAGTGTCGGTGCGCGAGGGTCCGCCGTACCTGCTGTCCCGCCATCGCCGCGAGGAAGACGATCAGCACCTCCCACGGCACGCCGCCGTTGAGCACGGCAAATGCGCCACACGCCACGCCCGCCACCGCACTGTTGACCCACCCGGGATAGAGCGCTCCCCTGCCCTCGATCTCGTCGAGGGCACGGTGGACTTCCTGGGGGCTGGTGCGCTCGGGCAGCGTGCGCCGCATGCGGTCCAGGTGCGCGAGGCGGTCCACGTTGACGGCGAACGAGCGGTTCTCCGTCACCTCGGTGCGGAAGATCTTGCCGCGATGCGAGGTGGCCGAGATCGCCGTCATGGACACGTGATTGCTGTGCTCATGGACCCCGAGCGAGTGAGACACGGCCGCCATCGCCTGCTTCACGCGATAGGCGGCGGTACCTGCCGCGAGCATCATCCGTCCCACCCGCAGGATCACGCGGGATTGCTCGATCAACGTCACCGGCTCGAGGGACTCCTCGATCTCGTTGACGGACCGCACCTGCGTGTCGTCGGGCCGCTCCTGCTCGTCGCTCACGTGGTCATTGTGTCAGGCAGGACAGCGAGGATGCCGGTTCAAGGTCCCGCGTCCCAGGGCCGATGCCGTGCCACCGGCACGCTGGAGACTCGCGCGCCCGCCCGTGATGCGCCGCGCCGCGGCGCCTGCGCGTCACGAGTTCAGCGTTTGAGGACCGCAAGTCGCGCGTCGACCGCCGCCTCCCACTGGCGCGCACGGCGGCGTGCCTCGATCACGCCGAGGCCCGAGACGACGGCGAGGCCGATGGCTCCCGCGGCCCACGATGTGCGACGCGTCGCCGCCGCCACGGCCGCCCCGCCGGTAGCGATCACGATGAGGCCGCTCATGGCGAAGTAGGAGCGCGCGTAGGCCTTCATCTCGGCGAGTGCGGCGACATCCGCGCACGCCATGATCGCGTCCACATCCTGGTGGAGCATGAGGCGTGGGCCGGTGCCGGACGCCCCCATGTGAGGCAGTCCGGCGTTGCGGTCAAGGTATGCGGGGTCGCCCATTCACCCAGGTTCGCACGCAGGCGCGCGACGCGCGCCTTACGCGTCGATCTGTGCGAGGTCGAGCGGGCTGCGCCGGCGATGATGAAGTCGCGCCGCGGGCCCACATCGTTGCCCATCAGCAACTCGAACACCCGCTCCGCGGCCTCGGCGTCGTCGGCGGTCACGCGGCGCAAGGTCCGGTGCTCCGGGTCCATCGTGGTCTCCGCCAGGCTGGTCGGCGTCCATCTCGCCAAGACCCTTGTATCGCTGGATGTCCTCGTTGTACTTGCGGCCCTTGCGACGCAGGTCGGCGAGCGTGGTCGCCAACTCCTTCTCCGAGTAGGTGTACACGTACTCCTTCTCCCTGCGTGGCGACCCCTTGACCTCGATGCGATGCAGCGGTGGGACGGCGGCGTAGACACGCCCGGCGTCAATGAGGGGACGCATGTAGCGGAAGAACAACGTGAGAAGCAGCGTACGGATGTGGGCGCCGTCGACATCGGCGTCCGTCATCAGGATGATCTTCCCGTAGCGCGCCTGCTCCAGGTCAAACGTGCGGCCCGAACCGGCGCCAAGGACCTGGATGATGGCGGCGCACTCCGCGTTGTGCAGCATGTCCGTCACGGAGGCCTTCTGCACGTTCAGGATCTTGCCGCGAATGGGGAACAGCGCCTGGAAATCGGAGCGGCGCGCGAGCCTTCGCGGTACCGAGCGCGGAGTCACCCTCGACGATGAACAACTCGGACTGCTGGACGTCGTTGGAGCGACAGTCGGCGAGCCTTGGCAGGCAACGACGAGGTCTCGAGGGCGTTCTTACGCCGCGAGATCTCCTTCTGCTTGCGAGCCGCGACCCGCGCCCGCATCTCCGCCACGATCTTCTCGAGCACGGAGTTTGCCTGCTGCTTGTGGTCGCGCTTGGGGCTGGTGAAGATAGCGTTCAGTTCCGTCTCGACGGTCTTCGCGACGATGGCGCGCACGGGCGTGGTGCCCAAGACCTCCTTGGTCTGACCCTCGAACTGCGGCTCGGGGATACGGACCGTGACGATGGCGGTCAGCCCCGCCATGATGTCGTCCTTCTCGATGCGCTCGGCGCCGTCCTTGCCCGTGAGCCTTGAGACGGCGTGCATTGGTCTCGATGACCTTGCGCATGATCTTCGTCAGACCGGTCTCGAATCCCGCCTGGTGGGTACCGCCCTTGGGCGTCGAGATGATGTTGACGAAGGACCGCACCTCGGTCTCGTAGCCCACGCCCCAACGCAAGGCGATGTCGACCACGCACTCGCGCTCCACTTCTTCGGACACGAGCGCGCCGTCAGCCTTCAGCACCGGCACCGTCTCCTTGTAGGAGCCCTTGCCCTGGATCTCCCAGGTGTCCGTGATACCGGCATCGGTCGCGACGAAGTCCACGAAGTCCTTGGCGCCGCCGTCGTAGCGGAACGACTCCTCGTGGGGCTCAGCGGGGTTGCGCTCATCACGGATCGTCAGCGTCAGTCCCGGGACAAGGAACGCGGTCTGACGTGCGCGCGTCAGCAGGTCCTCATACGAGAACCGCGCGTTCTTGTTGAAGATCTGGCGGTCGGCCCAGTACCGCGTGCGCGTGCCCGTGCGGGCTTTCGCGACCTTGCCGGTGATGTCGATCTGCGAGCCCGTGGTGAAGGGCGCAAACGTCGAGGCGGGGCTGGGGCCGCTCGGGGCATCCGCCCACTGGCCGGGTTCACCCCGACGGAAAGCCATGTGGTGGGTCTGGCCGCCACGGTCTACCCAGACGTCGAGACGCTCACTCAGCGCGTTGACGACGGACGCTCCCACGCCGTGCAGGCCACCCGATGCCGCGTACGAGGAGCCACCAAACTTTCCGCCCGCGTGCAGCCTTGGTCATGACGACCTCAAGCCCGGTCAGACCGGTCTTGGGCTCCACGTCGACGGGGATACCGCGGCCGAAGTCACGCACCTCCACCGAGTCATCGGCGTAGAGGATCACCTCGATGGTGTCACCGTGGCCGCCAAGAGCCTCGTCCACGGAGTTGTCGATGACCTCCCACAGGCAGTGCATGAGGCCACGCGAGTCCGTGGTGCCGATGTACATGCCGGGTCGCTTGCGGACCGCCTCGAGGCCCTCGAGGACGGACAGGTGTCGTGCGGAGTAATCGGATGCTGCCACGGCGACAAGGGTAGACGGCGCCACCGACACGGGCCGACAGGCTCACCGAGCCGGAGCATCGGCCGCACCGCCTCCCTCGGGACTACCAGGAGCCTTGCGAGCGTTGAGAATCGCAAGGAGGGCACCATGACCACGAGGACGACCACAGCGACTGCCACCGCAGCCGACCGGTGGAGACAAGGGACTGTCGCCGCGGGCGCCATCGTCGCCATGGCGGGTGCGGCGTGGGGCTCCGGCGCCTTTGGAGGAACGGCCATCGCCGATGCCGCTGGCGGTGCACTTGACGCCGATGGCACGCTTCTCGCCCCGGCGAGCCCCGCCTTCGGAATATGGTCCGTCATCTACGTCGCGCTGGCCCTCTTTGCGTGTGTCCAGGCGCTGCCGTCGCGGGCGACCGACCCGCGGATGCGGGCGGTCTCGTGGTGGGTACTCGCGTCCATGGTGCTGAACGCGGCCTGGATCGGCGTGGTGCAGGCGGGTGCGCTGTGGGCTTCCGTGGTGGTCATCGTGATGCTCGTCGCCGTCCTCGGCACGATCGCGAGGCGCTTGACCCTCACGGACGCCGCGAATCCTCTCGATCTCGCCGTGACCGAGATCACGGTGGGGCTCTACCTCGGGTGGAGCGCTGTCGCGACGGTCGCGAACATTGCGGCAGCGGGACGCGACGCCGTGGGTGCCGATGCCGCCGAAGGGACGTTGGCGGCCATCCTGGCCCTTGCTGTCGTTGCCGTCATCGCGGCCACAATGGCTGTCGCGCTCCGATGGCGCCCGGCCCTGGCGATGTCGGCCGGACTCGCGATGGCGTGGGGCCTTGGCTGGATCGCTGCCGGTCGTGCCGAGGGCGAACCCCACAACATCGCGGTGATGTGGGCGGCAGGGGTCGCCGCTGCCATCGCTTTTGCGGCACCCTTCGCGGCCTTCGACTTCCGTCGTGACCACCGCCTCGAGCCGGTGGACCTCACCGACGAGGACGTGTCGCAGCGTCGCGCTTAGAGCCCTTCGCCCTCCGGATGGGGCACGTCCGGGCGTCCGCGCACTGTCATCATCGCGACGTTGTCACTCTTGACCCAGAACTCGAGGTCTTCGTACAGCGGCTTGCCCATGGGGGTGGCGTGCAGTTCGACCACCTCGATGCCGCGGGCATCGGTTTCGGCCAGCAGCGCCTCCATCACGATGCGCGCGTAGCCCTTGCGCTGATGTTGGGGCGCGGTCGACACCCACTGGATGTAGCCCATGTGGTGCGCGTGCGCACCTGGCTTCGGCAGTCGGGGGGCGATGTTGACCAGTCCGCAGCAGGCGAGCCCGCCTTCGGGGGCGTCGATCACCATGCCGATGAGGTCCTTGCCGAGGCGGTCGCGCACCAGGCGGGTGGCGTCGACGGCCCACATGGGCGTCGGCTTCGCACCCACGGCCTTATACATCAGGGCGCCGAGATGGACGATCTCGGCGGCATCGGCCGGCGTCGCCTCTCTGACGTCACTCATCTCAGTGCCAGACGACGGCCACGACGATGTTCACGACCGTCAGCGCACCCACGAGCCACCACAGCGTGCGCACGGGAGCAAGGTCGCCGCCGGAGGCGAGAGCGACCCTGGTCTTCTTGCCGCCGGCTTCGGCGAGCCCCGCGATCGCGAGCGCGACGACCAGTTTGACAGCGATCTTGGCGTGGTCGAGGTCGTAGTCGTTCATCTCCGCCACACCCACCAGGAGCAGCCCGGTGAGCACCTGAGCCCTGGCGCCCCACACCATCGTCTGCGTGATGCGCTTCGTGTCGGCACGCCACTGATCGAGGAATGGGCCGATGATGGCCGCCAGGCCAATGATGTGAAGGACCAGCAGCGTGTAGCGCAGGATGTCCATGTGGCGTCTTCCTCCCAGATGAGTTCGGCGTCGATGCTATCGCGGCAAGGGCTCGACGCCCGCACCGCTCGCGGTCACCGACGTCGCGCGATTAGCCTTGCCCCACCATGAACGGCATCGAGCAGGTGATCACCGCGATCTCCCAGGACGTCTGGTGGGTCCTCACGCCCCTGGTCCTGGCGCTGGGATGCTGGTTCACCTATCGCACCGGCTTCGTGCAGGTGACGCTGTTTCCTCGCATGATCGCGACGCTCAAGGACCGCACGCCGCTCGATGCCCAGGGCCGGCCGCAGTCGCTCTCCGCGTTTCAGGCTTTCACTCTCTCGGCAGCGTCTCGGGTAGGCATTGGCAACATCGCGGGCGTGGGGACGGCGATCGCGATCGGTGGGCCAGGTGCGGTCTTTTGGATGTGGGTGATGGCGTGGCTCGGGGCGGCATCGGCCTTCATCGAGGCGTCGCTCGCGCAGGCTGTACAAGCACCGCACTGAGGACGGGTTCCGTGGGGGCCCGGCGTATTACATCCAGCGAGGGCTCGGTTCCCGCCGACTCGCCATCGTGTTTGCCGTCATTCTCATTGTGTCTTCCCCCATCATCATTAACTCGTTGCAGGCGTACACCATCGCGGAGACGGTGGCCGATGCGGTGGGTATGTCCATGGACTCGTGGCTCCCCGTCGCGGTCGGCGTCGTCCTCGCGGGCCTGACCGCGGCCGTCGTATTCGGCGGCGCCCGCCGCATCGCCAAGGTCACGGAGTCCCTGGTGCCGTCGATGGCGCTGCTCTACCTCGTGCTCGGCATCATGGTCATCGCGTCGCACGCAGACCAGATTGGCCCGGTGATGGTGGCCATCGTGGTGGACGCGTTTTCCGGTGAGTCCGTCGCAGGCGGCGCCCTCGGCACCGTGATCGTCACCGGCATCCAGCGTGGCATGTTCTCCAACGAGGCGGGACTTGGCACCGCGCCGAACGCGGCAGCAAGCGCCGCGACGACCCATCCCGTCAAGCAGGGGCTCGTGCAGAGCCTGGGCGTCTACTTCGACACGTTCCTCGTGTGTTCCATCACGGCGTTTATTGTCCTCGTGGCGACTCCTGACCTCGCCGGCGCCCCCATCGGCATCGCGCTCACCCAGGGCGCCGTCGTGTCCACGCTCGGAGCGTGGTCTGGTGGGGCCTTGTCGCTCATCGTGTTCTTGCTCGCGTTCTCGACGATCCTTGGTCTCTACTACTACGGTGAGGCCAACATTGCGTACATCACGTCGAACCCGACGATGATGCTCGCCTACCGCCTGCTGGTGGTGGCGGTGGTGCTGGTCGGCTGCACCCTTAACGCGGGTGCGGTGTGGACGCTCTCGGATCTGGCGCTGGCGATGCTGACCTTGATCAACTTGCCGGTGATTGCCCGGCTGTCGCGCCACGTCGTCGCGCTGCTGAGGGACTACCGCGTGCAGCCTGGCCGCCGGTCACGACCCCATCTTTACCCGCGACAGGCTTCCCGATGCTCCAGGCATTGAGGTGTGGGAGAGCGTCGAATCGGTGGCGGGTCGCGAGCGGCAGGGGCCGTAGGGGCGACTCAGCCGTCGCGTCACCGTTCCACCGTGGGCCGGCGACCCGCACACGACGAAGGGCGCCTCCTCCCGCGTGGGAGAAGGCGCCCTGAGGTCTGCTGGAGGCTTAGTCCAGGTAGTCGCGCAGGACCTGCGACCGCGACGGGTGACGCAGGCTTCGACATCGTCTTCGACTCGATCTGGCGGATACGCTCGCGGGTCACCCCGAACACGCGGCCGATCTCGTCGAGGGTCTTCGGCTGTCCGTCGGTGAGGCCAAAACGCATACCCACCACGCCAGCCTCGCGCTCCGACAGGGTGTCCATCACCTTGCTGAGGCTCCTCCTGGAGAAGAGTGAAGCCCACCGCATCGGCCGGGACAACGGCCTCGGAGTCCTCGATCAGGTCACCGAACTCGCTGTCGCCGTCCTCACCAAGCGGAGTGTGGAGCGAGATGGGCTCGCGGCCGTACTTCTGGACCTCGACCACCTTCTCTGGCGTCATGTCGAGCCTCGGCAGCCAGGCTCCTCAGGGGTGGGCTCACGGCCCAGGTCCTGAAGCATCTGGCGCTGGACACGGGCCAGCTTGTTGATGACCTCGACCATGTGCACGGGGATACGGATGGTGCGGGCCTGGTCGGCCATGGCGCGAGTGATCGCCTGGCGAATCCACCAGGTTGCGTAGGTCGAGAACTTGTAGCCCTTGGTGTAGTCGAACTTCTCGACCGCACGGATGAGACCGAGGTTGCCCTCCTGGATGAGGTCGAGGAAGAGCATGCCTCGACCCGTGTAGCGCTTGGCAAGCGACACGACGAGACGAAGGTTCGCCTCGAGCAGGTGGTTCTTCGCGTGGCGGCCGTCGTTGGCGATCCACTCCAGTTCGGTGCGCATCTTGGGCGCGATCTTCTCACCCGAACCGAGCCTTCTCCTCGGCGAACAGGCCAGCCTCGATGCGCTTGGCGAGGTCCACTTCCTGCTCGGCGTTCAGCAGGGCGACCTTACCGATCTGCTTGAGGTAGTCCTTGACCGGGTCCGCAGTGGCGCCAGCAGTCATGACCTGCTGCACTGGCGCGTCGTCCTCGGCGTTGCCGAGCACGAAGCCGCGGCTGTCGTCCTCGGGCTCGTCCTTACTGGCGGCGCCCTCGGCACCGTCCTCGGGCGTCTCCTCGGCTGCGGCCTCGTCGGCATCGTCGTTCTTGGCGACGTCGTTCTTGGCGACCGCCTTCTTGGCGGGAGCCTTGCGTGCCGCGGGCTTGCGCGCGGGCGCCTTCTTCGGAGCGGCGGCCTTGGCGGCGCCCTCCTCGGTCTCCACCTCGGCCGAAGCGTCGGCGCCCTCGGCCGCAGTGGCCTTCGCGGACGTCGCCTTCGCGGCCTTGCGGGCGGTGGACGTGGCTGCGGTAGTCGTGGCCTTCTCCTTCAGGCTGGGAAGCGCCTGGAAAGACGCGAATCGTGTCACACTTGCGGGCGGTATTCGCCGTGGTGGGCTTGCGACAGGCCGTTCTTCACGCCGCTCCCCCATCGCCCTCGCCGCTATCGCTGGCGCCGTGCCGCGCCTTGCTTGGTCGAGGAAGATGCCGGGAGGCTTCGAGCGCCTCTCGCAATTCCATTCAAGTATAACGACGATGTCCACTCATCCGTTCCCCTCTCACGGCATGTCGACGCCTCTTTGCCACCCCGGGCCAAGACCGACGGCACACATCTCCGCCACCAGGATTGCGAGCGTGTATCCAGCGTCACACGCCAACGCATCACGCGCAAAGGTCGCGGCGCGCCTGATGTCGGCGGACCACCACGCAAGGACCGCTTCGAGCGCATGAATGACTGCACGGTCGCGGCTCCGAGTGACGCGCAGGGCGCGCGCACACCACTCGAAGGCCTGCGCCAGCACCGCCGCGTCCGGCGTGGCCGCGTGGCCCGGACGGAGGGCACCGTCCATCACGCGGTGGACCCCCTCACTCGCGCGTCCCACCAGGACATCGTCGACCACGTCCGCAGTGGCGCCGAGCCAGTGCACGATGAGCGCGTCGCGCACGCGCACATCCTGCAGCGACGCCACCGCCTTGCCCCACGTCACGGAGGCACTGGACTGGTCAGCGTCCCGGATGACCTCCCACGACCTTCGGCACCAGAGATCGCGGTCACCGTCACGCCGACTGGCCCATCGGTCGCCCGCTCGCTGCGCCGATCGTCGTTCATTGGTCGTCGCCGCGGGGATCGCCCGCCTCCCGTGCAATCCGAACGCGGGGCTCAGGCTCGGTGGCAGTGCACGAGCCACAGGTAGATCCCGTCCCGTGGGCGGACAGCATTCGGCGTCATCGCACCATGGCGCCCAATAGCGGGAGCCATCCGTCACCCACGGACTGGGCTCCATCCCCGCCGTCTCCAGTGCGGGCAGGAGTTCATCGAGCGCGGGGCACCACTGGCCAGGCGCGGCGTCAGTCCACCACGGCCATCACCCGTTGTACTCCGTGCCGCGAGGTCACCCGCGAGCAGTGGCGCCACACGAGGCGAGAGTTCCGGCACTGCGAGGTCCGCGCTGTCGACACTCGCCGCACACACCACCATTCCCCGTCCGTCGAGCCCGATCACCACCACCTCCTCCTCGGGTGTTCGACCCAGGAGACCCGGCAGCGCGGCGATGAATTCTCCGGGCCCATGAAGCGTTGTCGTATCCATGCCCCCGATGGTCTGGCGTGGCGCACCCTCAGCGTCGGACACCGCCCGATGCTGTGGATGCCCACCCAGTTGCGGAGGACCTGGGGACGGAGCCGTAGGCTTGCGCGCGTGACAGAGCAGGCTCGCCCAGTGGCGCCACGAGACCGATGCAGCCATCACCGCCACCCTCAAGGCCGTGAGTTCGACGGTGGCCGAGGCAGTGCCCGATGCTCACGAGGTCCTCACGCCCGCGATGCGCTACGCGGCCGGAGGCAAGCGTCTACGTGCGTTGTTGTTGCTCGCTTCGCACGCCGCCCATGGCGGCACAGCCGCCACCGCCGCGGTGCCTCTCGCGGCCGCCCTCGAACTCTTTCAGACTGCCGCGCTGCTGCACGACGACGTGCTGGATGGCTCCGACACACGCCGGGGCGGGCCCGCGGCCCACCGCGAGGTCGAGGCCCTCCATCGCACCATGGGCTGGCATGGCGACTCGGCAGCGTTTGGCGCCGCAGGCGCCATCCTCGCGGGCGACCTCACCCTGATGGCATGCCAACGCGCGGTGAACCGTGCCTGCGCCGCCGCGCCCCGCCAGGCGGTGGTGGTCGCCGACATGTTCTCGGACATGGCCGACCTCGTGACGGCCGGACAATACGCAGACATGCGGGCGGCCGCACAACCCCTCGCCGCACTCCGCCATCAGGAGGCGCAGATTCGCGCCGTGATGCGCGCCAAGACCGCCTCGTACTCCGCGGAGTTTCCGCTCGCCCTTGGCGCCGCAGTTGCCGGTGCCAGCGATGACGCGATGTCAGCCATGCGAAGCATCGGACGCGACCTCGGCGTGGCCTTCCAACTCCGCGACGACGTCCTTGGCCTCGTGGGACGACCCGAGGTCACTGGGAAACCTGCGGGCGACGACGTTCGTGAAGGCAAGCGCACGTTGTTGGCCTGGTACGCCTGGAGCCACGGCGACGGCTCGACGCGGGAAGCCGTCGCTCTCGCCTTCGGCGACCGCGACGCTGACGATGAAGCGGTTGCCTCGGCCGTGGAGGCGATGGTCGACGCGGGGGCTGTCGAGCACGCAGAGCAAGAGATCGCCCATCTGACGCGCGCGGCGCGCTCGGGCCTCGAGGCAGCGGGGCTTTCCGGCATCGGCGCCTCCACTCTTGACACCCTCATCACTCAGGCGGTCGACCGCGAGCACTAGGCCCGACGCCGCCCGCGTCGCTAGAGCAGAGTCTGAGCGACGCGCCTCACCGGAGCGCGCTTGCCAGAGCGCAAGGCGTCCAACGGTGACTCGCCAAGGCTCCTCGTGGAACGTGAGCAACCACTCCACGATTTCGTCGTCCTTGAAGCCGTTATCACGCAGGATCGTCAGCGTCCCCACCAGCGTTGGGAGCACGCGCGTGGACCCGTCGTGCTCCTCGAGGAACCCCGCGGGCAGGTGCCACGCATCGTTGGGGCCCCGCCTGACCGCGACCAGTTCTCCCGTGCGCAGAGCGTCACGCACGTCGGAAGCGCTCACCCCCCACGCGTCGGCGAAGTCGGGTACGGGCAGCCAGGAAACGTCGTCAGTCACTCCCCCAGTCTAGGAGGGATCTCACATCGGCATGCCTTGCAGTCGTCCCAGGGGTGAACTACAGTCACTTGAGTCACATTTGTCACATGAGACACATCAGCCCCTGGAGGAGTCGGTCGTGGGACGTTCCGTAGACATGAAACGCGCCGCTCGCGGCGCAGCGGTGGCCGCAGGCGCCGCTTTCGCCATCACCGCCACCGGCGCCATTCCATCGGTCGCGGCCGACGAGCACCGCGTCGCCCCTGGCGACACCGTGTCCGCGCTCGCGGTGCGCTACGGCACCTCGGTCCAGCGCATCGTCGACGCCAACCACCTCGGCGGCAACGCCATGATCGTCATCGGCCAGACCCTCACCATTCCGTCGGTGACGGCCGCCACCCCGGCGTCAGCCGCCACGAAGGCCGCTGGCACCCACACCGTCACCGCTGGCGACACCGTCTGGGACCTCGCCAAGAAGTACGGCACCACCGTGTCCGCCATCACCAAGGCCAACTCCCTCGGCTCCAGCGCGTCTATCCGCATCGGCCAGAAGGCTCTCCATCCCCGGCGCCAGCGGCACCACGACCGTCAGCACTGGCTCGACCGCCACGAACGCCGCCGGCACCCACACCGTCACCGCTGGCGACACCGTCTGGGACCTCGCCAAGAAGTACGGCACCACCGTGTCCGCCATCACCAAGGCCAACTCCCTCGGCTCCAGCGCGTCTATCCGCATCGGCCAGAAGGCTCTCCATCCCCGGCGCCAGCGGCACCACGACCGTCAGCACTGGCTCGACCGCCACGAACGCCGCCGGCACCCACACCGTCACCGCTGGCGACACCGTCTGGGACCTCGCCAAGAAGTACGGCACCACCGTGTCCGCCATCACCAAGGCCAACTCCCTCGGCTCCAGCGCCTCCATCCGCATCGGCCAAAAGCTCTCCATCCCCGGCGCCAGCAGCAGCAGCAGCACCACCACCGTCAGCACGGTGTCCCACACCGTGACCTCGAGCGGCGCGACCCTCGCCACGGAGAACAACCTTTCCAGGCTTTGGCGGGACCACCTCCTCGTACACGGTCGTGTCCGGCGACACGCTCAGCGGCATCGCGAGCAAGCACGGCGTGAGCGTCAGCGACCTCGTGAAGGCCAACGGACTGTCGAGCGCGTCCCTCATCCGCATCGGCCAGAAGGCGACCGTCCCCGGCGGCACCGTCACCGGCCTGGTGGGCGACACCTTCGCCGGGCGCACCTATGCCGCCGGCACCGTGGGGGCAGCGAACCAGAACAAGGCGACGCTGAACGCCATGACCGTCCCCTCCCGTGACCAGATGCAGTCGATGGTGGTCGCAGCCGCCAACCGCTACAGAGTGGACCCCGCCCTCGCCCAGGCGATCGCCTTCCAGGAGTCCGGGTTCAACATGCGCGCCGTCTCACCCGCCAACGCCGTAGGCGTCATGCAGGTGATCCCGACCTCGGGCGAATGGGCATCGGACCTGGTAGGCCGTGATCTCAACCTCCTCAACCCGGTCGACAACGTCGAGGCAGGCGTAGCGATCCTCAAGCACCTCACCCGCGGCGGCCGCGCACTCGACACCGCCATTGCCGGCTACTACCAGGGCGAAGCCGGGGTCGCGAAGTACGGCATGTACTCCGACACGAAGCAGTACGTCGCGTCGGTCAAGTCGCTCATGGGCCGCTTCTGACAGGTCCCGCGGCGCACCGTGGCGGCGCCCCCGTCGCAGCCTCGCCCGCGCCTACAATGATCAGCGTGTCAGAGACCCTCACCGACCCCCTGCTCGGCCGCGTTATCGATGGCCGCTACGAGGTGCGTGAGCGTGTCGCCGCAGGCGGCATGGCCACGGTGTACGTCGCCTTCGATCGCAGACTCGAACGCGACGTGGCCCTGAAGGTCATGCACCCCCATCTCGCGGCCGATGCCTCGGAGGCCGACTTCGTGGCGCGTTTCCGCCGTGAGGCCAAGGCCGCGGCTCGACTGACCCACCCGGGCATGGTGCGCGTCTACGACCAGGGGGTCGACGGCTCCGTCTCCTACCTCACGATGGAATACGTGGGCGGCGAGAACCTGCGCCAGCGCATGGCCCATGAGGGCCCACTGAGCGTCGGTGAGGCCCTCGGTATCACCGAACGCGTGCTCGACGCCCTTGCGGCGGCGCACCGAGCCGACCTGGTGCACCGAGACGTCAAGCCCGAGAACGTCCTCATCGACGAGGAGGGCGGCCCCAAGCTCACCGACTTCGGGCTTGCACGCGCCGTCACCGAGGTCACCTCAACGGCCACCGGCACCCTGCTCGGCACCGTGGCATACCTCGCCCCCGAGGTCGTCACCGATGCCTCGGCCGATGCCCGCGCAGACGTGTACTCGACCGGCATCCTGCTGTTCGAGATGATCACCGGACACCAGCCATTCACCGGCGAGACGGCGCTGGCCGTCGCCTCGCGGCACGTCCACGAAGATGTGCCGCCGCCCTCTGCCCTGGTGCCGTGGCTGCCGCCCGAGATCGACGACCTCGTCACGTTGCTCACGGCACGCAACATCGACGACCGTCCCGCTGATGCCGGCGAGGCGCTGGTCGCGGTACGCAACACTCGCGCACAACTCGACGACCCCACGCTCGACCGACGCGCCGCGCGTCCTGCCGGCACCGAGAATCCGACCGGCACGAGCGACGACACCACCGTGCTCGAAGAGGCACCCGCAGGAGCCACCATCGCCCTGCCGATCGGCCTTGACGGCAACGCGACCGCGGTAGCAGTCAGCACCGATCTTCCGGAGGACGACCCCGAGGCAGGCGAGCCGGTGCGCCATCGCCACCGCGCCGGATGGTGGATCGGAGCGATTGTTGGCGCCATCATCGTCGTGGTCTCGCTCGCCGTGTGGTGGTACCAGGCCATCGGCCCCGGTGCCTACACCACCGTGACCGACGTCGCTGGGCTCACCGAGGACCAAGCCACCACCACGCTCCAGGGCCTCGGCTTCACCGTCTCTACCGATGACGCCTTTAGCGACTCAGTCGCTGAGGGCATCGTCATCGAGACGGATCCCAGCAAGAACGCCCGCGCACTCAACGGCGCCGAGATCCTCGTGACCGTTTCCAGCGGCCCGCGCATGACGGATGTTCCCAACGTCGTGGGATCCACCCAGGACGATGCGGAGGACGAGTTGGCGGACCTCGGCTTCACGATCGGTGAGACCGAGCAGAAGTACTCTGACAGCGTTCCGGCCGGCGAGGTTCTCGAGATGACTCCCGCCGCAGGCGAGACCGTCCGCCATGACAGTGTCATCACGCTGACCGTGTCCGAAGGGCCTGAGCCCATCACCACCCCCGACCTCACCGGTATGACGCAGGACGAGGCCGTCGCAACGCTCGCCGAGGCTCGGCATCGAGCCCACGATCACCACGGGCCGCACCGAGGCCGTCGAGACCGGCCAGGTCTACGAGCAGACGCCCACAGCCGGCGCCGATGGCTTCCGCACGCAGGAGATGACCATTACCGTCTCAGAGGGCCTCCCCCTCGTCACCATCGAGGACGTGCGTGGGCTCGGTTTCACCGAGGCCAAGGCCGCACTCGAGGCACAGGGTCTCACCGTTACCGGCGACGACAACCCCTGGAATTTCTCGACCGTGGTCTTCAACATGGACCCCGGCCCCAACACGCAGGTGGAACGCGGCACCGAGGTCTACCTCGAGTACTAGGCCATCGGGCCGATGCCTGGGGCCGCATCGGTCCTCACGCGCCTCAACGCATGATGGCCGGGTTCCCGCGAGGGAACCCGGCCATCATGCTGTGGCGGACGGTGCCTACTTCTGGCTCAGCAACTCCGACACCAGGAACGCCATCTCCAGCGACTGCTGGTGGTTCAGGCGCGGGTCGACCTTGGTCTCGTAGCGCGCCGCAAGGCCCTCGTCGTCGATCTCCTCCGTGCCGCCCATGACCTCGGTCACGTCGTCACCGGTGAGGCTCCACGTGGAGGCCTCCTGGCACGGTGCCCAACGCGCGGTGAACCTCAAAGAAGCCCGTGACCTCGTCGAGGATCGTGTCGAAGCGGCGGGTCTTGTAGCCGGACTCGGACGTGAAGGTGTTGCCGTGCATCGGGTCCGTGAGCCACGTCACGTTGATACCCGCGTCACGCACGGCCTCGACGAGCGCAGGAAGAGCTTCACGCACCTTCGCGGCACCCATGCGGGCCACGAACGTCAGTCGTCCCGGAGTGTTGTCCGGGTTGAGCCTTCTCCGCCAACGCGATCGCGTCCGCGCCAGACGCGGTCGGTCCGAGCTTCACCCCAATGGGGTTGCGGATCTTGGACATGAACTCGACGTGAGCGCCGTCCAGGCTCGCGCGTGCGCTCGCCGATCCACAGGAAGTGTCCGGAGCAGTCGTACGCGTCACCCGAGCGCGAGTCGATGCGCGTGAGTGCACGCTCGTAGTCGAGCAACAGTGCCTCATGCGACGCGAACAGGTCGACGTTGCGAAGGGCGTCAAAGTCGCCTCCCGCAGCACCCATGAACTTCACGGCACGGTCGATCTGCGCGGCCATCTGCTCGTAGCGGGCGTACGCCGGGTTGGCGGCGAAACCCTGATTCCACGAGTGGACGGCCCGCAGGTCCGCGAAACCTCCGTGGGTGAACGCGCGGATCAGGTTCAGCGTCGACGCGGACACGTGATAGGCATCGAGCAGACGCTGCGGGTTGGGGACCCGCGCCTCCTCGGTGAACGCAAAACTGTTGACGATGTCGCCGCGGTACGCGGGCAACGTGATGCCGTCGCGCGTCTCCTCGTCCGAGGAGCGCGGCTTCGCGTACTGACCGGCCATGCGCCCCATCTTCACCACGGGCGTCGAAGCGCCGTAGGTCAGAATGACGGCCATCTGCAGGATGGTCTTGATCTTGTTGCGGATCCGGTCGGCAGTCGCTTCCGAGAAAATCTCGGCGCAGTCGCCACCCATGAGGACGAAGGCCTCTCCCCTGCTCGCGGCGGCCGCCTGCTCACGCAGCACATCGGCCTCACCGGCGAACACCAGCGGGGGCAACTCACTCAGCCGTCCGGTGACCGCCTCAAGGGCGTCCCCGTCGGGCCAGGTGGGCTGCTGCTTCGCCTCAAGGGCGCGGTACGAGTCGACTCCGGCGGCCGCGAGGGCTGCCTCGCTCATGCGGTCACCCCTGGCCGATGTCGGCCAGCAGGCTCGGTGTACCACGAGGTCGTGGTGTCGAACGGCTTGTGGCCGGCAATGCGCGGGAACTCGATGGCCTTGAGGCGGCCGCCGTCCTCCTCGTCGTGACCGATGACGCCGGGCTCGCCGCGAAGGGCGCACTCGACCGCGAGGTCGGTCATCGACTTGATGAGGCGGAGGTCCTCAGCGTTGGCCTTCGCGGCACGCGAGAAGTAGCCCGACTTCTGGACCATGACCTTCTCCGCGCCCAGGCGCTCGGCGAACTGCTTGGCGAACCACTGACCGGGGTTGATCGTGTCGAGCCTTGACGTGGCCGAAGGGGTCCTTCTCGACCTCTCCGCCCGCAGGCTTCAATCTCGGCAATGATCTCGGGCACACCCGCACCCTCCGAAAGGAAGATGTTGACGTTGCCGACCTCGTCCATGACGGCCTTGAGGCGCTCGGCCTCGGCGTCGATGTCGAGCTTCTGCTCCGGCACATAGAGCGCGTGGATGTCCCAGCGCTCCTTGGACAGGCCGATCTCGGGCAGCCACTCCTGCGTGTCGAGCCACTGGCGGTACTTCATGCCTGCGGCAGCGGTCAGCCAGCCACACGCACGGCCCATGACCTCGTGGATGATCAGCATGCGCGGGCCCGAGCGGTGCTCACCGATGACGTTCTGCGCGAACTCCGAGGCCTGCTCGGCAGCCGACCAGGCGCCCAGCGACTGACGGATGGGCACCACGTCATTGTCGATCGTCTTGGGCAGGCCCACGACGGTGAGTTCGTAGTCGTTCTCGTGCAGGTACGCGGCGAGGTCAGCGGCGGTGGTGTTGGTGTCGTCGCCACCGATGGTGTGGAGCACGTCGACGCCATCGGCCTTCAGCCTGCTCAGCGGCCACCTTCAGCGGGTCCTGGCCCTCGCTCACGAGGCCGCGCTTGAAGCAGTCCTCGTAGTTGGTGAGCTTCACGCGCGAGTTGCCGATGGGCGAACCACCGAAGTTGTGCAGCAGGCCCGCCTTCTCACGAACGGTGTCCGTGATCTCCACATACTTGCCCTGCAGAAGGCCCCAGTAGCCGTGCTGATAGGCGATGATCTCCACTTCGGGGAGATCTCGGTGTAACGCTCGATCAGACCTCCGACGGCGGAGGACAGGCAGGGGGCGAAACCACCCGCGGTGAGCAGGGCGACACGGCGGACCGACATGGCAGACCTTTCGTGGGATGTGGTGGGTTGCGTTGACATTCTAGGGGGCCGAGGAGTCGGCTTCTGGCCGCGCGGCCTTGGCCTCACGCTCGAGCCTGGTGCTTGTACTGCGCCGCGTCCCGGTCGACATACTCTTGACCGGACAGCGCGGCGATGGCCTGCATGACGGTGTCCGTCGGCTCGCGCAGTGCCTCGCGGTCGTCCTGGCGCCCGGCGTAGGCCGCGATCTGGAGAGGTTCGCCGATGCGTACGCCGATGGGATGGCGGCTCGGCACACGTTGGCCAATGGGCTGCGCGATGTGGGTATCGATCATGGCGACAGGGATGATGGGCACAGCCGCCTCAATGGCCATGCGCGCCACACCGGTCTTGCCGCGGTACAGGCGTCCGTCGGGGCTGCGCGTTCCTTCGGGGTAGATCCCCAGCAACTCTCCGGCCTGGAGCGTCTCAAGACCCGTCCGTAGCGCAGCCTCGGACGCGCGGCCTCCCCACGGTGCACGGGGATGACGCCCGAACCCTCCATGAACGCCTTCGTCGCCCAGCCCTTGACACCCTTGCCGGTGAAGTATTCGGCCTTGCCGAGGAACAAGACCTTTCGCTTCAGGACCAGCGGGAGGAAGATCGAGTCCGAGAAGGACAGGTGGTTCGAGGCGAGGATGGCCCCGCCCGTCGCCGGCACGTTCTCCGTGCCCTCCGACCAGGGGCGGTAGTACGTCTTCACCGGCGGACCGATGAGGACGTGCTTAAAGAGCCCGTAGTACACGGCGGGTGGCCTCCTGTCGGGTGTGGCTAGGCGCGGGCGTCGCCCGCTCCGATCCGGTTTCCGTCCAGGTCGAGGCGCGCGAGTTCCGCCGCGCCCACGATACCCGCGTCGTTGCCCATCGACGCCGCAACAATCGGGGCAATGGTGCGGTGGCCCGCCGCGGGGAGGTGCTCCCGGTAGGCGGTACGGGCGGGTTCAAGGATCATGTCTCCCGCTGCGACAACGCCGCCGCCGATCACATACATCTCGGGGTCGAGCGCGGCCGAAAGCGACGCGGCACCCTCACCGATCCAGCGACCGAGTTCCGTCAGGAGCTCGATGCCGAGGTCGTCGCCGTCCTCCGCGATCTTGGTGACATCGGGCCCGGTGATGTTCTCGAGATCGCCGCCCACAAGGCGAAGGAGTCCGGCTGCGCGGACGGGACGCTCATGCGCGGCGCGCTTGGCCTCGCGTACCAGCGCCGAACCGGAGGCGTACTGCTCCCAGCAGCCCTTCAGTCCGCAGCCACACGGGTGACCGCCGGGGACCACGCGCAGGTGGCCGAGCTCCGCGGCAAAGCCCTCGGAGCCTCGCACCAGGCTTGCCGTCCGAAATGATGGCCGCACCAAGGCCGGTACCGATGGTCAGCATGATCACGCTCGACGCCTCGCGCGCTGGACCGAAGGCGAACTCGGCCCATCCCGCCGCGTTGGCGTCGTTCTCCACCACCACCGTCAGGTCATCGCGTCCGATGGCGTCGCGGACGCGCTGTGCCAAGGGGTACTCACGCCACGCGATGTTGGGAGCGAACAGCACGCGCTCACGGTCCGAGGACACGAACCCCGCGGCCGCCAGGCCGATGGCCGAAAACTCGTGATCCGCGGCAAGGCTCAGCCACCGCATCGGCGATGGCGACATCGATGCTCGCGGCATCCTCGGGCTGCGTCTTGCGCCGCGTCTTCGCAACGATTCGACCATCTTCATCGACCACGCCGACGGCAATCTTGGTACCGCCGATGTCAACGCCGATCGCGTGCATAAGCCAGGGCTCCCTCTTTTGGGTGGTGGGACTCCCTAGAGGGTATCGTGAGCGCCACCTGCTTCAACGACGGAGACACGACCCATGCCCTCACAGGACGCGACGTACGCGCCCCACATCGTCTCCCTGGTCCGCGAGACCTGGGAGAACCGCGCCTCGACGACGATCGCGCGCAACCCGCTAGCCGACAACAGTTGGAGCGATGTCACCGGCGCACAGGCACGCGCGCAGGTTGACGCCACGGCAAAGGGGCTCATCGCGCACGGCGTGCAGCCGGGCGACAGGGTCGCGATCCTCGCGCGCACGCGGTGGGAGTGGACGGTGTGCGACCTCGCCATCATGACGGCGGGCGCCATTCCTGTGCCGATCTACGACACCTCGTCGGTGGACCAGATTCAGTGGATCTGCGAGGACGCTCAAGTCACGGTGGTGATCGCGGAACGCACGTCTCACGCCGAGAGGGCGCGCGAGGTCATGGCTCAGGGCACGACGCCTGTCCGCGAGGTCCTCGTGATCGACGAGGGCGCGATGGACGCGCTCGCCAAGGACGGCACCACGGTGTCCGATGCCGAACTTGAGGCAGCGCTCGCCACGGTGGGCCACGGCACCCTCGCCACCATCATGTACACGTCTGGAACCACGGGACGCCCCAAGGGCGTGGAACTCACTCAGTTCTCGTACACGCGCCACATCGCGGGGATGAGCGACGAGATGAGCGACATCATCCAGGAGGAGGGCGCCTCGACGGTGCTGTTCCTCACGCTCGCGCACTCGCTCGCACGGCTGGTGCAGTACATCCTGCTCGCCGGCGGCGTCGTCATCGGGTACTGCCCGGACTCGTCGCGGCTCGTGCCACTGATCGGCACCATGCACCCCACGTTGCTCCTCGCCGTGCCCCGCGTGTTCGAGAAGGTCTACAACGGCGCCGAGCAGAAGGCCGCCGCGGACGGCAAGGTCAAGGTTTTCCGGTGGGCCGCGCAGCAGTCGATCGCCTATTCCAAGGCACTCGACACGGACCGGGGCCCCGGCCTCGCTCTGCGACTGCGCCACAAGGTCGCAGATGCGCTGGTGCTCAAGAAGATTCGGGCGCTGCTGGGTGGCCGCGCGCACTGGGCGGTGTCGGGATCCGCTCCGCTGGGCGACCGCCTTGGCCACTTCTACCGGGGCCTCGGCCTCGTGGTGCTCGAGGGCTACGGCCTGACAGAGACCAACGCCGCCTCGCACGTCAATCGCACCGATCTCGCGAAGATTGGCACCGTCGGTCCGCCCCTGCCCGGCATCGAGGTCCGTATCGCCGACGACGGCGAGGTCCTGATGCGTGGCGACCAGTTGTTCTCGGGTTATCACCGCAACGCCTCGGCGTACGCGGAGTCCGTGGTTGATGGCTGGTTCCACACCGGTGACATCGGAGCCGAGGACGAAGATGGCTACCTCACCATCACCGGGCGTAAGAAGGAGCCTCATCGTCACCGCTGGCGGCAAGAATGTGGCTCCTGCGGAATTGGAGGACCGGATCCGCGGCTATGCGCTGGTCAGCCAGTGTGTGGTGGTGGGCGATGCTCAGCCGTTCATCGCCGCGCTCATCACGCTCGATGCGGAAGCCCTTCCCGGATGGCTCAAGGGCAAGGGTTGGGAACCCATGACGGTCGCCGAGGCCGCGCAGGATCCTCGCATCCTCGAGCGAGTGCAGAAGGCCGTCGACCGCGCCAACCGTGCCGTCTCCCGCGCGGAATCCGTGCGCACGTTCCGCATCATCGATGGTGACCTGACCATCGAGAACGGCTATCTGACGCCCTCGCTGAAGGTTAAGCGCGCGCGGGTACTCGAGGACTTCGCGCCCGTGATCGACGCGATCTACTCCGGCAAGCACCAGGCAGGTTAGTCTCCGCGCGCAGTCGCGGGGCATGTCGCCGGGTGCGTCGCCGGCTTAGCCTGCCCTGCGGCGCCTCGGCGCATCGCTCAGGCGTAGCGGCGGGACCAGCCCTCCGGCAACCATCACGTCCACCGCACGGCGCTGAGCCTCGTCCATGACCACCGGCTGCGCTGCTCGCACCGGAATGGTCAAGAACGACACAAAGCAGTCTCCGCAGGCCTTGCCCTTCACCTCACAGGTGTCGCAATCAATGTTCATGCCTGCGACGCTACAACGGCCCTCTGACATCGCGGCGATTCCCGTGGTTCGACCGTGATGTCAGAGCGCCGTCGTACCGTGGGGGTCATGAGTACGCAGGTCCAGGACAGCCTCGACGCCATCGGTGAGCCGTTGTCGGCCACCACGTTTGTCGTGGTTGACCTGGAGACGACCGGAGGCTCCCCCGCGACGTGCGGCATTACGGAGATCGGCGCGGTCAAGACTCGTGGTGGCGAGGTCATCGGCGAGTTCCAGACGCTGGTCGATCCCGGCGCACCGATTCCACCGATGATTGTCGCGCTGACAGGCATCACCGATGCGATGGTGATGGCGGCGCCGCGGATCGAGCAGGTCCTGCCGTCCTTCGTCGAGTTCCTCGGTGACGCCGTACTGGTGGCTCACAATGCTCGCTTCGATGTCGGGTTCCTCAAGGCCGCCTTCCGCGCGCATGGCTACCGCTGGCCGGGCCCGGAGGTGGTCGACACCCTGACGCTCGCACGAAGGGTCGTCACCAAGGAGGAGGCTCCCAACCGCAAGGCTCGGCACCCTGGCACGGGTGTTCGGCACCCGTGTCACTCCCAACCACCGCGCGCTCGAGGATGCACGTGCCACCGGCGAGATCCTCCACGGGATGCTTGAGCGGCTCGCGGCCTTCGGCATCACCCACCGTGCCGATCTCGAGACGTTGCGAGATCCCGTTTCCGACAAGGTCAGGCGCAAGGCCACTATGGCGGACGCGGTTCCCGCGAAGCCGGGTGTCTATACCTTCAGGGGTCCGCGGGGCGAGCGTCTCTACGTGGGCACGTCGAAGAACCTCCGCTCGCGCGTGAAGTCGTACTTCACGAAGGCGGAAACACGGCGCCCCATTCGCGAGATGATCGACCTCGCGGTGAGTGTCGACACCGTCGTCTGCCCCACCGAACTCGAGGCGAACGTCCTCGAGGTGCGCATGATCAACGAGTTCCGCCCTCGGTACAACCGCCGCTCCGCACGCCCGGAGCGCACGCCGTGGGTGCGTCTCACCGACGAGGCGTTTCCGCGCCTCGTCGTGAGCCGCTCCGCCGCTGCCGATGGCGCGGACCTTGGCCCCCTGCGCTCTGCGGCCGACGCCCGGCGCGCCGTCGAGGCACTGCAACACGCACTGGGAGTGCGGACCTGCACCACGCGACTGACGAAGACGCCCCGACAGGGTGCGCGAGCCTGTATCCAGTTTGACCTTGGCCGATGCGCGGCGCCATGTGTCCTGGGTGCCGAAAGCGGCTATGCGGCGGCGATCGACGCCACTCGCGACGCACTGCGGACAGACATCTCACCCGTCGTCGACGCCCTCGCAGGCGAGGTGGCCGCCCACGCGCTCGCCGAGGAGTTTGAGCGCGCGGCTGATACCCGTGACGCCATCAGCGCCGTGGTGGATGCTGCCGAGCGAGCCGGGCGGCTGGCATCACTGCGCGCTTGCAAGATTGTCGCCGTGCGCCGAGTCGACGACGCGTGGGAGCCTGTCTCGAGCGCGCGCGGCATGCTGGTGGGCTCCGCGCGGGTGCGGTCCGGCGTCTGGGACGCCGCCGCCCCGTTGCGACGGGCGTGGGACACCCTGGAGATCGGCGGTGCGCTCGTCGAGGAACAGGAGATGATCCTGCGGTGGCTTGAACGGCCGGGCGTGCGGCTCCTCCATGTCGACGGCGAGTGGTCCTCTCCCCTGACGTCGGCGGGACGTCACCATCGGTGGGTCGATGCGCGACGGCGCGATCACGAACAGGTGGCGCAGTCAGCGCGATAGCGCGTCAGCGCACAGGCAACCGAGGACCTTTCCTCGCTGCCATGCTCGCGTTGTTCGACGCCGCCGCCCCGTCGACCTGCGCGACTACGCCTGGGTTGCCGCAGCCCATCGCTGCAGCACCGACGCAGCGGCGCCCGAATCGATCGCGCGCTCCGCGTGCCCGATTCCCGCCGTCATGCGCTCCACCAGGGTGCCCGAGGACGTCCCCGGCAAGGTCGCATCGGCCACGATGCCCGCGGCCGCGTTGAGGAGCACCGTCTCGCGCACGGGACCCGACGAGCCGTCCAGCACGGCACGCGCGATGACCGCGTTCTCGGACGCGGTACCGCCCCGGATGTCGTCGATCGAGATCGCGCTCAGGCCCAGGTCCGCCACTGGATCGAGGCGCAACTCGGTCACGCCTCCGCCGCGCACCTCCCACACGGTTGCCGGGCAGGTGCCGGCCAACTCGTCCAGCCCGTTGTCGCTGTAGAACACGAGTGCCTCGCGTCCCTGCTCTGCGATGACGCCCGCTAGCACCGGCGAGACCCTGAGGCTCGACGAACCGATGGCGGTCGCCGAAGGCTGGGCGGGGTTGGTGAGCGGCCCCAGAATGTTAAAGGTGGTCGGCACGCCCAGTTCCTTGCGGATCGGCATCGCGAACCGCATGGCGGGGTGGAATACCTGCGCAAAGCAGAAGGTGATGCCCACCTCATCGACGAGTTCCTTCACTCGCTCGACGGGGAGGTCAAGACGGACTCCGAGGCTCACCAAGAACATCGGCGCTTCCGGATTTTGACGTCGCCGCCCTGTTGCCATGCTTGACGACGGTCAGCCCCGCGCCCGCCATGACCAGCGACGACATGGTGGAGATGTTGACGGTCGCGAACCCGTCACCGCCCGTGCCCACAATGTCGACGGTCCGGCCGGGTACCTCGAAGCGCAACGCGTGACGCAGCATCGCTGCGGCAAGTCCCGCGACCTCCGTTGGCGTCTCGCGCTTCACCCTCAAGGCCGCGAGGAACGCCCCCATGGCCACCGGAGACGCAGCATCGGTGAGGATGTCGTCCATCACCGCAGCGGTCTCCTCCGCGCTGAGGTCCTCGTGTTCCACGAGTCGGGAAAGGAGTTCCTGCAGTGCGGCCACGGTGCCTCCGGTCTCGGGTCAGCGGCGAAATCAGCGGATCAGGATGCCTGAGCGGCGGGCGCGAAGAACTCGTCGACGGCGTCGCGCACCACGAACGGGTCAAGCGGGTGCGACACGGCGGCCTCTGCCTCGGACCACGTCGCGAGCCATGCATCGGCGGGACGACCCACAAGGAGCAACACCGGCGGCGCCGCGTAGATCTCGTGCTTGATCTGCCGGCAAATACCCATGCCGCCCACCTTCGCGGCCTCGCCGTCAAGGATGAGCAGATCGAACGGCTGTGACTCCACCGCCTCGATGACGGCGGCGTGCGTCGCGGTCTCGAGCCACTCGACGGGACGTCCATGCGTGGTGGAGCCGACGGCGAAGCGCACCTTCTCGCGCACGTTTCGGTCGTCGCTATAGATCAGGATGCGCGCCTTCAGGGGCGTCGCGGCAGATTCATCGTGCTTGGCCACGTCACTCATGGTGGCCATTCTGGCACGTTCCGGCGGGGTCGTTCGTTACCCTCGCGAGAGCCGCGACAGGCTGCCCTACCTGGCGCCCGCGGGTGCTTTCTTGCGCTTTAATGGGACCTATGTCCCAAGCGACGACTATGCCGTCACCCATTCATGCCACGCGCCCCAATCAGGTAGCCGTTGGCACCATCGTCTGGCTCAGGCTCTGGTGATGTTCTTCGCGGGTTTGTTCGCGATGTACTTCACGCTCCGTGCACAGGTGCCCGAGGTCTGGGCCGAGAAGACGGAGCTCCTGAACGTCCCGTTCGCCCTGGCGAACACCACCATTCTGGTGCTGTCCTCCTTCACCGCCCAGGCGGGTGTGTGGGCGGCAGAGCGCTACCAGCGCCGCCGCACCGGTTCCTTCTGGAACGTGAAGTCGTGGGGCATGCACGAGTGGTTCGTCCTGACGTTCATCATGGGCTCGATCTTCGTCGCCGGCCAGGTCTACGAGTACGCGATGCTCGTGTCCGAGGGCCTCACGATTTCCTCGAGCCCTTACGGATCGGTGTTCTACCTCACGACCGGCTTCCACGGCCTGCACGTGATCGGTGGACTGATCGCGATGCTGTTCGTCCTGGCACGCTCGTTCGCCGCCAAGAAGTTCGGCACGCACGAGGCAACCACCACCATCGTCGTGTCCTACTACTGGCACTTCGTTGACGTCGTGTGGATCGCCCTGTTCGCCGTGATCTACCTGGTTCAGTAAGGGAATCCCGATGCACGCAATCGCCCGCAGGCGCCACCACAAGGCAGCACCGCTGCTCCTGGTGCTGACCCTGCTCGCCCTCATCACCGGTGTGGCCGCCGTCGCCGCACCCTCCGCCGCCACGGCATCCGAGACTGCCTCCGCCGAGGACGTCGCCGCCGGTGAGGCACTCTTCACCGCCAACTGCGCCTCGTGCCACGGCCTCGACGCCGAGGGCCAGGACGGCGTGGCGCCGTCGCTAGTCGGCGTCGGAGCCGCCGCGGTCGACTTCCAGGTAGGCACCGGCCGCATGCCGATGCAGGCCTCGGGCCCGCAGGCCATCGCCAAGAAGGCGCAGTTCAGCCAGGACGAGATCGACCAGGCGGCCGCCTGGGTGGCTTCGCTTGGCGCCGGCCCTGCGGTCCCCACGCCCGAGCAGGTTGACCCCGAACTCGGCGACGCCGCCAACGGTATGGAGATCTTCCGCACCAACTGCGCGATGTGCCACGGCTCCATCGGTGGCGGCGGTGCGCTGACGCAGGGCAAGTACGCCCCGTCTCTGCTCGAGACGACCCCCACCCACATCTACGAGGCGATGCTGACCGGCCCGCAGTCCATGCCGGTGTTCAACGACGCCAACATCACCCCCGAACACAAGCGCGACGTCATTGCCTACATCGCGGCTCAGCAGGACGGCTCCCCCGGCGGCCTGTCGCTGGGCGCCATCGGCCCCGTCTCCGAGGGCTTCTGGGCCTGGTTGGTCCTCCTCGGCCTCATCATCGGCGCTACCGTCTGGGTTGGAGCACGTTCCTCATGAGCACGCCTGAACACCACGAAGAGCCCGTGACCAAGAACGGTTTCACGGACCCCGGACTCGCGGACCACCGTCCGCGCCGCGCCGACGTCGAGCCCAAGGCCGACCGTCGCGCCGAGCGCCAGGTCGCCGCACTGTTCGGCTTGTCGGTCATCGGCACCGTCATCGCCCTGTGGGCGTACTTCGGCCTCGACGCAGGCGACGGGAGCGACGTCAACGCGATTCACCGGGTGAACCTGTGGATCGGCATCGGCATCTTCCTCACCATGGTGGGCATCGGCTTCGGTGCCATCCACTGGGCCAAGACCCTCATGCGCGACCACGAGATGGTCGAGGAGCGTCACGCCCTGCGCACGTCCGACGAGAACCGTGAGGCCGCGATCCAGAACCTCAAGGACGGCGTCGCTGACTCCGGCCTTGGCACCCCGAGCGAGTCCGGCACCGGCGTGAAGCGCCGCAGCCTGCTCAAGGGATCTCTCATCACCGCGATGGCGATCGCTCCCCTGTCGCTCCTGGTTCCCCAGATCGGCAACATGGGTGCGGACTGGAACATCTCCAAGTTCCGTCACACCATGTGGGGTCCCGGCGTGCGCCTCACCCGCGACCCCGACGGCAAGCCGATCAAGGCCGCTGACGTCACCATCGGCTCGGTCTTCCACGTGATTCCCGACGGCCTGAACAAGCCTGGATCACCACCACAAGATGGCGGAGAAGGCCAAGGCTGTGGTGCTGCTGCTTCGCCTCAACCCCGAGGACCTCAAGATCCAGAAGGGCCGCGAGGACTGGTCGTTCGACGGCGTCATCGCCTACTCGAAGATCTGCACCCACGTCGGTTGCCCTGTGGCGCTGTACGAGCAGCAGACGCACCACCTGCTGTGCCCCTGCCACCAGTCGACCTTCGACGTCTCGGACGGCGCCAAGGTGGTCTTCGGTCCCGCAAAGCGCCCCCTGCCCCAGCCTGCCGATCGCCGTGGATGACGACGGCTACATCGTCGCCAAGAACGACTTTGACGAGCCCGTGGGCCCGTCGTATTGGACGCGTCTCACGGGTGACTCCACCACCGAGGCCACGTCCGTCGAGGAGGAGAGCCACTGATGGGCGCCAAGGCTGAACAACGCCGCCTCCGGCACCGCGAACTTCGTTGACGACCGCACCTCCATCGGAGGCTTCGTCAAGTTCTTCGCGCGCAAGGCTCTTCCCCGACCACTGGTCGTTCATGCTGGGCGAGATCGCCCTGTACTCGTTCGTTGTCCTGCTCATCTCGGGCGTCTTCCTGACGGCCTTCTTTGTGCCCTCGATGACCGAGGTGCACTACGAGGGCCCGTTCGAGACCATGCAGGGCGTCTCGATGACCGAGGCGTTCGCCTCGACCCTGCGCATCTCCTTCGAGGTTCCCGGCGGCCTGCTGATCCGTCAGATCCACCACTGGTCGGCGCTGCTGTTCCTCGCCGCGATCATGACGCACATGTGTCGCGTGTTCTTCACCGGCGCGTTCCGCAAGCCCCGCGAGCTCAACTGGCTCGTTGGCTTCACCCTGATGGTGCTGGGCCTCGCGGCAGGCTTCACGGGCTACTCGCTCCCCGATGACGTGCTCTCCGGCAACGGCCTGCGCATCATCGACGGTGTCGTCAAGTCCATCCCGATTATCGGCTCGTACACCTCGTACTGGCTGTTCGGCGGCGAGTATCCCGGCGGCGACATCATCCCTCGCCTATTCACGGCCCACATCCTGCTGGTGCCGGGTCTCATCCTGGCCCTGATCGCAGTACACCTCTTCCTGGTGTTCCTGCATAAGCACACGCAGTACCCGGGCGGCGGCAAGACCGACCGCAACGTGGTGGGCCTGCCCCTGTTCCCCGTGTACACGGCCAAGGCCGGCGGATTCTTCTTCGTCGTGTTCGGCATCATCGCCCTGGTGGCGGCGGTGTTCACCATCAACCCGGTGTGGAACTACGGGCCCTACGACCCGTCCCCCGTCTCAGCAGGTACGCAGCCCGACTGGTACATCCTCTTCGTCGACGGTGCGCTCCGCCTCATGCCCGGTTGGCTGTTCGGTGTCCCGCTCGAGTGGGAGATCTTCGGCTACACCCTGTCGATGAACATCCTGCTTCCTGCAGTCATCCTGCCCGGCTTGTTCTTCGGCTTCATCGCGATGTACCCGTGGATCGAGAAGTGGGCGACCGGTGACCGTGGCGAGAAGCACGTGCTCGATCGTCCCCGCAACGTGCCGGTGCGCACGGGCATCGGCGTGGCCACCATCACGTTCTACGTCATCCTGGTCCTCGAGGGCTCCAACGACATCGTGGCCACCCTGTTCCACCTGTCGCTCAACGACCTCACTATCTTCTTCCAGTGGGCGATCTTCATCCTGCCTCCGATCATGTTCTGGGTCACTAAGCGGATCTGCATGGGCCTCCAGCGCAAGGATCGCGAGCCTGGTGCTCCACGGTCACGAGACGGGCACCATCGTCCGTCACGAAGACGGCGAGTACATTGAGGTTCACCAGCCGCTCGACGAGCAGGAGGTCTGGCTGCGTGTCTCGCACGACGACATCGCCCCGCTCGAGCTCGAGCCGGAGTACAACGAGAACGGCGTCCGCCGTCCGGGGTACCGCTGGGATCGCTTCAAGCAGGCCCTTTCCCGCTTCTACTACGAGGAGCGCATCTCCCCTGTCACCAAGGCGGAGTACGACGAGGCCCAGCACCACCACGGTCACGGCAACGCCGACGCGGATATCCACGCGGCCGACGCCAAGGACGCTGACAAGCGTCTGACCGAGGAATGGGACAGGGTCGAAGACGAGGCCAAGTAGCCTCTGCGCGATCGCGTCACATGAGGGCGGCATCCCCTTTGGGGGGTGCCGCCCTCGTCGTTTCTTGGGACGTCTCGCTCCACGTGCCACGCCGAGGAATCGCAGGGCCTTCGCCGACGTTGACACACCCGGGCATCGGTGCCCGTCGCCGCGACGACGGCGATAGGCTCGACCCGTACCCCGGAAATACCTGCGCGGCCACCGCCGCGCCCTGAGCAGGAGGAAGCATGGCTGACTACACGCTGCCGGATCTGAGCCTACGACTACGGAGCTCTTGACCCGCACATCGCCGGCGAGATCATGGAGCCTTCACCACAGCAAGCACCACGCCGCCTACGTGGCGGGCGCGAACACCGCGCTCGAGAAGATGGCCGCTGCACGCGAGTCGGGCGACTTCGGCGCCATCGCGGGCCTTGAGAAGGCCCTCGCCTTCAACCTTGGTGGACACACCAACCACTCGATCTTCTGGACCAACCTCTCCCCCGAGGGCGGCGACAAGCCCACTGGAGAGCCTGTCCGCGGCCATCGACGAGCACTTCGGATCGTTCGACGGCTTCCAGGCCCATTTCACCAACAACGCCATGACCATCATGGGCTCCGGCTGGTCCATCCTCGCGTGGGACACCATCGGTCAGAAGGCTCATCATCGTTCAGGCTGTACGACCAGCAGGGCAACGTCCCTGTCGGCCTCATCCCGCTGCTCATGCTCGACATGTGGGAGCACGCGTTCTACCTGCAGTACAAGAACGTGAAGGCCGACTACGTCAAGGCCTGGTGGAACGTCGTGGACTGGGCAAATGTCCAGCAGCGCTTCATCACCGCTACCGCGACCAAGGGACTCATCGTCCAGTAGGTTGCGCGAACGCACCACGCCAAGGGCGGGCTCTCCACCAGAGGGCCCGCCCTTGGTGCGTCCTGGACTCGTCTAGCGCGCTAGATTTCCTCGATATGAGCTCTTCCCCGGCCGCGCCGTCCCGGCGCCACCTCACCGCATTGCTCGTGGTGCTCGTTGTCGTCCAGTTCGGCGCGCCCATCACACTCCATGGCCACGGCTGGGCGCTCGTGTATCTCGCGGTCTACATCGGCCTCATCGCGGTCGCCGTGACCCGGTTCGCGGCGAATCACGTCCAGCATCGGGTCCTGATCGGTGCCTCCGTCGCCATGGCGGGCGCGGGCGTCTGGTTCGCTTTTCACCAGGAGTCCACCGCCGCTCAGGGCGCGCTCATGGCGGGCATCGGCCTACTCCAGGCGGCGCTCCTCGTGACGATGTCGGGAGCACTCCTGAGGCCACCTCCGGACCTCAGGACCATCGACATGCTCCTCATCGCGCTCGGAGCGTATCTCCTCATCGGCGGCGTCTTCGGGGCCGTGATGGGCCTCCAGGAGATCGCCGTTCCTGGTTCCTGGCAGGCCAGCACCGGTGAGGCACTCACGTGGCAAGACATGGTCTACACGAGTATGTGACGCTCGCGACTCTCGGCTACGGCGACATCACCCCCGTGGGCGACTGGGCGCGCTCCCTCGCGGCAATGGAGGCCGTCGTCGGCCCCCTCTTTGTCGCCGTCGTGATTGCGCGCCTCGTGGGCGTCGCGGGACTGGCGCAGCGCGACCAGCGCTAGTCGCGCCCACCGCCCGCCACGAAGCCACCGCGTCGGCCTTCCCCCGCCGCTCCCCTCGCTGTGCCGCTCGTGGCCGCATCTGCGGCTCGGGGGCCACGTCGGTGCCGCTCATGGCCGCATTTGCAGCACGAAGGGCGCGCGCGAGGGCCGGCGTGGTGAGCCGTCAGGGTGGGGCGTGGACACGGTGAGGAGTGTCACCAGCCGGCCGATGCACGACAAAGGCCCGCTCCCCCGGTCAGGGGCAACGGGCCTTCGTCGTGAAAACTACAAGCCTAGTGTGCGTGGCGTCCCGTGGAGAACTCCATGACCCAGCCGCACAGGCCGACGACGCCGACCACGGTCGCGGGGACCAGGATCCACCAGCCCACGGCCAACGCAGTGAAGGCAAGAGCGGCGCCGAGCGCCAGCGGCAGCGGCCACCAGGCTCCACGGCGCGTAGACGCCCTGCTCACCGGAGAGCCTGAGCGATCTCGCCGTCATGGTCGTCCTCGGCGCGCATGCCGTGACGCTTGGCCAGCATGGTGAAGTACACGCCCACCATGATGAACATGCCGAACGTCAGCATGATGCAGGTGAGACCCACCCACTCGTCCCAGCCGGTCAGGATGCCGTACGCAGTGCCTGCCAGCAGGAAGAAGAACGACGGCAGCGTGAAGATGTTCGCTTCAAGACGCATGGGTCATGCCTCCTTCGAGACGGGCGCCGCGTCCACCAGTGCGTGGTGGGACGACGCGTGATCGCGGGCCGCGGCCTCCGGGTGGTGGAGGTCGAACGCGGGGCGCTCGGAGCGGATACGCGGGATGGACACGAAGTTGTGACGCGGCGGCGGGCAAGAGGTCGCCCACTCGAGCGAGTTGCCGTAACCCCACGGGTCGTCGACCGTGACCTTCGGCGCACGCTTCGCGGTGATGTACACGTTCCAGAAGAACGGCAGCGTCGACAGGGCGAGGATCACGGAACCGACGGTCGAGACCTGGTTCATGAAGGTGAACCCGTCCTCGGGCATGTAGTCGACGTAGCGACGGGCCATGCCGGAGGCGCCGAGCCAGTGCTGGATCAGGAAGGTGGTGTGGAAGCCGATGAACAGCAGCCAGAAGTGGACCTTGCCCCAACGCTCGTTGAGCATCTTGCCGGTGAACTTGGGCCACCAGAAGTAGAAGCCAGCGAACATCGCGAACACGACCGTACCGAACACGACGTAGTGGAAGTGCGCGACCACGAAGTACGAGTCGGAGATCGGGAAGTCCAGCGGCGGAGCCGAGAGGATGATGCCGGTCAGGCCACCGAACAAGAAGGTGATGAGGAAGCCGATCGTCCACAGCATCGGGGTCTCAAAGGTGAGCTTCCTCGCCACATCGTGCCGATCCAGTTGAAGAACTTCACGCCTGTCGGCACCGCGATCAGCATCGTCATGAACGAGAAGAACGGCAGCAGCACCGCGCCGGTCACGTACATGTGGTGCGCCCACACCGTCACGGACAGCGCAGCAATCGCGATCGTCGCGTACACCAGGCCGTGATAGCCAAACAGCGGCTTGCGCGAGAAGACCGGGAGGATCTCGGTAATGATGCCGAAGAACGGCAGAGCGATGATGTACACCTCGGGGTGTCCGAAGAACCAGAACAGGTGCTGCCACAGGATGGCGCCGCCGTTATCGGGGTTGAACACCTGGGAGTGGAGCACACGGTCAGAGCCCAGCGCGAACAGGGCCGAGGCCAGCGGCGGGAAGGCCAGCAGCACCAGCATCGAGGTCACGAGGATGTTCCACGTGAAGATCGGCATGCGGAACATCGTCATGCCAGGTGCACGCATCGTCACGATGGTGGTGATGAAGTTCACCGCACCAAGAATGGTGCCGAAGCCACCGAGCGCGAGGCCGAAGACCCACAGGTTGCCGCCCACGCCGGGCGAGTACACGGCGTTCGACAGCGGCGAATAGGCGAACCAGCCGAACGAGGCGGCGCCCTGCGGCGTGAAGAAGCCCGCGACCGCGATGATGCCGCCGAAGAGGTACAGCCAGTAGGCGAACATGTTCAGACGCGGGAATGCGACGTCGGGCGCGCCGATCTGCAGCGGCGTGATGACGTTCGCGAAGCCGGCGAACAGCGGCGTTGCGAACAGCAGCAGCATGATCGTGCCGTGCATGGTGAACAGGCTGGTTGTACTGCTCCGCGGACTGCACCACCTGCATGCCGGGCGCGAACAGGCTCGGCACGGATGAGCAGCGCGAGCACGCCGCCGATGATGAAGAACATGAACGACGTGATCAGGTACATGTACCCGATGGTCTTGTGGTCGGTGGAGGTGATCCACTTGACAACGATCGAGCCCGAGCGGGCGGGGGCGGCGGTCAGCGCGGGGGTCGAGCCCAGGCTGCCGTCGTTCTCATACGCTGCGGTCGCCATTACTCAGTCTCCCCGTGCTCGGTGGTGAACTCCACCACCTGGTCGCGGCTGTACTCGAGGCCGAGTTCGCCTTCGTAGCCCTTGTCTCGCAGTTCCTGCATGTGCGCGTCGTACTCGTCGCGCTCGACGACCTTCACGTTGAAGAGCATCGAGGCGTGGTACTCGCCGCACAGGCTCGGCGCACTTGCCCTGGTAGGTGCCCGTCTGCGTGGGCGTCACCTGCCATTCGTTGGTGCGACCGGGAACCGTGTCCTCCTTGTAGAGGAACGCGGGGATCCAGAAAGAGTGGATGACATCACGCGAGTCGAGGTAGAAGTGAACCGTCTCGTTCACCGGGAGGTACAGGGTCGGGAGGGTCTCCTCGACGCCCTCCTCACCCGTGAGTTGAGCCTGCACGCCCGGGTCGAAGACATCGTCCGTGAGGTAGTTGAAGTCCCAGGCTCCACTGCTTGCCCACGACCTGAATCTCGACGTCAGGCTCGGCAGAGACGTCGGTCAGGAACGCGATGTCCTCGGCCGTGTACTTGAACAGCACGCCGATCGCGATGATCGGAACGATCGTGTACATCAGGCTCGAGCGGCAGGTTCACGCGCGTCTGCACGGGCAGCTTGTTGTCGCCCTTGCGCTTGCGGTAAACAGCGACGCACCACAGGATCAAACCCCAGGTAATGACGCCGACGACGAGCGCGGCAATCCAGGATCCGTTCCAGAGCGTGATGATGCGGCCGGTCTGATTGGTGATCTCCGGAGTCGAGGGAAGCGCGCCGTTCTCGATGCCCTGGGAACAACCCGAGAGCAAGAGGACCGCGGCCGCCGCGCCGGCACCCATGACGGCTTTTCTGGGCATGCGGGGACGTAGTTCGTGGGACACACGGGCAGTCTAGCGCGCGATACCGTGAGGGCATGCCAGCGCAGCGCCTGTTCCTCGACGCCGGGGGCAGGCTCCCCATTTCCCCTCGTACCGCCGATGCGCTGAGGGCTGGCTTGGCCGATGGCTGGGCCGACCCGCGCCGTCTGACAACGGAGTCGCGGCGTGCCAGGGCGCTTGTCGATGGCGCGCGTGGCGCCATCGCCGAAGTCCTTGGTGTCCACCATGACAACGTCCACCTCACGTCCTCCGTTCCCCTCGGGTTCGAACGGGTCATCGGCGGCATCTATGCCGCACGGCGGGGACGCACGCGCATCGGCGTGTCGGCCATCGAACGGGACCTCGTTCTTGAGGCCGCATCCTTTGTCTCGTCGGGCGCCGTGGACACCTTCGAGGTGGACGCGGAAGGTCACGTTGACCTGGACGCGGTGCGCGCTGGCGCAAGCCACCCCGACACGGCGCTCGTGGCCGTGCAACACGCCAACCACGAGATCGGCACGCTGCAGCGGCTCGACGAGGTCGCGGAGATCACCACCACTGCCGCCGTTCCCCTCGTGGTCGACGCGACCGCATCCATCGGGCACGTTTCCGCGCCCGAGCACTGGGACGCCCTCATCGCCGACCCCGCCGACTGGGGCGCTCCGGCAGGCATCGGCGTCGTCGCACTTCGCCCGCGCACACGGTGGCTGCCCCACTGGCCCGAATCGTCTGACCCCTGGGCTCCGGGCGCGCTATCCGTGCCGCTCGCGTTGGCCGCAGCCGTGGCGCTCCAGGAACGCATGGAGAACCTGGAGGCGGAGGCCCGCCGCCAACACGATCTCGTCGACCGCCTGCGGGCCGGGATGGCACGCACCGTGGGCGTCCACCTGGTCGGTGATGCGGTGGAGCGCCTGCCCCACCTCGTCACCGCGGCCTTTCTGTACCTCGACGGTGAGCCCCTCGTCAGCCGACTCGATCGGGAAGGCATCGCGGTCGGCTCGGGCTCCGCGTGCGGCAAAGCAGCCTTCGAGCCGAGTCACGTCCTCGCGGCCATGGGCGCCCTCACCCACGGCAACCTGCGCATCGGCCTGCACCCCGGCGTGACCGACCAAGACGTCGACAGGTTCCTCGCGGTACTCCCCCGTGTCGTCGAGCACGTCCGCGACTCCATGAGCGCCTGAAACAGCAGAACGGGCGGCGGGGCCATTGGCCCGCACCGCCCGTCCGCGCAGTATCGGTCGTCGACTCAGGTGAAGGAGTCTCCACACGCGCAAGAGCCTGCAGCGTTCGGGTTGTCAATCGTGAAGCCCTGCTTCTCGATGGTGTCCGCGAAGTCAATCGTGGCACCGTCGAGGTAAGGCACGGACATCTTGTCCACGACTACCTCAACGCCCTCGTACTCCTTGACCGCGTCTCCGTCGAGCACTCGCTCGTCGAAGTACAGGCTGGTAGATGAGGCCGGAGCAGCCACCCGGCTGCACCGCAAGGCGCAGACGGAGGTCGTCACGACCCTCCTGCTCGAGCAGGCTCTTCACCTTGCCAGCGGCGGCGTCGGTGATGACCACTCCGTGAGCCGGAACCTCAACAGCGGTGTCAGTCATATGCCGCCTCCTCTCTCTTGTCGGTGCGCCCTAGCCTACGCCGATTCGTTGAAAGCGCCACCATCCGTGCGTGCGCGGCGACTCCGGGTCCGGCTAGCGCGCCGGTGTCCAGGTCTGGGCGACTCGCGCCAGCCTGATCCACCAGCCCCCCTCGCCCGGCTCGCCCTCGTGAGCGCCCACCACCCCCGCTGCCATCAGGTCACGTCGCCCCACGTGCACCTCGGGCGCGACCACCACGCAGGGCACGGCACGGCGCGCGGCCAGCAAGCTCGCAGCGGGCACGATGCCGTGGTCAAGGGTGCGCGGCGTCAGAATGCCGCTCACGGCCACCACGACGTCGGGCTCCACGTCGCCGGCGTGGGCTAGATCCGCCAGGCGGGCCGATGCCGGGGTGAGGTGCGCTCCCACCGCGGCAAGGCAGTACGCCAGTCCTCCCGCAGGCTCCGGTGCCGGGGGCATCGGACAGGCGGGCCGGCCCCAGCAGTGACGAACGCGCGCCCGGGTCGGTGGCCCGCGCCACCGTGCTCCACCGTTCCTCCTGGGCCTGCGCGGCCACCGCGAGGGCGGCGTCGCCCTCACGCCCGTCGCGCAGGGCGTTCGACATGCCGTGAAAGCCCACGAGGGGCCGGTCGGCACGCACCAGTACCTGGAGGTCAAGCCCCCGAAGCGCCGCGCGCATCGCGTCGACGTCGCCGCCCCAGAGCGCGGCGGCGTCCCCTGCGGGTTCGTCGTCGCCCACCGGCACCACCACGGGTCCCGTCTGCGAGGACTTGGCGAGGGCACGCAACGCTGCGCCGAGCGCGTCGGGGTTCCAGCGGGTCTGACCCCCGGCGGGCGCCAACAGTGTGACGCCCTCGACCGCGACGGTCTCGACAAGGGCCAGCCCCGCCGCGTCCGTCACGACCCCCGCTCTCCCGCCCACGCATCGGCCGTCCGTGCGCCACCGCCACCCAACGCGCGAGCCGTCACCTCGACCGCGGGATTCACCCCGGCCCACGCCTTGGCTGCGAGCTCGGCCCCGCGGGAGGCGGGGACGCCGGGCCAGTCTTCGGTCAGGACGAGGATCCGCATGGCCTCTAGTGTGCCCTGGCGACCGTGCGACAATGTGCGCATGAGCACGACGTTCTCCGAGCCCACTCAGTCTCCGGCGCTCCTGCTCCTGGGCAACCGCCGCGATCCCCTGTCGGAACGCGGTGTCGACTGCCCCGGTGATCTCCCGTCAGCATCGGACCCCGATCTCATCGTGCGCGCACGCGCGGCGAAGGCCGAGTTGGGCGACCGAGTCTTCATCCTCGGCCACCACTATCAACGCGATGAGGTCATCCAGTTCGCCGACGTCACCGGCGACTCCTTCAAACTCGCGCGCGAGGCTGCGGCGCGTCCCGAGGCCGAGTACATCGTCTTCTGTGGCGTGCACTTCATGGCCGAGTCCGCGGACATCCTCACCTCGGACGATCAGCAGGTAATCCTGCCCGACATGGCCGCTGGTTGCTCCATGGCCGACATGGCGAACATCAACCAGGTCGAAGACGCATGGGACCAGGCTCCGTGAAGCAGGAATCGCTGACCGCACGGTGCCCGTCACCTACATGAACTCGACTGCCGCCATCAAGGCCTTCTGTGGCCGCAACTCCGGCGTGGTGTGCACCTCCTCGAACGCCGAGGTCGCGTTGCGTTGGGCGTATGACCAGGTGGGCGGTGTGGACGGTGACGGCAAGGTGCTGTTCCTGCCCGACCAGCACCTTGGCCGCAACACCGCCGTCGAAAGGCTCGGCTACAGCCTCGACGACTGCGTGCTGTACGACCCCCGCAAGCCGCTCGGCGGCAACACCCGCGAGCAGGCTCGAGGCCGCACGCATCATCCTGTGGAAGGGCCACTGCTCCGTGCACGGGCGGTTCCGCAAGGAGAATGTGGACAGCGCACGCGCGAAGGTGCCGGGCATCAACGTCATCGTGCATCCCGAGTGCTCCAACGAGGTGGTCCGCGCCGCCGACTACGTGGGCTCCACGGAGTACATCATCAAGGCCCTTGACGCCGCAGAGCCAGGCTCAAAGTGGGTGATCGGCACCGAGCCTGAACCTGGTCCGCCGCCTTGCCAACCAGCACACCGACAAGGAAGTGCACTTCCTTGAGGACACCGTGTGCTTCTGCTCCACGATGAACCGCATCGACCTCCCGCACCTCGTGTGGGCACTCGAGTCGCTTGTGGCAGGCGATGTGCCCAACCGCATCGTCGTCGATCCCCAGACCCAGGTCGAGGCCAAGGTGGCCCTCGACCAGATGCTGGCGCTGCCCGGCATCACCGCACCCTCCAACTGGTGACCGCACCTCGCGGCCGCACTCCAAGGAACTCATGTCAGACAACACGCCCAGCAACGACTCGACGGTGGACCTTCCCGACGAGAACTCGACCGTCGAGTCGCCCTCCGACAAGAAGGGCCGCCCCACTCCCAAGCGCAAGGACCAGGAGGCCGCGAACCGCCGCACGCTGTTCGACGACCCCAAGGCCGCCAAGAAGGCCGACCGCGAAAAGATGCGGGTCCAGCGCGACAAGGAGTACCAGGCGATGCGCGAGGGCGATGAGCGGAACATGCCGCTCGAGCACCGCGGTCCCGAGCGGCGCTGGCTGCGCGACTACGTGGACGCCAGGTGGTCCATGGGCGAGTTCCTGCTGCCCGTGGCAATTCTCTTCGTGATCCTGTCGCTGTTCCTGGGTCAGTTCGGCGCCCTCGGCGGACTCATGGTGCTGGTGTTCTACATCCTGGTGCTCGCCGCCGCGATCGAGACCTTCGTGATGGTGCGCCGCATGAAGAAGCGCTTCATCGAGAAGTTCGGCGCCTCGCGCATGCCGCGCGGTTGGACGTTCTACGTTATCTCGCGCGCGCTCAACATGCGTCGCTTCCGCGTGCCCCGCCCCAAGGTGGCTCGCGGCGAGTTCCCTGTCTGACGGTGAGCCTCACACGCAGCGGCCGTCCGGACCTCTCACGAGGAACGGGCGGCCGCTGCCGTGCTGTGCCATGGCAGCCTGACGTGGCTTAGGTGCGCGAGCGCTTGCGGCCCTTGCGGTTCGTGAGCCGGCGCCACACATTGGTGTCGGCGAGGTCGAGTAGGCTCGTCTCCCCTGCCCGACATCACTGTGCGAAGCGCCCAGAGGGCAAAGCCTCGCGCCTGCGCCGCCTCGATCGCCGGCGGCAACGACAGTTCCTCTCGCGCTGTCACCACGTCAAGGACCACCGGCCCTTCGGTGGCGAGCATCCGCACCACGGCGGCCTCCAGGTCGGCCGGGTCCTCGACCCTGATCCCGGTCAGTCCCATGGCCGTTGCCACCTCGGCGAAGTTGGGGTTGTGGAGGTCGGTCGCGAAGGTCGGCAGGCCCGCGGCCTTCATCTCCAGTTCGACGAAGTTCAGCGACGAGTTGTTGTAGACCACCACCTTGATGGGCAAGTTCGCCTGGGTCGCTGTGATCAGATCGCCGAGGAGCATGGAGAGTCCCCCGTCTCCTGCCAGCGCGATGACCTGGCGGCCTCGGTCCTCGCCTTGCCCCGAGCGCCTGCGGCATGGCGTTGGCCATGGAACCGTGGTTGAACGATCCCACCAGACGGCGTGCCTTGGTCATCTCAAGGTAGCGAGCCGCCATCACCGTCGGGCTGCCCACGTCGGCGGTGAAGATCGCATCGGATGCGGCGTGCTGCGACACCAGCCGGGTCAGATACTGCGGGTGAATGGGGGTCTTGCCGTCGTCGGTGGCGAGGTCATCCAATTCCTCGCGGGCGCGCCGATAGTGCTTGAGGGCAGCGTCGAGGTGACGGCTGTTGCGTCCCTCTGCGATGAGTGGAGTGAGGGCACGAGCGGTCGGGCGCACGTCGCCGACAAGGCCAACGTCGAGCGCGGTGCGCCTGCCGAGTTGCCCGCCGCGCAGGTCCACCTGGATCACGGTCGCGTCCTCGGGGTAGAACTGCCGGTAAGGGAAATCCGAACCGAGGATCAGCAGCACGTCTGCCTTGAGCATCGCGCGGTATCCCGAGGAGAAGCCGATGAGGCCGGTCATCCCGACGTCATACGGGTTTTCCCACTCCAGGTGCTCCTTGCCTCGCAGGGCGTGGACGATGGGCGCCTGCAGGCGCCCGGCAAGCGTCACCACCTCGTCGTGAGCACCCGCCGCCCCTGCACCGGCCAGAATTGTGACACGTTGTGAGGCGTTGAGGAGGTCGGCCACCACCCGCAGGTCCTCCTCTTGCGGAATCACCACGGGGCGTGCGGCGCGGATGGGCGCGGATGGCCTGCGGTCGGGCGCCTCTGCGTAGAAGATGTCGCCGGGCACGACCACCACGGCAACATCGGAGTGTTCGACAGCGGCGCGCATGGCATTCTCGAGCACCCACGGCAGCTGTGAGGCGTCACTGACGAGTTCCGTGTACACCGAGCACTCCCGGAAAAGGCTCCTGCGGGTGGGTCTCCTGGAAGTAACCCGAGCCGATCTGGTCGAGCGGGATATGGGAGGCGATAGCAAGCACCGGGGTGCGGTTGCGGTGCGCGTCAAACAGCCCATTGATGAAGTGCAAGTTGCCCGGCCCACACGAGCCCACGGCAACCGCAAGACCCCGGTGATGTCCGCATCGGCGCCGGCTGCGAAGGCGGCCACCTCCTCGTGGCGCACGTGCATCCACTCCAGCCGACCGTCAGTGCGCATCGCCTCGCCGAACGCGTTCAACGAGTCCCCTGGCAGTCCCCAGACTCGGGTGACACCCGCGTCCACCAGGGTGTCGACAAACATCTGGGCTACACGGCGAGGCATGGATTTCTCCGTTCGGGTGGCGGGACGGCGACGCGGCGGCGCGGCCGGAGGGCTCGGTCAGCCCTCGCACACGTAAACTGAACAACGTGTCCACTAATTCCCTTGTGCCCCCCGCGGACAGCCCCCGGCGCGGACGCCCCCGCGATGCGACGGTGCGCCAGCGCGTGCTGGCAGCGCGGTCGAGATCGCGGCAGAGGACCCGGCGCTGGCGACATTTGACCGCATCGCGGCCGCTGGGAGCGTGAGCCGCACCACGCTGTACCGGTGGTGGCCGGGTCCTCGTGACCTCCTCCTTGAAGCTCTGATGGAGTCCACCCGCTGGTCGCTGGCGCATGACGACGGCGACGCTCGCGCCCGCATCACCGCACAGGTGGCCGACCTCGTCACGATCATGACGCACGAACCCACCGCGCGCATGGTGCGCTTCCTTGCAGGCGGTTCGGTGATGGATCAGGACGCGCGCGACCGCTTCGAGGCGCACTGGCTCGCGCCGCGTCATGATGCCGCGGCGGCGATCCTTGGCGCCGCAATCGACGCCGGTCAGGTGCGCGCCGATACGCCGGTCGATGTCACCATCGACCTCCTCTTCGCCGCCGTATACCGCCGCGCCTTGCTCACGTCCGCCCCGCTCGACGCGGGGTACGCCGACGCCGTGGTGGACGTGATCTGGCGCGCGATCGAGTCTCCTCAGTACCGAGAGCCGGGGCACAGCGCCCGGGGTTAGGGTGGCGGCATGGTCTCCTATCGCTACCTGGGCAACTCAGGACTCAAGATCACCGAACTCGTCTACGGCAACTGGCTCACCCACGGTTCGCAGGTCGAGAACGATCAGGCCGCCGCGTGCGTCAAGGCCGCGCTCGACGTGGGCATCACGTCCTTCGACACGGCAGATGTCTACGCCAACACCGCCGCCGAGACCGTGCTGGGCGAGATCCTGGCGGGTGAACGGCGCGAAAGCCTCGAGCTCTTCACCAAGGTGTACTGGCCCACGGGCCCCAAGGGCGCCAACGACATGGGGCTCTCGCGCAAGCACATCCTGGAGTCGATCGACGGCTCATTGCGCCGCCTCCAAACCGACTACGTCGACGTCTACCAGGCACATCGCTACGACCACGACACTCCGCTGGAAGAAACGATGGTGGCGTTCGCGGACGTGGTGAGGGCGGGCAAGGCTCACTACATCGGCGTCAGCGAGTGGACCGCAGACCAGATTCGCGCCGGTGCGGCGCTCGCCAAGGAGCCTGCATATCCACTCATCTCCTCGCAGCCCCAGTACTCCATGCTCTGGCGCGTCATCGAGGGCGAGGTCATCCCGGCGTCCGAGGAGTGCGGCCTCGGTCAGATCGTGTGGTCTCCCGTCGCTCAAGGCGTCCTGACCGGCAAGTACCGCCCGGGTGAGGCGCCTCCCGCCGGCTCGCGCGCCACGGACGACAAGGGCGGCGCGTCGATGATTCAGCGGTTCATGAATGACGACGTGCTGACGCGCGTCCAGGCGCTCGCCCCCATCGCCGATGCGCTTGGCCTGTCGATGGCGCAGGCTCGCCCTCGCGTGGGTGCTGCAGAACTCGAACGTCTCCGCGGCGATCATCGGTGCGTCCCGGCCCGAGCAGGTTTACGAGAACGCGAAGGCGTCGGGCGTCACGATCCCTGCCGACGCGATGGCGCGGATCGACGAGGCACTCGGAGACATCGTGGAACGCGATCCCGGCAAGACGGTCGAGACGAACCCCAAGCCCGGCCGGTAACACGACGAGGGCCCCGCGACCAACCCGTCGCGGGGCCCTCGTGTGTCAAAGGAGAAAACAACGTCCGCCTTGGAGAGGCGCACATCAAGGGAACGTGCGGTATCTGCGAGAAGTTCCCGGTTCTCGACCACTGGTCCAGATCACGAATCCGCAAAAAGGCCTCGGGACGGCTTGCCCCACTCACCGTCGCCACATAGTCTCATCTGCATACGTCAGTTTCGAAGCGTTTCGAGACTGCCTCACCGATGACGACGGAGTCCACATGGCCACGATTCAGGATGTTGCCCGCGAGGCTGGCGTGAGCATCTCGACCGTGTCCTACGCGTTGTCAGGCAAGCGTTCCATCAAGCCCGACACGCGCGACCGGGTGCTCGCCGCCGCCAAGGAGCCTCGGCTACCTCCCCAACGCGTCGGCCAGGATGCTCGCCGCGAATCGCTCTCAGATCTTCGCCGTGACCGCTCCCCTTCACCCCGACACGGACCACAGCGCGCACATGGTGTTCGCCATGGAGGTCACCAAGGCAGCGCGCGCTCACCACTACGACACCTTGCTCCTGGTCGACAACGACGCCTCTGAGGGGATGCGCCGCTCCTCGGCGACGTCGCTTGCCGACGGCATCGTGGTGCTCGACGTGGACGCCCACGACGATCGCGCTGATCTGGCGCGCTCCATCAGCACCCCCACGGTGTTCATCGGCATCCCCGCCGACACCACGGGACTCGTCTGCGTTGACCTCGACTTCGCGGAGGCGGCGCGTGCCGCCGTGGACGCGCTCGTCGCGGCCGGCCGCCGGAACATCGGCCTCATCTCGCACCCGAAGATCACCATGCGCCGCGAATCCAACTTCGCCCTGCGTTTTCATGACAGTTTCGTGGCCCACGCCAACGCGCTCGCCCTGGACGCGCCTGTCGCCTTCCCGGTAGCCGATCGTGCACATGAGGCGATCACCGCCCTGCTCGAGGAGTCACCCCACCTCGACGGCCTGGTGCTCAACACCACGGCAGAGGTTGCCGCCTCAGTCTCCGCGGCCCTGGCGGAAAACGGCAGGTCTGTCCCCTCCGACGTGTCCGTCATCGCCGCGGGCGTGACCTTCTCGACCGAGCGGATGGCCGTGCCCTTCGACACGATTCCGCTTGACCCGCAGGCTTCGTGCACCGTTGCGGTCGATCTGCTGGCATCCATGGTTGACGAGGGAACGACGCCTCCCGAGGTGACGCTCCTTCCTCCCACGTACATCAGCCGCGGTTCCGTCACTCCCAGCGACACGACCGCCACGGCGCAGGCGTAGGCCTTTCACCGATCACCATGTCCATCTCTGTGACCCCCATTTTCGAAGCGCTTCGAGACGGCGACGGTGCCGCCTCAAAGCCCCCACTCGCCGTGTTCGAGCGCGGCACTCATCCCTCAGGAGTACTCACCCCATGAAGTTCACCGACGGTTTCTGGTTGCGTCGCCACGGCGTCGAGGCGCTCTACGCCCACGAGGCCTATCGCATCACATCTCGGGACGGTGGCCTCCACGTTGTCGCTCCCACGCGCGAGATCGTGGCCCGCGGAAACGTCCTCAACCTGCCCGTGCTCGAGGTGACCGTCACGCCCGTCGACGAAGGCGTCATCCGCGTGCGCATCGACCACCACACCGGTGGACGTCCCTCCCCCGGTTTCGCGCTGAATCCCAGCGCTGGCGACGTCGGATCCGTCACGGTCACCGAGGACGGCGGCACGGTCACTGCGGGCCGCCTCAGCGCCGTCGTGTCGCAGGGTGCACCGTGGGATCTCTCCTTCTACGACGGCGATACTCGCCTCACCGGCTCCGGCGCCAAGGGCCCCGGCCACATGATCCTCGAGCCTGGAGCGGCCGTCGCCGCCGAGCCAGCCGGACCCACCGGCGTGGCACTCGACGGGCGTGCCCCGGCCCGTACGTACACGCATGAGCAGGCGGAACTTGGAGTCGGCGAACTCGTCTACGGGCTCGGCGAGAGGTTCGGCCCCCTCGTGAAGAATGGCCAGAGCATCGACATCTGGAACTCGGACGGCGGCACCTCGTCCGAGCAGTCCTACAAGAACATCCCGTTCTATCTGACCAACCGGGGCTACGGCGTCCTGGTCAATCACCCGGAACACGTGTCGTTTGAGGTGGGCTCCGAGGCCGTCGAGCGTGTGCAGTTCTCCGTGCCCGGCCAGTCGCTCGAATACCTGGTGATCGCCGGCCCCACGCCCAAGGAAGTCATCGACCGCTACACGCGCCTCACGGGCAGGCCAGCCTGCTGTCCCGGCGTGGTCGTATGGGCTGTGGCTGTCGACCTCCTTCACCACCGACTACGACGAGGCCACCGTGACGTCCTTCGTCGACGGCATGCGTGAGCGTGACATCCCCTTGAGCGTCTTCCACTTCGACTGCTTCTGGATGCGCGAATTCGAGTGGACCAACCTCACCTGGGACGAGCGCACGTTCCCGGACCCCGAGGGCATGCTGCAGCGGCTCCACAGCAAGGACCTCAAACTCTCGGCGTGGATCAACCCCTACATCGCGCAGCGGTCCGCGCTGTTCGCCGAGGGCCGCGACCGTGGGTACTTTGTGCGCAACCCCGACGGGTCCGTGTGGCAATGCGACCTGTGGGTGGCAGGCATGGCGCTCGTGGACTTCACGAACCCGGACGCGCGCGCGTGGTTCCAGGAGCACCTGCGGGTCCTCCTGCGCCAGGGCATCGATGCCCTCAAGACCGACTTTGGCGAACGCATCCCGACCGAGGTCACGTATCACGATGGCTCGGATCCGCTCGTGATGCACAACCTCTACACCCAGGCTCTACAACGACGCCGTTTTCGAGGTGCTGAGGGACGAGCGCGGCGACGGCGAGGCCGTGCTGTTCGCGCGCTCTGCCACCGCGGGTGGACAGCAGTTCCCGGTGCACTGGGGCGGCGACAACACGTCCACCTACGTCTCGATGGCGGAGACGCTGCGGGGCGGGCTGTCCCTCGCCGCTTCGGGTTTCGGCTATTGGAGTCACGACATCGGAGGCTTCGAGGGCACTCCCGACCCCGAGGTGTTCAAGAGGTGGGTGGCATTCGGCCTGCTGTCGAGCCATTCGCGCCTCCATGGTTCCGACTCTTACCGCGTGCCGTGGGCCTTCGACGACGAGGCCGTCGCCATCACCCGTCGGTTCGCGCAACTCAAGAACTCGCTCATGCCGTACCTCCTCACGGCTGGGGCCGATGCCGCCGCCACCGGCGTCTCCGTCGCCAGGCCGATGCTGTTCGAGTTCCCGTACGACGCCGGTGTGACGTACCTCGACCGCCAGTACATGCTCGGCGAGGATCTCCTGGTCGCTCCCGTGATGAGCGCGGGGGCGACGTCGATGTCTACCTGCCGGAGGGCATGTGGACATCGCTGATCACCCACGAGCGGGTTGAGGGCGGACGCTGGGTGCGGGAGCGCCACGCCTTCGATTCCCTACCTCTGTATGTACGGCCGGGGGCGATCATCCCCCGTGGAGCACGCACGGATCGCCCGGACTACAACTACCTCGATGGTCTCGTGCTCGACGTGTACCCCGATGCTGACGAGATCGACGGCACCGTGGACGTGGTGTGCCCCGACGGCACACGGGTGACGTACCAGGTGACGGGACGGGGAGGCTCCGCAACCGCATCGGCCGATGGCACTGCTCCCGCGCCGTCGGTGCGCGTGAACCGGTAGGCTCCACCCGGCTCAGGGCGCGCCGACGCCCAGTGCCGTGGCGAGGTCAAGGAACCTCGCCGCGGCGGGCGAGAGCGCGCGGGAGCCGTCCCATACCGCGGTCAGCGGCCGGGAGAACTGAGGCGCATCGACCGGCACACGCACCAGGCTTCCGGACACGAGATCCTCGCGCACGGCCAGGCTCTGAGACGGCGGCCGCACCCGCTCCGGACATCACCACTGCGCGGATCGCGGCTGTCGTGGACAACTCGGCTGCGGGTGGTGTGAGCGTGTGTCCGGCATCGGCGAGGCCCCTTTCCAGGGTGACGCGAGTGCCAGAGCCCTCCTCCCGCATGATGAGCGAGGTGCGGGCCACCTCGGCCGCCGCTACGGCGGTGCGGCGTGCCCATGGGTGATCGGGCGCGACGACTAGCACCACCTCATCGACGCCGATGCGCCTGCTGGCGAGCCGTCGTGGCACGTCGGGGGTCTCGATGAAACCCACCTCGGCCTCACGCTCACGCACGCGGGAGATGACCGTGGCGGAGTTGACGGCCGCCAGTTCGAGCCGCGTGTGGATGCCCCTTGCCCTTCCCGCGACCAGCCACCGGGGCATCAGCAGTTCGGCGATGGTCAGCGACGCCGCGACGCTCAGTTGGGCGTCCCTGTCCTCGCGCAGGGCGGCTGCCGCGGCGGTGAGGGCCTCGACCTGATCAACCACGCCCGTCGCCCAGTCGGCGATGAGGCGCCCGTGCGCGGTGAGGCGAGATCCGCGCGCACTGCGTGCCAACAGCGAGAGGCCGAGCCGGCGTTCGAGCGTGCGCATGCGCTGGGAGACGGCCTGCTGGCTGACACCCAACTCCTCTGCGGCTGCGGTCAGCGACCCGTGGCGCTGCACAGCCAGCAGCATGCGCAGTTCCTCCAGGGACGGCTCGGCCATCACACCTCCCACAACTATTGCTTGTGGATACCTCGCGAGGTCACTCTACCGGCGGCAGGGTGAAGCCGGAACGATGGGCGGTATGGCACCCCTGTCCTCGACCCCGCAATGGTTCACACCGGTCATGGGCACCGCCATCCTCGCCACGGCATGCGCAGCGGTGCCGCTCGACTCGAGGATCCTCGACCTCGTCGGCGCGACCGCATGGGGACTCGCGGTGACGTTGCTCGCCGCAGCCGCCATCCATGCGGCCGTCGCCTACCGCCGCGACCCCGGCCTCTTGTCCCGCGAGCCTGGCCGATCCGCGCATCGCGCCGTTCTTCGGTGCGCCGCCCATGGCGATCCTCGCGGTGGGGTCCGCGACCTTCACCGCGGCGCCCGGCCTGGCGCAGACCTCGGTTGCCACCGCCATCGACCTGAGCCTGTGGCTCGTCGGGACGGTCCTCGGGCTCGTGGTTGCGGTCACGATTCCCGCGCGCCAGTTCACGTCGCATCGGGTGGGCGTCGCCGACGCCTCGCCTACGTGGCTGCTGCCGGTCGTCACTCCCATGGTCTCCGCGGCCACGGGCGCATCCTTGGTGGACCGCGTGTCCGTTGACGTGGTGGCTCACGGCCTGGCCTGGGCGTGCCTCGCCATGGCGGGCGCCGCGGGGTTCGCCGCCGCCCTGACCACCGGCGCACTGTGGTGGAGGCTTGCCCACCATCAGCACGATGACGCGACCACCGCGCCGGCGCTCTGGATGGTGCTGGGTCCGCTCGGCCAATCCGTGACCGCGGCGGCCATGCTCGCGCTCCACGCCCCGCAGGCGCTTCCGTCACTCGCGGGCATCCTCTCCCCCGTGGCGATCCTCATCGGCGTCCCGACGCTCGGGTTTGCGGTGCTGTGGCTGTGCATCTGCGCGGCGGTGACGAGGCGCGTGAGCCACGGCCCCCTCCCCTATGCCATGTCGTGGTGGGCATTCACCTTCCCCGTCGGCACCCTCGTCACCGGCGCCTCAGGGGTCGCGGCCCTCACGGGCTCCCGGGCGCTCGGAGCGCTCGCCGTGGCCTTCCTCGCGCTGTTGCTCGCTGGGTGGGCGACCAGTGCCTGGGGCACAGTACGGGCGATGCTCGCGCGACGGTCCAACGAGCCCGCCCTCGCGTCGCCTACCGAGCGGGCCGCCACGTACGCGATCTAGCAAGACCGGCCCGTCGCGGGCGGATCCATTTTCATGCCTCCGGCGCTGGAGACATGGAAGTGGATCCCCTCGCGATGGCCACGGCGTGCGGCCTGAGCCGATGTCACGAAGCCGCCGCGCATCGGCCACGCCTGCGTAACACGCACCTGCCAGCATGCCTTCATGCTGCTGACTGGCGCCTTGCGCATCGTGACCGACCCTTCCGACACCTCACTCGACACCTCGGGCGATCTCGCAGTGAGTGGCGGCACGGTGTCTCGCCACACCTCCCCTGGCACCGAGGTCCTCGACGTTTCCGGGTGCGTCGTGACGCCGGGCCTGATCAACGCGCACCATCACCTCCTCCAAAGCGGGTTTCGCACCCTTCCCGGCACCCGAGGCGTGCCGATGCGCGAGTGGCTCCCCGCCATGGCGACCGCCTATGCCGCGGTAGGCATTGACGCCGATCTCACGGGGGCGACCGCCGCCGCAGGAGTCGCCGAGGGCCTCCTCAGCGGTGTCACGACGGTGGCGGATCATCACCTCAATTGGCCCCATGACGCGAGCGATGCCGACCGCACCGCGATCGCCGTCGCCGTGGCCGCCGCCGCACAGCGTTTGGGGTCCCGGCTCGTCTTCGTCCGCGGAAGCGCCAGGGACGAGCCCGAACAGGCTGCACGGGGCGCGGAGGACGTGGTCGGCGCGCTGCTCGCCGCAGGGCACGACGGCGGCGTCTCGCGCGATGGCATGCTCCAGGTTGCGGTGGGGCCAGCGGGCGTCCACTCGGACCCCAAGGAGACGTTCGCGTTGCTGCGCGAGGTGGCGGTCAAGCACGGGCTGCGGCGCCGCACCCAGGCCAACGAGCAGGTCGACACGGAGATCGCCCTCGAACACTACGGGCGCCGGCCGCTCGACCTGCTCGAGGAGTGGGGATGGCTCGAGCCGGGCGTCACCATCGCGCACCTCTGCGATGTCACCGACGCCGAGATTGAGCGCGTGGCGCGCGCTGGAGTGAGCGCCACGCACGCCCCCGGGTGCGACGTGCCGATGGGCTGGGGCGTTGCGCCGGTCGCGAAGCCTGCGCGCGGCAGGCATCCCGGTGGGACTCGGGACGTCCGGCGGAGGATCGAACGATGCGGGCCACCTGCTGGCCGATGCCCGTCTCGCCATGCAGGTCTCGGCGCTCGTCGGTGGTCCCCTACCCGCGCGCGACGTCCTCGCCATGGCCACCGTCGGCTCGGCCGATGGCCTCGGTCGGACCGACCTGGGCCGCCTCACCGAGGGGTCGCGAGCCGACATCTGCGTCTGGGACGTGTCCGGCGTGGCCGACGCAGGCGTCGCGGACCCCGTCGATGGCCTACTGTGGGCCAACCCCGGCAGGCGTCCGCGCCACGTCATCGTGGGCGGCAGGGTGGTCGTGAGGGACTACGCCCTCGTGACGGCCGACGAGCACGAGGTGGTTGCCGCCGTGCGCGCCCGCACGGGACGCTGAAGCGACGTCACAGGTCGAGCACGAGCCGGGGGCATGCGGCGCGGGAGACACACACATACATGACGTCGTGGCGCTCGCGTTCGGCGGGCGTGAGGATCGAGTCGCGGTGATCCACGACCCCCTCGAGCACCGGGGTCTCGCACGTCCCGCAGGTGCCCTCGGTGCAGGCGACAGGACAAGCGCGCCTGCGGCCTCGACCGCCGAAAGCACAGAGGCGCCCGGCTCGACGGTCACAGTCACGCCCGTCATCGCCAGTTCCACCTCGAAAGGCTCGTCACGGAGTGGCTCGCCCGCCTCGACCGGGGTGAAATGCTCCAGGCGGAGGTCGACTCCGTGGCGCTCTGCCGCCGCCTGGACCGCATCGAGATAGCGCGCGGGGCCACAGGCGTACACAGTGGTGCCAGGGGCGATCGCACCAAGCGTCGCATCGATGTCCAGGCGCGCGCCCTCGTTGCCCGCGTGAACAGCGAGACGAGGGCCGTGAACCTCGGCGAGTTCACCCAGGTGGACCATGGTGTCGCGATGCGCGCCCGAGTAGGCGAGTGAGTAGTCGGCGTTCTCGGATGCGGCGGCGTGCGCCATGGCGAGGATCGGGGTGATGCCGATGCCCGCCGCGAGGAACAACACCGGACCCTGGTGCGCCTCGTAGGCGAAGTGGTTGCGCGGAAGCGACGCCGCAAGTGTCACCCCAGGCGCGGCCTGCTCGGCGAGCCAGCGAGACCCACCGCGCCCGTCCTGCTCGCGCAGGATCGACACCCGCCACGTCGGGTCACCCGGCACGCCGCACAGGGAGTACTGACGCACCGCGCCACCGTCCACCGCCAGGTCGATGTGCGCCCCCGGCTCCCACGAGGACAGAGGGGCACCGTCGGCGGACTCGAGGACGAGTGTGACGACGTCGCCAAGACGCTCGACACTCGCGACGACGACGGACAGCGCTGGGGCTTCGGCGCTCATACGCCTCCTCCTTCAAGTCGGGGGCGTTCCTTGACGACGATCGCGTGGTAGCCCTCGGGGTCCACGGCACGCCAGCGGTGAGGAACGCGTGCGCCGTAGTAGACCGAGTCGCCGGGCACCAGGAGCCTGGCAGTCCCCGTCCAACTCAATCTCCATGTGGCCTGCGATGAGGTGCAAGAACTCGTGCTCGTCGTGCGCGAAGCGCTCGCCGTAGTCCTGCTGCGTTCCGCGCACGACGATGGGACTGAAGCGAGCGTCGGACCTCGTCACGAGCAGTGACGCGCGGCCGTCACCGTAGACGCCTCGCGCGGCATGCCCCGCGGGAATGACGCTGACGGGCGAGGCATCGGCGGCATCGGGCGCTGTGAGGAGCTCGATCTGCGAGGTGCCCAGCGCGTGGGCGATGCTGGCAAGGGAGCGCATGCTCGGCGTGGCACGGCCGCGCTCCACCTGCGACAGGAAGGGATGGGAAAGCCCTGCTGCGGAGGCGAGTTCGACCAGCGTGAGACCGCGAGCTCGCCTGAGGCGCCGTATGGCCGCGCCGGGAAGGGGCCCCTGAGCGCTCGACTCGTCGGGCGCCTCGGCGTCGGTCATCTTCACCTCCAGGTCTGTCCAGTGCCAGCGATAGTGCCGCATCTTGGGACGTTGGTCCCGAAACGTGACGCCGAATTTACGGTAGGAAACGGCCGCGTCACGCGCCCGAAATCATCGATCCCTAGTCTCGCTGATGTTGATCCTATCAACATTCCTAGGTCAGACAGGAGGGCCGATGCGCCACGGCAACGACACCCCGGCACTGCTTCGCAGCGCGACCACCGCCACGGGCGACAAGGTCGATGTGACCCTTGCCAACGGGATCGTGCAGGCCGTTGTCCCTGCGGGCACCGCCGCCATCCCCACCGACAGCGCTGCGGTCCTGGACCTCGACGGCCACCTCCTCCTGACGTCGATGGCGGAGCCCCACGCCCACCTCGATAAGGCAGGCTCCTGGGACCGTATCCATCCCCCGATGGGCGATCTGCGCGCGGCCATCGTGGTGGCGTGCCTACGCCGACACCATGACGGAGGCGGACGTGGTCGACCGGGCTCGAGCGCAGGTGCTGCGCAACGTCCGTCACGGCACCACCGCCATTCGCACCCATGTGGACCTCCTGCGAGGACCCGACCCGCTACTCGGCATCCGCGCCCTTGTCGCCGTGCGCGACGAGCCTCAGCGACATCGTCGACATCGAGATCATCACGCTGAGCCCCGACGACATCCCCACCGACATCATTGAGGCGGCCCTGGACGCCGGAGCCGATGGCGTGGGCGCTGCCGCACACCTGGCGCCCGAGCCATTGGCGGAGCTCGAGCGCATTGTCGGCATTGCCGAGCGCCGCGGCTGCGCGCTCGACATGCACACCGACGAGTCGCTCCATGAAGTCGTCACGCTCGACGCACTCGCAGGCCTCACCCGCGGATGGACCACCAACGTCTCGGCGGGCCACTGCGTGCGGCTCGGCACCGTTCCCGCGCCTCAGCGTGACGCACTCATCGCCGCGGCGAAGGAATCGCGCATCGGGATCATCGCCAACCCCATCACCAACCTGTATCTCCAAGGTTGGGGCGACGACGTCTCTACGCCGCGAGGAATCGCGCCCGCCCGCGCCCTCGTCAACGCGGGGGCACGCTTCGCCGCGGGTGCCGACAACGTGCGAGACCCGTTCAACCCGCTGGGACGCTCCGACGCCCTCGAAACCGCGATGCTCCTCGTGGTGGGCGCCCACCTCACCGCCCACGAGGCGTATGCCGCCGTGTCCAGTGGAGCGCGTGACGTGATGGGGCTTCCCGCGGCCGACGTCACCCCCGGCGCTCACGCGGACCTTGTCGCTATCCGCGCCGACCACCTCACCCAGGCCGTGGCGGAGGCACCCGCCGACCGCATCGTCCTTCGCCGCGGGCGCGTGGTCGCGCGCACCTCGTCCACCACCGACTTCCCCTCGCTCACCGCGCCAGCACCCCTGGAGGTTGCACGATGACCACACCCGCCCCCGCGGCCGGCCCACCCGCCACGCTGCTGGACTTCGCGGACGTCGAGATGACGTTCCCCGACGGCACCGTCGCACTCCGCGGCGTCGACCTGGCGGTCCGCCGTGGCGAGTTCGTCACGGTCGTCGGCCCCTCAGGGTGCGGAAAGTCCACCCTGCTCCGTATCGCTTCGGGGCTGGAGACGCCCTCACACGGCGAGGTCTCCCTCGCCACGGACCGCATCGGCTATGTCTTCCAGGACGCCACGCTGCTTCCCTGGCGCACCACCCGACGCAATGTCGAGGCTCCTCGCGGAGCCTGCACGGCGAGTCGAAGGAACGCCGCGCCAAGGCCGCGCAGGAAACGATCGACCTTGTGGGCCTCAGCGGCTTCGAGGACCACCTGCCACGGCAGCGTCCGGCGGCATGAAGATGCGCGCCTCGCTGGCGCGCAGCCTCACCCTCGACCCCGAAGTCTTCCTGTTCGATGAGCCCTTCGGCGCCCTCGACGAGATCACCCGCGAGCGCCTCAACGATGAGCCTTCTGCGGCTGTTCCACCAGAAGAGCTTCGCGGGGCTCTTCATCACCCACTCCGTCGCCGAGGCCGTCTACCTCTCCACCCGCGTCATCGTCATGTCCGGGCGCCCCGGCCACCTCGTCGCCGAGTTCGATGTGCCTTTCGACATGCCCCGCGACCCCGAGATCCGCTTCACCCCCGAGTTCGCGCAACTCGTCGGCGAGGTATCCCACGCCCTGAGGGAGGCACACTGATGGCCACCACCACCCCTACCCGCGGCACACGCCGAGCATCGTCACGACTGTTGTCGTGGGGCCCGCCGCTCGTCGTGGCCGCCATCCTCGTGGCGGCGGCATACATTGCGAACGCGGCGCTCGGAGAGCGCTCCTTCCTCCTGCCCGCGCCGCATGACGTGCTCGCCAAGGCTGTGGGCGCCTGAGAGTGCGCCCGACATCTGGACGGCACTGTGGCGCACCACCGTGGTGTCGCTCACGGGCCTCATCATCGCCATCGTCATCGGCGTCGGATGGGCCGTCATCATGAACCAGACCCGGTGGATGGAACGAGCACTGTTCCCCTACGCGGTCATGCTCCAGGCCATCCCCATCCTCGCCATCACTCCCCTGATTGGCTTCTGGTTCGGCTATGACTTCACTGCCCGCGTGGTGGTGTGCGTCATCATCGCGCTGTTCCCCATGGTGTCAAACACCCTGTTCGGGCTGCAGTCGGTCGACAAGGGCATGCGCGAGCTGTTTCAGGCTCCAGGGCGCGTCACGCTCCACGGTGCTTCAGAAGCCTGGAGATGCCCGCGGCCCTCCCCGCCGTCTTCGCCGGCATGCGCATCTCCGCCGGCTTGTCCGTGGTCGGCGCCATCGTCGGAGAGTTCTTCTTCCAGCGCGGCACGCCCGGCATCGGCTCTCTCATCAACCGCTACAGCGCACGCCTGCAGTCCGAGGAACTGTTCGCTGCGGTCCTGGTCGCCTCGCTCTTGGGCGTGACGATCTTCCTGATCTTCGGCTGGCTCGGACGACGAGCGGTCGGCAAATGGTACGACTTCGGCTGATGCGCCGAGGACGACCCGCCTGCTGAGGCACCCCCACCCATCCCCACCGAGGAGCGCACCATGCGAGTTCACCTCAAGTCCGGCATCGTCGTCGCGGGAATCGCTGCGACCGCCTTTACCCTGTCGGCCTGCTCGTCCGAGGCCGACCCCGAGACCAGCGACACTCCCGAGGCGGAGGCCACGTCAAGCGTGGCGGCCGCGTCGGGCGACGCCGTGGATCTGTCGGGAGTCTGCCCCGCTGACATCAAGATCCAGACCGACTGGAACCCCGAGATGGAGCACGGCCACCTTTACGCCATGCTCGGCGACGAGTACGAGGTGGACGCGAACAACAAGTCCGTCACCGGCCCGCTCATCGCTTCGGGAGAAGACACCGGCGTGGACATCACCATCCTGTCCGGCGGACCCGCCGTGGGCTACGCGCAACCCAACGCACAGGCTCTACTCCGACCCGTCGATCTTCATGGCATACGTGGGCACCGACGAGGCGATCGCGCACTCGACCGACCTCCCCACGGTGTCGGTGTTCCAGCCGCTCGAGAAGGACCCGCAGATGATCATGTGGGACCCGGCTACCTACCCTGACGTGGCATCGATCGCCGACCTCGGCGAGGCCGGCACCACGGTGCGCGTCTTCCCCGGTGGCGTCTACATCGACTACTTCGTGGGCGCGGGCATCCTCTCCGCCGACCAGGTCGACACCACCTACGACGGCACCCCCGCGGTGTTCGTGTCCGAGGCCGGCAAGATCGCCCAGCAGGGCTTCGCCTCCGCCGAGCCCTACATCTACGAGAACGAGGTCGACGCGTGGGGCAAGCCCGTCGCGTACGAACTCATCAACGATGCGGGCTTCCCGAAGTACGCGGCATCGATGTCCGTGCGCCCCGCGGACGTCACCGAGTACGCCGACTGCCTCACTCGCCTGGTGCCGATCATGCAGCAGGCCGAGGTCGACTACTACGACGGCACCCTGAAGGACTCGGTGAAGGACCTCGTCCTCGAGGCTCGTGGACGCCTACGACACCGGCTGGGTCTACTCGGCCGAGGTGGCCGACTACTCGTTCGACACCATGATCGCCGACGGCATCGCCGGTGACGGCCCCGATGGCGTCCTCGGCACGTTCGACGCCGACCGCGTCGCGGAGCCTCTTCAGCATCGTCGACCCGATCTTCACCGAGCAGGGCATCGAGATTGTCGACGGCCTCACGCCCGAGGACCTCTACACGAACGAGTTCATCGACGAGTCGATCTCGCTCGGCTTCTGAGACTGACTCACCCCTCGAAAGGAAAGCCCATGACGACCCCTCCGGTGACGACACCCCCGCGCCTCGCGCACGGCACGCGATCGTCACCGGAGGGGCGCGTGGCATCGGCCGGGCCATCGCCGCACGCCTCGCGGCCGATGGCCTGACCGTGACCATCCTCGACGTGCTGGCCGAGGACGCCGCTGAGGCGGCGCAGAACCTCGGCGGGTACGCGATGGGCGTCGACCTCGCCAACGCTGAGGCGACGGCCACCACCGTTGACGCCGCGATCGCCGCCCGAGGCGGGGTCGATGTCCTCGTCAACTGTGCGGGAATCTTCCGTCTCACCCCGCTGCTGGAGATCACACCCGAGTCGTGGGACAGCATGCTCGGCATCAACGCCAAGGCGACCATGATCACGATGCAGCGCGCGGCGCACGCCATGATTCCCGCCGGCGGCGGCACCATCATCAATATCGCCTCCATGGCCGCCAAGAAGGGCGGCGCCATGGAGGCGCACTATGCGGCGTCAAAGTCAGCCGTGGTCGCGCTCACCCGTGCCGCGGCCCTCGAATGGGGCGAGCACGGAGTGCGCGCGAACGCGATCTGCCCCGGCTACGTCCTCACCGACATGGGCGCAGCGACCCGTTCCACGGAGCAGGTCGACGGCTGGACCCGCCTGTCCCCCTTGGCCGCCTGGGAAACCCCGATGACGTCGCGGCCCTCGCCTCGTTCCTCGCGAGCGACGAGTCGTCCTACATCACGGGCCAGGCGCTCAACCTCACCGGCGGCATGGTGATGCACTGATGCCGCCTCTCACCTCTAGGAGGCCTCCCATGACGAGCCTGACCGCCGTCGATCCCGCCCGCATCGACGCCCTCGCCACCGAACTGCGCACCCTCCTTGGCGAAGCGTGCGTGACGACGGAGGCCGCCTCGCTCGAACGCGCCTCTGTTGACGGCGCAGGCATGTCTCCGCTGATCAAGGAAATGTTGCCGCTCGGCCGCGCCCAGGCTCGTCGCCACCCCCACCTCGAAGGACCTCATCGCGGCCACCGTCGCCGCCGCCGTCCGTCACGGCGTCCCCGTGACGCCGCGCGGCAAGGGCACGGGCAACTACGGTCAGGGCATCCCCATGGGAGGCGGGCTAGTACTCGACACGAGCCGTGCGCGCCGCATCCTCGACGCGGGCAACGGCTGGATCGAGGCGGAGGCGGGCGCCGTGATCTGGGCGATGGAGCAGCACGCGAACCGCAACGCCCAGCAGGCTGTGGATGTATCCCTCCACCGCGCAGTCGACCATCGGCGGCTTCGTGGCGGGTGGTTCAGGCGGGACGGGATCGATCGCCAACGGACTTCTGCATCAGGGCTTCGTCCTCGCGGTCGAGGTGGTCCATGCCCTACCCGAGCCGACGGTGGTCAGGGTGGAGGGCGCCGATGCGGTGCCGTACCTCCACAACTACGGCACCGCAGGCATCATCACCGCCGTCCGAGTCGCCACCGAACCGGCCCAGCCGTGGCGCGCGCTCCTTGCCTCGTTCCCCACCTACGAGCAGGTCGTCGGCCTCATGCGTCCCCTGGCGTCACTCACACCCACGCCTCGCCTGGTGTCTGGTGACCGAGCCGAGATCGCCGCATGCCTGCCCGCGGATCTCGCCATTCCAGCGGGCCGAGCGTCGCTGCGCGCCATCCTCGACGAGGCGAGCATCGAGGACGCCACAGCGCTGATCGAGGCTGCGGGCGGCACTGTCGACCGCGTGCTCGAGGGCGCCCAGCACACGGTCAAGTTGTCGATGAACTCCTACAACCACCCCATCGAGTGGCTGCAGAAGTCGGCTGCGGAGCCCTACTTCCATGTGGAGGTCTTGGGTGACGCGCTCGTCGATGACCTCGCCGCCGTGCAGGCCGTCTACCCGGGTGGCATGCTCCACATCGAGGCGCAACGCGACCGCCCCATCGGCATGCTGGCCGCACCGTACGTGTCGCCCGCCCAGGTGCTTGAGGGCTTCGACCGTCTGGCGGCGCTCGGCGTCCGCACCCACAATCCGCATCAGTGGGCGGTCGACTTTGAGCCCGAGCGGACCACGGCACTGGCCGCGACCACCGACCCGCTCGGGCTTCTCAACCCCGGCAAGGCTCGGCGCCGTGGTCCACGAGCACACCGGGACGCAGATGTGAGCGGCTCCGTCACCCGCGAACTCGCGGAACTGTCCGGCCCGGAGGTGGCGCGCACCCTCACCGCGGACTCGATCGTGGTCCTGCCGGTCGGGGCCGTGGAACATCACGGCGAGCATCTGCCGCTCGCGACCGACCTCATCATGGCCGACCTCCTCTCCCAGCGCATCGTCGCGGGCGCCGCGGCCATCGGGCTCGACGTGTGGCGATTGCCGCCGCTGGCGTACACCAAGTCCGATGAGCACGCGTGGGCGCCGGGAACGTTCTGGATGGGCGCCACCGAGTTCCTCGCGACCCTGGATGCCATCGGCCGCTCGCTCGCGGCGACGCCCGCACGCACCCTCGTGTTCTTCAATGGTCACGGAGGCAACGTCGCTCCCCTGGGGATCGCGCTGCGTGACCTGAGACGGGCATATGGGCTGCGCACCTTCGCCATGTCGGTCGCGGTCCCGTCTGGCGACGGCGACCCGGACGGCGAGGGAGGCCCGAACGAGCACGGCCTTGGCATTCACGGAGGATGGGGCGAGACCTCGCTCCTCATGCACCTGCGACCCGACCTCGTTCATCCCGACAGGTTCGTGCGCGCCATTCCTCCCGCGCTCGCGGCCCGTGACCAGGTGGGGTTCGCGGGAGCGCCCGTGCAGTTCGGATGGCTCAGCGACGACTTCGGGTACGGAGGTATCCTCGGCGACCCTACGGGCGCAGACGCGACCATCGGTGAACGGGTCGCCACGGGGATCGTGAAGCGCTCGGTCGCGGCGCTCGCGGAGATTGCCGTGTTTGATCCGGCCGGAGGTGTCTCGTGACGGCCCTCAGCGATCCGCTCGCCTTGGCCCGCGAGTGGCTCCCTGCCGGACCGAACCCCTGCCTCATGACGCTCGCGACCGTCGACGACGGTGTGCCCGATGCGCGCACCCTGTTGCTCTCTGACCTCGACGCGCGCGGCTTCCACTTCCATACGGATGCGCGCTCACGCAAGGTCGCACAGGCTCGAGGCGAATCCTCACGTGGCGCTTGTCATGTTCCTCGAGGATGCGGCGCGGCAACTGGTCGTACAGGGCGTGGCCCGCAGAATGACGGCCGAGGAGGCCGCCATCGCCTACGGCCAGCGCAGCGCCTACCTGCGACGGCTTGCGTGGGTCAACACCCCCGAGGTCGCGGCGTTGGACGTCGACGAGCGCCGCTCGCGGTGGAGCGCGTTCGGCGCGGCCCATGGCGACGATCTCGCCGCGCCCGAGTCGTGGGCAGGCTTCGTCGTGGAACCGACCCGCCTCACCTTCTGGTCGGGTGCTGCCGATGCCCCGTCGCGGCGCGTCGAGTACACGCTCTCCGACGCGCGGTGGCGGGAGAGCGTCCGTGCCGGATGAACTGACCCTCGCGCAGTCGCGCGCCACGGCGGGTTGCCCGAAGACCATGCAGTACGGGCCGTGCGGTGGCGTCAATCATGACGGTCGGTGCGAGGTGGCGGAGCACCCGTGCACCTTCCTGGAGATTCCCACGGTCCGATGGCACGGCTCACCGCCCGCCGACCCGGCCCCCGCCACCGTGCGCGCCGACGCCACCGGAAGGATCGCTCCCCCGGCGGCGGCGACCTCCATGCGTGAGCGGATCGCGGCTGGCCCCATCATCGTTGCGGATTTTCCCGCGACCGCGCTTGACGCCGCATCGCTCCACGAGTGCGCCACCATCCTGGCTCCCTCCGTTGATGCCGTGCTCGCCGGGGACTCGGGCACGGCCCGCGTGCAATTCCCTCCTGCCTACCGGGCGGCGCTGCTCCGAGACGCCGGGGTGACGCCATGGATGGGCGTCAACGCTCGCGACCGTAATCGCGTAGGCTCTCGAGGCCGAGGCGGCGGCCCTCGCCCACGCCGATGCGGCAGGCGTCCACTGCATTACCGGTGATCACACTCGCGTCGGCTCGCGCCCCGATGCGGCCCCCGTCTTCGACCTCGATTCGACCTCGCTCGCCGCGCTCATGGCGAATCACGGCCACCTGGTGTCCGTCGCCGAGGCCCCTCTGTCGCCGCCCCTCCAGGAACGTCCGGCCCGGTTGCGGGAGAAACAGCGCGCCGGCGCCGAACTGTGCTTTGTGAACCATGCCGGGGGCGCCGCACCCGTCGCACGCTTCATCCAGGCGACCCAGGCGCTCGGAATCACCATGGGCTTCGTTCCGTGCGTCCCGGTCATCGTGGACGCCGGCAGTGCGGCACTGCTGCGCGGGTTCACGTCGTTGGCGCTTCCGGTCGGGTACCTCGACGCGATTCTCGCGGCTCCTGACGTGTGCGAGGCGGGCATCGAGGCCGCGGTCGACCTCGCGGAGCGGATGCTGGCCATCCCCGGCGTGGTGGGCGTGGACCTGTCAGGTGGCCCGACTGCGGGCGCGGAAGCGGACTTCGCGCGTGCAGAGGCAGAGATCGCGTCAAGGCTGCGCGCCCGCCTCAGGCGGGACGGCACCCGCCCCTAGTCGAGAGAGGCGTTGAGGCGAGCCACCCAACCAGGACCCTGGTAGACGAACCCGGTGTAGGTCTGAAGCAGCGTCGCACCAGCGCGCAGCAGGGCGCGGGCATCGGCGTCCGACTCGATGCCGCCCACACCGATGATCACCAGGTCCTCACCGGCACGCGCGTGCAGCCGCGCCACCACCTCGACGGCCCGCTGGCGCACCGGAGGACCGGAGACGCCGCCGGGGCCCCGGTCGTGGGCGATGGTCGTGTTGGTGGCGATCACGCCGTCGAGTCCGAGTTCGACGGCGAGGTCAGCGACGGCGTCGACATCCTCGTCCGCGAGGTCGGGGGCGATCTTGACCAGGAGAGGCGCCTTGCGGTCGGTCACCACGGCGTCGGCCGCTTGCCTCACCGCCACCAGGATGGGGCGGAGCGCCTCCGTGGACTGAAGGTCCCTCAGCCCCGGCGTGTTGGGCGACGAGACGTTGACCACGAGGTACGACGCGTACGGGGCGAGGCGCGTGGCCGAGTAGGCATAGTCGGCGGCAGCGTCCTCGGGGGCGGTGACCTTGGTCTTGCCGATGTTGACGCCCAGCACTACCTCCGCGCCGCGCGACGTTGCACGGAGCCTTGCGCAGCCGCTCGGCTACGGCATCGGCGCCCTGGTTGTTGAACCCCATGCGGTTGCGCAGGGCTCGCAGGTCCTTCTCGCGCCACGACCGCGGCTTCTCGTTTCCCGGCTGACCCTCAGCCGTCACGGTGCCGATCTCGACGAACGCGAAACCCGCGGCCGCCAGGCCGAGCACGGCCTCAGCGTTCTTGTCCATGCCGGCGGCAAGACCCACCCGGCCGGGGAAGGTCAGCCCCAGCGCCTCGACGCGCTTGTCGACCTTGGGCAGCATGCCGATGGCACGGCCGGCCCGAAACGCCCAGGCGCCGTAGCGCATCCCCAGGACACCGAAGCGGTGTGCGCGCTCGGCATCGACGTGAGAGAGAACATGGTCGTAGAAGGCGCGATACACGCGACCACGGTAGCGCGGCGTAGGCTCGAGGCATGACCTCTATGAATGCCACAAGCACAGCCTGTGTCCACTCTCGCCGCCGACGCCCTCATCCTGGGCTTCGACGGCGATGTCACGTCCCACGACCTCCTCGACGAGTCCGTCCGCGTCGCGATCGCCGAGGCCGCCACCGCCCTTGAGGCCTCCGCCAAGGTGGGTTCCACCGTGGTGCTACCCGGCACCGGCGTGGAGGCCAAGCGTGTCGTGGTCGTCGGCATCGGCGATGGCTCCGAGGGCGCGCTTCGCGAGGCCGCGGGTGCCGCCGCCCGCGCCATCGGCACCCGCCCCACCACCGTCGTGGTGGCGCTGCCCGCCTCCGATGACGCTGCCGCCTCGGCGATTGCCGAAGGCGCCGTCCTTGGTGCGTACTCGTTCAACGCCTACAAGTCCGACGACGTGGTCGCCGCCTACCACGGGCCCGACTGGCTGATCGCTGGCGCTTCGGACGCCGCCATCACCCGGGCACGCATTCTTGCCGGCGCGGTCGCGGGCGCCCGTGACCTCGTGAACACCCCTCCGCTCGACATGTTCCCCGGCGCCGTCGCCGAGATCGCCCAGTCCTATGGCGAGGCCGACGGTGTCGAGGTGGAGGTGTGGGAGCCGCAGCGTCTTGCCGACGAGGGCTTTGGCGGCATCCTCGCTGTGGGTATGGGGTCGTCGCGTCTGCCGCGCCTCGTCAAGGTCGAGTGGGCACCCGAGGGCGCCTCGCAGCACGTCGCCATCATCGGCAAGGGCATCACCTTCGACACCGGCGGCATTTCGCTGAAGCCGTCCAAGTCGATGGAGACCATGAAGTCCGACATGTCGGGCTCCGCCGCCGTGCTCCACACCGTGCTCGCTGCCGCCAAGGCCGAGCCTGCCCGTGAAGGTCACCGGCTGGTTGTGCATGGCCGAGAACATGCCGTCCGGCACGGCCCAGCGTCCGTCTGACGTCATTCGCATCTACGGCGGCAAGACGGTGGAGGTGCTGAACACCGACGCCGAGGGCCGCCTGGTGATGGCCGATGGCCTCGCGCGTGCCGTCGAGGACAACCCCGATGTGGTGCTCGACATCGCAACCCTCACGGGCGCTCAGGGCGTGGCGCTCGGCACCAGGACCGCGGGCGTCATGGGTAGCGACGACATCCGCACCGAGGTGGTGGACGCCGCGGGCGCCGCCGACGAGCCGTTCTGGCCGATGCCGCTGCCCGACCACCTGCGTGAGGGCATCAAGTCGAAGGTCGCGGACCTGCAGAACATGGGTGACCCCAACGGCGGCGGCATGCTGACCGCCGGCGTGTTCCTCCAGGAGTTCGTGGGCGACACCCCGTGGGCCCACCTGGACATCGCACGCCCCGCATTCAACGAGGGCTCGCCCTGGGGTTCCACCCCCGCGGGAGCGACGGGCTTTGGCGTGCGCACCCTGTTCCGCTTCCTTGAGCAGCGCGCGGGACGCTAAACACGCGCTACCGCCGAGCACGAGGGCCCGGACGCCGCAAGGTGTCCGGGCCCTCGTGCGTGCGGCGACGGCCGCATCGGCCGATCAGCGCTGCTTGCGCTGCTTCTCATTCCACTCGCGCATGCGCGACGGGTAGCCGGAGAGATTCACGTCGAAGGCGGGGATGCCGAGCCTGAGCCGCGACCTTGCGACCCGTGTCCTGGTCGGGAACCCGGCGCCGCGTCCACTCCCCTGTCTCCGCGACCACCACCATCGTGGTCTGGGTCACGCGCGTCGGGGGCTCGATGAACGCCTCGCACCCCGGACGCGACCGCACGAATTCCTGCAGGTGCGCGATGGTTTCCGCGCGCGCCTGACTCGCCGACGTGCCGCCGGACTTCGCGGACTTCTTGGACCCGAACCTGCCAGAGAACAACCCCATGACCCCAGGTTAGTCACGCGTGGCGGTTCGCGGGAACGTGCCGGGGTGGCAAGATGGGAGGGACCGACACCCACAAGGAGTACACATAGTGACCGAGTCCACCCCACGCTCGTACGACCTACTCATTCTTGGCGGCGGCTCCGGTGGCTACGCCGCTGCGTTGCGCGCCGCACAGGCTCGGCCTCACCGTCGGACTCATCGAAGAGTCCAAGGTGGGCGGCACGTGCCTGCACAACGGCTGCATCCCCACCAAGGCCCTGCTGCACGCCGCGGAGCCTCGCGGACAACGCACGTGAAGGCGCGAAGTTTGGTGTCAACACCACGCTCGAGTCCATCGACATGACCGTGGTGAACCAGTACAAGCAGGGCGTCATCGACCGCCTGTACAAGGGTCTTCAGGGACTGATCAAGTCGCGCAAGGTCACCGTGATCGAGGGCCACGGCACGCTGGTGGGACCCGACGCCATCGAGGTGCGCGGCGAGCGCTACACCGCGAAGTCGATCGTGCTCGGCACCGGTTCCTACTCGCGCACGCTTCCCGGTCTTGAGATCGGCGGCCGCGTGATGACGTCCGACCAGGCTCTTGAGCCTCGACGTGGTTCCCGCGTCCGCGATCATCCTTGGTGGTGGCGTCATCGGTGTCGAGTTCGCGTCGGTGTGGAACTCCTTCGGTTCCGACGTGACCATCGTCGAGGGCCTTCCCCACCTCGTTCCGAACGAGGACGAGGCCCTGTCGAAGGGTCTCGAGCGCGCGTTCCGCAAGCGCAAGATCAACTTCAAGGTCGGCGTGTTCTTCGAGAGCGTCGAGCAGTCCGACACGGGCGTCACGGTCAAGGCGGCCGATGGCACCGTCCTCGAGGCGGAAATCCTGCTGGTGGCCGTGGGCCGCGGCCCCCGCACCACCGGACTTGGCTATGAGGAGCAGGGCATCCGCATGGACCGCGGCTTCGTCCTCACCGACGAGAAGCCGCACACGGGCGTGGGCAACATCTACGCCGTCGGCGACATCGTTCCCGGCCTCCAGGCTCGCCCACCGAGGATTCGGCCAGGGCATCTTCGTCGCCGAGACCATCGCCGGCATGAGCCCCCAGCCGATCGTCGAGTCCGGCATCCCGCGCGTCACCTACTGCGACCCCGAGGTCGCCTCGGTCGGCCTCACGGAGGCCAAGGCCAAGGAGACGCACGGCGACGACGCGATCGAGACCATCGAGTACAACCTCGGCGGCAACGGCAAGAGCCAGATCCTCGGCACGCAGGGCTTCGTGAAGGCTCGTGCGCGTCAAGGAGGGCCCCGTGGTCGGCGTTCACATGCTCGGTGCCCGCGTGGGCGAGCAGATCGGTGAAGCGCAGTTGATCGTCAACTGGGATGCACACCCCGAGGACGTGGCCCCCCTGATCCACGCCCACCCCACCCAGAACGAAGCCCTCGGCGAGGCACACCTCGCCCTTGCCGGCAAGCCGCTGCACGCGCACGACTGATTCAACGGAGAAGATCACTCTTATGAGCAACGACGTCACTCTTCCCGCCCTTGGCGAGTCCGTCACCGAAGGCACCGTCACCCGCTGGCTGAAGTCGGTCGGTGACACCATCGAGGTCGACGAGCCCCTCCTCGAGGTCTCCACCGACAAGGTCGACACCGAGATTCCGTCGCCCGTCGCGGGCGTGCTCCTCGAGATCCTCGTGAACGAGGACGAGGAGGCCGAGGTGGGCGCCGTCCTGGCCCGCATCGGCGAGGCAGGCGAGGCCAGCGGCCAGTCCGCACCCGCCGCCGACGCTGCGCCCGCGCAGGAGTCCGCTCCCGCGGAGCCCACCCCCGCGCAGACCGAGCCCGCCGCGACCCCGGCAGCCGAGGCAGCCGCCCCGGCGCAGCAGGAGCAGCCCGCCGCGGCATCGGCCCCCGCCGGTGGCGCAGGACACGACGTGGTCCTTCCCGCTCTCGGCGAGTCCGTCACCGAGGGCACCGTCACCCGCTGGCTGAAGTCCGTGGGCGAGGAAGTCGAGGTCGACGAGCCCCTGCTCGAGGTCTCCACCGACAAGGTCGACACCGAGATTCCGTCGCCCGTCGCCGGCACGCTGCTCGAGATCCTCGTGAATGAGGACGAGGAGGCCGAGGTGGGCGCCGTCCTGGCCCGCATCGGTGACGCAGGGGCCGCCCCCGCGGCTACCTCCGCCCCCGCCGCCGTGTCGGCTCCCGCGGCCGAGCCCGCCCCCGCACAGGAGTCGGCTCCCGCAGCGCCCGCGACCCAGCCCGCCGCCGCGGCCCCCGCGGTCGCGTCCGCTCCCGCTACCCCGGCGCCTGCTGCAGCATCGTCCGCTCCCGCCGCCGCGGCCTCGGCTCCCGAGGCCTCCGCCGGCGGTTCCGGTTACGTCACGCCCATCGTGCGCAAGGCTCGCCAAGGAGCGCGGCGTCGACCTCGCGGCCGTCACCGGCACCGGCGTGGGTGGACGCATCCGCAAGGAGGACGTGATCGCGGCCGCCGAGGCCAAGCCGGCTGCTGCAGCCTCCGCGGTTGCCGCCGCTCCCTCCGCCCCGGCGGCGACCTCCTCGGCCAACGAGGTGAAGGTCTCCGACCTGCGCGGCCAGACGGTCAAGATGACCCGCATCCGCAAGATCACGTCGGACAAGATGATGGAGTCGCTGCACGGCATGGCGCAGGCTCACCTCCGTCGTCGAGGTCGACTGCACCAAGATCTTCGCGCTGCGCGCCAAGTCGAAGTCCGCGTTCTCCGAGAAGCACGGCGTGAACCTCACGTTCCTGCCGTTCTTCACGCGTGCGGTGGCGATCGCCCTCCAGGAGCACGCGTTCCTCAACGCGTCGGTGGACGGCGACTCGATCGTCTACCACCCCACGGTGAACCTGTCTCTCGCGGTCGACACCGAGAAGGGCCTCATGCTGCCGACGCTGCGTGACGCCGACTCGAAGACCATCGTTGACCACGCCAAGGGCATCGTCGACCTCGCCACCAAGGCGCGTGACGGCGGCCTCAAGTCGGACGAGATCTCCGGCGGCACGTTCTCGGTGACCAACACCGGCTCGGGCGGCACGCTGTTCGACACGCCCATCGTGCCGTCGCCGCAGGTGGGCATCCTCGCCACGTGTGCCATCGTCAAGAAGCCCGTGGTCGTCAAGGGTCCCGACGGCGAGGACGTCATCTCGGTGCGCCCGATGTGCTACCTGCCGCTCGCCTACGACCACCGCATCGTCGATGGCGCCGACGCCGCCCGCTTCCTGCAGACGGTCAAGCGCATCATCGAGGCCGGCGAGTTCGAGTCCGAGCCTCGGCCTGTAAGTACCCATGCGCCTCGTCATCGCTGGCTCGTCCGGCCTCATCGGCACTGCTTTGCAGCAGTCGTTGAGGTCGGACGGCCACGATGTCGTCTCGCTGGTCCGCCGCGAGGCGCGCGGACCACAGGAGTCTGCTTGGGATCCCCAGGCAGGCACCGTTGACACCGCCCTGCTGGGTACGGCCGATGCCGTGGTCAACCTGGCGGGCGCCTCCATCGGCGCCAAGCGCCTGACGGACTCCTACGCGGACGTGGTGTTGCAGTCCCGTCTGGACGCGACCTCGACCCTCGTGGGCGGCCTCGTTGACGTCGGCTTCGGTGGCGTGCTGTTGCAGGGCTCGGCCATGGGCTACTACGGGGCCCGCGGCGAGGAACGCCTCTCGGAGCGTTCCGGCCCCGGCGACACCCTCCTCGCGTCCATCGTCACGAAGTGGGAGGCCGCCGCGGCCCCCGCTGTCGAGGCCGGGATTCGCACCGTGTTCTGCCGCACCGGGCTGGTCCTTGCGGGTCATGGCGGCTTCGCGGAGCGCCTGATGCCGCTGGTGAAGCGCGGTTTGCTGCGCTCGCTGGGCTCGGGTGAGGCCTGGCACGCCTGGATCACGCTGACGGACCAGATCCGCGCGCAGCGCTTCCTGCTTGAGTCCGCGCACGAGGGCCCCGCGAACCTCATCGCCCCCATCCCTGTGCGCGACCGCGAGTTCATCCGCGTGATGTCCGAGGCCGCTGGCCGCTCCCCGGCCTTCCCGTTCCCGCCTTCGCGCTCCGCGCCGCCATCGGCCCCGCCGCCGAGGATCTCCTGTCCAGCCAGTTGGCGTCTCCTGGAGTCCTCACCCGGCTCGGCTTCGAATGGCGCCATCCCGAGATCACCGCCGCGGCGCACGCCGTCATGGCGCAGGCGTAGTCCCGCTTAGCGCGTCTGGGCCCGGGTGACCCGCCACTGGTCTCCCACCCACACAAGGGACAACCGCACCTGCTGCGTCTCCGCAGGCACCGACACTGACTTTCCAGCCGTGGAGACTTCATGCGCGGTGATCTCGTACGTCACCTCCACGGTGGCAGAGTCGTCGCCCTCCTCGGTGACGGCCACGTCCCCCACCTCCACGGCGAGGCCCTCATAGACCACGTCACCGCCGTCGAGGGCGGTCGCCGTCGTGGCGGCGTCGCTTGCGACCGCTCCCTGACCGGTCACGGTCGCAAGCAGCGCGGTGCCGTCCTCGGCCTCAAGCGCAGCGATGCGGGCCTCCGTCAGCGCCCGGGCCGCATCCGCGGCGCTCAGGCGCGCGGCCGTTGCCGGAGAGTCCGAGGAGACGGTTGCGTCCGCTGCAGGACCCGCGGCGGCGTCGGAGTCCAGCAGACGGGGCATCAGGATCACGGCCCCGGCCAGTACCCCCGATGCGCCGGTGACCGCGATGCCTCTCAGCGTCCAACGCAGCGCACGCCACCATCGGCCCTGCGCGATGCGCTCGGTGCGCGCCACGGCGCGCGCCCGCACAGCCGTAGCGACGTCGGTGCGGGGCAACGGCACGCGCCGCTCAGGCGCGCAGCGAGACAGGACCGCGTCGACCTCGCCGGCGCGAGGGCGCTGGTCGGGGTGTGAGGCCACACACGGGACCGTCCACGCCCGCACGCGGGCCTCATCCTCCTCGCAAACCGCCCAGCGCAACAGCCTCCCGAGCGCGAATACGTCGGAGGCCTCGACCAGGTCTCCGGCCACCGCCTCTGGAGCGCGGAATCCAGGCGTACCACGCTCGTCTCCGCGCACGGCGCCCAGCGTGTCGACGAGCGTGACACCATCGGCCCGCACCACCACGTTCGCGGGCGACACATCGCCGTGCACCAGACCCGCCGCGTGCAAGGCGGCAAGCGCGCTCGCCACCCGACGCCCCAGCCACACGCACTCCCCCGCGCTCAACGGACCCCGCTGCGCCGCCAGGTGGGCGAGGTCGACTCCGTCGATCACGGGGAGCATCGCGGACACCGTGTCTCCGTCTGTCAGGACGTCGACGGGCGCCAGGACGTCATCCCGCCCGAGCGCGCTCAGCCGTGCGGCCCGCTCGCGAACTCGCTGGGCGAGGCCAGCGCCCGTGCCGAGGGCACGCCTCAGCGTCGGTACTCGATGATCGACTGCCGTGGACATACGTCCAGCGTGCCGCGCCGCGCCTGCGTCGGGGCGCTATCCACAGGGTCAGTCTTTGATGCGCCCCTGCCACGGCCACCACGAGCGCCTGCCCACGTCCGCGACGAGGCCGGGGACCAGGAGCGAGCGGACCACGAAGGTGTCGATCAACACTCCCAGGCCCACAATGACCGCGATCTGCGCCAGGAAGATCAGCGGGATCACTCCGAGGGCGGCGAAGGTCGCCGCGAGCACGATGCCTGCCGAGGTGATGACGCCGCCGGTGACCGCGAGGGCACGCCTGATGCCTGCCCTGTTGCCGTGCTCCAGCGACTCCTCCCTAGCCCGAGACATGAGGAAGATCGAGTAGTCCACTCCCAGGGCTACGAGAAACACGAAGCCCAGCAGCGGCACCGACGGATCCGATCCAGGGAAGCCGAAGACGTGGTTGAACAGCAACGCCGAGAGCCCGATGGTGGCGCCATAGGACACGATGTTCGCCACCACGATCAGCGCCGGAGCCACGATGGCGCGCAGGAGGAGGACAAGGACCACAAAGATCACGCCGAGGATGGTGGGAAGGATCACGAGCGTGTCACGCTGGGTGGTGAGACGGGTGTCGAGCCTGCTCGGCGGCGGTGCCGCCCACGAGCGCCTCGTCGGTGAGCGGGTGCACCACATCGCGGACGTCTTGCACGATGTCCGCGGCCTCGTTAGAGCTCGACGACACCTGGGTGATGGCGACGACCTCGACGCGGCCATCGACCACAATCGGGTCTTCGGGTCCGGCGACGCCCGCGGGTGCTCCCTGGGCCACGGACTCGGTCAGCGGGTACGCGTCCTCAATACCGTCGACGCCCTTGACTGCCTCCACCGTGGCGTCAGCCTGGTCTTCGGGAACGATGATGCGGATGGGGGACGTGGCACCCGCGTCGAAGTGGTCCTCGAGGACGGCGGTACCCAACACGGAGTCTGTGTCGCGGGTGAACACCTCCTGCTCGCCCAGGCCCGAGGCCTTGAAGGTGGGGACGAACGCGGCCAACACCAGCAAGCCTCCGGCAGCCGCGAGCCAGGTGCGGCGCGGGTGCGCGTCGACTCCGCGCGCCACCCGTGCCCACAGCCCGGGTGCCTGCGAGGGATCGTTCGCAGCGGGATCGGCCGTCTGTTCGCTGTAGCGGGGCATGGCGGGCCAGAACACACCGCGCGCGTGCTTGCCGCCGATCAGCAGCAACGCAGGCAACAGCGTGAGCGCGGCGAGCAAGGCCGCAACGATGCCGAGCGCTCCCGCAGGACCGAGGGCCGCGTTGGACTTGAGGTCGCTCAGCAGCAGCACCATCAGACCGAGAATCACCGTGACGGCGGAGGCCGCGATGGGTTCGATCGAGCGCTTCCACGCGTGTGCCATCGCGGCGTACGGAGACGGGGTACGCAGGAGTTCTTCCCGGTAGCGGGCCACCAGGAGAAGGGCATAGTCCGTCGTGGCTCCCACCACGAGGATGAACATGATGCCTTGGGCCTGGCCGTTCAGGGTGATCACCTCTGCGTCGGCCAGCGCGTACACCGCCAGGATGGCTCCCGTGAGCGCCATCATCGCCGTCGCGAGCACCAGGAAGGGCAGCACGGGGCTGCGATAGACCACAAGCAGGATCACCAGGACCACGGCGAGTGCGACCACCAGCAGGATGCCGTCGATGCCGCCGAAGGCCTCGAGAAGGTCCGCAAGGATGCCCAGGCCGCCCGTCAGGTGGCCGCTGAGGTCCGTGTCCTGCTGGGACCACACGTCGCGGATCGTCTGGGCGACCACCTCGCCCATGGCGTCCTCGCCAAGGTTCTCCTCGGCGACAACGGCGTCGATGGAGAAGGCCACGAGCGCGGCCTCGCCGTCCTCACTCGGCACCACCTGGGGCGCCTGTGCGTCGGCCGGCGGCGACAGGACGTCGCCCACCGTGCGACCCTCGGGGTCGTCCGGCAGCGGCTCGGCGATGACCGCGTCGACGAAGGCCTGCACCGTCGCGAGGTCGTCATCGCCGGAGATGCCGTCGACCACGAAGATGCCGGGCAGGCTGGTGACGGGCGAAAACTCCTGGTGTGCGGCCGCGGCCTCCGTGGACTCTGCCGATGACGGAAGGAAGGCCGCCGCATCGTTCTCCTGGACGTCCGACAACTTGCCGAAGGTCTGGCCGCCCGCGCCGCCGATGGCGAGCCAGGCGACAACAATGACGAGAATGGCGAGGGGGCGCCACCAGGCGCGCGCGGACTGAGACATGTCCCTCTCAACGCCGCAAATGCCAGGCTATTCCCGCAGTTTTCACGGCCGATGCCGGGGCTCAGTGAGGAGTTCGCCGCCGGGCGCGGGGCGCGTTAGCCTGGGAGGCCTATGGAGATCCTCCCCCTCGGACTCGGTGAGCGTCTCGTCCCCTACGACGAGGCGTGGCAGCGCCAGCGCGCCCTGCATGCGGCACGCGCTGCGGACGAGCGGGGCGACACCGTCATCCTGGTCGAGCACGAGGACGTCTACACCGCGGGAAAGCGCACGGCATCGTGGGACCGCCCCACCGACGGCACCCCGGTGGTGGATGTGGACCGCGGCGGCAGGATCACCTGGCACGGCCCCGGCCAACTGGTGGGGTATCCGATTGTGCGGCTCGCGGAGCCCGTCGATGTGGTGCGCTACGTGCGCCAGGCGAGCAGGCCTTCATCGACCTGTGCGGTGCGTACGGCCTGGAGGCGATGCGCGTCGACGGCCGCTCGGGCGTGTGGCTGCCCGCCACAGCGGAGCGTCTCGAGCGCAAGATCTGCGCCATCGGCGTGCGCGTGGCCCGTGGCGTCACCATGCACGGCTTCGCCTTCAACTGCAATCCCAGCCTCGAACGCTTCGACCGCATCGTCCCCTGCGGCATCTCCGATGCCGATGTCACCTCGCTGTCGCGCGAGGTGGGCCGCGAGGTCACCGTCACCGAGGTGGTCCCCACGGCACGTGGATTCCTCGAGGACGCCCTGGCCCCCGTACGCTGGGAGGCTCAGGCACCTACCCCCGCCACGCACCCCGTCGTTCCCGACCCCCACAAGGAGCCTCGCGTGACCATCGCCCCCGAAGGCCGCCGGATGCTGCGCATCGAGGCCCGCAATGCCGAGACGCCCATCGAGCGCAAGCCCGAGTGGATCCGCACCAAGGCCACGATGGGCCCGGAGTACACGGAGCTCAAGACGCTCGTGAAGGGCGGCGGACTCCACACGGTGTGTGAGGAAGCGGGCTGCCCCAACATCTTCGAATGCTGGGAGGACCGCGAGGCAACCTTCCTCATTGGCGGCGCGCAGTGCACGCGCCGGTGCGACTTCTGCCAGATCGATACCGGCAAGCCCACCGCACTGGACCGCATGGAGCCGCTGAAGGTGGCAAAGTCCGTGCAGCAGATGGGCCTCAAGTACTCGACCGTGACCGGCGTGGCGCGCGACGACCTCGACGACGGCGGCGCGTGGCTGTACGCGGAGACCGTGCGCCAGATTCACGAGGCTCAACCCCGGCACGGGTGTCGAACTCCTGATCCCCGACTTCAACGCCGACCCCGATCAGGCTCGCCGAGGTCTTCTCCTCGCGGCCCGAGGTGCTGGCCCACAACGTCGAGACCGTGCCGCGCATCTTCAAGCGCATCCGCCCCGCCTTCCGCTACGAGCGGTCGCTCCAGGTGATCAGCATGGCCCAGGCCGATGGCTTCGTCACCAAGTCCAACCTCATCCTTGGCATGGGCGAGACGATGGACGAGGTGCTGCAGGCACTCCAGGACCTGCACGACGCAGGCACGGACCTCATCACCATCACGCAGTACCTGCGCCCGAGCCCGCGCCATCACCCCGTCGAGCGTTGGGTCAAGCCCGAGGAGTTCGTTGACCTCTCCGAGGCCGCGGAGGAGATCGGCTTCCTTGGCGTCATGTCGGGCCCCCTCGTGCGTTCGAGCCTATCGCGCCGGCCGGCTGTGGGGCCAGGCGATGACCTCGAAGGGTCGCGCCATTCCCGAGGCCTTGGCCCACCTGGGCGAGCCGATGGAGGCGCGTCAGGAGGCATCGGCGCTGTTGACGTGGGCGGCGCCGCAGCGTCCTTCCTGCTGACGGCGAACGTCGCTCCCGGCCACCCCCGGACGCGACTAGACTGTGCGGCATCATGGCGAAAGAACCCGAGAAGCGCCCGCGGTGGTACAAGGCTCGTCGCGCAGGCCTACAAGTCCACGGCACCCTACGACAAGTGGCTGCTGCCGCTCCTGATCCTGATCCCGCTGGTGATCATTGGCGCGGGTGTGGCGATCGGTCTGGCCTCGGGTTCCACGTGGATCCTGGTCTACGCGATCATCTTCGCCATCCTTGCCGCCGTTCTTGCGGGGATGTACACCCTCACCCGCCGTTTTGAGCGCAACGCATACATCCGGATGGAGGGCCAGCCCGGCGCCTCCATCTCGATCGCGCAGTCCATTCGCTCGGGCTGGCAGTTCAACGAGGAGCCCGTCTCGGTCGATCCTCGCGGCAAGGGCATCGTCTTTCAGGGCGTCGGCAAGGGCGGCATCGTGCTGATCGCCGAGGGCGGCAACGGCGCCCGCAAGCAGGTCGAGGCCACCACGCGTCGTCTCACCAGGCTGGTGCCGGGCGTCCCCGTCCACGCGATCTACGAGGGCACCGGCGAGGGCCAGGTTCCCCTCAAGAGCCTCGTGAAGGCCATCAAGGGCCACAAGAAGGCACTGACTAAGGCGCAGCGCTCGCAGGTTGCGGCCCGCCTGAACGCCATCGGCGGCGCCAAGCCTGCCGATGCCCAAGGGTGTCGACCCCATGCGCGCGCGCCCCGACCGCAAGGCCATGCGCGGTCGCTGATCTCTGTCTGACTCGAACGCCGCTCTCCCCTCGGGGAGGGCGGCGTTCGTCGTGGTGGAGCGCGGCGGCGGCTGGCTCAGGTCAGGGTCAGGACGATGCCGCTGTGGGCATCGACCGTGGCGCTGACGTGGGTGAGGTCCGGCACTCGGGGCAGCGTGTCGAGGGTGTCCGAGTGGCCCGCGCCGACGACCACGACGGCGCAGCCTGCGGCCAGGCCTGCCTTCGCTCCGGCGTCGGTGTCCTCAAACACCACACAGTCGGCGGGGTCGAGGCCCAGCGCGGCGGCGCCGGCACGGTAACCCTCGGGGTCAGGCTTGCCGTGCGTGACGTCATCGGCGCCGATGAGGACGTCCGGCACCTGGATGCCGACGGCGCCGATGCGGGCGCGAGCGGGCTCACGAATCGCCGACGTCACGACGGCCCAGCGCTCCGACGGCAGGGATGCCACGAGGGCACGTGCCCCCGCGATCTCCTTGACCGCGTCGAACAGGGAGCCTTCGAGGTGGTGGATCCTGTCGATCCAGTGCGCGATCTGCGCCTCGTCATCGAGGTACGTCGCGACCGTCGCACGGGACGGGCGGCCGTGTGCGTAGGCCCGCACCTCGGTGCTGTCGAGGCCGTGCGCGTCCGAAAACTCGTTCCAGATGACGTCCACGAGGGCGTTGGAGTCCACCAGGGTGCCGTCCATGTCGAACAGGACGCCTTTCACCTGGAGACGGGTTTCGGTGGTCACGCGCGGGCTCCCCTCACATCGACAATCCTGGTTCCCACGGCACGGTCGTGAAGTCCGCGGCCGTCCGGCCCCCAGACCACGGCGGGGATCACGAGCCCCAGCAGCACGGTGCGTCCGAGTCCCCTGAGCGGGCCCACGTACGGGGCGCCATCCTCACGCATGACGCGCAGTCCCGTGAGGCGGTGGCCGATGGTCGTGCCGAGCAGGGACACGAGCACCAGGTGCTGCGCGGCCCAGATCAGCAGGGTCGCCGTGGAGTCTCCCGCGAGGAACACGCGCTCAATGCCCGTCGATCCCGCGCGCGCGGGATCGACGAAGAACGCTGAGGAGATCAGGAGACACAGCACCCAATCAATCCCGATGCCGATCAGGCGGCGGCCGACAAGCGCGCCGGCGGGGGCATCCGTGGTGGGGGTGTCGCTCACCGTTCCATCGTAAAGGGCTGGGTATAGGGTCGGGAGCGACGTCGACGTCAGCGCACCTGCTGAGCGGCGCGCGCGGTGCGCCCAGGAAACGCGTTTGTAACATTCGGCGAACCTGGGTGAAATCGGCTGACCCTAGGCTGGCCTCGCCAGCGACAGGCACGACCCAACCAAGGAGCACACGGATGTTCAAGACTGCCGACGAGGCAATTGCTTTTGTGAAGGACGAGGCGGTCGAGTACATCGACATCCGCTTCTGTGACCTTCCCGGCGCGATGCAGCACGTCAACGTTCCCGCCTCACAGTTCGAGACCGTCCTGGAGGACGGCGCGGCATTCGACGGTTCGTCGATCCGCGGCTTCCAGGCCATCAACGAGTCCGACATGAAGGCTCATCGCCGACCTTCAGACCGCGTACCTCGACCCGTTCCGCAAGGCCAAGACGCTGGTCATCAACTTCTCCGTGGTGGACCCGTTCACCGACGAGCCCTACTCCCGTGACCCGCGCAACGTCGCGATGAAGGCGCAGGAGTACCTCAAGTCGACTGGCATCGGCGACACCGCGTTCTTCGCCCCCGAGGCCGAGTTCTTCATCTTCGACTCCGTGCGCTTCGACACGAACCAGCACGAGGGCTACTACCACATCGACTCCTCCGAGGGCTGGTGGAACACCGGCGTCGAGAAGGAGGCCGACGGCTCCCCGAACCTTGGCTACAAGACCCGCATCAAGGGTGGCTACTTCCCCGTCTCGCCCGGCGACCAGATGGCCGACCTGCGCGACGAGATGTGCACCGTCCTCGGCGAGGTGGGCCTTGACCTTGAGCGCGCGCACCACGAGGTGGGCACCGCCGGTCAGCAGGAAGTCAACTACCGCTTCAACACGCTGCTGCACGCCGCCGACGACCTGATGAAGTTCAAGTACGTCATCAAGAACGTCGCGTGGAAGAACGGCAAGACCGCGACCTTCATGCCGAAGCCCCTCTTCGGCGACAATGGCTCGGGCATGCACGTGCACCAGTCGGTGTGGAAGAACGGCGAGCCGCTGTTCTACGACGAGGCTGGCTACGGCGGCCTGTCGGACATCGCCCGCTGGTACATCGGCGGCATCCTGAAGCACGCTCCCTCGCTGCTGGCGTTCACCAACCCCACCGTGAACTCGTACCACCGCCTGGTGCCCGGCTACGAGGCTCCGGTCAACCTGGTGTACTCGGCCCGCAACCGTTCGGCCGCCGTGCGTATCCCCGTGACCGGCTCGAACCCCAAGGCCAAGCGCATCGAGTTCCGCGCCCCCGACTCGTCCGGTAACCCCTACCTCGCGTTCGCGGCGCTGCTGATGGCTGGCCTCGACGGCATCAAGAACAAGATCGAGCCGCCGGCCCCCATCGACAAGGACCTCTACGAGCCTGCCCCCGAGGAGCACGCCTCGATCCCCCAGGTCCCGGACTCGCTGTCCAAGGTTCTCGACGAACTCGAGAAGGACCACGGCTACCTCACCGAGGGTGGCGTCTTCACCGAGGACCTCATCGCCGAGTGGATCGACTACAAGCGCACCGCCGAGATTGACCCGCTGCGCTTCCGTCCGCACCCCCACGAGTTCGAGCTCTACTACGACTGCTAAGCAGTCTCGCTAGAGTCACCGAAGGCCCGTCGCCCCTCCCGGGGTGGCGGGCCTTCGTCGTGCCCGCAGCATCGGACCCGTGCCAAGGCGCCGCAGACGCCGTGGTCCACGCAACCATCCGGGTGCGGGAGGATGGTGCGGTGGGACGCGTGGTGAAGACCGGTTGGAGCGTCGAACAGCACCCCGAGGGCGTCACCGTCGCGTTCGACGGAAGGGCCCTTCACCTGGCTGGCGCCGACGCCTCCCGGCTGCGCACTTCGCGACGGTTCCTTCGTCGTTGCCTCATCGTCGACGGACCCATCCCCCTGCGCTTCATGGGCCTGCGCAGGGCCGATGCGCCGGTCATCCGCGCCGCGGTCGCCCTCAGCGTCGCGCGCGCCACCCTCGAAGGCCCCTTCGAGACCGCCGCCCGCGCGCGGGACGCCCTCGACCACCTGATCTCGACCAGAACGCGCGAGCAGCGCTGGATCGCGTACGACGACGTGGCCCAGTGCCTCACCGATGTCCCTGCCGACAGCACCGCACTACTGGCCGCCGTGGCCGAGCCCGACCGTGCCGCCGCCGTCGCAGCCCTCAGCGACGTGGAGCGTGACCTCGTCGCGTTCATCGACGCCGATCATCTGGCCCGCGTCGCCGAGGTCAATCGCGGCATTCTTCGCGAAGAGATGGCAGCCCGGGCATCACTACTGCGCACCATCGAGACCTCTCCCCTGTCCGCTGAGCAGTCCCGCGCGGTGCTGACGTACGACAGCCGCGTGCGCGTCATCGCCGCCGCGGGCTCCGGCAAGACGTCGGTGATGGTGGCGCGCGCCGCCTACGCCGTCGAGCGCGGCTTCGCCGAACCGTCACGCATCGTCATGCTGGCCTTCAACGCCGATGCCGCGGCGGAGCCGGGGACCGCACCACGGCCCGGTTCGCGGCGGCAGGCATTGACGCCACCGGCCTCAAGGCGAGCACCTTCCACGCCTTTGGCCTGGACATCCTTGAGAAGGCGTCCGGCTCACGGCCGCAGCTTGCCCCATGGGTGGCCAACGGCACCGAGCTCGGCCACGTCGAGGGCATCCTCGCCGATCTGGTCGCCTCCGGCGCGTTGTCGCCCGACGACCGGCTCGAGGCGGGCGACCAGGCTGGCGGCGCTCCTGCTGGACCTGATGGGGCACGTCAAGGCCGCAGGGCTGACGAAGGCCGAATTGCGCCGCACACTGTCGGGGCGGCGCGACGAGGAGGCGACCCGCGCACGCCGCGTCCTCGACCTGTACTGGCGAGTCCACGAGCGCTGGGACAGCGACCTCGCAGCGGCCGGCGCCGTCGACTATCCGGCGATGCTGAGCGACGCCGCGCGAGCGTTGGAGAAGAAGCCGCGCCTAGTCGACGCGGACCTCGTCCTCGTCGACGAGTTCCAGGACACGAGTCCCGCACGCGCCCGGCTCGTGCGGGCCCTCACACGGTCTGCCCACACGTCCTTGCTCGTCGTCGGGGACGACTGGCAGGCCATCAACCGCTTCGCTGGCGCAGACTTGAGTCTCCTCACGGAGTTTTCGGCGTGGAGCGGCCCCTCGCTCACGCGTCGGCTCGAGACGACCTACCGAACCACCCAGGTGATTGCCGACGTCGCCGGCCGCTTCATCGCCCGCAACACCTCGCAGATCACCAAGAACGTCAGGGCGGCCAGCGGGCCGGGCGGCGAACCCATACGCATCGTCAGGGTGTCGCGGCGATCTGATCTCGCCGGCGCGATTGCGACCCACGTGGATCGGCTGGCGGCCGCACACCCGGGCGCGACCATCGACGTGCTGGGCCGGTACCGTGCAGACGAGGAGTTCGTCTCTCCCGACAAGCACCCCGATGCGACCGTCACATTCAGGACCATTCACGGCGCGAAGGGGTTGGAGGCCGATCACGTCATCGTGCCAAGCGTCGTCACCGGACCGCGCGGATTTCCCTCGACGCGCTCCACCGACCCCGTCATCGAGCCTCGCGATGGCCGGACGGGACGAGGATGCTCACGCCGAGGAGCGTCGCCTGCTGTACGTGGCGCTCACGCGGGCACGGACGTCCGTCACCCTGTTCACGGTCGAGGGCTCACAGTCACCCTTCATTGACGAGGCTCCTCGAGGACCCCGACGTCACCGTGGAACACGTGAGCGTGCGGGACGCGACGGCCCCCGGCGCGTCCGCTACGACTGTCTAGGCTCCGACGCGGGTGATCGCCGTCGCCCAGGTCTCGGGGCCGGTGGCGATGTACTCGAACATGCAGCGCCCGTCGGCGTGCGTGTGAAGCGCATCCAGCAGTGCGTAGGGCTCCGAGGCCGTGAGGAGGACCATCGCGTCACCGGGAACCATGCGGGTCACCTCGGCGATGGCCAAGGTACGCGCCGCGGCGGCATCGTGTGCGGTGAGATCGAGATTCGCGAGGGGGCGCGAGCGCGCCATCGAGGCTCCACCTGGCATGTGGCCGAGCGCGATGAGGTCGATCTCGTCGATCACTCCGTGCCGTGCCTCACGCATCGTGCGCCTCCGCAAAGAAATGAAGACGGGTGGCGCTTGTGTGTCCCCGGTGCGCCACCCGTCTGCCTTAAGGCTAGGCGGCAGGTTCGCGGCGCTGTCGGGACGTACGTCCCGACTTTTGGGTAACGGTGACATCGGCCGATGCGGGAGTCGCCTCGGTGATCAGGCAACCGACACGGCCAGCGCCAGTGCGGACGTCGAGCCGGCTGCCCGCCACGCCTTCCAGCATGGCGACGTGGAGGCGGCAGTAGACCTCGGGCCGATGCACGGCCACGGATGCCAACGGGCAGGCGTCGAGCCGCACGGTGTCTCCGGTTCGCGTGCACCGTCCGCCCATGCGTTCGAGGCTCAACGCGCACTCTGGTCAAGGCGTCGTCTCCCGGCTCGGGCGCCGCCATCAACCGTGCCTCCGCCTGCGCAGTGTCGACCGCGACCGCGACCGCGTCCTCCTCGCGACGGCCAAAACCGTCGAGCGCGATGCGGGTCAGCGCCTGCGCGACCTTCTCGCGATACTCCGCCACGGTCGCGCGGGCGCTGTACTCCCAGCCGGGCCGGCCTCTGGAGCCGTCCCGTCGCGGGGAACGCACCGCTGCCCCGGCAGCGACGAGTCGATCCACGTGCTCGCGCACGGTGTTGGGGTGCAGGCGCAGGCGCTGAGCGAGTTCGTCGACGGTGAGGGGTCCATCGGCCCGGTCGAGTACCCCGCGTACCCTCCGCGCCGCGGCGGAGGGTTCCCGCGCGACCATCAGCAGCAGGTGTCGCGCGTCACCTGGACGCGCCACACCTCCGGCCCCTCGGCGAGCGCCTCGAAGGACACACATCCGGGAACCTCTGCGACGATCTGGTCAAGGAGCCGAGCGGGGTGGTGGGGTGCAGCGATCACGAGCGCCTCGCCGGGGACGAGGGCGGCCACGTGCTCGATGACGGTTGCGTGTCGCACCGCATGCGGAATAGTGGCGACGTCGAGGTCCGCGGACGCGCCAGCCGCCTCCTGCGCCTGGGGCGTCTCCTCGACCTCCTGGTTGGCGCCGCACCCGCAGCCGCCGCAGCCGCACTCGCCCTGCTTCTCGGCAGTCCCTGCCGCCGCGCTGACGTCGGTGATCTCGATCATGGTTGTTCTCCTGTCACTGCGGCGGAAACGGTGAAGAGGCCTGCGGCGCCGCGCTCCGCATCGACCATCACGTGCGAGACAAACGGATACGTCCCGGGCTCGGCGAACTCAAGCTCGACAAAGCCGCCCTGCCCAGGCTGAAGCGCGAGCGACTGTGCGCCGCCGGAGCCGTCGCCGCGGTCACCTCCCAGGAGGTACGCGCCTTCGGAGTACACCGTGTCGAACTGCGCGCCGACGACGTGGAACGAGCCTGGCCCGGCTGGGGCCCGCGTCGACCACCCAGACGCGTACGCGTTCGCCGACGTGCGCCTCGAGTGGGTGCTCCTTGTACTGCGTGGAATGCCCATTGAAGGTGACCAGATCGGGTTCCTCGTCGGCAATCTTCTGCGCGTCGGCGATACCGCCGTCTTCGCCGAGGTACTGCTCCGCCTGGACTAAGAGGTACTCCCGATCGACCTCGGCAAGGCCGGGCGGGTCGATCACCACCGCGCCATACATCCCGTTCGCGATGTGCAACGACATCGGCATGGTCGAGCAGTGATAGAGCCACGCGCCTGCGCTTTCAGCGGTGAACTCGTACACCAGCGATTCGCCGGGCTGGATGGTGCGCATCGCGTCATCGGGCGCGGTCCTGCCGGCATGGAAGTCGATCGAGTGACCCATGGTGCCGTTGTTGACCAGGGTCACCGTGAACGTGTCTCCCACGGTGCCTCGCAGGACGGGCCCGGGGACGCCGCCCCCAAAGGTCCACAGGCTCCTGCGTGTAGCCGGGCGCGACCTCGATGGTCTCGTCGGTCACGACGAGCGTCACCTCGTGGTGGCTGGTGCCGTCCTCGGGAGCGAGCGTGGCGTCCACGGCGTCGCCGCTCATCGGCGCGGAGAGGTCGATCGCGTCGGCCGGATTGCCCGTCGCATCGTCCACGCCGTGCGACATGCCGTCCATGCCAGCCATGTCGTCAGTGGCCGAGTCTCCGGCTGTCGCCTCAGCCGAGGCTTGGGGCAGGGCACCGGCGGCATCATCGACGTCGATCGTGAGAGTCATCCCCATCTGCCGATGGCCCGCAATCGAGCACCAGCCGTCGATGTCGCGCCCCACCACGCCCACGTCGATCGTCGCCTGCTCCCCCGGCGCGAGGCGTCCGGATGTCTGCCCTGAATCGAGCACGAGGTCATGTTCGACCTCCGGGTCGGTGTTGACCACCGTCAGCAGCACACGGTCGCCCGCCGAGACCTCAATGAGGTCGTCGCTGAAGCGCATGTCGGCCGCCTCGATGGTGACTTCCACGGTGGTGCCCGTCGCGGTCACGCCCGCGTCGGCGCCCATACCGAGGCCGACAGCCTGTGGGTCGGCGGCAACGGCCCCGGCCACCACAACCGCCACGACGCCGGCCGCAACGGCCCCTCCGAAGGGGTCAAAGGCGCGCGGGCGGACCGCGAGGTCGGCGGCACTCACGACTGTGGGCCCCTCGGGAACGTGCCTGCGCGCGGACCACGACACGCGGATCGCCCGAAGGACGCACCCCACGGTCCACAGGGCAACGGCGAGAGCGAGGACGCTTCCGACCACCCGCAGCAGACTTGCGTCGGCAAAGATCCACAGCGCCAGGCCGCCGTTGGCGAGGACGAGCCGGGCAGTGCCGTGACGCTCGGAGGCGTCGCGTGCGCTACGGACCGCGTGCGGGCCGCCGCCCATCACCATCGGCAGCAGGTGACTCAACGCCCCCAACAGCACCTGAGCCACGCCACCCGCCACCAGCGCAGGGACGAGACCGTCGAGTCCGTGCTGGGCGTCTTCCCACGTCGGACCGGTGACGAGTGCCCACGCCCAGCCGAGCACCGCACCGTCAAGCCAGAAAAGCCCTGCCGCGAGGATCAGCGCCGAGGGGTGCCCCGGCGCGCGCGTCCTCAGCACCATCACGACGGGCACGGTCGCCAGGATGACTCCGAGCGCTGCCGCGGCCGCGCCGGCGGCCGCCAGCGCGCGCAGATCTGTCAGCGCCCCCGTCCACGTGACCATGACCGACGCGGCAAGCACGGACAGGCCGGTCCTGCTCCAGCGCACCGCCCCCTGCGGGACGCGCACCGCGATCATCGTCGGCCACAGCGTGAGCAGCGTTGCAAGCACCGTGACCGTCACCCAGCCCACCACCATGGCCGAGACGTGCGCGACGTACAGACGCGCGGCGGTCTGCGCATCGGCCGCTCCATCGGCCAGCAGCGCGCCGGCGATGACGCCACAGGCCAGCAAGATCGCGGAGGCGACGTATGCCCAGGTGGTCCATCCCAGCATGTTGCCGAGTGCGCCGCGCGAGGCCAGGGCAATCGCCGCCGCATGCCACACCGCCACGGAGCCAACGATGCTCGCCCCCACCACGATGCACGGCGTCACGGACCCCACGACGCCCACCATGACGGTGATGGCACCCACCGTATGGGCGGCAAGGCGTACCGCTTGGGCGCGCTGCCCCCCAGGAAGCGGCCGTCGCCTCAGCGCCTCGGTGAAGTGTGCCGACCAGATCAGGATTGCCGTCGTGACGGCTCCGAGCATCAGCAGATGCACCATGAGCCACGGCGAGGCGCTCCATGCCCGATGCCCCACGGCCACCACCGCCGCGCCCACCAGCCACGCGGCGACGAGCACGTGAGCGCGCAAGTGCCAGCGGGCGCGCGCCGACAGCGGCGCCGCGGGTGCAGTTTCAGCCTTTGTCACGGCGACAACCGTAGAAAATCGCGGGAGCCCCGGCGTGGGCCCTTGGTCCCGGCCCGACCTTGGCCATGGGTGGCGCCGCGCCGCGCGTTTGCACGCAGGACCTGCAAGCGTTTACATTGGTGGGCAAGCCAGGGCCGAAACCCTGGCGTCAGAACCGCAACGCGCACCATGAACGCGTTGCCCGCACTCCCCTTTCCGAGAGGACCCCGATGAGCACCGCAGGCTCCCGCTGAGTGGTGGCGTACCGCCGTCATCTACCAGATCTACCCCCGCTCCTTCTCGGACGCTTCCGGCGACGGCATCGGCGACCTCCAGGGCATCACCGAGCGCCTGGACGACCTCGCCGCCCTTGGCGTCGACGCGATCTGGCTGTCGCCCTTCTACACGTCGCCCCAGAAGGACGCCGGCTACGACGTCGCTGACTTCACCGACGTGGACCCGCTGTTCGGTTCCCTCGCGGACTTTGACGCCATGGTTGAACGCGCCCACGCCCTGGGACTTAGGGTCATCGTGGACATCGTCCCCAACCACTCCTCCGACCAGCACGCGTGGTTCCAGGCCGCACTCGCCTCGCCTGAGGGCTCCGACGAGCGCGCCCGCTACGTGTTCCGCGACGGCCGCGGTGCGACGGGTGAGCCTGCCCCCCAACAACTGGGACTCGGTCTTCGGCGGCCCCGCCTGGACCCGCACCACGAACGCCGATGGCACCCCCGGCCAGTGGTTCCTTCACCTGTTCGACTCGACCCAGCCCGACTTCGACTGGTCCAACCCCGCCGTCCTCGACGAGTTCGACAGGGTTCTGCGCTTCTGGCTCGACCGTGGTGCCGATGGCTTCCGCGTGGACGTGGCTCACGGCCTCATCAAGGCCGACGGACTGCCCGACTTCTCGTATGCCGACGACGCTAACTCCATGGGTGGCGTGGAAGGCCCGCAGGCGCCCTACTGGGCCCAGGAAGGCGTGCACGATGTGTGGCGCCGCTGGCGCTCTGTCATCGACGAATACGACGGCGACCGCATCCTTGCCGCCGAGGCATGGGTCCTCCCCTTGTCGAAGATGGCCAAGTGGGTGCGCCCGGACGAAATGCACCAGGCCTTCAACTTCGCCTACCTCGAGACCGACTGGAAGGCAGATGACCTTCGCGCCGTGATCGACGAGTCGCTCGCCGAGTTCGGCAACGTCGGCGCTCCGTCGACCTGGGTGCTGTCCAACCACGATGTCGTCCGCCACGCGAGCCGCCTCGCGCTCGGCGCCGAGAACCCCCAGGGCCACGGCATCGGCCCCAAGTCGCTCGGGCTGCCCGACCCGGTGGTGGGCCTGCAGCGTGGTCGCGCCGCCTCGGCTCTGATGCTTGCGCTGCCTGGCTCCGCGTACGTCTACCAGGGCGAGGAGCCTCGGCCTTCCCGAAGCCATCGACATCCCCGACGAGGCCCGCCAGGACCCCACCTGGTTCCGCACCGAGGGCGAGCGCTACGGCCGCGACGGTTGCCGTGTGCCGCTGCCATGGAGTGCCGCCGAGCCCGCGTACGGCTTCAACTCGACGGGCGAGACCTGGCTTCCCCAGCCCGCCGAGTGGGCGTCCCTCGCACGTGACGCCCAGCGCGAGGACCCCACGTCGACGCTGAACCTCTACACCGAAGCCCTGCGCCTGCGCAGGGAGCTCGGACTCGCCGAGGGCGCTATCGAGTGGATCGCCGATGCCCCCGCAGGCGTCGTGGCCTTCCGCACCTCGGGGATCGAGGTCTGGTCTGCAGTCGAGCCCGGAGTTGAGGTGCCGCTGCCCGACGGCGAGGTGGTGCTGGCATCGGCCACGGTGACCGATACGATTCCTGCGGACACCACGGTCTGGCTGCGCCGCTGAGATAGGCGCGGGAGACCGAACGCGAGGAGACACACGATGGCGAAGATCCAAAAGGTCGCAGAGCCTCGCCGGTGTGTCCACTGCCACGGTCTCCCGCGCCCTCGCGGGCAAATCCTCCGTCTCGCCCGCGACCAAGGCGCGCGTCGAGGCCGCCGCGAAGCAACTCGGCTATGTCGTCTCGGCGGCCGCGTCTTCCCTCGCCTCGGGCCGAACCCGCAACGTGGGCGTCGTGATGCCCTACCTCGACAGTTGGTTCTTCATGGCGGTGCTCAAGGGCGCGCAGAGGACCCTCGCGGACGCGGGCTACGACGTCACGCTCTACCACCTCGCCCCCGCCGACGGCCTCGAGATTGACTCCGAAAGCGCCCAACGTCGATCGCGCTTGTTCGACGAGTTCCTGCGCCGCCAGCGGGTGGACGCGCTCATCGCCGTCAACCTCGAACTCGACGATCACGAGCGCACCGCGCTGGGAGATCTGTCACGCCCCGTGGTGGGCCTCGGCGGACCGCTGCCAGGACTGCACACCCTCAGCCTCGACGACACGGGCGTGGCACGGCTCGCGACCGATCATCTGCTGGCCCTCGGGCACCGGAGCATCGCCCACATCACGGGCGATCCCGACTTTGAGCGCGACTTCCAGATGCCCGCGACCCGCCGCGCCGGGTACGAGGCGTCGCTGGTGGAGGCGGGCATCGAACCCGACCCGCTCCTCGTTCGCCACGCAAACTTCACGATCGAGGGCGGCTACGACGCGACGCTGCGCCTTCTTGGGGACCCTCGTGTTCACCCCACCGCGATCTTCGCCGCCTCGGACGAGATGGCGATCGGCGCCCTCTTGGCCGCGCGCGACCTCGGACGGACGGTGCCGGGCGACCTGTCGATCGTCGGCATCGATGGCCACGACCTCGCGGACTTCTTTGGCCTGACCACCATCGACCAGTTCCCCGAGGTACAGGGCCAGCAGGTCGCCCAGATCGTCATCGATGAACTCACGGGCCAACTGCAGGACGCCGTCGACGAGGATCTGCCCTACGAGCTCGTGGTGCGGCGCTCCACGTCGCGCCTTCGCGAGGCGTAACCGTGTCCGCGGCGCCGCGCGTCGTCGTGTGCGGGCCGTCCGCATGGAACCACCTCATCGTTCTGGACGAGCCTGCCCGAGCCGCGCCCTCACATGCGCTTCGCGCGCAAGGCCTGGTGGACGGTCGGCGGCACCAGTGCAGGCAAGGCTCTCCACCTGCTGGACCGTGGTGCCGACGTCACCCTCGTCACTCCCATCGGTGCCGACGAGGCCGGCGAGAGACTCCTGGCCGCATTGCGCGCCACCGGCCTTGACGTGGTCGCGCTCCCGGCGGACGTCACCGAGTCCCACACCAACCTCATGACCGAGGCCGGGGAGCGGGTCTCGCTCTACACCGCCACGCCAAAGGCACCCTCTCACGCCGCCCTCGCCACCGCACAGGCGGCGTGCGAGGGAGCCGATGCCCTGGTCGTGGACCTCTCGGCCCTGGGGATCGCTGTGCTCCCCCGCGCGGTCGCCACCCGCGCGCCCCTATGGACGGATCTTCACGACTGGGACGGCGTCGCGGACTTCCACCGGCCGTTCGCTCGCGCAGCCTCCACAGTGCTGCTGAACGATGACGGTGCGGCCGACGGTCGGGCCGTCATGGAGTCCATCCTCGGCGAGCGGACGCGCCTCGCGATCCGCACCCTGGGTTCCGCGGGTGCAGAGGCGCTGGATTCCGACGGAGCAGTCACCACCGTGCCTGCCGTACCCTGCGACGTCGTCGACACCAATGGCGCTGGCGATGCGTTCGCGGCCGGAGCTCTCATGGCGCAGGCGAGCGGCGCGCCGATCGAGCGGATGCTGACCGCGGGTACCCAGCAGGCGGTGCGCGCGCTGTCGAGCAGGCATCTCAGCCCACTCCTCGACGGTCTTTGAGCCCGCCGCGCACCGGAGCGCCTAGGAGGGCTGCCGGTCCTCAGTCGGGGGAACGGAGGGAGGCTGCTCCCCCGGTGACGCCGCCGCCACGCCCGCGGAGGGCACCTGCGCCAACTCCGCCGTATCCATGACATCCCCCGAAGCGTCGCCGCTGGCGTCGGCATCGGCCGGATCCGTGCGCTCACCAAACCACGGCACGTACCGCAGCAGGAGCGCCCACACCGCCGCCAGGCCAAGCGCGATGAGGCCCAGCGTCAGGAGAATGTTGGTGACCGGAGCGAGCGCCGTGTCGCCGATCACGTCCTCGATCAAGGTGCCGAGTCCGCCTTCCCTGCCACCGGGCACGAACTGCGCGATGGTGCGCGGCCCCATCGTGCCCAGCACGAACGAAACGGCGATGCCGAACAGGCCGGCGGCAAGGAGCGCGCGCGGCAGGAACCGGCGCCAGCGTGGCGCGATGGCGATGCCTGCGGCGATGAAGACGATGCCGATCCATACGAACCACGTGGCGACCCACGTCAGTGCAGCGTATGCGCTGCGCACGTCCTCAAAAGTGTCCGCATCGACGATCTCGACGGAGTACTCGGGAAGCGTGACGTCGGGAATGAACGACCCGACCACCGGAATCCGGTCGATCGCGGCGTTCACGCGGTCACCGAGCGCGATATCGATCGCCAAGGGCCCCGGTTCACGGTCGGGGTCCGAAATCGCCGCCAACAAGCGATCCTGGGCCGCGTTGCCCGCGGTCTTGATGGTGGACTGGAACGCGTCGGACTGCAGCAATGCGACCACCGCATCGTGGATCTGCTCGTCCAGGAGCGTCACCGCGATGGAGCCCGCCGTGCTGTCGATCTGGTCGGCAAGCATCTCCTGGACCTTGTCCGCGACGATCTCGGCGGTCTGGGGCGACTCGAGGGTGGTCTTCACGAGCCTTCTCGGCGGCCGTGCCGTCCTCGATGCTGCGTACCGCGTGGAGCGACAGTGCCCACGTCACGATCAGCATCGAGCCGAGTAGCACCAGGAATGCCGATCCGATGATGCGCACGAACCTCACGCGAGTCCCCTTCCGTTGGTGGTCTCAGGCTAGCGGCGCGAGGCCGCTTTCCCCACGAGCGTGGCGACGACACCGCCCCCGAGTGCTACGGCTCCCACCACCACCGCATTGCGGGCGATACCTGGCGCGGCATCGTCAGTGAACGTCTGCGCCCACAGCGAGGAGGCCGTGCCATCGACGCCGCCGGGAAGGAAGGCAAGAATCGCGTCACGATCCACGAACGCCACGATGAGCCCGAAGGCCACGGCGATGGTGCCGATCGCGAACAGCGCTTTGGCCACAAACCATCGACGCCGATGCGAGACGAGGATGCCGAGCGCAAGGAGCGCGAGTCCGGCCCACAGCGCCCAGTCGGCCGCACGCTCCATCCACTCGTACGTGGTGCGCACGTTCTCGAAGGACTCGGCACTCAACGCCTCGACCTGCACGGGAGGCAGGGACAAAGACGGCGCCGCCGCCCCCACTCCTGGCAGGTCAGCAATGCGGGCGTTGACGATGCCCGACGCGTCGACGCTCAACGTCAGTGGAGCCGCCTCCCGCTCGGGATCCATCAGCGCCGCTGAGAAGTCCGTCTGGGCGGCATCCGCGGCATCGACGATGGCGTCCTCGAACGCGGGTGACCGCACCGCCGAGTCGACGGCTCCGCGCAGATCATCCTCGACACCGAGCGCCGCCACGTCGATGCCACGGGAGTCGAGGTTCGCCACCGCATCGTCCTGAACCTGGCGTGAGAGGGCGTCAACGGCGGCAGGCACGCTGAACGCGGTACGCGCGACTCCGGACAACGCGGTGCCGTCCTCCACGGCACGCACGGCCGCCGTCGAGACGCCCCACGCGACGATGAGGAGCGCGCCCGCCAGGATACACAGGGCCGAGATCAGGGTGCGCAGTGCCCTCACTGCTCGGGGTCCCAGCCGAAGAAGACGCGCTCAGTCACCGCTCTCGAGCGACGGGTCACGCGGCCGTACCGATCGGCCAGTTGAGCGCCGGACAGCCGCAGCGACAGGATCTCGCCTAGCACTCCGAGTTCCCTGGTATCACCGGGCAGAACGTCCTTGTCGCGGGTCTTTCCTCGCAGCGCAATCGCTCCTCGCAAGTCCGTCGCGAGCCGCCACGCCTCCGCGAGCACTGCCTCGTCGGCGGCGTCCAGCAGCCCCTGCGCGGTCGCGGCCTCAAGCCCCTCGAGGGTTCGCGTGGTGCGCAGTGCGGGATACGCGTGGCCGTGCTCCAACTGGAGGCGCTGCACGGACCATTCGACATCCGAAAGCCCCCAGGTCCGAGCCTGAGGTGCCTGCGCGGGTCAAGCCCTCGCGGCAGGCGCTCGGACTCCATCCGAGCCTTGAGAGTGCGCATCTGGCGTAGCGCGCCGGCGGGCGCTCTTGCGGGTACCGCACCGTGTCAATCATCGCGACAAAGTCCGCCGCGAGCCTGGTCGTCGCCCGCGCACGGTCGGGCACGCAGCAGCGCCTGCGCCTCCCACGGGTCCGACCAGCGGCCGTAATACTCGGCTGCGCTGGTGAGTGACCGTGCGAGCGGACCGTTGCGCCCCTCGGGACGTAGGTCCGCATCGATCTCCAGTCCGGGCTGGCTCGACACGGACTGCAGCAGCCTTCCGCACGCGCTGGGCCACCTTGACGGCGAGTTTCTGACCGTCCGGATGGTCCCCCGACCACACGAACTGCACGTCGGCATCGGAGGTGTAGCCCATCTCGGACCCGCCGTAGCGCCCCATGGCGACCACGAGGAACCGCACGGGAAGGGACTCGAGGCCGGCGTCGGACGCCACCTCGGCACTGGCGATCCGCACTGCCCCCTCGATGAGGACGTCGGCGCTGTCGGAGACTGATGCCGCGGCCTCGACCGGGGTGATGAGGCCAAGGACATCGGCCGATGCCACCCGCGCCAGTTCGCGTCGCCGCAGCCCTCGGAGTGCGGTGATGCACTGCTCGGCATCCGCGCTGCGTCGGAGGATCGCGTCGGCCTCGGCACGCAGTCGCTCTCGCGAACGCGGAGCGAGGTCGGCGTCGTTGTCGAGCCACGGAATCGACTCGGCGGACGCGAGCAGTGCGTCGGTGACGTAGGCCGACGTCGAGAGCAGCCTCGCGAGGCGCTGTGCCGCCGCTGAGGAGTCACGGAGGAGTTTGAGGTACCACTGCGCATCGGCAAGGTTCTCGGACGCTTCCGGAACGCGAGCAGGCCCGCGTCGGGCTCGGCGCCCTGGGCGAACCAGCCGATCATCGCAGGGAGCAGGCCCGCTGGATGGCGGCACGTCGGGAGACCCCTCCGTCAGCGCCGCGATGTGACGCTGCGCCGCCTGCGCGTCGTCGAAGCCGACGGCGGCCAGGCGCGCCCGCGCCGCAGCATCGTCGAGTCGTGCCTCGTCGGCGCTGAGGGACGCCACCATCGGCAGGATGGGCCGGTAGAACATCTCAAGATGCATCGCACGTACATCCCGGCGGATGTCGTGCCAGACCTCGTCCATGTACTCGAGAGTGGCAAAGCCCGAGGCGCGGGCCAGCGCACGCCTGCCCTCCTCGTCTTCGGGCATCAGGTGTGTGCGCTGGAGCACGCAACTGCAGGCGGTGCTCCCACACCCGCAGTTGGCGGTACGAGCGGTCCATCTTGGCCGCATCGGGGCGGCCCACATAGCCGCCGTCGCGCAGTGCCCTGAGCGCCGTCAGCGTGGTGCGCGACCGGAGCGAACTGTCGTGGCGGCCATGGACCAGTGCAGCAACTGGACGGTGAATTCGACGTCACGAAGGCCGCCCGCACCAGGCGATCTGCCGATCCGCCACCTCGGCGGGCACATGATCCTCGACCCGTCTGCGCATCGCCTGCGCGCCTTGGACGAAACCCTCTCGCTCCACGGCCATCCACACCATGGGCTGCATGGCCTCGACGTAGCGTTCGCCGATCTCCCTGTCGCCGGCGATGGGGCGCGCCTTCAGCAGCGCCTGAAACTCCCACGACTCGGCCCAGCGCTCGTAATATGCCTGGTGCGAGGCAAGATTACGCACCAGCGCGCCGTCCTTGCCCTCGGGCCGAAGGTTCGCGTCGACCTGCCACAGCGGCGGTTCGGCGCCCGGCCGGTCGCATGCACGAGCGGCCGCAGCGGCCAGCCTCGTCGCCGCCTTGATGGACTGCTCGTCGGTAGCGTCCCCCGCAGGCTCGGCCACGAAGATGACGTCCACGTCGGACACGTAGTTGAGTTCACGCCCGCCACACTTGCCCATGCCCATGATGGCGAGCCGCGTGTGGTGATGCGTGGGCAGGTCGGCGCGGGCGACGGCGAGTCCCGCCTCCAAGGCTGCGCCTGCGAGATCGGCGAGGGCGGCGCCCACCTCGGGGAAGATCGCCGGCGGCGTCGCGTGGAAGAGGTCCTCAGCGGCGACCCGCATCAGTTGACGGCGGTAGGCCACCCGGAGGGCGGCGACTCCCTCGTCGCCCGTGACGGTCGCGACGGGGACATCGGCGCCGGGGTCGGCCCCGACAGCCTTCGAGCAGCACCGCGCGGGCGTCCACCGCGGTGAACGACTGCCCCACGGGCCACGCGGCGAAGTCCGCGATGTACTGCGGGTGGGTCACCAAGAAGTCGCCGAGCGCGAGCGAACCCCAAGCACCACGCCGAGTCGGGCGCCTGCCTCGGAGTCACGAAGCGATACGAGGTCGTCGAGGTGGCCCGCGTCTCTCGCCGCCTCGGCGACCCTCAGGAGCCTGGAGCAGCCCGGCATCGGGGTCTGCAAGGTATGACAACGCGTGAGCGGGGTCATCAAGCGTGACGCCGGTGACCGCCTCGATCTGGCCGATGAGTTCGAGCGCGCGTGCGGTGTCCGCCACCCCCGCTCGACGTAGCAGCGCGGACGGGGATGCCTCTCGCGAACTCGCCACGGTGGCCTAGAGGACGGGCAGGTACTGCTCGAGCTCGTACGGCGTCACCTGCGCACGGTACGCCTCCCACTCCGCGCGCTTGTTGCGCAACACGAAGTCGAAGACACGCTCGCCGAGAGTCTCGGCGACAAGCTCCGAGCGCTCCATCGCCTGAATCGCGTCAGAGAGTGAGGCGGGCAGCGGCTCGTAGCCCATCGCCTTGCGCTCGGCGTCGCTCGGCTCCACACATCGTCCTCGGCGCCCTCGGGCAGTTCGAGGCCGTCCTCGATGCCCTTGAGGCCCGCAGCCAGGAGGACGGAGAACGCGAGGTACGGGTTCGCGGCGGAGTCCATCGCGCGGTACTCGACACGCGTCGACTGTCCCTTGCCCGGCTTGTGGACCGGGATGCGGACCAGCGCGGAACGGTTGTTGGAGCCCCAGCACACGTACGAGGGCGCCTCGGCGCCGCCCCACAGGCGCTTGTACGAGTTCACGTACTGGTTGGTGATCGCCGTGATCTCCGGGGCGTACTTGAGCAGACCCGCGATGAACTGGCGCGCCACCGGCGACAGGTTGTGGTCCGCTCCGGCCTCGTAGAACGCGTTGCGGTCGCCCTCGAACAGGCTCATGTGGGTGTGCATGCCCGATCCGGGCGCCTCGAACAGCGGCTTGGGCATGAAGGAGGCAAAGACGCCCTGCTCGAGCGCCACCTCCTTGACCACCGTGCGGAAGGTCATGATGTTGTCCGCCATGGACAGCGCGTCCGCGTAGCGCAGGTCGATCTCGTTCTGACCCGGTCCCGCCTCGTGGTGCGAGAACTCGACGGAGATGCCCATGGATTCGAGCATCGTGATGGCCTCACGACGGAAGTTGTGGGCGGTGCCGCGCGGGACGTTGTCGAAGTAGCCTGCGCGGTCCACGGGCTTCGGCATCTCGCCGGGCTCGGGCTTCTCGAGCAGGTAGAACTCGATCTCGGGGTGCGTGTAGAACGTGAACCCCTGGGCAGACGCCTTGTCGAGGGTGCGCTTGAGCACCTGACGCGGGTCGGACAGCGCGGGCTCGCCGTCGGGTGTCGCGATGTCGCAGAACATGCGGGCCGCGCCCTGGCGCGCGCCACGCCACGGCAGGATCTGGAACGTCGAGGGGTCGGGCAGGGCGAGCATGTCTGCCTCATAGACACGGGTCAGACCCTCGACGGCGGAGCCGTCAAAGCCGATGCCCTCGCTAAAGGCGTTCTCGAGCTCCGCGGGCGCGATCGCCACCGACTTGAGCACGCCCAGCACGTCGGTGAACCACAGTCGAATAAACCGGATGTCCCGCTCCTCGACGCTGCGGAGCACGTATTCCTGCTGCTTGTCCATGCGCCCATCCTGCCCTATCCGTGTGACAACCGCGTAACGCCTGGCGCCCGCGTGGCGACGGATAGGCTCATGGCATGTCGGAGCTTCGTGTCGCGCTTGCACAGGTCAACCCCTGCGTGGGCGATATTGCTGGTAACAGCACACTTGTCCGCTCACAATGCGCGGCCGCCGACGCCAAGGGCGCACGCCTCGTCCTGTTCCCAGAGATGGTGATGACGGGTTACCCCATCGAGGATCTCGCGCTGCGTGGGAGCTTTCAGCGCGCCGCGGCCGCCGCGGTGGACGCTCTCGCCGCTGGCCTCGCCGAGGACGGACTGGGACATCTCACCGTCATCGTCGGCACGCTCGGCGTGGCGGCATCGGGACGCCCGTTCAACCAGGCTGCCGTGCTCCGCGACGGTGAGGTCATCGCCCGCTACAACAAGCACCACCTGCCCAACTACGGCGTCTTCGACGAGCGCCGCATTTTCGCGGCGGGCGAGGACCCGTGCGTCATCGACGTGGACGGGCACCGCATCGGCCTCGCGATCTGTGAAGACATCTGGGTGGACGGCGGCACCGTGGCCCAGGTGGCCGATGCCAACGTCGACCTCCTCGCCGTCCTCAACGGCTCGCCGTTCGAGGAGGGCAAGGGCAGGGTTCGTACCGATCTCGCCAGGCGCCGCGCCGCCGAGGTGGGTGCGCCTGTCGCTTACGTCAACCTGTGGGGCGGACAGGACGATCTGGTCTTCGACGGCCACTCCTTCATCGTTGGTCCCGACGGGGCCTGGCTGGCCAACGCCGTGGGGTTTGAGGATGCGCTGCTGGTGTGGGACCTTCCTGCGGCCGATGCTCCCCCACCCCTGGCCCGGTGGTCGACTTCGCCTCCGATACCGAGCAGGTGTACTGGGCGTGCGTCACGGGTCTTCGGGATTACGTCGTCAAGAACGGGTTCCGGTCGGTGATCCTGGGCATGTCCGGCGGCATCGACTCGGCCCTGACCGCCGCGATTGCCGCGGACGCCATCGGCGGCAACAACGTGGTGGGCGTCTCGATGCCTTCCTCGTTCTCCTCGGACCACTCGAAGGATGACGCCGCCGATCTCGCCAAGCGACTCGGCGCCGACTACCGGGTCGAGCCCATCGCCGCTGTCGTCGACGCCTTTCAGTCACAATTGGCCCTCGAAGGCGTGGCCGACGAGAACCTGCAGGCGCGCGTCCGTGGCGTGATCCTGATGGGGATCTCGAACCGCGAGGGGCACCTTGTCATCGCGCCTGGCAACAAGTCGGAGGCGGCCACCGGCTACGCCACCATCTATGACGCCGGGTCCATCGGCGGCTTCGCCCCGCTCAAGGATGTCGACAAGACCCGTGTGTGGGACCTCGCGCGATGGCGCAACGCTTGGGCGGCAGAGCGCGGCGAGGTGGAGCCCATCCCCGTCAACTCCATCGAGAAGCCCCCGAGTGCGGAGCCTGCGCCCCGGCCAGGTGGACCAGGATTCCCTCCCGCCATACGACCTGCTCGACGAGGTCCTCGACGCCTACGTGGAGCACGCCGAGGGCCGCGAGGAGTTGCTGGCACGCGGCTACGACGAGGCTGTCGTCGACCGCGTCCTGCAGTTGGTGGACCGAGCCGAGTGGAAGCGCAGGCAGTACCCGCCGGGCCCCAAGGTGACCGCGCTGGCCTTCGGCCGTGACCGCCGCCTGCCCATCACCAGCCGGTGGCGTGAGGTCTAGCCGGCCCACGCATCGGCCGGCCGCTCTGTCGGTCCGCCCACGCGCCAATCCCGCGCCTCCCATCGAAGGACCAGGACCGTTGCACTCACCACCTGAGACTGCCGCGCCCTCGAGCCGCAAATGCGGACATTTGCGCACGGGTGGGGCGGCCTAGAGTGGTGGGTATGAAGAAGGTCAGGATCCACCACTTTGCCGAGATGAAGGCGCGCGGCGAGAAGATCACCATGCTCACCGCCTACGACTACCCGACCGCGCGTGCGTTCGACGCCGCGGGAGTCGACATGCTCCTGGTGGGCGACTCCATGGGCGACAACATGCTCGGCATGGACTCCACGGTCCCGCTCGAGCTCGACGAGATGATCCCGTTCGCTCGTGCCGTCGCCCGCGGCGCCGAGCGTGCGTTCGTGGTCGCCGACCTCCCCTTCGGCACCTACGAGGTCTCGGCGGAGCAGGCCGTCGCCTCCTCGATCCGCATGATGAAGGCTCTCGGGCGCGGAGGCCATCAAGTTCGAGGGTGGCCGCCGCGTGGCCGCCCAGGTCAAGGCCGTGACCGATGCGGGCATCCCCTTCTGCGGTCATCTCGGCTTCACTCCCCAGTCCGCCAACGCCCTCGGTGGCCACCGTGTCCAGGGCCGCGGCGACGGAGGCTACGACGCCCTGTTGGCCGATGCTGTGGCGCTGCAGGAGGCAGGCGCCTTCGCCGTGGTGCTTGAGATGGTGGTGGCCCCCGTGGCGGAGAAGATCAGCGCCGCGCTCGACATCCCGACCATCGGCATCGGTGCCGGTGCCCACACCGACGGCCAGGTGCTGGTGTGGCTCGACGCCATGGGCGTAGGCGACTGGCACCCGCGATTCTCGCGACAGTTTGCCGCCGTGGGACAGGCGATGACCGATGGTGCCGCGTCATACGTCGCCGCCGTCAAGGGTGGCGAGTTCCCCGCCGCCGAGCACTCTTTCGACGAGTAAGGACCGCATCTGATGCCTACTCTTGCCATCGTGGGCGCCGGCCCGGGCCTCGGAGCCGCCGTCGCCCGCCGCTTTGGACGCGAGGGCTTCTCCGTCGCCCTGATCGCACGCGACGAGGCGAAGGCTCGACGACCTCGTGGGGGAACTCGCGCGCGACGGCGTCACTGCCCGGCCCTATCTCGCCGATGTCCGCAACGGCCGCCAACTCGAAGGCGCCCTCGCGCAGGCCGCGACCGAGCCTCGGCCCCGTCGCCGCGCTGCAGTACAGCCCGCTACCGTCGCGGGACTACCTGAAGCCGGTACTCGACACAGACCCAGCGCTCGCGCTCGAGGCCTTGCGATTCTCCGCGCTGGGCCTCATGCACGCCGCCCGCGCGGTGCTGCCGGCCATGCGGGAGGCCCGCGACGGCTCGATCATCCTCATCAACGGCGGCACTTCGGTGAAGTCCCGCGCCGGGTTCGCCGGCACATCCATCGCATTTCCCGCGGAGACCGCGTACGGCGAGATGCTGCACGAGGCACTGAGCGAGGAAGGCATCCGGGTGCGTCAACTGGTCATCCCAGGCGCCATCCCCAGGCTCCGCTCGCGCGCGGACTCGACGACGTTGCCGATCGGATCTGGGCCCTGCACTCCGAGCCGGGACAGTTCCGGGACATGCTCATTCCCCTGGACGACGGGCGCGAATAGGCCTTACTCGCGCTCCGGCATGGGCGACGGGTCGGGAACCTCGTGAGGCCGGTACTGCGGGAGACGGGAGGCCGGGAACATGGCGAGAAGCGCCACGCCCGCGTAGATCAGGAGGCCACGACGCAGCGCCTCGAGCCGCGCTTGCTCGTTGACCTCGATCGCGGCCGCGACCGTCTCCTCGGGCAGCGAGGTGTCGTGCAGTGCGGAGGCGAGTTGGTCGTTCGACATGAAACTCGCGTCCGTCAGGTCGAGTTCCTGCACCACGTCGTCCGGCAGTTCCGGATGCTCCATGGCGGCGCGCCCAAGGCTGAGGACGAGGATCGCCACCAGGAGCGCCCCCGCCAGCGCTGTCCCTACCGCAGAGGCGAGGTTCTGAGTCGCACCGCGCACGGAGCCCACATCGCCAGCGAGGCTCCTTGGGTGAGGCGGTGACGAGCACGTTGAAGACGAGCGTCACGAGCGCACCTTGGCCTGCCCCAAACACGAACAGGCCCAGGATCGTCGGAAGCGTCTCCCAGTTGTTGGTCACCACGAACGCCAGCCAGGTCAGAGCCTGTGGCGCAGGCGGCGAAGGCGACGACGGCGATCCTGCGCGGGCTGTAGCGGCGGTAGAAGCGCACCACCACCATCGCGGCCACAAAGACGGTGAGGTTGAACGGCATCATGGCGAGCGCCGTGTCGAAGGGCGTGCGACCTTGCACGATCTGGATGTAGAGCGGCACCGTGAAGTTCAGCGCCGCCTCCAATGCCACCACCATGAACATGGCGTACACGGCGGCACGTTCGCGCGACGACCGCAGCACATCGAGATTGACCAGCGGCACCGCTCCCCTGCCCATGCGGCGCCTGGTCCACACGAAGAACGCCTGGCCAAGAACAATTCCCAGGACGACGAAGACCGGCGCAGGCGACACCCCGGCGACGGAGAACGGGGCGGACTCGGCCGCCACCAGCACACCCCACGAGTTCAGGTTGTTGAATCCGAGCGTCAGCAGGATCACGGCGGCGCCGATGAGCAGCGCGCCCACGCCGTCGATTTTGACCGAGGAGTCTCCCCGGTCGGCGCGCAGCCAGAAGCCAAAGATGAACACGGCGACGGCGAGCGCCAGGACGATGAGGAACACGGGACGCCATCCCACCGCGGTGCCCAGCGCGCCTCCGATGAAGAAGGCACTCACTCCCGACATCGCGCGGGCCGACCCGAGCGAGCCGATCGCCTGAGCCTGTTGCTCGCCGCGGTAGTTCTCGGCGATGAGTGCCACCAGCGCGGGAACGATCACGGCTGCCGAGGCGCCCGCGACCGCCTGGCCCGCGATGGCCCACCCCACCGTGCGCGCGAACACCATCATCAACGCGGAGCACGCGAACATCGCCACCACGACGCGGAACACCAGGAGCCATCCGACGCGTTGCCCCACCTTGGCACCCACCATGACGAGGCCCGCCACGGCGAGTCCGTACACCACGATGGTGCTGCTCGCGACGGTGGGCGCGACGTCGAACTCCTCGACGATCCCACCGAGCGAGACGGGGAGCGCGGCGACGTTGAACGACATCAACACCTGCGCGAGGAACAGCCCCACCATGGGCGTCCACGGCGACCGCTCGGCGACGTGGGAATGGGACTCCATGTTGACCGCCATGTCACACCCTCTCAGGAACGGACGAAGCGAAGACGTTGAGGCCGAGCGATCGGGACAGGTGGGCGATGGCACGTTCGCCGCGCACGCTGTTGCCCGCGGAGTCCAGCCGTGGCGAGAAGGTGCCGACGGCTCCCTTGCCAGGGGCCACCGCGACGATTCCCCCGGAGACCCCGGACTTCGCAGGCAGGCCGATCTCGAACAACCATTGCCCCGAACGCTCATACATGCCCGCCGACGCCATGATGGCCAGCACGTCCCGGCACACCTGAGCGGCGACCACCGCCTCACCGGTGACGGGGTTCACGCCGCCGTCCGCAAGGGTGGCCCCCATGACGGCGATGTCGTGAGCCGTGACGTCAAGGGCGCATTGGCGGGTATAGAGGTCCACGCTCTCCTCCGCGTCGCCCGTGAGGTGGCCATACGACTGGAGGAGCCTGCGCGAGCGCCTGGTTACGCGCGTTGGTGGCGCTCTCGGAAGCGAGCACCGCGTGGTCGAGGTCGAGGCGCCGCCCCGCGAAGGCTGACAGGCCGGACCGGATGTGCTCCCAGCGCTCGTCAACCGAACCACCCGCCACCATCGCCGTCGTGGCGATCGCGCCGGCATTCACCATGGGGTTCATGGGGTGGCCGCCGTTGAGTTCCAACGCCATGACGGAGTTGAACGGGAGTCCCGTGTTGTTGACCCCCACGGCGTCCCTTACCGCGTGGTGACCCCAGGCATCGGCCACCAGGGCGTACACGAACACCTTGGAGATCGACTGAATGGTGAAGGTGACCTCGGTGTCGCCTACCTCGTACCTTCGACCGGCGATGTCGACCACGCTGACGCCGAAGGGCCGGGGATCGGCGGTCGCCAACTCGGGAATGTACCCGGCTACGGCGCCGCCATCATGCTCCCGCGACGCGTCATACGCCGCGCGCACGGCCGCGGTGACGCGTTCGGGTGCGGGCAACGATCCGGTGCCCACCTCCTGGGCCACGGCGTCGACGCCCAGGGCGCTCAGGCCATCAAACCCCACCGACTCCATCCGACCCCCCTGCTACGTGGGATGCGCCGCCGTCAGCACCCATCAACACGCTAGCGCCAGCGGTCGTCCTGCGCATCCCAATCGTCGGTGCGCTTGGCCGCCTGCTCCAGCGCCTTCTCTGCCTCGGCTCTCGTCGGGTACGGACCCATGAGGTTCTCCCACGAGCCTGCGCTTGCCTTCTTCGACCTCGCGGGTCTTGGTGTTGAACCAGAACTCGGTCTCGCTTGTCATCTCCATCGCCTCCTTGAATAGACTGCCAGGCATGAGCCCCGTGCGCGAGAACATCAGCAAGGGCGTCGTATCGCCGTGGAGAGACGTACCCAAGGACATCGCCCGTCCCGAGTACGTGGGTCGCAAGAAGGCGGCACGCTGGAACGGTGGCGACGTGCACTCCCCCGAAACGATCGAGAAGATTCGTGTGTCAGCGCGCATCGCCGCCCAGGCCCTCGCCGAGGTGGGCAAGCACGTGGTCCCCGGCGTGACGACCGATGAACTGGACCGGATCGGACACGAGTTCGTCCTCGACCACGGCGCGTATCCGTCGACGCTTGGCTATCCGGGTTCCGCCGGGCGGCCCCCTTCCCCAAGGCGCTGTGCACGTCGGTCAACGAGGTCATCTGCCACGGCATCCCCGATTCCACGATGGTGCAGGAGGGCGACATCGTGAAGGTCGACATCACCGCGTATCTGAACGGCGTGCACGGGGACAATTGCGGATCATTCATCGCAGGCGAGGGCTCCGCGGAGGCGAAGCAGGCTCGTCGAGGTCACCCACGAGGCGATGATGCGCGGCATCAAGGCAGCCAGGGTGGGCCGCGAAGTCAACGTCATCGGCCGCGTGATCGAGAAGTACGCGACGCGCTTTGGCTACGAATCGGTGCGCAACTACACGGGCCACGGAGTGGGCCCCGCGTTCCACACCGGGCTCGTGATCCCCCACTACGACGCCGCGCCGTACCACGATGACGTGATCGAGCCCGGCATGGTTTTCACCGTGGAGCCGATGCTGTGCATGGGTTCCGAGGAGTCCGACGAGTGGGACGACGGCTGGACCGTCGCGACACTTGACGGATCCTGGGTGGCGCAGTTCGAACACACCATCGTCATCACCGAAGAGGGCCCGGAGGTTCTGACACTGCCATGAGCAAGCGCATCGCACTGGGAATCGACATCGGCGGCACCGGCATCAAGGCGGCCCCCGTCAACCTCAAGACCGGAGAGTTCACCGAGGAGCGCTACCGGATCCCCACCCCCGACCCCGCCACGCCCGAGGCGATCGCCAAGACGGTTGCCAAGTGCATCGCCAGGTTTGAACCCAGCCGCAAGACCGCGGTGGGGGTGTGCTTTCCCGGGGTGATCCAGAACGGCGTGGTGAAGACCGCGGCGAACGTGGACGAGTCGTGGATCGGTACCAATCTGCGCACCATCATCCGTGAGTACTCGGGCCACGACGTGTACGTGCTCAACGACGCCGACGCTGCTGGGTTCGGTGAGCACCACTTTGGCGCGGCCCACGGGCGCGATGGCTCGGTGCTGATGACGACGCTCGGCACCGGCATCGGCACCGCGCTGATCGTGAACGGCGAACTCGTCCCCAACCTCGAGATGGGCCACATCCTCATCGATGGCCAGGACGCCGAGCACATGGCGGCCGAGTCGGCCCGCGAGCGTCTTGGCCTCGACTGGGAGGGCTGGACTGCGAACCTCCAGAAGTACTACTCCGAGATGGAGCGGCTGCTATGGCCGGACCTCATCATCGTGGGCGGCGGGGTGTCGAAGTCCCACCACATGTTCCTGCCGCACCTCACGCTGCGTGCACCGATCGTGCCCGCGGAGCCTGCGCAACGGCGCAGGAATTGTGGGGGCGGCGGCGTTCGCGTACGAGCAGTTCCAGCGCGATGAAGCCAAGCGCAAGGCGGACAAGAAGGCCGCCGCGAAGGCCGAGAAGAAGCGCGACTCCTAGGCGGCGCTCCGGCGCCCTTTACGCGTCGAGCGAGTCGTCCAGGTCCGGACCGCGTGCGGCGCGGCGCCGACGACGGTGCCCGGGCATCGGCCGCACGGGCCCCACGGTACGCCGCGGGACGGGCTGCCCTGCCCCCGTCCGGACCAGGTGGGGCGCCCGTGGCGTGATGGCGACCATGCCGGGCACCATGCACGTGAGGGCGACAAGCATGTACCAGCCACCCTCGACGAGGAGGCGTGACTCCGACAGCGCCTGGGTGCCGAGGGCGCCGATGAGCAACACCCAGCCCACGGGAATCCAGGAGGCCTGGGAGTCGCCGCGCTGGACCACTCCCCAGGCGCGGAAGAACACGGACGCCACGAGGAATCCGAGCAGGATGAGGCCGACGACCCCGAGCCTGGAGCCAGGCGTCGAGGAAGGCGTTGTGCGCGTGCGTGGCACGATCGGTGGTCTCGTCCACCACCGTCGAGTATGGCTCGGCCCAGACCGGCCAATAGGCGACGAAGCCCCACCCCTCGACGCGCTCCTGGGCGATGTCGATGACGCGCTGCCAGATCTCGGTGCGGTTCGTCAGGTCCGAGTCGCGGTCCAGCATGGACAGCATGACGTCCTTGTAGCGGACGGCCAGCCATCCGGCCACGGCCGATGCCCCCAGCAGATAGGCGGAGACGGTCGCCCGGCCGTGATGATCCGCGGCGCGCACCACGAGCGCACAGCCGAACAGCACCGCCACGACGAGGCCCATCAAGGCGACCGTGGCGGACTGAGTGAGCAAGAGCACCGCGACCGACACGCCGAGCGTGATGAACGCATTGCGGCGGCTCACCCGGCGCTCGAGGTACAGGATGAACGCGAGAATCGCGGTGATGAGCGCCATCGCGGCGAACGGGTTGCGGTTGCCCACAAAGCCCTGGATCGGGCCGCCCTCCATCAGGTTGTTCTCGGACCACAGGAACGGCGACGTGTCCTGGTCGAGGCCCGCGAGCGAGTCGAGATCACCCACGAGCGGGTGCACCGAATGGTGCACGAATGCAGCCACGTAGAGTTCGAAACTCACGCCCAGCAGCAGCGACCACTGGAAGCCGCGGTAGAGCAATTCAAGGAACCGCGACGTGCCGAAGTGTTGCACCGTCACTATCGCGCAGTACGTCGTGGCGACGGTGACAATGGCGGCGAGCACCGTCACCGTGGGAGTGGCGGACCAGATGGCGCTCAGCGCCGTCAGCGCGACAAACCCAAAGACCACGATGGACAACTTCATGCGCGCTGCGGAAGGCCGGAACGCGATCACCACTGCCGTCACGGTGACGGCCGCCAGCACTCCGTACAGTGCCATACCCAGCAGATAGCGGAAACCCTGGCCGGACATCAAGAAAACGATGGACCACACCGCGACGGCGTCCCGTCCGCGCGCAGACGTCAGCCATCGCATGGCTGACTCGCGGGCGGTTCGGGTGCTCATGTCGCGTCCTCCTCTGGGCATGAAGCGAGGGATGGTGGTGGCGGCCGGCGAGGCGACATTGAACGCGCGATCGCCGGCGCGCGAAGAAGCGCACACCGACGAGACCTGTTCAGAGTGTACCGGGGGCCGTCTGATCCTGCACGAAGTGTCTGCTATTTCCGGCGTGCGGGACGCGATGACAACGAACGAACCCGCGCGAATGTGGCAATTCTCAAAGTTCGCCCTGAATCCACGGCGTGGCGTGACTTTTGCTCACATTTCGTGCCATGATGAATGCGATGCGTGAATGGCGCGCCGCTTCCCCCGATGCGAGCCTGCGCCTCGATGGCATCCGACCCCGGTGTCGCTAGCCCCCTTGCGACGCCGGGGTCGTCTCATGTCCGGACGCAAAAAGACAGCGGCCGCCCACCCTCCCGCGGCGGAGGGAACAGGCGGCCGCTTCACGCGGGCCGTTAAGCGACGCTGGCTCCCGTCGCATCGACCGTGGAGGCTGCGAGCCTCCTGGCACTGAGCCATGCGCTGAGCCACAGCAACACGACTCCGATCGCAAGCCACGAGCAGAGCACCATGAGCGGCTGGGCGATGGCGGCACCGTCAAAGAAGGCCACGTTGCGCAGGAGCGTGCCGGTCGCTCCCGGCGGCAGCAGCTGGCCGATGGTGCCCCAGGGCCGGGGAAGCAACTCCGGCGCGCTCGTCAGCCCGGACAGCGGATTGCCCAGGAGCACCACGAGCACAGCGCCGATCGCGATGCCTGGCTTACCCAGCAGGCTCTCGAGCCCGAGCACCGTCATGCCGGTGGCGACGATCCCGAGCGTCGCGGCCGCGGCGCTGGCCCAGAAGTTGCCCGTCAGCGTGCCGAAAGCGAACTCGAGAATGGCCGTCATCGCAAGACCCGCCACAACGCCGAAGGTTGCCATGGTGACGAGGCGCTGTCGCGTGCCACGGATCACGAGAGTGGTGGCGACGCCTGCCATGAACCCGCCGAGTGCGATGGGCAGCGCTCCCGCGGAGAGGCCGACGCCCTTGGGGTCATCCTCAGAGGTAGGCACGACGTCATTCACGGTCACCTCCACGCCCGCCTGAGCAGCAACAGCTTGCCCCATGGCGGTGAGGGCAGCCGCGACCGTGGGGGATGCCGCCGAGGCTACGTCGACGGTGAGGCCGTCGGACCCCGGGATCAGGGCACCGTAGACCTCACGATCCCGAATGGACTGTTCGGCTGCGGCAGCGTCCGTCACAGCCATGACGTCAAACGCGCCGCCTTGCGCAGCGTCGAGCGTGGACTCCAGCGCGCCGACCGTGGCCTCGTCGCCGACGATTGCCAGCGGGACGTCACGCGGCTCGGAGTTGATGGCCGGAAGGCCAAAGCACAGCAGCATGACGGAGAGCAGGAGCGACAGGCCGACGGCAAGCCCGCCGATGGTGCGCCCCGTGCTGGGGGTGGTGGACATGTTTCCTCCCAAGGAGTTTCGTAGATACGAAACGTATCGTATCTTATGAGTCCGACTAGAGTGGCGCGAGAGACTCAGGAGGACCACCGTGGACCAGGCACCGCAACGTCGGCGACGTGACGCCGAGCCTGCTGGAAGCGATCCGCGAGGCGGTGAGAGGAGAGATCGCCGACCTGGGCTTCGCGGGCCTCACCTTCGAAGGCGTCGCACGCAGGGCACACACCTCCAAGCCCGTGCTGTACCGCCGGTTCGCGACGCGGGCCGAGATGGCGATCGACGCCTTCATCCCGCACCGCTTCGCCACCCCTCCCGCCCCCGTGACAGGCCACCTCCACGATGATGTGGTCGCCCTACTCTCCGGCATGGCGGCTCGCGTCACCCGCGAGGATGTGACCACCATGCGCGGCATCATCGGCGAGGTCGATGAGTCCCTCATCGAACACGTCGGCGCCCTCACGTTCTCGCAACTGGACGACTGGCTTCACGCCGTGTTCGACGCCGCGCGCGCCCGTGGCGACCTGGGGCCGCAACCCGTGCCCGCATCGGCCACCCGCACCGTCGTGGCCGTCCTCAGGCATGGTGATCTTCAGCCGTGCTGCGGGCACCGAGCCGGACTTCGCACAGATCGCGCGCGAGGCACTCGTCCCCATGCTGCGCGCCGCGACGGCCTGAGTTCGCCGGCCGCGCCTACAGTGCGGCCATGACCTTCGCCGACTCCCCCGTCCTCGAGAACGCCCGCGTCCGCCTCGAGCCCCTCGGCCAGCACCACTGTGATGCCCTGGCCGAGGCGGTGGCCGTCGACGATCTCTGGCGCACCTGGGTGACCACCGTGCCGGCGCCTCACGACATGCAGGAGGAGATCGATCGCCGGCTCGCGCGTCAGGCAGCAGGCGAGATCGCAGCCTGGGCCATCGTGAACCCCGCGTCAGGCAGCGCGGTAGGCATGACCACGTACCTCAACCTCGACACCCCCAACCGACGGCTCGAAATCGGTTCCACCTGGTTGGGGCGCGACGCACAACGTACGGGCATCAATCCCGCCGCGAAGGCTCCTGCTCCTGGCCCGCGCCTTCGACGACCTCGGATGCTACGCCGTCGAGTTCCGTACGCACTGGCACAACCACCAGTCACGTGCCGCCATCGCGCGCCTGGGCGCCAAGCAAGACGGCGTGCTGCGCTCTCACGTGGTGTGGAAAGACGGGACACTCCGTGACACCGTCGTGTTCTCCATCATTGCGCCCGAGTGGCCAGCCGCCCGAGCCGCGCTGACAGCACGGCTCGACGCAAACGCGTAGGGCCGCGCCGCCGGCAGGGGGCCGCGCTACTCGACCCCGCCGACCTCCTCGCCCGGCTCAAAGTTGCCCTCCGCGATGTCCTCCCAGAACTGCGGAAGGCTCCTCCTCAGTCAGCAGCACCGTGGACCCGACGCCGTCGACGCTATAGCCGAGAGACGTGATGGGAGGCGTCCCGGTGACCGCCTCCCCACCAAGTCCGGCACGAAGATCGAGGGCAATGGACGCGAGGCCCGTGAAGCCCGTGTTCTCGTCGACACGGAAGGCGCCGAGGGTGGCCTCCGTGACCGGCAGGAGCCTGGTCGGGTTCAGCACCGTGGACGGGCTCAGGATCTCCTCGGCAACGGCCGCGACCACCTGACGTTGCCGCTCTGCGCGTCCAATGTCTCCGAGGGGATCGGAGTAGCGCATCCGCGAGAACGCCAGCGCGGTCTCGCCATCGGCCACGTGGCAGCCTGCCTCCCACTCGAGGTGGGACTTCTCATCCGAAACGTCTTCGTCGTAGCAAAGCTCGACGCCACCCACCGCGTCAACCATGTCTTCGACACCGGACAGGCCAATCTCCATGTAGTGGTCCATCGTGAGCCCGGTGAGTTCCTCGACCGTCTCCACGAGCAACTGAGGGCCGCCAAAGGCGAAGGCGGCATTGATCTTGTTCTTGTCGTGCCCGGGGATAGACACGTACGAGTCGCGCGGAATCGAGATCAGCGCGACGGGTCCGGACTCGGGCTTGTGCAGCACCATGATCGTGTCGGTACGGGCACCCTCGGTGCCATCATCGCCATCCCAACCCTCACGCGAGTCGGAGCCAACAATCAGCGTGGTCGTGCCCGGCGTGTTGTCTGCGCCAGAGAGCGCATCAACGTGGTTGATCTGGCCGTTGACCCACACCATGAACACGAGGAAGAGGGCGACCAGAATCGCGAGAATCACGAGGGCCACGGTGCAGCAGCGATGCTTGCGGCGTCTGCGAGGCGCGGGCGCCGCGCCACCATACTTCTCGCCGTAATCCGGGTCCTGCTGTGCGACGTAGTACCCCTGCGACGCCTGCCGTTGAGGCTGCGACGGACGCCCCTGCGACGACCGCGACTGCGGAGGGTAGGCGGGGGCTGCGACTGCACCGGCATCGCACGGGTGGGATCTACCACCGGTTCGTGCGAAGGACGAGCCGATGGCCTTGGCGCGGGCACGTGGGTGGAGACGCGCTTGGGGCGCGGCGGCACGGAGGGGGCATGGGCCGGTTGGCGCTGCGCGGAACCTCACGTTCCTGATCATCCGAAGTCACGCCCTGAGGGTAGCCCCGCATCGTCCTCAGACGCGGGAGGCGGCAAGCGCGGGCCGCGGCACGCCACGCCGAACACCCCGTGGGACGCCCGTCCCAGGCATGATGCGGCCGTTCTGACTAGCGTGGGACCCATGACCGACGAGGCACGGCTGTTCCCCGGCAAGCAATTCATCTCCACCGTGCTCGACGCACTGGACTCGAAGACCCGCATGACGGGTGGCCTCGCACGAGTGTTCATCATGCGGGCCGCGATGGCGGGCGCGATCATCGGCATCATGTACCTCACGGAGTTCGCGGTCTTCGCGGCCTTCGAAGAGTCGCATCTTCCCGGCGTGGGCCACCTGATGGGCGCACTATTCTTTGGCTTCGCGCTCGTCTTCATCTACTACAGCAAGTCCGAGGCTCCTCACCTCGAACATGATGATCGTGTCGATCGGCCGCTACCACCGCGCCATCAGCGCCGTGCGCGGCGCCCGGGTGCTCGTGCTGTGTTACCTCGGCAACTTCATCGGCGGGCTCGTCGTCGCGCTCATGGTGTGGGGCTCCACGCTCGCGTCCGGCGAATTGGGCGTACAGATGGCCGCGTCCGTCGACACCAAGGCTCGCGTACGTCTCCGATGGCTTCTCGGGAAGCCTTGACCTCTTCATCCGCGCCATGCTGTGCAACTTCATGATCAACCTCGGAATGCTGATGATCTACAACGGGATGATCAAGAACGAGCTCATGAAGGCGGTCGCCATGATCTCGACGGTGTTCGTGTTTGCCTTTGTGGGCTTCGAGCACTCGGTGGCCAACACCGTGCTGTTTACCATCCAGGCGTTCCAGGGCGGCCTCGAGTGGGGACTCGCGCTCGGCAACCTCGCCATCGTGCTCGCGGGCAACATGGTCGGCGGCGGCCTGTTGATTGGCTGGTACTACGCCTACGCCAACGACGACACCCGCCACCTGCGCAAGCGTTCCGCCAGCATCGGCGCCTGAAAGCCGCCCCGGCAGCGGCCGGTTACAGCGGCGTGACGGAGCCCTCGGCGTCGCTGTCGATGGTCGAGGTCCGGCCATGCGCCACGGGGCGACCCTCGTCATCGACGCTGACGAAGACCATCTTGTCGATGGTGAGGATCGGGCTGCGGGTGATCATGTTGCGCACCTCGGCGCGCATGGTCAACGACGTGCGGCCGAACGACAGCACGGAGATCCCCATCTCGATCATGTCGCCTTGCTTCGCGCTCGAGACGAAGTCGATCTCGGAGATGTACTTGGTGACAGCCTTGCGGTTGCCCAGCCTGAAGAATCGCGTGAATGGCCGCTTCCTCGTCGATCCACCTCAGCAGCGATCCGCCGAACAGCGCGCCGTGAGCGTTGAGGTCCTCGGGACGGACCCAGCGGCGCGAACGGAACAGGAGCCGTTCTTGCGCGGGACGGATAGAAACGGGCGAGGTCGGGTCGACCTGGGTGTGCACGAAAGCCTCCGGGTAAGGGCGTGAGCGAATGTTCAGCACCACGCTGGGCCGGGCATCTTCGACCATACTCCTGCTCACGAAGACCCATGACCAAGGTCCCGATGATGCCTGCTAAGCGCGCTTGATTTTCTCCATGGCCTTGCCGCGGGCGAGGCTCGTCCACGAGCCTTGTCGAGGTAGCGCGCTCGCTGAGTCAGTGGGTCCTCAATGTCCTCGACGCGGTATCCACAGATGACTCCCGTGATGAGCCCGGCGTTGGGGTTCAAGGTTGCGGCGTCGAAGAAGTCACGGAACGTGGACTGGTCACCGGCGAAGGCGTCGATGCGCTCCTTGGTGAACCCCGTCAGCCATGTGATGACCTCATCGAGTTCCTCCTGCGTGCGCCCCTTGCGCTCAACCTTGTGGATGTACAGGGGGTACACGGAGGAGAAGGTCAGATCACCGATGTTGCGTCCCATGACCCCAGGATAGGACGGCCGATGCGGGCGGCACCACGCAGCACGGCCGCCGCCCCTCGCGGGACGGCGGCCGCTCTGACTGCCAAGGTGGCCGTGTCTATGCGACGGGCCCCTCCGTGAGCGTGACCGTGGCCTGCTGCTCGGCGCCCGTGGAGTCGGTCCAGGTCAGCGTGATCTCGTCCCCTGGCTCGTGCTCGGAGACGGCCGCGGACAGGCTCGCTCGAGCCTGGTGACGGCGGTGCCGTCGACCGCGGTGATGATGTCTCCCGCTGCGAGGCCTGCCTCGGCGGCGGGCGTGTCCTCATAGACGCCCTGGACCGTGGCGCCAGACGTGGTCTGAGTCTGGGTTCCCCACTGCCCCTGGGTGCCTGCGGTGTCGCTCGCGATGGCGACGCCCAGCATCGCCGGGTAGCCGATGCTGACCGTTCCGGTCTCGTCGCCGTCCTGAATCTGCGCCGCGATCTCGAGCGCCTCGTCGATGGGCACGGCATACGCGATGGTGGTCGCGAGTCCGCTCGATGCGGCGGTCGTCATGCCCACGACTTCGCCCTCATCGTCGATGAGGGCGCCTCCGGAGTCGCCGCCCACCACATCGGCCGAAAACTCGATCATGCCGTCGAGAGTCTCGCCCTCCACGCCGTACTCGGAGGAGGTCGTCACAGACGAGTCCAGGCTCCGTGACAGCGCCGTCGGCCGCCATGAGCACGCCGCCGCCCTCCGCGTTGCCGACTGCAGTGACGGCGTCGCCGACCGCAACCTCGTCGTCGTCGATGGTCACGGTGGTCAATCCCGAGGCGCCTTCGAGCCTGGAGCAGCGCGACGTCCTCGGTGGAGTCGGTGCCGATCACGTTCGCGGTGTAGGTCTGACCCGTCGAGCCGATGGTGACGGTGATATCCGTCGCACCCTCGACCACATGGTTGTTGGTGAGGATCAGGCCGTCCTCGGTGAGCACCATGCCCGATCCCGCCGCCTCGGCACTCTGGTAGCCCAGGACCGTGTCGATGAGCACGATTCCCGTGGACTCCGCATCGCTCGCGGTGGTGGCTTCCTCCTGCGTCGTGGTCGACCCGAGGCCTCCGAGACCGGACAGGCCGTCCGAGGTGCCGCCCTCGGTCCCGTAGCCATCGACGCCACCCGAGTAGCCGTTGCCGCCGGGCGTCGTGTTGCCAGACCAAGTATCGCCCTGGTCGGGCGTCTGCTGCGTGCCGAGGTCACCCTGCTCCTGCAGCGACTCGTACAGGTCGCGGTAGAGCCTGCTCCCAATCAGTGGCGCCGTCCGTGGTTCCGGTGCCGCCATCGGTGGTGCCGTCCTCAACGTACGCCGAGGCCGCATCGGCCGTCGAGCCGCGCGGCGTGCTCACGATCAACCCCGTGGCGACGGCACCGACTGCGAGCGCGGAGACTGCCCCGAACGCGACGAGCCTGCGAGCGCGAGGGCTGCGGCGCTTGCGCGGCGGTACCTCGACCTCGGGCGCCACGGCGGCGCCTGCAGCCTGCGAGGTCGCACCGTATGGGGTAGGTGCGACGGGCGCGACCTCGGGTAGCGGATCGGGTGCCGCGAAGCCGTTGTCCTGCGGGGTGTGCTGCTCGGTCATGGTCTCCTCCTCCTATGGCGGGTTCCTACTGACGAGTCAACCGAACGGACCCTGGAGGAAACCGGGAGGAACCTGGGAGATTGCTGAGAGTCACACGAAGGGCGAAGGCGACCCCTGATCGAGCGTGGCATCGGCTTCTTCAAGCGCCGCGACCACGAGCGCGACGAGGGCGTCGAGCCGGACGTCGCTCACCCCATCGGCGTCGTCGACCGCCACACCATCGAGCGCCCTGGCCGCGAGGCCCGACTTGCTGTCGATGAGGGCGGCGATGGTCGAGTCGATGGTCTGTGCAGCGATGATGCGCCAGGCCGTGACGGGCTCCGACTGGCCGATGCGGTGGATGCGGTCGATGGCCTGCGTCTGCTCGGCATCGGTCCAGGACAGTTCGGCGAGCACCAGGTTGGAGGCCACCTGGAGGTTCACTCCCACACCGGCGGCGGACAGCGAACACACGATGATCGAGACGTCGGGGTCCTCGGTGAAGGCGCGAATGCTCTCCTCGCGGGAGCGCACCGTCTGGTCTCCTCGCAGGGAGACGGCCCGCAGCCCGCGGTCGGCGAAGATCTGCTCGGCCTCGTCCATGACGTCGATGTGCTTGGCGAAGAACACGACCTTGCCGACGTTTCGCGCCAACTGGGCCGCGTAGTCGGCGGCCAGTGCAGCCTTGGCCTGACCGATGCGCCTCACCATGGAGAACACGTTGTCTCCGGTCTTCTTCGAGGCGGAGTCCTTGAGGCTCGGCGGCGGCGATGCGCCGCACCAGGTCGAGGTCGATGCCGCCGCCCGCGTCCGTGGGACGCTGTGCCATGGCGTGGCGATACTGCTCGACCATGCGGGCCGACAGCGCGGCCTCGGATGCTCGGATGGAGCGACCAACGGCGCCCGAGAGTTCGACGGGAAGGTCCGCGATCCTGCGCGCGGGGATGTCGGCGGCCACCTCGGCCTTGCGCCTGCGGACGATGCCCTGCTCCACGACGGCGGTGCGGGCGGCGGAGTAGAAACCGCGGTCGGTGGGGATGAGGCGGGTCTCCTCGAGGGCGTCCATGAGGGTGCCGAGGGGCCGTTCATCATCGATCCACCCGAGGAACTGCCAGATGGCACGGAAGTCCTCGATGTCGTTGATGAGCGGAGTGCCGGTCAGCGCCATCATGAGCGGGCGCGGGGTCCTCTCACGAATGCGCTCCGCAAGCGCGAGCACGTGCTGCGAGCGTTGGGACGACTTGTTCTTGATGAGATGCGCCTCATCGACCACCATGCCGCGGAAGCCCATGCCACCGAACCAGCCCACGTGGCGATCGAGGATGGCGTAGTTCACGACCACCACGTCCGCGAAGGCATCGACGTCGTCGCCGTCTCCGTGCACCACGCTGACCCGGCGGTGCGGGGTCCACAGGCTCCACCTCCTTTGCCCAGTTCATCTTGACGACGTTGGGGGCGATGACGAGGAGGGGGTAGGCGTCCGCGGCCTGCGCGGCCAGCAGCGCCTGCGCGGTCTTGCCGAGCCCGGGCTCATCGGCCAACAGGAAGGTGCGGTGCCCGCGCTCCACGGAGGCAACCGCCTGCGCCTGGTGAGGCATGAGCGTGCGGCCCTGGAGGCCAGGAGCAGAGGTCATGGCGGCTGCGGCGTCTGGGAGCGTCATGCACGCCTGCGCGCCGGGGGCGTCGCGTTCGAAGGAGCGGAACAGCGGATCGAGCAATTCCCGCCTGGAGAGGCGGCCGGCGCGCACGGCCTTGTTCCGTACCGCGGAGAAGTCGGGAGCGAGGAAGGGATTGGCCATCTGATAGGAGACGGCGGACTGCGGAACGACGGCGTTCGCGTTTGCGGCCGCAGGCGTGGGCGCGGAGGGTGCGGGAGGCTCGGGTGAGTCGGCCACCTCCCGGCCGGCGGCCTTCAGGACCGTGTGCTTGTAGTCCAGCGCGGAGGCCGAGACGCGCGCGTCTTCGGCCAGGAGCGCCAGGAGCGACGTGTCGCGGGCGGCGGTCTTGGCAAGAACGGTGGCCAGGCCGTCGAGGCGCTTCAGTTCCTCGTCACGCTTCGCGGTCGTCAGCGACTCATCCGCCTTCACGCGGGCGCGTTCCTCGCGCACCAGGAGCGCCACCACTTGGAACTTGGTGCGTGCGGCGCCGCGCGCCGGGGGTTCTGAGCGGCGCGTTCCACCTCGCGGGCGATGCCCGCCATGAGCGGAATGAGTCCCTTGGGACCCGCCTGCGTGGTCCGACGCTGCCCCGAGCGCGCGCTCGAACGCGCGCGACCTCGGCCGGACCTCTGCTGCCCCGCTGCTGCCAACATTTCTCCTTATGCCATGTTGCCGTCGCTGCTGTCGCGACACCGCCTCACTCGCACCCCCACGGGGGTGGAGCGGATGAGTTGGCCGATACGCCGGGTTCTGTCGAGTACGCGCGTTGCCGCATTGCGCACCGGGCGACCATCCATCTAGGCCCTGGATTGCTCCAGGGCTCCAGCGACCTACCCGAGAGCATCGGGCGGGCAGCCCTCAAACGCTCTCTGTCTGGCCTTGCTCCGGGTGGGGTTTACCGTGCCGCTCCTGTCACCAGTCGCGCGGTGAGCTCTTACCTCACCCTTTCACCCTTACCTCCGGCGTGAACCGGTGGCGGTCTTCTCTCTGTGGCACTGTCCCGCGGGTCACCCCGGGTGGCCGTTAGCCATCACCCTGCCCTGCGGAGCCCGGACGTTCCTCGGGATCTTGCGATCACGCGGCCGCCTGGCCAACTCATCCGCACTGGAAGCGTACCGCGATGTGCCGCGGCGGACACGCCACCGACACGGCCGGGCGGCCGACGCCGCGGTTCGACTCTCGTCGATCCTTCGGGGACGACTCTCGTCGAGCCCGGCGCCGGCCGCCCGGCCGGGTACTGCTCGTGCTAGTCCTGGTCGGCGAGCAGCCGGTACAGGTCCTTGCGGGCCGCGGCGAGGACGGCGGCGACCTTTGCCACCTGCTCCTCATTGCCCGCGACCTGGCGGGTGACGTGCATCGCCGCATCGCGCAACTGCACCATCTCGTGGCGCACCTGGCCGATGCCCGCCCCGCCGTCGGGCTGCGCGAACAGCGCCTCGGGGGTCGGCACGTTCTCGGTGACCCAGGTGCGTCCCGCGTCCGTCAGCGATGCGACCTTCCGGCCTTCCAGAAGGTCGATCGTCACCAGGCCCTCGTCCTCCAGGGACTGGAGCGTGGGATAGATCGAGCCAGGGCTTGGCGCCCACGCTCCCCCGGTCCGCTCCTCGATGGCGCGGATCAGGTCGTACCCGTGGCGCTCCTGCTCTGCGAGGAGGACAAGGACGGCGGCGCGGATGTCGCCACGTGCGCGCCCCCGCCCGCCGGGGCCACCGCGTCCTCGACCGCGCGGGCCGCCGGGAAAGCCCCCGCGAAGGTCGCCGTCGGGGCCGCCGCCGCGGGGCCCGCCGTGCCTGCGGCGTACCTCGGCGCGAGGGTCGTGTCCGTCAAACATGAAGTCGTTGTCTCTCATCGATATCTCCTTCTCTCGTGATGTCGATACGTTGACGATATATCGCGATATGCACACCGTCAAGTGGGCTCGCGTCGTACGCACCACAATGTCGCGCCCGAGCCTCGCAGGTCCCCGCGTCACCCTGCGCGGACAGGGCCTGCCCGCGGCAGATTGTGGTGCGGACGTCCGTCGCGGACACCCGCGCCCGGCCCCTACGCTGGTCATCGTGCTGATCCTGCTGCCGCCCTCCGAAGGCAAGACGCCGCCCACCGCGGGCGCGCCGGTGGACCTGGCGGCACTCAGCCACCCTTCGCTCACCGGCGCACGCGAACGCGTCGGGACGGCCCTTGCCAAGGTCAGTGGGCAGCGCAACGCCTTCGACGTCCTCGACGTGGGCCCCAGCCTTCACGACGAGGTGGAACACAACCGCACCCTGTGGGCCAATCCCGCCGACGTCGCGGCCAGGGTCTACTCGGGTGTGCTGTACGACGCGGCAGGCGCCGCCGACTGGGACGGCGCGGCGCTCGCCCGCGCGGCCGAGCGCATCCGGATCGTCTCCGCGCTGTGGGGAGCCGTCTCCCCCGCCGACCGCATCCCCGCGTACCGCCTCTCGATGTCGACGAGCCTTGGCCGCATCGGCGCCCTGGCCTCCTTCTGGCGTCAGCACCTGGCCGCCGACCTGTCTCACCTCGCGGGCGACGGCATCATCGTGGACTGCCGTTCATCCTCCTATGTCGCCGCATGGCGCCCCACCGGCCACCCCTGTGTGGCGGTCCGGGTCGAGCGTGAACTGCACGGCAAGCGCTCCGTGGTGAGCCACATGGCCAAGCACACCCGCGGGCTCCTCGCCGGCGCCCTCGTGGACGCGGACACCGCGCCCGCGACGGCGAGTGACGTGGCCGATGTGGCACGCGCTCTCCCCGGCGTCATCGACCTGGTCAGCACCGACAAGGAACTGACCATCGTCCTGGCGGGATAACCTCAGCGCGTCACGTGGCGCGGCGCCAGGTGATCGATGCGCAGGTCGTAGCGGTCGATCTCGCCACGCTCGAGAACCCACACGTACTCGTTCTTGAGCCTGGCGCCATCGTCCGTGAACGGCCCCGACCGGTACGGATAGACGCCCACGGTGGGCAGGGTGCCCTCCGGCGAGGTGCGAATCGCGTTCGAGAAGTCCCCGTTCGCGGCGCGCAGCGCGGCGATCATCCCCGCGCCTACCTCGGCCTCGCTCGCAGCCAACGCGACCCAGGCATCGGCCCGCTCCACGCGCTGCAGCGCGACGTGCAGCCTGCCGGTCGCCGTTCGCGTCTTCATACGAGATCAGGCGATGGTTCTCGATCGCGTCCGCGAGCCCCGGCGCCTCGAACACGGCATCGCGTACCGAATCGGGCGCCACCACGGCACCGTTGAAGTCCACCGACATGTCCGAGCGGCCATACAGGAACAGCAGCGGCAGATCCGTGATTCTGACATCCCGCAGGCCGCCAAGCCCATGTTCCCTCAGCACCGGGTCAAGGTCCCGCACGCGCAACACGTGGCCGCGGTCGTGGATGTTGTAGCGAATGCGCGGGTTGATGTTGGTGCCGCGAGTGATCGTCACGAGGAGTTCGCCTGCGTCGTTCGTCTCCATCAGGTAGTCGAACGGATTGAACTGAAAGACCATGGGCAGGACGCCGTACTCGGACCGCCGGGTGAGCCTGTGCGGACAGTTCCGGCGAGGCTGCGATCGCCTGACGCAGGGCCACGGTGAAGTCGGTCTCGATGGCGATGTTGATCTCGAGGTCCGAGGCACCGTAGGAGCCGAAGGCCGCCGCCGCATGCTCACAGATGATGGCGCGCATGGACTCGGAGATGCCCTCGCCCCCAAACGCGGTCACGATGTCGTACTGCGACCAGTCCAGGCGGTCATCGTCGAACAGTGCCTTCAGGAATGGCGGGTACGCCGTGATGATGTAGGTGTAGTCGGGGCCGAACTCCCGCATCGTGTGAATGACCTTGTCACGGTCCGGTCCGATGGACTTGATCATGGTGATCTCGGTGAGCGATGACGACACGTTCATGCCGGTGGCCCACGCGCCCAACGAGAAACAGTTGAGCACAAAGGGCTGCTTCGAGAGTTCACGCGACGTGCGCCAGAACCCCGTCTGGAGAAGCCTGGCGGGTCGCGAGGCGTTCGTCCGGCCCGCGCACCCAACTGGTCGGAATGCCCGACGAACCCGACGACTCATCGACCACCACGCCGCGGCGCGGCATGCGGCCACCGAGGCTGCGCTCCGCCACGGTCCACGGACGAATGTAGGAGGCCTTGTCCATCTCCGGCACGGCGGCCAGCGCATCGGCGAGAGAACCCCGCGCGGCGATGTCCCGCCCGTGGCCGTGTTCCTCCAGGAAGGCTCCGTACGCGGGAACGTGGCGCGAGGCCTTGTGGAACGTGCGCCATGCGCGCACGCGCCCACCCAGCCAGCGGGCCGGTTCGATGCCGGGGCCAAGCAGGAGCCGATGGGTGTGGACCGACCGGGTGAGCCTGGCGGATCACCACATCCATCATCCACACGATGCCAAACAGCGGGTACTTGATGAGTTGCCTCATGCGAGCATCTCCTCCAGGGGTCGGCGGTGCGCGAGCGGAGGCTCCTTGGCATAGCCGAGCCTCACGAGCATCCAGGCCATGCGGCCGCCGGATTCGTCGGCGTCCACGAGGTCGACGAACCTTGCGTGCGAGCGTGGATTCGTGATGACCGTCCCGAACGGGTGCAGTGAGACGCCGCGTTCGGTGAGGTGGATCCACGCCTTCAAGAAGAGACGCCCCGCGGCGACGTAGTCGGCGGGCGTCGCGAACGGTCCCGACCACCATGCGACCTGCGTCACGCCCCGCATGGTGCGCAGGTAGACGGCACGGATAAGCGCCCCGATGACGGGCGCCTCCCACAGGCCCCTGTGCCCCATGGCGAAGCGCAGAATGCGTCCAGGGATGAGCATGGTGGCGGCGCTGAGCCCGTCACCTCGGTCCACCGCCTCGCGCTCGGAGAATCGCAGCCATTCCATGATCTCCGCGTGCACGGCATCGTGGCGAAGGTCGTCGAACAGGGTCTCCTGATTGACCCGGATGATGGACGCCACCTGGCCGGGGTCGGAGGTGGCGCCGAAGGTATGACCCGCGGCCGATGCCTCGGCCGCGACGGCGGCGAGATCCGCCTCGGGCACGGCACGGCCCTCGTAGGGCCTGCGGTTGGTGCGGCGCGCCAGGAAGGCCTCGTGGTGGCACAGGCTCGAGAGGGCCGGGCGTATGGGCGCTGAGGGTCACCGTCGCGATGCGGTGCAGACGGTCCTCGGCGTCGAAGTCCATCTCGGTGAGGTGAAGGTCGGTGGTCACCGCCCAGCCGTGGCCCGCGGCGACGGTCTGGAGGCCTTCAAGGAACACCCCCGCGCACACGTGGCCGAAGGGGATCCCGAAGTTCTCCGCTGGCAGGCCGCGGTCGAGGTCGTAGAACACCTCCGCGCTGCGTTCTCCTGTCACGCGCACGCGCACGGGCTGCGAGTTGTGCGGCGAGGGATAGAGCCTCGCCTCATCCAGCAGGGCACGCCATGGCCCGGGAAGTTCCCCCATGCCGCGAATGTAGCGGCTTGGCTGCGTGCGGCGGGGAGGCGCGGCCCGTCGGCTCCCCACGGGAACCGACGGGGCGCAGCGATCAGTGCGTGGGTACGCCGAAGGCGAGGAGGTGGCGCTCGGCGATCGAGCCGTCGTCGCGCACCCTCAGTTGCAGGAGGGTCAGCGAGGCGGGCTGGGGCCACATGCGGGACCAGCCGTCGACGGGCATGCCCAGCGAGACCGCGACCGCAGTCTTGATCGCCACGGCGTGCGAGGCAACGGCCCAGGCACGAGCCTCGTCCTTGCCATCGGCGCAGGCGGCCGCGTGCTGACGTGCGGCGTCGACGATGAAGCCGTCCATGCGAAGGCCCACGTCGTGGAGGGATTCGCCGCCGGGCGCACGGAAGTCGCCAAGCCCCCACTGGCGCATGTTCTCCGGCTCACGTGCCGTGATCTCGGCGCCCGTGAGCCCCTCCCACTCACCGAAGTGCACCTCGCGTACGCGGTCGTCTGTCTCGACGTGTGCGCCGACGCGCCTGCCGATCGCGCCGCCGGTCTCCTGGGTGCGGGTCATGGGCGAGGCGAACACGCGGCTGACGTGGGGCACGCGGTCCCAGTCCTTGCGGCCGATGCGGTAGACGGCATCGGCCGCCTTCGCGGCCTGGATACGGCCCGCGGCATTGAGCGATGGCCCCACGTTGCCGGAGCCGGACAGCGCGTGCGTGACGGTCATGTCCGTCACGCCGTGGCGCACCAGCACGAGCGTCAGGGGGCTGACGAAGCCCTCCTGGCCGAGGTCGTACAGCGAGGCACCGCGCGCGGGCTCCGGCGCGACATCCGAACCGGTCTCGTGGGCGTCAGCGGAGGATGCGGAGGGGGCGGTCATCTCAGGCGTCCGCCTTCCGCACCAGGATCCTTCCGCACTCCTCGCACCGCACCACCGCGTCGGGCGCGGCGCTCGCGATGGTGCGCAGGTCGGCCGGGTTGAGGGTCATATGGCAGCCCAGGCACTGCGAGCCGCGCAGCGCGGCCGCGCCCACACCCCCGTGCTGGTCGCGCAGCTTCTCGTACAGCGCCACCAGGGTGGCGTCGAGGCCCTCGGCCTTCAGGGCACGCTCGGCCTCGATGTCGCCGATTTCCGCGTCGATGTCACGCAGCCTGTTCGTCGCGCTCCGCGCTGAGCCTTGGTGATGTCGGCGGCGATCGCGTCGCGCTGGGTGCGCGCATCGGCGTGGAGTGCCTCGGCGGTCTCAAGGCGCTCCATGGCCTCGATTTCCACGTCCTCGAGCGCGCTCTGGCGCCGCGCCAGCACCTCGAGTTCGCTCTGGAGTGCCTGAAGGTCCTTCGCGGACCCCGTGCCCGACTCCAGGCGCGACCGATCGCGATCCGCGCGCTGGCGCACCGCCTGAACGTCGTCCTCGGCCTTGGTCACCTCGCGGCGCAGGTCGGACACCTCGGTGCCACGCGCGACGGCGTCCTCCTCGAGGTCGGCGGCGCGAGCGGACAGGCTCGGTGATCTGCTCGGTCACGGGGAGGGTGATGCGGCGGTGGCGGGCCTGCTGCAGGCGCAGGTCTGCATCCTGCACCTCGAGCAGTCGCAGGCTGGTCGGCGACGGGGGCGTGGGGCACGAAGGGTCTCCTTGTGGGATCAGTCGGTCGCGCGTGCCGGTGAGGCGTAGTGCGCGGTCCAGGGGTCGGTGTTGAGAGTAGACACGATGGTGTCGACGCCTGCGGCGTCCGCGACGTGTTCGGCGGCGGCGGTCAGCCACGCCCATTCGGACGCGAAGTGGGCGACGTCGACCAGGAACGGCCTGCCGGTACCGAGGTCCGCGAGCCTCGCGAGCGTCGGACGCCGGGTGGTGACGGAGGTCGGCGGTGACGTAGACGTCGGCGCCTGCCGCCGCTGCATCGGCCAGGAAGGCATCGCCGGAGCCGCCGCAGACGGCCACGGACGTGACGAGGGCGCCAAGGTCTCCCGCGACGCGCACACCGTGCGCGGTGGCCGGAAGCCTGTCGGCGACCCGGCGCGCGAACTCGTCGAGGGTGAGGGGTCCGTCCAGGACACCGATGCGCCCGGTGCCTTGAGTGCCATCCGTCGCGGAGGGCACCAGCGGCACGGTCGAGCCCACGCCGAGAGCGTCGGCGAGGGCTTCCGCGACTCCCCCGGACGCGTGGTCGGCGTTGGTGTGGGCGTTAAAGAGTCCGATGCCGTGCGCGATGAGTTGGTGAACCACCGCGCCCTTGGACGAGGTCACCGGGAGCAGGTGCGCGCCCCGCAACAGAAGCGGGTGATGGGTGACGATCAGGTCGGCGTCGACGTCGATGGCCTCCTGCACCACGGCAAGCGTGGGGTCGACCGCGAACAGGACACGCGAGACCGTGGCCGCCGGGTCGCCGACGGTCAGCCCGTTGACGTCCCATCCTTCGGCGAGAGCCGGCGGGAATCGGGTGTCGAGGAGTTCGCCGATGTCTGCGACCGTGGTCATGGTGACAACGCTACTGGCGTTCGGGGTCGGCGCGCTCCGCCGGGGGCACCGATGAGTCAGCGAGCCGCGTGATCTTCGCTTCGAGCTCGGCAATACGCTCCATGAGGCTCCTCGTGACGGGTCGCCTCGCGCGCCTCTTCCTCCTCGTCCTCGCCGCCAGAGGTGAGGGCCACGAACCACGCGGCTACGGAGGCGGTGACGACACCGATGAGTGCGATGCCGACCAGCATCATCATCACGGCGATGACACGCCCCTGCGCGGAGATCGGCGAGTAGTCGCCGTACCCCACGGTGGTCACCGTCACGAAGGCCCACCACAGGGCGTCACCAAAGGTGTTGATGGCGGAGTCCGCCACCTCGCGCTCCGCGGACAGGACCGCAACCGACCCGATCCACAAGAGCAACACGACCGACAGGATCACGGCCTGCATGGTCTTCATCCGCCCCCGGGTGGTCGCAAACGCCGTGGCCTGCGTGAAGGTGGTGAGCACCTTCAGCGGACGTGCCGCGGGCACGAGGACGGCGATGACGTCGAGGGGATGAGTCCACAGGAACCGCCAGGACCGCTTCGAAATCACGGTGCGGATGATGAGGTCCGTCAGGAAGATCGCCCAAATGACGCCCTGGACGGTCAGCATCGCGGCACGCACGCCGCCAGGAAGCGAGTGGGCAAAGATAATGCGCCCCGACCAGACCACGAGGAAGATCAGGGCCAGGGCCGCCATCGGGGCGTCGGTGCGCTTCGCGTAGGCGTCGTACTTCTCGCCCATCGGTTCGGCCATCGCGGCGGTCCCCTTCGATCCGTGGTCCAGGTGGTGATTGGCCACCATCGTACGCAGGGCCGATGCCACAGCGACCGTGTCGCATCTCCGGCACTATCCGAGAACTTGCACACACGCGTGCAAGTTCTTACCCTGGAGACATGACTCCCCGGTCCCCCCGCGCCGATTCGGCACGTAACCGCGAGGCGCTGCTCATTGCTGGCGCCGAGGCGCTCCGCCGCGACATCGATGCTCCCCTCGAGGACATCGCCGCGGCGGCAGGCCTGTCACGCCGGGCCGTCTACGGACACTTCCCCAGCCGTGAGGCGCTCGTGGACGCGGTGATCGCGCGCGGCGCCGAACGCATCGCGGCCGCCGTGGGTCCACTCAACGAGGAACCGCCACTTGAAGCTCTGGCACGGCTCGGAGCTCGGCTCTGGGACGCCGTCGTCGACGTCCACGCAGTCGCAAGGATGGCGCTCACCAGCGGCCGGACCTCGACCGTCGCCTACGCGATGAATCCGATCCGCCGCCGCCTTCGGGCGCTCCTGTCCCAGGCAGCCGAGGGCGGGCTCGTCCGCACCGACATTCCGGTCACCACGATCGCCGCCCTCGTGGAACGAGCCGCGATCGACGTTCTCGAGGTCGCCGACGCGTCCGAGCCTGGCTGCAGCAGGCGACTCGCCATGACCCATCCCCTGTGCGCCGCCGGTGTGGGAGCCGTCGAAGCCGCACGCATCGCCGATCTCGTAGACCAGACGGAGGCAGCAGCATGAGAGTCGAACTCGACCAGGCATCCAAGGGGCGCGGAGACGACGCCTTGCAGCCCGTGACCGTGACCTTCGAGTCCGGCGCAGTCACGTTGGTGCGCGCTGAGACGGAGCACCGGCCCACGGTGCTGGGCCTTCTCGCCTCGGGGCGCATGCACCCCGACACCGGCGTCATCCGCCTCGACGGCGCCGTCGACTACGCAGGCATGCGCGACCGCATTGCCCTGGTCGACGCCCCCACGGTGAGCGACCCTCCCGCTCACGTGTCGACGGTCGGCATCGTCGAGGAAGAGCCTGATGTTTGCTGGCCGCACGGCCACGGTGACCGCCGCGCGCCGCACGCTCGACGAGTGGGGCCTCGCACGCTGGACCCGCACCCCCATCGGAAACGTGGACCCCACGGACCGGATTCGCCTGCTCCTCACCCTTGCCGCGATGCGGCCCGGCGTGGAGGGCGTCGTCCTCGTCGCCCCTGACCGCCACGGCGGCGACCCTGCAGGCTGGTGGGAGCAGTGCCTGGTCCTTGCACGGCAAGGGATGGGCGTGTTGGTGGTCGCTGGCGACGCCGCCGCCGCGACGCTCGCGGGCACGAGCGTCGCTCAGATGCCGGACACCCTGACGGAGCGCCCCTTAGAAGACGCCGCACCGGACGACGAGGAGGACGCACGATGAAGCGCCTGATCGTTCGGGTCCCCGCCATGGTGTCCGCCGAGTTGCGACGGCTCACCTCGACACCGATGGCGATTCTCGCGCTCGTGGCGCTGATGACTGTTCCCGTGCTCTACGGCGGCATGTACCTGTGGGCCAACAAGGACCCGTATGCCGCGCTCGACCGCATTCCAGCGGCCATCGTGGTCGCGGACGAGGGCACCACCGTCGACGGCGAGCCGACCAACTACGCCGAGGACGTCGCCACACAAATGGTGGATGACGGCACGTTTGACTGGACCATTGTCGACACGGCGGAGGCGCAGTCGGGAGTCCAGGATGAGAACTACGACTTCGCCATCACGTTTCCTTCCGACTTCTCCGATGCGCTCGCGTCGAGTTCCACCGACGACCCTCACCAGGCTCGGGTGACGCTGACGACGAACGACGTCAACAGTTACCTGGCGTCGACGATCGGCGAGCAGGCCGCCGAGGCGATTCGCGTCTCCATCGTGGAGACCGTGAATAAAGAGGCCGCGTCGCGGTTCTTGCTCGGACTCGCGGACATTCGCGAAAGCCTGGTTGACGCGGCGGACGGCGCCCAGCAACTCACCGATGGCGCCGCCGATGCCCTGGCCGGGTCTGAGGACCTGGGCGATGGGCTCGCTCAACTCGTCGACGGTGCGGGTGACCTCACCGACGGCACGTCCCAGTTGGCTGAGGGAGCGGGCGACCTCGTGGACGGTACGAACACCTTGGCGTCGGGTGCCAGCGACCTCGCCGACGGCACCCAGCAGGTCGCGGACGGTGCCGATGACCTCGCAGACGGCCTCGACACGCTCAGCGACGGTGCCACCACTCTTGAGGATGGAGCCCAGAAGGTCGCGGACGGCAACGCTCTCTTGGCGCAGAAGGCCGACGAGGTGGGCGACGTGGCGCAGGACGCCGCGGACCAGTTGCCCGCCGTCCGCGCGCGCATCACATCAGACCTCGAAGACCTGGGCCTGACGGACACCGAGATCGCGGAAGTCCTGGCCACACTCGACCCCGTGGGCGATGCACTCGCTGACGCCAACACCGACCTTCAGGACCAGGTAGACAGCATCGACACGCTCGCCGCAGGCGCCGCCCAGGTCTCTGAGGGAGCATCGGACCTGGCCGATGGCGCGGCAAGCGCCGCATCCGGCGCCACCACGCTCGCGTCCGGCGCGACGAGTGCTGCCACCGGCGCATCGGACCTGGCCGATGGCGCCACCGAGGTTGCGACCGGCGCCGCCACGCTGGCGTCCGGCGCTGACGATCTCGACACCGGCGCCACCACCCTTGCCGACGGGCTCGGCACGGCGTCGGACGGTGCAGGCGACCTCACCGACGGCATCGGCCAACTCCGCGACGGGGCACAGGAACTGACCGACGGTCTTAACGACGGGGTGTCACAGATCCCCGTCGCCGACGAGGCGTTGCGTGACAAGCAAGCAGCGACCATCGCCGATCCGGTCGACCTCGACAACACGTCGATCGCCGATGCGGGGACCTACGGCGCGGGCCTCGCCCCGTTCTTCATGTCGCTGGCTGCGTGGATCGGCATCTATGCGCTGTTCCTCATCGTGAAGCCGGTCTCGAAGCGTGCCATCACGGCGATCCACTCCCCCGTCCGCGTCACCCTCGCCGGCTGGCTCACGCCGGGTGCGCTGGGCGCGGTGCAGATGGTGGGCCTGTTCGCGGTCGTCGCGTGGGCGCTGGGGTTCCAGTTCGACAACGCGCTGGGCGCGTACGCCATGCTGGCGCTCGCCTCGCTGACCTTCGCTGCGATCATCCTTGCGCTGAACGTGTGGCTCGGTTCCGTGGGCCAGTTCCTGGGACTCGTGCTGATGGTGGTGCAGGCTCGTCACCGCGGGCGGAACGTTCCCCTGGCAGACGCTTCCGGGGCCGCTTGCCAGCCTCCACCACGTCTTGCCGATGAGTTTCGCCGTCGACGGACTGCGCCAACTCATGTACGGCGGATCCTCCGCCGCCGCATGGGGCGACGCCGCCGCGCTTGGCGTGTGGATGCTGGGAGCCCTCGTGGTCGCGGCCGCCGGAGTGACGCGGATGACGCATCGGCGCACCCTGCGTGACCTGCAGCCCAGCCTGATCGGTTAGTTCTCGGCGGCCCGTGACCCAACGCTTCGTCTCCGGTCGGCGTTGAGAATGCGCAGGGCGGTTCCACCACGCTGACCATCTCTCGAGGGGTAGGGCGCATGACCAGGAGCACGAGGAAGCGTCGCGGCGTGATGCTGGCCGCGAGCGCCGCCATCATCATCGCCGCTGCCATGCCCGCGCTCACCGCGTCGCAGGCGACAGAATCAGCCGATAGCGTGCCCGACCTCGGGCAAGACACGCGCGGACGGGTGACGCTCCTGGAGCCCACGTTCTATCGCCTGGCTGAACTCCCCGGGTTTCAGGACGGCGGACTGCACGCGGAGGCTGACCGCATCGAGGTCTACTGGCACGGCCCCCTGGGAGACGAAGCCACCCGCCTCATCGGTGAGTCTGAAGGCTCGCGGCGTGCCCGTAGACGTCATTCGTGTGGACCGGTCCCTTGACGAGCCTCCGAGTGATTGCCGGCGCCCTCGGCCGGGCACTTGAGGCAGCCGGATTCACCATCAGCGGCTACACCATCGGAAACCCGTTCGATGAGATCCAGATCGCGTCAACGGAGCTCACTGACGACCGCGCCGCCAGGGCCGTCGCCTCAGAGATCGCGGCGGACGTCCTTCCCGCGGATATGACCGCCACCTTCGCGACGGAGATCGAGAAGATCGAGACGCTTGTGGGACAGGGCTCCGCATCGTAGGGGCCGCGTCCCCGCGGGCGCGGCGAGGCGCGTCTGAGCCGAAGTCAGGACTGAGGGCCGAGGTGAGTGCACCGTCGTCCCGCTACCGTCGCGATCGTGACCACCACGCCGCGCCTGACCCTGCGCCACTTCCACCCCGAAGACGCGGAGGCGATCTTCGCGTACCTCGCACATCCCGCGTCCGTGCGGTTCGAGCCCTACGGGATGCCCAGTCGAGCGGACTGCGATGCGATCGCGGCCGAGCGCGCCAATGACGATCGCTTCATCGCGATCTGCCGTGAGGATGGCGCGCTCGTCGGCAACGTCTACCTCGCGCCCGAGGGCCCTCCGGCGTGGGCCACGTGGCAGATCGGTTACGTTCTGGGCCCGGAGTACTGGGGACATGGCTACGCGAGCGAGGCAGTGCGCGAGGTACTGCGTGAGGCCTTCGAGTCGCTGCACGCACACCGGGTGATCGCGCGCTGCAACCCCGTCAACGTGCGCTCATGGCGCCTCCTGGAACGGGTAGGCATGCGCCGCGAGGCTCACATGCTCCAGGCCGCCTCGTTCGCCAGTCACCCCGACGGGACGCCGATCTGGCACGACTCGTACCACTACGCCATTCTCGACAGCGATCCACGGCCGTAGTGGCCTCGGCGCGGCCTGCCGACGTCATGGTGGGCCCTGCCGGACTCGAACCGACGACACCTGCGGTGTAAACGCAGTGCTCTAACCAACTGGCCTAAGGGCCCCAGGGCAACCATTGTGGCGCATCGGCCACGCCATCAATGCCGCACGCTCCCCTCCCCACCCGCGCCCCTCGCCGCAAATGGCCACATTTGCGGCACGAAGTCGCCTTGAGAGCCGCAAATCCGGCCATCTGCGATACGACGGAGGGGAGGGTGCCTACGGGGACTGAGTGCAGCCGACAGGCCGGACGCGTCGATGTCAGACCCTCCTGGCAGTCTCAGATCAGACGAAAGGAGTTGCCATGACCGCCACCCTGATCGAAGCCAGCACCGGCATCGCACCACGCTGGACCGACCCCGGCCAGCCATCGCGCCCGGTGGAAACCGAGCACGACATGACCGCCCTCGTCACCCGCGTCGCGATGCCGGGCACGTGGGCCACCGTGACCCGCCCAGGCGGCGCCTACGACGTCCGCCGGGTTCCCGGCGGCTGGGTCGTCGAGCGCGAGGGCGCCTGGAAGCGCTTCCGCTCGGCGGCCGATGCCGGACGGGCCCTGTGGGCGTGGAGCGTCTGAGTCAGACGAGCTCAGCGATGGCTTCGCGGTAGTCGTCGATAGAGCGTGCCTCACCCGTGGGGTTGATGACGCTCCAGCGGATGACGCCCTCACCATCGATCAGGAAGGTGCCTCGACCCGCGAGTCCCTTGTCCTCGCTGAACACACCGTAGGCACGAGCGGCCTCACCGTGCGGCCAGAAGTCGCTCAGAAGCGACTGGTCGAAGGCGTGTGCGTCGCCCCAGGCCTTCATCGTGTACAGCGAGTCACAGGAGACGATCGCGACGGCCACGTTCTTGTCCTCTGACAGCGCACCGGCATCGCGCAGATCGATCAACTCGTTGGTGCAGGTGTCCGAGAACGCGAACGGCACAAACACCACCAGCACCGGGCTTCCACGGAAATCCGCCAGCGTGACATGGCGGCCATGCTGATCGATGAGGCTGAATGCTGGCGCGGCCTCACCGACCGCGGGCGCCGTCACTTCTGCCAGCCCTTGTCCACCAGTCGAGTGCAGGACCAGCCGCCACCCACCACAAAGGTCGAGGTGCCGTGCAGGCCAGCGAGCGAGGACGCTTCCTGGACGTCTCCTGGCAGCACATGGCCTTTGGTGCCGGCCTTCGGCGTGAAGAGCCACACCTTGCCGCCGTCGTCCAGCAGGGACTGCACGTCCATGAGGAGATCAGCCAGGTCGTCGTCTCCGTCGCGGAACCACACGATCACACCGTCAGTGACGTCGCCGTAGTCCTCGTCGACGAGTTCCTCACCCGTGGCATCCGCGAGAGCAGAGCGCAGGGCCTCGTCCACGTCGTTGTCGTAGCCGAACTCCTGCAGGACCATTCCCTTGGTCAGGTCAAACCGGGCGGTGAGGCCTGCATCGGCCACGTCCGCACCTTCCTGTGTCGCCACAGCGGTGACTCTCCTCTCATCGACGAACACGCACGAGACCGTGCGCTGGGTCCACAGTAGAGCCCGCGTCGACGCGGTGGCAATGGCGCCGCACGGACGCGGTCCGGACCAGGGCCCGCGTGACAATAGACTCGAGACTCGACAGAATGAGTCGGATGAAGCGGTGAACACCGCTCCCCACCCTCCAACTGATAGGGCGCTGCACCCTTGCGCCTGAGAGGAAGTTCCCTGGTGGCTTCACACGGCGACGTAGACAAGGACCCGAGCGAGACCAACGAGTGGCTCGAGTCCCTCGACGGACTGATCGAGGAAGGGGGCGAGTCGCGCGCGGAGTATGTGCTGGAGCGCATGGTTGAGCACGCATCAACCAAGCAGCCTGTCCGTCCCCTTGAGTCTCAACACCCCGTACGTCAACACGATTCACGCTGACGACGAGCCGGAGTTCCCCGGCAACGAAGAGATCGAGCGCCGCTACCGCGGCTGGATCCGCTGGAACGCGGCCGTCATGGTGACGCGTGCGCAGGCCGCAGGCAAGGGCGTGGGCGGTCACATCTCGTCCTACGCCTCCGTGGCCACGCTGTACGAAGTGGGCCTGAACCACTTCTTCCGCGGCAAGGACCACCCGGGCGGTGGCGACCAGGTCTACTTCCAGGGCCACGCGGCCCCCGGCGTGTACGCGCGCGGCTACGTCGAGGGCCGGTTCTCCGAGAACGACCTCGACTCCTTCCGCCAGGAGAAGTCCGGCCCCGGCCGCGGCATGTCCTCCTACCCGCACCCCCGCCTCATGCCTGACGTGTGGGAGTTCCCCACCGTCTCGATGGGCCTTGGCCCCGCATCGGCCATCTACCAGGCATGGACCAACCGCTACATGCACCTGCGCGGCATCAAGGACACGTCGCAGCAGCACGTGTGGGCGTTCCTTGGTGACGGCGAGATGGACGAGCCGGAGAGCCGCGGCATGCTGCAGGCTCGCGGCGCACCAGAACCTCGACAACCTCACCTTCGTGGTGAACTGCAACCTGCAGCGCCTCGACGGCCCCGTGCGAGGCAACGGCAAGATCATCCAGGAGCCTCGAGGCCTTCTTCCGCGGCGCCGGCTGGAACGTCATCAAGGTCGTGTGGGGTCGCAACTGGGACCCGCTGCTCGCCCGCGACGAGGATGGCGCGCTCGTCAACCTCATGAACACCGTCCCGGACGGCGACTTCCAGACCTACCGTGCCGAGTCGGGTGCCTTCATCCGTGACCAGTTCTTCGGCGGCGACCCGCGCGCCAAGGAACTCGTCAAGGACATGACCGACGACGAAATCTGGGCGCTCAAGCGTGGCGGTCACGACTACCGCAAGGCTCTACGCCGCCTACGCCAAGGCCACCACCCAGGCCAACGGCAAGCCCACGGTCATCCTCGCGAAGACCATCAAGGGCTACGGACTCGGCTCCAACTTCGCCGCCCGTAACTCGACCCACCAGATGAAGAAGCCTGGCCGCCGCCGACCTCAAGGTCCTGCGCGACACCTTCGACATTCCGTTCACGGACGAGCAGGCTCGAGGCCGACCCGTACAACCCGCCGTACTTCCACCCCGGTTTCGAGGACCCGGCCGTGAAGTACATGCTGGAGCGCCGCCAGGCGCTGGGCGGCTTCGTGCCGGAGCGTCGCGACACCCGCAAGGACATCGCACTTCCCGGCGACAAGGCGTACGAACTGCTCGCCAAAGGCTCGGGCAAGCAGGAGGTCGCCACCACCATGGCGTTCGTCCGCCTGTTCAAGGACCTGGTGCGCGACAAGGAGTTCGGCCACCGTGTGGTGCCGATCATCCCCGACGAGGCTCGTACCTTTGGCCTGGACGCGATCTTCCCCTCGGCGAAGATCTTCAACACCAACGGTCAGAACTACCTGCCTGTGGACCGCGAGCCATGCTGAGCCTACAAGGAGTCCGAGGCCGGGCAGATCATGCACACCGGTATCAACGAGGCAGGTTCCGCCGCGGCGTTCCAGGCCGTCGGCACCGCCTACGCGACGCACGACGAGCCCCTGGTGCCGTTCTACATCTTCTACTCGATGTTCGGCTTCCAGCGCACCGGCGACCAGTTCTGGGCCGCCGGCGACCAGATGACGCGCGGCTTCATCATCGGCGCGACCGCAGGCCGCACCACCCTGACGGGTGAGGGCCTCCAGCACGCCGATGGCCACTCGCCGCTCATCGCGGGCACCAACACCTCGGTGGTGCAGTACGACCCCGCGTTCGGCTACGAGATCCGCCACATCGTGCGCGACGGACTCCAGCGCATGTACGGCAACGACGGTCGCGACCCGAACGTCATGTACTACCTCACGGTGTACAACGAGCCGATTCAGCAGCCCGCCGAGCCCGAGAACGTCGACGTCAACGGCATCCTCAAGGGCATCTACAAGTACGCCGACGCCCCGCAGGGCGACGGTCCCGAGGCGCAGATCCTCGCCTCCGGCGTGGCCGTGCCGTGGGCCCTGGAGGCTCAGGAGCTTCTGGCCCGCGACTACGGCGTGCGCGCCGCGGTGTGGTCCGTGACGTCGTGGAACGAGCTCCGCCGCGAGGCGCTCGAGTGCGAGGAGCGCGCGTTCCTGCACCCGAGCGAGGAGCCCCGCACGCCATTCCTGACGCAGCAGGCTCGCTGGTGCCGCCGGCCCGTTCGTCGCCACCAGCGACTACGACCACCTCGTCGCGGACCAGATCCGTGCGTGGGTGCCTGGTGACTACGCGACGCTCGGAGCGGACGGCTTCGGCTTCTCCGACACCCGCGCCGCCGCACGCCGGTACTTCAAGATCGACGGTCCGTCGACCGCCGTCAAGGTGCTGCAGCGCCTCGCGGCCGCCGGCCAGATCGACCGGCACCTGGTGCAGGACGCGATCAACCGGTACGAGCCTGCACGATGTCCGCAAGGGCACGTCCGGCAACGCCGGTGGCGACGCGTAAGTCAGCGCCGCACCGTTTCGAAGCCCGCTCTCGCCTCGGCGAGGGCGGGCTTCGTCGTTCCCGATGCTTGCGTCATCACCATTCCCGCATCCGCCCCCGTCCAGTAGTGTCGCGTCCGTTGTCGCTTCCCGCGAAAGGATCCAGTCATGTCCCACGACGGAGGAACCAAGGCAGTGGTGGCGGCGCTGACCGCCAACCTCGCCATCGGCGCAACCAAGTTCGGCGCCTGGGCACTGACGGGGGCATCGTCCATGCTCGCGGAGGCGATCCATTCGGTCGCGGACTCTGGCAACCAGGTGCTCCTGCTCGTCGGAGGCCGTGCCGCCAAGCGCGAGGCAAGCGAGGAACATCCGTTTGGCTACGCCCGCTACCGGTACTACTACGCGTTCCTGGTGGCGATCGTGCTGTTCACGGTCGGCGGCCTTTTCGCGCTGTACGAGGGCTGGCACAAGTGGCAGCACCCGGAACCCATCGAGTCATGGCACTGGGTACCCGTCGCGGTCCTGGTGGTCGCCATCGGCCTGGAGACCATGTCCTTCCGCACCGCCATCATCGAGTCCAACAAGGTGCGCGGCGGCGTGAAGTGGTCAACGTTTGTGCGACGTTCCCGGTCGCCCGAACTCCCCGTGATCTTGCTCGAGGATCTGGGAGCGCTCGTGGGCCTCGTGTGCGCACTGTTCGGCGTCTCCATGACACTGGTGACGCACGATGGCCGGTGGGACGCTGTGGGCTCGGCTGCCATCGGCCTCCTGCTCGTCATCATCGCGTTCGTACTCGGCAGCGAGACTCGCGCGATGCTCCTCGGCGAGGCTGCCGTCGAGGAGGACATCGCCAAGATTCGGTCGGCCATCGCCGAGGCGGGCTACCCCGACATCATTCACCTGCGCACCATGCACCTCGGCCCGGAGGACATCCTCGTGACCGCAAAGGTCGCTGCCGAGCCCTCCGAGATTCTCGCGGATCTGCGCCAACGCACCGATGACGCCGAGAACCGGATCAGAGCCGCAGTGCCCGCCGTGCGACTCATCTTCATCGAGCCCGACGTCCGGCGGGGATCGGACGCTCCCTGAGGGCTCCCCCGGCGGGCCGATGCCGGCTCGAGTGAGGCACGGACGGTCACCCCTCGCCGTCGACGCGACGGGTCTCGCGGGTGTCGTCGTCAGCGTCGGATTCGCCTTCTGGTTCGGCCTGCGTCTCAGCCGACGACTCCCCCGCGGGCGCGGGATGCGGCTGCTCATCGCGATCGATGAACACCGGCACCGTCTCCTGAGTTTCTGGCTCTTGAGTTGCTGACTCCTGGGTTTCCCCGTCTGGCTCCGGGCGCGCTGTCGCTGTAGCGTCCCCGCTCGCGGGCTCGGTCCCGGACCGCGAGGCCTCGCGCCTGCCGTCGGACGTCTCGCGCGGAGCGTCACGTGAGGTGTCGCGCTTGGTGTTGCGCGTCGCTCCCGAGCGGGAGGCGCGGGTTGCTTCACCCCGATCAGACCGTGCACTGCTCGACGCACCCTCACCGGACGCACCTCGGGCGTCCTGAGTGTCTCGGGCGCCGCCCGATGCCGCCTGGCGCCCGCGCTGGCCCGCGGGCTCTCCTGTGGATTGCTCCGGAACCGCCGCGATGGACCCCGAGGTGGCCTGCACGGTCGCGGTCCCGCCGGTGGTGGTCATGGTGTCGGTCGTGGGCCGCGCACGGCGTGCCTCTCTCACCGAGCGAGCCACCGACCAGGACACGACGCCGATGCCGATGACCACCACCCCCAGCAGCACCCACAAGAGAATCGGCAACAGTCCGCCGAAGGGGCCGGCATTGGCAACGCGCACGTACGCCACGGCGGAACAGGCTCCCGGTGTCTCCGTCGAGAGAGCCGGCGAAGTGATAGGTACCGGTCAGCGTGATGCCTGCGGACTCGCGGACCACGCTCTCGCGCGCCGCCACGGAGTCCTCGCCGCTGAGTTCCAGGATCCCGTCGTAGACATCCTGACCGTTCCACAGAGGGATCGCGAACCCGCCGATCATGAGGGCAACGCTGGGCGTCGCGTTCACGAGCCTCGGCGTCGGTGGACGCCGACCATGTCACGGTGTCGTCCTGTGTGACGTCAAAGGGGCGCAGCGCGGAGGTGTCGGCCGGGGCGACCGGTTCCGTCTCGAGCGAAGAGGTCGCCTGCGCGTGGCACCCCTCGGAGAGAGAACCCGTGCCCGTGTACTCGGGAATTCCGGTGAGCGCCACCCCCAACCCCACGGCCGCGATCACGACGACGGTGCCATACCGCGCGGGGGCGTGCCGCACGGCCAGTGTGGTGGCCGATGCCCCCAGCAGCATCGCGACGGCCAGCACACTGAACAGAGGCAGGCGATCGGGCGGCGTGACGCCCAGAATCCACAGCAACATCACCACGATGACACCGAGGAGCAGGCCTAGCAGAGCACCCACCAAGGGCTTGGGGCGAGGCGACATGAGGGCTCCTTCCGTCTGGGGCCACGCTAACGCCCCGCATCTGAGGGCGCCTGGCACGGACGGCGTCACGGCACCGGGCGGCGTTGTCGATGATCCACAAACGAGCCGTATGCTTTCGACATGACTCAGACACCGGCGCGCGCGGAGACGCTGCGCCGCCTCAGGGCCGCGACGGGTCGGCTCGCCACCGCGGCGCTGCGCCGGCTCGATGCCGACTACCCGTGGTTCCGTGCCCTTCCTGCAGAGGAACGGTCGTGGGTGGGCATCGTGGCGCAGGCCGGCATCTCGTCGTTCGTCGCGTGGTACGCCGACCCTCAGCACAGTCACCGCAGCGCAACCGAAGTGTTCGCCGCCGCGCCACCCGAGCCTGACCCGCTCCGTGTCGCTGCAGCACACCCTGTCCATCGTCCGCACGGTGGTCGAGGTGGTCGAGAGCCATTCCGACGAGTTCGCTTCTCCTGGCAACGAGGTCGAGGTGCGTCAGGCGATCTTGCTGTACTCGCGCGAGATCGCCTTCTCCGCGGCAGAGGTGTACGCGCGTGCCGCCGAGTCGCGTGGCGCCTGGGACGCAAGGCTCGAAGCCCTCGTGGTCGATGCCCTGGTCCGCGGCGAGGTCGACGACGATCTGCCGTCGCGTGCCGCGGCGCTCGGCTGGAACCCGGGGCCCACGCTGGTGATGGTGGGCACCACCGATGGCGCGCTCGGCGAGGTCCAATCAGCCGAACTACGACGCGCTTTGCGGCGCTCCGCCCCCGGCGCACTCGTGGGCATTCATGGTGAGGACCTCATCGTCATCGCTCGCTCGGACGAGGATCACGCGGACCTCACCCGCACGCTTCTCGGTTCCTTCGGCCCCGGTCCTGTCGTGCTCGGGCCGTCCGCCATCACGCTCGTTGAGGTGGCACGGGCCACTCGCGCCGCCGTCGCTGGCGTGGCCGCGGCGCCTGCATGGTCCCTCGCGCCGCGCCCGGTGGGGGCCGACGAGCTCCTGCCCGAGCGCGTCCTCGTGGGAGACGCCGCCGCTCGCGAACGCCTCATCGCGATCGCGTACGACCCCATCGCTCGTGCCGGCGGGTCGCTGCAGGAGACCGTGGCGACATACCTGGACTGCGGGCGTTCCCTCGAGGTGGCCGCGCGCACCATGTTCGTTCACGCCAACACGGTGCGCTATCGGCTGCGCAAGGTGGCCGAGATCACAGGCTGGGATGTGCTCGCCCACCGCGACGCCCACGTTCTCGAGACGGCCTTCAAGCTCGGCCGGCTGCGCGATACCCGACGCCCCACGTTGTAGGACACCTACAAAACTAGGCGCGGGAATCCGTGAGGCATTGGCGGCCTCGCCCGCCCGCGGTGGGCCATGCTTGGAAGCATGATTGCCGTCCTTTGCCCCGGACAGGGCGCCCAGACTCCCGGCATGCTCGCTCCCTGGCTTGAGCCGACGACGTTGCCTCGACCCTCGGCGCATTGTCGGAAGCCACCAACGTCGACCTCATCGCGCATGGCACCACATCGGACGCGGACACGATTCGCGACACCGCCGTGGCCCAGCCCCTCCTTGTCGCGACGGCCATCGCTACGGGCCGCGCTGTCCTGGGTGACACCACTCCCGGCCTCGTGGCCGGGCACTCGGTGGGCGAACTTGGAGCCGCGGCGCTCGCAGGTGTCATCTCCGATGCCGAGGCCATCCGCCTTGTCACGGTCCGCGGCGACGCGATGGCGGCCGCGGCGGCCGGAGCAGAACCCACGTCCATGGCAGCGGTCCTCGGCGGGGACGAGGCCGAAGTCCTCGCGCGGCTGGAGGCCCTGGGACTCACGCCCGCCAACATGAACGGCGGCGGGCAGATCGTCGCCGCCGGCGCGAAGGCGGCTATCGAGGCGCTCCTCGCCGATGCCCCCACCCGTGCGCGCGTCATCGAACTGCAGGTCGCGGGCGCCTTCCACACCTCGTACATGGCCCCCGCCGTAGCCGCGCTCGAGGCTGCGGCATCGGCCACCGTCACCCACGACCCGAGGACGGCCCTGCTGTCCAACGCCGATGGCGCCACAGTCACCACGGGAGCCGACGCCCTCGCACGGATCGTGCGCCAGGTGGCGAGCCCCGTCCGCTGGGACCTCTGCCAGGCCCGTATGCTCGAACTCGGCGTCACCGGCATCATCGAGGTGGCTCCCGGCGGAGTCCTGACCGGGCTCGCGAAGCGCTCCCTCAAGGGCATCCCCGCCGTCGCCCTCAAGTCCCCCGACGACCTCGATGCCGCCAAGGCTCTGCTGGAGGAGCACGCGTGACCACCCTGAACATCAAGCGCGGACCCGAGTTCTCGCGCATCCTCGGCCTGGGCGTCGCCCGCGGCGAGCACGCCGTCCCCAACGACGACCTCATCGAACCCATCAACTCGTCCGACGAGTGGATCCGCAAGATGACGGGCATCGCGACCCGCGTGCGCGCCGACAAGGACACCTCGGTGCTCGACCTGTCCGAGAACGCCGCTCGCGAGGCCATCGCGAACGCTGGCATCTCCGCGGACGAGATCGACACCGTCATCCTGTCGACCATCACCTACCCGCACATGACGCCAGGCGGCGCCCCGATCGTTGCCGACCGCCTCGGCATCACCGCGGCGGCCTACGACATCTCGGCCGCCTGCGCCGGCTACTGCTACGGCATCGCCCAGGCGGACGCCTTCGTGCGCGCCGGCACCGCCCGCAACGTCCTGGTGATCGGCGCCGAGAAGATGAGCGACTACGTCGACCCCACCGACCGCTCCATCTCCTACCTGCTTGGCGACGCCGCGGGCGCCGTCGTCATCGGCGCCTCGGACACCCCCGGCATCGGCCCCACCGTCTGGGGCTCGGACGGCTCTGGCTCTCGCCTGATCCGTCAGACCGCCTCCTGGCTTGAGGTGCGTGACAACCCCGAGACGCCGTTCCCCACCCTGTTCCAGGAGGGCCCGAGCGTCTTCAAGTGGGCATCCTTCAAGATGGCCCCGATCGCGCTCGAGGCCATCGAGGCCGCCGGTGTCACGCCTGCAGATATCAAGGCTTTCATCCCGCACCAGGCCAACGTCCGGATCATCGACCAGATGGTCAAGCAGATCGGGCTTCCCGACACGGTCGTAGTGGGTAAGGACATCGTCGATTCCGGCAACACGTCCGCCGCGTCCATCCCGCTGGCCACCGAGCGTCTCTACCGCGACGGCCAGGTGAAGCCGGGCGACCTCGCCCTGCAGATCGGGTTCGGCGCAGGCCTCGTGTACGCCGCGCAGGTGGTGGTCCTGCCGTAAGCAGGATCGCCGTCATAGAGTCACACACGTTCCATACGAACACGATGCTTCCGCATCACCCCAATAACAAGGAGACACAACATGGCTGACACCAACGAGATCCTCGCCGGCCTGGCCGAGATCGTCGCCGAGGAGACCGGCCTGGACGCCGCCGAGGTGACCGCCGAGAAGTCCTTCACCGACGACCTCGACATCGACTCGCTGTCGATGATGACCATCGTCACCCTCGCTGAGGAGAAGTTCGACGTGCGCATCCCCGACGAGGAGGTCAAGAACCTGACCACCGTCGGCGACGCCGTGAAGTTCATCGAGGGCGCGCAGAACTAAGCGTCCCCGTCCCCCTGATCGACCATCACTGGAGCCTGCACATGACTGAAGTCGTCGTCACCGGACTCGGGACGACCTCGCCGCTGGGCGGGGACGTCCCCACCACCTGGGAGGGCGCGCTCGCCGGACGTTCCGGCGTCTCGACCCTCGACAACGACTGGGCCGAGAAGTACGGCATGGCCGTGAACTTCGCGGGTCACTCGCCGTGCAGCCCAGTGAGGTCCTCTCGCGGCCCGAGACCAAGCGCATGGACCCGTCCGCCCAGATGGCGGTCGTGGCCACTCGCGAGGCGTGGGCCGATGCCGGATCGCCCGAGGTCGACCCCGAGCGCCTTGGCGCCGTGGTCTCCTCGGGCATCGGCGGGGTATGGACCCTGCTGAGCGCCTGGGACACGATGAAGGAGAAGGGCGCCTCGCGCGTCCTTCCCATGACCGTCCCGATGCTCATGCCCAACTCCCCCGCCGCGTACGTGTCGCTCGAGGCTCACCGCTCGTGCGGGCGCTCACGCCCCCGTGTCCGCCTGCGCGTCCGGCGCGGAGGCCATCGCGATGGGTTACGAGATGATCCAGCAGGGCCGTGCCGACGTGGTCGTCTGCGGCGGAACCGAGGCGGCGATTCACCCGCTGCCCATCTCGTCGTTCGCCGCGATGGCGGCGCTGTCGAAGCGCAATGACGACCCCCAGGGTGCCTCGCGTCCCTATGACACCGAGCGCGACGGCTTCGTGTTGGGTGAAGGTGCCGGCATCGTGGTGCTCGAGTCTGAGGAGCACGCCAAGGCGCGGGGCGCCAAGGTCTACGGCCGTCTCCTCGGCATCGGCCGCACCGCCGATGGCCACCACATCGCGGCGCCCGAGCCCGAGGGCCACGGCCAGACCCGGGCCATGCAGCAGGCGCTCGAGGTCGCGGGCCTGACCGTCGCCGACATCGCCCACGTCAACGCGCACGCCACGTCCACGCCGGTGGGCGACATGATCGAGGCTCGCGCCATTCGCGGCCTCCTCGGCTCTCATGCCGATCAGGTGCTGCTGAGCGCCACCAAGTCCATGACGGGCCACCTGCTCGGCGGCGCCGGAGCGCTCGAGTCCGTGTTCACCATCAAGGCGCTCCAGGATCGGGTCGCTCCCCCGACGATCAACGTGACGTCGCCCGACCCCGAGCCTCGAGGTCGACCTGGTGCGTGACACCCCGCGCGCGCTGCCCGAGGGCCAGGCTCGCCGCGATCAACAACTCGTTTGGATTCGGCGGCCACAACGTGGCCCTGGTGTTCGGCTCCGCCTAACACCGCTGTCCCCCACACTTTGAACCGAAACTGACCGCGACACGCCGGTCGTGAGCCCTCGCGGGGGCCCGCGGCCGGCGTGTCGGCGTCTACGCCGGTTCAAACGGTGGGAGGGCCGATGCCCGGGTCTCAGACCTCCGCGGGGGTCGCCTGGTGAAAGCGCAGGCTTCCAGCGGCCGTCGTTGGTCCACACGGACGTCCGATGCGCGGCGCCACGCGGGCTACGCACCGGGATAGACGTGTAGGCGACGAGAGCGACGTCCTCGCAGATAGCAACGGCGGAGAACCCCAGCAGTGGAAACTGAATGTCGATCTCGATGGGGCGCAGGTCCAGGGTGTCCTCGCGCGAGTAGGTGCGCCCCGACTGGCCCACCTCGTGGAAGTTCTCCGCGAGGATGGCCTCCATGTAGCGGCGGTCAAAGCGCGTCTCGGGACGCCACATCGCCTCTTCCATGGCCTGGAGCGTGAGTGCCTCGTCGTGGGCGAGCTCCATCATGCTGTCGTGCTTGGGGTCATGAAGCGCGAGATTACCCCACGCGGTGCAGCCAGCGCACGGGAGCACCCGCGCCTGCGTAGCGGAACGGCTCGAGCTCGTCGTCCCATGCCGCGCCGAGCGCAAGATCCATGGCGCGCTTGAAGTCTGCGACGGTTCCGCCGTTCTCGAGGGCGGCCCTGATGCGGTCCTCGGGCACCACCACGTTGCCGTGGACGTCGGTGACGGCGTGGAAGATCCCCAGCGACGGGGTGTGCGACCAGCGCGCGCCATCGGAGCCAAACGACGGGTCCTCGGTCACCTCGTAGCGGACGTGCTCCCAGCCGCGTAGCGCGGAAGCGAGGCGCGCACCCGTGCCGGGCTGACCCTGCCACGCCACTTCCGCGCGGAAGAGCACGGTCCCTGCGGGCTGGTCCGTCCATTCAAAGGAGGCGCGCGAACCCAGCACCGACTGCGCGGCCCACTCGATGTGAGGGCACATTGCGCGCGTAGCCGAATGCACGAAAAGTACACCGCGGGTGATGGCAGCCATGACCCTTCCTTCCTGTTGAGGTGCGTCTTCCCCTACGACCTCATCCGAAGGTGCGCCTGGCGTGAGCCCCGGTGTGACTCCATCCTGCCTGACGCGCGACCGAAACGCCAGCCTCGCCACGCGACGGTATGCGAACCTGGATGACATGCCAGTCCCCACCATGACCGTTCAACAGATCCGTGACGCCGAGGCCCTCGCCATGCAGGCCGTGCCGGAGGCGGAACTGATGGCCCGGGCGGCCGATGCCGTCGCAGCGGAGTGCGAGATGATCCTCGCGCAGGACCCTGGGCGCCTGCTCGGCGCACGCGTGGCCGTGCTCGTAGGCTCCGGTCACAACGGTGGGGACGCGCTCCTCGCGGCGGCTCGGCTGCGTCATCGGGGTGCCGACGTGACGGCACTGCTGGTCGCCGGAGGCGTGCATATGGCGAGCCTCAGCGAGGCCCGTGCGGCGGGCGTCGCCGTCGCCGATGCCGTGGCCGATCCGGGTGCCGCCACCGACGCGGTCGCTGCGGCGCACCTGGTAATCGATGGCATCGTGGGCATCGGCTCCGCTCCCGGGCTCCGGCCGCCCGCTGACGCCCTGGTCGCGGCGATCGACTCGGAAACCCCCGTAGTGTCCGTCGACATCCCGAGCGGGCTCGACGCCGACTCGGGCGCTGCGGACGCACTCCATGTACGAGCCACCGCCACCGTGACGTTCACGGCGCCCAAAGCTTGCCTGGCCGAAGAGCCCGCACGGGCATCGGCCGGCAGGGTGATTGTCGCCGACGTGGGTATCGTGCGCGCCTGAAGCGCGCGGCGACTACTTCGCTTCGAGCGACTCGCGCAGGCTCACGCATGGCGCGCTTGCGCACATCCTTGGCGAGCCGGTCGAGGTACAGGTGGCCGTCGAGGTGGTCGACCTCGTGGTTGATGAGGCGGGCCCAGATCTCCTCGCCCTCGATGACGACTTCCTTGCCGTCGAGGTCGGTACCGATCGCCTTGGTGTAGGCGGGCCGCTCGCACGGGTACCACAGGCCGGGAACCGAGAGGCAGCCCTCCTCGCCCAGGCTCCTGGAATTCGGTGGCCCGCTCCACGATGACGGGGTTCAGGATGTAGCCGATCTCGCCATCGATGTTCCACGAGAACGCGCGCAGCGACACGCCAATCTGGTTGGCTGCGAGACCCGCGCGTCCCTCGTAGTCGACCGTCTCGAGGAGATCCTCGACAAGAGTACGAACACGGTCGTCGATGTCAGTGATGGGGTCGCAGACCGTGCGCAGCACGGGATCGCCGGTCACTCGAATGTCACGCATGGCCATGGCAGGGATTCTCTCATGGCCGATGCGGGTGGCGGCATCGGCGGCGACGTCACCGACCACGCGCACCCCGGTGTGCCAGGCTGGTCGGCATGAGCGATGCGCGCAGGCGGGGCGCGGACCACGTCCGTGAGCGCTGGCCGGTACCTGGCCCTGGCGACGACAAGTACTCGCGCGGAGTGGTCGGCATCATCGCCGGCTCCGAGGCGTACCCCGGTGCCGCGGCCCTTGCGGTGTCCGGTGCGGCACGTGCCGGCGCAGGAATGGTGCGCTACGTGGGGCCCCTGCGCGCGCAGAATCTGGTGCTTCACCACCGACCGGAAACGGTGGTCCATGATCCCGGCGACGCGGCCGAGCGACTGCCTCGCGCTCAGGCGTGGGTGGTGGGGTCAGGCGTGGCCGACTACCCCGAGCAGGACGCGGCCATCGGAGCGGCGATGGCTTCCGGCGCTCCCCTGGTGGTCGATGCGGGGGCACTCGATGCCGTCGCTCGGGCGCGGGCGTCCGGTTCGCGCGAAGCCGCCGCCGACAGCGTGCTGCTCACACCGCACGCGGAGGAACTCGTCCGGACGCTCCGGGCGTTGCGCCACGACGTCACGCTCGCGGATGTGGTGGGCGACCGCGCAGGCCACGCGCGGCTGCTGGCGGAAACCGCGCGCGCCACTGTCCTGCTGAAGGGGTCGCGCACCGTGATCGCTTCTCCTGGCGGCACGGTCATCACGCTTCCTGAGGCGCCTGCGTGGCTGGCTACGGCCGGCTCCGGCGACGTGCTGGCTGGCATCACGGGTACCGCACTCGCGGCGGGCATGGTGGCGGCCGATGCAGGGGCCAGCGCGGCATGGCTCCACGCCAGGGCCGCACTGCTGGCAAGCGGTGGCGGCCCCATCGTGGCGCTTGACATCGCCCGGGCCCTTCCGGGCGCCATCGCTGCGGTCACGGTCGAGGCCACGGCGGAATAGCGGCAGGTGCGGTTCGCGTTGCCCTAGACGTCCGGAACACCGACGATCGAGGAGCCATCACCATGAGCAACACCGACCGACTCAGCAATGCCGCCGAGGACGCCAAGGGCAAGATCAAGGAGACCTTCGGCAAGGCGACGGACGATGAGCAACTGGAAGCCGAAGGCAAGACCGACCAGGCGAAGGCTGGCCTGAAGGACAAGGTCGAGGACGTCAAGGACAAGGTCGCCGAGAAGTACAACGACCTCACCGACCGTCACAAGGACGACGCTTAGGCCTTCTTCACACCTCAGTGACGCTGACGGCGGGCCCACATGGGCCCGCCGTCAGCATGTCAGGCGCCGTCCGCGCGGGGCGGGGCCGCCTGTGGTGGCCGCTCCGCCTCGCGGGGAGCCTGCGCGTCGCGCGCGGCCTGAGCATCGCGTGCCGGCTGAGCCTCGCGCGCGGCCTGCGCCTGCCGCTCCTCCTGCGCCACTCGTGGCGCCTGCGCTTCACGCACAGTCGCGTGATCAGCGCGCACGTGTGAATCGTCGTCGTTACGCCCGCCGATCTCGCTGGAGCGCTGACGGTTGTTCTTACGGTCGAACGTGTCCCACCGCTGAAGCGCGCTGCGGACCGCAGACGTGGTGTGCTCGTAGCGATACCGCTGGTCCTGATTGCGGTATCGCTTGTACAGCGCCCGGTAGGTGAACCAGCCGACGACGAACGGCACCGCGAAGAGGATCAGGCCAAAGATCGCGATGTCGCCGGAGTCCGATCCGGAGGCAAGAATCAACGTCTCCATGGCTCCGTCACGCCCCCGCCATCATCGCTGCGCCGAGCGGCCACGCGACCGCCGCCGTGAGCATCGTGACGAGCGCCGTGACGCCCCACAGCCGTGCCTTGTTGATAGGCACGGAGCCCATGACGTTGCCGTTGCGGCCATTGACGGCGATGTAGTGCACCATCACCTGTCCGTTGTCGCTGCGCTCGGCATACCTGTACAGCCACACAGGCAGGAACACCGTCGCCCACCGACTGCCGTGCACGTCCATATCCTCATGCGTCCACCGCACGCCGCGGTCGTAATGGATGAGATCGTTGCGAATGGACTCACGGGACATGGTGAGGAACTGGAGGTGTGCCTTGCGGGTGATGTCGTCGATGTTGAGGTCGCGCTTCTCCGCCGTGGAGTCACCCAGGTAGTTGCTGTCGAACGCGACCATGTTCTTCACGTCGTATGGCAGGAGCGAGTTGATGATGTTGTTGGTGTTGGCGCGGTTGTCGATGTTCGAGCGTGACGCCGATGACTCGATGATGAGGTCGTCGATGTGCAGGTCGAACTCGCGTGCCACGTCATAGACGTCTGCGTCGTAGTACGTCGTCGACGTCTTGCCGTGTTGCACGGTGTAGCGACGTGTCTGGATCTCGCCCTCGCCGCGGAAACGTGCCGTGACATTGCCGTCGACGGTCATGTACGGCAGGTACACGCCGAGCACGTTGTCGGGCTTGAACTCAGCACGGAACCGCTTCAGCGCAAAGAACTTCCGCTTCCCCGCGAACTGGCCGATGCGCGCGATGGCGTCGGCCTTCGAGATGCCAAACGGCAGGATGCCGTCGGGCACGGCACCGTTGGGGATCTTGTCGTTGATCGAGAGGATCGACCGGCACCAGTGGCACCGCGCCTCAAGGGAGCGCCCGGTGTCGACCACGACCTCGGAACCGCAGCCCTGACACTTCAGCGTGATGAGTGTTTCGGCGCTCGTGATGTCGGAGGCGCCGGACATGAAGGTACGGCCGACGAGATCGCCGATGCCGTCACCGAGCCCGTGCAGGTCCTCGAGGCGGCTTCCCACCCATTCGTAGCGGCAGAAACCACAGATGAGGCTCATGGTGTCGCCCTTGCGGGTCACCTCGGTCGAGCCGCACTTGGGGCAGTCGTCGTGGCCGTGGTCCTGTCCCGTGGTCGTGTCGATGACGGTGTCATCGGCCGATGCGGGGGCCGGGCTGGCGGGCGGGTCCTCGGGGGCGCGCGGCGGCGTCCCCGAGGAAGCGGGTTCGGTCATGGTGGCGTGCTCCGGCGCGCTAGAGGCCGAGCGCCTTGCGCTTCAACGCGTCGAAGTCCTCCTGGGTGATGAGTCCCTCGTCGAGCATGCCCTTGGCTTCCCGGATCTGGTCCGCCGCGGTGGGGGCCGCAGGTTCCGCGGGAGCCTGCGCGCCAACGCCCTGCTGCGGCACGGGAGGCTGACCACCCTGGTTCTGCATGAGCCCACCGAGTGCGCCGCCTGCGGCGTTCATGCCCATCCCCATGAAGGCGAGGCCGTCACCGCCGCCGGTCTCGCCCGCGGCCTGGATGCCTCGCGCAGCCGACTGACGCAGGAAGGAGTCGCCGCGGCCGCCTGCGAGGGCATCGGCCTTCTGCACGTCTTCCAGGAGCCTTCGCGGTAGGAGCGTCGTACTCGATGGCGAGCAAGGCGGCCGCGTGGATCGTGATGCCACGCTCCTCGGTCCACTTGTAGTTCTCCTCGACCACGCCGGCCAGGGACTTCGCGAAGCCCAGGGCGTCACCCTGAATCTTGGAGATGCGGTTGCCGCGCTCGCCGTCATTGGTGTAGCGCGAGAAGGCCGCCGCGAGCGAGCCGACAACCTCGTTGAAGAGCCTGCTCGGAGACCGGGTTATCCACCGCGGAGATGTCGAAGATGCCGGCGTTCTGCGTGATGTATGCCGCGGGCACGATCGACTTGGTGAAGAGGATGGGGTCCACCACCTTCAGCGTGTACGAGCCGCGCGTCACGGCGCCCGCCTGGGTACCCAGATAGTGGTCGTCCCAGTAGATGGGGCCCTGGGTACCGAAGCGGTTGTTCGGGATCTCCTTGAGGTTCACGTAGAACGCCAAGTGCTGCACGCCGGGCTGGCCGCCGTACTTGAAGCGCTCCCACGAGCCTGGTGAGGGTGGACGAGAAGATCCCGCCGCCGGTGAAGAACGACTTCGCCTGCTGGTCGGTGTCGGAGAAGATGTACCCGCCTGCCTCACCCACAAAGTTAGTGATGCGTCCGTCCTGGAACGTCATGAGCCCGAATCCCTCGGGCACCACGATCTTCGATCCGTTCGTGATGACGTTCTCGGAGCCGCGCACATTCGATCCGCGTCCGGCGTTCTGACCCTGCGGCACTGCCGGGAACATCACGGCCGTCTGCGGCACGTTGTCCGGCGGTGTGAGGAAGTCAATCCACTGGTCGGCAAGCGTTCCCCCGATTGCTCCGATCGCTGCCTGAATGAAACCCATGCGTACCCCTCCTCGCGTCGTGGAGCGCCAGGCTATCGCGGGGCGAGCGCGGGCGGTAGGGCCTAGCGACCCTGGCGCGTCGCGGGCGCTACGTCGTCACCACCGTGGGGCTGAGCCCGTAGCGGTCGAGGAGGTCGCGCATGAGCGGTGACGGTTCCCCCAGGACAGTCGCCTCGGTGGGCTCGAACCTCACCGCGTTCGGCGCAGGGATGACGCGGACGCGCCAGCCGGGAGCGTGGGCGGACACGGAGTCCACGTGCACCTCGGTGCGTGCCACTGCCCCCTGCGGCCAATACATGGTGATGCGGGTGACGCTGAGATGGCCGCCGCCGGCTTCCACCGACCAGGAGATCGCCTCCGCGGAGTGAGACGCGCCGGGAGGGATCTCGCCGTCCTCCGCGTAGAAGGTCTGCCAGTCCTCGTCGATGGCGACGTCCGCGGATCCGAGCTCGACGGCGAAGTCCGGCAACGCGCGCCTCAGCACCCGCTCCCAATCGAGGATGCCGATGCTCGCGGGAATCTGGCCGCGCACGTCGATACCCTCGTCGGCGGACGCCGCGAGCGCGAGCGCCCTGGCCCTGTCGAACCTCCGCGACAGCGCCCAGCCGCATGCGACGTGGCGCGCGCACAGCCAGGCGGCGTCTCCTAGTGGGTGGGCCGAGGCCGCCCCGGCCCGCGCCGCGTCAAGGTCCGCCTCGCGCGGCACAAAGTCGACCAGGGCCCCGTCGTCGTCGACCCGGGCCCCGCACACACCGCACCGTGGTGGCGTCCCCATGAGACCACGGTAGAACTCCCGCCTCCGTGACGCCTATCGCATCACCGAGACGCGGGATAGCCTGGCCCCGTGATGACGCGGGGGACGAAGCGACCGGTGCGGTGGGGATGGCTCGCCACGGCCCTGGGGTGTCTCGTGATCGGCTTCGTCACGTTCTCGAATGCCTCAACCGTGAGCCGCCCCGACGGGGTCGACGAATGCTGGCCCACGGCCCAGGACCACCTCGGCTCGGGCATCATCGCCGCCTCGACCATCGCCGCGGTCGCCTGGTGCGTGTGGCGTGCGTTGCGCCCGGAGAGCGACTAGGCGGAAACTCGGCCGCCCCTGCGGATGCGTGCCGACCATCGTCCGTCGCGGTGTTCGACCTCGATGGGGTACGCAAAGCAGGCGCTGACCTGGCCCGTCGTCAGGACCTCGTCGACGCCGCCGGCGGCCACCACCGCGCCGTCCCGCAACAGAAGCGCGTGGCTGGTGCTCGCCGGAAGTTCCTCGAGGTGGTGGGTGACGAGGACGCTCGCCAGGTCCGGGTGCGTCTCCGCCAACATGTCGAGCGTGTCCAGCAGTTGCTCGCGTGCCGCGACATCGAGCCCGGTCGTGGGCTCGTCGAGCAGCAGCAATTCGGGCTCCGCGATGAGCGCACGCGCAATGAGCGCCCTCCCCGCTCGCCTTGTGACAGCGTGGGCCAGCGCCCCTGGGCGTGGTCGGCCAGCCCCAGCAGCGCCACGAGGTCGCTCGCCAACGCGACCTGGGCCGCGGTGGGCGACCAGCGCATCGGCCGCTCGATGGTGCCCGTCAGCCCCGTGAGCACCACCTCGGTGACCGTGAGGGCGGAGGTGAGCCGGTGCCGGGGGTCCACGTGGCCGATACGCCGGCGTAGCGCCTGGAGCTCCACGCGCCCCAGGCGGCGTCCAAGGACGTCGACGGTCCCGCTGGTGGGGTGAGCCTCGGCGGCACAGAACGTCAGGATGGTCGACTTGCCGGCCCCATTGGGCCCCAACAGCGCCCAGTGCTCTCCGCTTCGCACCGTGAGGTCGATGCCGTGCAGGATCTCTGTGGTGCCGCGACGGTAGGTGACGTCCGCGAGCGCGAGCACGGTGCTGGTGGCTGGAGGCACGTCGGCCAACCTATCGCGCGGCGGTACGGTGAGGTGCGCGCCGCTGGCGCTTCACCTCCCCGGATGCAAGGACCCTTCATGCCCGATGCCCCCGCGCGCCGCACGTCCCGCGCGAGCCTGACCGTGGCATCCGTCATGACGGCGCTGGTCTTTCTGGTCGCGCTGAACCTGCGCCCGGCTCTCACGTCGGTGGGGCCATTGCTGCCGCAGATGGGCGCCGACCTTGGGCTCGCGGAAGGCACCCAAGGGCTCCTCACTGCGCTACCGCTCCTCGCGTTCGCGGTGGTCTCTCCCCTGGTGCATCTGCCCGCGCGCCGCTGGGGCATGGAGCCCACGGTCCTCGTGGCGCTCGCGGTGCTGGCCGGCGGCATCGCGATGCGGTCGTGGGTGGAGGGCGCGGGCCTGTGGGTCGGAACGGCCGTGATCGGCAGCGCCATCGCCGTCGGCAATGTGTTGGTGCCCGCCCTCGTGAAGCGTGACTACGCGGGTCACGTCTCGCGCGCCACCAGCGTCTACTCGGCGAGCATGACGGTCAGCGCCGCCCTCGCATCGGCCATCGCCGTGCCACTCGCGGGCGCCGATGGGTGGCGCGGCTCCCTGGCCTTCTGGGCCATTCCTGCCGTGCTCGTGGCACTCGTGTGGATCCCTCGCGTGCGCCACGCTCATCGGATGCCCGCACCCGAGGTGACCGCGGCCGAGCCGACACGGAGCGTCTGGCGCCAGCCCACGGCCTGGCTCATCACCGCGTACATGGGACTGCAGTCGACGACGTTCTACATCCTCGTCAGTTGGCTGCCGACCATCGACGCCTCCGAGGGAGTCAGCGCGTCCCAGGCAGGCGTGCATCTGTTCCTGTTCCAGGTGGCGGGCGTGGTGTCCGGGCTTGCCATTCCGCGGCTGATGCGCGCCGACACCCAGGTGCTCGCCGCCACGGTCGCGGGCGTGCCCACCATCGTCGGGGTGGCGGGACTCCTCGCGCTTCCCCACCTCAGCGGCCTCTGGGTGGTCTGCGCCGGCGCGGGCACGGGCGCTGCGCTGGTCATCGCGCTGTCGCTGTTCGGGCTGCGCGGAAGGACCGCGGGCGAGGCCGGGAGGCTGTCGGGCATGGCGCAGTCGGTCGGCTACCTGCTCGCCGCCGCCGGGCCCGTGACGGCCGGATGGCTGGCGCACGTCACCGGCGCATGGCATGCCTCGCTCGTGTTGGTGCTTGCCCTCGCGACGGCGCAGTTCACCATCGCGTTCTGGGTGGGGCGCGCAAGAACGGCCGATGCCGTGGCCGCGTGAGGCGACCACGGCATCGGCCGTAGGGGATGGCGTCTTAGTTGACGTCGTCGTCGACCCAGTCGAGGGTCTTGGTGACGGCCTTCTTCCAGTTGCGCATGAGGCGGGCGCGCTCGTCGGAGTCCATGGCCGGGGTCCAGCGCTTGTCCTCGGCCCAGTTCTCGATGACGTCCTGCTCTCCCGACCAGTACCCCACCGCGATGCCAGCGGCGTAGGCCGCGCCGAGCGCAGTGGTCTCGGCCACCTGGGGCCGCACCACGTCGACATCGAGCAGATCGGCCTGGAACTGCATGAGGACCTCGTTGGCCACCATGCCGCCGTCGACCTTGCTCGGCGAGGCTCGACACCCGAGTCCGCCTTCATGGCCTCAAGGACTTCGGCGGTCTGGAAGGCGGTGGACTCGAGGACGGCGCGCGCGATGTGCCCGGAGTTCACGTAGCGGGTGAGGCCCACCAGCGCGCCACGGGCGTCTGAACGCCAGTGCGGCGCGAAGAGTCCCGAGAACGCCGGCACGAAGTACGCGCCGCCGTTGTCCTCGACGGTGGCGGCGAGCCTTCTCGATCTCGGGAGCGTCCTTGATGAGTCCCAGGTTGTCGCGCAGCCACTGGACCAGAGATCCGGTGACGGCGATCGACCCCTCGAGGGCGTACACCGGGGCGGCGTCGCCGATCTTGTACGCCACTGTGGTCAGCAGTCCGTTCTTGGACGGGACCTTCTCGGTGCCGGTGTTCATGAGCATGAAGTTGCCGGTGCCGTAGGTGTTCTTGGCCATACCGACCTCGAAGCACGCCTGACCGAACGTCGCGGCCTGCTGATCGCCCAGGATGCCCGCGATCGGCACGCCGGGCAGCATGCCGCCGCGACGCCCCTCGCCGTACACCTCGGCCGACGAACGGATCTCGGGGAGCATCGACAGCGGGATGTTCATGTCCTTGGCAATGCGCTCGTCCCACTGCAGGGTGTCGAGGTCCATCAGCATGGTGCGCGAGGCGTTGGTGACGTCGGTCACGTGCGTGCCGCCGTCCTTGCCTCCGGTCATGTTCCACAGCACCCACGTGTCGATAGTGCCCATCAGCAGGTCGCCAGACTCGGCCTTCTCGCGAGCGCCTTCGACGTTATCCAGCACCCACATCACCTTGGGGCCTGCGAAGTACGTGGCGAGCGGCAGGCCCACGGTGTCCTTGTACTTGTCCATCCCGTCGTCGCCCGCGAGCCTTCTCGATGATCTTTTGGGTGCGGGTGTCCTGCCACACGATCGCGTTGTACACGGCCTTGCCCGTGGTCTTGTCCCACACGACGGCCGTCTCACGCTGGTTGGTGATGCCGACGGCCTTGATGTTCTCGTGAGTGAGGTCGGCCTTGGTCAGGGCCTGGCCCACGACCTCACGGACGTTGGTCCAGATCTCGTGCGGGTCGTGTTCCACCCAGCCGGCCTTGGGGAAGATCTGCTCGTGCTCCTTCTGGCCGGTGGAGACGATGGTGCCCTTGGCGTCGAAGACGATGGCGCGGGAGCCTGGTGGTGCCCTGGTCGATGGCGAGGACGTAGTCGTTCATGGTGGTGCCTTTCACTTCGTTGTGCGGGGACGGCAGCACTACTGCCTTGAGGATGTCAGATGCGGGTCTAGTAGACGGCCGCCGCGAGAAGGCCTGCGGCGACTCCACCCAGGATGGGACCGACGATCGGGACCCAGGCGTAGCCCCAGTCGGAGGTTCCCTTTCCCTTGATGGGAAGCAGCGCGTGCGCGATGCGGGGGCCCAGGTCACGGGCGGGGTTGATGGCGTAACCCGTGGGGCCACCGAGGCTCGCGCCGATACCGACCACGAGGAGTGCGACCGCGAGCGGACCCAAATCGACGGGCGAGTTACCGAAGGCGAGCACCACGAACACCAGCACGAAGGTGGCGACGACCTCGGTCAGCACGTTCCAGCCGTAGGAGCGGATCTCGGGACCGGTGGAGAAGACGGCGAGCTTCAGTCCGGCGTCCTCGGTCTCGTCGAAGTGCTTCTTGTAGACGAGGTAGACCAGCACGGCACCGATGAACGCGCCCACCATCTGCGCGGCGATGTAGGTGGCGAAGTTTCCGGCGTTCACGGCGATGCCGGGGGCGAATTCCTCGGCACCGGACGCCCAGATGCCGAACGTGACGGCGGGGTTCAGGTGAGCGCCCGTGGAGAAGGCGACGTAGACACCGGAGAAGACACCAAGGCCCCAACCGAAGTTGATCAACAGCCAGCCGCCGTTCAGACCCTTGGACTTCGCGAGCAGCACGTTGGCGACCACACCACCTCCGAGGAGGAGGAGCATCGCCGTTCCCAGGAGCCTCTGGGAGGAAAATGTCGGACACGGGCATTCCTTTCGTTCACGTCGTTGTGACGGCGGCGCCGGGGTAGCGCCAGGGAGCCCCCGGGGATGGGCGGCACGTGTGGGGGTGGAGGCTGAGCCTCCCGACGTCGTCTAGGGGACGGCCGACTCCTGCGGGTGCCCCAGGGGCACCATGGGTGCGATGTCGGTCGCGGCGGCGCGGGCGCCAATCGCTGCAGCATCGCTGTCCTCGAGCGAGGCCGCCGCATCGGCGTTGACGCGGTCTCGGTAGGAGGAAATCTCTGCGGTGACACGCTCGGCGTCCCACCCGTTGACGTCCGCGAGGATCGCGGCGATCTCGGGCGCTGCCGCGAGTCCGGCATCGGCCACCTCATAGACGAGGCGCGTGCGATGCATCATGACGTCCTCGAGGTGAAGCACCTGCTCATGCGTGGCGGCGAAGTGAATCTCCGCCCGCAGGTAGGCGGGGGCGTGCTCGAGGGGGCGTGCGAGGTCGGGCTGCGCATCGATCGCCTCGACGAGGTCGTAGATCCCCGCGCCGTAGCGGTGCAGGAGGTGCTCGACGAGCGGCTTGTCCCAGCCGTAGCGCTCGGCGAGGGAGCGCGCCTGGCGACGCACGGCCTTCAAGCCCTCAGCACCCCACAGCGGGATGCGGTCGGTGATGGAGGGAAGCGCCTTTGCACGAGGACCGATGGCGAAGTCCACGGCGTCCTTGGCCATGACTCGGTAGGTGGTGAGCCTTACCGCCGGCGATGACGGTCAGGCCCGGTGTGGGTGAGGCAACCGTGTGCTCGCGCGAGACCTTCGAGGAACTGGTGCCTTCCTTGGTTCCCGGCTGCAGGAGCGGCCTGAGCCCCGCGTAGGTGCCGATGATGTCCTCGCGGGTGAGTGGAGTGGCCAGCACCTCGTTGGCGTGGGCGAGGATGTACTCGATGTCGTCGCTGGTGGCGACCGGGTGGGTGGGGTCGAAGTCGTACGGCGTATCGGTGGTGCCGATGATCCAGTAGCGCGACCACGGGATCACGAACAGCACCGACTTCTCGGTCTGGAGGATGAGGCCCACATCGCCGCGGATCTTCTCGCGCGGGACCACCAAGTGCACGCCTTTGGAGGCAAGCACCTGCAGGCCACCGTCACCGTGTGCCAGCGCCTCGGTGTCCTCGGTCCACACGCCGGTGGCGTTGATGACGTGACGCGCACGAATGGTGTGACGCTCGCCCGACTCCAGGTCTTCCACGACGGCACCGTTGACGGCGCCGGACTCTCCATGGGTGAGCTCCACCACCTGGGTGCGGTTGGCTGCCAGCGCACCATACTGCGAGGCGGTGCGCACCAGCGTGAGGACAAGGCGGGCGTCGTCGACGGCCGCGTCCCAGTAGCGGATGGCTCCGATGGCAGCGTCATGGCGCAGGTCCGGGAACTTCTTGGCCATCCCCGAACGCGTGAGGTGGCGGTGGATCGGCATGGCGCGGCGGCGCCTCCCGTTGACCGACGCGAGGGTGTCGTAGAGGGCCACGCCCGCTCCCACGTAGGCGCGCTCCCAGACGCGGTTCTCGAGCGGGTAGAGGAACGAGACGGGCTTGACCAGGTGCGGGGCGAGGCTCGGTGACGAGGAGATCGCGTTCCGTCAGAGCCTCGTGCACCAGGCGGAAGTCCAGCATCTGGAGGTAGCGAAGCCCGCCGTGCACCAGGCTTCGACGACCGGGACGATGTTCCTGAGGCCCAGTCCTGGGCCTCAACGATGCCCGTGCGCAGGCCGCGCGTGACGGCGTCCAGCGCGACTCCGGCGCCGGTCACACCGCCGCCGATCACGAGGACGTCGAGCGGCTCGTCGCCGCTCATCGCGGCCAGGGCCGCAGTTCTGCTCTCCGGGGTGAGCATGCTTCTCATGGCGTCACTGCCTCCTTCTTTTGCACATCACATCGGACCCTGAACGGATGAGCAAGTAGCATGCACATATGTGCAACGAGGCGGTGCGGTGATGGGAAGTCGTGACGATTTGGGCTCCGCGGGAATGCGGACGCGAGAAGACCTGATGCGGGCCGTAGCGGCCATGTACTACCTGGAAGACCAGACCATGGAGGCGGTCGCGCGACGCCTGGGCCAGTCCCGGTCGTCCGTGTCTCGGCTTCTCAAAGCCGCGCGAGCGAGCGGCGTGGTGCGTATCGAGGTCAGAGACCTCGACACGGTTGACGTCCTCGCGCGCGAGGCTCGAGGACGCGCTGGGCGTCGCGGCCCAGGTGGTGCGCGTGCGCGAGCCCGTCACGGACGCGGAGCGCCTCGCGCAGGTGGCCCGGTACACGGCGTCGGTGCTCCCCGAGTGGTTCCACGACGGCATGACGATGGGCGTCGCATGGGGCACCACCATCGACGCGATCATCACGCACCTCGCCGAGCGCCCCCTCACCGGGGCCACAGTGGTCCAGGCTCAACGGTTCCGTCACGCCCACGATGGCGGGCGTCGCCGTCGGCGCCGAACAGATGGGGGCTATCGCCCAGGCGTTCAACGCAGAGATGGTCCCCTTCCCGGTGCCCGCCTTCTTCGACTTTCCGAGGACCCGGCAGATGATGTGGCAGGAGCGCTCGGTGCAGCAGGTGCTCTCCCGCCAGGGGGCCGCCGACCTCGCACTCTTCGGGGTCGGCGCCATCCACTCCCCCGTGCCGTCGCATGTGTATGCCTCGGGATACCTCGACGAACCCGACCGCCGGATGCTCGCCTCCCAGGACGTGGTCGGCGACGTGTGCACCGTCTTCTTGCGGGCCGATGGCTCGTGGCGGGACATCGCCATCAACACCAGAGCATCAGGCCCCACACCCCTGGAGCCGCAGCGCATTCCGCGCCGAGTGGCCGTGGTGGCGGCACCGGCGAAGGCCGTGGCGCTCCTCGCGGCGTTGCGCGCGGGCACCATCACCGAACTGGTGCTCGACTCCGGGACCGCGCGAGCGGTCCTCCACGAGGCACGACGCCGCGCCGGAGAGTCGGGCCGCCCCCACGGTGGCGCGACGCTGCGCTAGCACCGAGGCCCGTGGGCGACGCTGGCGCGCGGCGCTCGTGATCCACGTGTCGCAGCCACGGTGACTCTCGCCAGGCGGGTCCGACGCGTGCCTACTCGTGTTCTGGCAGCCGCGGCGCCGACACCCCAGCGTCGCGACCGATCAGCGCGGCCCGCGTGATCGCGCCGGAGCCGAACCGATCACGGACCGCGTCGAGCGCGGTGTCGATGCGCGCGCCGTCGTTGCCATCGGTCCCGTCAATCGGAAGCTCTAACTGAACCATGCCGGCGCTGGACAGTTGTGCGAGCGAGACTCCGATGAGGGTGACGCCGCGGTGAGCGATGTCGGGACCCGCGGCGGCGAGCAAGGCTCTGGGTCACGCCGAGCAACACGTCGGTGCGATCGGTAGGCGAGGTGAGGGTGCGCGATCGGGTCGCCTTCGTGAAGTCGCGATAGCGAAGCCTCAGCACCACCGTCGCACACGACGATCCGCGGTCACGCAGGCGCTTGGCGAGGCCATCGACAATCTGAGTGACCATCAGCCCGAGCTCGTCACCGGTGTACGACCGCTCGCCAAGTGCGCGCTGTGAGCCGATGGATCCGTGGCGTTTGGCCGTCTCGACGGGTCGCGGGTCACGGAGGCGGGCGAGCGCGTGCAGACGAGCACCGGACGCCTTGCCCAGCCAGCGCTCAGCGGTTGCCGCTTCGAGTTCGGCCACCGTGTAGACGCCGTGCTGTGCCGTTCTGTGCGCCCACACCCCAGAGCCGCTCGACGGGGAGTGGATGCAGGAACGCCTCCTCGCGATCGGGCTCCACCACGAGGAGTCCGTCGGGCTTGCTCACCGCGCTTGCAACCTTCGCGAGGAACTTGGTCCTCGCGACGCCCACCGAGATGGGGAGCCCCACTTCGGCACGGACCCGCTCCCGCAAGCGCACGGCGATCTCCTCCGGGGTCCCGGCGAGGCGGCGAAGCCCTCCCACCTCGAGGAATGCCTCGTCGATCGAAATGCCCTCCACGTACGGAGTGGTGACGTGGAAGATCGCGAACACGGCACGGCTCGCTGCCGAGTACGCCTCCATGCGAGGCGGGACCACGACGGCATCGGGACAGAGCGCCCGCGCCCGCTGGACTCCCGTCGCTGTGCGCACGCCCCGCGCCTTTGCTTCGTAACTCGCCGCGACCACGACGCCGCCGCCGACGATGACGGGGCGTCCGCGCAGTGCGGGATTGTCGCGCTGCTCGACCGAGGCGTAGAAAGCGTCGAGGTCGGCGTGAAGCACGGTCGCTTCGCCGCGCATCTCACACCTCCCGTCACCACGAACTCGTCCAGGAATTGTCCCACCGGCGTCTGACACGGCGGCGATCCTCGTGTGGCTCCATGCGAGCTTCAAGCGCCCAGCCGTGCTCGAGAAATCGCTGTACGGCGCACTGCGCACCAGACCGGCTGCCGGTCACCGGCGCAAGCGAGTGCACCCCAGGGGTGGGCCAGGCGGGGCTCGAACCCGCGACCGATGGATTATGAGTCCACTGCTCTGACCGGCTGAGCCTACTGGCCCGGGGTCGCCCACCACAGACCGGGAAGGACTTCCCGCAGGCGACCGCGGAACAGTCTAGTCAGCACCGCTCGGGTGTCATCGAACACCCCAAACATCCTGTAACATTGCTGACTGCTGATCCTCCATACCAATTGGCAGAGCAGCCGACTGTTAATCGGCAGGTTGTTGGTTCGAGTCCAACTGGAGGAGCTCACAGAGAGCCGGTCCCTCGGGGCCGGCTTTCGTGTTTTCCGGACCTGATCAGGGACGATGCGTGGCGGGAGTCAGGATTCCGGCAGGTCCGCGGGGATCTGGGTGCCGCTGGCCGACGTCACCCAGAACGGGTTCATCGCGAGTTCCCACACGTGACCGTCGGGGTCGGCCACATAGCCGCTGTAGCCGCCCCACTCGGCCGTCACGGGCCGCTTCAGGCTCGGTGGCACCTGCCGCGAGCGCGGCCTCGAACCTCTCGTCGACCTCCTCGATGGTCGCGTAGTTCTGCGCCAATGTGATGGCCCCGGTGCCCAGCGTGGCATCGGCCCTCCCCTGGTCCTCGGCGAGATCCACGAGGCCAAAGAGCGCCACCACCAGAGAGTCCATCTGATAGAACACGATCTCGTCCGCGCTCTGGCGAGGCGTCCACCCCCACGCCTCATAGAAGCCGCGCGAACGCGCGAGGTCGGAAACGCCAAGAGTCACCAGGGACACACGCTGAACTGTCATGGCGCCAGGCTAACCCCGGCCACCGACACCGGCAGGGCTCAGGTGCCGCGCAGGCTCTCGCCTGCGCGCCTCGAGACGGATCATCTCCGCGAACGCGGCCTGCGCCTCGTCAGTGCCGGCTCCCGCTCGTTGCATCTGGCCACGCAGCCCCGCGACCTGGCGGGTGAGGCTGAGGTCGAGCACACGGGCAAGCACCGTTCCCGCGTAGTGCCCCAGCGTCTCGGGCTTGTCATGCGGCAACGGCGACACCGCCAGGCTCGCTCACCGTCGCCGCCAGCGTCTCGCCCGCGGCCTCGGCAACCTCATTGGCCCAGTCGGTGCCCGCCGCCTGCGGGCCACCCACGGAGAGAATCGCCTCATAGATCGCCCTGTACTGCGGCACCGTGTACGCCTCGGGCAGCAGGCTCTCCCACCACGGCGGACGCGAGGCGGTCCTGCGTGATCTCCGAAGGTGCCTGCAGCAACGTTCCGAGCGACAGAGCCTCGGCCCTGACCACCGGGTCGCGGCGGTCGGGACGTGCGGGACCTGGGCCTGCATCGGCACCGTAGCCGCCGGGGCCGCCCCAGGCATCCGCCGCCTGTCCGCCACCACGGCCCTGGCCGCCCCCACGCGAGCCGCGCGAGGCGTCGGCGACCATGCGCCGGACCACCTCGACCTCCATGCCAAGCCAGCCCGCCAACAGCCGCGCGTACTCGGGCTGGATGGCCCGGTCACGGATGCCGGCCACCACAGGCGCCGCGGCCCTCAGCGCGGCGGCTCGCCCTCGGGAGTATCGAGATCGTGTTGCGACAGCGTGGTGCGGATCACGAACTCGAACAGCGGCTGCCGATGCTCCAGGAGCGCCTGCACCGCGGCGTCGCCGCCCGCCATACGCAGGTCACAGGGGTCCTTGCCGTCCGGGTCAACGGCCACGAACGTCTGCGCGAGAAACTGCTGGTCCAGGCCTGGAACGACTTGAGCGCGGCATTCTGGCCCGCCTCGTCACCGTCGAACGTGAAGATGACCTTCGCGCCGGTAGCCCCCACCTTCATGGTGGACGTCCCCATGTCTCCCATGAGGCGACGCACCACCTTGACGTGTTCCTCACCGAACGCGGTGCCACAGGTCGCGACCGCGTTCGTGATGCCCGCCAGGTGGCACGCCATCACGTCGGTGTAGCCCTCCACCACCACGGTGGTGCGTTCCGACCGGATCGCACCCTTCGCGAGGTCGATGCCGTAGAGGACCTGGTTCTTCTTATACAGGGGCGTCTCGGGCGTGTTGAGGTACTTGGGTCCCTGGTCGTCCTCGTGCAGGCGGCGCGCGCCAAAGCCGATGACCTCACCCGTGACGTCGCGGATGGGCCACATGAGGCGCCCGCGGAAACGGTCGTAGATGCCACGTTGCCCCTCGGACACCAGCCCCGAGGCGCGCAGGCTCGTCCTGCGTGAAGCCCTTGGAGCGCAGGTGATCGGTGAGGTGGTTCCAGCCCTGGGGCGAGTAGCCCACGCCGAAGTGCTCCGCGGCGCCACGGTCAAAGCCGCGCTCGCGCAGGAAGTCACGCCCGATGCGCGCATCGGGCCCCGCGAGCCTGTGCGGCGAAGTACTCCTGCGCGATGCGGTGCGCCTCCAACAGACGCTTGCGCTGACCCGCCGTGCCCTCACGCCGGGGTGCCCCTCCCGCCTCGTAGCGCAGCGTCACGCCAGCGCGCTCCGCGAGGTACTCGACGGCCTCACCGAACGGCAAGCCATCCATCCGCATCACGAACTCGATGACGTCGCCGCCCTCGCCGCAACCAAAGCAGTGCCAGCGGCCGGCACCCGGGCGCACATGGAACGACGGCGAGCGTTCATCGTGGAAGGGACACAGCCCCTTCACGGAACCCACGCCGGCCGGCTTCAGGGTCACGTGCTGGCCGATGATCTCCTCGATAGGGGCTCGCTCGCGCACCGCGGCGATGTCATCCCTGTTGATCGTGCCAGCCACACCGGAATGGTACTCGCGGCGTGACCCGCACCCCGGCATCGGCCGCGCTTCCGCCACGAGAGGAACCGTCTCCCCCGCCGGGTACGCTGGACCGCGTTCGCATCCACGAAAGGAAAACCAGTGAGAATCGATGCCTTCCTCGCCGATTCGGCCGAGGTCGTTCAGGGCAAGATCTACGCGCTCGGCGCGGGATGGAACACCATCTTCGTGCGGCAGTTCCCCGCCGCGCACCGTCGCCTCGCCGTCGCGGCCACCGTGCACGTCCCCTTCACCGCCACCAACGTTTCGCACCAGGCTCGGTGAGCCTGCTGACCGAGGACGGCAAGGAGTACCCCATCGGCGTGCGCGCCGACGCCGACGGCAAGCCCCAGCCCGTGCGCGGCATGGGTGGCGAGTTCACGCTCGGCCGTCCCGCGCACCTCGTTGACGGTGACGAGCAGGTTGCCTGCTTCGCGTTCACCATCGACGGCATTCGTTTCGTCCAGGCGGGCATGTTCGAGTGGGTCGTCTCGGTGGACGGCGAGGAGCTCTCGCGCCTGCCGATGCGCGTGCAGGCCGCCCAGGGCTGATTCGCGCTTCATGGGGTTGTACGAGGGGCTGATCTACCCCGCCTACCTGGTGGTGTGCGCACTGCTGGTGCTCGGCGGGATCGCCACGATGATTTGGGTACGCCTTCACGGCGCGCTGAAGTGGATCGTCACCGCGATGTGGATCGTGACGGCCCTGCAGGTGCTCACGGTGGCGGTCATCCTGATCGGCGGGCACTCCGCGCCGATCGTCCTGACGCTCGGGTACCTGCTCGCCTCCGTCATCTTGGTGCCGCTGCTCGGCATCGGCCGCCTCGGTGAGCCCGATGCCGCCGCCGCGGACCCCGACCCCAACCGACCCGTCCTGCAGCCCGACCAGATTGCCCGCGTTGACGGCGGAGCGGCCGTCATCATCGGCATCGCCGGAGCGGTCCTCGCCTGGCGCGTGATCATCCTGCTGGGAGGCTGAGATGAACCCCGTGGGACGCATTGTCCTCATCGCGGCGTACGCCGTCCTCGGCCTTGCCGCGGTGGGCCGCTCCTCGTACCAAATCTCCACCAAGTTCGCCGAGGCGCCCCTGCCCTACCTGATCTCGGGCGTCTCCGCGGTGCTCTACGTGGTGATCGCGGTGGCACTGTGGCGCGGCTGGCGGCGCGTGGCGCTGTGGGGGACGTCACTGGAACTCGCAGGCGTGCTGATCGTCGGCACCTTGGGATACATCGAGTCCGACTGGTGGGCCGACGAAACCGTGTGGACCGGCTTCGGTTCCGCGTACGGCTGGGTGCCGCTGCTGCTGCCGCTGGCGGCGCTGTGGGTGCTGCTGAGGGGGCGGCAGGCTCAGGTTCAGTCTGCCGATGCCGGGGAGACCTCCACCTCATGACCCGTGCCGCCGTGGCGCGCGACGCCCTGAACACCGCGCGTGGCGCCCTCATCGGCGCCGCGGAGTCGGTACCGGGTGTGTCCGGCGGCACCATCGCCCTCATGACGGGCGTGTACGAGACGCTGCTGACGTCCGCGGGGCACCTCATCACGGGAACACGCATCGCGGCCGCTGACGTGGTGCGCGGTCGTGGCGTGGCCCGCTCGCGAGGCGAGTACTCGCGGGTCGCCTGGCGGGTGATCGTGCCCATCGGCATCGGCATGGTGGTCGCACTGCTCGCGATGGCGTCCGTCATGGAGACGCTTGTCCACGACCATCCCGAGACCATGCGCGCACTGTTCTTTGGGCTCGTGCTCGCCTCCCTTGCCGTGCCCTTCCGCCTCGCGCACCACGCGCGGATGCCAGGAAGGCCCGAGGGGCGCTGGGGGGCGAAGGACTGGGGCTACGCCCTGCTGGGCACCATTGCGGCCGCTGTCATCGTGTCGCTGCCAGGCGGGAGCCTCGAGCCCTCGCCGTGGGTGCTGGTCCCCGCGGGAGCGATCGCCATCTCCGCGCTCGCGCTCCCGGGCCTGTCTGGCTCGTTCCTGCTGCTCACCATGGGCTTGTACGAACCCACGCTCGCCGCAGTGAACGACCGCGACCTCGGCTACCTGGTGTGGTTCGCACTTGGATGCGCCATCGGCCTCGTGTCCATCGTCAAGGTGCTCCAGTTCATGCTCGAACACCACCGCCGCAACACCCTGGTGGTGCTGACCGGCGTCATGGCCGGATCGCTCGTGGCGCTGTGGCCCTGGCAGGACGCGGACGGCCACAAGCTCGCACCCTCGGGCGATCTCCTCGCTCCCCTACTCGCGTTCGTCGCGGGCTTCGTGATCGTCGTAGTGCTGCTCGTCGTCGAGGAACGTCTCCTCACGCGCACCGGCCAGGCGCCTCGACCCGCTGACGGCACAGCCGACTCCCCCAACAGACGCGTCGACTGACGCCGAGCGCGCCTGATAGCCGAGGCTCACCTGACAGCCGGGCGAAGACCCGGCGCCGGCATCGGCCGCCCGAAAACTACGCCTGCACGCAATACTTGTGATGCCAGTTGTACGCCGACGTGTCGGTGAGCGACGCGACCTGGTCCACGGCGACCCGCAGGCGTGCGGCGTCGTCGGCCGCCTCCCGGTAGTCAGCCGCGAACTGCGGCTCGAGCGCCTCCGGCCCGCGGTCCGCCAGCGCGTTCACGAGGCTCCTTCAGCACCTTGCGCTGCTTCGCATAGGTGGGGCTCGTCTCACGAGGCGCCATGAGGAAGTGCACGGCGATGCCCTTGAGGATCAGGATCTCGTCGAGAGTGTCCTGCGGCACCACAATCGAGGCATGATGCCTGGTTAGAGGCTCATCGCCGTGCTCGGCCTGCGTCGCGGTGATGATCGCCTGGGCGAACCGGCCGATGATCTGGCTGGTCATATCTTTGAGCGCCGCGAGCGAGTGACGCGTGCCGTCGAACCGGTCCGACCACCACGGAAAGGCCTGCAGACGCTGCAGCGCGTCCCGCAGGGCGTCGTCGTCCCCGCCGCCGTACCACTCGCGGGTGTGGGCGATCACGTCAGTGACCTGGCCCGGGTCGCGCAACGTCGCCAGGCTGGACTGCGCGGTAGACGATCGAGTCCTCCACGTCGTGCACCGAGTACGAGATGTCGTCTGCGACGTCCATGACCTGCGCCTCGAACGACTGCTGAGTGCCGGGGGCGCCCTCGCGCAACCAGTCGAAGACCGGGATGTCGTCCTCGTAGACGCCGAACTTGCGCGTGGGGGTGCCGTCGGGACGCATGGGCGCCGCGGGCTCCCGCCACGGGTACTTCACCGCGGCATCGAGGCTCGCGCGCGTGAGGTTGAGGCCCGCGCTGCGGCCGGTCGCCGGGTCGAATGCCTTGGGCTCGAGACGCGTCAGCAGGCGCAGGGTCTGGGCGTTGCCCTCGAACCCGCCGATATCCCGCGCGACCTGATCGAGCGCGCGCTCACCGTTGTGGCCAAAGGGCGGGTGGCCGAGGTCATGCGCCAGGCACGCAGCGTCCACGATGTCCGGCGAGCAGCCGAGCGCCTTGCCCAGGCTCGCGCCCCACCTGCGCCACCTCGAGCGAGTGCGTGAGGCGCGTGCGTACGAAGTCACCGCTGCCGAGCCCGAGAACCTGCGTCTTGGCGCCGAGCCTGCGCAGCGCGCTCGAGTGGAGGATGCGCGCACGGTCCCGCTCGAAGGGGGTGCGCTGGGCGGCCTTGGCGGGCTCGGGGATCCACCGCTCAACATCGGCATCGGAGTACCCGGGCGAGATTGCGTTCACGCCCCCAACCTAGTCAAGCCCGCTCCGATGCCGTAACACGCCGCCCTCATCGACGCCGCAAATGGCCGCATTTGCGGCACGAAGGGCGTGTATGTGCCGCAAAGTTGGCCACTAGGGTGCCGACGCGGGCGATCCGCGCGTCGTCCCCATGCCACCGCGCGGAATCAGGCAATCCACGATCTCGGCGGGCTCCACAGGGCCGATGCCGCATGCACCTAGCGTGCGTGGCATGAGACAACGCAGGATGCGGGTGATCGAGAGGATCGTGCGCGATGTCGAGGCCTACGGCCGCCCGGTCCGACGTGCAGAGATCACCGCCATGTGCCACCCTCGCACCCTCGACCGAGCCGTGGCCCGGGGTTCCCTCACCCGCCTCGCGCCCGGCCTCTATGCCTCCACGTCCACGGCCCGCCTGCCCTCCATGCGCATCGCCGCTGCGGCGGCATGGATGCCTTCGCGTGCACACATCGCTGGAGGCGCCGCGCTCCATCTGTGGGGCATCGAGGGACACCTCGGCGAGACCGTGAGCATCGGCAGCGCGCCACCCGACAGCGGACCGGCCCCGCGTGGCATGCGCCTATGGAGATCGCGCGCGCTGGTGCGGACCGACATGGTCGGCGGCATTCGCACGGCGAGCGTCGCGGACGCCTTTATCCAGTGGTGGTGTCTGCGCGCGAGACCGCTGACCGAGGGCCCAGCGCTCGACATCTTGCGCGATGGCGGCGTGAACGCCCGCCACGCCCAGGCAGCGCTCGCGCGCCACCCGCGGGTCCCCTCGCGCGCGTTGCTGACCCGCCTTCTCCATGAGTTCGCAGACGGCGTCCATAGCGCCCTTGAGCCTTCGGGCGCGGCGTGACGTATTCGCTGGCAAGAGGTGGGAGCGCTGGGAACGCCAGGGCGCCGTGACCATAGGAACGCGAACCGTGCGTGTCGACATGCTGCACCGCAAGGCCCGCCTCGCAGTCGAGTTCGACGGAGCACGATTTCACGGCGATGACTCTCAGCGACGGCGAGATCTCGAACGTGACGCACTACTGGCGGGCGCTGGCTTCACCACGATGCGCTTTACCTGGGAGGACATTGCCCAACGCCCACAATGGTGCGTGACGCGCGTGCTCGAGGCTCTTCGGGCGCGAGGAGTCACCCCATAGATCCCACGCGATCCCACATTTGGCGGACAGCGCAGGCAGCGATGCGGCCCTGAGCGACGTACCGTAAAGCCATGTCCCGTGTGCTGGTCTACTGCGCCATGTCCCTCGACGGCTTCATCGCCGGGCCGGGCGACGACATCGCCTGGCTCGAAGCGCCGCGCCCATCGTGGGCTCCGATGGCGCAGTCGCCGTGGGCCGATGCACCCGGCGACGCCGTCGCTTACGAGGACTTCTTCTCCGGCATCGGCGCGATGCTCATGGGGCGACGGACGTTTGACGTGGTGCACGGCATGGGCGAGTGGTTCTACGGCGACACTCCGGTGCTGGTCGCGACCGGCCGCCCGCTGCCCACTGACCGTTCTGTGCCTGCGAGCGTGTCAACGGCATCGGCCCCCATCGCGAACTTGGTCGCTGAGGCTCAGGACGCCGCCGGCGACAAGGATGTCTACCTCGACGGCGGCTCGCTGATCCGCCAAGCCCTCGACGCGGACCTGATCGACGAGATGATCATCACGATCCACCCCACCGTTCTGGGCGCGGGCCACCCCTCTTCGCGGGCGCGGAACAGCGTCGCATGGTCACCGTGATGGACGTGAGGCGGTTCGGTGACGGCATGGTGCAGCCTGCGCCTCGCGCCCGCCAGACCTCCGCGCGATGACGCGCCGCTGCCTGCGGACGGCGGACCCGCGGGGGCCGATGCCTCGGGCGGCGCTACCTTCGGACACGCCTAGCGGCTCTCGCCATCGGCCCTCGATGGCCAGTTTTGCGGCGTGTCACTGCCCGTCGAGCCGCAAATGCGGCCATTTGCGCCACGAGGAGGAGGCGGCGGAGGCGGAGACAGCCCCGGGGCGTGCGCCTGGCTCGGGAGGCTAGCCTCCTGAGACGCTCAGGCTCCGCTTCGCGCAGACGCAGTTCGAGGTCGGAAGTGATGTCCTGGGTGTCGAGCCACCCCTCGGGGCACGACGGGCTCTTGGGAGTTCCCTGACGCCCGCGCGGCCCCTCGGCACCCTCACCGGGGTACGGCTGGTCGAGCGGCAGCGCATCGAGCAGCGCACGCAGGTCACCGAGTGTCTCCACGAGGCCGAGGTTCTTGCGCACCTCTCCCCCACCGGGTAACCCTTGAGATACCAGGCAACATGCTTGCGAATCTCGCGCATGGCCTTGAGCCATCGTCCCCGAAGAACGGAATCATCAGTTCGCCGTGGCGGTAGATCGTGTCAGCCACCACACGCAGGCCGGGCCGCACGCGATCCGCGCGTCCCTCGAATGCGGCCTGGAGGTCGGCGAAGAGCCAGGGGCGTCCCTGGCAGCCGCGACCCACGACGACGCCATCGACTCCGGTCTGCTCGACCATGCGCAGCGCGTCCTCGGCCGACCAGATGTCGCCGTTGCCGAGCACGGGCACGGTGGTCACGGCGTCCTTGAGGCGCGCGATCGCCTCCCAGTCGGCGTGGCCCGAGTAGTAGTCGGCAGCGGTGCGTCCGTGCAGCGCAACCGCCGCGGCCCCCTCCGCCTCGGCCATGCGACCGGCGTCGAGGTAGGTCAGGTGGTCGTCGTCGACTCCCTTGCGCATCTTCACGGTCACGGGCACGCCGAACGGCTCCGCCTCACGCACGGCGGCGCGCACGATGTCCCTGAACAGGTCCTTCTTCCACGGCAGCACCGCTCCGCCGCCCTTTTTGGTGACCTTGGGCACCGGGCAGCCGAAGTTCATGTCGATGTGATCGGCGCGGTCCTCAGTGACGAGCATCTTCACGGCGGCGCCGATTGTCGACGGGTCAACGCCGTAGAGCCTGCACCGACCGCGGGGTCTCGTCGGGATCGTGGTGGATGATGCGCATCGACTCCTTGGTGCGCTCCACGAGCGCCCGCGACGTGACCATCTCCGCGACGTAGATGCCGCCCCCGTGCTCGCGGCACAGCCGCCTGAACGCCGCATTGGTGATGCCCGCCATGGGCGCGAGCACCACGGGGGTCTCGACGGTGATAGGACCGATCTGCAGGGGCGGCAGCACGCGCTGCGCGGGCTCGCCGGAGCCTGAGGCGGAGGGCGTACGGACGGCCGATGCGGTGGTGGTCATTCCTCCATTGTCGCCGATGCGTCGGCATCGGCTGCGCGACCGTGGTCCTCGGAGTCCGGCTCGTCCCCGTGGGACTCTCCTTCGATCGCGCCGTCGTAGCCCACCACGAGCGCCGCGATGCCGGTGGTGAGCGGCACCGCGAGCACGAGGCCGATCGACGTGACGAGGGTGCGCACCACCTCCTCGGCTATCTCTGCGCTGGTCAGCGTGGTCGCGATCGAGTTGTCGTACAGGGTCACGAGCATCAGGGTCGGGAGCGCGGCACCGACGTAGGCAAACGCGATGGTGTAGACGGTGGAGGCGATGTGGTCGCGACCGATGCGCATGCCGCGCGAGAACAGCGACCAGCGAGAGATGTCGGGGCGGGCCGCGCGCAACTCCCACACAGCGGAGGATTGCGTCACGGTGACGTCGTTGAGCACGCCAAGGCCGGCGATGATGATGCCGCACAGCACGAGCCCCTGGAGGTCAACCGAACGTCCCGCGAGCTCCAGGTGCGTGCCCTCCTCGGACCAGATGCCCGTCAGCCGCGATGCTCCCACGGCCCACCACGCGAGCAGTGCGGTGATGAGGAGGCCCGCCAGGGTCCCCAGGTACGCAGTAGTGGTGCGGGCGTTCACGCCGTGCGCCAAGTACAGCAACGCAAAGAGCGCGCCCGAGCCGGTCACCAGCGCCACCACGAGGGGGCTTTGCCCGTCGAACAGCGCCGGCACCGTGAAGAACACCACGACGCCGAAGGCCCCGAGGAGGCCCAACAGCGCGCCGATGCCGCGCCAGCGGGCGATCGCGACCACCAGGACCACGTAGACGACGAGCAGGAGCAGCATGGGCGGCCCGCGCTCGAAATCGCCGAAGACGAGTTCGCCGGTTTCCAGCGACAGCGCGCGCACGCGGTCGCCCTCCTGGTACTCGAACGTCGAGTAACCCGCGTCCTCCAGGACGCGTTCCTCGCCGTCGAGGTCGACCGTCGCCTGCCCCGTCTCGGGGTCGACGGACTCGACGGTCACGGAGACCCACTCGGCGCCCTCGTAGGACGTGGGCACCGAGCGGAGGAAGTCCCAGGCTCGACGGCCAGACGGCGACAGCGCCCGCCACCGTGAGGAACACGATGGCGCCCACCAGCACGGTCAGAACCGTGGTGGTGCGCTCCGATGCCCGGGGAGCGCGCTCCAGGGAGCCGTCCGCCGCGAAGCCGTGCGAGTGTCCGGCACCCACGCTTACGAACCCAGCCCGAGCATCGGCCGCCCGTCAGCCCTTACGCGCCGATGAGGCGCGTCGCGAGGTACGCCTGAACCTGCGACAGGCCCACGCGCTCCTGCTGCATGCTGTCGCGGTCGCGGATGGTGACGGCCTGGTCGTCCTTGGTGTCGAAGTCGACGGTGATGCAGAACGGCGTGCCGATCTCGTCCTGACGGCGGTAGCGCTTGCCGATGGCCTGGGTGACGTCGAGGTCGACGTTCCACGCACCACGCAGTTCCTTCGCGAGAGCCTCGGCCGTGGGCGAGAGCTCCTCGGACTTGGACAGCGGCAGCACGGCAGCCTTGACGGGCGCGATGCGGGGGTCGAGGTGCAGCACGGTGCGCTTGTCGACGCCACCCTTGGTGTTGGGGGCCTCGTCCTCGTCGTAGGCCTCGACAAGGAACGCCATGAGCGAACGCGTCAGGCCCGCCGCGGGCTCGATCACGTACGGCGTGTAGCGCTCGTTGGTGGCGGGGTCCAAATACGACAGGTCCTTGCCGGAGTGCTCCGAGTGTGTCGAGAGGTCGAAGTCGGTGCGGTTGGCGATGCCCTCGAGCTCGCCCCACTCCGAGCCCGTGAAGCCAAACCGGTACTCGATGTCCGTGGTGCCCTTCGAGTAGTGCGAGAGCCTTCTCCTGCGGGTGAGCGTAGAGGCGCAGGTTGTCGGCGGCGATGCCGAGGTCCTTGTACCACTCGAGGCGAGTGTCGATCCAGTACTGGTGCCACTCGTCGTCGGTGCCGGGCTTGACGAAGAACTCCATCTCCATCTGCTCGAACTCACGGGTGCGGAAGATGAAGTTTCCTGGCGTGATCTCGTTGCGGAACGACTTGCCAATCTGGCCGATGCCGAAGGGCACCTTCATGCGCGACGTGCGCTGCACGTTGTCGTAGTTGACGAAGATGCCCTGAGCGGTCTCGGGGCGCAGGTAGTGCAGGCCCGACTCGTCCTGGTTGACGCCGAGGTAGGTCTTGAGGAGGCCGTTGAACATCTTGGGCTCGGTCCACTGGCCACGCGTGCCGCAGTGTCCGCAGGCGATCTCAGCGAGCCCGCCCTCGGGGGCGCGGCCCTTCTTCTCCTCGAACTCCTCGATGAGGTGGTCCTCACGGAAGCGCTTGTGGCAGGAGAGGCACTCGACCAGGGGGTCGACGAACGCCTTGAGGTGCCCGGAGGCCTCCCACACGGCCGGGGGCAGAATCACCGACGAGTCGAGTCCCACGATGTCGTCGCGGCTCGACACCATCGCCCGCCACCACTGGCGCTTGATGTTCTCCTTGAGGCTCCACACCGAGCGGCCCGTAGTCCCATGCGGACCGGGTACCTCCGTAGATCTCTCCGCAGGGGAAGACGAAGCCACGGCGCTTCGCGAGCGAGATCACGTTGTCGAGGCGGGACGGCTGTGCCACAGAGTGCTCCTTGGGTGGGATGGTGCGTCTTGACTGCCGTCAAGTCTATCGGCGGCCGATGCTGGCACCGGCCCATCCCGGGGGCACGGAGTGGCGCCGCGCTCTCGCGGCGCCACTCGGTGGGTCCGGTCCCTCAGGAATGGCGCGGCGAGTCGCCCTTAGCGGCCCTCTTGAGGCCCGCACCGGGGCTCAGACGGACGATGCGCCCTGCCGCGATCTCCATCGCCTCGCCGGTGCGCGGGTTGCGTCCGGTGCGCGCCGGCCGCTCGACGACCTCCAGACTCAACGTGCCGGTCAGCCGCACGGACTCTCCAACCCCAGCGGCCTCGACGAGGGCCGCCTCGACTCCCTTGAGGACGGCTTCTGCCGTGGCGGTGTCGACGCCTGCGTGTGCTGCGGCACGCTGGGCGATGTCGGTGCGCTGGAGGGTCATGAATGTCCTTTCATCGGGGCCGATGCCGGGGCAAGATCCGCGACATCGATGAGTCCGCGCCGGGCGGCACGGACAAGGGGGCGGGGCACGCGGTACTCGGTGCCGTTGATGGTCACGGGCACGAGGTCGACGGCGGTCGTCTTCCACTGGGCGCGTCGGGAACGCGTGCGCGAGCGGGACTTCTTTCGCTTGGGAACGGCCATCGTTATCCCTGGCGGCCCTTGAAGCGCGGGTTGCGCTTGTTGATCACGTAAGTCTTGCCACGTCGACGCACCACGATGGCGCCCTCCTTCTTGGCAAGCGAGCGAATGCTGGCTCTCACCTTCATGACTGTCCCTTTCCGTAGCGCCGGCGGAAGCGCTCCACGCGACCGGCGGTGTCCATGACCTTGGCTTGGCCCGTGTAGAACGGGTGGCTCGCGGCCGAGATCTCGACGTCAATAACGGGGTACTCGTTGCCGTCCTCCCACGTGATCGTCTGGGACGAGGTCGCGGTGGAGCGCGTGAGGAACGCGAAGTCGGCCGACTTGTCGCGGAACACGATGGGTTCGTAGCGGGGGTGGATGCCCTTCTTCATGTCACCAACTCGACTTCGTCACGCCGGGCAGTTCGCCGCGGTGCGCTGCCGCGCGAAACTGCACGCGGGACAGCCCGAACGTGCGCAGATTGCCGCGGGGGCGGCCATCGCTCGCACCTCGCTCCCTGAGGCGCGTGGGGCTCGCGTCGCGCGGAAGTGCGTGCAGGGCCTTCATCGCGGCGGCGCGTTCCTCGGGCCAGAGATGAGGATTGACTGACGTCTTCTTGAGTTCCCGCCTGCGTTCGGCGTAGCGTGCGACCACCTCCTCGCGCTGCCGGTTGCGGGCGATCTTGGACTTCTTGGCCATTAGCGGGTCTCCTTGAAATCGACATGGCGACGGATCGCCTTGTCGTACTTGCGGATCACGAGCCGGTCCGGCGTGTTCCGGCGGCTCTTGGTGGTCACGTAGCGCGTCCCTGTGCCTGCGGTCGACTCGAGCGTGATCTTGTCTCGGATGTCCTTGCCTTTGGCCATCAGATCCGCTCCCCTTCGCGATCAGCCGCGCGGCGACCGCGTCGATGCCGTCGCGGTCGATGACCTTGAGGCCCTTCGCGGAGACGTTAAGCATGATCCTGCGTCCCAGTGACGGCACCCAGAAGTGCTTGCGTTGGATGTTGACGTTCCACCTGCGGGAGGTGCGTCGATGAGAGTGGGAGATGGTGTTGCCGAAGCTCGGTGTGGCCCCGGTGACCTGGCATCGCTGTCGTGACATGCCGGCCAACTTAGTAATGAGAATCATTCTCGTCAAGTGCTACGGTGACGTCATGAACCCCTTCACGATCTCGACCCTGACGACGGTCGACCCCCTCATGCGCGCCGCTGCGGCGATGCACTTGACCCTCGACCGGCCCGACCTCGTGGTCGTCACGCACGACATCCTCGAGGGCGGAGTGCGACGCACCGTGGCGGACGTCACGGGCGTCATCGACCAGACGATCACGCCGTTGGAGCACGCCTGCATCTCGTGCGCCATCCGCGAGGACGTCCTACCCACCCTGGTGGGGCTACGCCGCCAAGGCTCGATGGCAGCACGCCGTGGTTGCCCTTCCCGTCACGGCAGAGCCGGCCCCACTCGTGCGCCTCCTCGACGGCGCGCTGCAATCCGACGGCCAACTCGCGGGCGCGGAATTCGGGACCGTGGCTGCCGTGGTGGACGCCGCCACCCTCCGCGAGGATGCGTTCAGCGACGACTGGCTCACGGATCGAGGCCTGGGACTGCGCGATGACGACGACCGCGTGATCGCGGAGGCGCTCGCTCCGATTCTCGCGGCTGCCGACGTGATCGTGTTGGCGGGCCAGACACCCGCCCCCGACGTCGCGTTCGCCGTCGCCGACCACCTTCGGGGCGACGGCAGCCACGTCGTCTCGGCGGAGCCTCGCCAACGTCACTCCCGCGCTCCTTGACCGGCCCAGGGGTCGCAGCAGGGACTGCCTCGAGCGCGCGGACCCGCTTCGCACGCCGCGACGCACGCCGCGAGACCGTGCGGGCGTCTGGAGCCTGCGCCTCGAAAGCGACCGCCCGTTCGACGCGAGCCGCCTGCGCGACAACCTGCACCGCATGGCCGACCACCCCATCCGAGTACGCGGACACTTTTGGGTCGCCTCCCGTCCACACGCGGCATGCGTGTGGGAAGAGGCTGGAGGCCAACTGAGCGTCGGAGAGGTGGGCACCTGGAGCGGAAGGCCACCGCGGACGTCGCTCATGGTGACGGGAGTGGGCAATGAGCGAGCGGCGATCGCCGACGCGTTCGCCGCGGCGTTGCACTCCCCCGCCGATCCCGTCGGCGATGACCGGCTCGATGACTGGTTCGGGGTCCAGACGGACGGCGACGAGGCCGTGTGAGGACTCGCCTTCCCCGCCACCCCCGCTTTTGACAATGATTATCACTGAGAATAGGCTTGCCTTCATGAAGTTCAGCACCCCTCTCATCGTCGGCGGCGCCGTCGGCACCCTCCTGCTCGCCGGTTGTTCCGCCGATCCCTCGACCGATGACGCCAGCGGCTCCTCCGACGCCGCGCTCACGGTCGGCACCTCGTTCTACCCTCTTCAGTTCGTGGCCGAGGCGATCGGTGGAGACGACGTTGAGGTCACCTCCCTCATCGCTGCGGGCGTCGAGCCGCACGATGCCGAGATGTCGCCCGCCACCGTGCGCTCCATGCAGAACATGGACACCGTCCTCTACCTGTCCGACTTCTCCGCGGCGGTGGACGACGCCATCGACACCACCGGCGTCCGCGCCCTCGACGCTCACCACATCATCGACGAGCACGGCGACGCTGAGGCCGAACACGAAGAAGAGACCCACGCGGACGACGAGTACGCGAGTGAGGACGAGCACGACCACGGCACCCTCGACCCCCATTTCTGGCTCGACCCGACCCTGCTCGCGGAGTACGCGGGCGACGTGGTGGGCGAGTTCTCGGAGCTCGATCCCGAGAACGCCGACGACTACGGCCGGCGCGCGGGCGAGCTCTTCGAGTCGCTCAGCGCCCTGGATGCCTCGTTCTCCGATGGGCTCGCCACCTGCGAGCGGCGTGACATCTTCGTGAGCCACGAGGCCTACGGCTACCTGGGCCTGCGGTACGACCTTGCGCAAGAAGGCATGTCGGGCCTCGACCCCGAGGCGGAGCCCTCCCCCGCCCGCATCCGTGAGATCCGCGACCTCATCGAGGGTTCCGGCGCGACCACCATCTACACCGAGTCCAAGGTGAGCGCCGCCGTAGCACAGTCGCTCGCCGACGACATCGGCATCACCACCGCAGTCCTCGATCCGCTCGAGACCATTGCCGACGGCGACGACTACATTTCGGTGATGACCCGCAACCTGGACGCTTTGAGGACCGGCCTTGACTGCAGGTGACCCCACCACCCTCCACCACGACGCCCCGCCCGTGCTCACCGCGCGCGGGGTGCGCGTGCGCCTGGGCGGCCACGAGATCCTCCACGGCGTCGACCTCGACGCCCATCCCGGCGAGGCCGTCGCCATCATGGGAGGCAACGGCTCGGGCAAGTCGACGCTGGTGCGTGCACTCGTGGGCGCCCTGCCCATGGCCGCGGGCGACGTCACCATCTTCGATGCGCCGCGCACTCGCGCGAGCGCCCGCCGCATCGGCTACGTGCCTCAGCGAGCCTCGGCGGGCGGCGGCGTCTCCGCCACCGCCCGTGAGGTCGTCACCGCTGGACTGCTGGGTGTGGGAAGCCTGCGGCCTCCGCGCGACGCGAAGGCCAGGGCGCTGGCGGCCCTCGACGACCTCGGCGTCGCCGATCTGGCCGACCGCGACGTCAGCCGACTCTCCGGCGGCCAGCAGCAGCGTGTGCTGATCGCACGTGCGCTCGTGCGCGACCCCGACCTCCTCATCCTCGACGAGCCGATGGCGGGCGTCGACGTCCCCAGCCAGGAGGCCCTCGCGGCAGCCCTCACGGCGCGCCGGGATGCGGGCAAGGCGATCATCCTGGTGCTGCACGAACTCGGTGCGCTTGCGCCACTCGTCCACCACGCCGTGGTGCTTGAGCAGGGCTGCGTCACCCACATCGGCGAACCCCTCGCGCCCTCGGCGTCCACGCCCTACCCGGCCACGACCATGACCACGCCCACCCCGATGTGCCCGAGCAGGCCGCGTCGACCTTCGCCTGGGAGGTTCGCCAGTGATCGACCTGATGACTGATCCGCTCGTGCAGCGCATGCTGCTCGTCGCCCTGATGGTTGGGGCCACCGCACCCATCGTGGGCACCTACCTCGTGCATCGCCGTATGTCGCTGCTGGGCGACGGCATCGGGCATGTGGCGCTCGCCGGCGTCGCCGCCGGATGGCTCGCAGGATCATGGGCTGACCTTGCCCAGGTGGACACCCTCGCCATTCCCGGCGCGATTCTCTTCGCCGTCGCCGGAGCCGTGGTCATCGAACGCATGCGCGCCCGTGGCGTCGCGGCGGCCGATGTCATCATGGCGATCATGTTCTACGGAGGCATCGCCTCGGGCGTGCTCCTGATCTCCGTCGCCGGCGGCTCCAACGCCAACCTCATGGGCTATCTGTTCGGGTCGATCTCGACCGCCAGTTGGGCCGACGTCTGGGTGACTGTGGGGCTGTCCGCACTCATCCTTGTCATCGGCCTCGGCCTGCGGTCCGCGCTCTTCGCCGTGACCCACGACCAGGAGTTCGCCTACTCCACAGGCCTTCCCGTTGCGGTGCTCAACATGCTCGTCGCGGTCCTCGCAGCCTATCACCGTGACCGCAGCGATGCGTGTGGTCGGTGTGCTGCTCGTGAGCGGCCTCATGATCCTGCCGGTGGCGATCGCCCAGGCTCATCACGCGGTCGTTCACGCGCACCATGGCGATCGCCATGGGCATCGGCGTCGCCCTGTGCCTCACCGGCGTGGGCATCACGTTGTTCTACAACCTCCAGCCCGGCGCACTCATCGTGGTACTCGGCGTCATCCTGTACGTCGTGGTCGCCTCAGGCTCCGGCATCGTCAAACGCCGCCGCCACCGCCGCGACCAGGCCCGACTCATGAAAGGAGCGCCCGCATGACACCGACGTCTGGCGCCTCAGCCCCCGCATGACCCGCCAACGCGCGGCCGTCCTTGACGCGTTGGCCGCCTCGGACGAGTTTCGCTCGGCGCAGTCGTGGCACGATGCGCTGCGGCACGACGGATCGACCGTGGGCCTTGCCACCGTGTATCGCTCGCTGCAGGCGCTTGCCGAGGCCGGCGAAGTTGACGCGGTCGTCACCGACACTGGCGAAACCCTCTACCGCCGCTGCGGTGCGGTCGACGAACACCACCACCACCTGCGGTGCCGTGTGTGCGGCGCGGCAGAGGACATCGAGGTGCCGCAGTTCGAGGAGTGGGCCGAGCGCGTGGCGACCGAGCACGGCTACGCGCGCATCGACCACACCGTCGAGATCACCGGGGTCTGCGCCGCCTGTACGGCGAAGGGCCACTAATGGCGGGAGTGCCCGGCTTCATCACCGACCTCGGCTGGTGGGCGCTGGTCCCGTTCCTGTTCTGCGTGGTGTTCCTGCGCACCCAGGCCACCTACTGGCTGGGCCGATGGGCACGCACGGGCGCCGCACGCCTCGCAAAAAGCCCTTCGGAGAAGTTCCTCGCCCGTGCGTCTCGCCGCCTCGATGGGCCGATGATGGCTCGCGGCGAGGCCATCCTTGACCGCTGGGGCTACGTTGCCATCCCGCTGTCGTTCCTCACGCTCGGCTTTCAGACCGTCATCAACGCGACCGCGGGGTACGTGAAGATGCGGTGGGGCCTGTACACGCTCGTCATGCTTCCCGGCTGCGCGCTGTGGACGGCGACCTACACGATCGTCGGCGCGTCAATCGTGCACCTGTGGCGCCGCAGCCCCGCCCTTGCCATCGGTTGCGTCCTCGCGGTGTTGCTGGTCGCGTGGGCCTCGACGCGGGTGGCGCGGATCGTCAGGCAGCGCCGAAGCGTCGATTCCGCCGCGCGTATTCCTCAATAGCCGCCCAGAGGTGCGTGCGGTCCACGTCGGGCCACAGCACATTCGAGAACACGTACTCGGCGTAGGCGGCCTGCCACGGTAGGAAGTTGCTGGAGCGCTGCTCGCCGCTGGAGCGCCAGAACAGGTCCACGTCGGGCATGTCGGGCTCGTCGAGGTGTGCCGCGAGCGTCGCCTCCGTGACCTTGTCGGGGTTCAGTTGACCGGCGGCCGCCTTGCGCGCGATCTCCCTGGCGGCATCGGCGATCTCCGCCCTGCCGCCGTAGTTGACGCACATGGTGAGCGTGAGGCCGGTGTTGTGCTGCGTGAGTTCTTCGGCCTTCTCGAGTTCCTTGATGACCGATGTCCACGCCTTGGGGCGACGCCCGGCCCAGCGCACCCGCACGCCCCACTCGTGCATCTCATCGCGCCGGCGGCGGATCACGTCACGGTTGAAGCCCATCAGGAAGCGCACCTCGTCGGGGCTGCGCTTCCAGTTCTCCGTGCTGAAGGCGTACGCGCTGAGGTGGCTCACGCCGATCTCGACGGCGCCAGCAACCACGTCAAGGAGCGAAGCCTCGCCGCGCTCGTGACCTGCCGTGCGCGGCAGACCCCTGTCCTTTGCCCAGCGACCGTTGCCGTCCATGACGACGGCAACGTGAGCAGGAACCGCCTCCGGCGGCAGGACTGGCGGCGTGGCACCGCCGGCGTGAGGAAAGGGGCGAGCGTAAGTCACGATGGCCAGCCTAGCCGCGGGTCACGCAGGCTCCCCGCCGCCGCGTCGCCTCGCGCAGGAGGCCGCGCTCCCGTCACTCCCCGAGCGAACGCGACAGGACCACGAGAGCGGCGGCACGGGCGTCCTGTGCGCGCGAGCCGCGCCGGGACGCCATCGCCTCCACCAGGGCCTCCACCACGAGCGTCAGCGCCGCCCGCGATGTCAGCAGGAGTTCATCCTGGAACGACTCACTCACCGGCGGCACCACGAGCGTGGTGGTGGCGCGTTCCACGAGTGCGGAGCGGGAGAAACTCGTGATCGCGAGCACGCGCGCACCCGCCTCGACGGCGGCGTCCACGACGTCGAGTGACGCACGGTTGGCCCCCGATCCCGAGACCGCGAGCAGCACGCTGTCGGGATCCATCTGCGCGGCAAGGATGCGCTGACCCAACGTGTCCGGCACATACTCCGTGGGACGCCCGATGCTCGACAGCCTCAGCGCAAGGTCGTACCCGAGCGGTGCGGACAGACCGTTGGCCGCCACCAGCACTCGCGGCGCCGTGTCGAGGGCGGCCAGGAACGGCTCGAGGTGCTCCTCCGTCATCGCGGCGGCAACATGCGGCAACGCGCGACCGAACCGCTCCATGGCGGCACGCACGATGCCCACCGCTCCCGCGGCATCGGCCACGGGGGCGTCTCGAATGCTCGCTCGCGCGCCATGGCCACCCTGAGCCTGCGGGTAGCCGTCGTACCCGAGCGTCTGCGCCGTGCGCACCACCGAGGCGCGCCCCACCCCCACCGACTCCGCCAGTTGCTGGGCGGTCATGTCGACGGCGGCACCGACATCGGCCGCGATGGCCTCTGCCACGCGCCGCTCGCTCGGCTGGAGCGATGGCGCTAGCGCGGCGATGCGTATCGTCGGAGGTGCGTCAGTGCTTCCGTTCCACGCCACGAACCTTGGCCCCTTCCATGATGCGCCTCCGGATCGCCCCGGAGATGGCGTCGATCAGCATCGTGACAACGATGACCACGATGATCAGCACGCCGACCGTATCCCACTCGCGGTGCTGGGTGTAGTCCGTGAGCATCGCGCCGATGCCACCGACGCCGATCAGGCCAAGGATGGCGGACGTGCGCACGTTGATTTCGAAGCGGTAGAGCGCGAGGCTCATGGCTCGGGTGCGGCGACGGGCCACAGGCCCCAGCGGATGACCTCGACGAGCGAGCCGCCCGAGGCTCGCACCGCCTCCGCGGTGCCCGCAGGTACCGCCTCGATAGTCTCGTACGTCCACTTCGCGTGCGTGCCGATGCCGCCGATGGCGAGGGCGAGGGCCCCCGTGAACGGCGTAAGGCCCGTGACGGTCAGGATCAGGATCGCGATGAGCACCTCGGGCATCGCACGGATCACGGCGAAGACCACGCGCAGCGGCAGCCTCACCCACGCGGGCCCCACACCCTGAGCCGCGGGGATGCCGAGCAGCGTCGACAGCAAGACTCCGAGGATCGCACCGATCCACGCCATGGAAACCGACCTCCAGGTCTGCAGCGCGGCCTCGCCGAGCATCGACCAATTGGGGTCGGAGAACATGAGCGAGCCGTAGTGCACCAGGTCCGCGGGAAGGCCCGCAACCTTGTCCCACTCGAGGTCGATGTCCCAGAACGCGAGCAGGATGATCGCCGTCGCGATCCAGCCCGCCGCGCGGATGGCCAGGCGTCGCGGCTTGGCGGGGATCGCCAGCGCTTGGGCCGATGCCGAGGTCACGGTGGCGGTCATCGCAGTCTCTTTCGCAGCAGGTTCGAGGCGATCTCGATCGCGATGACCACGACGAGGATCTCGAGCACGATCGTGCCCAGCGCGTCGTAACGGTAGAAGCCACGCATCTCGTCGATCAGGCGGCCGATTCCGCCCGCGCCCACCAGGCCGAGGATCGCGGAGATGCGCACGTTGAGTTCGAGGGAGTACAGCACCTGGGAGGCGATCGCCGGCCAGGACTGCGGCAGCGCGGTGACACGGTTGATCTGGGTCTGGTTGCCGCCCGCGGCGCGGCCGGCCTCCATGTAGGCGGCGTCTGCCGAGTCGATCGCCTCGCTCACCAGTTTGACGACGATGCCCACGTCAAACAGGATCAGCGTGATGATGCCGGGCAGCGTCCCCACCCCTACCATCGCGACCAGCACGGTGGCGTAGACGAGGTCCGGCACGGCACGCACCACGTTGAGAACAAACCGCACCGCGCGGCGGGTGACCCTGTTGGGATTCGTGGGCCGCGCAGCCCACAGCGACAGCGGCACCGCGAGGACCGCGGAGATGGCGGCTCCCACGAGCGCCATCTCGAGCGTCTCGAGCAACGGCTGCCAGGTGCGCGGCAGAATGGACCAGTCGGGGGTGAGCATCTGGCCGATGCGGTCGAGGCCGTTGGTCCAGTTCCTCGCGATGGCACCAAGGTCGATCTCGACGCCACCGATCGCCGGAATGGTGGTCGCGACCGTGACCGCGACGAGCGCCGCGCCGATCGCGACCGCCCTGGGCCACGTCCGTGGCCGCGGCGGAATGGCGAGGGCGGCGCCGGGCGCTACCGTCGCATCGGCCGCCGTCACTTTTCCCCCAGCCTGTCTCGCTGCTGGACGGGGCGGCCGTAGATCTGCTCGAAGTCCGCATCCGTCGCGGAGGCGGCGGGGCCGTCGTAAACCACCTCGCCGGCCCTGAGGCCGATCATCCGAGTCGTGTACTGACGCGCCAGATCCATGAGGTGCAGGTTGACCAGCACCGTGAGGCCGCGGTCGGCGTTGATGTCGGAAAGGTCCGCCATGACCGCATGCGCGGTGGGCGGGTCGAGGCTCGCGACGGGCTCGTCAGCCAGCATGACAGCGGGCTCCTGCGCGAGCGCACGCGCGATAGCGACACGCTGCTTCTGCCCGCCCGAGAGCGCACCTGCGCGTCCCCACACCTTCTCGAGCATGCCCACGGAGTCGAGGGCGCGCATCACGATGTCGCGGTCCTCGGCCGTGGCGATTCCCAGAAGGGTGCGCCACGTGGGGGTGTGCGAGAAACGCCCCACCATCGCGTTGCGATAGACGCTCGTGCGGTCGGCAAGGTTGAACGACTGGAAGATCATGCCGATGTCGCCGCGGGCACGGCGCAAGGCCGCGCCCCTGAGCGCCGTCATCGCGTGCGGGCCCACCGTGACGGAGCCCTGTGTGGGCTGCACCAGGCCGTTGATGGTACGGATCATCGTGGACTTGCCGGAACCCGACAATCCCACCACGGCGACCATCTCGCCTGCGCCGATGCTGAGCGAGACATCCTTGAGCGCCACCACACCGTTGGGATAGCGCACGGTGACGTTGTCGAGGGTGACGGGCCACGGCCCGGAGGCCGAGGACGCGTGGTCCCCGGCCTCCGGCCGCCGCGTGGCAGCGGTGTCGTTCATCGGCTCACTGTCCCGAGAAGCGTGCGTTGACCTCGCGGGCCAGGTCGATCGCGGCCGCGTCGGCGGGCACCCAGTCGGTCTGGTCGAAGATCTCCTGCAGGGTGTCAGGGTCCACGTCCGAGAAGCCATCCATGAGCGAGGTGATCTCGTCGCGCAGGTCCTGCGGCAGGTCGTCGGAGAGGACCACGCCACCGTTGGGGTACATCGCGGACAGGCCGAAGACCACAACCTTCTCGCCCAGGTCGGGGACCTCGGTGGCGTCGATCGAGCCTGCGCGCGTCCCAGTAAGCGAAGCCCACCTCGGCGTCGCCGTTGTAGACCGCCATCAGCAGGGTGTCATTGCCCGTCACAGGCACCTGCTGCAGGTCGTCGATGTTGACGCCGTTGTCCTCGAGGGCGAGGACGGGAAGGCTGGTAGCCGGCAGGCGACGTGGTGTTGCCGAACGCCACCGTAGTGCCCGGCTCGATCTTGGCAAGCGCGTCCATCGCGACGGGGCCCACTCCGGTGTTCTCCTCGCCGGACGCGGTGCCGTTGCAGTACAGGAACGTCTGGCCGGTGGCCGCGTACGTGGCCTCGACGGGCTCGTCCTCGCAGTACTTGTCCGGGTTGTTCGTGAAGGCCATCGCCGCGTACGAGGACGCGCCGAAGCGGACGTCCTGCAGCACGGCGTGTGCACCGTACATGTCCTCAGCGGCGGCGAGCGAGCCCGCGTCGGCGATCGCGATCTGCGCCTGGCCGGACCCGATGGCCTCGACGGCAGCCTGGTAATCCTGGGTCACGACGCCCTCGACGGTGATGCCGAGTTGCTCCGAGAGGTAGTCGGTGAGCGGTGCGACAGTGGTGACCAGGTCCGTGACGTTTTCGTTCGGGATCAGTGCGAGCGTGATCTCCTCGGGCCAGTCGGCCCCGGCGGCCGCGGCCTCGGAGCCTGGCCGGAGCGGTGGAAGCGTCGGTGGTGGCGTCCGAGTCGGAGTCGGCGCTACAGCCCGCAAGTGCGACGAGGGCCGTGACGGCGACACCGGCGGCGGTGAGCGTGGTGCGCATGGGGTGAGACCTTTCGTATGGGTTCGGGGGCCGGGCGGCTACCCGAGGCGGGCGGACCGTGCCGCCCACGACTGAATGGCCGGATACAACTCCGGCAGGTGCACGGCCGCCATGGTGACGTCGGCCGGAGGGTGAGCGGCGGCGGGGCCCACGAGCGCGGTGTCCGCTCCAAGAGCGGCGGCCGGCAGGAGATCGAACTCGTGGATATCGCCGATCGAGAGGACGGGGCCGCGGGTGAGCGCATCGGAGACCACGGCCTCGATCCCCCGTGGCTTGCCTGCGGACGTGACCACGTGCTCGAGGCGACCATCGACGCCGAGGCTCGACGAGCGCATCGGCAAGGCGGACGTCCGGCGCGTTCGTGACGAGGTAGCGATCCGCGTGCGGGGCGAGTGCGTCGAGGAAGGCGGAGATCCCTGACGGAGCATCGATGGGCGCGGCCTCGGTGGCCAGCAACTCGCGACTTGCCAGGTACGCCGCGTCCAGCATCTTGGGCGTGGCTCCACGGTTCGCTGCCGCCACGGCCACCGCGTGGTAGCCGTCGCGGAATGCGGACTCGCCCGCAGCGATCCTGGCAAGCGCGTCATCAGCGTCATCCACAATCCGACTGTCCCCAGCCTCGCGCGCCACACATGCGGCGTACGCCCGCACGGGGCCGTCGCCGAGGGCGAGAGTGCCGTCGAAGTCGAAGATGACGGTGGGACGCATGCGGCTCCTCGCGGGTGGTGACTCCACGTCCGATCTGGACGCGGCGTCCACGCTATCGCGCGAGTATGGACGGATGGGCCACGAACGGGTTACGAGTGTGTGAAATCTTCACTCCCCACGCCTCGCGCGTGCGCATGCCGTGCCGAGACGGCCTGACCGGGTGAGTGACGTACGCGCGGGCTCAGGCGCCGGAGCGGTCCACGTGGCTGAGCGACCGCACTTTGCGCTCGAGGTGGAACTGCGCGTACGCCGCAATGAGACCGGCCGCATCCTTGCGCGGCCGCTCAGCCGAGGCATCGGCCGCCTGCCAGTCCCCGCTGAGGAGCGCCTCCAGCAACGAGAACGTCTCGGGCGCGGGCGCGGCCGCGCCGGAGGGCCTACAGGCCTCGCACACCGCTCCGCCCCCGGCCACGGCGAAGGCCCGATGCGGCCCCGCACGGCCGCACGACGCACAATCGTCGAAGCTCGGCTCGTAGCCCGCGAGCGACAGCGAGCGCAAGAGGAACGAGTCGAGCACGAGGCCAGGATCATGCGCGCGCCTGCTCAGCGCTCCGAGCCCACCGTGGAGCAGGCGGTACTGGTCGTACGACGGCTCTTTCTCGTGGTCCACGAGCCTTGTCAGCCGTCTCCACCATCGCGGTCGCGGCGGTGTACAGCGCATAGTCCTCGGCGATGCGCCGCGCGTAGGGCTCCTTGGTTTCGACCTGACTCACGATGTCGAGGTTGCGACCCTCGTACAGCCTGCACGTCGACCAGCATGAACGGCTCCATGCGCGAACCGATGCGGCTCGTCGTGCGTCGCACACCCTTGGCCACGGCGCGCACCTTGCCGTACCGGCGCGTGAGCATCGTCACGATGCGGTCCGCCTCACCCAGTTTGTGGGTGCGAAGGATGATCGCGTCGTCTCGGTACAGGGGCACGCTCCATTGTCCCCCGTCGCGAGCCTAGGAGCCGATGACCCGCCCCAGATCGACGGTCTCGTCTCGCACGAACCCGCGCGCCTCGTACAGGTCGATGACCTCCGTGTTGCTGCTGCGGACCTGGAGATTGACCTTCACACACCCGAGCGTCTGAAGCTCGAGGATGGCACGGTCGATCAGGGCGGTGGCAAGGCCCTCGCGGCGCCGGTGCGGCGCGACCGCGAGGTGATAGAGCCAACCCCGGTACCCGTCGTAGCCGCCCAGCAGTGCGCCGACGATCTCGTCACCTTCGGCCGCCACCCAGAAAAGATCGGGGTCGCGGGCGAGTTTGCGCTCGATCACGGCGCGAGGCTCGTTGCGAGCAGGGTCATCGGGGAAACACGTCTCCCACAGGGCCACCACCGCATCGGTGTCTCGCGGGGCGAACCGTCTCACGCGGGCGGGCATGTCACTCCTCCGGGGTCTTCTCGGTCTGGACGACTACCTGCACGGGAGCGCCGGACACGGCCTCCGCGATCTCTTCCTCCGTGGGGGCATCGGGGAGCCCGGAGACGACCGACTCGGGGTCGGGAAGCGACACCACCACGCGATACATCACCTCGTCGTCGTACGCAGCGCGGCAGGCAAACGCCACGGTGTCGATGATCACGTCATCGACGCAAATGAACTCCGTGATCTCTTCCGCGTCGGTGGACGCGGTGATGATGCCGATGATCGCGTCGGCTTCCTGCACGAACGGCGTCTCGGGCGAGCCGGTCCAGCACTGGCGCACATAGGGCTCCTCGATCGGTTCGAGGTTCTGAGCCGAGAACTGGTCGCAGTCGACCTGCTCCAGTCCCTCCGCGGTGAGATCGGGGAGCCTGATCGGCGGCGCGCTCGGCCTGCGAGGCGCCCGAGCAGGCCGTGAGGCCGGCGGCCAGCACCAGTCCCATGGCCGATGCCGTGGCCACCCTGCCGAGCGCGCCGCCTGCCATCAACGGTCGGCCCGGTTCACGGCCGAAATGATCGCTTTGAGAGTGGCGGTCGTGATCGAGGGGTCGATGCCGACTCCCCAGTAGATCTCGTCGCCGATCTGGCACTCCACGTACGCGGCCGCCTGGGAGTCGCCGCCCGCCGTCATCGCGTGCTCGTGATAGTCAAGGACCTCGACCTTGACGCCGCGCGTCGCGATCGCCGCCACGAAGGCGGCCACCGGGCCGTTGCCCGAGGCCTCGATCGTGACAGGCAGACCGCCGTCAGTGATGTCCGCCGCGAGGGTGTCCTCGCCCGCATCGGTGCTCGTGGTCCGCGTGCCGCGCAGCGAGAAGCGTCCCCACTGGCCCTCGGTCGTGGGCGACGGCAGGTACTCGTCGCGGAACGTGGTCCAGATGTTCTCCGCCGTCTGTTCCTTGCCCGTGGCATCGGCCGCGACCTGAATCACGCGCGAGAACTCGATCTGGAGGCGGCGCGGCAGGTCGAGATTGCGCTCCGTCTTCAGCAGGTAGGCGACGCCGCCCTTGCCGGACTGGGCGTTGACGCGGATGACGGCCTCGTATGACCGGCCCACGTCGCGCGGGTCGATCGGCAGGTACGGCACGCCCCACTCGACGTGGTCGACCGTGGTGCCCGCGGCATCGGCCTTGCGGTCCATGGCGTCCAGGCCCTTCTTGATGGCGTCCTGGTGGGAGCCGGAGAAGGCGGTGTAGACCAGGTCGCCGCCCCACGGGTGGCGCGGGTGAACGTCGATCTGGTTGCAGTACTCGACGGTGCGGCGAATTTCGTCGATGTCTGAGAAGTCGATCTGCGGGTCGATGCCCTGGCTGAACAGGTTCATGCCGAGCGTCACCAGGTCCACGTTGCCGGTGCGCTCGCCGTTGCCGAACAGGCAGCCCTCGATGCGGTCGGCGCCGGCCATGTAGCCCAGGCTCGGCGGCGGCGACAGCGGTGCCGCGGTCGTTGTGCGGGTGCAGGCTCAGCACCACCGAGTCGCGGTAGTCCAGGTTCCGGTTCATCCACTCGATCGAGTCGGCGTACACGTTCGGGGTGGCCATCTCGACCGTCGCGGGCAGGTTGATGATGACCTTGCGCTCCGGCGTGGGCTTCCACACGTCCAGCACGGCGTTGCAGACCTTCACGGCGTACTCGAGCTCCGTGCCGGTGTACGACTCGGGGCTGTACTCGTAGAACACCTGGGTGTCGGGGATGGTCTCCTCGAACTTCTGGCAGAGCATGGCGCCGTGCGTGGCGATGTCCATGATCTCGTCCTCGTTGGCGCGGAAAACGACCTCTCGCTGCAGGACGGACGTCGAGTTGTACAGGTGCACGATCGCCTGCTTGGCGCCCTTCAGCGACTCGTAGGTGCGCTCGATGAGGTGCTCGCGGGCCTGGGTCAGGACCTGGATGGTGACGTCGTCAGGGATGCGACCTTCCTCGATGAGGGCGCGGACAAAGTCGAAGTCGATCTGGCTGGCCGAGGGGAAACCGACCTCGATTTCCTTGTAGCCCATGCGCACCAGGAGGTCGAACATGCGCATCTTGCGCTCGACGTTCATCGGCTCGATCAGGGCCTGGTTTCCGTCACGCAGGTCCACGGCGCACCAGCGCGGGGCCTCGGTGATCCGCTGCGCGGGCCACGTGCGATCCGGCAGATCGACCTGAATCTGCTCGTGGAAGGGACGGTACTTCTGGATGGGCATCGACGAGGCCGTCTGCGCTCCGCCGGTGTAGTGCTCGCTCATGCTGTGGTGATTCCTTCGTGTCTCGGGGGCTTTGCTCAGCCGGCGCACGAAACTCCGCGACGAGGATCCGGCCTGTTAGGCCTCGTCGCGGCAGCGAAGGAGCAGCGAGAGTGCACGCATACGTTCACCATAGCGGACGGCCGATGCGTCAGTCACCTCGCGCAGGCGGGTCGCTGCGGTGGGGGACGCTTCCGGTGACGCCACGCTGAGATGTGGCATCGGGTGGCACCACGAGCGCGAGATGCCACCCGATGCCACATCTCGTGGCGAGTGGTTCTAGAACCCCAGGCGGCCGAGCCTGCTTGGGGTCGCGCTGCCAGTCCTTCGCCACCTTCACGTGCAAGTCCAGATAGACCCGACGCCCCAGAAGACGCTCGATGCCTGCGCGAGCGGTCGCACCCACCTCCTTGAGGCGCGAGCCACCGCGGCCGATGATGATGCCCTTCTGCGATTCGCGTTCCACAAACAATTGCGCACGGATCTCGAGAACGTCGCGGTGCGCGTCCTCGCTGTCGGGCTCGACCATCTCCTCGATGACGACGGCGATGGAGTGCGGGAGGCTCGCACGCCCTCGAGCGCCGCCTCGCGGATGAGTTCCGCAATGCGTACGTCCTCGGGCTCGTCGGTCACCGCACCCTCGGGGTACAGCGCGGGTCCCTCGGGCAGGTGCCGCACGAGCACGTCCACCAGCGTGTCGACCTGAATGTCTTTCACCGACGAGACGGGCACGATGTCCGCCCAGTCCCCCAGCCTGCGACACGGCGAGCAGGTGCTCGGCGACGCGTTCACGCGACACGGCGTCGACCTTGGTGACGATGGCGACCACGGGGGCGCGCGCGTCTGACAGTTCGCGAGCGATCCACTTGTCGCCGGGGCCCACCTTCTCGTCGGCGGGCAGGCAGAAGCCGATCACGTCGACCTCGGCGAAGGTTTCGCGCACCAGGTCATTGAGGCGCTCACCCAGCAAGGTCCGGGGCCGATGCAGTCCAGGAGTGTCGACGACGACCAGTTGGGCGTCATCGCGGCTGAGCACGCCGCGGATGGCGCGACGCGTGGTCTGGGGGCGCGACGACATGATCGCCACCTTCTCCCCCACCAACGCGTTCATGAGGGTGGACTTGCCCACGTTGGGGCGCCCCACGAAGCATGCGAAGCCGCTGCGGTGCACGGTGTCGTCCTGGTTAGTCATCCTCATCCTCCTGCGGTGCGGCCTTCACGATGACGCCCGTGAGGCGTCGTCTGCGTCCCTCGACCGTGTCGGCCGTGAGCGTGACGCCGTGGATGGTGCCGGTGGCGCCCCTGATGGGCACCTTGCCGATGGCCTTGGCGAGTAGCCCCGCCGCGGTCTCCACGTCGTCGTCCTCGATCTCGATGTTGAACAGGCTCGCCCAACTCGTCGAGTGGGAAGCGTGCCGGGACACGGTACTCGCCTCCACCGAGATCCTGCGCATCGGGCGTGGAGCGGTCGTGCTCGTCGACCACCTCGCCCACGATCTCCTCGAGCGCGTCCTCGATGGTGACGAGGCCGGCGACGCCGCCATACTCGTCGACCACGATCGCCATGTGGAACACCTCCGACTGCATCCTGCGCAGCAGGTCGTCCACGGGCACGGATTCGGGCACAAACTCGGGCTCACGCATGAAGTCGTCGACGGGAACGTCCAGTTCGGTCGCATCGTCCCAGGTACGTGCCACCACGTCCTTGAGGTAGATCACGCCCACCGTGTCATCGACGCCGTCGTCGATGACCGGTACGCGGGAGAATCCCGAACGTAGAAAGAGCGCCATGGCCTTGCGCGCGGGGGTGCCTGCGGCGATGGTGATCATGTCGGTGCGGGGCACCATCACCTCGCGGGTGAGGGTGTCACCGAGCGACACCACCGAGCGCAGAAGTTCCGCGTCTTCCTCCTCGAGGGCGTCCTGCGCCTGCTCGACGAGGTCCTCCGGCTCCGCGAGCGGCGGCGCGCGCAGCGCGGGCACGAGCCGCCGGATCGGCGCCGTCAGCACCATGGAGAACCATGCGAGCGGCGCCAGGAGCCGCACCGTCATCAGCGGGTTCCCGCGAGCGATCTGGCGGGGGAAGGCGCGCACCACCACGAGCGACAACGCGGCGGCCACCACGGCCGCCGCCAGCGCCACGAGCAGCACGGGCCACGCGAGACCGTCGAGCGCATCGGCCACGACGAGCGTGACGCTGACGAGCCCCACCGCCTCCAACGTGGCGTACGCGACTGATGCATCGGCGTCGGTCTGGTCGCCTCGCGCCGCCAGCCTGGCCGATGCGGTGGGCCGCCCGTCGGGCCGCCTCACCTGGGCGAGTTCACGCTCCTGCGCGTGGGGCAGGCTGCTCGAAGGCCGCGACCACGGCGTGCAGCACCGCGGCGCCGATGAGGCTGAGGGCGCCGATCAGCGTCAGCGCCAGCAGGACGGAACCCGACACGGCCCTCCTAGGCGCGACCGGCGAGGAAGGTCAGCAGGAGCCTTGCGCTGCAGCGCGAACATCTCCTTCTCCTCCTCGGGCTCCACGTGGTCGTATCCCAGCAGGTGCAGGATGCCGTGGGTGGTGAGGAGAAGCATCTCCTCCTCCGCCGTGTGACCGGCGGTCTCGGCCTGACGCGCGGCCACCGTGGGGCACACGACGATGTCACCGAGCAGGCCCGCAGGGGTGGGCTCATCCGGCGTGCCGGGACGCAGTTCGTCCATGGGGAAGCCGAGCACGTCGGTGGGGCCAGGCTCGTCCATCCACTGGATGTGCAACTGCTCCATGGCCGGCTCGTCCACGAAGATGATCGACAATTCGGCACCATCGGCGACGTGCATCTCGCGCAGCACAAAGGTCGCGAGTTCGGAGAACTCGATCTCCTCGACGTCGATGTCGGTTTCGTTGTTGACGTCGATCATGAGCGCTCCTCCTTGAAGCGACGCTGCTGGCCGCCGCCGCGCGGACCGCGCGACTCGTCGGCCTTGGCGTAGGCGGTGATGATGTCCGAGACGAGGCGGTGACGCACCACGTCCTGAGCAGACAGTTCGCAAATCGCGATGTCGTCGATGCCGGTGAGAATCTCGCGTGACGTGCGCAGACCAGACTTGGTCCCGCCGGGCAGGTCCACCTGCGTCACGTCGCCCGTGACCACCATCGTGGAACCGAAGCCCAGGCGTGTGAGGAACATCTTCATCTGTTCCTGGGTGGTGTTCTGCGCCTCATCCAGGATGACGAAGGCGTCGTTCAGGGTGCGGCCGCGCATGTACGCCAGCGGCGCCACCTCGATGGTGCCGGCCTCCATGAGGCGCGGGATCGACTCGGGGTCCACCATGTCGTGAAGCGCGTCGTACAAGGGGCGCAGGTACGGGTCGATCTTCTCGTTGAGGCCTCCCGGAAGGAAGCCGAGTCGCTCGCCAGCCTCCACCGCGGGACGGGTCAACACGATGCGGTTGACCTTCTTGGCCTGGAGCGCGGCGACGGCCTGAGCCATCGCAAGGTACGTCTTGCCGGTGCCAGCGGGGCCGATGCCGAACGTGATCGTGTGGCTTTCGATCGCCTGCACGTACGCGGCTTGACCCTCCGTCTTGGGGCGAATGGTGCGCCCGCGAGTCGACAGGATCGAACGGCTCAGCACCGAGACGGGCCTGCCCGACTCCCCCGTCGCACCGGCGGCGGCCGCCGCAGCGACGCCACGCGCACCCGAGAGCATGCGCACGCTCTCGCGCGCGACCTGCGGCGTCAGGGGCACTCCCGCGGCCATGACCGAGCGCAGTTCCTGCACGGCTCCCGCGGCGGCGGCGACATCGCCTTCATCGCCGGAGAAGGTGATCTCGTTGCCCCGCACCAGAATCTGGACCGAGGGGAAGGCACGCTCGATGACCCTCATCACCTCGTCGTTGGAGCCCATGAGATCCGGCATCCGTGCGGCATCCTCGACGACCACGACCTGCTTCACGCTCACGCGGGCTCCCATCCCAACTCTCCGCCACCCAAGACATGGCCGTGCACATGGAACACCGTCTGCCCTGCGGCGGCGCCGGTGTTGAAGATCCAGCGGAACTCGCCGCCGCATTCGCGGTCGGCGATCTCCTGCGCTGCCGCGGCCATCTCAGCCAGCAGCGACGCGTCCGTGGCCGCAAGTTCCGCAACGTTCTCGACGTGCAGTCGCGGCACCACGAGCACATGGGTGGGCGCCTTGGGCGCGATGTCTCGGAAGGCCACGAGGTGGTCGTTCTCCAACACCTTCTCGGACGGGATCGCGCCCGAGGCGATGGCGCAGAACAGGCAGTCGTCACTCATATGGTTAGCGTAGGCCCCCGCGCAAGGCGGCATCGGCCCACGTGCCCCGGGTGGCCGCGAGCGCGGCGATGGCCGCTGGGCCCGCGCTCGACGCACGCAGCACGTGCTGCCCGAGGACCACGGATTCGGCGCCCGCATCGGTGAGAAGCGCCACCTCCTCGTCCCCGATCCCGCCCTCGGGCCCCACCACGATCCACACCGGCTGCGCGGGGTCGGCCCACGTCAGCGTCGTCAGCGGCGTCGCAGACTCCTCGTGAAGGATCAGGACCCGGACGCCCGATGCGGTGGCTGACGCCACCTGGACGGCGAGTTCCCGCGAGGTCACCACGGCGGCCACCGGTGCGAGGGTCGCACGCCGCGATTGCTTGGTGGCGGCCCACACGAGGTCGGCCCACTTCTGCCTGGCCTTCTCGGCCTTGGGCCCGCGCCACTGGACGATGGAGCGCTGCGCGGACCACGGGACGACGGCGGTCACGCCGAGTTCGACGGCGGCCTCGACCGCCTGCTCGTCCCTTCCGCCCTTGGCGAGGGCCTGCACGAGCGTCACCGGCGGGTCATCGTCCCGCGTCACCACGCTCACCGCCACGGTCATCGAGTCTGTCCCGGTGGCGACAATCTCTCCGCGCACGCGGCGCCCCTGACCGTCGACCACGTCGACGATCTCGCCGACGGCGCGTCGCTGCACCGTCACGGCGTGGCGTGCCTCCGCCCCGGTGACGGTCACGACGGACCCCACGGCAGCATCGGACGCCTGAGCGTCAACGAAGACCGGCGCGCTCACGCGACTCAGCGACCCTTGAACGCGTCCCGCAGGCGGTGGAACACTCCGCCACCCACCGGGGCAAGGTTCGCCTCAGGCATCTCTTCGCCGCGCAGGGTCGCCAACTGGCGCAGCAGTTCGGCCTGCTCGTCGGTCAGGTCCGTCGGCGTGTGCACGTCGAGATGGACGTGCAGATCGCCGCGTCCCGAACGCTGAAGCCTTGCCCACGCCGAGGCCCTTGAGCCTTCACGGTCGAGCCCGCGTGCGTCCCAGGACGCACCTCCACGGCCTGGTCACCATCGAAGGTGGCCACGGTCATGGTGGCACCAAGGGCGGCGGCCGTCATCGGCACCTCAAGCGTGCAGTGCAGGTCGTCGCCGCGGCGCTCGAACACGTCGTCGCGCTTCTCGCGGATCTCGACATACAGGTCGCCCTTGGGGCCGCCTGCCACACCGGCATCGCCGCGGCTCGCCAGACGGATCCGGGTACCAGTCTCGACGCCGGCGGGGATGTCGACCTTCACGGTGTGCCGCGAGTGCGTGCGGCCCTGGCCGGAGCAGTCGGGGCACGGGCTGGGGATCGTGGTGCCGTAGCCGCCGCACGCCGGGCACGGCGACGTGGTCATGACGTTGCCCAGCAGCGAGCGCGCCATGCGCTGAACCACACCCTGGCCGTTGCACTGCGCGCACTGCTGCGGCTGAGTGCCAGGCGCACAACACGAGCCCGCACAGGTGCCGCAGACATCGGCCAGGTCCACCTGAACCTCGCGCGAGACACCGAACACGGCCTCCTTCAGCGAGATGGTGGCCTGGACCAGGGTGTCACCGCCACGCTGCGTGCGAGACGCGGGCCCACGCTGCTGGCCGCCGAACGGGCTCGCACCGCCGCCTCCGAAGAACTGCTCGAAGATGTCTTCGAAGCCGAAGCCCTGGGGGCCGCCCTGCTGCCCGCCGCGGGCTCCGCGGGGGTCAACGCCACGGTCGTACTGCGCACGCTTGTCGGCATTGCCCAGCACCTCGTAGGCGGCAGCCACTTCCTTGAACTTCTCGGCACTGTCCGCCCCGGCCACGTCCGGGTGAAGCTCGCGGGCGAGCCTTGCGGTAGGCCTTCTTAATCTCCGCCTCGGTGGCGGTCCTGGCAACGCCCAGGGTGGCGTAGTAATCGTTCACTCGTTCTCCACGACTCTCGACAGGTAACGGGCGACGGCGCGCACGGCGGCCATCGTCCCTGGATAGTCCATTCGGGTGGGCCCGAGCGCTCCCAGCAACGACGCCGACTCTCCGGTGGGGCCATACCCCGCCGCAACGATCGACGTCCGCGCTAGCGCCTCGGTCCGGGTCTCTGCTCCAATGCGCACAGCAACGTCCTGACCTTGTCCGGTCATTTCGTGCAACAGTCGAAGCAGCACTACTTGTTCCTCGAGCGCCTCGAGAATCGGGCCAATCGCGTCCGATTCGAAGTCGGCACGCGCACGCGCCAGGTTCGACGTCCCCGCGAACACCACGCGCTTCACGGTGCCGCCCTTGGCGGCCGCCACCACGGCGTCCGCGACCGGCGCCGCCCACATGACCTGGCCGGGGCGCGTCACCCACCGCTCGAGCGCCTGGATGAGCGGTGCTGGCGTCAACCCGACCGCGGCCTCGTTGGCCTCACGCGCGACGCGCTCGAACTCCTCATCGCCCGGCTCAACACCGAGAGCCACCGTGGACTGCTCGACCCGGGCATCGGCCGATACCACCACCACGAGCGTGCGATCGGTGCCGATGCGCACCAACTCGACGCGCCGCACCGCGGATTCGCGCAGGCTGGGGTACTGCACCACGGCGACCTGGCGGGTGAGTTGGCTCAGCAGCCGCACTGAGCGTTCCACGACGTCATTGAGGTCCACCGCATCGGACAAGAAGGTGTGAATGGCGCGCTTGTGGGGATCCTGGAGCGCCGACGCGGCGAGATGGTCGACGAACGAGCGGTAGCCCGCGTCGGTCGGAATACGCCCCGCCGACGTGTGGGGCTGGGCGATCAGCCCTTCCTCTTCGAGGATCGCCATGTCGTTGCGAATCGTCGCCGAACTGACCCCCAGTCGGTGCGAATCTGCCAGGGCCTTCGAGCCCACGGGCTCCGACGTCGACACGTAGCCCTCGACGATCGCGTGCAGGACAGCGCGGCGACGGTCTTCGCTCATGCATGCCTCCCTCGATCATCTGGCACTCGTGGGTTCCGAGTGCTAATTCTAGCGCGGACGGCGCAGCGGTAGCGTGAGCGCAGGAGGTGGCCGATGTCGACGACAGTATCCGCGCGCGCGGGCGCAAATCAGGCGGCCGCAGCGCAGCTCTTCGTGTGGCTCGGGCCGCTCATCCCTGCCCTCCTGTGGGCGTCGCTGCGCCGCCGTGCACCATGGGCCGCGCAGCAGACCGCGAATGCCGTCAACGCCGGCATGCTCGTGTGGGTCGCGTTCGGCGCAGCCTACCGTCGTCAGTATTTTCGTGCCTCTGGTCGGCTTTGTCGGTACATTGGCACAGTTGGCGGTCGTGGTGGTCGCGATTGCGCTGGGTATCCAGGGGTTTTACGCGATTCGTCGCGGGCTGCCGGCGACCTATCCCTACGACATCAAGGTAGTGAGACAGCATGACTGACGACAGCACGATGCCTCCCCCGCCGCCGGGAAACCAGCCGCCGAGCGGACAGCCCGCGCCCGCGAACAGCAACCCCAACCTCATGCCCGCGCTCGCGCACCTCACGACGCCGCTCGGGTTCCTCCTGCCGCTGATCTTCTGGCTCGTGGGCAAAGACCAGTCCCCGTTTGCGGACTCTGAGGGCAAGAACGCGACGAACTTCGGCATCGTGGTGACGATCGGGTACGTCGTGTCCGCTGTGATTGGGCTGGTCCCGATCATCGGGCTCATCGCGATCCTGATCAACATCGCCATCTTCATCGGCGCGCTGATCTTCGCGATCCAGGCCTTCCAGGCCGCGCAGAAGGGCCAGCCGTACCGCTACCCCTTCAACCTGGAACTGGTGAAGTAACTCCAGGCACACCGCCTCGGCCCCGCATCGGCTTGGTTCGATGCGGGGCCGAGGCGCATCTGCCACCCTGGGGCCCATGACCGACATCAACCGCGCCCCGGACGCGCCCCAGCAGCCGACGCAGGGCAACCCCCACCTCCTGGCAGTGCTCGCACACGCCTTCGTCTTTACCGGATTCCTGCTGCCACTGATCTTCTGGCTCATCGGCAAGGACCAGTCGTCGTTCGCCGATGCCGAGGGCAAGAAGGCCCTGAACTTCGGCATCCTCGTCACCCTCGGCTACGTCGCGGCCAGCGTGGTGGGCGCTGTGCCATTCATCGGTTGGGTCAGCGGCCTCGTCTCCGCCGCAGTCTTCGTGATCGCCGTGATCTTCGGCGTGCAGGGTGCGGTCGCCGCGAATCGCGGAGCGGCGTACCGCTATCCGTTCACCATCGACCTCATCAAGTGACCCCGAGCCGTCCCTGACCCCCTACCCCGAGTGGGTCAGGGACGCAGATCGCTCCGAGGGCTGATGCCGAGAGGTCACACCTCCTGGCAGGCTTGACCCATGACCGACAGCACGCCTTCACCCGACGGCACCCCCGCCCCCGGCGGAACCGTGCCCCCGCCCCCGCCCCACCAGCCGCCCTACGGCGGCTATCAGCAGGCCCCAGGGGCGCAGTACCCGCCCCAGTACGGCCCGCCCGCACCCCAGCCGATGCTCGAGTCCGACGCCCGCATGTACTCGATGCTGATTCACCTCGTGGCCGGCGTCGCCGTGGTGATCTCTGCAGGGTTCCTCGGCTTTGTCGCACCACTCGTCATCTGGCTGATTTTCCGCCAGCGCAGCGCGCTCATCGACTTCCATGGCAAGCAGCAGGCTCAATCTGCAGATCACGGGCTTGATCGTGGCCGCGGGTGCGTTGGTGATCACCCTGATGACGTTCGGGTTCGGCGGCATCGTGGCACTGCCTGCCTGGATCGCGTACTGGGTCTACTCGATCGTGATCTCGTTCGTGGCGGCCGCGAAGGCCAACTCCGGCGAGTACTACCCGATCCGCTTCGCGATTCCGTTCATCAAGTAGCCCCCTCACCAGCGACTCCCAAGGTATGGAGCGACGCATGGGGCTCCTGTGACTCACGTCGCGCGACAACGAGTCACAGGAGTCGCACCCGTCACGAGTTACCTTGGGAGTCGTTCTTGGGTGAGGGCTACGTGAGTTGGCGGACCGCGGCGTCCGCAAGCAGACGCCCTCGCAGCGTCAGCAGCAGGCGGCCACCGATGGCCGCGCGGCCGTCGAGAATCCCGTCGGCCACCAGCGTCGCGATCGCAGCCGTGCGCGGCTCGGGAAGGTCGGCGATCGGCATGCCGTCCGCGAGCCTCACCCTCAGCATCACCGCCTCCAGGTCCAGGTCGGCCGCCGTCAGCGGTTCACGTTCGGCCGCGGGGTCCTCCCCCGCGGCAAGCCTCGCCGCGTAGGCACGCGGAAGCGACGTTCCACCACCGTTGCGCTCCGATGGCTTCGCCGTCGCGGCCGATGCGGGGGCCAAGGTACGAGTGCGCGCCCGGCCCGATGCCCCACCAGTCCTGGCTCGTCCAGTACGCCACGTTGTGGCGGCACCGCTGCTCGGCGCTTCGCGCCCAGTTGGAGACCTCGTACCACCCGTACCCGGCAGCGGCGAGGCGCGCATCGGCCGCCTCGTACATTTCCGCTTGAGTGTCGAGGTCCACAGGCTCGATCTCGCCGCTGCGGAGCCTGGCGTCCCATCCGCGTGCCTGGCTCAATGACGAGCGCATACGCGCTCACGTGGTCGGGTGCGAGGGCAATGGCGGCGTCGAGGCTCGCGTGCCAATCCTCGAGGGACTCACCTGGCGTGCCGTAGATCAGGTCGAGGCTGACCGCGAGGCCGGCTTCGCGTGCCCACCCCACGGCCCGTGCGACGTTCTCGGGTCGGTGAGTGCGTTCCAGGGTCGCCAGGACGTGCGGCACGGCGGACTGCATGCCGAACGACACCCGGGTGAATCCTGCCGCGGCCAACTGGCCCAGCGACTCTCGGGTGACGGAGTCGGGATTCGCCTCGGTCGTGACCTCCGCATCGGCCGCAAGCCCCCAGGTCGCGCGCACCCCGTCGAGCAGCGCCACGAGGGCCCGCGGGTCCAGCATCGTGGGCGTGCCTCCGCCGAGGAACACCGTGCGCACCGGGCGGGCATCCCCCGCCATCGCCTCGCCCGCCATCGCCATCTCGGCCAAGGCCGCGCCCACGTAGTCGTCGCGGGAGGCGAACTCGCCTTCGCCGGGCGCGTAGGTGTTGAAGTCGCAGTAGCCGCACCGCACCGCGCAGAACGGCACGTGAATATAGACCCCGAGGTCACGCCCCGGATCCGCGTGCGTGGGAAGCGGCACCGCTACTTCTTCTTGCCCTTGTCCGAGCCGTCGTCGGAGGTGCTGAGCGCCGCAATGAAGGCCTCGGGCGGCACCTCGACCGACCCAATGTTCTTCATGCGCTTCTTTCCGGCCTTTTGCTTCTCGAGCAGCCTTGCGCTTACGGGAGATGTCTCCTCCGTAGCACTTCGCGAGCACGTCCTTGCGGATGGCGCGGATGGTCTCGCGGGCGATGATGCGCGACCCGATGGCGGCCTGAATGGGCACCTCGAACTGCTGACGATCGATGAGGTCCTTCAGGCTTGGTGACCATCGACACGCCATAGGAGTACGCGGCGTCCTTGTGCACCACGGCCGAGAACGCGTCCACCGTTTCGCCCTGCAGCAGGATGTCGACCTTGACGAGGTCCGCGACCTGGTCGCCCGCGGGCTCGTAGTCGAGCGAGCCGTAGCCGCGCGTGCGGGACTTCAACTGGTCGAAGAAGTCGAAGACCACCTCCGCCAGGGGAAGCGTGTAGTGCATCTCGACGCGCGTCTCAGACAGGTAGTTCATGGTGCCCATGACGCCACGACGCTCCTGACACAGGCTCCATGACGGTGCCAATGAACTCGCTGGGGACCAGGATCGACGCCTTGACCACCGGCTCACGCACCTGCGAGATCTTGCCCGCGGGGAACTCCGAGGGGTTGGTGACCGTGTGGACCTTGCGGTCCTCCATCTCCACCTCGTAGACCACGTTCGGGGCGGTCGAGATGAGGTCGAGGCCAAACTCGCGCTCGAGGCGGTCGCGCACAATCTCCAGGTGCAACAGCCCCAGGTAGCCGCAGCGGAAACCGAAGCCCAGCGCCACCGAGGCTCTCGGGCTCGTACACCAACGCCGCGTCGTTCAGGCGGCTTGTCGAGGGCGTCACGGAGCACCGGGAAATCTGCGCCGTCGAGCGGGAACAGACCCGAGTAGACCATCGGCTGAGGATCGCGGTAACCGCCGAGCGACTGCTCGGCACGCCGCGCGGCGGTGGTGACCGTGTCACCCACCTTGGACAGTCGCACGTCCTTCACGCCGGTGATGAGGTATCCCACTTCGCCCACACCGAGGCCCTTGGAGGGCTTGGGCTCGGGGCTGATGACGCCGATCTCGAGCAGGTCATGGGTCGCGAGAGTCGACATCATGGCGATCTTCTCGCGGGGCTTCAGCGCGCCATCGACCACGCGGACGTAGGTCACCACGCCGCGGTAGGTGTCGTACACGGAGTCGAAGATCATGGCGCGAGTGGGCGCTGACGCGTCGCCCACGGGCGCGGGAATGTCGCGCACCACACGGTCGAGGAGCTCGGCGACGCCCGCACCGGTCTTGCCGGAGACACGCATCACGTCCTCGGGCTCGCACCCGATGAGCCTGCGCGAGCTCGGCGGCGTAGCGATCGGGATCAGCCGAGGGAAGATCGATCTTGTTGAGCACCGGGATGATGGTGAGGTCGTTCTCCATCGCGAGATACAGGTTCGCGAGAGTCTGAGCCTCGATGCCCTGGGCCGCATCCACCAGCAGGATCGCACCCTCGCACGCGGCAAGGGAGCGCGACACCTCATAGGTGAAGTCCACGTGACCCGGGGTGTCGATCATGTTGAGGGCGTGCGGCGTGCCCTCCACCTCCCACGGCATGCGCACGGCCTGCGACTTGATGGTGATGCCGCGCTCGCGCTCGATGTCCATGCGGTCCAGGTACTGAGCCTTCTGAAGCCGCGCCTCAAGAACCCCGGTGATCCCCAGCATGCGGTCGGCCAGGGTCGACTTGCCGTGATCGATGTGGGCAATGATGCAGAAGTTGCGGATCGGCTCGGGCGAGGTCGCGGCGGGCTCGATGCGGGTCGCAGATGACACGGTGAAGGCGTTCCTCGTCGACAGAAGGGCAGGACACGCCATTGTCCCATGAGTGACGTCAATCTCATGCGCCGGTCAGATATGCCGATACCTTTCGTGAAGGCGAGGAGATGGCCCTCGCCCTGATGCTGGGGAAAGGGGCGACGTGACCCACGACGCCGAGGCTTTTCGCCGTACCTTCCTCGACTCACCCGTCGGCATGGCGATCCTCGACGCGGACGGACGTCTCGATGCCGTCAACCCGTCGCTCGCCGCCCTGCTGGGCTCCACGGCCGAGGCCCTGCTGGGGCGCGCACTCGCCGACCTCACGCACCCCGACGACCGTCCACAGCATCGGCAGGTCGTGAGCCGTCTCGCCCACGGCACCCACGACCGCGTGCAACTACAGCAGCGCTGCGTCCACGCGACCGGTGATGTGCTGTGGACCCGCGCCACCCTGTCCCGCCTGCCGGGAAGCCCCTGGCGCGCGGTGGTCCATGTCGAAGACCTCACCGAGGTGCGCCGGGCGCACGCCCTGGTGGAGCACCACTCGTACTACGACCGTCTCACTGGTTTGGCGAACCGCACTCTCCTGCTGGAGAGGTTGCGTGTCTCGCTCGAGAAGGCAGCGACGTCCACCGCATGCCTGTTCGTGGACCTCGACCACTTCAAGGTCGTCAACGATTCACTCGGCCACGAGGCAGGCGATCGCCTCCTCACCGAGGTCGCGCGCAGGATTCAGGCGGCCGTCCGGCCCGGCGACACGGTCGCGCGGCTGGGAGGCGATGAGTTCGTGGTTGCCCTTGCCGACGTCTCCGAGGAAGGCGCCGCTGCGCTGCTGAGCCAACTCGTGGAGGCCGTGCGCCAGCCTGCGGTGGTCGCTGACCACGAGGTGGTCCCCACCGTCTCGGCTGGCCTCGCCTTTGGTCAGCCTGGCGTCACCGCGGAGACTCTGGTCCGCGACGCCGACATCGCGATGTCGCGGGCCAAGACGTCAGGTCGCGACCGCATCGCCGTCTTTTCCGCGGACCTTCGCGACGAGGCGATGGTGCGCCTGTCGATCGAGTCCGAGCCTGCGCGTGGCACTGCGCGAGGGCCACCTCGAGGTGCATTACCAGCCCGTGGTGGACATGGCCACGCGCCGGCCCATCGCGTACGAGGCACTGGTGCGCTGGCGCCACCCCGAGCGAGGCCTCCTGCTCCCCGCAGAGTTCATCGAGGTATGCGAAGAAGCCAACCTAGTGATCCCGCTGGGCGAGTTCGTCCTCCACGAGGCGTGCCGATTCATCGCCGCACGGCCAGGGTTCACCGGCAAGGTGCTCGTCAACGTGTCGACCCGGCAGATTGGCCCTGCGGACCTCTCCGGCGTCGTCACCCGCGCCATCGAGGCCCATGGCATCGACCCCGCTCGCCTCGCCCTGGAGATCACCGAGTCCGGCATGCTCGTCGCCACCCAGACGGCGGTGGCCGATCTGCGAGGGCTCACCGACATGGGGATCGCCCTGCTCTTGGACGACTTCGGGACGGGCTACAGCGCGTTGTCCAGCGTGCTGCGCTCCCCCGTGTCCGGCCTCAAGTTGGCGCGAGAGTTCACCCTGCGCCTGGGCGACAAGTCGACCGGCGACCGCATCTCCACCGCCGTCGCGAGCCTCGTCGACAGCCTGGAGATGGACGGGATCATCGAGGGCGTGGAGACGGAGGCGCAGTACCGGCAGGCGCTCGCCCACGGATGGCGGCTTGCTCAGGGCTACCTGTTCGGTCACCCGCAGCCCGAGCACCTGATCCCCGGCGCCCGCGGCGCCACCCCTGACGCGCGGCACACTCGCAGACTGGTCTACCGCTCCGCGCGACCTCTTCAGCCCCTACCCTTGGCGCCATGGAGGTCCTTCTTGCCGCTCTTGCGGTCATCGCTCTCGCCGTCATCGGGACCCGGCGCGGCAAGCGCTCGCGCACGCCGCGGCCACGCGCGGCGGCAGCGCGGCGGCCCTATCCAGGAGACTTCACCGGCACGCCGCGCCTGTCGTACTCGCCGTCTCTTGACGGCAACGCGGACCCCGGCGAGATCGTGTGGACATGGGTCCCGTTCGAGGAGGATTACTCGCGCGGCAAGGACCGTCCGGTCCTGCTCATCGGCCGCGACAGCCAGTGGCTGCTGGGGCTCATGCTCACTAGCAAAGACCACCCGCGCGATGCGGCGCAAGAGGCGCGGTACGGGCGCCGATGGATGGATATCGGCACCGGACCGTGGGACAGTCAGCGCCGCCCCAGCGAGGTGCGACTCGACCGAATCGTGCGTGTTGACCCCTCTGGGGTGCGGCGCGAGGGCGCTATCCTTGACAGGACTCGATTCGACTCCGTCATCCGTGAAGCGAAAAAGCGCCAAGGCTGGTAGGATTGTCGTTCGTGTGTGAGCGCGGCTCGCGCTCCAGCCCTCTAAGTTTTCATTCGTTTCACCATCATCGAGAAGGATCGCTGTGGCAAACATCAAGTCCAAGATCAAGCGCATCGGCACCAACGAGAAGGCCCGCCAGCGCAACGTCGCCGTCAAGTCCGAGCCTGAAGACCAACGTGCGTCGCGTCCGCGAGGCCATCGCCGCTGGCGACAAGGACAAGGCCGCTTCGGCCCTCCAGGTCGCGTCGGTCAAGCCTGGACAAGGCCGTCTCCAAGGGCGTCATCCACAAGAACCAGGCCGCGAACCGCAAGTCGGCGCTGGCCAAGCAGGTCGCCGCTCTCTAAGGCGTCTCCGCTTTCCGACGAGCCCCGTCGCACCTCACACGGTGCGGCGGGGCTTTTCGCATGCCCGATGGCGCGGTGCGCCACGCCTGTGACAGGCGCGCCGACGCTTCCCTACTAGCGCTGGGCGAGCCTGGGCGACCGTGCGGACGGCGCGCTCCAGTGCGAACTGCGGCGCACGGGACGCGCCCTTGATCTCCGCGTCGGCGGTGGCGACGGCCTCGATGGCCTGCGCCAGCGAGTCCGCGGTCCACCGCTGGAGCTCGCGGCGCGCGCGGTCCGCCTGCCACGGCGAGATCCCCAGGTCTCGCGTGGGGTCGAGCCTGCGTCCGCGGGCCGCCCCCACCTTGGCGAGGATGCGCAGGCCGCGAGCGCGGCGTTGAGCGGCACAGGGTCATTGCCGGTGGCGAGCGCGTGCCGCACCAGGGTCAGGGCCGTCGCCACGTCGCCCGCAATCGCGGCGTCGGCCACACTGAAAGCCGTCGCGTTGACCCGCGTGCCGTAGTACCGCGTCACGGCCTCCTGGCCGATGGTCCCGTCGACATCACTCATGAGCCTGCTGGCACGCGGCGGCCACCTCGGCGATATCGCTGCCGACGGCGTCGACGAGGCTCCTCACCACGGCCGCGGAGACCGGGCGCTTGCCCCGCTCGAACTCCCCGCGCGCGAAGTCGACGATCTCGGCATCCTTCTTCACCGCCGGACAGGTGTACTCGGGTGCCCCGCCCTTGCGCAGCGTGTCGAGCAGTTTCTTGCCCCGCACGCCCCCACCGTGGCGAATGATGACGACCACGGCAGGGTCGGGCTGCGCCACGTAGGCAAGCGCGTCCTGCAGGAAGTCATCATTCATCGCTTCCGCACCCTCGACGACCACGATGCCCGCATCGTCGAACAGGGACGGCGACGCGGCGGCGAGGAGGGCGCCACGCGAGTAGGCGCCCGCGTCAAGCCGTGTCACGGGCGCACCCTTCATCGTGGCAGTGATCCGCTCGATGGCGCGCTGACCCAGCAGCGACTCCGGCCCCGACACGAGCACCACCGGTGCGGGAGCGGCACGATGCCAGGTGGGCTCGGCGGAACGGGTGCGGGCTGCCATGGCACTAGGTTCCCACGTCCCGCCGACACGCCGCTGCGACGCCACTGCTCGGCACGGCCGTGACGACGATGTCGCCGCAGGTGGCGGTGACCGCGAGCGTCTCCACGCGCGGCTCGTACAGGCTCGAGCGCCGCGCGAGCCGGATGGCCATAGTCGTTGTCGATGCCCGCGCTGATGACGCCGACGGTGGCGGTGATGAGTCCAGCGAGCCTGCGCATCCTGGGCCGCGGATCCGTGGTGCGCGATCTTCACCACGTCGACCTCCTGCGGCGCGACACGCCGCGCGATCTCGCCCTGCGCCCCGGGTTCCAGGTCACCAAGCGCGAGCACCGAGACGCCGGTGGCCTCCAGCCGTGTGGCGATGGAAGCATCGTTGACGTTCGCCGCCGCCGCGTCCTCGTGGCGTGAGGAGAGCACGTCGACCGTGACGTCTCCCGCGACGATGCGCTCGCCCTCACCGGGCACCTCGACCGGCACCCCGCGCGCACGGAGCGCGGCGGCGGCCGATGCCTGCTCCCCCGGCGCCGCGACCCATGCCGCGCTGACCTGCACAGCGTCGGCGACGGCACCCGTGGCGGAGTCGTGATCGGCGTGGGGATGGCTGAGGACCAGGAGAGGCACCTGCGTCACTCCGTAGCGCGTCAGACACCCGGTGGCGGCATCGTCGTCGGGCCCCGTGTCGATGACCACGGCGGCCGATGCTCCCGCACGCACCAGCAGCATGTCGCCTTGCCCCACGTCACACGCGACCACGACCCAGTCCTCCAGGACGGCCACCGGCCGCAATCCCGACGCCACGGCCACAACGACGCAGATGATCGCCGCGAGCGCCCCCGCACGCCGCACAACACGCCGCTGCGGCACCGTCGCCACGATGGCGGCGAGCACGACGAGCGAAGCGGCCACCAGCCCCCACGGCGCAGCCGGCCACTGCGCTGTCGCCCCCGGCAACGCCGCCACCGCGCCCGCCACTCGGGCTATGGGCCACGCCGCGATGCCGCTGGCGCCCATCAACAGATCCCCCGCACCGGTCCACCACGGGCCGATCGCGGCAGCGAGGAGCCCGCACACCGTCACGGGCACCACGAAGGGCGTCACGATCAGGTTCGCCGCCACGGCGAACAGGCTGATGCCGGGCTGGAGGGTCAGCAGGAGGGGCGTCAGCGCCAGTTGGGCGGCCAGTGGCACCGAGACTGCCCGCGCCGCCCGCGGCGCCAACCACACTCCCAGGCGACGCGCCACCGGCGGCGCCCACACGACGATGCTCGCGACCGCGACCACCGACATCACGAAGCCCACCTGTACGGAGAGCCTCGGGCGCGACCAGCACCACTGCGAGCACCGCGGCCGAGAGCGCGGGGAGCCCGCGCGCACGCCGACCCAACGCCATCGCGCCTGCCACCACGAGCGCCATCACGACGGCACGTGCCACCGACGGCGCCTGCCCCACCAGTAGCGCGAATGACGTGGCCGCACCGGCCACTGCGACGGCCCTCGCCTGGCGAGGGACGCGCAGCCACGCGGTGGCCGCCGAAACGAGCAACGTCAGGACCGCGAAGTGGGCGCCCGACACCGCGGTCAGGTGGGCCAGACCCGAGACCCGCATGGCGTCGACCTGGTACGCCGGCATCCGCGACGTGTCTCCCGTCACCATGCCCTGCACCAGCCCCGCGGTCTCGACAGGAAGCGCCTGTGCCGCCTGCCCCACCCACCGGCGCGCGTCCGCCCACGGGCCCGTGCCCGGCGCGCGGTCGACGACCTCCGCATCCCAGGCGATCACGCCGCCGTCCTCGTCCCGGTCGACGTCGGCTCGAACCAGTATGGCGTCGTCGCGGGCCAGCGCGTCCGCGTCCACCACCACCGTCACCGTGCCCCCGGTCGAGACCCACGTCGCCGCCGCGTCGCCAACAGTGGTCCAGGCCGTCAACCGCACCTGAGCGAAGGCGAGTTCTGCACCGCGGATGACCGCCTGACGCGGCACGCCGTCGACCGTGCCCCTGAGCAGGACCTCGTGGGATTCCACCACGGCCTCGGGCACGGCACGCCTGGAGGCTTCCGCGTGGGTGACGGTCGTGATGCCCGCGGCGGAGGCGGCCACCAGGGCGAGCCCCAGGCTTGCGCCTGCTGCGCGCACGCCGGGCCAAGGCGCCGGGGCGCCGACCCGTGCCAAGAGCAACAGCCCTCCGCCTGCGATCCCGGCAGTGACGGCGACGGCGAAGCCCACCGGGAAGCCATGGAGGACCGCCGCCGCAGCCGCCCAGGCCCCCAACGCGGCCGGGACAAGGCGAGCGTCGTGGCGGGGCGTCACATCGTGGCGAGGCCGTCGAGGTTGGCCACCATCGCCTCACCCACGCCCGAGACGCGTTGGAGATCGTCGAGCGACGCGAAGGGCCCATGTGCCTCTCTGTCCGCGATGATGCGAGCCGCGAGGACCGGCCCGATGCCGGGCAGTTCCTCGAGGGCGGCGGCGTCAGCGGTGTTCAACGACACTGCCCCACCGCCCGTGGCCGGGGTAGCCCCGGCGTCTTCTTCCGGCACGGTGCCTTCGAGAGGCACGCTGATCTGCTCGCCGTCGACCGGCACCCGAGCGAGGTTGATCGCTCCAAGATCCGCGTCACCATTCGCGCCGCCCGCCGCTTCGATGGCGTCGGCGATTCTCTGTCCCGCCTCAAGTTCGACGAGGCCCGGGGCGGCTACGGCCCCGGCCACGTGAACGATGACGCCGCGTGGGTCCGCCGCCTCCGGCGTGGTCCCGGTCGACGGGGTGGGGGACGCTTCCGGTGACGCCGCCGCGCCCGGCACGGGTTCCAGACCGCCATCGCCGGAGGGTCTCCACAGGGCCCAGACCAGCAACGCCACGAGCGCGAGTGCCCCTGCCACGGTGAGCGCCACACGTGGGCTGATCTCCCAGCGCATGCCCTGCGCGTGGTCGTCGATCTCGCGCCCGTGCGCGGCCTCATAGGCCCGTCCCGCCGCGCTCGCGGCGCTCTCGCGCCACCGTGCCAGCGCGGCGGACTCGTCGGCTTCAGGCTCCCATGCGGCGACGCTAAGTGCCACCCGCAGCGCCGCTGTGCATGCCGTGACGCTCGGGGGACGACGGGCCCGCCCGCTCGTGCCTGGGGACGATGCCGCGAGGCTAGAGGATGCCCTCGGGCAGAGCCGCCGCGACCACCGCCAGCGCTCCCGGACCCGCGTGAACGGCCAGCACCGCTCCCACATCGGTGCGCACCACGGGCAGTCCCACGGGCAGCGCCTGGGCAGCCTCGTCTCCATAGGAGCCTTCGCCGAGCGTCAGGACCGCGCAGGCGGCGCCCGGCATCGCCTCGGCGGCCTCCCCCGCACGGCGAAGGACCGCCTCGCGGGCGCGCGCCGTCGACCGCACCTTGTCGACCACGGCCACCTCGCCCGCCACAATCTCCAACACCGGCCGCACCTGTAGCATCCTCCCCACCGCGGCCGCGGCCGACGACAGGCGCCCGCCGCGGCGCAGAAACTCCAACGTGTCGACCGTGAAGACGCAGGTCGCCGATGCCGCGACGGCGCGTGCCGCATCGGCCACGTCGTCGAGCGACGCTCCGCTGCGCGCGGCGTGTGCCGCGGCGAGCGCCGCAAACCCTGCGCCCATCGCGACCTGACCCGAGTCCACCACCTCGACGGGGATGCGCACCGCATCGGCCGCCTGGCGAGCCCCTGCACCGTGCCGGACAGACGTCCGGACAGCAGCACCGCCACGATCGCCGTCGCGCCCTGCGCCTCCAGCGCGCGGAACGTCGACTCGAAGGTCGCCACGGCAGGCTGCGACGTGGTGACGTCGCGGCCCGCGACCAGGGCGTCGAGCACGTCCGCCGTGGAGATCTCGACGCCCTCGGCCCGAGGATGTCCGTCGACCATCACCTGCAACGGCACCACGGTGATGCCCCAGCGCGCCACCAGGTCAGGTGGCAGGGTCGCCGACGAATCGGTGACCACAGCGATGGAAGACGTCATGCCCACACGCTAGCGACGAACCGAGGCGTGAGGGCTGCGTCCGTCACGCAGTGACGATGTTGACGAGCCTTGGGCGCCCGCACGATGACCGTACGGATGCCGGCGTCGCCGATCGCCCGTGCGACGCCCGGCTCGGCCAGCGCCAACTCCTTCAGCGCCTCGTCGGAGATGTCCGGAGCCACCTCGAGGCGACCGCGCACCTTGCCCTTGACCTGCACGATGCACGTCACGGTGTCTTCGACGAGCAGCGACTCGTCTACCTCGAGCCAACCCGCCGTGGCGACGTTCTCGTGGCCGAGGATGGACCACATGTCTTCCGCCACGTAGGGAGCGAACAGGCTCAGGAGCACAGCGACGGCCTCGGCGGCCTCGCGCACGGCAGGGTCGCCAGCGCCAGCACCCGAGTCGATCGCCTTGCGGGTGGCGTTGACGAGTTCCATGGTGCGCGCGACCACCACGTTGAAACGGAAGCCCTCGACCAACTGCGCGCAGTCGGCCATCGTGCGATGCGTGACGGCCCGCAGTGTGGCGTCGCCGGTGGAAGCGTCAACGCCGGGCTCGGAGGCGACGTCCCGCGCAAGGCGCCAGGCGCGTGCCAGGAACTTCGACGAGGCACCGGGCGACACGTCGGCCCAGTCGATGTCGTCCTCCGGCGGACCCGCGAACGCCATCGTGATGCGGACGGCGTCGACGCCGAACTCATCGAGCCTGCTCGCTCAGGCGGACGATGTTGCCGCGCGACTTCGACATCGCGGAGCCGTCCATCTGAACCATGCCCTGGTTGAGCAGCGCCGAGAAGGGCTCCTCGAAGTTCACCAGGCCCATGTCGAACAGCGCCTTGGTGAAGAAGCGCGAGTACAGCAGGTGCAGGATCGCGTGCGTCACGCCGCCCACGTACTGGTCGACGGGCGCCCACTTGGCCACATCGGCAGGGTCGAACGGGCCGTCGGTCTTCTGCGCGTTGACGTAGCGCAGGTAGTACCAGGACGAGTCGACGAACGTGTCCATGGTGTCGGTGTCACGCTTCGCGGGCCCACCGCAGGAGGGGCAGTCGGTGTTCACCCAGTCCGTGGCACCACCCAGGGGCGAGGTGCCCTTGGGCTTGAGGTCGAGGCCCTCGGCGGGCGGAAGCTCGATGGGCAGGCTGGTCGTCGGGCACCCGCACCTCGCCGCATGCGTCGCAGTGGACGATGGGGATGGGGGTGCCCCAGTAACGCTGGCGCGAGATCAGCCAGTCGCGCAGGCGATAGTTGGTGGAGGCGGCGCCCGTGCCTGCCTCGCCCAGTTCCGCAACGATGGCCTCGATGGCATCGGCCTTGGACTTGCCGTCCAGGCTGCCGGAGTTGATGAGCGTGCCGTCGCCTGCGGCCGCGACGCCCGTGACGGCGGGGTCCTCGACGGGCTCGCCGTCCTCACCACGCACGTCCAGCACCACGCGGACCGGCAGGTCCATGGCGCGGGCAAAGTCGAGGTCACGCTGGTCGTGCGCCGGGACGGCCATGATGGCGCCGTGGCCGTAGTCCGCCAGCACATAGTCCGATGCCCAGATCGGCAGGCGCTCGCCGTTGACGGGGTTGATGGCGTAACGGTGCAGGAACACGCCCGTCTTGGGACGCTCGGTCGAGAGGCGGTCGATCTCGCTGGCGGCCTTCACCTGCTCCACGTACGCCGAGAACTCTTCGGCAACGGCGGCATCGGCCCCCTGAACCAGGCTCTGCGGCGAGGTCCGAGTCGGCTGCCACGACCATGAAGGTCGCGCCGTGAAGCGTGTCGGGGCGAGTCGTGTAGATGTCGATGGGCTCATCGCGACCCTCGATGACGAACTTCACGTCGGCGCCGGTCGAGCGGCCAATCCAGTTGCGCTGCATCGCGATGACCTTCGACGGCCACGAGCCCTCGAGCCCGGCGAGGTCGTCGAGGAGACGGTCCGCGTAGTCCGTGATCTTGAAGTACCACTGGTTCAGCTTCTTCTTGGTGACCGGGGTGTCGCAGCGTTCGCACAGGCCGCCGACAACCTGCTCGTTCGCGAGCACCGTCTGGTCCTTGGGGCACCAGTTGACGTTGGAGTGCTTGCGGTACGCCAGGCCCTTCTCGTGCAGACGCGTGAAGAGCCACTGGTTCCAGCGGTAGTAGTCGGGGCGGTGGGTCGCGAGGACACGGTCCCAGTCAAAGGAGCACGCATAGCGCTCCATCGACGAGCGCTGCTGAGCGATGTTGTCCTCGGTCCACCCCCGCGGGTCGAGGCCACGGTTGATCGCGGCGTTCTCCGCGGGCAGGCCGAACGAGTCCCAGCCGATGGGGTGCATGACGTTGAAGCCGCGCTGCACCCAGTAGCGGGCGATGACGTCACCGAGCGCGTACGCCTCAGCGTGCCCCATGTGAAGGTCGCCCGAGGGGTAGGGGAACATGTCGAGCACGTACTTGGTGGGGCGCGCGTCGTCCGCGTTGCCTGAACGGAACGGCTGGCTCTCCCGCCACACGGGAAGCCAGCGGTCCTCGATGGCGTGGAAGTCGTAGCGGTCAGTCTCGACGCGGTCCTCGAAAGTCGGCTCAGTCACCCCAGCATTCTAGTCAGGGCACGATGCCCGTTCGGCCTGCGCGTCCCGGGGTGCGCGCCGCCCCTGCGGACCCCCTCGCCGGGACAGATCCACGATGCCGTGCGACTCTTGACGGGTGATGGCGGTCGCCGCCATCGAGCGGGCGGGACGGATGCCCGTCCGCGGGAGTGGGCGATGAAGCGTCGAAGCACGGTGCGCGCGGCCAGGGCAGGCTGCCCTCGTGGCCGCGGGCGCGATGGCGCTTGGATGCCTTGCGGCGGCACCGGCAGCCGCGAACGTCACCCCGGAGCCGGTCGTGACGCCCATCGTCGTGACGCCCACGGTGGAGACGCCGGCCGCAGAGCCCAGCGATGTAGCCACCACGTCGCCCCCGTCACCCCGACCCACGAGCCTCACCGAAGCCCACTGGCTCGACTCCGGCGCCCTCCCCCACGCCCACCGACACCGCACCCGATCCGCAGCCCTCCCCCAGCGCCACCGCCGAGCCCACCCCCGTGACGCCCTCCGTGACTGCCGAGCCGGCGCCTCCAGATCCGGCGCCCTCCATGCCGCAGTCCGAGGACCCCCTGCACAGGAGTCACCCGACGCGCCGCAACAGGGCACCGTGACGGGTTCCTGGTCCGCTCCGCCCGCAGCGCTCACCCCGCGGCTGACCTTCAGCGACGTGTCCTCGGTCAAGGGCTCCGCCGGGTACACGCCGTACGCCACCGCGATCGAGTGGCTTGCCGCGCAGGGCGCAACCTTCGGCTGGGGCCTCGCGGACCGCTCGGCGACGTTCGATGCGCACGAGCCAGCCACTCGCGCCGACCTCGCGGCATTCCTGTTCCGCGCCGCGGGCCCTCCCGTGCATGTGCCCCCCGAAGAGTCTCCCTACGAGGACGTCGCGCCCACGGACGACACCTACGCAGAGATCACGTGGCTGGCCGCACGCGGCGTCGTGCTTGCGGGCCCCGCCCAGGCATTCGACCCCGCGGCCGAGGCCTCGATCGCCGATGCCGCCGTGGCGATCCGTCGGCTCGCGGACGAGCCTCGCGTGATCCTCGTCCAGGGCCTCACCTTCACTCCGCAGAAGGAACCGACGGCGCTCCAGGACGCCCTGATCTGGCTCGACGACCGCCACCTCCTAGGCACCACCGCTCCATCCGCGCGGGAGGCGCGCGACACGGCCCTGAGCCGCGGCGAGGCTCGCCCAACTGCTGTACGAGGTACATGAGGCGGGAGTCGGACTCTCGACAACCCTTACCCTTGCCGAGCGGTGGGCCGAGCGCACCGACCTCGCGGGCACCCTCGAGGGGATGCGCAACGGCCTGTTGCCTGCGACGGCGCTCTGTCCCCTGCCGTGGGACGTGACCGAGGCCCTGGCGTGCCCAGCGGCCGCTGGCCTCGAGACCCTGAACGCAGCGTTCCGCGCGCAGTTCGGACAGGACATCCCCGTGGCCGATGCCTACCGTTCCCTCGCGGGCCAACGCGCGGCGCGAGCCGACCGCGGCTGGCTCGCCGCGCAGCCGGGCACCTCGATGCACGGGTGGGGTGCGGCTATCGACCTCTCTCCGTCACAGGCTCGATGGCGGCTTTGGGGGCGACGAGTACGCCTGGATCATCGCCCACGCACCGGCTCACGGCTGGGCGCTCCCCGCGTGGGCCGGGCCCCACGGCACCAAGCCGGAGCCATGGCACCTGGAGTATCAGGGGTAGGCTCGACGCTCGCCGATGATGTGGAGTGAGCCACACCGGGCTTCCCTTTGTCCGATGCGCCCGCATGATCCCCTGAGCGCCGCGGTAGACCACCGCACCGTGCCCCACCCCTGGCCGAGGAGGCCCGCCATCTTGACCCCTTCACGGCCACTCGCCCGCCACGCGCTGCGAGCCTCCGCGACCGCCGTGATCGTCGCCGCACTCGCCGTCACGACGTGGGGCGTGCCCGCATCGGCCAATGACGATCCTGCCGCCACGGCCCCTGCCGCGAGCGCGACCACCGCAGCCGCGAGCCCATCGGCCTCCCCTTCGCCCAGCGTGAGCCCCACCCCGAGCGCCACCCCTGAGCCGAGCGTCAGCGCATCCCCCACGCCTGAGCCGTCCGCCACCGCATCGGCCACGCCTGAGCCCACGCCGACCGCGCAGGAGACCACGGATCCGGAGGAGACTGACGGCAAGGACACGGAGAGTCAGGGCCCCGTCACCACGCCCGCTCAGCGCTCCCCGCTCGCGCGCGCGGCGACCGCGGACACGTCCGCCCTCGCCGCGACGGCAACGATCCACTTCACCGACGTGTCTTCGAGCAAGTCCTCGTCGGCCTACTCTCCGTTCGCCAAGGAAATCGCGTGGCTCGCCAGCACGGGAGTGACGCGCGGATGGACGCTCGCCAACGGCACCCGTGAGTACCGGCCGCTCGACACCGTGGCGCGCGACGCGATGGCGGCATTCCTGTACCGCTACGCAGGTCAGCCTGCCTACTCGGCCCCTTCACGCTCGCCGTTCCTCGACATCCGCACGTCGACGGCGTTCTACAAAGAGATCACCTGGACGTCCGCGTCCAAGGTCTCGACGGGCTGGCGCGTCAGCGGCGGCGCGCAGTACCGGCCGTCCGCGGACATCTCGCGTGAGGCGATGGCGGCCTTCCTCTATCGGTTCGCAGGGTCGCCCGCGGTCTCGGTGCCGTCGACGTCGCCGTTCAAAGACGTCAGCACGTCGTCGCCGTTCTACAAGGAGATCGTCTGGCTCGCGTCCACGGGAGCGACCACAGGCTGGCGAACCTCCTCCGGAGCCGAGTTCCGGCCGCGCGCGTCCATCACGCGTGACGCGATGGCGGCTTTCCTCTACCGCCTTGACCGCGCCGGCATCGGCTACGCAGGCTCCACCGCCGCCGCGACCACACTGCGACACACCACCATGTACGTGTACGGCGCAAGCCTGCTGAATGTCCGCTCCTCGCCCTCGACGTCGGGCAGCGTCATCGCCTCGGTGGTGAGGGATACCGCCCTGCGCACCACGGGCAAGGTTTCGGCCGATGGTTGGATCCAGGTCATCGTCAACGGCAAGCGTGGGTGGTCTCACGGCTACTACCTCACCGGCCGCAATGGCGCGGTGCTGACCAAGACCAAGGCGGAGAACTCCAACGGCAAGATTCCCCGGGGCAAGATGTGCACGCTCTCGTGGGACTCGAGCGAGATGTTGCTGTGCGCCGCGAAGGCGGACCTTGAGAAGGCTCAATGCGAAGTTCCGTGCGAAGTTCGGCACGAACATCCCGATCAACGACTCGTACCGCGACTATGACGCGCAGGTGCGCGCCCGCATCCTGTACGGAAACATGGCCGCGATCCCCGGCACCTCAAACCACGGGTGGGGTGCGGCGATCGACATCTCCGGGGCGCGGCTACCGGGCGGCTACTCAGGTGAGCAGTACCTGTGGCTGCGCGACCACCTCACCGCCTACAACTGGGTGCTTCCCACCTGGGCGCGGCCCGAGGGGTCCAAGCCCGAGGCCTGGCACTTCGAGTTCACCGGTTAGGCGGCCTCACGCGATCTGGGTGACCTTGACCGTCACGTCGAGGTTGTCGGTCGCGCCAGCGACCACGCCCGAGAGCGGCGGCACGTCGCGGTACTCGCGCGCCCGGCCCACGATCACGTGGTGGTCACCCACCTCGCGGTCGTTGGTGGGGTCAAAGCCCGTCCACTCCCCGGTCCACCACTCGACCCAGGCATGGCTCTCTCCCGCCACGGTCTCGCCGATCTCGGCGTCGCGCTTGGGGTGCAGGTAGCCGGAGACGTAGCGCGCGGGGATGCCTACGGAGCGCAGAGCACCGAGCGCCAGTTGCGCAAAGTCCTGGCACACGCCGGAACGCGCCTCCCAGGCCTCCGTCGCCGCCGTGTGAACGGTGGTGGCACCCGGCACGTACATCACCTCGGAGTGCAGATACTCGCACACCGCCCGCGCCGTCTCCTCCGGTCCAAGCCGACGGGACGCTTCGCGCGCGAACTGCGCGAGCCTGCTCGGGAGGCGCTGTGGTGGGTGAGTTCTCGAGATACTCGCACAGCAGGTCCTGGAAGCGCGGCCCCTGCAGCGCGTCCCATCCCGCGCGCTCCCCCGCGGAAGCCTGGTTCGTCACCTCCACCACGGAGCGCGCGTCGACCGTGAGGCTGCGGTGCGGCTGCAGCACCTCGAAGGTGGTGACGTCGCACTCCCAGTAGTCGCGATAGGAGGAGCGCCATGACACCGGCGAGATGTCCACGGACGAGTCGAGCACACGCTGTCGTGGAAGCCACGCAGGAGTGACCCGCGCCTCGTTGTAGGACGATCCCACATCGGCCGCGTAGCGGAAGTGGGTCCGGTGTTCGATGCGCAGCGTGGTCACAATGCCTCCTGGTTCCACACGACGGTCGCGTCGGGCAGGAAGTAGCGATCGCGGATGATGTCCGATGCCGTGGCACAGGCCTTCTGGACGGCCTGCATCTGAAACGCGAGGTCGTCAAGGATCTCCCTGACCGGCGAGTACTCGAGGTTGGTGCGGGCGCGGCCAAGGGCCAGTTGCGCACGCCCGGCGAGAGTGCGGGAACGCGCGGACCCCTCGATGTCCGCGAGGATCGACTCCGCCATGTCGAGGTTGTAGGCGATGGAACGCGGAAAGAGCCGGTCTACGAGCAGGAACTCCGCGGCGCGTTCCTCCGTGACCAGGGCGCGCACGGTCCGCAGGTATGCCTCGTGTGCGGAGCAGGTGCGCAGGAGCGTGGTCCAGTCGGGCCCCGTGGTGCCGTCAAGGGAACGCGTCATGAGCAGGCGGGCGATCATGTCTGCGCGCTCAAGCGAACGGCCGAGTTCGAGGAAGTGCCAGGCGTCGTCGCGGGACGTGGTGGCCGAGGCGAGCCCGCGCACCACCGCGGTGCGCTCGCGCACCCACACGAAGTACTCATGTGGACGCGCGGCTCGCGACCATCGTGAGAGTTCCATGCGGGTGGTGTTCAGCGACTCCCACACCTCTGTCGAGATCACCTCGCGAGCACGCCGGGCGTTCTCGCGTGCGGCCATCAGCGAGCCAGCGATCGAGGAGGTCCTGTCGCGGTCAAAGGCGAGACGTTGGAGGACATCGGACCGGGTCACGGGGCCGTCCGCCTCGGCGCTCATCACCGTCAGGATGGAGGCGTTGGCGCTGGGCTCATCGACCCAGGGGTCCTCGAGCAGGACGTTGAGGTGGACGTCGAGCAGGCGGGCGGTATTGTCCGCACGCTCCACGTAGCGGCCAATCCAGAACAGCGACTCGGCGATACGGCTCAGCATTCCGAGCCTCCTTCCGCCTGCTGCTGTTGTTGTTGCTGCTGTTGGCCCGCGACCGCGTCCTCGGGGTGTGCCGTCTGCGGCACCGCCTGCATGCCGCCAAACTCGACCTTGGCCTCGGGTGCCTGACGCGGAGTGCGATCCCGCACGCCACCGAGCACCCACGTGTCCTTGGACCCACCCCCTGAGACGAGTTGACGATGAGCCTGGCCACGCTCCAGCGCAACCCTGGTGAGGCCACCGGGCAGCACCCACACGTCGTCGCCGTCATTGATGGCGAAGGGACGGAGGTCCACGTGGCGCGGCTCGAGCCCGTCCTCGGTCAAGGTTGGCACGGTCGAGAGCCTGCACGACCGGCTGGGCAATCCAACCACGCGGGTCCTCGAGGATGCGCTCCTTCGCGGCAGCGAGGTCGGCGCTCGATGCCTTGGGCCCGATGAGCACCCCCTTGCCGCCCGCGCCGTCGACGGGCTTCACCACGAGTTCGTCGAGCCGGTCGAGCACCTCCTCACGCGCGTCGCGTTCCTCGAGCCGCCACGTGTCGACGTTGGGCAGGATGGGGTCTTCCTCGAGGTAGTACCGGGTGAGGTCGGGCATGTAGGTGTAGATGAGCCTTGTCGTCGGCCACGCCGTTGCCGATGGCGTTGGCGATGGTGACGTTGCCCTGGCGTGCCGCGTTCACGAGTCCCGGCGCCCCGAGCGCGGAATCGGGCCGGAACTGGACGGGATCGAGGTAGTCGTCGTCCACCCGGCGGTAGATGACGTCGACCCGACGCCTGCCTGCCGTGGTGCGCATGTACACGCGGCCGTTGACGGTCTCGAGGTCGCGCCCCTCGACCAGGCTCCACGCCCATGGTCCGCGCCAGCAGCGAGTGCTCGTAGTACGCCGAGTTGTACACGCCGGGCGTGAGCACCACGATGGTCGGGTCGTCCACCCCCTCGGGAGCAGACTTCGCCAGGGCCGAGCGCAGACGCCGCGAGTACTCGAGGACTGGGCGAATCCCCATCGCTCCGAACATCTCCGGGAACATCTGGCTCATGGCCCGCCGGTTCGAGAGCACGTAACTCACCCCCGACGGCACCCGCACGTTGTCTTCGAGCACGCGCCAGATGCCGTGTTGGTCCCTGACCAGATCAATGCCGCCCACGTGGACGCGCACGCCGTTGGCGGGCTCTACCCCCGCCACCTGGCGGTAGTAGTACTGGCTGGAGGCGATGAGGCGGCGCGGCACGAGACCATCGGTCACACAACGCTGCGAGCCATACACATCCGCGAGAAAGGCCTCAAGTGTCCTGACCCGTTGCGCGACACCGGGCGAGATGATGTCCCATTCATCGGAGCCCACCACCCGCGGCACGATGTCGAGAGGAAACGGACGCTCCTCGCCGGCGTGGTCAAAGGTCACGCCCTGAGCGAGATACGTGGAGGCAAGCGCCTCCGCTCGGGAGTAGAGGTCGTCTCCACTCATGCGGTCGATCTCGGTGTAGACGTGCCGATAGTGCTCGCGAACGTTGCCGTCGAGGTCCATCGCCTCATCCCACGCCGCGGACGGCGTGTATCCGCTCCAGGGGTCGCCGCTGCGCTCATGACCCCACGTTAACCAGGAATCATGTCCGCCGCGTGGCGGCGGTGTGTCGCGACGGTTGCGCGGCGCGCGCTCGCCGCGCCACCGTCGCGCGCCGCGCCTGGCCTGGGCTTCTCGGCACCCTTACGGGCGTAGTACCACCACGCGAGGGCGGTGCCCACGAGCGAAAGCGCCACCCACCACCAGAACAGCACGGCCTCGGGGGCCGATGCCACGATCACCGAGAAGAAGAACGGCCCGAATGCGGCGATCGCGGCGGTGAAGCCGATCACGCCGCCGGACTGGCGGCGCTCGAAGATCGACGGCATCTGCTTGAAGGTCGAGGCGTTGCCCGCGCCGGAGAAGAAGAAGATGGCGAGCATGCCCCACAGGAACTTGGGGAAGTCGTCGACCGAGTCGGGAGACAGCCTGGAACGCCGTGTAAGCACAGGAGGCGGCGACGCCCGCGCACGCGAAGACGGAGACCTTTCCTCCCCCGAGTCGATCCGACACGGGGCCGAAGGCGACACGCGCCGCAGAGCCGATCAGGGCGCCGAGGAAGGCGTACTGCGCCGGGTTGATGCCCGCGTCGCCAAAGACGTCGGTGCCGAACGTCGTGTCAATGAGCAGCGCGAAGATGGCAGCGAAACCGGAGAAGGCGCCGAAGTTCACCACGTACAACACGGTCATGATCCACGTGTGCTTGTTCGAGAAGATGTCGAACTGATCCGAGACCTTCGAGACGCGAATGGGCACGGACTTCAGCAGGAGCCACGCAAGGATGGTGCCGATCACCGTCAGCGAGGACCACGCGTACGCCGCGTTCTGATACCAGACGTCCACGGATTCGCCGGTCGCGGCATCAGTCATGGTCTGCGGGTCGCCGATCGCCCACGAGAAGGCGCCGCCCAGCAGCATGAAGTAACGATCCACGGGGTGGCGAGCCTGAACAATGGAGACGCCGAAGTTGCCGACACCGGCCTGGACGCCGAGCGCGGTGCCTGCCTTGGAGCGCGGGAAGAAGTATGAGGTCGACGGCATGAACCCGGCGAAGGCGCCACCGCCGATGCCCGTGAGGAAGGCGAGGAAGAGCAGGAACCAGTACGGCGTCTCGGGGTTTTGGACGGCGAGCGCCCAGCCGATGATGGGCACCAGCAGGAGGCCCGTCGAGTACGTCACGAGCCGGCGCGTGCCCAGGATGGGCGGCAGGAACATCCACACCAGGCGCAGCAGGCCGCCCGAGAGTCCGGGCATCGACGTCAGCCAGTAGAGCCTGCGACTTCGAGATGTCGAAACCAAGGTCATTGAGGACGGGCGCCACCGCCGAGACCAGGAACCACACGATGAAGCACAGCGTGAGGTTGAACGTGGTGACCCACAGCGTCCGCCACGCGAGCGACTTGTTCCAGTCGGGACCCTCCGGATCCCAGTCCGTCAACCACTCCGAGCCCTTGCGCGCGGGCAACGCCCCAGCCTCGCTCATGTGATCTCACCTCTCCGTGGGATACCGTCCCGACCCACGCTAGCGGCTTCCAACACCGCGTGCCCGGCGGACGCATTTACGCACACCATTGATGCGTAAAAGGGTGAGGTACCAGGCGAATCGATCCGTAGGACGTTAGTCCCGGCTCGCCTTGCGAGGGGTGCTCCAATCTGCCAGAGTGCTAAAGACGGGCCACTGCGACGGCGCAGCGACCCCTGCACATCGCGCCACATCTGAGGAGAGCCGATGACCCCCACGGACCCCGTCGACCGGACCATTGCAGGCAGTTTCCTCGTCAACGCCGGACGCTTCCTCCACAAGGGCGAGGTGTCCGATGACCTGAGGTCAGTGACGCTGAAGGGCGGCCGCGGCGCGGATGTCTTTTACCGGGACCGCTGGAGCCACGACAAGATCGTCCGCTCGACCCACGGAGTGAACTGCACCGGATCGTGCTCCTGGAAGGTGTACGTCAAGGACGGCGTGATCACCTGGGAGAACCAGCAGACCGACTATCCGTCGGTGGGGCCCGACAGCCCCGAGTATGAGCCTCGCGGCTGCCCCCGTGGCGCCGCCTTCTCCTGGTACACCTACTCTCCGACCCGCGTGAAATACCCCTACATCCGTGCCACGCTCCTCGAGCCTGTACCGCGCAGCAAAGGCCACACACAAGGACCCCGTTGACGCGTGGGCGTCGATTCAGGACGATCCGGAGGCGCGGCGCTCGTACCAACGCGCACGGGGCAAGGGCGGCCTGGTGCGCGCGTCATGGGCCGAGGCCAAGGAGATCGTCGCGGCCGCCCACGTGCACGCCATCAAGCGCCACGGACCGGACCGTGTCTTCGGCTTCTCGCCGATTCCGGCGATGTCGATGGCGTCCCACGCCGCGGGCAGCCGCTTTATCTCCCTGCTCGGCGGCTCCATGCTCTCGTTCTACGACTGGTACTGCGACCTTCCCGTGGCCTCGCCGCAGGTGTTTGGCGACCAGACCGACGTGCCCGAGTCCGCCGACTGGTACAACGCGAGTTACCTGATCATGTGGGGGCGAACGTGCCCGTCACCCGCACTCCCGACGCGCACTTCATGACGGAGGCGCGCTACCGCGGCCAGAAGGTCGTGGTGGTCTCCCCCGACTACGCCGACAACACCAAGTTCGCCGACGAGTGGATGAGCCCGCACCCCGGCACGGACGGCGCGGTCGCGATGGCCATGGGTCACGTGATCCTCAAGGAGTTCTTCATCGACCGGCAGGTGCCCCGGTTCGTCGACTACGTGAAGCGCTACAGCGACCTGCCGTACCTCATCACCCTCAAGGAGAAGGACGGGGCGTACGTCCCGGACAAGTTCGTCACGGCCGCGGACCTGGGCGACACCAGCGAGAACGCGCAGTTCAAGACCGTTCTCGTGGACGCCGCCACGGGCCGCCCCCACGTGCCCAATGGCTCTCTTGGCCATCGCTTCGGGGCCGAGGGTGAAGGCAAGTGGAACCTCGACCTCGAGGGTGTCGACCCGGCACTGTCGATGTACCAAGCATCGGGCACCGAGGCGGCGGAAATCTTGCTGCCCCGCTTCGACGCTCCGCAAGACACCCACGAGGGCGGCACGGCGCATCGGCGCGGCGTACCCGTGGGCCGCCTCGACACCGTGGCGGGCGAGCGACTCGTGACCACCGTCTACGACGTCATGCTCGCGCAGTACGGCGTGGGCCGCGACGGGCTTCCCGGCGACTGGCCGGCGGGCTACGACGACGACGAGCCCTACACGCCCGCATGGCAGGAGCCCATCACGGGCGTGCCCGCGGCCCTGGTGGAGCGGGTCGGGCGAGAATTCGCCCGCAACGCCGAGAAGTCCGGGGGCGCTCCATGATCATCCTCGGCGCTGGCACCAACCACTGGTTCCATTCGGACACGACCTACCGGACGTTCCTGTCGCTGATCACCCTGACAGGCTGTCAGGGCGTCAACGGTGGCGGCTGGGCACACTACGTGGGCCAGGAAAAGTGCCGCCCCGTCACCGGCTGGGCCGCGCTCGCCAACGCACTGGACTGGACGCGGCCACCGCGCCACATGATCACCACCGCGTGGGCGTATGTGAACACCAACCAGTGGAAGTATGACGCGCTGGGCCCCGACGCCCTGGCCTCGCCGCTCGGCGAAGGGACCTTCGCGGGCAAGTCGATGATGGGCACACTCGCTCAGTCCGCCCGCTCGGGCTGGATGCCCACCTATCCCACCCTCAACACCAACTCGCTCGACCTCGGCGACGCGATCAAGGCATCGGGCCAGACGCCGGGCGAGTACCTGGGCCCGCGCCTCAACGACGGCACCGTGAAGTTTGCCGTCGAGGATCCCGATGCGCCCGAGAACTGGCCGCGCGTGCTCACCGTGTGGCGCGCCAATCTGCTCGGCTCGTCCGCGAAGGGCAACGAGTACTTCCTGCGCCATCTGCTCGGCACCGACCACTCCGTGGGCGCCGAGCAGACCTCGCCGGAGAAGCGCCCTGCGGACGTGGTGTGGCGTGACGATGACCACGGCAAGGCTCGATCTCCTCGTGGACATCGACTACCGCATGACGTCCACGGGCGTGTTCTCCGACATCGTGTTCCCGGCCGCTACCTGGTACGAGAAGCACGACCTGTCGAGTACCGACATGCACCCCTTCGTGCACGCCTTCACCCCGGCGATCTCTCCGCCGTGGGAGACCAAGAGCGATTACGACACCTTCCAGGAGCCTGGGCCGCGAGGTGTCGCGCCTCGCGGTGGGCCATCTCGACACCCGCACCGACCTGGTCGCCGCGCCCCTCAGCCATGACACCCCGGACGCCATGGCGACGCCGGGCGGCATCGTCAAGGACTGGAAGGCCGGAGAGGTCGACTTCGTGCCCGGCGTCACGGCCCCTGGCTGATCCTCGTCGAGCGTGACTACACGCAGATCGGCGACAAGATGAGCGCCGTGGGCCCCCTCATCGAGAAGCCTGGGCACCGCCACCAAGGGCGTCGCCTTCAAGCAGGCGCCCGAGGTGGAACTGCTCGCCCAGGTCAACGGCGTCATCGCCGATGGCCCCATGGCCGGACGTCCCTCGTTGACCACGGCTCGGGACGCCTGCGAGATGATCCTCGCGCTGTCCGGTACGACGAACGGGCGCGTGGCGGTCGAGGGATTCCGGGCGCTCGAGAAGCGCACTGGCCAGAGGCTCGCTGACCTCGCCGAGGACCACGAGGGCAACCGCATCACTTTCGCGGACACCCAGGCACGGCCGGTGCCCGTCATCACCAGCCCCGAGTGGTCTGGATCGGAACACGGCGGCCGGCGCTACACGGCGTTCGCCATCAATGTGGAACGGCTCAAGCCGTGGCACACGCTGACCGGACGCCAGCACTTCTTCATCGACCACGACTGGATGACGGAACTCGGTGAGCAACTGCCGACGTTCCGACCGCCGCTCAACATGCAGCGCATCAGCCAGGATGGCCCCCAGCCGGACGGCGCCGCCGTGGAGGTGCGCTACCTCACACCCCACTCGAAGTGGTCTATCCACTCGAACTACCAGGACAATCAGTACATGCTGTCGCTGTCGCGCGGCGGCCCCGATGTCTGGATGAGTGTGGAAGACGCCGAATCCATCGGGGTCAAGGACAACGACTGGATCGAGGCGTACAACCGCAACGGTGTGGTGGTGGCCCGTGCCGTGGTGTCCCACCGCATGCCACGCGGCACCGTGTACATGTATCACGCGAAGGATCGCCTGGTCGACGTGCCGTTGTCGGAGAAGTCCGGGCGTCGCGGCGGCATCCACAACTCGCTCACGCGCCTGGTGCTGAAGCCCACACACCTGATCGGCGGGTACGCGCAGCCTGTCTTTCGCCTTCAACTACTACGGCCCCACAGGAAACCAGCGTGACGAAGTCACGTTGATCCGCCGCCGCTCCCAGGAGGTGACGTACCGATGAAGGTCATGGCTCAGGTCGGCATGGTGATGAACCTCGACAAGTGCATCGGCTGCCACACATGTTCGGTCACGTGCAAGCAGGCGTGGACCAACCGCGACGGCATGGAGTACGCGTGGTTCAACAACGTGGAGACGCGCCCCGGGCTCGGCTACCCGCGTACCTACCAGGACCAGGACAAGTGGAAGGGCGGCTGGGAACTCAACCGGAGAGGAAAGCTCGTCCTCAAGCAGGGCGGGCGCACCAAGCGCCTCCTGTCGATCTTCTCCAACCCGGTCCTTCCCGAGGTCTCCGACTACTACGAGCCGTGGACGTATGACTACGACACGCTGCTGAATTCGCCTCCCACGGAACACACCCCCGTGGCGACACCGCACTCGGCGATCTCCGGCGAGCCGATGGCCATTCGGTGGTCCGCGAACTGGGACGACGACCTAGGCGGCGCCGCGGAGTACGGCCCCCAGGACCCCGTCATCAAGAAGATCAAGGATCACGTCACGGACAGGGTCAAGTTCGAGTTCGAACAGGCCTTCATGTTCTACCTACCGCGCATTTGCGAACACTGTCTGAACCCCGCCTGCGTCGCATCCTGCCCCTCGGGCGCGATGTACAAGCGCTCCGAGGACGGCATCGTGCTGGTTGACCAGGACGCGTGCCGCGGCTGGCGCATGTGCGTCACGGGATGTCCGTACAAGAAGGTGTACTTCAACCACAACACCGGCAAGGCCGAGAAGTGCACGCTGTGCTACCCCCGCATCGAGGCGGGCCAACCCACCGTGTGCTCCGAAACGTGCGTGGGACGCCTGCGATACCTGGGCCTCTTCCTCTACGACGCTGACCGGGTTGCCGCCGCTGCCGCCACCCCCAACGAGAAGGACCTCTACGAGGCTCAGGCTCGACCTCATCCTCGACCCGAACGACCCTGCGGTGCAGGCCCAGGCCCGCAAGGACGGCATCGCCGAGGACTGGATTGTCGCCGCGACCAAGTCGCCCGTGTACAAGTTGGCGAAGGAGTACCGGGTGGCGCTGCCGTTCCACCCGGAATACCGCACCATGCCGATGGTCTGGTACATCCCCCCGCTGTCGCCCATCGTCGATGCGCTGCGCGAGACGGGGCACGATGCCGAGGACGCCGACAACCTCTTTGGGGCGCTGCGATCATTGCGCATCCCGGTCGAGTACCTCGCGGAACTGTTCACGGCCGGCGACGCCGCACCCGTGTTGCGCAGCCTCGACACCCTCTCGGCCATGCGTTCCTACATGCGTGACGTCAACATCGGCGACGATCCTCGACCCGAGCCTTGCGGAGGCCGTCGGCCTCACGGAGCCTGCGGTTGATGGAGTTGTACCGACTCCTCGCGGTCGCGAAGTATGAAGACCGCTACGTCATCCCCGCCGCGCACGCCGAGGTGGCGCAGGAACTCGACGACCTCGCCTGCGCGCTCGACGGCGAAGGCGGACCCGGCCAGTTCGCCTCGCCCCCTCCGCGGGCGGTCAGCAACGAGTCGTTCCACGTCCTCAAGGCAGTCAGGGCCGAACGCGCCTCCGGCTCTCTCGCCACGTCCACCGCGGTGGACCTTCCTCACTGGGACGGCAAGGGCGTCGCGCTCGGCATGCCCAAGATCAGGAGCTCCGATGACTGACGAGATTGCCGCGGCCCGCCTCGCCGCGTCCTGGCTGCTGTGGTATCCGGACACCGAGGCTCATCGGGCGCCTCGACGCGATCGAAGCAGTATGTACGCAGGCACCCGCCGCCGTGGGGACTCCCCTCACGCGCTTCACGTCGCACCTGCGCGCCACCGATCTGGTGGAACTGCAGAAGCACTACGTCGCGACGTTCGACACCAAGCGCCGCACCAGCCCGTACCTGTCGTTCTGGACGGACGGCGATACCCGCAACCGGGGTCTCGCGATCCTCAGGTTCAAGCAGGCCTACCTCGAGCACGGTTTCAGCATCGGCGACGAGGAGCCTTCCCGATCACCTGTCGGTGGTGTTGGAGTTTGCCGCACGGGGTGATCGCCTCACCGGCGACGCCCTCCTGGTGGAGCACCGCGTGTCCATCGGCCTGCTGCGGGAGGCACTCGCCAAGGCGGAATCTCCCTACGCGGCGGTCGTGGACGGCATCCTCGCCACCCTGCCGCCGTTGACCGACGAGATCCGCGAGCGCATGACGCAACTCGCTCGCCAGGGCCCGCCGCAGGAAAGCGTGGGGCTCGAACCCTTCGCTCTCCTCCCCGTGCTCGAATCCCAAGGAGGAAGACGATGATCCTCGCCGAGGTCGCGGCCGCCGAACCGAGCGCGGCCATGGAAATCCTGTGGGTGGCACTGCCGTACACGGTGATCGCCACCATGATCACCGGGCTGATCTGGCGCTACCGCTACGACAAGTTCGGGTGGACCACGAGGTCGAGCCAGGCTCTACGAGAAGCGTCTGCTGCGCATCGCCTCGCCGCTGTTTCACTTCGGCATGCTCGCGGTCATCGCGGGCCATGTGATCGGCCTCATGATTCCCGAGTCCTGGACCGAAGCCATGGGCATCAATGAGCACACCTACCACGTCCTCACGCTGCCGCTCAGCCTCGTGGCGGGCGCCTGCACCATCGTCGGGCTCGCCCTGCTGATCTACCGCAGGCGGACGGTGACGCGTGTGCTGGAACGCACCTCCACCGGCGACAAGATCATGTATGTGTTCCTCGGGCTCGCCGTCACGCTCGGCGTCCTCGCGTCGTGGTGGGCGTCGGGCATCTTCAACGACGGCCACAACTACCGGGAGGACGTCTCGGTCTGGTTCCGCTCCATCCTGATCTTCCAGCCCGACGGCGCGGCCATGGCGGGTGCCCCGATGTGGTTCCAACTGCATGCGATCGCAGGCATGATGCTCTTCGCCATCTGGCCCTTCACGAGGCTCGTCCACGTGTTCTCTGCGCCGCTGCAGTACGTGGCGCGCCCCTACGTGGTGTACCGCTCGCGGGACGCCCAGCCCACGGGCAACCGTGCCCCACGCCGGGGGTGGGAGCCATCGCGGCGCGACTGACACCACGACACGGCCGATGCGATGACGAGTTCCGTCCGGCGCGCCGGGCACGTGCGTCACTAGAGTGTCGCCATGGGATACCCGCGCGCGCTGCTTGCCCCCGACGAGGACGTGGTCGTCGACCGTCACCCGCACTGGAAGGCGCTGTTCTGGCCCATCGCGGTGTCGGTGCTGGCCATCGTCGGCGTGGTGCTGGTGTGGTGGTGGCTGGGGTCGACGGACTGGAGCGCCTCGCTCGAGACGTGGATCGCGATCATCCTCGCGGTGGCGGGCGTGGTTCTGCTGGCCTGGCTCGCCGTCGCGCCGTGGATCAGGTGGCGGACCACGCACTTTGTCATTACCGACCGACGGGTCATCTTCCGCACCGGCGTCTTCACCAAGACGGGCATCGACATTCCCTTGCAGCGGATCAACACCGTGCAGTTCCGGCATGGCCTGATCGATCGGCTCTTCCGCACCGGCACCCTCATCATCGAGTCGGCGTCGGACGACCCGCTCGAGTTCGACGATATTCCGGACGTGGAGAAGGTGCATTCCCTCCTGTACAACGAACTGTTCGACTCGATCGACGGCGAGGACGGGCAGGACAGCACCACGCGCTAGACGGCTCCTCACGGTGGCGCACCCCGGCGCGTGAGGGTGCCGCCACACCGGCGTCGCGTCCCAGGGGTACCGTGGCGTCTCCCGGGACCATTGGAGGATTCATGCCGAGCGATCTCGCCGGGCTCACCGTCTCCGTCATCACCGTGTCCGATCGCTGCGCCGCTGGCGCTGCGGAGGACACTGCCGGGCCGGCCATCGCAGCGGCCGTCCGTGCCGCACACGGAACCGCGACGGTCACCATCGTTCCCGATGGTCTCGAGAGCGTGGCCTCCGCCATTGTTGCCGCGCGCGACGCGGGCGCCCACATCATCATCAGCACCGGTGGCACGGGCGTGGCCCCCAGGGATGTGACGCCAGAGGCGACTGCTCCCCTGCTGGCGCAGCGGCTGCCTGGCCTACCCGAACTGCTGCGCCGCGAGGGCGCTGCCTCGACCCCGATGGCAGCCGTCAGCCGCGGCCTTGCGGGGGTCACGGCGGGCCCGCGGCGCGCCATCGTCATCAACCTGCCGGGGTCCGAGCGCGCAGCGCGCGAGGGCATTGCCACCTTGCTTCCCCTCCTGGCGCACCTGGCGGCGCAGGTGGCCGGAGGTGACCATTGATCTCTCGGATCACCGACGCCACCCTCGACGCTCCAGCACACGTCGCCGCGGTGACGACCAGCGCCGACGGCGCCGTCGCCACGTTCATCGGGCTGGTCCGTGACCACGACCCATCGGTCAGTGGTGAGGTGGTAGCGCTCGAGTACTCGGCCCACCCCGATGCCGAGCAAACCCTCGCCGCCATCGCCCGCGAGATCACGGCGGGCGGCGACGTGCGGGTGGCGGTGAGCCACCGCATCGGCCACCTGGGCGTGGGAGAGGTCGCCATCGTCGCCGCCGTCGCCTCCGCGCACCGTGCGGAGGCCTTCGAGGCCTGCAGGACGCTGGTGGAGCGAGTGAAGGCGGAGGTACCGCTGTGGAAGCGCGAAATTCTCGCGGACGGGTCACACACCTGGGTAGGGATCTCATGACGCATCCGGGCCTGACCGACCGCTTCGGCCGCGTCCACCGCGACCTCCGCATCTCGCTGACCGACCGCTGCTCGCTGAGGTGCACGTATTGCATGCCCGCCGACGGAGTCCCGTGGCTTCAGCGCGACTCCATGCTCAGCACCGATGAGATGGTGCGCATCGCGCGAGTTGCGGTGGAGATGGGCATCGAGGAGATCCGCCTGACCGGCGGCGAGCCGCTCCTGCGCGCCGACGTCGTCGACGTGGTGGACCGGCTCGCACACCTCGACGGCCCGCACGGACATCCGGAGATTTCACTCACCACCAACGGGCTGCGGCTGCCACAGCTTGCCTCGGCCCTGAGGGATGCTGGACTCGCCCGCGTCAACGTGTCTCTCGACACCCTGCGACGGGACCGGTTCCACGAGCTCACCCGGCGCGACAAGGCTCGTCGAGACGCTCGCCGGCATTGCCGCCGCCGAGGCGGCCGGTCTCCACCCGATCAAGATCAACGCGGTGGCCATGCGCGGTGTCAACGACGATGAAGTGGCCGACCTCACCCGATTCTGCGTCGACCACGGCTATCAGATGCGTTTCATTGAGCAGATGCCACTCGATGGAGGCCACACCTGGGATCGCAAGGAGATGGTCACAGGCGAGGAAATCTTGGCGGCGTTGCGCGCCGAATGGACCCTCATCGAACGGAACGATCGCGGCGCGGCACCGGCGCAGGTGTGGGACATCGAGGGTACGGCCGCCTCCGTGGGCGTCATCGCGTCCGTGACGGCGCCGTTCTGCGGCACGTGCGACCGCGTGCGCCTCACCGCGGATGGACAACTCCGCGCATGCCTGTTCTCCCGGGAGGAATCGGACCTTCGCGGCCTTCTGCGTGGGGGTGGCAGCGATGCCGACCTCGCGGACGCGATCGCCGCGAACCTGCGCCTCAAGAAGCCCGGCCACGACATCGACGACCCGGGGTTCCTGCAGCCGGACCGGCCCATGAGCGCCATCGGCGGCTAGCCCGCCCCCAGATCCCCGGCCTCCTCCGCGCGCCGCTGGACTCGTCGAATCTCCTCCAGCAGTACCAGCGCGTGGTTGCGCTGCGGGTCTCGATACGCATAGACCAACGTCACGCGGGGCCGGTCACGGGTCGCCGCGAGCAGGGCATCGATGGCCCCCGACTCCGCCAGTTCGATGCGGTAACGTGCCGCGAACTCGTCGAACGCCTCCCGGTTCGCGTGCCAGCGGTCGCGCAGCGCCGGGCTGGGGGTCACGTCCTTGTTCCATGCGTCGATCGCGGCACGTTCGCGACTCATCCCCCGCGGCCACAGGCGATCCACGAGCACCCGATAGCCATCGGCCTCCTCGGGCGATGCATAGATGCGCTTCACGGCGAAGGTCGTGGCCACGTCCCCTCCCTCGGTAGTCTCGCAAGACGACTCTATCCACCGCCATCGGAGGTCCTCCCGTGCCCACACCCGCCGCCGCCCACGTCGTCGTGACGCCCAAGGTTCACTACGTGGGAACGCCGGTGGCGCTGCTGGGCACGGCCCATCCGGATGGGTCCATCAACCTCGCACCCATGTCCTCCTACTGGGCCCTTGGCCCGCACCTGGTACTGGGGCTTGAGACGGACTCGCGGACCTACGACAACGTCGCGGCGCATCCAGAGATCACCGTCAACTTTCCCTCGCCCTCCCTGTGGGCCTCCGTCGAGGTGCTCGCCGACACGACGGGGCGCGAGGAGGTCCCGGCCGCCAAGCCTCCCCCGCACCCGGTTCGCCGCCGACAAGTTCGCCGAGGCCCGCCTCTCCCCCGTGCCGTCCGACCTGGTGACGCCGCCGCGTGTGAAGGAATGCGCGTTGCAGTTCGAGACCAGGGTGCGCCGTATCACCCCAGGAGTGGGCGACTACGCGATCGTCGAGGCCGAGGTGGTGCGCGTGCACGCCCTGCCCGAGATCGTGAAGCCGGGCACGCAGCACATCGACCCTCGCCAGTGGCAGCCCACCATCTACGCCTTCCGCCACTACTTCGGCCTTGGCGCCGAGGTGGGGCATCGGCCCACGAGCGACACCCATGGAGAACTCGCCATCTAAGGTGACGCATCTGCCTGCGGAAACGGCGTAGACGTGGCGCAAACGCGACACTAGGCTCTCTTTCATGCCGCATTTGCGTATCACCGAGGCCGCCTCGCTACTGGGCGTCTCCGACGACACCGTCCGACGCTGGATCGACAGCGACGGCATTGCGACCGTCAAAGACCCCTCGGGCCGCGTCCTCGTCGACGGCGTCGACGTGGCGCGGCACGCCCGCGAGCGGGCCCACGCCACCCACGACGCGAGTGGTGTCGCACGCTCCGCACGCAACCAGTTCGTCGGCATCGTCACCCACGTCATCGCCGATGCCGTGATGGCCCAGGTCGAGTTGCAGTGCGGTCCCCACCGGGTGGTGTCCCTCATGAGCGCGGAGGCCGTGCGCGAGCTCGGCCTCGAGCCTGGCGTGGTCGCCACGGCTGTCGTGAAGGCCACCACCGTCATCGTCGAGAAGCCCAGGAGCATCGCATGACCCGTCTCACCGCCCCTCCTGTTGCCGGCATTGCGGTCGCCACCGCCCTCGTGGTCTCCCTTGCGGCGTGCAGCGCGAGCGATGAACCCCAGACGCTCACCGTCCACGCAGCGGCGTCGCTCACCGGAGCGATGGGCCAGATCGAGGCCGACTTTGAGGCTGCGCACGAGGGCGTGGACGTGACGCTCAACCTTGGCGGCTCGTCTGGGCTCGCGGCTCAGATCACCGAAGGCGCGCCGGGAGACGTGTTCGCCTCGGCAGACCAGGCGCAGATGTCCGTGGTCACCGACGCGGGACTCGCGGATACGCCCGAGGATTTTGCCTCCAACGCCCTCACCATCGCCGTCGCTCCCGGCAATCCCCTGGGAATCACGGACCTCGCCAGCCTTGCCGCTTCGGACGCCACCGTGGTGGTGTGCGCCGCGCCCGTCCCGTGCGGCGCCGTGACGGAGGAGGTCGAAGCCGCCGCAGGCGTCACGCTCTCCCCCGTCAGCGAGGAGCAGGCGGTCACTGACGTGCTGGCGAAGGTGACGTCGGGCCAGGCCGATGCGGGCCTCGTCTATGTCACCGATGTGGCGGGCTCGGACGGTGCGGCCGATGCGGTCGCGTTAGGCGGCGACGACGCTGTCACCGCAGCGGCAAGCACCACCTATCCGATCGCGACACTGACGGAGTCGGTCAGCCCCGCTCTCGCACAGGAGTTCGTGGAGTACGTACTGTCCGAGGACGGGCAGGCAACTCTCGCGACGTTCGGGTTCGGGGCTCCGTGACGGCTGCCGTCTCCACCATCGCCCGGCCCCGCACGCGCGCGGGCGCCACGGTCACGCCCCGGTGGCTCGCCATCCCTGCGGTGGCGGGCGCAGCCCTCATCGTGCTGCCACTCCTGGGTCTGGTGTCGAGGGTCGACTGGTCGCAACTGCCAACGCTCGTCACCAGCGAGGCGTCCCTCGCAGCGGTGGCACTGTCGGCACGGACCGTCGCCGCGTCGACGGCGCTCGTGGTGCTGCTCGGGGTACCGATGGCGGTCCTCCTGGCGCGCGTCGATTTTCGCGGCAAGACGCTCGTGCGCACGCTGGTCCTGGCTCCCCTGGTGCTCCCGCCGGTCGTCGGAGGACTGGGGCTGCTGTACGCCTTCGGCAAGCGTGGACTCCTGGGCGAGAGCCTTGCGGCGCTCGGCATCGACATCGCGTTCTCCACGACGGCCGTGGTGCTCGCACAGACCTTCGTCGCCCTGCCCTTCTTGGTGCTGAGCCTCGAGGGTGCGCTGCGCGCCGACGGGACACGCTACGAAGACGCGGCCGCGACACTCGGAGCGGGGCCATGGACCACCCTGCGGCGCGTCACGCTGCGCCGGGTTTGGCCCGCGCTCGTCGCCGGAACCGTCATCGCCGCGGCCCGTGCCCTGGGCGAATTCGGTGCCACGTTGACCTTCGCGGGATCCCTCGAGGGCGTGACACGCACCATCCCGCTGGAGATCTACCTCCAGCGCGAGATGGACCCCGATGCGGCGGTCGCCTTGTCGCTCGTGCTGGTGGTGGTGGCACTGCTGGTGGTCGCCCTCGCCTACGGTGGCGCTGCCCGCGCGGCGCGGGCATCGGCGCGCCCCACCCCGGAAGTCCGATGACCGGCCTGGAATGCACGGCGTCCGTGCCGGAACGAGGCGTCGACGCCTCGCTGAGCGTGCGCGCGGGACGGACGGTGGCGCTGCTGGGACCGAACGGTTCGGGCAAATCCACCATGCTCGCGGTCGCCGCCGGCCTCCTGCGGCCCGGCGTGGCGTCCGTGACCGTGGGCGAATCCCCGGCGCTGACCTGTCACGACGACCGCACCTGGGTACCCCCGCATCGGCGCCCCATCACCCTGCTGACGCAGGACCCCTCCCTGTTCGCCGGGATGAGCGTGCTCGAGAACGTGGCCTTTGGCCCGCGTGCGCGAGGCCTGTCCCGTGACGCCGCGCGTGCGGCCGCCCACGGCTGGCTCGAGCGCACCGGCGTCGCCCACCTTGCGTTCGCCCGCGCAGAGTCGCTCTCCGGTGGCCAGGCGCAGCGAGTCGCCATCGCACGGGCGCTTGCCACCGAGCCCACTGTCCTCCTGCTCGACGAACCGCTCGCCGCCCTCGATGTCGATGCGGCAGGCGAGGTCAGGGCCCTGCTCGCCGGTCTCCTCACGAACGTCACGGCCGTCATCGCCACCCATCACCTGCTCGATGCCGCGCTGCTGGCCGACGACGTTGTCGTCATGCACGAAGGACGGGTCGCCGAGCAGGGCACGCGGGCCGATGTCCTCACCCGTCCGCGGCACGAGTTCACGGCCAGGCTGGCCGGGCGCGGCCTGTTGCGCACGCCCACCGGATTCCTCGCTCCGTCACCCGCACAGGTCACTCTGGCCGTCACGGGTGGGGGCTTGCCAGGGACGATCGCGCGAGTCGAGGCACATGCGGAGTCCACGCGGGTGTGGGTCGACGTGCCCGAAGGCATCCTCGCGAGCGACGTCGATCCGGTCACCTCGCCGCCTGCCCTCGTCACCCCCGGCACCGCGGTGACATGCGAGATCGCGCCCGAGGTCAGCACCTACACCTGAGGCGCGCCTCAGCCTCCCGCGAAGGGAGGTAGCACATCCACGAGCGCTCCCGCGGGCACGGGGACGTCATCGCTCGCGCGCGTGCGGTTGACGACGATCGAACACTGCTTCAGGACACGCGAAAAATCCGCACCGAAGCGCGCCGCAAGCGCCTCACGCAGCGCCGCCACCGAGGGCTCGTGCGTCATCGACGCCTCGTCCACTCCCGCGGCCTCGGCCGCTGCGGCGAACAGTCGCACCGTCACCATCAGCCTGGCATCTCCTCAGTCCAGGAAGCCGTCAACGCCGTCGCCGTGGCCAGGGCCTGCTCGAACGCCTCCATCGCGGCGCCCTCGTCAAAGCCATCCTCTGCTATCGCTGCCTGTCCCACGGCGTAGCCGATCAGGAAGGTCGTCAGCGGCGCACTCGGGCGCGCCACGGCGTGGGCCGCGTCCCTGGCCACGTCAAGAAGACGCTGGACGTCGACGACGGCGGTATCAATGCCAAGTTCACCGGCGAGGGCCTCGACCCACACCTCGAGCCTGAGTATTCGTCATGACAACTCCTTCCGCAGGCGTTCCACATCTTCCCAGGTATCCGCGTCTGCCGCCGCGCGAGCCACGGGAACCTCCACCATGGCAAGTCCTTCCGTGAGCCGTCGCATCGACGCGCCCCCGACCTCGCCCACGCTCGCGATCGCGGCCCGCAGCGTGGCGCCGTCATACACCGCGAGGAGGGGCTGCGTGCGCCCATCGGCATCCACGGCCCACGCTCCGTCCCCGTGCCAGGCCTCCAGGAGAACCGGCACCGCATCGGCCACATAGGGCATGTCACAGGCGAGCACAAGGACCGCGTCGGCGGCAGGCGTGGGTAGCGCCGCCATCCCCGCGGCGATCGCGGCCACCGGCCCTCCGTGGTGGGGCACCTCCCTGGCAGTCAGCACCTCGGCAGGCACACCCTCGGGTGGCCCCACCACCACGGTCGTACGAGCGCCCGACGCGGCATCAAGGGTCCGCTCCAGGAGGGTCGCGCCACCCACCATGAGCGCTCCCTTGTCCGCACCATCAAGGCGCGTGGCGCGGCCGCCTGCGAGAACGAGCGCATCAACATTCACGCCCGCGTCCAGTCCCCCGACTTGCCGCCCCGCTTGGACAACAGCCGCACCTCACGGATCGAGGTGGCCTTGTCCAGCCCCTTCACCATGTCGACCATGGTGAGGGCCGCGACCGATGCCGACGTCAGCGCCTCCATCTCGACGCCGGTGCGGTCGGCGGTGCGACAGGTGGCGACGATGCGGACCCCGCCGTCCTCCACGTCGAGGTCCACGGTGACACCGTGGACCCCGATCACGTGGGCGAGCGGCAGCAGTTCCGGTGTGCGCTTGGCCGCAGCGATGCCTGCCACGCGGGCCACCGCAATCGCGTCGCCCTTGGGCACGCCACCTCCGCGCAACGCCTCGACGACGAAGGGCGCGCACACCACGAAGGCCTCGGCCGTCGCCTCCCGCACGGTCGGCTGCTTGGCGGTGACGTCAACCATGCGCGCGTGGCCCCGGTCGTCAAGGTGAGTGAAGTCGTTCACGACAGGATCTCCAGATGGCTCAACATGAAACTCACGGTATCGCCGGGGAGCACCTCGTCAACCTCGGCAGGCACCACCGCTAGGACTCGTCCCTTGGCGAGCGACGCCACCAGGTGGGAGCGCGAGCCCCCTGACGTGGCGGGCCTCAGCGCACCGTTCGGATCGAACACGGCGGGAACGAACTGAGGCTCGCCCGTGCGGTGAGGCCCACCCCACCGCGGCGGGGGCCGCAGGCATCAAGGGCTCCGGCGCTCCCAGCATGGTGCGCACCATGGCTCCCACCACCACGGAGAACGTCACCGCGACCGAGACGGGGTTGCCAGGAAGGCACGCGATAGGGATGCCCTGGACCGTGCCGATGCCTTGAGGCTTGCCCGGCTGCATCGCGACCGCCCGAAAGCTCACGCCACGATCAGCAAGCGCCGCCTTGACCGGATCGTAGGCCCCCACCGACGCCCCGCCTGCGGTCACGATGAGGTCCGCGTCCACGCCATCGAGGGCCGCGATCACCGCCTCCGGCGTATCGCCAGCACGGGGCAGCACCACCGGCACGCCACCCGCCCCCTTGACCAGGGCGGCCAGCAGCGTCGAGTTCGAATCGATGATCTGCCCTGGTCCGGGCACGGTTCCAGGAGGCACCAACTCGTCTCCGGTGGCCAACACCGCGATCCTGGGCTTCCGACGCACAGCGATCTCCACGGCACCGACCGACGCGGCCGCGGACAGTTGCCACGAGCCGAGCAGGACCCCCGCCGCCACCACCACGTCACCGACGCGGACGTCCTCGCCGCGACGGCGCACATGGGCACCGGCCACCGCACTCTCGGCGAACGTGACCCGCTCCACTCCGCCGTCGGTCGCCTCCACGGGTACCACCGCATCGGCGCCCTGAGGCAGCGGCGCCCCGGTCATGATGCGCATGGTCGTCCCCGGCGCCAGGGGCGCGGGAAGTCCGGGCCCCGCGGGAATGTCGCCGCTCACCGGCAGCGTCCGCCCCGCCACGGCCTCCGCGGTGCGGACGGCGTAGCCGTCCATCGCAGAGTTATCGAACGCGGGCCCATCGACGGTGGCCACCACGTCCTCGGCCAACACCCGGTCCATGCCGTCGATCAGTGACACGCGCTCGACGGGGAGCCTCGGACACCAACGAGACGGCCTCGGCGATGTGCTCGGCAAGGGGGCGCATGTCACCTCCAGGAGGAACGAGTCAGGGCTGAGTGACGGGGGTGAGGGTGACGTCCCGCCACCGCCCCGTCCTGCCATCGACGATAGCGAGGGTGCCCGCAAGGGAGCCGCCGACCCGCGCGGCCAGGCGCACCGCCTCAGACGCCATCGCGGTGCCCACCTGCCCACACACGGTTCCGAGGACGGGGCCGCCGTCACACGTCTCGAGGTCGAACGGGTCGGGACCGGGAAAAACGTCATCGAGCCGGTATCGCCCGTCGAAGACGGTGACCTGGCCATGCCAGCCGGCGACGGCACCCCAGGCCACCGGGATCCCCCAGCCGTGGGCGGTGGCCTCGATGATTCGGCGCACCGGCATCGTGTCGGTCGCGTCCACCACCACGTCATGGCCGGCGAGCAGGTCGCGTACGTTCGCCTCGGTGAGCCTCTCGCTCACGGGTCGTACCGTGACTCCCGGCGCCACGCGCCCGAGCACCTGCGCCGCAGCGTCCACCTTGAGGCGTCCCACGTCATCGGGTCCATAGAGGATCTGCCGGTGCAAGTTGGTGACGCTCACGTGATCGGAATCGATCAGGGTCAGCGAGCCCACGCCAGCGGCAGCAAGGTACAGCGCTGCGGGACAACCCAGGCCGCCCGCACCCACCACCACGATGCTCGCGTCAGCAAGCGCTCGCTGACCGTCGTCGCCAAAGCCGCTCAGGCCACGCTGGCGGGCGAAAGCGTCAGGGCTGGAGGACATCGGCAAATCGGTCCGCGACAATCTCGAGCAACGTGGGATGCGGCGCAAGCGGCGGGGTCACGAAGTCGGCGCCCGCCTCCTCGAGGCGGCGTTGGAAGAGTCCCGGAGCAAGTAGGTAGGACGCCACGGCCACCACCCCATCTTCGCCGTTGACGCGCGCATCCGCGACCGCGTCCGCGACGGAAGGCTTGAGGCCTGCGGCGAAGCCCACACGGACGGGGCCGCCCCACCGCTGTCGCAACAACTCCGCCGCCGCGGCCGTATCGGCCTGACTACGGGGATCGGAAGACCCGGCGGCCGCGAGGACCACGGTCGCGTCCTCGGGCACACCCGCCTCTTCGAGACGCTGGTGAACGATGTCGAGCAGCCTGCCGTCCGGCCCGAGCGCATGGGCCGAGAGGACGTCGGCGCGGTCCGCCACCGCGTTCGCGATGTCGACATACACGTGATAGCCGCCCGCCAGCAGCAGCGGCACCACGATGGCGGAGACGCCGTCGCCGTGCGGCACCTCGGCTACCACATCGGCGAGGTCAGGGCCATGGACGTCGACGTACGCCTCGCGCACATCCAGCCCCGTGGCGGCACGGAGTTCGTCCACGACGCCGCTCATGGTGGCACGCCCCTCGGCGGACCGGGTGCCGTGCCCGCAGGCGATCAGGATCGGAGAGGTCATGCGGTCACCGCCAACGCGTAGCCGCGCTTGACCACCGTGCGCACCAGGGCGCGGGACCCGGCGTTCTCTCTGAGGCGGTTGATCGCGGCCTCGACCGCATGCGGCCCTGCCTGCGCCCCTGGCAGCAACTCTCCGAGTTGCTCGCGAGTGAGCACGTTGCCGCGCGCCGCCGCGAGCGCGCGAAGAATCTCCAGACCCGTGGGGGTCAGCGGCAGCACTCTGCCGTCGAGGATCGCTGACGTCGCCCGCATCACGAGGCCGCCGTCGGGGGTGGGGATCGCTGCGGTGTTCTCGCTGTAGTGCTTCACGAGCTCACGGACCAGCGCCCCGAGGCGCCAGCGGTCCGGCCAGTGGGCCGTGAGCCCCGCCTCGATCAGCGGTGCGGCCGTCACCGGGCCCACGCAGGCAAGCACCAGGTCACCCGTCGCGGCGCGGGCGGCGATGGGCGCCAAGACCCCCACCTCCTCGACCCCGGCGAGCCAGGCGCTGGCTCCCGGCGCGGACGTAAACAGAACGGCGTCCACACAGCCGTCGGCCGCCGCGGCGATCATCTGGCGGTGTGGGACCGGATCCGTGGGGGCACCCCAGCCGTACACGACCAGCGACTGCACCGTGGCGCCGGCCGTCGTGAAGGCCTCATCGAGCCCGTCCGAGCCGTTGCCGTGATGCTGGACCGCGATCCGCAAGCCATCGACGCCCTCGGCGAGGAGGTAGTCACGGAGTTCGGCGGCAGTTTCCGACTCGGCGACCCAATCCGCTTCGAGCCCCTGCTGCTGGATGGCACCACGGGCCTTGGGGCCGCGCGCGATGAGGCGCGCACCACGCATTGCGGCGAGAAGGTCCTCGGCGAGTCCGGCGGCATCGGCCGCCTCAACCCACCCTCGAAAGCCGATGCCCGTGGTGGCGACCACCACATCGGGCGGGTTCGCGATGACGGCACGCGTGTTCTCGATCAAGAGCGCGTCATCAAGATGCGGAATGGTGCTCAGGGCAGCGGCGTGGCGAACGGAGGCGCCGCGCCTTTCCAGCGCCGACGCCAACTCGCGCTTGCGTCGATCCGCCGTGATGACCATCACGCAGCCGGTCAAAGGCTCCCCCGCGTCGGTCATTCAGTCCCCCTTCGGATCAGGCGTCGCGGCGACCGCTGAAGCCAGCAGGCCGGGTCGTGCGACGTCGCCCACGACGATAATCGCCGGAGGTTTCACCCCTGTTTCCCTCGCGATACGGCTGATGTCGGCAAGAGTGCCGCGCGTGACACGCTCCCGTGAGGTTGTCCCATTCTCGATGATCGCCACCGGGGTTGTGGCGGCGCATCCCGCCCCTTGCGCGGCCTCGACAATTCCCGGCAATGCCTTCACTCCCATGAGGAAGACCACGGTGGCTCCCGACGCCATGGCGGCCACGGCGGCCGCGTCGGCACCCGCGTGACCCGTGGTGACCAGCAGCGACGTCGCGACGCCACGTTGGGTGACCGGAATCCCCGCGAGCGCCGGGACGGACAGCGCGGAGGTCACTCCAGGAACCACCTCGACGTCGATCCCCGCCTCAAGGCACGCATGCACCTCTTCGCCACCCCGTCCAAAGACGTAGGGGTCCCCGCCCTTGAGACGCACCACCGTCTTGCCCTCGCGCGCGAGCGACACGAGGATCCGATTGATCTCGTGCTGCGGCACGGGATGCTTGGTGGGGCTCTTGCCCACGTTGATGACCTCAACGTCGTACGGCACCGTCACCAGCAGGCTCGGTGGCTCCGAGGCGGTCGGTCACGACCGCATCGGCCTCGGCAAGGGCCTGCCTGCCGCGCACCGTGATGAGGCCAGGGTCGCCGGGGCCCGAGCCCACGAGGATGACGCGTCCCGCGCCAGCCCGCTCGCGTCGCATGTCGAGGTCGCCTGCGTCGAGGCGCGCGGCAATCTGGTCACGTACCTTGCGAATACGGCCGGGGTCCGGGGCACCGGTGGACAGCACGCCGATGGTGACCTCGCCGTGACGACTCACGGCCGCCTGGCGCGCCGAGCCCTTGGAGGCATCCGACGCGTCGATGCACCACAGGCGCCGCTCGGACGCCCACCGCGCAATCTGGTCGTTGAGCGCCTTGTCGTCGGTCGCCGCCAGCACAAACCAGGCGTCGTCGAGGTCCGCGGGCTCGATGCCGCGGCGCACGAGCGTGACGTCGCCGTGAAGCGCATGACGCTCGAGGTCATCATCGATGCGAGGCGCCACCACGGTCACGAGGGCGCCTTCGGAGACGAAGCGGCGTACTCGCCGCGCGGAGACAGAGCCACCGCCCGCTACGACCACGCGCCTCCCACGCAGGTCGAGACCGAACAGTGCTGTCATTCACTACCTACCAGGTCGATGATCACCTGGCCATTGTCGACGGTCACGGGGTAGACGGCCAAGTCGGCGGCGTGTCCCGGCCGCGGCGTCTTATCCATCGTGACAAGGCATTCGCCCGTCACGAGGGAGAACACCTGCTTGTAGATGGGCGACGCGATGGTGGGGACATCGCCGCGCGAGCCGGTGATGCCACGGCTCATCACGTGAGCCTCGGAGAACGGGTCGAGGTTCTGGACGGCGTGGACGGAGCCGTCGTCGAGGCGGAACACCGCCACCTGCACGTCGCCCACAAGCGCGGCGACACCAAGGTCAGGGGTCAGGTCGTCGTACGCGCACACGGGGGTGCGGACGGCCGATGCGGGGGCCAGAGTGGTCATCGGATCTCCTCCAGGGATGCGGAGCCGACGAGCGCGACACGCTCGGCGGGGGTAGCGGGGCGACGCTGGCCGCGCTCCTCGACGTACGCGAGGGAGGGGTCAGCGGTCTCGGGGGCGTTGACGAAGGCTGGTGAACTGCTTGAGCCGCTCGGGGTCGTCGAGCACGGCCTTCCACTCGTCCTCGTAGGTGTCGAGGTGGTGGGCCATGTGGGCGTCGAGGTCGGCGCAGATGCCGAGGAGTCCTCAAGGACCACCTCGCGGATCGCCTCGAGTCCACCCTCGTACTCGGCCTGCCACGGCGCGGTGCGCTGCAGGCGGTCCGCGGTGCGGATGTAGAGCATGAGGTAGCGGTCGATCGCGCGGATCACGGTATCCTCATCGGCATCCTCGACGAGGAGCCTGGGCGTGAACCGGCGCAAAGCCGCCGTTGCCACCCACGTAGACATTCCAGCCCTTCTCCGTGGCGATGACGCCCACGTCCTTGCCGCGAGCCTCCGCGCATTCGCGCGCACAGCCGGACACGCCCACCTTGATCTTGTGGGGGCTGCGCAGACCGCGGTAGCGCTCCTCAAGGCGGATGGCCATGCCGACGGAGTCCTGGACGCCGTAGCGGCACCATGTGGACCCCACGCAGGACTTCACGGTACGCAGCGACTTGCCGTATGCGTGACCGGATTCCATGCCCGCGTCCACGAGTCGCTGCCAGATCTGCGGCAGGCTGCTCCAGGCGCGCGCCGAACAGGTCGATGCGCTGGCCGCCCGTGATCTTCGTGTAAAGCCCGAAGTCCTTGGCGACCTCCGCGATGACCATGAGCCTTCTCGGGAGTGATCTCACCGCCGGGGATGCGGGGCACCACCGAGTAGGTGCCGTCCTTCTGCATGTTGGCCATGACCCGGTCGTTGGTGTCCTGGAGGGCGGCACGGTCCTCCGCGAGCACGTGGCCGTTGTAGATCGACGCGAGGATGGAACCGATGGTCGGCTTGCAGATGTCGCAGCCGTGGCCGGTGCCGAAGCGCTCGATGATCTCGGAGAACGTGGTGAGCCCCGCCACCTGAATGGCGGAGAACAACTGGGCGCGGGACATCTCGAAGTGCTCGCAGAGGGCCTGCGATACCTCGATGCCTGCCTTGCCGAGGCTCGGTGGTGAGGATCTTCTTGACCAGCGGCAGGCACGAGCCGCACGCGGTGCCAGCGGATGTACAGGACTTCAGTTCGCCGAGGTCATGGACGCCGTCCTCGTTGACCGCGTGGCGAATGGTGCCGGCGGTGACGTTGTTGCACGAGCACACCGTGGCCTCGTCGGGGAGCTCGAGCTCGGGGCGAGCGGCGGCACCCTCGGGCAGAATCCACGGCTCGGGTCGCCGGGCAGTTCGGCGCCGACCATGGGCCGCAGCGACGCGAACGCGCTGGCATCTCCCACGAACATGCCGCCCAGCAGTGTCGACGCGTCGTCCGTCATGACGAGTTTCTTGTACGAGCCGGAGAACGGGTCGGAGTAGACGACCTCGAGCGCGCCGGGAGTGGTGGCGAACGCGTCGCCGAAGGCGGCCACGTCCACGCCCAGCAGTTTGAGCCTGGTGGCGGTGTCAGCGCCGAGGTAGGCGCCGTCCTCGCCGAGGAGGCGGCGCGCGGTGACGTCGGCCATGGTGTTTCCGGGGGCGATGAGGCCGACGGACAGGTGACCGTCAGCCGCCGCGGCCGCACACTCGCCGATGGCACTAACGCGCGGATCGGCCGTGCGGCAGGCGTCGTCCACGACGATTCCCCCGCGCGCGCCCACGGCGAGGCCCGCGTCACGACCCAACTCGTCACGGGGACGGATGCCGGTGGCGAACACGACCACGTCCACGAGCCTGCTCCGAGCCATCGGAGAACCGCAGCGTGCCCGCGCGGCCGTCAGCATCGGCCACCACCTCTGTGGTGGCGATCGAGGTGCGGACCTTCACTCCCAGGCGCTCGATGAGGCTCTTCAGCGCCTCGCCGCCGGACTTGTCGACCTGGAGCGCCATGAGGCGGTCGGCGAACTCCACGACCGTCGCGGTGGCGCCCATGGACTGGAGGGCGCCCGCGGCCTCGAGGCCCAAGAGTCCTCCGCCGATGACGGCGCCGCGCACGGGGCGTCCCACCACGGCCTGGCGGGCGCGCACCCAGTCGCGCATCTTCGCGACGTCATCGAGGGTGCGGTACATGAAGACGCCAGGCAGGTCAATGCCAGGCAGCGGCGGAGCCCACGCGGAGGAGCCCGTGGCCATGACCACCTGGTCGTACGGCACGGTCGAGCCGTCGGCGAGGGTCACCGTCGCGGCGTCACGATCCAGAGACACCACGCGGGTGTCTCGCCGCAGCGTTACCGCGGGGTCGTCCCAGAGCGCCTGATCGCCAAGGAGGAGGTCCTCCGGTCCGGCCTTGGAGAAGAAGGCTGGTGAGCGCGACGCGGTCGTACGGGGCGTAGGTTTCCTCGCCGAAGACCTCGACCTCGAACCGGCCCTCGGCATCGGCCGCTCGCAATGTCTGAACGAAGCGCTGGGCGACCATGCCTGCTCCGACGACGACGACCTTCTCGGCACCCATGGCGCCCCTCCTCCCCTGGCCCTCACGCGTCCGGGGAACCGCGGCGTGCGCCGCGCGACCTTCGCGCGTGACCTGGTACTTCGAGGGTAGGTCGGCCCGAGGCGCCAAGGCCGTGACCTTGTCCCTACATCGGGCCTGGCACATCGACATAGACCGTGCCGCTATCCACCGTCACCGCGTAGACGGAGAGGTCGGCCGCATACCCCTCATGCGGAGCCTTGTCCATCGTCACGAGGCACTCGCCTGTCAACAGCGAGAAGACCTGCTTATAGATCGGTGAGGCGATGGTGGGCTCGCCGCCCCGCGACCCCGTGATGCCACGACTCATCACCGAGGCCCCCGAGAACGGGTCAAGGTTCTGCACCGCGTGGACCGTGCCATCGGCGAGCCGAAAGATCGCCACCTGGATGCCATGGATCAGCGCGGCGACGCCCAGGTCGGGAGTGAGCCTGTCGTAGGCGCACACCTCGATCCTCGTGGTCGCCGCGGTCTCGATGCTGTCGTGGCGCACTGCGGTCATGACCGCACCTCCAGCCGGCTCGGTGCAATAAGGACGGCGCCGCCGCGGCGCTCCGACTCGTTGGCGGGGCGGCGTTGGCCGCGCTGCTCCACATAGGCGAGGGTGGGATCGGGCTCCTCGGGCGCGTTGACGAAGCTCGTGAACTGCTTGAGGCGCTCGGGATCGCCAAGGACCGCCTTCCATTCGTCCTCGTAGGCGTCGATGTGGCGCGCCATGTGCGCGTCAAGGTCCGCGCAGATGCCAAGCGAGTCGTCCATGATGACGGCCCTGATGGCCTCGAGCCCGCCCTCGTGCTCCTCCTGCCATGGCGCGGTGCGCTGCAGGCGGTCGGCGGTGCGGATGTAGTACATGAGGTAGCGGTCGACGAGGCGGAACACCGTCTCATCGTCCACGTCCTCGACCAGCAGGCTGTGCGTGCTTGGGCGTGAAGCCGCCGTTGCCGCCGACGTAGATGTTCCAGCCGTTGTCCGTCGCGATGACGCCCACGTCCTTGCCACGGGCCTCCGCGCACTCGCGGGCACAGCCGGAGACTCCCAGGCGATCTTGTGGGGGCTGCGCAGGCCGCGATACCTGGCTCGAGGGCGATCGCCATCCCCACCGAGTCCTGCACGCCGTAGCGGCACCAGGTGGACCCCACGCAGGACTTCACGGTACGCAGCGACTTGCCGTACGCGTGGCCCGACTCCATCCCGGCGTCCACCAACCGTGCCCAGATGCTCGGTAACTGCTCGAGCCTGGCGCCGAACAGGTCGATGCGCTGGCCGCCCGTGATCTTCGTATACAGCCCGTAGTCCTGAGCAATCTGGCCGATCAGGATCAGGTGCTCGGGAAGGATCTCGCCGCCCGGGACGCGGGGCACCACGGAGTACGTGCCGTCCTTCTGCATGTTGGCCATGACACGGTCATTCGTGTCCTGCAGGGCGGCACGATCCGCGGCGAGCACGTGCTCGTTGTAGAGCGACGCGAGGATCGAGCCGATGGTCGGCTTGCAGATGTCGCAGCCGCGCCCCGTGCCGAAGCGCTCGATCACCTCGGAGAAGGTGGTGACGCCGGCGACCTGGATGGCGTTGAACAGTTGGGCGCGCGACATGTCGATGTGCTCGCACAGGGCGGACGAGAGTTCGATGCCGGACTTCTCGAGCTCGCCTCCCACAATCTTCTTCACAAGCGGCAGGCACGAGCCGCACGAGGTGCCGGCCTTGGTGCAGGCCTTCACCTCGCCCAGGTCGTGGCAGCCCTGGTCGGTGACCGCGTGCCGGATGGCGCCCGCGGTGACGTTGTTGCATGAGCACACCGATGCCTCGTCGGGGAGCCTCCACGTTGGGGCGTTCGATGGAACCCTCCGGGAGCAACCACGCCGCGGGGTCGCCGCCGAGCCTCGGCGCCCACCAGGGGCCGCAGGCTCGCGTACGCGGACGCGTCGCCCACGAGGATGCCGCCCAACAGGGTGCGGGCGTCGTCCGTCACGACGAGCCTTCTTGTAAACGCCCGCCACCGGGTCCGCGTAGGTGAGCTCGAGCGCACCGGGCGTGGTCGCGAAGGCGTCGCCAAAGCTCGCCACGTCGACTCCGAGGAGCCTTCGCCTTGGCAGCGGTGTCCGCTCCGGGGAACGTGGAGGAACCTCCCAGGAGCCGGTCGACGGCGATCTCGGCCATGGTGTTGCCCGGCGCGATGAGGCCGATGCACGCACCCTGGATGCAGGCCACCTCGCCGATGGCGCTGATGGCGGGGTCCTCGGTGAGGCAGGTGTCGTCGACGACGATGCCGCCGCGAGCGCCGATCTCGAGCCCCATGTCGCGTGCGAGTTCGTCGCGCGGTCGCACGCCGGTGGCGAAGACGACCACGTCCACCACCTGCTCGCCCTTGTCCGCGAACTTGAGGGAACCCACGTGGCCGTGCTTGTCGGGCTTGATGGCGTCGGTGGCAGTGTTGCACCGCACCTTCACGCCCATGTTCTCGATGAGCCTGCTGAGCGCCTGGCCGCCGCCCTCGTCGACCTGGAGGTTCATCAGGCGGTCGGAGAACTGAATCACCGTCGAGGTGGCACCGAGTTCCTGCAGGGCGCCGGCCGCCTCGAGGCCGAGCAGTCCGCCGCCGATGACGGCGCCACGCACCGTGCGCCCCAGTTCCTTGCGACGCCGCTCCACGTAGATGCGCAGGGCCGCCACGTCGTCGATGGTGCGGTACACGAACACGCCGGGGAGGTCGGCTCCTTCACCGGCGGCGCCCAGGCGTAGGAGCCGGTCGCCATCACCAGGTGGTCGTACGGGTGCACCACGCCGTGGGCGTCCATGACCTCGCGCGCCTCGCGGTCGATACGCACCGCCTTCGCGTCACGGCGGAGCGTCACGAGCGCGTCGTCCCACAGCGCCGGGTCGCCAAGGGCGAGGTCGTCGGGGTCCTTGCCGGTGAAGTAGTGGTCAGCGCCACCCTGTCGTACGGGGCGCGCGGCTCCTCCGCGAGGACGGTGACGGCGTAGCGGCCATCTACGTCACGCGCGCGCATCGCCTCGGTGAAGCGATGGGCAACCATGCCGCCTCCGACAACGACCACCTGCTGGGTTTCGGTCATGATGTTCCTCCTCACCCCGCGAGCGCGGGAACCTTCGTGGTGGGGGTCGCTTCGATGAGGCGCGCGACCTGTGAACGGCAGTCGCCGCATCCGGTCGATGCCCTGGTCGCCTTGGCGACGGCGTCGACGCTGGAGCATCCGTCCGCGATGGCGGCGCAGATGGCTCCCTTGGACACGGTGTTGCACTGGCACACCGTCGCGTCGTCGTCCATGTCTTCTACGGCCGTCGCGGCGGCAGGTGGCGCGGCGGCAAGGGGGCGCACGATGAGGTGGGCGGGGTCCGCGGGCACCGGCATCATGCGGGTGTACATGGCGGACAGGCGCGACGCGCACTCCTTGTCGCCCACCACCGTGGCGCCGACCAGCAGCCCGTGAGACACGACGACCTCGACGAAGCGGCCGATGCTGGGATCGGCCATCCGTACGGCGCGCAGGCTCGCGCTCGCCGTGGTCAAACTTGCCCGACAGCCCCATCGTGACCACGTCGAGGCCGAGTGCCTTGACGCGCACGATCGCCGTCGGGTCGCCATCGTCGTCGGAGGGCTTGCGTACCGGCACCGACGCGCCGCTGAGCGCGTCCACCAGGCGCGATGCTTGCTCCCAGCCCTGCGCGACCAGCCCGGAACCTCCCTCGGGAGGCTGCGCGCAGTCGCCGATCGCGTAGACGTGCGGGTCGATGAGGCTTGCGAGGTCGCCGCCCACGAGGATGCCCCTGTCGCACGGCAGACCCGCGCGACGCGCGAGCGCCGCCTCGGGGATGGTGCCCGCGCACATGACCAGCAGGTCGGTGAGGGCCTCGGTGCCGTCGGTGAGACGCACGGCGCTGAGCCTGCCCGCGGCGATCGATCGCCGCCGCCACCGACGTCTCGGTGACGACCTTGACGCCGAGCCTTGGCGAGCGAGCCCGTCGCGATCTGGGCGGCGGCGTCCCCGAGTTGACGCTCCATCACGCGGCCGGAGTGGTGGACCAGCGTGACGGCGATGCCGCGCGCTGCGAGGCCGGTGGCGACCTCGAGTCCGAGGACGCCGGCCCCCAGGACCACCGCACGCCTGGCCTTCGGGATGCGCGCCAGGATGCTGTGGGCATCGGCCACGTCCTTGAGCACGCTGACGCCGGGCATCAGTCCCCTGTCGGTGGCGATGCCGTGGATGTCGGGGATGCGCGCCGCGGAGCCGGTGGCGAGGACCAGCCGGTCGTAGGTGTGAAGGTCGCCGCGCGAGTCGAGCACGGTGCGAGCGGCCCGGTCGATCTCGATGGCGTGGACGCCGTCCAGTACCGTGGCACGCTCGCCCGCGACGGCGCTCATGGCCAGCGACTCCGGGGCAACCTTGCCCGCCACCACACTCGAGAGCAGCACCCGGTTGTACGGGCCCGCCTGCTCACGGCCGAGCACGGTGACACGGGCATCGGTGTCCCTGGCGATCAGGTCCTCGGCGAACCGCGACCCGACCATGCCGTGGCCAATCACGACGACCTTCATGCGGGTGCTCCTTCCGTCACGCGCGCGGGCGCGAGGCTCACGGCGGTCACCTTGAACTCGGGCATGCCGCTGATGGGGTCTGTAGCGTCGTTCGTGAGGCGGTTAGCGCTACCCACGCCCGCCCAGTGGAACGGCATAAAGACCGTGTCGGGACGGATCGCCTCGGTGATGCGCACCGTCGCCATCCCCTCACCGCGAGCGGTCGTGATCACCGCGACAGTCCCCTCAGCCAGCCCCAGGCGGTCAGCGAGGAGTGGGTGGACCTCGACGAACGGTTCGGGCTGCGCGGCGACGAGTTCGTCCACTCGGCGCGTCTGCGCACCGGATTGGTAGTGCTGCAGCACGCGGCCCGTGACGAGGTAGAGCGGCGCCTCGGCACGCACGTCGTCGTCCGGCGCATGGTGGTCGACAGCGATGAGGCGCGCCCGCCCGTCTGGCGTGGGGAAGCCGTCGAGGAACACTCGCGGCGTGCCGGGGTGGCCCGCGGCGGGCACCGGCCAGTACAGCGCCTCGCCGCGATCAAGGCGGTCGTAGGTGATGCCGGAGTAGTCGGCCTTGCCCCCGGCCGATGCCCGCGCCAGTTCGTCGAAGACCTCACGGGGGTCCGTGGGAAAGCCGGTGGGGACGCCGAGCCGCGCGGCGAGCGCGGCAAGGATCCACAGGCTCCGAGCGGGCCTCACGGGGCGCATCGGCGGCCTGGCGGCGACGGATGATGCGACCCTCGAGGTTGGTCATGGTGCCCTCCTCCTCCGCCCACTGGGTGACGGGAAGGATCACGTCGGCCAGCAGCGCCGTCTCGGACGGCACCAGGTCGGCGACGACCAAGAGGTCGAGCCTGCCGAGGTCCGCCCGCACCTTGTCGGCGTTGGGCGCGGAGACCACCACGTTGCTGCCGTGCACCAGGAGGGCCTTAGGTCCGTTGGCCGTGCCGAGCGCATCAAGCAGTTGCATGGCCGGGACGCCCGGACCCGGCAGGGTGTCGGGGTCCACGCCCCACACGTCGGCGACGTGGGCACGTGCGGCGGGGTCCGTGATCATCCGGTAGCCGGGGAGCCTGGTCCGACTTCTGGCCGTGCTCGCGTCCGCCCTGCCCATTGCCCTGGCCCGTGACGGGACCAAATCCGGAGCCCGGCGTGCCCACGAGCCCCAGCAGCAGCGCCAGGTTGATCGCTGCCGTGACACCGGCGGTGCCCTGGCTCATCTGTTCGAGTCCTCGGCCGGTCAGGATGTAGGCCCCGCGGCCTCCCCGCGACGGCGATGCGGCGGCCAAGAGCCGTGCGGTGCGTCGCAGCTCGTCGGCGGGAATGCCGCAGACCGCCTCGGCGCGTTCGGGCCACCACGACGCCACCGAGCGTCGCACCTCGTCGAGACCGGTGGTGCGGCGCTCCAGATAGGTGCCGTCGGTGAGCCCCTCAGCGATGACCACGTGGGCCAGCGCCAGGAGCACCACCAGGTCCGTGCCGGGCACCGGGGCCAGATGGATGCCCTTGTCGTCGTGCGTGAGGCGGGCGGTCACGGTCTCGCGCGGATCCACGACCACGAGGCCGCCCCGCTCGCGCACCCCGGCAAGGTGCTGCACGAAGGGCGGCATCGTCACACCCATGTTGGAGCCCACGACCAGCACCGCATCGGCCCCGGCCAGGTCGGCAAGCGGGAAGCCGAGGCCGCGGTCCAGGCCGAGCGACCGGTTCGAGGCCGCTGCGGCGGAGGACATGCAGAACCGCCCGTTGTAGTCGATGAACCTGGTGCCCAACACCACCCGGGCAAACTTGCCCAGTGCGTAGGCCTTCTCGTTGGTGAGCCCGCCACCGCCGAAGATCGCGACGGCGTCCTTGCCGTACTGGGTTTGCAGCGCCGCGAGGCGGGTGGCAATCAGGTCGAGTGCCTCATCCCAGCCGGCCTCGCGAAAGCCGCCGTCCGCGGTGCGGATCAGGGGCGTGGTGATGCGGTCCTTGGCTCGCAGGACCTCCGCGGAGGTCCAGCCCTTCTGGCACAGCCCGCCCCTGTTGGTGGGGAACTGGCGACCCGCGACCACCACGGGCAGCAGCGCATCGGCCGGTGTCCTGGTCAGCGTCTGCGCGCACTGCAGAGCGCAGTACGGGCAGTGGGTCGCGACCGCGTCGCCCGGAGGGGTACCGTCCCCGGGCGACGCGGTGCCGTGCGATGCGGGCACGTTCAGACTCCCTGCATCCGGGCGCCCTTGCGCAGGTAGAACACCCACGTGAGTGCGGCCATCAGGAGGAAGACACCGATGTAGATCTGGAGGGCGGGCACGATGGAGCCCTCGAAGGACTCGCGCGACCACTTGTAGACGAACGGGATGGCGAAGCCGCCGAAGGCGCCGACCGCGGAGATGATGCCGACAGCCCCCGCGCTCTGACGCTTGAAGTCGAGAATGCGAGCGTCGTCGGGCTCGCCGTCGGCGTCGCGCAGACGGTTGAAGATCGACGGGATCATCCGGTATGTCGACCCGTTGCCGAGACCGGTGATGAGGAACAGCGCCAGGAAGGCGACGAAGAACAGTGGCAGGTTCTCGCCCTGCACTCCGAGGACGGCGCACCATCCCGCGCAGGCCATGAGGACAAACGCGCACGCGGTGATGATGGAGCCGCCGAAACGATCGGCGAGGCGTCCGCCATACGGCCTGGCAAGCGACCCGAGCAGGGCCCCGAGGAAGCCCCAGCCGAGCGCGATGTCGGCCCGGTCGAAGACCACCGTGAGCAGCGTCGGGAACGCGGCCGAGTAGCCGATGAACGACCCGAACGTGCCCACGTAGAGGAACGCCATCAGCCAGGTGTGGGGGTGACGCAGCGAGCGTCCGGTGGGCTTGGGGTCGGCCTTGGCTTCGCGCAGGTTGTCCATGAACACGAAGGCGAGCACGGCGGCGATGACGGCGAGCGGCAAGTACACCAGGCCCGCCATCGCGAGGCCGACGCCGCCGATGCCGATCACGACGGGTACGAGCTTCTGCGCGACCGCGACGCCGATGTTGCCGCCCGCGGCGTTCAGCCCAAGCGCCCAGCCCTTCTCCTTATCAGGGTAGAAGAACGTGATGTTGGACATCGAGGACGCGAAGTTGCCGCCTCCGAAGCCCGCGGTCGCGGCGATCGCCACCAGGACACCAAAGGAGGTGTCGGGACGCTCCACGACCCAGGCGAGCCCGGCCGTCGGGATGATGAGCAGCAGCGCCGAGATGACGGTCCAGTTGCGGCCGCCGAAGACGGGTACCGCAAACGTGTAGGGAATGCGCAGGAAGGCGCCGACGCCGGAGGCAACCGCCAGGAGCGTGAGGCCCTGTTCGGCGGTCAGCGCCCAGCCGTTGGCGCCCGCGGTGACCAGGGTGCCGGCATCGTCGAAGGTGCCGTACATGCGCACCACCACGATGGACCACAGCATCCAGATGGAGAAGCCGATGTGCTCGGCGACGATGGAGAAGATGAGGTTGCGGAAGGCGATCGCCTTGCCCTTGGCTTCCCAGAAGACGGTGTCCTCTGGCGTCCAACGCTCGATCCATCGGCCCTTGCCGATGACGCCGGGCTCGACAGCCTGCGGGTGCTGCCTGATCTTGCCGGTCCTGTACGGACATGACCCCTCCCCAGGGTTCCGTGTGTGGTGGATGTCCGGGCCGCCATCGGCTCTCGATCGCTCCGCATCAGCGATCTTTCGGACCCTTCTCACGGTAGGGAGGGGATGTTTCGCCGCCGGGCGGCTTGTGTGAAACGTGGTGAAACTCTTTCTCACCTCACGGGGGTGGTCGCCGTGAGGTGAGGCCCGGCAAGGGCGCGCTACGAGTCACTGAGTGCGCGGATTCCTCGGAAACCGGGCACTCAGTGACTCCCAGGGAGCCGGGGGTCAGCGCGTCAGGCGCGCTTCGCCCAGGCCGATGCCGCGGCGACGATCGCGTCGACGTCCGCCTCGGTGTGCTGGTGCGACAGGAACCACGTCTCGAACGCGCTGGGGGAAGGTAGACGCCCGCGTCGTGCATCGCGTGGAAGAACCCGGCGAAGGCACCCGTGTCCTGCGCCGCCGCCTGCTCGAAGGTGACGGGCGCATCGGCCAGGCCAAGGAAGTACGAGAAGAGTGTGCCCGCGCGGCCCACGGCGTGCGTCACGCCCGCCTCGCCGAACGCGGCGGACACGCCGCCGATGAGGCGGTCGGCAAGCGCACCGAGGTGCGTGTAGACATCGTCGGTCAGGACACGCATCGTGGCGAGACCCGCGGCCACGGCGACGGGATTACCCGACAGCGTTCCCGCCTGGTACACCGGACCCAGCGGAGCGAGCCTGCTCCATGAGGTCCGTGCGACCGCCGAGTGCGGCGACGGGCATGCCGCCACCGATGACCTTGCCGAACGTGACGAGGTCGGGCTGCCACGGCTCGACGCTAGCGGCGAGGTCCGCGTCGCGCTCGACGCCCCAGTAGCCCGCAGGGCCGGCACGGAAACCGGTGAGGACCTCGTCGACGATGAAGACTGCCCCCTCGTTGCGGCACAGGGTCGCGATGAGACGGTTGAAACCTACGGGGGCCGCACGGTGCCCATGTTGCACGGCGCCGCCTCGGTAATCACCGCGGCGATCGACTGCCCGTGCTCCGCGAAGGCGGCGGTCAGCGCGTCCTCGTCACCGTACGGAAGCACGAGGGTGTCCGCGGCCGCCCCCTTGGTGACGCCAGCGGAGTCGGGAACGCCCGCGGTCGCGAGGCCGGAGCCCGCGGCGACGAGGAGCGCATCGGAGTGGCCGTGGTAGCAGCCGGCGAACTTCACGATGACGTCGCGGCCGGTCGCACCGCGCGCAAGCCGGATCGCGGTCATCGTGGCCTCGGTGCCGGTCGACACGAGGCGGACGCGCTCGGCGGGGGCGTACCGGCCGCGGATCTCCTCGGCCAGTTCCACCTCGCGCTCCGTGGTGGCGCCGAACGAAAGGCCGCGCGCGGCGGCCTCCTGGACCGCTTGGACGACGGTCGGGTGCGCGTGGCCAAGGATGGCGGGACCCCAGGAGCCGACGAGGTCGACGTACTCGCGGCCGTCGGCATCGGTCACCCGTGCGCCGAGCGCCGAGGCGATCGGCACCGGCTCTCCCCGACGCCGTTCCAGGCGCGCACGGGCGAGTTGACGCCTCCGGGCAGGATGGCCGCGGCGCGGTCGGCACGGATGCTCACATGTCCTCCTTGAGCCAGGTCGCGACCTCCACGGCCGCGTACGTCAGCACGATGTCTGCTCCCGCACGCGCGATCGACGTCACCGCTTCGAGGTGCGCGGCGCGGCGGTCGATCCAGCCCCGCTGCGCGGCGGCCTCGATCTGCGAGTACTCCCCCGACACGTGGTACGCGGCCACGGGCACGGCCGATGCTGCGGCCACGTCGGCAAGCACGTCCAGGTACGGCAGGGCAGGCTTCACCATGACGATGTCCGCACCCTCGGCCTCATCGAGAGTCGACTCCACGAGACCCTCGCGCCGGTTCGCGGGGTCCATCTGGTACGCCCTGCGATCGCCCTGGAGATCGGACTCCACGGCATCCCGGAACGGTCCGTAGGCCACGGAGGCGTACTTGGCGCTGTACGCGAAGATGCTGACCGAGGTGAATCCTTCGGCGTCGAGTGCCTCGCGCACCACCGCCGTCTGGCCATCCATCATGCCACTCAGGCCCAGCACCTCGGCGCCTGCGCGCGCCTGCGCGAGGGCCATGGACGCGTAGACGGTGAGGGTCGCGTCGTTGTCGACGGTGCCATCGGCCGCGAGGACGCCACAGTGACCGTGGTCGGTGAACTCGTCGAGGCAGAGGTCCGCCATGACCACCAGGCGTCCGGCCGATGCCTGGACCGCCTTCTCGATGGCGAGGTTCAGGATGCCGTGCGCGTCGCACGCGGCGGTGCCGGTCGCGTCGCGCACCTCGGGGACGGCGAACAGCATGATGCCGCCGATGCCCGCCGCGGCGGCCTCATCGATGACCCCTGCCAACGACTCCAGGGTGTGCTGGGAGACGCCGGGAAGCGAGTCGATGGCACGCGGTGCGGTCAGGCCCTCGCGCACGAACACGGGCAGCACGAGCCTGCGCGGGATGTACCCGGGTCTCGCGTACCAGGCGCCTCATGGCGGGCGTGGTGCGCAGACGGCGCGGGCGGCGCACGAGGGTCATCGGCGGTCCTCGTCGGCGATCATCACCGGTGCCCACGGCACGGCGGTGGGCTCGTCCTCCGCGTCGGCAGAGGCGGCGTCGTCCTCGGGGGTCTCGGTGTCGTCGCCACCGCGGGAACCCTCGTCGATCGCGGGCTCCTCGCCGACGGGCTCGGCGTCGGTGACAACGTCGTCGCCATCAACGCTCTCCTCGGCATCTACGTGGGTCTCGGCCTCGACCAGTTCGTCGGGATTCGCGATGTCTGCCTCGACCTCGGTGGCGTCCTCGGGCTCGCGCTCCTGCTCCGCCTCCGCCGGCCCATCGGCCGTCTCGTCGGCGACGCGGTCAGCGTCGAGTGCCTCGATCAGGCCCGCGACGATGCCGTCGTAGGACGGCGCCTGCGCGACCGCGGCAAGCGTGAAGCCGGCGGCACGAGCCGCTGCGGCCGTCATGTCGCCGATGGCGATCAGCATCACGTCGCTGGACGGCTCGGGAACCGTCGCGGCCAGGCGCTCGGCGACGGACCCGGAGGTCAGCAGCACGGCGTCGATGGTGCCGTCGGCGAGCATCTCGCGCACGTCGGGGTCGGGACCGTCGCCATCCACGGTGCGGTACGCCTCGACCACGTCGACCGTCCAGCCCTTGCGCGCCAGTCCGCGCTCCAGCACGGGCGAGGCGAGGTTACCCAGCGGCGCGAGCACCTTGCCCGTGCCCTCGGGGAACTCCGCGACCATGCCGCGCGCGTTCTGCTTGTCCACCGGCACCAGGGTGACGTCGAGCCCCACCTCGGCACACACCGTACGAGTCGCCTCGCCCACGGTGGTGACCTTCGCCTCCGGCTGAGCGTTGCCGAGCGACGTGCCGCGCCTGCGGGCGATGCGGTCCATCGCCAACACGGCGTTGCGGCTGGTGACGGCCATCCAGTCGTAGTCGCCCGCGCACCAGGCGAGGGTGGCCTCCTCGAGGCGCTCGGCATCGGCCGGTCCATCGATCTTGATGAACTCGACCTCTTCCACCAGCGCGCCTGCGGCGGCGAGTCGCGTAGCAAGGTGGCGGCGTTCGGCGGTGACGGGCACCAGCAGACGCTTGCCTTCCAGAATCGACAGGTTCACGGGGTGCCTCCCATCAGGCGCGCGGCGCCACGGCCGAGCAGAGTGTGTCCGATGCGTCGGCCCACGGATGCGGCCTGTGCGGCCGGTCCGGTGGCGGTTTCGTTCAGTACGAGGGTGCCGGCAGTGTTCACTACCCGCGCGTGGAGCGTGACGATGCCCGCCGCGACGGTGGCGTGGGCGGCCACGGGCGCGGCGCAGCCGGCCTCGAGGACCTGCAGCACCGTGCGCTCGGCGAGGACGGCCGCGCGGGTGTCGGCGTCGTCGAGCGAGCGCACCACATCGGCCCACTCGGGATCCGCATCGGGCCGAATCTCGATACTCAGCGCACCCTGGCCCGGCGCAGGAACCATCGCCTCCGGTGCGAAGAACTCGGTGACGTCCTCGAGCCGGCCAAGACGGCTGAGGCCCGCCGCGGCGAGGACCACGGCGTCGAAGCCGTCGTGGAGCCTTGCCCAGGCGCGTGTCCACATTTCCGCGGATGCCCTCGACGACAAGGTCGGGACGCAGTGCGAGAACCTGAGCGGCGCGGCGCGGCGAGCCGGTGCCCACGCGGGCGCCTGCGGGAAGGTCCTCCAGCGAGGAGCCGAGTGCGCACAGGGCGTCGCGCACATCCTCACGTGGCGGCACAGCGGCCAGTTCGATGTTGTGAGGCTGCTCGACCGGAATGTCCTTGAGCGAATGGACCAAGAGGTCACACTCATCCGCCAGCAAGGCGTCGCGCAAGGCGTTGACAAAGACTCCGGTCTGGCTGAGCCCCACGAGCGAGGCGCGGTTGACGTCGCCTTCGGTGGTGATGTGGACCAGTTCAACGGTGAGGTCGAGACCACGCGCGGCAGCGGCCGCTTCGATGTCGCGGGCGACCATGCCGGACTGGGTGCGCGCCAAGGCGGAGGCGCGGGTGCCCAGGCGAAGGATCATGGGGACAACTCTTTCATAGTGCGGGCGCGGCCTCGGCACGTCGATATCCCGGTCCCACCCGGACGAGCACCAGGGCCACGGCAGTCAGGACCAGCGCGGCCCAGGCGGGGGCCTGGTAGCCCAGGCCGACGGCGATGATGAGGGCACCGATACCGGTCCCGAGCGCCGAGGCGGCGTTCAGGGCGGCGTGGGACAGAGCGGAACCCAGCGACGGCGATCCATGCAATACGTCCATCAGGTGCACCTGACCGCTCTGGGCAAAGATCTGCGTAGCGACGGCCAGGAGGAACAACAGCGGCACGGTGGCCCACGGGGACGAGCCGAACGCCCCGATGCCGAACAGAGCGAGCGCGGTCAGCCCCAGCCCGAGCCGACTCGCAGCCCGGTGGTCGCGGTCGGTGAGCCTGCCGCCCCAGAACGCACCCACGGACGTGCCGACTCCCCACAGCATCAGCACCCAGGTCACGTCCGACGGATCGAGGCCGTTGTCGACCTCGAGCAGCGGCACGATGTAGGCGAGCACGGCGCCCAAGCCACTGAATCCGACCGTGATGGTGATGATTGCCGTCCACAGCGGCACGGAGCGCATCGCCGTCAACTCCTTGCGCGGGGACGCGTGCGGATTGCCTGCCACCGCGGGCGCGAAAGCCCACACCGCGGCGAAGGCCACCAGTCCCACCCCGGCCACGACGGCGTACGAGGCGCGCCACTCACCTGCTCGGACAACCACTGCGAGAACGGCACCCCGACCACCTGCGAGCAGGTGAGGCCCAGCATGATGATCGCCACGCCGGTGCCGCGCCGTTCGCGCCCCAGCACCGTCATCGCCACGAAGGACGCCACCCCGAGCAGCGCGCCGTGCGGCAGGCCGGCGACAAACCTGATCGCGATGAGCGCTTCCACGGTGGGGGCAAGGAATGTCGCGGCCGAGAACGCCGCGAAGGCGAACGCCAGCGCAATGAGTAGCGGGCGCCGTCCCACCCGACCAAGGCCCACGAGGATGAGGGGCGCGCCCACGACCACGCCAAGGCAGTACGAGACCTGAGCGATTCCGAGCACGTCCACGCTGGTGCCGAGGTCGCGCAACTGGTCCTGCATCACCGCAGGCGCGGCGTTCTGCGAGATCCCGATCGAGAACCCGATGAGGGCGAAGGCCGCCAGGACGAAACGCGCGCGGGGCGCGCGTGCCGTCGGGGGCAGGCGCCATCGCGGCTGCCCCGCAGCGTTCAGTGCGGGGAGATCGGTCACCGTCGGCTGACGGCCACGAGCGCGGTCACGCCCGTGCCGATGACGGCGGCACCCACCACCCACCAGATCCACGCGGGCACGCCGCCCTCGTCGTCGATGGTGGGCTCGGACGTGGGCTCAGCCGTGGGCTCGGCGGTCGCCTGGTCGTCGGCGGCAGAAGCCGAGGAGCCTGGGCGATGGCGAGGCGGAGTCGGTCTCCTCAGCGGAGGGTGAGGCCTCAGCGGTGGCGGTGGCCGTCGCATCGGCCCCCTCGGGGGCGTACGTGAAGTCGATGACGCCCTCGATGGGATGGCCGTCCTCGGCGACGATGCGCCACACCAACTGGGCGTCGCCCGCGGGGAGGTTCGCGTCGACGGGCGCGGAAATGGTGGTCGTGTCGGGGAACGTGGGCTCCAGCGCGTGAACGGCACCCTCGGCATCGACGATGCTGAGGCTCGCTGCCGATGTCCAGGAGCGGACTCGAGAAGGTCAGCGAGACCTCATCGAGCAGGGCGACCGTCTGGCCGTCGGAGGGGGTCGACTCGGTGAGCTCCGTGTGGGCCGATGCCGCCGGAGCGACGGCCACGGCGACGAGCGCGGCAAGGGCCACGGCGATGGCGGCGCGAACACGGGTCAGGCGGGTCGACGGCATGCCCGCCATCATCCCATGCGGCGAGCATCGGCCGTCACGATCCTGACACCGAAGATTCACCGGGCTTTCGCCTGCCTGACGAGACGCGGTGACTCCGCGCTGGCCACCATGGAAGCCGTGAGAGTCGCGCTGGTCGCCGAGTCCTTCCTGCCGCACGCGAATGGCGTCACCCATTCGTTGCTGCGCATCATCGAGCACCTGACGAAGCATGGCCACGAGGCCATCGTCATCACCCCGGATCCGCGAGGCCGCGGCCCCGTGCGGTACGGGGTCGCGCCTGTGGTGCGCCTGCCCTCCGTGGGATGGCCGGGCTACCCCGAGGTGCGGGTGTCCATGGCTAGCGCCGCCAGGGTGGAGCGACTCCTCGCCGAGTTTCGCCCCGACGTGGTGCACCTCGCGTCTCCCTTCATGCTGGGATGGACAGCGGTCAAGGCGGCCAGCGCGCTCGGCCTCCCCACCGTGGCGGTCTACCAAACCGAGGTGCCGAGTTACGCGAGCCGCTATCGGGCGCCGTGGGGCGAGGCCCTGTTGTGGAACCGCGTGCGCGACCTTCACTCCCTCGCGGATCTCACCCTGGTGCCGTCCTCGCACGCGCAGGAACAACTGGCTTCCCACGGAGTCCCGCGGCTAGCCCGGTGGGGCCGCGGCGTCGACACGACCCGATTCCAGCCCTCGCGGCGCGACCCCGAGCTCCGGCGCTCCTGGGCGCCGCGCGGCGAACGGATCATCGGTTACGTGGGCAGGCTCGCTCCCGAGAAGCGCATGGACCACCTTGCGCGGCTCGCCGACGTCGAGGGCGCGCGGCTCGTCATCGTTGGCGACGGCCCGAGCAGGGCATCGCTCGAGGCACTGCTCCCCCACGCCGTTTTCACCGGATTCCTTGGCGGCGCGGCACTGGCGCGGGCCATGGCGTCCTTTGACCTGTTCGTGCACTGCGGCGACCTCGAGACGTTTTGCCAGACCATTCAGGAGGCGCACGCCTCAGGCGTTCCCGTGGTGGCACCGCGCCGCGGCGGGCCCGTCGACCTGGTCGCGGAGGGCGTGACCGGTCGGTTGTACGAGCCCAGCAGGCCAGAAGAACTGGTCAGCACCGTTCAGGAACTGGTGCGTGACGACGACTGGCGAGACAGGGCAGGCGCCCACGCTCGCGACGCGGTACGTGACCGCACGTGGGACCGCGTCAGCGCGGAGCCTGCTGGAGCACTACGCGCGCGTCATCGCCGCCCACGCAGGACGGCCATCGGAAAGCCACCTGGCGGCGATGACGGGGGTGACCGCATGAGGATCGCGCACGTTGCCAACTTCTACGGGCCACGCTCGGGCGGGCTACGGACCGCCATGCACGCCCTTGGCGGCGGCTACCGGCGGCGAGGGCACGACGTGCTCATGGTGGTGCCGGGCACGAAGGATGCCGTGGAGGCCACCCCGTGGGGTATGCGCGCGACCGTGCGATCCCCCTCTTGCCGCGCACCGGCGGCTATCGCGCCATCGTGCGACTCCCGGAGGTCCACGAGGTGTTGACGGCCTTCGCTCCCGACGTCCTCGAGGTATCCGACCGCACCACGCTGCGCCCGCTCGGCGACTGGGCACGCGCGGCGGGCATCCCGAGCGTTTTCTTCGCTCACGAGCGCGTGGACGGGGTGGTCCGAGCCCACGTCGCACCCCGATGGGCAACGTCCGCGGCGCTACGGCGGGCCGTCGACGCGCACCACCGCGGCACGCATCGTCGGTTCGACACCGTCGCCTGCACCACGGACTATGCCGCGACCGAGTTCCGCCGCCTCGGGCTCCCCACGGTCACCGTGCCGCTCGGGGTCGACCTCGCCCGCTTCCACCCGTCGCGCCGTGACCCCGCCATCCGTGACCTTCTCGCCCACAATGACGAGGCTCTCGTGGTCCTCGCGTCGCGCCTGTCACGCGAAAAGGCTCCCCACCTCGCGGTCGAGGCCGTGCGACTGCTCAGTGGCCGCGGTCACCGCGTGCGCCTGGTCATCGCTGGGACGGGAGCCATGGAACCTGCGCTGAGGCGGCTGGCCGCGGACCTTCCCGTGGACTTCCTCGGATTCGTCGACAACGCCGAGCGTTTTGCCGCCTTGTTGGCCTCCGCCGATGCGGTGGTCGCACCCGGCCCCATCGAGACCTTTGGCCTCGCGGCACTCGAGGCGCTCGCAAGCGGCACCCCAGTGGTGTCGCACGCCGCATCCGCCCTTCCCGAGGTGGTGGGTGATGCCGGGGTGGCCGTGCGCGGCACCCCGGGAGACGTCGCGGCCGGGATCCTCGCTGTCATGGCGCGCGACCCCGCGACACGCCGCGCGACCGCGCGGACCCGTGCGGAGACGATGCCGTGGTCGGCGACTGTGGCGACGATGGAGGCGCTCCACGAGCGGGCGCTCGCCGGGGTGCGCGTCGGTGAACGGGCATGACCGGGCCCCGCGTGGTCGCGATGGGCGACTCGATCACGCTGGGTGTGGGAGACGGGATCGAGTCCCAGTGGGGCTCGGTGGGTTGGGCCGCGCTCGTCGCGACGGCGCTCGGAGCGAGCGCCTTCACCAACCTCGCGGCCAATGGCGTGCGGGCCAGGGACCTTGCCGCTCAGGTGAGCCGGGTTGAACGACTGCGGCCCGACATCGTCCTGCTCACCGTCGGCGGCAACGATGCCCTGCGGGGCGACTTCGACGCGGACGAGGTCGAGACCGCGACGCGCGACGCGCTGACCGCGTTGACGTCGTCGCCAGCGCGCGTGGTGGTGGTGACGATCGACCGCATCGGCCTCTTTGACCTGCTGCCACGCGGGATCGCACGCGCGATGGCGCGCCGTGCCCAGGCGGTCAACACGGCGCTGCGCCGCGCCGCGGCCACCACGGACGTCACCGTCCTTGACGGCTCGGTGATCTTCGCGATCGAGGGAGCGGCCGCGTGGCACATCGACCGCATCCACCCCTCCCCACGGGGGCATCGGGCGCTCGCAAGCGCGGCGGTCGCGTCTCTCGCCGCCCGGTGGCCGCGCACCGCCGCGATCCCGGCACCTGCGCGCACCCCATCACGCGTGGCGCGCGTGTGGTGGCTCGCGCGTCACGGTGCGCCGTGGGCGGCCAAGAGGAGCCGAGATCTCCTCCCTCAGGTGGTGCGCTCGGTGATCAGCGAGGTCCGCTCGCCCACCGCATCGGCCCCACACACGCCGACGGCGGGGCGGCCCTGAGGCCACCCCGCCGTTGACGGGTCACGTGCGATGTGTCAGATGAGCCAGCGGTTCTTCTGCACGATGTCGAGGCGCTTCCACCAGGAACCGATGCCGATGGCCTGGTAGCGGACCTCGAGGAGAACGGCGGCCCAGACGGCAACGATCATGATGATGTGGTCGTCCAGGAAGGGGTTGGTCGACAGCGGGATCTGGGTGGTCCACATCATGAGCAGCATGGCGGTCGCCGAGATGGCGCCGATGCGCGAGCCGATGCCCAGGATCAGCGCAAGACCAACGCCGAGCAGGCCCAGCATGAAGGGCACGTCGGTCCAGGCCTGGCCGCCCAGGTTCACGTAGAAGTCGTTGAAGGGGCTCTGCGAGTTACCGCCGTAGACGAGGTAGCCCTCGGTGATGCGCGAGCCGTGGATCCATGCGCTGTCGCAGAACGCGTCGATGGTGAATGAACCATCGTCGGCGGTGGTGCGGCAGGTCGAGAATCCGAGTCCGAAGGTCTTGTCGAGGAAGGCCCACAGGAAGTAGAAGCCGATAGCGATACGGCTGATGCTGAGGAAGATCCAACCGACCTTCGAGCCGACGGGGCCGGCGACATCTTGATCGGTGGGGACGGGGGTGGTTGACATGGCGTTCTCTCCTTGCGACGGGGTGTTGTCGGCTTTGACAGGTGAGGCGTCCGAGGCGTCTCACTCACAACGTAGCCCGACACGCCGACGCACGGCGACAAAACCGCAGGTCTTTGCCAAGTTGTCACAACCGTCACATAACTGATACCCGAGGCTCGTTCGTCGGGACCATGGCCCTAGAGTTCGGCGTCGACGAGGGCCGCGAAGTGCGCACGCATGGCATCGCCCATCGACAGCGCCGTGGAGCCCAGGAGCCACTGGATCTGTAGGCCATCCATGAGCGCCACCGTCTGGACGCCCGCCACGTCGGGATCGATGCCCTCATGAAGGAGCCCCGCGGCTCGGACCTCCTCGAAGGCCCGAGTCACGGACGCGACAAGACGCTCGTAGCGTGCCACGAAGAACTCGTGGGCCGGATGCTCGGCCGAGGTGGCCTCCGCGGAGACCACGGCAAACAGTTCCACCACTCCCCGATTGGCCTCGTTGCGGTACGCGGATGCCACCAGGTTGCGCAGAGCCACCAAGCCGTCTTCGCCGCGCACCGGGTTGACCTCGCCATCGACCTGATCGCGCCGCTCCAGCACTGCCATGAGCAGCGCCTCTTTGGTGGGGAAGTGATAGAGCAGGCCCGGGTGGGACATCCCCGCGCGCTGTGCGATGTCTCGCAGCGAGCCTGCCACGGTAGCCAAACTCGGCGAAGTGGTCGCGTGCGACATCGAGGAGATGCGCCTTGGTGGCGCGTCCGCGGGCGTACGTGCGTTCCTGACCGATGGTCGAATCGTTGCTCACGCACCTGAACTTACCACACGGTAGGAATTAGGCTACTCTGATGCGCATCACCTCCTATCGAAAGGATTCGCGCGTGACCACCGCCGCTTACCTCGACCCTTCGCTTTCCACCTCCGAGCGCGTCGCCGACCTCGTGGGCCGCATGACGTTGCCCGAGAAGGTCGGACAGATGATGCAGATGCACACGTACGACGGAGTGCCGCACCTCATCGAGGAGATGCACGTCGGGTCGATCTTGCATGCCTCGCCCGAGCGCCTGGCGCAGGCTCACGAGCTCAACTCGCGCACCCGGCTTGCCATCCCCCTCCTCATCGGCGAGGACTGCATTCACGGCCACTCCTTCTTCGAGGGCGCCGAGATCTACCCCACGCAGTTGGGCATGGCCGCCACGTTTGACACCGATCTTCTTGAGCGCGTGGCGAGGGCCACCGCCGTGGAGGTTGCGGCGACCGGCATCCACTGGACCTTCTCCCCCGTTTTGTGCATCGCACGCGACCTGCGCTGGGGCCGCGTGTCCGAGACCTTCGGCGAGGACCCGTACCTGTTGGGCGAACTCGGAGCGGCCATGGTCCGTGGCTACCAGGGCGACGGCCTCGACGACCCCACCGCCATCCTCGCCACGTCCAAGCACTTTGCCGGCTACTCCGAAACCCAGGGCGGGCGTGACGCCTCCGAGGCGGACATCTCGCGCCGCAAGCCTGCTCCTGGTACCTGCCCGCCTTCGAGCGCGTTGCCCGCGAGGGTTCGGCCACCTTCATGCTGGGCTACCAGGCCACCGACGGCGTGCCCATCACCATCAACAAGTGGCTGCTGAACGACGTGCTACGCGAGGAGTGGGGCTACACCGGCACCCTCATCACCGACTGGGACAACGTCGGCAACCTGGTGCGGGAGCAGCGCCTGTTCCCCGACTACGCCCAGGCATCGGCCGCGGCCGTCAACGCAGGCAACGACATGATCATGACCACCCCTGCCTTCTTCCAGGGCGCCCAGGACGCCGTGGCACAGGGCCTGCTGGACGAGTCCCGCATCGACGAGGCCGTGGCAAGGATCCTCACCCTCAAGTTCGACCTGGGCCTGTTCGAGGACGTCCGCCTGCCCGATCCCGCACGCCAGCGCGAGGTGATCGCCTCGCCCGCCCACCGCGACCTCAACCTTGAGGTGGCGCGGCGCTCGCTCGTGCTGCTCGAGAACGACGGCACCCTTCCGCTTCCCGCCGACAGGCCGCTGCGCCTCGCCATCGTGGGCCCGAACGCCGACGACCCCCACACCACGCTCGGCGACTGGGCCGGCGCCTCGGGCCAGGCCGACTGGCTCATGCAGGGCCACCCGCGCGAGATGATCACGACGGTCCTGGACGGCGTACGCGCCGCCGCACCCGAGGGCTCCGAGGTGACCTACGCCAAGGGCGCAGAGATCATCACCACGGGCCCCGACCCCAAGGGGGCATTCTTCCCCGATGGCCAGCCGCGACCGCACATCGCCTTCCCCGTCGAGCCTGACCAGGCGATGATCGATGAGGCCGTCGCTGCCGCCTCCGGCGCTGATGCCGTGGTGGCGGTGCTCGGCGACCGCATCGAACTCGTGGGCGAGGGTAAGTCCACCGCCACGCTCGAGCTCCTGGGCGGCCAGGTGGCGCTGCTCGACGCCCTCGTCGCCACCGGCACGCCGGTGATCCTCGTCGTCCTCGCCTCCAAGCCGCACGTTCTGCCGCCCTCGGCCGCCAAGGCATCGGCCGTCATCTGGGCCGCCAACCCCGGCATGGCCGGGGGCCGCGCCGTGGGTGACCTCCTCGTGGGTGCCATCGAGCCCAGCGGCCGCCTGCCCCTGTCCTGGCCGCGCCACGTGGGCCAGCAGCCCACGTTCTACAACCAGATCGACGCGCAGCACGGCTACCGCTACGCCGACCTGACGCAGGAGCCGCAGTGGGTCTTCGGCGACGGGCTCTCCTACTCGTCCGTCGAGTACGGGGACGTGGTGCTCGAGGCGTCGACCGTGGGCCTGACGGACACCATCCGCGCGACCGTCACGGTCACCAACACCGGCGTGCGCCCCGTCCTGGAGACTGTGCAGGGCTACGTGCGCGACAACGTCACGTCCGCCACGTGGGCCGACCGTGGTGAAGGCCGTCGCGCAGGTGGCGCTCCAGCCCGGCGAGTCGGCGTCGGTGGCCCTCGAGGTCGCCGCGAGCGCGTGCAGCATCGTCAACGCCGCGGGCGAACGCGTCGTGGAGCCCGGTGAGTTCACGCTCCTGGTGGGCGCCACCTCACGCCTTGCGGACCTCATCGCCGCTCCGTTCACCATCGCCGCCAAGGAGTAACAGTCGTGCCCACGTCCCCCGTCCCTGCCGTGGCGCCCCACCTGCGGCGCGCCCGACTCGGCGTGGCGCTGATCTTCTTCACCAACGGCATCGTGCTGGGCGGCTTCGCCCCGCGCGTGCCGGAGATCCGCGCCAACCTTGGCATCTCGTACGGAACGCTCGGCGTCGCCATGGCGATGTGGTCGATTGGCGCCCTGGCGCTCGGCCTGTTCGCAGGCGCCATGATCCGACGCTTCGGCTCCGCACGGGTCGCCACCATCACCATGGTCGGGAGCGCGGCGGCAATGCTTGCCGCCGGTGCGGCGCCCAACGTCTGGCTGTTCGGCGCCGCCCTGTTCCTGGTGGGAGTCACCGACGCGTGGGTGGACGTCGCGCAAAACGCGCACGGCCTCCAAGTCCAGAAGGCTCTACCAGCGTTCGATCCTCAACTCCTTCCACGGGCTTTGGTCCATCGGCGCGGTCGTGGGTGGACTCATCGGTGGCGCGTGTGCCGGCCTGGGCATCGGCGTGCCGTGGCAGTTTGTCCTTTCGCTTGTCATTGTCATCGTGGCGAACCTCGTCGCCTTCCCGATGTTGCTGTCCAAGGACACCGCGACGGAGGCCGAGGTGGACCACGCGGCCGACGAGGCGGTGGTGCCGCAGCACACGCCGCTCACCCGGATCCCGGTGCGTACCTGGGGCGTCCTCATCGCGCTGACCATCATCGCGATCGCGGGCGGCTGGGCCGAGGACGCCGCGTCCACCTGGTCGGCGTCGTACATGCAGGACGAGCTCCTGGCCGGCGCGGGCCTCGCCGCCTTCGCGTTCATCGCGATGCAGGGGTGCCAGTTCATCGGCCGCATGCTGGGCGACCGCATGGTCGATCGCTGGGGCCAACGTGCCGTCGCGCGCTCCGGCGGCGCCCTGGTGGCCGTCGGCATGGGCCTTGCGCTCGCCTTCCCCTCGCCGTGGGGCACCATCGCGGGATTCGGTGCAGCGGGATTCGGCGTCGCCACCCTTATCCCGGGGGCCATGCATGCCGCGGATGAGCCTTCCGGGGCTGCGGGCGGGAACTGGGCTCACGATCCTGTCGTGGCTGCTGCGCCTGGCCTTCCTCGGCTCACCTCCGCTGGTGGGCTGGATCGCCGATCAGACCTCGCTGAGGGTGGGCCTCACCCTCGTGCCGGTCTTCGGCGTGCTCGTGATCGTGCTGGCGGGGGTCATGGCGAAGCGCGTCGTCCGCACCCAAGAACCCGCCTCCGCCTGATCGCCACGGCCGCCCCAAGGGTGGCCGTGGCGGTCCGCGCCCGTCGAGAGCCTCAGCGCGCCGCCACCATGGCGCGCCCGCGCGCCACCGCCGCATCCAAGTCTGCGATGAGGTGGGTGTCGTCGGTCAGGGCGGTGAGGGCTCCCGCATGCTCCAGCAGCGGCAGGTGTCGCGGCTGAACACCCTTGATGAGCACGGTCACGCCGCGTTGCTCGAGCGAGGACACCACCTCGCCGAGCACCTGGGCCCCCGTCGCATCGAGCAGGTCCAACTGCGACATGCGGAGGATCACCACGTCCACGTGGTCGATGCGCGCCACACGCTCCAGGACGCGGTCCGCGGCCCCAAAGAACAGCGCACCATCGAGGCGCAGCAGCGCGATGCGCTCGTCTCCCGCAACGGCACCTCCGGGCAACTCCTCGCGATGCACTCCGGCGGCCGCTGCCACCGAGCGCAATGCGAGGGCCGCCGCGACCGCCACGCCGATGACGATGGCGTAGATCAGGTCCACGCTGACCGTCACGACCGCGGTCAGGATGAACAGGACCGCGTCGCCGCGTGACGCCCGCATCACCGAGCGCACCATGGCTGGGCGCACCATGGTCACGGCCGTCACCATGAGCACGCCCGCGAGCGCGGATAGCGGCACCATCCCCACCGCACGGGCAGCGATCAGCACGATGACAAGGAGCACGAGCGCGTGGACGATGGCCGCCAGTCGCGTGCGCGCCCCCGCCTTCACGTTGACGGCCGTGCGGGCAATGGCTCCCGTGGCGGGCATCCCACCGAAGAAGCCCGATGCCACCGAGGCGAGCCCCTGCCCCACGAGTTCGCGATCGGCGTCGTAGCCATCCGTGCCCGGATAGGTGCTTGCCACGCGAGCCGAGAGCAGCGACTCGATCGCGGCCAGCGCGGCGATAGCGAACGCAGGGCCGGCAAGAGCGATCACGGCCCCGAGCGACAGCGCGGGTGCCTGGGGCATCGGCAACCCCGCCGGCAGGTCACCGATGACCGGCACCCCGGCTCCCAGGGCCGCGGTGATGACGGTCGCCAGCACGATAGCGAGGATCGCCCCCGGGACCGCGCGTGTCACGCGGGGCCACACCAGCATGAAGACGGCGACGCAGGCTGCGATGAGAAGGGGACGCCATGCGGAGGAGAGGTCGGCGCCCGCGACGGCATCGACCGCGGCACGCCAGGCCTTCGCCCCGTGCGCGGATTCCTCGACCCCGAGCGCAGCGGGCACCTGCTGCAAGAAGATGATGATCGCGATTCCGACGGTGAATCCCTCGATCACGGGCCACGGAATGAGTCCCACCAGGCGGCCCAGGCGCGCGGCCCCCGCGGCGAGCACGAGGACGCCTGCCATGACGGTCACGAGCGCGAGAGCCTTCACGGCCACGTTCGGCGAGGATGGGCGCGAGCACCACCACCATCGCCCCCGTAGGACCAGAGACCTGAACCGACGAGCCGCCCCAGACGGCCGCGACGACTCCCGCAACGATGGCCGTCACGAGCCCCGCCTCCGCCCCCGCCCCGGACGTCACACCGAACGCGAGCGCCAGCGGCAGCGCCACCACACCCACGGACACGCCCGCGAGAACATCGACGCGCCACGATCGAGACAGTCCCGCGTAGTCGCGGCGGCTTGGCAGCAGCGACCGCCACGACGGCGTGGTCACGCTGATTCCCCGGCGAGCCGTCCGCGTTCCTCGATCACGTCGCGGAGCAGTTCGCGTGCGGCACCGAGGAGACCGGCGACCGTCGGGTGCGCGAGGCGGTAGGACACCGAGCCTACCGGAACGCTCCGAGGCGACGAGCCCGTAGCCGCGCAGCACCCTCAGGTGCTGAGAGAGGTGCGAGGCCTCCAGGCCCGTCTGATTGAGCAGGTCGGCGACCGTGCGCTCGTCGGCCTCGGCGAGCAACTCGAGCACCCTGATTCTGACGGGGTGAGCGAGGCCCTTGAAGAGGTCAGCCTTGACCTCGTTGAGCGGAGCGGAGAAGGGCATGCACACGTCCCAGGCTGGAGCGACTTGACGGATTCATCATTCCATCAATTCGCGGGACGCGACACCACGCCGACATCCGGGCCCAGCCCTTGGGAATGAACCGCCTCCACTGGCGTTATTAGATGCAAACGCATATATTAGGACCCAGGTCCTACGACACGCCTCGACCAAGGAGCACACCATGCAGTTCGGCATCATGTCCGTCTCGGACATCACCCGCGATCCCGTCAACGACTACACGCCCTCCGAGGCCGAGCGCATTCGCGACCTGGTGCGCATCGCCAAGAAGACCGAGGAAGTGGGCCTCGATGTCGTCGCCGTCGGCGAGCACCACAACCCGCCCTTCTTCTCCTCCTCCCCCACGACGCTGCTGAGCAGCATTGCCGCGCAGACCGAGACCCTGACGGTGACGACGAGCACCACGCTCATCACCACCAACGACCCGGTGCGCCTCGCCGAGGAATACGCGATGCTGCAGCACCTCTCGGGCGGCCGCATGGACCTCATGCTGGGGCGCGGCAACACCGCGCCGGTGTACCCGTGGTTCGGCCAGGACATCCGCCAGGGCCTGCCCCTCGCCCTCGAGGCCTACAACCTCCTGCACCGCCTGTGGCGCGAGGACGTCGTGGACTGGGAGGGCTCGTTCCGCACGCCCCTCCAGGGCTTCACCTCGACGCCCCGTCCACTCGACGACGTGGCGCCGTTCGTGTGGCACGGCTCGATCCGCACCCCGGAGATCGCCGAGCAGGCCGCGTACTACGGCAACGGCTTCTTCGCGAACCACATCTTCTGGCCCAAGGAGCACACCAAGCGCATGGTGCAGTTCTACCGCCAGCGCTTCGAGCACTACGGCCACGGCACCGCCAAGCAGGCGATCGTGGGCCTCGGCGGCCAGACCTTCATCGGCAAGACCAGCCAGGAGGCCAGGGACCGCTTCCGCCCGTACTTCGACAACGCCCCGGTCTACGGTCACGGCCCCTCTTTGGAGGACTTCTCCTCGATGACGCCGCTCGCCGTCGGCTCGGTCCAGGAGGTCATCGACAAGATCATGACCTTCCGCGAGTACGTGGGTGACTACCAGCGTCAGGCTCTTCCTCATCGACCACGCGGGCCTTCCCACCGACATGGTGCTGGAGCAGTTGGACCTGCTGGGCGGCGAGGTGGTCCCGGTGCTGCGCAAGGAGCTCGAGTCCAAGCGCGACCCCGAGGTCGCTTCCAACCCGCCGAGCCACGCGGACCTCGTGCACGCCAAGTATGGCGACGCTGAGCCCCGCCAGCCTCGCCCCAACGCCAACCGCGGCGACAACGTCACCGGAGCCTCGCCGTACCAGGACTCCGAGGGCGCCGAGGCCATCTACCCCACTCTGTGAGGCGACGATGACCACCACCCCAGCCACCGCATCGGACTCCCGTACGCGCACCCGGCTCGCGAACCAGACGTGGGAGGCGACGATGCTCGCGCACGCCGTCCTCATGCGCCGGTTCACCGAGCAGGACGTGTGGGAGGGACTGTCCGTGCGCGAGTACGACGTCCTCTACACGCTCGCTAAGGCCGAATCTCCGCTGAGGCTCCGCGACCTCGGTGAGGGCGTGCTGCTGAGCCAGCCCGCCCTGTCGAGGCTCGTGGACCGGCTGGTGCAGCGCGGCCTCGTCTTCCGCTGCACCAATCCGGACGATGCCCGCGCCCACCAGTTGTCCCTGACCGACGACGGCGCCGCACTTCAGCGTCAGGTGGGCCGCGCGCACGGCACCGCCGTGGCCGAGGCCGTGACCTCCGCACTCACCGAGGACGAGATGCGCCTCCTGGAATCCCTCTCTCTCAGGCTCGCAGGCAAGGAGCAGTCATGACCGCCGACACGTTCCACCTCGTCGTCGTCTCCGCAGGAGCGTCCGACCCTTCCTCCACCAAGATGCTTGCCGACCGCGCCGCCCAGCGCGTCACGTCGCTGGCCCGCGAACGCGGCCACGACGTGCGAGTGTCCGTCATCGAGATCCGCGAACTCCTTCCGGAATTGCCCCAGGCGCTGTCGAGCCAGTTCATGGGCCCCAAGTTCCGTGCGGCGATCGACACGTTGGTCGATGCGGACGGCATCATCGCCGCCGCCCCGGTCTACAAGGCGGGAGCATCGGCGGCCTTCACCGGCTTCCTGCAGGTGCTCGACAACGACCTGCTCATCGGCAAGCCCGTGATCCTCGCGGCGACCGCCGGGACGGCACGTCACGCCCTTGTGGTCGATGAGGAGATGCGCTCGCTGTTCGCCTACCTGCGCACGCTGCCGGTGCCCACGGGCCTGTTCGCCGCCCCCGAGGACTTCTCGTCGACGGCGCTCACCTCGCGCATCGCGCGCGCGGCTCAGGAGGCTGGTCCTGCTGATGGAGTCGGGCTTTGCTCGTGCGGTGCGCGGGGAGACCTGGGGCGCCTATCAGCACGAGTACGGGTCCGCCGGCGGGACGGAGTTGGGCATCAACCTGTCGAGCGACCTGATGCGCCTCGCCACCGGAGGCTCGCACACGCCCTCGGCCGGCTAGCGGCGGGCCGATGCGGGAGCCCCGGGAGCAGGGATGACGCCCCGCGCGTTGGGTCGGCACGGAGTGCCGCACCGGCGGCGCCACCGCTGACCCGATCCCCGACGAAGGAGACCGAGAATGAAGTGCCCCGTGGATGACGCGACGCTCGTGATGAGCGACCGCCAGGGCGTCGAGATCGACTACTGCCCGCAGTGCCGAGGCGTGTGGCTTGACCGCGGCGAACTGGACAAGATCATCGAGCGCTCGGCGCAGCATGAGGCTCCCGCCCCGCAGCAGCAGCGTGTGGCCGATGACCGGTCGCGCCGGTATGACAACGAGCGGTACGACGAGCGCCGCTATGACAACGACCGCAACTCGTACGGTCGCCGCAAGAAGAAGGAGTCGTGGCTGGGAGACCTTCTCGACTTCGGGTGAGTCACACGCGGCGGAAGGTCACGGTTGTGCGACCTTCCGCCGCGACCACCGCGTGCGGGAGTAAGGTCCAAGGCACCCCCTTCGACGACGAAAAGGAACCCGCATGCCCGACGCCCAGGTCCTTCACGTGACACGGGACGACACCTCCCACCGCTACGAGGTAAGCGTCGACGGCGAGACCGCCGGCTTTATCGACTTCATCGAGGGTGACGGCACCCTGGCGATGACGCACACCGAGGTCTTCGAGGCGTTCCGCGGCACGTCGGCCGCCCGCACTCTCGCGGCGGACGCCCTTGCCGATGTCGCGGCGCGTGGCCTCGCCGTCATCCCCCTGTGCCCCTACATCGCGCGCTACCTCAGCCGCAACGAGGTGGCAGACCTCGAGGTGCTGTGGCCCGAAAGGTCATGAACCGCCCAGGGCAGCGCCTCATCCCGCTCGAGGCGCGTGAGGTGCCGTTGGGTGGCCTGCGCGCCATGAGCGTGCAGCGCGTCCTGCCCTACCGGGACCTCCCGACCATCGGCGCGTGGTGCTTCGTCGACCGCTTCGGGCCGCAGCGTGTCACCATGCGCGTGGATCCCCACCCGCACACGGGCCTGCAGACCGTCACGTGGCCGCTCACCGGACGCATCCGCCATCGCGACACCCTTGGCGTAGACACGGTGCTCGACGTGGGGCAGGCTCAACCTCATGACCGCGGGCAACGGGGTGGCGCACTCCGAGTACTCGCTGGGCTCCGATGACGACCTTCTGGACGCCCTCCAGCCTTTGGGTCGCGCTACCGGACGCGTCCCGGGCGGGCGCCCCCGCGTTCGAGACTCACGCCGACCTTCCGTCCGTCGCGCTCCAAGCCTCCCGTGGGGCCGATGCCGTGGCCACCGTGGTCATGGGCACCTTTGCGGGCGTGCGCTCACCCGCCACGACGCATACGCCGCTGGTGGGAGCGCAGGTCGCGCTCACCGCCGGGACCACCGTCGAGTTGCCGTTCGACCCGGCCTGGGAGCACGGCATCGTCCACGTCGACGGCGAGGTAACCGTTGCGGACGGCGAGACGGCGCTACCTCCTCGCGGGCTGCTCTACCTGGGCGACGGACGTCACGGGATCACCGTCACCGCGGCGACCGACGCGACCGTCTTCATCCTGGGAGGCGAGCCCTTCGCCGAGGACCTCGTGATGTGGTGGAACTTCATCGGGCGCTCCCACGAGGACATCGCCGCGGCGCGCGACGACTGGGAGGCGCGCTCGGAGCGGTTCGGAGAGGTCGCCGGGCACGGCGACACCCGCATCCCCGCTCCCCGCTTCCCGCGGTGCGACTCACTCCCCGACGCCGTCGGGCATGGGACTAACGAGCAGCGACGCACCACGGAACGACGGCGTGGATGAATTCCTGCGGACGTTCGACCCACGGGTAGTGGCCGCATTTCTCGATCCACGCTAAGCCCGCGCCGAGCGCGTCGGCATAGGCCCGCACGGGTTCAACGCCGCTGAGGATGTCCTCGGCGCCGCCCACGACAAGCGTCGGCGGGAGAGCCGCCGCACGAACACGCTCCGCAGCGTCGTCGGGAACGTCGCGAAACCATGCGCGCGCTGCTGCCAGCGTTGAGGCGCCTAACCCGGCATGCCGCTGCTCACGGACGGCCCAGCGCGCGTATCCAGCAGGCGCCTGCACACGAAGGGCCTCGGCGAACTGCCGGTCGTCCTCGGGGTCCGGCTCGTTGAACGCTGCGACGGCCGCCGCGACCTCGGGCTCTTTCCGGCGCGCCGCGACTGCCGCACCGTCATGGGCCGTGCCGGTGAGCCACGCTGCGGCGGGAGTCACGAGTGCGAGTGATCGGAAACGGCCCTCAAACCGCGTGGCGGCGGCGATGGCCAGTCGTGTGCCTGCGGAGTGGGCCAGCACGTCCGGGGCCTCGAGACCCAGCGCGTCGACCACAGCAAGGACGTCGTCGGCGTCATTCCACCAGCCGCGCGAGAGGTGACCTGTGCGACCGGCGCCACGAACGTGCACGATGGCGAGCGGCCGATGCGCGGCGAGCCCACCGAGGTCACCCAGATACACGGGGTTACGGCATGGCCCACCGGGAATCACCACCAACGGATCTCCGGGACCGTCGCCGACCAGATCGACCGCGAGGCTCGGTGCCGTCGGCTGCCTTCACACGTGTCACGACGCCACGGTACCGGCGCCGGGCCTTAAGCGACCGTCAGCGTCGCGGTCACCTCGATCGCCGTCGCCGAGCACGGCGTCTTGCCGTCCGCATCCCAGTCGCGTGAGCCATCGGCCGCGACCCAGTCGTTGAGGTTGGCGCCGAGGGTGCCTCGCAGAACGCCCGTGACCTCGTGGGAGCGGTGCGTGTCAAGCGCGATGCCGGCCAGATCCCACTCGACCTCGAACGTCCCGACTCCACCCCCTTTGAGCGTCGCCTCCGCCGTCGCGGGCAGCGCCGCGAGCGCCACCTCGGCGCCCGCACCGACGGCAACCACGGCATCGGCCAGGCGGACGACGACGGGAGCCGCCGCATCGGCCGCACGCAGGGCGTCGTAGCGCTCGCGGGTGAGCGGGATCACGCCGCCGTGCTTGGTGGCACGGGCGAGGTCGAAGTCGTCGTCCTCAACGACAGCCCAGGGCTCGGGCGCGTCGAGGTCCGTCGCCACGAGCGGCCGGTAACCGACGTCGGGGATCACGTCCACCAGGAGGTACCAGCGGTCCTCGCCCCGGACCTGGAACATGGCGGGCCCCTCGACGAGGCCGGGGTCGCCCCCTGCGTAGGCGGCGCCGATGTGGTGCTGCGTCTCGGTCCAGGCGGCGCCGGGCAGCCACCAGCGGCGCGCGTCGGTGTGCTCCATGAAGAGCCCGCGGCCGGTGCCGTTGTCCTTCGTCACACGGTAGGTGCGACCCGCGCGGCGGATCATGGTGGTGTCGATCACGTCGCCGGGGGCGTCGATCAGCACGCCGCCCGTCCTCCAGCCATTCTGCGTGAAGTCGCGCGTCGCGCCCCACAGGATGCGCTGGCGGCCGTCCTCGCCGGACGAGGCCCAGTAGACGACGAACGCCCCGCCCGCCTCGTCGTAGTCGTCGACCCAGAGCGCCTCGGGCGCCCACATCATCCCCATGTGCGGCAGCGCGGGGTCGCGCACACCGTCGGGACCGCACGCGACGTCGATCCGCCGCTGCGGCCCCCAGTGGATCAGGTCGTCCGACTCCCACACGTTCATCGCCGTCGAATAGTCGGCGGTCCACGCCTGCCAGCCGGCGTCGTCGGCGCCAAACACCCTGAGGTCCGTGGCGATCAGGTAGTAGCGACCGGTATCGGGACGCTGCAGCAGGTACGGGTCGCGCACACCGGTGGTGCCCAGGTGCGAGGCGAGGAGGGGCTCGCCGCCGTTGAGCCTGTCCCAGGCGGTGGGGTCGTCTCCGCGTGACAGCGAGAAGTGCACCTTCTCGCGGTACCCGTGCGGGTCCTCCACGAAGTGGACCATGAGGTAGCCGTACGGCTCCGCGCCGGTCATGCCGCGTCCTCCGCGACGGTCACCGTCACGGTGACCTCCCGATGCTCGGGCGCCAGGCTCCTCCTCGGTCTCCATGTCCAGGCGCGGCAGGCCATCGGCCGTCCAGTGGACGCGGCGCACAAACGTGTCGCGCCCCGTGAGTCCGAGGTGGTCCGTGCGCGCGTGGAACACGTAGAGGTCGTTGCCGTCCTCGTCGCGCGACCACATGCCGTGCCCGGTGCCCGCCTGGTACTCGCCGTTATATGGGCCGGACTTCTGGATCGGGGCGTTCAGGCGCGTCCACGACTGCGGGTCGGTGAGGTCCGCGCCCGAGGCGGCGGTCGCGAGCCCGGTCGTGTAGGTGTCACCCACGGTCGAGCCCGAGTACAGCATGAGGACGCGACCGTCGCGCACCGTCAGGTTCGGCCCCTCGGCGATGGTGTTGTCCCACGCGTACTCCGGGGCGAGGATCCTCACGGGCTCGCTGGTCAGGCGGTCAGGGATGGCGGGATCCATCGTCGCGATGAAGATCGATCCCAGCATCTGCCAGGCGTAGTAATGACGTCCGGCATCCTCGAGATAGGTCATGTCGAGCGAGATCCCTGCGCGGTCATTGAGCACCGAACCGTCGGCGCGCGTGACGTGGCGGGCCGTCGTCCAGGCTCGCGGGATCGGTGGGATCGAGGTGTTCGCCGTCCGCGTCGCGGCGCAACTGGATGATGCTGGCCCTCCCGGTCCACATGTCGGTACGGCCGTCCTCGCCGTCGTAGGACGGCATAAACAGGATGGACAGTTCGCCGCCGACGACGTGGATCTCTGGCGCCCAGAAGCAGCCCGTCATGGGACGGCCGTCCGCATCGAGGTCGCCCGCGACGAGGATGTCGCGTTCGAGCGCGGCACCGCCGTTGGCGTCGGCAAGGTCGGCGATGGTGGCTGCCATGCGGATCGGCATGCCGATGGGCCCGCCGTCGTTCGCGATGGGATCGAGGTTCAGGTCCTTGGTGGCGATCATGAGGAACACGTCATGGCCACGGAACCGGAACGGGACGATGCTCGGATCGGCACGCTCGTCCGCGAAAGGCGTGGGGTAAACGGCCTGCCGGACGCGACCGGTGACGCGATGCTCACCGGGCCGGGAGGTGTCGACGGCGCCGACTGAAGCGGCGTCCCACGTCACGGCAAGTGATCCGGCGGAGCCGTCCGAATACTCGAGGTCCACGCGCACGGGAAGGTCGGAGGCCGCGAGCGGCGCGCCTACCGGCACCGCCACGGGAGTCACCGCCGCACCGGTGTTGGTCACGGGACCGAAGCGCAGGCGCAGGGCGTGGGCCGTCGCCGGGGACACCTCGATCACGTTGCCGGAGCGGAAGGCCGGGACTGCGAGCGCCACGGCGTCGCCGGGCTCGATCTCACCGCGCATCGGCACGTCAGCGCGCACGGCCTCCCCCACCGTCGCGTCGGCCGCGAAGGCGCCGAGCGTGGCATGCCATGGCTCGCCGAGGTCGTCGTGCCAACGCATCACGTAGCCGGCGCCTGTGACGGCGATGGCCGGGCCGTTGACTCCATGCGTGACGCCCAGGTCAAGAAGGCCCAGTTCGGTGTAGTCGATGAGGTCCTCGGACCGCCACAGCAGGACCGACGAGGCGCGAGTGCCGTCGTCTCCGCCGCCGCGGGCGGTGCGGGTGGCGACAAGGCCGTAGCCTCCCTCGGTCAGTGCGATGAGGTGGGGGTCGCTCAGGCCGCGAAGGTCCGGGTCGAAGGTTCCGTCCGGGCCGGGGGTCTGCGCGACGCCGGCGAAGCACACGCCATAGTTGTCAAACAGGGGCACACCGTCGAGCGCGAGGTGCAGGCTCAGCGCGATGTCGGCGTTGTTGGCCTCGGCCTCACTGGTGGGAACGCGGTCGTAGGCGAGCAGCGTCGCGCCGCCCTTCGCCGTCAGTTCTACATCGTTGTAATCGTGCACGGCGCGAGCCTACCGCGCGGCGCGCGCCCGTGCCACCACCCGCCCGCGCTGCGTGGTCCAGAACCGTTCCACCATGGCCCGTGCCTCCTGGGCGTCGGCGTCCGCGCCAAACAGTTCCGTGCCGGGCTCGAAGCGCATGCCCTCGGCCAACGGACCGGTCACCACAGGGTCGAAGCCGAGCGCATCGACCAGCCCCGCAACGCTCTCGACTGCCGCGCCATCGTCGCCCGCGATCGCCACGGCGATGCGCTCCGGGTTCCCCGCGCGCCGTGCGAGTTCCTCGAGCGCGTACCCCGAGAGGTGGTTGAACGCCTTCACCACCCGGGCCCCGGGAAGAAACGCGGCGACAGTCTCGGACGTCGAGGTCGTCGGATCATCGAGATCCGGACGCGCCCCGTCGAGCTCCCACCAGTAGTTCATCGCGTCCACCACCACACACCCAGCGAGCCGCTCCGCCGGAAGCGAGCGGTACCGACCAAGCGGCACCGCCAGCACCACAGCATCGGCCGCCACCACGGCGTCCACCGCATCGGCGGAACCCGCGATGGCGACGTCGATACCTGCCCTGGCCGCGAGGGCGCCGACGGCCTTGCCGACGCGCCCCGCGCCCAGGATGCCGAGGGTCTGAATGCGTGAACTCACACGCGTACGGTACCCGCGCTCAGTCGGAGCGCCGCATGGTGCGGATGCCCACCACGAGGCCCACGACGGCGACCGCCGCGGCACACAGCACGCCCCACCCCACCTCGGAGGCCAGCAGGTCTCCCGCCATGAGGTGACGCTCGGCCTGCACCACCCAGTTCACAGGGTTGACCGACGCCACGACGGACATCCAGCGCGGGCCCGCATCCAGCGGCAGCAGCATTCCCGAGAGGATCAGCAGCGGGAAGATGAGGCTCTGCTGGACGGCCCAGAACATCCACTCACGATCCTTGGTGACGAGCGCGAGCGCATACCGAGCGATCCAAGGCCCACGCCGAAGGCCGCCAGCAGGACGATGCCGATGGCGAGCCCGGCCACATTCGGACGGAACCCGAAAGGCACCGAGACTAGGACGATCACCAGCACCTGCACCACGATCGGCACCACCTCCTTGAGCGCACGCCCCGCCAGCAGCGAGGCCCTGCTCAGCGGCGCCACCAGCGTGCGCTCGTGGGAGCCGGTCATCATCTCGTACTGCAGGTTGGAGCCGGTGGCGCCCGTGCCGAACAGCACGATCATGGCCAGGACGCCGGGAACGAACCACGCGAGAGTCTCGGCAGTCGACTCCCCCGAGGATCCGATCAGCAGCGGCGTGAACAGTCCCAGGAACACCAGGGGCTGTACCAGGGAGAAGATCACGGAGAACGGATCGCGGGCCACGGGCCGCAGGCTCGCGCAGCATGACGTTGAAGGTGTCTCGCGCGGCGCTGCCGCGCACCGGCGTGGTCGGGTTGTCAGAGGCGGCCGATGCCGGGGTCACGGTGGTCATGAGGGTTCTCCTGCGGTGGTGGGGACGGGGGCATCGGCGTCGGGGGCATCAGTCGCGTCGCCGCGGACCTCGGGGCCCGGCGCATCGGCGTCGCGCAGCGAGCGTCCCGTGAGCACGAGGAACACGTCGTCCAGGGTCGGCGGCACTCCGGTGGCACGGTCGACCACGATGCCCTGAGAGTCGAGTTCGCGGATGACGCGCGGCAAGAGCCGTTCGCCGTCGGCGACGTTGGCGCTGAGCGTGAGTGCATCGGGCCGCGTGACCTCCCGTCCCGCGAGGCGAGCCACGAGCGGGAGGGCGGCGTCGGCATCGGCCGCGGTCACGAAGCCGAGCGAGACGGCGTCTCCGGCCAGCGTGGCCTTGAGCGCGGCGGCGGAGTCGTCGGCGATCACCCGGCCGCCGTCCATCACCATCACGCGTTCGGCGTAGTGGTCGGCCTCATCGAGATAGTGCGTGGTGAGGAAGACGGTGGTGCCGTAGCGCTCGCGCAGGTCGAGGATGTGCTGCCAGAGATTGGCACGCGACTGAGGGTCGAGGCCCGTGGAGGGCTCGTCGAGAAACAAGAGGGTGGGCGCGTGCATGAGGCCGAGCGCGATGTCGAGCCTGCGCTTTTGCCCGCCGGAGAGCCTGCTGAACCGTCCGCGAGCCGAACGACGCGAGGTCGAGTGACTCGATGAGGTCATCGGCCCTGCGCCGGGAGTCCGCCTTGCCGACGCCATAGAAGGCGCCCTGGCTGATGAGTTCGTCCCGGACGCGCTGGGCGAAGGAGCCCGAGGTCCCTTGGCCCACGTAGCCGATGCGGGCACGCACCTCGTGGGGTGCGCTGGCGATGTCGTGGCCCACCACCCTGGCACCGCCGGACGTCGGCGGAATGAGAGTGGTGAGCATGCGGATGGTGGTGGACTTGCCCGCGCCGTTGGGGCCGAGGAAGGCGACGAGCGAGCCCGCGTCGACGTCGAAGGTGACGTCGGTGACGGCATCGACGGTGGTCTTGCCGCGGCTGAACCGCTTGGTGAGGCCCTGCGCCTCAATGATCGGGGTGGTCATGCGGCCAAGGTACGGCTCAATGCGGACAGAAATTGTCCTCAAAGTGCGAGAAACTGGGGACATGTCCGCCACGACCACCCGCACCCTTGCCCTGCTGGACCTCCTGCAGCGCCATCGCGAATGGACCGGGGCCGAGGCTCGCCACACGGCTGGGCACCACCGAACGCACCGTGCGCCGGGACGTCGAGCGCCTACGCGACCTCGGTTACCGGGTCGAGTCACGGACGGGGCGCGAGGGCGGGTACCGGCTCGCGGCGGGAGGCGCGATCCCTCCCCTCTTGCTCAGCGAGGAGGAGGCGGTGGCGATCGCGGTGGGCCTGCGGGTGGCCGCGGCCGAACAGGCTCGTGGACGGCACCTCGACCGCTTTGTCGGCCATCGCCAGGCTCGAGCAAGTCCTCTCCCCCACGTCACGCAGGCAGGTCACCGCGCTCGCCACCGCCATGACGTCGCCCGACCAAGGGCGTGTGCCGCACGTGCCCCCCGCACTGCTGGGGCAGGTGGCGCTGGCGTGCCGCGACCACGAGCGGGTGCGCTTCGCGTACGAGGACGCGCAAGGTGCGAAGACGCGACGCCGCGTGGAACCGCACGCCCTCGCGCCCGCCCGTGGCCGCTGGTACCTGGTCGGATGGGACCTCGAGCGCGAGGACTGGCGGACGTTTCGGCTCGATCGCATGGGCGAGCTCACCGCGACAGGGGCGCACTTCTCACCGCGCCCCCTTACGCGGGCCGACATCGACGAACGCATCCTCGTCGCCAGTTCGGCGCAGCGCCAGCCGCTGGAGGCCGTCGCCGTGCTCCCGATGCCGCTGACGGAGTTCGAGGAGCACATGGGAGTGTGGGCGGAGGGCTCGGATGAGCCCACGCCGGGCGTCACCCATTGGGGCCTCGGAGGTGCGGATGTCCGCGACCTGTTCTACGGGTTGTCTTGGCTGCCGACCGACGTCGAGTGGCGCGTCGACATGCCGGACGAGGCCCGCGCCGACCTTACCGGCATGCTGCGCCGGGTGCTCCGCGCCGTCGAAGCGGACTGAGCTCGAGCGGCCGGAGCCGACGACCTCCGCGCGGGTTAGGGTGAACGCCGTGAGCGTGATCTTCCTTGACATCGACGGCACCTACGCGGACCACGGCGCCGTACCCGACGCCCACGTGGAGGCGGTGCGACGTGTGCGCGCGAATGGCCACCGCGTGCTCCTGTGTACGGGGCGCCCCCGCTCGGCCGTCTCGCCCCGCCTGACCGCCGCCGGCTTCGATGGGTTCGTGTGTGGAGCCGGCGCCTACGCTGAGGTCGACGGTGAGGTCCTGGCCGATGTGGTGTTCCCGCGCGCGCTCGCCGACCGCAGCATCGACGTGCTCCTTGCCCACCACGCGCAGATGATCGTCGAATCCACCGACGCGCTCCATGTGCTGCCCGAGGCCGCCGTGGTGATGGACCGCCGAGCGCCCGGCGAGGGAGCCAGCGGCGCCCAGGCGGCGGTCTGGGAGGATCTGCTGGACGCCCGGCGCGTGGTGGACGACCTTCACGGCGTCGACTTCGCCAAGATCGTGACGCTGTCGGCCTCCAGTGACCTCAGCGCGATCGCGGCGGAGATCGGCGACGAGGTCGCCGCCGTCGAGACCTCGATTCAGGACCTGGGCCGTGGCGCCGGCGAGTTGTACTTGGCGCACATCACCAAGGCTGTGGGCATCCAGGTGGTCCTGGACCACCTTGGCCTGACGGCGGCCGATGCGGTGGGCGCAGGCGACGGCCCGAACGACCTCGAGATGCTCGCCATGGTGGGCACGGCCATCGGCATCGATGGCGGCCACCCCGGCGTCATTGCCGCCGCGGACATCGTGGTGCCGGGACCCGCGCAGGCGGGTCTCGTCGAGGCGTTTGCACGCCTCGGCCTCGGCTAACTCGGCACCTCCCGGCATCGGCCCACCACGACTGGCCGCCACCCGATTTGTCACACCGACTCTGTCCGATGTCAGGGGCCGATGCGACAATGCTTCACGTCCCCGCATTGCCGCGCGCCCCTTGCCCAGCCACCGCTGTGCCCGTCGCGACATGCCAGAAAGGCCCCCGCATGACCCAGTCCCCCGCCCGCTCCGCCGCGCCCTCCTCGGTGAGCAAGAGCGATGAGATCGTCATCCGCGTCCTCATCGTCTCCGCCTTCACGGTGATTCTCAACGAGACGATCATGGGCGTCGCGATTCCGCACCTGAAGGCCGACCTCGGCATCACCACGGTGCTGGCGCAGTGGCTCACCGCCGCCTTCTTGCTGACGATGGCCATCGTGATCCCGATCACGGGCTTCCTGCTGCAGCGCTTCCCCACCCGGCCGCTGTACATCGTCGCCATGTCCCTGTTCGCGGCAGGCACGCTGCTCGCCGCCTGCGCGCCAGGCTTCGAGGTGCTGCTCGCGGCCCGCGTGGTGCAGGCGTGCGGCACCGCCGTCATGCTGCCGCTCCTCATGACGACGGTGATCTCGATCGTGCCCGAACACGAGCGCGGCAAGCGCATGGGCACCATCGGCATGGTGATCTCGGTCGCCCCCGCCATCGGCCCCACCATCTCGGGCCTCATCCTCGCCGTGCTGCCGTGGCGCTTCCTGTTCATCTTCGTCATGCCGGTCGCCATCACCGCGCTGGTCTTCGGCATCCTCAAGATGCGCTCGACCAACGAACCCGAACCGACGCGCATGGACGTGCTGTCCGTCGCGCTCTCTGCGCTCGGGTTCGGCGGCATCGTGTTCGGCCTGTCACGCATCGGCGAATCCGCGGAAGGCGGCGTCGGCGGAGCGCTCGTCGCTGTCGGTGTGGGCGTCGTGGCGCTTGCGTTGTTCGTCTGGCGCCGCCTGGTGCTCCAGCGTCGGGACGAGGCCCTGCTTGACCTCAGGGTGTTCCGCTCGCGCACGTTCGCGCTGGCGTGCGCCATGTTCATCGTGTGCATGATGGGCCTGTTCAGCGGCATCATGCTGCTGCCGCTGTACACGCAGGACGTGCTCGGCCTGTCGGTGCTCGCCTCGGGCCTCATGCTGCTGCCCGGCGGCCTCGCCATGGGCCTGCTGGCCACGCCCATCGGCTCCGCCTACGACCGCATCGGGCCGCGCCCGCTGCTCATCCCCGGCACCATCCTGCTGACGGTCGCGCTCGGCATGCTCGCACTGACGCTCACGGCCACGACTCCGTGGTGGGTGGTCCTCGCGGGCCACGTCACCATGAGCCTTGGCCTGGCGCTCGTGTTCACGCCGCTGTTCTCCGCCTCGCTTGGGTCGCTACCGAAGAAGGCTCTACTCCCACGGCTCTGCCATGGTGTCGACGCTGCAGCAGGTGGCGGCGGCAGCGGGCACGGCCCTCTTTGTGTCCATCCTCGCCGCCGTGATGCTGTCCGGCCTCGAGGCGGGCGAGGCGGAGGCCGTGGCCTACTCCGACGGTGTCCGCGCGGCGTTCTTGGTGGGCACCATCCTCGCCGCTGGCGGCATCGTGCTCGCGTTGTTCGTCACGCGCCCCGAGTCGGCAGAGGGTGAGGGCGAGGGGCCCATCCTCGCCCACTAGTTCTCCGTCACATGGATCCATGTGACCGTCTAGGGGGCGGCGAACTCCGCGACGTCGGAACCGGAAAGACCGGCCGCGACGCGCGCCTGCATGTCCTCGCTCATGGGCGGCATCGCGTCCACGGAGAACCATGAGACCTCGGAGTTTTCGCCATCGGCGGGATGCGGTTCGCCGCTGACGTAGCGGAAGCGGAACACCAGGTCCAGGTACTGGGTGACGTCGCCGTTGGCGTAGGTCACGACGGGAGTGACTCCCACGCGCACCAAAGCCTCAGGCACCGCGATCACCCCGGTCTCCTCGAGCGTCTCGCGCGCGCCGGCCACGGCGGGGTGCTCGCCCGGGTCGATGATCCCGGTGACGGGCGTCCACGCGCCGTTGTCCGCGCGCCGCACCAGCAGGATCTCGCGGCCGCGGGCGTCCGCAGCGGACTCCCGCACCACCACCGTTGTCACTCCCGAAAGCCACAGCGGTGCGTGCCCCACCCTCTCGCGCAGGGACAGGATGAACTCGGGCGTGGCCATGCGCCCCAGGCTAGCCGCCCAGCCGCCGCTTCCCATGAGTCATCGAGTGCCCGGTTTCGCCTGAAAGCGAGCACTGAGTGACTCCCAGGACGCACCAAAGATCGCGCGCGGGCGTCAGGAGGGGTCGATGCGCACCCAGTCCGCGAACTTGGCGCTGCGGCCATCGCCCGACGAACGGCCGGTCAGCCTGCGGCCAATCCATGGCAGCACGTAGGTCGCGTAGTACCGGGCTTCTACCAGCACACCCGTGGGCGCACGATGGCCGGACTCAAGCGTGGGCAGGCTCGGTCGGTACTCCCAGCGCGGTGAGCGCCCGTGCCGCCACGCGCCGATGCCCCAGTTCGTTGAGGTGCAGGCGGTCGGCATCCCAGTACCCGGGCTTGCGCATCTCATCGTCGGCGAAGTTGTCGACGAACGTCACGTGCTCGTACTGGTCCTCAAGCGCGGTCAGTAGGTCCGTGAAGACCGCGACGCGCGAGCGCATCATGTCGCCTCGCGGGAGGCCAAAGGTGGCATCGGCGCCCGTCTGGAGGAGCAGCCGCACCCTGCCTCCTTCGTACGCCGCACCACCTGCTCCGTGAGGCGCACAATCTCGTCGCGGTCGAAGCCGGGTCGCATCATGTCGTTGCCCCCGCCGTTGAAGGCGAGGACATCGGGCCGGGGCGACAGCGCCAACGCGGGCTCCGCCTGCTCCCCGACGATGGGACCGATGAGGCGGCCCCGGATCGCGAGGTTCGCGTAGTCGACGGGCTCGTCGAGGCCCGCGGCGAGGCCCGCCGCCACGAGGTCCGCCCAGCCGCGCACCGCACCCCCGTCGATGCGGTCTCCCACTCCCTCGGTAAAGTTGTCGCCGATCGCTACAAAACGCATGAGGCTCACGATAAACCCGGCACGCGCGAGATTTGTCACCCACTGACAGTTTGGTCGCGGCGCCATCCCTGAGCGAGCACCGTCGGTCCGGCCTACTGTCGAGGAGTGACCCGCTTCGTCCTCCCCATCACCCTCGCAGCCGGCGTCGCCCTCACCGCGTGCGGCACGGACGGCGCCGCTGTCTCGCCCAGCGCACCCGCGACATCGGCAACCTCCCGACCCACGGCCGATGCCGAACCGGGCACGGCATCGGCTTCACCTGGGACGACACGAGACCTGGCGCCGGCCTGGGCGGACAGCCTCGCACGTGAGGACGTGACCATCGCCGATGGCACCGACGCGCCACAGGCCGAGGGCCGCTCGCTCGAGATCCCGGCGGGCTGGGAGGCCGAGGTATGGGCGGCCGTCCCGGGCGCCCGACTCGCGGCATGGACGCCCGACGGCACGCTGCTGGTCTCCACGGGCGACCGCGGCGACGTCGTCGCGCTGCAACCCACCACCGACGGTCAGGCGCCGACGGAAACGACAGTCTTGGACGGCCTCGACAACCCTCAGGGCCTCGCCTTCGCCGACGGGACCACGCTCATCGTCGGCGAGTCCACTACCATCGCCTCCTACGACTACGCGGATGGCGCCGCCACGGGCCGACGGGTCCTCGCCGACGGCCTCCCCGGGGGCGGTCACGCGAGCAAGGTGGTGGTGGTCGACGGCGATCGCGTGCTGTTCAGCCTCGGCTCGGCCTCCAACCGCGACCCCGCGGACCGCGAGAGCACGCCGGAACGCGCCGTCGTGGCCTCCGTTCCCCTCGCGGGAGGGGACCATGGCGTCATTGCGCGCGGCGTGCGCAACGGCTTCGGGCTCGCGATCGCACCGGACGGCACCGTCTGGACCGCCGTGAACCAGTCAGACAACCAGCCCTACCCGTTCGACGACGCCACCGGCCTGTATGGCACCGAGGACCGCGACTACATCAACGAGAACCCCGTCGAGCAGGTTACCCGCGTGGAGGACGGGGGCGACCTGGGCTGGCCCTACTGTGTCCCTGACGCCCGCGACGGCATCGTCGACCTTCCGTTCGTCAACGACCCCGAGCCTCAACCCCCTCGGCGAAGCACTCGACTGCGCGGGCCTGGCGCCCACGGCGGTGGGCCTCCCGTCTCACAGCGCCCCGCTCGGCCTCACGTTCACCACAGATGCCGTCGCCGCCATGCTCGGAGACGGCGCGATCGTCACGATGCACGGCTCGTGGAACCGCGAGCCGCCCCGCGAGCCCGGCATCGCTTTCCTCCCGTGGGACGACGAGGCGGCCACGCTCGGCGCGCCCGTCACCCTCGTCAGTGGCTTCCAGGACGACGACGGTTCGCGGTGGAGGCGCATCGTTGCGACCGCCATCGGCCCCGACGGCGACCTGTACGTGACGGATGACGAGGCGGGGCTGGTGTACCGCATCGGCCCCACGCGCTGAGCCCGTTCACAACGACGCGCGGCGGTGTCAGGATGGGGGCATGCCGACTCTCACCGACTTTTCCGCCACCGCCCTCGACGGCTCCGACCACGACCTCGCCCAGCACGCGGGCAAGGTCGTCCTCGTCGTCAACACCGCCTCGAAGTGTGGCTTCGCACCCCAGTTCGCGGGCCTCGAGAAGCTCTACGAGCAGTTCGCGGCCGAGGGCTTCACCGTGCTGGGTTTTCCTAGCAACCAGTTCAAGCAGGAGCCTGAGCGATGCGGACGAGGTCGCCGAGTATTGCCAGAAGAACTACGGCGTGACCTTCCCGATGTTCGCGACCATCGACGTCAACGGCAAGCACGCCCATCCCGTCTACCAGTGGCTGCGCTCGGAGGCGGGCGGCGCGCTCGGCTCGGCGATCAAGTGGAACTTCACCAAGTTCCTCGTGGGCCGCGACGGTCACGTCATCAAGCGCTACGCCCCCAGCACCGAGCCCGAGCAGATCGCGGCGGACATCAGGACCGCGCTCGACGCCGAGTAGCGTGCGCCTCGCCGGGGGCAGATGCGGCGGCCGGGAATAGTTCGACGCCCCGGTACGCTCTTTAGTTGACACCTCAACATCCCCGGTGGTGTCGGCAAGGAGCACAGCCATGAGCATCGCCCCGGAAGACGTCCGGTTCGGCATCGAGACCTTCGGCGATCTGCCGCTGCATGACAGCGGCGAGCCGATGTCCCACGCAGCGTCCCTGCGCCAGGTGGTCGCGGAGGCCGCCCTGGCGGACCAGATCGGCATCGACGCGGTGGCGCTCGGCGAGCACCACCGCTCGGACTTCGCGATTTCCTCCCCGAGATGGTGCTGGCGGCGATCGCGTCCCGCACCGAACGCGTCACACTCGGTTCGGCCGTGACGGTTCTCGCCTCCGACGACCCGGTGCGCGTCTTCCAGCGCTTTTCCACGCTCGATGCCGTCAGCAACGGCCGCGCGGAGGTCATCCTTGGCCGCGGCTCCTTCACGGAGTCCTTCCCGCTGTTCGGCTACGACCTCGCCGACTACGAGGTGCTCTTCGAGGAGAAGCTCGACCTCTTCAGCAAGGCTCCTGACCGAGTCGCCCGTGACCTGGCAGGGCACCACCCGTTCCGCGTTGCACGATGCCGACGTGTACCCCAAGACCGATTCCGGCTCGCTCACCACCTGGGTGGGCGTGGGCGGCTCGCCCCAGTCGGTGGTCCGCACGGCGAAGTACGGCCTGCGCCTGATGCTCGCGATCATCGGCGGTGACCCGGGGCGCTTCGCTCCGTACCTTGACCTGTATCGCCGCGCTACCGAGCAGTTCGGCACTCCTCAGCATCCCGTGGGAATGCACAGCCACGGATTCATCGCACCCACCGATGAGGAGGCGCGCGAGTCGTACTTCCCCGGCTACAAGGCCATGCGCGACCGCGTCGGCGCCGAGCGCGGCTGGCCCGCCATGACGCGCGCGGAGTTTGATGCAGAGGTGGCTCACGGCTCGCTGTACGTCGGCTCGCCCGAGACGGTCGCCGCCAAGATGGCCGATGCGATCCGCACCCTGGGCGTGGGGCGTTTCGACTTCGTCTACACCGGCGGAGGCGCCATGCCCGCCTCGTCTCGGCTGCGCGCGGTCGACCTGTTCGGCACCCACGTGATCCCGCGCGTGCGTGAACTGCTCGCCGAGGGAGGCGCCAAGTGACGCCGCTGCAGGTGCGCACCGTGGGCATCCTGGGCGCGGGCAAGGCTGGGCACGGTCCTGGCGAGGCTCGCGGTCGCGGCGGGCTATCGGACGCTCGTTGCAGGTTCGCGCGAGGCCGATCGGATTTCCCTGACCGTCGACGTCCTCGCCCCCGGCGCGGTCGCCACGACCGCCGATGCCGTGGTCGCCGAGGCCGACGTGGTCATCCTTGCGTTGCCGCTGGGCCGGTTCCACGAACTCGACCGCGACGCGCTGACAGGCGTCATCGTCGTGGATGCCATGAACTACTGGTGGGAGGTCGACGGCGAGCGCGCCGACCTGACCGATCCGCGCACCACGTCGAGCGAGATCGTTGCCCGCCACCTTCCGGGGGCGCGCGTCGTGAAGGGCCTGAATCACATGGGCTACCACGACCTCGACGAGGACACCGCCGCGCGGGCGAGCCTGGCAGGCGCGCCATCGCAGTCGCGGGAGACGACGACACTGCGGTGACCACCGTGGCGAGGCTCGTGGATACGCTCGGCTTCGACGCCGTCCGCATCGGGGGCCTGCATGCGGGACGCGCGCTTCAGCCGGGTAACCCTGCGTTCGGCGCGAATACCGATGCCGTGAACCTCGTGCGCCTCGTCGAGGCCGCGAGCGCCCGCCAGCCCGGCTGAGCGGATCAGCCCGCCTGGACCGACGGGCCGAGCACGGAACTGTCGAGCGCGAGGAACTCCTCGCGCTGGGTGGCGGCCCACGATCCTAGGATGGCGAGCGCATCGGCCGTCGGCGAACCGGGCGGCGCGGTGTAGACGTTGAGCGTCAGGCCAGGCGTGCTCGCCAGCGGCAACGACTCATACGTGAGGTCGAGGTCGCCCGCGACAGGGTGGTGCAGCCGCTTGAGGCCGCTGCGGTGCAACGTGACGTCGCGCGATGCCCAGTGGCGCCGGAACTCCTCGGAGCGGGTCGAGAGCCTCTCCCACGAGCGTGATCAGCCGCTTGTCGTGCGGGTGACGTCCTGCCTCCATCTGGAGCATGGCCACGCCGTCGTGGGCGATCTGCTCGTAATCGCGCCAGAACGTCCTCGCTCCGGGGTCGAGGAACGTGAACTTGGTGGTGTTGACGGGACGCTCGGTGGACGCGTCAAACAGCGGCGAGTAGAGGGCGCGGCCCAGCAGGTTGGCCGCGATGATGTCGTGGCGATCGTTGCGCACCCACGCGGGGACCCCGGTCATCCCGTCCAGAATCGTGCGCACCGACCACGGCACGGCCGCATCGGCCCTTCGGCCAGGCGTACGCGCGGGCCCGGCGGCACGCGCCAGGTCGAAGAGGTGCTCCCGCTCAGCCTCGTCGAGGCGCAGCGCGGTGGCGAGGGCGTCCAGCACCGAGTCCGAGGCGCCCGCGAGATTCCCGCGTTCCAGACGCACGTAGTAGTCGGCGGAGACTCCGGCGAGCATCGCGACCTCCTCGCGGCGCAGTCCCGCCACACGGCGGCGACCGCCGAAGGCTGGAAGCCCGGCCTCCTCAGGCGTGACGCGGGCGCGTCGGGAGGACAGAAATGCCTTGACCTCGTCGGAATTGCGGGGGCTCATGACCCCACCGTAGGCGCCGCGGGGTACTCATCGCTCGTGAGCAGGTCACCCCACTCCGTCTCGGGATCGTCGGCGTCGGCGTCGGCGTCGGGACGCTCCCACAGCGCGAGGTGGCACATGAACTGGTCGCCCGTGGCCCCATGCCAGTGCCACTCGCCCGCCGGCGTGTAGACCGTGTCGCCGGGGCGAAGCGTGATGAGTTCGCCGCCGCGGGACTGGACGTAGCCCAGGCCCTCGGTCACGTGGAGCGTCTGCCCCACGGCGTGACGGTGCCACGCTGTGTGCGCACCAGGAGTGAAGCGCACCAGGTTGAGGCGAGTGCGTGACGCACCCGTGCCCGAGTAGTAGGCGTTGAAGTACACGTCGCCCGTGAACCATGCGGCGGGTCCCTTCACGGTCGGACCCTTGGGCTGGACTTCAGTGCTCATGCTGACTCCTTAGCGGTGGCCTAGAGGCCAACCATCGACATGTGGGTGGGGTGATAGCGATCGCCTGCGACGCCGATGCGGTCGGCCAGTCCGTCGAGGTCGGCGACGTCATCGGCGCTCAAGGGCAGGCGGGCCGCGGCCGCGTTCTCGTCGACACGTTCGCGACGCCGCGTACCGGGGATGGGCGCGAGGTGGGGGTCCTTGGCCAGGAGCCACGCGAGCGCCACCTGGGCCGGTGTCGCATCCTTCGCGTCCGCGAGCGCGGTGACGTGGTCCACGAGCGCGTAGTTCGCGGCGAGGTTGTCCTTGCTAAAGCGTGGCACGGTGCCGCGAATCTCGCCCGCGGCAAACGTCGCCCCGAGCGACCGCGCCCGTGAAGAACCCCTTCCCGAGCGGGCTGAACGGCACGAAGCCGATGCCGAGTTCGCGGCACGCAGGCAGGACCTCACGCTCGGGGTCACGCGTCCACAGCGAGTACTCGCTCTGCACCGCGGTGACGGGGGTCACGGCATGAGCGCGGCGCAAGGTAGCCGCACCGGGCTCGGACAGTCCGAAGTGGCGCGCCTTGCCCTCCGCGATGAGTTCGCCGACGGTGCCCGCGACGTCCTCGATGGGAACCTGGGGGTCGACGCGGTGCTGGTAGAGCAGGTCGATGGTCTCGACATGGAGTCTCCTGAGCGACCCCTCGACGGCGGCGCGGATGGTCGCGGGACGCGAGTCTGGCCCGCCCATCGATCCCGAGCCGAGGTCGAAGCCAAACTTGGTGGCGAGCACCACCCTGTCCCTCACGGGCGCGATGGCCTCTCCCACGAGGCTCTTCGTTGTCGAATGGCCCGTACACCTCTGCGGTGTCGATGAGCGACACTCCGGTCTCGATGGCGTGACGCAGCACGCCGATCATGTCGTCACGGTCGCCGGGATTGGGGCCGTAGGCTCTGCGACATCCCCATGGCGCCGAGTCCGATGGCCGAGACCTCGAGCCCCTGGCCGAGTGTTCTGGTGTGCATGGTGTGACTCCTTCGTGGAAGAGGGCGACGGCTACCGCCGAGAACCCGGTGATCAGGCGCGCAGTCGCGCGATGTCGGCGAGCACCTCGGCGGGCTCGTCCGCGAGGGCGACGCCCGCATCGTGGGCTCCCGCGAGCGCGAGCGCATCGTCCTTGTCGAGGGCCGCGAAGGCGACCTCCCAGTCGTGGGGCTTGGCGCCGGACGCGGCGAACAGTTCAAGCGTGACGTCCGTCGCTGCGTCGGACGTCAGCGACGCGACGAGCGTGCGGGCGATGTCGCTGCGCGCCACGCCACGACGGTCGTTGAGCGGGGTGGTGTCGCCCTGCTCGAGGACGAGTCCTGTCTGCTCGGTGGTCTCGTTGTCGAACCACCCGGGCCGGACGATGGTGTGGGGCAGCCCCGCCGCGCGCACGAGCCGCTCGGAGCGGCGCTTCCAGTGCAGCACACCGCCGTAGACGTCGCTTCCCACTGAGACGGACATCGAGGTCATGAGGGCCACTCGCGGTCGGCTCTCGCCGAGCGCCTCGATGAGTCGCGCGACTCCTTGGTAGTCCACGGCGTGGGGATCGCCGCCGTGAGTGAGGACGATGCCGTCGGCCCCGGCCACCGCGTCGGCCAGCCCCTCGCCGGTGGCGAGGTCGCCCCTGACCAGGGCGACGGAGTCGGGAAGCACGGCCCTGGCGCGGCTGGGGTCGCGCACGAGCGCTCGGACCGAGAAGCCCCGGTGGACGAGGTCGTCGACGACGAGGCGGCCGATGGAGCCGGTGGCGCCGATCGCAAGGACCGTCGCTCCGGGGGAAAGGGTGGACGTCATGAGTGCTTCTCCTTCCGTGCCGCGCCCAGCGGTCGCCTCTCGGCGAGCGCTACCGGGCCCGATGACACGCGTGGGACTAGAGGCTTGGGTCGATCATGACCTTGAGCGCCTCGCGGGAGTCCATGGCCTGGTATCCGGCGGGGACATCGTCGAAGCCGAGGGTCCGGTCAAAGACCTTGCCGGGCTCGATGACGCCGTCGAGAACCTGCGTGATGGCGTCCTCCATGTAGGCGCGCACCGGGGCGGGGCCACCCGCCAGGCGCGCGTTCTTGCCGAACAACGAGCCGAAGCCCACGGGTGCCAGGCTCGTACTGCGGGACACCCACGCGAGAGATCACCCCGCCGGGACGGACCACGCCGTAGGACTGCTCGTAGGCGGGCATGTGGCCCACGGCTTCGAGCACGGCGTGCGAGCCAAACCCTCCGGTGAGTTCGAGGACCTTCGCCACGCCCTCGTCCCCGCGCTCGGCGACCACGTCGGTGGCGCCAAACTCGCGGCCCAGGTCGGTGCGCGAGGCGTGACGACCCATCAGGATGATCTGCTCGGCGCCCAACTGCTTGGCGGCGAGCACCGCGCCAAGGCCCACCGCGCCGTCGCCCACGACGGTGACGGACTGGCCGGGAGCCACCTGCGCCATGAAGGCCGCGTGGTAGCCGGTCAGGTAGACATCGGACAACGTCAGGAGCGAGGCGAGCAGCGCCTCGTCGGCCGTATCGGGGTTCACCCCGGGCACCTTGACCAGTGATCCGTTGGCAAGCGGGATGCGGGCGACCTCTGCCTGGAGGCCTCCCACCGCCGTATTCCCGTACCAGCCGCCGTGGGGGCAGGCGGTCTGGAATCCCGCGCGGCAGATCTCGCACGTGTTGTCCGAGAACGCGAACGGGGCGATCACGAAGTCGCCGGGCTTCACGTAGGTGACGTCGGCGCCCACCTCCTCGACCACGCCGATGAGCCTCGTGGCCCATGGGGTTACCCGCGTCGCTTGCGGGCATCGAGTGGTAGGGGTGCAGGTCGGAGCCGCAGATGCAGGTCCGGGTGATGCGGACGATGGCGTCGGTCGGTTCCTTAAGTTCAGGGGCGGCGACGTCCTCGACTCGCACGTCTCCTGCTCCGTACATGAAGGTAGCCTTCACGGGTTTCTCCTCGGGTGGCGGGAATGGGTACCTGACCATCGTGACAACCGCGAGGCGACCGCGACAGTTCCGGCCAAGACAGGTACTGGCATGACCTGTCACGGCCGCAGGTGCCGTGCCTACCGTGGAGTCATGACCACCACGATCACCCTGAACAATGGCGTCACGCTGCCCTCCGTGGGCTACGGCGTGTTCCAAACCCCGCCGGACGAGACCGCCACCGCGGTCACCACCGCTCTCGATGCGGGCTACCGCATGATCGACACCGCTGCCGCGTACGGAAACGAGTCCGGCGTGGGCGAGGCGCTGCGTCGTACGGACCTCACCCGCGACGACGTGTTCCTTGAGACGAAGGCCTGGATCACCGACTACGGCTACGACTCGACGCTCCATGCCTTCGAGAAGGCTTCCGCCAAGCCTGGGCGTCGAGCAGATCGACCTCTTCATCCTCCACCAGCCTCTCAACGGCGACGAAGAGACATACGCCCTCGAGGCCTACCGCGCCCTCGAGACCCTGTACGCGGACGGAAGGGTGCGCGCGATCGGCGTGTCCAACTTCCTTCCCCACCACCTGGACCGCCTCCTCGACGGGCGCACCATCGTGCCTGCGGTGAACCAGATCGAGGTGCATCCGTACTTCCGCAACTCGGAACTCCTCGCCAAGCACGAGCAACTGGGCATCGTGTCGCAGGCATGGTCGCCGCTGGGCGGCATCACGTTCTACCCGGGGTGGGGCGACGATGCGCGTCGCAGCACGCTGGAGGACCCCACTATCGGCCAAATCGCGCACACCCACGACGTCACTGCGGCCCAGGTGATGCTTCGCTGGCATGTCCAGCAGGGGCGCCAGGTGATCCCCAAGTCGGTCACCCCGGCCCGCATCGCGCAGAACATGGACGTGTTCGGCTTCACGCTGTCCGACGCCGAGCCTCGCCCAGATCGACGCACTAGACACCGGAGCGCGCGGTGGCCCCGATCCGGCCGCCAACACTCGCGAGAACCGCTACCGCGAGATCCCCGAGGCCTGAGGACGGCGGCTGCGGGCCCCGGACGCTTGAGCGCCCGGGGCCCTCATCTGTCTGCGCCAGGATGCTCTTGCACCTTTGCTTTACATCGTTGTAAGGTCCGTGCCGAGGCATGCCGAGGAGAGGTCGGCCACCTCGTCTCTGTCCAACGACGAACAGGAGATCCCTCGTGGCAACCCTCCCCCGCGGAAGGCGGCTCACCGCCGTCGCCGCGACCACGGCATCGGCCGTAGCCCTCACCGCGGCGCTCACAGGCGCCGCCCCCGCCAGGCTCGACCACGGAATTCGGCCGATCATGGCTTGACCCGTACCGCGACCCCGCAAACCCCACCTTCACGGACGTCACCGTCCATGACCCCTCGATCGTGAGCGATGGCGACCAGATCTGGGCCTTCGGCTCTCACGGCGCCTCGGCGTACACGGCTGACCTCGTGAACTGGACCCAGAACTCGATCGACCTGTCTCAGTCGGCCGACAACCCCTTGTTCGAGGACGTGTACACGGAGCCTGGCGGAGACCTTCGAGTGGGCGCAGACCAGCACCCTCTGGGCCGCCGATGTCATCGAACTACCCGACGGCACGTTCGCGATGTACTACAACGCCTGCAAGGGCGACTCGCCACGCTCGGCCCTCGGCATCGCCACCTCCGATGAGGTGGACGGCCCCTACGAGAACCAGGGCATCCTCCTGAAGTCCGGCATGTGGGACCAGGAGTCAGAGAACCCGGGCGAGATCTACGACGCCACGGTCCACCCGAACGCCGTGGACCCGGACGCGTTCTACGACGCCGAGGGCAACATGTGGATGGTCTACGGGTCGTACTCGGGCGGCATCTTCATCCTCGAACTGGACCCCGAGACCGGTGTCCCGCTGCCCGGTCAGGGCTACGGAAAGCACCTGGTGGGCGGCAATCACTCGCGGATCGAGGCTCCGACCATTCGCTACGACGAGGAGACGGGCTACTACTACCTGTTCCTGTCCTTTGGCGGACTCGACGCGAGCGGCGGCTACGACGTGCGCGTGGCCCGCTCCACGTCCCCGGACGGCCCCTACCTGGACGCGGAGGGCAACGACATGTCCACGGTCAAGGGCGCCGAGGGCACCATCTTCGACGACGCCACCATTCAGGAGTACGGCGTCAAGGTCATGGGTGGCTACGAGTTCCCGCGCCTGCTCGGCGACCCCGGCGAGGGCACCGGCACCGGCTACGTGTCCGCTGGCCACACGTCCTGGTATGACGACCCCGACTCGGGCCAATCCTTCATGGTGTTCCACACTCGTTTCCCCGGCACAGGCGAGATGCACGAGGTCCGCGTTCACCGCATGGAAATGAATGCCGACGGCTGGCCCGTCGTGATGCCGACCCGCTATGGCGGCGAGGGCAACCTCCGGGCCAAACTGACGGAGATGATCGGAGACTGGCAGTTGGTCGACCTCGGCCACGACATCACGGCGGAGCCCGCGCTACCGTCGGATGTGCGGTTCACCGCGCTCGGGCGCATCACAGGAGACCTGACGGGCACCTGGCGCCTGCGAGGCACGGACAAGGTGGAGCCTGCGCATCGACGGTCGGACCTACTCGGGAACCATCTCGCGCGGCTGGGACGAGACCACCAGCGCATGGGCGCCGTCGCTGTCCGTGGTGTCCGACGAAGGTGTCACCATGTGGGGTCGCGGCGTCGACGTCCTCGCACCCAGGAAGGCCGTCGACGCGGTCGTCGACGAACTCACGCTCGGCAACACCTCGGCGGTCGTGGCCGACCTCAACCTGCCCGTCGAGGGAACTTCGGGAACGGTCATCGCCTGGGCGTCGAGCGACGAGTCAGTGGTCTCGTCCGCGGGCGCCGTCACGCGCCCGGCGGCAGGCGAGCCGGACGCCACCGTGACACTCACGGCGACGGTGGCCAACGGCAAGCGCAGCGCGACCGTCTCGTTTGACGTGACGGTCAAGGCGCGTCCGCTCGGCGGGACCGTGGGCACCTGGTCCTTCGAGGACACGCTGGCGGACGACGCCGGCGCCCTGACCGAGCCCACGGTCACCGGGAACCGTGCCGACAACACCGGCGGCTCCGTCTCCTACGTCGCCGATGGCGCGGTGGGCGCGGCGCTCCACCTCGACGGAGCATCGGGCGTACGCCTTCCGGACGGCCTCGTGCAGGGCGACACGTACTCGTTCAGCATGTGGCTGCGTCCCGACGCGCTCACGCAGTACACGAGCGCGTTCTTCGCCGCGAGCGCCTCGAACCAGTGGCTCAGCGTGGTGCCGAAGGGCTGGAACGGCGACACGATGCTGTGGTCGAACGTCGGGTCCGACTACTTCGACGGCCTGACCGGGGACCTCATCCCCGCGGGTGAATGGACGCACGTGGCGGTCACGGTGGACGAGGGCGATGTCACGTTGTACCTGAACGGTGAGGCCGCGTACGCCGGCACCGGGTTCCTGGACGCACTGACGAGCCCCACCGCCGTCTTCGCCATCGGCGTCAACTACTGGGACACCCCCTACCAGGGTGACGTCGACGAACTCCTGGTGTCGTCGTCCGCCCTGACTCCTGATGAGGTGGCAGCCCTCGCAGGCGCCTAGCCCCGCACGACGGAGGGCCGATGCAGTGGTTGCCCACCGCATCGGCCCTCGGTTGTTGCTGCTCGCCTAGGATCTCCCCATGACCGACGGAAGCCTCGCCCGCCTGACAGATCCCCGCTCCCCCGTGTACGGCGTCGCCTCCGCAGCGGCCGTCACGGCGCTCGCCCTGGTGGAGCCCCGCAGGCTGTCGGTCGGTGGCCGCCTGGCCTACCGTGCCGCGATCGCGGGCGTCACCGCCTGGGGAGTGTGGGCGGAGTCGCGTCACGCGCCGGAGTATCTGGTGTCGCCGCTGACGCGCGCTGGTCTCACGGTCGGCGCGGCGGGTCTGGCGTTCGGTGTCGCGGAGGCGGGAGAGGCCGCCGATGCCCGGCTGGCCGATGCCCTGTCGCGGCGCGGCGTTCCACGGCCGCGTGTGGCACTGGCCGCGGCGACCGGTGTCGCCTCGCTCGCCAGTTGGTGGTGGGGTTCGCGCCACGCCGACGCCGCCGATGACCCGTGGCTCGAGGTCGACGATGCCGTCGAATTCACGGACGTGCCCGCCGAGACTCGCCTCCTGGCGCTCCGACTCCTGTCCGCGACCGATCAGTGGGGCGCGGCGGCGCTGCGCGAGCAGGCTCTCGGCGGCGCGCCTCGTGGCGTACTCCTGGGGCAGCGACCCGTCCCATCAGCAGTTCGACGTGCCCGCTGACGCTCCGCGCGCCGTGCCGGGCGACGCACGCTTCCCCGTGACGGGTCGCTTCGAGGACGACGGCCGGACGTATGCGGTGTCGCTCCACGTGACCGAAGGAGCCCTCGAGTACCTCGAGGTGCATCCTCTTGGCGACGACGAGGGCACCTGGGTCTACCTCGGAAATGAGGCCGACGATGCGGCGATCGCGTTGCCCGACGCGGAACGTGTCGAACTGTGGGTCGAGACCGACCAGGGAGCCGAGCGCTTCGAGGCGTAGCCTCGGGCCGCCGGGCCTAGTCGCGCAGGTCCACCCCGCGCCGCTCGCACTCCTCGGCAAGGATACGGATGGCCTTGGGACCCACGCCGTGAAGCGCGAGGAGTGCCCGCCTGCCCAGGGCCGCCGCATCAGCAACTGTCGTGACGCCCATCGCCAGCAGCGCGCTATTCGCGGGCCGTCCGAGCGGCGGCAGATCGCCGATCTGTGCGGGGGTGTCCCTCGTGCTCATGCGACCGACAGTATCGCGTTCAGAAAGGCGAAAAGCCGCCCCGAAGGGCGGCTTTTCTACGATGCTGTCTCAACACATCGTGGAGCCTGAGGGGACTCGAACCCCTGACCCCCTGCATGCCATGCAGGTGCGCTACCAGCCTGCGCCACAGCCCCGTGATCTTTCGATCCCGTGCCCCTGAGGGCGAGAGAAATACTAGCCCAGATTTCGCGAGAAACCTAATCGCCTCCGGAGGGCCCGCGGTGACGCCTACGGCGCCCCCAGTCCGTAGTGCTCCAGGTGCCAGGCGCCAGACTCGGACTGAGTGACGATCGACCATGCGGCGTGAGGCACGTGCCCCAGGATGCGCGACGTCGGCGGCTGCTCGATGAGGTCGAGGATGCCCAGCATGATCGCCGAGCCGTGGCTTGCCACCACCACCGGAGCGTCCTCGCCAGCCAGCGAACGCAGGCCGGCTCCTACCCTGGCCGCGACCTCGGCGGCGGTTCCCCAGCCATCGATGGCGGGGTCCTCGCCGCGGCGGCGTGCCGCGAGCCTCGTCGGGCCAGTCGCGTTCGATCTCCTGCCACGTGAGGCCCTCCCACACGCCGTACGAGCGCTGGGTGAACGCCGGATCGACCTCCACCTCCACTCGCGGCTGGGTGAGGATCGCCAGTTCCTGAGCCGATTCCCTGGCGCGCGCGAGCGGAGACGAGACGATGCGTGCCGGGGCGCCGTAGCGCTCGAGGATCGCCCTCGCGGCCTCGCCCGCCTGCGCACGGCCACCACCACCGAGCGTGACGTCGAGGCCGCCCTGGAGGCGCCCCTCGACGTTGTAGGCGGTGCGGCTGTGCCGCCACAGGATCAGGGTGGTCACGCTATCGCCACCGTCTCTGCGGTGACGTTGTGGCGGTCGAGAGTCCAATCGCCGCGCTCCCGGCGGGCGAGCCTGCGACCAGGCCGTGTTGCCCAGATTGCCGAGCGTGCGGTGGGTCAGCGGAAGGTGAAGCAGCCCGTGAAGTCCTACGCGGATGCAGGCTTCCGTGCGCGAAGGCCACGAGCGTGCGCCCCTGCTCTTCCGCCTTATCAGTCCAGTCTTCGACACCGGCGATCATGCGCGATTGGACGGCGCTGTGCTCCTCAAAACCCGGCAGCATCGGATCGCCGTGCGCGTGCCACAGCGCCACCTCATCGGGCCAACGCCGCTGCCGCTCCTCGGGGGTCACGCCTTCCCAGACCCCATAGGCCCGTTCACGCAGGCGATCGTCAACCACGACGTCCACACGGAGCCGGTCCGCCAACGCGTGAGCCGTATGCCTGGCGCGCTCAAGCGGCGATGCCACGATGATCGGGTTATCACCGACGCGGCCCACGAGGGCCGCGGCAGCGGATTCGGCCTGGCGGCGTCCGAGCGCCGTCAGCGGAATGTCCGACGACCCCTGGAGCAGGCCCTCCACGTTCCACTGGGTCTGGCCATGGCGGACGAGGAAGACCTGCATCGGAGGAATGCTTACGCGTCCAGCGAGACGACCGGGCAGTCCTTGTACAGGCGCTCGAGGTCGTAGTAGACGCGCTCCTCTTCGTGCATGACGTGCACGTAGATGTCCGCGAAGTTCAGCACAATCCACCTGCCCTCACGGTGGCCCTCGCGCGCGATCACCTTGGCGCCGAGCGCGTGCAGCGATTCTTCCACCGCCTCGGCGATAGCACCCACCAGGCGCTCGTTGCTGGCCGAGGCGAGCACAAAGACGTCCGTCAGCGGGAGCCTGCTGGCTGACGTCAAGGGCGATGACGTTTTCCGCCTTCTTGTCGTCGGCGGCCGCCGCGGCGGCGCGCGCGAGCCGATTGCGTGTGTTGTTGCTGTCATCAACCCATTCCTGCCACGTTCCAGACGACGACGCCGAGCACGAACGCGACGGCGCCGAGCACGGCGACTTGCGCCCATCCAAAATGCCGCGCGCCGCCCGCGGGACCGAGTTCCGGCCGCTCGCGACGTTCGACTTCAATCTGCCCCGTCGGCACGGGCTCGACCGGGGGAAACTCACCGGTGTGCACCGCGCTCAGCGGACGCACTCCCGAGAGGTCGGGCCGCGGCAGCGGCTCACTCTCGAGCTCGTCCTCGTCGATATCGACCTGCTCTTGCACCTGGACCTGCGGAAGGGCCGCGGTGCTCAGCGGGTGGGCCTCCCACATCGACGGAGCGGGCGCCACGTCCACGGGAGCGAACGCCGCAGCGTCCACGGGCGCCGTGCCCTCAACCTCGGTGGTGTCCGAGGGGGCGACAGGGATCGCTCCGGTGCCGAGGATGGCGTCGAAGGACGGCTGCTCGGCGACGATGCCCTCTGCAGCGTCCGGGGTACGTTCCAGCGGCTCCTGTGCGGTCCACGACGTCACGGGGCTCGGCTCGCTGATGACGGGCTGGGCCACCGGCTCGGCAGGCGTGTGCACGGCCGCACCGAGCGCGGCGCCGGCGGCTGCGGAGGTAGCGATCCACGGGAAAGCCTGGTCGTCGCGCTGTGCCTCGGCCTCGGCGTCGTCGATCACCAGGGTCGTGTCGTCGACGGAGAGCACGTCTGCATCGGCCGCTTGGAGCTCCTCAGCGGCGTGCTCGGCTTCCTTCTCCACCTGTGGGTCGAGCGAGACCAGGGACTCAGGCTCGGCGTCGAAAACGGGCTCGGGCTCAGGCTCGGCTTCGACAAGTGGCTCGGGCTCGGGCTCGGGCTCGCGCTCGGGCGATGGACTCGCGTCCTCAGCGGCGTCGCGCGCCTGCTGCTCCATCGCCTTGCGCTGAAGCGAGCCCGGGGGGAACAACGCGGCAAACATCTCGGGAGACATACCCGGCGGCATACCGAGCGGCGAGGCGGACTCCACCTCGGGCTCGGGCTCCGTTGCGGCGACAGCCTCCGCCTCGGGCTCCGGCTCCGGCTCGACAACAGCCTCAGGCTCCGGCTCCGGCTCCGGCTCCGGCTCGACAACAGCCTCAGGCTCCGGCTCCGGCTCGACAACAGCCTCAGGCTCCGGCTCCGGGTCCGGCTCCGGCTCAACAACAGCCTCGGGCTCGGGCTCCGGTTCCGGCTCGACTTGCGCCTCGGCGGCGGGAAGCAGCGACGTGCGGCGAGGCGCCTCCTGCGGAGCGTCAACTTCCTCGGCGGATTCCACCGCAACCGCGTTGACGACTCCGCCATGCTGACGCTCCAGGCGTGCCTGTGCGGCGGTCTCGGCGTCACGCTGAGCGGCCTCGGCCGCCTCACGTTCGATCTTCTCCTGCTCGGCGATGCGCGCGGGCGTCATGGCGGGGATCTGTCCCGTCGCGAGCATCTCCTCCTCGGCCGTCCACGTCTCGACGGGGTGCTCGAGGCGCTCGATACGGCGGCGCTCTCTGCGGCTGAGGTTCAGGCCGTCGGTGGCGGGGATGCCTGACGTATCGAGGCCCGCCTCCAGGGGCGTGGTGTCCTCGGTGCGTGCGGCGTCGCGCAACTCCTGCGCGCGTCGCTCACGGCGTGAGAGCCTGCCGGCTCTCGTCAGTCATCCATTCCTCCCGCGTACAGGTCATGCTCCGCGATGTAGTCGGCGACCGCCCGGGGAACCAGGTAGCGGATCGGCGCACCTGCCCTCACCCGACGGCGGACATCGGTCGAGGATACCGCCATCGCGGGAACCTCGACCAGCGTATGCGCCATGTCGAGGTCGGGCAGTGAGTGACCCGGGCGGGTCACACCAATGAAACGCGCGAGCTCGGTCAGACGCTCCGCGTCCTTCCACTCATGCAAGCGCGCCAGGGCGTCGGAGCCCGTGATGAAGTGCAGCAGCGCATCGGGCATCTGCTCGTGGAGGTCTGTCAGCGTGTCGAGGGTGTACGTCACTCCCCCACGCACCACATCCACATCAGACACGGCCAGTCGCTCGTCGCCCTCGACGGCGAGACGACACATCTCGAGGCGATGCTCGGGCGGGGCAGCAAGTCGGTCCAACTTGAACGGTTGGCTGTTGACCGGCACGAGCAGCACCTGGTCCAGGCGCAACGCGGCCGCGACCTCTGAGGCCGCGGCCAGGTGCCCATGGTGAATGGGGTCGAACGTGCCGCCCAGGACGCCGATGCGGCGATGCGGGGTGGTCACGTCGATGCGGGCGTCCGTCAGTGACGGGTGCCGATGCTCCGGAAGGCGTAGGTGACGCCCAGCAGTCCCATGAGGACACCGAACGCGATGAGCCCGAACACGGGTGCGGGGAACGGCAGGCTCGTTGACGACGTGCTCGGCGGCCTCGGCGATGACGACGGTGCTCACAGTGGGGACTTCCTCTCGTGACGGTAAGGGTTGTGATTATTCCACGGTCAGGGAGCGCCTACGGGCGCACGTGCCCGTCGCCGTACGCAATCCACTTGGTGGTGGTCACTCGCCCAACCCCATCGGCCCCCTCGCGTGGAGCCTTCTGCGTGGAGATGCCAATCTCCGCGCCCAGGCCAAACTGCGCTCCATCGGTGAAGCGGGTGGAGGCGTTGACCATGATCGCGGCCGTATCAAGGCGCGAAGAGAATTGCTCGGCGGCGGCCAGGTCGTCGGTCACGATGGCTTCGGTGTGGCCCGTCGTGTAGCGCTGAATGTGTGCGATGGCCTCGTCGAGGTCGTCGACGACCTTGACCGCCAGGTCAAGGCTCAGGTACTCGGTCGCCCAGTCCTCGTCCGTGGCGGCCACAGTCGGCACCTCCGCGGGCGCGAGCGCCGCCGTGGCCGCATCGGCGTGCAGCACCACGTGCGCCTCATGCAGCGCCTTGAGGACCGCAGGGAGGACGTTCTGTGCCGCGTCGCGGTGCACCAGCAGCGTCTCCGCGGCGTTGCAGACCCCCACGCGCTGCGCCTTGGAGTTCAGCACAATCTCCACCGAGCGGTCCACGGGTGCGGAGGCGTCAAGGTAGACGTGGCAGTTGCCCTCACCTGTCTCGATCGCGGGCACCGTCGAGTCACGCACGACCGTCTGGATGAGGTCGCGGCCACCGCGCGGCACCAGCACGTCGACGAGCCCACGGGCGTTCATCAAGACACGCGCACCTTCGCGGCCATACGCGTCGATGGACTGCACGGCGTCGCGCGGCAGGCCCGCGCCCTCGAGCGCCTCCTGCAGCACGGCAACAATGACCTCGTTCGAGCCTGGCCGCAGCCGAACCACCGCGCAGGACGGCCGCGTTGCCCGACTTGAGTGCGAGGCCTGCGGCGTCGACCGTCACGTTGGGTCGCGCCTCGTAGATCATCCCCACGACCCCCATGGGCACCGCCTTCTGGAGGAGGCGCATGCCGTTGGGCAGGGTCGAGCCCCGCTTGACCTCGCCGACCGGGTCGGGAAGCGCCGCAAGGTAGCGCAGCGCGTCGGCAATGGCCGCGATCCGCTCCTCGGTGAGGGCCAGTCGGTCAAGAAGGCCAGGCGACATGTCGTTGGCCCGGCCTCGCTGGAGGTCCTGGCCGTTGGCCTCGATGATGCGCGCCGACTGGGCCACCAGAGCATCGGCCATCGCCTCGAGGGCGGCGTCCTTCACGGTACGTGTTGCCGTCGCCAGTGCGCGCGAGGCGACCTTGGCGCGCTGGCACGCCTCGAGAACAGCACGCTCGATATCGGCGGAGATGGCGGTGTCGGTCATGCCTGCGAGTCTAGCGACGGCGAGGCGGAGCGAAACAGCCCCGAATGGAGCGACGGGCTACATCACCACGAGGTCGTCGATATGCACCAGTTCGTGGGCAAAGTGTTCGCCCAGTCGGTCCCGCAGCACGTCGGTGCTCAGACCCTTCATGGTCACTGCCTCGTCGGCACTAAAGCCCGCAAAGCCGCGCGCCACCACCGTGCCGTCGGGACCGATGAGGTCCACGGGCTCCCCCGCCTCAAACGCTCCCCGCACATCAGTGACGCCGGCGGCAAGCAAGGATGCGCGGCGACCACGCAGGGCACGCGCCGCCCCAGCATCCACCACGATGGTGCCGCGCGTGCGTGCCGCGTGAGCGAGCCACTGGAGGCGAGTGGTGTCGCGCTTACCTGTGGCGTGGAAGAGCGTGCCCACCCGGCGTCCCGCCAGGGCATCGGCCGCCGACGGCGCCGAGGCGAGCACCACGGAGATGCCTGACGTCGTCGCGATGGATGCGGCCTCGAGTTTGGTGATCATGCCGCCGGTTCCGAGCGCGCTGCCGCGCTTGGAAACGTCGACGCCGCCGATCTCGTCGGGTGAGTGCACCTCGTCGATGCGCTCCGCACCCTCCGTCCCAGGGGCCGCCGTGTACAGGCCGTCGACGTCGGTGAGCAACACGAGCGCGTCGGCGTGAACCACGGTGGCGACGAGCGCCGCGAGGCGGTCGTTGTCTCCAAAGCGAATCTCGTCCGTCGCGACCGCGTCGTTTTCGTTGACGATGGGGAGCACGCCGAGGTCGAGCAGGCGGTTGAAGGCCCGCTGAGCGTTGTTGTAGTGCGAACGCCGGGCCATGTCCACCGCGGTGAGGAGGACCTGTCCCACCGTCACGCCGTGGTCCTCGAACGCCGCCGAGTAGGCCGCCACGAGCACACCTTGACCGACCGAGGCAGTTGCCTGCGCGGTCGCGAGGTCCTTGGGTCGCGTCGGCAAGCCCATGGGTGACAAGCCCGCTGCGATGGCACCCGACGTCACCAGCACCACCTGGCGGCCCTCGGCGCGAACGCCCGCGATGACATCGGCGAGCCGTCTGACCGCGGCGCCGGAGAGGCGTCCGTCGGCTCCCGTCAGCGACGACGAGCCGATCTTCACGACCACCCGTCGCGCCTGGGCGATGCTTTCACGCACCTCGCTCACCGCTCTCCCCTCGTCACACGGCTTGCTGCCGTGCCTCCTATCCTGGCGCATCGGAGCGGTGGTAGGAGACGCGCCATCATCGTGCGACGCTTCGCGAGGGCCGAAGCGTCCCGTGGCCTAGTCGTCCGAGGTCGGGTCCGTCCACACGCCCGCATCGCGCTCACCACGCAGTTCGTCACGCGCGGCGCTCTTGGCGTCCATGCGCTCCTTGTGGTCGGCGCGCTTCTGCGCACGGGTGGCACGGCCGTCGCCGCGTTCGTGCTGCTCGACGCGGAGGTCGGAGCCGCGGGCACCGAGGAGCCTCGGCGCCGGCCATCATCGTGGGCTCCCAGTCGAACACCACGCCGCCCTCGCGAGGGCCAATGAGCACCTCGGAACCGGGAACCGCACCCGCCTTAAAGAGCGCCTCTTCGACGCCCGCTCGCGCGAGACGGTCCGCGAGGTAGCCCACGGCCTCGTCGTTGACGAAGTTGGTCTGCTTGACCCAGCGCTCGACCTTCGCGCCGCGCACGTGGAAGTAGTCCTCGGCCCCGTCACGGACGTGCTTGACGGTGAAGCCGCCGTCGTCGACGGCGCGCGGCCGGACGATGATGGGCGCGGACTCGCTCGGGCTCCTGGGCTCGGTGCTCGGTGACCATGGCGGACAGTGCGAAGCCGAGTTCGCGCAGGCCCTCGTGGCTCACGGCGCTGACTTCGAACACCGGCAAGCCGGTCTGTTCGGCTCCTCGCGCACCATCGCGGCGAGTTCACGGCCATCGGGCACGTCGATCTTGTTCAGGATGATGATCTGCGGCCGCTCGGCGAGCGGAACGCCGCTGATCGCCTCGTCACCGGTGTACGCGCGCAGGCTCGCCTGCGATGACCTTGAGATCGTTGACCGGGTCACGGTCGGTCTCAAGCGTCGCGGTGTCGAGCACGTGCGCGATCACCGCGCAGCGCTCGATGTGGCGCAGGAAGTGGTGGCCGAGGCCCTTGCCCTCCGACGCGCCGGCGATGAGGCCGGGGACATCGGCCATCGTGAAGCGGTTCTCTCCCGCCTGCACCACTCCCAGGTTGGGCACCAGCGTGGTGAAGGGGTAATCGGCGATCTTGGGGCGCACCTGGCTCATGGCGGCGATGAGCGAGGACTTTCCCGCGCTGGGGTAGCCCACCAGGGCCACGTCGGCGATCGACTTCAGGCTCGAGGATGACCGAGGCCTCCTCGCCGGGCTCACCGAGCAATGCGAAGCCGGGTGCCTTGCGCTTGGTGGTCGCCAACGCGGCGTTACCCAGTCCCCCACGTCCGCCCTGCGCGATGACGCATTCGGCGCCCTCGCCCACCAGGTCGGCGATGACCTCGCCATCCGGAGCCTTGACGATGGTGCCGTTCGGCACTCCCAGGCGAAGATCCTTGGCGTTGGCGCCGTGACGCATGTCGCCCGCGCCCTGGTTACCGTTGTCCGCCACCCGGTGCGGGAGGTGGTGGTAGTCAAGGAGCGTCGTGACCTGCGGGTCCACCACGAGCACCACGGAGCCGCCGCGGCCACCGTTGCCACCGTCGGGGCCGCCCAGAGGCTTGAACTTTTCGCGGTGCACGGAGGCCACGCCGTGGCCACCCTTACCTGCCGTCACGTGGAGCACCACGCGGTCGACGAACGTCGCCATGCTCGTGCCTCCTGTCGGGCCGATGTTGCTGCGGGTCGACGGCCGGGTCTCGCGGCGAGCGGACCCATGCGTCTCAAGATAGACGTCAGGGGCGCCGCCGTTAACGGCGACGCCCCTGACGAGAAGTTGTGTGTGCGGTACTTAGACCGCTGCCACCACGTCCACGACCTTGCGGCCACGACGGTTGGTGAACTGCACCGTGCCTGCCTCGAGGGCGAACAGGGTGTCGTCCTTGCCGCGGCCCACGTTGAGGCCGGGGTGGTGGTGCGTGCCACGCTGGCGGATGATGATCTCGCCGGCGTTGACGGCCTGGCCGCCGAAGCGCTTCACACCCAGGTACTGGGGGTTCGAATCGCGGCCGTTGCGCGAGGAGCCTCGCGCCCTTCTTGTGTGCCATGAGTGTCTCCTCGCTTACTTAATGCCGGTGACCTTGAGGCGCGTCAGGCTCCTGGCGGTGGCCGATGCGCTTGCGGTATCCGGTCTTGTTCTTGTACTTCAGGATGTCGATCTTCGGGCCGCGCTCGTCACGAATGACCTCAGCGGTCACCTTGACCTTGGCCAGCGCCTTCGCGTCGGAGGTGACCTTGTCACCGTCGACGAGCAGCACCGGGGCGAGCTCGACGGTCGAGCCCTGGTCGGCCTTGAGACGGTCCACAACGAGGATGTCGCCCTCGGAGACCTTCTCCTGGCGGCCGCCCGCCTTCACAATCGCGTACACCATGAATCTGTCCTTCAAAGCTTTGGTTGATTTCCTGCCGCTGCCATGCGAGGCGCAGGCAGGTCTCGGCGCTCGCGCGCCGACGTACAAATATACGCTCCGCGACCCCCTCAGGTCAAACCGAGGAGGGGCGCGTCGCTAGTCCCCGCGGACCTCGTCAGCAGTCGACGCCTCAGCCGGCTCGGCCGTGACCTCAACGGGAGCCTTCCTCGGGTGCCGATGCCTCGGCGCCTTCGGGGTGCTCGTCGCTGTGGTGGGCCTTCTCGGCTGCCGCCGCGATAGATGCGAGCGTGGCCTTGACCGCCGCCCTCGCCTCCTCACGGTCGTCCAGCGCATGGGTCTCCCCTGCGCTGCGGCGTGCGCGTGAGCCTCGTCGTGCTGAGGTTCAGGCTGCTGCTTCTTCTGGGGCTGCTGCTGGCCCTGGTTCTGCTGCTGACGGTTTCCACCATTGCCGCCGCTGCCGCTTCCACGGCCTCCGCGGCGACGCGGCTCGGGCTGCTTCTCGGTAGCCTCGGCCACCGGCTCGCCGTGCACCAGGAACCCTCGCCCCTTGCAGTGCTCACACGTCTCGGAGAACGCCTCCACGAGTCCCTGACCCACGCGCTTGCGCGTCATCTGGACCAGGCCAAGCGAGGTGACCTCGGCCACCTGGTGCTTGGTGCGGTCTCGTCCCAGGCACTCGATCAGGCGGCGCAGCACGCGGTCGCGGTTTGCCTCGAGCAGCATGTCGACGAAGTCGATGACGATGATGCCGCCGATGTCGCGCAGCCGCAGGCGACGCACGATCTCCTCGGCCGCCTCAAGGTTGTTCAGCGTCATCGTCTCTTCGAGCGTGCCGCCCTTGCCGACGAACTTGCCCGTGTTGACGTCGATGACCGTCATGGCCTCGGTCCGGTCGATGACCAGCGAGCCACCCGAGGGCAGCCACACCTTGCGGTCCATGCCCTTGGTGAGCATTTCGTCGACCCTGGCCTCGGCGAACACGTCGCCGTCGCCCACGAACTTGTGCAGGCGAGGCATGAGGTCGGGGGCGACCTGACCCACGTAGGCGCTCAGCGAGTTCCACGTGTCTTCACCCTGAATGGTGAGCGACTCGAAGTCCTCGTTAAAGATGTCGCGGACCACGCGGATAGCCATGTCGGGCTCGCCGCGCAGCAGCCTTCGGGGCCTTCCCGTTGTCGGCCTCGGCCTGGATGTTCTCCCACTGGCGCTTGAGGCGCTCGACGTCGGCGCGCAGGCTCGTCCTCGGATGCGCCCTCGGCAGCGGTACGGACGATGACGCCCGCATCGGCAGGAATCACCTCGCGCAGCAGGCTTCTTCAGGCGGGCACGCTCGGTGTCGGGGAGCCTTGCGGCTGATGCCGGTCACACCCCCACCGGGCACGTACACCAGGAAGCGGCCCGCGAGCGAGATCTGGCTCGTGACGCGCGCACCCTTGTGGCCGATGGGGTCCTTGGTGACCTGCACCATGACGGTGTCGCCCTGCTTGAGCGCAAGGCTCGATGCGGCGCGGCTTGCCCTCAAGGCCCGCAGCGTCCCAGTTGACTTCGCCCGCATACAGCACGGCGTTGCGGCCACGGCCCACGTCCACGAACGCGGCCTCCATGCCGGGCAACACGTTCTGGACACGGCCCAGGTACACGTTGCCTGCCATCGACTGCTGGGCCTGGTGCGACACGTAGTGCTCCACGAGCACGTCGTCCTCGAGGACGGCGATCTGGACGCGGTGGTCCTTCTCACGCACGATCATGTCGCGCTTGACCGACTCGCGGCGCGCGAGGAACTCTGCCTCAGAGATGACGGGGCGGCGACGCTGGCCGTCGCGGGACTCGCGGCGACGCTGGCGCTTGGCCTGCAGACGCGTCGAGCCCTGAAGCCTGATCGTCCGAGCCGCCCGATCCTCCGGACGAGGATCCCGCGCTGGCACCGGAGCGCGAACCACGACGGCGACGTCGACGGCGCGAGGAGCTCGAGCCCTCGCCCTCACCCTCGTCGTCGCTGTCTTCCGAGCTCTCGGTATCCGCCTCGGCGTCGCCTGCGCTCTCCCGCGGGGCGCCGTCGCCGGCGTCGCGCGGCGACTCCGCGTCGTCCTGCTCGTTGTCCTCGCCTGCCTCGCCGTCGACACCGGGGCGCTTCTTGCCGCGTCCACGACCGCCGCGACGACGACGACGCTTGGCGCCGCTCGACTCACCGTCACCGTCGCCTTCGCCCTGCTCGGCTGCGGGGCCCGCTGCCTCCTCGGCCACGGCGTCACCGGCGTCGGCGGCGGGAGCCTCTGCCTTGGTCGCCTTGCCCTTGCGGGCATTCGTCTTCTTCGCAGGGGCATCCGACTTGGCGGGAGCGTCCGTCTGCGCGGCGCTCGTGCCCTCTTCTGCCGCGGTGGTGTCGACCTCGGCCTTGGGCTTGGTCTTCTTGGCCGCGGGCTTACGCGACTTCGCGGGCTTGCGCGCGCCGGGAGGCGCCGACGAATCGGCGTCGGCGGAGTCCTTCGGCGCGGCCGATGCGGGCTGCGCGGTCTTGGCTCGGTCCGCAGCACTTGCCGGGGGTCCCGCAGGTGCCGATGCACGGCGAGACCTCGCCGGCTCAGGGGCCTGGAAGAACACGGCGGTGGTCGGAATCTCGGGAGTGGTCTTGTCCTCGCTCAACGCGGGTACCTCGGATCAACGCGCCCACACTGCGCGTCGACTGTCTCGTCGTTCGTGATCCGCGGTTGCGGCCACGCAAGTCTTCAGGTCGCGGCGGACAGCGGCGCCTGCACATGAGCGCCTATCCCCGATGTCGCCGCTTGCGGGCTGTAGCCCAGCGGGACCAGGACGGGACTGGCTGCTACGCAGTCGCTGCGTCTGTCGCACGGTTGGCACCCCTGTGTGGAGAGGTGCCTGACCTGCCCACTATTGTGACACACCGCCGCTCGCGCGCCTCGAAGTGCCCGGTCAGGGCGTGTCTGACCGTCGACGGTGCGCGCCACGCCGGCCGCCACGCGGGAACGTGACCCAACCGTGACCCCGGATAGGACCAAGGTCCCAGACGGTGAAACGTGAGATTTCAGTTAGGTTCGTACCTATGGGAAACGAAGGGGCGCACCGTGGACGTTCTTGACCTCGCGCGGTGGCAATTTGGCATCACTACGGTCTATCACTTTGTGCTGGTGCCGCTGACGATCGGCCTGTCGATGTTGGTCGCGATCCTGCAGACCGCATGGAACGTGACCGGCAAGGAGAAGTACTTCCGGCTCACCAAGTTCTACGGCAAGGCTCCTGCTCATCAACTTCGCCCTCGGCGTGGCCACCGGCATCGTCCAGGAGTTCCAGTTCGGCATGAACTGGTCGGAGTACTCGCGCTTCGTCGGCGACGTCTTCGGTGCTCCGCTCGCGATGGAGGCGCTCGCAGCCTTCTTCCTCGAGTCGACGTTCCTGGGGCTATGGATCTTCGGGTGGGACCGCCTGCCGCGCAAGGTGCACCTCGCCACGGTCTGGGCCTTCGCCATCGGCTCGTTGCTGTCCGCCTACTTCATCATCGCCGCCAACTCGTGGATGCAGCACCCGGTCGGCGCCGTCTATAACGCCGAGACCGGGCGCGCCGAGATGACTGATATCTGGGCCGTCCTGACGAACAACACGACCCTCGTGGCGTTCCCACACGTCATCGCCACTGCGTTCCTCGTGGCGGGCACCTTTGTGGCTGGCATCGCCGTGTACTGGATGGTGCGCCACAGCCGCAAGGACAAGGACCACGCGGACATCCCGATGTACCGCACCGCCGCACGGTTCGGCGCCGTCGTCATGCTGATCTCCGGGCTCGGAGTGGTGATCACCGGCGACGAGCAGGCCAAACTCATGTTTGAGCAACAGCCCATCAAGATGGCCGCGGCCGAGGGGCTCATCGAGACGCCAGACGGTTGCGCGCCGTTCTCGATCCTTTCGATCGGCAACCTCGCGGGCGATGATCCCTCGTCGGTGAAACACATCCTTGAAGTCCCCTGCATGCTCTCGTTCATGGCCACCGGCACGCTCGACGGCCCCGTCCTCGGCCTCGAGGATCTCCAGGAGATCTACGCGGAGCAGTACGGCGCCACCACGCCCGACGGCGAGGAGATCGAGTACCGTCCCAACCTCCTGATCACCTACTGGTCGTTCCGCCTCATGATCGGCCTCGCCGCCTTCTCCGCAGCGCTGTGCGTCGCCATCTTCTGGTTCACCCGCAAGGGCCGCGCCATCGACCAGCCGTGGATGAAGAAGCCGGCGCTGATCTCGCTGCCCATGCCGTTCCTTGCGGCGAGCCTTCGGCTGGATCTTCACCGAGATGGGCCGTCAACCCTTCGTGGTCGCGCCGAACCCCACGGGCGTCGACGAGATCATGCTGATGACCATGTTCGGCGTCTCCGAGGCGACCACGGTCGTCGAGGTCGCCATCTCACTGACGGTCTTCACGTTGCTCTACGCGGTGCTCGGCGTGTTCTGGTTCCTCCTCATGAAGCGTTACGCCTCCGAGGGAGCGCCGAACCCCGAGCCGGAGGAGATCTCCAGCGACCCCGACCGCCCAATGTCCTTCGCGTACTAGGAGTGAACTGACATGGATCTCCCCTCCTCTGGTTCATCCTCATCGCGGTCCTGTGGACCGGCTACCTGGTCCTCGAGGGCTTCGACTTCGGCGTCGGCATGCTGCTCGAGAAGGTTGGTAAGGGCGACAAGGGCCGCCGTGTGGCGCTCAACACCATCGGCCCCGTGTGGGACGGCAACGAGGTCTGGCTACTCACCGCCGGTGGCGCCATGTTCGCGGCCTTCCCCGAGTGGTACGCCACCTTGTTCTCCGGCTTCTACCTGCCGCTTCTCCTGATTCTCGTCGCCCTGATCGTGCGCGCCTGCGCCATCGAGTGGCGCGGCAAGATCAACTCCGAGACCTGGCGTTCACGCTGGGACTGGGCCATCATCATCACCGCCTGGATCCCTTCGATCCTGTGGGGCGTCGCCTTCGCGAACATCGTGCGCGGCGTACCCATCGACGAGAACGGCACGTTCACGGGGACCCTGTGGACCCTGCTGAACCCCTACGCGCTGCTCGGCGGCGCCACCACGCTCGCTCTGTTCCTGAGCCACGGCGCGATCTTCCTGTCGCTCAAGACCGCGGGTGAGGTTCACGACCGCGCCCGTGCAGCGGCCAAGACCACCGCTCCGCTCGCCCTCGTGATCGCCGCCGCCTTCGCGATCTGGACCCAACTCGCGTACTCGGTGACGTGGACCTGGGCCGCCGTCGCCATCGCCGCGCTCGGCCTGGTGGCCGCCTGGCTGTGGGGTAACGCGGGCTCCTACGGCAAGGCCTTCGCCGCCAACGCCGTCGCGATTGTGGGCGCCGTGGTGCTGATCTTCGGCTCCATGTACCCCGACGTGATGCCCTCGACCACCGACCCGGCCTTCTCACTCACCATCGACAACGCGTCGTCGACCGACTACACGCTGACCGTGATGACGTGGGTCGCCGTGGTGCTGGTGCCCGTGGTCCTGCTCTACCAGGGCTGGAGCCTACTGGGTGTTCCGCCGCCGTCTGTCCCTCGAGCACATGCCCGAGCAGCACGGCTTCCCGACGCTGCGCAAATCCAAGGCGTCTGCGTGACGCCCGCGCTCCTCGCCTCGCCTTCCACGCGGCCGATGCGGCGAGGAGCCGCGTAAGTCCCTTGCGTCCTCTCGACCCCCGGCTCGTGGGCCGCATCGGCCCGGCTCGTCGCTACATCGTCACCACCGCCGTCCTCGGCCTCGCCACCGCCGTGGCGATCCTGTTCCAGGCGCTGCTGATCGCCCGCGCGCTCGCACCCGTGCTTGCGCCGTCCCCACTCGAGGAAGATGGGCTTTCGTGGCTCGGCGCGCTGGTGCCCGAGTCGGCGCGCGAGCCTCGACGTTGCCCTGGCATGGCTGGCGGTCGTCGTCGCGATCAGGGTCGCGTTGACGTGGACGCAGGAGCGCCTCGCGCATCGGGCTGGCGCGCGAGTGATCTCGGATCTGCGGTCCCAAGTGGTCTCCCACGCGGCCGCGCTGGGGCCGCGCTGGATCGCCTCGGGCGAGGGCGCTGCCGTCGCCACCACCGTCACGCGCGGCCTCGACTCGTTGCTGCCGTACTTCGTGCGCTACCTGCCGCAGCCTGCTGCTCAGCGCCACTGTCACGCCGCTGATGATCGTGGTGGTCCTCGGTCTCGACTGGATCTCGGCAGCCATCGTCATCGGCACCCTCCCGCTCGTACCCATCTTCATGGTCCTCATCGGTCTCACCACCCGCGACCGCTCCGCGCGCCACCTCGACGCCATGCAGCGGCTCGCGACCCGCACGCTCGACCTGATCGCAGGACTTCCGACTCTGCGTGCCCTGGGACGCGAACACGGCCCGGCGGCGCGGGTGCGCGAACTCGGAGACGCGCAGCGGCGCGCCACCATGGGTTCGTTGCGTGTGGCGTTCCTGTCCGGCATGGTCCTCGAACTTCTCACCACGCTCGCGGTCGCGCTCGTCGCCGTCACGCTCGGCTTCCGTCTGGTGGAAGGCGCCGTGTCCATCGAGACGGCTCTTGCGGTCCTTGTCCTTGCTCCCGAGGTGTACCTGCCGCTTCGCATGGTGGGCACTCACTTCCACGCTTCCGCCGATGGCATGGCCGCGGCCGATGCGGCGTTCGAGGTCCTCGAGACGCCCGTCGCGGTCGCCGGTGGGGAGGCCCCGGCTCCTGATCTCACCGGTGCCACCCTGGTCGTGGAGGACCTCGCCGTGGCCACGCCCGACGGCAGGAGACTCGCACCTGGCCGGCTGTCGATGATGGCCCGGCCGGGCACCATCACGGCGCTCGTGGGTCCCAACGGGGACGGCAAGTCCACCGCGCTGTCCGCGTTGATGGGGCTCCTGCCCCCGACTCCGGCTTCGTCGCGGCGCTGACGCCTGCGGGCCGTATTGACGCGCAAGACGTGGTGGCCGCCGCGTGGTCGCGCCAGTTCGCGTGGGCCCCGCAGCGGCCGGATCTGGGCCCGGAGGGGCGCACCCTCAGCCTCGGTGAGCGCCAGCGTGTCGCGCTCGATCGCGCCCTCGCCGCGGGCCGGCCCGTCGTCGTTCTTGATGAGCCGACCAGTCACCTCGACCGGACCAACCGCGACGCGGTGATCGCCCGCATCGTCGCCACGGCCCGCACCGGGGTGACCGTCGTGGTCGCGACGCATGAGCCCGAGCCGATCGCGGTAGCGGACACCACCGTGACCGTGACGGCGATGGAGGTGGCACGATGACCGCCGCCCGAGGCGCCCTGCGCTCCCTGCTGCGGGATGCCCACCTGCCGAAGCGGCGCATTGCGCTGTCGATCCTGACGGGCTCTGCGGCGCTCGGCTCGGCGGTGGGCCTGTCGGCGATCGCGGCATGGCTGATCGCCCGCGCCGCGGGCATGCCCTCGCCCGCCGACCTCGCCCTGGCCGCGGTGGTGGTCCGCTTCTTCGGCATCGGGCGAGGGCTGTTCCGCTACCTCGAGCGGCTGATCTCGCACGACACGGCCCTGCGTGGGGTCGTCGCGCTGCGGGCCAGAGTTTACGAGCGACTCGCGGACGCCCGCGCCGACACGGTCCTCGGCCTGCAGCGAGGCGATGTCCTCGCGCGCATCGGTGGTGACGTCGATGCCGTCGGCGACGCGGTGGTGCGAGCCGTGATTCCGCTTGGTGTTGCGGTGGTCGTCTCGGGAGTCGCCGTGAGTATCTCCGGGTTCCTGGACCCGACGGCAGGCGTGGTGCTCGCCGCGGCGATCCTCGTCGCGGGCATCGGCGCGGCGCTGCTGACGTGGCGTTCGGCCCGCATCGCCGCTGTCGAAGGCGTCGCGGCCGATGCGAGGGTCGCCCAGGCGGTCCTCTCGGGCCTCGAGGGCGCCGCCGAACACCGCGTGTGGGGCACGGCCGACGCCGCCCGCCAGGAACTGGCGGACGCCAACGACGAGGCGGAACGCGCGCAGGAGTCCGCGGCTCGTCCCGCGGCTCTGGCCGCGGCGGTTCAGGCCCTTGCCGCGGGTGCCGCCCTTATCGGCTCGCTGGCCATCGCCGTCACCCACGCCAACGCCGGCCAGTACGGCGCGACCACGGCGGCGATGATCGCACTCCTGCCGCTCGCGGCATTCGAGGCCGTCAACGCGGTACCGACCGCCACTCAGCAGCCTGTTCCGCTCGCAACAGGCCGCGCGCCGCATCGTCGCGATGGCTCCCACGGGAGTCCGCACCGACGCCGCGCCGGCAAGCCAAGCCTCGTCGCACGCGCCGAGAGTTGACGCCGGGCTTGCGGGGCCCGACCTCGCACTCGACGGGCTCAGCGCCGCCTGGCCAGGCATGACCCCCACGCGTCCCGCGACTGCCTCCGTCCCCGGAGGCGGCGTGCTCGCCATCGTCGGCCGCTCGGGCATCGGCAAGACCACACTGCTCCTCACTCTCGCTGGAGTGTTGCCCCCCGCGGCCGGAACGGTGCGCATCGGCGCCCGTGCAGCGCACCGAGACCTCGTGGGCCACACCGTGGGCATGACAGCAGAGGACGCCCACATCTTCGGCACCACCGTGCTCGAGAACCTTCGTGTTGCCAGGGGCGACGTGACCGAAGCCGAGGCTCGCGACGCGCTCGCGCTGGTGGGACTCGGCGCATGGGTCGAGGGGCTACCCGAGGGCCTCGACACGGTGCTGGGGACCGGAGGCAACAGCGTGTCGGGCGGCGAACGTCGCCGCCTCCTGCTGGCCAGAGCCCTGCTCACCCCGCAGCCCCTAGTCCTCATCGACGAGCCGGCCGAGCACCTCGATGCCGCGGGACGCGAGGCACTCGACGCCGTGCTTGGCCAATTGCGCGCGGAAGGCCGTACCGTGGTGATCGTGACGCACCACCTCCACCTCACGGACCTCGCGGACGCGGTGGTGACGCTCGATGATTGAGTCGAACGACCACCTCGCCACGCTCACGCTCGCCGATGCGATTACGGCACTCAATGCCGACCTCTCGCTGGCCAGCGTCCTCGACACCCTCGTCGAATCCGCACGCCGCCTCACCGGTGCGCGTTACGCCGCCCTCCACGTATTCGACGCCCAGGGCGAATCCACGGCCTTCATCACGAAGGGCATCCCGGACGAGACCAAGGACCGCATCGGCCACCCCCTGGCCGCGTAGGAGTCCTCGCCAAGATTCCCGCGCACGGCACCCTCGCGGTGGAAAGCATCGACGCCGACCCTGATCACCGCGGCATGCCGCGGTGGCATCCGCGCCTCGAGAGCCTTCCTCGGCACGTCGCTGACAGTCCGGGAGCAGGTCTTCGGTCACCTGTACCTCGCCGACAAGGACGGCGGGCCTTTCGACGAAGAAGACAAGCGCATGATCCTCGCGCTGGCGGCCGCTGCCGCCGTGGCCATCGATCACGCCAAGCCTGCACGACGACGCCGTCGAGCGTGAACGGTGGCTCGAGGCGTCCCAGCGTCTCACCACGCAGATGCTCACCACGAGCGACGAGGAAGAGGCGCTGCAGGGCATCGTGGATGCCGCTCGAGAACTCGCTCATGCCCCCACTGCGGCGCTCGTGCTGCCGGGCATCGACGACGCGTGGGTGATCGAGATGGCCGCGGGCGACTACGCCAGCAACATCATCGGGCTCGAGCCGCCAGCCAAGGGCTCGGCAATGGACGTCATCCGCACGTCACGAGGCATCGTGGCGCCAGCGCCGCCCGGTCGTCACGTCCTGCACGAGATCACGGAGTACGGGCCCAGCCTCTACGCCCCCTCGCGTCCGACGGCGAGACAATCGGCCTCCTCATGTTGTGGCGTGACAAGGGCGATGACGAGTTCTCCGCCGCCGACCTCGAGGTCACCCAGCGCTTCGCACACCAGGCGGCGCTGGCGCTGACCCTGGCGGAGCTCAATCAGGCCCGCAATCACGCAACGCTGCTCGAGGAGCGCGAACAGATCGCGGACGACCTCCACGACTTCGTGTCCCAGGAGGCTCTTCGCCGCGGCCATGCATCTCGAGGCACTCACGGAGGGCGCGACGGAGACGCAGACCACACGCCTATCCAGCATCGCGGACCACGTGAAGCGCGCCCAGTACGAGGTGCGCGGCGTCATGCGCAACCTCGCGGGCCAGCGCTCCTCCGAGCCCGCCAGCGACAGGATGCGCCGCGAGATCACGCTCGCGCAGGCCACCATGGGCTTCATGCCTGACGTCGACGCGCAATGGTCGGACGTCAACGAGGTCTGCGCCAGCGACACCACGCTGGCGGACGACTGCATCGCGGTGATGCGAGAACTCCTGTCGAACGTGGCACGCCACGCGAACGCCACGGCCGTCAAGATCTGGGTGCATGTGAGCGACGACCGGCTCGAGCTCGGAGTCCAGGACAACGGCATCGGCCCTGCGGGTGCCACCAAGCGCTACTCGGGCACCTCAAACCTGGGCAACCGCGCGCTGAGGCGCAACGGAAGTTTCGCGCTGGCTCCCGTGAATCCCGACGCCGAGCGTCCCGGATCCCGGGCGGTGTGGAACGTCGAGGTGAAGCGCTAGGCGCGTCAGGCGCGGAACGACTGCGCGCGGCGGGCCGTGGCCCACGCGACAATCTGCGTACGGCGCTTCAGGCCCATCTTGGCGAGCACCGACGTGACGTGGTTCTTCACGGTCTTCTCGGCGATCCCCAACTGGTCCGCGATCTCCTTGTTCGACAGGCCATCGCCCACCGCCGAAAGGATGCGGCGCTCCGTGGGAGTGAGGCGAGCGATGGCCTCGTCCTCGCCCACCGCGATGTGCTGGCCGTGCTCGCGGCCCGACGCGGCATCCAGGACCGCCTTCAGCACCTCGGCGGAGCCCGCGGTCTTGGCGACGAAGGCGTCCGCGCCAGCGTGACGTGCGGCTGTACGGGCCTCATCGTCGTCGTAGGCTGGTCAGTACCACCACGTGGGTGTCGGGCAGCGACTCACGCACGTGAGCGATGACGTCGAGACCGGTACCGTCGGGCAGACGAAGGTCGGAAAGGATCACGTCGGGACGCACCGCGTCCGCACGCCGCACCGCCTGCGCGACGGAGCCGGCCTCTGCTACCACCTCGACGCCTTCGGCACGGTCGAGGATGTCGCAGATACCGCGTCGCACTACCTCGTGATCGTCAAGGACCAGCACTCGCACATCAGCCATACCCTGCATCGTAGGCGTCACCAGCCCTTCAGACCTAGCGCACCGCCGCGCGGCGCGGCGAGTATCGGCGCTGGCAGCGTCCACACCAATGGCTCGCACGTCCGCCGATGGTGGCGCGGCTCAGTAGGTTGCCGCACCGGCCGCAGGGCTCACCGCCGCGCCCGTAGGCCTCGAGCCCGCGCGCGAAGTAGCCCGACTGTCCGTTGACGTTGACGTACAGCGCGTCAAGGCTCGTGCCGCCCTGGGCGAGCGCGTCACGCATCACGGCCTGGGTCGCCTCCAAGAGGGCCGATGCGGTGGCCACCGACGTCGCCCGCGCGGGCCGCTCGGGGTGCACCCTCGCGCGCCACATGGCCTCGTCCGCATAGATGTTGCCGATGCCCGAGACCAGCGTCTGGTCCAGCAGCACCTGCTTGATGCCGCGCGTCCCGCGCCGCCACGCCCTCAGCGCGGCGGGCACATCGAGATCTGGGTCGAGGGCGTCCCTGCCGATGTGCGTGACGGAGGCGGGGATCAGGGCGTCCGCACTCCCCTGGCCGCCAGCGAACCCATCGTCGGTGGGTCGCAGGCTCCTCGACGTGGAGATAGCCGAACGTGCGCTGATCCAGGAAGTCCAGCACGAGGTCCTCCCCTGCGCGGGACAGGTGCAGGCGGGCGCGGCAGTGCGAGTGGGGCGCGGGGGCATCGGCCGCCGTGTGGACGCGAAACTGGCCCGACATCCCCAGGTGGGCGCTGAGCGACTCGGCGGGTACGCCATGGTCCGCAGCAAACGTCAACGGCAGCCACAGGAACTTGCCACGCCGGACCGCACCGGCGATGGTGGCGCCGGTCAGGCGCCCCTGAAGTTCCGCTCCTCCGCCGGGCAGGAGCCGCGCGACGGACTCGCGTCGCACCTCCACCGCAACAATGGTGGAACCGGTCACGAAGGGCGCGAGCCCCGCGCGGACGGTTTCGACCTCGGGAAGCCTCCGGCATGCGTGCGCCGCGGTCAGGAAACGGTGGGCTCGGAGCCGTCCGAGCCCGTGATGGCCTCGTAGGCCTCGGCTGCCGCGGCCTGCTCTGCGTGCTTCTTTGCGCTGCCGACTCCCGTGCCGTATGCGGTGCCGTCCACGGTGACGGTCGCGGTGAAGGTACGGGCGTGGTCGGGGCCTTCGCCCACGCAGGTGTACACGGGTACGCCCATGCTGCGGCTGGCGGTCGCCTCCTGGAGGGAGGTCTTCCAGTCGAGAGCAACGCCGGAACGGGCCGCTGCGACCAGGTGGGGGCCCACCAGGCGCTCCACGACCTCACGTGCGGTCTCGATGCCGTGCGTAATGTAGATCGCGCCCAGGACGGCCTCGAAGGAGTCGCAGAGAATGGAGTCCTTGTCGGCGCCACCGGTGCTTGTCTCGCCTTTGCCCAGCAGAATGCATGGGCCGAGGTCGATCTCGCGGGCCACCTCGCTCAGCGCCTTCTGCGACACGGTCGCGGCGCGCATCTTGGCGAGGTCGCCCTCGGGAAGGTCGGGGTGATCCCGGTACAGGCGGTCGGTGACGATCACACCGAGCACGGAGTCGCCAAGGAACTCCAGCCGCTCGTTGGTCGGCAGACCGCCGTTCTCATACGCGAACGAACGGTGCGTGAGCGCGAGGACGAGCAGTTCAGGATCGACAGGCACACCGAGCCGGGCCACCAGCGCATCGGCTGCGGCCTGTCCCGGGATGCTCAACTGCTCGCCTCGCGTCCGCGTACGGGAAGAAGCGTGTCTTACGCCTCGTGCTCGGTGCGAAGCGCCTCGGCGTACTGACGACCGTTGTAGGCACCGCACGACGGGCACGCGACGTGGGCCGCCTTGTCAGCCTTGCACGACGGGCACGTGGTGAGGTTCGCAGCGGTGGTCTTCCACTGGGCACGGCGGGCACGCGTGTTCGAACGCGACATCTTGCGCTTGGGAACTGCCACGGCTAGGCTCTCTTTCTGTTCAGTCAAACTCTGCAGGGTCGACCACCGGGGGTCGATCACCTCGTGGGTGTGGTCCGGGTCATCCTCGAGCCGTGCGCCGCATTGGTCGCACAGCCCCGGACAATCGGGCCGGCACAACGGAGTGAAAGGCAGCGATGTCACCACCGCGTCTCGCACCACGTCCTCGAGGTCAAGGGTCTCCCCATCAAACTCGAAGACGTCCTCAGGCTCGTCGCCGTCCTCATCGGCCTCGACCTTGCCCAGCGTGAACAACCCCTGGACCTGCGCGTCGACATCGCGACGCACCTCGTCCAAACAGCGTCCGCACTCGCCAAGAGCGACCGTGTGAACAGTTCCGGAAACCCAGATACCTTCCGAGATGGACTCGAGGCTCACAGTGAGCCTCGATCTCCGTCCCCTCAGGCACGCCGATCACGTCAGTGCCTAGGACCACTGGTGTCGGGAACGTCTCGCTCACCTCGTGGTGAGCACCCGGGCGCCGCACGAGATCCCGCACAGGGAGGCGATACGGCGAGGGTTGCGAGAGGCGCGACATGCCGCACCTCCCAACGTCTCCGGTCCACACTGGACCCAGGCCCGCACCGAACGGCAGGACCGGCGCACTACTTTACGCGACAACCGGGGGTGTTCTCAACACGGGGGTGCCGCGGCGCGTCGTCACGCTCGCGCGAGGGCCGCCGCAATGGCCTCGGACACACCCTCAGGAACATAGACTGACACATCGCCGCCGTGACGCGCGACGTCTCGCACCAGTGACGACGCCACGTGGCTGAGGGCGTTGTCGCCCACAACGAACACCGTCTCGATGCCACTCAGGGAACGGTTCATGAGCGCCATGGGTCGTTCGGCGTCGAAGTCTGCTCCCCCGCGGAGGCCCTTGACGAGAGCATCGGCCCCCACCGTGCGGCAGAAGTCCACGATGAGTCCGTCGGTGCGCACGGCGCGCGCGCCGGGGATCTCTGCGACGGCCTGGGCGGCGAGCCGCACGCGCTCGTCCGCCCCCAGCAGCGGCGCCTTAGTGGAGTTGTGAGCCACCGCCACGATGACCTCGTCGAAGAGCCTGCTAGCGCGGCGCACGATGTCGACGTGGCCCACCGTGATGGGGTCGTACGTGCCTGGCAGGACCGCAATCGTCATGGGCCGACGCTACCGGACGGTCTGGACGTAATGCAGGCGGGTCTCGCCGTAGTCCTTGCTGGCGTACCTCTCGAGGCCCGCGGGCCACGCGGGCTGCGCGGCACGCGCGGAGCCCTCGAGGACCACCACAGCATCGTCCGCGAGGCGCGGCGGCAGTGCCGCAAGGACCGCGTCCACGTCGGCGGCCGGAAGGTCATAGGGCGGGTCGATGACCACCAGGTCAAACGTTTCCACGGTGCGGGCGAGGTATGGCGAGGCCTTCTCCTTCACGGCGGTAGCGCGGGAGCCCAGGCCGAGATCGCGAATGTTCTGCTGGAGGATGCGCGCGGCGCCCGCAGACGCCTCCACGAGCACGGCGGAGGCAGCGCCTCTGCTGAGCGCCTCCAGCCCCAGCGCACCCGAGCCCGCAAAGAGGTCGAGAACGCGCGCGCCGCGCAGGACATCGGAGTGATCGAGGCGACTGAAGAGCGCCTCGCGCACCCTGTCCGTGGTGGGGCGCGTGCCCTTGCCTGGAACGGCGAGGCGGCGGCCGCCGAGGCTCGCCAGCGATGATGCGTGTCACGGGGTCAGGGTAGGCCAGGTCTAGGGGGCGACTCCGTGGACACAAACTTCGAGCGTCTGGACATCGTCGCCCTGCAGCGCCATCGCCGTGCCGGAGGCAACGTTGAAGACCGTGCCGTCGGGCGGGTCCAGTTGGGTGAAGGTGAACTCATAGCCGCTCGACGGCGAGGGGTCAGAACTCACGTAGTTGAACGTGGCCCCCGTGGCCTGGAACGCGTCGATCATGGGCTGTACGTCGATCTCGATTCCCCAGCCGTAATAGAACGGGTCTTCCGCCTCGTCCACAAGCCCCTGCACTGTGAGGGTCGAGCATCCGGCGTCGCCCGCGTCGTTGAGGGTGATCGGTGAGAGCGACCACGCGTACCACTCACCGTTGTCCGGCTGGGGCTCGGGGATCTCATTGTTGTAGCCGCACACCTCGACGAGTGCGACCTGCCCGGCCACGATCGGGGTGTTGTTGGAGTACTCGTTGAAGGCCCCCGACCCGTCAGAGTTCCCGGTGATCACGAGCGGCGAGGTACGTGGCTCCTGAATCTGGCCACCGTTGTTGACCTGAATCTGGGCTGGGTCGTCGTGATTCCAGGGGCGCTCATCTGGATCGACGGTGATCGTCCAATCCACCGGCGTGTCCGACGTCGTCGAGACTTCCACGACAGCGCAGGAGGACTCCGGCGAGCCTCACCGTCCACGTGATGTCGATGATGTCGGTGTTATCGCCGCCATCGATCCCGCCTCCCCCGCCGTCGCCGCCTCCGCCGTCATCCCAGGTCCCGGCGCTGGCGGACGAGGTGAACCAGGCGTCGTCGGTCCATGCCGCCGCCGTGACGGTCGGCAGCGCGAGAAGCGCCACGAGACCCGCGAGCGCCGCGAGCAGGGGCCCCTGCCGCCGCGCCGTCATGAGCGCACCTCGGACACGACGGCGAGCGGGCGGGCTCGCCATGCGGCCAGGGCGCCGGCTCCCACGGCTCCCACCGCGAACGCCACGACGAGCCACGGTACGGCGCCGCCGGTGACGGGCAACACGCCGCCTCCGGTGGCCGTGTCGTCGGCCAGCAGCGTCACCACACCCAGCGCGTAGCCATCACCGCTGACGTCCTCGGGCAGGCTCCCGGAGACACTCATAGTCCACGTGCCCGCCGGCACCGATGCGCCGGTATTGACGGGCTGCACGTCCTCGCAACCGGGATCGCCGCACAGCGCGATGTCCCAGGTCATGTCCTCCGCGACACCGTCCAGTTCCACCCACTCAGAGCGCACCACAGTGGCGTTCTGGGGAACCTCGAGGGTGAGTGACTTGGTGACGGTCTCGCCGGGCATGATGATGCCGAGGTCGATATCCACCGCCACGTCGGTCTCGGCGCGGGTCGTCTGAATGCCACCGGCCATCGCCGCAGCGCAGCCAAGGAGAATCGCCACCAGGGCTGCGGGAAGGGCGCGGGAAAGGCGGGTCACGGCTGACCTCCCGCCCCGGTCGCAGCGTCACTCACGAGGGCCGCCTCGTCCTCAGGGTCTTTGTCACGCAGCAGGGACAGGCCCAGCAGCGCGCCAATGGCGATCATCGCCGGCACCACCACTGCTGGCCTGCTGACATCGGCGATAGCCGCACCGACGCCCGGGATCACTAGGCGGACCTCCCACACGTCACCCGAGACCTCATACGGTTCTGGGTCGGCGATGGGGTTCGCGTCCCCCTTCAAGGTCAGCGTGGCATCGTCTCCGCGGAGGGCGATGTCCTCGACCCTGTGGGTCACCAGGTTTTCGGCGAGATCTGAGTAGACCGTCACGACGTCGCCCGCCACGATCTCCTCGGCCGCCACGGGCACGTCGATTACGAGCGCACCCGTGGGGATCTCAGGCTCCATCGACCCGGACACCACGATCAGCGGCTTGATCCAGCCAGGCGCGGTCGCCGCCCACACCCCGCATGTGAGCACGCCAAGGACGGCGGCCACCCACAGGGTGATGCCGCCGAGCGTACGCAGGACGCGGGTCACGGGACGGAACTCAGGGCGTCGTTACGATGCCGTGCCCACCACGAGAATGGCGATGTCCCCTGTGGAGCCCATGTACGTCGAGGGCCAGGTCTCGGGGACGTCAAGCGTCGCGGTGAACGACGCGGTGTCGCCCGCGCAGTCCGCGGCCGGGTCGAAGGGCTCGGCTGGCGCCAGTGGGCCCGAGCCGCCCGAGTAGGTGTAGGCCGAGAGTGTCACCGTGGCGGGATCCGCGCCGGTGAACATGGCGCCGGTCAAGGTGGAGTCCGCCGCGGCCAAGGAAATGTCCGTGGAGCCCGCGTTGCACACCTCAAGCGAGGCGGTGGCGGTGTCTCCGGGGACGAGGGTGGTGAGGTCGACCGGGACGCCGCCGCTGAGCCAGGCGTCATCGGGGATCACGATGACCGTGTCATCCGACGAATCCTCGACCGTGTCGTCGACCCCGATGTCGAGCCAATCGTTGGTGCCGACGACGCGGCCCTGCAGGTCGAACTCGGCCGCCTGCGCCTCCGCGCTGAACCACACGTCGTCCGTCCACGCGGCCGTGGTCACCGCGGCACCGATGCCGGCGACGGCCACTCCTGCAAGAACCAATTTGACCTTGTCGCGCCGCGACCGGCGGCGGGCCTTCTCATTCATGGCTTTTCCCCTGGGCTTGACAGGGCACCGGCAACGCGGCGCCAGGCCCCGGGCCCGAGGCCATACCCCACAGTAGGCATAAGCCCACGAAAAAGACATGGTGGGCACGCGTGGGGCATCGGTAAGGTGTGCCGACGGGGAGGACCACATGACCGACATCACACCGCCCACTTCGGCACCACAGCGAGCACCGTGGTGGCGCCGACCCCTGGTACTGGTGCCGGGTGCCATCGTGGCCGCTGGCCTCCTCGTGGCGGCCGGCTGGGGACTTGCGCGAGCCTCGGGAGACGACGACACGCCGCCCACCGAGTCCGTCACACCCTCCGCGTCGGCGACCCCCTCGTCGTCCCCTACCGCAGCCGCCGCGACGGGAACGTGCACCGCCGAGGTGGAGATCACCCAGGAATGGGAGGGCGGCTTCCAGGCCGATGCCACGGTCACCGCCGGCGACACGGCGATCACGGGCTGGACCGTCACGCTCACCGTGGGAGACGCCACCGTGGACGGCACCTGGAACTCGACCCTGAAGTCCGGCGCGAGCGGCACGGTGGAGGCCTCGAACGTCGACTACAACGCAGCGCTTGCAGCCGGCGGCACCGCAGAATTTGGGTTCACCGCCAAGGGCGACGCGGCCGTGACTGTCGCGGACTGCACGGCTACCGGTGGCGACACGCCAGGCTCCGAACGCGTCGACGACGATGGCCCCGGAGCCGCGGGCGACGCGAGCGCCCCGCTCAACGCGGCTAGCGGCGACGACTGGCTGAGCGTCGACGGCAACCGCATCGTCGACGCCGACGGCCGCGCCGTGTGGCTCACGGGCGCGAACTGGTTCGGTTTCAACACGTCGGAGCGCGTCCTCCACGGCCTGTGGGCCGCCAACCTCCACGACACGCTCGTGGAGTACGCCGATCACGGCCTCAACGTGGTGCGCATCCCCATCTCGACGGAGCCTCCTGCTCGAATGGCGCGCGGGCCAGGCGACCACCACCGGCAGCGTCAATCAGGCCCTGAACGAAGAGTTGGTGGACTTGACCACCCTCGAGATCTTCGACCAGATGCTGGTGTGGTGCAAGGAACAGGGCATCAAGGTCATCCTCGACATGCACTCCGCGCTCGCCGACAACGCCGGGCACAACGCGCCGGTGTGGCACGCGGGGAACGTGACCGAGGAGGACTTCTTCGTGGCGTGGGAGTGGGTGGCCGAGCGCTACCGCGACGACGACACGATCGTGGCCTTCGACCTCAAGAACGAGCCGCACGGCAAGCCCACCGAATCTCCGCGAGCCACGTGGGGCGACGGCGGCGACGATGACTGGCAGGCCGTCGCGTCCGAGGCCGCCGCCCGGATTCACGCGGTGCACCCCGATGCGCTCCTGCTCGTGGAGGGCATCGAGGCCACTCCCGCCGACGGCAAGGACTGGTCAAGCACCGATCCAGGCGACTACGAGAGCACCTGGTGGGGAGGCAACCTGCGGCTCGCGGGCGAGCAGCCCGTGACGGGCGCGGACGGCAAGATCATGTACTCGCCGCACGACTATGGGCCGCTCGTGTACGAACAGCCATGGTTCCAGGGCGAGTTCGACGCCGCGTCGCTCGAGCGAGACGTGTGGACGCCCACGTGGCTCTACCTTCATGACGAGAACCTCTCGCCCTTGCTGATCGGCGAGTGGGGCGGACGGCTCGGACAGGACGACCGTCAGGACGAGTGGCTGACCGCTCTGCGCGACCTCATCGCCGACCGTCACCTGCACCACACGTTCTGGGCCCTCAACCCCAACTCCTCGGACACGGGCGGGTTGCTGTTGGACGACTGGGCCTCGTGGGACGAGGACAAGCTGGCGATCGCACCGGTGCTGTGGACGGACGATGCAGGGTCAGGCGTCAGCCTCGATCACGAGGTGCCGCTGGGCGCCGGGGGCGTGTCCTTGACCGAGTACTACGACGGCGGAGGCGCGCAGCCCGCCGGGTGACCCGAGAGGCGATCGGAGGGCGTCAGTCGACCGATGGATGCGGCTAGCCGCGTTCCAGGAACGCCTCTCGCTCGGGATCGAGCCAGGAGGCCACGGCGTCCGCGAGCGCCGGGAATCCCGCGAGCGCCGCATCGGAGCCGACGACGGCCGCCGCCTCGGCTCGTGCCTCGTCGATCAGCGCGGCATCACGGACGGCGCGTAGGAGCCGTAGCGACGACCGGCCACCACTTTGCGAGGCGCCGAGCACGTCGCCCTCGCGGCGTAGGCTCGAGGTCCTTTTCGGCCAGCACGAAGCCGTCCGATGTCTCGGCGAGCGCGTCGAGCCGTTCGTGGGACGTGGTGCCTGCCTCGGCACGGCTGACGAGGAGGCACAGAGACGGCAGGTCGGAGCGTCCCACACGGCCCCGCAGGCGATGGAGCCTGCGAGATGCCGAAGCGCTCGGCATCGAGTACCACCATCATGGTGGCCTCGGGGACGTCGACTCCCACCTCGATCACGGTGGTGGAGACGAGCAGTGGGGTGGCGCCGGAGGCGAAGGCCTCCATGGCCGCGTCCTTCTCATCGGGCGCGAGTCGCCCGTGCATGACGCCGATGGCGACGCCCGCGAGTTCGGGCCGCTCCCGGAGCGCCTCCACGGTGGCGCTGACCGATGCGAGAGGCACCTCGGGAGCAGCGGAGCCCGCATCGGTCCCGAGATCGAGCGCGAGAGCGCCGTCGGGGTCGGCGTACGAGGCCGCCACGTCCTCGCCGTCAGCCTCGTCGGCGGCGTCATCGGCCTCGATTCTGGGACACACCACATAGACGCGACGCCCCGCATCGATCTCCTCGCGAGCCCTGGCCCACGCGCGCGCCAGCCAGGCGTCGTTGCCCGCGGGCACCACATGGGTGACCACGTCGACCCGCCCCGCGGGTCGCTCGCCCAGCACCGAGGTCTCGAGGTCACCGAACACCGTCATCGCCACCGTGCGAGGGATGGGGGTGGCCGTCATCACGAGCGTGTGGGGCGGGTGGTCCCCGCGGTCTCGCAGCGCATCGCGTTGCTCGACGCCAAAGCGGTGCTGCTCATCCACCACCACGAGGCCGAGATCGGCGAACTGCACGTGGTCGCTCAGCAGCGCGTGCGTGCCCACCACGATGCCCGCCGCACCCGACGCGGCCTCGGCGAGCGCCTGGCGCTTCGCGCTGGCTCCCAGCGACCCGGTGAGGAGCGCCACGCGCGTGGCGCCGTCCGCACCGGTCAGCATGCCGCCATCGGCCAGCGGGCCAAGGAGCGCGCGCAGCCCGCGCGCGTGCTGCGCGGCGAGAACCTCGGTGGGCGCCAGCAGCGCCGCCTGACCACCCGAGTCCACCACCTGGGCCATGGCGCGCAGCGCCACGACCGTCTTGCCAGCGCCGACGTCTCCCTGCAGCAGGCGCAGCATGGGACGGTCCTTGGCGAGATCGGCCGCGATGGTGGCGCCGACCTCGACCTGGGCGGAGGTCAGCGGAAAGGGCAGCCGGGCGTCGAGCGCCTCAAGGAACCCTCCGGCCACGGCGGGACGCGGCACGGCACGCAGCGCGTCGTGCGCGGCGCGGCGACGCGCGAGCGCGGTCTGGAGAACGAACGCCTCCTCGTAGCGCAGGCGGTCGCGGCCGCGCCGCCATGCCGCCTCGTCATCGGGCGTATGGACCAGGCGCAGCGCCTCCAGCAGCGTCGGGAAGCCGCGCGTCTCGCGCACCTCAGCCGGCAGCGGGTCCGGCACATCCGCCTCGGTCAGCGGGTCGAGCACCGTGCGGACTGAACGACCGATGCGCCACGTGGGAACGGATGCCGACGCCGGGTAGATGGGAATGGGACGCGACGCCTCGATGATCGCCTCGTCCTCGTCGGCGGCGTCGACTCCCACGATGAGGTAGTCGGGGTGGGTCGTGTCGCCGCCCGCGGTACTCGCCAACCGTGCCGGTGAACAGGCCCGTCCGTCCCGCCCTGAGTTTGTCCTCGTGCATGCGCAGCACGCCCGCGCGCTTGGCAAAGAACGTGAGCCTGCAACGAGGCGGCACCATCGGTGACGATGGCCTCCAGCATCGCTCCGCCGCGCGATCGCATGGACCGCACCTGGGCGGAGCGCACCTGCGCCATCACGGTGACGTGTTCACCCACGCCGAGCGCGCCGATGTCGGTCATGGTGCCGGGCGAGTCGTACCTGCGGGGGTAGTGCCTCACCAGGTCACCCACGGTGGTGAGCCCCAGTTTCGCGAGGCCGCCGGCGGTGCGCGTGCCCAGCACCGCCTTGAGCGGCTCGGCGAGGCGGTCGCTCACGCGCCGCCCTCGACGCCCATCAGCACGGCGGGGCTGTGCTGTCCTCCCCGGTAGACGTGGACGTCGGCGCCGGGCGCCGTGGCACGCACCGAGAGGTGCACCGCGTCCGCCACCGCGTCGGGCACGCCGGCCGCGAGGATCAGCGACACCACCTCGGTGGAGGCGTCCACCATCCGGTCCACATCGTCATCGAGCGCATCGCCGCTGGACGAGGACACCTTGACCGAGGCGGCGGCGTGGGCCATCTCCTCCGCAAGGTCCTGGCCCGGCGTGAGCAGTGCGGCGGCGGCCACCGCTGCGATGACCTGTGCCTCGTGGTCGGTATCGAGGACGGTCAGCGCGGGCCGGCGGCGCCTGGCTGCCAATTCGCGCGCGGCCGCACGCAGATGCGGATGTCCGGCCACCACCACCGCGTGCTCCGCGGAGGCGTCCTTCACGGCGCGGCGCAGCGAGCGGCGTTTGAGCGTGGCGGGATCGGGCACGACCAACACGACCGCGCCCGCGTCCGCGAGGGGCTCAGCAAGGCCAGGGCACGTCGTGAGCGCCACCATCCCCGTGGAGGCACGGTCGGCATCGTGACCGTGGGTGAGGTGGCGCACGATGATCTGGCTCGCCCCGGCGGCAACGCCGCTGTGCACGGCCGCATGGGGCGTGTCGGTGTGGACGTGCGCCTGCCACAGGTCGTGGGCGCCCGTGACAGCCACGGAATCGCCGATGGTCTCCAGGCTCCCCGTGAGCGCGTCGCGAATGTTGTCCTCGTCATGGGTGACAAACATGACCTCGTACGCCCCGCCACCGTGGGCGTGCAGCCCCTCCGTGGAGACTCGCGACCGTCCGTCACGCAGTTCCCACGGCACCTCGGGAAGAGCAGCAAGAGCATCGGGCCCTGCAATCGCCTCCACCAGCGCCTCGCCTGCAGCACCAGGCCGGCCGCGCCCGCGTCGACCACCCCGGCGTCGTGGGCCGCCGCGAGTTGGTCGTGAGTCCTCACCAGGGCGGCGCGGGCGGCGACCACGGCACCCATCGCCGTATCCTCCCGCGATGCCTTGGCGGCCGCGGCGTCGGTCGCACCCTGCGCCGCGGCACGCGCCACGGACAAGATGGTGCCCTCCTCGGGCTCGGCGACCGCGCCGTAGGCAGCATCGGCGGCATCGGCGAGCGCTTGCGCGAGGTCCGCCGGGCCGATGGCTCCGAGCCCGCCGTGGCGGTCCAATCCTGTGAGGAACGTGGTCAGGTACTGGCTGACGATGACGCCCGAGTTTCCCCGTGCGCCCAGGAGCGCCCCGCGGGCGAACGCCGCGACCACCTCGCGGTGAGTAGCGGTTTGAGGCAGCCGGGCCACAGCGCGGTTGCCCTCGTGGAGGGTCAAATAGAGATTGGTGCCGGTGTCGGAGTCGGGAACGGGAAACACATTGATCGCGTCCAGGCGCGTGCGGGCAGACTTGATCGCCCTGGCGCCCGCTTCGAGCCACCGGCGCAGATCGTGAGTATCCGCCATCCGTCCCTTTCCTGGAGCCCCTGCGGGGCCGTACGTCCTGGCCTATGCTGTCACGGAGCACCGACGTCAACGGCTCTGCACGCGCGCATTTGCTCGCGCCGGGCGTCGTCGGTTACCCTAGTGCGGTTGCCCGGCCAGTCTGGGCTCACCATCGTGGCGCGCCGATTCACGGCCGCGCAGAATTTTGAGGAGAACTATCGTGGCTGCCAACTGCGACGTCTGCGGCAAGGGACCGTCCTTCGGTCACAGCATCTCGCACTCGCACCGCCGCACCAAGCGTCGTTGGAACCCCAACATCCAGCGCGTTCGTGCCGTGGTCGCGGGTACCCCCAAGCGTGTGAACGTCTGCACCTCGTGCCTCAAGGCCGGTAAGGTGCAGCGCGCAGTCTGACCTGACTGTCGCCCAGCAAGGCGCACGTTCCTCACGGAGCGTGCGCCTTTCGCTTTCCCCGGCGGGCGGCCCGCTACGCGAAGTGGTCCCAGCCACTCACGGTCGGCGCCGCGCCATCCACCGTGAGGCCGCTGCCGTCCTCGACGACCCCCACGATCACCCAGCCGGCAGGCACCGCCGACTCGCGTGGGAAGCACGCCACCATGTGGTGGTCCTCTCCCCCGCCGAGCGCCCACGCCAACGCGTCCACGCCCATCGTCTGCGCCGTGAACGATGCCGCCTCGTGGACGGGCACGAGCGCCGATTCGACGGCGAGGCGCACCTCGGACGCGCGCGCGATCCTCGCCCCATCGCGTGCAAGCCCATCGGACAGATCCATCATGGCCGTCGCGCCATGCAGCGCCGCCTCGAGGCCAGCGCCGATGCGCGGCTGAGGGCGCAAGAAGAGGTCAATCGCGGCAGGCGCCACCCGCGTACCCTGTTCCAACTGCGCGAGCCCCGCGGCGGCCGCCCCGAGCGGCCCCGCCACCGCGATGACGTCGCCGGGGGCGGCATCGGCCCGCGTCACGGGATCGGTGCCATGGGTCTCCCCCAACGCCGTGACGGCGACCACGATCTGGGCGGCGCCGGAGAGATCCCCGCCTACTACGCCCACTCCGTGCGGCTCGCACGCCTCACGCAGCCCGTCCGCGAAACTCAGGACCCACTCCACCTCGGTGTCCCGCGGCATGGCCAGCGCCACCTCTAGCGCGGTCGGGACGGCACCCATCGCGTCGATGTCCGCGAGGTTCTGCATCGCGACCCGCCACCCGACATCGGCCCCCGTCGACCACTCCATACGGAAGTCGTGATCCTGGACCGCCATGTCTGTGCTGACCACGAGGTCACCGTCCACCGAGACCACGGCGGCGTCGTCCCCCGAGCCGAGAACTTCCGCATCCGTGACGGGAAGGCGGGGCGCAAACAGCGCGATGAGGTCGTCCTCTGACATGTCACTGATGCGAGCCATGCGACGAGCGTAGGCCACGTGTCAGGAGCGTCCGCACACGCAAACTACCCTGGTGCCATGCCCGCGTCCCGACTGAGCCTCGCCGCGCTCGCAGGCGTCAGCGCGGTAGCGCTGGCCGGCTGCGCCCATCCCCTCGTGGTGGACCCCGCCGAGTACGCCGCCGACCCCGACTGCGCGCGTGTCATGCTTGCCATCCCCGAGACCGTCGGGGGCCTCGACCAGCGCGGCACCACCTCCCAGGCCACCCAGGCGTGGGGGGACGAGTTCGAGATCGTGGCGCGCTGCGGAGTGGAGCCGCCCGGTCCCACCACGGAGCAGTGCGTCAACGTCACCACCGCATCGGCCGATGTCGATTGGCTACTGCGCGAGGAAGACGATCAGTGGGTCGCGACCGTGTTCGGCCGCTCCCCCGCCCTTGAGGTCACCGTGCCCAGGGTGCGGGCGGACGATGCGGTGAGCGAGCTCCTCGCGGAGTTCTCCGGACCCGCATCGCTCGCGTCCGTCAACAACCTCGAATGCCTGTAGGCCGCTAGCGCAGCCCCACCGGCCGCGCGAGGGCCGTCTCGATCAGCGTGGCGACCAGGTCCTCATACGCGACGCCTGCGGCCGCCCACATCCGCGGGTACATGCTTGTGGGCGTAAAGCCGGGCATCGTGTTGATCTCGTTGACCGTGATGGCGCCATCAGCCGCCACAAACACATCGACGCGCGCCAGCCCCTCGGCGCCCACGGCACGGAAGGCCGCCACCGCTACCTCTCGCACACGATCGGCGACATCGGGCGGGAGTTGCGCGGTCGACACGAGGTCCACCGACGCCTCATCCAGATACTTCGCATCGAAGTCGTAGAAGTCGTGGTCGCCGCCGGTGACAATCTCGCCCGGGAGCGATGCGCGCACCTCGTCGATCGTCTCGAGGACGGCAGTCTCGATCTCGCGGCCCACGACGGCCTTCTCGATCAGCACCTTCGGGTCATGCTTGACGGCATCGGCCACCGCGGATTCCAGCGACGCGAGGTCGCTGACCTTCGAGATGCCCATGGACGAGCCCGCGCGGGCGGGCTTCACGAACAGCGGCAGGCCGGCTCCTCCACCTGAGCGGCGAAGTCGGCGACCCGGTCGCCACGCAGCAGCGTCACATCCGGCGTCACGGGCAGACCCGCGGACCGGAAGGCTGTCTTCATGAACTGCTTGTCCATGCCCGCCGCGGACGCGAGGACGCCCGATCCGACGTAGCGTACGTCGACGAGTTCGAGCGCGCCCTGCACGGTGCCGTCCTCGCCGTAGGGGCCATGCAGCACGGGGAACACCACGTCAATCGCGGCGAACGGCGCCACCATGCCGTCCTCCCCCACCACGGACCACGTGCGTTCACCAGTCTGTGCGGGGGCAGCACGGTACGGCCGTCACCCGTGACCTCGGGCATGCCGCCCTCGAGGATCTGCCAGTCGCCCGGATCGGCCGAGGCGGGCACCCAGCGACCCTCACGCGTGATGCCGACCGCGACCACATCAAAGCGGTCCCTGTCGATGGCCCCGAGGACCCCTCCCGCGGTGACGCAGGACACCCCGTGCTCCGAGGAGCGTCCGCCAAACAGGACAGCGACGGTGGGCTTCGCCATCAGACGCCCTCCGCCTTGCGCGGACGCGACACGAGTGCGTTGAGGACGTCCTGAATGGGGGCGCCGTCGTGCAGCATGGCCACCACCGCGTCACAGATCGGCACATCCACGCCGTGCGCACGCGCCAACTCCTGGATGGACTGCGAGGTCTTCACGCCCTCGGCCGTGCCGCCCGTGCGCTGGATGGCGTCATCGAGCGACAGCCCACGCCCCACGTGGGCGCCGAGCGTGTGGTTGCGCGACAGCGGCGAGGCGCAGGTCGCGATGAGGTCGCCCATGCCCGCGAGCCCGGAGAACGTGTCCGGCTGCGCGCCCAGCGCGTGGCCGAGCCGCGTGATCTCGGCGAGACCGCGGGTGATGACCGTCGCGGTCGTGTTGTGGCCGAACCCCAGTCCATCGGCCACGCCTACGGCGACGGCGATGACGTTCTTGAAAGCGCCGCACAACTCCACGCCGACCACGTCGGTGTTCGTGTAGGGACGGAAATACGAGGAGGCCGATGCCGCGGCCACCATCTCGGCGGCGCCCTGATCGGCACCCGCGACAACGGTTGCGGTGGGCTGGCGCGCGGCGATCTCGCGGGCGAGGTTGGGGCCCGAGACCACCGTCATGCGCTCATCGGGGATGGACCACACCTCGGCGAGCACCTCGCTCATGCGGGCGTGCGTGCCGATCTCGATGCCCTTCATGAGGGACGTGACCACCGCGCCGGCAGGAACGAGGCCTGACCAGTCGGCGACCACCGAGCGCAGGATCTGCGCGGGAAGCGCGACGGCCACGATGTCAGCGCCGTCGAGCGCCGCAGCCACATCCGTGGTGGCCGCGATGCCCTCGGGGAGATCAAGATCGGGAAGGAAACGCTGGTTGCGACGCTCGGAGACGATCTGCGTCGCCGTCGCCTCGTCGCGGCCCCACAGCGTGACCTCAGTTCCAGCATCGGCCAACACGGCGGCAAACGTGGTGCCCCAGGCACCCGTGCCGAGAACGGCGGCCCGCGTCATCGGCCGCCCCCTCGCGTCGCATGTCCCACGGCTTCGCGGGGGCCTTCTCCCCACGGATGTCCTCAAGCATGCCCGTCAGGCTACCCATGATGCGGTCGGTGGCTCCCCTCAGGGTTTCGATATCGAGGTCTCGACCGCGGAACTCCTCGAGGTCCACGGGCGCACCCGCGCGCACGATGACCTTCTTGGGAGGAATCAGATGCGGCCTCTTGCCGTACGGGTCGAGCAGGTGCTGGGCACCCCACTGCGCGATGGGCACCACGGGGACGTCGTGCTCCAGCGCCATGCGCGCGGCACCGGTGCGGGCCAGCATGGGCCACAGGCTCGGGGTCGCGCGTGAGAGTGCCCTCGGGGAACACGGCGATCGAGTCGCCGCGCGCCAGGAGCCTTCACGGCCGCATCGACCGCGTCCTTGGCCTTGGCGGAGCCACGGTGGACGGGAACCTGGTCCAGCCCGTGCAGGGCCTTGCCAACGACGGGGATGTCAAACAGCGAGGCCTTCGCGAGGAAGTGCGGCGCCTGACCGTGGTCATACAGGAAATGCGCCAGCGTGAACGGGTCCGCGTAGGTCATGTGATTGGACACGGCGATGAAGCCGGAGTCCGTGGGCAGGTTCTCCGCACCCGACCACTCACGCCTCGTCACGCCGAGCAGGAGTGGCTTTACGAAGACGGCGGCGGCGCGAAAACCCGCGGGCATGCGTCGAGTCATGGGATCAGTCAACCGCCGCGCCGAGAGCCGTGAGCCTTCTCACGGAAGTTCTCGTAGCCGCGGTCGATGATGCCGATATTCGACACCGTGGACGTGCCCTCGGCCGCGAGCGCGGCGATGAGGTACGAGAACCCTCCGCGCAGGTCCGGCACCTCGATGTCGGCGGCGGCCAACGGCGTCGGGCCAGAAATCACCGCGGAGTGCTGGAAGTTGAGCCTGTCCGAACCGGCACTGCTTGTCGCCGAGGCACTCGCGGAACAACCTGGACCTGGGCACCCATCTGGTTCAGGGCACCGGTGAAGCCGAGCCGGTTCTCGTACACTGTCTCGTGGACGATGGACAGGCCGGTGGCCTGCGTGAGCGCCACCACCATCGGCTGCTGCCAGTCGGTCATGAAGCCGGGGTGCACGTCGGTCTGGAGCGCGATCGACTTGAGCTCGGTGCCCGGGTGGTAGAAACGGATGCCGTCCGAGGTGATGTCGAACTCGCCCCCCACCTTGCGGAACACGTTGAGGAAGTACCCCATGTGACGCTGCTGGGCGCCGCGGACAAAGATGTCGCCCTTGGTGGCGAGCGCCGCACAGGCCCACGAGCCGACCTCGATGCGGTCGGTCAGCGCGGTGTGGTCGAAGCCGCGCAGTTCCTTGACGCCCTCGATGGTCAGCGAGCGGTCGGTATCCACCGAGATGATCGCACCCATGGTCTGCAGGGTGTCGATGAGGTCCTTGATCTCCGGCTCCACGGCGGCGTTGTGCAGCGTGGTGATGCCCTCGGCCATCACCGCGGTCAGCAGCAGCTGCTCGGTGGCACCCACGGACGGGTACGACAGGCTCGTACTTGATGCCCTTGAGGCCGTTCGGCGCGGTGAGGTACAGGCCGTCGGGCCCCTCCTCGACCTGCGCGCCGAACTTCTTCAGGATGTCGAGGTGGAAGTCGATGGGACGGTCGCCGATGCGGCAGCCGCCCAGGTCGGGGATGACCGCCTCGCCGATGCGGTGCAGCAGGGGTCCGCACAGGAGGATCGGGATGCGGCTCGAGCCGGCATGCTGGGCGATCTGGAACGCGTCGGCCGTGGTGAGGTTGCTCGTGTCGGCGTGAAGGACGCCGGTCTCGACGTCGTAGTCCACGGGGGCGCCGTGGAGGCTCAGCAGGGAGGACACCACCTCGACGTCGCGGATCTGCGGCACGTTGCGCAGCGTGGACGGGGTGGAGCCAAGGAGGGCGGCGACCATCGCCTTGGAGACGAAGTTCTTGGCACCGCGCACGTGGATCTCGCCACGGAGCGCGCGCCCGCCATGGACACGGATGGAGTCGGTCATGGGGTCCATCTTCCCTTACCGCGGGGCCCCCACCCACCCGGCACGCGCGCGGCGCCGTGGCAGGATCGATTCCCATGACGGGTTCGAGGGTGGTGTGTGCGGGTCTGACGACCCTTGATGTGGCGCATCTGGTGGATGGGGTCCCGCCGTCCAACCGCAAGGTGGCCTCGCACGATTTCTTTGTGGCCGCGGGCGGGCCTGCGACCAACGCCGCCGTCACCGCGGCACGCCTGGCCGGCGCGGCCACGCTCGTCACCGCCCTCCCGTCGCACCCGCTGAGCGACCTCATCGCGGCGGACCTTGCTGCGTGTGGCGTGGACCTTGTGGTGGCCGATGCCTCGGCGTCTGGTCCGCCGCTGACGGCCGCGATCCTGGTGACGCGGGGCACGGGCGACCGAGCGGTGGTCTCCCCTACGGGCGCCGCGGTCACCGTCCCCGGCACTCCCGCCGACTTCGCGCCCGACGTGCTTCTCGAGGGCGCCGGTGCCGTCCTCATCGACGGCTACCACCGCCACCTCTCGCTGCCGCTCGCGCACGCCGCACGGGAGCGCGGCATCCCCGTGGTGCTCGACGCCGGGTCCCACAAGCACTACACGGACGCCCTGCTCGCGGTGACGGATGTGGCCGTGGTGTCCGATGACTTCGTGTTCCCCGACGTGGGCGCGGATCCGCAGGCGACGCTGGCGAGGCTGCTGGAGGCCGGGGCGAGCGCGGCCGTGGTCACGCGCGGGCCTCAGCCGATGCTCGTCACCACGGGTGGCGCGGTCGCCGAAGTACCCGTGGAGGCCGTCGACGTGGTCGACTCGCTGGGTGCCGGCGACGTGCTGCACGGCGCGCTCGCGCATCGGCTCGCCGCGCAAGGCTATGAGGCGTCACGGCTCGGCGACGACCTCGCATGGGCCTCCCGGGTGGTGGCGATATCGCTGCGCTCCTTCGGCACGCGCGCGTGGCTGGCCGAGCCCCTTCCTCACTGAGGCGGCGGCACCTCGCCGTCGGCCAACACCGCATCGGCGGCCGATGCGGTGGACCGGATCAGCGCATCGTTCGCCTTGTCGACCGTGTCGACCCAGGCGACAGCCTCGGACCGCGTCCTGCCGGTAGCGACGCGGCGCGCGATCAACCTGTCGCGCGTGACGTCCCACGGCACGTCCAGGAACCACAGGACGTCGAGGAGCGGCCGCACGCTGCGCCACTGGCCGCGGTCGAGGCCGAGGTAGTTGCCCTCAACGATCACCGTGGAGGCGCCTGCGCGTATCGCGATCGCATCGGGCACGGGGTCGTGGAGCCTCGCGCGAGTACGCGGGAGCGGTCAAGGCCCCACGGCCGGGTTCCCTCAGCGCCGTCAGGAGCGTCACGAACCCCGCCACGTCAAAGGTCTCGGGCGCGCCCTTACTGCCGGCCAGCCCCGAGGCCGCCAGGGCGGCGCTCGTCAGGTGGAAGCCGTCCATCGGGACCACCACCGCGCCGGGGCCCCATGCATCGGCCATCCGTGCGGCCAGGGTTGACTTGCCCGAGCCGGGCGGCCCTGCGAGGCCCACGATGCGCGTCACGGCGCCGTCACGAAGACGTCGAGCACGCCCAGATGCCCGTGCACGAGCACCGCGAACACCACGGCATCAAAGAGCAGGTGGACCGTCACCACGTAACCCAGCGACTTCCAGCACGCGAAAATCCAGCCCTGAACCAGCGCGAAGGGAACGGTGAGCAGGGGCCCCCACTCGCGGTAGCCGAGCTCCCACAGGAAGGACACGAAGACCACGGCCTGCAGCACATTGGCGAGGCCCCCGGGGAAATGCCGCGCTAGCAGCGCGAATACCGTGCAGATGAAGAAGAGCTCGTCCCAGATACCCACCGCGTTGACGCCCACGAAGAGGCGGGCCACGTCGGTGTCGCCGCTGAGGTCGGGCCAGTTGAGGTAGGCCCCCGACCCCAGGAAGTAGAACGGCAGGATCAGATAGCCGGCGACCACCACCACGCCCAGGTAGATCCACTGTGCCCGCGTCCACGGACGTCCCGTCCGCACCGGGAAGCGGATGGAGCGCTCGCGCGTCCACCAGCGGTCGAGCGCCCACGGCACCAGCACCGCGAGGCCGAGCGCCGCGGTGAAGCGTGCCATGCCGGCATCGGAGAGATCCGCCTGGAGGGAGATCGCGGAGATGATGAGCCTGGCCGGTGGCGATGATGACGAGATCGCGACCCAGCCGCCTGTCCACGGCAAGGGCCAGGGCGACGCCGACGATGAGCGGCAGGTAGCCGAGGGGTCGCGCATGCACCGCGAACAGCAGCACCGCCGCACCGCACACCAGCGCCGCCGCGGTCAGCCGCAGGGCATCCCTGCTGCCCCACGCCCAGGCCGGTGCGGGGCGGGCGGTCTCGAGGGCATCGGCCATGCGCGCCAGCATGCCACGTCGCGGGCCCCCTCACCCCGTCCGCACCGTCCGTTTGGCCCACGGTTGTGACGCGTGCTGCCGGGCGTGACACGTGGGACCGTCACACCGCACGCTTGCGTCACATCCGTCCCAAGCGTGGGCCAAACGGAGGTGAGGGTCGGCGCCTTCTCAGACGGAGATGCGGCGCGCGAGGCGGGGGTACGCCACCCCTAGCGAGACCTGCCGGACGATGTTGAGCACCAGGAAGGCGGTCCAGACGAGTCCGTTGCTGAGACCCCACGCCGCGGCGCCCACCAGCAGCAGGGGCAGGAACACCCCCACCACCGATGCCACCATGGCGACGAACATCAACCCCGACTGGCCGGCCCCGAGGAACACCCCATCGAGCCAGTACGCGCCCCAGGACACCAGGGGTAGCAGCGCGATCCATGGCCAATAGTCGATGGCCGCCTCACGCACCTCGGGCAGGTCAGTGAGCGCTCCCAGGATGACGTCGCGCCCCAGCCAGTAGCCGAGGCTCAGCACGACGCCGATCGCGGCCATCGGGATGGCGGAGGCGATGACCGCGGCATGGACCCCAGGGAGGTCGCCGGCACCCGCCGCATGGGCGACCAGGGCCTCGGCGGCGTTCGCGTAGCCGTCCAGCGCATAGGACGCGACGTTCATGAGTTGCAGCATGATCGCGTTGGCAGCGAGCACTTCGGGGCCAAAGTGCGAGCCGATGGACGCCACGAATGTCACCACGGACGTGAGCAACGCGGTGCGTCCCATGAGCGCGCCGTTGAAGCGCGCGAGTGCCCCCACCCGCGCCGCAGGGTCGCATCGCGCCAGTCTCGCAACGTGACGCGTTGCGCGGGCTCAAGCCGTCGCCACAGGAGCACGACGGCGAGCGCCGCACCGATCCACTCGGAGCCAAACGTGCCCCACGCCGCTCCCGCAGCACCCATGCCCGCTCCCCCGACAAGGATCAGGTCAAGGACGATGTTGGCGACGGCCTGGACCGAGGCCACCACCAGCGGCACCCGGGTGTTCTTGGCGCCGATGAAGTAGCCGGCCACGATCAGCGTCACCAGGAGCGCGGGCAGTGAAAGGCCTCGGATCAGCGTGTAAGTCAGCGCGGCGTCGCGCGCCGGCCCCTCGGGCGCGAGCAGGTGCAAGATCGCGGGGACGACGGCCCACATGAGGATGAGCCACGCCACGGACATGGCTGCGGCGAGCGCACCCGCACGCTGGACGTGCCGCACGGCGCCGGACTTATCGCCGCTGCCGAGGGCGCGGCCCACGAGCGAGGTGGTGCCCGCACGCAGGAACGAGAAGATCCAGAACAGGGTCGAGATGACCGCGGCGCCAAGGCCGACCGCGCCGATGTCCGTCGCGGTCGAGAAGTGCCCCAGCGCGGCAGTGTCGACCAGCCCCGCGAGCGGCACCGCCACGTTGGAGGCGATCGCGGGCAACGCAAGCGACGCCGCGGCCCGATGCGGAAGCGGTCGGGCGACGCGGCGTCGCTGAGGCTGGTGTGAGGCGCTCGTGAGAGTCCTTACTCGACGGGGCGGGCGACCTCGACGACAAACTTCTCGTCGGTCTTGGCCGGCAGGGTCTTCGGGCGCCACGCGTCGCGGGTCGCCTCGAAGGCCGTGATGTCTGCCTCGTTCTGCAGGGTGAGGCCGATGTCGTCCAGGCCCTCCATGAGGCGCCAGCGCACGTAGTCGTCAATCTCAAACGGTACCGTCAGGCTCGCCGCACGACGCGGTGCGGTCCTCGAGGGAGACGGTGATCTCCTTGCCGGGCTCGGTTTCGAGCACCTTCCACAGGAGTTCGATGTTCTCCTGGCTCACGATGCCCGTGACGAGGCCCTGCTTGCCCGAGTTACCGCGGAAAATATCTGCGAAGCGCGAGGCAAGGACGACCTTGAAGCCGTAGTCCTTGAGCGCCCACACGGCGTGCTCGCGGGACGATCCGGTACCGAAGTCGGGGCCGGCGACGAGCACGGAGCCCGCCTTGTACTCGTCCTGGTTGAGGATGAACGACTCGTCTCCGCGCCAGGCGGCGAAGAGTGCGTCCTCGAAGCCCGTACGGGTGACGCGCTTGAGGTAGACGGCGGGGATGATCTGGTCGGTGTCGACGTTGGAACGACGCAGCGGGACGCCGATGCCGGTGTGGGTCGTGAACTTCTCCATGGCGGCTTCTCCTTACGCGCCGGCGCCGACGAGCACGTCGACGTCAGCCAGGTCGGCGGGGCTGGACAGGGTGCCGCGGATGGCGGTCGCGGCCGCGACGAGCGGCGACACGAGGTGGGTACGTCCACCCTTGCCCTGACGGCCCTCGAAGTTGCGGTTCGAGGTCGACGCGGAGCGCTCCTCGGGCTTCAGGCTGGTCGGGGTTCATGCCCAGGCACATCGAGCAACCGGCGTTGCGCCATTCGGCACCGAACTCGATGAAGATCTTGTCCAGACCCTCCTGCTCGGCCTGCAGGCGAACGCGCGCCGAGCCGGGCACCACGAGCATGCGGGTGTGCGGGGCCTTGGTGCGGCCCTGGATGATCTCCGCAGCGGCACGCAGGTCCTCGATGCGGCCGTTGGTGCACGAGCCGAGGAACACGGTGTCGATCGCGAGGTCGCGCAGCGGCTGACCGGGCGTGAGGCCCATGTAGCGGATCGCGTTGACCGCGGCCTCGCGCTCGTCGGCGTCGGCGATCTCGACGGGGTTCGGCACGTTCGCGGACAGAGGCAGGCCCTGGCCGGGGTTGGTACCCCACGTGACGAACGGCTCGAGGTCGGCGGCGTTGAGGTTCACCTCGGTGTCGAAGACGGCGTCCGCGTCGGTGGTGAGCGTGCGCCAGTAGTCGACGGCGGCGTCCCAGTCGGCACCCTCGGGAGCGTGGGGGCGGCCCTTCACGTACTCGAAGGTGGTCTCGTCGGGGGCGATCATGCCGGCGCGGGCGCCGGCCTCGATCGACATGTTGCAGATCGTCATCCGCGCCTCCATGGAGAGCCTTGCGGATGGCCTCGCCGCGGTACTCCAGGACGTAGCCCTGGCCACCGCCGGTGCCGATCTTCGCGATGATCGCAAGGATGATGTCCTTGGCGGTCGATCCCTCGGGGAGTTCACCGTCGACGTTGATCGCCATCGTCTTGAAGGGCTTCAGCGGCAGGGTCTGAGTGGCGAGGACGTGCTCCACCTCGGAGGTGCCGATGCCGAATGCCAGCGAGCCGAAAGCGCCGTGGGTTGAGGTGTGGGAGTCGCCACACACCACGGTCATGCCGGGCATGGTCAGTCCCGCCTGCGGTCCCACGACGTGGACGATGCCCTGGTCGGAGTCGCCCAGCGAGTGGATGCGGACGCCGAACTCCTTGGCGTTGGCGCGCAGGGTGTCGACCTGAGTGCGGCTCGTGAGGTCGGCGATCGGCTTGTCGATGTCGAGCGTGGGGGTGTTGTGGTCCTCGGTCGCGATCGTGAGATCGGGACGACGGACCGGACGGCCGGCGAGGCGCAGGCCCTCGAAGGCCTGGGGGCTCGTGACCTCGTGGCACATGTGCAGATCAATGTAGATAAGGTCGGGCGCGCCGTCCTCACCCTTGCGGACCAGGTGATCGGCCCACGCCTTCTCCGCGAGCGTGGTTCCCATGACATACCTCCACACGTCTCGACGTCTCACGATTTGAGACGCTAGTATCGCTCTATGGACAATCATAGCGGCGTCGGAGTCGTTGACAAGACGGCGGCCATCCTGGGCGCTCTCGAAAAGGGCCCCGCCACGCTGGCGGAGCCTCGTCGCCACCACCCATCTTGCGCGCCCCACGGTGCATCGGCTCGCGCTCGCGCTCGAACACCACCACCTCGTGGGCCGCGACGCCACCGGCGCCTTCGTGCTGGGCCCCCGTTTCGCCCAGGCTCGCCGCGTCCGTCGGCGAGGACCGCCTCGTCTCCGCCGCGCTTCCCGTGCTCACCACGCTGCGCGACCGCACCGGCGAGTCGAGCCAGGCTCTACCGCCCACACGGCGACCAGCGCATCTGCATCGCGGCCGTCGACCGCCCCGTGGGCCTCAGGGACTCCATTCCGGTCGGCACCACCATGACGATGACCGCCGGCTCCGCCGCGCAGGTCCTCCTCGCCTGGGCAGAGCCCGAGCGCATGCACACCGCCCTCGCGGCAGCCGTATTCTCCGCCGCCGACCTGGATCGCGTGCGCAACAGGGGCTACGCCGAGTCCGCAGGCGAGCGCGAGAGTGGCGTCTCCTCCGTCTCGGCTCCGGTGTGGGGCACCGCGGGCACCGTCATCGCGGCCGTCTCGATCTCCGGCCCCATCGACCGCCTCACCAACCACCCTGCCGGCGAGCACGCCGATGCGGTCGTGGACGCCGCCCGCCAACTCTCGGACGTCCTGCGCCGCACCGAGCACTAGCGCCTGCGGGACGTAGGTCCCTCGCGCCAGCGCGCCCGCCCGCGTAAACCAATACCCATGGACACCGTGGTCATCTTTGAGTCGATGTGGGGCAACACCGCCGCGATCGCCCACGCGATCGCCCGAGGATTCGGCGCGGGCGCCGCCGCACTGACCACTGACCAGGCGACTCCCTCGCGTCTCGAGCGCGCACGACTCGTGGTGGCAGGCTCGCCCGTCCATGCCCTCGGCCTGCCCACCGAGGTGAGTCGGGCATCGGCCGCCGCCAAGAACCAGCCGGGATCCATCCCGGCCGACACCACTCACCCCGCGATGCGCGAGTGGCTCGCCGCCGTGCCCACGGGCCCGCGCCTGTACGCCGCGTTCGAGACCCGCATCGTGGGGCCGCTCGGACACGGCGCTGCCACAGCCATCTCGCGCGCGCTGACGGGCGCAGGCTACGAGCAGCCTGGACCGCCCACATACTTCACCGTGGCCATGCGCCAACGCACCCAGGAGCCGGCGGCGATGCTCCTGCCCGGCCAGGAACAGCACGCGTTCGAGTGGGGCATTCGGCTCCGCCTGCTGCTCAACAACCTCGTGTAGGGCGCCCGCGGCGGATCGGCCCTGCCGCTGGGACCGCTCTCGGTCATCACGCATCCCCCCAGGTAGAGACGGCATTGCTCGCTCACGCCCATCTTCCCCGCGCCACTCGAATCGTTTCGTGCTACGTTCGGCGCCACGTGCGAGGGAGCAACGGCGCTCCCCCGCACCACGCCACACTCGACGCCTCACGGCCACCGCACCAGACCCGCCCACGAGGCTCAATGGGGAGCACTCCGTGACCACCACCCTTCTGCGCAGAATTGCGGCCGCCACCGTCGCCGCACTCGCCCTCACGGCCACCGCCGCAGCGTCCGCCTCGGCCGATCTCCCGGAGGAGGACTTCGCCGCGGGCGCCGGCGCATGGTGGCATTACTCGAACAGCGGCACCACCACGGCCACGACCGATGCGGGCGCGTACTGCACCGTGTCGACGGCAGCCTCACCGTGGGACGCAGGAATCGGCCGCAACGGCTTCCCGCTGTCCGCGGGCGATTACGTGCTGACGGCGGATCTGACGGCCGATGGCACGGTCCCCTTCCAGGTTCAGACGGCGGCGGGCAACGCTGTCGATACTCGATCGCCGTGGACGGCACCGCGAGCATCGAGCAGGCTTTCACCGTCACGGAGGACGAGGCGAGCGCGCAGGTGCTCTTTTTCGTGGGCTCGGACGGCTCGGCCGAGAACTCCGTCTGCGTCGACAACGTCGCGATCCTGGCCGCGGGCACGGAGTTGGTCCCCGACGGCGGCTTCGACGAGGGTCAGGGGGCGTGGTTCACCAGTGGCGTCTCCTCCACCACCGTCGCGGATTCCCTGTGCGTTGAGATTCCCGCGGCCTCCGCGCCAGGTAATCCCTGGGACGCGATCGTGGGCCTCAACGACCTGACGCTGCCTTCGGGCGACTACGTGCTCGCCTTCGACGCCAGCGGCACGCAGTCGGTACGTGGCCTGGTGGGCCTCCAAGCCGCGCCATACACCGTGTTCGGCGAGGTCGTGGAGACCCCGGGCGATGGCACGCGCCTCACGAGCGCGTTCACCATCAACGAGGAGACGACCGGCGCACAGGTCGCCTTCCAGGTGGGAGGCAAGACCACCGACTGGACCTTCTGCGTCGACAACGTGTCGCTCATGCTGGGCGGGACACTGCCGCCGTACTCCCCTGAGACCGGCCCGCGCGTGCGCGTCAACCAAGTGGGCTACCTGACCCACGGCCCCAAGGAGGCCACCCTCGTCACGGCCGCAGAGGACCCCGTCGCGTGGGACCTCGCCGCGGAGGACGGCTCCACCGTGGCATCGGGCACCACCACCCCGCTGGGCGAGGACGCCTCGGCCGGACTGACCGTGCACGGCATCGACTTCTCCGACGTCACCGAGCCCGGCACGTACACGCTGAGCGCTGACGGCGAGACGTCCTACGCGTTCGAGATCGGCACCGAGGCCTACGCCACGCTGCGCACCGACGCCCTGAACTACTTCTACCTGGCACGTTCCGGCATCGATATCGATGCCGCGATCGTGGGCGACGACTACGCCCGCGAGGCCGGCCACGTGTCCTCGCCCTCGGACGGCACTACCAACAAGGGTGACCTCGACGTGCCGTGTCAGAACGCCGCGGATGCCGAGGCGGTCTACGGGGAGCCATGGACGTGCGGCTACACGCTGGACGTGGTGGGTGGCTGGTACGACGCGGGAGACCACGGCAAGTACGTGGTCAACGGCGGCATCGCCACCGCGCAGTTGCTCGGCACGTTCGAGCGCAGCAAGACCGCTCCGACGGCGCAGGCGGGCGCGCTCGCCGACGGCACGCTCGCCGTCCCCGAGACCGACAACGGCGTGCCCGATGTCCTCGACGAGGCCCGCTGGGAACTCGAGTTCATGATGGCGATGCAAGTACCCGACGGCGAGCAATATGCCGGCATGGTGCACCACAAGATCCACGACGACGGCTGGACAGGTTTGCCGCTGCTGCCCGCCGCTGACCCACAGGTCCGCGAGCCTGCATCGGCCATCGACCGCCGCGACCCTGAACCTTGCCGCCACCGCGGCACAGGGAGCGCGCCTGTGGGCCCCGTACGACGCCGAGTTCGCCGCCACGCTGCTCGCCACCGCGCGCAGCACCTGGGCTGCGGCACTCGCGACGCCCGACTTGTACGCCCCTGCGGCGGACGGTGCCGACGGCGGCGGCCCCTATGACGACGATGACGTGAGCGACGAGTTCTACTGGGCCGCCGCGGAGCTCTTCCTCACCACCGGCGAGGCGGAGTTCGAGGACTACCTGCTGTCCTCACCCGTGGCCGGCGCCGACTCGTTCCCGGTGGGCGGCTTCAGTTGGGATTCGCTCGGGGCCATCGCCAAGATGGACCTCGCCACCGTGCCCAATGACTTCGAGGCCCGCGACGCGGTCACCGCCCAGGTGATCGCGGGCGCCGAGGGCATCCTGGCGGAGCAGCAGGCGCAGGAGTTCGGACTCGCGCTGCCGGACGACGGCTTCGTGTGGGGCTCCAACGCCTCGGTACTGAACAACCAGGTGGTCCTCGCCACGGCGTTCGACCTCACGGGAGAGGGCGACTTCGCCGACGCGGTCGTCGAGTCCATGGACTACCTCCTGGGGCGCAACGCCCTCAACGTGTCCTACGTGACCGGCTACGGCGACGTCACGAGCGAGAACCAGCACTCCCGGTGGTTCGCCGCACCATTGAGTGACGCGCTCCCCCACCCGCCCGCCGGCTCGGTGGCAGGTGGCCCCAACGCCGATGTGGGCACGTGGGACCCGACCATCTCCGGCCTGTACCCGGACGACGATTGCGCACCCCAGTTCTGCTACGTCGACCACATCCAGTCGTGGGCCACCAACGAGATCACCGTCAACTGGAACTCCGCGCTGAGCCTGGGTGGCGTCGTGGCTCGCGGACCAGGAACAGGCCGCTCCGGTGGTCGAGGCCTGCGAGGTCGAGTACATCGTGCACGGATCGTGGCCCGCGGGTTACACCACGCAGATCTGGATCACCAACACGTCCACCGCCCCCACGGCGGGCTGGGAACTCACCTGGTCCTACCCGGCGGATGACGCGGTGGGGCGCCAGGCGTGGAGCGCGGCGTGGTCACAGGACGGCGCGACGGTGACAGCGGCCTCGCTGCCGTGGAACGGGCGCCTGGCGGCCGGGCAGCGGACCACCATCGGGTTTATCGGTGAGCCCGGCACGCTGGCCGATGCTCCCCCGGAGCAGTTCTGGCTGAACGGGGAGCCCTGCACCACAGGGTGAACCGTGCCAGCGCCGGGCGGTGGTGAAATAGGTGGATGAGGACCGACGACTTCCTTCGCCTGTTGCCGAAGACCGAACTCCACTGCCATTTCGCCTCCACGATGGATGCCGCCCGGCTCATCGCGCTCGCGGACCGCGAGGGCGTCGAACTTCCCACCACCGACCCGGAAGCCCTGTTCGACTACGACGACCTCGCGGACTTCCTGGTGGCGTTCCGTGCGGCGCACCAGGTGATGACGACCGCCGATGACTTCGCTCGCGTTGCGTACGACGGCGTGAGGGCCGCGGTCGCCTCGGGTGCGCTGCGGTACGGCGAGTACGCCATCAACCCGCAGTACTTCTGGCCGCGCGGCATGAGGTACCGCGAGATGCTCGACCCCATGATCGACGGGCTCCGTGCGGCCGAGGCCGACCTCGGGGTGCCGTTCCGACTCGTTGTCGCGATCAATCGACACGATTCGGCCGCGTCGGCGGTCGAACTCGTCCAGACCGTCCTCGACAACCCCCTGCCCGAGGTGGTCGGCATCGGCATGGACGACCTCACGCCGGAGCCTCACCGAGGACCCGGCACGGTTCGCCGAGGCGTACGCGCTCGCCCGCCGTGGCGGGCTCAAGACCACCGCCCATGCCGGCGAGCGCCACCTCGACTCGTCCGAGAACGTGCGCATCGCGATCGAGGACCTTCAGGTGGACCGCGTGGACCACGGCTACATGATCGTGGAGGACGAGGCGCTCGTGGCACGCGCACGCGAGTCGCAGATCCCGTTCGCCTGCACCCCGATCTCGACCACCATCTGTTCCGGTTGGACCATCGACGCCGACCACCGCATCGCGCAGATGGTGCGCGCGAGGCTCAACGTGTCGTTCTCCACGGATGACGCGCTGTTCTTCCGCACCGACGTGGGCCGCGAGTTCCGCGAGGCTCTGCCCGCGCTTGGCCTCGACCTCGACGATGCGCGCCGTATCTCCCTTGCGGGCGTCGAGGGCGCGCTGTGCGACGACGACCTCAAGGCAACGCTGCGGGCCCGCTTCACCGGCGAGATCGCCTCCCTCGACGCGGCGCTCGCGGATGCCGACGCCTGAGCCCTCGGGCGTGGCGCGGTCCAGCGCGGTGCGGCCCGTCGTGGTCTTCGACGGCGACTGCGGCCTGTGCAACGGGTTCGTGGCGTGGCTCATTCGCCACGACCCCGAGGCGACGTTCCTCATTGCGGGTTCCGCGGGCGAGGCGGGTCAGGCGGCACTAGCCGCCATGGGGCTGCCTGCCCAGGTCGCGGAGTCGACGCTGGTGGTCGCCACCGCGAACGGGCCGGCGCTGCGGTCCGATGCCGTCCTGACGGTCCTCGCGGGGCTGGGACGCCCGTGGCGTGCGGCCGCAGCCACGGGGCGCGCGGTACCTCGAGCGTGGCGCGACAGGCTCTATCGGTTCGTGGCGGCGCGGCGGCCTCGTAGCGCCGCCGAGGATGCCGCCTGCGGCACGCCGCCTGCCGCCCTCGTGACGGCGTGGCGGGCCCGGCTCGCCTCGGCCGATGACGTGGCCGCGCTGAGCGCCACCCGGTAGCCTCTCGACGCCAGAAACAGAAAAACTCCCCACTGAGAAGTGAGGAGTTTCATCCGTAGCCCCGACGGGATTCGAACCCGCGCTACCGCCTTGAGAGGGCGGCGTGCTAGGCCGCTACACAACGGGGCCCTACCTGCTCCGGCCCCCATTCGGGCGGCTGGCGCGAGATAAGACTCTACAGCATGGTTCGCACAGAATCCAAATCGGCTCCGCGGGCCGCTCAGGACCATCGAAAGCCCTCCCCCGGCGGCGGCAATCTCGCCGCTCCTCTTGCGCGCCGTGCGACTCGTTATGTAAAGTTGAGCGTAGTCGACTCAATCCGAGCCGTACACCCTCGATAGGACAGGAGGCCCACACCATGACCACCACCCCTCAGGCTCCTGAGACGCAGGAGCAGTCCGCCCTGGAGCAGTTCGGACAGGACTTCACCGCGCTTGCCGAGGCAGGCTCCCTCGACCCCGTCATCGGCCGCGACGAGGAGATCCGCCGCGTCATGCAGGTCCTCACGCGGCGCACCAAGAACAACGCCGTCCTCATCGGCGAGCCTGGCGTCGGCAAGACCGCCATCGTCGAGGGCCTCGCGCAGCGCATCGTCGCCGGCGACGTGCCCTCCTCCCTCAAGGACCGGCGCGTCATCGAGATCGCTATGAGGCTCGGTCGTCGCGGGCGCCGCCTACCGCGGCCAGTTCGAGGAGCGCCTCAAGGCCATCCTCGCGGAGGTCGAGGCGGCCGAGGGGCGCATCGTGCTCTTCGTCGACGAGCTCCACACCATCGTGGGCGCGGGCAAGGCCGACGGCTCCGTGGACGCCGGCAACATCCTCAAGCCGATGCTCGCGCGCGGCAAGCCTGCGCATGATCGGCGCCACCACTCTTGCCGAGTACCGGGAACACATCGAGACCGACAGCGCGCTCGAACGTCGCTTCCAGCCCGTCTACGTGGGCGAGCCTTCGATCGACGACACGGTGGCGATTCTGCGCGGCCTCCAGGAGAAGTACGAGGTCCATCACGGCGTGAAGATCACCGATCAGGCGATCGTCGCATCGGCCCGGCTGTCCGACCGCTACATCAGCGACCGGTTCCTGCCGGATAAGGCGGTGGACCTCATCGACGAGGCGACGAGTGCCCTGCGCATGCAGGCTCGACTCCATGCCGCTTGACCTCGACAGGGCGCGCCGGCGCATCATGCAACTCGAGATCGAGCGCACTCAGGTGGCCAAGGACAAGGCTGCGCGGGCGCGCCGCGACGAGATTGACGAGGAGATCAGTCGCCTCCGGGAGGACTCCGAGCGCCTCAGCATGCGCTGGGCGCGCGAGAAGGACCTCATCGTGCGGGTCTCGTCGGCGACCGAACGCCTCGAGGCCCTGCGCGGCGATCTTGAGCGTGCCGAACGCTACGGCGAGCCTCGAGACCGCCGGTCGCATCCGCTACGGCGACATTCCGGCCGCCGAGCGGGAGATGGCCGATGCGCGGGCCCAGTTGGACGCCATCGACGCCTCGGAGCGCATGCTGCGCGAGGAGGTCACGGGCGAGGACATCGCGGCCGTGGTGGCCCGCTGGACCGGCGTGCCGGTCGAGAAGCCTGCTGACGGACGAGTCCGCGAAGCCTGGGCCACCTGGAGGACAGGTTGCATCAGCGGGTGGTGGGCCAGGACCGTGCCATTGCGAGCGTCTCGGACGCGATCAGGCGGGCACGGGCCGGCATCTCCGACGAGCACCGACCCATCGGCTCTTTCCTGTTCCTGGGTCCCACGGGCGTGGGTAAGACCGAACTGGCGCGAGCCCTGGCCGAGCAACTGTTCGATGACGAGCGAGCCATGATTCGGCTCGACATGTCCGAGTACATGGAGTCCCACGCCGTGAGTCGACTCATCGGCTCACCCCCGGGATACATCGGCTACGAGCAGGGTGGACAGGCTCACGGAGGCGGTGCGGCGCAGGCCGTACAGCATCGTCCTGTTCGACGAGGTTGAGAAGGCGCATCCCGACGTCTGGAACGTGCTGCTGCAGGTTCTCGACGACGGCCGGCTCACCGATGGCCGCGGCAGGACGGTGGACTTCACCAACACCATCCTGGTGATGACCAGCAACCTCGGCTCCGACGTGGTGCTCGCCTGGGATGGCCTGGACCGTGCCGCACTCGAGGCGGACCTGCACCAGGTGCTGCGCCGTGCGTTCCGTCCCGAGTTCCTCAACCGCCTGGACGATGTGGTGGTCTTCGACCGCATCGACCCCGCCGCGATGGACGGCATCGTCGCCACGGAACTGGCGAAGACCGCTGCGCGGCTGCAGCGGCAGAAGGGCATCGCCCTGACGGTCAGCGAGCCGCTGAGGGAGGCGCTGGCGCGCGATGGATTCGACCCTGCGTTCGGGGCGCGTCCGCTCAAGCGGCTCATTCAGACGCGCGTGCTCGACGCGCTCGCCCGCCGCATCGTCGATGGCGAGATCCACGACGGCGCCACGGTGGCGGCCGACTGGGACGGCGAGCGGGTGACCCTTGCGGTCACCCCGGCCGCGGCTTAAGCCGGCGTTCGCGACGCCCCGCACCGCCTTCGCGGTGTGGGGCGTCGTGGAGCGTGCGGCGTCGTCACGCGCAGCGTCGTGGCGAGCGGTTCCCTCGTCACCGCGGCTCGGCGTGCGTGGCGCGCCACTGGTCGATCAGCGCCTGCTCCTTCGCACTCGGGGCGCGGCAGCCGCAGTGCTCCTGATGCGCCCAGTGCCACTGGCCGCGCTCGTCCTCGCTTGGCTTCGCCGGCATCCGGTGGTCCTGGTGCCAGTCGCGATTGATCGTGCCCATGCGTCTCCCTGAGGGATGTCGGCGGGGACCTTTCGTCAGGCTACGCGCGTCCGCGGTGCCTCGACAAGAACTCTCGGGACCTTCGTCCGATGCGCCGCGACGGCCCGATTCGTAGCGTGAAAGGACCGTTTTCAACGAAGAGAAGGGTTCATGTCATGTCACGCACCTATGTGGTGACCGGCTCCGCGTCCGGCATCGGCCGCGCCACCGCGTCGCTTCTGGAGGACCGCGGCCATCGCGTCATTGGGGTCGACCTCAAAGACGCCGACGTCACGGTCGACCTCACCCAAGCGCACGACCGCGAGCGGCTGGTCGACGAGGTTTCGCAGGCTCGCTCAGGGATCCATCGACGCCATCGTGGCGGTCGCCGGGCTCGCCCAACCCATCCCCGCCACCGTGGCCGTGAACTACTTCGGCATGGTCGCGTCACTGGAGAACCTCCGCCCGCTCCTTGCCCGTTCCTCGGCGCCGCGAGCGGTGGGAGTCGCCTCGATGGCGAGCATCATGCCCACCGATGACGCACTCGTCGACGCGATGCTCACCTGGGACGAGCCCGCGGCGCTGCGCCGTGCCGAGGAACTCGCGGCGGACGAGGCGACGTCGGCGCTCATCTACGCCTCCACCAAAGCGGCGTTCTGTCGCTGGCTGCGGCGGCATGCGGCGACCGATCGGTGGGCGGGCGCCTCGATCCCGCTCAACGCGGTCGCGCCGGGAGTCATTCGCACTCCGATGACGGCGTCGCTGACCTCGACGGCCGAGGCTCGCCAGCAACTCCTCCACCAGGTGCCGATGCCGCTGAACGGCATCGCGGAAGCCATCGCCGTGGCCTATCCGCTCGCCTGGCTCGCCAGCGAGGAGAACACGCACCTGTGCGGCCAGACGGTCTTCGTCGACGGCGGTTCGGACGTGGTGCTGCGGGGCGACACCACCTGGTGACAGGGCGACGCCTGACGCGATCACCCTGACAGGGTCCCCCTGACACCCTCACCCCGACACCCCGACAATGTGAACCGGATCGCGCCTCGCCACGCCGGTCAGCGGCGGCTCCACGCCACCCTGGCCGGCGTGTCGCGCTCCGGACCGGTTCACATTGCGGGGGTGCGGGGAGCGTCGGGTGTGGGGAGTGCTCCGAATGCGGAGAGAAGGCGGCCGATGCCGCACTCATCAGGGCAACAAAAAAGCCCGCCGTAGCGGGCTTTTTGCTGGCTGGCCTACCTGGACTCGAACCAAGACTAAAGGAACCAGAAACCTTCGTGCTGCCAATTACACCATAGGCCAACGGGCCCGTCCGAAGGCGGGCCAGTCGATCAACCCGAGGGGCCGACCGAGGAACAACTGTACCGGGTCGGAGCCGATGCTCCAAACCAGCGTCCCGCGATCAGCCGAAGTAGACGTCCGCGAGCGTCTCACCCTCGACGACACCCTCGCTGACGAGCGCCCCGCACGCCGTCGCGAGGTCGTCCATCAAGGTGGCGAGGCTCCTCGGGGTCGCCATACGGATACTTGATGGCGGCGCTGATCGCGACCGGCCCACAGAGGATGACGTTTGCGCGAGTCATCACTAGCCCCACCTGGAGCGGCGTGTCGCGCTGGCCCACTCGAAGGACGATCGCGTGGCCGCTTGAGGTCAGTCCCGAGGTCTGGGCGAAGACGTCGTTGACGGCCATGTCGACGGGCAGCCACACGGCATCGTCCGGGAGCGAGTCCACCACCACCGAGGTGGCACGCGTCCACTGCTCCTGAGCCGCGGTGTCGTCGGCGGGGTAGGGCCCTCGGTCCAGTCGCAGCAGCGCCACCTTCTGCGTGACCTCTGCGGGGTGCCGGTCCACCCAGACCTGTTCAGCGATGACCCGCAGGAAGTCGCCGTCGGTGCGCGCCGACCCGACGAGCGCCGCCACCACATCTGCGCGCGAGACGTCCACATCGAGGCGGGCAAGGTCACAGCCCACGGAACCGGTCGCGATGACGGTCTCCGTGCCTCCGCGGCCCAGGTAGAGGTCGGGCTGACGCAGCATGGGGATGGGCGCGTCGGTATCCATCGCGGCGGGTTCCACCCCCAGGAACTGCGTGATGGCGGCGAGGCTATCCGCGTATTCGACCACCTGCGCCTCATACGGGTAGCCGCGGCCCGCCATGCATTCCACGAGAGCGGTGCGGTCGATCCATTCCTGGTACGCCAACGCCGTGGCGCGCTCGACGTCAAGTGTTCTCGCGGCGGCGGTGGGAGTGGGGCTGGGCTCCGGGGCCGGCTCAGCGCCATCGGCGATGCGGATGCCTGCCACGACAGCGAACGCCGCGAGGCCGCCCACCACCAGGTGGCGCAGCCACGGGCGCCGCGGCCCTTCTGGGGGCGCGTCAACGTCGCGCGACCCGCGCGCATGCGGATCCTCTACGACGACATACTCGGCCGGCGCCATCGTCCCCTCCTGGGCGCGTCACTGCACCCCTCGCCAGCCTACGGCTGACCGCACGCCACGGCTAGGGACGATTCATGCGCCGCCCCGCCGAGCCCTACAGGCCGAGGAGACCGGCGACCTCATCGAGACCACTCACCCGGACCGTGCGCTCGCCGAGGTCCGCGCCGTCATGACCGCTGCGGCGGGTGCCGGGACGGTCGAGCCAGATCCCCGTGAGCCCTGCGCGAGCCGCTCCCCCGCGTCAATGTCGGGCTCGTCGCCCACGTAGGCCACGGCATCGGCCGGCAGCGACAGCCGCGCGCACCCCTCGAGGAAGACGCGCGGGTCGGGCTTGCCGACGCCGAAGGTGTCGACCCCCACGAACATCGTGACGCGCTCCAGCCCGCAGGCGGCGAGCCGAGCTCCTGATAGGCGAGGTTGGCGTTCGAGACCGAGCCGTACGGGATGCCTGCGGCGTCGAGCGCGTCGAGCATCGGCGCCGCGTCGGGGAACGGCTTCCAACCCTCCCGGAAGTGGCGCTCGAAGCCCGCGTCCCACACGTCGTAGGCGGCGTCGTCCAACGCGGGGCCACCGAACGTCGCGTGGAGGTCCTGTGCACGGCGCTTGCGCTGCTCACGGTGCGTCATCTCGCCGCGGGTGTGCGCCCTGTACCAACCGTCGCGGTCGTCGCGCCAGTGCGCCAGCACCGCCTCGGGGTCGGCGCCGGCGTCAAGATACTCGTCCGCGACCCTCAGGAGCGCATGGCGGAAGGCTCCCCTGGTGTCGACGAGGGTGTCGTCGACGTCCAGGAGCACACCGCGGATGGCGGGCCGGTCACCCCGGCCCACCCCGGCATCGGCCGTCTGTGCCTGTGACGCCGTCACAGGGTGGCGCGAAGGCGACGCAGGCGCTCGAGCGAGTGCTCGCGGCCCAGGATCTCCATCGACTCGAACAGCGGCGGCGAAATCTGCCGCCCGGTCACGGCGACGCGCAGCGGGCCGTAGGCGAAGCGCGGCTTGATGCCCATCTCGTCCACCAGCCTTCGCCTGGAGAGCCTCCTGCTGGGGCTCGGCGCCGAAGTCCTCCAGGCCCTCCAGCACGCCGATGGCGGCGTCGAGAATCTCGGCGGCGTTCTCGGGGAGCCTTCGCGAGCGCCTTCTCGTCGAACTCGTAGCCGTGGTCGTCCTCGAACAGGAAGCCCAGCATCGCGGGCGCCTCACCAAGGAGGTTCATGCGGGTCTGGACGAGCGGCGCGGCCTCGGCGAGGACCTGCTCCTCGTGCGGGGTGAGGTCCTGCGGGTCGGCGCTGGAGAGGTGACCCGACTCGTGCAGATACGGCACCATGCGGGCGACGAACTCGCCGACCGGCAACATGCGCAGGTGGTCGGCGTTGATCGCCTCCGCCTTCTTCAGATCAAAGCGCGACGAGTTGGGGTTGACGTCGCGGATGTCGAACGCCGCCACCATCTCCTCGGGCGTGAACACGTCGCGGTCGGGGCCAATGGACCATCCCAGCAGCGCCAGGTAGTTCAGCAGGCCCTCGCGGATGAAGCCACGCTCGCGGTGCAGGAACAGGTTGGACTCGGGGGCACGCTTGGACAGCTTCTTGTTGCCCTCGCCGGTGACCATCGGCATGTGGCCGAACTCGGGCACCAGGCTCGGCGATCCCGAGGTCCACCATGTAGCGGTACAGCGCGATCTGGCGGGGGTCGAAGACAGAAGGTCCTCGCCGCGCAGCACGTGGGTGATGCGCATCAGCGCGTCGTCCACCGGGTTCACCAGCGTGTAGAGCGGGACGCCGTTGCCGCGAACGATGACGAAGTCGGGAACGGTGCCGGCACGGAACGTGATCTCGCCACGAATGAGGTCCGTGAACGTGATGTCCTCGTCGGGCATGCGCACACGGATCACGGGCTGGCGACCCTCGGCGCGGAACGCGGCCTTCTGCTCGTCGCTGAGGTCACGGTCGAAGCCGTCGTAGCCCAGGCAGGGTCACGCCCCGCGGCCTTGTGACGTGCCTCGATCTCCTCGGGGGTGGAGAACGACTCGTAGGCGTAGCCGGCCTCCAGCAGGCGCGCGGCGACGTCCATGTGGAGGTCGTGGCGCTGCGACTGACGGTAGGGCTCGTAGGGGCCGCCGACGCCGGGGCCCTCGTCGTAGTCGATGCCCAGCCAGTTCAGGGCGTCGAGGAGCCTGCTCGTAGGACTCCTCGGAGTCACGCTCGGCGTCGGTGTCCTCGATGCGGAAGATGATCTTGCCGCCCATGTGGCGCGCGTATGCCCAGTTGAACAGGGCGGTGCGGATGAGGCCCACGTGCGGCGTTCCGGTCGGGGACGGGCAGAAGCGGACGCGGACCTCGGGGGCCGATGCGGTGGTGTCGCTCACGGTGAAAGGTTCTCCTGGTGGTGCGTTGGCCGCGGTCGCGGCCCGGTGGGGTGAAAAGGCTGAGGCGGCGCCGCCTAGCGGCGGATCGCGGGGTTGCGCAGGGTGCCGAGTCCCTCGATCTCCACCTCGACGATGTCGCCGTGCTGGAGGGTGGTGACGCCTGCGGGAGTGCCGGTGAGAATCAAGTCGCCCGGCAGCAAGGTGGTGACCTCGGAGGCGATGGCGACGGCTTCGTGAATGCCGTTGATCATGTCCTTGAGGTTGCCGTCCTGGACGAGCGTGCCGTTGACGGAGCCGGTGATGCGGCCGTCTTCGGTGTCGAGTTCGGTCTCGATCCACGGGCCGATGGGCAGCGACGTGTCGAACGCCTTGCCGCGGAACCATTGGCCTTCGAGGCGCTGCACGTCGCGAGCGGTCACGTCATTGGCGCAGGTGTAGCCGTAGATGTACTGCTCGGCGTGCTCGGGCAGCACGTCCTTGCACATGCGGCCGATGACGATCGCGAGTTCGGCCTCCATCTGGACATCCTGGCTGTAGGCGGGCAGCACGATGGGGTCGTCGGGGCCCACCACCGCGGTGTTGGGCTTGAGGAACACGATGGGATAGTCACCGACCGGGCCGGTGATGTCCTTCATCTCCTCCGCGTGTGCCGCGTAGTTCTTGCCCAGGCACACGGCCTTGGAGCGAGGAATGACGGGTGCGAGGAGCCGGACGTTGTCGGTGAGCCTTGATGCGCTCTCCCGTGACGTTGCCGGGGGTGTACATGGGGTCGCCGGTGAGGACCACCAGGCTCCTCCTCACCCGGGGCGCCGTCCACGATCGCGTAGCGGGGCTCGTCTCCAGTGGTGAATCGGGCAATACGCATGGTCTCCAGCGTAGTGCCCGCGCCCCACCTGTCGCGGCGGGCCGCCCGCCCCTACGATGAGGAGGCATGGCCCCCACCACGGTCGACGAGCCTGATCAGCCAGGGCGATGCACGTCTCGACGCGCTCCTCGTGCACGCCGATGCAGGCCGTGACCGCATCCTTGGCGACGCCTACCTCGGGCGCCGCACGGCCGACGTCCTGACCCACCTTCATGCTTGGCACCTCCTCTTCTTTGACTGGATGGACGCGGAGTTTGCGCGCGAAGAGCCGGACTTCCCAGCCCCCGGCTATACCTGGCGTGATCTCACCGCCCTGAACGATGCGCTGTACATGGCGCACCGGCACTGGACATACCCGCAGGCACGCGACCTGCTGATCGAGTCGCACGCGAGAATGTGCGCCCTGTTGCGCCGGCTCGACGACGACCGTCTCTTCGATACGGAAGCGCGACCGTGGCTGGGGCGCGAGTCGCTCGCCGAGGTGGCGCACGAGTGCCTGGGCAATCACTACGCCTGGGGCGAGGTGGTCCTGGCGAAGGCCGAGGCCGAGTGAGCGCGGACCCCGCGGCGAGGCACTCCCCCACTTCCGGCACGGCGGCCTCGAGGATCGATGGGCTGGACCTCGCCCGCGGCCTCGCGGTGCTGGGCATGGTGGGCGCACACGTGGGCGATCAGGATGCGTGGCCATGGCTCGCGGTGACGCACGGGTTTCCCTCGGCGCTGTTCGCGGTGCTTGCAGGGGTGTCGATGACGCTCATGATGACGAGCCGCGGCCGGGTGAGGGTGGCCGATGTTACCCCCGACCACGCGCGGCGCACGCGGATCCGCATCGCGGTGCGGGGAGCCATGCTGGTGGTGATGGGGCTCGCTCTCGCGCTGCTCGGCACCCCGGTGGTCGTGATCCTGGTCAACCTGGGAGTGATGTTCTGGCTCACCCTCCCGGTGCTGCGCGTCAGGACCGCATGGCTCCTCGCACTTGCGAGCCTGTGTCTGGGACTCGGCGGCTATCTGGCGGCGCAGTTGGCGGAGGCCATCCCCCGGACAGCGTCTGGGGTCCGTCGTATCCGGGCATCCCGATCATCGGCGCCCTGTGGGGTCCGTATTACCCGGCGTTCGCGTGGATGGGGTACGTCCTCGCGGGCGTGTGCATCGGGCGCCTCGCGCTGAGCGCCGACGCGACCTCGCTGTACCTTGTGGGCCTTGCGGCGTGCGGCTTCGCGCTGTCGCGGCTGGCGGTCATGGGAGCGCAGGCCGCTGGGGTGGACGCGTGGTCGTGGTGGATCGACCTCACGGATCACAGTTATTCGCCGCCCGAGATGCTGGGCAACGTGAGCGTGGCCGCAGGCATCATCGGCGCCTCGTTGTGGGTCGCGCGACGAGCCCGCTCGGTTGTGTGGCCGATCCTCGCGGTCGGGTCGATGGCCCTGACGGCCTACGTGGGCCACCTCATCGTGATTGCCGCTGTGGCCACGGAGATCGTGTGGGAGCCCACCAACGCCGCGCTCGTGGCGCTGTGGGCGGGCATCGTCCTCTTCTGCTCGTTGTGGCGGTGGCGGCTGGGGGCCGGGCCGCTTGAACGATGGCTCACCGCGTGGTCCACCAAGGCGGCCGATGCGCGGGTCCCCGCATCGGTGCGCTGACCCCCACCATGACGCTAGGCCGCGACCCGCGCTAACGGCTCGTACACCCGCAAAGCGTGTCGGTCTCGCTGTTCCCGGATGCGCTCATTGAGCGTCGACGCGACGTCCGCCATCCCAGCCAGGATGCAGAAGGCTCCGGACGCCTGGACATAGAGCGGCAACTGATGCGAAGCCGTGGAGAGAGCGACGGTGCCGAACACCGTGGCAAAGAACGCAGTGGCGTACAGCGAGGACTCGCGCAGTCGGCGCCTCCGTGGTGCGTGATGGACGCGCAGGCCCCGAGCCGTCGAGGAGAAGGCGAGGGCCAAGAAGCCGATGCCCATCGCCATATTTACCGGGACGGTCAAGAGAGCGACGTGTGCGTAGACCGCCACGAGTGCGAGCACTCCTGCACTCCATGCCGCGCCCACCCGCCACCGCACGTGCACGTTTCCGCGCGAACGCCACAAGAATCTGACTGCTCGCCCTGAGGCGAAAACAGTGCCTGCAAAAAGCACGAAAGAGACGACGGCGGGAAGCCCAATCTCGGGCGCGAGGACGAGCAGCATCCCGACGCCAACGAGCGCGAGTGCACGGACACATGGCGCCTCGCGCACGATGCGGCCGTAGTCAAGGTTCTTCACCGCTCGCCATGCGGCGCGAGCCGCAAGCCGCGTGGTGTTTCGAGTCTCGTCGCGGCTTCGATACAGCGCCAGCATCACCGCCTCGACGCTCCCGAATTCACCCCGGGGGATGTCACTCAGCAGGACCGCACCTCCTGAACCCAGGGCGTCGAAGAACCCCGCCGTGAACGCCCGTCGATCTGCGGGTGCTGCGCTTTCGATGAATTCCGCCACTCCAGCATTGACAATGGCGGCACCCTCGGAGACGTCGTCCGCCTCCACGAAGGCGTCACCGTCGATCTGCCACGTCATCGGATGGTGTGCCATGATTCCGCGGGAGTCACTGACCACCACGGTGCGATGCGCCTCCTTGCGAGCAAAGAGCATGCCGACCACGGTGAACTCGGGAACGAAGGAGTGAATCCGACCCGACAGGCGCGCAAGACTCTCGTCGTCGCCCACCTCGGGACTCAGGCCGGGGCCGTCGTTGTCGTACACCGCGATCACGACCTCGAGAAGGGGAGCCGGCACACTCATCGCAGCGAAGATCGCGAGGTTTCCGCCTTTCGAATGACCTCCCACTCGCACCGCGCGTCGCTGTGATGCCAGGTGGTCTCTGAGGTAGCCGGCCGCCCGACGCTGAGCATCGACAGCCGTGAAACTTATCGTGAAGTTCTCGCGCCAGCCAAGGATCGAGTTGTCCGTCCCGCGGAACGCGAGATAGTCGCTGCCATCGTCGAGGGACACGGTGACGGCGGCGAACTGCATCCCGGTCGCCGGGTCGAGTTCGTCCACACACCTCGACAGGCGCGCGTTGGCGTACCGCGCCGACGCCGCAAGGTCGGCAAGGAGCGACGAGTCGACGACCGTGAGCCGACGAGCCGATGCACGCTCACCGGACCTCGCGAGCGCCGCGGTCATCGCCGCGCCCGCCTCACGCACCGTGACACCTTCTGGCTGGGACCCGATGGCAGGCACGAGGCCCGCGAGGTCGACGTATGCAAGCGCGGACAGGACAAGGTTGTCGACGTCGTTGAAGGGGCGCTCCGCAAACGTGAGGTCACCTCGCCAGCGCACGTAGTCCTGAAGATTGGCCATGAGCGTGCTCGCTACGTCACCAGGCCCGACTCATACGCGAAGACGACGAGTTGGGCCCTGTCACGCGCCGACACCTTCATCATCGCGCGGTTGACGTGGGTCTTCGCCGTCGCCGGAGAGATGAAGAGCCGCAGCCCGATCTCGTCGTTCGAGAGCCCCTCGGCGACCATCACCATCACCTCGCGCTCACGGTCCGTGAGGTGTTCCATTCCGGGGATCGAGCGGCGAGCGCGAGTCGAAGGGCCAGCCACACGGGCGATCAGCGCGCGAGTTGCGGTCGGCGAGAGCAGGCTCGTCGCCTGCGGCCACGGTACGAATGGCGCGGATGAGGTCTGCCGGTTCCGCGTCCTTGCCGAGGAAGCCACTGGCGCCAGCGCGCAGTGCCTCGACGACGTACTCGTCGGTCTCGAAGGTCGTGAGGACCAGGATTCGGGAGCCTTCGATCTGTCGGTCGCCCACAATGCGCGCCGTGGCTTCGATTCCGTCCATCTCGGGCATGCGGATGTCCATGACGATCACGTCAGGTGCCGTCAGTCGAGCCTGGGCGATGGCCTCGCGCCCATCTCCCGCCTGGCCCACGACCTCAATACCGTCACTGGCGTCGAGGAGCAGGCTTGAAGGTCGATCGCAGCAGCGCCTGATCGTCGACGAGGAGAACGCGAATCGGGTCACTCATGGGGATCACCCTGCCAGTCGCGCGTCGGCGCCTCGGAGTCATGCACCGCCATCACGGGCAGGGTTGCGCGCACGCGAAAGCCACCGCCGGGTTGCGGACCGACGAGGACGACGCCGCCCGCCGCGCGTACTCGCTCACGCATGCCGACGAGACCATGGCCAGAGGGTTCCCGCGTGGGAGCAGTTGCCCCCGGGCCATTCTCGATCGAGATCACCACCTGGTCGTGGTCCCACTGGAATGTCACCCGCACTCGAGCCCCCGGGGCGTGCTTGGCGGCGTTCGTCAGTGCCTCCTGGACGACGCGGTATGCAGCGGTATCCACCTGGGACGACAGCGCGCGCGGCTCACCCACCACATCAAGGACGACATCAACGCGCGCATCGGCGAAGCGCGCGACGAGCGCCTCCACCCCCGTGAGCGAGGGCGCAGGCCCACGGGGCGACTCGCTACTCGCACCCTCGTCCCTCAGGAGATCGAGGGTCGAGCGCAGATCACGCAGACCTTCCTTGATGCGATCCGAAATCGATCGGAGAGCCACATGCGCCGCGACCGGGTCCTTGTCCATGAGGTACTCGGCCACGGACGCCTGTGCCTTCACCAGCGTCAGGCTGTGCGCGAGCCCGTCATGGATCTCGCGCGCAATCAGCAAGCGCTCGGCGACGACAGCATCGGCCGTCTCACGGGCCTGTCGGCGTAGCGCCTCGTCGCGACGTTCCCGCACCGCGACGACGATGCCCGCCACCACCACGGTGAGCAAGATCAGCACCGCAGTGAGTGCAGCGCCGACAAGGTGCTCGGCACCGCCGACCACCGCGGCCATCACACCGAGCCACACCGCGGCGGCAATGCCCGCCGCCGACGCCAGCACGCGGCTCGACCGCATCGCGAGAATCCACTGCGCCGCCATGCTCGCCAGGGGAACCGGCTGGAATGCCGCGAGCGCTTCGGGCGTCGACAGTGCCGAATCCTGCAACTGCATGGACGCGAGAACCGCAGTCTCCACCCCGGCAACGATGACAAATGCGGCCAGCGGATGGCGCGACGCAAAAAGGAGCGGCAACCACGCGAGCACCGTCCCGATCAAGACCACGATCGGGGGGATCGCCAATTGCGACGACCGGGTCCACGCGACGGCGAGCATGACCAGCAGGACCACGAGGAGGCCTGCAAGTCCAGCCCCCGTGTAGGGCCGCGGCGTCATGCGCCCGACGTCGTCACGGAGCCGAAGACGCGCGCGGCGCCAGGTCGTGCGCACTATCGACGGATTCACCTGCAGCGTCCTCTCAACGTTCGCGCCCACGCCCGGCGGCCAAGCCGCCTGCCAGCGAAGGGCTGTGTCTGCACGCTACCTGGGCGGTGCATGCTCCGACATCACTCGAATGCTGTACACCGCATACCGCGCATGCGGTAGCGCGATCGCGCCACTTGCACGACGACCAACGGTCAACCGATCACCACGATGAAGACGTCACATTTCACCTCCCTGAAAGAGCCCCCATGTCTATTTTTCTTTCCAGGCTCGGCCGCTTCAGCGGCCGTCATCGTGCTGTGGTGATCACGCTGTGGCTGGCAATCTTCGCCGGCCTCATTGGCGTGCTCGCCGCCGGCGGCAACAGTGAACACGCGGAAGACGCCATCCCCGATTCTCAGGCGACCCTCGCATTGCAGAGGATGAATGAGAAGTTCCCCGGCTCCGAGCAGACCGACGCTCAGACCCTTCATCTGGTCTTCCACCCCAGCGAGGGCTTCGTCACGGACGACGCCGCCAAGTACCAGATCGATGCGGTGCTCGCCGAGGCGGCTGAGTTGCCTGGTGTCGCGTCCGTCGCAAATCCGTTCGATCCCGAGGCGCCCTACGTGTCCGTCAGCGCACGGACCGCTGTCTCGACGCTGACGTACAGCGAGGCTCGACGACGCAGGCTCAGGAGGCGTCCTACGAGGCCGCACTGGAGCCTTCAGCAGAATGCGCCCGCGGCGCTGGGGGTCGAGCCTGGTGGCAACCTCGTGCCGCTTGGTGCGCCCGAGCAGGGCATCGGCGAGGCGCTGGGCGTCCTCATCGCATTCATCGTTCTCATTTTCACCTACGGCTCGCTGCGCGCTGCCGGGGCCAACCTTGGGGTCGCGGTGTTCGGCGTCGGCGTTGGCGTCATCGGCGTCCTCGCCTTCAACGCGATCTCTCCGATTAGCGAGAACTCCATCATCTTGGCCGCGATGCTCGGGCTCGCCGTCGGCATCGACTACAGCCTCTTCATCATGTCGAGATTCCAGCATGAGTTGCGCGGCGGCCGGTCGGTCGACGAGGCGATTGGCCGTGCTATCGGCACAGCAGGAACCGCCGTGGTGTTCGCCGGCTTGACGGTGATCGTCGCGCTAGGCGCGCTGACCCTCGTGGGGATCAACTTCATCGCTCACATGGGTCTCGCGGCGGCGTTTGCGGTCCTTGTCGCCGTGTTGCTGGCGCTGACGTTAGTCCCGGTGTTCCTCAAGACCTTTGGGTTGAAGATGCTGTCGAAGAAGCACCGCAAGGCGCTCGAATCCGGCGTGGTGTGGCACGAAGGCGACGGCTCTCACGACACTTTCTTGCGGAAGTGGGCCCGCTTCGTGGTGAAGCGTCCGGTGATGTCGCTCATCGCTGGCGCTGGGGTGCTCGTCGTGGTGGGCATCCCCGTGCTCAGCATGAAGACCGCCTTCAACGTCCCCGGCGGTGCGGACCCGGAGTCCACCGAGCGTGCCGCGTACACGGCGATCTTGGAAGACTTTGGCGGAGTCCAGAGCCCGCTCATCGTGCTGATGGAGGGGGAGGACGTCGAGGACCAGACCACCACCGTGACCACACAGGTAGGCAATCTTCCGGGCGTCCAGTCGGTCTCTCCAGCCCAGATCAGTGACGACGGTCAGATGGCCCGCATCACGGTTATCCCGACCGGCGGCCCCATCGACGATGAAACCAAGGAGATCGTCCACATCGTGAGAAACGAGGCCCGCGCCGTGCCTGGCGTACACCTCGAAGTCACGGGCGAGACTGCCATCGGAATCGATCAGGACGCAGCGCTCAACGCCGCGCTGATCAAGTACGTCATCGTGATCGTCGTCATCTCGCTCGCACTTCTGGTGCTGCTGTTCCGATCGATCCTGATCCCCGTGATCGCCACCGCGGGCTACCTCGTGTCCGTGATCGCGTCATTCGGCGCGAGCACGGCAGTGTTCCAGTGGGGCTGGGACTTCCCCCTCATCACAGCCGCTCAGGGCGACCCGATGATGACCCTGCTACCCATCCTCCTGGTCGGCGTGCTCTTCGGCCTGGCGATGGACTACCAGGTGTTCCTGGTCTCACGCATCCAGGAGATGCACTCCAAGGGCCTGAGCCCCAAAGACGCGATCGTCGAGGGCTTCGGCCGGGCCGCGCCGGTGCTTGTCGCCGCCGCGACCATCATGACTGTCGTGTTCGCAGGGTTCGCCTCGAGCTCCTTCGCCATCGCGGCGTCCATCGCCTTCGGACTCATGGTGGGCGTGGTCGCGGACGCCTTCATCGTGCGTCTCGTCCTGATGCCCGCCGCAATGTCTCTGCTCGGCAAGGCTGCGTGGTGGATGCCGAGGTGGCTCGACAAGGTGCTCCCCACCGTCGACACGGAGGGGCATGCGCTGGATGCGCATGAGGCATCGGTGCCAACAAGCGTCGATTTTCGCGACGGGGCGCTGACGAGGAGCCGACCTCACAGCACGCCAAGGGCCGCCGAGCGCGAAAGCGCTCGGCGGCCCTTGGCGTGGAGCAACTAGTGGGCAGCAAGCCTGCGGATAGACCGCCTCGAGCGGGGCCGACAGCCCGGCCTTGAGCCTGGACGGAGTTCTCATCCGCGAGCACCTCGTAGCCGCCCGCCTCGAGGGTGTCGAAGACCTGAGCGACGAGATCGGCCGGGTCGAGCCTGGGACCCTCCGCGTTGGCGGCCATCGCGGTGTCGACGTAGCCGACGTGGACTCCGACGACCTGAACTCCAGCAGGGTGGAGTTCGATCCGGAGCGAGTTCGTGGCGGACCACAGGGCTGCCTTGGTAGCCGAGTAGATTCCCGCCACCGCCCACCACGACAACGCCGAGTGGATGTCGATGATGGCAGTGTCGCCTCCCTTGGCGGAGAGGTTCGGAGCGAAGGCTCGAGCAAGGAACAACGGACCGAGGAAGTTGGTCTCCACGTTGGCGCGGATCTCCTCGTCGCTGTGAGTGAGGATCGCAAAGCCTGGACGGTGAGGTCCCCGCGTTGTTGATCAGGACGGTGACGTCCGATGCCTGTTCGACGGCCGCCCGGATCGAGACGGGGTCGGTGACGTCGAGGGCAAGCGGGACGACGCGCTCGTCGTCCCACGAGCGGGGGTTGCGAGCGGTGGCGTAGACCTTGGCTGCGCCGCGGGCGAGGGCTTCGCGGACAAAGTGGCCGCCGATGCCGCCGTTCGCGCCGGTGACGAGGACGACTGCGCCGTTCAGGGTTGTCATGAGAGAGGTCTCCTTGCAGTGAGGGGTATGAGTCGGGGTGCGTACGGACAGGAGCGAGCGCCAGAAACGCCCGCGCTCGCCTCAGGACCGGTTCAGGCGCCGGAGAGCGTCGGGTAGTCGGTGTAGCCGCTTGCTCCACCGGAGTAGAGCGTGGCCGGGTCGAGCTCGTTGAGCGGCGCGTCGGCGCGAAGTCGCTCAACGATGTCGGGGTTCGCGAGCGCGAACCTGCCCAGCGGGGCGATGTCGGCCAGGCCCTTGTCGATGTCCGCGGCGATGCCGTCACGGTCGCGGCCGTAGCGGACCACGAGAAGCGCCGTGGGCCACGCCTCACGCAACGAGGCAAGCAGTTCGTCGTCACCAAGGTGGTGCACGTGCAGATACGCCAGACCGAGCCGTGCGAGCCTCTCCCACGAGGTACCGGTACTGGGCGCGTACCGCCTCGTTATCGCCCTCGTCGAGCCCGCCGAGCGGGAACGCCGGCGAGATGCGGATGCCCGTGCGGTCGGCACCGATCTCGTCCGCGACCGCCTCGGCGACCTCGATGACGAACCGCGCACGATTCTCGACCGAGCCGCCGTACTCGTCGGTGCGCTGGTTAGCGTTCGGAGCGAGGAACTGGTGCAGCAGGTACCCGTTGGCGGCGTGGATCTCCACCCCGTCCGCACCAGCCGCGATCGCGGAGGCGGCCGCGTGGCAGAACTCGCTGATCACGTCCTGGATGTCGGTCGCGGAGAGGCTCGCGTGGCACCGGCGTCTTCTGCACACCCGTGGCAGTGAACATGTCCTGCGCGGCAGAGATCGCCGACGGCGCCACGGGCCGACGGTGGTGAGGCGTGTTGTCCGGGTGTGACATCCTCCCCACGTGCATCGCCTGGATGAACAGGTAGCCGTCTCGCTCGTGCACCGCGTCAGCGACCTTGGCCCAGCCTGCGACGTGCTCGGGGGTGTAGATACCGGGAGTGGTCAGATACCCCTGGCCGTCCTCTGACGGCTGAGTGCCTTCCGAAATGACCAACCCGAGCCCAGCCCGCTGAGCGTAGTACTCCGCCGCAAGGCTCACCTGGCGTGCCGTCGGCGCGCGCGCGACTGCGGGTCATCGGCGCCAGCGCGAGACGATGCGGAAGTTCCATGCGCCCGACGGTGAAGGGGCGCCATACGACGCTGAGTGATGTCATCAGTAGTTGTCCTTTGATCCGTACTCTTCTGGGGTCACCCCTGTTCGGCTCTTTGCCGCCGATCCAGCGCATGGGAGAATGAGTCGACCCTCATCCGAGCCCACACAACAGTGACTAAACTCAAAACTGAGGGTAGTCACTGTTTATTCCGGGAGGATGTTCATGACCGCCAGTGCTGAGCCGCTCGGGCGACGCGAGCGCAATAAGCAACTCAAACGCGAGCGCATCACGGCGGCCGCGAGCGCGCTCTTCGCCGAGCACGGCGTCGACGATGTGACGACGCAGCAGATTGCGGATGCTGCCGACGTCGGCACCGGCACCCTCTTCTTGTACGCCAAGTCCAAAGCAGAACTTCTTCTGCTCGTGCAGAACACTCACTACGCGACAGCATTGGCACGAGGCGAAGCAGCCTCCACAGGTCAGCCGACGACACTCGACGCCGTGACAGCCCTGCTCACACCGGTCGTCGAGTGCAACCGCACGCACGTGGAAAACGGACGGACCTACCTTCGCGAGATGGCCTTCGGCGACCCCAGAGAGCCCCACCACGCCGAGGCATTGGAGATCGCCGGAAGAACCGAAGCCGCCGTCGCCCAGGTTCTCGATGCACACCTCGGTGCGGAGCCTGCCTTCGGCAGCGACGCTCGCGAGGGTGATCTCGGCAATCATGTTCGTCACCATGGCGTCGAGCGAGCACGCGGGCAGTAGTGCGCCAGAGGTCGTCGAAGCCATCCGCGAGCAGGTCGCAGCGATGCTTCCAAGCGAGGCTCATCCCCGGCGCTGACACGCGCGGCGGGAGCGGCTCACACCCCTCGCACAGGGTTCAGCCCTGTGCGCGAGCGCCCATCACCACCGTTTTTCCCCGCACGCCACTTGCGGACAACGACTCGAGAGCCTGCGCCGCCCGCTCGAAGGGAACGGCTGCTCCCACGACCGGGCGGATCGCGCCGGAGTCCACGAGCGTCGCGATCTCACGAAGCCGATCGCCGGACGCACGCATCAGCAGGAACTCGTACGACACACCTCGGGCTTTGGCCAGGGCACGCACCCGCCGGCTCAGCACGCGCGTAGCCAGGCGCACCACAGGATTCAAACCCGCGGCCTTGGCAAAGGCAGGCGTCGGTGGCCCTGAGATGCCCACGACGGTCCCACCGGGCTTCACGACACGCACAGACGCCATGAGGTTCTCGCCACCGAGCGGATCGAGCACAAAGTCGTAATCCGAGAGCCTCCGCCTCGAAGTCCTGTGTGCGGTAATCGATCACGACTTCGGCGCCAAGACTGCGCACAAAGTCCGCGCTCTTACCCGACACCGTGGTCGCCACATGCGCCCCCAGGTGCACCGCCAACTGGATGGCGATCGATCCCACGCCACCCGCACCGGCGTGAATGAGCACCCGTTGACCCGGCTGCACCCGTCCCTTCTCGACCAGCGCCTGCCACGCAGTCAGCGCCACCAGGGGAAGAGATGCCGACTCCACGGTCGTCACGGACCGGGGGGCGTGGGCCACATCCGCCTCGTCCACGGCTATGCGCTCGGCCAAGGTGCCGATACGAAAATCGCGCGGACGCGAGAATACGCGATCGCCCACCTGAAACCGAGTCACCCCCGCGCCGGCGCGGATCACCGTGCCCGCGAGATCATGACCGAGTGTGACCGGCAGGCTGTACGGCAAGATCGCCTTGAACTCCCCTTCGCGGAGGCGCTCATCGAGGTGATTGAGGCCGGCGGCGCCCACCTCAATCACGACGTCGCGATCGCCCACCGTGGGCTCGGGTACGTCGGCCTCACGGACAGCGGCGCCGTAACGGTCAAACGTCCATGCACGCATCTCGGTTAGCCCATCCTCTTGGTTGTCGCCAGGCCTTGTCGGATCAACGATGGCGTGAGCGCGGAGATCGCGAGCGGCGAGCGGACACCGACCTCGCGACACGTCCACAAACTGTACTTGACTCATTTTTGACTGTAGTCATTTATTTTGTCAAGTGCATACACACATCGAGCCTCAGCGCGGCCGATGCGCGGGTCCCCGCGCGCTCAGGAACCGTCGCGTAGATCCTCGAGGGTGCGCTCGGCGTACACGACGTGGTCAAAGACCGCGGTGCACGCGTCCCCCATCGGCGCCTGCGACAAGAACCCCACCTGCCACGGCGCGGAGCCTGGACGGCAGCCGGAACACGCGCACAAAGTCCCAGCGCTCGCCGTCCAGCGAGAAGTGGAAGGCCACCGCGTCGCCGACGCGCGCCAGCCGCAGGAACACGCTGGCGTCCGTCACGATCGGACCGTTGGAGTCGTCGGAGTAGGCGTCGGTGACCACGCTGACCACCATCGCGTCGCCCTGCGGCGAGTACTCGAAGCACAGTTTCGCCCAGTGGTCACGGTCCGCCCACAGCACCAGCGCACCTGCATCGAAGGTGGTCCGCGGACCTGCCACCGTGACGCGCGCCTGGAGGACAAAGTCGCCCTCAGGCGCCGCAAAGGCGAGCGCGGAGGCGGCGTGCTGCTGAGGCCCGCCGCCCGCATCGTTGGTCCAATCGACGCCGGTGGCGGCCACCAGGGTCAAAGCGGCGTGGTCGTCGTCGACCCGGGCTACGGCTTCATCGCCGGTCCACTGAAGGGCAGGCAACCCTGCCATGGCGTGCGTCATGCCCGCACCCTACCGTCGGCGCGGGCTGGGACAATAGGCCCTATGCCCACCCTCGCCGCCGCCGTGCTGAGCCCCGCCGCATGGCGCGCCCAGGCATCGGCCCACGAGGAGCGGGCCGATGCGCTGACCGCCGGCCGTCGCGAACGGGCCGCGCGTGGCGAGCGCCACGCGATCGAGGACTTCCTGTTTGAGTACTACGGGCTGAAGCCCGCGCAGGTGCGCCGTTGGCACCCTGGCATCGGGGTGGGCTTGCAGGCGGCCGATGCCCACGCCGCCTACCGCTGGTACGTCACCTCACCCGACGGCGTCACGAGCCTTGGACTCCGACGGCTTCCTCGCCGAACGCGGCGAGGCCGTGACGCACATCCGTCGCCTGCTTGTGGCGACCGCGGGGCGCAAACCGCTCCTGGGCTGTTTTGGGATGCACGAGTGGGCGATGGTCTACCGCGCGGCGGAGGACCGGCGCCATCCGCTCCCGCTGAGGCTCGGCCAGGGCGGCACCGATGCCGCCGTCGAGGCCAATCCCCTGGTCTGCACCCATATTGATGCCTACCGGTTCTTCACTCCTGAGGCGCTGCCGCGTAACGCCCACGCGCTCACGCGCGAGAGGCAGGTCGCGATGGATCAGCCGGGCTGCCTGCACGCGACCATGGACCTGTACAAGTGGGCGTTCGCCTGGGGCCGGTCGTCCCTGGCGACGTCCTGCTCGACTGCTTCGAGTTGGCGCGCGACGTGCGCTACGTCGACATGCAGGCCTCGCCGTATGACGTGTCCTCCTACGGGCTGTCCCCCATCGCGGTCGAGACGCCGGAGGGCAAGAGCGAGTACGCGTCACGCCAGCGTGAGTTCACGCACAGGGCCGCACCGTTGCGCGAGCGCTTGATCGTCCTGTGCGATGCGGTGCTCGCCCTTCGCGAGACCGCCTAGGGAACGAGTCGCGCCGCGACGGCCTGGGCGGCGGCCGCGCGATCGGCCGCCGTGCCGCCGAGGTCGGAGTCCGGCTTCGAGGCGATCAGCACTGCCATCACGGCCATGCGCATGCTGAGGCGCTCCTCGAGCGTGGCGTCGGGCGTGAGCGCCGCGTCCCACAACTGCTGCTTCATGTGGTGGACAAGGCTCGGTAGTGCGGCCCATGTTGGCGAGCGCGACCTCGTTCTGCTGGACGCACTGAAGAACGCCGCCGCCGGCGCCGCGCGTGATGTCCCCGAGGCGGCGGATCATCTCGATGCGGCGCTCGTGGGTGGGCGCCTCCTCTCGCATCCACGCCACGAGGTCGTCCACGTCGTGCGCGACGCTGGCGAGGAGACCATCGAGGATCTCCTCCTTGGACTTGAAGTGGTAGTACAGGGCGGCCTTCGTGACCCCCAGGTCCTCGGCAATCTCGCGCAGCGAGGTCTGGTCGTAGCCGTTGGCGGTGAAGCGCTCGAGAGCGACCTCTTGGATGCGCTCGCGCGTGTCTCCACGCCTGCGCGTCGCGGCCTCGGCCATCACGGATGCCTCCTTCGTGCCCTGGTGGCACTCTCACGAAAAAGTCGATGAACTTACTTGACGCCCGGCTAGCAAGCGCCTATCGTCATCTACGTAACTTACCGGACGGCTAGGAAGTTCCACAAGGACCTCCCACCGTCACCCACGGCCCACCACGGGCCGCCTGCCGGGCAAGCCATCGCCCACCCGGCACCCCCACGGACAGCGCCGCCCGCATCGGCCACCCGTGCCGGTGCGCGCCCTTCCACGAAAGGTCCCCCATGGACACCACCCCCGATCCCCGCCGCTGGTGGGGACTGGCCGCCATCGGCCTTGCGCAGGCTCATGGTCGTGCTCGACATGACCATCGTCAACATCGCGCTGCCCACCGCGCAGGCCGACCTCGGCATCTCCGACGCCGACCGCCAGTGGGTCATCACCGCCTACACCCTCGCCTTCGGTGGCCTGCTGCTGCTCGGCGGACGCCTGGGCGACGTCATCGGCCGCAAGCGCACCCTCCTGATCGGCCTCATCGGCTTCGCCGGCGCCTCCGCGCTGGGTGGAGTCGCCGAGAACTTCGAGATGCTCATCTCGGCCCGCGCCCTCCAGGGTGTGTTCGCCGCCCTCCTCGCCCCCGCGGCCCTGTCGATGCTCAACGTCACCTTCACCGAGGCCAAGGAGCGCGCCAGGGCACTGGGCATCTACGGCGCCATCGCGGGCGGTGGAGCCGCCATCGGCCTCATCCTCGGCGGAGCCCTCACCCAGTACGTCGACTGGCGCTGGACCCTCATGGTCAACGTGCCGATCGCGATCGTCGCGGTCGTGGGCGCCTCGCTGTTCCTGCATGACCGCAGCAGCGGCGACGTGCGAGTCCGCCTCGACATCCCCGGCGCGGTGCTCGCCTCGACCGGACTCCTCGCGATCGTCTACGGCCTTTCCGAGGCCGAGACGGACGGCTGGAGCTCCGGGATCGTGCTCGGCTCGCTCGCCCTGGGGCTCGTCCTCATGGCTGTGTTTGTCGCGGTCGAGCGCCGCACCCCGCACGCTCTCCTGCCGCTGCACCTGTTGCGCGACCGCAACCGCGTGGGCGCGCTCGCCGCGGTGGGACTGAGCCAGATCGGCATGTTCGGCGTCTTCCTGTTCCTCACGTACTACCTGCAGGGCATCCAGGGCTTCTCCCCCATGAAGACGGGCGTCGCCTTCCTGCCGATGGTCGTGGGCATGATGACCGGATCGGTCGGCATCTCGGCCCGACTCCTCCCCCGCGTGGGTCCGCGCCGCCTGATGATTCCCGGCCTCACCATCGCCGCCGCATCGCTCGCGTTCCTCACGCAGATCGAGGTCGGCTCCTCGTACTGGCTGCACGTGTTCCCCGGCCTCATCTTCCTCGGACTAGGCATGGGCATGACCTTCATGCCGTCAATGGCGACCGCGACCGGCGGGGTGCGCGGCACCGATGCGGGCGTGGTCTCGGCGACGCTCAACACCACCCAGCAGGTGGGAGGCTCGATCGGCATCGCGCTGCTCAACACGGTGGCCGCGAACGCCACCACCCGCTGGATCACCGACAACGGCGGCGTCGACGCGGACCAGGCGCAGGCCGCGGTTCACGGCTTCACCACGGCCATGTGGGTGTCGGTGGGCGCCGTCATTGTCGCCGCCGTCACGGCCGCGCTGCTGGTGCGCTTCCGCCCCGCGCACGAGGTCACCATCACGGAGCCGACACCCGAGGAGCGGGCCGAGGCCGAGGTGGCAGCGGCGCTCCTGTCCGGCGCAGAGGTCCCCGTCGCAGCGACGATGGCCGATGCCTCGGACGATTCCCCGTCCGGCGAGGCAGGCACGCGGTGACGCGTCCCTAGGCTCTCGTCAGTTCTGGCGAGCCGGGCACGCTGCGAAGCGTCCCCGCCAAGCCGCCCCACGATGCCCTCGGAGCCACGCTCCGGGGGCATCGTTGCGTGGGGGATCTGTGCGCGACCCGTCACACAGGGGGCAACTCGATCCACACCGTCTTCTCACGAGTCCACTGGTGGAAGGCGGCGAGAGACTTCTCCGCACCACCGAAGCCCGACGCCTTCCAGCCGCCGAACGGCACCGTCATGTCGCCCTCGCTGTAGGCGCCCACGGAAACGGTGCCCGCCTCAATCGCTCGGGCCACGGCCAGCGCGTCATCGAGACGCAGGGTCCAGACCGTTGCCTGGAGCCCGTACTCGACGGCGTTGGCGAGCCCGATGGCCTCGTCGCGCGTCGAGAAAGACTGCACGGTCGTGACGGGCCCGAAGATCTCCGTCGTGAGGATCGGGTCCGCGGAGTCGACTCCTGCCAGGACCGTCGGTGCGAGGTAACGCCCGCCCGCGAGCACGGCCACTTCACTCCCACCCGCCACGGCAACCGCGCCACGCGAGACGGCCCCGTCGATGGCATCCAGGATGCGCTCGGCCGCGGCATCGTTGATGACGGGCCCCACCTGGGTCGCCGGGTCCGAGGGGTCACCCACCACGAGGGCGGAGGCCGCCGCCGCCAACCGAGATACCACCTCGTCGTACACAGACTCGTGCACCAGCACACGCGAACCGGCGGTGCAATTCTGCCCTGCTGTGAGAAAAGCCGCCTCCGTGATGCCGTCGATCAGCGCGTCCCCCAGGCCGAGCGCGTCCGGCATCACCACATGCGGCGCCTTGCCGCCCATCTCCAGGCTAACGCGCTTGAGGTTGGAGCGAGCCGAGGCCTCGAGGATGGCGCGGCCCGTCGCCGTGGAGCCGGTGAACGACAGCGCGCCGATGCGCGGGTCGGCCGCGAGCGCGGCGCCCGTGGTGGGCCCGTTGCCCGTCGCGACCGTCAGCACGCCGGGAGGAATGCCCGCCTCCTGCGCGAGCGAGGCGACGTGCAGGACGGACCTCGGCGTCGCATCGGCGGGCTTGAGGATGAGGCTGTTGCCCGCGACGAGCGCCGGGCCGATCTTCCACGCCGCCATGGCGAGCGGATAGTTCCACGGCAGGATCGCGGCCACGACGCCGAAGGGCTCGCGCACCGTGTAGGCGAGCACGTCGGGGGCGGTGGCGGGCGACGTACCCGCGAGCCTTGTCCGCGGCCTCGGCGAACCACCGGATCGACTCGATGGCGCCGGGGATGTCGCCCTCGCGCGCCTCGGTGATGGGCTTGCCGGCATCCTGAGAGTCGAGCCGCGCGAGCAGGTCGGCGTCACGCTCCATGAGGTCAGCCAAACGCAACATCGCGGCGGCACGCTCGCGGGGCGCAAGCCCTGCCCACACGCCCGAACGGAACACGCGTTCCGCATCGGCCGTCAGGGCGGCGACCTGCGCCGCCGAGGTCAGCGGGACCGAGCCAAGCACGGTCCCGTCGGCAGGATTGACGACGTCGATGTCCACGCGAGCACAGTAGCGCGCGCCACCGACGCCGACCCCGGCGGCCGCGGTCCTACGCCAGTTGCATGGTGGTCACGCAGGTGGCGTCTTCGGCGTCGTCGGTCGACAACCGCTCGGTGGCGCTCAGCCCGTCCTGGCTGATGGTGACGTCGAGCCTCGGCGTCCCGCGGCAGCCACAGCCCCACGAAGCCATTGTCGAAGGTGGTCATGGCCTCGTCCACGAGGACCTCACCCGTCTCGACGTCCGTCACGGTCACGTCGATGTCCTCGCCCTGCATCTCTCCCGTGCAGGTGGTCAGCGAGTGGAAGTAGCACTCGTGGGTGGTGTCGACATAGGGCGCGAGCGACACATAGAACGCGTCGTCGGGCATCGGCAGGCTCGCCTCGGTACCGTCCGCGTCCGTGAGCAGCAGGCTCGTCGGGACGGATCGAAGCCATCAGGCTCCGCGTCACGGTCGTCGAGCGCGGTCGAGTCGAGGGTGTCGACGACTTCGCGCGCGGTGAGCCCGGCGAGGTCGTGGGCCGCGAGGAGCCTCGTCGGCGGCCGATGCCGTGGTGGCCGACGCGTCGGCGCTCGGCGCCTCGGCGGGATCCGCCGAGCAGGCCGCAAGGGTCAGGGCGAGCACGGCTACCGCCGCACCGTGGCGTGCAAGGGTCCTGCCGGACGGCAGGGAACGTCGAGAAAGCATGGGTGGAGTCCTTTGGGTGGAAGCGAAAATGAGTGAGCGGGGCGCGCTCGACTCACGTCCGGCAGACGCAGAGGGCTTCAGGAGTCAGGGTCCTCGCCCACGCACGGGGAAGGGCGACAGGGGCAACGGCAGGAGCGCTTCGGGTCACCCACGCCACCGCCGGTAGCGGGCGGACGGCGGCCACCAGGGCGATGACCGCCAGTGTCACCAGACACGCGACCATCGCGCCGTCGCTGTGATCGCCGCAGGTGGCGCACGTGGCGCCTTCCTGGCCGCCTGCCATGGCCGACGCTCCCGACCTATCGGCGTGCGGGGCGGCTGCCGCGCCGACGGCATCCTGATGCGTCGCCATGGCGACCACGGGAGAAGCCTCAACGGCATCGGCAGCATGGGCGAGGCCCATGGTGAGTCCGAGACCCATGGCGAGGAGGCCTGCAAGCACCGCCCAGCGCGCCGCGACCCTGGTACGGGCGCGGCCTGCGGAACTGGCCACGATGCTCATCGCGCGTCAGTCTAAGTGGGCGCCGTCATGCCCGGGCCGGGACGATGGACCCGACTCGTCGACCACCACATCCAGCACCGCTTCCTCAACGGCCGGAACCGCGCGGCGTCCGGCCGCGACCACGGCACCCACGCCTGCGACCGTCACGAGCGCGATGCCCACCGCGATCGCCCACGTGAGGCGCTGGTCTAGGAGGACAAGGCCCGCGAGGGCGGCGATCGCCGGCGCGAGCGCCAACAGGATGGCGAAGGTCTCGGCGCGCATCCGGCGCAGCGCAGACAACTCGATGGCGTAGGGAATGGCCGAGGACAGCACCGCGACACCAAGGCCCAGCGCGAGCGCACCAGGCGAGAAGAGCGCGGAGCCGACGACGGCGACCGCGAGCGGGGCGGTAAGGACGGCGCCGACCGTGGTCGCGAGCGCGAGCCCCACCAGCCCGGGAATCCTTGCCCCCGCCCGCTTCGCGGTCAGGATGTAGCCCGCCCACATGACGGCCGCGCCTGCGGCAAACAGCATGCCGACCGGGTCAAGGTCGTGAGCACCGCCGCCGAGCAACACCACGCCTGCAGCCGCCAACGCTGCCCACAGGGCGCCGTTCCAACTGCGGCTCGCCACCACGGACAGCACGAGCGGCCCCAGCACCTCGATCGTCACGGTCACACCGAGCGGGATGCGCTCCAGTGCGAGGTAGAAGAACACGTTCATGCCCGCGAGCGCCACACCGAAGGCCGCCACCGTGGGCCAATGAACGACGGCGCCCTTGCGCAGGCTGCGCAGCGCGAACGGCCACAACACGAGTGCCGAGAACACGAGGCGCATCGCCACCACACCCCACGGCCCCACCTGGGGAAAGAGGTTGACGGCTACGGCGGCTCCCGCCTCCTGGCAGGCGAGGCCGAGGAGCACGAGCAGGGGCATCGCCGCGGGACGAGAAGCGGGGGTCACGGCTCCATCCTCGCGTACACGACGCCGCGGCTCGGCCTACCGGGGCCTATCGACGATGCTGGTGTCTCCCACCACGGCTTCGACGCCGCCGGACGTGATGGCAGCCACCTCGGCACGCGCCGCCTCGACGGCCTCTGGCGCGACCCGCAGCCCGAGTGTCGCCGCGGCGCCATAGACGGGGTCGTCGAGCACCGCACCGTGCGCGTCTGCCCACGTGTGCAAGGAGGCCAGGACGCGGCCCGCATCGGCGTGAGGGACCTCAAGGGTGAGCGACGTCAGCGGTACCCGGTCCACCCAGGACGCCGCGTCCAGCGCCCCGGAGACCGCCGACCCATAGGCGCGCACCAGTCCCCCGCGCCGAGCCTTGACGCCGCCGAACCATCGGCTCACCACGGCCACCACATCGGTGACGTCGCGGTGACGCAGCACCTCAAGCATCGGGACTCCCGCGGTGCCTGCGGGCTCGCCGTCGTCGGAGGACCGCTGGCGCTCACCGTGCGGACCGATGATCAGCGCGACGCAGTGGTGGCGCGCATCCCAGTCGGCCTTGCGAATGGCGGCGACCACGGCATCGGCCGCCTCCAGGGAGGCGACCGGGGTGAGCCGGGTCAGGAAGACCGACCGCTTGATCTCGAGCCGATGCTCGACCGCGGAGGCGATCGTGGACGGCAGGCTCATGCGGTCAGGCTAGGCGCCGCGGCGGGCCTGGTCGACGCCCTTGTTAGCCAGCGCATCGGCCCGCTCATTGCCGGGATCACCCGCGTGCCCCTTGACCCACACCCACTTGATCTCGTGGCGTGCGACCTGCTCGTCGAGCCTCGATCCACAGCCTCCTTGTTCTTGACGGGCTTCTTGTCGCCGGTCTTCCACCCGTTGCGCTTCCAGCCGTGAATCCACTTGGTGACGCCGTTCATGACGTACTGCGAGTCGACGTGAAGCGTGATCTGACACGGCCGCTTCAACAGGCGCAGGCCCTCGATCACGGCGGTCAGTTCCATGCGGTTGTTGGTGGTGTCCTTCTCGCCGCCGAAGATCTCCTTCTCGCGGCCGTTCCAGACCATGAGAGTGCCCCAGCCGCCCACGCCGGGGTTGCCCTTGCAGGCGCCGTCGGTCCACATGTCCACGTGTGCGGGGGCGTCGGAAGTCACGCGAAAACGATAGGCCACAATGGTGGCCATGGCCCGCACGTCCCCCACCGGCACTCCCGCCCTGGCGCTGCTCGAGAAGGAGGGCGTGCACCACGGCGTCCACCCGTACGAGCACGACCCCGCGTCGGAGCCTCTCTTACGGCCTGGAGGCAGCGGCGGCGCTGGGCGTGAATCCGGTGGTGGTCTTCAAGACCCTGTGTTTCCTGGCCGATGGCTCTCTCACCATGGGCATCGTCCCCGTCTCAGGCTCGCTGGACCTCAAGGCGGCCGCCAGGGCCGTGGGCGCCAAGAAGGCCTCGATGGCGGACCCGGCAGCGGCCGAGCGCGCCACCGGCTACGTGGTCGGCGGCATCTCACCGCTCGGTGGCCGCAAGCGACTTCGCGCGGTGCTCGACACCTCGGCCTTCGACCACGACACCATCTACGTCTCCGGCGGACGCCGAGGCCTCGACGTCTCACTCTCCCCCGCCGACCTGGTGCACCTCACCGGCGCCACCACCGCCCCCATCGGGAAGGCCTCATGACCCTCGCCACCACTCCCCTCGGACACGACTACGCGGCGGCGCTGGCCGACGTCAAGGCGCGGGTCCATGTGGCCGAGGCCGCGGCCGGAAGAGCCGGTTCCGGCGTCCAGGTGCTGGTCGCCACCAAGGCGTGGGACGCGCAGGCCGCCGTGGGCGCGGTCGCTGGCGGCGCACGTCTGGTGGGCGAGTCCCGGATGCAGGAACTCGCGGACAAGGGCGAGGCGCTGAGGGACGCGGGGGCCGTGGTGCACGTCATCGGGCAGCCTGCAACGCAACAAGGCCGCCATCGCCGTCGAGTACGCGGCGTGCGTGCAGACCATCGACTCGCTGAAGCTCGCCGAGCGCCTCTCGCGCCTGTGCCTCGAAGCCGGACGCGATCTCCAGGTGATGATTCAGGTCAACGTCTCTGGCGAGGACTCGAAGGCCGGCGTGGAGCCTGATCAGGCCCTGGACCTGGCGGCGGCGGTGCAGGCGCTGCCCGCGCTCGAGGTGGTGGGGTTCATGACCATCGGATTGAACTCGCCGGTGGAGGCGGACGTGAGGGCCGGCTACCGGATGCTGCGCGAGATCCGCGATCAGGCGCTGATCTCCTCGGAGCGCGGCGCCGCCGACCTTTCGACCGCGTGGCACTTGTCGATGGGGATGTCGGGCGATCTCGAGTGGGCGATTGCCGAGGGCGCGACCATGGTGCGCGTGGGGACGGCAGTCATGGGCTCGCGCACGGCCCTCTAGCACCCTCTCGCGAGCAACGTCAGCACTCATCACGCCTTGACACGTGGCCGCATGTCAAGCATCCTTGACACGTCAAGGTCGCTTGTCACCACGAGGAGTCCGATGCGCAACGACGTCCGCGAGCGCCGCGAAGCGAAGGGCCTGTCCCAGGCGGCACTGGGCGACGCCCTCGGGGTGTCGCGCCAAACCGTCAACTCGATCGAGAAGGGTCGCTACGACCCGTCGCTTCCGCTCGCCTTCGCGATCGCCGCCTTCTTCGCCACCACCATCGAGGAGATCTTCCATGTCGCCTGACGCCAAGCCTGCACCCCTCATCGCCAAGATCGCGGGCGCTACCGCAGCGGTTGCGGCCGTCACCGCCATCGCCCTCGTCGCGTACGCGACCGGGAACGACTCGATCGGCAAGGGAGCAATCTTCGGCGGAGCCATCACTCTGGCGGCGATCGTGGTGCTGTGGGCCGTGGGCTCGCGCCGCGGGCTCGCCTCCCGCACCGCCAACGGCCTGGCCGATGAACGCGACGACCGCATCCTGACCCACGCCTTTGCACACTCGGCCTTTGCCATGGGAGCCGCAGCGATCGCCAGCCTCATCGCGTCGTTCTACGGACTGCCGGCGGCAGGTGTCGCGGGCATCGTCCTGTGGGCAGGCCTCGTAACGTTCATCGTCTCGGCCGCGATCCAGGGGCGACGGGGCTAGGGGCCCTCGGGGCATCGGCCACACTCCCTGTCGCCACACGCCTGTCCGCAACACGGGACAATGGTCGCGATGACTGCCGCCGACCCCACCCTCCTCAGCCGCCTTCCCGCCACCGCGCGAGACGAGGCACCCGACCCCGACGCTGTCTACGAGGCCTTCGCTACCTGGGCGGCCGACCAGCACCTCGCGCTCTACCCGCACCAGGACGAGGCGATCATGGAGATCGTCTCCGGCTCCCACGTCATCCTCGCGACCCCCACGGGCTCGGGGAAGTCGCTCGTCGCGGCGGGCGCTCACTTCGCCGCCCTCGCCGCGCAGCGGGCGGGCACGGGCGGTCGCACCTTCTACACCGCGCCCCTGAAGGCCCTGGTATCGGAGAAATTCTTCGCCCTGATCGACATGTTCGGCTCCGCAAATGTGGGCCTCATGACCGGCGATTCCGCGGTCAATGCCGACGCCCCCATCATCTGCTGCACCGCGGAGATCCTCGCGAACCTCGCGCTCAGGGACGGCGCCGCCACCGACGCGGCCTTGGTGGTCATGGACGAGTTCCATTTCTACGCGGATCCCCAGCGCGGCTGGGCGTGGCAGGTGCCGCTCCTTGAGCCTTCCCGACACGCAGTTCGTGCTCATGTCTGCCACGCTCGGCGACACGGCGTGGCTGGTCGATGACCTGACCTCGCGCAGTGACAGGTCGGTCGCCGAGGTCACCACGCTCGAGCGCCCCGTGCCGCTGACGTTCGACTACATGGTCGAGCCTCTGCCCGAGGTGGTCGAGCGCGTGGTGCAGACCGGGAAGGCTCCCGTCTACATCGTCCACTTCACCCAGAAGGAAGCCGTCGAGCGCGCCCAGGCCCTCCTCAGCATGCAGGTCGCCTCGAAGGAGGAGCGGGTACGGATCGCCGATGCGCTGGACGGCATCCGCTTCGGCACGGGCTTTGGCAAGACGCTGTCAAAGTTCCTGCGTGCGGGCATCGGCGTGCACCACGCTGGGATGCTGCCCAAGTACCGCCGCATCGTGGAACGGCTCACCCAGCAGGGCCTGCTGAAGGTCATCTGCGGCACGGACACGCTCGGCGTGGGCATCAACGTGCCGATCAGGACCGTGCTCCTGACGTCGCTGGTGAAGTACGACGGCGAGCGGATGCGCCATCTGACGGCACGCGAGTTTCATCAGATCGCGGGTCGCGCCGGGCGCGCGGGCTTCGACACCGAGGGCGACGTCATCGTGATGGCACCCGAGCACGTGATCGAGAACCGTGGCTCCTCGAGAAGGCGGGCGAAGACCCGAAGAAGCGCAAGAAGATCGTGCGCAAGAAGGCACCCGCCGGCTCCGTGAACTGGACCGATGCCACGTTCGAGCGCCTGCGCGACGCTCCCCCGGAGCCGCTGACCAGCCGCTTTGTGGTGACGCACGCGATGGTGCTCAACGTCCTCGCGCGCGGCCAGGAAAACGCCGCGCTCGGGCGCGAGGCGCAGGACCCCGTGCTCGCCATGCGCGATCTGCTCGCCGCCATTCATGAAACCGAGGCGCAGCGCTCGGCGCACGTGCGTCAGGCTCTCAGGATCTACCGCTCGCTCAGGATTGCCGGCGTGGTCGAGCACGTGCGCGTGCCCGATGCGAGCCACCCGCGCGGGCAGCGCCCGTCCGTGCGCCTCACGGTCGATGTCCCGCGCAACTTCGCGCTGAACCAGCCGCTGTCGCCCTTCGCCCTCGCGGCCATGGATCTGCTCAATGTGGAGGCGCCGGATCACGCGCTCGACGTGGTGTCGGTCATCGAGGCGACGCTCGCCGACCCCCGCCAGGTGCTCGTAGCACAGCAGTACCAGGCACGCGGCGAGGCCGTGGCCGCAATGAAGGCCGACGGGATCGAGTACGACGCGCGCGTCGAGCTCCTGGAGGAGGTCACGTGGCCGCGGCCCCTCGCCGACCTCCTGGAGCCCGCCTTCATCACATACCGGCGCGCGAACCCCTGGGTGCTCGACGCGGAGCCTCTCACCCAAGTCCGTGGTGCGCGACATGCTCGAGAAGGCGATGTCCTTCGGTGACCTGGTGTCCGCCTACGGCTTGGAGCGCACCGAGGGCGTGGTGTTGCGCTACCTCGCGGAGGCATACCGCGCGCTGCGCCAAACGGTTCCCGAGGAGCACCGTACCGACGAGGTGGTGTCCATCACCGAGTGGCTCGGCGACGTGGTGCGCGCCACCGATTCGTCACTGCTCGATGAATGGGAACGCCTCATGAATCCCGATGCCGCGGTGGCCGATGACGTGGACCCCGCCTCGGCGGTGGGTGCCTTCGCGCCTGCGGGCCCCGCGAAGCCGATGACGGGCAACCCTCGCGCGCTGCGTCGCCTGGTGCAGGGCGCGATGTTCCGTCGCGTGGAGTTGGCGGCGCGCGAAGACTACGCCGCGCTCGGCACCCTCGACGGCGCCTCCGGCTGGAGCGCCGACGCCTGGCGCGACGCCCTCGATCCGCTGTTCGTGGCGCAGGGAGACGACGCGATCCGCATCGGCCCCGACGCCCGCTCGGCGGCTCTCATCACCTTCGTGGAGCCCGGCGGTGACCACGGCGAGGGACGTGCGCAGGCGGCGCTCGCCGCGTCACCGGACGGGTCCCTGCCGGAGGGCAGTTGGCTGGTGCGTCAGGTGATCGACGACCTGGATGGAGACCGCGACTGGGCCATCACGGCGCTCGTGAACCTCGACGCGTCGGACGAGGCGGGAGCGCCAGTCATCGAGCCTGCTCCACGTGGGCCCGCAGTAGCCCGCGTCGGCACGCCGAAATCTCCTTTTCGGACCGTCTACCAGGGGGTTTAGGGACGCGCAAGAAAGGCTTGCCTTGCTGGCGGGCGCCCCAGTCCTCCCCTAATCTGGCGGCATGGCCGCCCGCGATCCCCACGACATCGACGAGGAATCCGTCTCACGTCGCCTCAATGCGCTCCGCGCCGCCGTGCTCGGCGCCAACGACGGGGTCGTGTCGGTGGCAGGACTTGTGATCGGCGTGGCGGCGGCGACGCCCGACAACCACGGCGCGATCCTCGCCGCAGGCGTCGCCGGCCTCACCGCGGGCGCCCTGTCGATGGGCGTGGGCGAGTACGTCTCGGTCTCGTCGCAGTCCGATGCGGAGAAGTCGCAACTACGCCGCGAGCACCGCTGGCATCAGGTCCGTCCCGACTGGGAACTCGAGCAGGCTTGTCGAGCCTCAACATGGAGACCGGCATGAGCCGCGAGACGGCGCAGAGAGCCGCGGAGGAGCAGACGGCGCACGATCCCGTCTCGATTCACGCCCGCATGCACCTCGGCATCGACCCCGACGAGATCACGAATCCGTGGCATGCCGCCTGGGCGTCGCTTCTCGCGTTCACCAGCGGCGGTCTGCTGCCCCTGCTGACCGTGCTGCTGGTGCCCACCACGATGCAGATCCCGGCCACGTACGTTGCGGTGGTCGCCGCGCTGGCCGTCACCGGCTACGTCGCCGCCCGCTGGGCCCACTCCCCGCGGCGCAGGTCGGTGATCCGCAACGTCATCGGCGGCTCGCTGGCGATGGGAATCACCTACGTCATCGGCTCACTGGTCGGCGTCGCGGTCCACTAGCCGCGCGTGGGCTCCTACGGGACGAGCCCGATCCATTCGGGGGTCGAGAACTTCGACTCCACGAGGGCGTGCGCCTCGGCGATCTCGTCGGGGGTGACGGCCCCCGCGTGAGTCGAGTAGCGGCCCGCGAAGTGTGCGAGGAACGCGTCGATGATCGCCTCGCGCGCCATGCCGGTCTGGCTGCGTAGCGGGTCCACTCGCTTGTTGGCGCTCTTGGTGCCCTTGTCGGACATCTTCTCGCGGCCGATGCGCAGGGTCTCCATCATCGCGTCGGCGTCGATGTCATACGCCATCGTGACGTGGTGGAGGACGGCGCCCGAGGCGTAGCGCTTCTGAGCCGCTCCGGCGATCTTGCCCGCATCGGAGGCAATGTCATTGAGCGGCACGTAGCGGGCCTTGATGCCCACGTCGGCGAGGGCGCCCAGGACCCAGTCGTCCAGGAACGCGTAGGACTGCTCGAAGCTCAGCCCTTCGACAAGCGAGGGCGGCACGGACAGCGAGTAGGTGATGGTGTTGCCGGGCTCGATGAACATCGCGCCGCCGCCGGAGACGCGACGGGTCACGGTGATGCCGTGCTTGGCGGCGCCCTCGGGGTCCACCTCGTTCTTGAGCGACTGGAAGGAGCCGATCACCACGGCGGAGGAGGCCCACTCCCAGATGCGTAGCGTGGGGCCGCGCTTGCCGTCGGCGACGGCGCGCGAGATCACGTCGTCGAGCGCCATCTGCAGGTGCGGCTCGCGGGGCTCGTCGTGCAGCACCTCGAAGGTGTGGTCATGCCAGCCGGTGGCGTGGCCCAGGGCGCGACGCACCGCGATCGCGACCGCCTCGGGGGTGAAACCCACAAAATGCGCGTCGGGCCCGGCGGCGCGCTGGACCGCTGCCGCGAGGTCGGCGACGGATGCGGCCGCGGGCATCCCGGTCAGCGCGAGGCGGATCTCGTGGATCGCCTCCGCCGGCTCAAGGAAGAAGTCGCCGGAGATGACGACCTTCGAAAGGGTGTCGCCGTCCGCCTCGACGTCGGCGATGACGAGCTTGCCGCCAGGAACCTTGTACTCACCGTGCATGGTTCCATTCTCTCCCGTTTTGCGCAGGGCCGATGCCGCGGCTCAGCGCCGCTCGACGCCTTCCTTGATGAGCCCGTACACGAGCGAGTCCACCATGGCTTCCCAGGCGGCCTCGATCACGTTGGGGCCGACGCCGACGGTGCGCCGCCTACGCCCCGTCTCGCGGTGCACGGTGGTGATGAGGACGCGCGTGATGGCGTCGGTGCCGTGGCTCGCGTCCATGATGCGGACCTTGAAGTCGGTGAGCCTCGAAGGCCTCGATCTCCGGGTAGGCCGCCTTGAGTGAGGTGCGCAGGGCGTGGTCGAGGGCATTGACGGGGCCGTTGCCCTCGCCGACGGCGACATGGCGCTCTCCCCCGGCGTGGAGCCTTGATGACGGCCTCGGCGTCGGCATCGGTGGGGTCCCCTGGCTTGGAGGAGACGCGCACGCGCCAGGTCTCGACGTCCCAGTAGACGTTGTCCTCGCCCAGTTCGGACCGCAGCAGGAGTTCGAAGGAGGCATCCGCGGCGTCGAACGTGTAGCCGGCGGCCTCCGCGTGCTTGACGCGGTCGGTGACGCGACCGAGCAACTCTCCCTGGCCCTCGAGGTCGAAGCCGAGGCTCCTTGCCCTTCAGTTCGATGGACGCACGGCCGGCCATGTCGGACACGAGCATCCGTAGGCCGTTGCCCACGTGCTCGGGCTCAGTGTGCTGGTAGAGATCGGGGTCGACGCGGATGGCGCTGGCGTGAAGGCCCGCCTTGTGGGCGAAGGCGCTGGCCCCGACGTAGGGCTGGCGGGCGAAGGGGGCGATGTTGGTGATCTCGGAGATCGCATGTGCGATCCGGGTTGCCTCGGTGAGGCCGCCGCCCTTGAGGACGGTGAGCCCCTTCTTCAGTTCGAGGTTCGCCACCACGGAGATGATGTCCGCGTTACCGGTGCGTTCGCCGTAACCGTTGATGCAGCCCTGCACGTGGGTCGCTCCGGCGGCGACGGCGGCCATCGAGTTGGCGACGGCGCAGCCGGAGTCGTTGTGGGCGTGCATGCCGAGCGGGAGGTCAACGCGGGCGCGCACGGCGGCGACGATCTCGGTGACGTCCTCGGGGAGCATGCCGCCGTTGGTGTCGCACAGGCACAGGGTGTCGGCGCCGCCGTTGGCTGCCGCCAGGAGGGCACGGATCGTGTATTCGGGGTCGAAGCGGTAGCCGTCGAAGAAGTGCTCGGCGTCCATGATGACGCGACGACCTTCGCCGGTGAGGAAGGCGAAGGTCTCCTCGATCATGGCGAGGTTCTCGTCGGGGCTGACGCGCAGGGCGCGCTCGGCGTGGCGGATGTCTGACTTGCACACGAGGGTGATGATGGGCGCCTCGGAGTCGAGGAGGGCGCGCACCTGGGGGTCGGAACCGGCGGTGGTGCCCGCCTTGCGGGTCATGCCGAAGGCCGCGAGTTGGGCGTTGCGGAAGGTCAGTTCCTTGGCGGCGAGTCCGAAAAACTCCGTGTCCTTGGGGACGGCGCCGGGCCATCCGCCCTCGATGACGCCGACGCCGAGCCTCGTCCAGGAGGGGCGCGATCGCCATCTTGTCGGCGACCGAGAGGTTCATGCCCTCCTGCTGGGCGCCGTCGCGGAGCGTCGTGTCGTAGACCTCCACAGTGAGATCCGTCATCGTGTGCCTCCTGGCCTGTCGTGTCACACCGTGTCGCCTCGGCGGTCACCATCCCCACAAAAAAAGCCTCCCAGGGTCGGGAGGCTGCGCGTCGGGGAGGGTATCGCCGACGCGCTACGGAATGATCGTCGTGGTGTGCATCGCGGTCAGTATTGCACAGGCGTCAAGACCTGCCAGCGCCCATCGGGACCGAGTTCCCTCCCGCATCAGGCAAGACCTCTCCCCCGTCCCTTCTCGCCTGCTGAGGCTCATAGTGCGCGCGTCCACCGATGCGGGGAGTCCTCGCCGGGTCAATGCTGGCCGGCGGGATGAACCACACATGCTGCTCGCGGATCTCGATCTCCCAGCCAGCCCCGTGAATCCGATGGTGGCAGGCTCACGCACAGGAGCACCGCGTTCGCAATGTCGGTCGGGCCGCCCCGCTTCCACCATCGAATGTGATGGGCCTCGCAGAAGCTCGGTGGCGCGTGGCACCACGAGCATCCGCCGTCCCGCTCCACCAGGGCAAGCCTTGACCTCGGTGGAGAACAGCCTGTCCCTGGATCCCACATCGAGCGGCGTGCTGGGCCCGCCCATGATCATGGGAAGCACCTCAGCGTCGACAGCCATGCGCCGCATGGTGCCGATCGAGACGTCGGAGTCAATCCCGTCGACCTTCGCGCACCCGAGTCCGCTACGCAGATCCTCCACGTCCCCGCGTACCACGATGGTGGTCGTCACACCCGTTGGCACTTCCTGGCACCCCAGCGCGTGCCGCGCGTAGGCGGAGAGCGCGTCGGCCTGGATCTGGCCAGGTGTGCGGTCGTCGTCGGTGTAGTCGAGCCCTGTCTTGCCCTTCTTGACGGCGTTGTCGCGGCGCGACCGCATCACCCTTTTCACGGCGGCCTGCAAGAGGGTGACGATGGGCGCCGCGGTGGACACGTCGAGCCGCGCATGAATTCCCACGGATCCGTCTGCCTCATCCTTGATCTGGACGTACCGGTTCTCGAAGGCGACCTGGTCGCGCAGTTCGATGTCCGCGGGCCTGTGCCGCGCCTCTTCTGACAGCAGCATCCGCTTCACGTCGCGCATGCTCAGCGAGCGCGCCTTCGTCACGATCCGCTCTTCGAGTTCGCCCAGCCGCTCGTGAGCCACTTTGCCGATGCGCTCGAGCGTGCGCGTGATCGCGGCAGCCGCCTCCATGGAGACAGCCCCCGACTTCACAGCCCGTGCGAGCATCGGGAACCGTGGACCCTGCGGGGCGTCGCCTTCACCACCGCGGCCGGGCTCGGCCGGCCGCACGGCCACCACATCGGCAACCGCCAGAATCCGCTGCGCCTCGCTCTCCGACGTCCCCAGCGCACCAGCCAGCATCTTTCCGGCAGACGCAAAACCGCGCTGTCTGGCGACCCCAGCGAGGCCGTCAGCAGGATCGGATCGCCGCGCCAACTCGCCCGCGACCTCGCCCAGTGCCACCTCGGCCATCCTGCGCACCTGCACCAGCGCGGCCTGCGGCTCGACCAGCCGCGCGGAGGGGGTCGACGCCAAGTCGTCCCCCTCGAACGCACGCGCCAGCGCGATGCGCTGGTCGAGTTGTGCAGTCGAGAAGGTCATGACACCAGCATGCCGAGTACCACTGACATTCCTGGTAAACAGGCACTTCCTGGGGACAACACCCCGCCCCACCATGGCCTGGGGACGAGACGAGCCAGCGACTCAAACCAGCAAAGCCACCCACCCAGGACCAAGGTCCCAGACAACTCTGCCGGGCCTCCCAGTCGCCTCTGAGACAGCCCAACGACGCTAGTGATCAACCTCGCAAGACCCCCCACAAGAAAGGCAGGCACGACATGTCCCGCGTCCCCGAGCCCGACCAGACCCCCGACGGCCCCGCCTACGAGGGCCGCCTCCTCGACCACCCCGACGAGCCCGTCGTCGACCAGGGCGCCTCATTCGACATCCGCACGGCGATCTCGCGTCGCAGCGTGGTGGGCCTCGTCGGCGCTGGCGTTGGCGTTGCCGCCCTCGCGGCGTGCTCCACCGGCTCCGCGAGTTCCACGTCGTCCAGCGTGGCCGCCACCACCGACACCACGACGGACACGGGCACCGCCACGGACGACTCTGCTGCATCGTCCACGTCCGAGGGCGAAATCCCTGACGAGACCGCGGGCCCCTACCCCGGCGACGGTTCTAACGGCCCCGACGTGCTCGAGGAGTCGGGCGTCGAGCGTTCGGACCTCACCACCTCCATCGACGGCACCGAGGCGGTGGCGGGCGTGCCCTCACCTTCGCCATGACCATCTACGACATGGTGAACGACAACGCCCCGATGGCAGGCGCGGCCGTGTACGCGTGGCACTGCGACGCTCAGGGCAACTACTCGATGTACTCGGACGGCGTCGAGGACGAGACGTGGCTGCGCGGCGTCCAGGTCACGGACGATTCGGGAGTGGTCGAGTTCACGTCGATCGTGCCGGGTTGCTACTCGGGCCGGTGGACTCACATCCACTTCGAGGTCTATCCCGACCTCGACTCGATCACGGACTCGACCAACGCCATCGCCACCTCGCAGATGGCGTTCCCGCAGGACGTCCTCGACTCGGTGTACGAGCTCGACGACTACGACGGCTCCGCCGAAAATTTGTCGCAGATCACGCTGGAGACGGACAACATCTTCTCCGACGACAACGCCGAACTCCAGATGGTCACCATCTCCGGCGACACCGACGCGGGCTACATCGCCTCGCTCGACGTGTACGTCGACACGTCCACCGAGCCCTCCTCGGGCGGCACCGCGCCCACGGACGGCGGCGGCGAGATGCCTTCAGGCGACATGCCGTCAGGCGACATGCCGTCAGGCGACATGCCCGAACCCCAGACCAGCGCATCGGCCTCCTGACCGGCGCTCCCCACCCCTAGGAGAACCTCATGTTGCAGAACCTCACCGGATGGCACGCCATCCTCATCCTCGTCGTCGTCCTCCTCGTCTTCGGCGCCTCCAAACTTCCGGCGCTGGCCAAGAGCGTGGGCCAGTCCGTCAAGATCCTGAAGGACGAGGTGGCCGACGATCGTCGTGATGGCACGGCACAGTCGGCCGATGCCACCGCCGCCCCGTCCCAGACGGCACCCGCCGTGGTGGTCGCCACCGCATCGGCCCCCGCGACCGCCGCCACCTATGAGGAGCGCGCGACCTCATGACCACCGCCACCGCCGCACGTGCCTCCATGCCGCTTGCCGACCACCTGCGGGAAGCCCGCAACCGCGGAATGCGTGCGGCGGTGGCGTTCGTGGTCGCCGGGCTCGTGGGCTACGCCCTTGCCGACCCGATCCTCGACGTGCTGCGCGAGCCCATCCTCGCGATCGCCGAGTCGCGCAATGCCAGCCTCAACTACGACTCCGTGACGGGCGCGTTCGACCTTCGGCTCAGGATCGCCCTGTTCGCCGGCGTCATCCTGTCCAGTCCCGTCTGGCTGTACCAACTCTTCGCCTTCATCGCCCCCGGGATGACGCGGCGCGAAAAGCGTTACACGTTCGGGTTCGTGGCCGCCGCGGTGCCGCTGTTCGTCGCGGGCTGTGCGATGGGATTCTGGATCTTCCCGCACATGGTCGAGCCTGTTGACGTCCTTTGCGTCCAGCGAGGACAGCACCATCCTCCAGGCGTCGTATTACGTGGACTTCGTGACGCGGATGATCCTGGCGGTGGGCTGTGTCTTCGTGCTCCCCGTGCTGATCGTGGTGCTGAACTTCCTCGGGCTCCTGCCGGCCCGCACCATCCTCGAACGCTGGCGTGTCTCGGTGATCGCGATCGTGGTGTTCTCTGGCCTGGTCACGCCCGCCGCGGACGTGCTCTCGATGTTCGTGGTCGCGGGCGCCATGACGGCGCTGTTCTTTGCCGCGTGGGTGGTCGCAGCGGTCCACGACCGCAGGATCGCTCGCCGCGAGCACGCGCCGCTCACGTCGTCCCGCTGACTCCACCCGCTGATCCCGAAAGGAGGCCGCCCATGCTCGGCCTGTCGATGGACAAGGTGTTCCTGATCCTGGTGCTCGCCGCCATGGTCATCGGCCCCACCCGCCTGCCCGAGGCCGCGCGCCAGGTGGGCGCGTGGACTCGCAGAATGCGCGATGCGCTCGACTCGGCCCGCGAGCGCGTCGAGACCGAAAGCGGCGTCACCCTCACCCGCGAGGAGTGGGAGCGACTCGACCCGCGCCGCTACGACCCTCGCACCATCATTCGCGACGCCCTCTCGTCGCCCGTGAGCACTGCCCAGGCGGCCGATGCCGGAGTCACCACCGCGGCGGCCGCACCCGCCGTGGTGGCCATCAGCGTGGGCGCCGCGGCGAGCACGGACGCTGCGGCCGGTAGGAAGACTGAGGCCGGCCTCGAGGCTGAGGAGACCACGGACGCATCGCTCGAGTCTGTGGCGGCCGACGAACCCTCGCCCCCGTCGCCACGCCGCCAAAAGTGGGTGGTCGTCGGAGGCACGTCAGGCCACCCCATCCGTCGCCTGGTGGACATCGACGAGGAGCCCGCGACGGCATCGGCCACCTGACCCCCGCGTTTCTTGGCGCCGATGCGTATGACCAGGTGAGAGCATCGGCACCACGCGTTTCGGGGGATCAATGACCAGCACAGGAGCACCACAGTGACGCGGCAGCGCTCACCACGACCGTGGGCCGTCGCCGTCGACGCGCTCCTTCGCGAACGCGGTCCGGCACTGTTCGGTTACGCGGTCGCGCTGACCGGTGACCGACACAGCGCGGAGGATCTCCTGCAGGACGCGCTGGTGCGGACCTTCCGCCGCGGCCGCGGCGACGTCACGCTCAACGAGGCGCATGCCTTCGTCAAGCGAGCGATGCAGTCCGCCGCCATCGACGGCCACCGTCGAGCGGCGGCACGACCCGTCATTGCCGGAGCCGACATGCCCGAGTCCGCCACAGCCGACCACGCCGACACCGTGGCCGACCGCACCGTGCTGGCCGCCGCGCTGTCCATCCTGAGCCCTCGCGAACGCGCGTGCGTGGTGATGCGCTACGTCGACGGCCTCAGCGCCGTCGCCATCGCGGAAGAGACGGGACTCGCCGCGGGAACGGTCCGCAAGTACCTCTCTGACGCCGTAGCAAAACTCCAGACGCACCACGCCGAGCCTCGGCCTCGACGTGTCCGATGCCGTCACCGGTGGCGGACACCACATTCACGTCGCCACGAAGGGAGCAGCACGATGAGCGAGGAGCCTGGGCCGGGGCATCTCGGCATGGATCGCGCAGGAAGCGCAGCACTTCGACGGCACGCGCCTCGCCCAGGACCACGGGATCGCGGTCAGCGCCGTGGGACGTGCGCGCCGTCGCCGCCACGCGGGCATCGCCGCGACCTCGGTGGCCTCCGTCGCGGTGGTCGCCGCCGCAGTCATGACGCCCCTCCTGGCCGGGCCGTCGCCCTTGCCTGTCGCCCCGGCCACCACGTCACCGTCCGCATCGCCCTCCCCCGCTGCGTCCGCTCCCACGGCGACCAGCCCTGAACCCTCAGCGACTCCCGACCACACGCCGAGCACGGCCACCACCAAGGCCACGCCCCTGCTCGACGCCGCGTCACTCCTCACGGACGCCCTGCCTCGCACGCAGGACGACCCGGTGGAACGTGAGGATGCCCAGGCCGCCCTTGGGTGCGCCTGGGACGAGGGAGACGATCCGCGCAGGCTTGCCCTCGGGAGGCGTGGTCGTCGACGAATGCCCGGCGGTATGGGTCTCGGACTCCCCCTGATCTTCGTCGAGACGTACTTGAGCAGGGACGATGAGGGCCCCGCTATCGTGGTCGGCTGGGACATCATGAACCTCACCGACGAGCCGCTCGTGATCGACGACGAGTCCATCGCCGTCCTGCTCGAGGTCCCGCCGGGCGAGCGCGGCGCCACGGACCCCGAAGTCGCGGGGCTCACCCTCGCCGCCGATGACCTGTGGTTCACCTCGTCCGACCGTGCCACGGTGCAGAGCCTCCGATGCGCGCGACTACACCCTGGCACCGGGCGCAAGCCTTCAGGGCGAGACGAGGCTTACCGAGTTCATTGGCGCCACTATGGGCAATTCGTCGCTGACCCGGGCGTTGGCGGGCGACCCGTTCACCGTCGCGCTCCAGGTACGCGTGCCCGGCGCAGGCGAGGGACGCGACCTCATCCTTGAGGACCTCGACCCCGCCACGTACACGCTGACTCCCTGACCCTCCGCCCGGTGCCGCTATTGGAGGGCGCGAAGCCGCGCGCGGCGTGCCCTCCAATCCGGCAGGTGCTCATCCATGAGCGCGTAGAACCCTGGGCCATGGTTCTGGTGGAAGAGGTGTGCGAGGCTCATGAACCAGCACGTACTCGAGCGCCTCGCTCCCCCGCCGCGCCAGGCTCGACGTTCAGGTTGATTTTGTGAAGGCGGGCGTTGCAGGAGCCCCACCGCGTCGACATCACCTTGATGGAGACGCGAGGCTCCTTCGCCACGCCGAGCCGCTCACACCACTGCGGCATGAGGTCCGCGAGCGCCGCCTGCATCTCCGCCCAGTGACGTTCAAACTGCGCCGAATCGCGCTCGATGCGCGGCGGCAGTTCCGCGGCCGCCGCGCGGCGTCGGGCAATCCACCGGGCCTTGGACGCGACAAACTCGTCGATGCGCACCTGCGGCGTGCCCGTCGGAGCCGAGACCACGAGCGTTCCGTCTCCCTGCACGCGCAGGATGATGTTGCGCTGGCGGCGCCGGAACGTGACCGCGTAGGCCAGGGTGTCGTCGTTCATGATGCGCCCAGGCTAAGCGGCGTCCACGCTCCGCAGCACCATCGCATCGGCCGTCTGGGGAAAAACTCGCCGCGCACCCCAACCTGGGGACCACGCGATGCGTTCGTGCCAGCATGAACATCGGGAGGCACCCATGAGCCGCTGGAAGGACACCCTCGACGCACTGATGCACGAGCGGGCAGCCGCGCTGTTCGGCTACGCCTACGTCCTCACGGGCGACGCTGACACCGCCGAGGACCTTCTCCAAGACGCGCTGGTGCGCACCTTTCGCGTGAACCGCCGCTCCGGCACCGTCAACGAGGCACATGCGTACGTGAAGCGCGCCATCTCGACCGCCTTCATCGATGGGCACCGGCGCACCGAGGCGCGGCCCCAGCGTCATGCCCACGATGCGGGGGACTTCGCCGGGGCATCCGCCACGACCCCTGACCATGCGCCGGCGGCGGACGCCCACCTGGACCTCCACGCCGCGATCCTGACTTTGCCGCCGCGCGAACGTGCCTGCGTGGTGTTGCGGTATCTCGACGACATGCCCATTGCGGCCGTCGCCGCCGAGCTCGGCCTCGCCGACGGCTCCGTCAAGCGCTACCTGTCGGACGGCGTCGCCCGCCTGCGACCCCTGGTCTCCACTCTCGACTTCCCCACAGACAGCCCCGACACGGTCCCCGTGCGCACCCGAGGAGGCACCCGATGAGCACCGCCCGCGAACAGTTTGCCGCCATCGCCCGCGACGGCGCGGCCCAGTTCTCCGCGACCGATCTCGCCCACAACTACGCCGGCGTCACGCGCCGCGTCCGCCGCGACCGGGGCGTGCGTGCGGGCGTCACCACTTTGGCCGGCGTGGGGGTGGTGGGCGCTGGCACCTTCGGTGTCCTTCAGTTGCGCGGGGCCGATGCGACGGTGCTGCCCGCCACACCGTCGCCTTCTGTGACGGAGTCGGTGTCGCCGTCGCCGAGCCCGCAGGCGTCCGATGAGAGCCTTCACCGTGGAACCCGGGTCACGCACAGAAGACGTGATCGCGAACCTTGCGCGCGAGCACCGCGTATCAGTCGTCGAAGCGACGAGCGCGGTCATTGCGGCTTTGCCCGAAGAAGCCGTCGGCGACCCCGAAGGCTGGCTACCGGGCCATTGGAGCCGTGGCTGGGACGCCCAGGGTGATCCCGCACCACTCGAACTAGACGTCGAGCGCATGGTCTCGGTGCACCAGAACCTCCTTGAGGCCGACAACGTGCCCCGGGACAAGTGGCAAGAAGTCTTGACGATCGCCTCCATCGTGGAGGCCGAATCCGTGCTTCCGTCGAAGATGCCCGACATTTCCGCCGTCATCTACAACAGACTCGACGCGGACATGATGCTGCAAGTCGAGTCACCTCTCGCCTACTACCTACGTGCGGACGAGCGGGCAATCTCTGACGACGGATGGGCCGTCGACACGCCGTACAACACGTTCATGTACGAGGGCCTTCCACCCACACCCGTTGGCGTGCCCTCCACCGAGGCTATCCGCGCTGCGATCTATCCGACCGACCAGGACTGGCTGTACTTCGCGACGGACCCGAACACCGGTGAGGTGCTCTTCGCGAGCACCTTCCACGAGCACCAGGCTCAACCTGGTGGACCTTGGGCTCATCGAGGAGGGCGACGTCCTTCCGGAGGAGTGACGCCTCAACCGTTCGCGCTAAAGGACCTGACGCATCCAGCCGAAGCGGTCCTCGGCGCGGCCGTACTGCACGTCGGTCAGCGTCTCGCGCAGCCATGCAGTCAGGGCACCGGGGCCGCCGTCGCCGACGATCACGTCGAAGTCGGGAGCCACGAGTCGCGCGATGGGCGTGATCACCGCGGCGGTGCCGCACGCGAAGGCCTCGACCACAGAACCGTCATCGATCCCGGCACGCAACTCGGCAAGCGAGATGTCACGTTCGACGACCTCGCGGCCCGAGGAGCGCAGCAGGCTCGATCACCGAGGCGCGGGTCACGCCTTCGAGGATGGTGCCGGTCACGCGAGGGGTCCACACCGAGCCATCGCGGCGCACGGCGAACACGTTCATGCCGCCCAGTTCCTCGATGTACCGGTCCTCACGCGCGTCCAGGAAGAGCACCTGGTCACAGCCGTGATCCTGTGCCTGCTGTTGCGGCTGCATCGACGCGGCGTAGTTTCCGGCGGTCTTGGCCTGGCCGGTGCCGCCCGCTCCCGCACGGTGGAAGCCCTGCGCCACCCAGATGGAGACCGGCTTCACACCGCCGGAGAAGTACGAGCCCACGGGGCACGCGAGGAGCATGTACTCGACTCGACGCGAGGGACGCACCGCGAGAGACGCCTCGGTGCCGATGATGAGCGGGCGCAGGTACAGGCTCGCCTCTCCCTCGGACGGCACCCAGTCACGGTCCACGCTCACGAGCGCGGAGATGGACGCCAGGAAGTCGTCCTCGGGAAGTGCCGGCAACGACAGGCGCGTGGCCGACGCCGCCATGCGGGCCGCATTCGCCTCGGGCCGGAACAACCGGACAGTGCCGTCGGCCCAGCGGTACGCCTTCAGGCCCTCAAACACCTGCTGGCCGTAGTGCAGCACCGTGGCGCCGGGATGCAAGGTGAGGTCCGCGAAGGGTTCGATGCGGTGATCAGCCCAGCCGGCATCGGGCGTCCAGGTGGCACGCGCCACGTGGTCGGTGAACACCTCGCCAAAGATCGGCGCGGCCATCAGGGTGGCGCGCTGCTCCGCCGAGGCGGGGCTCGGGTGCGGGGTGACGGCGTACTGCTCGGCGTTCACCGTGCTCCTTTCGTCCATTCCGTCACCTTAACGACGACTCACAGGGACAACGCGAACGCCTCGCCGCGCGCTCCCAGGCTCGCGGACGTACGGTCGAAGAAGCGCCGGCGACCGTCGCCGGGGACGGGAGCCACGGCCATGACCATCACGCATCTCAACCCGGCCTCCATGCAGCAATCTCAGGCGTTCTCGCAGGGCGTCGTCGCGACCGGAAGCAGGACTGTCTACGTGGGAGGCCAGAACGGGACCGACGCGCGCGGAGCCATCGAGGGCGACCTGGTGGTGCAGACCCAACAGGCGCTCCGAAACCTGCTGACGGTCCTGGCGGAAGCCGGCGCGTCCCAGGAAGACGTGTGCCACATGACCATCTACCTGTAGGCCGATCAGGACGTCCAAGAGGGCTACGGCGCCACCGTCGAGGTGTGGGGCACGCACGCCGTCCCCATCGTGGTCGTCATGGTGCCGATGCTCGGCAGGCCAGAGGCGCTGGTCGAGATCGACGCGATCGCCGTCCTCGACTAGGCGCCCGCGGGCGCCATCCGGTTGAGCCGCTCGGACATGACGAGGCCCAGCGCCACGAGCACCGCGAGGAAGTACGGCAGAATCTCGACGCCCACGGCTCCCGAGAGCAGTCCGAAGGCGGGCGGCGCGAGCGTGGAGCCTGTGTAGGCGGCGGCCATCTGAATGCCGATGATCGCCTGGGAGTTGCGGCGGCCAAAGTTGACGGGCGTGGAGTGGATGATCGCCGGGTAGATGGGCGCCGAACCGAGGCCCGCGACCACGAGCCCGGCGAGGGCGACCACGTCCGTCTCCAAGGGCAGGGCGAGCATCAGCGCGCCGACGCCCACCATCACGAAGCCTCCACGGATCAGAGCCTTGTCGCCGATGCGGTCCGCCACCACTCCCGCAAGGAACCGGCCCGCGGTGATGCCGAGCACGAACAACGAGGCGAACGCCGCCGCCGTGGCGACCTCGACCCCACGCCCGTCCACGAGGTAGGTGGAGGCCCACAGGATGGCGGTGCTCTCCAGCCCGCAGTACGCGAAGAAGGCCGCCAGAATCAGCAGCACGCCGGGGATGCGCAGCGCCGTGGCGAGCGGCACATGGCCGCCGCGCGAGGAGGCGCCGAGCGCATCGGGCTGCTCACCGGCATCGGCGGTCGCCTCACCGTCGCCCGCGGGAGCGACGGCATGGACTTTGCCCCACAGCGGCAGGCTGAACAGGAGCACGGCCGTCAGCACCGCCTGGATGACTCCGACGATGAGATATCCGCCCGACCAACCGAGCCCTGAGGTGAGCGCGTAGGCTCATGATGAACGGGCTGATCGATGCGCCCACGCCCCAGCAGGCGTGCAGCCAGTTCATGTGCCGCGCGGCGTAGTGGAGGGCCACGTAGTTGTTGAGGGCCGCGTCCACCGCGCCGGCACCCATGCCGAACGGGATTGCCCACAGGCACAGCATCCAGAACTGGTCGCTGAGCGAGAAGCCCACCAGTGCCACCGCGGTCATGCCGACGCTGACGGCGGTGACAAGACCGGCACCGAACCGTCTCGTGACCCGCTCGGACGCGAGGCTGGAGACGATGGTGCCCGCGGCGATGATCATCGTCACGAAGCCCGCGAACGACACCGGCACCCCGAGGTCCGAGTGCATGACGGGCCAGCCGGCGCCGATGAGCGAATCCGGCAGCCCGAGGCTGACGAAGGCGACGTAGATGATCGACAGGAGGAGCGAGTACACGGGGGCGTGGCCCTTTCTCAACGCGGGAAGGGTCGCGGCATGCCTCGTCGCGACAAGGCGAGCGTACACAGAATGTGGACGTTCGTACACACCCGGTGTACGTTGTCGCGCATGGCCGACCTCTCCCCCGCCGCCGACTCACGCTCCCACTACGAGCGCATGCTTGCGGGCGACCTCTACATCGCTGACGACCCGGAGATCGGACGCCGCCACCAGCACGCGGTCGGCCTCGCCGATGCCTACCATCGGGCCTGCATTGCGGGCGACGAGGGTGCACGAAGCATCCTCGACGAGCCTCGTGGGCAGCCTCGGTGAAGGCGCGCACGTGCAGTCCCCCTCTTCGTGGATTACGGAAGCAACCTCTACATTGGCGCGGGCACGTTCATCAACGCCCATCTGACCGCCCTCGATGTTGCCTCCATCACCATCGGCGAGGACTGCCAGATCGGTCCCAACGTCCAGGCTCCTCACGCCCACTCACCCCGTGGACCCTCAACTGCGCCGCGACAAGTGGGAGGCCGCGCAGCCCATCGTGATCGAGGACAACGTATGGCTGGGAGGCGGCGTCATCGTGTGCCCCGGCGTCACCATCGGAAAGGACTCGGTGGTGGGCGCAGGTTCAGTCGTGACCAAGGACATCCCGCCGGGCGTCGTAGCCGTCGGCAATCCCGCTCGAGTGATCCGCCCCGTCGCGTGAGACCTCCAGGCGACGACCTCCGTCCCGCGGGTTCACGCCGCGGGCGTCGCAACGACCCCGAGCGCCGGGACCGCATCATCGACGCGTGCCTCACGGTGATCGCGCGCGATGGCGTCGCAGGCACTTCCCACCGCAAGGTGGCGGCCGAGGCGGAGGTGCCTCTCGGGGCGATGACGTACTACTTCGACGGCATGGATGCCCTATTGCACGAAGCCTTCACGCGGTTCGCCACGTCCGTCAGCGCCCAATTTGTGCGGCGCATGGAGGCCGCCACGGACGCGCAGGCGGCTCGGGACGCGGTCGTGGCGATCATCCTCGAGGACGTCTTCCGCGACGATCGAGACCTCGTCCTCTCGCACGAGCTCTACACCCTCGCGGCAAGGGAGCCACGCTTCCGGTCCATCACCTCGGCGTGGATGGCGCGCAGTCGCGAGGCGCTCGAATTGCACTTCGATCCCGAGACCACGCGCATGCTCGACGCCCTCATCGAGGGCGTCAGCATTCACCGTGCCCTCGACGCCGAGCCGCGCGACCCGCGCGAGGTTGAGCTCGCGGTCGCGCGCATCACGCGCGCTCTCGACCGCTAGCCGCAGAGGTCGCAGATACCGGTGCCCGGAAGGTCGATGAAGCACGTGGGGCACGGCATCTCGGCAATCTCGGCACGCTTGCCCACACCCTGGAACGTGATGCGAGGAGCGGGCGCGGCCGGCTCGGCCACGGGACGCAGCGCCGATGCCACGGCCACCTTGGCCGCAGACGCCTCGGAGGGCGCGGGGGTGCCCGATGCCTCGGTCACGGCAGCGGACGCCGCCGCGGCATCGGCCGCCTGGGCAAAGCCCGGCAGGCTCAAAGAACTGGCTCTCGCCGCCCTCGGGGTGAACCGCGACGTACATCGGGGTGATGAAGGCGACGGGCTTGTCCGCGCCCAGCGGCTCGAGCGCGATGTACTGACGCGAGTCGGGGATGAAGACGTGTTCGTAGCGCAGGCCGTGGACGATCTCGCGGATGCGATCCACCGCGTTCAGCGGGAGCGCGAAGTCCGCCATGGCGGAGTCGAGGGTGCGAAAGTAGGTGCGGTATTCGAGATCCAGCGCAGAAGTCACCGGAAGATTTTGCCGCATCCGCGGTGGTACTCGTGACCACCGCGGGCGTGCTATCGGCGCTATCGCGGGTCGCGATACTTCCACATAGTCAGTGAACCGAATACTGCGACGAGCCCCGCCGCCCAACCGAGCGTGATCGCCAACTCCGAGCCGATGGTTTCGCCGTTCATCAACGCCCTCACGCCCGTGACCAGGTCGGATACGGGGTTGACGCTCACCCAGGCCTGCAGCCATCCGGGCATCGTGTCCGGGTTGACGAAGATGTTTGAGCCAAACAGCAGCGGCATCAGCACAAAACTCGCGACGCCCATGATCGCGCCGGGAGTGCGCAAGATCAGGGACAAGAACGTCCAGACCCACCCCAGGGAGAATGCGAACACGAGCAACAGCAGCACGCCGAGCACCACGCCGACGAACCCGCCCGCGGGACGCCAGCCAATCGCGAGGCACACGGCCGCCGTGACGATCGACGCCACCATGAACCGCACCGCGTCGCCCAGCAGCATGCCCACCAGGGGTGACGGTCGCCAGATGGGCAGCGAACGGAAGCGATCGAACACGCCCTTGTCGATATCTGTGCGCAGCGTGGTGCCGGTGTACATCGTGATGAACAGCACCGACTGGACGAGCACACCGGGCGCGATGTAGGCGATGTACTCGCTCACGGACCCCGCGATGGCCCCGCCGAACAGGTACGTGAACAGCAGCGTCATGACGACCGGGAACACGGTCACGTCGAAGAGCCTGTTCGGGGACGTGTTTGATCTTCAGCAGTGCGCGCCATCCGAACGTGACGGAGGTCGACAGCGCGCTGGGACGCTGCGGCCGCTCCGTGGAGGCGAGGGCGGACGCAATCGCGCTCGCCTGTGGGGCCGCGGGCTCGTCCGGCGTCGCGGCCACGGTGGCCGTGGTGGTCTCGTCGGTGGTCATGCTGCCTCCTCCTCGTCGGTCGCCTCGGCGGGCTTGCCCGTCAGCGAGAGGAACACCTCGTCCAGCGTGGGCTGGCCGAGGGAGAATTGAGCGAGGCCGATGCCCGCGTCGTCGAGCGCGGTCAAAGCGCGGGTGACGCGCCCACGGTCGTCGATCTGCGCGGTGAGCCCCTGGGGATCCTGGGGCAGTTCGACGTCAACGTCGAGTTCCCGCAGCAGGATCTGGTGAGCGGCGTCGCGGTCGGCACGGTCCATGACGCGTACGTGGAGCATGCCCGAGCCCACCGAGGCCTTGAGTTCCGTCGCCGTGCCCTCGGCGATGATCTTGCCCGCGTCGATGACGGAGATGCGGTCCGCCAGCCTGGTCCGCCTCGTCGAGGTACTGCGTGGTGAGCATCACCGTGGTGCCGTAGTCGACCATCGCGCGGATGATGTCCCAGACCTCGTTGCGGCTACGTGGGTCGAGACCGGTGGTCGGCTCGTCGAGGAACAGCAGTTCCGGCGTGACCACTATCGACGCCGCGATGTCGATGCGCCGGCGCATGCCGCCCGAGTACTTCTTGACCTGCCTGCCCGCCGCGGACCCCAGGCCGAAGGCGTCGAGGAGATCCTGCGCACGACGCGAGGCGGCCTTCGGCGTGTACCCGTACAGGCTTCGCGATGAGGCGGAGGTTCTCCATGCCGGTCAGGTCCTCGTCCACCGAGGCGAACTGGCCCGTGAGCGCCACGCGAGAGCGCACCTCGTCCGCTTGACGCCCGATGTCGTACCCCAGCACCGAGGCGCTTCCGGCATCGGGACGGATCAGCGTGGCGAGCATGCGAATCGCCGTGGTCTTGCCCGCCCCGTTGGGACCCAGGAACCCGTGGACGCCGCCGCGAGCGATGGCGAGGTCGATCCCGTCCACCGCGCGGGTCTCGCCGTACGTCTTGACGAGACCGTGCGTCTCGATGGCCAACTCCGCCATGAACCCTCCCCTGGTCAGGCATCGCCACGATGGCTAGCATGTGAACACCGTTCACATTGCCGACTCCGACAGGCTAACCGCGAGCGCAGGGAGGTGCAAGAGGTGCCGCAGATCTCCACCCCGTATCACCACGGCGACCTCCGCGCTGCGCTGATCGATGCGGGGCTCGATCTCGCCCGCACCGGAGGGCCCGACGCCGTACGAGTGCGGGAGGTGACACGGGCCGCGGGAGTCTCCCCCGCATCGGCCTACCGCCACTTTGCGGACCATCGAGCCCTTCTCGTCGCCGTCGCGCTCGGATCGCAGGACCTGCTGGCTCAGGCGATGCGCGAACGCATCTCCTCACTCGTGGCCGATGCGTCCGGCACCCAGGAGCAGGCCGTGGCACGCCTGCGCGGCGTGGGCCTTGGCTACATCGACTTCGCGCTCGCCGAGCCCGGCTGGTTCGCGCTCGCGCTGCTCACCTTTGACCCCGCGGGAGCCGCGGCGCCGTCGGTGACGGTCGCGCACGAGGTTCCGCCGCCGTTCCAACTCCTGATCGACGCCCTCGACGGATGCGTGACCGCCGGGGTGCTGTCCGCTGAGGGGCGCGTCAACGCGGAGTGGCCCTGCTGGTCGGCGGTCCATGGATTTGCCGACATCGCGACTCGGGGCCCCCTTCAGGGCCAGGACGCCCCCACCCTTGCCGCACTCGGCGTTCATGTGGTGGACCGCATCGTCGCGGGCGTCCGCTCGCGCTGAGTCACACCTCGAAGCGATACCCGGCGCCCGGATGCGTGTGGAGGTGCACCGGCGCCCCAGGATCGTCCTCGAGCCTTGCGTCGCAGTTGCGCCGTGTACACGCGCAGGTAGTTGGTTTCGGCGTCGTAGCCCGGCCCCCAGACCTCGTGGAGCAACTGGGCACGCCCCACCATGCGGCCGCGGTGGCGCACCAGCACCTCCAGCAGCGCCCATTCCGTGGGCGTCAAGCGAACCTCGTCACCGTGGCGCGCCACCGTGCGGCGCGCCAGGTCGATGCGCAGCGCACCGGCCTCGACCACGGCGGAATCCTCCTCGGCATCGGCCGGTTGGGCGCGTCGCACCGCGGCGCGCAGGCGCGCCAGCAACTCGTTCATCGCGAAGGGCTTGGTGACGTAGTCATCGGCACCCGCGTCGAGCGCATCGATCTTGTCCTCGTTCATCTGGCGCGCCGAGAGCACCACGATCGGCACGCGACTCCATCCGCGAATGCCTGCCAGCACGTCGAGCCCCGACATGTCGGGAAGCCCCAGGTCGAGCACCACCACATCTGGCCGTGACGATGCGGCGGCGTCAAGCGCGTGCGCGCCGGTCGCCGCCGTGGTCACCTCCCAGCCGTGGGCCCGCAGGTTGATCGCGAGCGCGCGAGCAAGGCCCTCATCGTCGTCGACGACGAGGACCCGGTTGCCCTGTCCGTCGCTCATGCCTGGCTCACCTCTCGATCCTCGCGAACCCGCGGCACCGTGACCACCATCGTGAGGCCACCGCCCGGCGTGTCCTCCGCCACCACCTGCGCACCGACAGTTCGTGCCAGGCCATCGGCGACGGCCAGTCCGAGGCCCACGCCACCATCGGCGCCACCGTCGAGGCGCTGAAAGGCCTCAAACATGGCCTCCTTGCGAGACTGCGGTACGCCTGGCCCCGAGTCCGCCACGCGGATCACGACCTCGGCGTCATCGGCGGCGGCGGACACGAGCACCGGCGTGCCCGCGGGAGTGTGTCGTACCGCGTTGGACACGAGGTTTTCGACCACGCGTTCCAGGAGGCCCGGGTCGGTGGACACCAGCGGCAGGTCCTCTGGCAGCGACATCCTCACGAAGGCGTGCCACGGTTCCACGGCGGCGGGCACCACCTCCTCCAGCGAGCCTGGGCCGCAGCCGGGCATGAATCACGCCGGCCTGGAGGCGAGAGAGGTCGAGCAGGTTGTCGATGAGGCGCTCGAGCCTGCCCGTGCCATCCTGAATGGTGGACGTCAGCGCGGCTCGGTCGTCGTCGTCGAGGCGAATGCCGGAGGCGAGCCCGTCCACCGCCGCACGGATCGCCGCCAGCGGCGTGCGCAGGTCGTGCGACACGGCGGCGAGCAGCGCGTTTCTGGTGCGTTCGGAGGCCTCGAGTTTGCGCGCGGCCTCGGCCTCCTGCCTCAGGCGCCGATGCTCCAGGACGATGCGCATCTGGCTTCCGAAGGCCTCGGCGACCTCGCGATCGCTTCCGGCGAGGGTGCGTCCGCACAGCACCATGCGATGGAGTTCGTCGATGTCCACCACGGCCGGATCGCGGTGGTGGCCGTCGGCGCCGTCGGCCGCGAGGACCTTCCAGGGGCCGCGTGCGCTGGCTCGCTCCTCGAGGCGCACCTGGTCGAGGACGAAGACCTCTCGCAGGCGGCTCACGATCGCATCTGCGGTGTCCTCTCCCGAGAGCACGGAGCGCGACAGCGCGGCCAGGGTCGAGGCCTCCGCTCGGGCCCGGTACGCCTGCGCGGTGCGGCGTGATGCGAGGTCGACCACGGAGGCGACGGCCGCGGCCACCACGACGAACACGATGAGCGCCAGCACGTCGCTCGGCTGGTCGATCACCAGCCGGCCCGTGGGCTCCGTGTGCATGAGGTTGAGGGCGACGAACGACAACACCGCCGCGACGAGCGCGGACCACAGCCCTCCGATGAGAGCCACGCCCACCACCACGGCCGCCTGCAGCATCAGCGCCGCGGACAGGTCATCGTTTCCCGCCGCGCCGTGATCGGCCACCCATGCCACGACGATGGGCGCCACGATGGCCGCGACCCAGCCTGCCACCCTGCGCCCGCGCGACATCGAGGATGTGCGAGACGGAGCGTGCACCCCCACGCCCGCATGTTCATGTGTCACGAGGTGAACGTCGATGGCTCCGGATAGCCGGGCGATCGCATCGGCCGAGGAGCCGGTGAAGGCCTGACGCCAGCGCGAGTGACGCGACACGCCCACCACGATCATGGTGGCGTTGACGCCGCGCGCGAAGTCCACGACGGCGGCCGCGACGTCCTCGCCTGCGACGGTATGAAACGTGCCGCCCAAGGACTCGATGAGCACACGCTGGGCGGCGATGGCGGCGGGCGGCGCCGCGGGCAATCCATCGGTGGGGAGCACATGCACGGCCACCAACTCGGCACCGGCGGAGCGCTGCGCGATGCGGGCCGCGCGGCGAATCAGGCCCTCGCTCTCGTCGCCGCCGGTCACGGCGACCACGATGCGCTCGCGTGCCGGCCACGTCGCGTCGATCTCATGGTCGGCGCGGTACCGCGTGAGCGCGTCATCCACCCTGTCGGCGAGCCACAGCAGCGCGAGTTCCCGCAGCGCCGTGAGGTTGCCCTCGCGGAAGTACTTGCCGAGCGAGGCATCCACCTGGTCCGCCCGGTAGATGTTGCCGTGCGCGAGACGCCTCCTCAGTTGCTGCGGCGACAGGTCGACGAGCCTGGATCTGATCGGCCTCGCGCACCACCTGATCCGGGACCGTCTCGCGCTGGCGCACGCCCGTGATGGCCTGGACATCGTCCACGAGCGACGCGAGGTGCTGCACGTTGACGGTGGTCACGACGTCGATGCCTGCGTCGAGGAGCACCATGACGTCCTGCCAGCGCTTGGGACGGACCGCTCCTGGCGCGTTGGTGTGAGCCAACTCGTCCACGAGCGCCACATCGGGCGCCCGGGCGATGACGGCATCGACGTCGAGGTCGGCCAGCGTGACGCCGCGGTGCGCGAAGACGCGGCGCGGGATGACCTCGAGGTCTCCGATCTTCTCCTCGGTAGCGGCGCGGCCGTGGGTCTCGACCAGGCCGATCACCACGTCGGTGCCGCGCAGCCGACGCCGCTCCGCCTCATCGAGCATCGCGAACGTCTTGCCGACGCCCGGGGCGGCGCCCAGGTAGACGGTGAGGCGTCCTCGCGTCGACGGCGAGTCGGAAGCGGCGTCACTGCAGCAGCAACGGTCATGGTCACATTGTGTCCGTGGGCGCCGCCTGCTCGAGGGACGTGTTTAGGGCGAGTACGTCGACGTAGGGGTCTCCCAGCACGCCGAGCGTCCGCTCCTGAGTCGCGTCCTCGACAAGCGCGGAGACCGCGTCCTCCGTGAGTCCCCGTTCCTGGGCCACGCGCGGCACCTGAAGCGCGGCGTAGGCGGGGCTAATGGACCCGTCGAGGCCGGACCCGGACGCCGTCACGGCATCGGCCGGGACCTCGGAGACGTCGACGCCTTCGCGCTGCGCCACCTGGGCGCGGCGCTCGGTGATGGTGGCGACGAGGTCGGGGCTCTCGGGCCCCAAGTTGGAGCCGCCGGAGGCGAGCGTGTCGTACCCGTCGCCCGCCGCGGAGGGCCGGGACTGAAACCACTCGTCGCCCTCGAAGGCCTGGCCGATGAGGGCGGAACCCGCGGCCTCAGCGCGGTCCGTGGTGTGCTCGCCCGTGGCCGTGACGAGCGAGCCCGCCGCTTGCCACGGGAAAGCGACCTTGGCGACGCCGGTGATCAGGAGCGGGTACGCGACCCCGCACACCACGGTGAACGCGGCAAGCATCTTGAGACCCGTGCCCGAGGCGCGCACGAGTGCACGCAGTGAGGTGGAGGTGGTGAGTCGGATGGAGTGCATGCGATTTCCTTAAGGGCGGGCGGTCAGAGGCCCAGGACGGTGAGGATCATGTCGATGACCTTGATCCCGAGGAACGGGGCGATGAGGCCGCCGATGCCGTAGATCCACAGGTTGCGGGCGAGGAGCGCGGATGCGCTCGACGGGCGATACTTCACGCCCTTGAGGGCGAGGGGCACGAGCGCCACGATGATGAGCGCGTTGAAGATCACGGCCGATGCGATCGCCGTATCCGGGCTACTGAGCCCCATGATGTTGAGCGCGTCGAGTCCGGGAATCAGGGGCGCGAACATCGCCGGCAGGATCGCGAAGTACTTCGCGACATCGTTCGAGACCGAGAACGTGGTCAGCGCTCCCCTGGTGATGAGCAACTGCTTGCCGATCTCCACGATCTCGATGAGCCTTGGTGGGATCCGAGTCGAGGTCCACCATGTTGCCGGCTTCCTTCGCCGCGGACGTGCCGGAGGCCATCGCCACGCCCACGTCTGCCTGCGCGAGGGCGGGGGCGTCGTTGGTGCCGTCGCCTGCCATCGCGACCAGGCGGCCGCCGGCCTGCTCCCGCTTGATGAGCGCGAGCTTGTCCTCCGGGGTGGCCTCGGCGAGCACGTCGTCGACCCCCGCCTCGGCGGCGATGGCGCGTGCCGTGATCGCGTTGTCGCCCGTCACCATCACGGTGCGGATGCCCATCGCGCGCAGCCGGTCGAACCGCTCGCGCATGCCGGGCTTGACCACGTCCTTGAGGTGGATCACGCCGAGCGCCGTGGCAACGCCGTCCCCCACCTGCCTGGCGATCACGAGCGGCGTCCCGCCTTCACGCGAGACCGCGGCCACCGCATCGGCCACGGCCTGGTCGACGGCCGATGCCTCGGCGAGGTGAGCGTCCGCGTCACCGCGGGTGGCGTCGATCCAGGCCTGCACGGCGCTCGCCGCGCCCTTGCGCAGCACGATGGCGCGCTCCGCATGGCCCGCGGGGATGTCGATGCCCGACATCCGCGTGTGCGCCGAGAACTCCACGAGCGTGGCGTGCGCGGGAAGCGACGAGGTATCGGCATCGGGGCGTGCGTCCACGAGTTCCACGATGGAACGCCCCTCCGGGGTGTCGTCCGCGAGGGACGCGAGGCGGGCGGCGTTCGCGAGATCGGCCTGCGTCACCCCCGGCGCGGGGATGAGGTCGCTGGCGCGGCGATTACCGAAGGTGATGGTGCCCGTCTTGTCGAGCAGCAGGACGTCCACATCACCAGCGGCCTCGACGGCGCGGCCCGAGGTCGCCAGCACGTTGCGCTGGACCAGCCGGTCCATGCCCGCGATGCCGATCGCGGATAGCAGCGCGCCGATTGTGGTGGGGATGAGGCACACGAGCAGCGCGACGAGCACCACGATGTCCTGGCGAGCATCGCTGAACACGGCGAATGCCTGCAGCGTGGCGACGGCCAGCAGGAACACCACCGTCAGCGAGCCTCAGCAAGAGTCCGAGGGCGATCTCGTTGGGAGTGCGGCGCCGTTCCGAGCCCTCCACGAGGGCGATCATGCGGTCCACGAAGCCGTCGCCGGGACGGGCGGTGATGCGCACCACGATGCGATCCGACAGCACCACGGTGCCGCCGGTGACGGCGCAGCGATCGCCGCCGGATTCGCGGATCACGGGCGCCGATTCACCAGTGATGGCGGACTCGTCGACTGACGCGATGCCCGCCACCACGTCGCCGTCGCCGGGAATGACCTGACCCGCCTCGACCACCACGAGCGACCCTACGGTGAGGTCGCCCGAGGGGACCTCGACGGGTGACCACGACTCGGGACGGTCGAGGTCCGCATCGGCGGTCAACAGGTGGGCGACGGTGTGCTGCTGGGTGGCGCGCAGTGATGCCGCCTGCGCCTTGCCACGCGCCTCGGCGATCGCCTCGGCGAGGGCCGCGAAGAAGGCGGTGGCCCATAACCACACCGTGACCAGCCAGCCGAACACACTGGGCTGGACGACGGCGAGCACCGTGGTCAGCGCGGCGCCCGCCTCGACGATCAGGAGGACGGGCGAGCGCCACAACTTGCGGGGGTCGAGGCCGCGTGCGGCTCCCGGCAGGGCGGCGCGCACCTGGGTCCACGAGAGTCCGCGTGAGGGTGCCGTGGGTGCGGCGGCTGCCGGGGCATCGGCCGGAGAAAGGGTGGTGGTCATGACAGCGCCTCCGCGAGGGGACCGAGGGACAGGACGGGAAGGAACGTGAGCCCCACAACGACCACCGCGACGGCGGCGACGAGGCCCACAAAGAGCGGCCGATGCGTGGGCAGGGTGCCTGCCGACGTGGGTACCGTGCGTTGAGAGGACAGGCGTCCCGCCAGGGCAAGCACGATGAGGATCGGCACGAAGCGCCCGAGCAGCATGGCGACGCCGAGCGCGGTGTTGTAGAAGCCCGTGCCGGTCGCAAGTCCCGCGAAAGCGGAACCGTTGTTGTTGCCAGCGGACGCGAACGCGTACAGCACCTCGGACAGCCCGTGCGGCCCGTCCTCCTGGATGCCGGCCACGCCGGCGTCGACGGAGACCGCGAGGGCCGCACCGGTGAGGACGATCGCGGGGGTGGTCAGGATGTACATCGCCACGAGCGTCATCTCGCCCTGACCGATCTTCTTGCCCAGGTATTCGGGGGTGCGCCCCACCATGAGACCCGCGACGAAGACGGCGAGGATGGCGATGATGAGCATGCCGTAGAGGCCTGCGCCCACCCCGCCGGGGGCCACCTCACCGAGCAGCATGTCGACCATGAGCACGGCGCCACCGGGGGCCGTGAAGGAATCGTGCATGGAGTTGACGGCGCCCGTGGACGTCGCCGTGGTGGAGACCGCGAAGAGCGCGCTGGCGGCCGTGCCGAAGCGCCCCTCCTTGCCCTCCATGGCGGCACCCGCAAGCCTGTGGCGCGGTGCCGGGACCGGCCATCTCCGCCCACGTGGTGAGCACGAGCGCGCCGACCCAGATGGTCGCCATGGCGCCGAGGATGGCCCAGCCCTGGCGACGGTCGCCGACCATGATGCCGAAGGTGCGCGGCAGCGCCGAGGGGATGAGCAGCAGGAGGAAGATCTCGAACAGGTTGGTCAGGTGGGTGGGGTTCTCGTACGGGTGGGCGGAGTTGGCGTTGAAGAAGCCGCCTCCGTTGGTGCCGAGCTCCTTGATCGCTTCCTGCGACGCGACGGGGCCGCCGAGCGCGGTCTGCGTGCCGCCCTGAAGCGTCGACATTGCGGAGTGAGGGTCGAGGTTCTGGATGACGCCCTGGGCGACGAGCACGATGGCCGCCACCATGGACAGGGGCAGCAGGATGCGCACCACGCCGCGGGTGAGGTCTGCCCAGAAGTTGCCGATGCGGCCATCGGTGCCGGAGCGGGCGAACCCGCGAATGAGGGCGACGGCGACCGCGAGTCCCACCGCGGCGGACACGAAGTTCTGGACCGCGAATCCGGCCATCTGCAGCAGGTGGCCGGTGGCGGCCTCTCCGGAGTACCACTGCCAGTTGGTGTTGGTGGTGAAGGCGACGGCGGTGTTCCAGGCTCCCGCGGGGTCGAGGCCGGTGAAGCCGAGGTTCCATGGCAGGTGCGCCTGGAGCCGGCCGAGCGCGTAGAGGGCGAGGACGGACACACCGGAGAATCCGAGCACCTGCATGGCGTAGGTCCGCCAGCGCTGGTCGGTGTGGGCGTCGATGCGCAGGACGCGGTACCACGCGGACTCGATGCGCCAGTCCTTGGGCGACGAGTAGACGCGCGCCATGTAGCCGCCGAGGGGGCGTGGGCGAGGGCGAGGAGCGCGATGAGGATGCCCGCTTGGCCCACCGCTGCGAGCACGTCGGTCGAGGTGTTCATCGCGTCACCGTCCCGACGCGTCGCGCAGCATGAGCGCGATCACGTAGACGGCGGCCGCGGCAAGGGCCGCGACGAAGGCGAGGTCCGCGGCGGTCACTTGGCGCCTCGCCGGATCAGCAGCGCGAGGAGGCCGAAGGCGGCGACCGTGAGGGCGATGTAGATGAGATCGTTCACGGCTCCCGGTCTACTCGCGGGATCCGGCGCCAACCAGGCGCGTTAACGGTTCCTTGACGGGGCGTACGGCAACGCTGACGGGGTCTTGACGAGCGTGGGGGCGATGGCCCTGGTGTCGCTATGCGAAGAAGGCGGGAGGCGCGTCAGGTGTGGCCGCCGGGGCATCGGTCCGCCGTGGCTTCACGATCAGCGCGACCACGAGCATCACCAACGACACGATGGCGCCGAGGAACACGAGGAGGGCGTAGACGACCCACATCATGCCGGCGTCCAACACGGGCGTGGTCGCGCTCCACACACAGGTGAGCAGGAGCCCCATCCACAGCACTTCCGCCGTCGCCGCGACCGCGATCAGCACGCGGCCATGCCCGCGCTTCGAGGACCACCGGTCGTGGGCGAAAAACCGGAGAACTGCGGCCACCATGAAGAGCGGGTTGACGAGCAGGAGCCCACCCAGTGCGTCGAACCCGCCATCAACGACACTGGTGGCAACGTCGGCGGGAACCTCGGCAGTTGCGTTACTGGCACGCATCGGGATGAGCGCGCCGATGATGAACACACCGACCATGGTGGCGGCGGTTCCATAAACCACGCACATGCGCGGAGTCATGAGTCGTCCTGACATCGCATCCCCCGGAAGCGTCGGTGTCGCGGCGGCACCGGTACCGCTGGTGGGGATCTTACGGCCGGCGCGCTACTGCTGCTTGACGCGAGTGGTGTGGGCGGCGATGTCTCGCAGTTCGTCGGCGGTCATGCGTCGGCCATATCCGGGGGTGTCGCGCTCCAGGCGCCAGGTTGTCCTTAAGGCGACCGAGGTCCACCACGTCGTAGCCCACCGAGTTGATGAACGCAGCGGCCACGTGCTTGGACGACGGGTCGTCACCGAAGACCGCGAGCGCGCGGCGATCGGGGGTGCCCGCCGGGGTGGCGTGTGCCGGTATGTCCTTGGCGTTGATGTGGTTGAACGCCTTGACCACGTGCGACTGGGGCAGGTGCTTCTGGAGCAGTTGGCTGGTGGTCGAGACGTTGCTGTCGAGCGACGCGATGCGTCCGTCACGGCCCGGGTAATAGTTGTTCGCATCCAGGACGATGGTGCCGCGCAACGGCTCGGTAGGCAGGTCATCGATCGCACTGAGCGGGATCGCCACGAGGACGATGTCACCGGCGGCGGCCGCCTGCTCCACGGTCGCGGCGCGCGCATGCGCGGGCCCGAGTTCCGCGATGACGTCGCCGAGCGTCTCGGGCCCACGGGAGTTGGCAATCACCACCCGATGCCCGGCCGCGATCGCAGCCTTCGCGACGTTCACGCCGATGTTGCCCGCACCGATGATGCCCAGAGTCGTCATGGCAGGGTCAACGTGGCGGGGGCTCGTGCGTATTCCGGTGGCGGGCACGGGCTAGGCTTGCGCCCGTGATTTGCGGCAAGCCTGCGCACATGGAATCGCTTGCGAGCGCCTCGTTGCGCAGCCGCGTGTTCGACGAGCCTCACCCGAACTATGCCGTCCTCCACTCTGGTCGACCGACGCGAGTTGCTTGATTTCACTGTGGACGGTCAACCGCTTCCCCTCATCGACTACTCAAGGGGCATCAGGAACCCTAAGCAGGCTCGACGCGACTCTGAGCGTCGTCTCCTCAGCCGATGGCCCCTACTCGGACGAGCAGGTTGCGCCAGGGATCTGGCGGTACGACTTCCGCGCAGGTGGCACCGGTGGCGACAATCGGAAACTGATCGAGGCGCACCGCCTTGGCGTTCCTATCGTGTTGTTTCGCAAGGCTCCGCCCCAATGTCTACCAGGCCGTCTACCCCGCGCGAGTCGCGCACGTGGACCTGGACCGCTCACAGGTCCTCATCAGCCTCGAGGAACTCTCGGGCTTCGCCGACCACGAACAGTCCAGCGTGGAACGAGAGTGGGCCGAGTACATCGCCAAGCGGCGTGTGCACCAACCGGCGTTCCGCGCCATGGTGATGCGCGCATATGAGACGCAGTGCACGGTGTGCCGCTTCAAGCACGGAGAACTGCTCGACGCGGCCCACATCACTGCAGATTCAGACGCCGCGGGCGACGCTACCGTCACCAATGGCATGGCAATGTGCAAGATCCATCACGCTGCCTACGACCAGAACTTTCTCGGCGTCAGCGCCGACTACCGCATCCACATCAACGCGGCCCTGCTCGAGGAGATAGATGGACCCATGCTCAAGCACGGCCTCCAAGAAATGCATGGAACTCGCATTACGCTCCCGCAGTCGACGAGGGATCTGCCGGACCGTGACCGTCTCTCAGCACGCTTCAAGGCGTTCCTCGACACCTCCGGCTAGGCACCTCGCGCGCCTTCCGCGCGCCAGACGTACCCTGCGAAGTATGGGACGTCTCATCGTCGAACAGCATGTGACCGCCGATGGCTTCGCTGCGGGGCCGAACGGTGAGCCTCGATTGGGTCGATAGGCTCGGTGTCTGAGCCGGGCCCCATGGTGGAGCAAGCACTCGGCGAGTTGGAGCACGCGGACGCGATCGTGCTGGGCGCCACCACGTATCGGCTCTTCATCGCGTACTGGCCTACCGCATCGGCCGACCCTCTGGCGGAGCCCATCAACCGCCTGCCCAAGCACATCGTGTCGTCGACCTTGCCCGAGGCACCGTGGGGTGAGCACACCGCCGCGACCCTCGAGCCTGGAGACCCCATCGCCACTGCGGACCGCCTCAAGGCGACCTACGCGCGCGACATCATCGTGTGGGGAAGCCTTCAGTTGGCGAGCACTCTCATGGAGGCCGGCCGCATCGACGAGGTGAGACTCCGCGTCGCTCCGGTGGCCATCGGCCAAGGGATTCCGCTCTGGGATCTCGACTTCGCCCGCCGGCACCTCAATCTCGTGTCCGCCACTCCCCTGGAGACCGGCCAGGTGACGCTGATCTACGACGTCGCTTAGGCAGCCTTCGCCTTCACCACCACCGGCACCGTCGCCCACCACCGCTCCAGCAGCCGCGCATGGTCCTCGGGGGCGTCAATCCAGGGCATATGCCCCTCCCCGTGCCTCACACACACCGTGCTCGATGGCACACCAGAAGCCCAGTCCCGCACCCGCGCCTGGGACGCAAAAGGGTCTCGATCGCCGATGACCCACAACACCGGCGTCTGGAGCCGCGCCAGGTCCGTGGAGCCCACGGCCCAGCCACGGCGAAGGCCGCGCCACGAGGCCACCGCACGCATCAGGGCGAGGTCGTTCGCATAGGTCTCCGTGTCACGGGCGAGCGCGACACGCCACGCGAAGTCCTCTGGCCCCAGACCGCCACGTGAGAGGGCCGGTCCGTGGCCGATGATCCGCAGCGACCTGCGCAAGTCCCGCTCCCGCACGGGGAAGCGCCCCACGAGCGCCGCGACCGGAGCAACGGTGGCCGCCCGCATGTGCCAGGGCAGCCGCATGCCCCGGACGGCAGGTGCACCCTCGAGCGTGACCGACCGCACCAGGTCGGGCCGCGAGGCCGCAAGCAGCAGCACGGGCATCGCGCCCGCGGAACTTCCCACCAGGTCGACCGGCCCGTCCGCGAGCGCCTCGATGGTCGCCGCAAGGAACCCCGAGGCGTGCGCGCGCAACGCGGCCGCGTCACCACCCCAGTCGAGCGGGTCGCTCGCCCCGCACCCAGGTCGGTCTACCACCAGGGCGCGGACGCCGCGCATCTGCTGGACCAGCGGCGCGAACATTCCGCCCGCCGACGGCGAACCATGGACGAACACCACGTCGCGCCCCGCGCCATGCTCCAGCACTCTCACGGCACCGCCGCCGGCATGGGGCACGCGGTGCTCAGTCCCCGCGATGCCTCGGGCGGCCCACATGGCCCGCTCTGCCGCCACGTAACGGCCGCTGTTTCGCACCCTGGCCACGGCGATCCCCTACGCCGAGTAGGTCCCTGTCAGGCGCGCCTGCTCGATGACCGCATCGGCGCTGTGGTGAAGGAAGCCCGAGCGCGTGGGCTCGCCGTCGACCGGAGCACCTAACGCGTAGACCCAGAAGTAGTAGCGGTGGTCGCCGTGACCCGCGGGCGGGAAGGGGCCCACGTAGCCCACTCCCCCATCGTCGTTCGGGCCAGAGCGTGCCGCCGTCACATCGATCTCGCCCTCGACGGCGGGGATGCCGTAGAGCGTCCAGTGGGTGAAGCCCGCGGGCAGCGGCGCATCGGGATCGTGGCAAATGAGCACCAGTTCCACGGTGCCCTCGGGGATCCCCGTAACGACCATGCGGGGAGTCTCAGCGTCGTCTTGGCCAGCGAAGCGGTCGTCGATCCGCTCTCCGTCGGTGATGTCGGGGCTGGTCAGGGACAGGTCCTTCAGGCTGCATCGTCACTCCTTCGGTTGCCTTGAGTGGGCAACGTCTGGGGTGCGGCGAGGATTCCACCGTGGGTGTCCACCAGGACGCGCGGAAGGGCGGGAGGGCACCATCAGCGCCCACTGGGGGCATCGCCGCCGGCGCCGCGGCGACTGCCACTTACATCGGGTGCGTGAGCCTGCGGACAAACTGCCGCGTGCGCTCCTCGCGCGGCTCACCGAGTACCTGGTGGCGGACCGATCTCCAGCACGCTGCCCGCGTCCAGGAAGGCCACCTGCGTGGCAACCTCGCGTGCGAATTGGAGTTCGTGCGTGACCACGACCATGGTCCATCCCTCCGCGGCAAGGTCGCGCATGAGCAGCAACACATCGCCGACGAGTTCCGGATCGAGGGCGGACGTGGGCTCGTCGAACAGCAGCAGGCTCGGGCTTCAGCGCGAGCGCCCGGACGATGCCCACGCGCTGCTGCTGGCCACCCGACAGGCGATGCGGGTAGGCATCGGCCTTGTCGGAAAGGCCCACGCGCTTCAGCAGCGCATACGCCTCACGCTCGGCCTCCTCGCGTGGCCGCTTCTGAACCACGATGGGGCCCTCGGTCACGTTCTGCAGGACGGTCCGATGCGGGAACAGGTGATAGTGCTGGAACACCATCGCCGACTTGTCGCGCAGCGCAGCGCGCTGGCGGTCCGCCAGCGCGGGCTTGGCCGCGGCGAGCGCACCGAAGTCCACGGCGACGCCGCCTGCGGTGACGACCCCGGCATCGGGCGTCTCGAGGCCGTTGAGGCTGCGCAGCAGCGTCGTCTTCCCGGAGCCGGACGCGCCGATGATCGCGACCACCTCGCCGCGCGCGACCTCAAGGTCGACGGCGCGCAGCACTTGGTGGTCGCCGAACGCCTTGGAGACGGCGGAGACGGACAACAAGGGTTCCGCGGGGGTGTTAGCGGGCGACGGCGACATGGCGGTCGAGCCTCCTTTCCATGGCGCTCTGGCCCGTCGACAGCGCGAGGCAGATGACCCAGTACAGCAGGCCCGCCTCGACATACAGCAACATGAACTCCTGGGTGAAGGCCGCGATCTCCTGCGACTTGCGGAACATCTCGCTCACCAGGATCAGCGAGGTCAGAGAGGTGTCCTTCACCAAGGAGATGAAGGTGTTCGACAGCGGCGGCGTTGCCACGCGCGCGGCCTGCGGCAGGATGACCCTGCGCAGGGCCGTGCGGCGCGGCATGCCCACCATGTAGGCGGCCTCCCACTGGCCCTTGTCCACCGACAGGATCGCCGCGCGCACCACCTCGGCCGCGTAGCCACCCACGTTGAGCGACAACGCGATAATGGCCGATGGCCACGGGTCGATGGTGAGGCCCAGCGACGGCAGCCCGTAGAACACCACGAACAGGTGCACCAACAGCGGGGTGCCGCGGATCACGGAGATATACAGACGCGCCACCCCGGCGATGAGGCGGTTGCGGGACAGCCGGGCCAGGGCCGCCGCCACGGCCAGCACCATGCCGAGCGCGAACGAGACGAGCGCGAGCGGAATGGTGCCTGCGATGGCGGCGGCCGCGAGCGGCCCCACGGAGTCCCAGAACAAGGGCCAGTCGATGGTCATCAGGCGGCGGGCTCCACCGAGACGTCGGCTCCGAAGAACTCGTTCGAGATCTCGGCGAGCGTGCCGTCCTCGGCGAGCGTGGCGAGCGCGTCCGAGATCGCGTCGGCGAGGGCCTGGTCGCCGCCCGCGAGCGCCACGGCGCTTCGCGAGTAGTCGTCGGTCTCCGCCGCGACCTTCAGGCCGTTCTCACCGTTGGTGGTCACGTAGTCGAGCCAGGTCAGGCTTGTCGTTGATCGTGGCCTCGACTCGGCCCTGCTGAAGCAGGCTCCACCGACTGGGCCCAGCCCTCGACGGCCTCGATCTTGGCGCCAGCGTCCTTGGCCTGCTGGCCGAACGCCGAGGTCAGCGACTGCGCGAGGGTGCGGCCCTCGAGGTCGTCGAACGACGTGATCTCGGTGTTGTCCTCAGTGGTGACGAGCACGCCGTTCGAGAAGGTGTACGGCGTCGAGAACGTGTACGTGCCTTCGCGCTCGGGGGTGATGCCCACCTGGTTGAACACCGCGTCGAAGCGGCCGGCCTCGAGGCCCGTGAGGAGCGCGTCCCACTGGGTCTCCTGGAACTCGACCTCGACGCCCAGTTCGTCGGCGACGGCGCGCGCCACCTCGACGTCGTAGCCCGTGAGGTCTCCCGCGCCGTCGGCGTGGAACGTGAACGGACGGTAGGTGCCTTCAGTGCCCACCACGAGGACGCCTGCGTCCTGCACGTCGGTCAGCGACGTGTCGGTACCAGCGGCGGCCGAGGCGTCGCCGCTGGGCTCGGCGTCCGCGTCGGCAGAGCAGGCGGCAAGCAGCAGCGTCGAAGCGACGAGCGTGACGGGCAGGGCGTGACGGAGGTTCATCGGTTTTCCTTCGGTAAGGGGGTAAATCGGCGGTCCGATGCGGGTGGCATGGCACGCCGGACGCACGCCGACGGCGTGCGGATGACGGGGTGTCAGGAGTGGCGAGACGCCGGTGTCGTCAGGCGACGACGGATGGCCGATGCGGCGGGAAACGCCGGGCGGCCGGGCTCAGGCGACGGGGGCTCGGTGGTCGAGTTCCGGTCAGCAGGAGCGCATCATGACGCCGCGACAACACGACATGCTCATCGCGCGGCGCGCGGGCATGGACATCGTGTCGTGAAGGGGGCGTTCATATGGCGATTCAACCACGCTTCGGGGCCCGAAAATTCCACCGAGACCATCACCCCTGGCAGAAGGGCCCTATGACGCGAGCAGCGCTTCCGAGCGGTCCCACAGTTGGGCGGCGACAGTCGCGTCGCCCACCAGCGGATTGACACGCTTCGCCAGCGCCCGGTTGACGTAGTAGCCGCCGGGCTCGAAGCCCGCGCGGGGCGTCGCGGTGGCGAGCCACACGAGCGATCGGCGCCCTGCTGCGGGGTCTTGGTCAGCACCTTCGATAGCGGCGTGTGGTACATCAGCCGCATGGCACCGCGCGAGTCCGCCGCGAAGTTGGTGCCGACGACTCCGGGGTGGAATGCGACGGGCGCGAGGTCCTCGCCGTGGCGCCGCGGGAGTTCCTCGGTGAACAGAATGTTGGCGAGTTTGGCGTTGCCGTACGCCTTCATCGCCGAGTAGTCGCGCTCGCCCTGGAGGTCGTCGATGTCGAAACGCGCATAGAGCCGTGCGGCAACGCTGGACGTCTGGATGACGGTCGCGCGCGCCGCCACCAGCGCGGGCATCAGGCTCCCGTGTCAGGAGAAACGGGGCCAGGTGGTTGACCTGGAACGTCTTCTCGAAGCCGTCACCGGTGAGCGACCGCTCCCCCATCACGCCGCCCGCGTTGTTGGCCAGCACGTCGATGCGTTCGTGCCGCGCCAGCAGGGCGGACGCGAGCGCCGAGACCTGTGCGAGGTCGGAAAAGTCGGCCACGTGGGACTCGACGCCGAGGCGCTGCGCCACGGCGGCGGTCTTCGCCGCGTCACGCCCCACGATGATGACGCGATGCTTGCGGCGCGACAGTTCGTGCGCGGCCGCGGCGCCGATGCCGTCGCTGGCTCCCGTGATGACGATGGTCTTCATGGTGGGGTCAACGAACGAGCCGTCAGGCGTGCTTCTTCTTGGCGTAGATCGACTCGACCACGTCCGCGAAGTGCTCCATGACCACGGCGCGGCGGATCTTCAGCGACGCCGTCACCTCTTCGCGGGCCTCGGTGAACTCGCGCGGGAGGATGCGGAACTCCTTGATCGCCTCCGCGCGCGACACCTGCTCGTTGGCGGCGGCGATGGCGCGGCCAATGAGCCTCGCGCACCTTCTCGTTGACGGACGCCGTCTCCAGGTCCATCTCGGGCAGATCATGCGCCGCGAGCCACGCCGGCAGCAGGACGGGGTCAAGCGTCACCATCGCGGACACGAAGTGGCGGCCATCGCCCACCACCACGGAGTCCTGGATCGCGGGGTGCGAGCGCAGGAAGTCCTCGAGGACGGCGGGCTGGATGTTCTTGCCCGACGACAACACCAGCAGTTCCTTCTTGCGACCGGTGATGATCACGTTGCCGTCGACCACCTCGCCAAGGTCACCCGTGGCGAACCAGCCGTCGTGCATGACCTGTGCCGTCGCATCGGCCGCATTCCAATACCCCGCGAAGAGCCCGACACCCTTGGCGAGAATCTCGCCGTCGGCGTCCACCTTGATGGCGCAGCCTGCGATGGGGCGACCCACCGTGCCCATGACCTGGTTCTTCTCGGGCGTGCCGATCACGGCGGCGGTGGTCTCGGTGAGCCCATAGCCCTGCATGACGGTCAGTCCGAGGCCACGGAAGTAGTGGCCGATGTTGGGGGTGAGCTTCGCTCCACCCGCCAGGACGTATTCGAGGTGACCTCCGAGGAGAGCGCGAATCTTGCCCAGCACCAGCCGGTCGGCGATCGCGTAGCGTGCCTTGAGCCCCGTGGCGGGGCCGCCTGCCTCCTGGGCACGCGACATCTCGCGGGCCACCTTGGCGGACCAGCGGAACAGCACCTTCTTGATGCCGTGCATCGACGTGTCGGCACGGTTGTAGATGGTCTCGAACACGCGCGGCACCAGGGGCATCCAGGTGGGCTTGAACTGTGCGAGGTCGTCGACGAGCGTCTTGTGGTTGGCCGTGTAGCCGATGACCGAGCCGCTGTAGAGGGCGAGGACCATGGCGAGCCGCGCGAACACGTGCGCGAGCGGCAGGAACAGCAGGACGCGGGTCTGACCGGCCACGAAGCCGCCGAAGTCGGGGTCCAGGCGGATGTTGGCGGAGTGCTCCACCAGGTTGCGGTGGGTCAGCATGGCGCCCTTGGGCCTGCCGGTGGTGCCCGAGGTGTAGATGATGGACGCGAGGTCGTCGAGGCGCACGTCCTCGGTGCGCGCATCGAGGTCGGCGTCGGAAACCTCGGCGCCGATGGCGACCAGGCTGGTCAAGCCCCTCGTCCGTGAGGGAGAAGAGCACCGGGGCCTCTTCGAGGTCCGCGAGGAGATCGCGGTTGAGCTCCGTCTCGACCCCGACCACCTTGACGGTCGCATCGTCGAGGATCCATTCGCACTGCGAGGACGAGGCTCGACGGATAGATGGGGACGGTCACGCCGCCTGCGGTGAGGATCGCGAAGTCCAGCACTGACCACTCGATGCTGGTGTCGCCCATGACGCCCACGCGATCGCCAGGGGCAACGCCGGATGCCACGAGGCCCTTGGCCACGGCTCGCACGCGGGAGTGGAAGTCGCCGAGCGTCACAGTGCGCCAGGCGCCGTCCGCGTCCTTCACCTCGGCGAACGCTCCGGTGGGCCGGGTGGTCGCGCGGGCCGCCAGCATGGCGGCGAGGTGGAAGCGGTCGTCGACGGTCGCAAGACCGGGGGCGATCATCTCGTTCTCAGGCATGCTTCAGCCTAACCTACGCAGGCGTAAGTTACGGCGACGTAGGTCCTACCTGAGGATGATTCTGCGGCAATACTGAGACCCGCCGGGATGGTGGACGTGAGGGACGGTCCACCACCCCGGCGGCCTTGATGCGTCAGCCCCGCCGCGCCCGCGCGACGACCAGCACAGCCCCCGCCGTCAGGAGCGCCGCGGCGCCGATGACGGTGAGCCAGAACTCGGGTCCGGTGGACGACAGGCCACCATCGCCACCTGCGTCACCTCCCGAGGATTCTGTGCCCTCGTCACCTGAGGGGTCCGGCATGGGAGTGGTGGCGCCAGGGGTTGGCGTGACCGACGGCGTGGGCGAGGGATCCGGCGACGCCGGCGTCGACGGCTCGGGCTCGGGGGTGGGGACCGTCGTCACGTCCGGGTCGGGCACCGTGGTGCGCACGAACCCGAAGTCGAGCGTCAGGTCGCTCTCACCGGCGACGGTGAGCCCCTCGGAGGATGCGGTCCAGGAGGACGAGTCGCCCTCTCGATCACCCTGCTGCGCAAGGGTGATCGAGAACAGCCGCAGCACGCGCTCCGAGGCCGTACGGTCGATGCTCACGGTGTACGACTGACCCGGGTCGAGCACCGGCAGCGCCGTGAACAAGTAGCGACCGTTGGCATCGGTGGTCTGGGGCGTCACCAGACGTCCATCGACATCGGTCACAGGCTGACCGTCGGGCCCCGTGAGGACCAAGACGACCCCGGGGATGCCGGGTTCGCCCGCGTCCTGCCTGCCGTCCTTGTTCTCGTCGAGCCACACGAAGTCACCCACGCTTACCTCGCCGGGGCGCAGCACGACTCCTGCGTCCCAGGTGGGGTCGATGCCGAGCAGCGCCTGGACATCGCCGTGCGTGTACGAGGCGGCCGAGACGAGCGCCGGGCTCGTCGAGGTCAGCGAGATGACACCCGTCTCTCCGGTCGCCCGTGCGGCGTCGGAGTCCACGCGGTCGTTTGCTCCCACGTCCGCCTGGGTCAGCGTGTAGATCGCCGCCTGGGCCGGGGTGAGGGTGAACTTCACGCGGTACTCCCCTGCCTCGAGCAGGTCGAAGAGGTAGCGGCCCTCGCTGTTCGTGGTCGTGGTCTTCAGCACCTTGCCGGTGGCCGCGTCCAGCAGGCTCGACGGTGACGCCCGCGAGGGGGTCCTCATCGTCATCCTGAATGCCATCGGCGTTCGCATCGATCCACACATAGTCACCGATGGCGAGCAACGGCAGCGGATCGTTGAACAACGTCACGGCACGCGACGCGCCCGCGGCATCCAGCACCACCTGCACGGGCGAAGCGGCAAGCGCGTAGCCAGCGGGAGCGGTGGTCTCGGTGACCGTGTAGGTACCGGCCGGAGGGTCGAGCGGAGTCGCGGGATCGGCCGGAATGACGATGGCCGCATCCGAGCCGTCCGCACCGGCGACAACGAGCCTTGCCGTCGACCACATACGCCTCATCGGTGATGACCGCACCACCGGGTCCCGTGACCGTGAAGCGCGCGTCACGGTCGGTGATGACCGCATCGGGCCGCTGCGAGTCCTTCTTGAGGACCATGATCGGGTAACCGTCCGACGGAGTCACCGTGGCCGAGGCGTTGCCGATGGTGTTGGTGATACCCACGTCCTCCGAGTAGTCATCGATGGTGACCATGAAGTTCGCCGCCACGGTTGCTCCCGCGGGGAGCGTGGTGCCGGCACGCTGTTCGATGCGCACGGTGCGGTCGGCCGCGACCCACGTCGCGTCGATGTTGCCTCCCATCGACACGGAGGTGCCCGCCAGCGTGGTGCCGGAGTCGACGCCACCATCGGCCACGAAGCCGACGAACGACATGCCTGCAGGCAGCAGGTCCTCGAGCGGGATGATGCTCACCCCGGAATAGTCGCCGTGAGGGATCAGTGGATGCGGTAGATCGCGGTGTTCGATGCGATGTCGCCGTCGCCATCCAGCGGGATGCGCAGGTTCTGCGTCCATTCGCCGTCACCCGCGTACACGAGCCTGGAGACCTCGAGTTCGTCACCGAACGTGGTGGCCTCGCCGGAGACGTCGGAGTACCAGATGTACTCCTCGATGCCGTCGCCCTCGACGCTCGCGGCGTTCGAGATGGTGAGCGTCTGCTTGCCGATCATCGGGTAGGTCGGCAGCGTCACGTTGACCTGCAGGCGCTTCGTCAGGGGCGGCGTCTGCTGCGCCCACGCGGGCAGAGACGCCCCGAAGGTCGACGAGGTAGTCAGCACCAGGTCGCCGTCCACGACCGCGAGCGCGAAGTCGTCGCCCGTGAGGCCCGCCGCGTTCGCGTAAGAGCCGGTGAGCGATGCCTGGATCGCGTCGAGGTCGCTGAGGTCGAAGATCGCCTGGTCGATGTCGTCCACGATGCGTACCTGGGACAGGTCCTCCACCGCGCCCTCGGCGAGGGTGAAGGTGTAGTTCACCTGAGCGCTCTGCCCAGGACGCACCACGATGTCACCGCCGGTGGTCTTCGAGAACTGGCTGGGGTCGTCGATGACGCTGCCGGGCGCCTGCGGGACGCGCAGGGTCGTGGTGGCCTGGCGCGTGTACGCCGAGCCGTCCCTGTAGTCGAACGACGCCGTGTTGCGTGCCGTGTACACGGCGGCGACCTGCGGAAGGTTCGACGGGTTGAGGGCGACGGGAAGCCCGTCGACCGCGACGATGCTCGCGTGCGCGGTGATGACCGCGTTGGTGGTGACGTCGGCACCCATATTGACCTTGAGGGTGGCGCCGGCGTCGAGGAGCACGTACTGGCCGATGCAGGCGTCATCTGAGAAGTCGGCCGCCGCCAGGCAGGTGGCGTCGGCCGCCGCCAGGGTGATGCCGGTCGCCGTGATGAACGGCGCATCCGCCCACACGATCTGCGACGGAAGGGTGTCGGTGATGACGACGTTCTGCGCCAGGCTCGTGGCGGGTGCCGTCAAACGCGGCGAACTGCGTCAGGTCGGCGCGCAGGGTGTAGGTGACGTCGACGGGCGCGAGCATGTCGCCGTCCCCGTCGAGTCCGATGACCACCGGGCCCGTGGGGTTGACGGACTTCCTGAACGCGTCGGCGAGCGACGGGGTGGGCTCGGCCGGGACGGAGCCGCCGACGCTCACGGAAGCGGTCCGCGTGAGCCCATCAATGGTGACGCTGTTGCCCATCGGCAGGGAGAAGCCTTCCTCCGGACACGGTCGAGACACCATCGGCGAGGACCTGAAGTGCATCCTCGAGGTCGGCAATCTTGTCGGCGCGCACGGAGGCGTTGTACTTCACCGTCAGGATCGAGTGTTCGGGAAGGTCGATGTCCGCAAGCGTCACGGTCTGGCCCGCCACGGTGGCGGAGGGAAGGGTGAACGGGGTGACGGTGCGGTTGAAACCGTCCGCGTCCCAGGTGGTCAGCGTGGCCGTGAACGAGTCGGTGTCCACCGCAAGGTACTCCGCAACCGTGTCCGTCAGCGAGATGCCGGTACGAGCATCGGCCGACTGGAAGGTCACCGTGTACGGAATCGCCTGATCCGCGATCGCGGCGGCGACGCTGACGTCTCCGCTGCTGGTGCGCGTGACGTACTGACCAAGGTTGACCGACTCGCGGGTCTTCGACGCCTCATGCCCCAACTCGGGACGCAGTTGGTCCGAGGGGTCACGCACGATCACGCGGATCGAGGTGGGCTCACCGTCGACCGACCACGTGAACTCGCGAATGCCCGTGCCTTGTGTGGGCGCGTCGAAGGTGAAGTCGAACCTCAGCACACCCTGGTCGATGGAGAGGTCGAGGGGGTCTTTGAAGGTGACCACCACGTTGCCGTCGCCATCGAGGGCAAGCGATTCGACCACCGTGTTGCCCGCGGGCACCTGGAGCGCCCCGGCGGGGACGTCGATGCCGTCGGGGACAGTGATGGTGAACTGCTGGCCGGCGAGCGCCTCGGAGACCGAGTACTGGAGCCGCGCGGCGTAGGTGGATCCTGGCTCTACCACGGTGGTGCCGTCGTACACATGACCGTTGACGTCAATGGTGAGGCGCAGTCCGCTCCCCGCCGCTTGGGCGGGGACGGGCACCACGAGCGTGGCGAGCAGCAGGGCCGTCACAAGTGCGGCGGCCGCGCTCGCCCACCTGCGTGGCAGGTGTCGAATGGTGGCGGTGGGCATGGTGGTGGGCTCCCCTCGGCGGCTTCTCGGTCCCTCATCAGCCGGTTCCCGGGCACGCCAAGGAGCACCCAGTGCGGGTGCTGTGGTCCTCCCTCAGCGGCCGAGTCGGCCGTACTCCGCGCAGCGTGACCGCAACCGCGCAGGCCCCGTCAGTCGACCAAGCACCTCCGGGGTGACGGAGCGTTTCGCCTCACAATCACCCCTGTGATTCACCCCACAGTCAGGCGTGTCACGGGCGTCGCAGAAGGCGGGGTAGCGTCAACTTCACCGCACACGCCCACAGGCTGTGAGGTGGAGAGTTTCAGTCCGTCGCATGTCCGAATGAGGGTGAGCATGAGCACGGCAGGCCAGAAAGTTGCGCGCCGCAGCAGTGCATGGCGCGAAGTCCTGCGACGAGGGACGAGGACGCGTTTTCCCGACCTCGCACCCCTGACGGTCGTTGCGTCGCTACCAGGCTGGGGGCTTCGACATGGCTGCGTCAGGCAGCGCAGTTCCTCGACCGCAGCGAAGGGGTGACGGTGCGGCGTCTGAGCACCCGCGCCGCTGCCGTTGAGGCACTCACCGAGGTACCCGATCTCGGCACACCGCGCACCGAAGCGCTGATCATCGACGGACTCATCGTGGGGGCTCACGACGAGCCTGTGGGAACTCATCAAGGACCGCCTTGCGGCACCCTCCCCGCCGAAGGTGTTCATCCGCAGCCTCGACATTCCCGAAGGACGCGACGTCGAGTCGACCACCGTCCTCACCGAGGCGGACCTGGCGCTGCCGCTCGCCAAGATCGAAGGGCTCGCCCGTGTCAACGGCGCGCAGGTGCCGCCGGGCCTCCCTGAGGTGCTGGCCTCGCGCTACCGCGGCAACGCCAGCATCGTTCGTCACCGGCTCGAGCGTTCCTCCGCGCGTGGCCCGGAGAGCCTGGCCCCACGCGGACGCGACGCTTGAGGTCCAGGCTCGCTGCGGATCTCGGAGGGCGCCTGATCGCCGCAGGAGCCGACGCTCGGGAGCGCAGCACCACACTCACCGTGTTGTGGCGGGCCCTCGGAATGCGGCGGGTCGACGCGACTCTCGTCGCGGGCGACGGCATCTCCGATGACACCGCGCGCAAGGCATTCCATCGGCTGACATTGCAGCCCTTTGGCGAGGTCGACATCGATCCCGCCACGGGCGAGGCGACGTATGAATGGCACGAGGCGATCTGGGACCTCATCGACCGCAGAATCCCCGCCGACGTACGGACGGCCATGCGCGACCACGCCGTGGTGGCCGCGCACAGGGAGGGCAACGCCGCCGCAGAGCCTGGTGACACTGCTCGTGCAGGGCAAGTTGGCGGAGGCCGATGCGGTCGCGTTCGAGCACTTCAGGCTCCTGGCCGAACACGCGCCCGAGGTCCTGGGCCAGGTACTCGCGACGTTCTCGCTTGACTCGCTCAGGCCCTATCCCAGCCTGCTGCTGTGCGTGGGACACCTGCAATTGATCCAGCCCACCCGCTCCCCCGGCGCGTACCACCAGTTCCTCGACGCGGCGCTCGAGGGATTCGCACGCGTTCTTCCCCTCACGCCATTTGACGTGCTTCGCGTCACGCTGAGACAGGCCTACGCCCACGTGTCCCGCGGCGATCGCGACGCGACGGCGCGTTCGCTTCGCCTCGTCGATCAGGCTCCTGGGGTCGGAGGGCGACGCCGGCGTGATCGCGGATGCCGCCGTGGAGCCCGAGATCGCCTCACGATTGGCAGGAGAGCCTGTACCTGGCGATGTGGAGCGCGGGCCAGGTTGACGACCTTGAGCCTGTGTGTGCGGCTCGCGGACCTCACCCTGGAGTTCCGCAACCCCCACTCGCGCACCGCGAGTACCGATCTCCACAACGCCATCAGTGCGCGAGAGTTTGCCGGGCTCGAGACCTCGGTCACAGGACGAACCATGGGTGCGGCCCTCGCCGATCCGCTGGTGGCCATGAACAGCGACGACGAGGAAGGTGCCCTGAATCTCGTCGACTACATGGCGGATATCTCGGGCTATCCCCCGTCATGCTCGGCCCCCGACAGCCTGGTCCTCGGAGTGCGCGCACTCCTCGCCCCGGAGCGGCTCGACCCGGCGCAACGTGCGGAAGCCCTGGAGGCGAGTCGCGCATTCTGGTCCGACGGCGAGCCCAGCACACTCGTGGTGGCCTCCACGACCGTTGCGATGCTCGCGGCGGGAGACGCCGCCGGGGCACTCCGGGTTGCTCGCTCGACGCGGCGGAAGGACGTGTTCACGGCCACATCGGAGGCGATAGCGCTTCTCGCAGTCGACAGGGCCTCCGATGCCGCCGAGATCGCGCTCGAGGCCGAACGCCTCGCGCGTACCCCTCGCGGAAAGGCCATCGCTGGGACCCTCGCCTCGCTGGCCCAGGTCCGCCTCGGCAATGTGGCGGCGGCATGCCACCACCTCGAGTCCCTGGCGGCCACCGTGGGAGCGAACCTGACCCGTTTCGCACTGCGGTTCGCCACCGAAGGGGATTTTGGCGACCTCGAACGGGAGGCGCCGATCAGCGCCCCTGCTCTGGTGCCGATCCTTGCCGCCGCCGCGACCGATTCGCGGCCCTTCCGCCGCACGGAGGTCTTCAGCGTCACGGCCGTCGAACGCACCATGCTGGGGCTGATGCGCGAGGGACACACGTACCCCGAAATTGCTCAGCGTCGCTTTGTGTCCATCAACACGGTGCGCACGCAGACCAAGGCGCTCCTGCGCAAGCCTGGGCGCCGAGGACCGGCACGAGGCTGTGGCCATCGCAGAACGCGCCGGCCTCTTCGCGGGCGACGCCTAAGCGTCACCCGCGAAGCGACTCACGCGTTCCGGCGCTTCACTCCTGCGACGCCGAGGACCACCAGCGCGCTAGCGAGGAGCACGAGCACGCCGGTACCGACCGGTCCTGTGCCGGACAACCCAGCGCCACCCTCCGTCGCCGCGCTGCCAGTGCCGGCGTCGCCATCGCCCTCGCCGCCGCTGTCGCCACCGGCCGCTTCGGCGCCCGTGCCCTCGTCGCCTCCCGGCGCCAAGGTGGGTTGTGGGGTCGCGGTCGGGTCGGGTGTCGGGGTGGGGGTCACGGTGCCGGGGTCGACGGGGCTGGGCGACACCGTGGGCTGCGGCGTGCTCGAGTCATCCGCGAGGACACGGAAGGCCGTCGAGACGCTCGCGCCCGAGCCTGGCCTTCACCACGACAGTGTGCTGGCCCGCGGGAGTGTTCGCGGGAATCGTGACCCGCAGGCTCAGAGCACCAGTGGTGTCTGCGGTCGCCGAACCCAGCAGCACGGGCGTGGAGTGCAGCCACACCTCGACCTTGTCGTAGGGAGCGAATCCGGTGGCAGACACCACGAACGACTTGCCCTGCTCGGCCTGGCTCACCCCGAGCGAGACGGCACCCGCAGGCGCCGCCACCGAAATCGTGACGGTCGACGTCGCATCGGCCCCCACGCCGTTGCCCGCGGAGAGGTCAACGGAGAAGGTGCCAGCCGTGGGAGGGGTACCGACCAGGCGACCGCGTCCGGCGTCATACGTGAGCCAGGAGGGAGCATTGACCACAGTCATCGTCGGCACGGGGTAGCCCGTGGCCGAGACGTCGATCGCGACGGGCTGCCCCGCGACCACCGAGGCCGTTGAGGCGACGGTCACCTGCGGCGCCTCACGGCGCTCCACGGTCCACTCCAATGAGCCACGCACCGCGTGGGTGCCCGTGCCGATGACGAACTTGAGGGTGCCCGAGTCCGCGTTCACGCCCGCAGGCAACGTGGGTGTGCCGGTCAGGACGAAGTCGTCCCCGACGTGGGCGAGCGTCATCCAGGGCGCGACGTCGGTCACCTGCACGTTCGCGCGATAAGCGCGCATCAGCGGCATCGACACCGCCGCACCCGCAGCCCAGGTCGCGGTCGTAGGCGCCAGCACCTCGGCGCGCGACGCCACCGCGATGGTGACGTGGTGAATGACCTGTTCCGTGGGCGTGATGGCGCGCACCACCACGGCGTAGTCGCCGGGAGTGGTCGGCGTTCCGCTCAAGGTGCCGGTCGGCCCCAAGGTGAGACCCGGCGGGAGGTCCTCTGCGGTCACCGTCGGGACAGGGTTGCCGGTGACGGTAAAGGAGACGGGCGTGATCGCCGTACCTTCGGTGAAGGACAGCGAACCAGGACCGTCGATGTCGGGCGCCTCGGTGATGTAGCCGGACACCGGCAATGGCGCCATTCCGTAGCCGTTCGAAAGCGTCACCGTCGCAACGAACGGCCCCGCCCCCTGCGTGGGCGTTCCGGTCAACCTCACGGTGTCGCCCACGACCACGGCACTGGTGCCCGCGGGCAGGCCGACGGAACCGACGACGGTCAGCCCCTTCGACGACGGCGTCGCCGTGCCGACCGCCACGTCGACCTCTCGGTCACGCACCAGCATCACCTCGGACCCCGGCACCGGTGAGATCTGCGGCGTCCCGACCCGAATCGTGGCCTGGGCCGTCAGCGAGTTCGCCACGGATGCGGCGACGTGGACGGACGCTGTGGTGGCTGTTGCCCCCGGGTCTCCACTCAGGGTGACGCGAACACCGCCGTCGATCGTCGTCTGGGACGCCGTTAGCCACGCGGGGACGCCCGTCACGTTGACGGTCGGCGTCGGGTAGCCGGTGACGTCGAAGGAGGTGGAGCGGTATCCATCGAACACGTACTCGGACGCCGCCCCGATCGCGGGCGCCTGATACGTTGGCTCACCGACGTTGGAGCCCACACCCTCGAAGGTGACACCGATGGCTTGGCTCGACGCCGTCGCTGCCATCAGCAAGGTGATCGATTTCACCTGCGACTTGTCGAAGCCGCCCTCAAACTGCAGGTAGGACACGTCGCCCACGTACGCGGGCACGTAGCGAATGGTGAGGAAGTCCTCGCCGCCGCCACCGTTGCGGGTGAGGCCACCCACCTGGGCGACCTTGCCGTTGACGTCCACGGCCCTGATCCCGAACGTGATCGCGCTCGGACCCGACGGCGTCACGTTCCGGTACTTCAAGGTCAGGCGGTCCGCACCACCCTGCTCGATGTTCACCGACGTGGGGGCCGTCCACTTCACGCCTGCGGAGGCGTAGCGGCATCCGCGGGAGTCTTCTCCGGGCACCGACACCTGCATGGTGCCACTCGCCACCGTGACGCTGGCATTGTCCGAGTACACGCACTCGTAGCCCGCGTCCTCCAGGCTCGGTCATCTCGCCCATGGAATTGCCGTTGAAGTCATCCACGCTGAAGGCCACGTCAGCGGCGGTGGCGGGCGCCACGGCCCCCACCACGATGCCTGCGCCACCCAGAATTGTTACGAGCGCAGCCGCCAGGGCGCGCCTCATCACACTGCTCACGTTGAACGGGTCCCCTCCGTTGCAGGCGGCCCTCAGCGGCCGCCCTCCGCACGCCATCGTAACGGCTCTACCAGGGGCGCGACACCCCGCGTGTGGCGAGCGTCACGCATCGGCCATGCGATGTGGCGAGGCGGTCAGCCGACCTTGCGCATCCAGCCGTAGACGTCTTCGGCGCGGCCGTACTGGATGTCCGTGAGGCGTCGGCGAATGTCCATCGTGATCGGGCCTGCCTCGCCGTCTCCCACCGTCACATCGAAGTCTGGCGAGGCGAGACGACCCACCGGGGTGACGACCGCGGCGGTGCCACACGCGAAGATCTCGGCGATGTCGCCGGACTCGATGCCCATGCGGACCTCGTCGAGGGTGATGTCCTTCTCGATGACCTTGCGGCCGTCGTCCTCGAGCAACTGGTTCACGGAATAACGCGTGATGCCCTCGAGGATGGTGCCGGTCAGGCGGGGCGTCTCGACGGTACCGTCGCGGCGCACCACGTAGACGTTCATGCCGCCCAGGCTCTTCGAGGTAGCGGTCATCCTTCGCGTCCAGGAACAGCACCTGCTGGCAGCCGTTGGCGTACGCCTGTTGCTGCGGCAGGAGCGACGCGGCGTAGTTGCCGCCGCACTTGGCGTCGCCGGTGCCGCCGGGGCCCGCCCGGTGGAAGCCCTGCGCGACCCAGATCGAGACGGGCTTCACGCCGCCGAGGAAGTAAGCGCCCACGGGCGAGGCGATCACCAGGAAGTCGACCACCGCGGCCGGGCGCACCCCGAGGAACGCCTCGGAAGCAAACATGAAGGGGCGCAGGTAGAGGCTGGACTCCTCCACGCCGGGCACCCACGCGTGGTCGGTCTCAATCAGCGCCTCGATGGCACCGATGAAGTCCTCGACGGCAAGGTCGGGAAGGGCCAGTCGGTACGCCGACTTACGGAAACGCTCCGCGTTGGCCTCGGGCCGGAACAGGTGGATGGAGCCATCGGCCCAGCGGTAAGCCTTGAGTCCCTCGAAGATCTCCTGCGCGTAGTGGAGCACCGCAGAGGCGGGGTCCATCTGGAGCGGGCCGTAGGCCTCGACCCGGCGGTCGTGCCACTGGCCGTCGCGGAACTGCATGCGCGCCATGTGGTCGGTGAACTGCACCCCGAAGGCGAGGTCGGCCAGCGCCGCATCGCGGGCCTGGACGCTCAGGGCGGAGGCGTTGGGGCGAACCTCGAAGGCTCCAGCGGTGGAGGGTGCGGCGGTGTCGGTCACGTCAGAGCCTTTCTGGTGAGTGTTGGCGGGACAGGGGTGCCACTTTTCGTCCGAAAGTAACCCTCCTGTCCTGCCAGGAAGCGTGGGGGTGCAGCGTGGTGAGGGTGGCCGATGCTGGGGCCGGCAACGCGTGCCGGCCCCAGCATCGGCCGGAAGTACTAGCCGCGGATCCGTGCCGCGAGAGCGTCGCCCACCTCGGCGGTGGAACGCTTCGCGTCGCCCTTCGCGGCGGCGTCGGCTGCGACGGCAGCCTCCACCTTCGCGGCGAGCCTCGGGGTATCCGAGGAAGTCGAGCATGAGCGCGACAGACAGCACGGTCGCCGACGGGTCGGCAATCCCCTGCCCCGCAATGTCGGGGGCCGAGCCGTGCACGGGCTCGAACATCGACGGAGCGGTCTTGTCGGGGTTGACGTTGCCCGAGGCCGCGAGGCCAATACCGCCGGAGATCGCGGCGGCCTGGTCGGTGAGGATGTCACCAAACAGGTTGTCCGTCACGATGACGTCAAAACGACCCGGGTTCGTGGTCATGACGATGGTCGCGGCGTCGATGTGCAGGTAGTCCCACGTGACGTCGGGGAACTCCGGCGCCACCTCCTCGACGGTGCGGCGCCACAGGTGGCCCGCGTGCACCAGAACGTTGTGCTTGTGCACGAGGGTCGCCTGCTTGCGGTCGCGCTTCGAGGCAACCTCGAAGGCGTACCGCACCACACGCTCCACACCGTGGCGGGTGTTGACCGACACCTCGGTGGCGATCTCGTGCGGGGTGTTCACGCGCAGCGCGCCGCCGTTGCCGACGTACGGACCCTCCGTGCCCTCACGCACCACCACGAAGTCGACCTCGGTGACGTCGCGCAACGGCGACACCTCACCCGGGTACAGGCGGCTGGGACGCAGGTTGACGTACTGGTCGAGCGCGAAGCGCAGCGGCAGCAGCACGCCACGCTCCAGGACACCAGACGGCACACTCGGGTCGCCGATGGCGCCCAGCAGGATGACGTCGTGCTCCCGGATCGCGTCGAGGTCGCCGTCGGTGAGGGTCTCACCGGTGGCGTGCCAGCGCTGGGCACCCAGGTTGAAGTCGGTCGTCTCGAAGGCGATGTCGGTGCCCTCGGTCGCGGCGGCGAGGCACTTGAGCCCCTCCGCAACAACCTCGGGGCCGATGCCGTCTCCCGGGACGAGCGCGAGCCTTGTACGTGGTGGTCATCGGGCCGTCTGGCCGTCCACGTAGTCGGCGTCGACCTCGTCCTTCCAGGCGAACAGCCTTGCGCAGGCTCGCGGCCGGTCTCCTCGATGGGGTGACCCTCGCCCTTGGCACGCAGGCTCGGCGAACTCCTTGGCACCGTTGTCCTGGTCGTCGATGAAGCGCTTCGCGAAGGCGCCGGACTGGATGTCAGCGAGCACGGCCTTCATGTTCTCCTTGACCTCGGGGGTGATGACGCGGGGGCCCGAGACGTAGTCGCCGTACTCGGCCGTGTCGGACACCGACCAACGCTGCTTGGTGATGCCGCCCTCCCACATGAGGTCGACGATCGGCTTGAGCTCGTGAAGGACCTCGAAGTAGGCGATCTCGGGCTGGTAGCCCGCCTCGGTCAGGGTCTCGAAGCCATACTGGACCAGGCTGCGAGGTGCCACCGCACAGGACGGCCTGCTCGCCGAACAGGTCGGTCTCGGTCTCCTCGGTGAAGGTGGTCTTGATGACGCCGGCGCGGGTGCCACCGATGCCCTTCGCGTACGACTTGGCGACGTCCCAGGCCTGGCCGGACGCGTCACGCTCGACGGCGATGATGTCCGGGATGCCACGGCCGGCGACGTACTCGCGGCGCACCGTGTGGCCGGGGGCCTTCGGGGCGATGAGGATGACGTCCACGCCCTCGGGCGCGTCGATGTAGCCGAAGCGGATGTTGAAGCCGTGCGCGAACGCGAGGGTCTTGCCCTCGGTCAGGTGAGGCTTGATGTCGTCGTTGTAGATGGTGCGCTGGTGCTGGTCCGGCGCGAGGATCATGATGAGGTCCGCCCACTGAGCGGCGTCGGCGACCGAGGCGACCGTGAAGCCGTCGTTCTCCGCCTTGACGGCGGACTTGGAGCCCTCACGCAGCGCGACGCGCACCTCGACACCCGAGTCGCGCAGGTTCTGCGCGTGGGCGTGACCCTGCGAGCCGTAACCGACGATCGCGACCTTCTTGCCCTGGATGAGGCTCGAGGTTGGCATCGTCGTCGTAGAACATCTCAGCCATGCTGGACTTACTCCTTCAGTAGGGAATTCTGGGGTGATACGGAAGCCGGCCGAGGCATCGGCCGCCTGGAAGTCGTTACGCGGACACGCGCTCGAAGGCGCGCTCGGTGATGGAGCGAGGGCCGCGGCCGATGGCCACGGTGCCCGACTGGACGATCTCGCGGATGTCGTGCGGCTTGAGCGCCGCGAGCAGCGCCTGCAGCCTTGTCGGGGGCGCCGACGGCCTCAATCACGAGCGAATCGGGGCTGACATCCACGACGTGCGCACGGAAAAGGTCGACGATCTGGAGGACATCGGCACGCTGACGCGCATCGGCCCTCACCTTCACGAGGATGAGGTCGCGCTGCACCGACTTGTCGCGCTCGAGCCTCCACAATCTTGAGCACGTGCACCAGCCTTGTTGAGCCTGCTTGGTGACCTGCTCGAGCGGGAGCTCGTCCACGTCGACCACCACGGTGATCCGCGAGATCTCGGGGTACTCCGTCTGGCCCACGGCGAGCGAGTGGATGTTGAAGGCGCGGCGGCTGAACAGGCCGGAGACGCGCGCGAGCACGCCGGGCTTGTTCTCGACGAGCACCGAAAGGGTGTGGGTGGTCATCTTTACTCCTCCTCGCCGCGGTCCCACTCGGGGGCGATGCCGCGGGCGTACTGGATCTCGTCGTTGCTGGTGCCTGCCGCGACCATCGGCCACACCATGGCGTCGCGCGACACCGTGAAGTCAACGACCACGGGCTGGTCGTCAATCTCCATGGCGCGCTTGATGGTGGCGTCCACATCGGCATCGGACTCACATCTGAGGCCCACGCACCCCATGGCCTCCCCGAGCCTTCACGAAGTCGGGGATGCGCTGGGTGCCGTGGCCCGTGTGCAGGTCGGTGTTCGAGTAGCGCTCGTTGTAGAACAGGGTCTGCCACTGGCGCACCATGCCCAGCGACGAGTTGTTGATGATCGCCACCTTGATGGGGATCTCGTTGATGGCGCAGGTGACGAGGCTCCTGGTTGGTCATCTGGAAGCAGCCGTCGCCGTCGATGGCCCACACGGTGCGATCGGGTTCGCCGACCTTGGCGCCCATGGCCGCAGGCACCGAGAAGCCCATGGTGCCCAGGCCGCCCGAGTTGATCCACGAGTTGGGGCGCTCGTACTTGATGAACTGGCTGGCCCACATCTGGTGCTGGCCCACGCCGGAGGTGAAGATCGACTCCGGTCCGGAGATCTCGCCGAGGCGCTGAATCACGTGCTGGGGGCTGGACAGCCCGTCGCCGGTAGGCGTGAACCCGAGGCCGTAGGTCGAGCGCCAGTCGTCGAGCCTGCGCCCACCACGCCTCGAGGTCGGGCTTGCCGTGCTGCTGGTGCTCCTGCGCGAGCGCGGGGACCAGGGCCTCGAAGACCTCCTTGAGGTCGCCCACGATCGGCACGTCAACCGCGCGGTTCTTGCCGATCTCCGCCGGGTCGATGTCGGCGTGGACGATGGTCGCGTGCGGCGCGAAGCTCGACAACTTGCCGGTGACGCGGTCGTCGAAGCGGGCACCGAGGGCAACCACAAGGTCGGCCTTCTGCAGCGCCGCAACGGCGGCAACCGTGCCGTGCATACCCGGCATCCCCAGGTGCTGCGGGTGCGAGTCGGGCAGCGCGCCGCGTGCCATCAGGGTGGTCACGACGGCCGCGCCGGACAGGTCGGTGAGCTTGCGCAGTCCGGCCGATGCGCCGGAACGGATCACGCCGCCGCCCACGTAGAGCACGGGGCGACGAGCGGTGGCGAGCAGGCGCGCGGCTTCCTGCACCGTCTTCGCGTGGGGACGGGCTCCGGAGTTGAAGCCGGGCAGTTCGATGCGCTCGGGCCACTGGAAGTTCATGGTGGCCTGCTGCGCGGACTTCGCGATGTCCACAAGCACCGGGCCGGGGCGGCCGTGAGTGGCGATGTAGAAGGCTTCTGCGATGGCTTGCGGGATCTCATTGGGGTCCGTCACCAGCACGTTGTGCTTGGTGATGGGCTGCGTGATGCCGACGATGTCGGCCTCCTGGAACCCGTCGGTGCCGATGAGCGAGGCGGCGACCTGGCCGGTGATCGCGACCATGGGGATCGAGTCCATGTTCGCGTCCGCGATGGGGGTCACGAGGTTGGTGGCACCGGGCCCCGACGTCGCGATGCAGACGCCCGGCCTCCCGGTCGCGTGGGCGTAGCCCTGTGCGGCGTGGCCCGCGCCCTGCTCGTGACGCACCAGGATGTGGCGCAGCGTCGTCGAGTCCATCAGCGGGTCGTAGGTGGGAAGAATGGCGCCGCCCGGAAGGCCGAAGACGTCGGTGGCGCCAGCCATCTCGAGGCTCTTGATGATCGCCTGAGCGCCGGTCATCTCCTGACCGCTCACGGACGCTGCGGATCCGCCTGCCGACGTGCGTGCCGGCTGAGGCGTCGCCAGTGCCGAAGGCTTGGGGGCCCTGACCTGTGCCATGTTCTCTCCCGTTGAGTCGTGGGTGGAGGCGATTCTCGTATCCGCCTCGCATGGAAAAACCCCTCGGCCTCAGTGGCTGTCGGGGTCTGCGCGCGGACGATGCCTGACGTGGACTAGAGGTCCGCGCGCCGCCTAAGTACGAGAATCGCCTGCATGTCTTGAAGCGTACGCCCGGTTGCGGGCCGGTGTCACCATCTCGACAAAGAATCTCACATTGTGGTTCACCATCTTGAATACTGAGACGATGTGAGCGGTCCCTGCCGGCCCCACGTCGGCTCTTTTCGCGGGACCTCGGTCCCAATTGACGATGTGTCAATAGGTTCTACGGTGGTGCCATGAGCCAGCAGAGTCGCACGGTGAAGCACCCCGACGAGCGCCGAGACGAGATCGTCTCTGCCGCCCGCGTGCTGTTCGCGACTCATGGCGTGCACGCGACCACGTTTCAACAGATTGCCGACCACGTGGGCTGCACCAGGGGCCTCGTCTACCACTACGCGGGGTCCATGCCCACGCTCGTGGACATGGTGCTCGCGGCGTGTGTGGCCGACTTCGCAGCGGATCTGCGCGAATGGGATCGCCTCCGCGTACGCGGCGACATCGACGGCGCCGTGCGCGACTACATCGCACTCTTTCGCCGCCACCTTCCCGGCCGCTCCGCGGACGGCGACGCGGACGCCTTGGGCGACCCCGCATCGGCCGAGGCAGCGGCCGAACCGGCATCGGCCACAGGAACCGCCCGTCCGACTCCCCTGCCCGTCCCTCGCGTCGACGACGCAGGACTATACGTCCGCTATGTGGACGCCTCCGTGGTCGCTCTGCTGGAGATCCTTGAGACCACCACCATTCCCGCGTATGCCGAGCGGCACCGCATCGAGATCTCGCACGTGCGCGAGACCTTCGTGGTGCTGCTCCACGGCCTCATCGGCCTGATGCGCACTCAGCCGGAGGTCAGCGACGACGTGCTCGCCGACCTCGTCCGCCAGACCCTGCGTCTGGCACCCAACCCTCCCGGGGCCCCGGCCGGGACCAATCACTCGAAGGAGAGTGACATGTTCCTGTTCGAACCACTCACCCTCGTCCAGATCGTCATGTGGTTTGTCGTTCTGGGCGCGCTCATCGGGCTCAACGAGTTGTCTCGCCGTGGCCCGTGGGCTGGCGCGGCGTTCTTCATCGCGCTGCCGATCATCCTGACCATCTTTGTGTGGCCCACCACCGCTGGCGCGGATTCGTCGACCGGCACCTGGTTCCACTGGGTCAAGGTGTACTCCGCCCTCGCCGGCTGTCTTGGCTTCATGGCCATTCGCTACATCCCACGCCTGCAGAGGAACAAGTGGGCACTCATGTTCCCGGCCGGGATTCTCGCGCTGAACATCGCGGAAGCGGTGATCCGCGACTTCCAGGTGGGCGGCATGGGAGCCGATGGCGTCGTCGACGGCGTCTACATGCTGTCCGGCCCGTGGAACTACATGAACGGCATTGCGGGCCTCATCAACCTCCTGGCCATCACCGGCTGGATGGGCATCTACATCTCGCGGGACAAGACCAAGGACATGATCTGGCCGGACATGATCTGGCCCTGGATCATCGCGTACGACCTGTGGAACTTCGCCTACGTCTACAACTGCGTGGGTGATCACGCTTTCTACGCGGGCGCCGCGCTCCTCATCTCCTGCACCATTCCTGCGTTCTTCATTCGCAAGGGCGCGTGGCTCCAGCACCGCGCCCACACCCTGGCGCTATGGATGATGTTCACCATGGCCGTGCCTGCGTTCACGTCCACCTCTGACTTCTCGGTTGATGCCTCCGGCGATCCGGCCGCACTCCTCACGGTGTCCGCCCTCGCCCTCGCCGCCAACATTGCCCTGGCGGTGCTCCAGGTCACCTTGTTGATCAAGCACCGTCGCAACGTGCTGAAGCATGAGATCTACGACCACTCCGCGGCCTACCGTCGCGTGGTGGCGGAGATCCCTGGCGCATCCGCCGCGCAACTCGAGGCAGGCTGGCGTCGACGTGTCCTCTGTTGACACTGCACCCGCTCAGGGGGCCACGGCGTAACCCGCCCCGCCTTGAGGTCCCGCACCGGATCCGGTGCGGGGCCTTCCTGTTTGTTGGGGACACATCGGGATTCTTGGGGGGCGGCCGGGTCCGGGCGTCCTTGGACGGTGACGTCGGCCCCCGCAGGTGGCTGCACCCCAGTGGACTCTCGGGGTGCGCAGCCGCACGTGGCCGGGTCGCAGTGGATGCTCAGGGTGCCGGGCCTCGCGCAGGCACTCCCCCGGCACCAGACCTGGGGTTCTGGCGCTGTGCGGGCGCACTCATGCAATCGCACCCTGGGCGTCCACCAGGAGGCACCCGTGTGCACCAGCGCACCCTCACCGCCCACTGCGGCGCAGGGGCCGGGGTGAGGGGACGGGGTCGGGGGTGAGGGTGAGGGAGACACCCGGCACGGACTCAGGCGCACCCGGGCACAGACAGCACGAGGGCCCCGGGAATCATCCCGGGGCCCTCGTGTCAGCAGATACTTAGCGCAGCACCGCACCGGTCGAGGCCGACTGCACGAGCCTGGCGTACTTGGCGAGCACACCGCGCGTGTAGACGGGGGCAGCGGCTCCCAGCCTTCCTTGCGCGCCTCGAGCCTCCGCATCGTCCACCAGCAGGTCGAGCGTCTTGTTCTTCACGTCAAGGCGGATCTTGTCGCCGTCCTTGACGAACGCCACGGGGCCGCCGTCGACCGCCTCGGGGGCCATGTGACCCACGCACAGTCCCGTGGTGCCGCCCGAGAAGCGGCCGTCGGTGACGAGGAGCACGTCCTTCCCGAGGCCTGCGCCCTTGATCGCCCCCGTGATGGCAAGCATCTCGCGCATGCCGGGGCCGCCCTTCGGGCCCTCGTAGCGGATGACGACCACGTCGCCAGCGGTGATGGTGCCATCGGCCAACGCGTCGAGCGCCGCGCGCTCACGGTCGAACACCCGCGCGGTGCCCTCGAACACGTCGTTGTCGAAGCCAGCGGACTTCACCACGGCACCCTCGGGGGCGAGCGAGCCCTTGAGGATGGTGATGCCACCGGTCTTGTGAATGGGGTTGTTGAGGTTGCGGATCACGCGACCGTCAATCTTCTTGGGATTGAGGCTCCTCAAGGTTCTCCCCCAGCGTCTTGCCCGTCACGGTGAGCGTGTCGCCGTGCATCAGGCCCTCATCGAGCAGTGACTTCATCACCGCGGGCACGCCGCCCACGCGGTCCACATCGTTCATGACGAAGCGGCCGAAGGGCTTGAGGTCGCCCAGGTGCGGCGTGCGGTCGGCCACGCGCGAGAAGTCATCGAGGGTGAGGTCCACCTCGGCCTCGTTGGCGATGGCGAGCAGGTGCAGCACTGCGTTCGTCGAGCCACCGAAGGCCATGACGACGGCGATGGCGTTCTCGAACGCCTCCTTGGTCATGATCTGACGCGCAGTGATGCCCTGACGGAGCATGTTCACCACAGCCTCGCCAGACTTGTGGGCGTAGTAGTCGCGGCGGCGGTCGGCCGAAGGCGGCGCTGCCGAGCCGGGCAGCGACATGCCAAGGGCCTCACCCACGGAGGCCATGGTGTTCGCGGTGTACATGCCACCGCAGGCACCCTCACCAGGACAGATCGCCTTCTCGATGGCGAGGCGGTCTTCCTCGGACATCAGCCCGCGCTGGCACGCGCCCACCGCTTCGAACGCGTCGATCACGGTGACGTCCTTCTCGGTGCCATCCGAGAGCCTTGACGTGACCGGGCATGATCGAGCCTGCGTAGAGGAACACCGAGGCCAGGTCCAGGCGGGCCGCGGCCATCAGCATGCCCGGGAGCGACTTGTCGCAGCCCGCGAGCAGGACGGAGCCGTCGAGGCGCTCGGCCATCATGACGGTCTCGACGGAGTCGGCGATCACGTCGCGCGAGACCAGCGAGAAGTGCATGCCCTCGTGGCCCATGGAGATGCCGTCCGAGACGGAGATGGTGCCGAACTCGAGCGGATAGCCGCCGCCCGCGTGGACACCGTTCTTGGACGCCTGTGCGAGGCGCTGCAGGGAAAGATTGCAGGGCGTGATTTCGTTCCACGAGCCTCGCGATGCCGATCTGCGGCTTGGCGAAGTCCTCGTCGCCAAGGCCCACGGCGCGCAGCATGCCGCGCGAGGCCGTGGCCTCGATGCCATCGGTGACCTGTCGTGAACGGGGCTTGATATCCGGCGTCGTCGTCATGATGGCGAGTCTAGGTCCGTCCAGTCGGCCGATGCGGCGGTCACCAAAAAACCCGGGTTGCGCTTGACGCAGCGTCAACTTCTAGGCTGGTGACCATGACCCCTCGCCCCAGGGCCACCTCGGCCACCGAGACGCTCGACATCGCCGCCGTGGCACGCCTGACAGGAGTCACGAGCCGCACCCTGCGCCATTACGACGCCATCGGGCTGCTCGCGCCGTCACACACCTCCCCCGACGGCAGGCGCCACTACGGCCAGGCGGAGCTCCTCCGGCTGCAACACATCCTCGTGCTGCGCGAACTTGGCACCGGCCTGGACACGATCGCCCAGATCGTCGAGGCAGACGACCCCACCATCACCCTTGCGCACCTGCGCGACCACCTTGTGGGCCTCACTGCCGAACGCGACCGCTACGCGCGGCTCGCCTCCACAGTGGCCCGCACCATCGACTCCCTCGAGAAGGGCACCACCATGTCACACGAAGAAATCCTCGACGGCTTCCACCGCCAGTACGAGCCCGAGGCGCGCGAACGCTGGGGCGACGATGCGGTCGATCGCTCCAACGCGCAGTGGAAGGCGCTCGGCAAGGACGGCCAGCAGCGTCACCTCGACACGCACCGCGAGGTGGTGGAGGCATTGGGCGCGGCCATCCGCGTGGGATTCCGGCCGGAGTCCGATGAGGTGCAGGCAATTGTCGCGCAGCACCACGAGTGGCTGTCGCTGTTCTGGACACCGACCGCGGAGACGTACCGTGGTATCACTCAGATGTACGTGGATGACGAGCGGTTCCGCCGCAACTACGACGAGATCGCCCCGGGGGCGGCCGTCCTCCTGCGCGATGCCGCCGACATCTGGGCGGGTCGCCACCTTTCGTCGTGATCCGGGAATACCGCCTGGCACAGTGCGCGTTCACAGGGCATTCGCCACCCGCGAGGGGTGGCCAGCCCCATGGAAGGGACACCCGTGACGACGCTCGGCCTGATCATCGGCTCACTGCCCCTGGCTCGCACTCAGCGCCACCTCACCCACCTGCTGACCCAGGTCGCACCCCCTGGCACTCACATCGTGGAACTTGATCCTCAGCACCTTCCCCAGCACGCGCCCTATGAGGATGTCGAGGCTCCCGCAGCCGCCTTGGAGTGGAAACGCCAGGTCGCGGCGGTCGACGGACTGATCATCGTGTCCCCCACCATCGAGCGCTCCATTCCCGGCGCCTTGAAGAACGGCCTCGACTGGGCCGGCGGAACCGCCGCGCCGAACGCGCTGGCGGGAAAGCCGACGACCATCGCGGGAGTCAGCCTCGGATCACTCCCGCGCTTCGCTTCGATCCAGCACCTTCGCACCGTCCTCGGGGACCACGGAGCCTCTCTACGGTCGCAGCCCGAGGTGGTCCTTTTTGCGGACCCGGAAACCTCCTTCGACGCTGACGGCCAGCCTTCCGACCCCGATCTCGTCGCGGAGGCGCGGCAACTCGTCTCAGCCGCGGCGGGCCTCGCTGCACACGAGCGCCGCGCCAGGCGGCCTCGTCGAGCGTTGGCGCACCGACCACTGTCTCCGCTGCGCGCACACGACGTGAGGTGAGAGCAGCCTCGGCCGCCGCAACCGTCGACCCACTGACGGAGGTACTGACGGCGGCGCCGGGCCCCTCGAGCCCGGCGGTAGGCATTCCCGCGATCTAGCGGCGCTTGCTGCCAGCCTCCGGCGAAGGTGGCGTGCGTCGGGTGGCATGACCGCGCTTCGGCGCTGCGTACGCGCGGCCATGCCCCTGCGCCACGAATCTCAGATACATGATTGTGGAATAGTTGACACATCATCTATCGTTGATGATGTCGTCGCTGAAGAAGCCGACGCCTCCCCCTCACACTTTCTTTGAAAGGACCATGCCATGACCCGCATCGGCATCATCGTCGGCTCCATCGCCGAGGCCTCCATCAACCGTCAGGTCGCCAACGTGCTGCCCGGCCTTGCCACGGACGAGGACGTGGAGTTCACGTTCCTCGAGTTCAAGGACCTGCCCTTCTACGACTACGCGCTCGACGCCGACTACCCGCAGGTGGCCCGCGACTGGAAGCAGGCCATCGCCGACGTCGACGGCGTCATCATCGTCACCCCCGAGTACTCGCGCTCCATCCCCGGCGTCCTCAAGAACGCGCTGGACTGGGCCGCTCGCCCCTGGGGCCAAGGTTCCTTCGCAGGCAAGCCCGTCGCGATCATGGGCGCCTCGATCGGCTCGACGGCTACCGCAGCCGCCCAGCAGCACCTGCGCGCGATCCTCGGTCACTACGACGCCCCCACCATGGGCCAGCCCGAGACCTTCTTCCACTACCGCGCAGACGCCTTCGGCGCCGACGGCACGCTCCAGGACGAGGCTCAGGCCTCCATCCTCGCGAACTTCGTCAACGCTGCCGTCGCGCACGTCAAGCAGTTCGCGCGCGTCTCGGCGTAACACCTCGCCGTCGTTCTGACGCCTCACGGCGTGAGAAGATGGCTCTTACGTGAGCGCGGCCCCCACCACCCCTCCCGGGGGCCAGCCGCTCCTCGCACCCGCGGTACACACCACCGCGACAGTGCACACCGGCAACGGCCGTCCGGGAACACCTGGGCGGTCGTTGCCGTTGGTGCATTCATGACCTTGTCAGGCACGATGCCCCAAGTGAGCGCCCCATGACCTCGCTGTGGTGGGCCCGCCGAGACCTCCGCCTCGCAGACAATCCCGCACTCGTCAGCGCGCAGGAGGACGGCGCGGCGGCGGTCTTTGCCTGGACCGACGGGATCACGCGATGGTCTGGCCGCCGTAGTGCCCACCTCGCCCGCGTGCTCTGGCAGCCTGCGCGACGCCAGCGCTGGAGCACTCGCCGTGCGACGAGGTGCGGCCGATGCCGTGGTCACCGCGGCGGCCCAGGAGGCCGATGCGCGGGTCGTGTGGGCGGCACGCGAGTACTCCCCCGCCGGCATCGCGGAGCAGGACGCCGTCGCCGCCGCACTCACCGCGGGGGCCGTGAGTTGCGACTCATCGGCTCGCCGTACGCCGTGGCCCCTGGGCGCGTGCGCAAGGCTGACGGCGACCCGTACAAGGTGTTCACTCCGTATCGCGACGCGTGGAGGCGCCACGGGTGGCGCGCGCCGGCCGCCGCGGCACGCGGGGACGCCTGGGTGAACCTTGGCCGCCACGAGGATGACGTGGATCTGGATCAGCGGGCCGCGCACGGTGACGCGGCGGATCCCCTCGTGAACGTCCACGAGTTCCGCGAGGACCGCATCGTGGAGGCACTGGCTGACTTCGTGGCGGAGCGCCTTCACCTCTACGGCGAGGACCGTGACCGCCCCGACCTCGACGGCACCAGCCGCCTGTCGACGGCACTGGCGTTTGGCCAGGTTCACCCCCGCACGGTGCTTGCCCTGACGGCCCGCGAGAAGCACCCCGGTGCCAGGGTCTTCGAATCGGAGCCGGCGTGGCGCGACTTCCACGCCGATGTCCTATTCCACCACCCCGAGGCCCTGCGCACGTCACTGACTCCCGTCCTCCGAGATGCCGACTGGATCGAGGGCCGCGACGCGGACGCGGCGTTCATGGCGTGGCGAGACGGCGTCACGGGGTTCCCGCTGGTTGATGCCGGCATGCGCCAGCTCGCACAGACCGGGTGGATGCACAACCGCGTGCGCATGGTGGTCGCCAGCCTGCTCGTCAAGGACCTGCGCATCCCGTGGCAGCGCGGCGCGGACCACTTCCGCCGCACGCTCGTGGACTACGACCACGCCCAGAACCAGGCTCAACTGGCAGTGGGTCGCGGGCACCGGCCGCGACGCGGCGCCGTTCTTCCGCATCTTCAATCCCAGCACGCAAGCGCGCACCTTCGACCCCGAGCGTCGCTATGTGGAGCGCTGGGTGCCGGAGGTCGACACCCCTGCGTATCCGGCACCGATCGTGGACCATGCCGCGGAGCGTCATCTCACCCTGGAGCTCTACAAGGCAGCGAAAGCCACCCCCTTGTCGTAGCACGCTCGCGCACCGGGGAGTACGTTCGGAACATGCGCGACGCCGATGTCGACCTCTGGATGGGGCACTACACCAGTCCCATGAAGGACGTCGTTCAGCATCTGCGCTGGATCCTGCTCGCCTCCGACGACCGGGTGGAGGAGTCGATCAAGTGGTCGACCCCGACGTTCTCGTACCGTGGCGACATCGCGTCCTTCTACCCGCAGGGTTCGATGGCGGCAGTGCTGGTGTTCCACCGCGCGGGCCTCTTGCCGACCACCTTCCCTGGCCTCGAGCCGGCGCCGCGCGATGGCAGGGTGATGAGGATCATCTCCATAGCCGAGGCCGAGGATAGGCGCGACACCATCGAGGACATCGTCCACGCGTGGATCGATTGGCGAGACGGGGCGGGGAGTTCCGTGCGCCTCGAGATGGCCGATGCCGGGGTTACGCCACGCGGTTGACCGGACCCTCGCCCCGACGCAGCGCCTCGACCTGGCGACGCACGAGGGCGACGTAGCGCCGGTCGGTGAGTTGCGCGAAGCCTGCGATATGAGGCACAACGATGCACCCCGGTGCATCAAAGAGCGGATGGTCATCGGGTAGCGGCTCGGGGTCGGTGACGTCGAGCGCGGCACGCAGGCGCCCGGCCCGCAGTTCCGCGAGCAGGGCATCAGTGTCGACCACGGCGCCGCGGCCCACGTTGACCAGGAGCGCACCGTCGGGCATCGCAGCGAGGAATTCGGCGTTGGCGAGGCGATCGGTGGAGTCGTCGTGAGGCGTGACGAGCACCACGATCCGCGCCGCGGGCAGGAGGCCGAGGATGTCGTCGATCGCATGCACCGTGGTGCCGTCCGGGGCGATGCGGGCCGAGCGCGCCACGCCCTCGACGTGCGCCTCGCAGGCCCGCATGCGGTCGCCGATCGCCGCTCCGATGGACCCGTAGCCCACGATGAGGACCCTGCTATCGGCCAGTGACGGGGCGGTCTCCCACGGCTCCCAGCGGCCGCGACGCTGCGCGTCGAAGAACTGCGGCAAGCCCCGCTGGCTCGCGAGCGTCAGGGTGAGTGCCATCTCCGCGGTGCGTGTGTCGTGAACGCCGCGCGCGTTGCACAGCGCGACCCCGTGCGGCACGAACGGCAGCGCGTGCTCGAAGCCTGCCGAGGGAATCTGGATCGCCTCGAGGGACGGCAGGCTCACCCAGCCGGGAGTACACGGTCCGGCCCCCGGTGCGGTGAGCCAAGCACACCAGCCTGGATCTGCTCCGCGCCGGCCGGGGCGTCCCCATCAGCAGGATTCCAGACGATGAGCCGCACGTCTTCACCGAGGTCGCCCACGGCATCGGCCACTGCCTGTGACGGCACGGAAAGGGTGATCATGGTCGCCAGTGTGTCACGGCGCGCCGCCGCCTACGGGCGGGGCGGAGCGCACGTCTCGCGCAGGACCAGCGAGGTGTCGAGCCGGACGTGCGAGGAGTGTTCGCGCCCCTCGATGCGGTCCAGCAGCATTCGCATCGCGGCCGCGCCCATCTCCTGCAGCGGCTGGCGCACGGTGGTGAGCGCGGGGGATGCGAGTCCCGCCTCGGGGATGTCGTCGAAGCCGATGACGGACAGGTCGCCTGGGACGCTCAGACCCAGGTCATGCGCGACCTCGATGGCCGCGAGCGCGGTGAGGTCGTTGGCTCCCATAATGGCCGTCGGCGGCTCGGCCATCCCCAGGAGGGTGCGCGTGGCCTGGGCCGCATTCTCCGGGGCGTACCTCGTCTCGATGATGAGCGCGGGGTCGACGGGGATGCCCGCCTCGGCGTGGGCGTGACGGAACCCCGCCTCACGCAGGTGCGATGAGTCGAGTTCGTTGCGTCCGCCGAGGAAGCCGATGCGGCGGTGGCCAAGGCTCAACAGATGCTGGGCGGCCCGCTCGGCACCCTCGAAGTTGTCGACGTCGATGGTGGGCAAGCGGTTGGGCCCGTAGTGCGGGTCGATGGCCACGATGGGCACCACGGTCTCCGCGTCGAGCACCGTGGGGGTGACGATGACGGCGCCGTCGATCAGGGTCCCGCCCAGCCGCGCGAGCGACCGACGCTCCCAGCCATGGGTGTCACCTCCCGAGTGCGACAGCACCTCGTAGCCGGAACCGTGGGCCGCCTTGGCTGCCCCCTTGAGGAGCCTCCGCAGAGAAGGGCTCGAAGTCCGCGACGAGCACGCCGAGCACGTGGGTCTGCTGGGCGCGCAGCGAGGAGGCCGAAAGGTTGCCCGCGTAACCGAGCCTCGTCGATCACCTGTTGCACGGTGGCGATGGTGTCTTTCGAGACGCCGTAACGCCCGTTGACGACCTTCGACACGGTCGCGACGGACACCCCGGCCCGTGCGGCCACGTCCGACAGCCTTCACTCGCGGTCCCATGTCGGGCATCGTAGCGCCTCTCCCCTCCGTTGCGAAAACGTTATCGATAACGTTTGACATGACTCTGACCCGCTGTCAGACTCACCGGTGTTCGGCTGGTCAACGAGGACTTGAGAGGACACGAACATGACGCATTTCCGTCGAGCGAGCGCCATGGTGGCGTTCGCGTCATCCGCGGCACTGCTGCTCACCGCATGCGGCTCGGATGAGGACCCCGCCGCCACGGAATCCCCGGGCACGACCACTTCCGCACAAGAGGGAGGCTCCGGCGAACCCGTCACCCTCACCTGGTGGCACAACGGTGTGGCTGGTGACACCGGCGAAAACTCCCTTGGCGACTACTGGGACAAGGTCGCGGCCGACTACACGGCCGAGCACCCGAACGTCACCATCGAGATCGAGCAGATCCAGAACGAAGACCTGCAGCGCACCCGCATCCCCACCGCGCTGCAATCGGGCGACGCGCCCGACATCTTCCAGCAGTGGGGCGGCGGCGAACTCGCGGCGCAGGCCGAGGCCGGCTACCTGATGGACCTGTCGGAGCCGCTGGCCGATGACATCGAACGCCTGGGCGGTGCGGTGGCACCGTGGCAGGCGGACGGCGTCACGTACGGCGTCCCGTTCCAGTTCGCCGTCGAAGGCGTCTGGTACCGCAAGAGCCTGTTCGAGCAGGCGGGCATCACCGCCGAGCCCACCACCATGGACGAGCTCGGCGACGCCGTCCAGAAGCTCAAGGACGCAGGAATCACCCCCATCGCGGTGGGTGCGGCGGACAAGTGGCCCGCCGCTCACTGGTGGTACAACTTCGCCCTGCGCTCCTGCTCCCAGGACACCATGTCCAACGACACCGCCGCGCTGGACTTCTCCAACCCGTGCTGGCTCGACGCAGGCACCCAGGCTCGAGGACTTCCTCGGCACGGAGCCGTTCCAGAACCAGTTCATGTCGACCGTGGCCCAGACGGGCGCGACGTCATCCGCAGGCCTGGTCGCCAACGGCGAGGCCGCCATGGAGCTCATGGGCCAGTGGAACTACTTCGTGTACGAGGGCTTCACCGACGGATCCGATGAGGCGCTCACCGCCCTGCACGATGACCTCGACTGGTTCCCGATGCCCGCGACGGCATCGGGCGAGGGTGACCCGACCGCCTCCATGGGCGGCGGCGACGGCTTCTCCTGCTACAAGGACGCCCCCGCCGAGTGCGCGGGCTTCCTGTCCTACCTGGTCTCCGACGATGTCCAGCGCGGCTATGTCGAGGCCGTCGGCGGTCTCCCCGTGGCCCCCGCCGCCACGGACGCCATCACCGACCCGGTGCTCCAGGAGATCGCCCAGACCTCGAGCAACGCCGGCTACGTCCAGGCTGTGGCTCGACACGCTCCTCGGCACCAACGTGGGTGGAGCACTCAACGACGGCATCGCCGCACAGTTCGCCGGGACCGGCGACGCGCAGAACACCGTCGACCTCATGACGGCCGCGGCCGCCACGCAGTAACTCCACCCCGTCCCACCGACCCCAGAAAGCGAGATCTCCGTGACCGCACTGGAGACCTCGGGCACGGGGACCGTCCCCGCCGTCGGCGCAGCAGCGCCGGCGGCGGGCGACGCCCTCGGACAGCCCGTCAGCGACCACCCCCGTCGAGCGCGCGTGCGCATGTGGGGAGAGCCTCACGCTCTTCCTCGGCCCCGCGCTCGCACTCTTCCTGACCTTCGTCGTCTACCCCGTGATCTCCGCCGCCCGGTACTCGCTGTACCAGTGGAACGGCGTCGAGCAGTTCGAGGATGCCGACTTCATCGGGCTCGAAAACTACGCCCGGGCGCTGTTCGGCGGCACCGATGAGGCGACCAAGAGCGCCTTCACCACCGCCTACGCCGAGCCCTTCCAGGCGGCCTTCACCCACACCATCGGCATCCTGGTGTTGTCGATCCTGATCCAGGCTCCCCTGGGGCTCCTCATCGCGCTCGTGCTGAATCGCCGCTTCCCCGGCCGCTCCGCGGTGCGCGTCACGCTGTTCGCGCCCTACGTGCTGAGCGAGGTCATCGCCGGCACCATGTGGCTCATCATCTTCGACCCCAACGGGGTCGCCACTGCACTCATGAACGCCGTGGGCCTCGAACCCCCGGCTGGCGGCTGGCTTGAGGACCAAACCTGGGGATTCTGGGTGGTGTTCTTCATCATCACGTGGAAGTACATCGGCCTAGCGGTGATCCTGTTCCTCGCGGGCCTGTCCGGGGTGCCCCAGGAACTTCAGGATGCCGCCGCCATCGACGGCGCCTCGTGGTGGCAGACCCAGTGGCGAATCAATATCCCGCTCATCGGCCCCACCATCCGCATCTGGGTGTTCCTGTCGCTCATCGGATCCATCCAGGCTCTTCGACATGGTCTGGGTCCTCAACCAGGGCGGCACCACCGGTCAGTACTCGACCATCGCGACGTACATGATGCAGATCGGCTTCTTCCGCAATGACTGGGGCTTCGGCTCCGCCATCGCGGTGATCATGTTCATGCTGTCGTTCGTCGTGGCCGTGTTCTACGTCCTGTTCGTCCTTCGTCGTGACAACTCCGACGCTCCCAGGAAGGCCAAGCGCGCATGACCGCCACTGCTGCCTCAGCCCCCGCATCGGCCCCGCGCAAGAGCGTGGCTCCCCCGCATCGGCGCTACGCCCGAGGCGAGGGGACGGGCAAGACGCCCTGGCTCTCCATCGCCGTCGCGCTCGTCGGCGTGGCCGTCACGCTCGGCCCCATCATCTACCTGGTCGTCGGCGGCCTGCGCACCCAGCAGGACCTCTCGACCAACCCCACGGGGCTTCCCGACCCCGTGATGTGGTCCAACTACGGCGACATCCTGTCCAACGACATCTTCTGGCGTCAGGCGGCCAACTCGCTCCTGGTGGCCACGCTCACCACGGCAGGTGTGGTCCTGTTCGGCACCATGGCCGCCTACCCGCTCGCCCGCTACCGGTTCAAGGGGCGCGAGGGCGTGTTCATGATCTTCACGACGGGACTGATGTTCCCCCTGTCGGTGGCGGTCCTCCCGCTGTATCTGCTGCTGAAGGACATGGGGCTGTCCGGGCTTCCGGGGCTGATCGTGCCGCAGATCGCCTTCGGGCTGCCGATGACCATCATCATCCTGCGCCCCTTCCTCAAGGCACTGCCGCTGGAGGCTCGAGGAGGCGGCGTTCATGGATGGCGTGTCGCGCATCGGCTTCTTCTGGCGCATGCTGCTGCCGCTGGCGCGCCCCGGCATGGTGACGGTCGGTGTCCTCGCGTTCATCGCGTCGTGGAACGCCTACCTGCTTCCCCTCCTCCTGCTCACCGGCGACCCACGTGGCATGACCCTGCCGCTGGGCATCACCACGTTCCAGGGCCAGTACGCCTCCGCGACCACGCTGATCATGGCGTACACATCGCTGGCGATGATTCCCGCGCTCGTCTTCTTCCTGCTGATGGAGCGCAGGATCGTCGACGGCCTGACCGGCGCAGTGAAGGGCTAGGGCGATGACCGATCACACGACCGACCCGGCCGTCAGGGCCCGCGACCTCGTGGCCCAGATGACGCTCGATGAGAAGGCTCGCACAGATCGTCGGGTTCTGGGAGGGCGAGGAGGGCGACGCGGTTGCGCCGCTCCAGGGTGAAATCCAGCACACCGGCCCGCTGGCCGATGCGATGAAGCACGGCCTGGGACACATCACCAGGGCCTACGGCACCAACCCCGTTGAGACAGACGAGCGCGCCGCATGGCTCTGGGAGCGCCAGCGCTTCCTGGTCAACGAGACCCGGCTCGGCATCCCCGCTATCGTCCACGAGGAATGTCTGACCGGCCTCAACGCGTGGAAGGCCGCCACCCTTCCCACCCCGCTCGCGTGGGGGTCCGCGTGGAATCCCGCACTGGTCGAGGAGGCAGCGGCGCTCGTGGGCACCACGATGCGCGACCTGGGAATTCACCAGGGGCTCGCTCCCGTCCTCGACGTGGTGCGCGACCCGCGGTGGGGCAGAACGGAAGAGTGCATCGGTGAGGACCCGTACCTGGTGGGCGAGGTGGGAACCGCCTACGTGCGCGGCCTCCAAAGCGCGGGAGTCGACGCCACTCTCAAGCACTTCGTGGGCTACTCGGCCTCGCAGGGAGGCAGGAACTTCGGGCCGGTGGCGCTCGGGCCGCGCACGCTGCGCGACGTCATGCTGGTGCCGTTCGAGATCGCCGTCGTGGACGGCGGCGCACGCTCCGTCATGCACGCGTACACCGAGATCGATGGTCTGCCCGTTGCCACCGACCCTGACCTCCTGACCGGGTTGTTGCGCGAGACATGGGGCTTCGACGGCACCGTGGTGGCCGACTACTTCGGCGTCGCCTTCCTTCACCTGCTCCATGGCGTGGCGGCCAGTCACGCCGATGCCGCTGCGCAGGCGCTCGCAGCGGGCATCGACGTCGAACTCCCCACCGGCGACGCCTTCCTCGCCCCACTCAAGGAGGCGGTCGAGTCCGGCGCGGTGGACGTGGCATACGTGGATCGCGCCGCGGTGCGCGTCCTGACCCAGAAGGCGCGCCTTGGACTGTTGGACGCCGACTTCTCGGGGCCGGCACCGGCGGGAATCGATGTCGACTCCCCGAACACCGTGACGTCGCCCGGCGTCTCGCGGAGGAGTCGGTGGTGCTCCTTCACAACGACGGCATTCTGCCGCTCGCGCCGGGCGACGGTCACGGAGGTGCGGCACCGCGGAAGGTTGCCGTCATCGGACCCAACGCTCACCGCGCGGAGGCACTGTTCGGGTGCTACTCCTTTGTGAACCACGTCCTCGCCCAACGCCCGGGGGTGGACCGGGGTTTCGCGGCTCCGACCGTGCGCGAGGCGATCGACGCCGAGGCTCCTCGGCGCCGTCACGTATGCGCGTGGTTGCGGCGTCGACGACCACGACCGTGGAGGCTTTGCGGCCGCGGTCGAAGCCGCCGCGAGCGCCGATGTCGCGGTCGTGGTGGTGGGCGATCACGCGGGGCTGTTTGGGCGGGGAACCTCCGGCGAGGGCTGCGACCGCGACTCGCTGGAACTGCCGGGCGTCCAGCGTGAACTCGTGGAGCAGGTCCTCGCCACCGGCACTCCCGTGGTGCTCGTCATGCTCACGGGGCGTCCCTACGCCGTCGGCTGGGCACTCGAACGGTGTGCTGCCGTGGTCCAGGCGTTCTTCCCCGGCGAGGAGGGCGCGGGAGCCGTCGCGGGCGTCCTGTCCGGACGCGTCACTCCCTCCGGTCGCCTGCCGGTGTCGATGCCACGGTCAACGGGCTCCCAGCCCTACACGTACCTTCACCCGGCATTGGGCGGCGCCTCGGAGGTCTCCAACCTTGATCCGGCTGGCCCCCTCGAGTTCGGCTATGGCCTGACGTACACGACCTTCCGCCACGAGGACCTCGTCGTCGCGGACGAGACCCCCACCGCAGGTCCCCTGACCGTCACCGTCACCGTCGCGAACACCGGCGACCGAGACGCCGACGAGGTGGTGCAGCCTGTACGCACATGACCCAGCCGCCTCGGTGACGCGTCCCGTGGCGCAACTCGTCGGCTTCGCCAAGGTGCCCGTGCCCGCGGGCGAGTCGCGACGCGTCACACTCGAGGTGCCCGCCGCACGGCTGGCGTTCTCGGGGCGCGATCTCGCCCGCATCGTCGAGCCGGGTGCGCTCGACCTCTGGACAGGAACACCGTCGACGCGCTTCGCTCGCGCCGCGACCACCCTCGTGGGCGGGGTGCATGAGGTGACCGTGGCACATCCACGGTGCACCCGCACCTCCATCGAGGAGGTGGCGGCTGAGCCTGCGACCGCGTGATCGCGTGATCGCCCCGCCGTCGGCACTCCACGAGGACTATCGTCGCTCGTAGGAGGGCCGACGGCGGCCTTCGAGGGGGTGGGTCGTGTCTCTCAGTTTCGTCCTCGAGGCGCTCGTGGTCCTCGGCGCCATCATCCTGGGCACGCGCGCCAGCGGCGTCGGGGTAGGTGTCTGGGGCGGCGTCGGCACGTTCGTGCTGATCTTCGTCTTTGGCGAGGCGCCGGGCGACCCTCCCGCCGCGGCGATCGCCATCATCCTGGGCGTGGTCACGGCAGCGGCGCTCATGCAGGCCGCGGGCGGCATCGACTGGATGGTCGCCATGGCCGCGCGCGTGATCGAGAGACGCCCACGCCAGATCACCCTCATCGCGCCGCTCACGGCGTTCCTGTTCTGTGCGGGAGCCGGTACCGGCAACATCGTCTATCCCCTGCTGCCGGTGATCTACGACGTCTCGTACCGCAACGGGATCCGGCCCTCACGCCCGCTCACCGTCACCGTGGTGCAGTCAGGTATCGCGCTCGCCGCCTCACCCGTGTCCGCGGCGATGGCGGCCATGCTGACGCTCACCGACGTCGCCCCCTACAACCTTGGCCTCGGCCAGATCCTCCTCATCACCTTCCCGGCCTGCGTCATCGGCATCGTGGTCACGTCCATCGTCGTCAACCGCATGGGGCGTGAACTCGCCGACGACCCCGAGGTGCAGGCACGGCTCGCCGACGGCCGCCTCACCTCCCCCACGGCCGATGCCACCGTCCCGTCGCGTACCGAGGTCGCGCCGGGCACGGGGCCGGGTACGGAAGGCACCCCGGCATCGGCCGCCTTGATGTACACAGCGCGGGGCCGCAACGCTGCCCTGACGTTCCTGGCGGGCGTCCTCGTCATCGTGGCGCTGGGCCTGTTCCCGGACCTCCGCCCCTCGTTCACGGTCCACGGCACCTCGACGCAGATCGACATGACCACCACCATCATCCTGGTGATGTTCGTGGTGGGAGCCGTCATCATCGCCGTCGGGCGCCCACAGGTGGGAGACGTGCCGAGCCAATCGGTCTTCAAGGCGGGCATGATCTCCGCGATCGCCCTGTTCGGCATCGCCTGGCTCACCGCGACGTTCATCTCGGCGCACGAGGACTACATCGTCTCCACGGTCGGCGCATGGGTGACCGACTGGCGGTTCCTGTTCGCCGTGGCGGTGTTCCTTGTGGCCGCGATGACCACGAGCCAGTCGACGGCGACGCGGACCATCGTGCCCATCGGCCTCGCGGCAGGACTTCCGGCCGGGGTGGTGACCGGCATGTGGGCAGGCGCCCTCGGCGGTGTCTACACGCTTCCCGCGAACGGACCCCAAATCGCGGCGGCCAACTTCGACCTGACCGGCACCACCAAGCTCGGCACCCGACTCATCGACCACGCCTTCTTTGTACCGATGCTCATCCTGTCGGTCACCACGATCGCCGCGGGTGCCGCCATCGGCACGTTGTTCTGAGCGCGACGGTGCCACACTGGCACCTATGACCCTCGACGACACCGCAGCCAAGGTCCACTCGCTCATGCCGGGCGTGATCGCCGACCTCCAGGAGCCTCGTAGCCATCCCCTCGATCGCGTTCCCCGGCTATCCGGAGGAGCCCGTGCACCGCATGGCCGAGCGCACCCTCGAGCCTGATCCGCGAGGCAGGCATCACCGACGCGCACCTGGCCGATGTTCCCCACGGCTACCCGCCGATCTACGGCGAGGCTCAAGGGCCCCGAGGGCTCGCCGACCGTCGTCCTGTACGCCCACTACGACGTCCAGCCGGCGCACGCCTCGCAGGGGTGGAGCACCGACCCCTGGACGCCCACGCTGAAGGAGGACGGGCGCATCTACGGCCGCGGTGCCGCCGACGACAAGTCGGGCCTCGTCAGCCTGATTGGGACGCTTCGTGCGTTCGACGGCAAGCCGCCGTGCACGGTGCGCATCATCGTCGAGGGCATGGAGGAGACAGAGAGCAACCTCGAGGAGTTCGTCGAGGCACATCCCGACCTGTTCCAGTGCGACATGTTCATCATCGCCGACATGGGCAACCTCCGCGTGGGCGAGCCCGTCCTCACCACGGCGCTACGAGGCGACGTGTCCTGCACGGTCACGGTCCGCACCCTCGACCACCCGCTGCACTCCGGTGTGTACGGCGGACCCACCCCCGACGCGATGATGGCGCTCGCGCGACTCCTCTCGTCCCTGGTAGACGATGCGGGCGACGTGGCCGTGGACGGCGTCACCGGTGGCCCGTGGGGAGGTGAGGACATGACGGAGGAGGACTTCCTTGCGGGCGCAGAACTCCTGCCTGGCGTCTCGCTGCTGGGAACCGGCACCATTGCCGACCGTCTGTGGGCCAAGCCGTCGATCAACGCGATCGGTGTCGACACCACGTCCATCGCCGACTCGTCCAACGTCATCCACCCGGTGGCGAGCGCCAAGATCTCGATGCGCATCGTCCCCGGCTCCGACCCCGAGGCCGAGCCGACGCCCTGGTCCGTCACCTCGAGACCCACGCCCCGTGGGGCGCACAGGTCGAGGTGCAGCGCATCAAGGCCGCGCCGCCGTTCCTGGCCCCCACGGACGGCCCCGGCTACGCGGCCGCCCGCGAGGCGATGACGGAGGCGTTCGGCAAGGCGGCAGGCGAGTCCGGCTCGGGCGGGTCCATTCCGTTGCTGCAGACCCTGCACTCGGTGGCGCCGCAGGCGGAGTTCGCGCTGTGGGGGCCGGAGGACACCGCGCTGTCGCGCATTCATGCCTCCGACGAGAGCGTGGACCCGGCGGAGATCGAGCGGATGATCGTCGCGCAAGCCCTGCTGCTCGAGAAGCTCGCGGCGCGCGGCTGATCTACGCCCGAGCCACTCTGCCCCCGACAGTTTGAACCAGTCCGGAACGCGACACGCCGGGCACCGCACCTCCGAGGAGGGCGATGCCCGGCGTGTTGGGCGTTGAGCGGTGCGAATTGTCGGCGGGGCCTAGCCCTCGACGCCCGCGCGCTGCAGGATGATCTCCCGCACGCGTCCGGCATCGGCCTGGCCACGGGTGGCCTTCATGACCGCGCCGACGATGGCGCCAGCCGCCTGGACCTTGCCGTCCTGGATCTTGGCCAGCACATCGGGCTGCGCGGCGAGAGCCTCGTCCACGGCTGCCTCGAGCGCGGAGTCGTCCGAGACCACCTCGAGGCCGCGACTGGCGACAACCTCGGCGGGTGAGCCCTCCCCCGCGAGCACGCCTTCAAGCGCCTGACGAGCGAGCCTTGTCGTTGATCTTGCCCTCGTCGATCAGCGACTGGAGCTCGGCGATGTGCGCGGGCGTCACCGGCAGGTCACGCAGCGACACCTCTCGGTCGTTCGCGGTGCGGGCCACTCACCCATCCACCACTTACGTGCGGCCTGAGGCTTCGCTCCCGCCTCGACGCTTGCGGCGATGAGGTCGAGGGCATCGGCGTTGACGGCGTCACGCATGTCGGTGTCGGAGAAGCCCCACGCCTCCTTGAGGCGCGCACGCATCTTGGCGGGGTGCTCGGGGATGGTGCCCCGAAGTTCCTCGACCCATTCGCGGCTGGGCTCGACGGGAAGGAGGTCGGGCTCAGGGAAGTACCGGTAGTCCTCCGCCTGCTCCTTGGAGCGGCCGGGGGTGGTCGAGCCGGTGTCCTCGTGCCAGTGACGGGTCTCCTGCACCACGGGCTCGCCGGCAAGCAGCAGGCTCGGCCTGACGCACCACCTCGTGGTGGATGGCGCGCTCGATGGCACGCAGCGAGTTCACGTTCTTGGTCTCCGACCGCTTGCCGAACGGCACCGCGGACTGGTCCTCGCCCGCGGCGGCTTTGGGGCGCAGCGACAGGTTGACGTCCGCACGCACCGAGCCCTGCTCCATCCGGCCGTCGGAAATACCGAGCGACTTGACGATGTCACGGATCGTCGCGACGTAGGCGCGGGCCACCTCGGCCACGCGCTCGCCGGTGCCCTCGATGGGGTGCGTGACGATCTCGACCAGCGGCACGCCGCCACGGTTGTAATCCACGAGCGAGTAGTCCGCGCCCTGGATGCCGCCGGTGCCACCCACGTGGGTGTTCTTCCCTGCGTCTTCCTCCATGTGAGCGCGCTCGACGCCGACCGTGACGACCTCGCCGTCATCGAGCACCACGTCGAGGCTGCCCTCGAAGCAGGTGGGCTCGTCGTACTGCGAGATCTGGTAGTTCTTCGAGACGTCGGGATAGAAGTAGTTCTTCCGAGCGAAGCGGCTCGACTCACGGATGGAGCAGCCGAGCGACAGGCCCAAGCGGATCGCCGACTCGACGGCCTTCTCGTTCACCACCGGCATCGATCCGGGCAGGCCAAGGCACACGGGGCACACCTGAGTATTGGCCTCGGCTCCGAACTGGTTGGCACAGCCGCAGAACATCTTGGTGGCGGTGTTGAGTTCCACGTGGACCTCAATACCGAACACCGGGTCGAACTGCTCGAGCGCCTGCTCGTACGTCAGCCCAGCCATTACTTCACCTCCACCAGGAGCCTGCGTGGTGAGCACGCCGCCCCATTCCTCGACCAGTGCGGCCTCCAGCGCGGCACCCACCCGGTACAGGCGGGCGTCCTCGCGCGCGGGCGCCAGGATCTGGAATCCGACGGGGAGCCCGTCTTCGGGGGCCGTGCCCGCGGGCAGGGACATGCCCGGGATGCCTGCGAGGTTGGCGGGGATGGTCGCGATGTCGTTGAGGTACATCGCCATCGGGTCGTCGACCCGCTCGCCCAACTTGAAGGGCGTGGTGGGCGTGGTGGGACTCACCAGGACGTCGACCTCGGCGAAGGCGGCGTCGAAGTCCCGCTGAACGAGTGTGCGGACCTTTTGCGCGGAGCCGTAGTAGGCGTCGTAGTAGCCGGCGGACAGCGCGTAGGTGCCCAGGATGATGCGGCGCTTGACCTCGTCTCCAAAGCCCTCCGCTCGCGTCGCCGCCATGGTGCGCTCGACGTTGCCCTTCTCCACCCGCATGCCGAAGCGCACGGAGTCGAACTTGGCAAGGTTGCTTGAGGCCTCCGAGGGGAGGATCACGTAGTAGGCCGCCAGGGCGTACTCGAACGACGGGCACGAGACCTCGACGATCTCGGCTCCCATGGAACGCAAGTGAGCGAGTGACTCGTCGAACCGCTGCTTCACGCCATCCTGGAAGCCGCCGTCGGCCCCAGACAGTTCCTTGATCACGCCCACGCGGACGCCGGACAGGTCGCGACGCGCACCATCACGGGCTGCGTCGACCACCGCGGGAACGGGCTCGTCGAGACTCGTGGCGTCCATCATGTCGTGGCCTCCCATGACCTCGTGCAGCAGCGCGGTGTCGAGCACCGTGCGGGCACAGGGGCCCAGGCGATCGAGCGAGGAGGCGAGGGCGATCGCGCCGTAGCGTGAGACGCCGCCGTAGGTGGGCTTGACGCCGACGGTCGCGGTCACCGATGCGGGCTGGCGGATCGATCCGCCGGTGTCGGAGCCGATCGCGAGAGGCGCCTCGAAGGAGGCGAGAGCCGCTGCGGAACCGCCGCCGGAGCCGCCCGGGATCCGCTCGAGGTCCCACGGGTTGTGGGTAGCGCCGTAGCCGGAGTGCTCGGTCGAGGACCCCATGGCGAACTCGTCCATGTTGGTCTTGCCAAGAATCGGCATCCGGGCTTCGCGCAGGCTTGCGCGTGACCGTGCCGTCGTACGGCGGGATCCAGCCTTCGAGAATGCGTGAGCCTGCCGTGGTGGGCAGTCCCTCGGTCACGAGGACGTCCTTGACGGCGATCGGCACGCCAGCCAGCGCCGGCAGCGTCTCTCCGTTGGCGCGCGCCTCGTCGACGGCCCGGGCCGTCGCGAGGGCGCCCTCGGCGTCGACGTGGAGGAACGCGTGGACGGCTCCGTCTACCGCGACGATACGGTCGAGGTGCGCCTGGGTGAGTTCCACCGAGGTCACCTCTGCGCGCTGCATCGCGGAGGCCATCTGGGCGGCCGAGGCCCTGGTCCAGTCGGTCATGCGTCCTCCCCCAGGATCTGCGGCACGCGGAAGCGGCCGTCTTCGGCGTCGGGAGCCGCGGCCAGTGCTGCGGACTGCGCGAGCGACGGGCGAACCTCGTCATTGCGGTGGACGTTGCTCAGGGGGATCGGGTGGCTCGTCGCGGGGACATCCTCGCCTGCGACTTCGGCCACCTTGGCGACCGCGTCGACGATGACGGCCAACTGGCCGGACAAGCGGTCCAGATCCCCGTCGGACATGTCGATGCGTGCGAGCGCCGCAAGGCGCGCCACGTCAGAGCGTTCGAGGGAAGACATGCACACGAGTCTAGTGGCGACCGGCGCCGGGCAACGCTCGTGTGCAGCCGGGCGACGTGAGCGCCGTGGGCGTTAAGGGGTCCAGTCGTAGCCCAACAGGTGGACGGCACCTGCGGGAGCCTTCTCCGGCCGCGACCCGTGTGGTGGTGCCGTCGAGATTGTCGACCACGACCCAGTCCAGGTCCTCGCGCCGCTGGAACCCCATGCGTTCGTAGAGCCGATGCGCCGTGTGCATCGATTCCATGGTGGACAGCACCACCCGAGTGGCGCCCCGTTCCCGCGCCATCTCGAGCGCAGCCTTGGTGAGCGTGGCGCCAATTCCTCGTCCCCTTTCGAGGGGAGACACGGCCAGCATGCGCAACTCAAACTCGTCGCCTTGCGCGACCTCCACCAGCGGAGACCCGGGCCCGACCAGCGTGATCGTCCCGACGATGGTGCCGTCTCCACGCTCCCCGTCCGCCATCACGATGAGGCTCCGCGTCCTGGGCACGCGTCCTCGCATCGCGCAACTGCGGGATGTACGGGTGAGCCTGGTCAACGAGGCCGTCAGCAAGGTAAGCCAGAGCGGTCAACTGGCCAATCTCGGCGAGCCGGCTGGTGTCGTCGGGCGCCACAATGCGGATGCGTTCAGCCATGCGTTCCACAGTAGCCGCGCGCCGATGGCCGCGCACCCCTATAACGCACGAAGGCCCCCACCGTGAGGTGGGGGCCTTCGCCTAAATGTTGTCCCGCAGCGTCCTACTCTCCCACACCCTGGCGGGTGCAGTACCATCGGCGCTGGCAGGCTTACCTTCCGGGTTCGGGATGGGACCGGGCGTTTCCCTGCCGCTATGGCTGCGGTAACTCTATGGAGATTGTGGTGTTGGTTCACCCGTTTCTCGGGAACCGCATAGTGGACGCGTAGCAAAAGTAATGTTGTTGTGTATCAAGTTGTTGGCCTATTAGTACCGGTCGGCTTCAAGGGTCGTTAGTCCCCTCTTCCACATCCGGCCTATCAACCCCATGGTCTGTAGGGGGCCTTCACAGATTGCTCTGATGGAAATCTCATCTTGAGACCGGCTTCCCGCTTAGATGCTTTCAGCGGTTATCCGTTCCAAACGTAGCCAACCAGCCATGCTCCTGGCGGAACAACTGGCACACCAGAGGTTTGTCCATCCCGGTCCTCTCGTACTAGGGACAGATTCTCTCAAATTTCCTGCGCGCGCAGCGGATAGGGACCGAACTGTCTCACGACGTTCTAAACCCAGGCTCGCGTACCGCTTTAATGGGCGAACAGCCCAACCCTTGGGACCAACTCCAGCCCCAGGATGCGACGAGCCGACATCGAGGTGCCAAACCATGCCGTCGATATGGACTCTTGGGCAGGATCAGCCTGTTATCCCCGGGGTACCTTTTATCCGTTGAGCGCTGGCGCTTCCACATGCCACCAGCGGGTCACTAGTCCCGACTTTCGTCCCTGCTCGACCTGTCAGTCTCACAGTCAAGGCTCCCTTGTACACTTGCACTCGCCACCTGATTGCCAACCAGGCTGAGGGAACCTTTGGGCGCCTCCGTTACTTTTTGGGAGGCAACCGCCCCAGTTAAACTACCCACCAGGCACTGTCCCTGATCCGGATTACGGACCGAGGTTAGATATCCAGAGTGATCAGAGTGGTATTTCAACAATGACTCCACCATGACTGGCGTCACGGCTTCAAAGTCTCCCACCTATCCTACACAAACCACACCGAATACCAATACCAAGCCTATAGTAAAGGTCCCGGGGTCTTTCCGTCCTGCTGCGCGTAACGAGCATCTTTACTCGTAGTGCAATTTCGCCGAGTTCGCGGTTGAGACAGCGGAGAAGTCGTTACGCCATTCGTGCAGGTCGGAACTTACCCGACAAGGAATTTCGCTACCTTAGGATGGTTATAGTTACCACCGCCGTTTACTGGGGCTTAAATTCAGAGCCTTCGCTTTACGCCTAACCCTTCCTCTTAACCTTCCAGCACCGGGCAGGCGTCAGTCCGTATACATCGTCTTGCGACTTCGCACGGACCTGTGTTTTTAGTAAACAGTCGCTTCTCCCTGGTCTCTGCGGCCCTCAAACGCTCACGACAGCAAGTGTCGATCACGCCTCAGGCCCCCTTCTCCCGAAGTTACGGGGGCATTTTGCCGAGTTCCTTAACCACGATTCACTCGATCGCCTTAGTATTCTCTACCTGACCACCTGAGTCGGTTTGGGGTACGGGCGGCTAGAACCTCGCGCCGAGGTTTTTCTTGGCAGCATAGGATCACCGATTTCCCACTTACGTGGTCACCATCAGGTCTCAAGCATATGAACGGCGGATTTGCCTACCGTTCGCCCTACACCCTTAGACGTGGACTACCATCGCCACGCTCGGCTACCTTCCTGCGTCACCCCTGTTAATACGCTTGACTACTACAGACTCGGGTCGCGCGCTACGCCCCTCGAAGATCCCGAAGGATCGGATGAGGGGTTTCGGGCGCTTAGCATCGTCTGATTCGTCAGGGACGGTTCTTCGCCGGTACGGGAATATCAACCCGTTGTCCATCGACTACGCCTGTCGGCCTCGCCTTAGGTCCCGACTTACCCAGGGCGGATTAACCTGGCCCTGGAACCCTTGGTCATTCGGCGGACGGGTTTCTCACCCGTCTTTCGCTACTCATGCCTGCATTCTCACTCGTGTGGCGTCCACAGTGGGTTCCCCCGCTGCTTCACCCGCCACACGACGCTCCCCTACCCATCCACACGCTTGGACCCACACCACGAAGGTGCGAGCCGGGCAGTGTGTGAATGACACAACTTCGGCGGTGTACTTGAGCCCCGCTACATTGTCGGCGCGGAATCACTTGACCAGTGAGCCTATTACGCACTCTTTCAAGGGTGGCTGCTTCTAAGCCAACCTCCTGGTTGTCTATGCAACTCCACATCCTTTCCCACTTAGCACACGCTTAGGGGCCTTAGTTGGTGTTCTGGGCTGTTTCCCTCTCGACTATGAAGCCTTATCCCCCACAGTCTCACTGCTGCGCTCTGACTTACCGGCATTCGGAGTTTGGCTGACGTCAGTAACCTGGTAGGGCCCATCGGCCATCCAGTAGGCTCTACCTCCGGCAAGAAACACGCAACGCTGCACCTAAATGCATTTCGGGGAGAACCAAATATCACGAAGTTTGATTGGCCTTTCACCCCTATCCACAGGCTCATCCCCTCGGTTTTCAACCCAAGTGGGTTCGGTCCTCCACGCGGTCTTACCCGCGCTTCAACCTGGCCATGGATAGATCACTTCGCTTCGGGTCTAGACCCAGCGACTCAATCGCCCTATTCGGACTCGCTTTCGCTACGGCTGCCCCACACGGGTTAACCTTGCCACTGAGCACTAACTCGCAGGCTCATTCTTCAAAAGGCACGCCGTCACCCCTGCTAGGGAGGCTCCGACGGATTGTAAGCACACGGTTTCAGGTACTATTTCACTCCCCTCTCGGGGTACTTTTCACCATTCCCTCACGGTACTGTTCCGCTATCGGTCAGTAGGTAGTATTTAGGCTTATAGAGTGGTCTCTACGGATTCACACGGGATTTCTCGGGCCCCGTGCTACTTGGGATGACTCTCCAGAGTCCACGCGATTTCGTCTACGGGGGTCGCACCCTCTATGCCGGGCCTTTCAATGCCCTTCGACTATCACGCGGATTTCTTACTCTGTCCAGAAGCGGCAGGCTCCTGGTGAAAGGTCCCACAACCCCATACACGCAACCCCTGCCGGGTATCACACGCATATGGTTTGGCCTGATCCGCTTTCGCTCGCCACTACTCACGGAATATCTCTTCCTGTCGGTACTGAGATGTTTCACTTCCCGACGTTCCCTCCACTCACCCTATATATTCAGGTGAGGGTCACTGGACATGACTCCAGCGGGGTTTCCCCATTCGGACATCCTCGGATCACGCCTTGTTTGCCAGGCTCCCCGAGGCTTATCGCAGGCTACAACGTCCTTCATCGGCTCCTACTGCCAAGGCATCCACCATGTGCTCTTAAAAACTTGACCACAGATTACAAAGATGCTCGCGTCCACTATGCAGTTCTCAAGCAACGGACGATCCATACTCTCCACCACCGCCTTGCTCTCATTGATCTCTTGGATCGAGAGTGGTTCATGTGGTCTCGAGCAGGTCACCAGAAAGAATCTGGACCTGTCCTTGCGTGTCGGTCCCGATCTTTCAGGACCCAACAGTGTGCCTTGCCGCTTCTTACCAACCAGCCCGTGCGTTCCTCCACCCGAAGGCGTGTACTTGCGTGGCCGGCTACCTCAAAGCAGCCATGTCGATGTTCCATCCATGAGCCCCATCACAACAACGTACGTGCTGTGCATGGGTCCTGACAGCCACACCAAAGCGTGGTCTGTAGGTGCTCCTTAGAAAGGAGGTGATCCAGCCGCACCTTCCGGTACGGCTACCTTGTTACGACTTAGTCCCAATCGCCAATCCCACCTTAGACGTCTCCCTCCCACAAGGGGTTAGGCCGACGGCTTCGGGTGTTACCGACTTTCGTGACTTGACGGGCGGTGTGTACAAGGCCCGGGAACGTATTCACCGCAGCGTTGCTGATCTGCGATTACTAGCGACTCCAACTTCATGAGGTCGAGTTGCAGACCTCAATCCGAACTGAGACCGGCTTTTTGGGATTCGCTCCACCTTACGGTATCGCAGCCCTTTGTACCGGCCATTGTAGCATGCGTGAAGCCCAAGACATAAGGGGCATGATGATTTGACGTCATCCCCACCTTCCTCCGAGTTGACCCCGGCAGTCTCCTATGAGTCCCCACCATTACGTGCTGGCAACATAGGACGAGGGTTGCGCTCGTTGCGGGACTTAACCCAACATCTCACGACACGAGCCTGACGACAACCATGCACCACCTGTATACGGCGAAAAAATCACTCCCTATCTCTAGGGATAGACCGTATATGTCAAGCCTTGGTAAGGTTCTTCGCGTTGCATCGAATTAATCCGCATGCTCCGCCGCTTGTGCGGGCCCCCGTCAATTCCTTTGAGTTTTAGCCTTGCGGCCGTACTCCCCAGGCGGGGCACTTAATGCGTTACCTGCGACGCGGAACTCATGGAATAAGCCCCACATCTAGTGCCCACCGTTTACGGCGTGGACTACCAGGGTATCTAATCCTGTTCGCTCCCCACGCTTTCGCTCCTCAGCGTCAGTAGTGGCCCAGAGACCTGCCTTCGCCATTGGTGTTCCTCCTGATATCTGCGCATTCCACCGCTACACCAGGAATTCCAGTCTCCCCTACCACACTCTAGCCTGCCCGTACCCACTGCAGACACGAGGTTGAGCCTCGTGCTTTCACAGCAGACGCGACAAGCCGCCTACGAGCTCTTTACGCCCAATAATTCCGGACAACGCTTGCGCCCTACGTATTACCGCGGCTGCTGGCACGTAGTTAGCCGGCGCTTCTTCTGCAGGTACCGTCACTTTCGCTTCTTCCCTGCTGAAAGGGGTTTACAACCCGAAGGCCTTCATCCCCCACGCGGCGTCGCTGCATCAGGCTTTCGCCCATTGTGCAATATTCCCCACTGCTGCCTCCCGTAGGAGTCTGGACCGTATCTCAGTTCCAGTGTGGCCGGTCGCCCTCTCAGGCCGGCTACCCGTCGTCGCCTTGGTGAGCCATTACCTCACCAACAAGCCTGATAGGCCGCGAGTCCATCCCAGACCGAAAAAACTTTCCCAACACTCACCATGCGGTGGTGCCGCTTATCCGGTATTAGACCTCGTTTCCAAGGCTTATCCCAGAGTCTGGGGCAGGTTACTCACGTGTTACTCACCCGTTCGCCACTGATCCACAAGAGCAAGGCTCTCGCTTCACCGTTCGACTTGCATGTGTTAAGCACGCCGCCAGCGTTCGTCCTGAGCCAGGATCAAACTCTCCGTAAATGCTTTTCAACAAACCCCGAAAGGCTCATCAACAAACGAAGTAGGTTCCAAAGAACCAGGTTTAATCTCTAGCAAGAGAACAAATGTCACTGACATTCATTTCATTACCAAAGGAATCCGTACATCACACCTCTATCAAGAGGCAGATGCCGGAGGTTTTGGCATCGACTATGTGGCACACTGTTGAGTTCTCAAAGATCGGAAGCGCACCTCACACTGACCTTCCGGCCGGCGTTTGGGGCAACTCGTAAAAACTTACCCGATGTTTCCGGGCTTGTCAACTCGCTGTTTTTCTTGGCGTGTTGTCTTGCCCGGAGCGGGCTCTCCATCCTACATCATCGCGGGCGCGCTAACGTCCGCGTTTCAGGAGGTTGGAGGTGCTGTCTCGTGGGGCTCAGTGAGGCCCCTCAGGACCTTTCGAGCGCTTCCCTCGTCGGCAGCGAGAAGAACATTACGGCCAGATGAACCTCCACGTCAAATCGGCCACACAACAGGCCTCTGACACTCAAAAGTCCTGGTAAATGACCGATGCGACGCGCCCGCTTGGCCTCCTTCGGCCCGATCCAGCCGAAAATTCTTTGAAGAAATCTCTGCGGGTCTAGTCATCCCTGCTCAAAGGGAGCCGGAACGGCTTGGCCGCACGGCCGATGGGCCACACGCATGCAGTTCACGCGAGGTCCGCTGGGCCGTGCGCGAGAAGCTCCACGAAGGCGGCCTCGTCGAGCACCGGCACTCCAAGGCTCTTCGGCCTTGGTCGCCTTGGAACCCGCGTTGGCGCCTGCCACCACATAGTCCGTGTTCTTAGAGACCGACGATGCGGCCTTGCCCCCGCGGGAGATGATCGCTTCCTTCACGGAATCGCGCGTGAACCCCTCGAGCGTGCCGGTTGCCACCACCGTGAGGCCGTCAAGAGTCCGCTCCACCGACTCGTCACGCTCATCCTCCATGCGCACGCCGGCCGCGGCCCATGACTCCACGATCTCGACGTGCCAGTCCACGTCGAACCATCGGCGCAGCGACTGTGCGATGACGGTCCCCACCCCTTCAATCGCCGCGAGGTCCTCCTCGCGAGCCTCCACGAATCGCGTCCATGCTTCCCAGCGCAGTGGCGATGGCCCGTGATGCGCTCGGCCCCACGTGGCGAATCGAGAGCCCGACCAGCACCCGCCACAGCGGTTGCGTCTTCGCAGCGGCAAGGTTGTCGATCAGCCTTCCTGCCGTTCTCGGCCACATCTCCGGCGCGGCGCCCCAGGACGCCGGCTTCGCGTTGCTTCTTGGTGAGTTTCTCGTCCACGTCATAAACAAACATCGGGACCCGACGGAGGTCGTCTTCCGTGAGGCTGAACAGACCCGCCTCGTTGGCCAGCACTCCGGACTCGACGAGGGCGGCAGCGGCCTTCTCGCCAAGAACCTCCACGTCGAGCACACTGCGCGAGCCGATGAACGCGATGCGATCGATGATTTGCGCGGGGCAGGCCCGCGCATTCGGACACCGCAGGTCTTTGTCGCCTTCCTTCTGCTCGGCGAGCAGCGTGCCGCATGACGGGCACTCCGTGGGCATCTGCCACTCACGCTCCGTGCCCTTTCGCGCGGCCACCACGGGCCCCACGATCTCCGGGATCACATCGCCTGCCTTGCGCAGCACGACGGTGTCACCGATCAGCACTCCCTTGCGCTTGACCTCGTGGCGGTTGTGAAGCGTCGCGTACGTGACGGTGGAACCCGCCACCGTGACCGGCGTCATGACTCCGTAGGGAGTCACACGGCCCGTGCGGCCCACATCCACGCGAATATCTTCGAGGACCGTGTGGACCTCTTCGGGCGGGAACTTGTACGCGATCGCCCACCGCGGTGCGCGAGACGTGAATCCGAGTTCCGACTGCACGGCGCGGTCGTCGACCTTCAGCACCGCACCGTCAATCTCATGAACCAGGTGGTGACGGTGGTCTTCAAGGTAGGCAAGCGCCTCCTCGATGGCGCCGATGCCCTCGACCGTCTTGACATGCGCGCTGGTGGGAAGACCCCAATCGGCGAGAACTTCATAGATGCCGTGTTGCGTGAGGGCGCGCGGGTCGGGCCCCGCCTCCCCCACTCGAGAGCACCCAGCGCGTACGTCGTCACATCGAGGGGACGGGACGCTGTCACCGCCGAGTCCTTTTGCCGCAACGAGCCAGCAGCCGTGTTGCGAGGATTCGCGTAGGGGTCCTTGCCCGCTTCGCGCAGACGGTCATTCAGGCTCCTCAAAGGCCGCGACGGGCAGGAACACCTCGCCGCGCACCTCGACCAACCGCGGCACGTGAGACCCCGTGAGGGTGCGAGGAATCGTGCCGATCGTGAGCACGTTGGCTGTCACGTCCTCACCCGTGGTCCCGTCTCCGCGCGTGACGCCCCTCACGAGTTCGCCATTCTCATACGTCAGTGAGATCGACAGCCCGTCGATCTTGGGCTCGCACACGACGCGCTGCTCCCCGCCTCGCGGCCCACCCGCGCCAGCCACGCCTCTACATCGGCCAGGTTGAATGCGTTGTCGAGGCTCCACATGCGCTCGCGATGTTGCACGGAGGCGAAGCCCGTCTCGGCACGCGCGGCTCCGACCGTCTGTGTGGGTGAATCAGGCTCGGCGAGCCTCCGGGTGTGCTGCCTCAATCTCGCGCAGTTCGCGCTCAAGAGCGTCGTACTGAGCGTCAGAAATGGTGGGTGCATCGTCGCCGTAGTAGCGCGCCCGATGCTCCTCGACCTGCTGGACAAGATCCTGATGGCGGACGCGGGGATCGTTCTGGTCGCTCACGGTCCTATCCCACCACGACCCACCCACATCGTGCGGCCCGCACGCCCCGCATCGGCCCTAGTCAATGTCACTGACCGTGACTAGCCTGACCGCATGCTTTCCCGGACCTGGATCGTTACGCTCGTGGGCGCCGCCTGCGCCACCACTCTCGCGGGGTGCTCCCTCGTGGACGGAACCACGAGCCCCACCGTGACCGTGACCGCGCACGCCACGACCACGGCGGAACCCTCCGCGCAGCCGGCGGTCACCATCACGGCAGCGCCCACAGTGGACGGCACCTACGCCCGCCCGCTGTGGCTAGGGCAGGTGCCTCTCGACATGGGAGACAACAACCTTGGGGTTCCCGGGGACACGCCGGAGGCGCTCCAGGACCGTCGGCTCGAGCCTCGCGCCTGGCTTCCCGACCCCGAGTCCGAGGAGTGGTTCCAGCGCATCTCGATGGACGTTCCCCAGGACGTGGTCACTCGATCGTCGTGGCAGGCGGGATGCCCCGTTGACATCAGCGAGATGGCGTACATCGAGATGCCGTACTGGGGATTCGACAAGAAGGTCCACACCGGCGAGATGATCATCCACGAGGACCACGTCGAAGACGTCGCCAAGGCGTTTGAGAAGATCTTCGACGCGCAGTACCCCATCGAGGAAATGCGCGTCATCTCGCGCGAGGAACGCGACTCTCCGCCGACCGGTGATCACAACGTGACGAGCGGCTTCACGTGTCGGCAGATCGTCGGAGCCTGTCGAACGCTGGTCGCAGCACGCCTACGGCAAGGCCATCGACATCAATCCCTTCCACAACCCGTTCCATCGCGATGACGAGTTGTTTCCCGAGCCTCCGAGGCCTACCTCGACAGGGAGTGGATCCGCACCGGCATGATCGACGAGGCGTCAGAGGTGTACTCGGCGTTCACCGCAATCGGGTGGAAGTGGGGCGGCCACTGGACCGGCCGCGAGGACTGGATGCACTTCTCCGTGAACGGTCACTAGATGCGGCCGACGGGGTGCGAGTCTCACCCCGTCCGGCTGGTACTGCCTCCCAGGCCACTCGGGCCGATGAGTGCTGACGTTCCTACACGACGCGGCCGCCCGCAAGAATGAGCGCTGACGTTCCTACAGCGATCAGAATCGGCGGGAGGGGTGCATGCCCATGCGGGCGAGCACCGTGTTCTCGATGATCGCGACCACGTTGTAGAGCACCAGCGACACCGCGGTCACGGCCACCACCGATGCCCACATGTCCGTGAACTTCGCCTGGGCGAAGTAGCCGTTGATCACACCGCCGATGCCGCCGCCGGTCGCGAGCCACTCGGCGAGGAGTGCACCCGTGATGGCGCCGGGCACCGAGATGCGGACCGCCGCAAAGAACGCGGGCAGGGACCCCGGCATCGCGACCTTGCGGAGCCTTGTCACCGCTCCGCCGCCGTACACCGTCACCACGTCGAGCATCTGAGGGCTCGCACCCTTCAAACCAAAGGCGATGTTGACCAAGGCAGGGAACAGCACCACGATGCCACCCATGACGGCAGTGGTGAGAAACCCTCGGCCAAAGATCATGATCACCACGGGCGCGAACGCGATCAGCGGAACCGTGCGCAGCAGTAGCGCCACCGGCATCAGCGCCGCCTCGAGGCCCTTCGACAACTGGAACAGGATGGCGATCAGGACCGCGAGAGTCAGCCCTGCGACGAAGCCGATGAGCGCATCGGCCATCGTGACGCCCAGGTTGGCGGCCACCTCCGCGCGGTTGTCCGCCGCGTCCACATCGGACGTGAAGTAGCGCCACACGTCGACGGGGCCCTTCGCCACGTAGGGCGAGAGATCGAACACCATGATCGCGCCCTGCCAGATGACGAGCACGGCCGCCAGTGCGCCCACAAACGTGCCGAGCGACGAGACGAGCGCGCGGCGAGCGGCCCGCCGGCTCTCGGCGCGCACGTGATCGGAGAGGTCCGTGACCTGACGCGCGTCAGTAGCCGTCGAGGGAATGGTGTCGCTCATGCCGTCTGCCCCTTTGCCCACGGAGCCGACAGGCGCGTGAGCGTGCCGACAAGCATGTAGGCAGTGAGCGCCACGAGGCCCGATGCGAGCGACAGTGCCCATAGGCGCGGGGCGTTGAGGGACTGCTGCGCGATGATCATCGCGGGCCCCACCCCGGACTCCACCTTGCCGAGATACTCGCCAAGAATCGCGCCGAGGAATGCCGCGGGCACCGCCACCTGCAAGGCGGTCAGCGTGGCGGGAAGTGCAGAGATGAGACGCACCTTCCGCAACTGCGTGAAGCGCGAACCGCCGTAGACGGCGACCAGGTCAAGGCTGGCACGGTCGGCAGATTTGAGGCCGAGAAGGGTGCCGACGACGGTCGTGAAGAACACGCAGATGGCGGCGAGGGCTGCTGCGGTCTGCGACGGCTCGCCCGCCGCGGGAACCCCGAGGATGAGCAGCAGCAGGGGGCCGATCGCCACCACGGGGATGCAGTAGGACACCACCGCGAGCCTGCATCACGACGCCTTCAAGGCGAGGCACCACGAGCACGAGTGCCGCCAAGATGAGGGCAAGTCCGCAGCCCCAGAGGTAGCCTTGCGCCGCCTCGCGCACGGTGATGGAGAAGTTGTTCCAGTAGAAGGCTCCAGCCGGACTCCGCGAAGGCTGCTGAACACCTGCGGCGGCGTGGGAATGCCTGCGGCGTCTCCCTTCGTGGCCTGGGCCGATGCACCGATGACCCACCACAGGCCCACCAGCGTCACGGCGCCGGCGAGCGAGGAGGCCCACGCGGGGAGCGGGCGCACCATCAGTCCTCCTCGGCGGCGGCGCCCCCTGCCCCGAAGAGCAGGTCTGACGCGTGGTCCACGTAGGCATGGAACTCGGGAGTGCGCTGAATCTCGGGCGTCCTGGGGCGCGGAAGATCGATGTCGATGATCTCCTTGACGCGGCCGGGCCGGGGACTCATGACGGCCACCTGGTCGGCGAGGAAGATCGCCTCGGTGATGCCATGCGTCACGAGCAAGGTGGTGGCTGGCTTGGCCGCGAGGATGCGCATCAGTTCGAGGTTGAGCCTTCTGGCGCGTCATGTCGTCGAGCGCGCCGAAGGGCTCGTCGAGCAGAAGGACGGACGGCTTGAGCACCAGGGACCTGGCGATCGACACGCGCTGTCGCATGCCACCGGACAGGTGCGCGGGCTTGGCCTTCTCGAAGCCGTTGAGGCCCACCAACGAGATGAGTTCGGCGATGTAGTCGTCATCGACGGCGACGCCTGCCACCTCGAAGGGGAGCCGAATGTTCTTGTAGACGGACCGCCACGGCAGGAGCGCCGAGTCCTGGAACGCGATGCCCAGTTCGTTGTACGCGCGCAGGTCCTCAGGCGTACGTCCGTCGACGCGAATGGTGCCGCTCGTCGGCTCCTCAAGCCCCGCAAGGATGCGCAGGATGGTCGATTTGCCGCAGCCAGAGGGACCCAAGAGCGCGAGCAGCGAGCCCTGCGCCGTCTGAATGTGGGCGTCCTGGAGCGCTGTGACCGACCCGGTGCGAGTGGTGAAGACCTTGGTCAGACCGTCGATGTGCAGGCCGGTGCCCAGGGTCTCGCCCTGGACACCGGCCGCGGTGGTGCTTGTCATCGTGTGAAGCAGTCCCAGATCAGCCCGCGTAGGCGACCAGGTCGGGGTTCTCTGCGTACACCTCGTCCAGCAGCGTCATGTCGAACAGCCTGGTCGGCGGTGATCTCGATGCCGGCGCCAGCGAGCGAGGCGACGGTCTCGGTCTGGAGCTCCTCGGAGATCGTGAACAGGCCGTTGGCGGCCGTCTCGTCGGAGACCACCAGGCTCCTCGGCCTGGACGGTGGCACCCTCTGCCGAGACCTCGGGGTCGAGGCCCAGGTCGGCCCCGTACTCCTCCACGGCGAGGCGTGAACCCTCAGCGGGGTCGTTGACGGCGTCGGTCCAACCCTTGATCTCCGCGACGAGGAAGGCCTTGAGCTTCTCGCGCTCGTTCGCGATCGAGTCGTCCGTGACCGAGAAAGTCTCCGCGACGAATGGCAGTCCGTTGTCCGCGAACGGCAGGTTGGTGACCTCGTGACCCTCAGCCTGGAGGATCAGCGACTCGTTGGTCAGGTAGGCGATGAAGCCATCGACCTCGCCGGAAACCAGCGGCGCGGGGTCGTACTGGACCGGGACAATCTCCACGTCATCCTCGGTAAGACCGTTGGCGGCCAGCAGCGCGAGGAACAGCGCCGTGTTGGAGTCCTGCACGCCGATCTTCTTGCCGATCATGTCCTCGGGCGTGGCGATGTTGCCGCCGTCCGCAAGCGACAGGACCGTGAACGGGTTCTTCTGGTAGGTGGCGCCGATGATCTTCAGCGGCGCACCCTCGTTGCCGATGCCCGAGCCGATGGAGACCGCGTCGGACAGCGCCACATCGGCCTGACCGGAGACCAGTTCCGCGACGCCGGTGGACGGGCCAGGGGTGAGGCTCACCGTCTCGAATCCCGCCTCCGCGTAGTAGCCCTGCGAGTCCGCGAAGAACTCACCGGAGAACTCCTCGTTCTTGATCCACGACAGCCGAACGGCGATGTCGCCGAACGACTCGACGGCAGCCTCAGCGGACGTGTCAGGAGCGGCAGAGTCCGACGACGTGGGCTCCTCCTCCGCTGAACCCGACGCACAAGCGGCAAGCGTCAGTGCGGCGACGGCGGCCGTGGCGGCGAGCAGTGCTCGCTTGGCGGTTGACCCAGGGGTCAGGACGTTCGGGGACATACGGTTTCTCCTTCGTGCCAGGGGACGCCCGCAGGGAGGGATCCCCGCGGGCGGTGGCTCCCTCGCCATCGTGTGGGCGGCGCTCCCCCTCAGGAGCGCCGCTGGGCGAGACGCTAATCACCAGGCGTTTCGTCGGAAGTGCCCGGCGTGTTTCCGGTCCGTAAATTTCACGCGCTTTGGTCAAGCGCCGTGAGAACGCCGTGGCAGATTGGCGTTCCAGGCTGCCGATGCGGCGGCCACCTGAGACGCTCGTACCAGGCAGGAGGGAGGCAGCGATGGACCTCGTGGCCGTCCGCACGATGAGGGTGGCGCACTCACGCTCCGATCTCGTCCTCGCCCCCGGCGAGGAGTTCATGGCGGGCGCGACCTGGCTGTACTCCGAGTCCCAGCCTGATGTCACCGGCCTCGTCGACCTCTCAGCCATGGGCTGGGCGGGCATCGCCTCGGAGCCCGATGGCTCCCTCACGGTGGGATCGATGACCACCATCGCAGCCCTCGCCGAGTGGGGCGACGCGGCAATGGTGGGCGCTTCGCCGCTGTTCCGCCAGTGCGCCGAGTCCCTCCTGGCGTCGTTCAAGGTGCAGACCTCTGCGACCGTGGGTGGGAACATCGCCCGGTCCTTCGCGGCGGGCGCCATGATCGCCCTCGGAGCGACACTCGACGCGACGGCAGAGGTCTGGGGGCCGTCCGGGACCGACATCGTTCCCGTGAGCGCCATCCCCGCGGGCAACGGTCTGTCCTCCCTCAAGCGCGGGGAGGCCATCCGTGCTGTCACCTTTCCGGCCGCAGCGCTCGCGAGCCACACCGCGCATCGGCGCATCGCCTTGGCCGAGCACGGCAGATCCGGGGCACTCCTGACGGGCAGGCGCGACGCGGACGGCTCCTGCGTGCTGGTCATCACCGCCGCCACCGCGACGCCCGTGGTCCTCCGCTACGCCACGGTGCCGACGCCCGATGAGGTGGTGGCCGCCGCCCTCGCCGCCACCGGCTACTACTCCGACGCCTTGGGCACCGGGGACTGGCGGCGGGCCGTCTCGGCCACACTGCTGGCCGAGGTCGCGGAGGAGCCTGGCATGACGTACTCCGTCAACGGCGCCCCCGTTCCTGGCGACCCCGCACCCGGCCAATGTCTCCGGACGTTCCTGCGCGAAGCCGGCCATGTCGAGGTCAAGAAGGGTTGCGACTCGGGAGACTGCGGCGCGTGTTCTGTCCTCATCGACGGACAGGCGGTCCACTCGTGCATCACACCCGCCCAGCGCGCGCGGGGGCGCGAGGTGACCACGGCCGCCGGCCTCGCGCCCGCGGGTGAGTTAGCGCCGGTGCAGGAGGCGCTCGCGGATCACTTTGGGTTCCAGTGCGGCTTCTGCACGCCCGGCATGGCGGTGACGGCCTCGACGCTTGACGCCGCGACCGTGGCAGACCCCGCCGCACTCGCGAAGGCGATGCGCGGCAACCTCTGCCGCTGCACCGGCTACCGCCCCATCCGCGAGGCGATCACGCATGCCGTCTGCGGTACGGCCGAAGGATGTGGCGGGTGCACCCGCACCCTCGCCAGGCCAGAAGCATCGGCCGCGCCGGCGACGAGCGGGCCTGGCGTCGGGGCGACCGTCACTCACCCGGCCGCCGACAGGATCGTCGCGGGACACGAGCCCTTCACCTTCGACGAGATGCCCGCGGGAACCGCGCACCTGGCCGTCCTCGGCTCCCCTCATGCTCATGCGCGCGTGGTCGCCATCGACGCCAGCGCCGCCCTCGCCATGGACGGCGTGCTCGCGGTCCTCACGCACGCGGACTCCCCCGACGTGTGGTTCTCCACGGGCAGGCACGAGCACCGCGAGGACGACCCCGACGACACCCGCGTGATCGACGACACCATGCGCTTCGTGGGTCAACGCGTCGCCGTCGTGGTCGCCGAAACCAAGCGACTCGCCGATCTCGCCGTCGACGCCATCCGCGTCGACTACGACGTCCTGCCGCACGTCCTCGACCCCGAAGCGGCGCGCTCCCCTGGCGCGCCGGTCCTTCACCCGCACCGCACCCCCGCCGACCGCGTGGCCGACGCGAACCGCAACGTGGTCGCGTCCGCGCACGACGCCACCGGCGACGTGGAGGCGGCCCTCGCCGCGTCCGCCGTCACGGCATCGGGCACCTGGCAGACCGCGCGCGTCACCCACGGGCAAATCGAAACCCACGGCGCCGTGGCGTGGGTGGCGGACGATGGCCGCCTGACGCTGCGCACGAGTTCGCAGGTGCCATTCCTCGTGCGCAACGAGCCTGGCGCACGTGCTCGGGATGGAGCGCGCCAAGGTGCGCGTGTTCACGGCACGCGTGGGCGGAGGGTTCGGCGGCAAGCAGGAGATGTTCTGCGAGGACATCGTCGCGCTCGCGACGCTGCGCACCGGCCGGCCCGTGGCCTATGAGATGACGCGCGAAGAGGAGTTCATCCGCACCTCCGTGCGCCACCCCTTCAGGGTCGCGGTGCGGGCGGGCGCCGACGGCGACGGGCGCCTCACCGCCCTGCACCTCGACGTCCTGAGCGATACGGGCGCGTATGGCAACCACGCCATCGGTGTGATGTTCCATGGCTGTTCGGAGTCCATCGCCGTGTACCGCGCGCCGGTCAAGCGGCTCGATGCCGAAGCGGTCTACACGAACAACGTCCCCTCGGGCGCGTTCAGGGGCTACGGACTGGGCCAGGTGATCTTTGCGATCGAGTCCGTGCTTGATGACCTCGCTCTCCAGCCTGAATCTCGATCCCTTCGAGATGCGACGACTCAACGCGGTGCGGCCAGGAGACGACTTCATCGTGGCCGGAGCGCCAGAGGAGGACCTGAAGTTTGGGTCCTACGGCCTCGACGAATGCCTCGACCTCGCCCGCGAGACCCTTGCGGGCCCGGACGATGTCGCGCCGCCCGCCGGCTGGGACATCGGTGAGGGCATGGCCGCCTCCATGATCGCGACGCTGCCGCCGCGCGGGCATCGGTCGGTCGCCGCCGTGGGCCTCGGGCCCGATGGCGTGTTCCAGGTGCGCTCGGGCACCGCGGAGTTCGGCAATGGCACCACCACCGTGCACCGGCAGGTGGTGTCCGAGGTCTTCGGCGTGCCGTGGTCCCGCATCGCCTTGGTGCACGCCGACACCGACGCCGTGCGTCACGACACGGGAGCCTTTGGTTCGACGGGCATCGTGGTGGCCTCCAAGGCACTTCACGCCTCCTGCGTGGCACTGCAGGACGTGCTCGTGACCGCCGGCGCATCGGTGCTCGGCATCGCGCCCGAGGCATGTTCCTGGACTCCCGATGGAGTGACGGGAGGCGGTCGCACCGCGACGGTTGCCGAGGTCCTCGCCGCCGCAGACCCCTCCGTGATGCGGGGAGACAGCGCCTGGTGCGAGACCGAGCTCGACCAACGCGAACGCTCGGTCGCCTTCAACGTGCAGGCTTTCAGGGTCGCAGTGCGGCGCGCCACGGGTGAGGTGCGCATCCTCAAGTCGGTACAGACCGCCGATGCCGGTGTGGTCATCAACCCCGAGCAGTGCCGGGGCCAGATCGAGGGCGGCGTCGCCCAAGGCATCGGCTCCGCGCTGTACGAGGAGGTGCTGATCGCGCCGGACGGTTCCGTGTCCAATCCCGCATTCCGTCAGTACCGCATCCCGCAGATGGCCGACGTGCCGCGCACGCACGTGTTGTTCGCGACCACCTCGGACGCCCTCGGACCGTACGGTGCGAAGTCGATGTCAGAGTCGCCGTACAACCCCGTGGCGCCGGCGCTCGCCAACGCGATCCGGCGTGCGGTGGGGGTGCGCCCCTTCACATTGCCGATGACCCGCGACCGCGTGTGGCGAATGCTGCAGAGGCGACGCGGCGTCGCTAGCCGCGAGCGTGGATGGTCGCGGAGGTGCGCTCGCTGAGGTGGCCGCCGTGGCGGCCATGCGCATCGGCGACAATCTGCGCCACGATCGACACGGCGGTCTGCGCGGGCGACGCTCCCCCGAGGTCCAACCCGATAGGGCTGCGCAGACGCTCAAGCGACTCCTGCGGAACGCCCGCATCGCGCAACAACTCGCGCCGGCGCGCATCCGTGCGCCGCGACCCCATCGCGCCCACGAACCCGGCGTCGCTGGCGAGCGCAGCCACGAGCGCGGGAATGTCGAAACGCTCCTCATGCGTCAAGACGCAGATCACGTCGCGAGGCCCGATGCTCTCGTTCGCCACATAGTCACCCGGCCACGCGCGAACCACCTCATGCGCATCGGGGTGCCGACGCTCCGTCGCGAAAGCGGGGCGTGCGTCCACGACCGTGATCCGATAGCCCAGCGGCCGCGCCGCGGTGGCAAGCGCCGAGGCGAAGTCCACCGCGCCCACGATGATCAGTCGCGGCGCAGTCTCGCGCCGGATCCGAAGCGTCCCCGCCCGCGCCTCCCCGGCATCGGCCGGGCGGACCTCGCCGGAGGCCAGGTCGATGTCGAGCGCCGCCTCCTCGCCGCGAGCGGCGAGGGCGAGTTGGGAACGCACCGCAGCATCGGCCGGGTCAAGCACCGAGGCGACCACGCCCAGGTGCCCGCCGCAGGCTAGGCCCGCCGCCAACGCATCGTCATCGGAGAGGCCCAAGTCCGTGGAGGCGACACCGAGCGAGCCCGCGAGCGCGGCCAGCGCAAGCTCGTACGCCTCAGACTCGACGCAGCCACCGGAGATCGCTCCGATCACGTCGCCGGCCTCATCGACCGCCATCGCGGACCCGACCGTGCGCGGTGCGGAACCGTGAACGGCCGCGACCGTGACGACTCCCACACGGTGCCCGCGCCCCAGCGAGAGCTCGAGTTCGGTCGCGATGTCCAGCATGAGCCGACTGTACGGCTGATGTGTTTCGGCGGCATTGCCGTTCTCGCCATCCGCTCGACACGCGCCCGCAACACGTTGTCCCTAGTGTCGGAGCCATGACGGAGATCGACCTGGTGGTGCGGGCACAACGCACGCTGATCGGCGACGAATGGCACAGCGCGGCCGTCGCCGTGCGCGCAGGGCTCATCGTCTCCGTCGCGGGGTTTGACGCGGAGATCGATGCCCGCGACGACGTGACACTCGCCGACGACGAGGTCCTCCTGCCCGGCGTGGTCGACACGCACGTCCACGTCAACGAACCCGGCCGTACCGAGTGGGAGGGCTTCACCTCCGCCACCCTTGCGGCCGCCGCGGGCGGGACCACGACCGTCATCGACATGCCACTCAACTCGATCCCGCCGACCACCACCGTCGAGGCCTTGCTGCTCAAGCGCGCCGCGGCTACGCCTCAGGTCTCCGTGGATGTCGGATTCTGGGGCGGCGCCATCCCCTCCTCGCTCGGGCACCTGCGCGAACTCCACGACGCGGGGGTCTTTGGCTTCAAGTGTTTCCTGTCGCCCTCCGGGGTCGACGAGTTCCCCCATCTCACCCGTCCGCAACTGTTCGAGGCGGCGCGCGAAATCGCCTCCTTCGACGGACTTCTGATTGTTCACGCGGAGGACCCCGGAGCGCTGCTTCCCCACGGTGGCGGCACCCACTACGACGACTTCGTCGCCTCACGGCCCGATGCGGCCGAGACGAGCGCCATCGACTCGGTCATCGAGGCCTCCCGCGCTACCGGCTGCCGCGTCCACATTCTGCACTTGTCATCCGCGGCGGCGCTGCCCTCGATTCGTGCTGCGAAGCGCGCCGGCGTGCGACTCACCGTCGAGACGTGCCCGCATTACCTCACCTTTGACGCCGCCTCCATCCCCGACGGCGCCACCCAGTACAAGTGCTGCCCGCCCGTGCGGGACGCCGCCAACCGGGAGGCGTTGTGGGAGGCATTGGTCGACGGCACCATCGACCTGGTCGCCTCCGATCATTCGCCCGCGACCGTCGAGCCTGAAGGTGGGCGCGGACGGAGATTGGGCGCGTGCGTGGGGAGGCATCTCTGGCGTCCAGGTGATGCTTGCCGCCGTCGCTAGCGGCGCCCATGCTCGGGACATCCGACTCGCCGATGCCGCCGCGTGGGTCACCCAGAGGCCCGCCGCCTTCGCAGGACTCACCGACAAGGGATCCATCGCCGTGGGCAAGCGCGGCGACCTCGTCGCCTTCGCTCCCACGGAACGCTGGACAGTCCACGCCTCGGACCTGTCGCATCGCAACCCCGTGAGCGCGTTCGACGGCCACGAACTCACCGGCAGGGTGCGCCGCACCTGGCTGGCAGGCGCCCAGATCTTCCCGTCGCGAGCCCCCGCTCGACGCACGGGCCGGCTGATCGAGCGGCGCTAGCGCGCCGCATCGGCCACATGGACGCGGGGCGACCCGCACGGACACGCAAGGAGGGCCACATGGCCATCACCCTCGGACCTCATCAGTACGGCAAGGCGGAGAACCGCATCGTGCGGATCGTGCGCGACACCGCCCGGCACGAGATCACCGACGTCAACGTGTCCACGTGCCTGCGCGGCGGCTTTGACGACGCTCACCTCACCGGCGACCAGGCGACCGTGCTGCCCACCGACACCCAGAAACAGACCGCGTACGCCTACGCCAAGACGGTGGGGCTCAACCCCATCGAGGACTACGCGCTGGCGCTCGCACGCCACTTCGTCGACGACGTGGAGCCCGTGACCGGCGCCCGCATCGAGATCGAGGAGTTCGCCTGGGAGCGGGTAATCGTCGATGGCACGAGCCATGACCACACCTGGGCGCGGACCGGGCGCGAGGTGCGCACCGCCGCGGTGACGGTCGACGGCGCGGGCGAGGATCGCATCGAGCACGTGATCCAAGGGCTCAAGGACCTCACCCTCCTGAAGTCGACAGGGTCCGAGTTCCACGGCTTCCTGCAGGACGAGTACACCGTCCTCGCCCCGACGGACGACCGCATCATGGCCACGTCGCTAGTGGCGTCATGGCGCCTGGCGCCCGGCACAGGCGAGGACTGGAACGCGCTGTACGCGTCGGTCGCTGGGATTCTCGCGGCGGTGTTTGCCACGCATCACTCGTTGGCGCTGCAGCAGACGCTGTTCGAGATGGGCCGCGCCGTCCTGGAGGCACACGAGTCCGTCGTGGAGATCCGCCTGTCCGCGCCCAACAAGCACCACTTCGACTACGACCTCGGGCGGTTCGGGATCGAGAACCGCGGCGAGGTTTTCCACGCCGACGACCGGCCTTACGGGCTGATTCAGGCTTCCGTGGTGCGCGACGAGTTCCCGCCCGCGCCGCTCGCATGGGAGAAGTACTCCGGGTTGGTGTGACGCGGATACGCTGACGTTATGGCGAGTGTCAGTGTCGTCATTACGGCCTTCAACCAGGGAGAACTCATCGCGGAGGCGGTGGCGTCCGCGTGGGCGCAGACCTCCACGCCGGCACAGGTCATCGTGGTTGACGACGGCTCGAACGACCCCTCCTCGCTCGACGTGCTCCGCTCGCTTGACGCGGACGTCATCTCACAACCGAACTCCGGTGTGAGCGTCGCGCGTAACACGGGCTTTGGTGCGGCGACCGCGGACCTCGTCGTGGTTCTCGACGGCGACGACCGGCTCGCACCCTCCTTCATTGAGGGCACCGCGTCCCTGCTCGACAGCAACCCTGCCATGGTGGCCGCATCGAGCCTGGATGCACCTGCATGGGGTCGTCGATGCCGTGGTAAAACCGGCCGGCGGCGCCGCAGTCGACTTCCTCGCGCGCAACGCGTGTCCCGCGACGGCGCTGGTGCGCCGGACGGCCTGGCAACGATGCGGAGGATACGCCGAGGGCATGCGCTCGGGGTTTGAGGACTGGGACTTCTTCCTGACCTTACTCTCGGAGGGCGGCACGATCGGCATCGTCCCCGAACCACTGATCGAGTACCGGACCGCGCCTGCCTCCGCGAACATTCGTTCCATGTCCGGCCGGGTCGACCTCTACGGATTGCTCATCGACCGGCATCGGCCACTTTTTGAGGCCCACATGCGCGATGCCCTGCTCGCCCTCGAGTCGCGAGCGATCCTGGCGAGCGCCCGTGCGGAAGAGTTGATGGTGCGCCACCCCGAGGAGCCGATCGGCGATATCTCGTACGGAGACGGCGGCATGGCGTCCGCGGTCCGCATCGCTTCCGCGCGCGCGGCGAGGTAGTCCGTCACGCGACGCTGACGCCACCTCAGCAGCGAGGGCCCCGCACCGTGATGGTGCGGGGCCCTCGCGCGTGACGGATGGGGCTTAGAAGTCCCAGTCGTCGTCCGTGGTCTCTTCGTGCTTGCCGATCACGTAGGACGAGCCGGAGCCGGAGAAGAAGTCGTGGTTCTCGTCCGCGTTGGGCGACAGGGCCGACAGGATCGCCGGGCTCACGTCGCACACGTTGGACGGGAACAGCGCCTCGTAACCCAGGTTCATCAGGGCCTTGTTGGCGTTGTAGTGCAGGAACTTCTTGACGTCCTCGGCCATGCCGAGGCTGTCGTAAAGGTCGTGCGTGTACTGGACCTCGTTCTCGTAGAGGTCGTACAGGAGGTTGAAGGTGTACTCCTTCAACTCCTCGCGACGCTCCGGGGTCTCCTTCTCGAGGCCCTTCTGGAACTTGTAGCCGATGTAGTAGCCGTGCACAGCCTCGTCACGAATGATGAGGCGGATCATGTCCGCGGTGTTCGTGAGCCTTGGCGCGGCTGGACCAGTGCATGGGCAGGTAGAAGCCCGAGTAGAACAGGAAGGACTCGAGAAGTGTCGAGGCCACCTTCCTCTTCAGCGGGTCGTCACCGTGGTAGTACTCGAGAACGATCTGAGCCTTGCGCTGCAGGTTCTGGTTCTCGGTGGACCAGCGGAACGCCTCGTCGATCTCCTTGGTCGAGCACAGCGTCGAGAAGATCGACGAGTAACTCTTGGCGTGCACCGACTCCATGAACGCAATGTTCGTGTAGACGGCCTCCTCGTGCGGCGTGAGCGCGTCCGGAATGAGCGAGACGGCGCCGACGGTGCCCTGGATGGTGTCCAGCAGCGTGAGGCCGGTGAACACGCGCATGGTGAGCGTCTGCTCCTCCGGCGTGAGCGTCGCCCACGACTGGATGTCGCCGGAGATCGGGACCTTCTCGGGGAGCCAGAAGTTCGCGGTGAGGCGGTTCCACACCTCGACGTCCTTGTCATCCTGGATGCGGTTCCAGTTGATGGCGTCGACGTGGCTGACGAGGGTCGGCTTCTCGGTCATGTGAGTTCCTTTACGTGACGGATCGAATCGAGACGAGCGTTACAGCATGCAGGCGACGCAGCCGTCGACCTCGGTCCCCTCGAGCGCCAGGCGGCGGATGCGGATGTAGTAGATGGTCTTGATGCCCTTGCGCCACGCGTAGATCTGCGCCTTGTTGATGTCACGCGTGGTGGCGGTGTCCGGGAAGAACAGCGTCAGCGACAGGCCCTGGTCCACGTGCTGGGTGGCAGCGGCGTAGGTGTCGATGATCTTCTCGGGGCCGATCTCGTACGCGTCCTGGAAGTACTCCAGGTTGTCGTTGTCCATGAAGGGCGCCGGGTAGTACACACGACCCAGCTTGCCTTCCTTGCGGATCTCGATCTTCGAGGCGATCGGGTGGATCGACGAGGTCGAGTTGTTGATGTACGAGATGGAACCGGTGGGCGGCACGGCCTGGAGGTTCTGGTTGAAGATGCCGAACTCCTGCACCGAGGCCTTCACCACGCCAGTCGTCCTGGGTGGGGATGGCGATGCCGGCATCGGCGAAGAGCTCCGCGACGCGGGCCGTGGCGGGCACCCACTCCTGGTCCGTGTACTTGTCGAAGAACTCGCCCGACGCGTACTTGGAGTCGGCGAAGCCCTCGAACGAGGCGCCCTGCTCCTTGGCGATGGCGTTCGACGCCGCGATGGCGTGGAACAGCACCGTGTAGAAGTAGATGTTGGTGAAGTCGATGCCTTCTTCGGAGCCGTAGTGGATCCGCTCGCGGCCGAGGTAGCCGTGGAGGTTCATCTGGCCAAGGCCGATGGCGTGGGCGCGGTCGTTGCCGTACTTGACGGACGGCACGGAGTCGATCGACGACTGGGTCGAGACGGCGGTGAGGCCGCGCACGGCGATCTCCACGGTCTTGCCCAGGTTGCCGCCGTCCATCGCGGTGGCGATGTTCATCGAGCCGAGGTTGCAGGAAATGTCCTTGCCGGTCTGCTCGTAGGTGAGGTCCTCGTTGAACACCGAGGGGGTGTTGACCTGGAGGATCTCCGAGCAGAGGTTGGACATGTTGATGCGGCCCTTGACGGGGTTCGCGCGGTTCACGGTGTCCTCGAACACGATGTACGGGTAGCCCGACTCGAACTGAAGGCTCCGCGACCGTCTGGAAGAACGTGCGGGCCGAGATCTTGGTCTTGCGGATCCGCGAGTCGTCCACCATCTCGTGGTACTTCTCGGTGATCGAGATGTCGCCGAAGGGCACGCCGTACACGCGCTCCACGTCGTAGGGGCTGAAGAGGTACATGTCCTCGTTGTTGCGCGCGAGCTCGAACGTGATGTCCGGCACCACGATGCCGAGCGAGAGGGTCTTGATGCGGATCTTCTCGTCCGCGTTCTCACGCTTGGTGTCCATGAACTTCATGATGTCCGGGTGGTGTGCGGACAGGTACACGGCACCGGCGCCCTGGCGCGCACCCGCCTGGTTCGCGTACGTAAAGGAGTCTTCGAGGAGCCTTCATCACGGGGATGATGCCCGAGGACTGGTTCTCGATGTGCTTGATGGGCGCGCCGGCTTCGCGGATGTTCGACAGCGACAGCGCCACGCCGCCACCGCGCTTGGACAGCCTGCAGCGCGGAGTTGATGGAGCGACCGATGGACTCCATGTTGTCTTCGATGCGCAGCAGGAAGCACGAGACGAACTCTCCGCGCTGAGCCTTGCCCGCGTTGAGGAACGTGGGTGTGGCCGGCTGGAAGCGGCCCGAGACGATCTCGTCGACGAGGCTGGTGGCCGCCTTCTCGTCACCCGCTGCGAGTGCGAGAGCCACCATCACGACGCGGTCTTCGTAGCGCTCGAGGTAGCGCTGACCGTCGAAGGTCTTCAGCGTGTACGACGTGTAGTACTTGAACGCTCCGAGGAACGTGGGGAAGCGGAACTTCTTCGCGTAGGCGCGGTCGGTGAGGCCCTGAATGAAGGAGAAGTCGTACTGCTCGAGCACCTGGGGCTCGTAGTAGTTCTTCTCGACCAGGTAGTCCAGGCGCTCCTTGAGTGAGTGGAAGAACACCGTGTTCTGGTTGACGTGCTGCAGGAAGTACTCGCGGGCCGCCTCGCGGTCCTTGTCGAACTGGATGTTGCCCTCGGTGTCGTAGAGGTTCAGCATCGCGTTCAGCGAGTGGTAGTCCATCCCTGTGCGGGGCTTCTCGATCACTGTTGCTTCCACAGCCTTCTCCAATCCGTCGCGGACCGCAGTGACATCGTCCTGCGTCCCAAAAAGTTCAAACTTGTACAGGTGGGGCACCTTGCACTTGTCGGCGATGATGTCGCCTGCGATGCAGTAGGCCGCCCCGAAGTTGGTGTTGCCCGCGCTGATGACGCCCCGAATGTACGAGCGGTTGTGCTCGTCATTCAGGAACTTGATCACCTGCTTGGGCACCGCACCCTTGCCGTTGCCTCCGCCGTAGGTGGGGACGATGAGCACGTAGGGCTCATCCACCGTGAGGTGGCCTTCGGTAGGCAGGAGCGGGATGCGCTCGGCTGGCACGCCTAACTTGTCGACGAATCGGCGAGTGTTCTCCGATGCCGAGCCTGAAGTAGACCAGCGAGGCCATGGGGTTTCCGTTAGGAAGCGGCGCGCTCGGCCAGGCTTCGCGATGCGGTCGGGCTGGAAGCCGGACCAGTGCTCGTCTCCGGCGATGACCACGGGGGCCTGGAGGTAGCCGAGCTTCATCACGGTGTCGTACGCGTCCTGGTCCTCGGTGACATCGAAGATCTGGAACTCAAGATCGGCACGCTCGAGCGCCTTCTTGGTGGCCGTGCACTGCACGCAGGCGGGCTTCGAGTAGACCGAGATCGTCATGAGGACTTCCTTTCGGGGACGGATTCGAGGACAACGTTCATCACTATATCTGGGGGCAAGCCCCGGAAGCCACCACTAGATGGTGTGTTTCTTCCACAGTTTTGTGCACAGCCCCTGTGGGCAGCCTGTGCATAGCGGTGGACAGCGACGGCGACACGCCCGGCGGCTGTGCTGACACGCCGAGACGACACGCCGACGTGGCGGATGTCGCGGCACTGCGCCCAAGAAATGTGGGTGAAATCCTGTCCGACTAGCGTGGCGTTCAGAGCAGTCAGCGGGCGCCAGTGTCCCGCCCCTCGGGCCGGGCCCGAGTCCTTGAGGAAGGCCACCTCGTGTCCCCCACCGTCTACCGCGCACACATCTTTCACATCGCAGGCCATCCCGATCAGGCGGACGTCACCTCGCATCTGGTGTCGCTCCCCGACGGGGCGCTCGTGGTCGCCGAAGGCGGCACGGTCGCCTGGTGCGGCGAGTATGCCGCACTCCCCTTGGAATGGGCCGATGCCCCCGTCACCCGTGCGGACTATCTGATCCCGGGATTCGTGGACAGCCACGTGCACTTCCCGCAGGCCTACGCCACCGCAGCCCACGGCGGCGGGCGCCTGCTCGAGTGGCTCGACCACTGCATCTTCCCCACCGAGGCGCGCTACGCGGACCCGGCCTTCGCGGACCAGGCCGCCCGATACTTCACGCGCCGTCGCATCGCCGCTGGCACCACCGCCGCCATGGTCTTCGGCTCGGCGTTCCCCGTGGCGCAGGATGCTCTGTACCACGCCACGTTGGACGCGGGCCTGCGCATCGTCTCCGGACGTGGCGTGCAGACGGTGGGCCCCGACACGGCATCGGCCCTCATGACGAGTGAAGCCGCCGCGATCGAGATGGTGGCCGACGAGATCGCGCGCTGGCATGCCGTCGACACGGGAGACGCCCGCACTGCCAAGGTCCAGGTGGGCATCGTGCCCCGCTTCTCCCTGTCGGTGACGCCGACCACGTTGGCCGCGATGGGCGAGCCTGTACGACGAGGTCCGTGGGCGCGGCGTCTACTTCCACTCGCACCTGAACGAGAACAACCGCAAGGGCGACGGCGAGATCGCCGCCGTGCTGGGCACATACGGCGTCAACTCCTACCTCGACACCTACGACGGGCACTTCCTTCCCGGCTCGAAGCAGGGCGGCTCGACCTTGCTGGGCCGCCGCTCCACCCTCGCGCACGCGGTGCACTCCCAGGCGGGCGAGTTGGCACGCATGGCGGAGACGGGGACGTCGATCGCTCACTGCCCCACCTCCCGCCTGTTCCTCGGGTCAGGGACGATGCCCTGGCGTGCCACGGTGGCCGCTGGTGTCAACGTATCTCTGGGGTCTGACATTGGAGCCGGAGACGAGTGGCTGATCTCGCGGGTCGCGGGCGACTGCTACAAGGTGCACATCTCCGAGGAGGGAGAGGCGGGCACAGCGCTCCACCCGGCGGAGTTGCTGTTCGCCGCCACGCTTGCGGGGGCGCGCGCACTCGACATGGAGCACGCCTTCGGCAACTTCGACCCGGGCAAGGACGCCGATTTCCTCCTCATCGACAAGAAACTCTGGGAGCCGCTCGACGGCATGCTGTCGATGGGCATCCGCTCCGACGATGAGGATGAGGCCACTCTCGAGGAACTCTTCACCTTGCTGATGGGGCTGCGCCAGCCCGCAATCGCCGGGGTGTTCGTGCAGGGCAAGCGGGCGGTCGCGCCGCCGCTCTAGCCCCGCTCCTCGGCCGCGATGCGGGATCGAGTGGCACCACGAGCGCGTCATGACACTAGATCCCCCATTCGAAGGGCCCATGAGAGGATTCCGGCCATGGCAGTGGTGAGCGATAGGGTCCGCGAGCGCGCGGTGGAGGACTTCGGCGTCGACTCGGCCGGAGTCCTGAGCGCGCTGGAGCGCATCTCGCTCCCGGGGTCCGTGGATCCCGAGCGTGTCCACGCCGCCATCCTGATGGTGTCGCGAGCCCACCGCGGACTTTTCGCCGATGCGGTGGACCACGCCGAGTCGGACTGGCGTGACCTGCTTGACCGCGCCGGGTTGGCCGATGCTGGCTGGGCCGACGAGATCACCGAGCGTTTCGGGCCGGCCTAGGTTTACGTAGGTGAAAAGTCGGCGAGATCCCCGAAGGTCCCAGAGACGCGCCGCCCACACCCGACTAGCCTGGTAGGCGTGAACGCACCCATCGATGCCACGACCACGTCCGCCTGGGCGGAACTCGCCTCCCACCAGGAGGGCTTCGCCCCCGACCTGCGCGGCTGGTTCGCCGCCGACGCGGACCGCGTGTCCCGCTTCTCGTTCCCGCTGGCCGACCTCCACGTCGACCTGTCGAAGAACCTCATCACTGACGAGATCCTCGCCTCGCTTGTGAAGGCTCGCGAAGAAGACCGGCGTCGCCGAGCGCTACGCGGCCATGCTCGCGGGAGAGCACATCAACACCACCGAGGACCGCGCCGTGCTGCACACCGCGCTGCGCCGCCCGGCCGATGCCGAACCCGCCCTGGTCGTCGACGGCCAGAACGTGGACGAGGACGTCCAGGAGGTCCTCGGACGTGTCGCCGAGTTCGCCGAGCGCGTCCGCTCGGGCGAGTGGACCGGCATCACCGGCAAGAAGGTCGAAACGGTCGTCAACATCGGCATCGGCGGCTCGGACCTCGGCCCCGTCATGGTCTACGAGGCACTCGAGCCCTACGCCAACGCCGGCATCTCCGCCCGGTTCGTGTCGAACATCGATCCCACGGACATCGGCCAGAAGACCAAGGGCCTCGACCCCGAGACCACCCTCTTCATCGTCGCCTCCAAGACCTTCACCACGCTCGAGACCCTCACCAACGCACGCCTGGCGCGCACGTGGCTGTGGGAAGCACTCGCCGCCGCCGGCGTCGACGTCTCGGACGACGCTAAGAAGGCCGATGCGGTCGCGCACCACTTCGTCGCCGTGTCCACGGCGCTGGACAAGGTGGCGGACTTCGGCATCGACCCCACCAACGCCTTCGGCTTCTGGGACTGGGTCGGTGGCCGCTACAGCGTCGACTCGGCCATCGGCCTGTCGCTCGCGATCGCGCTCGGCCCCGACGTGTTCGGAGAGCCTCCTCGAGGGCTTCCACGCGGTCGACCGCCACGTCGCCGAGACGCCGCTGGAGCAGAACGTTCCCGTCCTCATGGGCCTGCTGAACATCTGGTACGTCAACTTCCTTGGCTCGCAGTCGCATGCGGTTCTGCCCTACGCGCAGCAGCCTGCACCGCTTCGCCGCATACCTGCAGCAACCGACCATGGAGTCCAACGGCAAGTCCGTGCGCTGGGACGGCACTCCGGTGACGACCGAGACCGGCGAGATCTTCTGGGGCGAGCCCGGCACGAACGGCCAGCACGCCTTCTACCAGCCTGATTCACCAGGGCACCAAGGCTCATCCCCGCGGACTTCATCGCGGTGGTCAACCCCGCCTACCCGCTCGAGGACGGCGGCCAGGACGTCCACAGCCTGTTCCTCGCGAACTTCCTCGCGCAGACCAAGGCGCTGGCCTTCGGCAAGACCTCCGAGGAGGTGGAGGCCGAGGGCACCACCGGTGCACTGGTGGCCGCTCGTACGTTCGCCGGCAACAAGCCGACCACGTCGATCTTCGCGCCGTCGCTGACGCCCGCGGTGCTCGGCCAGCCTGATCGGCCTGTACGAGCACATCACCTTCACGCAGGGCGTGATCTGGGGCATCAACTCGTTCGACCAGTGGGGCGTGGAGCCTGGGCAAGAAGCTCGCGCTCGAGATCGCTCCCGCGATCGAGGGCGACGACGCCGCACTCGAGGCGCAGGACGCCTCGACCCAGGCGCTCATCGCTTATTACCGGGCCAACCGGAAGTAACCCTCCTGCAGCACGATGCCCCGGTCACCTCGCGGTGACCGGGGCATCGTGGCGTCTGGGCGCGCTGAGGGTCCACTGGGAGGCGGCGGAGTCTCGGAACGCGCCCTCAGTGCCCACTGGCGCGCAGCGCGGAGAGTCGGGGGCGCTGGAATCCCCTGGACGGCGCCCAGGGACCGCCGTGGGGTGGTTAGCCGATCCAGTCGAACGTGTCGGGGTCGGGGCCCACACGACCGGCGGCGCCCTGGTCGAGGGCGTCGATGCGGCTGACCTGTTCGTCGGTCAGCGTGAAGTCGAAGATCGCGAAGTTCTCCTCCATGCGCTCACGACGCATGGACTTGGGGAAGATGATGTCCCCGCGCTGGAGGTGCCAGCGCAGGATCACCTGCGAGGCGGCGCGACCCGTCTCGGCCGCGATCTCACCGATGACCTCGTCCTTCAGCACTGCTCCCTGACCCAGGGGACCCCACGCCTCGACGGCGATCGCGTGCTCGTGCGAGGCGAGCCGTGCGCCGTCGTTGCGGAAGTAGGGGTGTGCCTCGATCTGGTTCACCGCGGGAGCGACGCCGGTGGCGTCGATGATCTGCTGCAGGTGATCGGGCTGGAAGTTGGAGACACCTACCGACGTGAGGCGGCCGTCCTCCTTGAGTTCGAGCATCGCCTTCCAGGTCGACACGAAGTCGCCGTCGTAGCGCGTGGGAAGCGGCCAGTGAATCAGGAAGAGGTCCAGGCGATCCACCTTGAGCCTTGTCGAGGGTCTCGTCGAAGGACCGCAGGACGTCGTCACGGCCGTGCTTCGAGTTGTTGAGCCTTAGAGGTGAGGTAGATGTCGTCGCGGGCGATGCCCGAGGCGGCGACGGCCTCGCCGACCTGAGCCTCGTTGCCGTACATCTGGGCGGTGTCGATGTGGCGGTAGCCCACCTCGAGCGCAGCGGACACCGTAGCCACGGTCTCCTCGGGCGGCACCAAGTAGGTGCCGAAACCGAGCCTGGGGGATGGACGTCGAATCATTGAGCCTTGACGGAATCAACCATGGTGAGGCCAACCATCGCGGCGTCCCACAGATTCCCGGCCGATGCGTCTGTCTAGCCGCGTTGCAGGTACCCGTCGAGGACGGGGCCGAGGCTCGTCGAGCAACGCCTCCCGCGGCACGGTCGCCATCACCAATCCTCAGGACGTAGCGGGTGATGGCCACCCCGAGCAGATGCGAACCCGCGAGCGCGATCCCCCTGGTACGGGCATCGCCAGCATCGGCCTGATCCACTGTGTCACCGCCGAGCACGCGCCTCAGAATCTCCAGGGCCTGTGGCGTCGCGACTCCCGACCGCAAGAGCGCACGGAGGATGGGACCTGAATGCTCGTCCTCCCACAGCCCCAGGTACGCGTCCGCAAAGCGGCGCCCCCTGCCCGGGCCAGTGTCGGCCAGCCCGGCGCGCAGGCGGTCGACGGTGGGAGTCCTGTCAATGACGGTCGCCACAAAGAGCCCGTCCTTGTCGCCAAACCAGTGGCGGATCATGCCCGGATCCACGCCTGCGGAGGAGGCGATCGATCGCATGGTGGCACGGTCGAAGCCCTCGTCGGCAAACGCGGCCAGCGCGGCATCCAGGATCGCGTCGCGTGTGGTGTCCTCCCTCGGCGGCGCCCACGCCTGGGCTCGCGCTCCATCTCCCGTGTGGCCATGACCGCAGGTTAGCCGTTCGGCTTGCATAATTCTACACTTGTGGAGTTCACTGGTGGAACGACGTTTCGCGCGACGAGAAGAGGCTCCCGCATGTCAGACTCCACGCCCGTAATCGAGGTCTCCGGCCTCACCAAGAACTTCGGGAAATTCACCGCGCTTCGCGGCCTCGACCTCACCGTCGCTCAGGGAGAGGTGCACGGCTTCCTCGGACCCAACGGGGCAGGAAAGTCCACGACCATTCGCGTACTGCTTGGCCTACTCAAGGCCGACTCCGGGGACGTCCGCCTGCTGGGCGGTGACCCTTGGAAGGACGTGGTCGAGCTCCACCGGCGCCTCGCGTACGTGCCCGGCGACGTCTCCCTGTGGCCGGGTATGACCGGCGGCGAGGCCATCGACCTCCTGGGCCACCTGCGCGGAAGCCTCGACGAGGGCCGGCGCAAGGACCTCGTCGCTCGCTTCGAACTCGACACCACCAAGCGCGGCCGCCAGTACTCCAAGGGCAACCGCCAGAAGGTGGCCCTCGTCGCCGCGCTCGCCTCCGACGCGGAGCTCCTGATCCTCGACGAGCCCACCTCGGGCCTCGACCCCCTGATGGAGGAGGTCTTCCAGGAGACCGTCAAGGAGGCCACTGGCCGTGGCGTCTCCGTCCTGCTCAGCAGCCACATCATGTCCGAGGTGGAGAATCTCACCGACCGGCTCAGCATCATCCGCGAGGGGCGCATCGTCCAGACCGGAACACTGGACGACCTCCGCACGGATACCCGCAGCACCATCACCGTCACGCTCGCCAACACCCCGGACGCGGCCCTGCTCGGCCCGCTCGAGGATGTCACCATCAACGGTCACCACCTTGTCGCCACCGTCAACCCGAGCCAGGTGGGCGAAGCCATGACGCTGCTCGCTCAGTACGGCATCTCGAACCTCACGGTCGAGCCGCCCAGCCTCGAAAGCCTCTTCCTCAAGGCTCTACGACGAGGCGACTCGATGACGACCGCCACGGTGGGCACCCCCACCCTGCTGCGCACGTCCCTGAAGCACGACGGGCGCTCGTTCCTGCCGTGGCTCGCCATCGTCACGCTGCTGTCCGTGTCGTCGGTCCTGATCTATGACTGGATCTTCCCCGAGCAGGCCGACCGCGCGGCGCTACAGCAGGCGATCGACTCCAACCCCGCCATCGGCCTGATCTTTGGCCCCGCCAACGATCTGCTGACCACCGACGGCTTCAACGCCTGGCGTTCGCTCGCACTCGGTGGCTTCCTCACCGCCATGGGGGCCATCTTCATGGTGGTGCGCTCCACTCGCGGCCAGGAGGACTCGGGCCAGGCCGAGCTCCTCGCCTCCGGCGTGCTGGGACGCTCGACGCGCCTGCTGACCGGCGTAGGAATGGCACTGATCGGCTCGCTCGCGGTCGGCGTGATCGCCGGCGGACTCACGGTCCTGTGTGGGGGCGGCGCCGAGAACTCGTGGCTCCTCGCATGCACCTGGACCGTCACGGGCTGGATGTTTACCGCCATTGCTGCGGTCTCGGCCCAGATCGGCGCTGACGCCCGGACCTCCACTGCCATCTCCGTGGGCACGCTCGGCACCCTCTTCATCCTGCGAGGGTTCGCCTACTCCGTCGAGGCCCCCGAGTGGACCATCTGGGCCAACCCGCTGGGCTGGATGCAGGAGACAGCCCCCGCGGGCGACAACCTCTGGTGGCCCCTGCTGCTCGGCATCGCCCTCGCGGCCGTGCTGCTCGCCGTCGCCTTCGCCCTCGAGGGCGGGCGCGACTTCGGTCAGGGTCTCATCAAGCCCGGCCCGGGCCCCGACCGTGGGAGGGCGCGAGGACCGTGGGGACTCGCGTGGCGCCTCAGTAAGGGATCGGCGATCACCTGGACCATTGCCTTCGTGCTGTTGGGCTTCGTCTTCGGCTACTTTGCGACGTCCATCACCGACCTCATCTCTGACGACAGCCCCATCGCGGCCGCGCTCGCGAGCGGCGCGGTGAACCCCGACGACCTCGTGGGCGAGTTCCTCGTCACCGTCCTCTCGCTCGTGGCAATCTTCGCGGCCATCCCCAGCGTGCAGGTGATGCTGCGGGTGCGTTCCGAGGAGATGGAGGACAGGGTCGAGCCCATCATGGCGACCGCCACGGCGCGCGCTCGGTACTACGCGGCCAACGTCGCACTCGCTCTGCTGCTGCCGATCGCGTACATGGCTATCGCGGGGCTCGTGATCGCGTTCCTCGCCTCGGGCGCGGACCTGGGCGTGGACGTGGGCGAGGTGTGGTTCCAGGCGCTCGTCATCGTGCCCGCGATCTGGACCATCATCGGCGTCTCTGTCCTGGTGGTCGGCGCGCGCCCCAAGGTCGCGGTGGCCGCGTGGGGCGGCGTGGCGGCGACGTTTGTGATCACCCTGCTGGGCCCTTCGTTCAAGTTCCCCGACTGGGCGCTGGGCATCAGCCCGCTGTGGCACGTGCCGAACACTCTTGTCGCAGACATCGACTGGACGGGCCTGGGGTGGGTGTCGCTCTTCACCCTGGGGTTCGCCCTCGTGGGCTTCGCCGGGTTCCGCAGGCGAGACCTGGCCGTCGAGTAGGCCGATGCCGCCGCTCAGGCCTCCCTCGGTACGTCGAGTATGCGAAGGGGCTGAGCAGGAGCGGCACGTGATAGTGGGCGCCGTTTCCGACGCTGAACGCAATGACTACCTCCGGGTAGAACGACTCCACGCCCCTGCGCTGGAAGTACATGCCTGTGTCGAATCGCACCTGGTATTCACCCGCGGCGAGGCGGTCGGGCCCCAACTCGCCTAGGCGGCCGTCGGCGTCGGTCACGCCGGAGGCGAGCGGCTCCCACCCTCCATCCTCACGGCTGGAGAGGGTGACGGCGACGCCTGCGGCGGGAGTGCCCGTGACGGCGTCAAGGACGTGGGTGGTGAGGTGACTCATCGGTTCTCCCAGGTGGCACGAATGCGGCCCGCGGCGATCTGCCGCAGTTGCTCGGACGTTTCGTTGAGTTCGGTGAGGGGGTCGTTGGTGAGCCGGCGCTCGAGCTCGCCGAGGATCTCTTCGCGAGAGCGTCCCGCGGCGCGGATGAGGAACACGCGCCCAAACCTCTCCTCGTAGGCGGCATTTCCCGCCGCCAGGCGGTCCGCGAGCGCGCCGTCAGTACTGTGGCTCGCCGCCTGTTCCGCCGCGGAAAAGCGTGCCTCCTGGCCGTCGCCTGCAGCCTTCTCGCCGATGCGCGGGTGAGCGTCCAGCGCCTCGTCCACCTCGGCCTCACTGAGCCTGTGCAGCGGAGGCATCGGAGGCCGCCAGCAATTCCTCGAGCGTGTCGAGCTTCTGCCCCACGAGTTCGTCGGCCCAGCGACGAATGCGCAGGCAATCGAGCAACTGATCCCTGTCGAGCGTCATGCCGCTATCCTAGAATGAGTGCCATGACCATCGCAGGCGTGGTGCTTGCCGCTGGCGCCGGGACACGCGCAGGCGGCCCCAAGGCGCTCCGCGTGCGCGAGGACGGCGAACCCTGGGTGGCTGTCGCGGCGCAGGCATTGCGCGACGCGGGCTGTTCGCCCGTGCTGGTGGTCCTTGGCGCTGGCGCTGCGGAGGCCACCGACGTGGTGCCGCCGTGGGCAGAGGTGGTGATCGCGCAAGCGTGGGCGGAGGGCCAGTCGGCGTCGCTGCGAGCGGCGCTGGCGCACGCTGCCGATGCCATCGACGCGCTGGCCGTGGCGGTCACTCTCGCTGACCTCCCTCACCAGACGTCGCAGGCCGCGCGCCGGGTCATCGACGCCGTCGCGGAGCATCGGACAGGGCTCGCACGTGCCGTCTACCACGGCGTGCCGGCACACCCCGTGGTCATCGGCCGTGATCACTGGGATGCACTGATGGCAACCCTCGCAGGCGACACCGGCGCGAGGGACTATCTCGCCACGCATCAGGCGCTCGAGGTCGACTGCTCGGATCTCCACGGCGGCGAGGACGTCGACGGGGCGTAGAGAGTCAGTGACGGGAGTAACGTCACAGATATGCCCATCACGCTGAACAACGTCGGTATCGCCGTGCGCGATCTCGACGAGGCCGTCGCGTTCTTCACCGACCTCGGACTCGCCCTGGTGGGGTCCGACACCATCAGTGGCGACTGGGCGGACACAGCCGTGGGGCTCGACGGCAACCACGCGAAGATTGCCCTGCTACGCACCCCCGACGGCCACGGTCGGCTGGCTCTTCGAGTACCTGCACCCCGATGCCATCGAGACGTTCCCTACCCTGCCGAATGAGGTTGGGATGCATCGGGTGGCGTTCCAGGTGGACGATATCGATGCGTCGCTCGCGGTCGCCGCCCGCCACGGATGCCATCCGCTGCGTGGGGTGGCGACCTACGAGGACGTCTACCGGCTCACCTACCTTCGCGGCCCGAGCGGCATCCTGGTCATGCTTGCCCAGGATCTCCGTACATGATCACTCAGCGCCGACTCGAGCCCGGGAGTACCGTGAGTCCCATGTACATCGGCATACGATGGGCGGCCCCGGGAGCCGCACTCATCTGGCTCGGCTCGGCTGTGCTGGCGGATCCTTGGCAGACGCCGGCCATCATCGCTGGCAACGTCGCCCTGGTCCACGGCGTGGTGATCATGGCGATCGAGTGGCGTGTACGCCGAGAGATGGCAGCAACCCCGGCGCCGTGATCCGGTGAGGCCGGGTGACACGTCGGGGCGACGACGCCTGTGGCGGCTCACGGCCGGCCAAACGTCTCCGGGTTGACGGGCCGGTCGCGACGGGGCAGGCCCGCGACCACCAACAGGTATGACTCGGTCACGAGGTCATCGACGAACTCGGGGTCGACCCGTCCGCCGGGGTGCAACGAGATCCAGTGCTTCTTGTTCATGTGCCAGCCGGGCGTGATGTCCTCGTAGGCCTCGCGCAGCGCGTGGGCGTCCTCGGGCCGCGCCTTGAGGTTGACGAGTTCCTCACCGTGCACGGTCGTCACCAGCATGAACACCTTGCCGTGGACCTTGTAGACGTCGGTCTCTTCGCCGAAGGGATGCGTCAGGACGGAACCGGGCAGTTCGAGCGCGCGGTCGGCCGCGCGACGGTGGAGTTCGGCTCCGTTCACGATGCCGCGCTCGCCACGGCGTCGGTCTCGGGCGCCGACGCCGCGGACGCCCACAAGTCATCGAGCGACAGGCCAAGGACGCACGCCACCGCGGCGACGGTCGAAAAGGCGGGGGTGGCGACTCGCCCCGACTCGATCTTTCGCAGCGTCTCGGGCGAGATGCCTGCCGCGAGCGCGGTGTCGAGCAGCGGGCGAGAACCTCGGGCACGCCGCAGCGCGGCGCCGAGACGCTGGCCACGCTGCACGTCGTCGACGGTGAGAGGAAGGCGAACCATGCCGCCAATACTAATACCGGGATAGCATGGCCGGGATAGTTATTGGACGACGGCAAAGGCACTCCCCCATGATCGAGATTCTCAGCCCCGCGGAAATCGACCGCGCCCGCCGCACCGGCGCACTCGTCGGGAGCATCCTCGATGCCGTCCGTAGGCGTACCGCACCCGGCACTCACCTGCTCGAGATCGACGCATGGGCACGCGACATGATGACCGAGGCAGGCGCTCGCTCCTGCTACGTCGACTACGCGCCGTCCTTCGGCGACGGCCCCTTCGGCCACTACATCTGCACGTCGGTCAACGACGCCGTGCTGCACGGCAAGCCGCGGGATCAGGCCGTCGTCGCGGGAGACCTCCTGACGCTCGACCTCGCCGTGTCGCTCGACGGCATCGTCGCGGACTCCGCCATCGCCTTTGTGGTCGGGGACGCCGCCTCCGAGGCCGATGCCCACCTCATCGGCGCCACCGAGAGGGCGCTCGCCGCAGGCATCGACGCGGCTCGGCCGGGGGCGCGCATCGGCGACCTTGCCCACGCCATCGGCGGCGTCCTCACCGGCGCCGGGTACGAGGTCAACACGGAGTTCGGTGGACACGGCGTCGGCTCGACCATGCATCAGGACCCGCACATCCCGAACACGGGCAGGCGCGGGCGCGGTTACACCCTGCGGCCGGGGCTCCTGCTTGCGATCGAACCGTGGGTGATGGCGGACACCGCGGCGCTCGTCACCGACGCGGACGGATGGACACTACGCAGCGCCACGGGATGCCGCACCGCACACAGTGAGCACACCGTCGCCATCACGGAGGACGGAGCGGAGATCCTGACCCTGCCTCCGCGGCAGTAGCCCTCGGAGCGCTACTGCCTCACCTGGAGCGCGCCAGGCTGAATCGCGAAGGCCACGCGGGAGGTCTCGCCAATCTCGTCTCCGTCGAGTTCGAGGACGCGCGGCTTGCCCAGGCTCCACGGTGACGGAGCGGGCGCGGCGGTGCGTCACCGAGTCGGAACTCGCGGCGGTCTTCTCTCCCTTGACGAGACGACGCAGCCCGTTGTCCCACACCATCGACCGCATGGTGTCGAGCCAGCCGGCCACGCCATCGGCGCTCAGGATGAGCATGTCGAGTTCGCCATCGGCCGGGTCCGCGTCCGGCAGGAGGGTGATGCCACCCGTGAGGATGCCGCAGTTGCCGACGATGAGGGTGTGGGCCTCGCGCTGCGCAGGCTCGGACCCGTCGACGGAGATCCCCATCGGGATGACGTCGCTCGCGTTGACGGCGCGCCCCAGCGACTCGACGTAGGCCAACCAGCCGATGCGCCCCTTCAGGTCCTCGTCCGTCTCCGTGATCATGTGGGCGTCAACTCCCACTCCCGCCATCACCGTGAACGCGTGACGGCAGGGCTCGCCGCCCACCTCCGCCTCGGCCCACGCGAGGTCGATCGTGCGAGCCTCGCCACCGATGGCACGAGCGACGGCCTTGGGAATGCTGCCCAAGGGGATCTCTAGGTTGCGGGCCAGCAGATTCCCGGTGCCCAGCGGCACGATGCCCAGATCGGCGTGTGCGCCAGAGTCCGCGAGCGCCTCGGCCACGCCGCGTACCGTGCCGTCGCCGCCCGCGGCGATGACAAGCGTCGCACCATCGGCGACGGCCTGCTCGGCCTGGCCACGGCCGGGGTCATCCGTGGTGGTCTCGATCCATGACACCTCGGCGCCTTCGGGTGCCGCGTCCGCCACCGCCTTGTCGAGGTCGTCCTTGCTGGTCTTGGCGGGATTCCAGACGATGGCGATGCGCTCGGTGCTCACGGGTTCTCCTCGGTTTCGAATGAGACAGCGCCATCGTCGCGGCAGGTATTCCCCGAGGTCAAGGCCGTGAGGTCAGGCCTCGATGCTTCCGCGCACCGCCACATGGGTGAGTCCGCCGATCCAGATGGCTCCGGCATCGGCCGTCACGGACACGCGGCCGTCACGCCCCATGGCCGTGCCCTGGCGCGCCAGGTAGGGCGCGGCGATGTGTCCCGACTCCGTGAGCCATTGGGCAAGCGAGGCATTGAGCGAGCCGGTGACCGGGTCTTCCCACACGGGCGCATCGGCGTCAAAGACGAACGCACGCACTTCCAGCGCCACCCCCTCGGGGCCGCCAGAACGGTGAGGAGCGACGATGCCGTAGAAGCCACGCTCGGGCCGCGGCGACGCGTCCGGGGCGCAGGCGAGGACGCGATCGGCATCGGCGAGCAGCAGGCCAAGCCACCCAGGGCCGTTGTCGACCCAGGCGGCGTCGACCACCTCGTCTCGGCCGATGCGCAGGCGCTCGCACGCGGCGGCGAGCCTCGTCCTCGGTGGGTGCCCCGTCGCGCAAGCGCGGAGGCGCCGCGAAGGCCAGCGCCTCTCCGTTCACACGGACCGGCACCAAGCCAGCACCACACTGCTGCGTGACCTGGCCTGGCGCCGCGGGCGCGTTGCCCGCCGCGAGCCACGCTCGCGCTGTCCCCAGGGTGGGGTGACCGGCGAACGGGAGTTCCTCCGTGACGGTGAAGATCCGCGCGTGATAGTCAGCCCCCGGCTCGGTGGGCGGAAGCACAAAGGTGGTCTCCGAAAGATTCGTCCACGTCGCGATCCGCTGCATCTCGGCGTCGCTCAGCCCCTCGGCGTCGAGGATCACGGCGACGGGATTGCCGCGGTAGGGCCCCGAACCGAAGACGTCCACCTGGAGGAAGGGTCGTGTGCGCATGGCTGTCAGCGTAGGCCGAGGTCACGGTGCCACGAGGGGTGAAACTGGGGCCTCGTCGGGCGCTCCTGCGTCGGCGACTAGGCTCCACTCAGCGCTAGACGGAGGGAGCCCCGTGTTTGTCACCAAGTCCATCCTGCTGTTCGTCGCTGCGGCCGTGTTCGAGATCGGCGGCGCGTGGCTGGTGTGGCAGGGGATCCGCGAGCACCGCGGATGGCTGTGGGTGGGCGGCGGCGTCATCGCGCTCGGCATCTACGGCGTAGTCGCCGCACTCCAGCCCGACGCGAACTTTGGTCGCGTCCTCGCCACCTACGGCGGCGTCTTCGTGGCCGGCTCCATCCTGTGGGGCATGGCAGTGGACGGGTTCCGGCCCGACCGTTGGGACGTAATCGGCGCCCTCATCTGCCTGCTCGGGGCGGCCGTCATCATGTACGTCCCGCGCGGAGCGTGACGCGGCTCGTCGGGCGCGATGGCCGTCGCCGGCGCGCCCGACGCGGACCGCGTCGCTTGCTGCTGCCTTAGCGCGCCTCGAGGACGTCCACGGTGAACACCAGGGTGGAGCCGCCGGGGATGGGGCCCATGGTCTGGAAGCCGTAACCGGACTCCGGCGGGATGACCAGCAGGAGCCTTCGAACCCACGGGCTGGCCCACGATGCCGTCGACCCAACCGTCGATGAGCGCGCCGTACGCGATGGGGAACGAGATGGCCTCCCCGCGGTCCCACGACGAGTCAAACTTGGCGCCGTCCCACAGCCAACCGCTGTAGTGGACAGAGATGTGCTGGCCCTCCTTGACGGGCTCACCTGCACCCTTCTCGTGGACCTCGACCACCAGGCTCGGCTGGCTTAACGGCGTCGGTGAAGTCGATGCTGGGCGCGCCGGCGGCGTCGCGGGTGATGACGGGCAGTGTCATGGTCGCTCCTAGGGGTGATGAATTGCGGACCAGCCTAATGCGCCCCGGTCAGCCCATGCCGTTTGCGAGCCTCCAGCACCGCAGCCTCGAACGCATCGAGCGCGAGAGCGACATCATCGGCGCGCACGTCCTCGTCCTTGTGATGCGAGATCCCGTCCTTGCAGCGGATGAAGAGCATGGCGTAGTCGCACAGGTCCGCGATCGCCATCGCGTCATGCCCCGCCTTCGACAGCAACGTCAGTGGCGCGTCATCGCCGGTGGTCCTGATCCCCGCCTCGACGGCCGCGGCCAACCGCGCGCCCACCACCGTGGCCTTCGCCTGGTGCTTCTCGTCGACGAGGAAATCGAGGCGTCGCTCGGCAGCGGACTTCAGCGCCTTCTCCTCGATATCGAGCCACACGCGGTCCCGCAGCGCATCGGTCTCGGCACGCAGGTCGAGGCTGAACTCGGCACGGCCCGGAATCACATTCTGGGCGCCGGGGTAAGCCTGCATCCGGCCCACGGTTCCCACGGCACCTGCGTCGCGCGCGAGCGCCTCCACCGCGACCGCCACCTCTGCGGCCCCCAGCAGCGCGTCACGGCGCCTGCCGTACGGCACCCCGCCCGCGTGGCCAGCCTCGCCCACCATCGTGAGCTCGAACCGGCGCGCACCCATGATGCCGCTGACCACCCCGAGCGCCTTGTCAGCGTCCTGCAGCAGCGGCCCTTGCTCGATGTGAGCCTCGAGGTAGCCGACGACGTCGCGTGGATCCAGCGCGGCCTCGCCTACTCGCGCGGGGTCAAGCCCGAACGCGACGAAGGCGTCACGCAGCGTCACACCCTGCACATCCCGCAGGCCCCACCAGGATTCGTCCCATGTTCCCGCGACGGCACACGAGCCCAACAGGGTGCGGCCAAACCGCGTGCCCTCTTCGTCGGCAAACCCCAGGACGTCGATCGCGAACGGTAGGCGCTCGCCGCGGGCGGCGAGCCGTCCGACGACAGCGATGGCCATCAGCGTGCCAAGAATGCCGTCATAGCGGCCGGCGCCCGGCACGGTGTCCAGGTGCGAGCCGAGAAGCAGGACCGGCGCATCGGCCGTCTGACCTGCATAGGTGCCGCGCTGGTTGCCCGCGGCATCCTGCCACGGGATCAGTCCGGCCTCGGCCATCCACTCGCCCACCGTCCAGTTGGTGCGCGCATGCTCGGGCGTCAGGTACGAGCGTTCGATGCCGTCGTTAGCGGCCGTGTGGGTCGCGAGCACGTCGCAGCGCTCCAGGACCTGGGCAGCGGAGTTGGCGGCGGGCTCCGCAGGTTCGGTGGGAGTGGCCGACGATCGCCCCATCCACACTCGCTTCACAGCGCCGCCTCGTAGACCTCGTAAGCGGCGTCCACTCCCCGCCCGCCGGGGCGCGATGTCCCGCGCGGCGCAGGACGGCCTCAAGCGCGGCGAGCGTGGTGAGGACGGCGTCGGTCCTCGCGTTGTGCCCCATGGTGCCGATGCGCCAGATCTTCCCGTGGAGCGGCCCAAAGCTGGTGCCGATCTCGATGCCGAAGTCGTCCAGCATGGCGCCGCGGACAGCGTCTCCGTTGACACCATCGGGGATGGTCACGCCGACCACATTGGTCATCTTGTAGGCCAGGTGTCCGAACGGCGTGAGGCCGAGGGCCTGTGCGCCCGCGAGCATCGCACGCCCATGAAGCTCGTGGCGGCGCCACGAGGCATCGAGCCCCTCCTCCAGGAGAATCCGCGCGCATTCGCGGGCCCCGTAGAGCATGGTGGTGGCCTCGGTGTGGTGGTTGAGGCGACGCTCGGACCAGTACTCGAAGATCTGCCCCATATCCAGGTAGTTCGAGCGAATGGGGGCATCCAGCACGGGATCGTCGGCGTCGCGGATGCCCTCCTCGACGGACGTGCGGCCGCGGATCACCTCTGCCGCACGCGCGGAGAACGTCACCGGGGCAGAGCCCGACGGCCCGCCCAGGCATTTCTGTAGCCCGGCGGTGGCGGCATCGATGCCCCACTCGTCGACCCTGAACTCGTTGCCGCCCAGCGTCGCGGTCGCGTCCACATACAGCAGCGCCCCGTGCCGCTCGCACAGGTCGCCCAGGCCCTCCAGAGGCTGCGCGACCGTGGTGGAGGTGTCGCCGTGCACCACCGCGAGCACCTTGGGCTGCACCTCGATCAAGGCCGCCTCGATCGCCTCCTCCGTGAAGACCTCTCCCCATTCCGTCTCGATGGTGTGCACCTCGGCCCCCACGCGCCGCGAGATCTCCGCGAGCAGGTGACCAAAGCGCCCGAAGATCGGCACCAGCACACGGTCGCCGGGCTCCAGGAGGGACACCAGGGCCGCCTCAATTCCTGCACGGGAGGTACCGTCCACGAGCATCGTCTGCCGGTTCTCCGTCACGAAGACCTGCCGGTACAGGTCCATCACCTCGTTCATGGCGTGGGTCATGGCCGGGTCGTACTGACCCACCAACTGCGCGCTCATGGCGCGCAGCACGCGCGGGTCCGCGTTGATGGGGCCAGGCCCCATGAGGAGGCGGGGCGGCATGTTCACAGGACCGGGGAAGGCTCACGTCGCCATTGTGGCGCGAACCCGTTACGCAGGCATTTCGTGAACGTGGCGGCACCGCGTCGAGCCCGCCACACCTCGACGACGGAGGGTTCGCACCAGCCTGGACGGGCCCGGCCGCGTATGGCTACGATGCAAGAGCCAACGCGGGGAGCCTCGGGTCAGCCGAGCCTGAGAGGACGGCCGTACCCGCGCCGTCGACCCGAGAACTTGACCTGGGTAATGCCAGCGTAAGGACGTGCCAGATGGCGCGGGCGTGGGCGCAGCGAGACGCTGTGGTGTCGTCGCTGTCCGCATGCACCCGTGCCTCCTGGCGACGGCGTGCTGCGTCGCGTGTTCCTCGGGTCACGACACCCCAAGGAGACACCCGTGATCGCCGAGATCCAGGTCCTGCCCCGTCCCATCGGCACCGCCGAGGACCGTTACGCCCACGTCGATGCGGCCATCGCCGTCATCTCCACCTCCGGCCTCGCCTACGAGGTGGGAGCCATGGGCACCACCATCGAGGGCGCACCCGAGCGCATCTGGCCCCTCCTGCGAGAGATTCACGAGGCCACGCTCGCCGCTGGCGCCGAAGGCTGCATGTCCATGATCAAGGTCTCCGGCGCCGCCGGTGACGATGGCCCCTCGGTCCAGGATCTCGTGGGCAAGCACCGCCCGTGACGGCCGATGCCCCGGTCGCCGCTGCCCCGCGCCGCACCTCGCGCGCGCGGGCGGCGGCCATCGGCACCGCCACCGTGGTGGTGTTGCTCGCCGTGTGGGAGGCGGCCGTGAGGTTCGGAGGGCTTCCGCCGTTCATCCTTCCCGCCCCGTCCGCCGTGGCTGCCGCGGCCGTCGAGCAGGCGCCGCAGGCTCGGTGAGCACGTGGCCACCACCCTCACGGAGGCCGCGCTCGGGCTCGCCGTCGGTTCGCTCGTGGGCTGGCTGCTCGCCGTGCTGACCGCGACCGTGCCCACCACCGGACAGGTCGCGCAGCCCGTCGTGCTGCTCAGCCAGACCGTGCCCACCGTGGTCCTCGCACCCCTGCTCATCCTGTGGGCCGGCTTTGGGCTGACCTCCAAGGTGATCGTCGTGGCACTGACGGTGTTCTTTCCCGTGCTCATCGCCGCCGCGAGCGCCATCCGTGAGGTCGATGCCGAACACGCAGACATGGTGGCGGGACTCGGCGGCGGAAGGCGCCACCGCCTATGGCTGGTGCGCCTGCCCGCCTCCGTGCCCGGAGCGCTGTCCGGCCTGCGCATCGCCGCCACCTACGCCGTGGGCGCTGCCGTGGTGTCCGAGTATCTCGCCGGCCAATCCGGCATCGGCGTTTTCATCCAACGCTCCCGCAAGGCCTACGCCGTGGACCAGATCTTCGTCGGCATCGCGCTGATCGCGGCGCTGTCGGGGCTCTTCGTCCTCGCCATCATCGGCCTGCGCCGCGCCCTCACACCCTGGCAGCCGCCGGCTGCCCGACTTTGACAAGGAAACCTTGATGACAACCCTGACCCGCATCATCCCCATCGCCGCCGCGGCGACCCTCCTCGCCGGCTGCTCCGGCGCATCGGCCACCGACACCACCGCCCAGGCTGCCGCAGAAGAATCCACCGAGGTCACGGTCGTGCTCGACTGGACCCCCAACACCAACCACTCCGGTCTCTACCTCGCACTCGCCAACGGCTGGTACGAGGATGCGGGCCTCGATGTGACCGTGCTGGAACCGGGCGAGACCTCGGGCTCCCGGCTCGTCGCCAGCGGCCAGGCCGACTTCACCTACACGGTCGCCGAGGGCCTGCTGCCAGCCCGCGCCGCCGGAGCCGACCTCGTCTCCGTCGCCACGGTCATCGAACACAACACGTCCTCGCTGCTGTCGCTCGCCGAAGACGGCATCGAACGCCCCCGCGACCTCGAGGGCAAGCGCTACGGCTCCTACGAATCTGACCTGGAGAAGGCGATCATCTCAAGCCTCGTGACGTGCGATGGCGGCGACCCCAGCAAGGTGGAGTTCACGCCGCTCGTGAGCGACGACTTCCGGATCGGACTGACCGAGGACCAGTTCGATGCCGCCTGGGTCTTCGACGCCTGGGACACCGTGCGCCTTGGCGAGGTCGACGGCCTCGACGTGAACACGCTCGCCTTCCGCGACTACTTCGACTGCATCCCCGACTGGTACACGCCGCTGATCGCGACCAGCGCCGCGGCCATCGACTCCGACCCGGACACCGTGCGCGCCTTCGTCGAGACCACCGCACGCGGATACGCCGCGGCCATGGAGGACCCGCAGGCGGCGGCCGACGCGTTAATGGACGCAGGCTCCCGAACTCGACCGCGCACTGGTCGAGGCAAGCGCGGTGTGGCTCGCCGACCAGTACGCCGCCTCGCCGTCCGCGTGGGGCGTGCAATCCGAGGCGACGTGGACGGAGTTCTCGACCTGGCTCAGCGACGGCGGCATGCTCGACGGCGACCCGGACGTGGCCGACGCCTGGACCAACGAGTTCCTGCCGGGCGACGCGTGAGCCTCACGGCTCCTCGGGCCGATGCCGGGGCCGGGCGGGGCGGCGACGCCTCCCCGGCCGCGGGGTCTGCGCCCGTCCTCGCGGTCAACGACCTGTCCGTGACCTTCCCGCCACGCCGACGCGGCGACGCGGCCGTGCCGGTGCTCGACCGCGTGAGCCTCAAGGTCGCCGAGGGTGAGTTCGTGGCCGTGCTCGGCCCCTCGGGCTGCGGCAAGTCCACCATGCTGCGCGTCGCAGGCGGCCTGCTGGCGGCCGATGCCGTGGTGACAGGCACGCTCACCGTGCCACGGGACACCGCGGGGCGCCGGGCCACGGCGTGGATGCCGCAGCGCGACGGCCTGCTCCCGTGGCGGCGAGCCCTTGCGAACGCGATGGTGGGGGCGATCGCCGCGGGCGTGCCGCGCGAACGCGCCGAGCCCCGGGCGCGAGCTCTGTTTGAGGAGTTCGGACTCGCGGGATTCGAGCGGGCATGGCCCCACGAACTGTCCGGCGGCATGCGCCAGCGTCTCGCCCTCCTGCGCACCTGCCTTGCGGACAAGCCGGTACTGCTCCTGGACGAGCCCTTCGGAGCCCTCGACCCCGTCACCAGGCGGCGCATGAATGCGTGGCTGGCGGGCATCGGCCTCGCCGAGCGAGCGGGCTCCGCGGTGGTGCTCGTCACTCACGACATCGACGAGGCGATCACCCTTGCCGACCGCGTGGTGGTGTTGTCCGAGCGGCCCGGACGCGTCGTCCTCGAGGTCGGTGCGGCCGACGGCTACCACCGGGAGGAGATTCTCGCGGCGCTCGATGGGCCCGCGTGACGTTCCCCTCGCCGTTCGGGGCGCCAGGGGCGATCATTCCCCTATGAGCATCTACAACACCTGCCCCGTCGAGGACGTGGCACGCTCGACGGCGTTCTACACGGCCCTCGGCTGGACCCTGGAAGCGGACATGTCCAACGATCAGGTGTCGTGCTTCGCCGTGGCCCCCGGCCAGTTCGTCATGGTCGGCAGTCGTGAGATGTATGCGAGCGTCGGTGGCACCGAGGACCTCATCGGGACGCCCGACACTCCGTCGAAGATCACCGTTTCCTTCGACCTGGACAGCCAAGCAGCCGTGGACGCCCTCGTGGAGCGGGCCGCGGCGGCCGGGGCTCGTGTAGGCGACACGGACGACTACCCGTTCATGTACCAGCGCCAGTTCGACGACCCCGACGGCTACCACTACTCCCCTTTCTGGCTGAAGCCCACCGGGTGAGCGGTCTCGTAGGGTGGCCCCATGGCTTCGCCCGCAGCGCCTCGCACCATGCCCGTGACCTTGGGGCGGCTCGCACGAGCCGACGAGTACGACCTTGACGAGGGGCCGCGCTGGGAGGACCTCGACCTGTCCGGCCTGTCGTTTGCTGGCCGGGACCTTGGCGCCGCGGCCTTCAGCGGCTGCGACCTCACGGGCGTCAACCTCGACGGCGTCACCGCACGCAGGCTCGACATCTCGGACTGCGTCCTCGAGTCCGTCTCCCCCGCCGCACTCGAAGCCCCCGACTCGCGCTGGGGTCGCAGCAGGATCGGGCACTCGCGCATCGGCGCAGCGACGCTCCACGGGAGCACCTGGGACCAGGTGACCGTGACCGGATGCAAGATCGGCTTCCTCAACCTGCGCGGCGCCCGGCTCACAGATGTGAGGTTTGTTGACTGCGTCCTCGACGACCTCGACCTCATGGGTGCAGCCCTCGAGCGGGTCGCCTTCGAGGGCTGCACCGCGCGTATGCTCACCGTCCAGAACTCGCGCCTGACGGACGTGGACCTGCGCGGGCTCGACTTTCACGGCATCGACACCGCCAGTGGACTCGCCGGAGCGACCGTCACCCCCGAGCAGGCTCAGCGACCTGGCTCCCCTGCTCGCCGCCGACGCGGGCATCGAGGTGCGCTCGGTCTAGCCCTGGGACCCGTCGAGCGCGTCGACGAGTGTCGCCACTCGCGGCGTTCGTCGTCGCTCAGACCGAGCAGGGGGCGCGGCAAACAGTCGGGAGCGGCGATTCCCAGGTGTTCAGCGATGGCGGCCGATGTGCGCATGCCTGCATGCCTGGCGTTGAGCGCCCACAGCGATGCGAGAGCGGCCGAACGCACCGTCGCGTGCGCACCGTCGCCACGACTCACCGCTGACGCCAGGTCAAGCGCGACGCCGGGAAGCACACCCGCGAGGACGGAGTGCCACACCTCGTAGCCAGCGATCATCGACGCCGCGGCAAATGCGTCTCCGGAAAACCCGACGGCAACGTGCTTAGGGACAATCTCCCGCAACGCGGCATACCGTTGGGCCGCGACACCCGGGTCGTCGGAGACACCGGCCGTCTTGATCCCGGTCACACCAGGAAGCGCCGCCACAGAAGCCAGCAGCGGGTCGTCAAAACTGAATCCAGTGGTGCGAGGGTTGTCGTACACGATCAGCGGGAGTCCGCTCGCCCCCGTCACGTCCTCGTACAGGCCGCTGACCTCGTCGCGAGTGAGCGGCTGATACGACACCGGTGCCAACAGGCCGCCCGCGGCACCCGCCTTCTCCGCGTCCACGGCGAGCGCAACGACGTCACGCGTCGCCGGCGTGCCGATGCCCACGTACACAGGCACGGCGCCGGCGGCATCGATCGCGATACGCAGGAGCCGCATCCGCTCGGACAACCCGAGGTAGGCGTAGCCGCCCGTCGACCCGAGCACCGTGATGGCGTCGACCCGGGCCTCGGCGGCTCGCTTGACCAAGCCGATGAACGCGTTCTGGTCAACGACGCCAGACCTGAAGGGCGTGAGCGGGTACGCGATGACGGCCGCCATCATCTAGCCCTTCAACGCCTCAAGCCAGGCGATCGCGGTCTCGATCAGTGCGAGATCGGACCCGCGCGGGCCCACCAGGCACAGCCCCACCGGACCCTCGTCGAGGCTCCACGAGCGGCACCGACAACGCCGGGCGTCCCGTGATCCCCGCGATCGCGGTCATGCCGAGCGTGGCCTCACGCACCGCCTGCAGCCGCTCGGGGCTCGCATCGAGTGCGGGCGCCACCGAGGACGCGGACGGCAGCAGCAGGATGTCATCGCCCAGGGCGAGGTCCAGCGCGTTGCGCGCCTCGGCCCTCGCCTCGAGTGCACCGGCCTCCTCATCCGCCGTGACGGCCGCCGCCCAGGCGAACCGTTCAGCGACATCGGCCGCGAGCGCTCCGGGGTGGGCGCCGATCCAGTCCTGCCACGAGCGCGCCGCCTCCGCCGACTGGGTGTAGCGGAAGATGCGGAACAAGTCCTCGGGCGCTGGAGTATTGACGGGCTCAAGCGAGGTGAAAACCTCGGCGGCGCTCAACGCATCGATGGCGTCGCCGAGCGCAAGCGCGACCTCATCGTCTGCCGCGAGGAACACGGGACCGGACACCACGGCGGCGTCGCGAGCCACCTCACGCTGGCTGGCCGGATCGAGCGACGCGCGAGCGGCGGCCAGCAGCGTCTCACCGTCACGGGCGAGCCAGCCGGCGGTGTCGTATGAGGGTGCGAGCGGCAACGCCCCCCGCAGCGACACGAGGCCGTGCGTGGGCCGAAGACCCCAAAGTCCCTGGTAAGACGCGGGGACACGGATGGAACCAGCGGTGTCCGTGCCAAGGCCGATGCTCGCCTGGCCCTGCGCCACGGCACTCGCGGGCCCCGACGACGAGCCACCCGGAATCGCCCCCGGCACCGCCACGTTGGGCGGCGTGCCGTACGCGGCATTGATACCGGCAATCGAGTACGCGAACTGATCCGTCTGCGCGATCCCCACGACCGAGGCACCAGAGCGCGTGAGGGCGGCGACCGCATCGGCCGATTCCTCCTCGACGTCAGCCTCGGCGAGGAAGGCGGGAACGCCACCACCGATCGCCTGTCCCACCACCGCGTAAACATCCTTCACCGCCACGGTGTGGCCCGCGAGCGCACCCGAGGGCGCGCCGGGGGCGAGGGGATTGCCAAGCACGCGCCAGACGCGAGCGTCGAAGGCGGTCGCGGGTGCCGCGACCTGTGCCGCGTGAATCACCCACCCACCAGGCGTAGCGCCGTCTCCCTCCACCGCACCGGTGCGGCGCCACAGCCTGCGTCACCATGCCTCGCCCGCCCCGGTCGGGCGCGTTCACCGTGGTGACCCACGCATCGGCGTCGGTGATCATGCGCACGTGAGCGTCGGTCACCTCGCGGCGTCCGGCGCCGCCGCGCCTGCCACGGAACCGGTCAATCTGGTCGCGGCCCACCAGCAGCCCACCCGCATCCGCGCGCAGCGCATCCGGGCCTTCCACAAAGAACCGGCTCAGCACGTCGAGATCGTCCTGCGCGAGCGCCGCCTCATACAGACTCAGCGCGCTCAAGAGGTCCTCGGGCGCCTCCTGACCCTCCGGCACGTGAACGCGCGTCATGCCTGATGAGCCTGGAAGTCGGACTTGCGGATCATGGCGTGCACTCCTTGAACGAGGTCGACCACCTGCGAGATGCGGAAGTCGGTGGCGGCGGACAAATAAGCGTAGGCCAGGTGCGGCTCCATCCCGTGCCGCGCACCAAGGATCGCGATCGCCTGGCGCACGCACGCCCGCATCGCCTCATCGAGATCCGCGTCCATACCGGTGGGAATGAGGAACTCGGCGGTCTCGCCCAGCGGCCCCGCAAGGCTCGCCAAACGCACGCAGCGCCTGGCGCTCACCGACCAGGCTCCAGGGTGACCGTGGCACGCAGCGAGGCCTCCAACGCGGTCAGCGCCACCTCGCCGTCACCCTGCGCAAAGTGCGGGTCACCCGCATAGAACAGCGCCCCCGCCACCTGAACGGGCAGGTACACCGTCGAGCCCACCGTCAGTTCCTTGACGTCGATGTTCCCGCCGTGAGGGCCGGGCGGAACGGAGTGGACGCGCTCGGACGTCGCCGTCGCCACGCCCATGATGCCCAGGAACGGCGCGAGCGGGAAGCCAGCCACCGCACGGCCACCCTCGCGGCCGGGAATCCAGCCGCGCCAGGTGCCCTGCGCATCGGCCGCAATGGGGGTGAAAACCGACACGTTGCCCGTGCCGACGGGCATCTCCCCCGGGAGCGCCCCGCGGCCATGGCGGTTGGAGATGACGCCGTAGGGGACGCGCGGGGTGAGGTCCTCGATAGTCACGGCAAGGAGGTCGCCTGGCCTCGCACCGTTGACAGCGATGGGGCCGGTCACCACGTGAGGGCCGTCACGCTCGGGATCGCGGGCGGCCGATGCGGCAATCTCCCGCGCCTCCTCCAGCACCTCGTCGCTCGGCACGCCGTGGGAGGCGAAGAACCGCTCCGGGTCAGAGCCCTGATCCGGCAACAGCCCCTCATGCGAGAGGGTGTCGAGCACCACGCGGGTGCCGGGTTCCACGGTGAGGATCGGGGCATCGGCCTCACAGGGAAGGCGACCCCAGAACGTGGTCGCGGCCGTGACCGGAACGTAGGTGGCATCGGCCACTGCCTCGCCGCGGCGCAGCACTCCTGCGTAGTCGCCCACGTGTCCCCTTCCCCAGGCACCCGGCTCGAGTGCCCTACTCTGGTCCGAGACTACCGGCGGTCCTCGGCTGGACGGCCGGGAGCACGCGGCCGCGACCAGGAGGAATGATGAGCGAGCGACTGCGCCGCGATCCCGCCAAGACCCACCTTGGCCTCATGCTGGCCTTGACATTCTCGACCGGCATCATCGACGCCGTCGGCTATCTCGGCCTCGACCGCGTCTTCACCGGCAACATGACCGGCAACGTGGTCATCCTCGGCATGGGACTCACCGGCGTCGACGACCTCCCTGTGGTGGGACCGATCATCGCGCTCGTGGCGTTCATGGCGGGTGCCGCCGTGGGCGGGCGCACACTGCGCACCTTCGATGCCGGCTGGTCGCACAAGACCACCGTGCTGTTCTCTGTGGTGGCGGGGGTGCTCGTCGCCGCTGCCGTGGTGGTGCTGGTGGACTCGCATCCCGCCGAGCCGCTGGCACTCACGGTCACGGCGGCGCTCGGTGCCGCGATGGGCCTCCAGGCCTCGGTCGCGCGCCACATCGCCGTCAAGGACGTCACCACCGTGGTGGTCACGTCCACCATTACCGGGCTCGCGGCGGACTCAGCGGCGGGAGGCGAGGGCCTCAATTTCTGGAAGCGCCGCATGGGCGCCATCCTGCTGATCGGCGCGGGCGCGTGCACCGGTGCGCTGCTGCTGCAGTGGCACATCGGCGCGGGCATGCTGCTTAGTGCGCTCATCACGCTCGTGGTGGTGGTGTTGGGTCACCGGTCACGGCCCGTCGTGGTGCGCGACTGACGGGTCTTGCGCTGAGCGCTGAGCGCTGACGTTCCTGCGTCGAGGCTGTAAGCGCAAGAGCCCGGACCGCAGTGATGCGGTCCGGGCTCCTTCGCGTGTGCCGTGCGCCGGAGTTAGACCGCCGACCAGCCGCCGTCGGAGGGCAGGATCACGCCGTTGATGTTGTGCCCATCATCCGAGAGCAGGAACGCGATGGACGCCGCCAGCGACTCGGGCCCCACGGGCGTGGGCAGCACTGCCATGGCCGTCTGAATGCGCTTGGCGGCCATCGGCGAATCGAACGATGCCTGGATGCCCGTGATGACCGGGCCGGGAGCCACGGCGTTGATGCGCAGCCCCTGCGGCCCGTAGATGAAGGCGCTCGACTTGGTGATGCCCACCACGGCATGCTTCGAGGCCGTGTACGCCAGGCCCGCCGCGGAGCCACGCAGCCCCGCCTCCGAGGTGATGTTGACGATCGAGCCCGCGTGGCGCTCCAGCATGAGCGGGATCACCGCGCGCGACAACTTGAACAGGCCGGTGGCGTTGACCGCCATGACCTTGTCCCACATCTCGTCGCTCACCTCGTGAAGCGGCGTCATGTTGTCCATGATTCCCGCGATGTTGGCCAGGCCGTCGATGACCTCACCGGCCGCCGCGACGATCGCGTCGACGTCCTCCTGGCGGGTGATGTTTGCCACGACCTTCACGATGTCGAGGCTCGGGTGCTCGCCGATGAACTCGTCGAGACCCGTCTCGTTGAGGTCCACCGCGATCACGCGGCCGCCTTCGCGGGCCACACGGCTCGCCGTCGCGCGGCCGATGCCCGAGCCGGCCCCGGTGACGATGATCGTCTTGCCCGAGAAGCGGCCCTCGGTCACCTTCTCCTCGAAGTCGGGCAGTTCGATGGTCTCGTCTTCCTCGACCGTCGCCTGGGCCGATGCTTCGGCAGGCTCCTGGTCCGCCGACGCGGGATCGTAGGCCTCGGCCATGGCGACCAGTTCCGCGATCTTCTCCTCGGAGAACTGACCCTTGCTCATGGGGATGAGACGCTTCATCGCAAACCCCTGCACGGGCTTCGCCTGCGACGCATCCTGGCCCGCCTCGGCGAGCGTGCGGCGCAGGACCGGTCCGCCCTGGGGGTGCGCCAGCCAGTCCTTGATCTTGGTGTCGCCGCTCAGTGGCGGGTAGCCGCTGGTGGTGGCGGCGTCGTCCGTCGCGGAGGCCGCAGCCTGCGCCGTCTTGTCCTTCTTGCCAAACATGGTGCTCCTACGTCAGTGAGGGGGTGAGGCGGCGCGCGGCGTGCTTCGCGCCAAGGTAGCCGAAGACGGTGGCGGGGCCGATGGTCGAGCCAGCACCGGGATAGGTGCGGCCCATCACGGATGCCGTGGTGTTGCCCGCCGCGTAGAGACCCTCGATGGGGACACCGTCGGTGGACAGCACCCTGGCGTGCTCGTCGGTCAGCAGTCCGCCCTTGGTGCCTAGATCGCCGGGGACGATCTTGAAGGCGCGGAACGGTCCCTTCTCAAGCGGGCCGAGGTTGGGGTTCTTGAGTGACGGGTCGCCGTAGTAATTGTCGTAGGCGGTGCGTCCGCGCTCGAAGTCCTCGTCGACACCGGTGCGGCAGAACCCGTTGAACCGCTCGACGGTGGCCCGCAGGACGTCCCAGTCCATCCCGAGCCTTGGCCGCCAACTCTTCGAGCCTGTCCGCCTCGACCACGGTGCCGCCCTTCTTGAGCCTTCCCGAGCCCCTGGATGGCGACGTTGTTGAGGTACTTGCGGGCGTGACGGCGCTCGGTGAGCATCCACGAATGGATGGCCGGCACCGTCTTGTCGCGCTCGAGGATGGCGTGACCGACATCGATGTAGGCTCGCGGACTCGTTGCAGAAACGCTGGCCCGACTGGTCGACGATGATCGAGTACGGGTCAGAGCGCTCGTTCACGGAGAACTGTGCCTCGCCGTCGGGCATGAGAATGGAGGCACCCCACCATGCGTCGTCCATGAGCGCGAGGTCGGCGCCTGCGTCGATGCCTACCTGGATGCCGGTGCCAAGGTCACCCTCGGGGGCCGAGGTGTAGCCGTCGATGCCGTGGTGCTCGCGTCGCCATTCCTTGTTGCGCGCGAAGCCTCCGGTACCGAGCATCACGCCCGCTCGGGTGCCGATGCGCTTGGTCCCCGCGGGCGTGGCGACCTCGGCACCCACCACCACGCCGGCATCGTCCTTCACGACTCCCGTGATGGGGGTGCGGAGCCGCACCTCGACGCCCAGGTCCTTGGCCGTAGCCATCAGGTGGCCCGTGTAGGCGCCGCCGAAGCCGTAGTACTTCTTGCCCGTCACGACTCCACGAAGGGTGCGGCCCACGAACTGCGCGCCACGCCAGAAGCCGTCGCGGCTCGACCATGCGCGCGTGAGCAGCCAGACGTCGTCGGTCTTGATGGGGACCGGGAGCCGAGCGCGCGACGATGAGAACCAACTGCCGAGGCGCTTCGAGTCGAACGGCTCCGTCTCGATGGCGCGGCCCCCATCCATGCCACCGGGCTTGTCCGGGTAGTAGTCCGGGTAGTCGGCGCTGAGTGCCCAACGAATGCCCAGTCGCTTCCAGTCCTCGTAGACGACGGGCACGGTGGCGATGTAGGCATCGCGGCGCTCATCGGAGCCTCGCAGGCCCCACGTCACCGATCACGGTGTCCATGTACTCACGCACCTTCTCGGGAGAGTCTTCCTTACCGAGGGTGTGCATGTCGGGGTGGTTGGGCATCCACAGACCGCCGCCCGAGATGGCGGTGGTGCCGCCCCATCGGTCGGTGCTCTCGACCACGAGGACGCTGAGTCCCTCGTCTGCGGCGGCGATCGCGGCACTCAGCGCCGCGGCTCCACTGCCTGCGACCAGCAGGTCGACTTCCTCGTCCCACTTCTGCTCTGCCATGTGCGCGCCTCCTCGTTGCACGTCAGACCGGACAACACTGTCCGGTGTCTAGTCTAGGCACATGACCAAGGTCCCAAAGACCAACCGTGGGCCCGTCGCCGGACCCGCCAACCGGGCGGCACTCATCGCGTCCGCGCGCATGGAGTTCGAAGAGCGCGGCATCGACGCACCCCTGTCCGCGATCGCGAAGCGAGCCGGCGTGGGACAAGGCAGCCTGTACCGCCACTTCCCCGACCGCGTCTCCCTCGCCGTCGCCGTGTTCGAGGAGAACATCGAGGAGATCGAAGCGCTCGCTGCGCACGGCGACGCCTCACTGCGCGCCGTGACAAACCTCGTCACCCACCAGGTCGAGGGCGCGAGCGCGCTCATTCAGGCTCATCGCCACCGAGCGCGCCGATGCGAGGGTGGAGCACATTGCCGCACGGCTCAGATCCGTGGTGGTCGCCGCGTGGGAGGCCTCGCCCGAGCCGCTCCCCGATGGCGTGACGGCGGACGACGTCATGCTGGCCATCAGCATGGTCGCGACCACCGTCAGCCTCGCGCCGAGCCAGGACCGCCACCGCCTCGCGGAACGCGCCTGGGCGCTACTCGGCCCCGGCATCGGTCGTGGCGCGGCGCCCCAAGGCGCCCCTCACGCCTAGGCCGACTCGCGCTCCACGAGCCGAGTGGGCAGCACCGTGGTGCGCTGACGGTCCGAGTTACCAGCGAGGACGTCCAACAGGATGTCTGCCATCTCACGTCCCATCTCGACCGAAGGCTGGCGCACCGTCGTCAGGGGCACCTCGCAGGACTTTGCCGCGGGGCTGTCGTCGTAGCCCACGATCTTCACGTCATCGGGAATCGCGTACCCGCGGTCGAGGAACACCGGCATGGCGCCGCTGGTCATGAGATCCGATGCGACAAAAACGCCGTCAACCTCGGGATAGGTCTCGATCAGTTCCCGCGCGGCGCGCGCCCCTCCGATGACGGAGTAGTCACCGTCGATGACAGGGCCCGGTGTGAGGCCAGCCTCCTGAAGCGTGGAACGCCACCCCTCGACGCGATCGAGCGCGCTCTGCATCGACAACGGGCCCGAGATGGTGGCGATGTTGGTGCAGCCGCGATCAACCAGACGCTGCGTGGCCGTCACCGCGCCATCGACGTTGTCCACATCCACGACCCAGCCGTCGACGCCCTGCAGCCCGGAGCGGCCGCCGAACACCATCGGCAGCATCTGCCCGATACGCGACAGGGACGTGTCGAACGTGTGGTGCGACACGACCACAACACCATCGACCGCGCCGCCCGCGAGGTAGCGCAGCATCTTCCCCTGCGGCGCGTGGTCCGCGACCATGAGGGTCAACACATAGTCCGACTGCTCGAGCCGGTCGTTGATGCCGGCGACGATGGACGCGAAGTACACGTCGCCAAAGAAGCGAGTGGTGTCCTCGGGGACCACCAACGCGATCGCGTGCGACTGCTGGCTGGCGAGCGAGCGGGCGGCCCTGTTGGGGACGTAGCCGAGGCTCGGCGATCGCCTTGCGCACGGCAGCAGCCGAGTCTGGATGGACCTTGGGAGAGCCATTGACCACGCGCGAGACAGTCGCGCGTGACACTCCTGCCAACGCCGCGACCGCCTCAAGGGTGGGCGCGACGTGGCGCATGTAGGACCGTTCTGATGCTCCCGGCGAGCGGGGGCGGCGGAAGTGCCGCCCCCTCGCTCGCCATTGAGCGCGCGGACGCCGGGTGCCTGTGTCATGGGCTAGCCCTTGACGGCTCCAGCCATGATGCCCGAGACCACCTGACGACCCGTGAAGATGAACAGGATCAGCAGCGGCACGGTGGCGAGCAGCACGCCCGCCAGCACCAGCGAGTAGTCGACGAAGTAGGCTGGCCTGCAGAATCGACAGCGCCACCGGCAGCGTGGGGTTCGACTGGTCGAGCACGATGAACGGCCAGAAGAAGTTGTTCCACGACTGTACGAACGTGAACAGGAACAGCATGGCCGCCGCGGGACGGACCGCAGGAATGGCGACGTGCCAGAACGTGCGGATCATGTTGCAGCCGTCCACGCGTGCCGCCTCAATCGGCTCGGTCGGCAGCGACTGCTGCATGTACTGGGTCATCCAGAACACGCCGAACGCGGTGACGAGCGCCGGAATGATGACGGCCCACAGCGAACCCGTCCAGCCGTAGCGGGACATGATGATGTACAGCGGAACAACGCCCAGCCTGGACCGGCACGGCCATGGTCGCGATGACGGCCACGAACAGCCAGTTGCTGCCCTTGAAGCGCAGGCTTCGCGAACGCGTAGCCGGCGAGCGTCGAGAGGACCACGGTGGTGATCGACACGGTGGTGGACACGATGAGCGAGTTGCCCAGCGCCTTCCAGAAGTTCACCGCATCGGCGTTGATGACCGTCGAGGCGTTGGCGAAAAAGTTTCCGCCGGGGAGCCACGACATATTGGGGTCACGGATGGTGCTGGCGTCTCCCGAACCGATCAGGAAGGACCAGTAGAACGGGAACAGGGAGGCGATCATCACCGCCGCGAGCGACCCGTAGACGAAGTAACCCGGTCGGCTGAGGTTGACCATTCCCTTGCGCTTGGTCGCCATCACTTGCTCCCGGACGAATCAGACGAGATGAGCCTTTCGTGTCAGCCAGAAATTGAGCAAGCCGAAAGCGAGAATGATCAGGAACAGCAGCCACGCGATTGCCGCGGCTCGGCCGAAGTTCAACTGACCCCATCCCGTGTTGTACATGTACATGGTGATCGTGAGCCACTGCTTGTCAGGACCACCGGTACCCGTGGTGTCGAACATGCGCGGCTCGTCGAAGATCTGCAGACCACCGATGGTCGACGTGATGATGACGAAGATCGCCGTCGGGCGGATCTGCGGCAGCGTCACGGAGAAGAAGCGGCGGGCCTTGCCTGCGCCATCGATCGCGGCGGCTTCGTAGAGCCTCGCGCGGGATGGCCTGCATGGCGGCCAGCAGGATCAGGGTGTTGTAACCGATCCAGCGGAAGTTCACCATCGAGGCGATCGCCAGGTGGCTGGGAATGACGTCGACGTGCCACGCGATGGGGCCGATGCCGATGAAGCCAAGCCAGTGGTTGATCAAGCCATAGGTGTCAGCGAAAAGCCTGCGAGAAGATCAGCGCGACGGCGACCGGCATCATCACGTAGGGGACCAGGACGCCCATGCGCCAGAAGGTCCGCATCCGGAGATTGTGGTCAAGCATCGCCGCGATGAAGGTCGCGATGATCACCTGCGGCACGGAGGACAGCAGGAAGATCGAGAAGGTGTTGCGCAGCGCGATCCAGAATTGACGGTCGTTCAGGACGTACTGGAAGTTGTCCCAGCCGAGGTACTCACCCGTGTTGCGGATGGTGTCCCAGTCCATGAACGAGATCACGGCGGTGTAAATGATCGGGAACAGGCCGGTGAGGCCGAACACGATAAAGAATGGTGCGATGTAGAGGTACGGGGACGCCTTGACGTCCCAGCGCCCGAGCCTTGTCGCGCCAGGTGTACTCCTGAGCGCGGCGGGGCTCTACTTCAGTGGTTGCCATGAGGTTCCTTCGGACGGTCGCGGCGTGGGTGGTGACGGGAGCGGATCCGGGGCGCCCCTGAGGAGGGGCGCCCCGGTCCGTGAGGTGTCGGTGAGATTAACCGAGCGCCTCGATCTCGCTCACTGCCTTGTCCCAGGAGGTGGCCACGTCGTCCGTGCCGCCGTCAACGCGAGTCAGGGCGTCCTGGATCGCGGTGTTGACCTGGAAGTAGAACTGGCCCTTGTACGGGGCGGCAGGCACGGCCGTCGCACGGTCGGCGAACAGCGTGCCGATCGGGGCGTCGTTGAAGAACGCGTTCGTGGCGTCGGCCACGGCGGGGTCTTCGTAAGCGGCCGGCTGGCTGGGGTAGGTGCCCGCGTTGGCGAACGCCTTGGCCTGCTGCTCGGGAGCAGTCAGCCACAGGGCCGCTTCTTGGCCTCGTCGACGTTGGCGCCGTTCGAGGGAACGGTCAGCCACGAGCCGCCCCAGTTGCCACCACCGTTGGGGAACACGTTGGCGATGTTCCAGTCGTCAGCGGCGTCGCCGACGTTGCCCTCGATGACACCGAGCATCCACGGCGGGCAGAGCATGGTCGCGTAGTCACCGTTCGACATACCGGCGTTCCAGTCCTCGGCCCACTGCGTGAAGCCGGTCGACTGGTCGGCCGCCGCGGCGGTCGCCTGCTCGTAAGCGGCCTTCACGTCGGCGTTGTCGGTGGCGATGATCTCGCCCGTGTCGGCGTCCTCGAACGCGGGGTTGATCTGACCGATCATGCCCTGCCAGATGCCGACGGTGGAGTCGAAGAATGCCTTGCCCGTGGCGTCGGAGTACTGCTGGCCGACCTCGAAGAAGTTGGCCCAGTCACCGGTGAGGAGCTCTGCGACACCCTCGGGGTCGCTCGGCAGGCCTGCCTCCTCGAACAGCGAGGCGCGGTAGCAGACGGCCTCGGGGCCGACGTCGGTGCCGGCGCCGATGAGGCGACCGTCAGCGTCGGTCGCGTCCGCCACCTTCGACTCGAGCCAGCGGCCCTCGGTCTCAGCGGAGGTGAGGTCCTCGAGGAGGTCCGAGTACTGCATGACCTCGGGCATCCAGTCGACCTCGATCATCTCGACGTCAGCGAGGCCACCGGGGCCAAGGCTTCGTGAAGAAGTTCGTGCGAGCGTCACCGGACTCGGCCTTGCGGTCGTAGGTGATGGTGACGTTCGGGTTGAGGTCCATGTACTCCTGGATCAGGTCGTACTCGTAGTCAGCGTTGGGCTGCTCGACACTGTTGTAACCAGGGGTGTTGAAGGTGGCCAGGGTGAGGGTAACGGGCTCGCCCGATCCCGCGTCCTCGGTGGCCGACGTGGACGACGAGCCTGGTGGGCTCCTCGGTCTCGTCGTCGCCGCTGGAGCAACCAGCGATGGTCATAGCGAAGACAGCGGCACCAGCGGTGAGAGCCAGCGTCTTCTTGCGGCTTGTGAAGGCTCACGTTCACTCCTTTGTGAGTCCTGTGGATGTGACCAAGATTCGCAGTAGAGAGCGCTCTCTCGTGCGTGAGAGCGCTCCCACGAATCGAGATGACGGTACCCCCGGCCAGGAGGGCTGTCTATCCAGATCGGCCGTTTCAAAACGTTTCGATACCGTTTCGTGACCTACCGTGATCGAAACGTTGCGACCGGGTGGGCGAAAGCCCCAAAACGGGCCTCTCACCTGGGACCGGTCCCAGACTAGATGTTGCCGTCACCACGGCGCATCCACCAGGAATGCGCCAGCCGGAACCACCGTTGCGACAGAGGTGAGAGCCATCGCATACTCCGCCTTCGGCGGCCCCGACGTCCTGAGCCTGACCGACCTCCCCGAGCCCCACCGAGGTCCCGACACCGTGGTGGTCGAGGTGAGGGCGGCCTCCATCAACCCCGTCGACTCGTATCTGCGGGGTGGACACCTCGAGGGGCTGCTCGACACGCAGTTCCCCGCCGTCCCCGGGTGGGACGTCGCTGGCGTCGTGGTCCAGGCCGGGCTCGACACCCCCGAGTTGCGGGTGGGTGACGAAGTCTTCGCCTACGCGCGCAAGGACACCGTCGGGGCGGGCACGCTGGCCGAACGCGTCGCCGTCCCGGCCCGTACGGCAGCGCTCAAGCCCACGTCCCTGTCCTTCGTGGAGGCGGCAGCGGTGCCACTGACGGGTCTCACCGCACTGCAGACGCTGCGGCGCGCGGGAGTCGGCGAGGGCCACCGCGTCCTCATCCACGGCGCCTCCGGCGGCGTCGGCACCTTCGGCGTGCAAATCGCGCGCCACCTCGGCGCCCACGTCGTGGGCACCGCATCGGCCGCCAACCATGATTACCTGTGCGACCTTGGCGCCGAGCCGATCGAGTACGGCGCGAGCCTTGTGGAGCAGGCGTCCGAACACGCTCCAGATGGCTTTGACGCCATCATCGATTTCGCCGGAGGAGCGTCGCTCGACTCCGCGGCCGCACTCCTCGCTCCCACGGGCGTGGTCGCCTCGATCGCCGATGCGCGGGCCGCCACGGAACTCGGCGGCCACTACGTGTGGGTGCGACCCGACGCCGATGACCTACGGACCCTCGCCACGTGGATCGATGCCGGGCACCTCAGGGTCGAGGTGGCGCGCACCTATCCCTTAGAGCAGGCGGCGGACGCGTATCGCGACCTCGCGACGGGGCATACCCGCGGCAAGATCGTCGTCACCGTGCCCTGAGTCGCTACAGCGAACGCCCCACGAGGGTTGCCTGGCCGAGCACCCTGGTGCCCTGATAGACCACAAGGGACTGTCCTGCGGCGACCCCACGCATCGGCTCGTCGAGCTCCACCGTGAGCCTGTCGCCGTTCCTCACCACTGTGCCTGCCGTCGGCGCGCCGTGGGCGCGAACCTGTGCGTGGCAGGCCACGGGGGCATCGGCCGCGACGTCGGGGGCGAGCCACACCGTGGCGTCGCCGACGAGGGTCGAGACCGACAGCAGCGTCTCGGGCCCCACGGTCACCACGTTGCGAGTGGTGTCCACCCCAGTCACGTAGCGGGGGCGCCGTCGGCTGCAGGACGCCCGATGCCGAGGCCCTTGCGCTGGCCGACGGTGTACGCGTAGGCGCCCTGGTGAGCGCCGACGACGGCGCCCTCGTGATCGACGATGTCGCCGGGACGCTCGCCCAGTTCTCGCTGCAGGAAGCCCTTGGTGTCGCCATCGGCCACAAAACAGATGTCGTACGAGTCCGGCTTGTTGCTGACCCCGAGGCCGCGCGCTGCCGCCTCGGCGCGAACCTCTGACTTTGAGGACATGTCCCCGAGCGGGAACAGGGACCGCGCGAGCCTTCTCCGGTCCCATCACCGCGAGAACGTACGACTGGTCCTTGGCGGCGTCGCGGGCACGGTGGAGTTCCCGCACCCCGTCCTCACGCGTGACGGCGCGCGCGTAGTGCCCAGTGGCGACGGCGTCGAAGCCGAGGACTTCGGCGCGTTCCAACAAGGTGTCGAACTTGATGTGCTCATTGCACCGCACGCAGGGGTTGGGGGTGCGGCCGGCCGCGTACTCGTCGAGGAAGTCGCGCACCACCAGATCGTGAAACTCATCGGAGAGGTCCCACACGTAGTACGGGATGCCGAGCTTGTCGGCGGCGCGACGGGCGTCGTTGCTGTCCTCGATCGAGCAGCATCCCCTCGCGCCCGAGCGGAACTCGTCGCGGTTGCGGCTCAGCGCCATGTGGACGCCCACGACGTCGTGACCAGCATCGACCGCGCGCGCGGCCGCGACGGCAGAGTCGACTCCACCGGACAGGGCGGCAAGCACGCGCATGGGGACCTCCTCGGATTGCGGCCCGTCCATGGTACGTGGGGTGGCGGGCACCGCGGGCGCGCGCGCCCCGTATCCTTGTTCCCGCGCGCGAGTGGCGGAATTGGCAGACGCGCTGGATTTAGGTTCCAGTGTCCTCGGACGTGCGGGTTCAAGTCCCGCCTCGCGCACCCTTTCCTGACTTCGGCGCCGCCCTGCGCGCCCTGCGCCCTGCGCCCTGCGCCCTGCGCCCTGCGCCCTGCGAGTCACTAAGTGCCCACTTTCGCGCCGATCCGCGCACTCAACGACTCGCAGGACGCCTCTCGCTCCCAATGTCTCGACACGCGTACTACATCTGTCGTAGTATGCGAGAAGTAGCATCGACGGCATCGGAAGGGAGGCTCCGTGATCAGCGCAGACGCCATTCGGGGATACGTGGACCTCATGGTCCTCTCGCTCCTGCGCCACGGCCCGTCCTACGCCTACGAGCCTCGCCCAGCGCATCACCGATGTCTCAGGCGCGGAGTACGCCATCAAGCAGACCACCCTCTACTCGGCGGTCAAGCGGCTCGAGTCCGGCGGACTGGTAGTCGCCTCGCCCGGCGTCTCACCCACCGGCAAGCCCCGTACCTACTACTCCATTACCGACGATGGCCTGGCCCACGTCGCACTCAAGACCGAGGAATGGCGCCACACCAAGACGGTCGTGGATCGGTTCGTTGACCAGCATCCCGAAGGAGGGACACCGTGAACGTCATCACTGTCTACCTGGACACCATGTTCAGCGCCTACCCGGTCACGCCCCGCATGGCGGAGGCGAAGACCGAACTGCGCGGCATGATGGAGGACGCCTACACGTCGCTGATCGCGCAGGGCCACACCGAGAACGAGGCCGTCGGCCAGGTGATCCGAGACTTCGGCAACCTGGAGGAGGTCGCCCCGGTCCTTGGCATCACCTCCCTTCTCTCTGGGGCCGATGCGGGTCCTGCCGATGCCGTCGCTGGCGCTGGCGCTGGCGCTGGCGGCAGTGTCACGTCGCCTGCGTACCCGCCGGTCACGCTCGACGAGGCCAAGGCGTTCGCCGCGGCGCAGCGCGCCAGCAGCCGCCGCATCGCCCCCGGCGTCGTGCTATTCGTCCTGTCGCCCATCACGCTCATCGTGGCGACGGTTGCTGCCGAGACGGGCCACCTGGCGCTGTCCGAAGGCGCCGCGAGCATGCTCGGGCTCCTGGTCCTGCTCAGCCTGGTCGCGGTGGGGGTGCTGCTGTGCCTCGCGGCTGGCCGCGAGACCGCGCCCTACGCCCGCCTGGACAGCGGCGACTTCTCGCCGGACCCCGAGGTCACCGCCTGGGCCAAGACTCATGCCGCAGTGCACGAGCCGCGGCGGTCGCGCGCACTTCAGGTGGCCATCGCGTTGTGGATCCTTGCCGCAGTGCCCGTCCTGGCGTTCTCCCTGCTGACCGAGGAGTGGGCCGACACCGACTTCTGGTCGGCGGTAGGTGTGGGACTCACCCTCGCCGTCGTCGCGACGGGCCTCGCGGTGTACCTGCCCCACACGTGGTCCTCCACGGTCGCCGAGACCTTCGCCGACGGCGCACCGGGCGAGGCGCGCGATGACGACGATGAGGACAGCATCGTGGGCGTCATCGCGGCGTTCTATTGGCCGCTCCTGACCGCAGCGTTCCTCGCGTGGAGTTTCCTGGGCAATGCCTGGCACATCTCATGGATTCTGTGGCCCGTGGGGGCCGTGCTCTTCGGCGCCATCGCCGGCGGCATCGGCGCCCTGGAGAGCCTACAGGTCGTCGAGGAAGTAGCCCGACGGCGCGCACCCTGCGGCCGCTATCACCACAGCCGAAGGCCCCGGTCACCGTGAGGGTGACCGGGGCCTTCGGCTGAAACGGGTGTTACGCCTGCTGCTCGGCGAGCCTTGGCGCGGACCTCGTCCATGTCGAGTCCTGCGACGGCGTCCACGACCTGCTGCGCCGCGGCGCGGGCAGCGCGCCAGCCTGCTGGAACACCATGATGCCGTCACGGAACGCCATCAGGGTCGGGATCGCGGTGACGCCGAACTGCGCCCCCAGCGCCTGCTCGGCCTCGGTGTCGACCTTGGCGTGCACCACCTCGGTGTTCACCTCGGACGAAGCGTCGTAGATCGGCGAGAAGCGCTTACAGGGTCCGCACCACTCGGCCCAGAAGTCGACCAGCACGATGCCGTCCTTGGTGACGGTCTCCTCGAAGGTCTCGGTGGTCAAGTCAACGGTTGCCATAGGGGTGTCCTTCCGTCAGTTGCTCCCCTGGATCGCCTGGGGAAACGTCTGCACCCCTGGCACTATTCCGCCTACCTTCCCACGACTCGGCGCGCGTGGAGACCACCGCCGGATTCTCACGGTACAAAGGAAGGCATGACGGATATGGCGGAGCCTGCCCCCGAACCCTCCGGCTGGCTCAGCGATCGTGAGCCTTCAGCACATTCGCGGCGAACTGCCGATGGTGTACGTGAACGTGGTGCCCGTGCGCGTGGACGCCACGGGCCAGGTCACCGAGGTGGGCCTGCTGCTGCGTGCGGACGACGACGCCATCTCGCGAGCGCTGATCGCCGGCCGGGTGCTCTATCACGAGCGGATCAGGGACGCCCTGATCCGCAACATCGAGAAGGACCTTGGCGGCGTCGCGCTCCCCCGCATCCCCGCCTCGCCCGTGCCGTTCGCGGTGGCGGAGTACTTCCCCACCAAGGGCGTCACGCCGTTCCACGACACGCGCCAGCACGCGGTCGCGCTCGCCTATGTGGTGCCCGTTGACGGCGACTGCGAGCCCAGCCAGAACGCCCTCGATATCGTCTGGCTCAGCCCCGAGGAGGCCGGCAGCGAGGAGGTCGCCTCGGACATGCTCGGCGGTCAGCACACGCTCTTGCGCCAGGCGCTCGCGCACTGCGGGCTCATCGCTTAGCAGCCTCCTGCATCGGCCGATGCTGGAGCGCCTCTCAGTGACCCTGGTCCCCCACCTGGGGAAACGGCCGCAGCGAGAACAAGGCTTCCACGGGCAAGTCAAACATCTCTGCCGCCCTCAGGGCTAGCGCGAGCGATGGGCTGTACTCCCCACGCTCGAGGTATCCCACGGTCTGGTAGTGGATTCCCAACGCGGAGGCCAGGTCGCGCCGCGAGATGCCTCGCTCGATCCGCGCTTGGCGCAACCGCGAAAAGACCTCATCTGACCGATCCCCTGCCGCCGGGGTCACGCGGCCGTTCCCGTCATCGGACAGCCGCCTGCGCGACGTCGTCCCGCGCGCGCGCCACTGCCGATCCGGACTGATGAGCGGCTACGTGTCGCAGGGCGAGGCGCGCGGCAATTACGGAAGCCACAGCCCACACGGCGAGCACGGCCACCGCAGCCACGGGGCGCCACTGACCCCCGACCTCGACGGAGGCAGCCTCGTCAGGCAACAGCGACCAGCGCATGCCGTGACCGAGCCAGTACAGGGGTAGCGATTGTGCGATCGGCTGCAGCCAGCCCCAGAGGTTCTGGACAGGGTTGAAGACGCCAGACACGACCATCATCAGGACCACCGGGATGAGCCCCCACGTGGCCGCTCGCCGCGCATCGGGAACCAAGCACCCCAGCGCGATGCCAAGCGACAGGAGCACCACGGCACCGAGCACAAGGAACCCCGCCGCGGCGATCCAGCCGACGGCACCATGCGCCGACTGCGCACCGAGAAATCCAACCGCGGGGACGATGAGCACCACCAGCATGGGCACCGCGCCAAGGATATTGAGGAAGACTTGCGCCGTGAGGTAGACGCTGAGGCCCCGCGGCGCGTTGCGCATGCGAAGCACCGTGCCATCCTCCCGTTCCTGTGCGATCGCGAACATGGGCCCCATGGTGAAGCCCATCGCAGCGATCATGGTCAAAATGGCGGGCATCGCGACCGACGCGTAGGCGATGTCGAGTCCCGCCACGTCTCGGTCGCGCCCCGTCCACAAGAATCCCAGTGCCACCAGCGCACCGATCAGATAGAACGTCTGATCCTGGGAGCCTTCGTGGCTCAGAATGAACTCTCTCCAGGCCCGATTCCAGGCGTGGGCATACACGGCGCTCATGCCGCCTCCTCCGTCGTGATCGACGCCTCGAGCGCCGAGTCGACCAGGGCGAGGTAACTGTCCTCGAGCGAGGGCCTGCGCACCTCGAGCCCGCCAATACGACTCCCCTCGGGCCCATTGAGCAGATCCCGCACAAAACGCGTCGCGGCGTGTGTCGCATGAACGTGAACGTGCCCGTCGAGGGACCACCGCACTTGCGTTTCACGGCCAAGGGTGTCGGCGAGGGCATCCGCGGTGGCATCGGCCACGATGCGCCCTCCGGCGAGGATGACCACCCGGTCCGCCAACCGCTCCGCCTCGCCAAGGTCATGCGTCGTCAGCAGCACCGTGGTCTCCTCCTCGTCCACCAGGGCATGAATGAGTTCGTGAAACCCGCGCCGGGCGTCTGGGTCGAGCCCCGCGGTGGGCTCATCGAGGAAGAGCACTTCCGGACGCCCGACGATCCCGACCGCGACATCGAGCCGGCGCCGCTGACCCCCGGACAGGGTGCGGATCTTCGCGTCCGCCTTGTCGGCGAGGCCCACGAGGTCGAGCAACGTGTCGGCGTCGCGCGGCCGCGGCCGTGCAACGGTCCCGTACTCCGAGTAAAGGCTGCCCATGAACGCGAGGAGATCCCGTGGACTCCAGCGAGCATGATCTCGCCACGACTGCATCACGATCCCCACCCGGGCACGCCACGCGTCCCCTGCGCGGAGGGGGTCCGACCCCAGGACGTCGACGCTCCCTGCCGATGGCCGTCGCATTCCCTCGAGGATCTCGATCGTGGTGGTCTTGCCTGCCCCGTTCGGCCCCAGCAAGGTCACGACCTCGCCACGCCCCACGGACAGATCAACGCCGTCGAGGACGGTGAGTTCGCCGTAGGCTCATGCGCAGTCCCTGCGCGCGGATCACGGGCTCCAGTGCGGTCGACGTCGCCATGTAGCATTTGTACTACATTTGTAGCATCTCTGCTACATCGCGATGTCAGCCGTCGAGCAACTGCGCCACGTGGGGTGCGAGCGCCCGGAAGGCGGCGCCACGATGCGACACCGCGTTCTTCGCGTCCGCGTCGAGCCTCGGCGTTCGAGAGGGTCTGCCCCTCGCCCATGAAGATGGGGTCATAGCCGAACCCGTGCTCACCCTGCGCGGCGCGCAGCAGTCGGCCTGGCTGGCGTCCCTCACACACGATCTCGCGGCCATCCGGCGTCACCAGGACGGCGGCGCACACGAAGGCGGCGGCACGGTGCCCGTCGGGGATGTCTTCCATCTGTGCCAGCAGCAGGTCGAGGTTTTCCTGGTCGGCGCCGTGACGGCCCGACCACAGCGCGGAGAAGATGCCCGGCGCGCCGCCCATGACGTCCACGGCGATGCCCGAATCGTCCGCGATCGCGGGCAGCCCGGTCGACGCGGCCAGCGCCCGCGCCTTGATGAGCGCGTTTCCGGCAAACGAGGTCCCGTCCTCGACGGGGCTCGGGGCGCCGGGCTCCTTGGCCGATGCCACGTCCTCCCTGGTCAGGCCAGGGACCTCGGGCGCGAGGATGGCCCAGATCTCGCCCACCTTGTGGGCGTTGTGGGTGGCGATTGCGAGACGAGCGGTCATCGGACCGGCCCGTCGGTGGCGTCGAGCGCGGCGTTCTGCAGGCGCGTCGCCTCCGCATTGCCTGCGGTCGCGAGCGCCAGGAGGGCGTCGAGCTCAGTCTTCGAGAACGGCTTGCCCTCGGCGGTGCCCTGCACCTCGACGAAGCCGCCGTCGCCGGTCATCACGACGTTCATGTCCGTCTCGGCGCGCACGTCCTCGACGTAGGGCAGGTCGAGCATCGGCGTGCCGTCGATGATGCCGACCGAGATGGCGGACACCGAGCCGGTCAGGGGGCTGCGACCGGGCTTGATGAAGCCCTGGGCTCGCCCGTAGGCCACCGCGTCCGCGAGCGCCACGTAGGCACCGGTAATGGCGGCGGTGCGGGTGCCACCGTCGGCGTCCAGCACGTCGCAGTCGAGCACGATGGTGTTCTCGCCGAGCGCCTTCACGTCCACGATGGCGCGCAGGGAGCGGCCGATGAGACGCGAGATCTCCATGGTGCGGCCGCCGATCTTGCCGCGCACGGACTCGCGGTCGTTGCGGGTGTGGGTGGCGCGCGGCAGCATCGCGTACTCGGCGGTCACCCAACCCTCGCCGGAACCCTTCTTCCAGCGCGGCACGCCCTCCGTGAACGACGCGGAGCACAGCACGCGCGTGCCTCCAAAGGTGACGAGGCAGGACCCCTCGGCGCTGCGCTGGAAGCCGCGCTCAAACGAGACGGGACGGAGCCTGGTCGGGGGTGCGCCCATCGGCGCGGGTGATGTCGCTCATGCGACGAGCCTAACGGCGAGGCTCAGGCCTCGATGCGCATCCCCGGACGGGCCAGGGCGATGTCTCCAGAAAAGCCCCGTGCCGCCTCCGCCTCGATGCTCGGACAGTCGGCCCACGGCGGAAGGTGCGTGAGGATGAGCCGCCCCACCTGGGCACGCTCCGCGACCTGACCGGCGGCGAGGCCCGTGAGGTGAATCCCCGGCGGGGCGTTCTCGGAGGTGAGGAACGAGGCTTCGCTCAGCAAGACGTCGGCGCCTGCGGCGGCCACGTCGAGGCCGTCGCATTCGTCGGTGTCGCCGGTGTACGTGAGGATGGCCGATGCCCTGGCACGGTGCTCGCTGGGGCCCTCGATACGCATCGCGTAGGCGGGGACGGGATGGTGGACGGCCTCCACGGTCACCGTCAGCGGGCCGATGCGGGTCTCGCCCGATGCCTGCCACACGGTGCAGGGCAGGCTTGTCGGTGACGTCATCCGCGCCAGCCATCTGTGCGATGCGGCCCGCGGTGCCGAAGGGTCCGTACACCGGCACGGGATCGAACGGGCCCTCGGGGTGGTACTTGAGATAGGTGTCGAGGTGGGCCAGGTCCGCGCAGTGGTCGGGGTGAAGGTGGCTGAGGAGGACCGCGTCGAGGTCGCGTGGGTCGCAGTAGCGCTGGAGCGCCCCCATCGCGCCTGCCCCCATGTCCAGGACCACCCTCCAGGTCCGGCCGGCCACGTCATCGGCCTCAAGGAGGTAGCAGGACGATGCCGAGGCCGGGCCGGGCACCGAGCCCGAGCAGCCGACGACCGTGAGCCTCATCGGGTCACGCCGAGCGAGTCGACAGACGTGACGACCGGGCCGAGGAACCGCTGCGCGAGCGCCTCGAATCGTGCGGTCTCCCCCGTCGCCGAGAAGCGGTGCTCGGCGAGCGAGCCCGTGTCGCGGGCCAGGCCGTGGCGGGTCAACGACCGGAACACGTCGATCGCCGTCTCGGTCGCGGAATCCACCAGCGTGACGTCCGGTCCCATGACATAGCCGATGGCGCCGGCGAGCATCGGATAGTGGGTGCAGCCCAGGATGAGGGTGTCGACATCGGCCGCCTGCAACGGTGCGAGGTACTCGCGTGCCACGTCGATGACCTCGGGGCCGGAGGTGACGCCCGCCTCGACGAGGCTCCACGAACCGGGGGCAGGCCTGCGAGAACACCTCGACGCCGGGGGCTGCGGCGAGGGCGTCGTCGTAGGCGCCGCTCGTGATGGTCGCGGCGGTGCCGATGACGCCGACGCGCCCCGACTTGGTCAGCGTCGCCGCGCGGCGCACCGCGGGCACGATGACCTCCACGACCGGCACCCCGCGCTCCCGCGCGAACCGCTCACGGGCGTCACGAAGGACGGCGGCAGAGGCGGTGTTGCAGGCGATGACGAGCATCTTGACGCCGTCGGCGACGAGGCCATCCATGATGTCGAGGGCGTGGGCGCGGACCTCCGAGATGGGGAGCGGACCGTAGGGGCCGAACGCGGTGTCTCCGACGTAGTGCACGGACTCGTGAGGAAGCATGTCCATGATCTCGCGGGCGACCGTGAGGCCGCCCACTCCCGAGTCGAACACCCCGATGGGCGCGTCAGACATCCTGCTCCTCTTCTCCGGTCATGAGGCAGTGCAGGAGGGATTCCTGCAGCCAGGTGAGGGCCTGATACAGCATGCCGAGCCACACTCGCTCGGGGTCCACACCCAGGTCCTCGTGGGCGTCGGTATCCATCGCATGGCTCGCGAGGTCGATCTCTGCGTGGAGCCTCTCGGCGTCCTCGTCCGTCTCGAGGCGCAGGCGCGCCGCGAGCACCAGACGCACATCTGTCAGGGCCGATGCGGTCGCGAGCGCCTCGTCGAGGCGCACGTGCCACTCGGCTCCCTCATCGCTCAACTGCTCCCACATCGTCCTGAGGCGCGCAACCTTGAGAGAGCGCAGGTCGGGCTCGGTGAGGCGGCGGAACTCGTCGGCGATCTCGTGGTCGTCACGCGAAGCGGAGGGCAGGACACGCCGGACGGCGGGGTCGCTGGGCTCCGCGAGGGACTCCTCGAGGCCCGCGAGCGCCCGGAACACATCATCGACGTGGTCGCGCGCGTCGCGGTCGAGCTCGGCTGGCGCCGCGAAGTCGTCGGCCCCCAGGAGCCTGGCCGACATCCGCGACGATGCGCGCGATGACCACGCGCTCCTCCGCCTCGAGCGTGGCGACCGCGTGGCCGTCGCGCGTCTCGAACGCCCTCACTCGCCGCTCCGCTGCAGGGTGGCCCACAGGCCGTAGCCGTGCATCGCCTGCACGTCGACCTCCATGCGCTCACGGCCGCCGGTGCTCATGACCGCCCGGCCTTGTTCGTGCACTTCGCGCATCTTGACCTCGGCCTGATCGCGGGTGAGCGCGAAGTACGTCTGGAACACGTGAGTGACATACCATGAGGTTGACGGGGTCATTCCACACGATGGTGACCCAGGCGTCGTCGAGGCGGGTCGCGACGGCACCTTCACGCTCCAGCCTGCTCCTCGGTAGACACGTGTCTAGCCTAGGCTCGCGCGGAGGCGAACCGTGGGAGGTGCGTCAGTCGTCGCCGTCCTCCGGACCAAACCGACCGTCGATGATCTCCTTGCACGCGGGACACACGGGGAATCGCTGCGGATCGCGTCCGGGGACCCACACCTTGCCGCACAGGGCGATCACGGGTTCGCCGGACAGTGCCGACTCCATGATCTTTTCCTTGCGCACGTAGTGGGCGAAGCGCTCCGCGTCACCGGGCTCGCTCAGGCTCGCGCTGCTCGACGCGCTCGATGGTCGTGGTGCCACCCTGGGGGGCGCCGGTGTCGGGCTGCGGCTCGAGGGTCTCGCTCATGCGGCCCATCCTACGTCGCCTCTCCCCCGCCCTCCCACTAATGGATTTTGGTCAATCAAGGGGCCTTCGTTGACCGAAATCCACCAGTCGGGCGGAGGTTAGGCAACGCGGGCGAGCAGGCGACCCGAGCGGGCGTCGTACAGCGCGCCCGCGAGCCGTGTCCCGCCCCACAGCAGCGTCGCGCCCAACCCAAGGCCGGTCACGAGGGCGACCCAGCCCCACCCCGTGTGCACGGTCAGCGCCAGCACCAGGGGCACCGTGACGAACGGCAGCACCAGCAGCGTCGCGGCCGAGGACAGCAACTGAGACCCGAGGGAGGCGCCCAGCGACCCCACCTCCGCGCCAAAGGGGTTCTCTCCCGGCGCCGGTGCACGGTAGGGCAAGAGAACGGACGCCACCGAGGCGACTCCCAGCGTCGCGCCGAGGGTGCCGAGCGTTGCGCCCAGCAGGCCCGGCGCGGCGGCCCACCTACCCGACCACGCGAGGATTCCGCACGCCGCGAGCACGCAGGCGGGCGCGGCCCACACCAAGGTCGCCTGCGCACGGCCCACCATGATCTGACGGCCGAGTCGCCCCGAGACGAGGTCGAGCCACAACGCGGTGTGGTCGTAGGCCACGTCGTTGTGGCGGCCCCAACCGATGGACGCGGCGAGCATCACGGGCGCGACGAAGGCCCAGCGGGTGTCGAGGCCAAGGATCGGCATCGCGATCGCGAAGAAGATGACGGGCAGCGCGACCACGCCCGATGCCGCCACCAGGTAGCGCGCATCGGTCCCCCACGACACGAGGAGGCGTGACCGGATCGCCCTGGTGGGGGCATCGGCCGTCCACCAGGACAGCAAGGGGACACGGCCGGACCCGTCGCCTGCCCCGGCGAGGACCGCATCGGCCCCCGGCGCCTGCCGCCGCCCCGATGTACCGGGTGCACGAGCGCATGCGCGATCGAGTCGCGCCACGCCAGCGCCAGCACGACGGCAGTGCCAGCCATGAGCACCAGCCGCCACGTCACCGACCACCACCGCCCGTACGCCGCGCCCTCGGCCGCCGCCATGCCCGCGCCGATCGGCGTGCGCCCGAGCCACTCCATGACCACTTGGCCCTCGTACTGGAGCGCGGAGTCGATGCCGTCGCGCAGCGCGAGCCACGCCACCGAGGCCAGCACCGCCGCGGCCAGTCCGATCGCGAGCAGCAGGACGCCACGGGCGCGGCGATCGTTGACCGCACGCGCCGCCCACGCCACCGCGACCCGTGCGCCGAGAACCATCACCATGAGCGTCAGCACCGCCCCGGCGAGCCCCACGGCAACGGCCGCGCCCCCGGCCGCCCTCCAGCCTGGCCGCGAGGACCACGAAGACGCCCGCGAAGAACAGTGCGGGAACCGTGAGGAAACCCGCGACGATGAGGCCGGGCGCAATCTGGCGCGCGGAAACCCCGAAGGTCGCGAACCGCCCCGGGTCGAGGGTGTCCTCGAGCCCCGTCACCAGCAGCGGGACCGTGATCCAGCCGCCGATGCAGATGGCAGCGACGACGACCAGGATGTCGGCGCGGACATCGGGCGTCTCGTCGAGCAGTCGATGACTCGCCCAGAACACCGCTGGGACCAGCGACAACGACCAGACCGCGCCGCCGATGAGGAGCAGTGCTCGCCACCATTCGCGCGCCAACTGATGACGCACGGTGGCGTATTTCAGCCTTAGGACTGTCGCAACCACGTGAGGTCCCGCTGATCCTCGATGTCGCCCACGAGTCCCACGAAGCGCGCCTCGAGGTCCTCACCGCCGCGCACCTCGTCAAGCGTGCCCGCGGCGAGGATTCGTCCGTGCCCCACCACCGCCACGTGATCGCAGAGCCTCTCCACGAGCGCCATCACGTGACTCGACATGACGACGGTGCCGCCGCTGGCGACGAACTCCTGAAGGATTCGTCGAATGGCGCCAGCGGAGACGGGGTCAACGGCCTCGAAGGGCTCGTCAAGCACCAGCACCCGTGGCGCATGCACCAGGGCACACGCGAGGCCGATCTTCTTGGTCATGCCCGCGCTGTAGTCCGTCACCAGGGTGGAGCCGGCCGCGTCGAGGTCGAGAGCGGCGAGAAGGTCATCCCGACGCTCGCGCACGGTCTCGCGCGGCAGTCCCCGCATGAGACCCGCGTAGGAGATCAACTCGCCACCCGTGAGGCGGTCGAAGCTGTGCAGCCCGTCGGGAAGCACTCCCACCATGGCCTTCGCGGCGGCCGGGTCGCGCCACATGTCGACGCCGTGAATCAGAGCATGCCCCGCATCGGGCTGCAGGAGCCCCGTCGCCATGGACAGCGTGGTGGTCTTGCCAGCACCGTTGGGACCCACCACGCCGTAAAACGAATGCGTGGGGATATCGAGATCCACGCGGTCGACGGCCAGCGTGGCGCCGAACCGCTTGGTGAGGCCCCTCAGCGACAGCGCGATGGCGCGCGGAGGGCCCGTGGGGGCGTCCGTCATGGCGTCAGCCTAGACCCGCGCATCGGCCAATCAAGCAGGGCCGATGCGTCGGATTTGTCACCCTCCGGCGGTCACCAGGTACACGGTGTAGGCCAGCCACAGCGCGATGAGGATGGCGCCCTCGAGACGGTTGATGCGCCCGTCCCTGCGCCACCGGAAGCCGAAAGCGATCAGCAGCAGGGTGAACGCCATGAGGATCGGCATGTCGCGGTGGAGGAGGTCTGCGGAGACCGCCGCGGGCTGAATGAGTCCCGCCACTCCCACCACGCCCAGCGAGTTGAACAGGTTCGAGCCGATGACGTTGCCGAGCGCGAGGTCGTTCTCGCCCTTACGGGCGGCCGCAATCGAGGACGCGAGCCCGGCGCAGAGGTACCGACCGCCACCACGGTGAGGCCAATGACGAGGTCCGACCAACCCAGGGCGGTCGCGATCTCCGTCGCGCCCCACACCAGCACGCGGCTGGCCACCACGAGGATGACGAGCCCCACCACGAGCCATGTCCACGCGGCGCGGCGGCTCAGCGGATGGTCGGCGGCATGGTGCTCGACGTCTTGCTCGAGGCGGTCGCCCTGCTGGCTGCGCGCCTGCAGGATCTGCCACGTGAGGAGCACGGCAAGCAGGAGCAGCATTGCGCCGGCGTCGCCGCTGGAGAGTTCGCCGTCGCTCATGAGTAGCCAGGCGATCGCCGTGACCACCACGAGCAGGGGAAGCTCGGTGCGCAGGACCCCTCGCTTGACGACGATGGGGAGCAGGATTGCCGTGACACCGAGGATGAGGCCGATGTTCGCGATGTTGGAGCCGAAGGCGTTGCCCAGCGCGATCTCGGGGGCACCCTCCGCCGCAGCGAAGGCCGAGACCACAAGTTCCGGCGCCGACGTCCCGAAGCCGATGACGATCATGCCGATCAGGAGCGGGGCCATCCCGAGGTAGCGCGCCACGGTCGAAGCGCCCAACACAAATCGATCGGCGCTCCACGCGAGCACCACCAGGCCAACAAGGGTCGCGATGATGGGGACGAGCATGACCAGAGCCTAATCGTGGGATATCCCCCGGAAGGGTGGTGACATCCAACCTACGGTCGCGTAGGGTTGCGCGAAACGTCCAACGGACGCTCGGCATCGACTTGGTCGACACCTCGCGCCGCGCCGCCCGCTAACAAAGGACCGCTCATCCCTACGTCCCCCGCACCCCGGTCCCACGTCAATCCCTTCACCCTGTCCTTCACGGAGGTCGCGCGCACGGTGCGCGATACGGGTCTGCTGCGCCGCTCCTATCACTTCTACGGATGGTTCGGCGGCGCGCTCGTGCTCGCATTCGCTGGCGTGGTGACCGGCTTTGTGCTGCTGGGCGACTCGTGGTTCCAGTGCTGATCGCCGCGGCCCTGGGCGTGGTGTTCACCCAGGTCGCGTTCCTGGGCCACGAGGCATCGCACCGCACCGTTTTCTCTTCCGGTCCGGCCAATGACCGCCTGGGCCGGGTGCTGTCCGCGCTCGTGGTCGGCATCAGCCACCAGTGGTGGATGACGAAGCACTCGCGTCACCACGGCAACCCCAACAAAGTGGGCTCCGACCCGGACATCGAGCCGGACACCATCACTTTCCTGGAGGAGGACGCCGCGAAGACGCGTGGCGTCATCCGCTGGATCAACCAGCGCCAGGGCTGGCTGTTCTTCCCGCTGCTCACGCTTGAGGGCCTCAACCTGCATTACCGCTCCGTGGTTTCGCTGGTCACGCAGGGCACGCGCAAGCAGCGCTGGACCGAGTTGCCCATGATCGCCCTGCACTTTGGCCTCTACCTGGTGCCGGTGTTCCTGTTCCTTCCATTGGGTCTCGCCTTCGCGTTCATCGGCGTGCAGATGGCCGTCTTCGGCGTCTACATGGGTGCCTCGTTCGCGCCCAACCACAAGGGCATGATGATCGTCCCCTCCGACATGAAGATGGACTTCTTCTCCAAGCAGGTGCTCACCAGCCGTAACATCCGCGGCGGTTGGGCGATGTCGATCCTCATGGGTGGCCTGAACTACCAGATCGAGCACCACCTGTTCCCGAACATGGCGCGCCCGCACCTCGCGAAGGCGCGCGAGATTGTCCGCGAGTACTGCGCGGCCCACGACGTGCCCTACACCGAGACCTCGCTCATCGAGTCCTACGGGATCGTCATCGAGTACCTCAACCGCGTCGGGCTCGCTGCCCGCGACCCGTTCGACTGCCCCGAGCGGATGGCGTTGGGGCGCTGACCCGACCCGCGCTCCACACGCACGTCCCGCTTCATACGCAAATGCGGGATCGAGTGGCAACTTCCTGTGGAAGTGCCACTCGATCCCGCATTGCGGTGGTGGTGCGGCGTGCCGCCCGGTGCTACAGCCCCTGCGCGAGGCGGTAGTACGCGGCGTTCGCGCGCATCTCGGCCGCGAAGCCGGTCAGCGTGGTGTCCTCGTCGATGACGAGCAACTCGATCTCGCTCACGGTGGCGAAGTCGCGGAACACCTCGACGCCGATCTGGTTCGACATCACCGTGTGGTGGGCGGCACCCGCCTGGATCCATGCGGTCGTCGACGTCGTGAAGTCGGGCGCGGGCTTCCACACCGCGTGGCCCACGGGCAGGCTTCGGCATGGGCGCGGGGAGGTTCACGTTCTCGACCACGTTGGCGACCAGACGGAAGCGCTCGCGCATGTCGGACATCGCGACCACGACGGCGGGGCCAGCGTCGGCCGTGAAGACGAGGCGGACCGGGTCCTCCTTGCCGCCGATGCCGAGCCTCGGCAATCGTGAGACGCGCCTTCTTCGACGACAGGGCCGGGTTCACCTCGAGCATGTGGGCTCCGAGGATCAGGCTCGTTGCCGGGCTCCAGGTGGTACGTGTAGTCCTCCATGAGGCTCGCGCCGCCGGGAAGGCCGGCACCCATGACGGCTGCCGCACGGACCAGGACGGCGGTCTTCCAGTCGCCCTCGGCGCCGAAGCCGTAGCCATCGGCCATGAGGCGCTGGACGGCGAGGCCGGGGAGCCTGGCGCAGGTCGCCCAGGTCCTCGAACGAGTCGGTGAACGCCGTGAAGCCGCCCTCCTCGAGGAAGGAGCGCAGGCCCAGGCTCCACCGCGGCGCCGTAGCGCAGCGACTCGGCGCGCTCGCCGCCGGGCAGCAGTTCGGCGTCGACGTCGTAGGTCTCGACGTACTCGGCGACCAGGGCGTCGATATCCGCATCGGCCTGGGCGTGGACGCGCTCCGCGAGCTCGTTGACCGACCAGGTGTTGATCTGGACGCCCATCTTGATCTCGGCCTCAGTCTTGTCACCCTCGGTGACGGCGACGAAGCGCATGTTGTCGCCAAAGCGCGCGACCCGCATGTTCTGCGTGGCGTGACGGCCGGCGGCGGCGCGCACCCAGGTGCCCACGCGCTCCTGCGTCGTGGCGTGCGAGGCGTGACCAGACACCGTGGTGCGCGGGATCGCCATGCGGGTCTCGATGTAGCCGAACTCGCGGTCGCCGTGCGCGGCCTGGTTAAGGTTCATAAAGTCGAAGTCGATCTCGCCCCAGGGCAGGTCCACATTCGCCTGCGTGTGCAGGTGCAGCAGCGGCTTGTCGAGGACGTTGAGCCCGGTGATCCACATCTTCGCAGGGCTGAAAGTGTGCATCCAGGCGATGACCCCGATGACCTTGTCGTTCGCGTTGGCCTCAAGCATGGCCGCGCGGATGCCGTCGCGCGACTTCACGACGGGCTTCCACACGATGCGCGCGGGGACCGCGTCAGCGCCATCAAGCAGCGCGGCGACCTGCTGTGACTGCTCGGCGACCTGCTTCAGGGTCTCCTCTCCGTAGAGGTCCTGGGACCCGGTGAGGAACCAGACCTCGTACTCGGCGAGGTTGGGGATGACGGAACGGGCGCTCACTTGCTGTCTCCTTCTCCGGCGGCGGTGCCGGGCTGTCCGTAGACGTTCTGGTAACGATCGAACAGGGCGTCGATCTTGTCCTGGGGGATGTCGATGAGGGGGCCGCCCTGGAGGGCGATGTGGGTGGTGCGAGCCACGTCCTCGCACATGACGGCCGCCTTGACGGCGTCCTTGGCGTCCTTGCCGATGGTGAAGACGCCGTGGTTCTGCATGAGAACGGCTCGCGAGCGGTGGCCGTCGAGGGTCGCCACGATGCCGCGGCCGATGCTGTCGTCGCCGATGATCGCGAAGGGGCCCACGGGGATGGGGCCGCCGAACTCGTCCGCCATGCCGGTGATGTGGCACGGGATCTCCTGGCCGCGGGCGGCCCAGGCGGTCGCGTAGGTCGAGTGGGTGTGGACCACTCCCCCGACGTTGTCCATGTTGCGGTAGACGTAGGCGTGAGCGGCCGTGTCCGAGGACGGCGAGCGGTCGGAGCCGGGGGTGCCGGGCACCACCTCGCCGTCGAGCGTGCACAGGATCATGTTGTCCGCGGCGAGGTCGTCGTAGGCGACGCCGGAGGGCTTGATCACGAAGAGGTCCTCGCCAGGAATGCGGCCCGAGACGTTGCCTCCGGTCCACACCACGAGTTCGTAGCGGGTGAGTTCGCCGTGCAGGCGTGCCACGTCCTCGCGAATCTTGTCGATGGCCTCCTGGACGGAAGCGCTGAACTGGCTCACTGCGTGTCCTCCTTGCGGACTCGGTGCGGTCGCGGGATGACGCACATCGCGGCGCCGCGCGGCGCGGGCCGAGCGTCGTCGAGGGCCGTGGCGGCGTCGGTGCCGCCAGCGTCGAGCGTCATGTGTTGAACGTTAACATGCGGCCGATGCGCCGGGCCAGTCACAAGGTCCCGTTTCGGTCGCGCACCGCACCACGCCACCGCGCACCGCGCCCTGGCGGGACATGAGTGTCACAAACCCCACGAAAGTGACCGCCATGTCCCGCTAGCCGACTCGGAGGGCCTCCGCTACGCCGGGAACAACTCCTCGATCAGGGCCACCTGATCCGCGCTGGGCCTCCAGCCGGCCGATGCGGCGTTCTGCCGGATCTGCTCGGGCCTGGTCGCACCCGCGATGACGGACGCCACGGCGGGACGGGACAGGAACCACCCGAACGTCGCCTCGAGCATGGTCACTCCCCAGTCATCGCACAGCGCCTGGAAGGCCTCCATGGCGTCCCAGTCGGCGTTGTCGGCAATGTGGGGGCGCTGGCGCGCGATGCGCGAGTCCGCAGGGCGGTCGGTGCGGGTGAACTTGCCCGTGAACAGGCCATTGGCGAGCGGGAAGAACGGCAAGAACCCCGCGCCGAGGCTCTCCGCCGCCTCGAACCGACCGTCCTTCTCGACTCCGCGGGCAATGAGCGACAACTCGTCCTGACTCGTCGCGAGCCGGGGCCACCCGTGGGAGCCAGCCACCGCATCGGCCGCACGCAACTGCTCAGCGGAGAATTGTGAGACGCCGTAGGCGAGAATCTTGCCCTCGTCGACCAGGCTCAGCGAGCGCGCCGAGGGTGTCCTCGATCGGCACCGACGGGTCGGGCTGATGCTGCTGGAACAGGTCGATGCGGTCGGTCTGGAGTCGGGTGAGCGATGCCTCGCAGGCGGCGCGGAGGTAGGCGGGCGAGCCCTTGGCGCCGCGCTCGTCGAGGGGCGTCGCGACCTCGGTGAAGCCAAACTTGGTCGCGAGGATCACCTCGTCACGGCGCCCCTTGAGCGCGTTGCCCATCAACGTCTCGCTCAGCCCCCACTGACCTCCATAGAGGTCCGCGGTGTCGAGGAACGTGACGCCTGCGTCGAGCGCTGCGTGAAGGACCGCGTCCGTGCCGCTCTGGGACTCGGACGCCGTGCCTGCGCGCCCGAAGTTGTTGCACCCGAGCCCCACGGCGGAGACGGTGAAGGGGGCGTGAGCGAGGCGTCGCAGTTCCATATCGACACCGTAGCGCGGGCAGACCAAAGGCCGCCGGCACCCTTGCGGGAAGCCGGCGGCCTTTCGGTCACCTACCAGGGATGATAAACGTGGAGATGGCGGGAATCGAACCCGCGTCCGCATGTACGACGACAGGTATTCTCCGGGCGCAGTCTGAATGCTCATTGTCTCGGACCCGCACGACCTTCAGACGAGCCTGTGCGATAGCCCCAGTCGACTAAGAGTCCCCCACCCCCGTCGACGAAGGAGTGGAGCCAGTTCCCTAGATGACGCCAGGGACCAGGTCGGGATCTAGCCTGGGCTGACGGACTTCGGGGCTCGCTTAGGCAGCGAGGGCGAAGTCGGTGCGCTTGGAATCGGCACCTATTGGTTTGCCACGAGCGTTAACGAGATAACGTGACGTCCTCGGCCCGCTTCCCCTGAGGAAAGCACACACGTCGAAACCGATCATCCCCTGTGCAGTTGTGATCACCAGTCTACGGGACACACCGACATGCTCCAAGGCCTCGAGGCTCGCGTGCCGCCTACCCGCCCGGCGGCCCCAGGATGACCTGCCAGACCCACAGCGCCGCATCGGCCGACGGTGGACGTGGATCGCGCTCAAGCCAGGCACCAATGACACCGACGATGGACCCGGCCACGCCTGCCGCGAGGATGTCCGCGGGGATGTCGGGCGCCAGCCCCTTGGACTCCGCCGTGGACACGATCGCCTCGTAGACGTGCGCACGCAAGCGCGCGAGCACCACCCCATACCCCGGCTCCGTGAAGACGCGATGGTAGAGATCCGCGTGCGCCTCGATGTGCGCGAGGAAGTCGATCAGGACGGTGGGGGCACCCAGCGCATCGATGTCGATGCCGTCGAGGTTCGCCCCCGCCTCGCGCGCCACCACGTCGAGGGCATCGGCGAGCAGCGTCTCCTTGTCGGAGTAGTGCTGGTAGAAGGTCGAGCGGTTGACGCCCGCGCGCTCGGCGATGTCGGACACGGAGACCTCATCGAGGCCGCGCTCGCGCGCGAGAGCGAACAGCGCCTCCTGAAGGCGTGCTCGGGTCTTCACGATGCGGGCGTCCATGGAGCCATTGTGCCGGGCCGATGCCTCGGTCGCCAACCATTAACCAACAAGTGTCGTTTTACTCGCGTCGGCGGGGTTAGACTGACGCGCAGGCAACGACGCCCCCTGCCCTGCTCCCCGACACCCCTGTGAAAGGCACGACGTGGCCAACTTCCTCTTCCGGCTCGGGCGCGGCTCCGCGCGCCGGCCGTTCATCGCGATCGTGGCCTGGTTGGTCGCGCTTGCCGCAGCCGCCGGCTCCTTCCTCGCCTTCGGCGGCACGCTGACCGACTCGTTCTCGATCCCCGGAACCGAGACCGACCGCGTCGCGAACCAACTCACCGAGGAGATCCCCGACGCTGGCGGCACCACCGCCCGCATCGTCTACCAGACGCAGGACGACTCGGAACTGACGGAGGCGCAGCAGCAGCAGATCTCCGACTCCCTCGCCACGGTGGGTGAGTTCGACTTCGTCACCGCCGTCATCGACCCGTTCGAGACCGCGCAGCAGGCACAGGATCAGGCCGCCCAGATCGAGGACGGCAGGACGCAGATCGCGGACGCGAAGGCGGAACTCGACTCGGGGCAGGAGCAGGCTCGACGCCGCGCTCGACGAGGCCGAGTCCGGCCAGGCTCAGGCTCGACGAGGCCCAGGCCCAGGCTCGATGCCGCCATTCAGCAGGCGAAGGACGCGGGCCAGTACGACGCCGCGCAGGCTCAGTTCGACGCCCAGCAGGCGACCATCGACACCCAGCAGGAGCAGATTGACGCCGGCCTCGCGCAGATCACCGAGCAGCAGGCGCAGATTGACGCGGGCCGCGAGGAACTCGCCACGCAGGAGCAGCAGTAGAACTCGGCTCGCAGGCTCGCCGAGAACGCCTCCGCCATCTCGTCCCTTTCGGAGGACGGCACCACTGCGCTGGGCGCCGTCCAGTTCCAGGACGACGCGCTGACGCTGTCGCAGGAGGACAAGGACGCCGTCATGGAGTCCATCGAGTCCGCACCGCTCGACGGCCTCGACGTCTACTTCTCCTCGGACATCTCCACCTCCGTCGCCGGCCTGCTCGGCGTCGGCGAAATCGTGGGCGTCCTGCTCGCGCTCGTGGTGCTGTTCGTCATGATGCGCGTGGTGTGGCCCGCGCTGACCCCCATCATCACGTCCGTCGTGGGCGTCGGCGTCGGCGTCGCGGCATCGCTGGCACTCTCCGGCTCCGTGGACATGTCGTCGGTGACGCCGGTCCTCGGCGTCATGCTCGCGCTCGCGGTCGGCATCGACTACGCGCTGTTCATCATCAACCGCCACCGCACCAACCTCAAGCGCGGCATGGACGTCCACGAGAGCATCGGCCTCGCGAACGGCACCGCGGGCAACGCGGTCGTGTTCGCGGGCACCACCGTCCTCATCGCCCTGCTCGCGCTCAATGTCACGGGCATCCCGTTCATCGGCGTCATGGGCAACGTGGCCGCGTTCTGCATCCTCATCGCGGTGCTCGTGGCCATCACGCTCGTGCCCGCGGTCCTGGGGCTCGTCGGCATCAAGGCGATCTCGAAGCGCTCCCGCGGACGCATCGGCCAGGCGGCCGAGCCCGAGGCGCCCTACACCCCGATGAAGACCGGCCGCGCGTGGCTCAACGTGCTCGCGGGCGTCGCTGTCCTCGCGGTGTTCGCGATCCCGTCGTTCTCGATGAGGCTCGGCCTGCCCTCGGGTGACCAGGACACCCCCGATTCGACGTCATACCAGGCGTACAGCACCATTGACGAGAAGTTCGGCGAGGGCCTGAACGGCACCATCCTGGTGACCGCGTCGCTGCCCGAAGCCCTGGAGGGCAACGACCTCCTGGCCGCCCAGGTGGAGGTCGAGAACGCCATCATGGCGAACGACGACGTCTCTGCGGTCGCTCCTGCAGGCACCAACGAGGACGGCTCGTTCCTCGCCTTCCAGGTGATCCCGCTCGAGGGCCCCAACGCGGAGTCCACCGAGCAGTTGGTGCACGACCTGCGCGACCTGTCGCCGCTGGAGGACGGCACCGAGATCGGTGTCGCGGGTAACGCCTCGGGCAACATCGACATCTCGGAGAAGGCTCTCCGACGCCCTGCCGCTCTACCTCGCGGTGGTGGTGGGTCTGTCGCTCGTCATCCTCATCGTGGTGTTCCGCTCGCTCCTGGTGCCCGTCATCGCGACGCTCGGCTTTGTGCTGAGCCTCTTCGCGGCGTTCGGCGCCGTCACCGCCGTGTACCAGTGGGGCTGGCTGTCCGACATCTTCGGCGTCCATGCACCGGGACCGATCCTGTCGTTCCTGCCGATCATGCTGACAGGAATCCTGTTCGGTCTGGCGATGGACTACCAGGCTCTTCATCACCTCCGGTATGCGAGAGGCCTTCGTCCACGGGTCTAATGCACGCGAGTCCGTCACCGCGGGCCTGCGCCACGGACGCGCGGTCGTGACCGCTGCCGCCATCATCATGGCGTCCGTGTTCGGCGGCTTCGTGTTCTCCCACATCACGATGATTCGCCCCATGGGCTTCGGCCTCGCCGTCGGCGTGCTGTTCGACGCGTTCGTGGTCCGCATGCTCATCGTCCCGTCCCTCATGCACCTCGTGGGCGAGGGCGCATGGTGGATGCCGAAGTGGCTCGACAAGATCCTCCCGAACGTCGACGTGGAGGGCGCCGCCCTCGAGCGCGACCACCCCGTGCCCGCCGCGGCGACCGAGGCGGACAAGCCGACCGCCTGATCGCCCGACTGCCCGCACCGCTCGATGCCCCCGGACTCCACACGGAGTCCGGGGGCATCGTCGTTCACATGGCCGATGCGGCACGCGCCCGGGCGGCGATAGCGTCGGTGACCATGGAAGCCGAGCTCGACGCCCTCCAGGGCCTCCTCCCCCGCCGCCACCGCATCGTCCTCACGGCCGTCGCACGCCACGACGAGTCCGCCTCTCGCGCCATCGGCTGCGAGGACACGGCCGCTGCCGAGATGGGTTCGGTTTCCAAGGGCCTCACCGGCATGCTGTTCGCCGATGCGCTCGCGCGAGGCGAGGTGCGGCTCGACACCCGCCTGGGCGACCTCCTCGACCTGGGCGAGGCTCCCGCGGCCGCCGTGACGCTCGGCGCCCTCGCGGCGCATCGGTCGGGGCTTCCCCGGCTGGGACAGCCCGTGGACGGCCCGTCGCTCCTGGCGCGCACCTGGGCCATGTGGCGGCGCGGCGAGAACCCGTACGGCGAAGACCTCGCCGGTCTCCTCGAGCAGGCGCGAGCGGCCACGCTCGGCAAGCAGCGATTCGAATACTCGAACCTCGGCTTCTCGCTGCTCGGCCACGCGGTCGCGGCGGGCATCGGCCAACCGTACGGCGACGCGCTGCGCGAACGGGTGCTCACGCCGCTCGGCATGACCGGCGCGTACGTCGCCGGCGACGAGTCGGAGTTGAGCGCCCAGGCGCTGCGCGGGGTCAGCAAGCGCGGCCTCCCTCACCAGGCGTGGGTGGGCGAAGGCGTGGCCCCTGCTGGCGGCATCCGGGCCACTGCCGCGGACCTGGAAGCGCTCGTCGGCGCACTCGCGCGCGTGGGAACGGCCGAGGCGGGCATCGTCCCCGGCGGGCTGCCGGTCGACCCGCTGGACGCGCCTCCTGGCGCCGCCCCGTGGGTCGGTGCGCTCGTGCCTCACGAAGCGGTGAGACGGCGCGCCATGCCCGGCACACGCATCGGCTATGCCTGGATGACGTCAGCGGCCCGCGGCCGCCACGTGACCTGGCACAACGGCCAGACCGGCGGCTTCGCGGCGTTCGTCGGAGTGGACCGCGCGGCGTCAGTGGCGGTCGGGATCGTATCGGCGTGCGCCTCCGGCATCGACCACCAAGGGTTCGTCATGCTGGAGAAACTGCGCGACGGCGTCAACTGACCCGCTCGACCTCAGGGACGGCGTCCTGCTGCACCGCAACATCGGCGGCGTCGATGGAGTCCGGGACGGCCGCATCGGCCTTCCGCCGTCCCGCGATGAAGTGGTAGCCCATCCCCATGATGACCATGCCGCCCACGAGGTTGCCAAGCCCCGCCCACAGCATGTTGGTGCCGAAGTCTGCCCACGTCACGTCGACGGTGCTGCCTCCGAGGACTCCCGCGCCAAAGATTGTCATGTTTGCGACGACGTGCTCGAACCCGGAGGCGATGAAGCCGAACACGCCCCAGAAGATCACGATCGCCTTCGCCGCCTCGCTCTTGACGCGGCCCGCGGCCCAGATCGCGACGCACACCAGGATGTTGCACATGACGCCGCGGAACAACACCTCAGTCGGGCTGTGACTCATCTTGGACGTCAGGATGCCGTCGAGCATGCCTCCGGTGGCCGCGTCGTTGAAGATCCCCGACTGGATCAGCACCCACGCGAGCACAAGGGACCCGAGCAGGTTGCCGACGAGCACGAAAGCGAGCGTCCCCGCGCCCTGCAGCCAGGTAATCCTGCGGCGTAGCGCGCCCATGGGCAGGATCATCATGGCGCTCGTGGCGAGCCTCGGAGCCCGCGAACACCACGAAGGTCAGCGCGATCGCGAAGACTGCGCCCGAGACCAGCCGGGTCGCCGGGTCACCCGCGATGAAGAACGGGCCCGCCGCGGAGAACATCACGTAGACACCACCGCCCACCCAGAGGCCGGCGAGCATCGACGAGACGAGAAAACGCAGCGGGCGGCGGGTGGCAGCCACCTTGACGGCGGCGGCATCGGCCTGCGCGTCGACGGCTTCGGGAATGGAAAGCATGACTACGACGGTAGGCGGGGCGCAGGGCGCGAAGCAGGGCCTTTGGTCCGGTGCAGGAGGTGTGGCGAGACGGCTTTGCCGCCATATCGCCGCACTGTCGCCGCGACATCGTCGCAATGTCAGAGGGGCGTGACGAAGTAGCGATATGGCCGAAATGCCCGCTTCCCTCGCCTCGTGGCAGGAGCGCGTGCTCGCCGTCCTTGGCTCGGGTCACGAAGTACGGTCCACCCACGTCCCGCAGATGGCCGATGCGGACCTGATCGCCCTCGGCACCGCCGCGGGCGCGGTGCGGCGCGGCATCGACCGCATGCTCGCCGTGGTGGCGGCCGAGCAGGCGACCCGGTCGCGCAGCGCGGTGGGGCGATCCGGCGCGGGGCTCGCGCGGCGTCAGGGCCGCGGCGACGAGCGCGGGCTCGTCGCGGGACAGACCGGCGGGTCGGCGGCCGAGGCCGGCCGCCTCATCGACATGGGCGAGGCGCTCGCCGCCGCGGACGCCGCCGTGGACGGGACTCATGTCGGCGGGCGCGTGGGGCCGGAGGAGCGCGTGGGGCGTCAGGGTGGCGCTGGTCACGACGGTGGCATGGTGCCTGACGGTGGCGTTGCGTCCGAAGGCGACGCCGCACCCGAAGGCGGCATGGACGCGCCGAGCCCGGGAGACGAGGCGGTCGCGCGGCCGCTGGTGTTCCCCCATGTCGCCGCCGCGGTGCGCGAGGGCCGTCTGGGCGTCGAGGCCGCGACCGCCATCACGCGGATGCTGTCGCGCGTCGCGTCCCGCTGTGCCGATGAAGAGCGCAGCCGCAGCGAGCAAGACCTCGTGGTCGCGGCCACGCACATGAGGCTGGAACGCCTCCATCAACTCATCAACCGGCACGAGGCCCGACTAGACGCCGCCCACCTCGAGGAGTTGGCGGAGGCTCGTCGCGCCCGCCGCTTCCTGCGGCTCGGCGAGAACGCGGACGGCATGATCCGTCTCACGGGTCAACTCGACCCCGAGAACGGCGCGCCTCTCGTCGCGGCCATGGAGGCGATGGTCAATCAAAACTTCCGCGCCCGCAAACGAGCGCAGGACGCCGTCAAGGCAGGGCACACGGTGACGGTCGACGACCGCACTCCTGAACAGGTGCGTGCCGACGCCATCGGCGCCTTTGCTCGACACATCAACGGGTGCGACGTCGAGGTACTGCCGCGAGCGGGCGTCACCGTGGTGGTGCGAATGGACTACAACGACCTGGCATCGCTCGCGGAGGCTCCCGCGACAGGCGGTTCCCGTGGGCTGCGCGGTTCCCGTGGCCTGGGCGGTCCACGTGGTCTGCGCGGCACACGCGGTGCATACGGTCCACGCGGCGGCGTCCAGGTCGACGGACTGTCCACCGCGCCGTCGGCCGGCGAACTGCGACGCCTCCTCGCACGCGCGCAGATCATCCCCCAGGTCCTCGGCGACCGCTCCGACGTGCTCGACCAGGGCCGCAGGCGGCGCCACTTCACCGAGGCGCAGAAGACCGCCTTGGTGGCACGCGATGGCGGCTGCGCGATGTGTGGCGCGCCACCTTCTTGGTGCGACGCCCACCACATTGAGCACTGGGCACGTGGCGGCGCCTCGGACCTGGCTAACGGCGTCCTGCTGTGCGTGCGCTGCCATCACGATCTTCACCGCGACGGTTGGTTCGTCGACGCCTCGGCCACCGAGGTGTGGTTCACCCCACCCGCCAGCATCGATCCGGCGCGGCGAAGACGACCTGGCGGCAGACGCCTCTTCGACTCCCTCGCCTTCGGCGATGAAGCGCTCGGCGGGCCACCGCAGTCCAGCGACGACGCCATGCCATGCCTAGCCCGCCGTGCCCCGAGCGTCTCGTGCCCCGTTCCCGCAGAGTCGCGAACGACAGCAGCCGACACGGAACCGGTCGCTGCGGTCGCGCGAGGCAGGGAGAAGGCGGCCAGTGCCACGGCGCCGGTCAGCGGTGCGGTGCCTGCAGGAGAGGCGGAGATGGGACCGGCTGAACAACACCTGGCCGCGTGGCGGGCGGAGTGTCGCCCTACCCCACGGCGCTACGGAGTTCACCTCGTCGCGTTTGGCTCACACTGCCGGCTCAGACCGGATCGCGCGCGAGCCGCATCTCATTCACGGCGCGGCCCGCCGGATATCACAATGCGGCGCAGGAGTGCGACCGGCGTGAGTGAGACCGCGTGACCGGCGTGGGTGAGACCGCGTGACCGGCGCAAGTGAGACCTCGCTACCGGTACGAGTGAAGCCGCGAGGTCAGTCGTGTCGACGCAGGCTCATCGCCCGCTCGGCCTCGCGGTTGTCCTGCTGCTCACGCAGGGTCTGCCGCTTGTCGTAGTGCTTCTTACCTCGGCCGATCCCGATCTCCAGCTTGGCGCGCCCCTTCACGAAGTACAGGCGCAGAGGCACGATCGTGAAACCCTTTTCCCGGGTCTTGATCAGCAACTGGTCAATCTCGGCATGGTGCAGCAGCAACTTCCTGCGACGCCTCGGCGCGTGGTTGTTCCACGTTCCCTGCGTGTACTCCGGAATGTGCACGTTCTCGAGCCACGCCTCGGTGCCCTCGACGTGGACATACCCGTCGACGATCGACGCCCGTCCCGCCCGCAGGGCCTTCACCTCGGTACCCCACAGCACGAGACCCGCCTCGAACGTGTCGTCGATGAAGTAGTCGTGACGCGCGGCGCGATTGGTCGCGATCACCTTCTGCTCGTCCGCCATGACTCACCTCCTCGATCCGTGTCTGCCAGGGCAAGGTTCGAGTCTAGGCGACGATGCTCTACAGCACCGACATCGGGTCGACGGTGTCGCCGTTCACATACATCTCGAAGTGCAGGTGGCAGGCCGTCGAGCCTACCGGTCGAACCCGAGTAGCCGACTAGATCGCCGCGGTCGACCCACTGGCCCGAGGATACAGCGAAGGCTCGTGAGGTGGTTGTAACTCGTCATGACGTAGTCACCACCCACCTCGCCGTGGTCGATCATGACCTGGTTGCCGAAGCCGCCCACGACCGTCGCCCACTCCACGGTGCCGGGAGCCGCCGCATAGATCGGCGTGCCGCAGTACGCACGGAAGTCCGTACCGGCGTGGAGGCGCCAGTAGTGGAAGATCGGGTGATAGCGCATGCCATACGACGACGTGATGTACACGTTCGACGTCGGGTAGTCGAAGTACCCCGACGCCGAGGCGGCTCCGCCGGAGCTCCCGCCCGAGCCCGAACCCGACGAACCACCGGACTGCGCGGCCTCCTCAGCGGCCTTGCGCTCCGCCTCGGCCTTCGCGTCCTCGGCATCGGACTTACCGTCCTCGGCAGCCTTCTTGGCCTCGTACAGGTCCGCGACCTTGTCCAGGATGTCCTGACGCTGGCGCTCGTTCTCTTCCTGCTGAGCGAGGAAGGTGGCGCGCTGCGACTCGAGGTACTGCTTCGCGTCCTCGGCCTCCGCCGCCTTCGCATCCAAGGCGTCCTTGGCGTCCTGCGCCTCGGCCTCCTTGTCCTTGCGCTCGACCACGAGCGCATCGGCCTGCTTCTTGAGGCTCCGTGATGTAGTCACGCACCGCCTCCTGGCGGGCGCCACGGTTGCGGTTGACGGCGGCGATCTCATCGAGTTCGGCAAGCGTGGACGCCTGAACTCGCGACGCCGACTGCTGCGCCGTGAACTCGTCCACGAACTCGTCCTCGTCGGCCGCACCAAACACGATGCCGAGGCTTTCCTCGGCGGATCCGCCCTTGTAGGACTCGCGCGCGATCGCAGCCACGAGCGACTGGAGTTCCTCAACCCTGTCCTCGTCGGACGCGATCTGCTCGGTGATGGCGGCGTCCTGCGCCTCAGCAGCCTCAAGGCTTGTCGGCCACAATTCCCTGCTCGACGATGGCGGCATCAACCGCCGCCTGAGCCTCATCGAGCGCCGTCTGCAGCGCAGGCACCTGCGACTCGAGGTCGTCGACCTTCTGCGCAGCATCGATGATCTTGGCGTCGGTGTCCTCCAACGCCGTATCGAGTTCGTCGGCCCGCTCTTCCGCGGCCTTCTTGTCGGCATTCGCATCCGCGAGGCCGTCCTCGGCCTCATCGATCTGGTCCTGGTACTTATCGATGTCGTCGTCGTAGTCGTCGGCGCGGGCCGACCCCGCGAGGCCGATGGCCAGACCACCAAGAATCGCCGCCAACATCACGGCGACGATGAGGATGAGGGGGCGTCGAGTCTCGTTTGTCATGCGCGCGTGTACCTGTTCAGCGTCAGCAGGAGGCGGCGCCCGCGAGGCCTACCGCGATGAGGATCAACCATGGCGCAACCGACCACACGTCGTCACGGCTGATGTAGTCGACCCACGAGATCGAACCCGTCAGCCAACCTTCCACGAGGTACTGGACCCCAAACCACAAGCCCGCGATCGCCAACAACGCTCCGCCGGTCGCCGCGACCGCGCCCTCAAGCATGAACGGCAACTGGATCAGCGAACGCGACGAGCCGACCATGCGCATGATCGTCGTCTCCTTGCGTCGACTCAGCGCGGACAGCCGGATGGTCGTGGTGATGAGCAGCATCGCCGTCACCATCATCACGATGGCCAGCGCAGCCGCCACGATGGTGGCCGCGTTGAGGAAGTCGAACAGATCATCGAACACTTCACGCTGGTCGTAGACGGATTCAACCCCTGCGAGCCCCGCCGTGGCATCGGCCACCACCTGGAACTCCTCCGGGTCCGTGAGCTTCACGCGCAGCACGGGAGCCAGGTCCTCCGGCTCCAGCCTGCGAATACACGCCGGAGTCGTCGGCGGCCACGATGTTGTCGTAGACCTCCTCGCGCGTCTCGACGTAGACCGACTCGACGAGATCGGAGACGTTGCCCTGTTCAAGCACCGCCACGATGTCGTCGGTCTGCGCATCAGTCACGGGCCCGGCAGCACAGTTCTCCTCATAGGAGTCCGGCGGGCACAGGAAGATCGACACCTCAACCTTGCCGTACCAGGCGTCTTTCAGCCTGCTGGACCTGCATCTGCGTCAGTGCCGCAGCACCCACGAAGGTCAGCGACACAAAGGTCACGAGCGCCACCGAGAGCGCCATCGTCGAGTTACGACGGATGCCGTTGAAGACCTCGCCGAAGATAAACCTCAGCCGCATCAGACGGTCTCCAGCCCGTACACGCCGCGGTCCTGGTCTCGCACCAACTGTCCGCCCTTGAGTTCGATGACGCGCTTGCGCATCTGGTCCACGATCTCGTCGTCGTGCGTCGCCATGAGCACCGTGGTACCCGTGCGATTGATGCGGTCCAGCAGGCGCATGATGCCGACGGACGTCCCAGGGTCGAGGTTTCCTGTGGGCTCGTCACACAGCAGGATCGGCGGCCTGTTGACGAACGCGCGAGCGATCGCGACGCGCTGTTGCTCACCGCCGGAGAGTTCATGCGGCAGGCGCCGCTCCTTGCCCGCGAGCCCGACGAGCTCAAGCATCTCGGGGACGTTCTGCTGAATGTCTCGCTTGGACTTGCCGATCACCTGCAGCGCAAAAGCCACGTTCTGGTAGACGGTCTTGTTCGGCAGCAGCCGGAAGTCCTGGAACACCGCTCCGATCTCGCGACGCAGGTGAGGCACGCGCCAACTGGAGAGGCGGTTGAGATGACGGCCCGCGACCCAGATGTCGCCGCTCGTCGGCCGCTCCTCGCGCAGCACCAACTTCAGGAAGGTGGACTTGCCCGAGCCGGACGAGCCGACCAGGAAGACAAAGTCGCCGCGCTCGATCTCCACGTCGATCCCGTCGAGCGCCGGACGGGCACCTCGCGTGTAGACCTTGGAGATGTTGTCGAGTCGAATCATGTGTTCACTTGCGCGAGGGGTAGTCACGCGCTTCCGCCAGCATCGTAAGAACGTGTCAAGCGGGATCTCGGGAGGCGCGCCGCCCGCGGAGTGTCGCGTTCGTCACGGCCCAACGGCCGTATCAGCGGCCGATGCCGGGCCTAGTCCTCCTGCGTCTGCTGCTGCTTGCGCCAGCGGATGCCCGCATCGATCAGGCCGTCGAGGTCACCATCGAAGACGGTCTGGGGGTTGCCCACCTCGTAGCCGGTCCGAAGGTCCTTGACCGCCTGCTGCCCGTACAGGAAGTAGGAGCGCATCTGGTCGCCCCACGACGCCTTGATGTCTCCGGCGAGTTCCTTCTTCTGCGCCGCCTCTTCCTCCTTTTTGAGGAGCAGCAGGCGGGACTGGAGGACGCGCATCGCGGCCGCACGGTTCTGGATCTGGCTCTTCTCATCCTGCATCGACACCACGATGCCGGTGGGAAGGTGCGTCAGGCGCACCGCGGAGTCGGTGGTGTTGACCGACTGTCCACCCGGGCCAGAGGAACGGAAAACGTCAACCTTGATGTCGGCCTCGGCCACCTCGATGTGGTCGGTGGATTCGATCTGCGGGATGACCTCGACCGCCGCGAAGGAGGTCTGACGCTTATCGGCCGAGCCGAAGGGGCTGATGCGCGCGAGTCGGTGGGTTCCCGCCTCCACCGACAGGGTGCCGAACGCGTACGGGGCGTTGACCTCGAAGGTCGCGGACTTGATGCCCGCGCCCTCCGCGTAGGACGTGTCGAGCACCTTGGTCGAGTAGCCGTGGCGCTCAGCCCAGCGCAGGTACATCCGCAGCAACATCTCCGCGAAGTCGGTCGCATCGTCGCCGCCGGCGCCCGAGCGGATGGTGACGACCGCGTTGCGCTCGTCCCACTCTCCGGACATGAGGGTGCGCACCTCCATCGACTCGAGATCCTTCTTCAGGCCGACGAGTTCCGCATCCGCCTCGGCGAGGGTGTCCTCGTCATCGCCCTCGGTGCCAAGTTCCACGAGAACCTCAAGGTCCTCGATGCGCTGACGCATCCGGTCGAGGCGATCCTTCTCGGAGTTCACGGCAGACAGGGCACTCGTCACGGCCTGCGCGTTCTCCTGGTCGTCCCACAGGTCCGGCGCGGCGGCCTGGGTCTCGAGCTCGGCGATGCGCGCCGCGAGCCTTCTCGGGGTCGCTGACGGCCTCGATCTGGTGGAAGGTCGCGTTCAGCGCGGAGATCTCTGCAGGAAAGTCGGTGGCCACGACCGACCAGTCTAGTCGCGCCGGTGGGTCCTATGCTCGGGCCCATGAGCGACGCGACCCTCACGCACGATGAGCGCAATCCGGCCAAGGCGAGGACTCTCCTCAAGATCACGGTCCCAGCGATCGCCGTGGGCGCCATGTGTGCCGTGGTGCTGTGGGCCATCGACGTCGCGGCCGAGGGCGTCACGCACGTCATGTGGGACTGGATTCCGGAGGTTGCTGGATTCGACGCGGAGGCGTGGTGGTGGCCCATCATCGTCCTCGGACTCGCGGGCACCGCCGTCGGCACCATCGTCCGGCACGCGCCCGGCCATGCGGGCTACGACTCGGCGACCACCGAACTCGTCGCTCCTCCGCTGCCGTTGAAGGCGCTTCCTGGCATCGCTGCGGCTCTCATCGTGTCGCTCGGCGCGGGCGTCTCGCTCGGCCCGGAAAGCCCCATCATCTCTATCGCCGTCGGACTTTCGGTGTGGGGGCTCGCGCGCATCCTGCCGAACGCGCAGGCGGGCCAGATCCTGTTGGTCGCGGGCGCGGGCATGTTGGGCGCCATGTTCGGCTCGCCCGTCGCCGCCGCCCTACTGCTGACCGAGATGGTCGCGGGCATCAAGGGCCCCGGCCTCCTATGGGACAAGGCTCTTCGCTCCCGTCGCGGCCGGCGCATCGGGAGCCCTTGTCGCCAACTGGCTCGGCATCGCCTTCATCCCCGGCGGGCTCGACGACTACTCGGGGCCGGGATGGGCGGACATCTACGTCGGCATCCCCATCGCTGTGGGCGCGGCCGCCCTGTCGCTTGCCGGCGCGTGGGCGATGCCGTACCTGTGGCACGCCCTGCGGCGCTTCCCGAACCCCATCGTCTTCACCACGCTTGGCGGCATCCTGGTCGGCATCCTCGGCGCCGTCGGCGGCACCATGACGATGTTCAAGGGCGCGGAGCAGTCGGGTGAGTTGGTCGCGACCGCGGCAGAGTACTCGTTCTGGGCCCTGCTCGGATTCGCCGTCATCAAGGTGGCCGCCCTCACGGTCTCAGCGGCCGCGGGCTTCCGCGGCGGCCGGATCTTCCCCGCCGTCTTCATCGGCACCGCCGTGGGACTCGCGGGCCACTCCCTGGCCCCAGAGACCTCGCTGGCCATGGCGCTGGCCGCGGGCGCCGTCGGCTCGATCCTGGCGATCGGCCGCGACGGCTGGCTTGCCATCTTTATGGGCATCGCGCTCGTGGGCGACGTGTCGATCCTGCCGTCGATCTGCGTCATCGTGCTGCCGGTCTGGCTCCTCGTGACCTCGGCCCCCGAGATGCTCGTGCACGGCGCCAGACTCCCCCGAACGCAGGCCACCAGCCGCCGGAGTAGCGCACAAGGCAGTACCAATCTCGCGATAGGCTGAGGCAACCCCGGACCGTCCTCGAGGAGCCCGCCGTGAGCCCTGCCCGTCTTCCCCTCACCCCCACCGGCCAGGGTGTCCTGCGCATCGTCGGCGCCACCATCATCGACGGCACCGGCGCCGAGCCCCGGACGGGAGTCGACGTCGATGTCGTCGACGGCACCATCGCGCGGATCGGCCCCACGAGCCCCGCCGCCAGCCGCGCGGACATCACGCTCGACGCCCGCGGCGCCCACCTCTTGCCCGGCTTTGTCGACGCCCACGTGCACCTCACCATGCCCAACGGCGCCCGCACCGAAGACGAACGCCTCAAGTTCGCCGAGGAGCACGCGTTCGCGACGGCCGAATCGATGCGGATCACCGTCGAGGCCGGCGTCACCACCGCCCGCGACCTGTCCGGCCTTACCCCCGGCTTCCGCAACGCCGTCGCACGCGGCTGGATCACCGGCCCGCGCATGCACCTTGCGATCGCACTCCTGTCCCCCACCGGCGGCCACGCCGACCCTGTCAACGCCAATGGCAGCCTCGCCGCCTACACGGCCTACGAGCCGATCCCCAGGCTGGGCAGTGGTCGACACCGACGAAGAGGTCATCAAGGCGGTCCGCACGCTCCTGCGCACGGGCGCCGACGTCATCAAGGTGTGCACCACCGGCGGCATCTCGACGCCCACCGACAGCCCCGATGACCTCGGCCTCAGCGAGCAGCAGGTGCGCCTCATCGCGTCGGAGGTCGCCAGGCGCGGCGGCCGCGCCATCGCGGCACACGCCCAGGGGCACGAGGGCGCGATGGCCGCCGTGCTCGGCGGCACCACCAGCCTCGAACACGGCTACGAGATGTCCGATGCCCTCATCACCGAGATGCTCGCGCGCGGCACGGTCCTGGTACCGACCCTGTCCACCCTGTCGATGACGCCCGACCCGGCGGTGAAGCCCGCTGAGGTCGTGGCGAAGAAGCTCGAGTGGCAGGTCCGCGGCCGCGACGCCGCGGCCAGGGCCATCGCCGCCGGGGTGCCGGTCGCGCTCGGCACGGACGCCGGCATCCACCCGCAGGGTCAGAACCTCGCGGAGCCTCGGCCACCTCGTCAACGCGGGCATGTCACCTCTGGCCGCCATTCATGCGGGCACTCTCGCCGGTGCCCGCCTCCTGGGCCTCGAGGACCACCTCGGGACCGTCGCCGAGGGCAAGGCTCGCCGACCTGGTCCTGACGAGCGTCGACCCGCTCGACGACATTCACGCGCTGGCCGATGCGGCCACCGTCACGGCCGTTGTCCAGGGCGGGCGCCTCGTGAAGGATCTCAGCGGGCGCTCTCGCTGACACCCTGCGTGGCGGGCTCCGCGAGCCGGTTCTTTCGCTCGGCGCTGCGACGCTCACGGACTTCCGCCTCGAGACCGCGCGCCGTGACGGCCATCGTCGTCGCCACCGCGGCAAGGAGCCCGGCGCACCCCCACCACAACACCGCACTGCCCGCGTGGGCCAACACCAGCCCACCCAGCATCGGCGCCATCATGTGCGCTCCCGACCAGGTCAGACCGTAGATCCCCTGGTAGGTGCCGCGCCAGCGCGCAGGTGCGAGCGCGGCCACCATCGCCGCGGCCACAGGGAACGTCGCAAGTTCGCCCAGCGTCCACGTCACGACCGCCACCACATAGGTGGTGGTGTCATCGGCCACGGCCTGGAGCGCGTAGCCGATGGCCGTCACCCCGACCCCGACCGCGAGCGCCACCGATCCCGGCACGCGTTCGATGAGGCGCATGGCGGGCACCTGGAGGACGCAGAGGAGGGCACCGTTGACGGTCAGCAACGCGGCATACGCCTCCAGCGACAGGCCCTGCTCCCCCATCACGATGGGCAGCGTCGAGGTGGCCTGGAAGTAGACCACCGTGAAGACGAGCATGAGCGCCACCAGGACGAGCATCGGCCGATCGGCCAGCGCCCTCCGATAGCCACCACGTCCCGCGCGGCCATGCTCGTTGGCATCTAGCGCGGGGTCAATGGCGAAGGCAGGCGGGCCGAAGCGGCCACCCGAGCGCAGCAGCCTGCCAAGGAACACCGCGACCGCCACGCAGACCGCTGCCTCCACCACGAAGATCAGCGTGAAGGAAACGGACTCGAGCCGCACGGCGACGATGGGACCAATCGCGAAGCCAAGGTTCATCGCCCACACCTGAAGGAGGTAGGCGCGCGGCCGCAGGTCGGGGGCCACGCGGTCCGCGATCATCGCGCCGAGGGCCGGGCCGCCGAGATGCCCCACGATGCCGTACGTGAAGAGCACCGCCGCGATGCTGAGCGCCGACTGCGCCAGCGGGATCGCGAGCAGCATCGCGGCGCCACCAAGGAAACTCACCATGAGCACGGGCAGGCGGCCGATGCGGTCAGACAGCGTCCCGCCGAGCAGTGACGCGACCACGCCGCCAGCACCATAAGCGGACACCACCGCCGTCGCGTGCGTCACCGACAGCCCCGGCTCGGAGACGAGGTACGTCGACAGGAACGGCACCACGAAGCGCCCCGTCCACAGCACGAGGATGCCCACCCAGATCACCCAGAAGGCGCCGGGAAGACCCCACGGCGACCGCGGCCGCCACACCCCGCGACTCACGGCACGGGGGTACCGGCAGGCACCGCGGCATCGGCCACCGTGGCGCGCGCCGTGCGCGACGTCACCACCCACGCGACCGATGCGGTGGCGGCGCACCCCAGGAACAGGGCTGCGGCCACCAGCGGCAGGCTCGCAAGACCACCGGCATCCACCCGTGCGCTCGCCACCGCCGCACCGAGCGACGTGCCGGTGTAGATCAGGGACGAGTTGATGCCCACGACGACGTTCACGTGGCGGCCGGCATGAGACACGATGAGGGCCTGCAGCGGTGGGTTGATGGCCCACGAGCAGAACCCCCAGGCCAGCAGGATCGCCGCGACGCCGACGGGGTGGGAGACGTAGGCGAGTCCCGCCACACAGACCGCCGCCGCGACCCCAAGGCCCGTCAGGGCGCGGGCGGGACCGATGCGATCCGCCACGACTCCGAAGACGCCGTTGCCCGCCAGCCCCGCGAGTCCGTAACACAGCAGGAGGCCGGACAGCAGGGCCCCGGTGGCACCAGTGGACTGTGCAAGGAACGGCGTGATGAAGGTATTGAGCCCACCCGTGGCGGCTCCCTCAAGGAGAGCGGTCGCGAGGGTGGCCACGAGCACCACGAGGGCCGAGACTCCGACCGCCGCCGCCACGCCTTCGCGTCCACGGGCCGCCTCGCCGTCGCTGCGCAGTTCCGCCTGCCACGGCCGGAGCGCCACGATCACGGCGGCCACGATCACGGCCACCGCCGCACAGAGAAGGAAGGTGGCACGGGCGCCGATGGTCTCGGCCAAGAGATTGCCCAGCGGCGCGCCCAGCAGGGACGACAGCACCATGCCGGTGAACGAGATCGACAGGGCACGGGAGCGGTGCGCGCCGGCCACGATGGACCCGGCGTGCACGGTGCACATGGGCACCACGCCCGCGACGGCAACCGCCTGGATCACGCGGGCAATCATGAGCCTGCTCCACGGTGTCGACCTGCGACACCGCGACCGCGGTCAGCGCCACCAGCGGCAGCGCGGTCATCATGACCGAGTAGGGCCGCCGATGCCTCACGAGCCATGCGATGACGGGCGCAGCCACGGCATAGGCCAGCCCGAAGACCGCGTTGGAGCGACCCACATCGGCCAGCGAGATCCCGGTCTCCTCGGCGAAGACGGGAAGCACACCCGGGACCAGCATCGACCCCAGGGTCGCGGCGAACACGGCCGCGGCGAGCGCCCACAGTGTCAGCAGCGCGCGCCGCGACACCCCGCTCACTCGGCGACCGCGACGGCCACGTCCTCGAGGGACGCGAGCCACTGCATCGTGTCGTCGCTCGTCACGAGGGAGTCCCGCTGGAGGTAGCGGATCATCTCGAGCGCATCGTCGTGGGCCTGCAGCGACGACCCCATCACCACGTCGGTGACGACGTTGAGGTAGAAATCGCGCTGGTGGGCGTCGACCGCCGTGTAGAGGATGCAGATGTCGGTGAAGCCGCCGATGAGGACCACCGTCTCGGCCTTGTAGGCCTTCAGCACCAGGTCGAGTTCGGTGCCGAAGAAGCCGCTGTAGCGGCGCTTGCGGATGTGGAACTCCTCGGGAAGCGGCTCCAGGCCCTCGGCCAGTTCGGTGTACTTGTTGCCCTCAATGCAGTGCGGCCCCTCGGAGCCGTCGAGCCTCGCGGCCGATGTCCGTGAGGTGGGGCTTGTGGACCTCCTGGATCCACACCACCGGCACGCCCTTGGCGCGAGCCTGCGCAACCATGGCGACCGCCTTGTCACGCTGGGCGGGGATGTCGAAGGGGTCGTCCTTCGACATCGGGCCGTCCATGGGGCCGCCCTGGAAATCGACGACGACGAGGACCGTGTTGCCGTGGATGTTCATGCGTCCTCCTCATTGGTGGCGGGGGTGGGGAGCGCGTCGAGCCACGTGTCGACGGCTTCGAGGGTGACGAGGGCGTCACGCTGGAGGTACTTCATGGCGCGCAGCGCCGCATCGTGGGCGCGCTGCGAGGAGCCGATGACCATGTCGGAGACGGTGCGGAAGCGGTAGTCGAGCCTGGTGGGCGTCGACCGCCGTGTAGTGGATGCACACGTCCGTCATGCCGCCGATGAGGATGAGGGTGTCCGCCCGATAGCCCTTGAGAACGATGTCGAGCTCGGAGCCGAAGAACGCGCTGTAACGGCGCTTCTGGATGAGGTACTCCTCCGGGCGGGGCTCAAGCCCGGAGTGCAGCGCGGTGCGCGGGTCGCCCTCGACGCAGTGGACGCTTTCGGCTCCGTCGAGGCTCGCGGCCGATGTCCACGAGCGACGGCTTGTGCACCTCCTGGATGAACACCACGGGCACGCCCTTGTCGCGGAAGCGCGCGACCATGTCGACGGCCTTCGCGTTGCGCTCGGGCCGTCCCGCCATGTAGCCGGGCTTGTCCGCGCCGAAGGAAGTCGGCTGGCCCCCGCCCTGGATGTCGACGACCACCAGGACCACGTTCCCGTGGGGCTTGAGATCTGACGACGGGGTCGTATCGGTCACCTGGAGTGGCATGGGGAGAGTTCCTTCTTTCTTGTCAGGACAGGCGGACGCGCGGGTCAACGGCCGCGAGGACCACGTCGACGAGGGCGTTGAGGAGGACGTACACGGTGCCGAGGATGAGGCAGACCGCGGCGATGGCCGGGAAGTCGCCCACGCCGATGGCGGAGGACAGATACGAGCCGAGGCCGTTCCACGAGAAGACCTGCTCGATCACCACCAGGCTCGACACCATGAAGCCCGCCTGGACCGCGAGGAGTGACAGCGCGGGGGATGACGCATTGCGCAGGGCGTGCCGGCGCAGGATGGTGCCTTCTCGCTCGCCCAGCGCCCGTGCGGTGCGCGCCCAGGGCGACTTGAGTGACGAGGTGATGCCGTCGGCGAGCACGCGGGCGAGCGCAACTCCCGATCCCACCGCGGCGGCGAAGGCAGGCAGGATGAGGTGCTCGATCGCGTCCCAGGTGTAGGTGGGGCTTCCGTGCAGGATGCCGTCGAGGACATAGAACCCCGTGCCGTCCTCGTAGGGCCCGTACGAGGACCGTCCCGCGGCGGGGAGCGCTCCCCCAGCCACTTGTAAAACACCAGGACCGACAGCATCGCGATGAGGAATGACGGCGCGGAGGCGGCGGAGAAGAACACGAACCGCATGAACGCGCCGAACTTGCCGGGTCGCGAGTACACGGACGCAAGCGAGACGCCGATGACGACGGTCAGCGCGAGCGCCCAGCCCGCGAGTTCGAGGGTCGCGGGAAGGCGGGTCGACAGGCTCGTCGGAGATGGGCCGCTTCGAGGACAACGACACGCCGAAGTCGCCCTGCACTGCGCCGGACACGAACGAGCCATACTGCGCGATGACCGGGTCGTCGAGGCCCAGTTCCTCGCGCGCCTGGGCAACGGCCTCAGCGCTGGCGTTGACACCCACGTACGTGCGCACGGGGTCCGAGTCCGCGACCTTTCCCAGGGTGAAGACCAACAGCGTGAGGCAGAACAGCACCACCACGAGCGAGCCGAGGCGCTTGGCGACGAAGGCTCAGCATGGTCACACTCCCGTCCGCCGGAGCACGACGCGGAGCGCGTCGCCGGCGTAGTTGAAGACGAAGGCCAAGAGGCCGATGGCGAGGCTGGGGAGCACGGCCACCCACCAGGCGTTGAGGAAGTACTGCATGCCGTCCGATGCCATACGGCCCAGTTCCGGCGCGGGCGCCGGAGTGCCGAGGCCAATGAACGACAGCGCCGCGAGGGTCATGACGACCGCGCCGATGTCGAGGCTTGCCGTCACGACGACGGTGGGGGTCACGGCGGGGACCACGTGCCTGGTCAGCGAGCTTCCAGCCCTTGACCCCCGAGACCCGAGCGGCTTGAACATGGGGCAGGGCGACTACGCGGCGCACCTCGCCGCGCACGAGGCGGGCGTACAGCGGCCACCAGACCACGATGATGCCCACCATGGCGGCGCCGAGGGACTGGCCGATCGCCGCGGCGATGGCCATCGCGATGATCATGGCGGGGAAGGCGAGGAAGATGTCGGTGAAGCGCATGAGCGCCGAGTCGATCCAGCCACCCTTGAAGCCCGCGATGACGCCGATGGCGGTGCCGATCACAGCGGAGATGCCGGTGACGACGACCGCGGCGAAGAGGCTGCGCTGCATGCCGGACACGAGGCGCGTGGCCATGTCCATGCCCAACACGTCGGTGCCCAGGAGGTGGCCGTCGGACAGCGGCGGCTCGAGCCTGGCCGCCCGAAGGAATGATGGGGCTGTAGGGCATCAGCCACGGCCCCACGGCCGCGATGAGCACCACGAGAGCGACGCCGATGAGGGACGCCTTCTCCCCCACCCCGAGTGCCGACCAGGCGGTGTCGCGGGGGCCGCTGCTGCTTGCTGCGCCCGTTCGAGAGTGGCCTTACGCGAGAACGGCATCGACGAGCCTCCGTCCGTAGTCGGTGGTGATGTCATGGGCGAGGCGCTCGGCGGCGACCGTCTCGACGATTTCTCCGCCGGTCATCACCAGGACGCGGTCCGCGATGAGACGGGCCGCGGCAAGGTCATGCGTCACGAACATCACGGAGATGCCGAGCGAATGCCGCAGGAGGTTGATGAGGTTGAGCACGGAGCAGGCGACCGAGACGTCGAGCGCGCTCGTGGGCTCGTCACACAGGAGCACCGAAGGCGGCACGACCACCGCTCGCGCGATGGCGACGCGCTGCTGCTGACCACCGGAGAGTTGGGTGGGGCGCGCCTGCAGCACGGAGGCGTCGAGTCCGACGAGCCTCGAGGGTTTCGAGCGCTTTCGCGCGGCACTGCTCGCGCGTCCAGCCGCGTCCGGTCGTGGTGTGTTCGATGCGCTCGCGCAGAAGTTCCTCGACGGTGCGCCACGGGGTCAGGGAGGCGCCCGCATCCTGGAAGATCACCTGCGTGCCCTCGCCTGCGACGCCCTGCGCGTCGACCGCGCCGGTGTCCGCCGTCTCGATCCCGCCTGCGATGCGCAACAGCGTCGACTTGCCCGAGCCAGACTCGCCGACGAGCGCGACGGCCTCGCGGTAGCCGATCTCGAAGGACACATCCTTGAGCACGTGGTTGTCGACGCGGCGACCCTTGACGCGCGCCGAGTAGGTCTTGTTCACCTCGTTGACGGTGAGCGAGGCCCTCGTCACGTGTTCGACGAGCGTCACATCGTCCAGCCCTGTCGCGGCACCCACCGCGGCCGTGGGACCGGTGAAGTCCTGCCACGTGAGGTCGCCAGACGACCACGCGGCGGCGACGTCGAGCGCGGGCTTGTCGAGGCCGTCGAGCACATCGGTCATCGACGCGACCACGGCGGTCTCGGGAGTACCGACCGGCCGTGACCGGTCGGTCTCGAGCGTGATGCGGGAGGCCATGAGCCTCCGCGTGTAGGCATCGGACGGGCGGCCGATGACGTCGTCCGCGGGCCCGGACTCGACCACGCGCCCGTCCTTCATGACGGCGATGTCGTCGCACATGTGACGGGCAACGCCGAGGTCGTGGGTCACGAAGAGCACCGCACACCCGGCGTCCTGGATGGACTCCCTCAGTACGCCGAGAACCTCGGACTGGACGGAGACGTCGAGCGCCGTGGTCGGCTCATCGGCGATGAGGAGCCGAGGCTCGGGCGCGAGGGCGAGCGCGATCATCACGCGCTGGCGCATGCCGCCCGAGAGCCTGGTGGGGGTACTTCTTCAGCACCTCGCCCGCGCGGCGGATCTGCACCCGCTCGAGCGCTGCGACGGAGGCCTCTGCGGAGCCGGTGTAGCGGTTGAGCATCCGGCCGATGGTCATGGTGGGGTCGAGAGACCGCATCGGGTCCTGGAACACGGACGTGACGTCCGAGCCCCTTACCTGCGACCACGCCGGATCCGTGATCGGCGTGAGGTCGCGGCCCGCGATGGTGATCGCGCCGCTGGCCTGCGCGGTGCCATCGGCCGGGATGATGCCCTGCACGGCGGAGCCGATGGTCGACTTTCCGGAGCCCGACTCGCCGACGAGACCGAGGCATCGGCCGGCGTCGATCGAGAGCGAGACGTCGGACACCGCGGCGACCACGCGACCACGGGCGCGGTAGGTGATGCTGAGATCAGAGACGGTCAGGACCGTGGAGGGCTCGGCCATGCGGGGCTCACTTTCGAAAGGGGTGGGTGCCTCGTGGCGGCGAAGAGGGAGACGCCGCCACGAGGCACATCACGTGTCGTGCGGGTTACTCCGCGGGCGACAGGCTGGGTGAAGTCGAAGGTGATGCCGAGCAGCGGGTAGTGGCGCCCTCGACGCCGGTGACGTCCTTCTGGAAGGCCGACGAGACCTTGAGGTCGGCGATCGTGTGCCACAGACCCGTGGAGGCGACGACCTCGGCGATGTCGCCGTAGAGTGACTCGTCGCCAGTGGTCACGGCCTCGTCGATGAGCTCGTCGAGCCCGTCCGTGGTGCCGCCGAACAGGTTGAGGCCACCAGAGGTGTAGTAGAACAGGCGGGCCCAGGTGTCCGGGTGGTCGGCGTCGGGGAAGCCGGTGAACAGCGTGATGTCGGGAGCGGCCTCGGGGTCGTACACGGTCGACCAGTAGGCGCCGGACTCCAGGCCCACCGACTCCGCGGTGATGCCCGCGGTGTTGAGCCTGTGCCGCGACGTTGTCCGAGATGTCCTTGGCGCCGGGCACGAAGGACGGGTAGGCGATCTCGATGGACTCGCCCGCCAGCGCACCGTCGGCCACGCCTGCCAGCGCGTCGGCGTCGTACGCGATGACGCTCTTGTTGTCCTCGTCGGCGATCATGCCGGTCGGGAACACGCCCGTGGTCGTGGTCCCGAGCTCGCCGTAGACCGCGTCGACGATCGAGGCCCAGTCGATGCCCTCAAGGAGCGAGACGCGGGTCTCCGCCTCGGCGAGCACGCCGCCGGGGTTGAGGAACACCACGGGCGACATCACCGCGGGGTACGTGGTCGTCGTGAGGTCCGCGTTCTCGGACAGCGCGTCGAACATGGTCTTGTTCGCGGAGCCGATGTACCCGTCGAGGTCACCGCTCTCCGGCTGGAGCCTGGATGGTGTTGGCCGAGTCGAGAACCGTGTACTTCACCGCGGCGTAGCCACCGGTGTCACCCCAGTAGCCGTCGTAGGCGTCCAGGGTGTAGGTCACGCCGGGCTCGAACGATCCGTACTGGAAGGGGCCGGTGCCGGCGTCGTTGTTCGCGAACCAGTCCGCGTCGTCACCGTGTTCTGCGAGAGCATCGGGCGAGATGAGCAGAGCCCGAAGGGCGACGCGAGGTAGTCGAGGAAGGCTGCGTTGGGGGCGTCGAGCGTGAAAACCACCTCGGTGTCCGACGGCGTCTCCACGGAGGCGATGCCCGCGACCATATAGCCGGGGCCGTTGGCACCCTCGGTCAGCATGCGGTCGATCGACGGCTGAACCGCGGCGGAAGTGAGCGCGGTGCCGTCGTGGAAGGTGACGCCCTCACGCAGCGTGAACGTGTAGGTCAGGCCGTCCTCGGAGACGGTCCAGTCGGTGGCGAGCGAGGGCACGATCTCGGGCTCGTCGGCTCCGACCTGGTACTTGAGGAGGCCCTCGTAGGCGGCGTTCACGACCGTCACCTCGGTGCCGTCGTAGGCCGACGAGGGGTCGGGCGCGGACATGTCGGAGGACAGCCCGATGTCGAGCGTGGTGTCGACGGCGGCGGCATCGGAGCCACCAGAGGACTGGCCGGGGAGCGCCTCGTCGGCGCTCGAGCACGCGGACAGGCCCAGGGCCAGAGCGGCGGCTGAGGCGAGGGCGAAGGTGGTGCGGCGGTTCACTGCTGGCTCCTTCAGTGGGGGAAATGAGGACCGTCGGGGGAACGGTACAGCGAACCTATCGGTCAATAGTTACACAGAGTCGCGGGGTGCGTTACGGGCACGTTTCGTGTGCCCGCGAGGCGAGCCATGAGACCCAATCGCCGCTGCTCGTGATGTCGAGCGCACCGTCGGTCGCGTAGGGCTCGCAGAGGAATCCGCTGACCACGTCGCCGCCGTCGAGGGCGACGCTGCCGATAGCCATCGGGGCGGGAAGGTCGTCGACAAAGGACCCGAAGCCCGCCGCGGTGAGGCGCCAGATCTCTCCGACAATCGCGCCGTCAGAGGCGGTGTCGCGGATCAGACCTGGCTTAGGAGGAACCGTGTTCAGAGCGTACATCCGGTAGCCGGGAGCGGTTGACGTGCGACGCACCAGCACGGCACCCCGCGAGGCCAACTGATGGTGCAGCGGCTGGCCCTCGCGGTGGGCGCCGATCACGAACACGTCCACCTCGTCCACCTCCGCCGCTGGCGTGCGGGGCGCCGAGGCCCCATCGAGGCTCCGCGCGGATCGCGTGAGCGATCCCCAAGAGACGATCGTCCGAGAAGGCGTGCCCCGTCAGCATGGCGCCGAAGTGCCCCGGAGCGCCCGTCCCGGCCACGCGACCCGCAGGCAGCGCGAGCGCCGCCATGTCGAGCAGGTTCGCGTAGTTGGTGAAGCGCCCCATGCGTGAGTTCGCGCCGACCGGGTCGGCGGCCACCTCGGCAAGCGTGGGATGCCACGTGGTGGTGGGGGTGAGCACGGCAGCGGCATCGGCAAGCAACTCGCGCGCCGCGGCGCGGTGACCCTCAAGCGCGCGCTGGTCGGCGAACAGGCGGGCGGCGCTGTGGCCCGCCCCGGCGAGCACGATGCCCGCCACCGTGGCGTCAAGGTCGCCGCCGATGGCGTCGCAGTGCGCCTCGAGGTGCTCCCCCACCGCCGCGTAGCGCTCGGCGACGAACGACGACTCGTACAGCATGCGTGCCGCCTCCAGCAGCGGGGCGATCGAGCGCTCCACGATCTCGTAGCCCGCGGCTTCGGCCGCCTCGACGCTGCGCTCGAACGCCGCGTCCCATCCGGGTGCCAGGTCGCCGAGGCTCGCCTCGCGGCGGCACCACGAGGCGCCTACGTGCCCGCGGCGTCAGGCTCTCAGTCACGGCAGCGCGACGAGACACCGGATCGCCAGCATCGGGGCCGGACATCACGGCCACGGCACGGGCGGCGAGGTCCGCGTCCCGGCCAAACACGGTGACACAGTCAAGGGAAGCGCAGGCGGGCACCACGCCCGTCGTCGGCACCAGGCCACGCGTCGGCTTGAGGCCCCACAACCCGTGGAGCGCCGCGGGCACGCGGCCCGAGCCCGCGGTGTCCGTGCCGAGTGCAAGGTCCACCAGGCCTTGGGCGACCACCACCGCCGAGCCCGACGACGAGCCTCCGGAGATGCGAGTCGCATCGGCCGCGTGGCGCACCGCGCCGTACGGCGACCGCGTCCCCACGAGCCCCGTCGCGAACTGGTCCATGTTGGTCTTGCCCACGATGATGGCGCCGGCCTCGCGCAGGCGTGCCACCGCGGGTGCGTCCACGCCAGCCGCATAGGCGTAGGTGGGCGCGCCGGCGGTCGTCGGGCAACCCGCGACGTCGATGTTGTCTTTCACCGCCACCAGGACGCCCGCGAGCGGGAGGTCGTCGCCGGCCGCGAGCGCGGCATCGACCCGCTGCGCCGCCGAGACGAGGCTGTCCGCGCCGACGAGGTGAATCCACGCCTCGGGCCTGTCGGTCGTGGCGACTGCGGTGAGGAACCGCTCCACCGCATCGGCCGCACTCACAGCGCCTCCGGGGCGGTGACGATCACGCGCAGCGGGGTCGGGTTGAAGTCGTTGCACGGGTTGTTGACCTGCGGGCAGTTGGAGATCACCACGAGGACGTCGCGCTCGGCACGCAGGGCCACGCGCTTCCCCGGCGCGGACATGCCGTCGACGATGCCGAGGGTGCCGTCCGCCTCCACCGGAACGTTCATGAACCAATTGATGTTGGACACCAGGTCGCGCGGGCCGAGCCCGTGGGCCGCCCCCTCGAGAAGGAAGTTCTCCCTGCACGCGTGATGGAACATCGTGTGATGCCCATAGCGCAGGGTGTTCGATTCCTTCGAGCACGCGCCGCCAATGGTGTCCTGGCGCTCCACCTCGTTCGCGACGATGGTCATGAGCGGGTTGTCCTCATTCGACAGGAGCACCGACCCCTCCACGAGGTACGCGTTGCGCTGGGCGGTCAGCGTGGTCTGCACGGAGTAGCGCTCGGCGTGATCGTGGGCATCGAAGATGAGGCAGTCGCCGGACTGGTTACCGCCCACGTCGACGAGCGTCAGGACGTTCCCCGCCCGCACCACGGCTGACCAACCCGCCCTGGGGGCGATCTCCTGGTCGAGAATGACGGCTCCCGCGACGCTCGGCTCCGAGCGGTCGAAGTAGTCGGCTTCGTAGGTGGCCCAGGTGACGGTCATGCGACCCCCTCGTGAGGACGTGAGCGTGGGTGTTGAGGTAGGCGCGGGTGCGCTCGGGCGTGGCGCCCCACCAGGGATCGGCGGGGGCCGATGCGGCAGCGGACCACGCGTGGACCCTGAGGGGGCTCACGGTGTAGTCGTCGCGCGGGTCAAGGGGGTGCGCCGCATTCGCGATCAGGATGGTCAGCGGCATCTCCGCGACCAGGTCCACGCTCGCGCCGGGCCCGGCGGAGCCGGTCCAGGTGAGCGAGCCGTCGCCGTCCACGCGCACGCCCTTGAAGAAGGACACGGTGGGCGGGAGGTCGCGGGGTTCGAGCCCCTCCTTGGTTCCCGCGAGCCTCAGCAGGCTCGCGGCCTGCGGCGGTCGCGCTATGTGCCTCGCCCGCGCCGTAGCGGCGGGCATTGCCGGCGAGGGTGGTGACTCCGCAGAACGCGTCGTGGTGGCCGTCCGCGGTGTCGCTCACGATGGTGGCGAGGACGCGCCCGTCCCCGGACAGGAGCGGATGCCCCGCTCCGAGGTAGGCCTGCCACGGGATCTTCTGCGTGTCCGCGACGTTGAGCCGCTCGGCGGTGTTCAGGGCCGAGTAGATGGCGACGTGCGCACAGGCGTTCCCTCCGACGTCCTCGAGCCGCAGGCGCGTCCCGCGGGCCACGGTGAGATGTGTGTAGCCGGGTCCCGCGACCGTCTCGGCCCACGTGAGCGAGGCGGGTTCGACGTCGACGGGGACGTACGGCGACGAGGCCGCCGGAAGGTAGGGCATCGCCTCGACGGCGGCGTCGGATCGCCCACGCGCGTCATCCCGCGCCTGGGCCAACGTTGCCGTGCTCGCGCGGCGGCCGGCTCCTGCATCGTTCGTCATCACTCACCTCACCTTTCGGTCGATAGGTACAGGGCGAGTGTAGGGCGGCATTGTTACGTCTCGATTTCGCGTCTCGCGCCGCCATTCGACCCCGGGTCGGAAGCGCTACTGTGGGGGCGATTCGCCATGACCGACGACACGACCGCCACCCCGAGCCCCGCTCCCACCCGCCGCTCCCGCCCTCACGGCAAGGACCCGGTGGGACGCGAGCGCATCCTCGAGGCTGCCGCACGCCTGTTCGTCGAGCAGGGGTACGCCGCGACCACCACCCGCCAGATCTCCGCGGCTGTGGACATCAAGCAGCCGTCGCTGTACTACCACTTCCCCAACAAGGCCGCGATGCTCAATGAGCCTCCTCATCGAGACGACGAAGCCGTCCATCGAGAAGGCCCGCGAGCTTCTCGCGCAGCGCGACAGGGATGGCCTCGAGCGCCTGCTCGAGCCTGATTCGCTTTGACGTCCACCTGCTGGGAGCGGGCCCGTCCAACATCGGCGCCCTGTATCTGCTGCCCGAGACCAACGAGCCGATGTTCGGCTCCTTCCAGGCGCTCCGCCTCGAGCCTGGTGGCCGCCTACGGCGCGCTGCTGCGACGCGCCATCGCGGAGGGACGCGCTGACGTCGACGATCCCGCATCGACCGCAGCGCTCTTGTTCTCCCTGGTCGAGGGAGTCATCCTGCGCCGCGCCGACGACCGCAACCTCGATGCCGCCCGCGTGGCGGACGGCATCGAGCAGGCAACGCTGCGCATCCTCGGCGCGAGCCTCTAATTACCGAACGGTCACGAGGCCCGTCTCGATAGCCGTCACCCACGGCCCCCAGGCGGGGTCGTGGCCCGGCCACACGTCTTCCCCTGCCGCCGCAAGGTCGGCAAGCCTGTCAATCGACCGTTGTGCGAGCGCAAATCCTTCGGAGGCGTCCGCCGAACCACACGGCGTCCGGGTGTCGATGTTGACCCGCAGGTCCGCGGCATCGCATGCGAGCACCACGACCGTGCCGGAGGGCAACTCCACCCTGAACGACTGGTGTCCTGGCGTGTGTCCCGCCGTGTCGATCGCCGTGAGGCCGGGCGCCAGCGGCGCGTCCCCGTCGAGGAGCACCACGCGCTCACTCGCCTCCAGCAGGTCCGATGGCAACACCACCTCGGGGAAACCCGCTCCGTCGACGACCCACTGCCACTCGCGCCGCTGCACCACCACGGGCGCCTCTCCCGTCAGGCGGATGCCTCCCGTGTGGTCCACGTGGGCGTGGCTGATCGCACAACCGCGCAGGTCGCCCCAGTCGAGTCCGGCACGCTCCACCGCCTCCGCGAGCGGGTCGCCCGGCGGCACCACCGCGGTGTACGAGTCGTAGTTGAACGTCTCTCCGCGGAGGCGCGGGTCGCGGATCACGGGCACGTTGAAGCCCGCGTCGAGGAGGACCCAGCCGTCCTGGTACTCGACGGCGGCGGCCGTCACCGGCTCCAGCAGGTACCGGTGGTCGGAACCGCCGTGAAGCGAGATCGACTCCCGGATGGGCTCGTAGCCCACGATGAATCCGTGCAGGGCCACCGGCATGCCGGACAGGCCGTTCAGGATGGTCGTCATGCCGCCACCTCCGTACGAATGGCGACGATCGGGTCGCCCGGCGCGACCGTCGCGCCCGCCGCGGCCAGCACGGCATCCACGGTGCCCGCATGCGGCGCGAGCACCCTGGTCTCCATCTTCATCGCTTCGAGCACGGCCACGGCATCTCCCACCTCGACTCGCTCGCCCTCGGCGACCAACACCTTCCACACGTTCGCGGCGAAGGGCGCCTCGGCACCCACGCAGCCCTCGGCAAGTGCCGCGGGGGCTGCTGCCACCACGGGCTCCACCACGCGGGTGAACTCACCCGCGGCGTGCCACCTCTCACGCTCCTCGCCGAACGCGGCCCGCTGCGTCGAGCGGAAGGCCGCGATCTCCTCAGCATTGTCGTCGAGGAACGCCGCGTGCTCGCGCATGGACAGCGTCCCGTCGACGATCTCGGGGCGCCACAGCCCCGCCGTGAAGTCGGCGCGCAGGCGCAGCAACTCGTCGGCCTCGACGGGGTACCAGGAGATGCGGTCGAAGAAGTCGAGCAGCCACGGACGGGTACCGTCCACGGCGCGATCGTCTCCGGCGAACGATGCCCAGCGGTCCCACACCTGGGTGGTGCGGCCCACGAACTGGTATCCGCCGGGGCCCTCCATGCCGTAGATGCACAGGTACGCACCGCCGATGCCCACGGAGTTCTCTGCCGTCCACGTGCGGGCGGGGTTGTACTTGGTGGTGACCAGGCGATGGCGCGGGTCAAGCGGCGTCGCGACCGGCGCGCCGAGGTACACGTCGCCGAGCCCCAGCACCAGGTACTCGGCGTCAAAAAGCGTGCGGTAGACGTCATCGACGCTGTCGAGGCCGTTGACGCGCCTGATGAACTCGATGTTCCACGGATTCCACGGGGCGTCGTCGCGTACGCCGGCCTCGTAACGGGCGATGGCCTCGCGCGTCGCCGGGTCGTCCCAGGACATCGGCAGGCGCACGTGACGGCTGGGCACCACCAGGTCCTCCGCGTCCGCGACGTCGGCCGCCAGCGCGAGCAGGCCGTCGAGCGCCTCGCGGGTCACGTCCGAGGGTTCCGAGAAGGTGACCTGAAGCGAACGAATCCCCGGGGTGAGGTCACGCAGTCCGGCTGGCGGATTCTCGCGCAGGGCGCGGTGCAGCACGTGAATGCGGGCGCGCAGCATCAGGTCGAGCCCGGCTCTCCGAGGCTCGATGAGGACCGAGTCGTCCCCCTGGCGACGCAGCACAAGGCCGTCGCGCTCGGCGAGCACGCCGCGCGCGGCACCGACGGGCTCGGGATGCGCGGGCTCCAGGCGCACCAGGTTCACGGTGTCCCCCGGCGCCAGTTGGCCGAGCCTCCAGCGCTCACCCTTGGCGATGGTCACGGGAGTCACGAAGCCGCCGAGGCTGGGGCCGTCTGGGCCGAGCAGCACCGGTGTGTCTCCTGTGAAGTCCATGCCTCCCACCGAGTACGGCGTGTCATGGATGTTGGAGGGGTGAAGCCCCGCCTCGCCGCCGTCCTGGCGCGCCCACTGCGGCTTGGGACCGACCAGGCGCACGCCGGTGCGGTCGGAGTTGAAGTGGACCTCGTACGGCGTCGAGAGCACGGCTTCCACGTCGTCGGGAGTGAAGAAGTCGGGGGCGGAGTGGGGTCCGTCGAGGACCCCGATCTCCCAGGTGCGGCCGATGCTCGGGCGAGCCTCGGACGGCACTGGTGCCACCGCATCGGCCGGCTGGACGGCCTCGCCGAGCGCGAGCACATCGCCGATGACGAGGGCGCGGCCAGCATGGCCGCCGAAGCGGCCGAGCGAGAAGGTGGCCTTGGACCCCAAATAGTCAGGCACGTCGATGCCGCCCTCGAGGAGCAGGTATGCGCGCAGGCCCGCCTCGACCTGGCCCACCTCGACGGTGGAGCCGGCCGGAATGACGAAGGGCTCCCACATGGCCACGGGCTCGCCGTCGACGCTCACGGCCGCCGGCGCGCCGGTGACGATGGCGCGGCGCGCGACGCCGAGGCGGAGGCGCGGACCGGAGACGGTGCACTCGAGGCCCGCGGCCTGCGGGTCGTTGCCGAGCGCCTCGTTGCCCAGGCGGAAGGCTGCGGTCGTCCATGGGGCCCGACGGCGGCACACCGATGTGCCACAGACCCGTGCGCCCGCCCAGTTCCTGGACCGTGGTGAGGAAGCCGGGCGCCTCGACGCGGATATGGTCGATGGCGGCGATGGTTCCCGCGCCGAGCGTGGCGGTGGTGTGCCGGCCCGCGGCGACGAGGGGGTCCGTCGCGATCGCGCTGAGCAGCGCGAGGTTGGTCTGGATGCCGTCGATCCGCGTGGCGCCCAGCGCGGCGGCCTGGCGCTCCCAGGCCTCTGCCCTGGTGGCGCCCGCCGTGATGACCTTGGCGATCATGGGGTCGTAGCGGGTGCTGACCTCGGTGCCGGAGGAGACCCAGGTGTCGACGCGCGCGTCGGCGGGGAACACGGCGCGCGTGATGGTGCCGGGGCTCGGGCGGAAATCGGCGCCCGGGTCCTCCGCGTAGACGCGGGATTCGACGGCGTGGCCGGTGACGGGCACCTCGCCGGTGGCGCGGTACGGGTCGAGAAAGCCTTGCGTCGCCCGCGCCGAGGGTCAGCATCCACTCCACCAGGTCCACGCCCGTCACCGCCTCGGTGACGGGGTGTTCCACCTGGAGACGGGTGTTGATTTCGAGGAAGGACGCCGCGCCGGTGCGTGCGTCCACCACAAACTCCACGGTGCCGGCACTGCGGTAGCCGACGGAGGCCGCCAGAGCACGGGCGGTGGCATGCAGTTCGGCGCGGACCGCAGGGTCAAGGTCGAACGCCGGGGCCTCCTCCGCCACCTTCTGATTGCGGCGCTGAAGGGTGCAGTCGCGGTCGCCGAGGGTGACCACGCCGCCGGCTCCGTCGCCGAAGACCTGGACCTCCACGTGCCGGGCGTCGTCGATGAAGCGCTCGGCGAAGACTCCTCCGCCTGCGACGTCGGCGACGCGCCGCACGGTCGCGAAGGCCGTGTCGACATCGGCGAGGTCGCGCAGCACCGCCATGCCCTTGCCGCCGCCTCCTCCCGCCGCCTTGATGATGACGGGCAGGCCGATGCGCGCGATCTCGGTGCGTGCGTGCGCCGCATCGGCGAGGTCGTCGGTGGCGGCCGCGAGCGGCACCCCAGCCGCCACGGCGTGGGCGCGGGCGGCCTGCTTGTCTCCGAAGGCGTCGATGTGGTCGGGGCTCGGCCCCAGGAAGACGATGCCTGCCGCCTCCACGGCGCGGGCGAAGGCCGCGTTCTCGGACAGGAAGCCGTAGCCGGGGTGGATGGCCCACACGCCGTGGGTGAGCGCCACCTCGACGATCTGCTCGATGTCCATGTAGGGGTCGATGTCGCCGCGGCGTTCGAGGGCGACGGCGGCATCGGCCGCGTGGACGTGCGCCGAGGCACCGTCGTCATCGGCGTAGATCGCCAGCGAGGTGCCGCCGAGCGCCGAGACCGACCGCGAGACGCGGACCGCAATCTCCGCCCGATTGGCGATCAATACCTTGCCGATACCGCTGCCGCTGCCCATCCCTGCCGCCCTTCATCGTGTGCGAATGACGGCGACTCTATCGGGCGATAGTTACTAGCGTGTTTCGGCGAGGAAACGTTGCGTGCGACGCGCGCTGCACCGAAAGTGGCGGGCCCCACCAAGACACGACGAGGCCCCGATCCCTCCAGGGGACCGGGGCCTCGCCGTGTGTGGTCTTGCGGTCAGCCTTACTTGGCTGCCTTGCGGCCCTTACGCGGAGCCTTCGCCTCGTCCTCGACCTTGGCGGCCTCGGCCTCACGGGCGGCGACGTCCTCGTAGCGGATGCCGTAGTACGCGGCCTGCATCATGACCTTCATGTCGGCCAGCATCGGCAGACGCGGGTTGGCCGGCGCGCACTGGTCCTCGTAGGCGTTCATGGCGAGGGTGTCGAGCGAAGCCAGGAACTCGGACTCGTCGATGCCGACCTCCTGGAACGATCCCTCGATGCCGACCGCGGCGCGGAGCTCCTCGACCGCGGTGGCGTAGGCCTCGACGGCCTCGTCGGGGGTCGAGTGCGCCAGGCCCAGGATCTTCGCGATCTCCTGGAAGCGCTCGGGAGCCACGTAGGACTCCTGCTTGGGCCACGAGGTGGGCTTGGTGGGCACCTTGCCGTTGTAGCGAATCACGTGCGGCAGGTAGATCGCGTTGGTGCGGCCGTGGGCGACGTGGAAGGTCGAGCCGGTGACGTGCGACATCGCGTGCACCAGACCGAGGAACGCGTTACCGAAGGCCATACCGGCGATCGTTGCCGCGTTGTGCATCTTCTCGCGCGCCTTCTCCGCCTCGGGACCACCCTCGACGGACTTCGCGATGTTCTCGAACACCAGGCGGATGGCCTGGAGCGCGAGACCGTCGGTGAAGTCGTTCGCGTACACCGAGACGAAGGCCTCGGTGGCGTGGGTGAGGGCGTCCATGCCGGAGTCGGCCGCCACCCGCGAGGGCAGCATGCGGGTCAGCACGGGGTCGACGATCGCGACGGACGGGGTCAGCGCGTAGTCCGCCAGCGGGTACTTGCGGCCCGTGTCGGTGTCCGTGATGACCGCGAACGGGGTGACCTCGGCGCCGGTGCCCGACGTGGTCGGGATGCACACCAGGCTGGGCGAGGCTCGCCGAGCCTGCGGGAAGGTGAAGGCGCGCTTGCGGACGTCGAAGAACTTCTCCTTCAGGTCGCTGAAGACCACGTCCGGGTGCTCGTACATGAGCCACATGACCTTCGCGGCGTCCATGGGTGAGCCGCCACCGACCGCGATCAGCGTGTCGGGCTTGAAGGCACGCAGCACCTCGGCGCCTGCGGTGACCGTCTTGATGGACGGCTCGGGCTCGACGTTGTCGATGATCTGGACCGACACCTTGTTGTTGCGGCGGTGCAGGACGTCGAGGATCTTGTCGACGATGCCGATGCGGGTCATGGTGGCGTCGGTGATGATCGTCACGCGCTCCACGTCGGGCATCGACTTGAGGTAGCGGATCGAGTTGGGCTCGAAGTAGGTCTTCGCCGGCACCTTGAACCACTGCATGTTGTTGTTCCTCCGGCCGATGCGCTTGACGTTGATCAGGTTGATCGCGGACACGTTGTTGGAGACCGAGTTGTGCCCGTAGGAGCCGCAGCCAAGGGTGAGGGAGGGCAGGAAGGCGTTGTAGATGTCGCCGATGCCGCCCTGCGACGAGGGCGAGTTGCAGATGATGCGGACGGCCTTGACGCGCTGTCCGAACTCCTGGATCACGGCCTGGTCGGTCGCGTGGATCGCGGCGGAGTGGCCCAGTCCGTGGAACTCGACCATGCGCTCGGCGTAGTCGAGGCCCTGCTCCGTGGTCTCGGCGCGCAGGACGGCGAGGACGGGGCACAGCTTCTCGCGGGTCAGGGGCTCGGACTCGCCGACGGTCGACACCTCGGCAAGGATGATCGAGGTGTCGGCGGGGACGGAGAATCCGGCCTGCTCGGCGATCCACGTGGGGTGCTTGCCCACCACGTTCGGGTTGAGCTTCGCACCGGCGCAGTTCTCGCCGTTGGCGCTGACGCCGAAGATGAACTCCTCGAGCAGGGCCTTCTCGGCAGGGTTGACGCGGTAGGCGTGGAGGCGGTCGAACTCGCTCAGCGCCTCGTCGTACAGCGACGAGTCGAGGATCACTGCCTGCTCGGAGGCACACACCATGCCGTTGTCGAACGCCTTGGAAATGACGATGTCGTTGACGGAGCGCTTGAGGTTCGCCGAGGCGTGGATGTAGGCGGGGACGTTTCCGGCGCCGACGCCGAGAGCGGGCTTGCCGCACGAGTAGGCCGCCTTCACCATGGCGTTTCCACCGGTGGCGAGGATCAGCGCGATGCCGTCGTGGTTCATGAGAGCGCCGGTGGCCTCGAGCGAGGGGTGCTCGACCCACTGGATGCAGTGCTCGGGGGCGCCTGCCGCGATGGCGGCGTCACGGACGGCCTTGGCGGCGGCGACGGAGGACTGCTGAGCGCTCGGGTGGAACGCGAAGACGATGGGGTTGCGGGTCTTCAGCGCGATGAGTGACTTGAAGATCGCGGTCGAGGTGGGGTTGGTCACCGGGGTGATACCGGCGATGACGCCCACGGGCTCCGCGATCTCGGTGATGCCGAGCAGGCTCGTCCTCGTGAATGACGCCCACGGTCTTCATCGGGCCCATGGAGTGGGTGACGTGCTCGCACGCGAAGATGTTCTTCACGGCCTTGTCTTCGAAGACGCCACGGCCGGTCTCGGTGACCGCCTGCATCGCGAGGTCGCCGTGCTGGCTGAGCGCCGCGACCGACGCCTTCTTGACCAGCATGTCAACGTCTTCCTGGGTGAACGCGGAGTATGCCTGCAGGGCACGCTGGCCGTTCGCGACGAGTCGGTCGATCTCGGCCGCGATGGGCGACGAGGCTTCCTGGACCGAGGTTTCCTGGGTGGCGGTCATGGTGTTTCTCTCCCTTGACGGGGGCCCCTGTCGGTGCCCTGATATCTACGAAACTACGGGAGCACCCAGATGTATACATGAGGCCTACGTCCCATAGGACCAATGTCCTACCAGGGGTTTCGTGCGTGTTTCGAGCCGTTGCCCCTAGGAGGAGGCTGGCTCTTCGCCGTGCACCACGGCGCGGTCTCGACCGGCGGCCTTGGCGAGATAGAGCGCCTCGTCGGCGCGTTCGAGCACGTCCACCAGCGCCTCCCCGGCGAGGCCACCGCGAGCCCAAAGCTCACCGTGGTGCCCGCCGGGGCATCGGCCGCATGGACCGCCATCAGGCGGGCGAGCCTCTCCAGCGACGGCGACCGCGGCCTCCGCATCGACGCCTTCGAGCACGGCCGCGAACTCCTCGCCACCCCAGCGGCAGGCGAGGGCATCGGGCCCCAGGACCTCGCGGCAGGCGGCCGCGAAGGCCACCAACGCGGCGTCGCCCTCGGCGTGCCCAAAGGTGTCGTTGAGCTCCTTGAAGCGGTCGAAGTCCGCCAGCATGACGCTCGTGGGAGCGCCGGGGGTCGCCGCGAGCGCCACGGCACCCTGACGCAGGAAGGGGTCGCGAGTCAGGAGCCCCGTGAGATCGTCGCGCTCGGCGCGCCTTCGCCACGCCTCGGCCACCTCGAAGCGGCTGATCTCGGTGACCGAGTAGGTGACCGTCACCATGGCGAGCATCACGACCACGGTGGTCGCGTCCGGCCCTGCCCACACCGTGTAGGCCTTGGACTCGGGCCCCAGGGCGACGTACGCCACCGCGCGGATCGCATAGAAGCCGGCGAGGACGGAGGCGGCAAGGGCCACGGAGGACAGGGCGGCACGGATGCCCGCGCGCGGGTCGCCGGTCTCGGCGCCCTCCTGCTCAGACCTCAGGATCCACAGGCGGCGCGCCGCGAGTCCAAACTGTGCCGCCATGCCCGCCACGAGGAACCCGGTTCCCGCCACCACGGCATCGGACCTCGGGCTGAGCAGGGTGGCGACTGCGATCACCGCAGGCACCACGGCCAACTGGAGTGCCGAGACGGTGAGCCCGCGCAGCGACCGTGCGGCGGCCCACGCCATGCCACCGCTGAGGACCGCGAGCGCGTTGCCGAGCGCATCCGCGACAGGAACTCCAGCACCGGTGTCGAGGAGGTAGAGCGTGGAACTCACGGTGGAGAACACCACCACCAGGCTCCACCAGCGCGCGTAGGCGGCACGGGTTGACCGGTACGTGCCGAAGTACACGAGCACGAAAGTGAGGGCGCCCACGGACGCTTGCACGATGCGCAGCGTCTCCAGATCGAGCATGGCCAGAGCCTACGGCGTGCCCGCAGCCGGAGGAACCGCGAAAGCCCTGGTGAACAACCCACCAGGGCCTTGCATGGTCACCGTCACCACGGCATCGGACTCACGAGCGGTCAATACGTCAGGATGCCCCGCGAGCGGAACTGCTCGCGCACCCGCTCCACGAGCTCGGGCGAGGGCGGCTGGGTGTCGTCGAGCGCGTAGGGCTCGTTCAGCAGCCTTCCACTTCTCGCGCCCCATCTGGTGGAAGGGCAGCACCTCGACGCGCTCGACGGTGTCGAGGCTCGCGAGGTAGTCGGCGACCTGGTCCACGTTGCGCTCGTCGTCGGTGAGGCCAGGCACCAGCACGAACCGGGTCCAGATCTTCACGCCGTGCGCCGAGAGGCGACGACCGAAGTCGAGCGTGGGGGCCAGCGGCCTGCCCGTGACCTTCTTGTAGGTGTCAGGGTCGCCCGACTTCACGTCGAGCAGCACCAGGTCGGTGTCGGCGAGCAGGCTCGTTGGAGGCGCGGGCGCCGAGGAACCCGGAGGTGTCGAGCGCGGTGTGGATGCCCATCTCCTTGGCACCGCGGAAGATGCGGGCCACGAAGTCGGGCTGCAATAGCGGCTCGCCGCCGGAGATGGTCAGGCCGCCGCCCGAGGCGTTGAGGACGTGGGAGTAACGGCGCACTCTGGTGAGCACCTCATCGGCCGTGGCCCTGGTGCCGCGGCGCATCTGCCACGTGTCGGGGTTGTGGCAGTAGAGGCAGCGCAGGGGGCAGCCGGCTAGGAAGTAGGTGAGGCGGGTGCCGGGACCGTCGACGGCGGTGACGAGCCTCCCACGAGTGGACGGTGCCCTCTTCACCCTTGGTGTGACCGACTCCAGCGCGCATCTCCTCGTCGGCGGTGGCCATCGAGGCGGGCGTCGGCCCCGCCGCTCCCACGATGGGGAGCGACGGGCCGGCGATGGTGATCGGCTCGGCCGCCGGGACTGCCTCGACGGGCGAGGTGGCCGCGGTGGTGTCGGTGGCCGATGCGTTGACCACCCGGGCGGGGACGGTGGCGGTCATGGCTGCTCTCCTTAGAGGGAACCGTGGAAGGTGCGGGACAGGACGTCGAGCCTGCTGCTCGCGGGTGAGCCGCACGAAGTTCACGGCGTAGCCCGAGACACGAATCGTCGGTGGGGGTAGTTCTCGGGGTGCTCCATGGCGTCCTCGAGGGTGTCCCTGTTCAGCACGTTGACGTTCATGTGGAAGCCCTGCTCGATGGCGTAGGCGTCCAGCACTCCGACCAGGTTCTTGATCTGCTCGGTCTTGTCGCGACCAAGGCCCGCGGGCACCACGGTGGTGGTGAGCGAGATGCCGTCCTGGGCGTCGTCGTAGGGCGGCTTGGCGACGGACAGGGCCGAGGCGACGATGCCGTGGGTGTCGCGGCCGTTCATCGGGTTGGCACCGGGGGCGAAGGGCTCGCCTGCGCGGCGGCCGTCGGGGGTGTTGCCCGTGGCCTTGCCGTACACGACGTTCGAGGTGATGGTCAGCACCGACTGGGTGTGCTTCGCGCCACGGTAGGTCTGCTGCTTGCGGACCTTGTCCATGAAGCGGTGCACCAGGCTCGACGGCGATGGAGTCTGCACGGTCGTCGTCGTTGCCGTAGGTCGGGAACTCTCCGGTGACCTCGTAGTCGGTGATGAGACCGGTCTCGTCACGCACGGGGCGGACCTGCGCGTACTTGATGGCGGACAGCGAGTCGGCCGCGACCGAGAGGCCGGCGATGCCGCAGGCCATGGTGCGCAGGATCTCCTTGTCGTGCAGCGCCATCTCGATGCGCTCGTACGCGTACTTGTCGTGCATGTAGTGGATGCAGTTGAGGGCGTCCACGTAGGTCTCGGCCAGCCAGTCCATCGTCTTGTCGAACGCGGCGACCACCGTGTCGAAGTCGAGGACCTCATCGGTCATGGGCGCGGTGGCGGGCGAAACCTGCTTGCCCGAGACCTCGTCGCGGCCTCCGTTGATCGCGTAGAGCATCGCCTTGGCGAGGTTCACACGAGCACCGAAGAACTGCATCTGCTTGCCGACCTCCATGGCGGAGACGCAGCACGCGATCGCGGCGTCGTCACCGCACTGGGTACGGATCAGGTCGTCGGACTCGTACTGGATCGACGAGGTGTCAATCGACACCTGTGCGCAGAAGTCCTTGAAGCCCTGCGGCAGCGCGGCGTTCCAGAACACGGTGAGGTTCGGCTCGGGGGCCGGGCCGAGGTTGTAGAGCGTCTGGAGGAAGCGGAACGAGGTCTTGGTGACGAGCGTGCGACCGTCGTCGCCCATACCGCCGATCGACTCGGTGACCCACGTCGGGTCGCCCGAGAAGAGGTTGTCGTACTCGGGGGTGCGCAGGAAGCGGACGATGCGGAGCCTTGATGACGAAGTCGTCGACGATCTCCTGGATCTGCTCCTCGGTGACGGTGCCCTCGGCGAGGTCGCGCTGGGCGTACACGTCGAGGAAGGTCGAGGTGCGTCCGAGCGACATCGCGGCGCCGTTCTGCTCCTTCACGGCGGCGAGGTAGCCGAAGTACAGCCACTGCACGGCTTCGCGGAAGTCCTTGGCGGGGCCGGAGATGTCGTAGCCGTAGGCTCTTCGCCATCGTCTTCAGGCTCGTTCAACGCCTTGATCTGCTCCGAGTTCTCTTCGCGGTCGCGAATGATGTCCTCGGAGGAACGCTCCATGTCGAGCAGGGCGCGCTCGCGCTTCTTGCCTGCGATGAGGGCGTCGACGCCGTACAGGGCCACGCGGCGGTAGTCACCGATGATGCGGCCGCGGCCGTAGGCGTCGGGCAGGCCGGTGACGATGTGGCTCGAGCGGGCGGCGCGCACGTTCGGCGGGTAGACGTCGAAGACGCCGTCGTTGTGGGTCTTGCGGTAGGTCGAGAAGATGGTCTCGAGTTCGGGGTCAACGGGGTAGCCGTAGGTCTCGAGGCTCTTCACCACCATGCGCCATCCGCCGTTGGGCATGATGGCTCGCTTCAGCGGCGCGTCGGTCTGGAGGCCGACGATCACGTCCTCGCCCTCGCGGATGTAACCGGGGGCGTGAGAGGTGATGGTGGACGGCGTGTGGGCGTCGACGTCGTAGACACCCTTCTCACGCTCGGCCGGGAACATCTCGGTGATGGCCTCCCACGCACGGGTGGTGCGCTCGGTGGGGCCGGCGAGGAAGGAACTGTCACCCTCGTAGGGCGTGTAGTTCGCCTGCAGGAAGCCTCGCACGTCGATGCCCTCGGACCAGGGGCCCCGCTCGAACGAACGCCACTCGGTGGAGTAGGCGATCTGGTCGTCGGCGGTGCGCGGGTCAGTGGCGGTCATGATGTCTCCCTTGGATGGTGAGCCGGAGGCGGTGGTTCCGCGCGGCTCGAACCTTCTCTTTGAAAGTACGCCCGGGAACAGGGGCTTCATTGGGACCTAGGACCCTTCGCGGTGGCCTCCGCCCATGGCGTCCTGGCCGCCCTGCGGCGCGCCTCGGCTGGCGCGTCGCCTGCTCCTGGCTGTGGCCGATGCCGTGATGGCCACGCCGTCCGCCCACGGTGCGAGGACATCCAGGTTCCACGGCAGCGGCACTGTCCTGCCCAGGACGACGGTGGCGGACTGGCCGTCTGGTGCGTCCGCCTCGATCAGGGTCACCTCGGACACCCACGGCTGTGCCGGGTCGTCGGCGAGCCGCGCCTCCACCTGGTCCCTGACCTGGTCGGCGTCGAGCGCCAGCGAGCCGGATCCCGTCGCGTAGTACCTGTCGCCGTCGACGGAGTCCGCTGCGTCAAGCGCCAGGCTCGTCCGCGAGCGCCACCAGGCGCAGTCTGTCCACGTGTACCTGAGTCGCGGCGGCCACCACCAGGATCGCGATCGCCACCACCACGATCCATCCCAGGGTGAGCACCGAGATCGAGCCCTCGTCGTCACGCGCCCGCATCCGTGTCACCCGTCCCCGTCGACGGGCGACGCACCGCGGGCGTGCAGGTCGATAGCCAAGGGTGCGACCTCGGCAATCAGGCTGGGAATGCCGGGAAGGTTCACGGTCCCCGCGACCTCAGCGACAACGTCCGAACCGGGCGCGAAGCACTCGCCATCGCAGTCGAGCACGAGGGCCGGCGCCTCCAGACCGAAGTCCTCGGCGGTGACGGCCACTGTGGCTTCGGCCCGCGCACTTGCGGCAGCCATCGCGGCGGACGAGTCCTGCCCGGCAGCGACGGCTTCCATCCCCGCGACCGCAGCCTGCTCGCGCCGCCGACCGTGCCGCCGCCTCCACGCCGAACGTCGCCGACTGCACCTGGGCGAGCGTGACGATGAGGTACACGAGCGGCACGAGGATCACCACCGCGACGCCAAGGAACTCGACGAGGGCCCCGCCATCATCGGCCGCCATCGTTCGCCTCCCCCGCGGCCCCGTCATGTCTGTTCCTCGAGGGCTCGCGCCGTCACGTCGATGTCGGCAGGCCCCCACCAGCCGAGCACGGGTACGGGTGCGCTCACCGTGACGCTGACGGCCGGGGCGCCCGCCACCGTGATGGCCTCGGCGCTCGCGGCAGCGCTCACGCCGGGAATCGACGCCCCCGCCACCTCCAGGGCACGCGAGGCACCGTCGGCTGGCGCGCGGTCCGCGGCTGCCGCGTGCCGCGCGCCTTCCTGCGCGCTCGACAACAGGACGTTGCGTACGTGCAGCGCGAGCACCAACTGCACGAGCCCGATCGCGATCAGCACCACGAGGGTGCCGAGCATGACGAACTCTGCGGTGGCGCTGCCCTGGTCGTCGCGGCGCCTAGCCTCCCGTGACACCGTCGATGGCGTCATCGAACAGGTCCCTGAACGTGGGCTCCGCGACCGCCCAGATCACCGCGACGAGCCCCGCCGTCATCAGCGTGATCAGCACCCAGCCTGGAACGTCGCCGCGGTCATCCCGCGCCAGAGCCATGCGCTCCAGCACCCACCTGCTCAGTGTGTCCTTCATGTGCCTCCCCTTTTCTGTGTCGCCCGCATCGGGCGTCCTTGCTAGAAACCCAGCCGTATCGCCACCAGTCCTGGGTACACCGCAAAGACGAGAGTAGATTTAAGGACATGACCAAGCGTGCCGTGATCTACCTTCGCCAGAGCCGCGAAAACCCTCTGGGCATCGACCGCCAGCGTGAGCGCACTTCTGCCCTCGTGGCGGCGCGAGACTGGACGCTCACGTCTGAGTATGTCGATGACGACGTGAGCGCTTCGAAGGCGCGTGGCGCCGGTACGGCCTGGGCGCAGATGCTCAAAGACGCCAAGGACGGCGTCTTCGACGTGATCGTGGCAGTTGACCTTGACCGCCTGCTTCGCACTGTGGGCGACCTCGTGACACTCACCGGCACGGGTGCCGCAGTCCTGACGGTTGACGGTGAGATCGACCTCACCACCGCTGACGGCGAGTTCCGCGCCACGATGCTGGCAGGCATTGCCCGCTTCGAAGGCCGCCGCAAAGCCGAGCGCCAAAAGCGTGCCGCCGACCAGCGCGCGGCACAGGGCATCCCTCATCGCGCTCACCGTGTCTTTGGCTGGGAGCCAGACGGCATCACCCTCCGTGAGTCTGAGGCGGCGATACTCCGCGATATGCACGCCCGAGTGCTCGCCGGTGAGCCCATCCGCGCTATCGCGCGTTGGCTCAATGACGCAGGCATCCCCACGCCCCGAGACAGGCAGTGGCAACCCATCAACGTTCGCCGTGCCCTGCTGCGTGAGCGAAATGCGGGCCTCCTGGTCCGTAAGGGCGTCGTTCAGGAACACAGCCTCATTCAACCGATCGTGCCGCGCGAGACGTGGGAGCAGGTTGTGGCCCTTCTTCGCGACCCCGACCGCAACGTGAACCCTGGCCGCCCGGTATCCCGGTGGTGGCTGACATCCGTCGCGAAGTGCTCAACCTGCGGTGGCCGTATGCGTGGCAAGGTCGTCACTAGCCGGGGCTACAAGCAGAGTTTCTACACCTGTGCCGAGCGGCCAGGCGGGGGCTCACACCCCACAATCTCTCAGCAGATCATCGAGGATCACGTCACCGAAGCCGTGCGCGAGCAACTGATGTTGCGCCAGGGCCAAACACCCGACGACGGCGCTGTGACACGCCTACGGCTACAGCGAGCCGACCTCGCGGGCCAGATCGAACACGCCACCGAGGTGGAAGCCCACGCCCGCACTGACGTGTCGCGCCGTGCCGCTCGCAGAGCCGTTGAGGCACTAGAAAGCGAATACGAATCAACCGATGCCGAACTGTCCGCCGCTCTCGTGCAAGCCGATGCTGAGGACTGGGCCAGCATCGCGGAGCAGTTCCTCACAGGCGGCGTCGCGGGCATCGTGGCGTCCGCTGAGGCATTTCGTGCACGGTGGGCCGAGACGCCCAACGAACGCAAGCGGGAGATTGCGGGCCGCCTCCTAGAGGTGTCCGTCTTACCTCACAACGCCCCGGTCACGACGTGTGTCCCGGACATGGAAAAACCGGGCGAGGTCATCGAAGTGACCCGCCCGGCTAAGGGAGTACGCCGCGTGCTGATTACGCCGCGTTGAGGCGGTACTGCTTGGGACGTGTGCCTTGCGTCTCGATATTGGGCATGCTGTCCAGAATGCGGCTGTAGCGCCGCCTCGCGGGGTCAGCGTTCTCCGCAAAGTCCGCCATAGGGTGCCACTCACCGTCAGCCAAGACCTCCCTGATGTGCTGTTCATCAGGCGTCTGTGTGGTCCCGCGCGCGACGACCGCAGAGGCACCCGCATCCACCAGATGGAACCCGCGCAGGTCAACGGGCTTGCCGTCCTTCTGCTTGCCGTCCGCAGAGCGCTCCGTGGTGAGCCGGAAGCCCTTCTCATCGCCCTTGGCGACAATCACAGTGTCCACGTTGCCGCGAAGCGCCGACGAGCCGCGCACTCCGCCCGATGCCTTGTTGACGTGGTGCACCAGCAAGACAGTTGCACCTGGCCGAGCCTGGCGAATCTGGATAGCCGCCTTAGTGGCCTTGTTGACTTGGCTGGCGTCGTTCTCGTTGTCGATGCTGGTCAACTGGCTGAAAGTGTCGAGAATCACTAGGTCGATGCTGTGCTCAGTCACATACTCGACCACACGAGCGACAGAAGCCTCGCGCGAGAGATTGACGCCACGGTCCATGAACACCATCCGGTCGCGGGGAATCTCGCCATTGGTGTCCTGCCATGCGGCCACGCGCTTGCCGAAGGACTCCGCGCCCTCACCCACGACGTACAGCACCGAACCTTGCTTAACGCTCTGGCCAAACCAGTCGCTACCGGTAGCGATGGACGCCGCCATTGACAGCGCGGTGAATGACTTACCAAGGCCGGGCTCACCGGCGAGGATCGCGACGCTGGACTGCTGAAGCAGCCCTTCAACCCACCAGCCCGGCTCAATACGGTTCAAGAGGTCGTCAAGCGTGAGCGCCTGAAGCGGCCCTTCGTCTTCGACTGCGCTGACCAGGGCCGCCGCCTGAGCGCGCACACGCTGGCGCGTGGCCTCAGCCTCGACCTGAGCACGTTCGGCTGCGTCCAGTTTCTCGGTCCACTCCGCGAGATCGTCACGCACCACGTCTAGGAGAGCGTGCCCCTCGTCCACAAACGTGTTGAAGTCATCGCGAGAGATGTCGTGCCGCAGTTGCGCGTGCACCTGGCCAGCCGTGAGCCGTTCGGCGGGGCGCCCTCGACGTAGTTGCATCGCGCCACGCAGGCGCGCATCGGCGTGCACCTGGTCCGCGACCGCCTGCATCGCCACCTCATAGGCCGTGGTCACTTCAGGGCACCAATCGCACGCCCACGCACGTCCGAGGCCTCTGACCCGTCCATGTGGGCCACTGACGCGAACGGGAAGAACCGCACCACGGGCGGGCCATCGAGCAGGAGCGTCACCCCGTAGTTGTCAATGGACAGCAGACGCCCGGTGGTCTCAGCCACGTCTGGTGCAGCCAGGGCGACGCGCACGGCATCACCAGTCTTGAAGAAATCACTTGCGTACATAGAAAAACCTCCATAAGGGTTGCTTGTTTGGGGAGAGTCAATCTTACCAGAAATTGACCCAAATTGCAATTTTCAAGAATGCACACATTGCATTTCTGGTAATTGTTTCTTAAAACCAATTCTCTGCCCGGTAGTCCAGGCGGACCTTGGGGCGATCCGACTTGCGGCCATTGCATGCGTTGCACAGGGCCACCAGTTCGCTATCGGGCACCTCCGCGTCGCCACCGGCACCCACCGCGATGATGTGGTCAACCGTGAGGTCTTCGGTCGCTCCACACGCCGTACAGGCGTGCCCGTCACGGGCCAGGATGCGCTCACGCTGTCGCGCCCACCGGGCGGTCTTCAGGTCCTTACGGTCCCTTGCCGGGGTCATCGCTCAGACGCCCTATAGAACGCAGCAAGGACCATCTCATCCGAACTGGGCGCCTCCCGAGGGTCTACGGCCATGGGGCAGGGCCAAGCGTGGCCGCACGTGGCACACACGTTGCCCACAAGGAGGCGCGCCGTATGCCCCGTCACGCCACGACCCCGCGAATCGTCTCGATGGCCTCGCGGTCCTCAGTGCGCCGCATATCCACGTCTCCGGCCCTCAAACGGCTTTGTAGCGGCTCAGGAATGGCGTCCAGGGCGTCATCCACCGCGTCAGGCAGTTCAACCACGGGAGCCGCCATCTCGGGCGGCAGGGAGGTCGTCGGGACGGGCGTATTGCGCTTCAAGGCGTCCAGCACGCGCCAGCGGCAGCGCTGTATGGCATAGCCCTCCCACGTCCCTTCACCTTCGCGGTACTTCATCGCCGCTTCAAGCAGCCCCGACATTGCGGCGCTTTCGGCCTCACCCACGCCCATCCGGTTGACGAACGGCTGGGCGATCTTGCGGGCAAGCAGGAGGTCCGCCTCCGTGAGGCGCCTCATCGGCCATCTCGCTGGACAAGAACCGAGATGATTGCTACTGTTGACATGTGGTGGTCTCCTAAGGTAGTCTGAAGTGTAACCAGTATGCGACTCCATTGTACCACCTTTGTCGAGCCCGTGCAGAGAACATGCCCCCAGTCCACCTCACCGTTGACGATGGACTGAGCAGGGCCACACAAAGCGCCTGATAAAACCCTACTTACGCGGTTAGGACGCGTGGTTAGTCCATACTCCTCACACCCTTGGGTGAGGGGAGGGACTAACTCACCCTCCCGCCTAACCCAGTGGCGGGTTGTGAAAGGGCTGGGGTCTCTTTAGAGAGGGCGCTCCGTACCCCGCCCGCCTCGCTTCTTGGCACCAACGGGCGCCAAATATTCGCGGTCAACTCGACATAGGGGCATGAAGACCGCAACCACTTACCGCGAGGCCGTGACGGCGTTCATTGAGGCGTCGCCGTGGCTGTCCCCGGTCGATATGCCCGCCCTGGTGACCCTGACGAGCCTTGCCGACCTTCTCGACGCCGGCGACCCCAAGCCCGCCACCGTGGCGCAGTTCGGGCTGACGTATCGTTCGCTGCTGAAGACCGCGCCACAGGCTGACGCTGGCGCTGAGGACCCGCTAGAGGCCGCTCTCCGTGACGCTGCCGAACGCTAGCCCTACCCGCGCCACTACCCCGCTCCCGGACTCCCCTGGCTCACTGTTCGACCGCTTTGAGACGGTCCTACGGCTGGTGTGGCGTACGGCGTTTGGCCACGACCTCGACCCGTGGCAGGCGGACCTGCTGCGGGCCATCACCGAACTGCGCGCGGACGGGCATCTGAGGCATCGCCAGTTCCTCGTGTCTTTGGGTCGTCAGAACGGCAAGACGGAGATTGCCGCCGCCCTGGGACTGCTGTTCATGCTGGTGAAGGTCTCGGGCTACGTCGTGGGCATCGCGTCCAGTGCTGAACAGGCGCGTCTGGTCTACGACCGGACCATGACGGCGATTCGCCGCAATACGGCGCTAGCCAAGCGGTTTGACGCGCTGACCGATACCCGAGGGCTCCGCTCCAAGTCGGGCGCGAAGTACGAGATCAAGGCCGCGAAGTCCGCAGCCCTCCAAGGCCTCCCCATTGACCTGGGGTTGGTCGATGAGGTGCACCTGCTGAAGCCGTCGCTGTGGACGGACCTCGTGAACGGCACCGGTGGCCGCCTCGATTGCATCGTGGTGGGCATCACCACCGCAGGCGATGACGACTCTGAGTTGCTGACCGACCTGTACCGCCTCGCCTCTGAAGACAAGATTGGTCACGCGATCTGGGAGGCCCCTGCCGCTGAGGTGCCAGAGGATGACGAGACCCTTGCCGAGTACCTGAGGGCCGCTAACCCCGCCATCGCTTGCGGACGTATCGACGTGGCCGTGGTCATCGAGGACGTGCGGGCCATGTCCCCCGGTGCCGCGATCCGCTACCGCCTCAACCGGTTCACCGCGACTGATTCGACGTGGTTGCCGCTAGCGACGTGGGTCGGCCTTGCCGGTGAGGTCACTGCCCCGGCTGAGGGCGTGGTCTTCGCACTGGACCGCACGCCCACCTGGTCCCACGCGTCCATTGTGGCCGCCTGGAAGGCCGCTGACGGGGCCATTGAGACTCAGGTGGTGGCATCCGTCGCGAAGCCGTCCCTGGAGCGCCTACGCGAGGTCTGCATGCAACTGGCCGCCCGCCACGGCAACGCACTTTGGGTCGCTGACAACTACTCGCTAGGCACGCTCATGGCCGAGTTGAAGGACCGGGGCCTCACCACTCGCCGGGGCACGCTTGCCGACCTCACCAACGCGGCAAGTCGCACTTACGCGCTCGCCATGCAAAGCACGGTCCGCCATGCCGGCGATCCCTTGCTGACCGACCAACTACCCCGTGTCACCACCAAGAACAAGGGCGACGGCTACCGACTGGTGAGAGCCACCAAGGCCGCCGAGATTGACACGGTGACAGCCACAACGCTCGCCGTCTATTTCGCTGAGCAGGACCTTGACAAGGGTCTTCAACTCTTCGTCTAGCGCGGCCCTGTATTTCCTTCGCCAACTCGACATAAGGGCGTATGGGAATCCTTTCTTGGCTCGGCTTCAACGCCTCTGAGCACCGCGACACTGAAACCCCCGAGGGCGTCATGCCCCCGAGGCGTTCAGCCGCGTCTGAAGTCAACACTGACACCGCCCTTTCTCTGGTGGCCGTCTACCGGGCTGTCTCGATCCTGAGCACCGCAGCGTCGCAGTTGTCGCTTGACGTGTGGCGTGGCCGGGAGCAGATCGACACGCCCTTGGTAGCCCGTCGCCCCGACGTTGCTATGCCGCTGAGCGAATGGCTCGCGGAAACGGTCAACTCGCTGGCGCTGACGGGTAACGCGTACTGGCGCATCACCCGCGATGACCGGGGACCGCGCAACATCGAGGTCCTGGACCCGTGGAAGTGCTCGCCGCAGGAAGACGGGACGCTCGGCTATGAGAGCAAGCGTCTTCAGCCGTCCGAGTTCCGCCACCTGAAGTTGATGCCCCGCGCTGGCGTCCTGTACGGCCTTGGACCCATCCAGGCCGCACGCGCTGAGATCGCCGGGGCGCTTGACCTTCGCAACTATTCGTCCGCGTGGTTCGCCTCCGGAGACACCCCTAGCGGCGTGCTGTCCTCTGACCAGCACCTCACCGCTGAGCAGGCCAAGCAGTACAAGGACATTTGGAACCAGCGCGAGGCCCATGAGGTCGCTGTGATGGGTGCCGGACTGTCGTACTCGCCGGTCATGCTCAACCCCGAAGACGCGCAGTTCATAGCGAACCGGCAGTTCACCACCACGGAGATTGCCCGCCTGTTTGGCGTCCCCGCACACCTGATGCTCGCCGCCGTTGAGGGCACCTCGCTGACCTACACCAACGTGGCTCAGGCCGACCTGACGTTCGTGCGCTGGTCGCTGATGACCTACCTCCGCGCCATCGAGTCCGCCCTGTCCGAGGTCCTCCCCGGTCAGCAGAGCGCCCGCTTCAACCTTGACGCCCTCCTGCGCCCCGACACCACCACCCGCTACACGGCCCACCAGATCGCGCTGACGGCTGGCTTCCTCACTGTGGACGAGGTGCGCGACATCGAGGGCCTTCCCCCGCTTGCTTCCCCAACTTCCCCCGAGGTGCCCGCTGATGCCTGAACTCGAATACCGCTCCGTACAGATTCGCGCCGTCGATGAAGACGCCCGCGAAGTCTCCGGCATCGCCGTGCCATGGAACTCGCCAACCGAGATCGGTGACTTCTACACCGAGTCGTTTGAACGCGGCGCAGTCCAGGACTCCGACGACGCCCTGCTGTTTTGGCGTCATGACGAGCCCATCGGCTTGATTACCCGCGCCAAGGACACAGAGACCGGCTGGGAGATCACCGCACGCCTGAGCGAAACGCCCCGAGGCGATGAGGCGTACCGGCTCGCCAAGGACGGCGTACTTCGCGAGTTCTCCATCGGCTTTGAGCCGCAGGAGCAGCGCGAGGACACCGACGCGAAGACCCGACACCTCACCATCACGCGCACCAAGGTCCGCGTCCGTGAGGTCTCCCTAGTCCCGTTTGGCGCATACGGCGCCAACGCCCCCGTTTCGCAGGTCCGCGAGGCGGAAACCCCCACCACCACTCACGAAAGGGCTGCCATGCCTGAGACTGACTACAGCGCGGACCTCACCGAGATTCGCTCGACCATCGAGGAACTTGACCGCAAGGTTGACGCCCTCCCCACCCGCACCGCAGAGCCCACCGGCCCCGTGTTCGAGTCCATTGGCGACATGGTGAAGCGCGTTGCCGCTGGCGAGGACATCGCCACCCGCGCCTACACCGGAGCCGTCTCCGGTGACTCCGTTCTTACTGACGCGTGGATCGGTGACCTGACCGAGATCATCAAGAAGCGCCGCCCCGTCCTGGAGACGTTCGCGACCGGCTCGCTTCCCTCGACCGGCATGAATGTCGAGTACGCCGAGTTGGAGTCCGACACCACGCAGGCCGGTGTCCAGGCCGCTGAGGGCGATGACCTGCTGTTCGGCAAGGTCTCACTGACCACGAAGACCGCCCCCATCAAGACCATTGGTGGGTGGACCTCGCTCAGCCGCCAGGCCATCGAGCGCTCCAACGTGGGCATCCTCGATACGTCGTATGAGGCGCTTGCCGAGAAGTATGGCCAGGCGTCCGAGGCTTACGCCCGCGCCATCCTCAACGGCGCTGTTGCCGCCACCGGTGGTGACGCCCTGGCTGAGGTCGAGGCCGACCTGACCGACCAGGACGGCATCGTTGCCATGGTGCTCGACCTTGCTGAGCACTTTGAGAACGTGGGCCGCTCGCTCGACGGCGTGTTCGTTGACAAGGCCACCTTCCTCGCGCTGTACGGCATCCCTGCCACGGATCGCATCCTTCAGGTGACCGGTCAGCCTTCGGACAAGGTTGGCGAGATTACCGTCAAGACCGCTTCCGGTTCGGTTGCTGGCCTTCCGTTCCGCGTCCTGCCCGGCTCCGTCGCCAACACGGTCCTTGCCTACGACCGCACCGCCATCAAGTCGCTGGAGGCGTCCGGCGTTCCGTTCCGACTCCAGGACGAGAACGTGGTGAACCTGTCCAAGGACTTCAGCCTCTACGGCTACTTGGCGTCCTTCGTTCAGAAGCGTTCGGGCCTGGTCAAGGTTGTGGACCCCGCCTAAGCCATGACCGCTACCGACCTCCTTGTCTACGTGAATGCGGGTGACTCCGACCTGCCATTCATCACCGAGTGCCACGCCGAGGCCACCGACCTCGTTGCCGTGTACGTCGGTGACGCCGAGGTGCCCGAAACGGTCCTGGGGCGCGCAGTCAAGGAGGTCGGCGCGGAACTGTTCCACCGCCGCTCAACCAAGAACGGCGTAGCGCAGTTCGCCACCCCTGACGCGCAGCCGATCCGCGTGGCCCGTGACCCCATGGTGGCCGCCTACCCCATCCTCAACCGCTACGTAGGCGGTGGCTTCGCATGACACTCAAAGCCGAACGCGAGGCCATCGCTACAGCCCTGACCGACGCCGGTCTGCGTGGCTGGGCCTGGGTCCCTGAAGCGCCCGTGGCACCGTGCGCCATCGTCCAGCCCGGATCGCCCTACCTCAGCACCGAGGACGAGCCTTTTGGGTCATACAAGACCCGTCACCTGGTCTCGATCCTCGCGCCCGTGGGCACCAACGAAAAGGTCACCGACGACCTTGACGCGCTGATTGAAACCGCCATGGGCGCGCTCAACGTGGTCGAGGTCTCCGAGCCGTTCGGGCTCACCGTCAACACCGCTCAATACCTCGCCGTGAACCTCACCATCAGCGGCTCCGTCACCTTCTAACGAAAGGCTCACCATGCCTGGCTCTACCCGCATCAAGGGCGTTGGCCTCACGCTGTCGGTCGGCTCCCCCGCAGTCGATTACAAGTGCGATGTCACCGCCGCGACCATCACCAACGAGGAGAAGGACAGCGACGTTACGACGTTCTGCGATGTCTCCGAGGGCGATGACCGTCAGTTCTTCCTGAACATCACCGCCATTCAGTCCACCGACGCCGATTCGCTGTGGTCCTACATCTGGGACAACACCGGCGAAGACGTGGCGTTCACCTACGCACCCCACGGCAACGCCATCCCGTCCGCAGACCAGCCGCATTTCACGGGAAACGTCACCATTGGTGACCGCCCCGAGATCGGTGGCGAGGCCGGTAAGGACAACACGTACACCTTCGAATCTCAGTGGGAGATCGTCGGCACTCCGGTGGTTGACCGAGGCGTGTAAGCCCGATGGCCGCTGATGACTTCACCATCACGTCGGGAGACGTGCGACTCCGGGTCGAGGGCCTGGGGCGCACGCTCCGCGACATGAGCAAGGCCGGTGCTGATGCAGAGGACATGAAAGACCTCATGCACTCGCTGGGCCTACTGGTCGTCAACGCCTCTCAGCCACCCACCGACAGCGGGACGCTCGCCACCACCCTCCGCGCTGGCCGTGGAAAGACCAAGGCCGTGGTCCGTGCCGGTGGAGCCCGCGCCAAGTACGCGGGAGTCATCCACTACGGATGGCCCGCCCGCAACATCGAGCCGCAGCCCTTCCTTTCCGACGCGCTCAACAAGACCCGTCCGCAGATTCTCAAAGCCCTCAATGACGGCCTTGGGGACCTGCTGAAGAAGCACGACCTGACCTAATAGCGAGGACACACATGTTTGACATCGAAAACCTGACACTTGGCGAGATCGCCACCATTGAAGACCTGGCCGGAGCGTCCATCAGCACGCTTGGCGAGGACGAAACCCCCAAGGGCAAGATGCTGGCCGCAATGGCGATGATCGCCAAGCGCCGCAACGGCTTCCCTGACTTCAAGTGGAACGACGCCATCACCTTGACGATGACCGAGGCGACCGAGGTCCTGGGCCTTGGTGACACCGAAACCGAGGACGAGCCGGACCCTACCGAGCCGGTGAGCGCCTGACCGCAATGGCCGCGTTCTGCGTCGCCTTCCCCGGATTCAAGCCCGCCGACTACTGGGCATTGACCAAGGCCGAACACGACGCCCTCGTGGCCGCGTTCAACGACGCCCACCGTGACTAACCAGACCTCCCCGCCCGTGACTGTGACCCTCGCCGGTTGCGGGCGGGGAACCCACCGCTAAGGAGCCCCAAGAATGGCCGGACAGACTATCCAGGTCTCCGTTCTCGCGGACACCAAGAAGTTCAGCCGCGCCATGAAGCAGTTGGGCAACGACACCGGCTTTTCAAAGTTGGCTGCCGGTGCCAAGAAACTGGGCAAGGCCGCCGCTATCGCCACGACCGCCCTGGCCGCTGTCGCCGTCGTGGGAGCCAAGAAAGCCGTCTCTGCCGCCTCCGACCTGCAACAGTCCATGGGCGGTGTGGATGCCGTCTTCAAGGACTCCGCTAAGCAAGTCCACAACTGGGCTAAGTCCGCTGCCACCGACATGGGCCTGTCGAAAAACGCCTACAACACTGCCGCCACCTCCATCGGTACGACCCTGAAGAACGCGGGCGTCCCGATGAAGGACCTGGGCAAGACCACGAACAACCTTATTGGCCTGTCGTCCGACCTCGCCGCCACGTTCGGCGGGGATGTCCAGACCGCCACCGAGGCCATGGGATCGGCACTCCGTGGAGAGTTCGAACCCCTCCGCAAGTACGGCATCAGCCTCAGCCAGGCCGAGATCAACGCCCGCGCTCTCGCCAAGTCAGGCAAGACCAACGAGAAGCAACTGACGAAGACTGAGAAGGCCCTCGCCACCCAGGAACTCATGTACGAGCAGAGCGCCGACGCACAAGGCGCATTCGCCCGTGAGTCCAACACCCTCGCCGGTCAGCAGGAACGCCTGAAGGCCAAGTTCGAGAACATCATGGCGACCCTAGGCACCTACCTCCTGCCCGTCATGACCAAGGTCACCGAGTACGTCTCCAAGAACCTAGAGCCCGCCTTCGCCGCGCTGACGACGTGGATTCAGGACGTGGCCGTTCCCCGTCTGAAGACCCTCGCGGACTGGTTCACGAAGAATGTGGTCCCCGCCGTCAAGGGCCTGGGTAAGACGTTCACGGACACCGTGCTTCCCGTGCTGAAGTCCTTCGGAACGTGGATCACTCAGAAGGCCGTGCCCGCACTCGTCGGCTTCGGTGGGTGGGTCGTCAAGAACAAGGATTGGCTTGCCGCTCTCGCCGTTGTCGTCGGCACGATCCTGCTGGGAATCAAGGCGTACACGACCGCGATGGCACTGTGGAAGGCCGCGACCGCCGCAGCCGCAGCCGCTCAGGTGATCCTGAACGTGGCGCTGAACGCCAACCCCATCGGCATCATCATCCTGGCGATTGCTGGCCTCGTCGCGGGCCTCGTGTTCTTCTTCAAGAAGACCAAGACCGGACAGAAGATTTGGAAGGGCTTCACAGCCTTCCTGAAGGTCGCGTGGGAAAAGATCAAGGGCTTCTTCGCCGCAGGCTGGAAGAACGTCAACAAGTTCATGTCAAAGGTCTGGACCATCATCAAGGCGGTCTGGAAGTGGAGCCCGCTGGGCTTCATCACGAGCAACTGGGGCCGGATCACCAAGGCGTTCGGCAAAGGCGTGGACAAGGTGAAGGGCTGGCTGAAGCGAGCCTGGGACTTCATCGCCTTGTGTGGAAGTTCAGCCCGATGAGCATGGTCACCCGCAACTGGGACCGCATCACCGCCGCGTTCCGCCGTGGCAAGGACAAGGTGGTGGGCTGGCTCCAGAAGGCTTGGGACTTCGTCAAGAAGGTGTGGTCGTACAACCCTGTATCCCTGGTCACGGACAACTGGGACAAGATTGTGGCCTACGTCAAGGACATCCCGTCCAAGATGGCTTCAGGTCTGAGCTCGCTCTATGACAAGGCTCACCTCGCCGTTCAAGAGGGCGTTCAACGCCATCGCGGGCTTTTGGAACCGCACGGTCGGCAAGGTGTCCTTCACGATCCCGTCATGGGTGCCTGGTGGGATCGGCGGCAACGGCTGGTCCGTGCCGAACATCCCGATGCTCGCGTCCGGTGGAATCGCGACACGCGCCACGCTCGCCATGATTGGTGAGGGCCGCGAGTCCGAGGCCATCCTCCCGCTGAGCAAGCTCGAAAGCCTCATCAACCGCACCCCGAGCGGCGGCAACCTCTACGAAATCCACGTGCACACCGGCGTGGGTGACCCGGTAGCAATCGGGCGTGAGGTGAAGTCCGTGATCTCCGCTTACGAGCGCGCCAACGGAAGGCGTGCCGCATGAGCCACATCCGCCTAGAAGCACTTCAGCCCATCGACGGCGTGTTCATCCTCGACCGCTCCACGCTGGGCGGCACTGAGGCCATGGTCACGACCGCATCGGAGGGCACCGCATGGGAGGCCATCGAGTGCGACTCCACCGGGATGAGCGTCACCCGTGGCGGTGCCCGCGAGGGCCTGGGAACCAAGATCGAGGTGGGCACGCTCAACGCCTCATTTGTTGACGGTGTGAACCCGCTCGATGACCCCGACCTCCGCCCCGGTGTGCCCGTGCGCCTCATCGAGGACACCACCGACGCCACGCTCTTCACCGGTCAGATTGACCGATTCGCTGTCAACTACGACAAGCAAGACGACCGCTCATACATCAGCATGACGGCGCTGGATGCGGTCTCCCGGCTTGCCTCAACGCCCCGTAATGGTGCTGACGGTCCTGAGCCGTGGCAGGCCCGATTCGCCCGTCTCTTGAAGTCCTCTTCCGTGCCCTACGTCGCACCGGCTCAGATCGAACCGACGACGTGGTGGGAGGTCGAGGACTTGGAGGGCGAGGACCAGGTGGGCATGTGGTCGGGCGGCTGGGAAGTCAACGAGTCCGGCTACCTGCTTCGTACGGACCTGTCCGGCGCGGCATCCTCCCGCGTCATCGAGTGCGAGAAGGGCCGCGTGCTCTATGTGCGTGTCTCGCTCGCCGTGGAGACCGGGAGTCCCACGGACATCACCGCCACCACCGATGCGCCCCTAGATGCCCGCTCGGTATCCTCCGGCACCGGATGGGTGAACTATTCGTTCATCATCTGCCCCAACAAGGACACCTTCACGCTGACCGTCCAGGGACCGGCAGGCCGCGTCTATGGCATCGAGTCGGTAGAGATTGAGGCACGCCCGCGCACCATCTGGGCCGCTCCCATCGTCCACCAGTCAGACCTCGCTTCACACCTCGACATTGCCGCGAACAGCGCCGGGGTGGGCTGGTACGTGGACGCTGAAGGCACTGTCCGGATCAGTGAGGGTGACGGCGAGACCGTCGCGCACTTCTCCGACGTCCATGACGCCGACGACCCCTTGCACGTTTGCTACACGCAAGCGGATGTCTCGTATGACACCGCCGAGGCCACGAACACGATTCGGTTCGCCAACCACTCGCGCAAGCACAACGGTGTGACGATCACCGTCCCCACGGCTCCGCCTCCCGGAACCCTGACGCGTGCGGACTGGACGACGTGGACCATCTGGGATGACAACGCCACACCCGTGACGGCAAGCCGTTATGAGGTCAGCGTCGATCTTCTCGTGTCCCACCCCACAACCGTCCAGTGGTGGGGAAACGCCGGGACCATGGAGACCACGATCTTGTGGCCTGGCCGTTGGTACACGATCACGCACGAATCGCCCGGAACCTCTCTGGCCCGCTTCCTGTACTTCCGTCCCACGCAGGACACCGGCCCCACGGTCACGTTGGCGACTCGCAATCTCTCCATTCGTGCCGTGGGCAAGAACGAGGCGGATGACACGACCCTTGGCGCGTTCATGGATCATGCCGCCGCCGCGACCTGGGGCGAGCGTGCCGAGGAACTAGAGACGGCCATCTTCACCGGCACGCCCTACGACTCCATGGGCGAAGGGATCGAGGACCAAGCGGCCTGGCTCGCTCAGCGTCTCCTAGCCCGTCACAGCCGCCCCGAGCCCACCGTATCCAGCCTCACATTCGATGCCCTGAAGTACCCGGATATCGCCGCTGGACTCGACATCCAAATGAGGGTCTCCGTCACTCACCGGAGCCTCACCCAGACCACAACCATCGTCGGCATCTCTCACGAGATCACCCCGAATGACTGGTTCATCACCTTGACCCTCATGGAGGCATAAGTGCCCTACAAGAACTTTGGAAACGAAGTCCTCACGTCGTCAGATGTCAACAACTATCTGATGCGCCAGGCCGTCATCCGTGTAGCCAATGGCACCGAACTTGACGCGATCCCCACGCCCGTCGCGGGCATGATGGCGACCCGTGCCGACAACGGCATCACCTACCGCCACAACGGGTCTTCGTGGGTCCGGATGATGTTCAACACCGGAGCGATGATCCAGGCCGGGACAGTCTCTACCTCCAACATCCCAGCCGGAACTTCAGCGTGGACCGACGTGGCGACCGTCACGTTCGCGACGCCCTTCTCCTCCGCTCCCACCGTGGTCCTGACGAACTACCAGTCATTTGCTGGCGCCGATCCGGTGATGCTCGCGATGACCTCTATCTCGACCACCTCTTTCGGCATTCAAGCCAAGTGCGCCAGTTCGAAGTCCGCGCAACTTGTGCACTGGATCGCCACCGCACGCACACAGTAAGGACCCCTCCCATGCCTACACACCCCATCGCCCCCGGCACCCGCGTCACAAGCGGCTTCCGCACCAAGTCCCGCCCCGACCACGACGGCACCGATTACGCCGCCAAGGTTGGAACTAAGGTCTACGCCGCCAACTCCGGAACCGTCGAGTGGCGCACCAACGAGCGCGCTGGCACCAACATTCAGATTGCAGGCGAGGGCGTCACCACCGGCTATTCGCACCTGTCCAAGCGTCTCGTCTCTGACGGGGCAAAGGTCAAGGCTGGCGACCTCATCGGCCTATCCGGAGCGACGGGAAACGTGACCGGCCCTCACATGCACTTCTACGTCATCAAGGCGGGCAAGTTCATCAACCCGACCACATGGCTAAAGTCCACCACCTCATCCACCAAGCCCAAGGCTTCGAGCGTCCTCAAGGAAGGCTCCAAGGGCGAGAAGGTCAGGATCCTTCAGGCCGGACTCCGCAAGGCTTACCCGGCCTATCGCTGGAATGTGAGCGTCAAGCCTCGCAAGCCTGCTGACCGTTGACGGCGACTTCGGCCCACAGACCACAGGCTTGGGTCAAGGAGTTCCAGAAGCGCACCGGCCTCAAGCAGGACGGGATTGTGGGAGCGAACACCATCGCGAAGCCTTGCACGTGCAGGAATCAAGCCTGTGAGCGCCAAGACGGTATCTCCCAAGGTCACCGCATCAGGACTCACCGGAGCCGCAGGCTCTCGTCATCGTGTGGGCCTTTAGCCTGTTCGGCATCGAGGTGCCCGCCGAGGTAGCGGTGGCCCTGACCACCCTTGCCGCCTTCGGAGCCGGATATCTCGTCAGAGATCCGGCTAGGACGGAATGACCGATGGAACCCACGACGAACACGGAAGCGACCATTGCTGTAGTGCTGGAAAAGCCTTGACCACCTCGCCAAGTCCGTTGAGGACCTAAAGACAGAGATCCACACCGATAGGGCCGAGAAGGTCACGCGCACCGAATGGCAACTACGGAACGAGCACGTCACTCACCGCCTTGAGTCCCTTGAAGGATCCAAGTCCCGGACGTGGACCGTGGTGGCCGTCATCGTCTCCGGGCTATCCCTTATTGCCAGTATCGGGATTGCCATCTTGGGCGGCTAGCGGCGAAGTTCCTCACGCATGCGCGCCATAACCATGGCATGGGCCGCCTCGACACCGCCACCCTCGGACGCTCCAAGTTGCACGTACGGGACCTGACCGATCTCGTCGACCTCTTCACCAAGTTGCTTAAGTGCGTATGCGAGCGGCTGTCCTGCGACAAGCCTCGCACGAAGGATTGCACTCTCTAGCGCTTCAGTTTCAGTGTTCACTGAGCCATCAGGTCGCTGCTTCCATGTGGCGAATGCTTCAAGCGCCGCGACGTATGCCGCTCGTTTGGACGCTTCCTCCGCTTCAGCACGTTCACGCTTACGCTCTTCGTCCTGTGCTTGCTTCTCGCGCTCCCACACTTCACGGGCGTCTTCCCGCTTCTTGTCTTCAAGTTTCCCGGCTTCTTCAAGCGCCTCGCGTTGCGTCTTCGCGCTGTAAACGTGCCCGAGCCATGCGCTGCCGAGAGTGACGCCACCCGTGACGAGCGCAGTGGCGGGGATAGTCCAGTCCATTGGGGTTCCTTAGCGTCCGAGTGTGGCGGTGTCGAAGAGCCTGGCCTTGCTTGTCCGTGGTGGACTGTTGAGGTTCGAGTGACCGGATCGCCCACACGACATTGCTGATGGCACTTGAGGTCTCCCCGTAGGAGAGATCCTTGAGAGCCTAAGGCTAGGTAGTGCTCCACTTTGTCGTTCACGTCAGGCTCCCAACGTTGCGACCCGCCCTTGTGACGGATCTGACTTGGTGAACATGATGCACCCGCCGTTTCGCGGTTTCCACACGCCCCCGGACTTTCGGTGGACAACTGGTGGAGAACCCGCGCGCACCTGTGGATAACTCTGGGCATAGAGTGTGGACACACTTGAGGATCGTTTCGAGATACAGCGAAGCCCCTGGTAGATGAGCCGCCGTAGGCGCGCGCTTGGGAACTTGGCAACTATCCGGCGTGTCGCGTTCCAGGTGCACGAAAGGAATACCTTTCACGACCAGATCGAGGGGCGTCAGAAGGTGGGAATTGCTAACACCTGGCTGGGCGCGTTGATCCAGATCTCCTCGATCTCAGGATCGTCGAGATACGGTTGCAGCGGGCCAAGGCCTGCCACGTTGTCGAGGACCCGCTTGGCGGTGCCCACGGCATCGGCCACCGGGGCCTCCACCCCCGCGAGCGCTCGCCTGTCCCAGGCGGCCAACTCCTCGGTGATGAGGGCCCTCACCCCCGCGACGTCGCGCGCCGGGTCCATGCCGGATTCGCGGATACGGCGACGCACGTCCGTTTCGATGCGCGTCGCGGGCTCGGCGGTCATGGTTCACGAACGTAGCGGCGCACACGGGAGCCTGCCACTGGAACGGCACCTCTGGGGATAACCAGGGGGCGCCGATGCGGCATCGGGCACCTCTCGCCACCCCCTCGACGGCCACAGTGGTGTCACTACGCTCGTCGCATGAACCCTCGCGATCCGGGCATCGCCGTGACCCTGTGGTGGCTGCCCGTGGGCGCGGGCGGCACCGTCGTCACGCACACCAGCGGGTGGTGGGAGTCGCTCGTCGCGCGCCGCGAGCGCCGGGAGCCGCAGCCGTTGTTCCACGCGGCACTCGAGGTGATCCTCGACGGCCAGCGGCACGTGATCGAGATGACGCCGGTGGTCGGCGCCCCGCGCGGGCCACGAGGAGTGGTCGCGACGGGGCCGGTCGGCGCCGTACCGCTGGGCCTGTCCGCAATGTTTCGCTACGAGGTTCGCCGGTGGCGCGATGGCATGCTCCCTGACCGTAACTTCGCCGTCGGTGGGCCCGTCGCGATCGACATGGATGCCGCCCCTGCGCGCCGTCTGCTCGCCAGCGTGCCCGATGTCCCCCGGCATACGTGGGGGCGCCGGCCACGCGGGTCGCACGACATGTGGAACAGCAACTCGCTGATTTCGTGGCTGCTTGAGGTGGGCGGCGTCGACGCGTCGCGCCTCGTTCCGCCCGGCCGCGGGCGGGCGCCAGGGTGGCACGCGGGCATCGACGCCGCTCGCTCGATACTCAGGGCTGGCGCTACGCCCGCGCGCTGAACGCGCACCGCGACCGCACCCTGACGCCACACCCAGCCATCGCCGATCCCGCACGCCCGTGCGACGATGGCCGCATGTGCGGGCGCTACGCGAACTTCCTCAGCGAGCAGGAGCTCATCGACCATTTTCAGGTGGCCGTCACCGCCGACGAGCCGCGGCTGTTCGACCCCTCCTGGAACATCGCCCCCACCCAGCAGGTGGCCATCATCGTCCCTGGCAAGCCCGATGACCCTGGGCGCCGCCTCGAGGCCGCCGCGTGGGGACTGGTGCCGTCATGGGCGAAGGACCCCGGCATCGGCGCCCGCATGATCAATGCACGCTCCGAGACCATCGCGGAGAAGCCATCCTTCCGGACGGCCTTCGCCAAGCGCCGGTGCGTCGTCCCCGCGAGCGGCTACTTCGAGTGGCAGACCGGGCCGGACGGCAAGCAGCCCTTCTACATCCATCCCGAGGACGATGTCCCGCTTGCCTTCGCCGGCCTGTACGAGTTCTGGAAGGACAAGGCCCTAGGTGACGATGCTCCCTGGCTCGTGACGACGACCATCGTCACCACCGCCGCACGCGGCCCCATGCAGGAGATCCACGACCGCCAGCCGGTGATGCTGACCCGCGAGTCGCTTGACGCGTGGCTGAACCGCGATGCCGACCAGGGCACGCTCTTCGACGTCATCGCCGCGCCCGCCCCCGACCTGGCCTGGCACCGGGTGCGCAAGGACGTGGGCTCCCCCGCAACAACGCCCCGGAGAACATCGAGGCGGTCTGAGTCCACCCTCAGGGCCCATGGGGAGGCGCCGAGGTGCGCGAGGCCACCATCAGGGCCCACTCGGACCCGCTGAGGCGGCTGAGGCCGGGAGACGCGCGCGCCAAGTCCCGGACCGGGATTGATAGCATCGATGTTCACGCGCGTGCGCGCGAGAAGGCCCGAAGGAGCACCGTGATCAGAGTCGGCATCGCCGAGGACGTCGAGTCCAACCGCGTCGACCTCCTGAACCATCTCGCCCGCTACACCGAGGAGCACGGCGTCGAGTTCGAGTCGCGCGAGTACTCGGACGGCGCGGACCTCATCGAGGGCTACCGCCCGCAGTACGACATTCTGTTCCTCGACGTCGAGATGGCCCGCATGGACGGCCTCGAGACCGCCCGCCGCATCCGCGAGGTGGACCCCGAGGTCATCATCATCTTCGTCACCAACATGGCTCAGTACGCCATCAAGGGCTACCAGGTGGACGCCCTGTCCTACCTCGTGAAGCCCGTCCCCTACTTCGCGTTCGCCCAGGAGCTCACCCGGTCCCTTGCCCGCCTGCGGCGCACCGACGACGACATCGTCATGCTCAACGTCGGCGGCCGCGTGGCTCGCCTGGCGACCGCGGACATCGTCTACGTGGAATCCGTCAAGCACCGCATCACCGTCCACGCGCTCGAGGGCGAGTACGTGTTCTCCGGCACGCTCAAGGCGGTCGAGGAAGAACTGGACGGCAAGGGCTTCTACCGGTCCAACAACTGCTACGTGGTGAACCTGCGTCACGTGACCTCGGTCGAGCCGACCAGTTGCATCATGACCGGCGGCGACGAACTCGCCGTCAGCAGGCCCCGCCGCAAGGGCTTCCTCGACGCGCTCACGGACCACGTGGACCGTCGGACCCGACGATGATCGTCGATTCCCTCCCGGATATCCCCCGCTTCGCCACCGGCATCGCCGAGTGGGCGGCGTGCCTGGTCTACATCCTGCTGATGCGGCCGCGGCTGGGCCGCTGGGCGCTGGGGTTCGTGTGCGTCGCGGCCCTGCCGGTGCTCATCGGGGTGCAACTCCTGGTGGCCGAGCCTGCCCATCGGGCTGTGGACGCTCGGCATGATCATGTCCGCGGGCACCATGTACGTCTTCATCTTCGTCACGGCCAAGGTGCGTCCCGGCGAGGCGGGTGACCTCACCGCCAGGGCATTCGTGCTCGCCGAACTGGTGGCGTCGCTCGAGTGGCAGGCTCCACGTGTTCTTCTTTGGTGTCGACGCGACCCTGACCCCGCAAATCATCATGATGCTGGGCATCTACGTGCCGGTGTTCATCGGGGCACACGCCGCGGAACGCCGCCACTTCCCCCGCGATCACCCGCTGCCTGTCGACGCCCGCACCCTCATCTCCGTAGTCGCGGTGGCGGGCGTGACCTTCCTCATGTCGAACCTGTCGTTCGTCACGACGCAGACCCCGTTCTCCGGCCGCCTGGACCCCGAGGTGTTCTACATCCGCACCCTCGTCGACCTGTGCGGTTTTGTCATCCTGTTCGCCCTGCGCGGCCAACGGCTGGAGCCTGCACCGCGCCCAAGAGGTCGCGACGGTGTCGATGATGCTGTCCAACCAGCGCGAGCGCTACCTGCAGTCCAAGCACGACATCGACGAGGTCAACCGGAAGTATCACGACCTCAAGCACTACATCCACGCGATCCGCGCCGAGTCCGATCCCGGCGAACGCGCCCGCTACATGGACGAGCTCGAGGAGTCCATCAAGGGCTACGAACGCTCCAGCATGGACACCGGCAACGCCGTGCTCGACACCATGCTGACCGCCAAGAGTCAGCAGGCGGACCGCTACCGGATCACCATGACCATCGTGGCCGACGGCACCGCCGTGTCCTTCCTCGACGCGATGGACCTCGTCACGGTCATCGGCAACGCGCTCGACAACGCCATCGAGGCCGTCGCGGGCGTCCCGGAGGCAGAGAAGCGCCTCATTCGCGTCGCGATCTACCGCCAGGACGCCCTCACGATGGTGCGCGTCGAGAACTACTTCGCAGGCTCGCTGCGCACGGTGCAGGGCCTGCCGTCCACGACCAAGGGCGACGCCAGGCACCACGGCTACGGCCTGAAGAACATGCGCGACACCGCCGAACGCTACGGCGGCTCGCTGACGGCGCGCGTCGAGGACGGCTGGTTCGTGCTGCGCGTCCTCCTGCCTCAGCCCGCCGACCGCCGCTAGCGGCCCGGTCGTGCGCCGCGCACGACAGTCCGTGCGACGCCACCGTCACGGCCGGCCGATGCTCGCTTGACTTGACGGGTGCGCGCACCCGCGCGCGATCAAGGAGGATCCATGGCGTCCCGTCACGTCTCCCGCGTTGCCGCGGCGCTGGCCGGAGCCCTCGCGCTGGCGGCCTGCGCCGCCGATGGCGACGCTGGCGCGGCACCGCTTGGGCCCACGGTGGTGGCCGATGCCTCCTCCCCTCCGGCTACACGGTCACCTTCCGCTACGAGGACCCCGCGGCGGGCCAGGTGTGGCTGGCCGGAGACCTGTACTTCGCGAAGCCCTCATCGCTCGCCATCGATGGCGCGACCTCCTCGTGGCTGGGCGGCGAATGGTCGAACGGCGATGTCTCGACGCTGCCGCGTGCGGCGGACCTCGCGGAGGCTCACCCGCGGCGAGGATGGCGTGTGGGAGCTCACCACCGCGGTCCCCGCGGGGCTGTGGAACTACGGCTTCGTCACGCGCGAGTGCTCGCTCATCCTGGTCTGCTCGGTGGACGCCGACCCCGCCAACCCGCCTACCCTCGCGGCCGCGGCGGACGCCACCCAGGCGTGGTCGCAGGTCTTCGTGCCCGTCGACAGCGCCCATCCCACCTATGACGCCGCCACCCAGATCCCGGTTGCTGCGGCCGAACGCGGCACCGTCAGCCGCGTCGACGACCCGGACATCGGCGTCTATCTCCCCGCGGGCTATGACCCCGAGCGGGCCGAGCCCTATCCCGTCCTGGTGCTCTCGCACGGCGCCGGCGACGACGAGACGGCATGGTTCACGCAGGGCGGCGCCGCCGAACAACTGGATCACGCCATCGCCACTGGCGCCCTTGAGCCCACCGTGGTCGTCACCACCGACTTCACCGGGCTCTCGGCAGAGGGCATGGAGGACCCCGACTTCTTCACGCTGTACGCCACCCACCTGCGCACCACGGTCCTGCCCTACGCACACGAGCGCCTGCACGCGAGCGCCGACCCCGACGAGCGCGCGTTTGCGGGCCTGTCCATGGGCGGACGGCTCGCCGAGCATCTCCTGCTGAACGAGCCTGGCCTCTTCGCCACCTACGGCATGTGGTCGATGCCCACGGCGGTGCGCAACGTACCCGCCGCCGCGCTCACGGACACGCAACGTGACAACGCCGCCACGGCATCGGCCATTCACCTGGGGACCGGGGCGCAGGACCCCCTCACGCCATCACCGAGCCAGGTCGACGACCTTGCGGCGGCCTACGAGGACACGGGCGTGCGGACCACCACACTGGAGACGGACGGCGGTCACGCCTGGTGGGTATGGCGGATCATGCTCGCCGACTTCCTCGCCACCACGGCCTTCAGCGACTGAGGACGTTGTCCACCATCGACAGGGCCGAGGCGATGGCCATGTGCATGTCGAGGTACTGGTAGGTCCCCAACCGGCCTCCGAAGTGCACGTCTGGTTCGGAGGCTGCCAGCGCGCGGTAGGCCTCGAGACGTTCGCGATCCAACGGCGTGTTGACCGGGTAGTAAGGCTCGTCGCCACGCACCGCCGCGCGCGAGAACTCGCGGGCGATGACGGTGCGGTCCGCGGGATAGGTGCGCTCGGGGTGGAAGTGGCGGAACTCATGGATGCGCGTGAACGGCACGTCCTCGTCGGCGTAGTTCATCACCGACGTCCCCTGGAAGTCACCGACCGGCAGCGTCTCCCACTCGAAGTCGATGGTGCGCCACGCCAGGTCGCCCTCGGCGTAGCCGAAGTAGCGGTCCACCGGTCCGGTGAACACCACGGGCACGCGGCCGCGGGTCGAGGCCCTGCTGACCTCCGCGCCATCGTCGAGGAAGTCCTCGCCGAGCCGCACCTCGATGCGGGGATGGTCGATCATGCGCTCGAACCAGGCGGTGTAGCCGTCGACGGGCAACCCCTCCCAGGTGTCGGAGAAGTAGCGGGAGTCGTAGGAGTAACGCACCGGAAGCCTCGAGATGATCGAGGCGGGCAACTCCCGCGGGTCGGTCTGCCACTGCTTAGCGGTGTAACCCCTGATAAACGCCTCATACAACGGCCGGCCGATGAGCGAGACACCCTGCTCGTCCAGGTTGGCTGGGGTGCGGCCCGCCATCTCCGCCGCCTGCTGGGCGATCAGCGCGCGCGCGGCATCGGGCCCCAGCGCCGAGCGGAAGAACTGGTTGATGGTGCCCAGGTTGATGGGCATCGGGAAGACCTCGCCACGGTGGGTGGTGAACACCCGGTGCGTGTAGTCCGTGAACGCGGTGAACCGGTTGACGTACTCCCAGACGCGCGCATTGGACGTGTGGAAGAGGTGTGCGCCGTAGCGGTGGACCTCGATGCCCGTGGCGGCGTCGGTCTCGGAGTAGGCGTTGCCACCGATGTGGTCGCGCCTGTCGACCACGGTGACGTGGCGGCCGGCGGCCGCCATCCGCTCGGCGACGGTGAGGCCGAACAGTCCCGCTCCCACGACGACGAGGTCCGTCATGACGCCTCCCTGAGGCCGATGCTCGCGATCAGTTGAGCCGCAGAGCCCAGCATGCGGAGCGGTAGGCAGCCTGCGAGACGGTGCGTCCGGGACGGCCGGGAAGCGTCATGATCTGCACGATCGCGGAGCGACGAAGGTGCCGGTAGACCACCGGATCGTCGTAGCGCAGGCTCCTTCCACATCTGCACCCTACGCGCGAAGTCCTCGTCACGGCCCGAACGCAGCAGCATGGTCGAGGAGATCACGCACACGATGCGCAGGTGGTGCAGCAGGTAGCGGTAGAGAGCGGACGGCACCTCGTACGGGCTGACTTCGACGTCCACGAGCAGGCTTGTTGACCTTCGCCTGCTGGTCGATGCGCTTGATCATGACGGCCTCGTTGACCGACTGGTCGGGACGGCCGATGAAGTAGCGGTACAGGTCGACGTCCAGGTAGTACAGCGACTGCACGTGCTGCAGCGGCTCGTACACGTAGAGATTGTCCACGTAGAACGTGTGCTCGGGCAGGCGCAGTCCGCACGCGCGCAGCACGTCCGTGCGGTACACGAGCGAGTGCATCATGAGGTACTGGCTCGCACGGAAGCGCCCCACCTGCTCCCAGCCGATCACCCTGCCGCGCGGCAACACGTTGCGGTAGCGCACGGCGCGCTTGTGGCGCCTTCCCACCTTCTCGTAGACGAAGTTGCTGATGACGAGGTCAACGGGAGACTCGTCCGCCGCGAAGCCACGAAGCGTCTCGAGGAGTGTCACGAGCGCGGCGGGGTCAACCCAGTCGTCCGAGTCGACCACCTTGAGATACGTGCCCGCGGCCTCATCGATCCCGACGTTGATCGTGGACCCATGACCGCCGTTGGGCTTGTGGATCGCACGCACGATGCCCGGGTGGGCTGCCTCGTAGAGGTCGGCGATGGCGCCGGTGGCGTCACGAGAGCCGTCGTCGACAATGAGGATCTCGAGGTCCTCGGCTCCCACGAGCAGGGAGTCGACGCAGCGCTCGATCCAGTCGGCCGCCTGGTAGGCGGGCACGACCACACTCAGCGTCTTCATGCGTGGTTCCTCGGGTCAGCGGCCCTCGGGGCCGGGGTCAGGCGAGGCAGCGGTGGCGGCTGTCGCATCCTCGTCACCAACGCGCGACGGCGACTCGGCGTGCCCGGCGGCACCAGCATCGGCCACCTGCGCGGCACCGGCGGTGCCCTCCACATCGTCCTCGGGAACACGCTTGAAGATGATCTTGAAGATGGGGAAGAACACCCAGAACGAGATCGCCGCGTTGATGACCATCGTGGTCACGTCGGCAACGGTCTCACCGGTGGAGCCCCAGTCGAGCGTGTCCATGAAGAACGAGTAGACCGGCTCCTTGTAGAAGCCCTGTGCGGCCGCAGCGACGAACGTGATGATGACGTAGGCGAGGAAGTACCAGGCCGCCGCCACCCAGGCCGAGGTGTTCGACTTGAAGGTGATGTTGCGCTGCAGGAAGAAGTTGATGATCTGCGCCACCGCGAGCGTGATCTGCACCGCGAGGAAGTAGGCGAGTCCGCCGCCACCACCGTCGGAGATCTCACCGGCCGGGTAGTCGAACATGTAGTACTGCGAGCCGTCGACGTTCGCGCCGACCGGGAACACCTGGAAGTCAGTGTTGACCAGGTCCGTGCTCGAGAACCAGGCGCAGCGCAGGCATCAGCACGAACTGCAGCACGGTCACGGCGTTGGAGAACACGAAGAACATGAGGAACTGCGCCACACCGGTGTGCTTCTCCTCGAAGCCTCGCCACCAGTTCTTGATTGCGGTCATCATGGGCTCCTTACTTCGCCGCGGCCGCGGCGGCCGTCGACTCGAGCTCACGACGCAGGCGCCGCGAGGTAGACATGTTGCGGAAGAAGGCGCTCACAAGGCCCCCGAGTCCGCGGAACAGGTGGCCGTTCACGATGCGCAGGATCTGCTCGACCATGGGCGTCGACACGGAGCCGTTCGTCATCTTGCCGATGGCGCGGAACGGCATGTTGTACAGGAAGTACAGGTTGAGGTCCGGCTTGCCCTTGCGCTCCGAACGGTCAATCAGCGAGCGCAGGATCTTCGCGGCAAGGCGAGCCAGCGGGCTCTTGGCCTCGTGCATGGCGCGCAGCGGGTCGTTGAGGCCGAGCACGTCCGAGGTCTCCACCGCCAGCGGGCGGCCGAGCAGGCGAGTGAACTCCTCGTCGCTCACGTGCTTCACGGCCGCGGCGGCGTAGGAGGGCGGCTCGGGGTCGGGGTCGAGGGCCCCACGCCGTCGACGTCGTGGGACGCGGCAAGCGGGTGGTCGACGCTCGAGGGGCCCACCAGGATTTCGTACTGGCCGCGCTCCGTGACCCACGCGTTCGTGGCAGCGTCGAAGTGCCGGAACGTGTGACGGTCGAACGGAATGGTCACCCTGGCGGTCTCGCCAGGCTCGAGGTGCACCTTGCAGAAGCCCTTGAGCCTCGATCGCGGGACGAATCGCGCCGTCCGAGACGCGGCGCACGTACAGGCTGCGCCACGTCGGCGGCGGGCACGTCACCCGTGTTGGTGACGGCGAAGGTCGCGCCCGCGTCCGTGACCGCGAGATCCGCGTAGCCGAACGTCGTGTAGGCCTGAGCCCGAAGCCGAACGGGAAGCGCACGTCGACCCCGGCGGTCGCGTAGTACCGGTAGCCCACATACAGTCCCTCGCGGTACTCGGCGGACGTGCCGGTCGCGGGGAACGAGAAGGCGGTAGGGGTGTCCTCGAGCGCGTGCGGGTACGTCTCGGCAAGGCGACCCGACGGGCTTGCGGCGCCCGTCAGCAGGTCCACGATGCCCTCGGCACCCGCCTGGCCGCCCAGGTAGCCGTGGAGGACGGCGGCGGCGTTCTCGGCCCACGGCATCTCCACCACGGAGCCTGCCGACAGCACCACGACGATGCGATCGGTCACGTCGCGCAGGCGCGTCAGCAGGTCCAGGTTGTGCCGTGTGAAGGCGCAGGTGCTCGCGGTCCTTGCCCTCGGACTCGGCCACCTCGTCCAGCCCCAGGTACAGCAGCACCACGTCGGCACCCATCGCGGCATCGGCCGCCTGGGAGGCGAGTGCCTCATTGGCCGTGCCGTCGCGCTCGAAGCCGGGCGAGTACGAGACGACGTCGAGGCTCGAGGCACGCAGCGCCTCCAGCGGCGTCGACAGGCGCGTCGCATTCACGAGCGACGAACCCGCGCCCTGGTAGCGGGGCGTCTCGGCGAAGTCGCCAATGACTGCGACCCTGGTCGCAGGGGCGAGCGGAAGGATGGCGCCCTCATTGCGCAGCAGCACAGCCGTCTCGCGGGCCACGCGCCTGGCGAGCCTCGTGGTGGGCGTCGAGGTCGACCTCGCGGGCACGGCTGGCGTCCACCCAGGTGCCAAGGGCGCGCAGGCTCCTCGACGCGGGCGTCGAGGTCCTCCATCGACAACTCGTGGTGGTCGATCGCGTCGAGGATCGCGGGCACGGAGTCGAGTCCGGGCGAGGGCATCTCGAGTCCACCGCCGGCGCGGATGGCTGAGGGAGCGTCGTTGCCGCCGCCCCAGTCGGTGATGACGGCGCCGTCAAAGCCCCACTCGTCGCGCAGGATGTCGCTGAGCAGGTGAGTGTTCTCGTGAGCGTAGGTGCCGTTGACCTTGTTGTACGAGGACATGACCACGCGCGGGCTGGACTCGCGCACCACGATCTCGAAACCGGTCAGGTAGATCTCGCGCAGGGTGCGCTCGTCCACCACGGAGTCGGAGGCCATGCGGCGCAGTTCCTGGCTGTTGGCGGCGAAGTGCTTGGGGCTTGCGGCGATGCCCTGCGACTGAATGCCACGGACGTAGCCCGCGGCGAGGTGGCCCGCAAGGTACGGGTCCTCGGAGAAGTACTCGAAGTTGCGGCCACACAGCGGCGAACGCTTGACGTTCAGGCCGGGGCCAAGGACCACGTCGACGCCCTGCGAGGCGGCCTCGGCGCCGAGCGCCTCGCCGATCTCCTCCGCGAGGGACGGGTCCCAACCGTTGGCAACGGTGGCGGCCGTGGGGAAGCAGGTCGCCGGCTGCGAGGCGGCGATGCCGAGGTGGTCACCCGAGCCGGTCTGCTTACGCAACCCGTGGGGACCATCGGCGAAGAACAACGACCGGATCCCGGCGTGCGGGAAAGCGCGCGACTGCCAGATGTTCTCGCCGCTCAGCAGGGCGGCCTTCTCGAGGACGGTCAGGCTCGTGAGACATGAGGTTCGCTCCAGACAGGGACCGGTCAGACGCTTGTGGCGTCGAGGAAGAGGAGGGTGGCGGTGCCGGGCCGGCGGGAGGGGTGATGCCGGCCCGGCACCGCACAGGGGGTTACGCGGTGGCGTCCGCCTCGGGCGCGGCCGCGGGGGCCTTGCCACTGTGGCGACGGACGCGCACGACCATCCAGGCGATGGTGCCCGCGAGGCCAAGGCCGATCGCGACCGACGCGGCGATCTGGATGACAACCCAGGTCGGCGGCGTGTAGTCGACGGTCGCGCCCGGCGCGAGGCCGTTCATCGCGTTGGAGTTGGCCACCGTGTAGAGGATGTTGTGCGTGGCTTCACGGATGTCCGTCACGGCCTTCGCCGACGAGGTGTCGCCGAAGGACTTGGACGGCTGGAACGTCAGCGTGAGGTCCGTGCCCGCGCTGATCCCCTGGTTGGGGTTCATGTACGGGTACAGGTTGAAGTCGGAGATCGCGAAGCCCTCGAAGCCCCACTCTCCACGCAGCACGTTCGTCATGAGCGCCTCGGAGCCGCCGGCCCACGTGGCGCCGATGCGGTTGAACGAGCTCATCATGCCGCCGAGGCCCACCGTGGTGGTCGCGGTGTTGCCCTCGTCATCGGCGAGGTAAGTGACCTCCATCGAGACGTCCTTGACGGTCATCTCGAAGGGCTTCAGGTACAGGCTCGCGGATCGCCTGCTCGTTGGCGAAGGTCGCGATGCCGTTGTTGACGCGGTTGGTCTCCTGCTCGTTCATCGCGAAGTGCTTGACCGTGACGTACACGCCCTTGGACGCCACACCGTTGGACACCGAGGTGGCCATGGCGCCCGAGAGCAGCGGGTCCTCCGAGTAGTACTCGAACGAGCGACCCTCGAAGGGCGAACGGTGCAGGTTGACCGCGGGGGCGTACCAGCCGTTGATGCCCTTGAGCAGTGCCTCGTTGCCGAGCATCTCACCCATCGCGGCGCCAAGGCTCCACGTCCCACGTCTGCGCGATGAGAACCTCGGAGGGGTAGGCCACGCCGTTGATCGACGAGTTGATGAAGGACGAGAAGCCCGCGGGGCCGTCCGGCTCCAGGGTCTGGGGCTTGCCGATCGAACCGATCGGGGCCGTCTGGTAGGCGCCGTTGAGCAGCACGTCGGTCATGTCACCCACGGTGAGCGAGTCAAGAAGGCTCGTCCCACGCGGGGTCGTCCTTCTCCAGGCCGCGCATGTCGATCAGCGACAGGTCGGTGTCGGCACCGGTGGTGGGCATGTCGCCCTCGAAGCCCTCGGCGGCCGCGTCGTAGTCCCAGGCCTCGAAGCCCTCGACGGTCGCGTCGGAGGCGACGAAGTCGTCACCCTCGGGAGCGGTCGGGAAGGTACCGGCGAAGTCGGCACGCGACATCATCTGCACGGTGCCGTCGGCGCCGTCCGCGCTCGCCTGAGCCGAGACGTCGTCGAACTGGTTGGTCGCGGCGACCTCGTCGGTGCTACGGGGGTTCGACTCGTCGTAGACAACCGTCTCCGCCACCGTGTAGGCGATGGGCTCGATGCCGGCGGGGGTGGTGTGCGAGTCCGACTGGATGCGGATCTCGTAGTCGCCCTGCTCGAGCACGTAGGCGCCGGCCTCCTGGTAGTCGTAGGACGCCATGTCCTCGACCTTGAAGCTCAGCGTCACGGTCTCCGAGGCGCCGGGCTCGATGGTGCCGGTCTTCACGAAGTCGGTGAGGACAACCTCGGCCTTCTCGATGCCACCGGTGTAGTAGGGGGCGTTGACGTAGACCTGAACGACATCCTTACCCGCCACGTCACCGGTGTTGGTGACGGTGACGTCGACGGAGATCTCGCCGTCAACGTCTCCGAGCCTGCGAGCCGGCGATCTCCCACGCGAAGTCCGTGTAGGACAGGCCGTAGCCGAAGGGGTACACCACGGCCTGGTCGTAGTCGATGAAACCCTCGACTGCGGCGGTCTCGTAGTAGCGGTAGCCCAGGTAGATGCCCTCGGCGTAGTTCACGAACGGCGCCTCCGAGGTGACGGTGGCGTTCGAGGTCGCGGACTCGGTCGCGGAGACCGGGTAGGCTCGCCTCGATGTTCTCGTAGATGTTGCTGCCGAAGTTGACCCAGGTGGGGTCGGCGGTGAAGTCACGCGACCACACGTCAACGGTGTGACCCGAAGGGTTCACCGCACCGGACATGATGTTGCCCAGTCCGTTGAACGCGGTGGCGCCGGGCGAACCGGCCAGCAGGATCGCGTCCACGCCTGCATCGTCCTGAAGGCTCACCGAGCTCGAGGGTGGTCGAGGCGTTCACGACGACCACGACGGTCTCGAAGGCTCTCCTTGGCGAGCGCGATCAGCGCCTTCTCATCCTGGTTGAGCTCGAGCCTGGTGCTCGCCCTCCTGGGCGCGGGGGTCGATGTTCTCGGAGTTCGGGATGTCGAGCATGTCCTGCGCGAGGTCACCGCCCTCACCGCCGGGACGGCCGATGAAGATCACGCCCGCGTCGCCGTACTCGGCGAACGACGACTCGTGCGCCTCGTACTGATCGATGGGCAGGCTCGCCGATCGTGTAGGTCGAGTCCATCGGGAGGTCCATCTCGATGTGGCCGCGCTTGTTCTCCTGCGCGTAGGCATCGATGGCCTGGTACATCTCGTCGTTGATCGAGAAGCCTGCGTTCTCGAGGCCGGTGCGCGCGTTGACGGCCGTGTTGGTGTCGACCGAGCCGGAGCCCGAGCCACCGAACACGGGGTCAGCCGCGGCGCGGCCCAGCATGGTCGCCTGCGAGGACGAGTCGAGCGGGAGAGCATCGCCCTCGTTCTTCGCCAGGACGATGCCGCCGTCGCCGATCTCCGAGACGAGGTCGCGCGCGGCGACGTCGCTCGTCGATGTCCGAGTACTCCGACTCGTAGTAATCGGTGTCCCAGCCCTCCGACTCCTCGGAGTTGGTGAACGTGTAGGTGCCCGAGCCGAACTGCGAGGCGACCCAGCCGCCCGCGATCACCAGCGCCATGTTCGCCACGATCAGCAGGATCGTGATGAACGCGACGACGGGAATCCAGATCGTCAGGAATTTCTTGTTGGACATCGGCGCCTTGACGGCTGCCGAGTCCTTGGACGCTCGTGCGTTCACGTCGGGTCTCCTTCGGTGAGGTGAGGCATGGCGGGCGGATAGAAAGGAAGTCTGAGGGGCCGCGGCGGGGCCTGCCCGGGGATGTCTTTCCCCGGCTGCGCTGCCCGCCCGGCCGCAGGGGCCGGGCGGACGCGCCGCGAATCAGGTCAGGATTACTCCGCGACCTCGGTGATGGTGCCGTCCTGGTCAATCTGCCAGGTCTGGCCGGTCGCGGCCGAGACGGCCTCGATCACGTAGTTGCCGCCGTCGATGTTGACCGTGCCGGTGACGCGCTCAGCGGCGTCGGTGGGCACGAACGGCATGACCATGAGGCCGTACTTCACGGTGGGCGAGTCCACGTCGCTGGCGAGCATGACCTGCGCCCAGTCGTCGTCGGCAAGCGCCTCGTCCACGGCCGCCTTCGCGGTCTCGAGGTCCGTGGCGACGTCGACGGCAGCCTCCTGCGAGACCTCGGTCTCGGCGCCGGTGGTGGCGTCGGCGTCACTGTCGCTCGAGCATGCGGTCAGGCCGAAGGCTCCGGTGGCGGCGATCAGGACGGCGAGGCCGCCAGCCCGCATCTTCTTGGTGTTCATCTCTGCTCCTTGGGTGAGGGTGTCCCACACGTCTCAGCGTGGAACGGGTGGTGCGGACGTGGCCGAGAATCTCAGATCCTCGGCCACGTCCGTGACCGGATGCTGGTTACTCGGAGATCACTCCGGAGTAGTTGAGGCCGAAGCCGTAGTCGTAGGCGTTGCCGTCAGCGTCGGTGTACGGGGTGACGTCCTTGGGCACGTCCTCCTGGCTCGCCTCGACCGTGTCCATGTCCGCGGGGAACTGGATGGGCAGACGGCCCGCGGGCTCGGAGCCGCCAGTGACAACCTCGACCAGGGCCTGGTCGCTGATGCCGAAGCCGACCAGGATCGCGTCGGCGTCAGCCTCGAATTCGGCGGGGATGACCGGGTTCGTCGCCTTGAGGCCCACGACCACCGGGATGTCCTTGCCGGACGCCTCGACGGCGTCGACCGCACGCTCGAAGGCGTCAAGGTCGGCCTCGTTGGAGGCGGTCACCGAGTTGCCGAAGTACGAACGGTTCTCCTGGGTGCCATCCTCGAGGATGTCGCCCGAGATGGAGGTCTTGCGGACGTTGTCGCCGTCAGCGGTGTACTCGCGGTACTGCAGGGCGAGCGGGTAGTAGGCTGTCCGACTCGGCGTCGTAGCCCGAGTTGCCGAACACCGCACCGGTGGTGGGGCTGTCCATGCCCACGAGGACCAGGTCCACGTTGGACAGGTCGGGCGTGGTGTAGGAGACGACCTTGCCGTCTTCGTCCAGGCTCGACCTCGTCGGTCACCACCTCACCGAAGAACTGGGCAGCGACGTCAAGGTCGATGCTCGGTCCCTGGGTGTAGGCGGGGTCACCGAAGAGGCTCGGCAGGCCGTTGTCGCTCGACTGCGGGATGTAGACGGTCTTGTCCGAGTAGTCGGTGTCGGCGGAGATGATGCCGTCCGAGTTCTTCAGCATGACGACCGAGGCGAGCGCGCGGCGTAGCCGGCCTCCACCTTGTCCTCGCTGGCCAGGACCGATGCGGACTCCTCGGGGTCGAGGAAGGCGCTCTCGTACAGGCCGGCCTGGAAGGCTCATGTTGAGGATGCGAGCGCCGGACTCCTGGAAACGCGTCTCAGCGTCGACTTCCTGGTCGCCAGCCTCGAACTGCTCCTGCCACAGGTCGGCCGCCTCGAGGATGTAGGTCGCGTCGTTGACGCCACCGAACATGTCGTGGCCCGTACCCAGCACCTTGACGTAGCGCTCGGCGGGGGTCAGGTCCTCGGCGCCCCACGCGGTCGCGATGAACGCGCCCTCGTCGTTCGCTCCGGTCATGACGCCCCAGTCGGTGACGACCACGCCGCCGAAGGAGTTGTCGTCACGCAGGAGCGACATCTGGCCCGAGTCGTACGCGGAACCCATGCGGTCCTCGAACAGCGGCTCGCCGTCAGCGTCGAGCGAGATCGAGTACGACGTCATGACCGAGGCGGCGTCGAGCGCACCCTGGAAGACCGAGACGTGCTCGTCGAGGTTGTCACCGGGGTACACGCGGTACTTGCCGGCGTCGGTGTGCGACTCACGGCCGCCCTCGCCTGCGCCGTCGCCGGCCCAGTGCTTGATCATGGCGTTGACGGACTCGGGGCCCCACTCGGCCTCGCCCTCGGAACCCTGGAAGCCGTCGACGTAGGCGCCTGCGAGGCTCGGCCGCCTGAGCGGCGTCCTCACCGAACGTGCCGCCCACACGCAGCCAACGGGGGTCGGTTGCGAGGTCGATCTGGGGGCTGAGGGCCGTGGTGATGCCGAGCGCACGGTACTCGGCCGAAGCCATCTCACCGAACTGCTTGGTGAAGGCCGCGTCGAACGTGGCCGCGAGACCAAGGTTCGAAGGCCAGCGCGAGATGTCGGCACCATCGGCGTTGTAGACGCCTCCGGTGGCCGCCTCGGAGCGGGGGTCGGACGCGAAGTTGACCGGCACGTAGGGGGTGTCCTCGGTCGCGAGGGTCTCCACGAAGGCCTGCATCTCGTTGACCCACGGAACGGTGACCTCGGCGTCCGAGCCGGCGGCGTTCAGCACGGCGCGCAGGTTCGAGTTCTCGAGGTACTCCTTCTGGGCGTCGGTGAAGCCGTCAGCGGGGGTGCGCTCGTGCGAGTGAAGAGCATGAGGCCCGCAACCTGCTCGATTGACATCTGCGAGGCGAGGTCGGCGGCGCGGACCTCGGAGTCCTCGCGCCAGTCTTCCCACGTGTCGAGTTCGCCGTTGCCGTTCATGTCCTTGAACGCGTAGGTGGCGCCGTCGATCTCCTCTTCGAGCAGCGTCACGCCGCCCTCCGCGGAGTACGACAGCTCGGGGCCCTCACCGGGGTTGGTGACGACCACGAAGTCGGTGGTGCCGTCCGTGACCTCGGACGTGGTGTAGGCTGCCCTCGGCGACGGGGGTGTCGCTGGCGCTGGTCTCGGGCGCCGGGTCGTCGGCGTCACCGGAGCAGCCGGCGACGGCGAGCGCGAAGATGCCAAAGAATGCCGTGGAGCGTGCGATACGTGATGCCCTCATCAGAGCGTCACCTCCTGGGTGTGGATCATGCTGCTTCTCCTCCTTGAGTCGCTGGCGCTGCCCTCAGCGGGCACCGCAGATCTGACGTCGTCAGGCCCGCACCGCGCGAGCCCCGCATCCTCACCGTCCACGTCCCGGGGGGCGTCAATGCCGAGGTGACCTCGCTGTGACCTGACGCGGGTGGAAAGGATGTGTCTCGAGTGAAACAAGGAGGTTGCCTGCCCGTGATCTCGCGGACACAACCTGTCGCTCAAGGCGCACGATCTGTTGCCGGCGTGACCTCAGCGTGACCGACCGTGACCGTTCCGTGACCTACCAGCGGTCAGCAAAACGTTTCGATAGCAGGGGCGATGCCTCAGGCGCGGCGCACGTGTAGGTCGCCCGCGAGCACCTCATGCACTCCGTCGCGGCCCGCCACCAGGAGTGCCCCCGCGTGCGACAGACCCGTGACGCGTCCCGTGACCGCGGTCCCGCCAGGCTGTTCGACCGAGACATCCCAGCCGATGGATGCGCATGCCGCTTCCACCGCACCGTGCACCCGCGGGAACTCGGCGTCGAGCCCCACATCGCGAGAGCATCGGTGAGGTGAGCCGTCAGAGACCTCATGAGAGCCACCCGGTCGAGCGACGCGGCACCGAGCGTCGCGAGCGACGCGGCGTGGGGCACCGGCAGTTCGGCGGCAGACTGCGACACGTTGATGCCGATGCCTGCCACCACGGCCGCCCCGGCATCGGCCTGTGCGGACCCGGGCACCACTTCGCACAAAATGCCGACGACCTTGCGCCAGCGTCCCCAACCGGGGATGGCCTTCGCACCGGCCTCAACCACCACATCGTTCGGCCACTTCAGATACGCACCCACGCCGGCGTCGCGCAAGGCGCGCACCGTCGCTAGGCCCACGACGAGCGGCGCCCAGCCCAGCGTATCGGCCGCCACGGCGGGACGCAGCAGGAAGGACACGGTCAAAGCGGCGCCCTGAGGCGTGGCCCACGACCGTCCGGCACGGCCGCGGCCGGCGGTCTGATGGTCGGCGACCATCGCCGCCAATGCCGGCCACTCCTCGGGCGCGCGGGAGGCCGCAGCGAGCAGGGCCGTGTTGGTCGACGGTGACGCCGCCACCACCTCAAGCCGCCTCAGTTGGCGTCCCTCCCCCACGATGCCCGCGAGCGCATCGGCCGTCAGTGGTGCACGGGAGGCGGCGACGGCTGAGGGCGACTCGGGGTTCACGCGGCTAGGCTATCCGTCAGCCAAGTCAAGGGAGAACCGTGTCCGAACCCCGTCCGACCGCGACCACCGCGGGCGCCCTCGAGGCCCTGCGCGGCAAGATCGACGAAGCCGTCGCGAGCCACGAGGCCGTCGCCGCCGAGAAGCAGCATGCGCGCGGCAAGAAGACCGCGCGCGAGCGCATCGCTCAGGCTCCTTGACGAGGGCGCTTTGTCGAGCTCGATGCGCTCGCCAGGCACCGCAGCCGCAACTTCGGCCTCGACAAGAACCGCCCGTACGGGGACGGTGTCGTGACGGGCTACGGCACCATCGACGGACGCCAGGTCGCGGTGTTCAGCCAGGACTTCACGATCTTTGGCGGCTCGCTCGGCGAGGTGCACGGCCAGAAGATCACGAAGGTGCAGGACTTCGCGCTGCGCACGGGCGTGCCGCTCATCGGCATCTCCGACGGCGGCGGGGCTCGCATTCAGGAAGGCGTCGCGGCGCTGACCCAGTTCGCCGAGATGTTCCGCCGCAACGTGGCCGCCTCGGGCGTCATCCCGCAGATCTCCCTCATCCTGGGACCAAGCGCCGGCGGCGCGGTCTACTCCCCTGCTCTCACCGACTTCATCGTGATGGCGGACGGCACCAGCCAGATGTTCATCACCGGCCCGGACGTTATCAAGTCCGTCACCGGCGAGGAGGTGACGTTCGAGGAGCCTCGGCGGCGGTCACACGCACAACGCGAAGTCCGGCGTCGCGCACTACCTTGCGCAGGACGAGGACGACGCGATCGAGTACGTCCAGCACCTCATTCAGTACCTGCCGCAGAACAACCTCACCGACGCGCCCGGGTGGGACGCCGAGGCCGACCTGGAGCCTGACGGACGAGGACCTCGCGCTCGACCAGGCTCATCCCCGACTCGCCGAACCAGCCGTACGACATGAAGACGGTGGTCGAAACCGTCCTCGACGACGGCGAACTGTTCGAGATCCAGCCCCTGTTCGCGCCCAACGTCCTCACGGGCTTTGGCCACCTCGAGGGCCAGTCGGTGGGCATCGTCGCGAACCAGCCCCAGTCGATGGCAGGCACGCTCGACATCAACGCGTCCGAGAAGGCGGCGCGGTTCGTGCGCACCTGCGACGCGTTCAACATCCCCGTGCTGACCTTCGTGGACGTGCCGGGCTTCCTGCCCGGCGTGGACCAGGAGCACCAGGGCATCATTCGCCGTGGCGCGAAGGCGATCTACGCCTATGCCGAGGCCACGGTGCCGCTCGTCACTGTCATCACGCGCAAGGCCTACGGCGGCGCGTACATCGTGATGGCGTCCAAGCAGGCTGGGGCCGACGTGAACCTCGCATGGCCTACGGCCCAGATCGCGGTCATGGGCTCCGGCGGCGCCGTGAACATCCTCCAGCGCCGCGCGCTCGCCAAGGTGGCCGACGAGGGCGGCGACGTCGAGGCGGAGCGCGCCAGGCTCACCGCCGAGTACGAGGACGAGATCGTCAACCCCTACGACGCCGCCGACCGTGGCTACGTGGACGCGGTCATCGAGCCCCACGAGACGCGCGAGCAGATCACGCGCGCGCTGCGTGCCCTGCGCACCAAGCGGGCCGCACTTCCGCCCAAGAAGCACGGGAACATCCCGCTGTGAGCACCGAGGACGTCTCCGAGGTCGCGACTGGCCTGCGTGTGGTGCGCGGGACGCCCGACGCGGAGGAACTCGCAGCCTTGGTGGCGGGCATGGTGGCGGTCGCGGCGGCGGGCGAGCCCGACGAGGCGCCCGGGTCGCCCACCTCTGCATGGATGGACCGCACCCGCACGCTACGCGGCTCGCACCGCGTTCTGCCCCTTGGCAGGGGTGGCACGGCGTGGAGGCATTCGCTCCGGTGAGTGCCGCGCGGGCGACTCTTTCCCTCGGCGCGGTACTCGGCGCCTCGCTGATCGCGCCACAGGTCTATGCGCGGCTCACCGCGCTGGGGGCACTGCACCCCGCGGCGACGGGCGGCTTTCGGCCGGCCGATGCCGCACTCGTGTTGGGTGCGCGGGTGTGGGAGGACGGACGCCCCAGTCTGTTCTTGCGTCAGCGCGTCGAGGCGGGAGTCGCCCTTTACGAGCGCGGGGTGGTGGCGCGGCTCGTGATGACGGGCGCGGGCCACAACCGCGAGGGCCTGGACGAGACCGAGGCGATGGTGCGCACCGCGCTCGAGCCTCGGCGTGCCTGCCGCCGATATCGACCGTGACCCACGCGGCCACGACACCAGGGCATCGGCCCTCAATGCCCGTGACAACCTGGGCCTTGCGAGCGTCGTGGTCTGTTCGCAGGAGTTCCATCTGCCGCGTGCAATGTGGTTGTGCCGGTCCGTCGGCCTCGCGGTGCAGGGCGCCTTTCCCGAGGTGCTGGCGCGGCCGCACACCTTCATCGGCTATGGCCGTGAGGTGCCCGCGACGTGGAAGGCCGCGCTCGAGATCGGGCGCGACGCGCTGCCGGGCAGCGACGCCGCGCCCTGATCGAGAGTTAGGCCCAGGCGAGGAAGCCGAGCACGGCGACGGCGATCGAGACGACCATCAGCACCAGCGCGGGCGGGAACGGCTCGCTGTGGCGCACGTGGTCCGCGACCGCGATCAGCATGGTGACGGCGAGGCCGACGGCCGCCACCGGCGCGAGAATGACGGCGATGCCGGTCAGCGGGGGCAGAATGAGGCCCAGGGCGCCGACGACCTCGACGGCGCCGATGAAGCGCTCGGTGCCGAGCGAGCGGCGCTCGGGAAGGACGGAGGCACGCGCCTTCTCTTCCGACTGGACGAGCTTGCTCGCACCGGCGGCGAGGAAGACGAGGGCAAGGATCGCGGCGACGATCCAGTAGGCGATAGTCACAACGGACTCCTTCACTTGACGGTTCAATCATTGTCGATTCAACTTAGGCGACAGTAGTGGTCTTTCGTTGAACCGTCAAGCGAGGTATCCTGAGCCCCATGACTGTCGAGGCCACCCGCACGCTGAGCACCCAGGACGAACTCCTGTGGCGCCGGTTTTCGGCCATGCTGACGACCGTCCCCGCCGCGCTCGACGAGCGACTGCGCGCCCTGACGGGCCTGAACCACTTCCAGTTCACGATCCTGTCGACCCTCGACGCGCACCCCGACGGCACGCTGCAGGCTCGCCGAGGTGGCGAAGGCCGCCGACTCGTCGCTGTCGCGCCTGTCCCACACCATCAGCAAGCCTTGAGGCGGAAGGATTGGTGGCGCGCAAAGCGTGCGAGCACGACCGTCGCGCCAACTGGGCCGTGCTGACGGACGAGGGCGTGCGCGTGGTCGGCGAGGCCCGCGACGCATATGACCTCATCAAGCGCGAGGCGTTGCTCGACCGCGTTCCCGAGCACCTTCGCAGCGAACTCGCGGAGTTGTTCACACAGCCTGCTACCAGGCGCCGTTGCCCAGCAGTGCGCCTCCATGGACTCGGACCTGACCCAGGCCTGACTCCGGCGGCGACCGGTAACGATCGCCGCACCACCGCCTCGCCGCACCACCGCCTCGCCGCACCTAGGATGAACCGGTGCTTCGACTCCTCATTGCGATCGGCCTTGGCATTCTCGTCGGCGGCGGCGTCGTCATGGTGGTCGGTCCACCAGGGGCGGGTGTCTGGGCGTTGCCGGTCGGCCTCACGCTCACCATCGTCGCGAGCGTGCTCGTCTCGATCGGACGCTCGACGAGGGGGATGGCCGGCCCTACCGAGGCACAACTTGCCGAGGCGATCGCCGCAGGGCGCATCGGCCTCGCGAGAGTCGATGCGGTGCGCGAGACCGGCCTGCGGATCAACGAGCAGCCGGTGTGCGACCTCGACATCACGGTGGCGACCCTGACGGACTCCCCGTTCGCCACCACCACGCGACGACTCCTCACCACGGTGGAGGTGCCGCGCTTCCAACCCGGGACCGAGCATCGCGTCGCCCTGTCACCCAGCGGCGGTGTCGCACTGAGCGATGCCATTCCCGCCGACGTCGATGGACTGCGACTGCCCGCGCCGGGCGACGCGCCTCGCCGTGACCTCGAGGACGGCGCCACCACAGGATTCGGTCCGCGTCCACTGCTCGGGATCGGGCGTGGGGGACGCCCCTGGCGCGCCCTGCTCTACGTCGTAGCCTTCGCCGCCGCGGCCATCCTCGTGGTCCTGCCCTACCGCCCGGCACTTGAGCAGACGCTCGACGCGATCCCGGAAGGACGCCTGCATGCCGACCTCCGCAAGCCCGCATCGCTTGCCACGGCGCTCGACTCCCTCGTCGCTGCGATCGGCCACGACACGGTGAGTTCGGTGGTGGTCATGGACGACATGGTCATCGTCGAGGCCCCCTCACTCCCGGCGAGGTCGCCACCGACTCCTGGATGTACAGGCGTGGCGAGGTCAGCGGGGATGGCGCCGCCATCATCCAGCCCGACGTCGCGGAGGAACAGTTCGGCCTCGAGGACGTCGCGTGGGACACGCTCGCGTCCGCGGCCGAGGCCGCCGCCGCGGAGGCGGGCCTGGAAGGCATGGGCGACGCCACGTTCTCCGTGCACCGCACCTCTGACGGCGACATCGACTCCGAGACCTTTGCCCAACCCGTGGGCCCGGTGGAGGTCACGTTCAGCGTGGGAGACGACTACACGGACGCCTTCTACACCACCGCTGCGGACGGCACGGGCCTCACGCGCGTCGGCTGACGCAGCGGCCCTCCCGCCGCCTCATCAGGCGTCGAGGCCACCACCCGCGGCCACAATCGTCGCCATAATCGCTGCAAGCCTGCTCGATCTGCTCGTCGCTCAGGACGTCGAGGTGCGACACGAAGCCGCGCTCGGCTTCAGCCACGGCCTCGTTGACCAGGCTCCACCCCGGCGTCCGTCAGCGACAGGAGCCGCACACGGCCGTCATCGGGCGAGGAGTGACGACTCACCCAGCCACGGTCGACGACCCTCTGGACCACGCCGGAGGCAATGTTGGGCTTCACGCCGAGCGCGTCAGCCGCCTCCGCCGTGGGGACGCCCTCGCTGCCGTGAAGGAACACGAGCAGGTGGAACTGCGCGGGCGTCAGCCCCTCGTACGCCATCGTGCGCGAGTGGTAACGCATGGACGTGCGCATGAGTTGATGCTGGAGCCCCAGCACCTCGGCGATCCTCTCCTCGCGGTTCATCGCTTGCTCCTTCGTCGGCTCGGGGGCCGTGTGTCCCGCCGCCTCGAGAATTAATTCGCTTCACGCGAACTTGATTGTTCGCGTCACGTGAATTATCGTAACCGATATCCCGCTGACGGGATCATCCCCTTCCCCCGTTCTCAGGAGACACCTGTGTCTACGTCAACCGACGCGACGCACGCGAACCTCGAGGAGGCCCTCTCCGAGGGCATCTCCGAGTCGACGTACCGCCGCCGCTGGGCCATCCTCGCCACCCTCTGCCTCGGCCTCATGACCGCGATGATCGCGAACATGAGCCTCAACCTGGCCCTGCCGGAACTGGCCGTCGAGTTCTCGATGACACAGGCTCCAGGCTCACCTGGGTGGTGGAGGCCTTCACCCTGGTCTTCGCGGCGCTGCTGTTCATCGCCGCCGCCATTGCCGACCGCTACGGACGCAAGCGCGTCATGATGGTCGGCCTCGTCATCTTCGCCCTAGCCTCGGCGTACGCGCCGTTCTTCGCGACCACCGCGGGAGAACTCATCGCGTCGCGCGCCATCATGGGCATCGGCGGCGCGCTCGTCATGCCCACCACGCTGTCGCTCGTCAACGTGGTGTTCCCCTCGAAGGAGCGCCCCAAGGCCATCGCCATCTGGGCAGCCGTGTCCGGCGTGGGCATGATGCTCGGCTCGGTCCTCACCGGCCTCCTGCTGCACTTCTTCGACTGGCACTCGGCGTTCCTCCTGGGCGCCGCGTTCGGCCTGATCGCCATCCCCATCACGGCACGCATCGTCCCCGAATCAGTGGACGAGAAGGCGACCCCCGTCGACTGGATCGGCGGACTGTTCGTCACGCTCGCCCTCGCAGGCATCGTGTACACGATCATGGAGGCCCCGTCGCACGGCTGGGAGACCCTCGCGGTCGTCGCCGCCGCCGTGGGTGCGCTCGCGCTGGCCGCATTCATCTGGTGGGAGAACAGGGTCGAGCACCCCATGCTTGACCTCAGCCTGTTCAAGCGCCGCCGCTTCACCCTGTCGGTCGTTTCGGTCACCCTCACGTTCTTCGCGATGATCGGCGCCTTCTACTCGATGACCCAGATCTTCCAGGGTCATGGGGTACGACGAGCTCACCTCGGCCGTCGCGATGATCCCGCCGATGCTGCCCATGATGATCCTTGGCCCGCTGGTGCCGCGCATCGTCGCCAAGGTCGGGACGCGCTGGACAGTGGTGCCTGGCCTCGCGATCATCGCCGTGGGCTTCCTCCTCATGACGACGTGGCCCACCGTGCCGTCCTACTGGGACTTCTTCATCGCGATGTCGATCATCACCGCGGGTATGGCGTTGGTCATGACCCCGGCGACCAACATGCTCATGTCCTCGGTGCCGCGCAACCGCTCCGGCATGGGCTCTGCCATGAACGACACCACCCGCGAGCCTGGGCGCGTCGCTCGGCATCGCCCTGCTGGGCTCGCTCATCGCCAACCAGTACACCGAGGGTGTGGCCGATGCTGCGGCATCGCTTCCCGCCGATGCCGGCACCGCGTTGTCCGACTCGCTCGCGGGAGCCATGGCGGTGTCCGAGCAGATGACCGCGACCGGCGGCGACGCAGCGTCGCTTGCGGCTCAGATCGCCGAGGTCGCCCAAACCGCGTTTATGGACGCGAGCCAGCACGCGATGCTGATCTCGGCCATCATCGCGGGCGTGACGGCGGCCCTCATGCTGCTGACGCTGCCCAAGGGCGACAAGGCACTGTCCGCCGAACCCGGCCTCACCCTTGAGGAGACCGAGGCGGCACACGTGGAGGCCGACGCCACCCGCTGACGACCCGGTCAAATGGATCCATTTGGTTCGCCTCAGGCCTTAAACGAGCCAAATGGATCCATTTGACGCGTCTAAGAAACCGTCAGCAGTGTCGGTTTTGGTGGTAGCGTTCCCTCACCGCGCGAGCGCGCGGCGAGACACCGCAAGGAGCCGCTCAATGGAGAGCACCACCAAGAACCGTCAGCCGCTCGACGTGCTGCGCACCCTCGTCGGCCGGGCATACGGCGACGCCGCCATTCCCGCGGGAGACGACTTCGCCGAGGAGCTCACCGACGGCTGGTTCAACGTCATTTACCGCATCACGCTCGCCGACGGCAGGCCCGTCATCCTCAAGATCGCGCCGCCCGCCGACGTCCAGGTCCTCACCCGCGAGGTGGGCATGATGCGCGCGGAACTCGAGGCGATGCGCCTGGTCGCCACCCACACCGAGGTGCCGATCCCCCGCATCGACCACGTCGACCTCACCCACGAGGTCGTGGACGCCGATCTGTTCTTCATGGAGTGCATCGCGGGCCATAACCTCGGCTTCGCCGCCTCCGAGCACCTCAGCGCCGAGGAAATCTACGACGCAAATCGCCGGCTTGGCGCCCTCAACCGACAGATCACCGAGGTCGCTGGAGAGCGCTTTGGCGCGCTCGACGGCGAGGGCTTCGCCACCTGGCGCGACGCCTTCCTGGCGATGGTCGACGACACCCTTGCCGATGGCGTAGCCGTGGGCATCGATCTGGGTCACTCCCCCGAGGCTGTGCGCGCGGTCTTCGCTGCGCACGCGGACGCGCTCGACGACGTCACGGAGCCGCGGCTGACCGAGGTGGACCTATGGGACAAGAACTCGATGATCCGCGACGGCAAGATCGTCGCCATCCTCGACCACGAGCGCGCCATCTGGGGCGACCCCATCATGGAGGCGGGCTTCACCGGGCTGGACATCCCGATCTTCGGCGACCCCCAGGCGTTCATGGAGGGCTTTGGCCTCACCACGCTCACGCCGTCCGAGCGCACGCGCCGCCGCCTGTACTCGCTGTACCTGGCAGTCATCATGACGGTCGAGACCAAGTACCGCGGGCACACCACCACCGAGGTCTATGACATGGCTCGCGAGCAGATGGACCTCATCATGGCCGCCCTGCGCGCCGAGAGCCAGCCCGTCTCCTGACACCGTGAGTGCCACCGTCCGCCCCGATCGCGCCGAGGACCTCGCGCACCGCCCGCTCGGGCGGCTCCTGTGGTGGTCCTGTTCGCAGACCACGCTCGGCGTCGGGGTGTACGGCATCTACGCCCTGACTAACGCCTGGTTCGTCTCGCGCGCGGTGGGCGAGACGGCGCTGGCCGCCGTGAACCTCGTGGCCCCGCTCCTGCTGCTCCTCGGGGCGGTCTCCACGACGGTGGGGGTGGGCGCGGCATCGGTCGTCGCGCGCAGCCTCGGGGCCCACGACACGGCGGGCGCCGCGCGCGCCACGGGCTCGGCTTTCACCGTGTTCTGGACCACGGCGCTGCTGACGACGGGCATCGGCCTCGCGTTCCTCGACCCCCTTCTGCGCCTGGTCGGCGCCACCGATGCGACGATGCCGTACGCCCGCCCATACGCGGCCGTGCTGCTCGCGGGAGCCGTGCTCTCGACGGGATTCTCCGCGGTGGTGCGGGCCGAGGGCCACGTGGGGTTCTCGACGGCGATCTGGGTGGCGGCCGTCGCCGTCCAGATCACCCTCGATCCGCTCCTCATCTTTGGCTTCGACATGGGTGTTATCGGCGCTGCGCTGGGGACCGTGGGCGGACAGGCCGTCTCGGCGGCGATGGCGATGTGGTTCTTCTTCGCGCGCCGCGACCGGCCCTACCGGGTGACGGCGCGCGACCTGGTGCCGCATCCGGCGACCGTGGGCACCATTGCGCAGATCGGCTCGCCGTCGCTGCTCGCAGGCCTCGGCGCGACGCTCCTGGTGACGCTCGCCAACAGCGCTCTGGCGGCCGCGGGTGTGGCCGCGCTCGCCGCCTACGCGGTGAGCGAGCGCATGCGGACCTTTGCGGTCATGCCGCAGATCGGCATCACTCAGGGCATTCAACCCATCGTGAGTTACAACGCCGGCCGCGGCCTTCACGCGCGGGTGGGTCGCACCCTGCGACTCAGCCTCGCCGCGACGCTCATCTACGGTGCCGTCGTGGCGGTCGTGCTGGCCCTCGCGGCCCGGCCCGTGGTGGGGCTGTTCGTCGCGGCCCCCTCCACAGCCGCCATGACGGCCGATGCCCTCAGGGTCATCCTCATCGGCGTCGCCGTCGCGGGCGTCCCACCCCTGGTGGCGGCGTACTTCCAGTCCCTGGGGCGCCCCGGTCCGTCGTACGTGATCTCCGTGGGCACCCTGCTGGCTCTCAAGGTGCCGCTCGTCGTGGTACTCGGCGGGCTCGGCGCAACGGGGGTGTGGGTCGCCCTGGCTGCTGGCGAACTCCTCTCCGCCACGGCCGCCCTGGTGGTTCTCGTGGTGGCGACGCGGCGCATCGGGCAGGATCGTGTCCGATGACTGAACTTGCTTCCACCACGCGTGGCACCTACCCCAAGGGCGTGCGGCGCCGCGCGCAAATCGTCTCCGCGGCGCTGGAGGCCTTCGCCACCTCGGGCTTCGAGGGCGCGAGCATGGTGAGCATCGCCGAGGCGTGCGGGGTATCCCGCGCGGGGCTCCTTCACCACTTCCCGTCCAAGGATGTCCTGCTCATCGCGGTCCTCGAGGAGCGAGACCGGCTCAACGGGGAACGCTTCTTCGAGGGAGTGCGCCGCGATCAGGATGGAGCCGAGTACCTGCGTCGTCTGCTCGCGGTCCTCGAACACAACGCAACGCAGCGCGAGGTCATCGCGCTCTTCGCGCGGCTGTCCACTGAGGCGATCGTGCCGACGCATCCCGCGCACGCGTACTTCGTGGAGCGCTACGCGTGGCTTCGTGGCCATCTCGCACAGGCCTTCGGGGACCTCGAACGCCGGGGCATGGTGCACGCCGACGTCGACGTCACACACCTGCCCGCGGAGGCTCACGGCGCTCATGGAGGGCCTGCAGATTCAGTGGCTCATCGACCCCGCCTCGGTGGACATCCCCGCACGTGTGCGCACCCGGCTCGACGAACTCCTGACGGTCTCGCTCTGGGACTAGTCCGGCCTCAGGGCGCGAACGTCGCCGCAAGCCGCTGTCCGGCGGCCCGCGCCCACCGCAGCGTCTCGCACATGGCCGCCTCAGCCCCTCCCGCAAGGTCGGTCAGCGATACCGCCGCGGCGAGATCACCGGTGTCCGCGTCGATGCGTCCGGCCACGAGAGCGACGGGTATCCCCACGGTGGCTGCGCGGCGCCGCACCTCGGAGACCACCTTGCCTACGTCGGACTGACCGTCGTACGCACCCTCCCCCGTAATGACCAGGTCCGCGCCCGCGAGCGCGGTCTCCAGGCCGATGGCATGGGCCACGGCCGCGGACCCCGAGCCGAGCGTGGCGCCCCAGACGGCGAGGCCGTAGCCCGTACCGCCCGCGGCGCCCGCTCCCGGCAGGCCAGGCTCGACGGGCCGTCCCGCGTCGCGGCAGGCCTGGGCGAGGCGTGCGAGTCCGGCATCGAGCACGCGCACCTGCTGCGGGCTGGCGCCCTTTTGCGGGCCGAATACCGCCGCGGCGCCCCCATCTCCCAGGAGGGGGCTCGTCACATCGGACAGCACGCTCGCCCCGCCTGGCGGCAGCGGCCTGAGACCGGCGAAGTCGGCGCGAGCGAGGTCACCGAGCCCACGTCCGCCACGGGCGATGACCGCGCCGTCGGCGCCCAGAAAACGCGCCCCGAGCGCCGCCAGCGCTCCGGTGCCGCCGTCGGTTGAGCAGGACGACCCGATCGCGACCAGCAGCGAGTCGACCCCCGCATCCAGCGCGGCGGCAATCGCCTGCCCGAACCCCACGGTGTGGGCGTCCAGCGGCGCCAACCGCTCCACCAGCGTGATCCCGGACGTCGACGCGAGTTCCACCACCCCCACCGTGCCGCGGTCGCCGGGCAGAGCAAGCCACTCGGCCTCGACCTTCCGACCGTCCGGCCCGGTGACGGCCACTGGCGTGCGCACCGCTCCAGGCGCCTGAGCCAAGGCCTCGAGGGTGCCCTCGCCACCATCGGCCATTGGCAGGATGACCGCCTCGTCGCTGGGGCGCACGTCAGCCCAGCCGGACGCGATCGCGTGTGCGACCGTGCCAGCCTCGGCGGTGCCCTTGAACGAGTCGGGGGCGAGGACGATCCTCATGTCAGGACCGCTCGACCAGCGCGTACCCGTACGGAGCGAGAGCGACGGACTCCACCCGCGCCCCGGCGAGCAGGTCACGACCCGCCAGCGCCACGGTCACGTCCGCGTCACCGTGGTTGATGACCGTGACGACGTTGCCGCGCTGGGCAGCCTCGACGGTGGCGGGAAGGCCCGCGAGGACCGGAGCGACACCTGCACGCTCGAGCGCCCACTCGGCGATGGCATCGGCCCCCGCCTCGTCGGGCACCGTGGCGAGGTACCACCCCACCCCCGCGCCGTACGCGTGCTCGGTGAGGGCCGCGTCACCGTCCCTGCGGCCGGTCACGAACGTCGCGACGGGCGCGGCACCACGCAACACCACTTCCTCTGCGAGCAGCGTGCCGGTGACCGTGCCGAACGGCCCGTCAAGGGGCGCTTCGCCCTGACCGGCCGCACCGGGTCGCGCCAGCGCGCCGAAGTCGTCGATCGACACCCCGAGCGCCGCGCCGAGGCGCGTGAGGAAGCCGCCGTCGAGGAACGCGTCGCGCTCGTCGACCACGTCCGTGAACGGCCCCGCGAGCAGGTGCCCGCCATCGGCCACGAACGCGTCGAGCGCCGCAGCACCCTCGGGTCGCAGGAGGTACAACGCAGGCGCGAGCACCAGCGAGTAAGCCGATGCCGTCACGCGCTCGGGCGGCACGATGTCCACCATGACGTGCCTGCGGTGCAACGCGCGATACCAGCGCTGCAGGACCGCCACGTAGTCGAGCACGTTGGAGGGGTGATCGGGGCTTTCGACGGCCCACCAGGCTCTCCCAGTCCATGACGAGGGCGACCCTCGCATCGGCCGTTCCCGCCGGCAGCGGCGGCAGCGCCGCCGGCTCCGCACCCAGCGCCGTCACCTCGCGCCAGATCCGCGTGTCGGTACCGGCATGCGGAAGCATCGCCGCGTGGAACTTCTCCGCGCCGGCGCGGGACTGGCGCCACTGGAAGAACAACACCCCATCGGCGCCACGCCCGATGCACTGCATCGACAGCGCGGCCATCTGTCCGGGCGCCTTGGGAGCGTTGGTGGGACGCCAGTTCAGGGCGCCCGTCACCTGCTCCATCAGAAGCCACGGCACACCCGGCTTCATGGACCGGATGAGGTCGCGCTGGAAGGCGGCGTCGCGGAACGACTCGGGTTCGTCGGGGTCGGGGTAGGCGTCATCGGTGACGACGTCCATGTGTTCCGCCCACTGGGGGTAGTTGGCGGGCTTGAAGGGGCCCATGAAGTTGGTGGTGATGGGCTGTGTGGCACCCGCGGAGAGGATGATCTCCTTTTCCATGAGGTAGCACTCGAGCAGCATGTCCGAGGTGAACCGCTTGAAGTCGAGCAGTTGGCCTGGGTTGTGGCTGTAGGGCGCCGCCGCAGGGGTGCGCACCTGGCTAAACGCGGTGTAGCGCTGCGACCAGAACGCGGTACCCCAGGCCTCGTTGAGGGCCTCGACCGTGCCGTAGCGCGCCTCCACCCAGGCTCGGAAGGCCTCCTGGGCGGCGGGCGAGTGGTCCTCGTGGAGGTGGCAGCCGTACTCGTTGTTGACGTGCCACATGACGACACCGGGATGATTCACATAGCGCTCGGCGAGCGCGGTGACCAGGCTCCGAGGCGAGACGCCGGTAGATGGGCGAACTGGGCGCGTAGTGCTGGCGCGAGCCGGGGCCGAGGGTGACGCCGTCGGCGGTGACGGGCAGGATCTCCGGGTACGCCTCGTGCATCCACGGCGGAGGTGACGCGGTGGCGGTCGCGAGGTCCACGGCGATGCCGCCCTCGTGCAGCAGGTCGATCACGCGGTCGAGCCACGCAAAGTCGAACTCGCCCTCGGCGGGCTGGAGGCGGCTCCACGCGAAGATGCCCAGGCTGACCATGGTCACGCCGGCCTCGCGCATGCGCGCCACATCCTCCGCCCACACCTCCTCGGGCCATTGCTCGGGGTTGTAGTCGCCGCCGTAATGCATGCGTGTTCCTTTCACGTGATCGAGTGGTCCCAGCGTGGCCGATGCGAGGGGCGACACGCCAGGGAGTGTCGCCCCTCGCATCGGCCACGGGGGATTCAGAGAAGGCGCTCGGGCTCACCCTTGCGCGGCCTGGCGGGAATGGCAACGACCGCGAGAGCGGCGCAACCGAGCGCGGGCACCACGAGCGGGGGCAACATCCAGGTGACGACGCCGACGAAGACCGCGGTACACGCCAGGTATGCCGCCGACCCGAGGTCACCGCGCAACTGCGCGACGGCTCGGGCGCATGCCGCTCGCCATCCGGCCGACGGCTCCCACTGACCGGCCGCTGCCATCACCAGCACCGCGAGGGCGACGAGCCCCACCCAGCCGATGACCGCGATGACGCCGCCGGCGGGAAGAAGTCCCGTGCCCGCGAGCCTGAATGTCGACGACCAAGACCCCGGCGACCACGGCCGTCACGAGCGCGATGCCCGCGGATCCGACGGCACCGGAACGAACGTCGGCCCAGAACTCGCGCCACGGCGACGCCTCGCCCCGCAGGTAGCGGGTGAGGTGACGGACGCCCGCGGCCAGCGCCGCAGGCGCGGTGAGGATCGGCAGCGCCGCGAGCGCGATCATGATGCCCGCAAGGAGCACCTCTCCCCACAGCGCGAAGCCGGTGTGAGCACCGGGCCACACGTGCGGCAACCACCCCGCGCGGGTGGGGCCGGTGCCGTCGAGTTCCGCCTTGGCGGCGGCGCGGCGCTGCCGTGGTGTCGCCATGTCAGCCCTTCAACCCCTGCGTGGCCACGCCCGCGACCAGGAACCGCTGGAAGACCAGGAAGAACAGCAGGATGGGCACCAGCGCGAGGAAGGCGGCGGCCACCGTCGCGCCGTAGTCCGAGGTGCTGGTCTGGTCGTTGTACAGCCGCAGCGCGATGGGTAGCGGGTACTTCTCCGGGCTAGTGATGTACATGAGGGGAGCGAGGAAGTCGTTCCAGGTCCAGATGAACGAGAAGATCGCGCTCGTCACCAGTGCCGGCTGGATCAGCGGCAGCATGATCGAGGTGAAGGTCCGCAGGTGACCCGCGCCGTCCACGCGGGCTGCCTCGTCCATCTCGCGCGGAATCCCCCTCATGAACTGCACCATCAGGAAGACGAAGAAGGCCTCCGTGGCGAGGAACTTGGGCAGCAAGAGCGGCCAGTACGTGTCGATCATGTCGAGCCTGTTGAACATGATGTACTGAGGGATGATCACCACGTGGAACGGCAGCAGCAGCGTGCCGATCATCGCGGCGAAGAAGACTCCCACTCCCTTGAACCGGATCCGCGCGAACGCGTACGCCGCCATCGCCGAACTCAGCAGCGTGCCGAACGTGGCGGCGATCGCGATCACCGCCGAGTTGGCGAAGAACCGCCACAGCGGCACACCCGCGATGCCCTCCGTCACCTTCAGGTAGTTGTCCAGCGTGGGCGAGTCGGGGATCAGCCCCTGGTTCTGTCCGAACTCACTGGAGGGCTTGAACGTGGCAAACACCAGCCAGATCAGCGGATAGATGACGATGGCCGTGAGGATCGCGAGCGCCACGAACCAGATGAGCGTGGTGACGCGCTTGCGGTTCCAGTAGGGCTGCGGCTGGACCACGCGCTCCTGGTCGGCATCGTCCTTGACCCACACGTCGGTCCTGCCGGTCATCGGTTGTCTCCCTGGTAGTGCACCCACGACTTCGAGGTGCGGAACAGCACGAAGGCGATGATCGCGACCACGATGAGCAGCACCCATGCCATGGCGGCCGCGTAGCCCATCTGGCTGTCACTGAACGCCCGCTTGTACAAGTACAAGGTGTAGAAGTTCGTCATGCCTGCGGGGCCACCGGTGCCGTTGGAGATGATGTACGCCGAGGAGAACACCTGGAAGGCGCCGATGAGCCTCGAGCAACAGGTTGAAGAACACCACCGAGGACAGCATCGGCAACGTGATGGACCGGAACTTCTTGACCGGCCCAGCGCCATCCATGTCCGCAGCCTCGTACAACTCGCGCGGTACCTGCTTCAGACCAGCGAGGAAGATCACCATGGGGGCGCCGAACTGCCACACGGCCAACAGGATCATCATGGGCACCACGAGGGCGACGTTGCCCACCCAGCCACCGATGTTGAGGCCGAAGAGACTCAGCGTGTTGTCGACCGGGCCGTCCGACGAGAACATCGCGCGCCACACGATCGCCACGGACACGGAGGCGCCGATGAGGGACGGGGCATAGAACGACGAGCGGAAGAACCCGGCGCCGCGGTCGCGGTAGTTCAGGAGCATCGCGACGCCGAGTGCGGCGGCGAGCCGATGGGGGTGCCGACCAACACGTAGATCAGCGTGATCTTGACCGACTGCGTGAAGTTGGGGTCCTCCGTAAAGAGCCGGACGTAGTTGTCGAGGCCGATCCACTGGGGCGGCTGAAACAGGTTGTACTGCGTGAACGACAGGTACAGCGAGTAGAGCATCGGCCCGAGCGTGAGCCCAAAGAAGCCGATGAGCCAGGGCGTGAGGAAGCCGTAGCCGGCGAACGTTTCACGCCAGTGGCGCTGCTTGCGGGAGACGGCGACGGTCGCGTGATGCGGGGTCGAGGTCGTCTGATCCGTGTCCTCGTTGACACGGTGAACGGTGCTGGTCACCACGGTTCCTTCCGTCGCGATGGTGGGGTGTCCCCGTGGGACCCGAGCGGTGTCTCGGGCCCCACGGGGCGACGGGGTCAGGAGCCCAGGACCACGTCCATCTCGGAGAAGAACTGCGAGACGGCCTCATCGACCGTGAGGGTGCCGAAGCCGAGCTCCGTGCCCAGGACGCGGAACTTCTCCTCGAGGGTGCCGTAGCCGACGAGCGGGACGGGCGGGGCGTCGCCGAGGCGGTCGGCGACCGATGCCTCGTAGTCGCGGATCTGGGCGTCGAGGCCCTCGAACGTGATGCCCTCCTGCATGGTGGTGGAGGCGGGCAGGCCACGGTTGGTGCCGAAGATGGCGCCGACCTCGGGCGAGTTCACCAGGAAGTCGACGAGCATGGCGGATTCCGCAGGGTGCTCGGTCGATGCCGCGATGGTGTGCAGCATCGAGGGCTTGAGGTAGAGGTCCTTCGCACCCTCGACGGTCACGGGCGGGGCCACCAGGCCGAGGCTCCGTGTAGGACTCGCCCAGGCTCTCCAAGGTAGCCAGCGCCGAAGTTGTCCCACGTGAGTTCGGAGGCGGTCAGCGCGGAGCCGAAGCCCGAGACCGGGTACAGGCTCCTCGAGGCGCTGCTGCGAGATGCCGGAACCGCCGTCGCCGCGCATGTCGGCGCCGGACTCCCAGAACTCGGCGAGGCGGGCCTCGTCGAAGCCGGGGGTGCCGTCCTCGTTGAACAGGTTCCTGCCTTCGGCCCGCAACTGGACCTCGAAGTTCTGGATGCGGCCGGTGTAGTCGGTACCGCCGAAGATCTCGCCACCGGAGGCTTCGGTGACCTCGGCGACCCACGCCTTGTAGTCGTCCCACGTGCCGCCCGCGAACTCGGCGACGCCGGCCGTCTCCAGCAGTTGCGGGTTGGTGTACATGCCCCACGCGTTGGTGGAGGTGGCGATGCCGGTGGTGACGTCGTTCACCACGCCGATGCCCAGGATCTGGTCCGAAAGTCCGTCGACCGCGATCTCGTTGCCCAGGTGGGGGCCGAGGTCAAGCAGGAGGCCGTTCTCCGAGTACTGGCGCAGGTAGGAGTAGTCGAACTGCATGACGTCGGGCAGGCCACCTCCCGCGGCCTCAGTCTGGCGCTTCTCCCAGAAGGCGGGGTAGTCGAGGAACGTGGAGTTCACCGTGATGTTCGGATACTCCTCCTCGAACAGCGCGATGGACTGCTCGTACATGTCCGCGCGGACGTCGTTGCCCCAGAAGGCAAAGTCGAGCGTGACGTCTTCGCCGCTTGCCGCCTGGGCCTCGCCGCCCGTGGAGCCTGAGGCGCTCGGGTCCGTGTCGGAACCGGATGAGCAGGCGCTGAGCGCCATGCCGCTGGCTGCCGTGAGCGCGACGACCGCCATGAAGCGGCGGCGCTTGTGAACGTTCACCATGGTCTTCCTCCCAGAAAACTTCGTTGTTCTCTCGTGGTGCACCGCCCGCCAGGGCGGGCCGCCGCGCCCCCTCCTTTGGAAAGCGCTCTCCGTAACGTAACCCATGACCTGTGCCCGGTCAACGGCCAGAGCAAAAACGTTTCAATTGTGACCGATTCGAGACCATGCGACCGCGGGCGACCCTACCGTGCGCATCGGCCCGGCGATCGCCTCCGCCACCCGTCCCCCACGTCCACCACTCCCGCCCGCCCCACACGTCCCAGCGGGACATGGGGGTCACTTTCGCGCGAGATCTGACCCTCATGTCCCGCCAGCAAACGTGCCGCCGCGGCAACCGCTACCGCCCCGGCCTTCGCTCCAGGACCGGCGCCTCGAGGCTCGCCATCCGTGCGGCATCGGCGCGCAGGAGCGCGGGCGTGACGCGAGCCCCCTCGTGGGCTGCCGACGAGTACACCGCCGTGACAATCTCGAACGACCGCGCGGGATCCGACGCCTCAGGAGGCAGGCTCCCCTCCCTCAGCGAGCGCCGCATACACGCCGCGCAACAGCGGCACGTGACCGCTGGGCTCCTCGACGGCCGGCAGCGCCCACTGCGCCGCCTCGGACTCCTGCACGCCGGGCGCCGGAGTGATCCGCCAGTGCGCATGTCCGTGGCCGTACAGGTGCTCCAGCGTCACCGTGGCCTTTTCCGTGTCCAGCCGGATGGCACTCACCTCACGAGGCGAGACGGCTGACGTCACCACGGACGCGATGGCGCCGTTCGCGAACGCGACGGTCGCCGTCGAGGAGTCCTCGGTCCCCGTTTCGCGGCCCACGCGCCACAGGTCCGCGCGCACCGACTCCCAGTCACCCAACAGGTAGGCGAGCAGGTCAATCTGATGGATGGCGTGCCCGAGCGTCGGCCCGCCACCCTCGGTCGCCCACGACCCGCGCCACGGCACGTCAAAGTAGGCCTGATCGCGGAACCACAGCGTCTGGCATACCGCCACAAGGGGCCGCCCCAGCGCGCCCGAGTCGAGCAACCCCTTGACGTGCGCCGCGGCGGTGCCTGTGCGCTGCTGGAACACCACGGACAGTCGCTTCCCCGTGCGCTGAGACGCCTCCATCATCGCGTCCAACTGGGCGAGCGACAGCGCTGCGGGCTTCTCGCACACCACGTGGGCGCCAGCCTCCATGGCGGCAATCGCCTGCTCGGCATGGACTCCCGGCGGGGTGCAGATGTGGACCACGTCGGGACGCGCGTCGGCGAGCAGCGCCACCAGGTCGTCGTACACCGCGCCGCCACGGGCATCGGCGAACCGTCGCGCGGCTTCGGGATCGCGGTCGGTCACCGCGACCAGGTCCGCGCCGTCGAGGGCGGCGATGGCCTCGGCGTGGGCGTGGGCGATGGCGCCCGTGCCGATGATGGCGGCACGCAACGTGGCGGTCATGACTCTCCTTCGAGGGTGAGGGTGGTGAGGAGCCCGCACATGCCGTAGGCGGGGGCGGTGGACGGTCGGACGATGCGCCCGGAGGCGAGGGAGCCCGGCTTGCCTGCCGCGAGCGCCGCGAGCCTGGGCCTCGGTGGCCGCCTCTGCGGCGTCGTGGGCGCTGCGCCATGTCGACTGCCAGCGGTCGACGCGCGGTCGCACCAGCGCGGCGGCGCGCCGGTGCAGGCGGGCCAGCGCCTCGGGGTCGAGCACACCACCCGGCGCGAGGTCCGCATAGCCCTCGACGGCAAGGTCCCTGCGACGATGCGCGGCTGCGAGGCGCTCGTGAGGCGACGCGTCGGGTCCGGGAAGCGCCGCGGCGGAGGCGTAGAGCGCGGGATCAGCGAGCACCGCGTCGGGGAACGTCATCACGGCGTCGCCCGCCTCGGGAAGCCCGGCGTGGGACATCACCACGCGCAGGCGCAGCCCTCCGTGGTTCACGGCGCGATGCACCACCCCCGGCGAGAACCACACGGTGTCGCCTGCGGCGAGCGGCGTCACCGAATACCCCGAGCCGTCCACCGCGTGAAGGCTCGCCGCGGCCGGCCACCACGAGGTAGGCCTCGGAGGCGACGGTGTGGAGGTGCGGGGTTCCGCCCGCGAGGCCGTCGGGAGCAACCGCGGAGTAAACCTCGAGGTCGCTGGCGAGCGCTCCGGCGGGGAACGGAGGCGCCGAGGTCACTCGTCGCCACCAGCGCGCTGCGCCAGCAGCGCGGTGACCCGAGCGGCCACGGCACCCGCGGCATCGGCCGAGAGTCCGCCATCGGCGATCACCACGCCGTAGCGCTCCGTCATGGTCTCCCCCGGCCCCACGCGGCGCTCCGTCGAGAAGAACGGCGCGGGGCACAGGCATGCGAACTGCTCGGTGCGCGCGAACCACTCGGGCGGATGGGCGGCGTTTGATGGCGAGTCGACCATCAGCACGGTCGACTCCAGGTCGGTGCCGTCGTGGCGCCCCCGAAAGCCCATCCAGGGAGCCCGGCTCCCTCGGAGTTCCTCCCCGCCCTCGCCCGCCGGGGACAGGATGGCGCCTCCGGTGAACGAGCGCGGGCCGCGCCAGAACAGGCCACCGTAGCCGGCATTGTCGCGGCCGCGCGTAGTGGGCGATCCGATGGCGATCGCGCGCTCGGTGGCGTTGCGCATGCGGGTCTCGAATGTGAGCAGCCAGGCTCGCGTCGTCGAGGATGCGCGCACCGATCGCGCGCGCCTCCGTGAAGACGAGCTCGCCCGGCTCCGTGACCCAGTCCAGCGTCTGGACGATGCGCGCCTCGTCTCCGCCGTCGAGGCTCGCGAAGCCCACGTGGGCCTGGATGCCGTTGTTCGGCAACTGCACGTACCCCTCGCCCCGCACGTAGGTGGGGCCTCCCCAGAAGTTCTCGTCACCCACGACGGGCAGCGACCATGCGATGCCCTTGTGCCAGACATGGTCGTGCGGACGAAACAGGGAGACCAGCGATCCGCCGAGTGTGTGCAGGGGGCTGAGGTAAGGGCGAGGCGACTCGAGGCGGACGTCCGTGGGTCGGTACACATAGTGCGCAAGGTCGCGGCCCGCGTGGCGGAGGATCACGCGGTCGCCATGGTCCTCGGCGGCGATAACGGTCATCGGCGACCTCTCTCCTGCGTCGCGCCCGAGGGGTCGCGTCGCGCTTGACGACAATGGAAAGCGCTATCCAACGTACAGGTGGTTCTGCGCGCCGTCCATGACATCCGCGCCTGACCGTGCCAGGCTAGCGACACGGACGGCCAGCCACGCGCTCAATGGCGAGACCCCACGGCCCCGCCGCCCGCATCACGGCGCCGCGGTGCGCCACGACGAAAGGCCGCCTCGTGACCGACAGCACGCGCACCTCTCCGGTGACCCTTCACGATGTCGCGCGCGAGGCGGGGGTGTCGCTCGCGACCGCGTCACGCTCCCTCAACGGGTCCACGCGCAACGTCAAGGCGGCCAACCGCGAGCGCGTCCTCGAGGCGGCGCAGCGGCTCGGGTACTCGGCCAACGCCTCGGCGCAGGCGGTGGCCCGTGGCACGTCCACCACGGTGGCCCTGCTGGTCGGCGACATCTCCGACCCCTACTTCTCCTCGATCGCGGCCGGCGTGGTGGGCGCCGCCGAGGACAACCACCTCATCGTCACCATGGCCGAGACCCGGCGAGACCCCGAGCGCGAGGTCGAACTCGTGCGCACGCTCCGAGGTCAACGTCCGCGCGCGATCATCCTCGCGGCATCGCGCCGCGCCGCCGACCCCCACGCCGAGGCGCTGCACCGCGAGCCTCACCACCTTTGAGGCCGACGGTGGCCGCGTGGTCTTCATCTCCACCGCGAACGCCCCATTCCGCACCCTCGGACTCGACAACCATGGCGGCGCCAAGGCCCTCGGCGCCGCGCTCGGGGACTCGGCTACCGCCGCGTCGCGGTGCTCGCCGGGCCCGATGGCGACCACGGCAAGCCAGGGCTGCGGACGGCGGCGGACCGGCTCGATGGTTTCATCGCAGGCCTCGCGGAACACGGCGTGAGCGTCGACAGCGACCGCATCGTCTGGACCGCGTTCACGCGAGACGGCGGCTACGAGGGGATGGAGAGGCTCCTGCGCGCCGGGATCGACGGCATCGACCTGGTGTTCGCCGTGAACGACGTGATGGCCGTGGGCGCGATGAGCGCGCTGCGCGACGCGGGCCTCGAGCCGGGCGTGGACGTGGCCGTCGCGGGGTTCGACGACATCCCCACGCTGCGCGACGTCACCCCTCGCCTCACCACCGCGAGTCTGCCGCTGGAGCGTGTGGGCGAGGAGGCACTCGCCCTTGCCCTGGCCGATGGCGACGCCACCCCCGCGCCGATCACCGCGGAGGTGGCGATCCGGGAGTCGACGCCCCGGCGCTAGCGCCGGGCCTCACACCCACCGCGCGCACACGCCGCCCCCACGGCGGAGACGTCGCCGACCCGTCGCGGCGGCAACCTTGCCCAGCCGCCCCGGCATCGGCCGTCTCAAACACCCGATGCCCGAACCATCGCCTTCACGCAAGAAGGCGGCGCGGCACTCACCCCTTGCGCTCTCACCCCTTGCGCAACCACCCCTTGCGCACCCACCCCACGCCCGCGTACAGTGCGGTAAACGCTTTCCAACTCAGTTCCCGCCCCTGGCAACGACGCCAGGGCGGCCGACCGCGAGGGACACCACCGTGGGTATTCAGACCATCGGCATCATCATGAACGGCGTCTCCGGACGCATGGGCTACCGCCAGCACCTGGTGCGATCCGTCCTGGCCATCCGGGAGGCCGGCGGCGTCGAGCCTTCCCGACGGCACCAAGGTCCAGGTGGAGCCGATCCTCGTGGGAAGGTCCGAGGCCAAGGCTCGCCGAACTCGCGGCGAAGCACGGCATCGAGCACTACACCACCGACCTCGACGAGGCCCTTGCCGACGACCGGTGGCAGATCTACGCCGACTTCCTCGTGACCAAGGCTCGCGCCGCCGCCATCAAGAAGGCCATCGCCGCAGGCAAGGCCATCTACACGGAGAAGCCCACCGCGGAGACCTTCGACGAGGCGCTTGAACTCGCCCGCCTGGCGACGGAGGCCGGCATCAAGAACGGCGTCGTCCACGACAAGGCTCTACCTGCCCGGCCTCATCAAGCGCCGCCTCATCGACTCGGGCTTCTTTGGGCGCATCCTGTCCGTGCGCGGCGAGTTCGGCTACTGGGTGTTCGAGGGCGATTGGCACCCCGCCCAGCGGCCCAGTTGGAACTACCGCGCCGAGGACGGCGGCGGCATCGTCGTCGACATGTTCCCGCACTGGAACTACGTGCTCGAGAACCTGTTTGGGCGCGTCGAATCCGTCTATGCCCGTGCGGTCACGGAGATCCCGGAGCGCGTCGACGAGTCGGGCACGGCCTACGCCGCCACGGCTGATGACGCCGCGTACGGCATCTTCGAACTCGCCGGCGGCATCACCGCGCAGATCAACTCGTCGTGGACCACGCGCGTGAACCGCGACGAGCCTCGTCGAGTTCCAGGTGGACGGCACGCACGGCTCGGCGGTGGTGGGCCTGTTCGGGTGCAAGATCCAGCCACGCAACGCCACCCCCAAGCCCGTGTGGAACCCGGATCTTCGCAATGAGATCGACTTCGACTCCACCTGGGTCGAGGTGCCGGACACCGAGGAATCGGTCAATGGCTTCCGCGCGCAGTGGGAGGAGTTCATCCGGCACGTGGTCGCGGACACCGAGCACCGCTATGACTTCCTGGCGGGCGCGCGCGGCATGCTGCTCGCGGAGAAGGGCCTCGAGTCGCACCGCACCGGTGCGCGGATCGACCTCCCCGAGATCTCCGCGGACCGCGTCCCCGACACCGTCGAGGGCGCCGAGACCGGCGAGCCTGCCCGCACGGAGCACTGACGCGCCATGACCGACACCCTCACCCTGGTGGAGCCCGACGGCTCCACCCGCACCGTCGAGCTCGCCCCCGCGGCGCAGGCCACCCGACCCCACGGCCCACTCACCGGTCGTGTGGCGTACGCAGCGGCGCATGTGGTGCCGCGCGCATCGGCCGACAACGCCCCTGGTCAGCCCGCGGATATCGACTGGGACGCGACGCTGGCATTCCGCCATCATCTGTTCTCGTGGGGCCTTGGGGTGGCCGATGCGATGGATACCGCTCAGCGGAACATGGGTCTCGACCCTGCCGCGGTCCGGGAACTCATCACGCGCTCGGCCGCCGAGGCGAGCGCGGCAGGCGCCCGCATCGTCGTGGGGGTCAACACGGACCACGTCAAGGACGAGGTCATCTCTCTTCCCCAGGTGATCGACGCCTACAAGGAGCAGGCTCTTCCACGCCGAGGACGCCGGCGCCGGGGCCGTGCTCATGGCGAGCCGCCATCTGGCTCGCGCCGCGCAGTCCGCGGACGACTACCGCCGCGTCTACGACGAGGTCCTCTCGGTCGCGAGCGCGCCCGTGGTCCTTCACTGGCTGGGCACGGCCTTCGACCCGCACCTCGCCGGCTACTTCGGCTCCGACGACTGGAGGATCGCGGCCGATGCGGTGGTCGCCATCATCGAGACGAACCGCGAGAACGTGGCGGGCATCAAGATGAGCCTCCTGGACGCCGAGTCCGAGATCGCGGTGCGCCGCCGCCTTCCCGCCGGCGCGCGCATGTTCACCGGCGACGACTTCCACTACTGCTCCCTCATCGAGGGCGACGAGCAGGGCGGCTCCGACGCACTGCTGGGAGCATTCGCCGCGCTCGCGCCGCACGCCTCGGGCGCCATCCAGGCGCTCGGAGAGGGAAACACGGAGCGCTACCGCGCCATCCTGGAGCCCACGGAGGCGCTCAGCCGCCAGATCTTCGCCGCCCCCACGTTCTATTACAAGACTGGCGTCGCCTTCATGGCGTGGCTCAACGGCCACCAGGCCGCCTTCCAGATGGTCGGGGGCCTGCACTCGGCTCGCTCCCTGCCGCACCTGTCGCGCATCGTGGAACTCGCCAACGCCTGCGGCGCGCTCGAACACCCCGATATGGCGGCGGCCCGCTGGCGTTCACTGCTCGACCTCAACGGAATCGAGGCGGCATGACCGCGCACCCGCGCCTGTCGATGAACCAGGCGACCCTCAAGCGCGCGACCCTCGCGGAGGCCATCGCCGCCGTACAGGGCGCCGGCTACGAGGCGATCGGCACGTGGCGAGAGCCCGTCCAGTCCGTGGGGCTTGCGGAGGCGACCCGCATGATCGCCGACTCGGGCCTGCGCGTCTCGACCCACTGCCGCGCAGGCTTCTTCACCATGGCGGACGGCCCCGAGCGCACCGCGTCGCTCGACGACAACCGACGGGCAATCGAGGAGACGGCCGCGCTGGCCGCGGCCGGCGCGCCCGGCTCCCGCGCCGTGCTGGTGCTGGTGGCCGGCGGACTCCCGGCGGGCTCGCGCGACCTCGTTGGCGCTCGCGCCCGGGTGGCCGATGCCCTGGCCGCCCTGGCGCCCGACGCCGCCGCCGCGGGGGTCACCCTCGCCATCGAGCCCCTGCACCCCATGTACTGCTCCGACCGCGCGGTGGTCTCGACGCTCGGTCAGGCGCTTGATCTGGCCGCGCCGAACGATCCGGCCGTGGTGGGTGTCGCGGTCGACACGTTTCATCTGTGGTGGGACCCGGCCGTCCTGGAGCAGGTGGCCCGCGCGGGCCGCGAGGGACGTATCGCCACGTTCCAGGTGTGCGACTGGGCCACGCCGCTTCCGGCGGACGTGCTGCTGGGTCGCCACTACATGGGCGATGGCGTCATCGACTTCGCTGCGTTCACGGCGGCCGTCGAGGCAACGGGCTATGACGGCGACGTTGAGGTGGAGATCTTCAACGAGGACGTCTGGGCCGCGCCGTTCGCTGAGGTCGCCCGGCGAACGGCGGAGTCCTTCGCCGCGGCGGTCGCCCCCACCTCGCCACGCCCTAGAAGCGTCAAATGGATCCATTTGGTGCGTCTAGGGCCTTAGGCGAGCCAAATGGATCCATTTGACGGGGGTGGCTTAGGGTCGGCGACATGACCGTGCCGCTGCTGCTTGCCTCCCAGTCCCCCGCCCGCCTCGCGACCCTGCGCTCAGCGGGGATCGAGCCCGAGGTGCTTGTCAGCGGCGTCGACGAGGACGCGGTCCTCGCCTCGCTGCGTGCCCTGCACGCGGACCAGGGGTGGGGCGAGCCGGATCCGGCCGATGCGGTACTCGCCCTCGCACGTGCCAAGGCCGAGCACATCGGCGCCGAGTACGACACGAACGCCATCATCCTTGGCTGCGACTCGATGCTCGAGATTGACGGAGCCATCCACGGCAAGCCCGGCGATGCGGCCACGGCCCGCGAGCGCTGGCGCGTCATGCGGGGGCGCACCGGAGTGCTCCACACGGGGCACTGGCTGATCGATGACCGCGAGGACGGCTCCCGCGGCTCACTGGGAGCCTCCAGCGCCACCACGGTGCGTTTCGCCGCTCTCACCGACGAGGAGATCGACGCCTACGTCGCCACCGGCGAGCCCTTGAACGTGGCGGGCGGGTTCACGGTGGACGGGCTGGGTGGCCCGTATGTGGACGGCATCGACGGCGACTTCCATGGCGTGGTGGGCGTGAGCCTGCCTCTGTTGCGCCATCTGCTGGCCGAACTGGGCGTGCCCATTCACGCCCTGCGCGCTTAGCCGGCGCGGCCCCGGGATCGCCTGAGGCATCGGCCAATTGTGGATCCGCCACAACCTACGCGCACGTAACCCAAGGATTCGCCAAGTTCGTTGTCGATACCCTACAAAGCGCGCGGAGTGACGTGTCCCGCCGGGCCAAACTTGCCCGCCGCCCCGTCACGGACGGTGGGAGCGCAAGGGCCGCGCGCTACCGTGGCCACGTGTCCCGTTTCTCCTCCGTCCTGATCGCCAACCGCGGCGAGATCGCCGTCCGAGTCATCCGCGCCTGCGCGGATGCCGGGCTCACGTCGATTGCCGTGTATGCCGAGCCCGACCGCGACGCGCCTCACGTGCGCCTCGCCGACGAGGCCTATGCGCTGGGCGGCTCGACCGCGGCGGAGACCTACCTCGACATCGTCAAGATTATCGACGTCGCCAAGCGCTCAGGCGCCGAGGCCATCCACCCCGGGTACGGGTTCCTCTCGGAGAACGCGACGTTTGCCCAGGCTGTCATCGACGCCGGGCTCACCTGGATTGGCCCGCCGCCGGCCGCCATTGAGGGCCTGGGCGACAAGGTCAGCGCGCGCCACATCGCGCAGCGCGCAGGCGCTCCTCTGGTGCCCGGCACCAAGGACCCCGTCGCCAACGCCGACGAGGTCCTCGCCTTCGCCGACGAGCACGGCCTTCCGGTCGCCATCAAGGCGGCCTTCGGTGGTGGCGGTCGCGGCCTCAAGGTCGCCCGCACGCGCGACGAGATCCCCGAGCCTATTCGACTCCGCTACCCGCGAGGCCGTCGCCGCCTTTGGCCGCGGCGAGTGCTTCGTGGAGCGCTTCCTCGACAAGCCTCGTCACGTCGAGACCCAGTGCCTCGCGGACAGCCACGGCAACGTCGTGGTCGTCTCCACGCGCGACTGCTCGCTGCAGCGCCGTCACCAGAAGGCTGGTCGAGGAGGCCCCCGCGCCGTTCCTCACCGACGAGCAGAACGCTCGTCTGGTCGAGTCCTCCAAGGCCATCCTCATGGAGGCCGGCTACGAGGGCGCCGGCACCTGTGAGTTCCTGGTCGGGGTGGACGGCACCATCTCCTTCCTCGAGGTCAACACGCGCCTGCAGGTGGAACACCCCGTGACGGAGGAGGTCACGGGCGTGGACCTGGTGCGCGAGCAGTTCCGCATTGCCGCGGGCGAGCCCATCTCGGTGCTTGAGCCCGTGACGCGCGGCCACTCCATCGAGTTCCGCATCAACGGCGAGGACCCTGGTCGGAACTTCATGCCCGCGCCGGGCACGCTGTCCACGCTGGTCTTCCCGTCCGGCCCCGGAGTCCGCATCGACGCTGGCGTCCGCCAGGGTGACACCGTCTCGGGCAACTTCGATTCGATGATCGCCAAGGTCATCGTCACGGGCGCCACCCGTGACGAGGCGCTGCAGCGCGCCCGTCGTGCACTGGCCGAGATGGTGGTCGAGGGCATGCCCACGGTGGTGCCGTTCCACCGCGCGGTCCTCGACGCCCCCGAATTCGCTGCCACGTCCGGCACGTTTGGCGTGTACACCACGTGGATCGAGTCCGAATTTGCCGAGGTGGTGGCCCAGGCCGGGCTCGGCGGGCGCGGGCGTCGAAGAGGTGGCCGATGCCGCCGCCACCGAGCGCGTCGTCGTCGAGGTGGGAGGCAAGCGCCTCGAGGTGGTGCTCCCCGCGTCGCTGGCACGGGCCGGTCGCGCCAACGCGCGCGGCGCGGCTACGCCTCGTCGCACCCCGCGACGCGCGGGAGGCGCCTCGCGGGCCGCGACGGGCGACGCGCTGACGTCCCCCATGCAGGGCACCATCGTCAAGGTGGCCGTCGAGGACGGCGCCACCGTCGAGGCGGGCGACCTGGTGGTCGTGCTGGAGGCCATGAAGATGGAGCAGCCCCTGGTGGCTCACAAGGCCGGTACGGTGACCGGGCTGAGCCACGCCGTGGGCGCATCGGTCTCGTCCGGCACGGTGATCTGCGAGATCGCGTAGCGGCACTCCGCACGCCGCCCCCATTAACGCAACTTCAACATTGCGAAAGTCTTGACACGTTGGTGAGGCCTTCCCTAGTGTGGCGAAGGCCTCGCAGTCGCGACGCCTTCGCCAAGCCAGGGGGCCGCGTTCATGCTCGCCAACTTCCTCATCGGACTCCGTGAGGGACTCGAGGCTTCCCTCGTCGTCGGCATCCTGATCGCCTACCTGGTGCGCACCGAGCGACGCGACCTCACCCGCTATGTCTGGCTCGGCGTCGCCATCGCCGTCACCGTCTCGTTCGCGTTCGGCGCCCTCCTGACGCTGGGGCCGCAGGGCCTCAGTTTCGAGGCCCAGGAGGCCATCGGTGGCTCCCTCTCCATCGTCGCGGTGGGACTGATCACCTGGATGATCTTCTGGATGGGCAAGACTGCGCGTCACCTGCGCACCCACCTCGAGTCGTCGATGGACCGCGCGATCGCGGTCGGCAAGGGTGCCATCGTCACCATGGCACTCCTGGCGGTGGGCCGCGAGGGCCTGGAAACCGCCCTGTTCCTGTGGGCCGGCATCGCCGCCGCGGGATCGTCGGCCGCCCCGATCGCCGGCGCGAGCCTTGGACTTGCCACCGCGGTCATCCTCGGCGTCATCGTGTATCGCGGCGCGGTGCGCATCAACCTGCGCGCGTTCTTCCAGTGGACCGGCGTCTTCCTCATCATCGTTGCTGGTGGGGTGCTGTCCTACGGCGTTCACGACCTCCAGGAGGCGGGCATCCTGCCTGGGCTCCACACCTACCTGTTTGACGTGTCCGCTCAGGTACCTCCGAGCTCCTGGTACGGGACCGTCCTCAAGGGCATCTTCAACTTCTCGCCGGCCACCACCGTGCTCGAGGCGATCGCCTGGACCGCCTACGTGGTGCCCACCATGATCCTCTTCGTCCGCAGCGCCTTCGGCGGTCCCCGCCCGGCGCCTGCGACCTCCCCCACTCCCGGCACTGCACCCGCGGCCGCCGCCTAACCCCGAGGAGTCACGGTGTCACACCGTCATCTCACCCTGCCCACGGCCGGCATTCTGGCCGCCGTCACCCTGACCGCCTGTGTGCCGAACGAGGAGCCCTCCGACGGTGCCATCGACGTGGTCTCCACGGCCGATGCCTGCGACGTCGCCTCCACGGACGCTCCCGCGGGCTCGATCGTCTTCTCGGTGTCGAACGAGGGCGACGACGTCACCGAGTTCTATCTGCTGGCCGAGGACGGACTGCGGGTCATCTCCGAGGTCGAGAACATCGGGCCGGGCCTCACCCGTGACCTGGTGGTCCAGGTCCCCGAGGGCACCTACCAGACCGCGTGCAAGCCCGGCATGGTCGGCGAGGGCATCACCGCCGACTTCACCGTCACCGCGTCCGACACCGAGGTGGCCGTGTCAGAGGACCGCGCCGAGCTGCTGGCCAGCGCCTCCGAGCAGTACGTCCTGTACGTGCGCGACCAGGTGTCGACGCTGGTCGCCAAGACGGAGGCATTCCTCGACGCCTACACGTCGGGCGACGACGATACGGCGCGCGACCTGTACGCCGACGCTCGCGTCCACTGGGAGCGCATCGAGCCCGTCGCCGAGTCCTTCGGCGATCTCGATCCCTCGATGGACCTGCGCGAGGCGGACCTCGAGGAAGGCGACGAGTGGACCGGGTGGCACCACATGGAGAAGGACCTGTGGCCCCCGGCCGAGGGGTACGAGCTCACGGACGCGGAGCGTCAGGCGCTCGCCGACAAGGCTCGCCGCCGACACCGCGGAGGCTCTCGGACCGCGTGACGGCCGAGGACTTCACCTTCGAGCCCTTCCAGATCGGCAACGGCGCCAAGGAGCTGTTGGACGAGGTCGCCGCGGGCAAGGTCACGGGCGAGGAGGAGTTCTGGTCGCACACCGACCTGTGGGACTTCCAGGCCAACGTGGACGGCGCCTGGGTGGCCTTCGAGGTGCTGCGTCCGCTGGTCGAGGAGTCGGACCCGACCCTGGTGTCCAACCTCGAAGAGCGGTTCGACTCGCTGAACGCCCTGCTCGCGGAGCACGGCACCATCGAGGACGGCTTCGACCTCTACACGGACCTGTCAGAGGGCGAGGTGCGTGAGCCTCGCCACGTCGGTCGATGCTCTTGCTGAGCCCCTGTCCAACCTCACCTCCGCCGCGGTGCTGTGACCCTTTGACTCACGACGACACCGCGCCTGCTGACGCTCCCACGCGGGGCGTCAGCAGGCGCGCACTGCTCGGTGGCGCCGGCGCGGGAATCGCGGCACTCGGCATCGGCGCGGCAGGAGGCTTTGCCGCGGGCCGCTCAACCGCGCCAGAGGTGCAGTCTGCGGCGACCTACCCCTTTCAGGGCACCCACCAGTCGGGCATCGTCACACCCCAGCAGGACCACCTGCACTTCGCCGCATTTGATGTCACCACCGACTCTCGTGACGCACTCATCACCCTGCTGCGGCAGTGGAGCGCCGCGGCCGTCAGCCTCACCGCCGGCCAGGACATCGGCATGGGCACGGACGGCGGCAGCTACGACGCCCCGCCCGACGACACGGGCGAGGCGCACGGCCTCAGCGCCAGCGGGCTCACACTCACGTTCGGCTTTGGCCGCTCGCTCTTCGAGGCCGATGGCGTGGACAGGTTCGGCCTTGCCGACCGCCTCCCCACAGCGCTGATCGAGATGCCGCACTTCTCCGGCGACGACCTCGAGCCGGGGCGCGTCGGCGGAGACCTGTGCGTGCAGGCCTGCGCGGACGATCCTCAGGTCGCCACACACGCGATCCGCAACCTTGCGCGGATCGCGTTCGGGACGGCCGCGCTGCGGTGGGACCAACTGGGCTTTGGACGCACCTCGTCGACCACCCGTGCCCAGACCACGCCCCGCAACCTCATGGGCTTCAAGGACGGCACCGCCAACCTCAAGGCGGAGGACGCGTCCCTCGTGGACGAACACGTGTGGGCATCGGCCGATGACGGCGCCGCCTGGATGGCGTCCGGCACCTATCTGGTCGCGCGCCGCATCCGTATCCTCACGGACACCTGGGATCGCACCTCGCTGCGCGAGCAGGAGCAGGCTCGTCGGGCGCACCAAGGGTACGGGCGCACCGCTCAGCGGTGGCGACGAGTTCACCGAGCCCGACTTCGAGGTCGCGGGCCGCGACGGCGCTCCGCTGATTCCCGTGGACTCGCACGTCCAGATGGCGCACCCCGCCCAGTCGGGGGTGCGGATGCTGAGGCGCGGCTACAACTTCACCGACGGCGCTGACTCGCTCGGACGCCTGAACGCCGGCCTGTTCTTTCTGGCGTTCGTCCGCGACCCCGGGACGCAGTTCGTGCCCCTGCAGTCGAAAATGTCGAAGTCGGACCTCATGACCGTCGAGTATCTGCGCTCGACGGGCTCCGCCCTCTTCGCGGTGCCCGCGGCGATTCCCGCTGGCGCCACCGTCACCGAGAGCACCGGCCGCTTCATCGGCGACGCCCTGTTCTCGTAGGCGCCTTCGCCGTCCCTTTCGCACCATCTGTGACCTGCGCGGTAGCGTGAACGCCATGGATTCCGCTCAGCGTCGCGCCCTCGGACTCGTCGCGGTGGCCGCATGGCTCCTTATCGACTCCCTGCGCACCGCCGGTCCCCTGCTCCTCGACCTGTCCGAATCGGGACCCGCGCCCGCCGCCCTTGCCGCCGTCGCCACCGCCGCCGGTGCGGCGCTCATCGCATGGATCGCCTCGGAGACGGCGAAGCATCTCGGGCACGGTGGCACCGTCGCCTTCCTTATCTCTGTCGTGGCGGTCTTCCGCCTCGCTCTTCCGGTGTTGTCCGGGACCTGGCTCATCGGCGCGGGGCTGTACCTGCTGGCGCTCGCCCTCGCGGCCGTCGTCATGACGGCGCGGGTGGCACTCGGCAACGGTGGTGGATCCGCGCTCCTTGCAGGCACCTCGCTGGGTGCCGGCGCCGCGCTCGCGGAGCAGGCCCTGCTGCGCACCTTCGATGCACCCTGGCGTCAGGATGAGTGGGGCTGGAACGCCCTCGCCGTGGTCGCTGTGCTCGCCATCGTGAACGGCATCAGGTGCCGCGACCTGGAGCCGGCACCGTCCTCGCGTGGCTGGTGGGCGTACGGCCTGTACTGGGCGGGGCTGCTGTTCGGGTTCGCGAACCTGGCGTGGATCAACGTGCAGGCTGATGTGCGGATGTCGGGCGGCCTGATCCTCGGCATGCTCGGCGCGGTGCTGGGCGCTCATCTCGCGTCGCAGTCGACCGCGCTGACGGTGCCGCTGCGCGTGACCATCCTTGGCCTCGGCGCGGTCGCCGCTGCGGTGGCGTTCCTCACCACGGGCACCACTGCGGCCATCGCGATTCCCGTCGCGGCGGCCGCCGCGGCACTCGGAGCGGCGCTCGCCATCCGCCCCGCGGATGTGGCTCCCGCCGCGCGCTTCGGCGCCACGCTCGTCTTCATCGCGGCGGTGCTGGCACCGCTGGCGCTCACGACGATCGACCGATTTGCCGAGGTGCCTCTGGCCGCGGAGGCCGTGATGGCCGTCACCGTCATCGCCGTCATCATCGGCGGTGGGGTGCGCGGCTGGGACCTCGCGCGCGGCACGGCGCTCGGCGGCGTCTGGCTCCGCGTGGGCGTGTTCACGCTGCTCGGTGCGGGTCTCGCGGGCTGGACGTGGAACACCTACGAGCAGCCGCGCGCGTTCACCATGGACTTCCTCACGGAGCCCATCGCGATGACATGGAACGTCCACCAGGGCATCGCCCCCACCGACCAGGGTGGTCCGGCCATTCGGCTCGACGACATCGCGACCGAGCCTCGAGACGGTCGACGTCGCCATGCTTCAAGAAGTCGATCGCGGCGGCCTGCTGGGTGGCGGCACCGACATGGTCGAGTACCTCGCGGGCGAGACCCGCATGGAGATCGCCTACGCCCCGGCGGCAAGCGCCCAGGTGGGCAACGCGATTCTGACGTCGCGCGCCCACAGCGGCGAACGCACCATCGAGTTGCCCGAGGCTCCCGACGGCCCCGCGCGCTCAGCGCTCGCCATCGACTTCATGGGAGCGACCTACGCGTCCGCACAACTGTCCGGAGACCAGGCCGATGCCGCGGCAGAGCAGGCGGCCACCCTCGCCTCGGCGCTGGCTGGCACAGAGGTGGCCGTGGTGGGTGCCGATCTCGGCGACGCGCTGGGAACCGAGGCCCCCGACTCCTCCGCCCTCGACACGCTGGCGGACGCCGGGTGGGATGCGCTCGCTCACGGCTCCGCCACGGTCGACGGCGAGGAGATCGCCGGCGTCGGCGTCATCATCGGCCGTGCCGTGACGCTCGACGAGGTCGCGGTCGTGGCGACCGTGGGGTCCGACCACGCCCCGCTGATCGCCAGGGTCACTCCACTGGAGCCTGCTCAACGATCCCGCGGACGGTGACGGGGCCGAGCCGTCTGCCACGCCAAGCCCGAGCGCATCGGCCACCGCCTCGCCGTCGCCCAGCACGAGCGACAGCGAGGGCTAGCCTCACACCTTGGCGGCGTCTCCCATGTGGTGCAGGCGCCGCGCCACCTCGGACACCGTGCCGGACAGCGACGGGTAGACGGTGAAGGCAGATGCGATCTGATCCACGGTGAGGTGGTTCGCGAGCGCCAGTGTCAGCGGGAAGATGTGCTCGCCTGCGCGCGAGCCGACGATGACGGCGCCGAGCACCTGCCCGGTCACGGTGTGGCCAAAGATCTTCACGAAGCCCTGATCGATGCCGAGCATCTTGGCGCGCGGATTGCGGGCGAGGTCCAGCTTCGAGACCTCGTAGAAGATGCCACGTTCCTTGAGTTCTGCCTCGCTCGCTCCCACGGACGCGATCTCGGGGGCCGTGAACACGTTGGAGGCCACCCGGCGCAGGTCGATGGGGGTGACGGCATCGCCGAGCGCGTGGGCCATGGCGATGCGCCCCTGCGTCGCGGCAACCGAGGCGAGGGGGAACACGCCGGTGCAGTCGCCGGCCGCGTAGACGCCGCGCGCCGAGGTGCGAGAGACCTTGTCGACCATGATGTAGCCGCGCTCGTCGAGGGCGACGCCCGCCTCCTCGAGGCCCACGCCTGCGGTGTTGGGGACCGAACCGACGGCCATGAGGCAGTGGCTGCCCTCGATGACGCGGCCGTCGGCGAGCGTGACGCTCACGCCGTAACCGGTGTTGGCGACGGCCTGAGCCCGGCCGCCGACGACGTCCATGCCACGCTCGTGGAAGATGTCGGTGATGAGGTCCGATGCCTCGGGGTCCTGCGTCGGGAGCACGCGCTCGCCCGAAGCGATGAGGGTGACGTGCGAGCCCAGCAGGTTGTACGCACCCGCGAACTCCGCCCCCGTCACGCCGGAGCCGACCACGATGAGGTGCTCGGGGAGTTCCTTGAGGTCGTACAGGCCTGGGTCCAGGTGAGGATGCGCTCGCCGTCGGGCTGCGCATCGGGCAGGATGCGCGGGCGTGCTCCGAGGGCAAGGAGAATGGCGTCCGCCTCGAACTCGTCGTCGTGCGTGGCGACGCGGGTGGGGCTGAGCAGCCGCCCCTCACCCTCGACCACGCGAATGTCATTCTTCGCCATGCGCGTCGCGATGTCGTAGGACTGCTTGAGGACCAGGCTTGCGGACACGGTCGTTGACGGCCTGGAGGTCGACGCTGTGCTCGGAGCGCTCCGAGGTGTCGGAGCCGTCGCGGTCGCGGATGCCCAGGCTGCGGCGCGCGGTCCGCGATGGTGCGCCACTCGGCCGTGGCGATGACGGTCTTCGACGGCACCACGTCGGTCAGGACGGCGTTGCCGCCGAGTCCCTGCCGTTCGATGAGGGTGACCTCGGCACCTTGCTTGACTGCGACAAGGGCGGCCTCGTACCCGCCCGGGCCGCCACCGACGATGACAATGCGTGGGGACATAGGACCATTGTCCCGCATGCTGAGACTCGGGTGGCGCAGCGGCGACAGAGCCGCCACCGCGGCGCGGCAACGCCGGTCCCGCGTGGCCGATGCATCGGCCGGGTGACCGCATTAGGCTCGTTCCATGAGTGAAGCAGCGACTTTTGCCTCCGAGGCAGCCCAAGCCCTTGCCGCCGCCACCGGCGTCGACCACCACGACATCGCCCTGATCCTGGGCTCCGGATGGGGTGGCGCGGCCGACCTCATCGGCGAGGAGATCGCCTCGGTGCCCGCCGAGCAGATCCCCGGCTTCGGCGGCCACGTGGTCGCGGGCCACCACGCCACGCTCCGATCGCTGCGCACGGCTGACGGCCGCAACGTCCTCGTGTTGGGTGCGCGCCAGCACTTCTACCAGACCCGCGACGCGGGCAAGGTGGCGCACGCCGTGCGCACCGCCGCAGCCGCCGGATGCCACACACTCGTCGTCACCAACGGGTGCGGGTCGACCCGGCCCGAGGTGGGCCCGGGATCGGTGGTGCTCCTCGAGGATCACCTCAACCTCACCGGCGCGACGCCCCTCGAGGGCGCCACCTTCGTCGATATGACGCAGGCGTACTCGCCGCGACTGCAGGAGATCGCGCGGTCCATCGACCCGTCGCTGCCCGGCGGCATCTACGCGCAGTTCCAGGGCCCTCAGTACGAGACCCCCGCCGAGGTGAAGATGGCCACCGTGCTGGGCGCCAACCTCGTCGGCATGTCCACCACCCTGGAGGTCATCGCGGCCCGTGAGGCGGGACTCGAGGTGCTCGGACTGTCGCTTGTCACCAACCTTGGCGCGGGCATCGGCGGCGAGACGCTGAACCATCAGGAGGTACTCGATGCAGGCGTCGCCGCAGCGCCGCGCATTTCGCGCCTGCTCGCCGACATCGTCGAGGCCATGCGATGACCGGCATCGAGGGCGTGCTCGTCGCCGCTCGCGCGTGGGCGGAGGATGACCCGGACCAGCGCACCCGCGAGGAGCTCGAGGCCCTGATCGCCGCGGCCGAGGCGGGCTACGAGGACGCCGTCGACGAACTCGTAGACGCCTTCCGCGGCATGCTCCAGTTCGGCACCGCGGGACTGCGCGGCCGCCTGGGAGCCGGGCCGAACCGCATGAACCGCGCGGTCGTGATCCGGGCAGCGGCGGGCCTCGCGCGCTACCTCAGCGACTCGCTCGGGGCTGGTGGGTTCGAGGGGCCGGCGCGCGTGGCCATCGGCTACGACGCCCGCCACGGCTCGCACGCGTTCGCGCTCGACACGGCGGCGGTCATGACGGCCGCCGGCCACCACGCGATGGTGCTGCCGTCCGCACTGCCTACGCCCGTGCTCGCCTACGCGACGCGCGCGCTCGAGGCCGATGCCGGCGTCATGGTCACCGCCTCGCACAACCCTCCGCAGGACAACGGCTACAAGGTCTACCTGGGCGGACGTGTCGTCACGGACGAGGGTCAGGGCGCACAGATTGTGCCGCCGCACGATGCAGGCATTGCGCAGCGCATCGCCGAGGTCGCCAATGTCGCCTCTGTGCCGCGCGCCGACGACGGCTGGGAGGACCTCGACATGACGGTCCTCGCGCAGTACGTGTCGCAGGTCGCCGGCCTGGTGGGCATGCCGCCGGCCGACGGCTCGCGCGGCGACGTGCGCATCGTCCTCACTCCCCTGCACGGGGTGGGGGGCAGCACGGTCGAGGCCACGCTCGCCACCGCGGGCTTCACGGACACCCACACCGTGGCTCAGCAGGCCGCGCCCGACCCCGAGTTCCCCACGGTGGACTTCCCCAATCCCGAGGAGCCTGGCGCGATTGACCTGTCGCTCGCCCTCGCCGAGGAGGTGGGGGCCGATGTGGTGATCGCGAACGACCCCGACGCGGACCGTTGCGCCGTCGCCACCGTCATTGACGGCCGCTGGCAGATGCTCCACGGCGACGTGGTCGGCGCACTCCTGGGTGAGCGTGTCGCGTCGCGCGGCGGCCACCCCGAGGGCGCGGTCCTCGCCAACTCCATCGTGTCGTCGCAGATGCTGGGCAGGATCGCCGAGGCGCACGGGCTGACTCACGCGTACACGCTGACCGGTTTCAAGTGGATCGGGCGCGAGCCCGGCCTGGTGTTCGGCTACGAGGAGGCGCTCGGCTACTGCGTCGCCCCCGATCTGGTGCGCGACAAGGACGGCGTCTCTGCCGCGGTCCTTGTCGCCGAGTACGTGTCCGAGTTGAAGGCGGCGGGCCGCACGCTTGCCGACGCGATCGACGACCTCGCACGCGCCTACGGCATCCACCTCACGCGTCAGGTCTCGGCCCGCTTCACCGACATCGCCGAGATCCCTGCTCTGATGGAGCGGCTGCTGGCCTCGCCTCCGGACGCCCTTGCGGGGTCCACGGTCGCGTCGACCGATGACATGAACGCCGGCTTCCGCGGCCTGCCGCCCACCAACGGGCTGCACCTGGCCACAGAGTCGGGCGCCCGCGTCATCATCCGCCCCTCGGGCACGGAGCCCAAGATCAAGGCGTACCTCGAGGTGGTCGAGCCTGCCTCCGCCTCCGTCCAGGACTCGCGCGAGCGGGCCGAGGACGCCATGGACGCCCTCGAGGCGGACGTCCGCTCGCTGTTGGGCGTCTAGCACTCACGCGAGAGCCCCCTGCGCGTCCCAGTGGGCGCTCAGGGGGCTCTCGTGCACGTGCGTGCGTCCCAGTGGACGCTCAGGGCTGCTCTACGGCTCAGTAACCGCCGTCGCCAGCGTCCTCGACGACCACACCATCGAGCCCGTCAAGCACCGCGCGAGTGCCGGACAGCCCCAGGCGGGTGGCGCCTGCCTCGATCATCGCCAGTGCCGCATCGGCCGTGCGAATGCCGCCCGAGGCCTTGACCCCCAGCGCGTCGCCCACGGTCTTGCGCATGAGCGCGACTGCCTCGACGGAGGCGCCGCCTGCGGGGTGGAAGCCGGTCGAGGTCTTCACGAAGTCGGCCTTGGCCCGCACCGCGGCCTCGCAGGCACCCACGATCGCCTCGTCGCTCAGCGCCGCGGACTCGATGATGACCTTGAGGATCTTGCCGTCGGGCACCGAAGCCCGCACGGCGGCGATGTCCGCCTCCACCTCCTTGAAGCGCCCCTCGATGGCGGCAGCGATGTCGATCACCATGTCGACCTCATCGGCACCCTGGGCGATCGAGAGCGCGGCCTCGGCGGCCTTGACCGACGAGTGGTGCTTGCCCGAGGGGAAGCCGCACACGGTCGCGACGGCAACGCCCTCGGGGACATCGACAGGCAGCATCGACGGCGACACACAGATCGAGAACACGCCAAGGTCCGCGGCCTCCGCAGCGAGCGCGTCGACATCGGCGGGGGTCGACTCCGGCTTGAGGAGGGTGTGGTCCACGTACTGGGCGAGGCTCGGCGCGAGTGAGAGTCATGTCACCAGAGTACGGGCCGAGGTTGCCAGCGCGCACGAGGTTTGAGAGCCTAGAGGCAGAGCCCAGCCAGGCTCCCGGACGAAGTGACGTACCCGGCATTGCGACAAGACGTCTCACTGGAGAGACATCATGGCTTGGGTCGTTCTCGTGATCTCGGGAATCCTGGAGGCCGTCTGGGCGACGGCACTGGGCAAATCTGAAGGCTTCACCCGCCTTGCCCCCACCATCACCTTTGGCATCGCGCTGGTCGCCTCCATGGGCGGGCTCGCGTACGCGATGCGCTCGCTCCCGGTGGGCACGTCGTACGCGATCTGGGTCGGCATCGGCGCGACGCTAACGGTGGGGTACGCGATGGCGACGGGGGCTGAGGCCGCCTCGCTCACGAAGATCCTGCTGATCCTGGGCATCGTGGGCTGCGTCGTGGGACTGAAACTCTCCCACTAGGCGCCCGGCGCTCAGCGCTCAGTACCGTCAGCGCCCTGAGCGCCCACTGGCAGACAGCCAGAAGCCGGAGCGCGCCCTCAGCGTCCACCAGCGAGCATGTCGCTCTCCGGTGGGCGCTGGGGCGCGCCAGGCGCTGCGACGGGTTACGCCTCGCCGAAGCCGTAGGCCTCGAGGATGGTCTCGGCGAGATCGCCGCGCTCCTCGTAGGGCAGGAAGGCACCCCAGGCGGCGGTCAGCGTCGCCTCGAGCAGGTCCTCCTTGGTCCAGCCAGCCTCGACCAGCACGCCGAACTCGCCCGACATGGACACGCCCGACACCAGGCGGTTGTCGGTATTGATGGTGACCGCGAAGCCCAGGTCACGCAGCGTGTGCATGGGGTGGTTCTCGATCGAGGGCGCCGCGGCGGTCTGCACGTTGGACGTGGGGCAGCACTCGAGCGGGATCTGCTGGTCGAGCGCGTGACGCGCCACGAGACCAAGCGACGGCTCCTCGCCATTGAAGTCCTCAATGTCCTCGTGGATACGCACGCCGTGGCCGATGCGGCGGGCACCCTGGAAGAGCGCCTCACCCACCGAGTCGGCGCCGTCGGCCTCGCCGGCGTGGATGGTGACCGGCATGTGCGCGGCGCGCAGCGCGGTGAACGCGGGTGCGTGGTTGTCCGCGGGGAAGCCGAACTCGGGTCCGGCGATGTCGAAGCCCACGCAGCACTTGTCGCGGTTGACGATGGCCAGCGCGGCGATCTCGGGCGAGCGGTCGAGGTGGCGCATCGCATCGAGGATGGCGCCCACGCGGATGGTGTTGCCCGCCTCGGCCGCCTCCGCGACGCCCTCGTCGATGCCCGCCTGGACGGCCTCGACGACCTCCTGCAGGTCAAGACCGCCCTCAACGTGCTGCTCGGGGGCGTAGCGCAGGCTCGGCGTAGATCACGCCGTCAGCCGCGAGGTCGACCACGGCCTCACGGGCGACGCGTCGCAGGTTGGTAGCGGTCTGCATCACGGCACAGGTGTGGGCGAAGGCCTCCAGGTAGCGCACCAGGTCACCGGAGTTGGCGTTGGTGGCGAAGATCTGGGCGAGGCTCGGCCGGGTCGGTCGAGGAAGGCTCGTGGCCGATCTCGGCGGCGAGGCTCGATGAGGGTCGACGGGCGGAGTCCACCGTCGAGGTGGTCGTGCAACAGGACCTTGGGCAGGGCGACGATCTCGTCGTGGGTGAGGGTCATGGCACCAGGCTAGCCGCGACACCGGGCCGCCGGGAATCGACCGCGAGGAAAGACCTTCAGCGCTTGCGCGGTCGAGGCAGCACCATCCACGACACACGAGTCCAGTGGCCGAGCGCCGGCTCTTTGGGCCCGCCGCCCAGCAGGCGGTCGACCGCGAGGGGCAGCACCCGTCCGGACGATGGCTCGTAGACCTCAAAACCGGCCTCCGTGCGCGCGGTGAGCAGCACCACGTGCCGCGGCACCACGTGATCGAGGCCACCGCTGGAGTCGCCTCCGGTGTACATCGGCACGGGGATACCGTCCCTCAGGGCGGCGGATGCGTGAGCAACGGCGGCCGCCACGCGCTCGCCGTCCGTATCGTCCACCATCGCGCCGCGGAACCGCAGGCCCGCGAACCTGGTGGCGTTGTCGACGCGCCATGGCGGGGTGCCGTAGGCCCGGGGCCACGGCAGCGGGCCGAGCGCCGCGGAGGTCGCTTCGCGGTGGAGGACGCGCTGGAGCGACTGCCACCTCTCCTCGATGGTGCGGGCACCCAGTTCGAGCGCGGCCGCGCATTCGGAGGGCAGATGATCGCCGAGCGAGCGCCCGGTCGCGACCCATGCCGCGACAAAGGGATCGCCGGTCATCAGCATCATCGCCATCACGGCGGCACCGCACGTGGTCTGGTCCACCTGCACCGCGCGGATCGAGCCGAACCGCACCGAGCCGATGCCCGCGCCAGCGGGGTGGCGGATCGTGTCCTTTGCAGTGTCCGGAAGCCGGTGCCACGCCGCGGCAAGGGCCGCGACAGCCGTCAGCGGCGCGCCGCTCGCGGTGGCCCGCTCGATGACCGCCGGATCCTCCCTGGCTCGCTGACCGCCGCCTCGAGGGCCTTGCGGTCGGCGGGTGAGGCAGCGGCAAGGCGACGTTCGTGGATGCGAGCAAAGATGGTGTCGCTCTCGCCACGCACTCCGCGGTCGGCCACCGCGGCGGCGTGAGAGACCGTCTCGGGACGAGCCCACGTCGGGGTCGCTCCGAGCACCCTCGTGGCTTTGGAGGCCAACGAGGTGAGGGTCCATCCCACTGTCAGATCGCCGCCTCGATGCGGTCGAGGACGATCCGGCGTTCCACGGGGGCGTCGCCGATCTCGATCGCGCCCGCTCCCCCGCAGGCCTCGTCGAGTGCCGCGAGGCCGCGCGGCATCCGCGACTCGGTTTCGGTGTGGAGGGTGGCGATGACCTCGCCCGCCTTCACGGTGTCTCCCAGTGTCTTGTGCAGCGTGACGCCCGCCGACACCTGGACCGGGTCCTCCTTGCGGGCGCGGCCAGCGCCCAGGCGCCAGCCGGCGATGCCGAAGCCGAGCGCGTCCACGCGGGTCAGGATGCCGTCGCGGTCGGCGCGGACCTCCTCGACATGCGGCGCCTCGGGCATGACGGCGTCCACGTCGCCGCCCTGGGCCGTGATCATGCGGCGCCACATGTCCATGGCGCGGCCGTCGGCAAGCGCATCGGCCGGGTCCACGCCAGTCACGCCAGCGCCGGCGAGCATCTCGCGCGCCAACTCGACCGTCGGCTCCACCACGTCGGCGGGGCCGCCGCCTGCGAGAACCTCCACCGACTCAGTGACCTCCAGGCCGTTGCCGATGGTGCGTCCCAGCGGGGTCGACATGTCGGTCAGCAGCGCCGAGGTCCGCACCCCGGCGTCCGAGCCAAGGTTGACCATGGTTTCGGCGAGGCTCGCGCGCCTGGTCGATGTCCTTCATGAAGGCGCCGGAGCCGACCTTCACATCCAGCACGAGCACGCCCGTGCCCTCGGCGATCTTCTTCGACATGATCGACGCGGCGATCATGGGGATCGACTCGACCGTTCCGGTGACGTCGCGCAGCGCATAGAGCCTTCTTGTCTGCGGGAGCAAGGCCGGAACCCGCTGCGCAGATCACCGGGCCCACGTCGCGCAGCCTGCGCGTGCATCTCCTCGTTGCTGAGCGCTGCGCGCCAGCCGGGGATCGACTCGAGCTTGTCGAGGGTTCCTCCGGTGTGCCCGAGTCCGCGGCCCGAGAGCCGAGGCACGGCGACGCCGTAGACGGCGACCAGGGGTGCCAGCGGGAGGGTGATCTTGTCACCCACTCCGCCCGTCGAGTGCTTGTCCGCGGTGGGCCTGCCGAGACCCGAGAAGTCCAGCCGCTCGCCCGTGGCGATCATGGCGGCCGTCCAGCGTGCGATCTCGGTGCGCGACATGCCGCGCTGCAGGATCGCCATGGCGAGAGAACTCATCTGCTCGTCGGCCACCACCCCACGCGTGTAGGCGTCGACCACCCAGTCGATCTGGTCGTCGCTGAGGGTGCCGCCATCGCGCTTGACGCGAATGACGTCCACGGCGTCGTGTCGCTCGGTCACTTGGCCTTCTCCAGATCCTCCGGCCCGAATGCGCCGGGCAGGAACTCGTCCATCGTCATGATGCCCGCTGCGGTCTCGACCAGCAGCGAGCGGCCGCCGTGCTCAAAGAGCAACTGACGGCATCGGCCACACGGGGCGAGCACCTCGCCGTCGCCGCCCACACACGTGAACGCGACAAGGCGGGAGCCCGCACCATCCGTGTGGAGCCTTCGACACGAGCGCGCACTCGGCACACAGCGTCAGTCCATAGGAGGCGTTCTCCACGTTGGCGCCGATGACGATCTCACCGGTATCGGTCAGCGCCGCCACCCCCACGGGGAAGTGCGAGTACGGCACGTAGGCGCGGGTGGTCGCCTCGCGCGCTGCGGAACGCAGGGCGTCCCAGTCAATCTCGGGCACAGCAAACCTTCTTACTTCTTGTACGGCGTGCCCTCGGCGGCAGGCGGGCGTGAGTGGCCCACCAGGCCTGCGACGGCAAAGATGGTCGCGAGGTACGGGAACATCGCGAGGAACTGCGAGGGGATGTCGGAGCCGATGATGCCCAACTGCACCCTCAGCGCGTCGGCGAAGCCGAACAGCAGCGCTGCGGCGAGGGCACCACGGGGGCTCCAGCGGCCCAGGATCATCGCGGCGAGCGCGATGTAGCCCTTGCCCGAGGTCATCTCCTTGCCGAAGGCCAGTCCAGAGGCGACGGTGAAGAACGCTCCACCGAGGCCGGCGATGGCACCACCGAGGATGGTGTTGCGCACGCGAGTGCGGTTGACCTTGATACCGACGGTGTCCGCGGCCTTGGGGTGCTCGCCGACGGCGCGCACACGCAGACCCCAGCGCGACTTGAACAGCATGATCTGGAACACGATGACGACCGCGTACATCGCGTACACCAGGAGGTTCTGGTCGAACAGGACGGGGCCGATCACGGGAATGGTCGACAGCAGCGGGATCGGCAGGTCGGGAAGCCCCATCGCCTGGTTGAGGTTGCCGTTGTCCGTCATCACGGTGGAGTAGAAGAAGGCTGGTGAGACCCACCACGAGCATGTTCAGCACCACGCCGACCACGATCTGGTTGACCCAGTACTTGGTGGCGAAGACGGCGAGCACCGCTCCCACGAGCGCGCCAGCGAGCGGGGCGGCGATAAGCCCCACATAGGCGTTGCCGACCATGGAGGCGAGCAAGGCTGCGAGGAAGGCGCCGGCCAGGAGTTGGCCCTCGATGGCGATGTTGACGATGCCGGACCGCTCGCACAAAGTGCCTGCGAGGGCACCAAAGATGAGCGGCACGGCAAGGAACAGGGCGGACGTCAAGAGACCGGTGAGTGAATGCTGGTGCTGTCGCGTCCGGCTCCGGCCCAGGTGAGCAGGGATCCCATGACCGCCATCGCGTAGACGATGGGAAGCCACAGGCCCGGCTTGCGGTACTGGTTCGCGAGGAACGCAGAGTAGCCGGCGAGCGCCAGCGCGACCACCGCGAGCAGGATAGCGGCGATCTTGGACGGAACGCTGAGCGTGGGGAGGTGAACGAAGTCGGACGAGGTGGCGACCGAGAAGGTGGTCTCGGTGCCGGACGGAGTGCCGATACCGAACACCAGCAGCGCGATAACGGCGACGATTCCGAGGCCGATGGGGCCCTTCCAGGACTTGGTGCGCAGCACATCCTCTGGCATGGCGTCACTAGGGGCGCCGGGGGCGACGGTCGTGGTGGTCATGCCGCCACCTCCTTCTCGTGGGCGGGGGCCGGCAGGCGGAAGATCGACCTCACCAGCGGCGGTGCCGCAATGAAGAGGACGATCGTCGCCTGGATGACGAAGACGATGTCGACGGGGAGGCCCGCCTGCACCTGAAGCGTGGGGCCGGAGGCCTTGAGGCCACCAAAGAGGATGGCCGCGAGGACGGTACCGACGGGCCGTGACCGGCCCAGCAATGCGACGGTGATCGCGTCGAATCCGATGGATCCTGCCGTCGACAACGTCAGGTTCTTTTCGGTGCCCAGCACCTGCGCGGAGCCAGCAAGACCAGCAAGCGCACCGGCCACCACCATCACCAGCACGGTCGCCTTGGCGACGTTCATTCCCGCGGTACGCGCGGCATTCGGGTTGGCGCCCACGGCACGGAACTCGAAGCCGAGAGTCGAGCGCTCCATGAGCCACCACACGCCGCCAGCACAGACGAGGGCCAGCACGAAGCCCCAGTGCAGGGGGAACTGCTCCCCCAAGAGCAGCGGGTACTGCGCGCTTTCATCGACGAACGGCGAGATGGGGTTGTCCTGGCCCTCGCGCTGGAAGGCGTCGAGCGACAACAGATATGCGACAAGGTTGAGGGCGACGTAGTTGAGCATGATCGTCACGATCACCTCGTGAGCTCCGGTCTTCGCCTTGAGGATGCCGGGGATGAAGCCCCAGATGGCACCGCCAAGGGCGCAGCCGAGGACGGCGACAACGAGGTGCAGTCCCATCGGCAGGTGCCAGGCGAAACCGACCCAGGCACCGAGGAACGAGCCCATGATGATCTGGCCCTGGGCGCCGATGTTGAACATGCCCGCGCGGAAGCCGATGCCGAGACCGAGGCCGGCGAAGATCAGGGGGTCGCCTGGGTCAGCGTCTGGGTGAAGGGCTTGATCTGCCCGGCGAACGAGTCGACGTTCGGGTTGTACACGGCACCCTGGAACATCGCGACATACGCGCCGGAGACCGCCTCCCAGATCGCCGAGAGCGTGTCGCCCGGGCGCGAGAAGAAGTACGCAGAAGCCTCGCGCACCTGGTCATCAGCGAAGGCGATGAGGACGGCACCGATGAGCATCGCGGCCACGATCGCCATGATGACCACGAGCGTCGAGCTCTCGAGGATCTCGCGCAGCACCTGGCGTGCGCGGCTGGGGGTTGCGGGCTGCTGCTGCGCCTCGGTTTCAGTCGTGGCGCTCACGCGGCCTCCTCCTCATGGGCTCCGGCCATCATGAGGCCGAGGGTGTCGCGGTCGGTGTCGGGAGCCACGATGTCGACGATGCGACCGTGGTACATCACCGCGATGCGGTCGGCGAGGGCGTAGACCTCGTCGAGTTCGGAGGCGACGATGAGCACCGCGGCGCCCTTGTCCCGCTCTTCGATGATGCGCTTGTGGACAAACTCAATGGACCCCACGTCGAGGCCGCGGGTGGGCTGCGATGCGATCAGGAGCCTTCAGGTCGCGTGCGAGCTCGCGCGCGAGCACCACCTTCTGCTGATTACCGCCCGAGAGCGACCCGGCGAGGGCCTCCGCCGAGGTGGTGCGCACGTCGAACCGCTGCACCTGCTCATCGGCGTTCTTCGCAGCGAACCTCGAGTCGATGGCGCCGGCCTTGGAGTACGGCGCCTTGTCATACAGGTCGAGGATCAGGTTGTTGGTGATCGTGAAGTCGGCCACGATACCGTCCTCGGTCCGGTCCTCGGGCACAAAGCCGATGCCCGAGTCGAGCGCCTGGCGGATGGTCAGGCCGGTGAGCGCGCCGCCATCCAGCGTCACGCTGCCCTCTGCGGCCGGAACGATGCCGACGATAGCCTCGGCGAGTTCGGTCTGGCCGTTGCCCTGGACACCGGCGACGGCGAGGATCTCGCCCGCGCGGATCTCGAAGGACACGGAATCGAGGTGCTTCACGCGCGTCGCGGGGTCCACCACGGACAGGCCGTCGACCACGAGCATGGGCGCGCCGGGCTGGGCGGCGTCCTTCGACACGGTCATGGAGACGTCGCGTCCCACCATGAGCGAGGCGAGTTCCTCCTGCGACGCGGTGGGTTCGGCCGTGCCGACGACCTTGCCGCGACGAATCACGGTGATGTGGTCGGCGATCGCTTTGACCTCGCGCAGGCTTGTGGGTGATGAGGACCACGGCGGTGCCCGCGTCGCGGAGCCTGGCCGATGATGGTCAGGAGTTCGTCCGTTTCCTGCGGGGTGAGCACGGCGGTGGGCTCATCAAGAATCAGCACCTTGGCGTCCTGAGACAGCGCCTTGATGATCTCCACGCGCTGCTGCGCTCCGACGGACAGGTCCTCGATGACGGCGTCCGGATCGATGTGGAAGCCAAACTTGTCCGAGATCTCCTTGACGCGGGCGCGGGCCGAGGCGAGATCGAGGAGCCTTGGCGGGACCGCGGACCTCCTCGTGGCCCAGCATCACCGACTCTGCGACGGTGAAGACCGGCACCAACATGAAGTGCTGGTGCACCATGCCGATGCCCGCTGCCATCGCGTCACCCGGACCGGCGAACACGACCGGCTCGTCGTCGAGCGCGATGGTGCCGCCGTCGGCGTCGTAGAGGCCGAACAGCACATTCATGAGGGTCGACTTGCCCGCGCCGTTCTCGCCGAGCAGGGCGTGCACCGTTCCTGGTTCGACCACCAAGTCAATACTGTCGTTCGCCGTGAAGTCCCCGAACTTCTTGGTGATGCCCCGCAGGCTCCAGTTTCACGCCCGATGTCCCTTCTTGGGCCGCGACACCGCGACCGCCTTTTCAAGTCAAGCACGAGGGGCGTGCCGCGTCCACGCGGCACGCCCCTTTCTTGGGGCTCACACCCCTGGTATTGCTCGTTACTCGGCGGCGCCAGACGCCTCGATGTCACCGGCGATGATGCCGGCCTTGATCTCGTCCAGCCTGCGCGAGGACCTCATCGGAGACGGTGCCCTCGGCGAAGTCGGCCACGCCGACGCCCTCGTTCTCGAGCGTGCCCACGTAGGGCTCGGCCGAGAAGCCGGTGTCAGCCGACTCGGCGATGGTGTCGAAGACCGAGTTGGCGATGTTCTTCAGCACCGAGGTGAAGGTCACGTCGGCGTAGTCAGCGGCGGACTGGGTCCAGTCGGAGTCCACACCGATCAGCCAGGCGTCACCTGCCGACTGGATGGCGGACGCGGCGCCGAGGCCCACGGGGCCTGCGACGGGCATGATGATGTCCGCACCCTGGTCGAGCCTGGCCCTGCGCCAGGTTCTGGCCGGCGGGCTGGTCGGAGAAGTTGCCGACGAAGGAGTCCATGCCGATGACCGACACGTCGGTGTCGTTCTGCTCGTTGTAGTAGTCCACGCCCGCCTGGTAGCCGGTCATGAAGATGGTGACGGAGGGAATCTCCATGCCGCCGAAGGTGCCGACGGTGCCGGTCTTGGTGGCCGATGCCGCGGCGTAGCCGGCGAGGAACGCAGCCTCGTCGGTTTCGAAGGTGAGCGGCTTGATGTTCGGGGCGTCGATGTTGCCGTCGAAGTCGTTGTCGGCGAGGTCATCGATGATCGCGAAGTGGACATCGGGGTTCGCCAGCGCGGCGTCGACCGTCGCGACCGACAGGTTGAAGCCCACGGAGATGATGAGGTCACAGCCAGCGGCGACCTGAGCGCTGAGGTTGTTCGGGTAGTCGCTCTCCGAGGTGGACTCGGCGACAGCGATCTCGACACCCAACTCCGACTCGGCGCGGGTCAGACCCTCGTAGCCCGACTGGTTGAACGACTTGTCGTCGAATCCACCCTCGTCGGAAACCATGCAGGCCTTGAAGTCGACGGGCTCGACGGCCGGCGCGGACGACTCAGATGCGGTGGCGGTCGGGGTGTCGCTGGTCTCGTCCTCGGGGGCCGAAGCACACGCGGCGAGCGCGAGCGCGGACACTGCGGCGAGCGCGCCGACACGGATCGTGGTCTTCATGAGATTTTCCTCACTTGTCGTGCCTGTAGGGGTACGCCAGGCTGGTGCGTTGTCGCCCATGCTACGGCTGTCCATGTTTCGGAGCAGCGTGGCTATGTTGCGTTCAGGCTACGGTTCGGTATCAATCTGTCCTGGTACGCGGGATCCACGCGTCACTGCGGTAGGGCGACGTCCTTCACGCGCTGCGCGGCGGGCCGTCGCGTCACCAAAATCGCCTCATCGGTCTCGACCACCACGGCGTCGGAGATGCCGACCACCGCCAGCGGCTTGGTTCCGCCCACCACCACGGCACCGTCGGCGTCGACGAGAGACACGGGTGACGTGCGGCCGATGCGGATGGCGCCATCGTCTCCGGCCTTGAGGAGCGAGGCGAGCGAGTCGAAGTCGCCGACGTCATGCCAGGCGAAGTCGCCCGGCACCATGGCGACGCCGCCTTCGGCCGCCACCGGCTCCGCGATCGCGTGGTCGATGGCGATCTTGGTCAGGGTGGGCCACACGCGCGCCAGCACTTGGTCGCGCTCGGGACGGTCCCACGCGGCCGCGATCTCGCGCACGCCGGTCGCCAGGGTGGGCTGGAGGCGCGAGAGGTGCGCAAGGAGCACCGACGTCGAGACCACGAACATGCCCGCATTCCACGAGTAGCCGCCCTCGTCGAGCATCGCGGTGGCGGTCTCCTCGTCGGGCTTCTCGGTGAAGGCCTCCACCGCGAAGGCACCCGGGGCCTCCGCGAGCCCCGCTCCGGCCTTGATGTAACCGAACGCGCTCGACGGAGAATCGGGAGTAATGCCGATGGTGACGACCTTGCCCGTGCGGGCCGCCTCGACGGCCGTGCGGACGGCGTCCCGGAAGGGCCCGGCATCGGGAATCACGTGGTCCGCGGCGAAGGACGCCATGATGCGTTCGCCGTGGCGGGCCTCGATCACGGCCGCGGCCAGGGCGATCGCTGCCATCGAGTCCCGCGGGCTGGGCTCGGCGATGATCGCCTCACGGCCCACCTGCGGAAGCCTGCGCGGCCACAGCATCGGCGTGGCGCTCACCGGTGACCACCACCACGTCGTCCGTCAACGGCGCAAGCCGCGCCACCGTGTCCTGGATGAGGGTCGCGCCGGTGTCGAGCAGGTCGATGAGGAACTTGGGGCGCGTGGGCTGCGACAGCGGCCACAGGCGCGAACCGACTCCACCGGCAGGCACCACCGCCACTAGATCGTGTACGAAATCATTGGGGGTGGCCTCGGCTGTCATGCGACCACATTAGGATGGGTCGCGGAATCCCGGAACCATCGAAGGAGTCTCCGTGTCGCCAGCGACGACGCTGTACAGGGGCCACGAGGGGATGTGGATGTGGGTGGTGCATCGCACCACCGGCGTCGCAATCTTCTTCTTTCTGCTCGTCCACGTCCTCGACACCGCGCTTGTGCGCGTGTCCCCCGAGGCATATAACGAGGTCATCGGCTCATACAAGACACCGCTCTACGCGATCGTCGAGGCCGGCCTTGTCGCCGCCATCGCGCTGCACGCGCTGAATGGCCTGCGCGTTATCGCCGTCGACCGGTCCACCTGGGCGCTGCGTCACCAGAAGATGCTCGTGTGGTGGGTGTGGATCGGCTTCGCCGTCATCATGCTCGGCTTCCTGCCGCGCCACCTGATGCACGCCTTCGGAGGTGCATGATGAGCACCGCTCCCGAGCTCGGCCCCCAAGCGTCCCGTCAGCCACTCGACGCTCGGCCGCGCCCAGCGCTGGTCGTGGGTCTTCCAGCGCGTGTCAGGCGTCATCCTCATTGTGCTGATCTTCACTCACCTCTTCATCAACCTGTGGTGGGGCGACGGCATCAACCAGATCGACTTCGCGTTCGTCGCGGGCAAGGCTCGCCAACCCGTTCTGGCAGTGGTTCGACTTCGCGATGCTCACGCTTGCGATGATCCACGGCGCCAACGGCATGCGCATGATCATCGACGACTATGCGCGCAGCCCGTGGATGCGCACCACGCTTCAGTGGGCGCTGCGCATCGCCACCTTGGTGATCATCGTGCTCGGCACCCTGGTGCTGTTCACGTTCGACCCCTGCCCAGCGGACGCCGACCCGTCGCTGCTTCCGACTTTCTGCTTCGAGTAACAGAGGAGAACCCGTGGCTATCGAGCACGAGTACGACGTCGTCATTGTGGGTGCCGGCGGCGCTGGCATGCGCGCGGCGCTGGAGAGCCTCCCAGCGAGCCCGCACGGCCGTCATCACCAAGCCTGTACCCCACCCGCTCGCACACGGGCGCGGCCCAGGGCGGCATGGCGGCGGCCCTCGCCAACGTCGAGGACGACAACGCCGAGTGGCACACCTTCGACACCGTCAAGGGTGGCGATTACCTGGTCGATCAGGATGCCGCGGAGATCCTGTGCAACGAGGCCATCGACGCGGTCCTTGACCTCGAGAAGATGGGCCTGCCGTTTAACCGCACGCCCGAGGGCAAGGTCGACCAGCGCCGCTTTGGCGGCCACACCCGCGGCCACGGCGAGGCGCCCGTGCGTCGCGCCTGCTACGCCGCCGACCGCACCGGCCACATGATCCTGCAGACGCTGTACCAACAGTGCATCAAGCAGGAGGTCGAGTTTTTCAACGAGTTCTACGCGCTCGACCTGATCCTGGACTCCGACCCGCAGGCTGCGGGCGAGGACGGCGAGGTCTCGGCCGCTGGCGTCATCGCCTACTCGCTCGCCTCCGGCGAGGTCCACACCTTCCGCGCTAAGTCGATCATCTTCGCCACGGGCGGCGCGGGCAAGGTCTTCAAGACCACCTCGAACGCCCACACCCTCACGGGCGACGGCATGGGCATCGCGCTGCGCGCGGGCATCCCGCTGGAGGACATGGAGTTCTTCCAGTTCCACCCGACAGGCCTCGCGGGGCTCGGCATTTTGCTGTCCGAGGCGGCGCGCGGCGAGGGCGGCATCCTGCGCAACTCGGAGGGCGAGCGTTTCATGGAGCGCTACGCCCCCACCATCAAGGATCTCGCTCCGCGTGACATGGTCGCGCGCGCGATGGCGAATGAGGTGCGCGAGGGCGCGGCTGCGGCCCCCACAAGGACTACGTCCTGCTCGACCTCACCCACCTCGAGCCCGCGCACATCGACGAGAAGGCGCCGGACATCACCGAGTTCGCGCGCACCTACCTCGGCGTCGAGCCTTATACGGAGCCGGTGCCGGTGTTCCCCACCGCTCACTACGCGATGGGTGGCATCCCCACCAACGTCCAGGGCGAGGTGCTGCGCGACAACACGCACATCATCAAGGGCCTGTACGCGGCCGGCGAGTGTGCGTGCGTCTCGGTGCACGGCGCCAACCGCCTCGGCACCAACTCGCTACTCGACATCAACGTCTTTGGACGTCGCGCGGGCATCGCCGCCGCTGAGTACGCCAACGGCCTGGCGGAGGCCCCCGCCCTCCCGGCCGATGCCTCGGCTCGCCTTGAGGAGACGGTCGCCTCTCTGCGCAGCACTGTGGGCAGTGACAAGACCGAGCGCGTCGCTCAGTTGCGCAAGGAACTGCAGGAGACCATGGACCGCAACGTTCAGGTGTTCCGCACCGCGGAGTCACTGGCCGAGGCGCACGCCGTGGTGAAGGACCTCCAGGAGCGCTATCAGAGCATCGCCATCCACGACCGCGGCACTCGGTTCAACACGGACCTGCTCGAGGCCATCGAGCCTGGGCTTCCTGCTGGAGCCTGTCCGAGGTGGTCGTCGCGGGCGCCGAGTCCCGCAAGGAGTCGCGTGGCGGCCACTACCGTGAGGACTTCCCGACGCGTGACGACGAGAACTTCATGCAGCACACCATGGCCTACAAGCGCGCCGACGGCACCGTCGAGCCTGGACTGGAAGCCCGTCGTGGTGACCAAGTACCAGCCGATGGAGCGCAAGTACTAAGGGAGGGCACCGACATGACCGCAACCGCAGACGCACCCGCCGAGGTGGGCACCATCCCGTCGATGACGGTGACCCTGAAGATCCTGCGCTTCGACCCTGACGGCCTCGACGGCCGTGAGCCCGGCACGGAGTACTGGGAGGAGTTCCAGGTCGAGGCTCATGCCACGGACCGCGTGCTCGACGCCCTGCACAAGATCAAGTGGGACCAGGACGGCTCGCTCGCGTTCCGCCGCTCGTGCGCGCACGGCGTGTGCGGCTCGGACGCCATGCGCATCAACGCCCGCAACCGCCTGGCCTGCAAGACGCTGCTCAAGGACCTCAACCCGGCACGTCCCATCACCGTCGAGCCTCTCAAGGGCCTGCCGGTCGAGAAGGACCTCATCGTCGACATGGAGCCGTTCTTCGCCTCCTACCGCGAGATCATGCCGTTCCTCATGACCAGCGGCCCTACGCCCGAGCGCGAGCGTCTCCAGTCGCCCGAGGACCGCGCCAAGTTCGATGACACCACCAAGTGCATCCTGTGCGCGGCGTGCACCACGAGCCTGCCCCGTGTTTTGGACCGACGGCCAGTACTTCGGGCCCCAGGCCATCGTGGGTGCCCACCGTTTCATCTTCGACTCGCGCGACGAGGGCGAGTGGGACCGTCTCGAGATCCTCAACGACAAGGCGGGCGTGTGGAAGTGCCGCACGGCCTTCAACTGCACCGAGGCCTGCCCGCGCGGCATCGAGGTGACCAAGGCCATCTCCGAGGTCAAGAAGGCGTTGACCACCGGCGAGATCTAGGTCTTCGGCCGCGACTGGCGTCGTGACGCAGACAGTCGTGACACACGCCTCCGCTAGACAGACAGAAGGGTGGTGCCCCGTCGGGGCACCACCCTTCTGCATTGCGGTCAGGCTTCAGCGGCGAACGATCACCACTGGTCGTCGGGGTTGCAGTACAGGCGGCCCGTCGGCATGCCTCGCCCGCCGCAGTCGGACGCAAACTGCTCGTACTCCGAGCCGTACGTGCTCGCCCAGTACAGGTCGTCACACGCGACGTCGTCTCCCGCTCCGCACTGGTCGTACAGTGCATCGAGTTCCGGGTCGTCGCCGTAGTTCTGGGCGTCGTAGTTGACGTCGTAGTCCCAGCCATCGACAGTGCCGTCTTCGATGCTCTGCTGGATCCCGTCGGCAACGTCGAGACTTGCGACGATGACGCCGGTAATCACCGCGGTCCATGCGATGGTCGCGATGATGCCAAGGACCAGGCCGGTCACGGCCATCCAGGTGCCCTTGCGGACCGCCTGCGCCGTGCGACGCATGCCCACGGCGCCGAGGACGATGGCGACGAACGCGAAGCCGAGCAGGCCCGTGACGAGCGCGGCGATCGACACACCGTCAAAGCCAGCGGGGCGGGAGGCGCCGGAGGTGTTCTGGCCGTATGCCTGGCTCCCAGCGGGAGCGGCATACGGGGGATGCGCGGCGTAGGCGGGAGGCGCGTATCCGTTGTCGCCCGCCGAGGCCTGCGAGGCATCGGCCGTGCCGTAGGAGTTCTGGGTGTACTGCGGCTGCTGAGCAGCGGCGTCCGTCTGCGGCGCCCAGGAGGGTGCCGGGGCGGCACCATACGGAGCGGGCGTGGTCGGCATCGGCTCCGTGGCGGGAAGGCTCGGCGCCGTTCAAGGAGCCGGACGAAGGGTTCTTGAACGGATCGGTGTCGGACACGCAATTCTCCTCAGGAAGATGGGATGGCAACCCAGGAAATGTACTGGTCCTTGGCCATTGGCGCTAGGCCTGCCGCCTTCCGGTGGCGCGCGCCGTGGTCACGGAGCCGTGATGACGTCGAGCGGGAGTGTCCATGTCCCCCACCTCGGGCTCATCCTCGTCGCCGGTCATGACATCGGGATGTGTGCCGAGCCATGCGGCAGCGAACATCATGATGCGCGCCGTGAAGTCCACAAAGATCATGATGGTGAACACCGCTGTCACGGAGCCGAGCACCGGGTCACTGGACACCGACGCCACCATGAACGACACGCCCTGGCGCAGGATGCCGATCGCGAGCGCTGAGACCAGCAGCGTCCACAGCAGTGGCCGCACGGGGCCCTGATAGCGCCCGAGCACCACGATGGCGAGGGCCACGAACGCGGCATCCAGCAGCACGCCCACCGCGATGGCTGGTCCTCGGATGATCCACGCGGACGCGAAGCCGTCCGACAGCAGCGATGCGAGGACGGACGAGAACTCGGAGGCAAGGACCTGGAGCACGATGCCTGCGAGCACCAAGAGGATGATGGCAAACAGCGCGATGAAGTCGCGGATCTTGCCTTGCGAGGGCTTGGCCTCCGTCAGCCCCAGCATCGCTCGGACACCCAGACGCACTCCACGCAGGTACCGGGTCGCGGTGTTGAACAGGATGAGGAACGAGACGAGACCCACGATGCCCGTGATGGTCTGGGGCGCGATCGAGTCGGGCGAGATGAGGCCTTCCTCGCCGTCGACGGCCACCACGCCGGGGATGGCGTCGTTGAGGAAGGCGTAGAAGCGGTTCTGCCATTCCTCGTTGCCCGCCAGCAGGTAACTCGACAGGGTGATGGCGATCACCACCCCGGCCGCCAGAGACGTCAACGAGTAGTACGCGATGCCGCCCGAGAGGATCATGCCGTTGCGCAGTTTCATCGTCTCGAGGGTGCGGCCCGCACGGGTGCCCTCGAACCAGGCCTTCTTCTCCTTGGCCTGGTCGATGGCTTCCTTGGTGCGGTCGATGGCGCTCGCGTCGCTCCGTTCGTCGCGGTGCGACAACGACGTGCGATGCGCGGCGCTGCTCGCGTGACGCTGCGGGTCGTCGCGATCGCTCATCGAGTTACCTCCAGCGCTGCGGCTTCAGCAGTCCCACTCGATCGTAGAGGCGCTCCAGGGTTCCGCGCGCGATGGCGGAGGCCTTCTGCGCACCCTCGTCGAGCACCGTGTCGAGCCTTCGGGCGACTCGATCCACTCCATCGCGTTGTCGCGGATCGGGGTGAGGTAGGCGACCACCGCATCGGCCAGGTCCACCTTGAGGTGGCCGTACATCTTGCCCTGGTAGTCCTCGACGAGCCTGGTCGATGGAGCGGCCATCGATCGCGGAGTAGATGGACAGGAGGCTGGAGACTCCGGGCTTGGTCTCGCGGTCGAAGCGGATCTCGGTGTCGAGGTCCGTCACCGCGGACTTGATGGCCTTGGCGACCTTCTTGGGCTCCTCGAGGATCTCAATGAGGCCCTTGCCGTTCGATGCCGACTTGGACATCTTCTTGGTGGGCTCCTGGAGGTCGTAGATCTTCGCGGTCTCCTTCACGATGTACGGCTCCGGCACCACGGCCGAGCCCTCGCCAAGACGCGTGTTGAGGCGCTCAGCGAGGTCGCGCGAGAGCTCGAGGTGCTGTCGCTGGTCCTCGCCAACGGGCACCAGGTTGGTGTCATACAGCAGGATGTCGGCCGCCATGAGGACCGGGTACGTGAACAGGCCGACGTTGGTGCCGGACTCCCCCACCTTGGCGGACTTGTCCTTGAACTGGGTCATGCGCGACGCCTCACCGAAGCCGGTGAAGGTCGACAGCAGCCAGGCGAGTTCCGCATGCTCGGGCACGTGCGACTGCACGAACACGAGCGAGCGCTCGGGGTCCACGCCAGCGGCAAGGAACTGCGCGGCGGTGCGGCGCGTGCGCTCACGCAGCAGCGCGGGCTCGGGCGCGACGGTGAGTGCGTGAAGGTCGACGACGCCGTAGAGGGCGTCGTAGTCGTCCTGCAGGGCCACCCAGTTGACCAACGCGCCCAGGTAGTTACCGAGGTGCAGGGAGTCAGAGGTCGGCTGCATGGCCGAAAACACGCGAGGCTTCATACGCGCCATCATCCCAAACTCAGGCGAGTGCGCGAAACCCACGACCACCGAGGGCGCGGCACGCCTCGGCAGGCATGGGGAGGGCGGCGGTTACGTGGCCTCGGCGTCGTAGGGGATGCCGGTGGCGGTCACGCTCTGGCCAGAAGCATGAGCGGCCGATGCCGGCGAGGTCGTGGCGGCCGCCGTCGCCCCCGCCGCTCGTGCGGCGGGCGCGGCGGACGGTTCCGCGAGCGCCTCGCGCACGATGCGGCGAGGGTCGTACTGACGAGGGTCGTACTGAGTCCAGTCGACATCGGCGCCGACGTCGGCCTTCAACTGATCCTTGTTCTGATTGACGTAGTCGCGTCCACGCACCACCCACGCGCGCAGTTGCTTCGCGTACTCGGGCATCCTCTCGGGGCCGACCACAACGATCGCCACGAGGATGATGACGAGAAGCTCCCCGCCGTTGATGTCAAACACGCGACTATTGTGCCTCGCTACGGCTGCTCGTAGGTCACTTCGTCGCTCGAACCGAGCGTCACGGTGATGTCCTCGGACGAGTCGCCGTGCTGCACGGTGAGCACCACATCGTCGCCTGCAGCCTTGGCGCGGATCGCGACGATCGGCTCGTCGGTCTGCGTGATGGGACGGCCGTCGATCGCGGTGATGACGTCACCGGCCTCGATGCCCGCCTGGTCGGCGGGACCGCCCTCGACGACGCCGCTGGAGTCGTCGACGACCATGACGCCCTCGCCCGTGTAGCGACCATCGAGCCTGCACGCCGATGACCGGGTACGTGGCCACACCGTTCTCGATGAGCCTGCTCCGCGGTGCGCTGCGCCTGGTTCGAGGGGATCGCGAAGCCCAGGCCGATGGACCCGGTCTCCGATGACGTCCCCGAGAGGGTGGCGATGGCGGAGTTCACGCCGATGACCTCGCCGTTGGCGTTCAGCAGGGGGCCGCCCGAATTGCCGGGGTTGATCGCCGCGTCCGTCTGAAGCGCATCGATGTAGGCCTGCGTCTGGGTGTCACCCGCGGTCACGGGACGGTGCATCGACGAGATGATGCCGGTGGTCACCGTGCCCTCAAGTCCCAGCGGCGAGCCGACGGCGATGGTCGCGTCGCCCACGACCACCTCATCAGAGTCAGCGAAGGTCAGCGGGGTGAGGCCGTCGAGATCGACCTTGATGACCGCCAGGTCGTAGTCGGCGGTGGCCCCGACCAGGCTCGGCAGCGTGCTCCGAGCCATCGGAGAACACCACGGTGATCGAGGTGGCTCCGTCGACCACGTGATTGTTGGTCAGGATGTAGCCGTCCTCCTGAATGACGAACCCTGAGCCGGTCGCGGAGCCGCCCTCCATGGTCGACTCGATCGACACCACGGACGGCATGACCTCGGCGGCGACTGCGGCAACGGAGCCCGCCTCGCGGTCAACGCTCTGTCCCTCTGTGACGGACAGCGACGCGCTGGGGCTGCCGAACTCGTCGTAGGCCCACGCACCGGCGAAACCGCCTCCCAGGCCGAGCAGGAGGGCACCTGCGGCGATGCCCGCGATAGCGCCGCCGCCGAGGCGCCCCTTCTTCTCCTTCACGGGAGCAGGCGGTGCGTCGTAGCCCGAGCCGTCGTAGGCGGGCTGGGCGGTCAGCATCGTGCCGTCGCTCTGAGGCGCCAAGGTGGCGGCGGGGACCGGAGGCGCGACGGGGGCATCGGCCATGGCCGATGCTTCAGGAGCGGCGGGTGCGGCGGGTGCCACCGGAGCCGCCGTCACCGGGTGCACCGCGGTCGGCGCGACCTGCGCGTCGGTCTCCTGGCCGTGCGTGGGGATCACCTCGGTGTCCTGCTGCTGGGAGGCGTCCGCGCCCTGCGAAGGACGCTGCTCACCGTTCGGAGACGCGAAGGGGTTGTCAGTCATGGGGGCTCCTTGTGAGGTCTAGTCTCCGGCGACGACGTCCGCGACCCGCTCCACGCCATCAACGACGCGGCTCATGATCCCGGAGGACTCGTCGGAGGGAAAACTCGAGGCCACCGCCTCAAGGGTCGCGGCGGCGCACTCGCACGTCGCGGAGATGACGATGTCCCCCGCCTGCCACACCACCTGCCGCGGGTCCTCGCTCACGAGGTACGCGGAGGTATGGCCCAGGTCAATCGTCGCGAAATGATCCCCAAGCCCATCGGCCAATTGGCCGTGCTGCTCGGTGATCACGATGGTGTCGAGGTCGGCGAGCATCGACACCACGAGCACGGTCCCACCCGAGCCATCGGTGACGAGGCGACCCTCCACGGGCACCAGGTCGGACTCCTCCCAGTCGGGACTTGCCCAGTCGCGCAGCTCTTCCCCGCTGCGCACCGACGCGGCCTCCAGGAACGTGGTCGGATCCGCGGCTGCCGAATCGGCGGAGCCCTCCGCGGAGGCGAACGTCACCTGAGGTGGTGCGCCGATGGAGTACAGGACACCCACGGAGGCACCCAGTACGGCCATCACGACGACGAGCACCATCACCGGACGGGTTCCCCGGCCCGATGCGGCACGCGCCACGTGCTTGGACTCGCCCTTGGCGATCTCGGCCATGCGCTCACGGTCGAGAAGGCGACGGGCGAAAGTCATGTCGATGCCAGCGGAGGACGTGCGCAGCGCCTCACGCGCTGCGCGCAGGTCATCCCACCTCAGCCGGCAGTCCTGGCAGGTGTCGAGGTGTGCCATCGCCTCCGCGCACTGCTCGGCATTCAGACGGTTGTCGAGCAGGTCGTGGATGCGGTCTCCGAGATGTGCGTCGCTCACCCGTCACCTCGCGTCGGCGCGCGGTGAGCCAAAGACTCACGGAGCCTTCGCACGAGCGCGAGACAGTCGGGAGCGGACGGTACCCATCTTGATGCCGAGCGTGGCAGCGATCTCCTCATAGGAGAGCCCCTCGATGTCGGACAGCACCACGGCGGCGCGGTACTCCGGCTGGAGGTCGGCAAGGGCGGCGATGATGTCGTCACCCAGATGGGACATGTCGAAGGCGTCCTCGGGCTGTCCCGACCGCTCGTGGCGGTCGAAGGCGTCAGACGTGGCGACAGACGCGTCATCATCGGCCATGAAATCGAACCGGATGCGCTTCTTGCGACGCATGCGGTCGAGGAACAGGTTGGTCGTGATGCGGTGAAGCCAGCCCTCGAACGTGCCGGGCTTGTACTGCGACAGCGAGTTGAACACGCGGATGAACACATCCTGCGTGAGGTCCTCGGCGTCGTGCTGGTTACCCGTCAGGTGGTAGGCCAAGCGATACACGCGACCGGAGTGCTCCTCGACAATGCGCTCCCACGTCAGGTCATGCGGGGCGGTCGAGCCTCGCGGAGGATGACAGGGTGGCAATCTCCTGTGTTTGCGTCATGCGTTTTCCCTCCTCCACGTCACGGTCAACGGATATCGATAGGACCATGTTCCCACGCGTTCCTGGGAGTTTGCTGAGACAGAGGTCCCTCGCCTCCCGTTACGATGACGCACAGGAGGCTGACGATGAGCATCGAAGCGGCGAACTGGGCGTACTGCGAGGACTTCCGTCCCGAGGACCGCGTCCTTCTTGAGGCACGCGACGTGGCCGATCAGCTCGGCTGCACCCCCGTTCACCCCGGCGCTGGCCTCTTGCGCCTGCTGGCACAGGTGTCCGGCGCGCGGTCGATCGTCGAGATCGGCACGGGCGCGGGAGTGTCCACCACGTACCTGCTGCGCGGCATGGGCGACGAGGGCGTGATCACCACCATCGACGTGGAGCCCGAGCACCACAAGGCCGCCAAGCGCACGCTTGCCGCCGCGGGGATTCGCCCCGAGCGCGCCCGCATGATCACCGGTCGCGCGCTTGAGGTGTTGCCGCGCCTGACCGACGCCGGCTACGACCTGGTCCTGATCGACGCACGCAAGGCCGAGTACCCGCAGTACCTTGAGCAGGCGCTGCGCCTGCTACGCGTGGGTGGCATGGTCGTGCTCGACAACGCCCTGTGGCACGGACGTGTCCCCGACCCGGCGCAGCGCGACGAGTCCACGACCGCAGTGCGCTCCACGTTGAAGCCTGGTGCGCGACGACGAACGCCTCACCGCCGTGATGACGCCCTCGGGCGACGGCCTCCTGGTCGCGGTCAAGAACACCCCGTAGGCCCGACAAGGCTCCACCCCGCCTCCGGACACACCAAAGTCCGGGCGACCCGTGCATCGGCCGTCCGGACTGAGGCGAAAAGAAGGGGTGAGGGAATTCCCTACTGGAGGGCGCCCGCGAGGGCGTCGCGCAGAGCCGCGACCTCGTCGGCGTTGATCTCGACGACCAGACGGCCACCGCCCTCGAGCGGAACGCGCATCACATAGCCGCGACCCTCCTTCACGACCTCCATGGGGCCGTCACCGGTACGGGGCTTCATCGCAGCCATATGCGTCTCTCCTCGGAACTCACCAGCCGGACCGCGCAGGCGCGCGGCACCGCCCACCATTCTACGGCTTTGGGACCACCGTCCCAAAAACGAGTGAGACGCGCGTCACATTGGCTCGGTCAGCGGCCCGTCCTCGACAGTCACCGGCCCGGTGCCTTCTCCCCGCGCGTAGTCGACGACGATCTGCACGGCTTCCTCGATGTCGTCGGTGACGTGGAACAGGTCGAGGTCTGTGGCGGCCGCCTTGCCGTCGGCCACCATCGAGTCACGCAGCCAGGCCACCAGCCCGTCCCAGTAAGCGTGTCCCACGAGCACCACGGGGAACTTGGTGATGGTGCGTGTCTGCACCAGGGTGAGCGACTCGAAGAGCCTCGTCCATGGTGCCGAAGCCGCCGGGCAACACGATGAAGCCCTGCGCGTACTTCACGAACATGGTCTTGCGAGCGAAGAAGTACCGGAAGTTGATGCCGAGGTTGACGTATTTGTTGACGCCCTGCTCGAAGGGGAGGCTCGATTCCGAGGCCAACGGACACGCCGCCAGCCTCCTGGGCGCCCCGGTTCGCGGCCTCCATGACGCCGGGGCCGCCGCCCGTGATGACGGCGAAGCCCTCCTCCACTAGGCGGCGTCCCACGGTGACGCCCTGCTGGTAGTCGGGTGCGTCCTCCTTGGTGCGGGCCGAGCCGAACACCGAGATGGCGGGGCCCAGGCTCCGCGAGGGCACCGAAGCCCTCGACGAACTCGCTTTGGATCCGCAGCACGCGCCAGGGGTCGCCGTGCAGCCAGTCGGGTTCGTCTTGTCCGCCGAGCAGGCGCCCCGAGGTCGAGGTCTTGGGGATGTTCGGGCCGCGAAGCAGGACGGGGCCCTTGCGGTACTCGCTCATGGTTCCTCCTCAGGGTGCGTGGGATGGCCGATGCGGTGGCCGGCTCAGTGCGTGAGCCAGGCCTCCAAGCCCGCGCGACAGGCGTGGATGTCGCTCACGGGGCAGTGCTCGTTGTCGGTGTGGGCCAGGCTCGGGATCGCCCGGCCCGTAATTGACGGCGGGAATCCCGAGCGCGGCGAAGCGTGCCACGTCGGTCCATCCCTGCTTGGCACGCGGGGCGTCCACGCCGGTGGCGGCCACGGCCGCGGCGAAGGAGGCCGCCAGCGGCGCGTCGAGGCCGGGACGGGCGGCACCGGAGAGGTCGGTGAACTCGAGGCTCCAGTCGCTCAGACCCGCGCCTGCGACGAAGCCCTTGAAGCGGTCCTTGGCCTCCTCAAGGCTCCAACGCGGGGAGAAGCGGTAGTTGATGGTCACCACGCATTCGTCGGGAATGACGTTGGTCGCGATGCCACCGCGCACGAGGACGGCGTTCAGGCCCTCGCGGTACGTCAGCCCCTCCACCTCGTGCTGCTCGGCCTCGTAGGCGGCGAGTGCGGCGAGCAGGGGCGCGGCACCGTGGATGGCGTTGACTCCCTTCCACGCACGCGCGCTGTGGGCGGCCACTCCCCCGGTACGCACCTCGGCGCGCAGGGTGCCGTTACAGCCGCCCTCGATGACGCCGGAGGTGGGTTCGCAGAGCACCGCGAAGTCCGCGCGCAGCAGGTCGGCGTGCTTGCGTGCGAGGCGTCCGAGGCCGTTCTTCGACTCCTCGACCTCCTCGTGGTCGTACAGCACCCAGGTGATGTCACGCGTCGGTGCGGTGAGCCTGTGCCGCGAGGCTCAGCATGACGGCGACGCCCGTCTTCATGTCGGTCGCGCCGCGGCCCCACAGCGTGGCTCCATCGTCGTCCCAGCGCGACGGAACGTTGTTCTTGATCGGCACGGTGTCGAGGTGGCCCGCGATGATGACGCGCTCGGCGGCTCCCGTCTCGGTGCGCGCGATGATCGCGTCGCCGTCCCGCGTGATGGCAAGGTGGGGCGCCTGCGCCCTCAGGGCCGCCTCAACGGCGTCGGCAATCGCGTGCTCGCCGCCACTCACGGACGGAATGTCGATGAGCCTGCGCCGCAAGGTGTTCGACGGGGGCGGTGAGGTCAATCGAGGCCATGTGGCCACCCTATCCACGCCGTAGGAACGTCAGCGCTCACGTGACCGCTCCCAGCGGGTTCCCTAGGAACGTCAGCACTCATCGGCCCCGGCAGCGGCCGCCCGTAGGATGGTCGCCATGACGCGACCTGCCTACGGATTCGGCCTGGCCACCTACGACGCCGAGGGCGTCGCCCTCGACACCTGGTACCCCTCCCCGCGCTGGGCGAGGCGCCCGCCGGACAGCAGATCCCCGACACCCTCGTTGACGCCGAGCGCACCGACGCGCTGCGCGCCGTCACCGTCCGTGCAGTGCGCACCGTCATCGACCTCGACGCGGCCCCCGCCTCGGTCGAGGACGCCTACCTGCGCCTCCACCTGCTGTCGCACCGCCTGGTGCAGCCCCACGGGCTCAACCTCGACGGCCTGTTCGGAGCGCTCACCAACGTGGCCTGGACCTCCGCCGGACCGTGCGCCATCGCCACCCTCGAGGACACCCGCCTGCGCTTCCGTGCCGCCGGTCAGCACCTCACCGTCTTTGGCGTCGACAAGTTCCCCCGCCTCGTGGACTACGTGGTGCCGTCCGGCGTGCGTATCGCCGATGCCGACCGTGTGCGCCTTGGCGCGCACCTCGCCGAGGGCACCACGGTGATGCACGAGGGGTTCGTGAACTTCAACGCGGGCACGCTGGGTCACTCGATGGTGGAGGGTCGCATCTCGGCCGGAGTCGTGGTCGGCGACGGCTCCGACGTGGGCGGCGGCGCCTCCATCATGGGCACCCTCTCCGGCGGCGGCAAGGAGGTCATCTCCATCGGCGAGCGCTCGCTGCTGGGCGCCAACTCGGGGCTCGGCATCCCGCTGGGTGACGACTGCATCGTCGAGGCCGGGCTGTACGTCACCGCGGGCTCCAAGGTGCGCGTCGTCGGCGCGACCACCGAGGACGGCGAGCCCGTCATCGTGAAGGCCAAGGACCTCGCGGGCCGCAACAACCTGCTGTTCCGCCGTCACTCCCAGACCGGCGCCCTCGAGGTCGTCGCACGCGAAGGCTCGGGAGTCGAACTCAACGCCGCTCTCCACGCCAACTGACGCGCGCCCGCTCGATGAACGCGCGCCGGGGGCGTAGCCGCGGCACGGGTTGGCTCGCGCTGTTCCTCATCGTCGCCGTCACGGTCGCGGCGATCGTCTACGTGCCCCGCATCTGGGAACGGTACGGCGATGAGTACCTTGCCTCGGACCGCTGCACCGTCACGGTTGGCGAGCGCACCGACTCCAAGACCGCGGAGCAAGCGGAGAACATCGCGATCATCGTCGCGGGCTCGATGCGCTGGGGCCTGCCCGCCCGCGCCGCGACCATCGCCGTCGCGACCGCGATCCAGGAGTCCACGCTGCGCAACATCGACTACGGAGACCGCGACAGCATCGGCCTATTCCAGCAGCGGCCCTCGCAGGGCTGGGGCAGCGTCGAGGAGATCATGGACCCCTACTACGCCACGGACCGGTTCTACGAGGCGCTGATCAAGGTCGACGGCTGGCAGGACGCGGAGATCACCGACGCCGCCCAGGCCGTCCAGCGCTCGGGGTTCCCGTTGGCGTACGCCGACCACGAAGAGGAAGGCCGGCTCTGGGCATCGGCCCTCACGGGCAACGGCGGCACCGTCACCTGCGACCTGTCCCCGGCCAGCGAGCCGACGTCGACACAGGCCTTCGCGGACCGCGTGGCCGCGGATTTCGGTGACGACGCCTACGTGCTGGCGCCTGTGGGGGTCGCCGGGACCGACGGGGCGCGCTCGGACACGGTGCTGAGGGTCACAGGCGCGAGCGATGCGGCGACCGCGGCGCTCGCCCAGTGGGCCGTCGCGGTCAGCGCCGGCGAGTCCGTGACGGTGGCCGACGGCTCGGGTGGGGCATGGGTGCGGGCGGCCGATGCCGTGGAGACGACCCCCGAGCCGGGAACCCTCACCGGCGGCGACGGCGCGGAGATCTGGCTACGGACGAGCGCGCCGGAGGACGAGGGGTAGGCTCCCCGCTGGGGAATCGGCGTGAAATGAAAGATCGGGTGGCATCTCGTCGCCGAGATGCCACCCGAATCCACATCTGGGTGATTCGGGGGCGCCTAGCGCTCCGCGATGGGCGCGTAGGTGCGGTCGGTCTCACCCGTGTAGATCTGGCGCGGACGGCCGATCTTGGTGCGCGGGTCGGCGAGCATCTCGCGGTAGTGCGCGATCCAGCCGGGCATGCGGCCCAGCGCAAACAGGGGCGTGAACATGGGCGTGTCGAAGCCCATCGCCGAGTACAGCAGGCCCGTGTAGAAGTCGACGTTCGGGTAGAGCCTTGCGCTCGATGAAGTACTCGTCGGACAGCGCGATCTCCTCGAGACGCTGCGCCATCTCGAAGGTCTCGTTGTTGCCGCCGATCTCCGCGAGGATCGTGTTCGCGATCTTCTTGACCTGCGCGCCACGCGGGTCATACGACTTGTAGACGCGGTGTCCGAAGCCCATGAGGCGGGCGCCCTCGACGCGGTCCTTGACCTTCGCGACGAACTGCTCGACGGTGTCGCCGGAGTCCTTGATCTGGTCGAACATGCGCAGGGCGGCCTCGTTGGCCCCACCGTGCAATGGACCCGACAGCGCGCCCACACCTGCCGCGACCGAGGCGTAGATGTTCGCCTGCGACGAGCCGACGATCCGAACCGTGGATGTCGAGCAGTTCTGCTCGTGGTCGGCGTGCAGGATGAGGAGCAGGTCGAGTGCCTTGCGCATGACGGGGTCGACATCGAGCCTCACCGTCGGCGCCCGAGAAGCAGATTCGCATGAACTCGTCGACGTAGTGGCCGCCCTGGCGGGGCTCGATGAGCTCGCCGCCCGAGGCGCGACGCTGGAGGTACGCGATGACCGTCGCGGACTTCGCCAACAGCAGCACGGTGGCCACTCGAGCTCTTCCTCGGACGTCCCCACCGACTCGGGGTAGAACGTCGACAGCGCGGAGATTGCGCCCGAGAGCACGGCCATGGGGTGCGCATCACGCGGGAAGGCCCCGAGGAAGGCTCTTGATGCCCTCGTGGACGTGCATGTGACGCGAAACACGGTTGTTGAACGCGTTGAGGAGGTCCTCCGTGGGCAGGCTCGCCGTGGATCAGCAGGTACGCCACCTCGAGGAAGGTCGACTTCTCCGCCAACTGCTCAATGGGGTATCCGCGGTACTTGAGGATGCCCGCATCGCCGTCGATGTAGGTGATGGCGCTCTCACAGGAGGCGGTGTTCATGAAGCCCGGGTCGACCGTCACGAGGCCCGTGTCGCGCAGGAGCGTCGACACGGCCATGCCGTCATTGCCGACGGTTGACCGCTCGATGGGCAGGCTCGCGGGTCGTTCCATCGACAGTAAGACGTGCGTCAACCACTCGTGTCATTCCGAAAACCCTCCAGGGCACCGCAGCGCCATTGTGTGCGTTCGCTTAGGCGCGAGTTTACCCATTTTTGGCAAGACGGTGAACCGCCTGCTCAAGGCGTTCGTCGGTGGCCGTGAGGGCGATCCGCACGAACTCGCGCGCCTGCTCTCCGTAGAACGCGCCCGGAGCGGCAACAATGCCGCGGTCCGCAAGAAAGGCCAGGGTGTCCCAGCAGTCCTCGCCGCGCGTGGCCCAGAGGTACAGGCCGGCCTCGGAACCGGGCACGGAGAATCCCGCGTCACGGACAGCAGGAAGGAGCGCTTCGCGGCGTCGTCGGTAGCGCTCGCGCTGCTGGGTCACGTGGGAATCGTCGCCGAGCGCGGCCGCCGTGGCGGCCTGCACGGGGGCGGGAACGATCATGCCTGCGTGCTTGCGAGTCTCAAGCAGCGAGCCCACCAGCGCACGGTCGCCCGCCACGAAGGCTGCCCGGTACCCGGCAAGGTTCGACTGCTTCGACAGCGAGTACACCGCGAGCAGCCCCTCGTGAGAGCCGCCACAGACGGCGGGGTCCAGGACGGACGGCACGCCTTCGCTGGCGTAGGGCTCCTCCCAGGCGAGCGCCGCGTAGCACTCGTCGGAGGCGACGATGGCGCCGATGGCGCGGGCGGCTTCGACGATCTCACGCAACTCGTCACGGCCCAGCACGCGGCCGGTCGGGTTGGACGGGGAGTTGATCCACACCAGCCGGACATCGTCCCGGCCGGCCCACGAGGCGACGTCGTCCGCCGCAAGGGCGGTCGCACCCGCCAGGCGGGCTCCCACGTCGTAGGTCGGGTACGCCGCCGCGGGGTGCACCACCACATCACCCTGACCAAGCCCCAGGAGCGCAGGCAGCCACGCCACCAACTCCTTGGAACCCACGGTGGGGAGCACGGCATCGGCCGTGAGGGAGTGAACGCCGCGGGTGCGGGAGAACCAGTCGACGACGGCCTGGCGCAGCGCCACGGTTCCCTGGGTCGTCGGATACCCGGGCGCGTCCGATGCCGCCGCAAGGGCCGCACGCACCACCTCGGGGGTGGGGTCGACCGGCGTACCGACGGAGAGGTCCACGACCCCGCCAGGGTGCGCCGCGGCACGCTCACGGAACGGGGTCAGCGAGTCCCAGGGAAAGTCGGGAAGGGAGCGCGGGTTCAGGCCCATGCGCGCCCCGCGTCAGTTCTGCGGGGGAAGCGACTTGATGAGGTCGTGATCGTGCTCGATCAGACCCATCTTCGCGGCGCCACCGGGCGAACCGATCTCCGAGAAGAACTCGACGTTGGCGTTGTAGAAGTCGGCCCACTTGTCGGGGACATCGTCCTCGTAGTAGATCGCCTCGACGGGGCACACGGGCTCGCATGCACCGCAGTCCACGCACTCGTCGGGGTGGATGTACAGCGAACGCTCGCCCTCGTAGATGCAGTCGACAGGACACTCGTCGATGCAGGCCTTGTCCTTGACGTCGACACAAGGCAGCGCGATGACGTAGGTCACTTCGTCTCCTCCAACAGGGGCGTTCGGGGTCGTTTCATCATAGCGCCGTGCCGGAGTCGCGGACGCACCGGCGGTCGCCGGTCAATCCTCGTCGTCGGAGACGCACACCACCGCGTCATTGGGCTGGTAGGTCCAGGTGAACGGCTCCTCCGCGACCACCTCGCCGTCGAGCCTTGACGGTGCGCGTGTTGGTGATCGTGAAGCCCGATTCCCCGGCCCCGTGCGCCTCGCAGTTGGCGGACGAGACTTCCTTCACGCCGGGCGACTTGATGTTGGTCTTGGCGCTGGCCTCGGTCGTAACCTCGAAGTACTTGGTGGACCACACGTCGACGTGAAGGTTGTTGCCGCTGATGTAGGCTGTTGAACACGGCGGCGTAGGGCGTGTTGTTGGTGAACTCGACGTTGATCTGGTCGCCATACAGGGTGGATTCACGGCCCGCGGGGTAGCGGTCGAACCACACCGAGTGCGGCCGGAAGCGCGTGATCTCGTAGCCCGCGAAGTAGGCGGCGTTGTACGTGGTGGTCGCCATCTGGGACAGGCCACCGCCGATGCCGGAGGTCAGGATGCCGTCGACGATCACGTGGGCGTCGGCGTAACCCTCGGCGGCGGTGATAGGCGACAGGGTCGCGTAGAGGTCGAAGGACTCGTCGGGCAGGAGGACCGTGCCCGTGACGTCTCCCGCGGCCGTGCGCAGGTTCTGCGTGCGGATCGGCTCGGCCGTCAGCGGGGTGTCGAAGGACGCCACGATCTCCTTGAGGTCGCCCGCGCCGATCGACTTGTTGGTGACGTCGGGTTCGAGCCTTCGTGAGGGGAGCCTGGCCCGCGCGCTGGGACGTGCCCGCGGCCTCGACGATGGCGTCACCGAGAGCCGCGGCGTCGATGGTGGTGCCGTTGACGGCCTTCTCGACCTTCAGTTGGTGGTCGTCGGTGAAGGACAGCGACGCGTCCTCGGGCTCGGTCTCGAGGTCGGGGTTGGCCTTGATGAGGTCGGCGGCGATGGCCTCGCCGTCCACCTGGAGCACCAACTGCGAGCCCTCGGTGACGACGGTGGCGTGCTCCGCGACCTCGTCGGCGGTGACCACCGCCTTGCCGTTGTCCGAGTTCAGGGTCACGTCTCCGGCGAGGAACTGCTGCGAGAGGTCGGCCGCGAACTCGTCCGCGGTCTCATCCGACACCGCGGCGGGCGTGACGTCAGCGACGGCGGTGATGGTGGTCGAGGCAGGCCAGGCATCGGCCACGAGTGCCGCCGTCTCCTCGGTGTCGACGGCGATGGCGGTACGGCCCTGGTGGGCGACTCCCGCGGTGCCGACGATCTCGACGCTCGCGTCGACGGCGTCGCGGTCCAGTTCCGTGGCGGCGTCCGCGACCGCGGCATCGAGGGCGTCCTCGTCAACGGTGGGCACGGGGTCGACGTGGCCCCCGCCTGAGATGTGCTGCCACAGGCGCTCGGGGCGCAGGGTGAATCCGGTCAGGTCCGCGATGGTGGCCTCGGCATCGATCCCGAGACCCGCCTCCGCCGCGGGCACGCCCACGCTCTCGTCCTCCACCGTCAGCGTGATGTCTGACTGCCCGAGCGCCTCGGCCGCGTCATCGATCGCGGCGAGGGCGGCCCCGGTGGACTTCCCGCCGATCTGGACGCCAAGCGTCTCGGTGTCGCGCGGAACCGTGCCGGACAGCAGGGCCTGCGCGCCGACGTAGACGCCAGCGAGACCGACGATCACGATGGGGACGGCAAGCCATCCACGCCCGCGCTTCTTGGCGTGCGCGCCACGCTCGCCGGTGGACGTCGAGGCGGCCCCTGCGGACTCCACGATCGCCTGGGTGCGCACGTCGTCCACCGTAGCGGGCCACTGTGACGTGGGAGCGGGCTCGCGGTCGGCGAACGCCGGGCTCATGACGGCCGTCTCTTCGACCGCGGCGTCGAGCACGGCGGTCTCCTCCGCATCGGCGCCCTCGGTCAGTGCACCTGCTGCCGCCGCGGCGCTGACGCGGGTCACGGCGCGGGTGTCGGCATCTGGCTCGTCGGGAGTCGTGGCCGCTGCAGCATCGGCCGACGTCGATGCGGAGCCGAGCGGCGGGGTGTCGACGACCTCGGCAGCAAGCCACGTGGGCGCCGCCAGTTCCGCCGTCGGGGTGTGCTCCACGGCGGCTACCGCAGCGGGGCTTGCCTCCGAGCGCGCGCCCTTGCCGCGTGCGGCTCGCGACCGCAGCGCGCGATGTGCCGCCCCCTGGCGCCTGCGCTCGACCTGTGCCTCGGCCTCGAGCCGGGCCGCATTCTTAGCCTTCGACATCGTCCCCCACCAACAGCCTTCCTGGGCAGCAGTGACGCCACCACGATTGCGCCCACGCCACCGGCGAGCCAGCCGTAACCAAGCCCGTCGGCGGCGATCAACACCGAACCACCGGGCCCCTCGAGCGTCCACACGTAGGTCAGCACTGCCCACACGCCCGCGAAGAGCCCCAGACCCATCCACGACAACCACGTCCGCGAGAACACGGCCGCAAGCAGCACCATCACCACACTCAGCACGTCTCCGTAGGGAGGAATGGAGCGATACGCGATAGCGCCGACGGTGGCGACCAAGAGTCCCGCGACGGCGATGATGAGGTAGCCGACGGAGTCCTTCATGCCGTCCAGGATAGGCGGTGGCCCACCCGCACCGGTGCCGCCACCCTGGCCGCCGGTCGACTCAACCCGCCCGCTCCCCCACCGACTCCCAAGGTACGGAGTGACTCAGGTGGCTTCTGAGCATCGGGCCGATGCCGTGGCCGCCTCACCAGCCCCACCCGCCACGCCATACCTTGGGAGTCGCACCAGTAGTCGCACGGGGAGCCTCGTGCGGGACCGGGACCACAAACGCGTGTGGCCCCGCCCGGCGAACCGGACGGGGCCACACGACGAGCCGGAAAGACCTAGCCCTGGCGCTTGGCGCGCGAGGCGGCGCGGCCACGCTCGGTGGCGTCGAGGATCACCTTGCGGATGCGGATGTTCTCCGGCGTCACCTCGACGCACTCGTCGTCGCTGGCGAACTCGAGAGACTCCTCGAGGGTCACCGGCGGGGAGGCGTGAGGCGCTCGAGCTCGTCACCCGTGGCGGAACGGATGTTGTTGAGCTTCTTCTCCTTGGTGATGTTGATGTCCATGTCCTCGTTGCGAGAGTTCTCGCCGACGACCATGCCCTCGTAGGTCTCCTCGGTGGGCTTCACGAAGAAGGTGCCGCGGTCCTGGAGGGTGAGCAGGGCGTTCGTGGTCACGGCGCCCTGGCGGTCGGCGACGAGCGAGCCGTTGGTGCGGTACTCGATGAGGCCGGCCCACGGCGCGTAGCCGTGCGAAAGCGACGAGGCGATGCCGGTGCCGCGGGTTTCGGTGAGGAAGGTCGAGCGGAAGCCGATGAGGCCACGCGCGGGAACGATGAACTCCATGCGCACCCAGCCGGTGCCGTGGTTGGACATCGACTCCATGCGGCCCTTGCGGCTCGCCATGAGCCTGCGTGACGGCGCCCAGGTGCTCCTCGGGCACGTCGATGGTCATGTGCTCCATCGGCTCGTGCTTCTTGCCGTCGATCTCCTTGGTGACGACGACGGGCTTACCGACGGTGAGCCTCGAAGCCCTCGCGGCGCATCTGCTCGACGAGGATGGCCAGTGCGAGCTCGCCGCGGCCCTGCACCTCCCAGGCGTCGGGGCGGTCCGTGGGCAGGACGCGCAGCGACACGTTGCCGATGAGGCTCCTTGTCGAGACGGTCCTTGACCTGACGCGCGGTGACCTTGGCGCCCTTGACGCGGCCGGCCAGCGGCGACGTGTTGATACCGATGGTCATCGAGATCGCGGGGTCGTCAACCGTGATGCGCGGCAGCGGACGCGGGTCGTTGATGTCGGTGAGGGTCTCACCGATGGTGATCTCCTCGATACCGGCGACGGCGACGATGTCTCCGGGACGCGCCACCTCGGCGGGGACGCGCTCGAGGCCCTTGGTCTCGAGCAGTTCGGTGATCTTCACGGTCTGGGTCGAGCCGTCGGCACGCGCCCACGCGACCTGCTGGCCCTTACGCAGGCTCGCCGTTGAAGACGCGCAGCAGCGCGAGGCGGCCGAGGAACGGCGAGGCATCGAGGTTGGTGACGTGCGCCTGCAGCGGGTGGCCCTCCTCGAAGGCGGGGCCGGGGATGCGCTGCATGATGGTCTGGAACAGCGGCTCGAGGTTCTCCGAGTCGGGCAGGTCGCCGTCCGCGGGCTGGTTCAGCGAGGCGCGACCGGCCTTCGCGGACGCGTAGACGACGGGCACCTCGAGCAGCGAGTCGACGTCGAGGTCGGGGACCTCGTCCGACAGGTCGGAGGCGAGACCGAGCAGCAGGTCGTGAGTCTCCTCGACGACCTCGTCGATGCGGGCGTCCGGGCGGTCAACCTTGTTGACGACGATGATGACGGGGAGCCTTGGCCGCCAGCGCCTTGCGCAGCACGAAGCGGGTCTGAGGCAGCGGGCCCTCCGACGCGTCGACGAGGAGCACCACGCCGTCGACCATCGACAGGCCGCGCTCGACCTCGCCACCGAAGTCGGCGTGGCCGGGGGTGTCGATCACGTTGATGGTGACGCCGCCCTCGGTCGCCGCCTCACCCGTGTAACGGATGGCGGTGTTCTTTGCGAGGATGGTGATGCCCTTCTCGCGCTCGAGGTCGCCCGAGTCCATGGCACGCTCCTCGACGTGGGCGTGGTCGCCGTAGGCGCCGCCCTGGACGAGCATGCCGTCCACGAGGGTGGTCTTTCCGTGGTCGACGTGGGCGACGATCGCGACATTGCGCAGGTCGGAGCGCACAGGCATAGCAGGGTCTCGTTTCGTTGAGGGATGTGGCGGTCCCGAACGGGACGGACCGGCCCATTGTATAGCGAGCGTGCCCACACGGCCGATGCGGTGGTCGCCGCGTGCGACGATGGTCGCCATGGAGATCTATCGCAGCCGGTCGTCGCAGGTATGGGGATGGCTGTGTGTGGGCTTGGGCGCGGCGATCCTCCTCATTCAGGCCTGATCGGTTCGGGCCTCAACGGGTTCTCCGTGGGCTTCGGCGTCGCCGTGGCCTTCGCCGCGGTGGGTGCGGCGGCCTTCCTCCGGCCCGCCGTGGCCGTCGGCGGCGATGCCGTGGAGTTCCGCAACGTCACGCAGACCGTGGCGATTCCGTTCTCGAGGCTCGCCGGGCTGGAGGCTCACTGGTCGCTGGAGCTCGTGGGCGACGACGGCACCAAGGTGGGCTCCTTCGCGGCCCCCGCGCGTTCGGGCCGTGACCGCCTGAAGTCCCCCGAGGACGGGGCATCGGCCGAGGTGGCGGCCCTCATCACGTCAGCGTGGGACGCCTACCGTGCGGCTCCCGCGGCCGAGGCTTCCGCCGCCCCGGCTTCCTCTCCCGTTCCCGCCAAGGACGATGCTCGGGCCGCCGAGCCCGGGCCGGCGGCGCCTTCACGCGTAGGCCGGACCTGGTCGGCATCGGCTTGGTGGCTGCGGCGCTGGCGGGCATTGCGCTCGCCGTCTTCGGCTAGGCACAGCCATGTCGCGACGCTGGTAGCCTCGCGAGACCGCGTCACGGTCGACACGGCACTACTGATTTCTGAGGGGGAATCACATGCTCACCCGAGTTGTGGCTCACGCGCGCCTGACCCGCGCGGCCGTGGCCGCCATCATCATCGCTCTGGCCGCCGGAGCCTTCATGGGCGCACCCGCGAGCGCGTCGGGACACCGCTTCAGCGACGTTCCCGCCCCACCAGTTCCGCGCGGAGATCACCTGGCTCGCCAACCAGGGCATTTCCACCGGCTACGCGGACGGCACGTTCCGCCCCAAGTCCGCGGTCACCCGCGAGGCCTTTGCCGCCTTCCTGTACCGACTCGAAGGGTCGCCGCGAGTTACCTTGCCCGCGAGCCTCGCCGTTCAAGGACGTGAAGAAGTCGGATCAGTTCTACACGGAGATCGTGTGGCTGGCGAAGAAGGGCATCACCACCGGTTGGCCGGACGGCACCTTCCGGCCTCGCGACAACATCTCACGCGAGGCCATGGCCGCCTTCCTCTACCGGGCCTCGGGCGACAGCCACTGGTACGAGGGCGCGGCCCTGTTCACCGATGTCCCCAGGTCCGCCAAGTTCTACCGCGAGATTGACTGGCTGGCTACCGAGGGCATCACCACCGGAAACGACACCGGGTATGGCTGCCGCGAGTACCGCCCGAAGGACGCCATCTCACGCGAGGCCATGGCGGCCTTCCTGTACCGCTACGACACCGGCAAGGGCACGCCGCTGTACTCGACGAACTGCAACCCGCCCGCGTCGACGCCGTCGCAGCCGTCGATGCCTGCCGACAAGGACTGCGCGGACTTCGCCACCCATGCGCAGGCCCAGGCGTGGTTCCTCAAGTACTACCCGTATTACGGCGACTTCGCGCGGCTCGACGCGGACGGCGACATGTCTGCCTGCGACACCTTGCCCTAACAGTGGTTCCCACGACGCATGGCGCGTCACCCCGCATGGGGTGGCGCGCCATGCGTCGTTCAGGGGCGGCGTCCTAGGCGTCCAGACCGGCGTGAGACTCGAGAAACTCGTACAGTTCACGGTCGTCCACTCCCGGGTAGGTGCCATGCGGGAGAGGCGCGAAGAGGTGGCTTCGTACGCGAGGACTCGCCCAGCCCTTGCCCTCCCAGCGCTCCGCGAGGCCATCCTCGGGGCGCCGGCAGCACGCCGCATCGGGACAGGCTGACGTCTCCCTCCACGGCGTCTCGCGCCCGCGGAACCACCGCGACTCCCGGTACGGCACCCCGAGGGTGATCGAGAAGTCGTCGGGGTTCCCCGTCCCGGTCTGCGTGGACTCAAAGAACGTTCCGGCGGGGGTGTCCGTGTACTGGTAGTGCTCCGTGGTTCTGGTGCGCCGCGCGAACGCCCGGCGAGCGCTCCAGAAGCGACACACCACTTCGCCCTCCGTGGATCCCGTGGCGTCGAGCGGCAAGGGGAGCCCGTCGTTCTCGTAGGCGCCGGTCACGGTCCCGTCGCCGCTGACGCGCACATAGTGAAGGGTGAGGCCGAGGTGCTCGGTGGCGAGGTTGGTGAACCTCAGCGCGGCCGCCTCGTGCGTGACCCCGAACGCGTCCCGCAGGTCCTCGATGGCGATGTTGTGCTCACGCTTCGCCTCCACGAGGAACGCCACCGAGGCCGCCCTCGGCATCAGGCATGCCGCGGCGAAGTAGGCGGCCTCCAGTCGTTGGCGCAGAAAGTCGCCGTAGTCCTCGGGCGGCCGATGCTCGAGCACCTGATGCGCGATGGCTTGCAGCGCGAGGGAGCGGAGCCCGTGGCCCCCGGGGATGGAGGCAGGCGGGATGTAGATGCGCCCCCTGTCCATGTCGACCACGCACCGCGCGGAATGCGGGAGGTCATCGGTGTGGACGATGCTGAGGCCCACCTGGTCGGCCATCTGTGCCACCGTCCGATGCGTGAGGGCACCCGCGTGGTGGCCCACGCGGGTGGTCGCCTCCTGGGCGAGCACCTCGACCTCGGGCAGGTAGTTGTTCACCTCTCGCATGTCGTGGCGCAGGCGGGTATTCGCCTGCCGCGCCTGCTCGGGAGTGGCGATGGCCCGGCGCGCGCGGCGGTCCAGTTCGCGGTGAAGCCCCACCACGGCTCGCAGCGTCTCATCCGTCATCGCTCGGGTGGGCCGAAGGTGCGGCAGCCCGAGTTCGCGGTAGGCGGGAGCCGCCTGCGCCCGCTCGAGCTCGATCTCCAGGGCGGCGCGGGCGCTGGGAGGCGAGGGATCGAGCAGGGCGGCCGCGCTGACCCCGAGCGCCTCCGCGATCGCCTCGAGGAGAGACAGCCGCGGCTCGCGCCTGCCGTTCTCGATGAGCGACAGGTGGCTGGACGCGGTGCCCGTCGCATCGCTCACCTGATCCAGCGTGAGGCCCGCCTCCGCGCGAAAGTGCCGAATGCGCCGTCCCAGCGTGGTCAGATCCGCCATCACTTCACGGTAGGCCAAGAATCGCGAAAATTCATGGTCAACGATCACGACAGTCGACCACGAGGGCTGCTTACGGTGAAGACACGGCCCATCTTCACCAGTACGGAACTCAACGAGGAGTGACCATGACCGTGACCGCCGCCGACGTCTTGACCTCGGCTCCCGCATCGGCCCCCTCCAGCGTGACCGCGTGGGTCGAGCGCCTCGCCAGCCACCTGCTCCCGGACAAGGTCCACTGGTGCGATGGGTCCGAGGAGGAACGGCAGGGCCTCACGGCCGTCCTGGTCGCGGCGGGCACGCTCGTTGCCCTCAACCCCAGCCTGCGGCCCGGCTCCTACCTCGCGCGCTCGCATCCCGACGACGTCGCCAGAGTCGAGTCACGCACCTTCATCTGCTCGCGCGTGCGGGCCGATGCGGGCCCCACCAACAACTGGGTGGACCCGGAGCAGATGCGCGCCACCCTCGACACGCTCTTCGCGGGCGCCATGCGCGGGCGCACCATGTATGTGATGCCGTTCTCGATGGGGCCGGTCGGCAGCGATCTCGCCCGGCTCGGCGTGCAGGTCACCGACTCCCCTTACGTGGTGCTCTCGACCGCGACGATGACCCGCATGGGCGAGGCAGCGCTCGCGCAGATCGGCCCCGACACCCCCTGGATCCCGGCCGTGCACACGGTGGGCGCCCCGCTGGTGGACGGGCAGCCCGACGCGCCGTGGCCCTGCAACCCCACCAAGTACATCGTGCACTTCCCCGAGTCGCGCGAGATCTGGTCCTACGGCTCCGCCTACGGCGGCAACGCCATCCTCGCAAAGAAGGCCTTCGCGCTGCGCATCGCGTCCGTGCTGGGGCGCGACGAAGGCTGGCTCGCCGCCCACATGCTGCTCCTCAAGGTCACCACCCCCGCGGGGCGCGCCTTCCACGTCGCCGCAGCCTTCCCCAGTGCGTGCGGCAAGACCAACTTCGCGATGCTTCAACCCACCATCCCCGGCTGGATCGTCGAGACCATCGGCGATGACATCGCGTGGCTCGCGCCCGGCCCCGACGGCAGGCTGCGCGCCATCAACCCCGAGGCCGGCTTCTTCGGCGTCGCCCCCGGCACGGGACCCGACACGAACCCCGTGGCGGTGGACATGCTGTCGCATGACGTGATCTTCACCAACGTGGCGCTGACCGACGACGGTGACGTGTGGTGGGAGGGCCTCACGGACCAGCCGCCCGCTCACCTCATCGATTGGCGGGGTCGCGACTGGACGCCCGACTCCCCCACGCCGGCCGCCCACCCCAACTCGCGCTTCACCGTCGCGGCCGCGCAATGCGCCACCATCGCCGAGACGTGGGACGACCCCGCAGGCGTGCCGGTCGACGCCATCGTCTTCGGGGGCGGCGCGCCACCAACGTGCCGCTCGTCGCCCAGGCTCGGGACTGGGAGCATGGCGTCTACCTTGGCGCGACGCTCGCGTCAGAGCGCACCGCGGCGGCCGAAGGCACCGTCGGCGAACTTCGCCGCGACCCCTTCGCCATGCTGCCGTTCTGTGGCACCGACATGGCCGACCACTGGCGGCATTGGCTCGACGTCGGCGCCCGCCTGGGGGCTACCGCGCCGGCCATCTTCCAGGTCAACTGGTTCCGCAAGGGGGCAGACGGCCGCTTCCTGTGGCCGGGATTCTCCGAGAACGCGCGGGTGCTGGCGTGGATCGTCGGCCGCGTGGAGGGCGCCCTGGACGGCGTCAACTCACCCCATGGCGTTGTCCCGGTCGACGGTGACATCGACCTGCGCGGCGCCGCGGTCTCGCCCGAGGACTGGGCAGCACTGTTCGCCATCGACCGCGCGGCGCTCGCCGAGGAGGCCGACGACACCGACGCGTTCCTCACGCGGTTTGGCGCCACGGTTCCTGCGGCCGTGCGCGCGCAGCACGCGGAGCCTTCGCCAGCGCATCGGCTAGACACCGGTGCACCACGCGCTCGCACCGTCTCCCACGAGGCCTGCCACACTGGCACGGTGACGATTCTTCATGTGACGCGCCGCACCGACTGGGAGGCGGGCCGCGACGCCGGCGCCTACGAGCTCTCGGGCCGCGACCTCACACTCGCGGACGAGGGGTTCATTCACTTCTCGTATCCGCACCAGTGCGCGGCCACCGCGGCGCGCATCTGGCCCGACCAGCCCGCGGACCTCGTGGTCCTCGTCGTGGACGAGTCGAAGGCACGCGCCGCGGGCGTCGAGGTGATCGATGAGGGATCCGCAGAACTGTTCCCCCACCTGTACGGCGCCCTCCTCCCCGCGTGGGTGGATGACGTGCTTCCCGCCACCTGGGTGGAGGGCGCCTTCACCTGGTGAGCGTCGGGTAGCACTGCTCCCCGGCAGTACGCCGTCGGATCGGCACGACAACACCCAGGGAATAGAAAGTGGCGGCCCGGGCGGCGCGCAAGGAGGGGAGTGCGCCGGCCCGGACCGCCAGGTCTAGGGGGTGGTGTCAGACAGCCACGGGTGCGGGGGGATCGGAGACCGCGGGCGGCTCGAGGAGCGACTCGAGAGGAGTCTCGGCCGGTCGTTCACCGAGCCTTGACCACCACCACGCCCGCCACCACCAGGAGGGCGCCGCCAATCTGCATCGGCCCCGGCACCTGCCCCAGCAGGAACCAGGCGAACAGCGCGGCCGCGAGGACCTCGGTCAGCGCCACGAACGAGCCCAGGCGGCTGCCCAGGCGGCGGTTGGCGGCGATACCCGCCACATACGAGACGCTGGCGGTCACGATGCCGAGCACCAGCACGACGGCCCACCACGGGACCGCGAAGGGCACGAACTCGACGGTTCCGGTGGCGAAGGTGACGGGCAGGACACCCGCGAGCGCGGCGATCGAGAGGATCGCGAGCGCGCTCAGCATGCCGCCCGCCGCGAGGGTGAGGGGCGGAAGACCGTTGGAATCGTCTCCGGAGAGGATGAAGTAGACCGAGGCGCCGACCATGGCGCCCAGTGCCCACAGGATGCCCACGATCGAGATCTCGCCACCGCCGAGGACGTCCAGCAGCAGCACGAGACCGGCGAAGGCGATGCCTGCCCCGCCCAGAGTGAGTCGGGTGGGGCGATGTCCGTGGCGCAGCCACATGAACAACACCACCACCACGGGCGCGAGGTACTCGATGAGCAGCGCGACCGAGACGGGCAGGTGTTGCACCGCCATGAAGTAGAAGAGTTGAGCGCCGGCCACCGCGAAGGCACCGTAGGCCACGATGGTCGCCCACGAGCGACGCACCAGTTCCCAGCGACCGCGAAGCGCGATGATGCCGGGGATCAGCAGGACGGCGGCAGCAATGGCGACGCGCACAAGCGTCGCAGCACCCGCGGTCCAGCCGAGGTCCATGAGCCCGCGACCGAGCGACCCTGACAACCCAAAGGATGCCGATGCCACGAGCGCGAAGGCAAGGCCGGAGCCGAGTCGCGGCGCCACAGTGGGCGCGATCGTGTCATGAGTCAAAGTCGCCATGACTGATGACAGTAGACCCCAAGTGGTAATGTGTCAAAATGGTCTTCGCAAGTGACACAGCCGAGGCGCTGGAGTCCGGCGTCTTCCTTGCCAACTCCGAGCCTGAGCCCGATACCCTCACGGAACTTGGGCAGGCTCGAGGCGTTCTTTGACGACTTCCACTACACCGGCCACCGCCCCACCGCGGCGGACCTCGAACCGGTCCGAGCGATCCGCACGCGCCTGCGCGAAATGTTCAAGGCGAGCCGCGACGGCGCCGTTCCCCTGGTGAACGCCATCCTGTCCGAGCAGCAGGCACTTCCCCAGGTGGTGCGCCACGGTGACGTCGACTGGCACATCCACGCCACCAACGAGGACCGGCCGTTCCACGAACGCATCCTCGTGGAGACCGCCATGGGCATGATCGACGTGATCCGCGCCGACGAGATGCGGCGCTTCGATCGCTGCGCCATGGAGGACTGCGACGGCGTGGTCTTCGACCTGTCGCGCAACCGCTCGCGCAAGTACTGCACCACCACGTGCACCAATCGCGCCGCCGTTCAGGCCTACCGGGCGCGCCAGGCCGACGAGGACTGACGCGCCGGCGTCCTACCTCGCGACCTACCCTGCGCCCTACCCTGCGCGGTAGACGTTGATGGAGCCGTAGCCGGTTCTGGCATGCAACTCCACGGTGCGCTCGCCCTGCGCGGGGCCGTGATCGGCATCGAGTTCGGTCCGCACCTCGCCGTGCGACGAACTCGCGTCGAGCCACACCGCGGCGCCCCTGCGCACCCCCACCTTGACGGAGCCGTGCGTGGCCTCAAAACGAGAGACGCCCTCCACGAGCGCGTCCACCTTGATGGACCCATTGGTGGAACGCGCCACGACTCCCCCGGTGGCGCTTCCCACCTGGATCGAGCCGTTCGTCGTCTCGAGGCTCGCGGCACCCGCCACGTCCTCGACCCGCACGGAACCGTTGGTGCTGCGCACGGCGAGGGTGCCGCCCACGCGGCCCACTTTCGCGGCGCCGTTGGTGAGTTGCACCTGCGCGGCGCCCACCACGTCACCCACCTGAACGGAGCCGTGTCCGCCTGTCACCTCGAGGGCATCGGCCCGCTCCACCCGGATGGCGCCATACGTGGCGCCGAGGCGAGCCGTGCCGAGCCGTCCGACCAGCCGCACCTCGCCGTACTTGGTGGAGGCGTCCACGTGAAGCCCTTCGGGGCCTTCGACGATGACGTCGACCGCGTCGGGCCTGCCCAGCATGGAGGTACGGACAGGCACCGTCACCACCACAATGTCGCCGATGCGCTCCACGTTGGCGTTCTCGGCCGCCTCCCTGTCGCCGGAGCGCAGCCGGTTGGACGGGTTGACCACGACCGACACCTCGGCGCGGCCGGCGACACCCACGACCTCGATCCGCCCGGCCGGGATCTCGACCCTGACGCCGGTGATCTCACGCGCGGTCATCGGACCCACCCCTGGTAGGACGCGGCGGAGCGGCCACGTCGCGACTGCGGTCCGGGGTTGACCGCCGCGGCGACCGCCCTCACCAGCCACGTATTCAGCGACAGTCCCTCCGCAGCGGCGGCGCCCTCGGCCTGCTGCTTGAGGGCGTCGGGAAGTCGCAGGGTGGTGCGCGAGGTCGCCTCATCGTCCGCGGCCACCTCGGGAGCGGCCGATGCGGCGGGCGCAGGCTTCCGTCTCGGGCTCGGGTCGCGTGACCACAAAGGCGACGTCCCTGCCCCTGACGCGGAGGTCGACGGAGCCGGGCGCGAGGTCGCGGGTGATCTCGCCCGCGGCTTCCGAGAGCGCCTCGACGAGCACCAGTCGCGCGGCGGCGTCGAGTGCGGCGGCGAGGCGTTCGGCCGTCTCACGCGTCTCGTCGGTGCCCGCTCCCGCCGCGGCAATCAACTGACGCTGAAGCTCTTCGGTGTAGTGCACAAGTTCCATGACGTCATGGTGACACCACTTCGACACCATCGCAAACGCAGTGCGACGCAGCGGCGCCGCGACACGCCGGGTCACGCGCACCCGCCGGCGTCACGTACACTCGTCACAGGACCTAGGTCCTACCCCCGCACGCGAGTGTGGCCGCCGGGGCTCATCACCCCGGATCATGCATCGGCGGCCGCACCGCGCAGCGCGATCCATCGCCTACAGTGCGACAGTGGTCCTCTTCCTCAGCCTCGTGCTCCTCATCAACGCCGTCTTCTCGTTCACGGTGTGGCCCCCGTTCCTCTAGCGCATCGCCGCGGACGAACGCTCCACCGATGCCGCGGGTGCACGCACACGGTTCTTCACCGTGCATCTGGTGCTGATCTCGACCGCACTCGTGCTCGCCGCCGTGGCCTTCGTCGCCGCGGTCATCGGTTTCGCGTCTCTCGCGTAGGACTACAGGCGGTACCCGCCCGAGGCCTCGATACGCTGGGCCGTCACCCACGCGGCACCGCTATCCAGCACGCCAGCGATGACGCCCGCGATGTCATCCGCCGTCGCCGACCGCCCCAGCGCCGTGCCGTCGGCAAACACCCGGCGCACCTGCTCGTTGCCCTCCCAGCCAGAGAAGGCGGTCTCGACGGGACCCGGCGCCACCTGATTGACGCGGATCCCGCGCGGGCCGAGCTCCTGTGCCCAGTAACGAGTCAGCACGTCCACCGCTCCCTTCATGGCCGCGTAGGCGTCGCGACCCACGTGCACAAAGCGCGTGAGGCCCGTACCCAGCAGCACCACCGCGCCGCCGTCCGCGAGCAGCGCGCCGCCGTTCTCTGGTGCCGTCAGCGCCTGGGTCAGGAGATAGACGCCGCGCACATGAGTCGCGTACAAGGCGTCCAGCGTGTCTGCGTCGGTGGTCGCCAGCGTGGTGTCCGCTCCCTGGCCCGCGTTGTTCACGACCGCCGTCAGGGGTGCGCCCGCCCACTGCTCGGCAAGCACCGACCTGAGCGCATCCGCGAACGGAGCGATGGACGCGGCGTCCGCGACGTCGAGCCGACCGCGGCGGCGCGGCGTCCCATTGCCACGATCTCGGCGACCACGGCATCGGCCTCCTGCCCGTGCGAGCGGTAGGTCAGGATCACGTCGTAGCCGCGCCTGGCAAGTTCCAGCGCAGTTGCGCGGCCGATACCTCGGTTGGCTCCGGTGATCAGGGTGATCTCAGTCATGGCTTCCTCCTCGATGGGTTGGTGATACCCACCCTGAGGCGGCCCGGCTGCAGCAACCAGGCGGCGCTCACCCTGGGGATGACGTCCCCAGGGTGAGCGCGCGAGCGCGCCGCATACTGGGGACATGGACCTCTCCGGACTCGGCACGTTTCTGCGCACCCGCCGCGACCGCCTCACACCCGCCGCCGTGGGCCTGGTGCCCGGCCCGCGACGCCGTGTGCCTGGATTGCGGCGCGACGAGGTCGCGGTGCTCGCGGGGGCATCGGTCGAGTACTACACGGAACTCGAGCAGGGCTCGAAGGCGCAGCCGTCGGAGCAGATGCTCGCGGCGCTCGCCCGCGCCCTGAGGCTCTCCGTTGACGAGCGCGACCACCTGTTCCGCCTCGCTGGCCGCCCCGTGCCCGCACGCGGGGACGACGCCCACGTGGACCCCGCCATGCTCGCGCTGCTCGACCGGCTCGATGACACTGCCGCCGCGGTCGTGAACGACCTGGGTGAGGCCCTGGTCACCAACCGGCTCGCCGTCGCCCTCATGGGCGAAAAGGTCGGCATGGTGTGGCCGCGCTCTTCGCAGATCTACCGCTGGTTCGTCACCCCTGAGGTGGGGCGCTGGATGCATCCGGAGCACCAGCACGCGCGGCTGTCAGAATCGCTCGTCGCGGACCTGCGCGTCGCCGCCGGCAGGCGCGGCCCCGACGACCCGCGCCTGGCAAGGCTCGTCGCCGACTGCGCCGAGGCATCGGCCGAGTTCCGTGACCTGTGGGAGGCGCACGAGGTGCGCCTGCGACGAGCAGACGCCAAGGTGTTCGTGCACCCGAGCATCGGCGAGTTTGACCTGCTGTGCCACAGCCTGCACACCGACGACGGCTACCAGCGGCTCCTGTGGTTTAGCCCGCGCGAGGGCACCGATGCCGCCGAGAAGATGGCGCTACTTGCGGTGGTGGGCGTCGAGGACGTGGTGACGCCGGGGTGAGTGTGGCGGCTCACCCGCGCAGTGCACCGAGCATCGCCTCCGCGTCGGCAGCCCTGATGACGTCCGTCTCGTCTGGCTCCGGCCACTCGAAGCCTGCCGCAAACTCCGTCAGCAGGCTGGCAGGCACCTCGATCGCGTCCGGTCCGGGCTGACCGTCCGCCCTCGCGGCCAGGCGCACCTCGAGCGCGGGGCGCGGAACATCCAGGAACGCTACCGTCACCGCGGCGCCTGCGGTGGCCGCGAGCGCGCGGAACTCCTCGCGCATGGCACGCGACCAGAACGCGTAGTCGACCACCACGTCGACGCCTCGCGACAGGGCATCGATGAGGCGCGCGCGGTGCGCGTCGACGATCCGGTCACGCACGTCGCGCGGGAGCGGATGCACCGTGAAGCCTTCAGCCCACGCGTCCACGTCGATCGACAGCCGGAGCCAGCCGTCGGACTCCAGTGCACGCGCGACGGTGGACTTGCCTGCCCCCGCGAGGCCACACATGAGGACGCAGCGCGCCATGGCTCAGGTAAGGCGCTCGAACACCATCGTCGCCTGAATGCGGTCACCCCCACCGAAGCCCTGCGAGCCCCCGCCGACGTGGTGATGGTGTGCAGCCGGTAGCCGAGCGCCGCCTGCTGATTGATGACGCCTTCGAGCCTCGGTGAGGTTGTTCGAGCCCGAGCCCCACATCTTCTCCTTGAGAACCACCTGGAGGACCACGTAGTTGGCGCCCGCGGCGCCGGGACGGGGCTGCGCGCCAGCGGCAGCATCGGCCTGCGCGCGACCGATCATGCCCGAGACTCCGCCGCCCTCAGGCGCCTTGTCACGGGTGGTCTCGGTCCAGGCCTCCCCGTCCCACCAGCGCTCCTTGCCAGAGCCGTCGTCGTACCAACCTGCGACTGCGTTTGCCATGCTTCCCCCACAAGTCCTGGCCGCCCCTCGTGGGCAACCCTCGGAGCCTACCGACCGCCGCGGCCGCGCGCGACGTAGCATCTGGGTCAGGACGATACGAGGGAGATGTCATGGCCGAGAGCGGATGGACCGAAGCGGAAAAGGCCGCGATGAAGGAGCGCGCCGACGAGCCTCAGGTCGGAACGCGGGGGCAAGAAGAAGGCCGATGCCCTGGCTGACCTCATGGCCAAGGTGGCCGAGATGCCCGACGCGGAACGCCTCATCGCCGAGCGCATTCACAGCCTGGTCACGGCGGCTGCGCCGGACCTCGAGCCGCGCACCTGGTACGGGATGCCCGCCTGGGCGAAGGACGGAAAGGTGTTGTGCTTCTTCCAGCCCGCCACCAAGTTCGAGTCGCGCTACTCGACGTTCGGCTTCCAGGATGTCGCCGCGCTCGACGACGGCGTCATGTGGCCGGCATCGTTCGCGCTCACCGCACTGGGGCCGGCCGAGGAGAAGCAGATCACGGAGCCTGGTCACGCGCGCGGTGGGGTGACGAGCGCGGCCCCGCGCCGCGTGGCGGTCCGTACGATGGGCGGCGTGCTGACCCACGTCCTCCCGGCATCGGCCTGATGCCGCGCTCGCCGCTACCCCAGCGACACGGGCTCGATGCTGCATGGGTACGCATGCCGGGCCCCGCCGAGGCCACCCAGGAATGGGCCACGGTGGGTGAGTTTCTCCACGACCGCCTGCCCGCTCGTGCCGAGGTGGCACGGATGCTTGGCGCGGGCGAGTTCGTCGATGAGGCGGGCATCCCGCTGTGGGGCGACGAGCCGTTCCGGCCTCACCGTTTCGTATGGTTTCACCGGCCAGTGGTGGCCGAGCAGGAGATTCCGTTTCCCCTGACCGTGCTCGACCACGACGAGAACATCGTGGTGGTGGACAAGCCACCGTTCATGGCGACCACTCCGCGCGGCGCCCACGTCACCCAGAGCGCGCTGGTGCGCCTGCGGGTCCAGTTGGGGCTTCCTGGTGGCGCCCGCGCATCGGCTCGACCGGCTCACGTCCGGCGTGCTGGTGTTCACCACCCGACGCGAGGTGCGGGGCGCCTACGCGGGGGTCTTCCAGTCGCGTGACGCGGCGAAGACCTACGAGGCGATCGCGCCGTTCGACCAGGCGCTCACCTTGCCGATGCGCCTCGTGGGCCGCATCGAGAAGGCACGCGGCAGCCTCCAGGCCGCACTGGTGCCGGGCGAGCCGAACGCCGAGACGCTCGTGGAACTCGCCGAGGTTCGCGGGTCCTGGGCGAGGTATCGCCTTTCCCCCGTCACAGGCAAAACGCATCAGTTGCGCTTGCAGATGGCCGATGCCGGGTTGCCGCTCGTGGGCGACCCCCTGTATCCCGTGGTCGCGGCCGATGCGCCGGACGACTACAGCGCTCCCCTCCAGTTGGTGGCGAGGAGGCTGCGTTTCACCGACCCGCTCGACGGCACAGCGCGCGACTACGAGAGCCGCTTCTCGCTGACGTGGCCCCCTGGCTAGGTGGTCAGCCGGACCATGCGAGCCACCTCCATCGGGTGGCCCGCGAGCGGGTGATCCTCCACGACGCCGTCGAGTTCGAAGCCGTGCGAGCGGTAGAACGCGATCGCGTGACGGTTGCCCGTCCATACCCAGAGGTACGCGTCGTGGGTGCCGATGGCTGCGGTGAGCAGGCGCGACCCTAGCCGTTCGCGGTGGTGTGAGCCGAGCACGTAGATGCCCTCGGCTCGCGCGCCACGGGCGCGTCCGCGTCACGCCCGGGACCGGCGTTCGCGAACCCGACCACGGCATCGGCCGCCGTGGCGACGTGCGTCGTCGAACCTTCGCGCGCCAGGATGCCTTCCCACCGCTCGACTCGCGCCTCAAGGTCGAGACCGGCCAATACGGCGGCGGGGACGGCGTCGGCATAGGTCTCGCGCCAGGACTGCACGTGCATGCGAGCAATCTCGGGGGCGTCGGCCACGGTGGCGCGGCGGATCACGGTGGCGGGAGCGCCGTCGACGGGGAGCCTCATGCGGGCAAGGCTAAGCGGTGGTGGGGACCGTTGACGAACTCCCCGCGTAGTCCATGCCCGGCGCGTCTGCCGGTCGCGCGGTGAAGCCGCCGCGCTCGTAGAACGGTGCCCGGTCCCGCGCGGCGAACAGGCTGGACGTCCTCGACGCCACGGGCGCGTGCTTCCTCGACCAAGCGGGCGAGGATGCGCGCGCCGATGCCCCTCCACGCACGCGCTCGTCAACGATGAGGCTCCGTGACGAACGCGTGAAGCACACCATCGCTGATGAGGCGACCCATGCCGACAAGCCGTCCGGCATCGTCCCTAGCGGTGCACACCACCCATGACGAGGCGAGCGCTCGCTCGCAGCGCTCGAGAGTGAGGACCGCCCAGCCGGTCTGCTCGTAGAGGTCCTTGAACTCACGCGCCGTGGGTGCCTCGAGCGATAGGTGCATGCCCGGATGGTAATCCCCGCGTCCTTCACCCCGGACTCGGGGATGGCGCCCCGAGCCGCCCGGCGCGTCAGCGTGCCGGGGCACGGGACCCGAGTCCCCAGGTCCGGGCCGCGAGGTGTGGGACTATCACGCGAACCACGGATGTCGGGAACACGGGAGGCGCCAGTGCAGAGCCGCACGAAGGTCGAGGCGGACGCGCGTCAGTTGGCGCGTGCCGTGAGCGAGTGTCTGGGCGACCAGGTGGCGCCGGAGTCCTTCACCCCCTCACCGATGGAACCTACAACGCCGCCTATCAGGTGAGCCTGGGGGCGGGGCGCATGGCCGTGGCAAAGGTCGCCCCGCCCGACGACGCTGCGATTCTCACCTACGAGCGGGGCCTGATGGCGGCCGAGGTCGAGTTCTATCGCCGCGCCGGGGGCCACCTTCCGGGCCCCACCGTCCTCGGCGTCGATTTCTCACGTCGGTTCATCGACCGCGATCTCCTCATCATGTCGTGTCTCCAAGGCGAGCCGCTCACGCGTGTGGGCCGCTCGCTCGATCGCACCGAGCGCTCTCGAGTACGCACGGCACTCGGGGCGGTGGTGGCGGGACTCGGTCGGGTCACCGGGGTGAAGTTCGGGTACGACCGTCCAGGCGACGCACTATCGGCTGACACCTGGTCCGCAGCGCTCTCGCTCATGGTCGAGGCAGTGCTGCAGGACGGTGACACCTACGGCGTGCACCTCCCCGCTCCGCGTCGCAGTTGCCGGACCTGATCGCGCGCGCCGCGGGTGAGCCAACCGCATCGCCACGCCGACGCTGGTGCACTTCGACCTCTGGGATGGCAACGTGTTCGTCGCCAACGGGCCACACGGGCGACAGTTCGAGGGCGTCATCGACGGGGAGCGGACCTTCTGGGGCGACCCGCTGGCCGAGTTCGTGTCGACATCGCTGTTCAAGGACCCTCGCAAGGCGATCGACGTCAACGCGGGCTACGCCGCCGTCACTGGAGCACCTCCCGACTTCGGCGACGACGGGATGCTCCGGTTATCGCTGTATCGGTCGTATCTGGACCTCATCATGCTCATCGAGGGTGCTCCCCGTGGCTACGGCGGTCCCGAACACGCCGGCGTACGCGCCCTCGCGACCTACGACCTGAACCGTCAGGTGCGAACGGCCGCACGCTTCGTCGGATGAGGCGGACCGCCTCGCGCACGTCTCCTGTGCTTCACTGAGGACGGGTCTCGCTACGGTCGCCCTGTGTCGCACACGAGTCGCCGGGGCCAGCGGTCACGTGAGGGTGGGGGTGAGTCATGGTCGGGCGCCAGACGAAGCCTAGCGCTGGCGAGCGGCGGCGTCGCCCTCGCCTTGTTCGTGACCTGGCGCGCCGCATCGGGCGGGGACGCGTGCGAATCGTTCATCTACGAGATCGCCCCCGAGTCCGGCGGGGAGGCGACCGCGGAGGACGCCATCGCGGCGTGGGCCGAGGGTGACCGCGCGCGCGAGTACGGCGAAGTGGAGTCCACGGGGTGGGTGCTGACGTCCGAGGGCAACGGCATCCAGGCTCTTCAGCCACGGGGATTCAGAGCTCTACGTCAGCGCCATCGACGTGGCAGGCACCACCGAGTGGTTCGTCAGCCAGGGCACGATCTGCGGGTAGGCGCGGCGACAGTTGTCCCGTGCCGCGCGCTGTCGTGACGCGTGGTGGCGAGTGCGGCGGCCCACTGCACAAGGTTCTACGCTCTCAGTCATGCGCGCCACTACCGTCGTCGAGGCCTATGCCGCGCGATCCGCGGAGTACGTCGAGCGCTTCGGGCAGATCGAGTCCGCAGCCGCCGACGACCGGAGGTCCGTCCTCACCTGGGCGCGTCAGTACGCCGGGCCGATTCTCGACGTCGGGTGTGGCCCCGGACAGTGGACCCGCTATCTGGCAGAGCACGGGCTCAGCGTCACAGGCATCGATCCGACTCCCGAGTTCATCGCGGCGGCGCGCCGGCACCACCCTGACGGGTCGTTTCGCCTCGGAAGCGCCGAGCACCTGGGCGCCCGCGACGGCGAGGTCGATGGAGTCCTGGCGTGGTACTCACTCATCCACACCCCGCCCGAGGAGATCGATGCGCCGCTGGCCGAGTTCGCGCGCTGCCTACGCCCCGGAGGAGGGCTCGCAATCGGGTTCTTCGCCGGCGAGGAGTGCGCGCCGTTTGATCACGCGGTGGTGACCGCCTACGAGTGGCCAGTGGAGTTGCTGGCGAGTCGCATCGAGGCGCAGGGGTTCTCGGTCACCGGCGCCCAGGCACGGGTCGAGTCCGCAAGCCGCACGCACGGGTTCATGACCGCTCGTCGCCGACCTGCGCAGTAGCAGAGACCGTGCGGACTGCGGCTCCACGTTGACGCGGAACTGGACAACGTTCCGTAGCCGATGAACGTCTGACTTCGCACCGAAGCGGGTCCGACTCGCAAGCACGATCACGCTTCGCAATGGCCAATTCAGGAGTGTCGACCCTCGACCTCGAGCCTCGCGGCCAGTGACCCCATCGATCACTGCGCGCTCCACCAGCGGGGCGTCGAGTTCCACCTCGACGTACTCAGCGCAACTCGCTTGCTGACCACTCGTCGCCACCAGAGTCAGCGTGACCGTGACAGCGCCCTCCTCGACTGTGACCTCCGGATCGCCGCCGCAAGAAGGCGACGGAATCCACAGCGTCGAGGCGTTGTCGTCGGGTCCCTCTCTGGAGAGCATCACCACCGAATCAATGGGGACCTCGCCTCGATGCGTGAAGGAGCCTGCACGCGGCGAGCGCCAAACCCAGAGCAGCCATCGCGGCTACGCCTCTGGGTGAAACACGACGTAGCCCATGCCCCAAGACGAGTCACCTACGCGACCTGCAGAGGAGTGATCGCGGCGACCTGCTCGCGCAGGGCGCGGCGCTCAAGCCGCAGGCTCGTAGTGAGACTGCAGGTTCATCCAGAACTCCGCTGTCGTTCCGAAGTAGGCGCTGAGGCGCACCGCAGTGTCTGCCGTGATGCCACGCTTACCGTGGACGATCTCGTTGATGCGCCGCGGCGGGACACCGATGGCGACCGAGAGCCTTGTTCTGGGTGATCCCAAAACCCTCGATGAAGTCCTCCATGAGGATCTTGCCCGGATGGATCGGTGGGATTAGGTCGTCCTCAGTGGTAGTCGACGAGTTCGACATCATCCGCACCTCCGTCCTTCCATCGAAAGCAGATTCTCCATGGGTCGTTCACGCGGATGCTGTGCTGGCCTGCACGGTCACCCTTGAGCAGGCTCGAGACGGTTTCCTTGCGGGATCCGCAGGTCGTCCACCTCAGACGCAGCGTGGAGCATCTCAAGTTTGCGAAGCGCGGCGCGCTGAACTCGACGATCGATCGCCTTCACGAACTGCTCGCCCCAGATCCTTTCGGCGTTCTTGTCGCCGAAGGATCTGATCACACGAGCATCGTATAACGGATGGCGTCAATAACGCTAGACGTTAAAGCGGAACTCCACCACGTCGCCATCGGCCATGACGTAGTCCTTGCCCTCCATGCGCACGCGACCGGCCGCCTTGGCGTCAGCCATCGTGCCGTGCGCCATCAGGTCATCGAAGGCCACGATCTCGGCCTTGATGAAGCCCTTCTCAAAGTCCGTATGAATGACTCCGGCGGCCTGCGGCGCGGTCCATCCCTTGCGGATGGTCCAGGCGCGCGCCTCCTTGGGGCCAGCGGTGAGGTAGGTCTGCAGGCCGAGCGTGTCGAAGCCCACGTGCGCCAACTGGTCGAGGCCCGACTCGGTCTGGCCAGTCGACTCGAGCATCTCGCGGGCCTCGGCCTCGTCGAGTTCGATGGCTCCGACTCGAACTTCGCATCGAGGAAGATCGCCTTCGCGGGCGCCACGAGCGCGGCGAGGGCGGCCTTGCGGTCCTCGTCCATGAGGCCCGCATCGTCCGTGTTGAAGACGTAGATGAACGGCTTGGTGGTCAGCAGGTTGAGCTCGCGCAGCTGCGCGACGTCGATCCCGGCGGCCTCGGCACCCGCGAACAGCGTCTGGCCGGCCTCGAGGACCTCCTTCGCCTGCTGCACGGCCGCGAGCCTGCTCGGGCGAACCCCGCTTGATCTTGACCTCCTTCTCGAGGCGCGGCAGCACCCTCTCGATGGTCTGGAGGTCGGCGAGGATGAGCCTCAGTCGAGATGGTCTCGAGGTCGCCCGCCTCGTCCACGGAGCCGTCGACACGAGTCACGTCGGAGTCGGCAAAGGCCCGGGTCACCTGGCAGATCGCGTCCGCCTCACGAATGTTCGCGAGGAACGCGTTGCCCAGGCCCTCGCCCTCGGAGGCACCCTTGACGATGCCTGCGATGTCGACGAACGACACGGTCGCAGGCACCAGCCTTCTCCGAGCCGAACTTCTCCGCCAACTGGCCCAGGCGGACATCGGGCAGCGGAACCACGCCGACGTTGGGCTCGATGGTCGCGAACGGGTAGTTCGCTGCGAGCACCTCGGCGCGAGTGAGGGCGTTGAAGAGGGTGGACTTGCCCACGTTGGGCAGGCCGACGATTCCGATAGTGAGAGCCACGGTCAACGATTCTAATGGGGTTGGCCGATGCGCGGGTCCGGCGGGCAGCCGAGGTCGCCGCGGCGTAGCGTGTCAGCCATGAGCGGACTCGAGGAAGCGTTCCTTCCAGGAGCGGCCGATGCCATCGACGAGCCTGGCGCGCGAGAAGGTTCTGCCTGCACCCGTCCACGCCCCAGGACCGCCCCTCGTGACAGACGACGGCTGCGAAGTGGTGATCCCCGTCATCGGCGTGACCGACGCGGCGATCCTGCCCGAGCCGCCGCGCGTGCGGCGCGGCGAGGACTGAACCCGGGCATCGGCCAGCCGTGCTTCCTGGGAGTCACTGAGTGCTCGGTTTCGCCCAAAGGCGGGCACTCAGCGACTCGTAGGGCGCCCAGGGCTGGCGCCACAGCGGGAAAGCGAACGGCCCGGCACCCCCTGACGGGGGCACCGGGCCGCATCACTCGTGCGAGAGGCTATGCGCCCCACTCGATGCCAGCGCCGGGGATGGCGTCCAGCAGTCGCTGCGTGTACGGCTGGCGAGCCGACTCGAAGATCTGGTCCGTGGTACCGGACTCCACGATCTTGCCCCGCTCCATCACCGCGACCGAGTCGGCGATGACACGCACCACCGCGAGGTCGTGCGTAATGAAGAGGTAGGTCAGACCCAGGCTCAGCCTGCAGGTCAGCAAGGAGCCTGCAGGATCTGCGCCTGGACCAGCACGTCGAGCGCCGAGACGGCCTCATCGAGCACCACCACGTCGGGCTTGAGAGCCAGCGCACGGGCGATCGCGACGCGCTGTCGCTGACCACCCGAGAGCCTCGTTCGGGTAGCGGTTGAACAGGCTCGGCAGGCAGCGAGACCTGGTCCAGCAGGCTCGAGCACCCGCGCGCGACGGACCGACTTCTCGGAGATACCGTGCACACGCATCGGCTCGGCGATGGACGACGCGATCGAACGCTGGGGGTCCAGCGACGAGTACGGGTCCTGGAACACCGGCTGCATGCGAGAGCGCAGGCTTGAACAGATCCTTGCGCGACACGCCCGTCAGAGCCTGTGCCACCCACGGTGATCTCACCGCTGGTCGGGGGCTCGAGACCCAGGATCATCTTCGCTGCCGTCGACTTACCCGAGCCCGACTCGCCCACCAGCGCGAGCGTGGTGCCCTTGGGAATATCGAACGAGATCGAATCCACCGCGCGGAAGGGCTCCGAGCGGAACCCCTTCTTGCGGATCGAGAAGTCCTTCGTCAGGTTCTTGACCGAGATCACCGGCGCGGCGTTGGCGTCAACCACCTCGGCACGCTTCTCAGCCATCTCCGCCATGTCGAACTGCTCCGCGCCATCGGCGAGGTCCACGCTGGACTCGAGACGACGCGAGGCCAGCGACGGTGCCGCGGCGATGAGACGCTGCGTGTACGGGTGCTGCGGGTTGCTCAGCAGCGCCTTGCTCGGACCAGCCTCGACGATGCGACCCTGGTGCATCACGATGACCTTGCTGGCGCGCTCCGCGGCCAGGCCCAGGTCGTGCGTGATGAGCAGCACGGCGGTGCCCTTCTCGCGCGTCAGCGACTCGATGTGGTCGAGGATGACCTTCTGCACCGTCACGTCGAGCGCAGAGGTGGGCTCGTCCGCGATCAGCAGCCTTCGGGTCAGCGCCAAGGCCGATACCGATCAGCACACGCTGACGCATACCGCCCGAGAACTGGTGCGGGAACTGGCGCAGACGCCGCTCCGCATCCTGCAGGCCGGCCTGCTGAAGGACCTCGATGGCGCGAGCCTCGATCTCCTTCTTACCGTGGGCGACGCCGTTGGCACGAATCGCCTCGCGCACCTGGAAGCCCACCGACCACACGGGGTTCAGGTTGGACATCGGGTCCTGAGGAACGTAGCCGATGATGCCACCACGGATGGCGGCCATCTTCTTCTCGTCGTGGCCCACGATGTCGGTGCCCTCGACGAGAACCTCGCCACCGGAGATGTCACCGTTGCCGGGCAGCAGGCTTCATCAGCGCGGTCGCGGTCGTGGACTTTCCGGACCCCGACTCGCCCACAATCGCCACGGTCTCGCCGGGGAAAATGTCGAACGAGACACCGCGGACGGCGTGCACGGGGCCGTTCTGCGTCCGGAACGTGACCTCAAGGTCACGCACCGACACCAGCGGCTGGTTCGGGTCGGTCACCGGAACGGTGCCGTGGGAATCGGTCACGGGAATGGTCTCGGTCATCGTCGAGCCCTCGCCTTCGGGTCCAGGGCGTCACGGATGAGCCTCACCGAGGAAGGTGAAGGCGAGCACCGTGAGGGTCAGCGCGAGCGACGGCCAGAACAACACCGAGGGGTTGGTGCGGAGCGTCTGCTGCGCCTGCGCGATGTCGTTACCCCACGAGACGTATCCGCTGAGGCCGATACCGAGGACCGACAGGGTCGCCTCCGCGGTGATGGCCGCACCGAGCGACAGCGTGAGGGCCACGATCACAGGACCCATCGAGTTGGGAAGCACGTGCCTGAGCAGCGTGGAGCCGCGCGAGCGACCCACCGCCTCCGACGCCATGACGTACTCGAGGTTCTTGTTGCGCAGGACCTCAGCACGCACGATGCGCGCCAAAGATGCCCACGCAAAACCACCGATCGCGAAGGCGATCACCAAGGGGTTCCGGTAGTCGCTCAACACGCTCATCACGACCACGGCCGCGAGGAAGTAGGGAATCGAGAAGAAGATGTCACCCACGCGGGACAGGAGCGAGTCGACCCAGCCCCCGTAGTAACCGGCGATGGCACCCATCGGGACGCCGATGACGCCGGTGATGAGCACGGTGAGCAGACCCACGGTCAGCGACGTCCTCGCACCGTAGACGATGTGCGACCAGACGTCGTAGCCCTGGCGGTTGAAGCCGAGCGGGTGGCCGGGCTCTGCGGGACCGTTGCTGTCAGACAGCTGCGCGAAGTTGGGGTCCGCGCTGGTGAACAGCGAGGGGAACAGCGCCATCGCGAGGAACACGAGCGACAGCGCGAGCGCCACGTAGAACAGGGGACGACGACGCAGGTCGCGCCACGCGTCGATCCACATGTTCGACTTGCGCGACGAGAGCCTGACCTGGTCGACCGCGCCCGGCTGGGTCTCGTCGACAGGGGCGACGTAATGTGCGTTGCGGTCAGACATAGCGAATCCTCGGGTCGAGCACGGCGTACAGCAGGTCCACCAGGATGTTCACGATGATGTACATCACCGTGAGGATGGTGACGAACGACACGACCGTGGGGATCTCGCCCTTGATGATCGCGTCGTAGAGCACCTTGCCGATGCCGGGAATATTGAAGATTCCCTCAGTCACGGTGGTACCTGCGATGAGTGCACCGAAGCTCGCCGCCGTGTTCGTGATCACGGGAATCAGCGAGTTGCGGGCGACGTGCACCGGCACCACGCGCTTGGACGTGAGGCCCTTAGCGTAGGCGGTGCGCACGTAGTCACCCTCGCGGGCATCGATGACCGAGCCGCGCATGAGGCGCATACCGACCACGTAGATGGTCAGGGCGATGGTGACACCCGGAAGCAACAGCGCTCCCCAGGTCGCGTTCGCTCCCACGGTCACGGGGGCCCACCCCAACTTGATACCGATGAAGTACTGCGCGATGAAGAGCGCAACGAACGGCGGGATCGAGTTGAAGATCAACGCGACCAGCAGCGAGGCGTGGTCGGCGAACTTGCCCTTGCGCAGACCCGAGAGCAGACCGAAGCCCACAGAGAGCGCGAACTCGACGACCACCGCGATGGTCACGAGCAAGGGTGATCGGGAAGGCGCGAGCAAAGACCTCGTTCACGGACTGGCCGGAGAAGGTCACGCCCAGGTTTCCGGTGAGGAAGTCCTTGATGTACAGGAAGTACTGCACGATGAACGGCTGATCAAGGTTGTACTGCTCGCGCAGAGCATCAACCACCGCCGGGTTCGGCGTGCGATCGCCGAACATCGCCAGGATGGGATCTCCAGGCATGGAGAACACCATGAAGTAGATGATGAACGTCGTTCCGAAGAACACGGGGATGGCCTGGAGGAGGCGTTTGACCACGTACAGGGTCATGGTTCACTCCTCGGGCTCGAGTCGGTGAATGCATAGGGTGCCGATTCTAGTGTGAACACGCACGCGGGTAACGCGTGCTGTCAGCGAGATTACCCGCACGTGAGGCCACGACGCGCCTTCGTGGCACTGTCGGAGGGCTCGAGCGGGTCGGCCAGCGCCGGGGTGCGGCGGCCTGAATGCCCTGGTCTGGGCGGGGTAAGGGCCGATGCGGTCTGGTCACCGTGGCATCGGCCCGACGTGAGTGAAGACATGCGGACGGGCCCGTCGCGCCTGGGGCGAGGCGGGCCCGTCCGTGTCGATCTCTAGGGCTTACTCAGCCTTGGTGATCTCGTAGAACAGCGGGACCGAGTGCCAGTCGAACACGACGTTCGAGACGGACTCGGAGTAACCACCGGTCACGTTGGAGTACCACAGCGGGATGGCGGGCAGGTCCTGGAAGAGGACCTCCTGCGACGCCTGGAACTTCTCGATCGCGGTCGCGGAATCGGTGGCGGTCTTACCCTCGTCGATCAGGGTGTCGAACTCCTCCGAGGAGTAGTCGCTGTCGTTCGAGCCAGCGCCCGTGTAGTACAGCGGGCCGAGGAAGTTCTCGAGCGACGGGTAGTCCGCCTGCCAGCCGGTACGGAACGAAGCCTCGATGGTGCGGTTGGTGACCTCTTCACGGATCTCGGCGAAGGTCGCGTAGGGCAGGCCCGTCGCGTCGATGCCAAGGGTGTTCTTGATCGAGTTGGCAACCGCGTCGACCCAGGCCTGGTGGCCGCCGTCGCTGTTGTAAGCAATCTCGAACGAGCCCTCCCAGGGGGAGATCTCCTCGGCCTGGGCCCAGAGCCTCAACGGCGCCCTCGGGGTCGTACTCGAGAACCTCGGAGCCCGGGATGGAGTCCGACCAGCCGTCGATGACGGGCGAGGTGAAGTCCGAGGCGGGGGTACGGGTGCCGTCGAAGATCACGTCCGTGATCTCTTCGCGGTTGATGGCCTTCGAGAGGGCCTGACGACGCAGGATGCCTGCCTCGCCCTGGAAACGCTCGTCGTTCGAGGGGATGGTGAACGACTGGAAGATGGCCGCGGGCTGGTTCACAGCGCGGTCGCCCAGGTCAGCCTCGTAGGTGGCGAAGGCCGAGTCCGGGATGCCGTCGATGACGTCGACGTTGCCGGCGAGCAGGTCGGCGTACGCCGCGTCCTGGGTCGCGTAGAACGTGATCAGGAGACCACCGTTCTGGGCGACGCGCTCACCCGCGTACGAGTCGTTGACCGAGAGCCTTGATCTGGACGTCGTGCTGCCAGTCGTCGGCCGAGGCCAGCGTGTAGGTGCCGTTACCGACGGGAGCCTTGCCGAAGGCCTCGGGGTCCTCGAAGAAGGAGTCGGGCAGCGGGTAGTAGGCCGAGTAGCCGAGCGCGAGGGGGAACTCCGAGTTGGGAGCCGTCAGCGTCACCGTGAAGGTCAGGTCGTCAACGACCTTGAGGCCTTCCATCTCGGGGTTCGAGGCGCCCTCGTCGGTGTTGTAGCCGTCGAAGCCCTCGATGGGCTCGAGGAAGTAGGAGTTGAGCGCGGTCGCGGCGTTGGCCGGGTCGGCGCCCCAGTTCCAGGCATCCACGAAGTTGTGCGCGAGGACAGGCGTGCCGTCGGTGAACGTCCAGCCTTCCTTCAGGCTTGATCGTGAACGTCTGGTTGTCTTCGGTCTCGATCGACTCGGCGACCTCGTTGTGCGCAGCGCCGTCACCGTCGTAGTAGACCAGGCCGGCGAACAGAGCGTCGATGATCTTGCCGCCACCGGTCTCGTTGGTGGCGACGGGGATCAGGGGGTTCTGCGGCTCCGAGCCGTTGGTGCTGATGACCGCAGCCGAGCCGCCCTCGGTCGCGCCGTCGCTGGCGCTGGGCGAGGTCTCTGCCGGGTCCTCCGACGAGCATCCGGCGAGCACGAGCGACGCGCTGAGCGCAGCCGCCACACCACCCAAGATGACCTTGTTCTTCTTCACTATTCCTCCTTGCGCCCCGCTGGAATGGCGGGACTGGATCCGTCGCTCCGGGTCTCGGAACGACGCACAGGCACCCCACGGACGTCCCCGTGAGGTTGAGCCAGAATAAGCAGGCGCGAATTGCGAGTGTGTTTCGTGTGGTCAGTTCGGGGCCGTTTTGTTCCCGAATCGTGACGTTTCGGGCCCTCACTGTGACCGATCTCACAAACACGCCGTCTCGCCATGTGAGACACGTATCGATGTCAGAGGTCCGTGGCAGGCTCGGCGTCATGATTGAGATCCTCCTCGCTGCCGTGTCGCTCATCGCAGGCGCCGCGGCCGGTTACGCCGTCGCGTCTCGTCGCTCCTCGACCGCAGTTCGCGAGGCCGCACACGCCACGGCACAGGCCGCGGCCGCCACCGAGTCGCTGCGTCAGCAGCGCGTCGATTGCGCGTCTCACATGTTGGACATCGCGGATTTGCGCGACGCGCTCGCACGTGCTCAAGCCGATGTCGCGGCGACCTCCGCGAGGCATGAATCCCTGCGCGAACAGTGGGCCCTCGACACCCGTGCCGCCTCTCAGCGCGAGGAGCAACTGATCGGTGCCCACGAGCAGCGCCTCCTTGAGGTTGCAGCCCAGCACGAGCGCTACATCGCTCAGGTCAAGGCGGACCACGAGACCCTGAGGCGCGAGTTCGAGGCGCTTTCAGCAAAGGCACTGCGGGGGTCGCAGGAGGCCCTGCTGCAGGCTCGCGCAGGAGCGGCTTGGCAAGGAGCGCGTTGCGGCCGATGCGGAACTGGCCAAGCGCGAGGAGGCCGTGCGACAGATGGTCGAGCCCGTCGCAAAGGCGCTCGCCGAGGTGCAGCGCCAGACCAGTGAGGCGGACCGTTCGCGGGCAGCGGGCCAGGCGCAGGCTCACCGAACAGGTACGCCAAATGCTTGAGGCGTCGGCTCAACTCGATAAGCGCACCTCGGACTTCATCAACACCCTGCGGCGCTCGGACGTGCGGGGTAACTGGGGCGAGGTCCAGTTGCGTCGCGTCGTGGAACTCGCGGGCATGCTGCCCCATGTCGACTTCACCGAGCAGGACTCCGTGCGAGACGCGGACGGCAACGTGTTGCGCCCGGACATGACGGTGCATCTTGCCGGCGGGCGCACGGTCGTGGTCGATTCGAAGGTGGCGCTCGCCGCACTGCTGGAGGCCTTCGAGACGGACGACGAGGCGGTCAGGGCAGAGCGCCTTGCCGCGCACGCTCGGCACGTCAAGAAGCACGTGGACGATCTGGCGGGCAAGCGGTACTGGGACCAGTTCGACGCCGCACCGGAGTTTGTCGTCATGTTCGTGCCGTCCGAGGCGTTCTATCAGGCGGCCCTCGAGCAGGACGCGAACCTCCAGGAGTACGCGTACGGCAAGAGGGTGTTCATCGCCTCCCCCACCACGCTCGTGGCGATGCTGCGCACCGTCGCCCACGCCTGGCGCGAGGACGCTCTCGCCAAGAACGCTCAGCAGGTGCTGGTCGCAGGCAAGGAACTGCACTCCCGGCTCAGCGTGCTGGGCGAACACCTCGCCAAGGTGGGCCGATCGCTCGAGGGCGCGACCAAGGCGTACAACGCGACCGTGGCGTCACTCGAGTCTCGGGTGCTGGTCAGCGCGCGCCGGTTCGGACAGATGCAGCAGATCGAGGCCGAGCTCGAGTCGCCGGCCCAGGTCTCTGCCGAGCCGCGGATGATCGCGGCCCCCGAACTCACCGACTGACGTCTGGTCTCCGGCGTGCGGGTGTGCGCTGGTGGATGGTGAAGGCGGGTTCAGGCGCCCGGGTGCATCCTGGTGGACGGTGGAGTTCTGGGTCGCCCGGCGAGTGGACACCACCCTGAGCGACCACTGGGAATCACCCAGGTGCGCACGGCCACCCTGAGCGACCACCAGCGCGCGCGGCGCGGACCAGACACACTCGCAGGCACCCACTGTTCCAGCGCAGCCCAGATCTAGGACGCGGCGGCCTTCGCCTTCATGTCCGCGCGGATCTCTCGCGGGAGCGAGAACATCAGGTCCTCGGTCGCGGTGGTGACCTCCTCGACGGAGCCAAAACCCAGGCCCGCAAGGCGGTCGAGCAGGTCCCGCACCAGAATCTCCGGCACCGAGGCGCCCGAACTCACACCGACGGTGGTGACGCCGTCGAGCCAAGACTCGTCCAGCCTCGGCGGCACGGTCGATGCGGTAGGAGGCACGCGCCCCCGCCTGCAACGCGACCTCCACCAGGCGCACCGAGTTCGACGAGTTCGCCGAGCCCACGATGATCACGAGGTCACATTCGGGAGCGAGCCTTCTTGACCGCCACCTGACGGTTCTGCGTCGCGTAGCAAATGTCGTCGCTGGGCGGGTTCTGCAGATTCGGGAAGCGCTCGCGCAGCCGGCGCACCGTCTCCATCGTCTCGTCGACGGACAGTGTGGTCTGGGACAGCCACACCACGTTGTCGGGGTCCGGCACCTCGATGGTGTCGGCCTCCTCGGGCGAGTTCACGATGATGGTGTGCTCTGGCGCCTCACCCGCGGTGCCCTCAACCTCCTCGTGGCCCTCGTGACCGATGAGAAGGATGGTCTGCTCCGACTTCGCGAAGCGCACCGCTTCCTTGTGAACCTTCGTCACCAGGGGGCACGTCGCGTCGATGGTGAGGAGGTTCCGCTCGGCGGCACCCTCCCGCACCGCGGGCGACACACCGTGCGCCGAGAAAACCACGCGCGCCCCCTCGGGCACCTCGTCGGTCTCGTTCACGAAGATCGCACCACGCTCCGACAGCGTCTCGACCACATACTTGTTGTGGACGATCTCCTTGCGGACATAGATGGGCGCACCGTGCAGTTCGAGCGCCTTCTCGACGGCAATGACAGCGCGATCGACTCCGGCGCAGTAGCCGCGAGGCGCGGCGAGCAGGACTCGAGTGGCGGTGGTGTCAGGCATATGGTCCATCCTACGTGGCAGGCTGAGGGGCGTGACCGACGCCCCCTTCGACAACGACCGAGGATCCGTGACGCTCCCGGCGACGGCCGCGGAGACCTCTCCGGAGCGCCCCTGGCCGGTGCGCCACCTCTCCCCCAAGATCCGCGACTTCATCGCACGGCTGCCGGAGGTGTGGGTCGAGGGGCAGGTCCTCAACGTGAAGCGCTGGAAGCACATGGTGTTCCTCACGCTGCGCGACACGGACGAGCAGATGTCGCTCAAGGTCACCGTGCCGGCCAGCGAGGTGGACGCACTCGGCGGAAACCTCGCCGATGGCTCCCGGGTGGTCATCCACGCCAAGCCCACCTGGTGGACGAAGAACGGCGACCTTCAGATGGTGGGCGACGCGATGCGCGCCGTCGGCCTCGGCGACCTCCTGGCACGCATCGAGGCACTCAAGGAGGCGCTTGCGCGTGAGGGCCTCTTCGACGCCGACCGCAAGCGCGATCTGCCGCTGGTGCCGACCCTCGTCGGGTTGGTGTGCGCCAACCAAGGCGATGCGGAGCACGATGTCGTCGAGAACGCCCAGCGCCGCTGGCCCGCCGTGAGGTTCGAAATTCGGCGCGTGACGGTCCAGGGCGCCCGCTGTGTCCCCGAGACCACCGCCGCGTTGCGCGAGCTCGACGCACATCCCGAGGTCGACGTCATCGTGGTCGCTCGCGGCGGCGGTTCCTTCGAGGACTTGCTGCCGTTCTCTGACGAGGAACTCATCCGCGTCGCCGCTGCCACCACCACGCCCCTGGTGAGTGCCATCGGCCACGAGAAGGACTCGCCGCTCCTTGACCTGGTCGCCGACTATCGAGCCTCAACCCCCACCGACGCAGGCAAGCGCATCGTGCCTGATGCCGCCGTGGAACGCGACACGGTCGCCGCCCTGAGAGCCGATGCCGCGCGCGCCGCCACCGCGCTCGTCACCCGCGAGCGCACAGGCCTGGCGCAATTCCTCTCCCGCCCGGTCATCGCGCACCCGGAGCGCATGCTCGACCCCTTTGTCGAGCATCTCGGCCGCGTCCACGATGCCTCGGGCCGCGCCCTGGTGGCCATCTTGACCGCCGCAGACGCCGCCGCGCGCGAGCCTGTCCTCGCGCCTCACCGCGCTTTCGCCCCAGGGCACGCTCGACCGCGGCTACGCGGTGGTGCGCACTGGCGAGGGCGCCGTCATCCGGGACGCAGCGACGCTTGCGGCTGGCGATGCGCTGCACCTGCGCTTTGCCGCGGGCACGGCCGATGCCGCGGTGACCCGCACCCACGCCTAGCGAGGTCGCGCGTCGGGCTCGGCGCCGGGCCGGGTCAGCGCGCGATGCCGACGCGGCCGAGCAGTCCCGCGGCGCCGCTCTTGCTCGACAGCCGCTCGCGCGCGGCGCCCGAGTACTCCTTGTGGAACTGGCGCCCCAGGCTGGCGATCAGCGCGTCGGGCACCTGCGGGTTGGCGATGAGCGCCAGCACCACCTCGACCACCTTGTCGCCCGCGAGGTCCTGGTAGACCTGCTCGGGCATCTCGGGCCGTCGGTTCTTCGCGACGCCTGCGCGAACGGTGGGCGACTCGTCCCGCGCAAGCGAGCAGGGTGGTCAGTGGCGTCGAGGGGCGCTCGGCGACGGCGGCGCGGACCATCGCCTCCTCGGACTTGGCGTAGGTGACGAGGTCGCGGTCGGACAGGTCCGCGTCAAGGTCCTTGAGGCTGGCCAGCGCGGTCTGCCGGGAGTAGTTCTCGCTGAACATGGCATTCACTCCATTGTGATGTCGATGGTGCACGTGCACTCTATGGGAGGGACGGCACCCGGGACTATGACGCGGTATTTTGACCGACATGGCCGGACACGACCCTGACATCGCCTCGTTGACCTACGAAGAGGCGCGCGATGAGGCTCGTCGCGATCGTCGCGAAGCCTGGAGGCTGGCGCCGCGACCCTCGAGGAATCGCTGGAGCCTGTGGGAGCGCGGCGAGGCCCTCGCCGCCCGCTGCCAGGAGCCTCCTCGACGGCGCTCGCGACCGCATCACCGCGACGCGTGGCAGTAACGACGAGGTGGCCGACGGCCTCGCCGACGCCGGCGTCATCGGCATCATTCCCGCTGACCAGGGGGACAACGCATGAGCGACCACGCGCTCGTCATCGGAGAGGCGCTCATCGACGCGGTGCGGCGCGCCGACGGCTCGCTGACCGAGCACCCCGGCGGGTCGCCTGCCAACGTGGCGCTCGGGCTGTCGCGCCTGGGCCGCGACGCCGAGCCTGCTCACCTGGATTGGCGACGATGCCCACGGTGAGGCGGTGCTGGCACACCTGTCCGGTTCGGGCGTGCGCCTCGCGGCCGGCTCAGATGCCGCGCCCGCCACCTCGGTGGCGACGGCGACGCTCGACGCCACGGGTGCCGCCACCTATGAGTTCGATCTCACCTGGGATATCGCCGAGTCGGCGACTCCCCGCCCCACCCCGGTGGTGGTGCACACCGGTTCCATCGCTGCTGTCCTCGACCCTGGCGCCGACGCGGTCCTTGCGCTCGTCCACTCCGCGCGTGACCACGCCACGGTGACGTACGACCCGAACGCGCGCCCCACTCTGATGGGCGACCCCGCGACGGCGCTGGCGCGGATCGACAACGTGGTAGCCGCGTCGGACGTGGTCAAGGTTTCCGACGAGGACCTGGCGTGGCTGGCACAGGCCACCGACGGCGACGGTGAGGACCTCGCCAAGCGGTGGACCACCGCCGGCCCTGCGCTCGTTGTCGTCACTCGCGGTGGCGAGGGCGCCACGGCGATGCTGCACGACGGCCGCGAGGTGGGCATCGTCGCGCCGAAGGTCAGCGTGGTGGACACCGTGGGCGCAGGCGACTCGTTCATGGCGGGCCTCATCGACGGCCTGTGGTCCGCCCGGCTCCTGGGTGCCTCGCAGCGTGACGCGCTCCGCGCGATCGATGACGCCACGCTCAGCGGCATCCTCACCCGCTGCGCGCGTATTGGCGCCATCACCGTCTCCCGCGCGGGAGCCAACCCGCCCACGGCCGCGGAGCCTCGACACCCTCCCTAACCCGTCACATGGATCCATGTGGTTCTTCTAGCGCCTTAGACGATCCAAATGGATCCATTTGACGGGTAGGGAGATGCGGTGGGGCACTGACACAATGTGCGCCATGAGCAACGACGCACTCCCCGGCTTCCGCATCGAGCACGACACCATGGGCGAGGTCCGCGTTCCCGCGGACGCCCTGTACCGCGCGCAGACCCAGCGCGCCGTCGAGAACTTCCCCATCTCCGGCATCCGCCTGGAGCGCCGCCACATCGAGGCGCTCGCACGAGTCAAGAAGGCGGCGGCCCGCGCGAACGCGGAGCCTCGGCGTGCTGGATCAGGATGTGGCCGACGCGATCGTCGCCGCCGCGGACGACGTCGCCTCTGGCGCCCATGACGCCCACTTCCCCGTCGACGTCTTTCAGACCGGCTCGGGCACCACTCAACATGAACACCAACGAGGTCATCGCGACGCTCGCGACGCGCACCCTTGGCCGCGACGTCCACCCGAACGACCACGTCAACTGCTCCCAGTCGTCCAACGATGTGTTCCCCACCTCCGTGCACGTCGCCGCCACGAGTCGCCTCGTCAACGACCTGCTCCCCCAGGCTCGACCGTCTGGCGCGGTCGCTCGAGGCAAAGGCCACCGAGTTCGCCGAGGTCTACAAGTCCGGCCGCACCCACCTGATGGACGCAACCCCCGTCACGCTCGGCCAGGAGTTCGGCGGCTACGCGGCCGCGATCCGCTACGGCATCGAGCGCCTGAACGCCGCCCTGCCTCGCGTCGCCGAGGTGCCCCTCGGCGGCACCGCGGTCGGTACCGGCATCAACACGCCCGATGGCTTCCCGCAGCGGGTCATCGCCCTGCTCGCCGAGGACACCGGCCTTCCCATCACCGAGGCGCGCGACCACTTCGAGGCCCAGTCCGCCCGTGATGCCCTCGTCGAGGTCTCCGGCGCGCTCAAGACCATCGCCGTGTCCCTCACCAAAATCTGCAACGACCTGCGCTGGATGGGCTCGGGCCCCAACACGGGCCTGGGCGAGATCGCCCTCCCCGACCTCCAGCCGGGCTCGTCGATCATGCCCGGCAAGGTCAACCCCGTCATCCCCGAGGCGACCCTCATGGTCTGCGCGCGCGTCATCGGCAATGACGCGACCGTGGCCGTCGCAGGAGCCTCGGGCTCATTCGAGCTCAACGTCCAGATCCCCGTCATGGCGCTGGGCGTGCTCGAGTCGATGCGCCTGCTGGGCAACGCGTCCGAGGTCCTCGCCGAGCGCACCATCGACGGCATCACCGCCAACGTCGAGCGCGCGCGCCGGCTCGCCGAGGCGTCGCCGTCGATCGTCACCCCGCTGAACCGCGTCATTGGCTACGAGAACGCCGCCAAGATCGCCAAGCACTCCGTCAAGGCGGGCCTCACCGTCCGCGAGGCGACCATCGACCTGGGCTTCGTGGAGCGCGGCGAGATCACCCTCGAGCAGCCTTGACGCCCTCCTCGACGTCACCACCATGGTGGGCAAGCGCTAAATCCCGCGCGGCCGATGCGGTGGCCGAGCCCCGTACGAGGGCTGGTCACGGCATCGGCCGATTGCCGTTCACCCTGGGTGAAGGCAGGGTGACGCGGGCCGCGTCACTCACTAGGCTGGGGTCACGGCCGCGACCCGTCCCACCGCCTGGCCCGCGCACTGGCGCGTCCCCTATTTCCCGACCCCACGCACGGAACAGGGTGTGGCCGCGCGTGGTTGCACCCTCATGGAGGTGCATTCATGACCGCGACCCGAGTCCTCATTCTTGGCGGCGGCTACGTGGGCCTGTACACGGCCCTGACGCTGCGCAAGAAGGCAGGCAACCACGTCGACATCACGCTCGTCGACCGCCGCCCGTATATGACGTATCAGCCGTTCCTGCCCGAGGCGGCGGCCGGTTCCATCGAGCCGCGTCACGTGGTGGTGCCGCTGCGCCGCGAACTCAAGGGCGTGCGCATCGTGCAGGGCAAGGTCACGGAGATCTCGCACGCCGAGCGGCGCGCCCGCGTGGAGACCGATTTTGGCGACACGCAGGACCTCGAGTACGACGAGGTGGTCATCGCGCTGGGCGCCATCCCGCGCACGCTCCCGATTCCGGGTCTCAAGGAGATCGGCGTGGGCTTCAAGTGGGTGGAGGAGGCCATCGGCCTGCGCAACACCATCCTTGGCCGCATCGCTCGCGCCGCCTCCACGAGCGACCCGCACCTGCGCCGTCGCCTGCTGACCTTCGTGTTCGTGGGTGGAGGCTTCGCCGGTATCGAGGCGTTCGCCGAGACCGAGGACATGGCGCGCGCTGCGCTGCGCCACTATCCCGAACTTCAGCCCGCCGATCTCCGGTTCGTGATGGTCGAGGCTGCCACCCGCATCCTTCCCGAGATGGGAGAGGAGATGGGCGGCTACACCCTTGAGGTGTTGCGCAAGCGCGGCATGGAGATCTACCTGGCCACCCGCCTCGAGTCCTGCGAGGAGGGCCGCATCAAGGCTCTCCGATGGCCAGGAGTTCGATGCCGACACCGTGGTGTGGACGGCGGGCGTGAAGCCCAACCCGGTGATCGCCGAGTCCGATCTGCCCACGGGCCCCCGCGGACACGTCAACACCCTGCCCACCCTGCAGGTGGCAACCGAGGACGGCGAGGTGGTCGACGGTGTCTGGGCCGCAGGCGACAACGCGCAGATTCCCGACCTCGCGAAGGGCGAGGGCGCCTGGTGTGCCCCGTCCGCGCAGCACGCCGTCCGCCAGGCACGGCTGCTGGGCGCGAACATGGCCGCCAGCTCGCGGGCCGTCCCGTCAGAGAGTACAAGCACGCGCACCTGGGCACGGTCGCGTCGCTCGGCCTGAACAAGGGCGTCGCTCAGATCATGGGAGTGAAGGCTGCGCGGCTGGCCCGCGTGGTTCATGCACCGGACCTATCACATGGCTCAGATCCCGTCCTTCAACCGCAAGGCACGGGTGGTGGTCGACTGGACCACAGCGCTGTTCTTCCGTCGCGACCTGGTGTCGATGGGCAGGCTCCACGAGCCGCGCCGCGCCTTCAAGGAAGCGGCAGACAGTAGGCCGTCGGCTCTGGTGAGCCTCGGTCACGACTGATGGCGGGTCGTGACCGAGGCTCGCTCGAGCGGACGGGGCTGCGGACGATGCCGTCAGGCGGCGGTAGCGGCGAGCAGCAGATGCTCGGTGACGCAGGCGGCGTACGCCTCGGTGGCGAGCCTCGTCGAGAGCCTCGGCCGTCAGCGTGGTGGAGGCGAGCCGCACCACGGAAACACCCAGCACGGAGTCGAAGCGGACCTGTGCCTCCGCGCCACGTGAGCGCGGACCAACGGTGCGAAGGGCCGTCACCGTGGCCTGCGCGGCCAACTCCGAGACGAACCAGCGCGCCTCGCCCTGGGCGAGCACCGCGCCGCGGCCCTCGGCTCCGTCGAAGTGAATCTCGTCGACACACGGCTGGTGACCGCCGTGGGCGGGCCAGTTCGCGACCACGTGGCGGAAGGCATGAGTGCACATCGACGCCTCGGGGAAGTCGCCGACGATGACCGTGGTGCCACCGTCGGTGTCCAGCGACACCGTGAGCCTGGGGGACGGCAGCGGCGAGGGCTGAGACCTGGACGAGGGTCGACACCGGGATGGTCATGCGGTTCTCCTAGTCACTGGCGGGCCTCGCGCACGAGGCAATGCGGCAACGGTAGCCGCGCTTCGTCAATTATGCAATGCTCATGTTTCGTAAACGCGAACGCCCCCGAAGCACGGAAGCGGATGGCGCGCCGCAGGGCGCGTGACGACCGCCATCCACCGCACCGGGGCATCGGCCCTCCCGAGGAGCAACCATGAAGCCGTCCTGGCACCGTCCGGTCAACCGCCTGTACCGCATCCGCAACCACCCGGCCACGGTGACCCGCGTCGAGGACCTCACCGTGCGGTACCGCCGCATCTGGTTCCATGCCCCGGGCGCCGTCGCCGAGGCTCGAGGTGTTCCCGACGCTGTGGTTTCGGTTGTGGGCTGAGCACCTGACGGACGGCGTACCGGTGCAGCGCGGCTACACGTTCGTGGATCTCGACGTCGCGGCCGGGACGTTCGCGGCAGACTTCGTGCTGCACGAGCCTCACGGCGCCGCCAGCGCATGGGCCGCGGCCGTGACCCCCGGCACCGAGGTGGAGATCGCGCTCACGCCAGCGCGGCCCAAGGTCCCCGAGGGAACCGAACGGCTCGTCCTCGCCGGAGACATCACGGCGCTTCCCGCCATCAACTCGTGGGTGGAACAGGCGCCCGACGACATGCCCATCGAGGTCTTCGTCGCCGACGACGGGCACGATCACGCGGGCCTTCCTCTGTCCACGCGCGACGGCGTCTCGGTCACCTGGACGGCTGCCGACGAGGGCGGCCACGCGCTGGCGGCGACCATCGCCGATGGCGGCGTCAGGCCCGGCGCCGTCTACGCCTGGGGCGCCGGCGAGAAGGACCTCGTGAAGGCGTTGCGCGGCGCCTTCACCGACGGGCTCGGACTCACCAAGAAAGAACAGTTCAGTCAGTTCTACTGGTTCCGGGGCCGCAGTTCCGACTGAGTCCGCCCAGTCCGGTGCGGTTGATTTTGTCTCCTTCAAGCGCTTACACGAGCCAAATGGATCCATTTGACGATGAGGTGGAGAGGGTCGCGAGCGCGTCGAGAAGGCCCGTGCGCCACCAGGCGTAGTCGTGACCACCGGCGTAGACGCGCGTGGTGACGCGTGCGCCGGCGTCCCGCAGGGCATCGGCCGCCTGACGTCCCACGGCACCGAGCTCGCCCTCCTCGGAGCCCCACTGCATCGCCACCTCGATGCCGTCCGCGACCCCGGCGGCGCGAATCCGCCGCACCAGGTCGCCGACGATCCTGTCGTCGCGGGCCATCTCACGCCCGTGCTTGTACTGGAACGACCCCGACTGCACGATGGCTCGGGTGGCGATATCGGGTCGCGTCACGACCACGCCGGCAGCCGCCAGGCCGCCGAAGGCTCTGACCCGAGACGACCGTCCCGTCGGGCCCCGGCAGCACCCCGAGCACGCCACGGACCGCGGGCAGGACGGCGTCCGCCAGGAGCGAGCCCACCGCCTCGGGGTCGGGCAGCACGCGCCGCCGCGCCTCGGGTGAGGTCGACGACACCATGACGACCGCCGTGCCGCTTCCCTGTGGCGTGCCTGTCAGGGCCGAGGCAAGGTCCAAGCCTTGATGCCAGGTGTCGCCATCGAATGCGATGAGGACCTGTCCGGGATCACGCGGGCCCGCTACCCAGACCGTGCGGGTCCCGCCCACGACAGGATCGGGCACGTCGAGCCGGGCCACCGGCTGAGGCGTCCGAGCGGCGCGCAGCCAGGCCGGATGCACCCGGCCGCGAGGCCCCACCAGCACCGAGGACTCGTGGCCCAGCGGATTGGGGAGTCGATGCGGGTTCAGCGGATCGGGCCTGCCGCGCTCGTGCACCCGCAACCAGCCCGGCCGATCACGCCCCACGTCGTCGGCGAACGGCTCCCCCACGGCGATCCGGTAGGCTCGCGACCAGGTCCGACGGCACCCACCAGGTGCGATGCCACAGATCCGTCCCCTCAAGGCGCTCCATGACGGCAGGCGCAATGTGGGTCCGATGGCGGTCCGTGAGCGAGTTCACGTGCACCAACACCTGGGCGGAAGGGTCCGCATGCACCGCGAGGAAGGTCACCGCCACGCACGCGACACCGTCGACCTCCGCCTCGCCCTCCACCACCGGCGTGGAGGCGAGTGCCGCGAGAGCGGCGGCCACGGCATCGGCCCGCCGTTCTTGCGGCAGGCGAGCGAGGCTCGCGACCATCGCCGATGGCGCGGGCAACGGCGCGCCGTCCGCACCCACGGGAGTGGGCTGCGCCGTCCGGTCAGTGGGCTGCGCCGTCACGGCCTGCCTACCAGGCCCAGCGGGATCATGAGCGGCGCGCCGGTGACGGGCTCCGTCGAGATCTGGGCACGCACGCCAAACACCTCAGCGACAAGGTCCTCGGTGATGACGTCCTTGGGCGCACCCTGCGCCACCACCCGGCCACCCTTCATCGCCACCAGATGCGTAGCGTAGCGCGCCGCCTGGTTGAGGTCGTGAAGCACCGCGACGATGGTGCGGCCGCCCTCCTGGTGCAGCGCTTCGCACAGGTCGAGCACCTCGATCTGGTGGGCGATGTCCAGAAAGGTCGTGGGCTCGTCGAGGATCAGCACGTCGGTGTCCTGCGCCAGCACCATCGCGAGCCACGCCCGCTGCCGCTGGCCGCCCGAGAGTTCGTCGACGCCGCGGTTGACCAGGTCGGCGACGCCCGTGGCCGCGAGCGCGCGCTCCACGACCGCCTCGTCCTCGACCGACCACTGCCGCAAGAAGCGCTGGTGCGGGAAGCGTCCGCGCGCCACCAGATCGCCCACGGTGATGCCGTCGGGGGCCTGCGACGACTGCGGCAGCAGCGCCAGGGCACGCGCAAACTCTTTCTGACCGAAGTCACGCACCGCCCTGCCATCAAGCGTCACGGTTCCCTTGCGGGGAGTCAGCAACCGCGACAGAGCCTTCAGGAGGGTGGACTTGCCGCAGGCATTGGGGCCGATGACCACCGTGAGGCTCGCCGTGCGGAATGCCGACCGTGAGGCCCTCGGCAATCACCAGGTCGTCGTACGCGAGGGTGGCGTCCCTCGTCTCCAGCGTGGTGGCCATCAGATCCTGCTCCTTCCGAGCAGCCAGGCGAGATAGATACCGCCTAGCAATCCAGTCATCGTCCCCACCGGCACCGCGTAGTCCCACGGGATGAGGAGGGTCAGGGCGTCAGCGCCAGCCAGCAGCAACGCGCCCATGAGCGCCGAGGATCCCAGCCCCGGCGCCGGGTGCCGCGTCAGGCGTTTCACGAGTGGCGGCGCCGCGAGCGCCACAAAGGAGATGGGGCCCGCGGCCGCCACCGCGACGGCGGCGAGCGCGACGGCGAGCGCCAGCGTGATGAGCCGCACCCACTCCGCGCGGATGCCCAACTGCCGCGAGGCCTCGTCGCCCATCTCCATGAGGGCGAGGCGACGCTGGAACCACAGCGCGGCGGGCCCGAGCAGTCCCACTCCCACGAGAACCGGCCCCACGTAGTCCCAGGTGCGCACGTTGAGGCTGCCAGAGAGCCACACCTGAGCGGAGATAGCGGTGTCAATGTCCGCGCGCGTGACGAGTAGCGAGTTGACCGCCTGCAGCATGGCGGCCACGCCAATGCCCACGAGGATGAGTCGGTAGCCGCCGGTCGCGCCCGCGCGGAACGAGAGCGTGTAGACCAGGAGCGCGCACACGACGCCACCCACCACGGCGGACGTGCCGGTCGCGAGCGCTCCCCCGCCGAACACGATGATCTGGACGATCGCGCCGGTCGCGGCGCCGGTGGTGAAGCCGATGACGTCGGGCGAGCCGAGCGGGTTGCGAGAGATCGACTGGATGATCGCGCCGGACATGCCAAGGCAGGCCCCCACGAGCGCCCCGGTGACGAATCGGGGCAGGCGCAGGTCACGCACCACCGTCACGTCGCGCGGGTCGCCCTGCCCGAAGATCGCCGCCACCACATCGGGCAGCGGGACGGTGATGGTGCCGGTGGACAGCACGAGCGCCCCGACCGCAGCGATGGCAAGCAGGAGGCCCAGCCCCACGGCGACGACGCGGGGACTCCACTGCACGGACAGTCGGCCCATGCGGGTGCGGCGGACGCCTGCAGGCGTGCGGGCGCTCATGCTTCGCCAACCGTCGACGGCGCGCGATCGCGATGAAGACCGGACCGCCGATGATCGCGGTCATGATCCCCGACTGCAGTTCCGCAGGGGCGGCGATGACCCGGCCAATGACGTCGGCGCCAAGGAGGAGCACGGCGCCGAGGAGGATGGAGTAAGGCAGGAGCCAACGATGGTCGGCACCGACGACCGCGCGTGCGAGGTGCGGCGCGGCGAGGCCCACGAAGGCGAGAGGCCCGGCTGCGGCGGTGGCGCCTCCCGCCAGGAGCATGACCGCGATGGCGGCAACGATGACGGTGGTGCGAGGGTTGGCGCCGAGCGCCCTACCCATCTCATTTCCTAGTGCCATGACGTTGAGCCGCGGGGTGAGCGCGAGCGCCAGCCCGAGTCCCACCACGATCGCCGGGGTGACGGCGGCCACGATTGACAGGTCGCGGCCCTGAATGGTGCCCACGTCCCAGTAGCGGAACACGTCGAAGACGCTGGGGTAGTTGATGAGCAACGCGGTGGTGAACGACGACAGCACCACGGCCACGGCGGCGCCGGCAAGGGTCAGGCGCACCACGGAGCCGTTGTTGCCGAAGACCCCACCGATCGCGTAGACGACCACGGCCGCGACCCCTGCGCCCGCGAAGGCGAACCACATGTAGACGCCGATGTTCGTGGCTCCCGCGAAGGCGATGCCAGCGGCCACGGCGGCCGCGGCCCCGGCGTTGACGCCGAGGATGCCGGGTTCCGCAAGCGGGTTGCGGGTGATGGCCTGCATGAGGGCACCCGCGGCACCGAGCGCGGCGCCGGCGACAACCCCGAGGATGGTGCGGGGGACCCTCAGGGTGGTGACGATCAGCGCCTCGTCACCTGTCGCCTCGGGCGAGGTGAGGGCATCCCACACGGCCGATGGCGCGATGGAGCGGGTGCCCCAGGCGAGGCTTGCGATGATGGCGAGCGCCAGCACGATGACGGCGAGCCCGAGCCCGAGCGCCATGCGCCGGGTCCGGGCTCGCCGTGCGGGTGCCGCGCTCGTGTCGAGCGTGGCGGTCACAGGTGTCAGCCGCCGAAGTAGCCCTCGACCGTGTCGACGATATCCAGGGCGGAGTAGTAGTCGATACGGAACGACGTGGCGCCGAGCGGGTAGATCTGCTCGTTGACCACGGCGGGGATCTCCTGGAGAAGCTCGGTGGAGGCGAGCGCTTCCTTCTCGGTGTCCGTGCCGTTGACCAGGAACAGGGTCTCGGCCGTGAAGGCGGCGGAGAGGTTCTCGGGGGCGACGAACGCGAAGTCGTCACGTGCGGTGTCGGAGGTGTCAAGCGCGGGGTCCGCCTCGATCACGTCGAAGCCGAGGTCGGCCAGGAGCGTCGCGTGCGCGCCGGTCTCCTTGGCGACGGCCGAGTCCCACTCGAGGTTGTTGAAGACGACGGCCTGGGCCGAACCCTCGGGCACCGTGATCGCATCGGCGACCTCGGCGACCCTGGCATCGAAGTCCGCGATGGCGGTCGCGGCCTGGTCCTCAAGCCCGGTCCACTCGCCCGCGAGCGTGGCAACTTCCTGCCACGTCTTGTCGGAGTAGTTCACCACGACGGTGGGGGCGATCGCCGAGAGCCTCGTCGTAGTAGTCCGCGGCGGCATCGGCACCGGTGGTGGAGGCGATGATGAGGTCGGGGTCGGCGGCGATGACGGCCTCGATGTCGAACTCAAGGTTCGGGTACAGGACCTCGACGCCCTCCTGGGCGGCGACATCGGCCCACTGCGCGAAGAAGCCGAGGTCATCGGTGAGGCCCTCGTCAGGGGTTGAGGCGGCCGAGGCCACCACGGGTGCGCCGATGGCCAGCAGGTTGCCCGTCACCGTCAGGGCGGTCGTGACGACGCGCTCGGGCTGCTCCTCGATGACGGTCTCGCCGAGCTCGTGCGTGATGGTGCGCGGGAACGCCGCCTCCTCGGACGGAGTCTCCTCCACGGCTGCTGCCTCGGCACCGGCGGTGGTCGCGGCGGTGGCGGTCTCCTCGGGCTCGGTGTCTGACGAGCAGCCAGCCATGGTCACCACCGCTGCGGCGGTGATGGCGACGGTGGCGGACAGGTGGCGCAGGGCCATCGGAACTCCTTCGTGGGCGCGCCCGTGCGTGCCCGGCGTGTGGGATGAGAGGGGTGGCGCATCGGCGCCGTGACAGGCGCGACCTCGCACCTTCATTACGAAACGGTAGAGTTGCGTTTTGATGAGTCATGTTGAGCAACGCTCACGCGATAGCGCGCAGCGGTCAGCCACGCGAGGGTCCGATCCGGCCCTCGCGGACGACGTGGTGCCCGTGCTCTCCTGGGGCCACACCGATCACTGGCACCAGTGGGGCGAGGTGCTGGCCGTGGTTGCGGGGGACGTCGTCGCACGGCTCGAGGACGGCTCGGAGCGGCACGTCACCGAGGATTCGGCGCTATGGCTGCCCGCCCACTGCGTCCACGCGGTGCGGATGTCCGAGGACGCCGTGCTCCTTCCGGTGATCTCCGGAGACGACGGGTTCGACGGGACGATGCCGCCGCACCCCATCGGGATCGCCATGACCGGGATGTTGCGGCGAGCCGTGACTCGCCAGTTGCGCGCACAGGCTCTTCGACTCCCCTGAGTGCTTCATCCCTGACGTGCTCGACGAGGTACGCGCGAGCCTCGACGGCGGCATGGGGGCCGTGCTGCCGCGCTCGGGCCCCGCGCGCTCGGTGGCGCAGTCATTGCTCCGCGATCCCGCCTCGCACGTGTCGCTCGAGGAGTGGGCCGCGCGCACGTTCACCTCCGAGGCCACCCTGCGTCGGGCGTTCGTCGACCAGACAGGGATGACTTTCACGCACTGGCTGCGGCGCCTGCGGCTGGCGCAGAGCAGGACGATGCTCGACCGCGGGCTACCGGTCGCAACCGTCGCCTCCAAGGTGGGATACACGAGTACCTCGGCGTTCGTCGCAGCGTTTCGCCGGGAGTTCGGCCACACGCCGGGGCGCCACGCCGTGCCGGCTTAGGCCAGCATCGGCCTGGCCCAGCCCCGTCGTCGCCGCCGCGGCCGCGCAGCCGCGCCGCCGCGGTGGATTTTGTCTCATCCAAGGGCTTAGACGAGTCAAATGGATCCATTTGACGGGGTTAGGAGAGGCCCAGGTGTCCCGCGAGTGTCGCACTGTCGTAGCGTTCGCGGAACAGTCCCGCGTCAACGAGGGCCGGCACCACCTCGTCAAGAAACAGCGCGAACGATCCCCACGACCCCGCCGGGAGCGCGATGAAGCCGTCGATGGCGCCAGCGCGGGCCCGCGCCACGATCTGAGCCACCGCATCGGCCGGCGTACCGATGACCGTCCAGTGCAGGCTCGCCGCCCCTTCCGCACTGCGCGCGAGGGCACGGGGCGTGATGCCCGCGGCGATGAGCGCGGCGATTGCACCCACCGGACCCTGCTCACGCTGCAGGCCAGCCGCGAGAGCGGCGGGAATCCTTTCGTCGAGCGGTAGTGCCACGAGGTCAATCCCGAGCAGCCGCGACAGGCCTGCCAGGCTCTGCGGCAGGTCTGATGCGTCGAGGCTCGCGGCGTGGAGGGCGAACGCCTCGTCGCGCGTGTGCGCGAGGAACAGCGACAACCCCGGCAACACTCGCACGTCGCCTGGCGCGCGGCCGCGTGCCTCCGCTCGCGCGCGCAAGTCCTCTCGCTGTGCGGCGGCGCTGTCAGTCGTCGCGGCGGCGGCGAACACGGCATCGGCATACTGCGAGGCAAAGTCCTTGCCCGCCGGAGAGCCGCCTGCCTGCAGAATCGGAATCCGCGCACCTCGGCGACTCGGGACGTCGATCGGGCCCCTCGGGCGCCCAGGCCGGTCGGGCAGCGCGTGAATCGCGGACACGTCCGCGAACGCGCCTGTGTCACGATCGAGGGCCAGCGCTTCTCCCGGAAAGGTCGCCCAGAGCGCGCGGACGTCGTCGAGCCAGGCGTGCGCTGCGGCAAACCGCTCGTCGCTGGGCGGCATGTGCGCGCGCCCAAAGTTCTGCTGACCGCCGAGTGACATCACGACGTTCAGCCCCGCCCTGCCGCGCGAGACCCGGTCGAGGCTCTGAACCTCCCGCGCCACCAGGTACGACGGAGCAAACGTGGCCGATGCGGTGGTGACCAGGCCGATGCGCTCGGTGCGGGCCGCGACGGCGCTGAGCAGCACCGTCGGGTCGAGTGTCGCGAAGCCGAGGGCGCTTGCCAGGACTGTGGGATCGAGCGTGAGGGCATCGGGCTTGAACACGAAGTCGAGATGAGCCGCCTCGGCGCGACGGGCAGCGTCAACGGAGAAGTCGAGATCAAAGACTTCCTCGATGCGGCTGTCCAGACGCCGCCAGGCGGCGGCCCTCACCCACGTGGGCGACAGCGACAGTCCAATGACGAGGGGTCGATCGGTTTCGGGCGCGGCGAGGGTAGGCACGCCCGCCACCGTAGGCGCCTGGCAAGCGGCCCTCGGCAACCGTGAGCGCCCCGCGCCACCGCCTGCGCGCTCGGCGCTACTCGGCGAGGGCGGCAACACCAGCACGACGCGACGTGCGCCGCCGCGGTGAATTTTGTCTCATCCAACGGCTTAGACGAGTCAAATGGATCCATTTGACGGGGTTAGGCGAGGGAGAGGAACACCTTCTCCAGGCGTGCGAGGTCCGCTTCGCGGTCACCGTCGCCGCTCAGGCAGTCGCGCACTCCCGCGGAGATGATCATGAAGCCCGCGCGGTCGAGCGCCTTCGAGACGGCGGCGAGTTGGGTGACGGTGGGCTCGCAGGCCTCGCCCTCCTCGACCATGCGGATCACCGCGTCGAGCCTGGCCGCGGGCCCTCTTGAGACGGTTGAGCGCGGCGCGCTGCACCTCGGCATCGGCCGCCATGTCAGCGCCTGCGCAGCCACGGGAGGAACGAGCGGGTGGCGGGCTCGTCGTGTCCGCCGCACCACTGGGACGCGAGCACGGTGGCCTTCACGGAGTCGACGTGCTGGCCACACCCGCTCCAGGTGGTCTTGCCGCACTGGCGACAGGCGATAGGTGAGCACATGGGGATCCTCCTCGGATGGGGTTCGGTTGCGACGACAATACCCCCTGGGGTATGTTGCATGCAACACCCAGGAGGAAACCCATGACCCACAAGGTCGTCATCATCGGCGCGGTGGCAGCGGGAATGTCTGCCGCCACGCGACTGCGCCGCCTCGACGAGGCCGCCCACATCGTCGTACTGGAGGCGGGCGACCACCCCTCGTTCGCCAACTGCGGCCTTCCGTACTACGTGGGCGGCGTGATTCCCGAGCGAGACTCCCTGCTGCTGCACACCCCGCAGTCACTGGCCGCCCGGTTTGCCATCGACGTGCGCGTCCGCTCCCGCGTCACCACCATCGACCGCGCCGCCCGCACCGTCACCGTGACCCTCGCCGATGGCAGCACCTACGACGAGGCCTACGACTCCCTCGTGCTGAGCCCCGGCGCCTCGCCCATCGTCCCCGCCATCCCCGGCGCCTCCCGTGCGCTGACCTTGCGCGACGTCGGCGACGTGGACCGCCTCGCTGCCGCGACGGCCGATGCCGGCACGGCCGTCGTCATTGGCGCCGGCTTTGTGGGGCTCGAGGTTGCCGAGAATCTGGCACACCGCGGCCTGGACGTCACCGTCGTCGAGCGCGCACCGCAGGTCCTCACCGCACTGGACCCCGAGCCTCGCGATTCGCGTCGAGCAACGGCTCATCGACCGCGGCGTGCGCGTCCTGACCGGCGCCAGCGTCACGAGCCTCGGCGCGGCCGATGCCGTGGTCACCACCGCGGACGGCACCACCGAGGACGCCGCGGCAGCCGTGGTCGTCGCCGCCATCGGCGTGCAGCCGGAAGGCTCCCTTGCGGCCGAGGCGGGACTCGCGCTGGGTCCGCGCGGCTCGATCCTCGTCGACCAGGACATGCGCACGTCCGACCCGGCCATCTTCGCGGTGGGCGACGCCGCCACGAAGACCGACGCGTTCGGCGCCGAGCCCACCCTGATCCCCCTCGCCAACCTCGCCAACCGCCACGGGCGCAGGGTCGCCGACGTGATCGCTGGCCGCCCGCATCGTGCCGCCGCCTCCGTCGGTACCGCGGTGGTGGGCGTCTTCGGACTCACGGCGGCCGCGACGGGACGTTCCGAGCAGCGCCTCGCCGCGGAAGGCCGGCCCTACCGCGCCATCCACACCCATCCGCTCGACCACGCCGGCTACTACCCTGGCGCCACCCAGATGGCCCTCAAACTCCTGGTAGACCCCGCCACCGATCAGATCCTTGGCGCGCAGGGCGTGGGCGAGGCAGGAGTCGAACGCCGCATCGACGTGATCGCGACGGCGATGGCCGGAGGCCTGACCGCATCGTCCCTGGCCGATCTTGAGCCTCGCCTACGCCCCCGCCTACGGCTCGGCCAAGGACCCGGTCAACATGCTCGGCTACGTGGCAGAGAATCTGGCGTCGGGTGAGACCCCTGCCGTCCAGTGGCATGAATTGGTGGACGCGGAGGATGAGCCCGTGGTCCTCGACGTGCGCACGGCTGCCGAGCACGCACGCGGCACCGTGACGGTGCCGTGGCAAGAGCCGCTGGTGATGGCGCTCGACTCGCTGCGCGAGCGTCACCACGAGCGCCTCGCGATCGCCGCATCGTGGTCCATTGCCAGGTAGGCCAGCGTGGCCACACCGCGACCCGCCTGCTCCGCCAGGCTCGGCTACGACGCCGTCAACCTCGACGGCGGCTGGCTCACGTGGCGTGACGCCCAGGCGAGCCTCACGCGCGAACCCGCGCCCGCATCGGCCGCCTGACCCCTCCTCCCCGACAGTTTGAACCAGAACTGACAGCGACGCGCCGGTGGCGTCCCCCTCGCGGGACGATGCCACCGGCGCGTCGCGTCGTTCTTGGTTCAAAGTGGGGAGCGGTGCGCCCGGGAGTGGCGCACCGGGCAGAGGGGCGGAGCCTAGGCGCCCACGCCACCGTTCGCCGCGGCCGATGCGATGGTCGGCTTCTTGGCGCGGCTCATGCAGCAGTCGGCCGGGCATACGTCCTGCCACGGACCCATCTCGGTCAGCGCCGCACGCTCGCGCGGGACGTCTCCCTCGGCGGCCACGTGGCGCTCCTCGACCAGGTCGATGAGACCGGCGACGAACGCGGGATCCACGCCGACGGTGGGGACGCGCACCATAGGAAGGCCGCGCTCCTCACAGGTTTCGAGCGCCTCGTTGTCGAGGTCCCAGGCGACCTCCATGTGGTCGGACACGAAGCCGATGGGCGACACCACCAGGCCGGTGGTGTCCTCACCAAGCGCCTCGATGGCCAGGTTGATGTCCGGCTCGAGCCACGGAATCGACGGGTCGCCGGAGCGAGACTGGAACACGAGCGACCACGGCACACCGGGGAACTCCTGAGTCACGGCATCCATGACAAGAGACGCGACGGCACGCTGCTGCGCGACGTACCAGCCGCCGCCCTCGTACCACTCCTCGCCGTCGCTCACCGGCACGGGCGAACCGTCAGGCAAGGCCTCGCGCGGACCCGACACGTTGGCCGCCGCGGACGGAATCGAGTGGGTCGCGAACATGACGTGCGCGCCCTCGGCCTTGCCCGCCGCGGCGAGCCTCGCGCAGGCCGGACAGCACCGCGTCGATGTTGGGCTGCACAAAGCCGGGGTGGTCGAAGTACTGGCGAACCTTGTCCAGGCGCAGGCTCGCCGGTCAGGCCGGTCTCCTCAAGGGCCTCGGCGAGATCCTCACGATACGCACGGCAGCCGGAGTACGAGCCTGAAAGCGGTGGTCACCAAGACCAGGACCTTGCGGTGCCCGTCGGCGTGCAACTCCTTGAGCGCGTCCGTGAAGTAAGGCGCCCAGAAGCGGTTGCCCCAGTACACCGGGAGGTTCAGGCCACGCGCGGCAATCTCCGCCTCGAGCGCCACCTTGAGGTCGCGATTCTGCTGGTTGATGGGGCTGATGCCGCCAAAGTGGCGGTAGTGGTGCGAGACCTCTTCGAGGCGCTCGTCCGGCACCCCGCGACCGCGCGTGACATTGCGCAGGTACGGGATGACGTCATCCTGACCCTCGGGCCCACCAAAGCCGGCGAGCAGGATGCAGTCGTAGGTGGTCGCGTCGAGCGTGCGCTCGGCCGCGGCAAGCGTCTCCGTCACGAGGCGAGCACCTCGACAGCCTCGGCAGTCTCGATGCGGCGTCCCGTGTAGAACGGCACCTCTTCGCGCACGTGGCGGCGCGCCTCGGTGTAGCGCAGGTCACGCATCATGTCGACCAGGTCGGTCACCTCGTCTGCCTCCATGGGCAGCAGCCACTCGTAGTCACCCAGGGCGAAGGCGGCGACCGTGTTCGCCACCACACCCTTGAACTTGGCGCCCTTCATGCCGTGGTCTCGCAGCATGGCGCTGCGCTCTTCCTCGCTCAGCAAGTACCACTCGTAGGAGCGCACGAACGGGTAGACCGTCAGCCAGTCGCGGGCACGCTCGCCGCGCAGGAAGCCGGGCACGTGGGCACGGTTGAACTCGGCGGCGCGGTGCACGCCCGCGGCAGACCACGTGAGCCTTGGTGTCGGCGAGCAGGCTCGGTGGCGCGCAGTTCACGCAGCGCCAACTGCAGGTCCGCAAGATCGGGGCCGTGAAGCCACAACATCACGGTGCCGTCGGCACGCAGGCCGGACACGTCGTAGATGCCGCGCAGGACCACGTCGTGTTCGGCGAGCTCCTCGACCGCGGCGTCGAAGTGCTCCACCACTTCACCGAGTTCCTCATCAGGAGCGTCGAGGAAGCCGTCGAGGACAGAGAACAGGGTGAAACCGTGAGGCTGTTCGGTCATGGGTCCATTCTCACCACGGCGCGCGTCTGAGGGAAATCCGTGCTCGCCCGCGACGGCCGGGTACCGGCCGCCAGGCGAGGCGGCGCGGGCATCGGCCCCACTAAACCAGGACCAAGGTCCTAGATGGCCGATGCCGCGGCGGGCCGGCTACGCACCAAGAGTGGAGCGCTGGTCGTCGTCCACGATCGCGGCGAGGCCGGAGAACCCTGCGGCCGCTCCGACCAGGTGGAGACCGGGTGCGGGCTCACGGTGGCCAGGTTTGGTGGGCGACGCGTCGTGCCACACCACCTGCACGAGGTCGCGCACCTGGGCGTCCCTGAGAGGCACCCCCAGCAGGCGAGAGGCGTCCGCGAGCGCGTGGGGCGCCAGGTCCTCCGCCGTGTCGAGGGCGTATGACAGCCGGACGATGTGCCGGTCCGGCGCAGCCTTCGCCACCCACTCCCACTTCGCGGTCGCGTGCGTGAGCGCCTTGGCGCGGGTGACGCCGTCGATGGCGAGGACCCCGGAACCGCGCGGGTGCGAGTCGAGTTCGGGGGCATCCAGCGACAGCGTCACGAGCGCCACCTGGCGGTCGGGGGCGCGCCGCACCTGGGGCACCAGCGCGGCCGCGGCGGGCCGGGACGATGCCACCACGACCTCGTCGGCCACTAGCGTGCCGTCCGCGGTGCGCACCTGCCAGCGCCCGCGGTCCTCGCGCAGGGACGTCACCACCGTGGAGGTGAGGATGTGCGCGCCGCGGCTGACCGCATCGGCCGCGAGGGCGTCTGTCAATCCCGCCACTCCCCCACCAGGCCCAGCACGGCGGACCCGGCCGGCGCCTTGGCGCGACGACGAGCGGCGGCTCGCGTCAGTCCCAGTTCGGAGATCTCCGCGGCGAGTCCCGCTGCGGCAGCGTCAACCCGGAGTTCGTCCACGGGACGCGAGAAGATTCCGCGCGTCACGGGAGCGATCAGGCGGTCGACGGCCGCGTCGCCGAGGCGACGCCTCGCCACCTCGCCCAGCATCGCGTCAGGCTCCACCGGCTCGCGCGGAATCCATCTCTCGACGGCGGCGCGCAGGGCGCCCTTGACGCCGAGCGCACGCACCACGTCGGGGGCAAACGATGCCGTAGGAATGCCGAGCCAGCCCGCTGCGGGCATCGGGTATTCGCGCTCGGGCCCCACGACCCACGCGGGGCCGCCTGCGGGAGCGACCAGCCGGTCGCCAAGGCCCAGGCTCGCGCACGAGCGTCTCGACATGGCCCCCGCGCGTCGCAAAGGACTCGGCGCCGGCGTCAAGGTCGAGCCCATCGACTCGCACCCGCGACACCCTGCCACCCAGGTGATCCTCTGCCTCCAGCACCGTCACGCTGTGGCCCGCGCCCGCGAGCCTGCGCGCCGCAAGGAGACCCGCCGGGCCTCCTCCGATGACGATCCAGGCGCGCGGCTCAGCCACGCTCGTGCACCAACTCCACCACGCGCTTGACGACGTCTGGGTCCGCGTGAGGCGGCATGCCGTGGCCCAGGTTCACCACGTGTCCGGGCGCCTCGGAGCCGCGGTCAAGGACGTCCTGAACGTGGGCGGTGAGGGTACTCACCGGCGCGGCGAGCATGGCCGGGTCGATGTTGCCCTGCAGCGGGAAACGGCCGCCCACCGCGCGCGACGCCTCGTCGAGGCCCGTGCGGTAGTCCACGCCGAGCGCCGTGGCTCCAGCCGCCCCCATGGGGTCCAGCAGATGCCCCGCGTTCGCGGCGAAGTGGATGCGCGGCACTCCGAGATCCGCGACTGCGATCAGGGCGGCGCGCGAGCCTCCCGCGCACTTCTCGACGTAGGCGGCCTCGGACAGCGACCCCGCCCAGGAATCAAACAGCCTGCACGGCCGATGCCCCCGCGAGCACCTGCGCTCGCAGGAATAGGCCCGCGGCGCGGGAGGTCCACGACACGAGCGCCTCCCACACATCCGGCGCGGACCACATGAGCCTCGCGTGCGGCCATGTGGTCGCGCGAGGGGCGCCCCTGGACCATGTAGGCCGCCAGGGTGAAGGGCGCACCGGCGAAGCCAATCAGCGGCGTGGAGCCTAACTGCGCCACGGTGAGGCGCACGGCCTCGCGAATCGGGTCGAGCGCGAGGTCGACTGCGCTCCCGTCCCCAGGTTCCCCGAGCGCGGGCAGAGCATCCACATCGGCCATGGTGCGGATGGGGTGGTCGAACACGGGGCCCACGCCGGGTGCGATGTCGACCCCCACACCGGCCACCTTGAGCGGCACCACGATGTCGGAGAAGAAGATGCCCGCGTCGACCCCGTAGCGACGCACGGGCTGGAGCGTGATCTCGGCGGCGAGGGCGGGCTCGAGGCAGGACTCGAGCATGGTCGTTCCCTCGCGCACCTTGAGGTATTCGGGCAGCGAGCGACCGGCCTGACGCATGAACCACACGGGCCGATGCGTAGGGGTCCTGCCCTCGAGTGCGGCCACGAGCGCGGAGTCGGCGGTGGCTCCCGTCGCGAGGGGGTGGTCGGCTGGCAATGCGTCAAAGCTCATGGCTCGATTCTGCCTTGTCCGGCGTGCGTGTCAGAATGGTGAACGTGGTATTGATGTCTCTCGTCGCCAGCCATCACAACCGCGACCTCACCGTCCTCGAACAGGCTCAGCGTTGGCTCGGAGACTCTGGGGTCCGCCGTGGTGCAGGGCGACTCCCCCATCCGCGGTGCCGTCGTGCTCCCCACGTGCAACCGCTTCGAGGTGTACCTCGAAGTCGAAGATGTCGAATCCGGACGCACCGCGGTGATCGACGCCATCGAGCGGGCCACCTCCCTTGACCGTGCCGCGATCGAGCAGGCGCTCGCCACCTATGAGGGCGATGACGCCGTGCAGCACCTGCTCTCCGTCGCCTCCGGCCTGGAGTCAATGGTCGTGGGCGAGCGGGAGATTTCCGGTCAGGTGCGACGTGCACACAACGACGCCCAGTCGGCCCACCACCTCTCACCCGTCCTCGACCGCCTCTTCCAGTCCGCGTTGCGCACGTCACGCGTGGTGGCGTCCTCGACCGGGCTTGGCACGTCGGGACGCTCGGTGGTCTCGGTGGCCTTCGACCTCGCCTCCGCAACGGTGACCTGGGAGGGCTCGCGTGCGGTACTGATCGGGACCGGCGCGCTCGCCGAGACGGGCGTGGGCTCGTTGCTCGCCCGCGGTGTGGAGATCGCGGGGGTGTACTCGCCCTCGGGTCGCGGTGAGGAGTTCGGGCGCCGCCACGGCATCGCCTCCCTCAGCCTCGAGGACCTGCGCGCCTCGCTCGCCGACGTCGACCTCGTGCTCGCCTGTTCCGGCGGCGAGTCCATCGTCCTCACCCCCGCGATGGTGTCCGCCGCGCGTGCGGACGCGCTGCGCGACCTCACGATCGTGGACCTCGCCCTGCACCGCGACGTAGCGCCGGGCGTTGCGCAGATGCGCGGCGTGCATGTGGTGGATCTTGACTCCGTGGGCGCGACCGCTCCCGGCGAGTCCGTGAACTCGATTGAGGCCGCCCGCGCCATCGTGGCGCACGCGGTGGCGCGGTTCGGCGACGGCGAGACGGCCCGTGCCCTCGACCCGGCCGTGGTCGCGCTGCGCGAGCACGTCTTCGGACTGTTGGAGCGCGAACTGGCGAAGGTGCGCCCGGCCGCGGGCGCCACCGCGGAGGCCGTGGCGCAGTCCGAGGCCACCGAACAGGCGCTGCGTCGCTTCGCGCGCACCCTGCTCCATACCCCCACAGTGCGAGCCCGCGAGCACGCGCAGGCCGGCCAGACGGACCGCTACCTCGGCGCCATCCGCGCGCTGTACGGCATCGACGTCGACCTGCCTGCCGACGCCTGCCCCGCGGACCAGATCGACGCCGAGGCTGGCCACGACTCCGACGCCTTCGGGCACCACCACTGACGGTCGCCTGCCGCCTCGCGGGGCCCGTGCCACATCACGATCGGGCAACTTTCGTCCGTCCGGACACATCACTTGTCCGCCTCGGGAAGGCGAAGCGCCTGGTATCGCACCACGTATGAGGCGACCTACCACGGCATCCGCGCCGTCAATTACCAGATGCGCGCGTTGCTTTAATCGTCTGGGATGAACTAAGTTAGGTGAGCCTCACCGGCGCACCACGGCGTGCGCCCTCACCCCGTCCCAAGGAGCACGATGCCTCGGCGCGCCCTGATCGCGATCGCCGCCGCCGCGGCGCTGCTGATCGCCATCGCACTGTCGCTCGCCATCGGCGCCCGCTCGATCGACCTCGCGACGGTGTGGCAGGCCATCACGGACCTTGACCCGAACGATCCCGAGCAACTCATTGTCACGGACCTCAGGGTCTCGCGCACGGTGATTGGCGTGCTCGCCGGCGCCGCCCTCGGCATCGCGGGCGCGCTGATGCAGTCGCTGACGCGCAACCCCTTCGCCGACCCCGGCCTTCTCGGCATCAACGCCGGAGCCTCACTCGCGGTGGTCATCTCGCTCGCGCTCGGCGTCACCGGCTTTGCCGTTCAGGTCCCCTTCGCGTTCGTCGGGGCAGGGATCGCCGCCGTCATCGTCTACGCCATCGGCGCACGCGGAGCCGCGGCGGGTGCACCAGTGCGCCTCGCCCTCGCGGGTGTCGCACTCACGGCGCTGATCACCTCGGTTATCAACGCCGTCCTCCTGGTGGACGACGCAACGCTCGACCAGTACCGCCTGTGGGTCGCAGGTTCGCTCACAGGCCGCGACAGCGACGATGTCATGGCGCTCGTGCCCTTCGTGGTGATCTCGATCGTGGTCGCGCTCGTGGTCGCGAAGCCGCTCGAGGCGGTCGCGCTCGGTGAAGACGCCGCCCGGGCGCTGGGAATCAACATCACCGCCACCCGCATCGCCGTCATCGTCACCGTCACCGCGCTCGCCGCCTCGGCGACCGCCGCGGCCGGACCTCTTGTCTTCGTCGGCCTCGCCGTTCCCCACCTCGCCCGCGCCCTCATCGGCGCCTCGCTGCCGTGGCTCCTGGTGGTCAGCGGCCTCGGCGGAGCCGCCCTGGTGCTGGTGTGCGACGTCGTCGGCCGCGTGGTCGCTCCCCCGGCGAGATCGGTGTGGGCATCACGACCGCGTTCATCGGTGGCGCGATCTTCGCCATCATGGCCCGCCGCATGAAGGTGGTGGAGCCTGTGAGGATCCTCCGCATCGGGCCGCTTGGTATCACCACGCACCGCCGGACCTTCACGGTCGGCCTCATCATGCTCGCCGTCCTCGCGGGGCTGCTGGTCTTCGCCCTGGCATGGGGCAAGGCCGATGTCTCTGTCATCGACTCGCTCAAGGCGGCGGTCGGCATCTCGGTGGGTGCCCCTGGAGACTTCGTAGTCGGTGAGGTGCGCGCGCCCCGTGCGTTCACCGCCATCTTGGTGGGCGCCACGCTCGGTCTCGCGGGCGCCATCCTCCAGTCGCTGACGCGCAACCCGCTGGCCTCTCCCGACTTCATCGGCATCACCGCGGGTGCGAGCACCGGTGGCGTCGTGACCCTGTGGCTGGGTTTCGGCACGTCGCTGTGGTTCACCGCCGCCGGAGCCGCCATCGGCGCGCTCGTCACGTCTGCACTCATCCTGGCGCTGTCCTGGCGCCGCGGGATCGTGCCGCTGCGCCTCATCCTCGCCGGCATCGGCATCGGCTTCGTCGCCAACTCCGCGACCCAGTACATCCTGACGCGCATGGACGTCCACGACGCGGGCACGGCGCTGGGATGGCTCGTCGGTTCCGTCACGGGACGCACCTGGACCCACGTCACCGTCGCCGTGGTGATGCTGGCTGTCATCGTTCCGGTCATCCTGTGGCACGCCCGCTCACTTCGCACGATGGAGATGGGTGACGACACCGCCAAGGCGCTCGGTATCTCGGTGGGCTCCTCGCGGATCACGCTCGCGCTGTGCTCGGTGCTGCTCGCCGCTGGCGCCACGGCCATCACCGGTCCCATCGGCTTCATCGCCCTGGTCGCCCCCGCGCTCGCCCTGCGCCTCACGCGCAACGCCGGCGTCACTCTCATCCCCTCGGCGCTCATGGGCGCCCTGCTGCTGCTCGCCGCCGACCAGGCTCAGCCAGCTCATGCCCGCCACCCTTCAGTTCCCCGTCGGCATCTTCACCGCCGCGATCGGCGCCCCCTACCTGCTGTGGCTGGTGTGGCGCGCATCCCGAGGAGGTCCCTCATGAGCAGGCTCGAGACCCGCAAGGCCGTCATCGGCTACGGCGACAAGCCCATCGTCCGCGGCGTCGATGTCGACGTGCCCGACGGCAAGATCACGGCCATCGTGGGCCCCAACGGCTGCGGCAAGTCGACGCTCCTGCGCGCCCTGATCCGCCTGCTCACGCCGTCGGAGGGCACCGTCGCGCTCGACGGCCAGGACATTCACCGCATGCCCACCCGCGAGGTGGCGCGCCGCGTGGGCCTCCTTCCCCAGTCCCCCATCGCCCCCGCGGGCATCACGGTCAAGGAGCCTCGTCGCCCGCGGCCGCACCCCGCACCAGAAGGTGCTGCGCCCCTGGTCGAGCTCCGATGAGACGGCCGTCATGAGCGCCCTGCACTCGACGAACCTCACCGACATCCAGGACGAGGTCGTCGACCAGGCTCTCTGGCGGCCAGCGACAGCGCGCGTGGATCGCGATGACCCTCGCGCAGGACACCCCGCTGATGCTGCTCGACGAGCCCACGACCTACCTGGACATCGCGCACCAGTATGAGGTTCTGGAGCTCCTGCACCGCCTCAACGAGCGCCAGGGCCGCACCATCGTGATGGTGGTCCACGACCTCCACCAGGCCGCCAGGTACGCGCACCACGTCATCGCGATGCACGACGGCGTGATCGCCGCCTCCGGCACCGCCGACGAGGTCTTCACCGAGGACCTGGTGAGCCGCGTCTTCAACTTCGACGCGCGCGTGATCCCCGACCCCGTCACCGGGACACCCATCATCGTCCCGTCGCACCGCCCGGGGGTCACGCGATGACCGTCACGTCGCCGCAGATCCGCTCCGCCGCCGCGCTGCTGGGCGCCGTGCCTGGCCTCACCGCCCGCCTCAACGTGCCCGGGGCCGATGCCGTGGTCGCCGGGGCGGCGGACGACGCCACCATGTGTGGACACACCTTCCGCTCGCTGGTCCTCGAACGCCACCTCGACGGCGAGGGCCTCGAGGGCGCCACGCTCCACCTCGACGACGCCGACCACACGACGGGCCTCATCGCCCGCGGCACCGTGCGCTGGTTCGTCACTCCTCTCCCCGCCCCGCTCGCCGTCGCAGCGTTGCGGGACTCTGGCCACACCCGCGCCCCGCTGCAGTCCGTGGTGCGCGCCGACGCCTCGCTGGGCGTCTCCGTCGTGGCCGTCCGTGATCAGTCGGGTCGCGTGCCCGCAGGTGACCTCGACGATGCGGCCATGGCCGCATCGGCCGCCTGCCTTGTCGCCCACCTGCTGACCACGTCCGGCCTCATGTCCCACCCGACCCGCACGACTCACCCCTAGGAAAGGAACACCATGCACCAGCGCATCACGCGCGGCGCGTCCGCCGTGTCCGTCGCCGCAGCCGCGGCACTTCTGCTTGCCGCCTGCTCGTCGGACGCCGACACGGAGGAGACCACCTCTCCCGCCGCCGACGCCTCCGCGAGCGCCTCCGCCTCCGCCGACACCACCGGTGATGCGGCAGCGTTCCCCGTCACGCTCGACACCGCCATGGGCGAGGTCACCATCGACGCCGAGCCCCAGCGCGTCGTGACCCTCGGCTCGCACGAGCACGAGTACCTCTACGCGCTCGGCGTTGCCCCCGTGGCCGTGCCCGTGTCGTGGCAGGGCTACGAGAACGGCACCGGCCCGTGGGCCGACGCCGACCGCGAGGCCGCGGGCGCCACCCCCGAGCTCTTCGAGCCCGGCACCACCACGTACGACGCCGAGGCCATCGCGGCATTCGAGCCCGATCTGATCGTGGCGACCTACCCCAACCACGAGATGACGCAGGAGGAGTACACCCTCCTCTCGGGCATCGCGCCCGTCGTCACGCGTCCCGCCACCGACTCCGAGGGCAACGCCACCGTCGAGTGGGGCGTCACCCTTGAGGACGAGCCTGAACCTGCTCGCCGAGGCCACCGGCACCACCGCCAAGGCCGAGGAGATCGTCGCCGACATCGACGCTCAGTACGCCGCCGTGCGCGAGGCGCACCCCGAGTGGGAGGGCATGACCTCGCAGGTCGGCGGCTTCTACGAGGGCCAGGCGTTCGTGTACGCCGCCTCGGACACCCGCAACCAGTTCCTCGCGAACCTGGGCCTCGACGTGACCGCCGTTGAGGGCACCGACGCCGCCTGGCTGCAGATCTCGGCCGAGCAGGCTCGACACCACCATCGGCGACCTCGACTCGGTCGTGTGGCAGGTGGCGACGACCCCCGACGCCAAGGGCGAGCTCGAGGCACTGCCCCTGTTCGCCTCGCTGACCGCGACCGAGACCGGCGGCAACGTCTGGCTGACCGACACGGTCCTTGAGGGCGCGTTCTTCGCGAACTCCCCCTCGTCGATCGCCTACTCGATCGAGGGCTTCGTGCCGCTCCTCGAGGCCGCTCTCGACGGCGACCCCGCCACCGAGCCCGCAGCAGCCGAGTAATCCCACCGTATGGGGCGCCGGGTCACCCCGGCGCCCCACGCATCGGCTGTCCATACGGCCTCTGTCCCCACCCCCACATTTCTGGAGTCACCATGACCGACTCGTTCGTCGTCACCGTCGCTGGTGCTGAGCAGGCTCAGCCCCAACCTCCGCCGCGTGACCCTCACCGGACCCTCGCTCGAGGGCTGGGAGTCGACCGGCAAGGCCGACGAGTTCGTCCACGTCCACATCCCCGACGCCGAGCCGGCGGAGGGCTGGGAGGACGACCACGACATCGCTCGTCACTACACGATCCGCCGCTGGGACCCCACCCACCAGCGCCTCGACATCGACATCGTCACCCACGGTCACGGCCGCGGCGCCTCATGGGCGCGCGACTGCCAGGTGGGCGACGTGGTGGCGGTGTCCGATGCTCACGGCTACTACGAGCCGCCCGCCGGCTCCACGCGCCGCCTCCTCATCGCCGACGCGACCGGCCTTCCCGCCGTGGCGCGCATTCTCGAGGAGGCCTCGCCGGAGGAAACCTTCGACGTCCTTATCGAGCCTCATCTCGATGGACGACGCGATTGCCCTGCCTTCCCCCGCCACCGTCAACCTCGAGTGGCGCGTGTCCGGCAACGGCCGCGGCCCCTCGGCACTCGTGAGCCTGCCTTGAACGCCTCGAGACCCCCGAGGATGACACCTACGTGTGGGTGGCCTGCGAGTCGGCGCAGTCGCGCAAGGCTCGCAAGTTCATTCGCGAGAACTGGACCCGTCACCACACGCTGTACCGCATCGTCGGCTACTGGCACGTGGATGCCGAGGAGCAGATGCGCAAGTGGGAGGCCCTCACGGACGCCCAGCGTGACCGCTACATGGAGATCTGGGACGAGTCCCGTCCCGACGAGGTCAACTGGGAAGAGCCTGGAGCCGTACCTTCAGGAGCCTCGGTCTCTAACCCCCTCCTGGCGCAAATGGCCGCATTTGCGGCACTTCGTCACTGTTGATGCAGCATTCCGGGCCACCAGGGACACGGCAGAGGGCCGATGCGATGGTCACCATCGCATCGGCCCTTCGTCGTTCTCGTGATGCCGAATGGGGGTTCGCGTGGCATCTCGCGCTGTCGATGCCACGCAATCCCACATCTCGCGGGCGCAGGAGCGCGAGGCTAGAGGTCGAGCCGCTCCAGCATGTCGGTCACCAGGGCGGCCACCGCGGAGCGCTCCGAACGCTCCAGGGTGACGTGCGCGAACAGCGGGTGACCCTTCAGCGCCTCGATCACCGCGGCGATGCCGTCGTGACGTCCCACGCGAAGGTTGTCGCGCTGCGCCACGTCGTGGGTGAGCACCACGCGCGAGTCCTGGCCGATCCGCGAGAGCATCGTCAGGAGCACGTTGCGCTCAAGCGACTGGGCCTCGTCCACAATCACGAAGGCGTCGTGCAGGCTACGGCCGCGGATGTGCGTCAGCGGCAACACCTCGAGCATGCCTCGCGCCATGACCTCCTCCACCACCTCGGAGGAGACCATCGCGCCGAGGGTGTCGAAGACCGCCTGCGCCCAGGGGTTCATCTTCTCCGCCTCGGATCCGGGCAGGTACCCGAGGTCCTGGCCGCCCACCGCGTACAGCGGACGGAACACCATGATGCGCTTGTGCTGACGGCGCTCCATGACGGCCTCGAGACCGGCGCACAGCGCGAGGGCGCTCTTGCCCGTGCCGGCGCGGCCGCCCATGGACACGATGCCCACGGACTCGTCGAGCAGCAGGTCGATCGCGACGCGCTGCTCGGCGGAGCGGCCATGGACGCCGAAGACCTCCTGGTCGCCGCGCACCAACCGAATACCGCCGTCGTCATCCACGCGGCCAAGCGCGGAGCCTCGCGGCGAGTGAATCACGAGCCCGGTGTGCACCGGCAGCGAACCCAGGTCCTCACCGCATTCGGCGGCGGGCGGCACGGAGGTCAGCGCCTCGGCCTCGTACAAGGCGCCCATCTGCTCATCGGTGAGCCTGGATCTCGCGCATGCCGGTCCACCCGGAATCCACGGCGAGCCTCGGCGCGGTACTCCTCGGCCTCGATGCCCAACGCGGAGGCCTTCACGCGCATCGGCAGGTCCTTGGACACCACCGTCACGGCGTGCCCCTCGGCCTTAAGGTTCGCCGCGACCGCGAGGATGCGGGTGTCGTTGTCGCCGAGCCGGAACCCGCTGGGCAGGATCTCCTGGTCTGTGTGGTTGAGTTCGACGCGCACGGTGCCGCCCTGCTCGTTGGCCGCGACCGGCTGGTCGAGCCTTGCCGTGCTGGATGCGCAGGTCGTCGAGCATGCGCAGCGCGGAACGAGCGAAGTAGCCGAGCCTCGGGGTGATGCCGTTTGGCCTCGAGTTCCGTGATGACCACGACCGGGAGCACCACCGCGTGTTCCGCGAAACGCTTGAGCGCCCGTGGATCTGACAGCAGCACCGAGGTGTCGAGCACGTAGGTGCGCAGGTCGGTCGCGTTCGCCGTGGGGGTGGAGGGTGTGGTGTCGAACTCAGTGATGCTCACGTGGGGCTCCCCGCTCATCAGGCCGCAGGGCGCCGATCGCCCCACGGCGTTCGGTGTCAGTCCCGCATCCGGTGGATGCGGCGGATTTCTTCTACCACGAGCCCGACGCTACGCCGCGGCTCACCTGTCAAGCAGCGACACGCCGCGTGTCACACGTTCGTCACATGCGCCGCGCACCCGATCGGGGCGGCGGTGGTGTTGCGGCAATACGCCGTCGCGCCGAGCAAAAAGCCAGGCGACTCCCAAGGTACGACGTGACGTACGCGACGGGTGTGACGCATCGGATCGCCGTGCGAGCCCCACGAGTCACATGCATCACGGGACACCTTGGGAATCGAGGTGCGGGGCCGATGCGGGGCTCAGATCCGGAGGTAGGGCTCAGGTCCGGCGCGCGGACTGAGGTCAGCAGCGCGGACTTAGCGGCCGTGGCGGCGCTCGCGCTGGGAGTAGGCCCTCAGCGCGCGCAGGAAGTCGACGTGGCGGAAGTCCGGCCAGTAGGCGTCGCAGAAGTAGAACTCGGAGTGCGCCGACTGCCACATGAGGAAGCCCGAGAGCCTCTGCTCGCCCGAGGTGCGGATCACCAGGTCGGGATCCGGCTGGCCCTTCGTGTAGAGGTGCTCGGCGATGTGCTCGACCGAGAACGAGTCCGCCGCCTGCTCCATGGAGTGCCCGGCGTCGATGGCGTCGCGCAGGTATGAGCGGACGGCATCGGCGATCTCGTGGCGGCCGCCGTAGCCGACCGCGACGTTGACATGCAGGCCGGTGGCCGATGCGGTGCGGTCGACCGCGGCGGACAGCCTCGCCGCGGCATCGGCCGGGAGCAGGCTTGCCGACCCGACGTGCTGGAGGCGCCAGCGACCGTCGTCGGCGAGTGCCTCGACGGCGTCGCAGATGATCCCCAGCAGCGCGTCGAGCCTCGGCGGCGTCACGGCCAAGGTTGTCGGTGGAGAGCATCCACAGGGTGACGACCTCGACGCCGAGGCTCTTCGGACCAGCCGAGGACCTCGGAGATCTTGTCCGCGCCGCGGCGGTGTCCGTCGGCCGCGGAGGCGCCGGATTGCTTGGCCCAGCGCCGGTTGCCGTCGAGGATGACGCCAATGTGCCGGGGGGTCTGTCCCGACGTGCGGAGCGTGCGCTCAAGGTCACGCTCGTAGGGCTTGTACAGCAGGCTGCGCAGTCCCATCGCCGTTCTCTCCTCGTGTCCGCGGATACAGGTGCCTACGGTACTCCCGGCGACTAACCTACGGTAACGTAGGTTCATGGCCGAGAACCTGCCTGACCCCGCGAAGCCGCTCCTGCGCGGCTGGCTGCACCTCGGTGCCGCCCCCTTCGCCCTCATCGCCGGAATGGTCCTCGTGGTGTTCGCTCCCACACTTGCCGGACGGGTGTCCACGGCCATCTTCACCTTGACGGCCGTCATGCTGTTTGGGACCTCCGCGGTCTATCACCGCGGCAACTGGGGGCCGACCACCAAGGCCGTCCTGCGCCGCATGGACCACGCCAACATCTTCCTCATCATCGCGGGCACCTACACGCCGCTCACGGTGATGCTGCTGGACGGCACCACGCGCACTGCGGTCCTCATCACGGTGTGGACGGGCGCGCTGGTAGGCCTGCTGCTGCGCATCTTCTGGCTGAACGCGCCGCGCTGGCTGTATGTACCGCTGTACGTCGCACTGGGCTGGGTCGCCGTGGGCTTCATGAAGCCGTTCTACGAGGCTGGCGGCGCCGCCGTTGTCTCACTGATTGTCATCGGCGGCCTGTGCTACACCGTGGGCGCCGTCATCTACGGCACCAAGTGGCCGCGCGGGTCCGTGAAGTACTTCGGCTTCCACGAGATCTTCCATGCCCTCACCATTGCGGGCTTCCTGTGCCATTACGTCGCGATCGCGCTCGTGGTGTTCACCGTCTCCTGACGGTCAGGCTTACGCCTGGGGCTTGCCGGGCTCCTCGGCAGCACCGTCGGTGCTGGTCGCAGGCGCCGCCTCTGCGGCCGATGCCGTGGCCACCGCATCGGCACCCTCGGGTGGGTGCGTGCGCACCTTTCGCAGGTGCCGCGACAGGGACAGCATGAGCACCACGGCCGCCGCCACCATCAGGAACGTCGCGACGAACGCGAGGAAGCCTGGGCCTCCGGAGAAATCTGCCACCGTCAATCACCTTCTTTCTGTGAACTATCCTGCCTCATGATGACCGAGCCGCAGCACACCCCGTCAGCCGATGAGACCGAAGACATCGCCTCGTCGCGCCCGCGCCTGTCCCGCAAGGGCTGGGCCCTCGCGATCCTCGGTGTGTGTGCCATGACCGCCATCGCCGCGTGGTTCGGGCTGTCGCAGGCCGACCAGCCCGTGCGGTGGCAGGACGTCGGCTTCTCCATCGACTCCCCCACCGAGGCGGAGGTGACGTTCGACGTCCACCTCTACAGCGATCAGGCTGCCGTGTGCCACGTGCGCGCGCTGTCCGTCAGTTACGCGGAGGTCGGTGTCGCCGAGGTCACGGTCGACCCCGCCGACGGCACGAGCCAGCGGATCACGCTGCCGATCAGCACCGTCGAGGAAGCGACGAGCGCGCAGGTCAACTACTGCGACGTCGAAAGCCTAGGCCTCACCGGTCTTTCCCCTTTCGGTTCCCTGTTGGTAACCTGTCCAGTCACGCTCACCACCATGGAGGAACTCGTGTCCGAGACGACCGGAACCTGGCTGACCCAGGAGGCCTACGACCGCCTGCAGGCGGAGTACGACCATCTCACCGGCGAGGGTCGCGCCGCGATCGCCAAGGAGATCGACGAGCGCCGCCAGGAGGGCGACCTCAAGGAGAACGGCGGCTACCACGCGGCGCGCGAGGAGCAGGCCAAGCAAGAGGCTCGCATCCAGCAGCCTGCGCCACCTGCTGCAGACCGCCACCGTCGGCGAGGCCAACGCCTCCGACGAGATCGCGTCCGGCACCGTGGTGGTTGCCGAGGTCATGGGCCGCGAGATGCGTTTCCTGGTGGGTTCGCGCGAGGTCGCGGGCGGCACCGACATCGACGTGTTTTCGGCTCAGTCGCCGCTCGGCTCGGCGTTGCTGGGCAAGAAGGTGGGCGACGAGACCTCGTACTCCGCCCCCAACGGCAATCAGATTCCCGTCAAGGTGATCTCGGTGGAGCCCTTCAGCGGCTAACCGTCACCGCACCGTTCACGGCCCGTCTGCCCCTGGCAGGCGGGCCGTGTCACGTTCAACCGCGATCGAGCACGACCCCCACCTCACCGTGGCCGGTGTGGGGGAACATGTCGAACAGGCGGATCTCCCGCGCGGTGTAGGACGGCATCGCCTCGAGGTCACGCGCGAGGCTCACGGGATGACAACTGGAGTACACGACGGTCTGCGCGCCCGAGTCCTCGATCCACCCCGCAAGGTCCGGTCCTAGCCCCCTGCGAGGGGGATTCACCACGACCGCATCGGGGCCCTCACCTTGCGCGCCCGCCCACGCCACGGCATCGGCGGCGAGGAAGGCGACGGCGTCAGCGCCCGCAACCCCTGCATCGGCCATCTCCGCCGCGCTGCGGCGCGCCGCGTCGATCGCCGCGTCCGAGATTTCGATGCCCGTCACCGCGCGGCCAGCGGCAAGGCAGTGAAGTGCGAGCCCGCCGACGCCGCAGTACAGGTCCCACAGGCTCGCTGGCGCGGCGGCATCAACCCACTCGGCTACCTGGCGGTACAGGGCCGATGCGACTGCGGTGTTGGTCTGAAAGAAGGCGCGGGCCTAGGTGGAGGGTCACGTCGTTGATGGTCATGGGAAGGGTCTGCGCAGGGGTCAGCACGATCTCCCTGTCCCCCTCCGTGACCGCCTTGTGCTCGGGCAGCACGTTCAGGGTGGCAACCTCGAGCGCGGGGAGCCGCTCGATGAGCCACGGCAGATGCTTGCGCAGCCGGGACAGTGCCTCGGTCGAGCGCATCACGAAGCGCACCAAAATGCCGCCCGAGGGAGCGAGGGTCACGAGGATGTGCTTCAGTTCCCCGCGTCGCTCGGGCACCGCGTACGGCTCCAGGCTGGCGCGCGTGATGAACGCGGCGAGGATGGGAAACGTCGCGCTCAGCGCCGGCGGGTAGAGGCCACAGCGGCGTAGGTCCGTGCCGCGGCCCTCGGCGTCCAGGATGCCCACGGTGGGGGCGTCGACGGTACCTGCCACCACCATCTTGGCCTTGGTGCGGAAGCCGGATTCTGCGGACGCCACCGGAGGTAGCCACGTCGCCGAGGGCGCGAGGGGTGCCAGCAACGCCTCCACGTCCGCCTGCTTGCGTGCCAGGCGAACGGGGTAGGGAGTCTCAATGAGGGAGCAGGAGCGGCAGACGCCCGCATCCCAGTAGTCGCACTGCATGTCGATCAGGACGCGGGGTGGTCCCCGTCGCGCTCCTCGGGGCGACGCACCCGAATGGTGCCCGTCGTCGGGGAAGGCTCGCCGTCGGTGGTGTCGGCCTCGTCCTGTACCTCGGAGCGGTCTCGCACCGGGATCTCCGTGGTGGTGGCGGGCTTGCGGCCGCGCGCCCTGTTCACGATCTGGCGCGAGCGTTCGGCGAGCACGGGGACGGTGGCTGTGATGGGTGGCACTTCTTCCTCATCGGGCTTGTAGGCGTCGCGCAAGGCCCGGGAGAACGCGTAGAAGAAGGACACGATCGGGACCGCGATGACCGCGCCGACGAGGCCCAGCGTGATGGTTCCCGCGGAGATGGTCAGCAGCACCACCAACGGGTGCAGGCTGAGCGCCTTACCGAACAGCCACGGGTAGAGCACATTGCCCTCGAGCCTGCTGCACCAGGAGTACCGCGCCCAGCATCAGGAGGGCCGTCGTCGGGCCACCGTCGACCAGCGCGACGAGCGAGGCGATGGCACCGGACAGGGTGGCACCGAACATCGGGATAAAGGAGAACAAGAACACCAGGATGGCGATGGGTAGCGCGAGCGGGACGCCAAGCAGCCATGCCGCGAGGCCGATGCCGACCGCATCGACGAACGCCACAAACACCGTGGTCTGGGTGTAGCGCCGCAAGGTGTTCCAGGCGTGGATACCGGCACGGTCCACACGCTCGGAGTTGTCGCCTGGCACTAGCCGCGCCGACCACAGCCACAACTTGCGGCCGTCGCGTAGGAAGAAGAACAGCGCGAACAGGGCGATGACCGCACTGGCTGCCACGCCGCCGATGGTGGACGCTGCACCGAGCGCGCCGCTGGCGATGCCCGAGGCGTTGTCGGTGGCCCAGCCCTGCACCTGTTCCACGATCTGATCGAGCCTGGTCCTCGCTCATGTGCAGCGGGCCCTGCGCCAGCCAGTCCATGAACTGCTGGAAGCCCTCGAGTGCGGCGTCCTTCAGGTCACCAAACCCGGCGACGATCGACGTCGAAGCGGCCCCCAGGAGGAACGACACGATGCCGAGCAACACCAGGATCGACAGCGCCGCTCCCAGCCCCCTGGGCACACGCCACCGCTCCAGATGGTGCACCACACGCTCGAGCGGCGCCGCGATCAGGAGCGCGATAATGAGGGGGACGAAGAGTGTCGACAACGAGGTGAACATCCAGAAGAACGCACCCACCACGATGCCGACCACGATGATGCGCCAGGACCACGCCGCAGAGACGCGCAGACCCAGGGGGACGCGCCGGGTGACCTCGGTGCTCGCACCACTGTCAGAATGCTCGAGGTCAGCCATGCAGCGAGCCTAGCGCCAGCATCGGACATGTCTCCGTGACGCGCGGAACAGGCGCGGGCGAGACAGCGTTGTGTGAGCACGGAAGGGAATCACATGTTAGGAATCGACAAGACCCGCATGATCACCGCCGACGAGGCGATGCCGGGACGCGACACCGCCCTGGAGATCGCGGACCGCCACGTGGTGCTCGGCACGCCGCTGAAGGGCCCGTGGCCCGATGGCTTTGACGTTCTCTACGTGGGCATGGGCTGTTTCTGGGGCGCCGAGCGCATCTTCTGGCAGACCGAGGGCGTCTATGCGACGGCCGTCGGCTACATGGGTGGCTGGACGCCGAACCCCACGTACATCGAGACATGCACCGCGCAGACCGGCCACGCGGAAGCCGTGATGGTGGTCTACGACCCCTCGGCGGTGAGCCTCGACACCCTGCTGGGCCGGTTCTGGGAGAACCACGACCCGACCACGCTCCACCGCCAGGGCGGCGACATCGGCACGCAGTACCGCTCCGCAATCTTCACCACGACGCCCGCCCAGGCGGCGGCGGCGCAGGCGTCACGCGAGCGCTACCAGTCCGCGCTGACCGACAAGGGCTTCGGCACCATCACCACGCAGATCGCTCCTGCCGAGGACGCCGGCGACGGAGTCTTCTACTACGCCGAGGACTACCACCAGGGCTACCTGCAAAAGAACCCCGGCGGCTACTGCAACCACGGGTTCTGCCAGGCCTCTTACGTGGGCGCATGAGCGAGCCTGAGCTCGCCGCCGACGAGCCTGCGCCACCTGGAACGGTGCGTGGAGCTCGCCGGCGAGGCACTCGTGGCGGGACACGCGCCGTTTGGTTCGGTCCTCGTCTCGGGTGCCGGGGTCGCTCTCGCGGAGGATCACAACCGCATCGGCGACGGCGACCCTACCGCCCACCCCGAGATCGCTCTGGCGAGGTGGGCGGCCGCTCATCTGACGGCCGAGGAGCGCGCCACGGCGACGGTGTTCACCTCCGGCGAGCACTGCGCAATGTGTGCCGCCGCCCACGCTTGGGTGGGGCTGGGGCGCATCGTCTACGCCACGTCGACCGAGCAGCCTACTGCGCTGGCGTGCCGAGGACGGCGTGGCTGCGGGGCCTGTTCAGCCCCTCCCCATCGGAACGGTGGCTCCCGGTGTTCAGGTCCAGGGTCCGGTGGCGCAGTTCACGGCACCGATGCGGGCACTGCACGCCCGTCACGCCCGCCCGTAAGGCGCAGCCGCGCGCGACGGTCCACGACCGACACGAGGAGCGTGGCCGCGGCCAGGACACAGACCACGGCGGCGGCGGACAACGACTCGCGGGCGACTATCACCACGGCAGGAGCGATCACACCGGCCCCCGCGAGCCATGCCGCTCTCCTGCCGTCCTCCTCCCCGCCGCCGCGGCGCGCCAGCACCGCATGGACCGTGGCGGAGACCAGCAGATAGAGCGCGAGCGCGCCCGCCAGGACGAGGACCTCGTGCTCGTCTAGAGCACGCGCGGGATGCGCGAGCACCACGCCGAGGACGGCCGCGACGGCGACCAGCGCGAGCGAGGTCACCAGGTGCGCGACCCATTGGACACGCACAGGTATGGCACCGTTCGCGAGCAGCGCCACCCCCGCGCTGCCGTGACGCACGGCGAGGTTCCACAGCGCCACGATGAGGGCGAACGCCCCGGCCCAGGCCACCAGGAGCATGCGGTCCCATTCGGCGCCCGAGGCGGCATTGAGCATCTGAATGAGTCCCTCGCCCAACAGAATGAGCGTGAAGAGGCCGAACCGCTCGGCGAGGTGGGCGTTGTCGGTGCGCAACGCGACGATCGACGTGGGAATCTGCCGCCCCACCCGGCCGGCCTTCTCACGTCGCTCGATCCTGCGTTGCCTGCGCCGGGCCCGCGCCGACATCGCGGGCGCCTCTGCGCCGTCGCGTTGCGCGCGCTCCTCGTGGGCGGCGAGCCTGCTCGCGGCGGCGCTCGGCGACGTGGTCAAGCCTCTCCTGCGCACCCTCCAGCAACTTATCCTCGCGCGCCCGCAACAGGCGCAGCAGGTCGATGGTGAGACCCGCCGCCCACCAGAGGTACTTGGCGTCGCCTTCGAACCAGAACGACACGATCCAGGGAAGCACCCCCGTGAAGGCCTGAATCACCGGTAGGTCGACCACCACCGCGGCACCATGCCACGGGCGCGCTGCCGCGACCCGTCCCACCACATAGGCGATGGCGAACGCCTGCGCGTGGCCCTCGTGAATGCCGGGGACCGCGGCGACCATGACGGACAGCACGGCCATGCCAACCAGGAAGGTCGGCAGACGAGCATCGTCGCCACGGACGTTGCCGTACGCCGTGAAGCAGGTCCAGATCATCCAGAACGCGCCGAACGCCACGGCGAACAGGAACAGGCTCGACCACCCGTCGCCGTCCTCGATGAGGTGCGCGAGGAGCCCCGCTCCCGCCACCACCACCAGGTCGAAGAACAGGCTCCGGCCACGAGGCGTGGCGCTCCTCCTCGACGGCCGATGCGGTTTGCGGTTCGCTCACGAGGCCTCCTGCGGTGGTGCGTCAGCCCAGGATAGAACGCACGAACTCCAGGCGTTTCATGGTCTGAAAACCCTGTCCGCCCTCGTGACCGTTGTCCGGGTAGACCTCAATGGCCTTGGCGGGCGCCGAGGGAGCGAGGTCGCCGTAGCGGTTGAACGCCGTAAAGACCGTCGACGGCGGGCAGATCCCATCGCGCAACGCGGCGGAGGTGAGCAGCGGGGCATGCGCGCGGCGGGCATGGTTGGCGGCGTCAAGGTAAGACAGCGTGCCAAAGACCTTGTCGCGCGCGTCCCGATGCACGGCGAGATAGCGCACCAGGCTCGCCGTACGGGAAGTCATCCGTGATCGCGATAGCCCGCTCAAAGTGGCACAGGAACGGCACGTCCGCCATCACGCCAGCAAGGTCCGGCACCAAGCCCGAGACCGCGAGGGCCACCCCGCCGCCCTGGGAGGTGCCAGCGAAGAACACGCGCTCGGGGTCGACCCCCGGCAGCACCCGTGCGGCGTCCACGCCGCGCACGGCATCGGTGAACATGCGGCGGTAGTAGTGGTCGTGCGGGTCATCGATGCCGCGCGTCATCACGCCAGAGGACGCGGGCCCCGTGGCACCCACATCGGCGGTATGTCCGCCGTTGCCCCACTCGGACCCCTGGCCGCGCGAGTCGATCCACAACGTCGCGATGCCCTCGGCCGGCCACAGGGTGTGCTCAATCGGCAGGCCCCGCCCGCCGCCGTACCCGGCGATCTCCACCACGCAGGGCAGGGCGCCCGTGGCGGCCCTCGGCCTGGCGTACCACGCACGAATCGGCTGCCCACCAAAGCCGGGGAACGTCACGTCCTGGATGTCGACGCCGCCCAACCCGGCCCCGGCATCGGCCATCTGCACGTCCAGCGGCACCGAGCGTGCCTCGGCGAGGGTGCGTGCCCAAAACTCGTCGAAATCCGCGGGCTCACGAACGTCGGGACGGTAGGTTTCGAGCCGGAAAGGGGCAGGTCGAACTGGGGCATCATCGCTCCGGACATGACGACGCCCGCCGCGCGACCCGCGAGGGGCCGTACGCGACGGGCGGTCGGACGTTCAGGCGTTCAGGGTGTCAGTCGCGTCCTTGGAGGATAGCGATGATCCGCAGGAACTCGGTGTACATCCAGACGAGCGTGACGACCAGGCCGAAGGCCGCGGTCCACTCGTACTGCTGCGGCAGTCCGCGCTTCACGCCGTTCTCGATAAAGTCGAAGTCGGCGATGAGCGAGATGCACGCGAGACCCACGGCCACGAGGCCGATCGCGACACCGATCCAGCCGGAGCGCAGCCCCCATGCGGAGTCGGTGCCGCCGAAGATCATCACGAAGATGTTGACGACCGAGAAGGCCAGGTACGAGATACCGCCGATGATGAGGATCTTGCGCATCTTCGAGGTGTAACGAACCTTGCCGGTGCGGTACAAATACAGGCACACGCCGGACGTGATGGCGGTCGCCAGCAGCGCCTGCATGGCGGCGCCGGGGACGTCGAAGCCCTGCTCGATGTAGATCGACAGCGAGCCGAGGAAGTAGCCCTCGACGGCGGCGTAGATGAGCGCCATGGTCGGGTTCGTGGTGCGCTGGAACGCGAGCACCAGGCCCAGCACCATGCCCGCGATGGCCGAGATGAACAGGCCCGCGGTCGAGGGGAACAGGTAGCCGGGGATCGCCGCGATGAACGCGAGAACGATCATGCCCGCGGCCTTGCTCGTCACACCCTCGTAGGTCATGCGACCCATCTGCGCGGACGTGGCGCTGGGTGCGTCGAACTGCGACTGCAGGTCCTCTGCGGTGACGGCCGAGCCGTCGGGGTTGATGGTCGCTCCGGGCTTGAAGGCGCTGTTGAGCCTGCTGAACACGGGGCTGGCCATGTGGTCCTCCTCGAGGGGTACGGTCCTCGTCAGACTAACGAACGGAACCGCCGAAACGGCATCGGCCGTAAGAGGGATTCTCTGAGGGCGGACGCAACTCTCACCCCAGCGGGTGGTCGGTCACCTGCGTCTCGAGCGCTTCGCCGTTGAAATCGACGTAGAGGTGACGCTCCGTGACCGTCACCGTGAGGCGATTGCGGCGCTCCAGCCGCTGCGCCACGTCATCAACGAAGGCGCCGTCGTAGGCGTGGAGCACGATGTCCTCGCGACCGTGGATGCGTTTGCCGTCCCACCGCGCCAGCACCTTGCCCGGGTCGCGGTGGGTGTAGACGGCGGTGTACTCGGCCAGCCTGCTGCCGTGGTGAAGGCGGTCGGCCTCGGGCGCGCCCACCTCGATCCAGGCGGTGACGGCACCGGTGAGGTCGCGCGCGATCACTGCGGGCTCATCCGTGGTCGCGATCCCCGCACCGAAGGCCAGCCCCTCGCGGAACTCGAGGCAGTAGGCGAGGACGCGCGTGACGAGGAAGGCGGCGGTCTCCGACGGGTGACGCGCCACGCGCAGGCTCAAGGTCCTCGTACACCCCGCGGTCCATGTCCGCGAGCGTGACGTCGAAGGTGTGAACGGTCGCGCCGGCTGCCATGGGGCAAGGCTACGGGCGCGCCGCTAGCGTGAGGACCATGGAGTTCACAGCGGTGGTGGAGGCTCGACGCGACGGCCGATGCGGTGGAGGTCCCCGGTGACGTGGCGGCTGCACTCGACGCGGCCGGGGCGCGAGCGACGTTCGACGCCCGCACGGTGAGCCAGCGCCGCCAGCACGTGCGCGTCATCGACCGGGCCAAGCGGCCCGAGACGCGCGCCAGGCGCATCGACGCTCTGATCGAGGAACTCGGGAGCCTAGACGACCCGAATGCGTCGCGTGCCCCCGGCGGGACTCGAACCCGCACTGAGCCGATTTTAAGTCGGCCGCCTCTGCCAATTGGGCTACGGGGGCGTGCCCGACGATTCTGCCCCACGATTCCGTTTGGCCCACACTTGTGACGGAAGTGACTCGTGAGCCACGCGGGACTCTCGCATCGTGCCCACCCGTCACACGCGCCACATCCGTGGGCCAAACGGACGGCGAGCGGAACAAGTCCGGGCGGCTACGCGCGCGAGGCCGCCGAGAACGCGATGCCGTCGAGGATGTCGTGCTCGCTCGTGACGACCTCGGTCGCCTCCCCCGGCGGCCGCGACCTCGTCGCGCACGCGCGCCACGACCTCGCGCCACACCAGGGCGCCTGCGCCGATCACGTCGACGCGGCCAGGGTGCATGAATGGCAGCGCCTCACGCTCGGCGCGCGTGGCTGACAGCAGCGCGTCGCACGCGGCGATGACCGCATCGACGGGCAGGCGCGCGCCGTTGATCTTGTCGCGGTCGTACGCGGGCAGGCCGAGCGCCTGCGCGGTCACGGTCGTGATGGTTCCCGCAAGCCCCACCAGCGTGCGGGTCTGAGCCAGCGGCACCTCACGGATGGCGGCATCGAGCGCCGCGTGAACATCGGCCACTGCGGCCGCGATCTGGTCTTCGGACGCCGGGTCGGCCGTCAGGTGACGTTCCGTCATCCGCACGCAGCCCACGTCCATGGAGTGAGCCGCCGCGGGCGCAAACTCTCCCAGCACGAGGCTCGGTCGAGCCGCCGCCGAGGTCCACGACGAGGTACGGAGGAGTGAGCGCGGGGTCCACCACCGAGACGGCGCCGCGGAACGACAGCGCGGCCTCCTCGTGGCCGCTGATGACCTCCGGCTCCACGCCCAGGCGCTCACGCACTCCGGAGATGAACTCGTCGCGGTTGGACGCGTCGCGCGTCGCGGACGTTGCCACGAAGCGGATGGACTCCACCTGGTGCTCGCGGCACAGCGCCGCGTACTCGTCGGTGGCGGCAAGGGTCCGTTCGAGGGCCTCGGGGGCAAACTGACCGGTGCGGTCCACGCCCTGGCCCAGACGCACCACCTTCATGAGGCGCACCACATCGGTGAGCGACTCGCCATCGGCGGCAACATCGGCGATGAGCAGGCGGATGGAGTTGGTGCCACAGTCGATGGCGGCGACGCGGGTCATGCGTTCTCCTCTTCGTCCTCGATGGCGCAGGTACAGCGTGCGGGGCTCCACGATGCCGAGATCATCTCAAGCGCGTCGTCCCCCAGCGGGTTCACTCCCGGCCCGGAGGCAAGCGCATGGCCCACCAGCACGTGGAGGCACTTCACACGGTCGGGCATCCCGCCTGCGGAGATGCCGTGGATCTCGGGCACGTCCTCCATCGCGTAGCGCTCGGCAAGGTAACGCTCGTGCGCGGCGCGGTAAGCCTCCGCCAGCGCCTCGTCCTCACTCAGACGCTGCGTCATGTCCTTCATCACGCCGTTCGCCTCGAGTGTCGACACCGCGGCGGTGGCGCCGGGGTGCGTGAGGTAGTACTGGGTGGGGAACGGTGTGCCGTCGGGCAGGCGCGGGGCCGTGTGCACCACGGTGGGGCGCCCGCAGGCACAGCGCGCGGCGATCGCGACCACTCCGCGGGGCTCGCGTCCCAGTTGGGCGCGCAGCGCGGCGATATCGGCGGGGCTGACGGTCGTGTCGTTCATCCGTCCGATTCTAGTTGGAGGCCGCGGCCGTCTCGGGCTTCTGCGCAGCGTCGCTCGTGGCTCCCGAGGCATCGGATTCACCGGCGTCGCCTGCCGTCGCCTCGGCTCCCTCGCCCGCCTCCTTGACGGAGTCCCATAGCGTGTCGTACCAGGCGCCTGCGGGTCCAGCATCGGGCTCCTCGGCGGCGTCCTGTGCGGCGCTCTCGTCACCGGTCACGGTCTCCGGGTCGAGCACCCGGTAGGCGGTCTCACCGGGATAGACATAGCGCAGCCGTTCGCGGGCCTGCGCCTCGATGTACGCGTCGTCGCTCCAGCGCGCCACCTCGGCGTTCAGGTCGTCGAGCTCCTCCTGAGCCACGGCGGCATCCGCCCGGAGACCATCGAGCATGGTCTGCTGGTCCAGGTAGGCGCGCGCCGAGGGCCACACCACCGCCAAGGCGAGCGCCAACAGCGCGACGATGACGCCGGTGCGCCATGTGAGCATGCTGGCCCACGAACCCCCGGGGCGCCCTGCCAGGATGCGCGGCGGCGCGGGGGCCGCGGCCGGGGTCGAGGTCCGCGGGCGCGAGGAGCGCCCCGGGCCAGAGCCGGTGCGCGAGGATGCCGCGCGTGAGGTGGTGGGCTTGGAGGCCGCGCGCTGTGCCGACGAGGTCCGATGCTGCGTTGACTGCTGCGGGCGCGCCGACGAGCGGGCGCCCGAGGGCGTGCCGGGTCGTCGGGGGAGCTCACCGCTCCATTCTCACCGACGCACCCGTGCCCCGGTGACACCCGGGCGCCGCGAGTCGTGTGATTCACGCCTCAGGCGACCACCGCATCGGCCGCATGCCATGACGACGCCGCCCCGGGATGCGCGAAGGCCGCGGACCCCCACAGGGATCCGCGGCCTTGGCGGTGAGGCTGAGCCTCGTGCGGCTGTGCCTTAGGCGGCGTAGCGACGCGGGAAGGCGGACTTGCCGGCGTACTTCGCGGCGTCGTCCAGGCTCCTCCTCGATGCGCAGCAGGCTGGTTGTACTTGGCGATGCGCTCGCCGCGGGCGGGAGCACCGGTCTTGATCTGACCGGTGTTGAGCGCGACGACCAGGTCGGCGATGGTGACGTCCTCGGTCTCACCCGAACGGTGCGAGACCATCGAGGTGAAGCCGTTGGCGGTGGCGAGCGACACAGCGTCGATCGTCTCGGTCAGGGTGCCGATCTGGTTGAGCCTTCACGAGCAGCGCGTTCGCGGCCTTCTCGTCGATGCCCTTCTGGAGGCGGACCGGGTTGGTGACGAACAGGTCGTCGCCGACGATCTGCGTCTTGTGGCCGATGGTCTCGACGAGGTGCGACCAGTCGCTCCACTCGTCCTCGGACAGCGGATCCTCGATGGAGACGAGCGGGTAGTCGTTGACAAGCCTGCTCGTAGTAGGCGGACATCTCTTCGCCCGACTTGGCCGAACCCTCGAACTGGTAAGCGCCGTCCTTGAAGAACTCGGTGGCGGCAACGTCGAGCGCGAGCGCGACGTCCTCACCGGGCTTGAAGCCGGCCTTCTCGATGGCGACCAGGATCAGGTCAAGAGCGGCACGGTTCGACTCGAGGTTGGGGGCGAAGCCACCCTCGTCGCCGAGGCCGGTGGCCAGGCCACGCTCCTTGAGCACGGACTTGAGGGCGTGGTAGACCTCGGCGCCGTAGCGGTACGCCTCGCGGAACGTCGGGGCGCCGACGGGAGCAATCATGAACTCCTGGATGTCGACGTTCGAGTCGGCGTGCGAGCCACCGTTGAGGATGTTCATCATCGGCACGGGCAGCAGGTGCGCGTTCGGGCCGCCGATGTACTTGAAGAGGGCGAGGTCGGCGCTGTCAGCGGCGGCCTTCGCGACGGCAAGGGAGACGCCGAGGATCGCGTTCGCGCCCAGCTTGCCCTTGTTGTCGGTGCCATCGAGGTCGAGCATGATCTTGTCGATGATGCGCTGCTCGGTGGCGTCAAGGCCCACGATCTCGGGGGCGATCTCGTCGATGACCGCGTCCACGGCCTGCTCGACACCCTTGCCCAGGTAACGACCCTTGTCGCCGTCGCGGCGCTCGACCGCCTCGAAGGCGCCGGTGGAGGCACCCGAGGGGACCGCCGCGCGTGCGAACGTGCCGTCTTCCAGGGCCACCTCGACCTCGACGGTGGGGTTGCCGCGCGAGTCAAGAATTTCGCGCGCTCCAACGGCCTCAATGCTGGCCATGATGCTCCTTCGGTTGTGTGGATTTCCGTGGATCTCTTGCGAGTCTATCGACGCGCGCTACGTGGCGCGTCACGACGAACGTCCTAGTCCGGTGAACCTTCGGTGGCGGACGCGCGGCCCGCCTCCGCCTCACGGGCGGCCGCCTCGTAGGCACGCGTCGCGGCGCGCAGGGCGCCCTCGGCATCGACACCCTCGGCCTCGGCTCGGGCGACGAGTGCCAGCAACTGCTGGCCGATGCCCACGCCGGCTTCGTCGCGCACCTCGAGCCCGGTCTTGGCGGCGCGCGAGATGACCTTCTGCGCACGCGCCAGCGCGGGCTGCGCCACGGGGATGCCGTCCATCACGGACTCGCGTCCCTTCGTGGCTTGCTTGATCTTCTCCCACCTGCCCAGGGTCTCCGCGGCGGAGATGTCCTCACCGCCATCGGCAAACACGTGGGGGTGGCGCTCGACGAGCCTTGTCCGCCACCCCGCGGGCAATGTCATCGATGCCGAACGGGTCCTCGGCGTGGTCCTGCGCCACGCGCGCATGGAAGACCACCTGGAGGAGCACGTCGCCGAGTTCCTCGCGGAGGTCCTCACGCGAGCCGGTCTCGACCGCCTCGGCAAGTTCGTATGCCTCCTCAAGCGCATGCTTGATGAGGGTCTCGTGGGTCTGCTCCGCATCCCACGCGCACCCGCCCGGCGAACGCAGGCGGTCCATGACCTCGACCAATCTGGCGAGGTCGTCACTCACTGGCGAGCCACTCCGCGTCGCCCGCGACGAACAGGTCGGCGACGTTGAACTCCATGAACCAACCGGGCTGTCCCGCGTTGGCGAGGCTGACCGCCGTGGCGGAGGCCTCCGAGAGGGACACCAACAATTGGTCGACATCGAAGGTGCCCTCGCGCGGCGACACCGTGGTGGTCGCGGCCACGTCCTCGGCGATGGAGCGCAGCAGCGAGTCATCCTCGGGGATCATCGTGTACGCGGCGAGGAGGTAGGTGGCCTCGAGGCCGTCGATCATGGCCTCGCTGGGCTCGCCGTCGACCGACTCATACTCCTTGATGCTGACGGCTTCCTGCTCGATCGAGTAGCGCGAGTAGGTGAGCCGCTCGTCGATGTGCTCGAGCATCGGCTCGCGCAGGAGCCTCAAGGGTGACGACCTGGTCACGAGGGATGGGCTTGTGCGCCTCGAACGCCCACGCGTCGTACAACTCCGCCACGCGGGCGGACGTCAGGGTGGTCTGCTCGGAGGCCGCGGCGACGCCGGGCGACCCTTCCTGGCCGGGGACCGCGCAGCCTGCGAGCAGGAGCGCCGATCCCAGCACGGCCGCGCCGAGGGCGCGTCGACGACGGGACTCAGTCATGTGGCTCATCCTAACGGCGCGACCGCGGTCGCCTTGACGACCTCGCGCACCCAATCGAGCACGGGCAGACCCTCGACGGGTTTGCCGCCGATGCGCTGGGTCAGGGGCGCTGGCACCAGGATCTGGCGCACGGCCGGCTTGATCAGGGTGCCTGGGTAGAGGCGGTTGACCCGCAGCGCGGCCGAGTCGGGGAGTTCGACGGGGCTGAAGCGCACCAATTTGCCCTGCGCGACCACGTCCGTGATGCCCGTGCCGCGCAGTTCGCACCGCAGGCGTGCCACCGCCAGCAGGTTCTCCACCGGCTCCGGAAGGTTGCCGTAGCGGTCCTGGAGTTCCTCGGCGACGGCGTCGAGCGCCTCGCCGTCGGCGGCATCGGCCATCTTGCGATACGCCTCGAGGCGCAGGCGCTCGTGCTCGATGTACGCCTCGGGGATGTGGGCGTCGATGGGCAGATCAATGGTCATCGCGGGGCGTTCCTGGCCGCCCTCGCCGCGGAAGTCGGCGACCGCCTCGCCCACCATGCGGATGTAGAGGTCGAAGCCGACGCCCTCGATGTGTCCGGACTGCTCCGCGCCGAGCAGGTTGCCCGCGCCACGGATCTCGAGGTCCTTCATGGCCACCGCCATGCCCGCGCCGAGGTCGGTGTTGGCGGCGATGGTCTGGAGACGGTCGTGCGCCGTCTCGGTCAGGGTGCGGTCCGCGGGGTACAGGAAGTAGGCGTAGGCACGCTCGCGTCCACGCCCCACGCGGCCGCGCAGCTGGTGAAGCCTGGCTGAGGCCGAACGTGTTGGCCTTCTCGACGATGAGGGTGTTGGCGTTGGAGATGTCGAGTCCCGTCTCGACGATGGTCGTGCACACCAGGACGTCGTAGCGCTTCTCGTAGTAGTCGACGATGACCTGTTCGAGCCTGCTTCTCGCTCATCTGGCCATGCGCCACGGCGATGCGGGCCTCCGGAACCAGCTCGCTGAGCCGTCGCGCGGCCGACGTGATGGTCTTCACCGAGTTGTGGATGTAGAACACCTGACCGTCGCGCATGAGTTCGCGGCGGATGGCGGCGGCCACCTGCGGGTTTTCGTGGGGACCCACGTACGTGAGGATCGGATGACGCTCCTCCGGCGGCGTGGCCAGCGTCGACATCTCGCGAATGCCGGTCACGGCCATCTCGAGCGTGCGCGGGATAGGGGTCGCGGACATGGCAAGCACGTCCACGTCGGTGCGCATCGCCTTGAGCGTCTCCTTGTGTTCCACGCCAAAGCGCTGCTCCTCGTCAACGATGACGAGGCCCAGCCTGCTTGAAGCGCACGGAGCCGGTGATGAGCCGGTGGGTGCCGATGACCACGTCGATCGACCCGTCACTCAGGCCCTCGATGACCTCTCTGGCTTCCTTGTCGGTCTGGAAGCGGGACAGCGCCGCAACCTTGACGGGGAACTGCGCGAAGCGCTCGGTGAACGTGTCGACGTGCTGCTTGACCAGCAGGGTGGTGGGGCACAGCAGCGCCACCTGGGTGCCGTCCTGCACCGCCTTGAACGCCGCGCGCACCGCCACCTCGGTCTTGCCGAAGCCCACGTCGCCGCAGATGAGGCGGTCCATGGGCACGGAGCGCTCCATGTCGGCCTTCACGTCATCGATGGTGGTGAGCCTGGTCGGGCGTCTCGACGAACGGGAAGGACTCCTCGAGTTCGCGCTGCCACGGGGTGTCGGGAGAGAACTCACGGCCGGTGGTCGCCATGCGGGCGCTGTACAGGCGGATCAGGCTCGGCGGCAATCTCCTTGACCGCCTTCTTGGCGCGCGACTTGGTCTTGGCCCAGTCCGAGCCGCCCATCTTGTTGACGCTTGGCGCCTCGCCACCGACGTACTTGGTGACCTGATCCAGCCTGGTCGCTGGGGACGGAGAGGCGGTCGGCGGGGCCGCCGCGCTTGGACGGCGCGTACTCGATCACCAGGTATTCGCGCTCGATGCCGCGCACGGTGCGCTTGGTGAGTTCGACGAAGCGGCCGACGCCGTGCGCCTCGTGGACCACGAAGTCACCCGCGCGCAGCCTGCAGCGGGTCCACCGCGTTGCGACGCCGCGCGGGAACCTTGACCTTGGGTCCCGCGGCGACGGCCGCGCGCCCGGTGAGGTCGGATTCGTGCATCACGAGGACGCGGTCATCGGCGCTCGCGAAGCCGACGCCGGTGATCTGGGGCACCACGGACAGGATGCCCTCGACGCGCTCGTAGGTGGGCTGCACTCGGGCCGTCACCCCGGCCTCGGTGAGCCTGCTCGGCGAGCCGATGCGCGCTACCGGTTGACGCTGCGGTCACCACCACCGTCCAGCCCTCGGCCATCCGGGACCGCAGGAGGCCGATGGCCTCGCGGAGGCGTCCGCGGTGATCCTCGAGGTCGGTGATCCCGGTGACCACGGCATCGGCCGCACCGAAGGGGCCAAGGCTGACCCAGTGGACGCCGCGGCCGTCGGCGGCCTCGCGCAGTTGTTCGAGGGTGAGGAATGAGCCCTCGGTGGGTTCGAGGGGGCTGTCCGCGCCTGCTGCGGCGCTGACCCATGCGGCGGCGAGGAACTCGTCGGCGGTGCGGGTGAGGTCCTCGGCGCGGCGGGCGAGGCGCTCGGGCTCGATGAGCAGCATGCGCGTGCCGCGCGGCAGGATCGCGGGCACCGAGGTGAGGCGCGTGACGAGGAGCGGGATGAGCGACTCCATGCCCTCGACCGCGTGCCCATCGGCGATCTTGGCGAGCATCTCCGAGGCGGCGGGGACGTCGTTCACGAGCCTGGGCGGCACGCGCGCGGACGTCGTCGGTCAGCAGCAGTTCGCGGCACGGCGGCGCCCACAGGCGCTCCACGTCCGCCAGCGAGCGCTGGTCCGCGACCGAGAACGAGCGGATCGAGTCCACCTCGTCGCCAAAGAACTCGATGCGCACGGGGTGAGGGTCGGTGGGCGCGAACACGTCAACGATCCCGCCGCGCACGGCGAACTCGCCACGCTTCTCCACCATGTCGACACGGGTGTACGCCGCGGCGCCGAGGGCGTCGGCAAGGTCGGTGAGGTCGCGCTCGTCCCCCACCTTGAGGTGGACGGGTTCGAGATCCGGCAGGCCCGCCACGATGGGCTGCAGCAGCGCGCGGATGGGCGCGACCACCACCTCCACGGGCGGGATGCCCGCCTCGGTTTCCACGATGCCGGGGTGGACGATCCGGCGCAGCGTCGCGAGGCGGCGCGCCACGGTGTCGGAGCGGGGGCTCAGGCGCTCGTGCGGCAGCGTCTCCCAGGCGGGCAGGACGGCAATGCGGGCCGGGTCGCGGTAGCCACCGAGCGTGGCGGCGAACGTGTCGGCGTCTCCGCCCGTGGCAGTCACCACCAGGAGCGGGCCGTCGAGCTCGGCGTTCGCCACCAACGCGGGAGCGGCGGCCGATGCCGCGGTGAGGTGCGCGCCGTCCGCGAGCGCGCGAGGAGTCAGGGAGGCGAGCAGGGGCTCGAGCGGCTGGTTCACAAGTCTCCAGGCATGCCAATGGACCGGAATCTCCGGCATAGCCATCCTAAGGACCCCCACCGACTCCCAAGGTATGGGGAGACAGAAGTGACGGGTGAGACCGGCATCGGCCGCATGTCCGTCACCCCCGCCCCAGGCGTCACATCGCACCTTGGGAATCGTCCGGCGAGCGGAACCTAGACTTGTCCCCATGACCGATGCGCGCGGCGAGGCGGAGCGGCTGCTGCGCCGCTTCGCCCGTGACACCAATCTCCTCATCGCCGGACGCCCCTTCACCGTGACGGGCGGCGAGCCCGTTGCCGAGGCCCTGGCCACCATGCTGCGAGGCATGGGCGCGCTCGTCCTCGCGGAGGGCGCACACGCGGCCGATGCCTCCGCCCAGGTCGGCATCGACGTCACCACCGGTGAGATCACCCTGGGTGGCCGCGCCCTGACGGGCCGCGGCGACGCGGCGGGACGGCTCGACTTCGCGGCCGCCCACATGCCGGTGTCCACCGCGATCGCCGGGGAGCCTGGCGGCGGCCGAGACGCTGCGCGGCCTTCGCATCGGCGTCTCAATGACACTTGAACCGAAGACCGCGAACCTCGCGCTCCTGCTGAAAAATGCCGGCGCGACCGTCGCCGTCTACGCACACCCCGACGAGACCGATGAGGCCGTGGCCCAGGCGCTGCGAGACCGCGGCGTGCCCGTCGATGCGGACTCCACGCTCACCACGCCCGCGGCCGAGCGCAAGGCGGCGCTGGCGTTCCTCGACCGCGGCTTCGACGTCCTCGTCGACGACGGCTCGCATGTCACCCGGCTCGCACACGAGGCCCGCCCCGACCAGGTCGCCCGCTGGATGGGCGCCACCGAGGAGACCACCTCCGGCCTTGCTCCCCTGCGTCACATGCACGCCGCCGGGCTCCTGCGCACCGGCGTGGTCGCCGTCAACGACGCGATCACCAAGACCGGCTTCGACAACCGCTACGGCACGGGCCAGAGCCTGCGTGCTCGCCATCGCGGACCTGCTGGACGCCGCCGGAGTGAGCGTGCGCGACCAGCCCGCGCACGTCATCGGCTACGGCCCGGTGGGCGAGGGCGTCGCGGCACACCTACGCGCGCTCGGCGTCACGGTCTCCGTCAGCGAGATCGACCCGGTACGCGCCCTGCTCGCCACCCACGATGGCTACGACGTGGTGCGGGTCGAGGACGGAGCCGTCGGCGCCCTCGTGGTGTCTGCGACCGGATGGCCCGGCACCGTCACCCCGCACCTTTCCCGGCTCGCGAAGGCGGTTGCCGTCGCAGGCGGCACCCCTGGCGAGATCGCGTGGAACGGCGCACTCGTCCCGGTCGTGCCCCAGGTGGACCGCGACGAGGACGGCACCCTCATCCTTGACCGCGGCGGCTGCATCAACGTGACGGCCGCCGAGGGCAACCCCATCGAGATCATGGACCTGTCCTTCGCCACCCAGGCTGGCCGCGGTGGCCGAGGTTGTGACCACCCGTCCCGGCATCGGCCTCACCGCCGTGTCCTCCGCGGCCATTGCCCACGTCGCCGCCACGGCGGCACGCACCCGCGGCGCCGCCCTTGAACCCGCCTCGTCCCACGCCTCCGCAGGCGCGGCCGACTGGCGCAGCCCCCGTTACCGCGAGGAGATCGCATGACGTCCTTCCCCGTCACCCTGTATTCGGCGGCACTCGTGCTGCCGGTGACGGCGCCGCCCATCCTCGACGGCGCCATCGCCGTGCGAGGCGAGAAGATCCTGCACGTGGGCGAGCGTGCCTGGGTGGAGCGTTCGCTGGCAGAGCGGGGAGTGCCCGTCCACCACGTGCACTGGGACGGCGTCTTGACGCCCGGTCTCGTCAACGCCCACACGCACCTCCAGTACACGGGCATGGCCGAGGTGGCCCACCGCACGTACCAGGGCTTCGAGGACTGGATCACCGGCTTCAACCCCGTATACCAGCGGGGCCACGACTGGGGCGCCGATGCCGCCGCGGGCGCCGCGATGCTGGTCGCCACCGGCACCACGGCCGCCGCGGACATCGTCACCGACCCCGAGGCCGCCCACGCCCTGCACGATGCCGGACTCAGCGGCATCGCGTACTGGGAGGTCATGGACTGGACCAACGCGGACTGGTCCGCGCACGGCCGCGCCGAGGTCGAGGCGGCGCTCGACTCCTCCCCGACCGTCCCGGCACCGGCCTCAGCCCCCACGCGCCGTACTCCCTGGAGATTCAACCGCTGCTGGAGATTCCGGACATCGTCCGCGAGCGCGGCCGCCGCATCCACATCCACCTGGGCGAGTCCGGCATCGAGCGCGAGTTCGCCCACGAGGCCCGCGAGCCGTGGCAGACCCAGGGGCTCGGCGGCTTTGTCGAGCCTCCGTCAGGCCGGCTTCGGCACCTCCGCGACCGACTACGTCGACCACCTCGGCGTCCTTGGCCCCGACTGCCACGTCGCCCACGGCGTCTACATGTCCGAGCGCGACCGCGCCATCCTGCGCGCCCGCGGCACCACCGTCGCTCTGTGCCCCCGCTCCAACCACATCATCGGCCTGGACAACCCGCCGGTCGCCGCCTACCTGCGCGAGGGCTCCCCCATCGCGGTCGGCACCGACTCGCTGTCCTCCTCACCCAGCCTGGACCTCATGGGCGAGGTCAAGGAACTCATGCGGATCGCCAGGGTCCAGGGCTACTCGGGAGACGACCTTGCCGAGCGGCTGCTGACCGCCGCCACGCTCGGCGGCGCGCACGCGATGGGCATCGACGAGGGCCCGCACCGCACGGGCTACCTCGCCGTCGGTGCCCGCGCCGACCTCGCATTCTTCGACGTACCCGTCACTACCATCACCGAGACGCTGACCACGCTGGCCGAGGCGGGCGACGGCCACGCCGCCGCCACCATCATGGGCGGCCGCGCGCGCCACACGTCGGCCCGCTTCACCGAGCAGACCGGAGCCGCCGCATGACCGCCGACGCCCGCCCCGCCACCGCAGCGGCCCTCGACCTCGCCGCGCATCCCGAGGGCGGCTGGTTCCGTCGCATCTGGACCGGCACCACGCCAGTCGAGACCCCGGGAGGCGTCCGCCCGGCGGCCACCTGCATCCACTACCTCCTCACCCCCGGCGAAAGCTCGGCATGGCACGTCGTCACCAGCGATGAGGTCTGGCTGTGGCACGGCCCCGGCACGCTCACGCTGTCGCTTGGCGGCAACGGCGAACAGCCGGCCGATGCCGTCGTCACCCAGGTCTTGGGCCGCGACCTGGCCGCCGGCCAGGTGCCGCACGTCCTGGTGCCCGCAGGAACGTGGCAGGCGGCAGCGCTCGACGGCAACGACGAGTGCTTGGTGTCGTGCCTCGTCTCGCCAGGTTTCGACTTTGCGGATTGGTCCCTCGCAGGCGGCAAGTAGACTGCGGCCCGTACGGGAGCCGTCAGCGTCGACCCCGCTCCACCATTGCATTTCCCTGTTGGAGAGAACATGACTGCACGCATTCTTGGCCGGGTCGCCACCACGGCCATCGCCGTGTCCGCCCTCGCGCTGGCCGGCTGCTCCTCGACGTCCGAGGGCGAGACGTCCGCGACACCTTCGGACTCGGCGACCGCATCGGCCGCCCCCACCGCCTCTGCTGACGCCGCCGGCACGCTCGAGACCGTGACCGATGGTGTCCTCACCATCGCCACCGGCGAGCCCGCCTACGAGCCCTGGGTCATCGGCGACGACCCCACCACCGGTGAGGGCTTCGAGGCCGCGGTGGCCTACGCCGTCGCCGCCGAGGCTCGGCTACAGCCCCGAGGACGTCACCTGGGTTCGCACCACGTTTGACTCCGCGATCGCGCCCGGCGCGAAGGACTGGGACCTCAACATCCAGCAGTTCTCCGTGACCGAAGAGCGCAAGAACGCCGTCGACTTCTCCTCGCCGTACTACACGACCTCGCAGGCCGTCGTGGCCGTCGAGGGTGGCGTGGCCGCCGACGCGACCTCCGTTGCCGACCTTGCCGGTGCCGCCGTGGGCGTGACCGTGGGCACCACCTCGTACGACGTCGCCGTCGAGGCGCTCGGCGAGGACAACGTCCAGGTCTTCAACTCGGTCGCCGACGTGGTCGCCGCGCTGAACGCCGGCCAGATCGACGCCTTCGTCACCGACCTTCCTGGCGCCTTCTACTCGGCCGCCGTCGAGGTCGAGAACGGCGTGATCGTCGGCCAGTTCGCCGGTTCGGAGGGCGGCGACGAGTTCGCGTTCGTCCTGCCCAAGGACTCGGCCAACACCGAGGCCGTGACGGCAGCCGTCGACACCCTCGCCGGCGACGGCACGCTGGAGGCCCTCGAGACCGAGTGGCTCTCCGAGGCGGTCGACGTTCCCGTCCTGAACTAAGGAAGTACCAGGCATGAGAGACGGAGCGCCCCGGGCCACCGCGCCGGGTTCCATCCCGGACAGCGCCGCCGCGCACCAGGTGAGCGAGCCGGCTCGACCGCCGCCGCTACCGCGAGCGCGCCTCGTGGCGCTCCGTCCTCATCGCCGTGAGCTCGACCATCGCCTTCGTGGTGGTGCTGTCGCTCGTCGTCGTCAACACCCCCGGCTGGGACGCCGTCAAGCAGACCTTCTTCAACTGGGAGATCGGTCGCGACAACTTCGCCGGAATCCTTGAGGGACTCTGGGTCAACCTCAAGGCGCTGTTCTTTGCCGCCATCATGGTGGCCGTCTTCGGCACACTGCTGGCGGTGCTGCGGTCGCTGCGCGGGCCGGTGTTCTTCCCGCTGCGCGCGCTCGCCACCATCTACGTGGACCTCTTCCGCGGCGTGCCCGTCCTCATCGTGCTGTACCTCATCGGCTTCGGCGTCCCCGCGCTGGGCATCTTTGGGCGCCTCGATGCCGCCCTGCTCGGAACCATCGCGATCGCGCTGTGCTACTCCGCGTATGTCGCCGAGGTGCTGCGCGCGGGCATGGAGGCCGTCCATCCGTCGCAGCGCATCGCCGCACGGTCGCTGGGCCTGAGCCACGGCAAGACCCTGCGCCTGGTCGTCATCCCCCAGGGCGTGCGCAAGGTCATCCCCGCCCTCATGAACGACTTCGTGTCGATGCAGAAGGACGTGGGCCTCATCTCGGTTCTCGGCGCCGTCGACGCGATCCGTGCGGCCCAGATCGACGTCGCCCAGACATACAACATGACCCCCTATGTGGTGGCCGCGTTGCTCTTCGTCGCCATCTCGGTGCCGCTCACGCGCCTCACCGACTACGTCGCGGGACGCATGAACGTGCGCGAACAGATCGGAGGCACGGTGTGAACGTCCTCGAAGCCACCAACGTCTGGAAGGCGTTCGGAGACAACACCGTGCTGCGGGGCGTCGACCTCACGCTGACCCAGCATGAGGTCGTGGTCCTCATCGGCGCCTCTGGCTCCGGCAAGTCCACCCTGCTGCGCACCATCAACCTCATCGAGCGCATCGACGACGGCCGCCTGGTCCTCTCGGGCGACGACATCTCGGACCCCCGCGTCGACGCGGACGCGGTGCGCGCACGCATCGGCGTGGTGTTCCAACAGTTCAACCTGTTCCCGCACATGAAGGTCATCGACAACGTGACCCTCGCCGCACGCAAGGTGCACGGTCAGAATGCCGCGCAGGCACGCGCCAAGGGCGTGGCCCTCCTCGAGCGGTTCGGGCTCGGAGACAAGGTCGATGCCTATCCCGACCGGCTCTCGGGAGGACAGCAGCAGCGCGTCGCCATCGCGCGCGCCATCCTGACCGATCCAGAGCCTGTTGCTGCTCGACGAGATCACGTCGGCGCTGGACCCCATGCTGGTGGGTGAGGTGCTCGATCTGGTCCGCGACCTTAAGGCATCGGGCTCCACGATCCTCATGGCGACGCACGAGATGGCGTTCGCGCGCGACGTCGCTGACCGGGTGGTGTTCATGCACGGCGGGCGCATCGTCGAGGAGGGCCCGCCCGAGCAGATTTTCGACGCCCCCCAGGAGCCCGAGACCCAGGAGTTCCTGGCGCGCGTCACCCACCGCTAAACCCGTCACATGGATCCATTCGGCTCGCCTCAGGGCCAGGATGAGACACCATCCACCGCGCGGGACCACAGCGGGCCGATGCGGTGGTCACCCACCGCATCGGCAGCCGGTTAAAGCGAGAAGGCCGCTTCGAAGCCCGCGTTGATCGCGTCGCCCACCTTGGCGGGCTGAACGCAGTCGCCAATCGCGACCACTCTGTAGCCCGACAGCGCCGCGGCGAGGCCAGTGGCGGGGCGCACACCGAACGCGGACACCACGGTGTCGGCATCGACGCGCGACTCGCCGTCGGGGCCGTCAACGACGACGCCCTGAGCGTCCACGGTCGTGACGCGGTGGCCGGACAGCAGGGTCACTCCCGCCGCTTCGAGATCGCGCAGGAGCGTGATCCGGTTGATCATGAGCAGGTCGCCCGCCACCGCATCGGCCATCTCGACGATGGTGACGTCATGGCCGTCGAGCGCCGCCTCGAGTGCGAAGTCGGCGCCGGACAGGCCGCCACCACACACCACGATGCGCTGGCCGAGGTCCGCACCGAGGTGCGCGTCGACGACCTCGACGACGTTGTCGCCCTCGAGCCCAGGGATGGGAGGCATCACGGGGGTCGAGCCGACTGCCACGATGACTGTGTCAGCGCCTTCGAGCTCGGGAGAATGCTCGGTGATCTCGGTGCCGAGGTGCACGGTCACGGGGAGGTCTGCCGCCTGGCGCTCCCACCAGAAGATCATCGAACGCAGTTCCTTCTTGAACTCCGGTGTCGCGGCGGGCCACAGCACGCCGCCGAGGCGATCCTCGCGCTCGTAGAGGTCGACGCGGTGTCCGCGCAGAGCCGCCACGCGCGCGGCCTCGAGGCCCGCGGGTCCGCCGCCGATGATCACGACGCGCTGTTCGACGTCGCTGGGGATCAGGACGCGCTCCGCCTCGAAGCCGACAGTGGGGTTCACCGCGCAGCCGAGTGGCTGGCCCACAAACGCGTTGCCCACGCACAGCCTGGTTGCAGCGGATGCAGGGGCGAATGCTGTCGCGCTCGCCCGCTGCGAGCCTTGGCGGCCCACTGAGGATCGGCAATGAGGGCACGGCCGATGCCTGCGAAGGCCATCTCGCCGCTGGCGATCGCGGATTCCGCACGCTCGGGCGTGAGGTTGCCGCAACCAAGGACAGGGATGCTGAGCGCCTCGGTGAAGTCGCGGACCGAGTCCATCATGCAGTTGTCGCCCAAGTAGTAGGGCGGGAAGACGTAGTCCATGGCCTCGTAGGAGCCCTCGTCCACCATCAGCATGTCGAGCCCGGCCGCCTCGAGGACCTTGGCGATCTCCAGGGACTCGGCGGGTGTGCGACCGCCCTCGAATCGGTGGTCGACCGAGAGTCGGAAGCTCACGGGAAGGCCGGGGGCGCCCTCCTTTACCGCTGCGATGATCTCGGTCGCGAACCGGCAACGGTTCTCCACCGAGCCGCCGTACTCGTCGGTGCGGCGGTTCCACAGCGGGGAGAGGAACTGGTCGATGAGGTAGCCGGTGTGGCCGTGGATATCGATGGCGTCGATGCCCGCCTCTGCACACCGCGCCGCGGCCTCCTTGAAGCGCTGCACGATGACCACAATCTCGTCGCGCTCGAGTGGTCGGCAGATCACGCTCGGATCCGCGTAGTGGCCGTTGTCGGACGCGGAGATCGGCGCGTTGTCGGGGTCGACCACGTTGATGTTGCGGCCGAGCCCCGCGGTGAGCCTGCACGGACACCTTTCCGCCGCGAGCGTGAAAGGCCTCGGCGAGGCGGCGCAGACCCGGGGTTGCCGCGTCGGTGTCAATCCGACCGAGTCCGGCGTTGATGACCTCGTAGTCATCGGTGACCGCGTTGATACCGGTACAGACCAGGCCCGCGCCCTGCGCACGCTCGGCGTAGTAGGCGATCTCGCGGTCCGTCAGGTGGCCGTCGTGGTCGCCCATCTCGGTGCCCATCGGCACCATCACCACCCTGTTCGGCAGCGTCAGGTTGCCCAGGGCAATGGGCGAAAGGACATGGTCAAAGGTCGCGGTGGCCACGGCACTCAAGGAAATCGAATTCGTTGTTAGACCCAACGTAGAACCGACATTTACCGTCATACCGGGACGTTTGCCCTCCGCCTTGGCGCTTTCGGTGCTAGGCCACTGCGCCGCATCGGCCCCCTGCTAGAGCGAGCACGCGGCCTCGAAGCCCGCTCGCACGGCATCGCCCACTTTGCCGGGCTCGACGCAGTCGCCCACGGCGATGACGCGTCCGCCAGGCAGGACGTCCGCGAGCGCCGGGTCCTGTCGCAGCCCGAATGCCGCGACCACCGTGTCGGCGTCGACCCGGTCTTCGCCATCGGGCCCATCAACCACCACACCGTGGGCGTCAATCATCGTGACCCGATGCCCCGTCAGCACGGTCACACCCGCGGCGGCGAGGTCGCGCACCAGCGCATAGCGGTTGACCATCAACTGGTCGGCGGCGATGGCCGGGCCCGCCTCCACCACCGTCACGTCGTAGCCCACGCGGGCAGCCTCAAGCGCGAACTCTGCCCCCGACAACCCGCCTCCGCCGACGACCAGCCGACGACCCATGTGCGCTCCCAGGTGCGCGTCCACCACGTCGACGACGTTCTCGCCCTCGAGGCCCTCCACGTCTGGCACCGCGGCCCTTGCCCCGGTGGCGACGATGATCGCGTCCGCGTCGTCCAGCACCGCGGAGCCGCGTGCGATCTCCACGCCGAGGTGCACCCGAACGCCGAGCGCCGTGAGTTGCCTCTCCCACCACTGCACCATCACGCGCAGGTCCTTCTTGAAGGCCGCGGTGGCGCTGGACCAGGCCAGGCCACCCAGCCTGTCGTCGCGCTCGTAGAGGTCGACCCGGTGCCCGCGCAGCGCCGCCACGCGCGCGGCCTCGAGACCCGCAGGCCCACCTCCGATCACCACGACGCGCTGCGGGGTATCGCTCGGGCGCATGGGGCGCTCCGCCTCGAAGCCCGTGGCCGCGTTGACGGCGCAGCCGAGCGGCTTTCCCACCGAGACGTAACCCACGCACTTCTCGTTGCAGCGCAGGCACGGACGAATGTCTTCACGCCTGCCCTGCGCGAGCCTGGCCGCCCACTGCGGGTCGGCGATGAGAGCACGGCCGATGCCCGCGGCAGTCATCTCGCCGGCGGCGATCGCGGTCTCGGCACGCTCGGGCGTCAGGCTTCCGCAGCCCAGCACCGGGATGGAGAGCGCACGAGTGAACATCGCCACGGAGGAGATGATGCAGTTGTCGCCGCGGTAGTACGGCGGATACAGGAAGTCCATGGCCTCGTAGGAGCCCTCGTCCACCATGAGGAGGTCCACGCCCGCATCTTCGAGTTTGAGCGCGATCTCGATGGACTCCACGGGCGAGCGTCCTCCCGCGAAGCGGTGATCCACCGACAGGCGGAAACTCACCGGGAGACCGGGAGCCCCCTCCTTGACGGCGGCGACGATCTGGGCCGCGAACCGGCAGCGGTTCTCGACCGAGCCGCCGTACTCGTCGGCGCGGCGGTTCCACACGCGGGAGAGGAACTGGTCGATGAGGTTGCCGGTGTGCCCGTGAATGTCGATGGCGTCGATGCCCGCCTCGGCACACCGCGCCGCGGCTTCCCTGAAGCGGGTCACGATGACCGCGATCTCGGTGCGCTCCAGCGGCCGGCAGATCACGGTGGAGTCCCACCAGTGCGAGTTGTCGGACGCGGAGATGGGTGCGCGGGCTGTGTCGAGCGCGGCGATATTGCGGCCGAGGCCCGCGCTGAGTTGCACGCCCACTCGGCCGCCGCGCGCATGGAAGGCGTCGGCGAGTGCGCGCAGTCCCGGGATGGCGGCGTCGGTGTCCACGCGGCCGATGCCAGGGCCGATGTCCTCGAAGTCGCCGGTCACCGCGTTAATCCCTGTGAACACCAGGCCCGCGCCCTCGGCACGCTCCGCGTAGTACGCGATCTCGCGGGGAGTGAGGTGACCGGAGTCGTCGCCCATCTCCGTGCCCATAGGCACCATCACCACCCTGTTGGGCAGCGTGAGAGACCCGAGGGTCATCGGCGACAACAGGTGGTCGAACGCGGCGACGGCCATCGAGGCTCCAGTGTGAAAGGAAGAAGAACTACGTTGACACTAGAAACCGCCGATGCCCGCCGACCGGGACGTTTGCCCCGCGCGGCGTCACGACTGCGGGATGTGGAGTTGCTGCGTCTCCGTGGGGGCTCGTCGACGTCCTCGGTCACAGACGTGGGCAGCGACGGCGTGATGACCGTGCCGTCCGCCCTGACGGTGCCGTGGAACGCCTGCGCGTCGGGCGCGCCGGGGATCCGGTCGCCCTGATGCGCCAGCGGGACCTCGAGGCTCCTGGAGCCTGCGTCAACGAATGACGCTCGCCACGCACATCCACCGTGAGCCCCGGCCCTTCCTCGATTGCGAAGGCGATCGAAGAAGCACGCACCGTCACGCGCACGCGCGTGCCGCGCTGCGTGATCCGATACGTCAGCGACGGCCAGTCCTCGGGAAGGCGCGGGTCGAACGTGAGCACGTCGCCGTGGTCACGGAACCCGCCAAAGCCATAGACCAGCGCCGACCAGACGCCGCCAGTGGAGGCGGTGTGGACACCATCGGCCGCATTGTCGTGAAGGTCGGCGAGGTCCACGTAGAGGCCGTCCCAGAAGTACCTCAGCGCGAGCTCGTGGTAACCCACCTCGGCGGCAATGATGGACTGCACCACCCCCGACAGGGTGGAGTCACCGGTGGTAATCGGGTCGTAGTACTCGAAGTCCTTGCGCTTCTGCTCGGGCGTGAAGTGCTCGCCCTGAAGGAAGAGCGCCAGCACCACATCGGCCTGCTTGAGCACCTGGAAGCGGTAGATCACTAGCGGGTGGAAGTGCAGCAACAGCGGCCGCTTGTCGGCGGGCGTGTTCTCGAGGTCCCACACCTCACGCTCGTTGAAGAGCGCGTCCTGCGGGTGAATTCCCAGGCTGTTCGTCCCACAGGATCGCCATGCCGTCGGCGGCGCGCTCCCACTCGTCGACCTCGGCCGGGTCGATGGCCAGGCGCGCGACCACCTTCTCGTACTGCTCGGGCCATCGGTCGCGGAGCCTTGTGCAGGCTCGCGACGGCCACGCGCAGGTTGAAGCGCGCCATCACGTTCGTGTACAGGTTGTCGTTGACCACGGTGGTGTACTCGTCGGGCCCCGTCACACCGTGGATGCGGAAGGACTCGCCCTTGCCCTCGACCTTGCGCCAGAAGCCGAGGTCGGCCCACATGCGTGCCGTCTCGACCAGGATGTCGATGCCGTTGCGGGACAGAAACTCGTCATCCCCCGTGGCGCGCACGTACTTGTCGACGGCAAAGGAGATGTCCGCATCGATGTGATACTGCGCGGTCCCCGCCGCGTAGTAGGCCGATGCCTCCTCGCCATTGATGGTGCGCCACGGGTACAGCGCGCCGTGCTGGGCGAGCCTCGGCAGCACGCCTGCGCGCGGCAGGGAGCATCTGATACCGATAGCGCAGGGCGTTGCGGGCGATGATGGGCGACGTGTACGTGAAGAACGGCATCACGTAGACCTCGGAGTCCCAGAAGTAGTGGCCGCCGTAGCCCGAGCCCGTGAGGCCCTTGGCCGGCACGCCGAGGCCATCGCCGCGCGCCGCCGACTGCGCCAACTGGAACAGGTTCCACCGCACGGCCTGCTGGATCTCGTCACGGTCCTCGATCACCACATCGGAGCGCTCCCAGAAGCCGTCGAGCCAGGCACGCTGGTCCTCGTACTGCTTCTCGATGCCCTCGGAGGCGACGCGGTCGAGGGTGCGGTGACAGCGGTCGGCGAGCTCGCGCGCGGGCACCACCCGCGACGTGTGATACTCACCACCTTGGTCAGGGTGAACGTCTGGCCCGGCTGGGGCCGGGCGCGGAAGACGTGCTTGGCGTAGTCCTCCTCGGCTTCGCACACCGTCTCGAAGTCGCCGTCGAACTCCACGGAGTGCTCCATGGCCACGGCGAGCGTCATCCGCGAATTCTCGGCCTGGTAGCCCAGCACCGCGCGGCGGTCGTCGCCGTCGTGAAGGCGCGGCTCGAGCACGCGCTTGTCCAGCCTTGGAGGCCTTGCGGGGGTCAGCGATGCCGCTCGTGGGGGCCGGGTTCGCCTTGTACTCGTCGATGCCCGCGGCACGGTTGAGCAGTTGTGAGGAGATCGCGATGGGCGCCTCCTCGTCGAGCAACGTCACCTCAAACGACATGACCGCCAGGTGGCGCTGCGCGAAGGACACCATGCGGCGCGACCGGATCCGCACCCGGTTGCCCGACGGGGTGCGCCACAGCAGTTCGCGGGTGAGAACGCCGTCGCGCATATCGAGCACCCTGGAGTACTCGATGAGGTCGGCGATGGACAGCAGCAGGGGCTCGTCGTTGACGTACAGCCGGATGATCTTCGGATCGGGCACGTTGACGATGGTCTGCCCCGTGCGCGCGAAGCCGTAGGCCTCCTCGGCATGCAGGATGTCCCAGGTCTCGTGGAAGCCGTTCACGAAGGTGCCGTGGGCGTGGGCGTCGTGGCCGTCCTCGACGTTGCCGCGCAGGCCGAGATAGCCGTTGCCGACCGCGAAGAGCGTCTCCGTGACGCCCAGGTCGACCTTCGAGAACTCGGTCTCGACCAGGCGCCACGGATCCGCGGGGAAACGCAGCCGGTCGAGGTACGAGGGTGACGTCGTGTCCCCAGTGGGACGCTCGGCGGCCCTCACGCGACCAGGCTCCGCGAGATCGGCCACCACCACGTCGGCTCCGTGGCTGGTGAGGGCGTCGGCGCCCGCTCCCCTGTCGACTCCCACGACGAGCCCAAAGTCGCCTGCGGCGCCGGCCTGCACGCCGGAGATCGCATCCTCGACCACCACCGCATCGGCCTGTGCCACTCCCAGCAACTCGGCGGCCCGCTGATACGTGTCGGGCGCCGGCTTACCGGGAATCTTGTCGCGTGCGGCGACGGCGCCGTCGACCACCACGTCGAAGTGGTGGTCGAGGCCCGCGGCGGCAAGGACTTCGGGCGCGTTGCGGGAGCTCGAGACGACGGCCATCGGGACGCCCACGGCGTTCAGGTGGTCGATCAGCGCGACGGAGCCCGGATACGGCGCGATGCCGTCCTCGCGCAGCACACTCGCGAACATGTCGTTCTTGGCGTTGCCGAGCCCGCAGACGGTAGCGGTGCCGCCAGCATCCGTCGGGTCGCCTTCGGGCAACGTGATGCCTCGGGAGGCGAGGCACGCCCGCACGCCGTCGTAGCGCGGCTTGCCATCGACGTACGCGAAGTAGTCGTCGTCCGTGTACGCGGGAGTCACGGCGTGGGCCGTGAAGTAGTCGGTGAACATGCGCTTCCAGGCTGCCATGTGGACCTCGGCGGTCGGGGTGAGGACCCCATCAAGGTCGAACAAGGCGGCGCCGAAGCGGCGGTCGTTGACCTGGGGAATGGCCCAGGCAGTCTCGGTCGTGGTCACGCTTCCTCCCTCGTATTCACGGGACTACTGACGGGTAGCGTGCAGGCGACGCGAACGGTGAGGCTGTCCGCAACCTACGGCACTTCCGATAGTAGTGACGCGTATGGGGGTGGTGTCCATTCCCTCGCCGTCACGCGGCTCGGGCGGAGTGCCCTACGACATGCCCTGCGATGAACCCCGCAGCGGCCACGCGACCTAGCGCGGAGAGTGGAACTTCTGCTGGGTGGCCTCGAGCCCGTGCTCGATGACGGACTCGACGGCGTCGGCGCCATCGGAAATGAGCAGGTCGAGCTCCTTGCGCTCTGGCGTGGAGAACGGCTTGAGGACGAAGGTGGCCGCATCCATGCGGCCCGGGGGACGTCCGATGCCGACCCGCACCCGAATGTAGTCGGGGGTGCCCAGCGCCTTCGTGATGTCCTTGAGGCCGTTGTGTCCGCCGGAGCCTCCGCCTCGCTTGAGGCGGACCTCGCCGAACGGAATGTCGAGCCTCGTCATGGACCACGATCACGTCTTCGGGCGCGACGGACTGGTATTTGGCGAGCGAGGACACGGGGCCGCCGGAGACGTTCATGTAGGACATCGGTACGGCGACCACCACGGCATCGCCCGCGAGCCGCACCGTCGCCGCACGCGTCCTGGTCTTCTTGTGGACCGAGAGCGCGGCGCCGCCGCGTGCCGCGAGCGCCTCGACCACCATCTGGCCGATGTTGTGGCGGGTTCCTGCGTACTCCTCGCCGGGGTTGCCCAGGCCGATCACGAGCGCGCTCAACGATGTCTCCTCATGGTGGAAAGTGTGCCGCGACGCACGAGGCGCCCGCCACCAGGGGTGACGGGCGCCTCGAGTCACGACGGTGAGGCTTAGGCCTCGGTGGTCTCCGCGGCGGCCTCGGCGGCGGGGGCCTCGTCGGCACCCTCGTCCTGGACCTGCGGAGCCGCGATGGAGGCGACCTGCTGGTCGGCGTCACCCGCGAGCCTCAACACCCTTGGGCGCCTTCACGTCGGACGCGAGAACCTTCGCGCCCTCCTCGAGGCCGTCGATCGAGACCACGAAGGACTCGGGGAGGTGGGTCGCCTCGGCGAGCACCTGGAGGGTCGACGCCTCCTGGAAGTGGATGGTGCCGGGAGCGGACTCGCCCTCGATGTGCACGGGCACGTCCACGACGATCTTCTCGCCCTTCTTCACGAGGAGCAGGTCCACGTGGAGGATGACGGGCTTGATGGGGTGGCGCTGCACGTCCTTGGCGACGGCGAGCTCTTCCTTGCCGTCGAACTGCAGCGTGAGGAGGGCGTTGGGGTTCTTCAGCGCCATCATGGTGGCGTGGCCCGGGAGGACCAGGTGCACGGGGTCGGTGCCGTGGCCGTAGAGGACCGCGGGGACCTGGCCGGCGGCACGGGCGCGGCGGGCGTGGCCCTTGCCGAAGTCGGTGCGGGTTCCGGCGTCGAGAACGAGCCTTGTCAGACATGGTGTCTCCTTGAAATTCGGTGGTGGAGCCAGGCAAGGCAGGCGTCAACATCACACCGCCGCGTCGATCACGTCGGTGTCCGTCAGGACCCAACCTCGCCGTGGAACCCGAACAGTCTACCCCGAGTGGCGTACGCGTGCCCACCGGGGAATGCTCGGCGGTGCCGCGACGGTTGAGAGGTCATGACGATCCACGAGTCGATGGGCCCACTGACGGGACCGGGCCGCTCCTCCTCGCGAGCCTGGGAGACGATGGCGAGGGCAGGCTACGCGGTCTCCGGAGCGCTCCATCTGGTCCTCGCGTTCCTCATCATCCGGCTCCCCTTCTCGGGCGGGGACGCGGACCAATCGCAGGCCCTGACCACCGTGGGGGATGCCCCGGGCGGCACCGCCCTGCTGTGGGTGGCCGTCGCGGGTTTCGTGGCACTGGGCGCCTGGCAGGCGGCCGATGCCACACGTCGCGGCCAACAGGCCTCCGACCGCGCCAAGGCCGCTGGCAAGGCCGTGGTCTACGTCGCCCTCGCGGGTGTCGCCGTCTCGGTGGCGCTGGGCGGCGGCTCGAGTAGCGGCGGGCAGGCCAAGGGCCTGACCGCCATGCTCCTGGATCTGCCCGGCGGGCCCGTCATCGTGGGCGCCGTCGCGCTCGGGATCCTCGCGACGGCAGTCTTCCACGTGTGGAAGGGCGCCTCGCATCGCTTCCTCGACGATCTGCGCGCCACCGGCGGAGCGGAACTGTCGACCGTGGTCACGGCGACCGGCACCACCGGCTACATCGCCAAGGGCATCGCACTGGGCGCCGTCGGTGTCCTCTTCGGTTTCGCGGCTCTCACGACCGATGCCGACAAGGCCAAGGGCCTCGACGGGGCCATCGAGAGCCTGCTCGACCTGCCAGGCGGCCCGGTCATCGTCGTCGCCGTGGGCCTCGGCTTCGCCGCCTACGGGCTGTACTCCATGGTCCGCGCGCGCTACGCCCGCATGTAGCCGGCCACCGCGACAAGAGCCCGCCCCGCCGTGAGGCGGGACGGGCTCTGTGACGTGACGACGGCATCGGCCGCCGTCAGTGAAGACGTGTCAGACGTTGCCGTTGAACAGGCTCGTCACGGAACCGTCGTCGAAGACCTCGCGGATCGCGCGCGCCAGCAGCGGCGCAATCGACAGCACCGTGAGCCTTGTCGAAGCGGTGGTCCTCGTTGATGGGCAGGGTGTCGGTGATGACGACCTCGCTCACGCCGGAGTCACGCAGTCGCTGGACGGCGGGGCCAGAGAGCAGGCCGTGGGTCGAGGCCACGATGACGTCCTTCGCACCGTTCTCGAACAGCGCCTCGGCGGCCTGGACGATGGTGCCGCCGGTGTCGATCATGTCGTCGACCAGCACACAGGTGCGGCCCTCGACCTCACCCACGAGCTCGTGGACCTTGACCTGGTTGGGCACCGACGGGTCGCGACGCTTGTGGATGATCGCGAGCGGCGCACCGAGGTGATCGGACCACTGGTCGGCGAGACGCACGCGGCCGGCGTCTGGAGACACGATGGTCAGGTTGTCGGGGGCGACGCGCGAACGCACGTACTGGGCCAGCAGCGGCATGGCCCACAGGTGGTCGACGGGGCCGTCGAAGAAGCCCTGAATCTGCGACGTGTGCAGGTCAACCGACATCACACGGTCCGCACCTGCGGTCTTGAACAGGTCCGCCATGAGGCGGGCGGAGATGGGCTCGCGGCCCTTGTGCTTCTTGTCCTGACGGGCATATCCGTAGCAGGGCATGATCACGGTGATGCGCTTCGCGGAGGCGCGCTTGAGCGCGTCCACCATGATGAGTTGCTCCATGATCGCCTCGTTGATGGGGGCGGCGTGGGACTGCAGCACGAACGCGTCTGCTCCACGCACGGACTCGCCGAAGCGGACGTACAGGCTCGCCATTGGCGAAGGTGTAGGCCGTGGTCGGCAGGAGTTCGATGCCCAGGCTCGGAGGCCACCGCATCGGCCAGGTCGGGGTGTGCCCGTCCACTGGCGAGGACCATCCGCTTCTCGCTTGCGTGCGAGATGTCTGAGCTCATGACACTCCTATATTTCTTCAATTCGAGCGGGGGCGCAGGACCTACTCTAATGGCCGCGAGGGCGTGCCGCGTGTGGCGGTGGTCCCGCTCAGCGCTCGTCGGGGTGCGTAGGCGGCTCGGCTTCGGGGCTCGGTGCCGACTCGGCATCGGCCGATGCCGCCTGTGCCGCCTTGGCGGAGGCGCTTCCGGGGCGGCGCGAGACCACCCAACCATCCACCACCTGCTGCGGCACGTGGTTGCGGGCGAGAGCGCCGGAGGGAACGTCACGACGCACGGTCGCACCGGCGCCCGTGTAGGCGCCGTCTCCGATGGTGACGGGCGCGATGAGCCTGGTTGTCCGAGCCGATGCGCACGTGGTCACCCACGGTGGTGTGGTGCTTGTTGACGCCGTCGTAGTTCACGAAGATCGTCGCGGCGCCGATGTTGGTGTATTCACCGATGGTTGCGTCACCCACGTATGACAGGTGCGGCACCTTGGAGTGGTCGCCGATGCGGGCGTTCTTGGTCTCGACGAAGGCGCCGATCTTGCCGTCGGCCCCCAGGTGAGTGCCGGGGCGCAGGAAGGAGAACGGGCCTACGGTGGCGCCCGCCTCGATGACCGCTCCCGAGCCGTGGGTCCTGGTGACGGTCGCGCCGGCACCCACCTGAACGTCGGTCAGCGTGGTGTCGGGGCCCACGACGGCTCCGGTGGCGACCTGAGTGGCGCCGTGAAGCCTGGGTCCCGGGCAGCACCGTCGCGTCGGGTGCGAGCTCAACGTCCGCGTCGATCCAGGTGGTGGCGGGGTCCACGACCGTCACACCTTCGCGCATCCATCCCTCGATGATGCGGGTGTTGAGCGCACGTCCGGCGGCCGCGAGCCTGCACGCGATCGTTGACGCCCTCGACGGAGGCGGCGTCCGCGGCCACGTGGGCGTGCGTGTGGCCACCCTCGGCTCGCGCCAGGTGGATGACGTCCGTGAGGTACATCTCGCCCTGACTGTTGTCCTGGCCCAATTGGGCGAGCGCACGGCGCAGGTGCGCGGCGTCGAACACGTAGATGCCTGCGTTGATCTCGGTGATGGCACGCTGCTCGTCGGTGGCGTCCTTCTGCTCGACGATGGCGACCACCTGGCCGGAGGCGTCGCGGACGATGCGGCCGTAGCCCGTGGGGTCGGGCACCTCTGCGGTCAGCACAGTCACGGCGGCGCCCTGCGCTGCGTGCGCCTCGACTAGGCCCGCGAGAAGGTCGCCGTCCACGAGCGGCACGTCTCCGCTCGTCACCACGATGGCACCCTCGACCTGGGTCTCCATGATCGAGGTGTCACCCACGGCGCCCGCGGCCACCTGCGCCGCGATGGCGGTGGCGTCCAGCGCGGAGAGTCCGCAGAACACCGCACGGCCGGTGCCGGGGATGTCGTCCTGATCCGCCAGCAGCGCCTGCGGGGCGTGCTCCTCGACGTGGGCGGCGACGCGCTCACGCTCGTGACGCACCACCACGACCACACGTTCGGGGTCGAGGCTGCCCGCGGCGTGCAGGGCGTGGCCCAACAGCGACCTTCCGGCAATCTCGTGGAGCACCTTGGGGGTGGCTGACTTCATGCGGGTTCCTGCGCCGGCCGCGAGGATCATCACGGCCGCGGGACGGGTGAGGCTCACCGTTTCCCCTTCTCTGGCGCGGATGCGCGCCGTCGTGTGCTGGTGGCGACCACTCTAACCGGGCCCTCGCTCACCTCACTTTGAACCAAAGTGAGGCCGGACACGCCGGCCAGCAGCCGCATCGGCCCTCTGTACCCGGCGTGTCGCGCTCAAACTGGTTCAAAGTGAGGGGGTGTGGTGGCTCCGCCCACAGGATTCGAACCTGTACTGCAAGGCTCCAAAGGCCTGCGTGCTGCCGTTACACCAGGGCGGACCGGGGCCGCAGCGGACCCGAGTGCCCCAGTCTGCCAGGATTCGCGGCACACTAGGGACCGTGACCGACGAACCCCGCAAGGCTCCGCGCGCCAGAATGTCGGCGCGCGACCGGCGTGAACAGCCTGCTCCAGGTGGCTCGCGCCCTCTTTGCGGAACGCGGATTCGATGGCACCTCGGTGGAGGAAATCGCTGCTCGCGCGGATGTCTCCAAGCCCGTGGTCTACGAGCACTTCGGCGGCAAAGAGGGCGTCTACGCCGTCATCGTCGACCGTGAGGTCGAGGCCCTGCTCGGCGCCCTGTCGGGCGCCCTCGCGGAGCGCGGCCACCCCCGCCAGTTGGTGGAGCGTGCTGCCCGCGCACTGCTTGACTACATCGAATCGTCGCCCGATGGCTTCCGCATCTTGGTGCGCGACTCCCCCGTGGCGCAGGCCTCGGGCACGTTCTCCTCCCTGATCGGAGACGTCGCGAACCAGGTGGAGCACCTCCTGGCACACCAGTTCGTCAAGCGGGGCCTCGACCCCGTCTCCGCCCCCATCTACTCCCAGATGCTGGTGGGCATGGTGGCGCTCACGGGCCAGCATTGGGCCGAGGTGCGCGAGCCCAGCAAGGACGAGGTGGCCGCGCATCTGGTGAATCTGGCGTGGAACGGCCTGTCCAACTTCGAGCGCGATCCCATGGCGCCCGACGACAACGACACCACGACGCGGTAAATACCGGGACGGATACGTCCCGCTCCCCTAGTCTCGGAATGAACCGACTTCTGGGAGGACGTCATGATTCAGGGCTTCAAGGAATTCATCACGCGCGGCAACGTCGTTGACCTCGCGGTCGCGGTGGTCATCGGCAGCGCCTTCACCGCCGTGGTGACGTCCATCGTGGACGGCATCATCAACCCGCTCATCGCGGCCATCTTTGGCCAGCCCAACCTCACCAGCGTGGGTAACTTCTCCATCGGCGAGGGCCAGTTCTCGATCGGCCTCGTGCTGGACGCGGTGTTCACGTTCCTCACGGTCGCCGCCGCGATCTACTTCCTCATCGTCATGCCGCTCAACAAGGCTCGCCGAGCGCCGCAAGAAGGACGAGCCCGCGCCCGATGAGGCTGTCTCGCCCACCGAGATCGAGCCTGCTGACTGAGATCCGCGACGCGCTCAAGTCCCGCGAGCAGTAACACCCGCAAGCGTCACGAGGGTCCTCGCGGCGACGGCCGGTCTGGCCGCCGCCGCGAGGACCTTCTGCTTAGTGCGTGGCGACTGCTCGCTTGCGCGATCGCGCCACCACGAACCCGCCTGCCGCGAGCAGGGTCGCTGCCGCAAGCACCCAGGCGGTCACGGCCGCGGGCCCGGTGCCGGACAGGGAGCCGGCCGATGCCTCGGCCACCTCGACCTCCAGCCTCGCCAACTCACCGCCCGAGGCGTCCCGCACCACTAGGTGGTGCACGCCAGGCTCCAGCGACTGCGGAATCGTCACCGTGACCTCGGCTGCACCCCCTCGACGGCCGCCGTAGCGAGCCGCTGGTAGGTGCTCTCGATGCCGACCTCGACCCAGTCGACGTCAAGGCCAGCGAGCGAGACCACCACAGAGGAACCCGCCACCAGGCGCGTGGTCGGCACCGAGATGCTCGGCTGACCGTCCTCGGCGTCGCCGCCCGAGCCCGCAGAGTCGCCGCCGGTTCCCGCACCTGAGTCGCCGTCGCCGTCGCCGGTGCCGGAACCGGAGCCGTCGCCGTCCGACGAGCCGCCGCCGGTCGAACCATTGGTGCCACCGCCAGTACCGCCATCGGTGCCACCACCGGTCGCATTCACGACGTACGACACGTTCGACGCGGTCGAGGCGGTGTAGTTCGCGTCACCGGCGTACGACGCCGACACGGTCCACGTGCCCTCGCTGAGTCCCGTCAGGGTCGCACTGGCACGGCCCTGCGACACCTCGGCGTGGACGGTGCGCGTGGTGGTGCCGTCGGTCGCCTTCACGGTGACCTCGCCCGTCGGTGTGGCGTGGGAAGGCTGGCCCGCGACCGTCACGATCGCCTCGGCCGTCCCCGTCGCCTTTCCGGCGCTGACCTTGAGGCCCGTGGAGCGCACGGCACCGGCCGCCACCGTCACTGAACCGGTGCGCTCGAAGGCCTTGACGGCATCGGACCCGGCAAACGAGACCGTGAACGAGTGCTCGCCGCCACCAAGGCCCGCGACGGAGAACTGCGCAACGCCGTCGACAATCGTCGCCGTCAGCGTCTTGCCGTCGACCGTCAGCGTGAGGTCACCGGTCGCGAGGGGCCCACCGTCCGCACCCACGGTGACCGTGAGTTTCGCCGGGCTACCGTGGACCGCCGCGGGCGACTCGATCGACACATCGGCCGTCACGGGCCCACGCAGCGCCGTGAAGAACGTACGCAACTCCTGGACCGCCTCCTGGCCGAACTCCAGCCGCGCACGCGCCTGCTCCAACTGGAGCGCCTGCGCGGCGGTGAGGGTGGACTCGTCGGAGGGAATCGCGAAGTTCAGGCCGAGCCTGCGCGGACGGGACGGTGAACCACCACTCAGTCATGTACTCCGTGTAGGAGGTCACGTCGCCGCTCACGGTGGACTGGATCCACTGACGCTTGACCGCATCGGACGCGACGCTCGCGCCGGTGCCGCGCTCGTACTCGAGGACGAACGGCACCTGTAGGCGCCTTGCGACAGCCGCCGAACCGCTGGTGTCGCCGCCGGGGAAGTAGTCCACTCGGCTGCTGGTCGCGGGGTCGTACTGCGTGACCAGGTTAGGGAAGTACGTGTTCACGACGTCGCCGTAGAGGTACGAGGGACGGAAGTTCGTGGCGCCATCACGCGTCGACGTGTCACGGATGTGAATGGGGTTGGCGCTGCCATTGGACCCATTGACGGTGCCGCCGTCCAGCACGAGGTCCACGTTGTAAACCACCGGCACATCGGTGCGCTGCGCCTCCGCGTTCACCTGCTTGATCACGGCACGGGTGTTGTGGCACCAGGTACCACCAAAGAGCAGGGCAAAGTTCTCTCCGTCACCGTCCTGCTTGAGCAGGTGAAGCAGGCTCCGGGTAGGTGATCTGCTGAACACGCCAGCCGTCGGTGCCGTCGGACTCCTCGAGGATGTCGCCGCCGTAGCGGGCCACGTCGCTGTAGGACGCCCGATGCTTGGCGTTCGCCGAGTCCTTCCACCAGTGGAACTGGTCGATGCTGTCCACCGCAGCGCCTCCGCCGCCGGCGGCGATGGCCGCGGTGACCTGTGCGGAGACAGACGTGCTCGTGGACAGGTTCACCCAGTCGATCACGGTGTCCGCCACTCCTGCCGCGGTGTGGTCCTTGTCGTACACCGCGAACACGGCGTCCTCAGTACCCGCACCGGTGCCTGCGGCATCGGTGCGCTCGTCCCAGACCGGGTTGACGGAGTCGTTGACGACCGCGTCGTCGGCCGTGATCGTGACGCTCGACGAGGTGCCGGACGCCGCCAATCCGTTGCCGAGGTAGCGCGCCACCACGTTGTCCCAGACCTTGCCGTAGATGGCCTGCGACGTTGCCGCGAGGCTGATGCCCCCAGGGTTGCGAGTGTCGAGGTTGCGTGAGCCCTCGTAGCCGGACAGGTTGGGGTCGAACCAGTAGATCTTCTGCACGCCCGCGTCGCGGGCCGCCGAGTCCGCCGCGCGCACGCTGGCGGCAAAGTTCGCGTCGTGGGTGGAGCCGATCACGAACGCGAAGGTGCCGGTCTGCTGGAGCAGCCACTGGAAGCGGTCGTACGTGACGGTTTCGACGGCGGTGCTGGCGTCGAGACCGAGAGTGTCGGCGAGGTAGGTGGTGTCGGTGGCGGTGGGCGCCGACCGGTCGGCGGCAGTCGCGGCGGGTGCCGCGACTGCGCCAGCGGCGACGAGTCCCGCAGTGAGAGCGAGGCTGAGCGCACCGGCGGTGGCTCGCCTACGCAGGGCATGGGTGGGCACGGAAGGTCTCCTTGAGTGAAAGTGAGGTCGGGGGTGGGTGGGGAGTCAGACGTCTGCGGTCCGGCGCGAGCGCACGAACCAGTAGCCGCCGCCCGCGAGGCCGCCTGCGGCGACAAGGCCGGCGATGATGACCCAGCCGGCCGATGCGGCGTCGGCGTCGCTCGGGCCAGCGGTCACCGCGCCCTTTGCTGCGGTCGAGGTGATGTCGGCCCCGTCCGCTCCCGGGCCCGCGGTCGCCGATGCGCTCGGGGCCGGGGTGGCAGCGTTCCCCGAGGCGTCCGCCGACGGTGTGGGCGCGGCCGAGGCCTCTGGGGTGGTGGCGGCCTCGTCGCCAGCGGCACCGGCAGACGCGCCGGACGTCGACGCGCTCGTCCCTCCTGCGGCGTTCGACGACGTCGAGCCCTTCGCGGTCGACCCCGTCGACGAGGACGCGGACGTGCCCGAAGACGTCGAGCCTCGAGGCCGAGCCACCGGACGAGGACGACGTAGAGCCGGAGCTCGACTTGGTGCCCGACGAGGACGACGTGGAGCCGGAGGAGGACTTCGTACCCGACGACGTAGAGCCGGAGCTCGACTTCGTGCCTGAGCTCGACTTGGTGCCTGACGAGGTCTTCGTCCCCGACGAGGACGTGGAGCCGGAGCCCGACTTGGTACCCGACGACGAGCCGGAGCTCGAGGATCCTGATGAACCCGAGGAGGACCCGGAGTCCGTCGAGGAGCCGGAGTCCGACCCCGAGCCCGACGAGGCCTGCGAGTCGAGCCACTTCTGGTAGCCCGTCGCCCGCTCCCACTCGGTCCACGGGATCGACTGGCCGTCCGCGTAGTGGACGCGGTTGTTGGCGAAGTCGTAGTACGCCCCGGGGATGTAGGTGCACGCCTCGTCGTCGTAGCCGGGCAGCGTGTCCAGCCCGTCGGTGTAGGTCTGGCCGTCGTCACCCTTCACGGTGATGGGGTACGGGTGCTGCGCGGGGTTGGTGATGGCGCTCGCGGTCGTGGCGATGCCCACGGAGGCGAGGGCCACCACGGCCCCGGTGGCGAGGGTGCGGGAAACGTGTTTCATGCTGAATCTCCAAGGACGAGAAGGGGCGAAGGAAAGCGGGAATGCGTGGGACGTCATCGGTGCACGACCTCGGCGACGGGGACCACCGGGGCTTCGGTCGATTCGGGAGCGGCGACCGGCGCGGTGACCGGCGCGCGGTCGTAGAACACGTCCCGATCGAGCCTGGCCGGTCTGGTGGGCGACCACCGTCGCGACCGTCGCCGCCGCGGTGACGTTCGTCATGGTCCGCGCCATGTCCGCGATGACGCTGATGGGCAGCGTGACCGCGATGAACTCGAGCGGCAGACCCGCTGCGGCGAGCACCGTCGCGGCGGCCACGGTCGCGGTGCCGGGAACGCCAGCCACGCCGATCGAGACCACCGTCGCCAGCAGCGCCAGGAGCGCGTAGTCCTGCAGGCTGTACGAGAGCCCGTAGGCGTTAATGCCCCACACGGCGACGATCGTGGGCCAGATGCCGGAGCAGCCAGGCATGCCGATGGTGGTGCCCAGTGGCGCGGTGAAGTGCGCGACCTGCGATGCGACTCCGATGCGCCGGGTGAGTACGTCCGTGGTCACGGGCAGGGTGCCGACGCTGCTTTGGGTGGTGAACGCGGCGACCTGTGCGGGCAGGACCTTGCGGAAGAACGCCACGGGATTGAGCCCGGCGACGATGCCCACGACGGCGCCGTTGATCACGAACGCATGGAAGAAGCACACGAACCACGTCAGCGCGAGCAGTCCCAACAGCGACCAGAAGGTGTCGCCAAGGCTGCGCGTGGAGGCCACCACGGTGACCGTGAGCGCGACGATGGCGTACGGGGTGAGCCGCACCACGTAGCCCACGACCTTGAACACCACCAGCCTTGGCGGCCTCGGCGCCGGAGCGCAGGGGCCGGACGGCATCGGCGTGCTTGCGGGACACCTGGAGGTAGGCGATAGCGAACGCCACCGTCGTGATCAGGATGGGGATGATGTGGGTGCCGCCCACGTCACCGACGAGGTTCGAGGGGAAGAAGTCCACCACCACGTCGGTGAACCGCTGGACCGAGTTCTCCAGGACGGACAGTTCCTGCCCGCCTTCCTGCTGGTTCACGCCACGGCCGATGCCGAGGGCGAGCGCCAGGCCCAACGTCAGCACCACCGCGACGGCATTGCTCGCGAGGAGCCACACCACGGACCGCACGCCGATGCGGCGCAGTTGTGCGATGGACCCGAGCGATGCGATGGAGGTGAACACCGAGACGATGATCAGCGGCGCCACGGAGGCGAGCAGCAGATTGATGTAGATGCGCCCCACCGGCTCTACGTAGTCGGCGTGACCGCCGCTGAGCAGGCCGATGGGGATGCCGGCCGCGAGGGCGACCAGCGTGATGATCGTGAAGTGAATGCGCTTGCGACGCATGAGGGCAAGACCGGCGATGACCGCCACCACGGCGGCGAGCACGGTAAGAGCGGGCCAGTTCACTGGCGGCCTCCGAGCAGATGAGGGAAGTGCGGGCGTCTCGCGAGGGCGAGAGGGGCGGGGTGAGTGGCCGGCGGGTACGCGCTGTCATCGCGGGTACGGGGCGCGGCTCACCCCTGACACATGCAAAGGCGGGCGAGGGCGCAGGGACGCATCGAGCGTTCCCGCATCACCATCGCCGCCATGTGACCTACCCCAGTTCTCCGGAACAATCCGGGCCCGCGGACCGGGCGTGGTGCCCGGCCGCTTCTGGAGCATATGCCCGAAGTTCTATCGAGTCAATAGGAATTAAGGAAATGGATGGACTCGGCCTGAATCCTCACCTTGTCAGGGCACGATGACGGTGGCGCCGGCGGCAGGGGCCGATGCGGTGAGGACCGTGTCTGCCACCTCCTCGGCGCGCAGATGCGCCGCGATCGCGAGCGCGTGCTGGCGCGAGCGGGCCAGGGCCGCCACCGTGGGGCCCGAGCCGGACACCATGACGCCGAGCGCCTCGGCATCATGAGCGGCGTCCATGACGCGCTCCAGCCGTGGCGCCAACGCCAGCGCCGGGCCCTGCAGGTCATTGTGAAGCGCCGCTCCCAGCCGATGCGGGTCGCCCGCCATCAGGGCCTGCATGACCGCTTCACTGATGCGCGGTTCCTCGGCGACGATGTCCCCCGCCGCGACCTGCCGGTCAAATTCGCCGTACACGGCGGGAGTCGAGAGGCCCCACGCCTGCGTGGCGAGGACCCAATGAAACTCACCATGGGTCATCGCGGGAGACAGGTCGCCGCCGCGCCCCAGGCCCACCGCGGTGTGTCCGTGCAGTGCAAAGGGCACATCGGCGCCGATGGAGGCCGCGACCACGTCGAGCCTCGGCGCGGCTGAGTCCCATCTCCCACGCCTCGGCACACGCAAGGATGGCCGCCGCGGCATCGGCCGACCCGCCGGCCATGCCACCCGCCACGGGTACACCCTTGACGATGTGAAGGTCCGCGCCCGCGTCGACGCCATACGCGTCACGCAGCGCGACCGCCGCTCGCACCACCAGGTTCTCCGGCCCGGTCGGCACCGCGTCGACGTCGATTCCCAGGCCCCGCGGCGCCTCGACGGTGACCCTCAGTGCGTTGTCATCGCGCGGAGTCGCTGTCACCACCTCGTACAGTTCGACCGCCTGAAAGACGGTCGCGAGCGGGTGATACCCGTCCACGCCGAGCGGGCCAACATCGAGTTGCAGGTTGACCTTGCCCGGCGCCCGGACGGTGACAGCGCTCATGCGCCAAGCGTGCCAGGCGCGGCCTGCGCCTGTGCGAGGGACTCGGCGATGCGCGCGAAGTCCTCGATGCCGAGCCTGCTCGCCGCGCGTCAACGGCGCAATCCCCACGCGCGCGAGAGCCTCCTCGGCCAGGGCACCCGAACCCGCGAGGCCCGAGAGTGCGCCACGCAGGCCCTTGCGGCGCTGCGCGAAGGCGGCGTCGATGACCGCAAAGACCTCTTCGCGCGACGCGGTGGTCTCCGGCTGGTCCCTGCGATCCATCAGCACGAGCGCGGAGTCCACGCGCGGCACGGGCCAGAACACCGCGCGGCCCACATCGCCTGCGCGACGCGTCGCGGTGTACCAGGCCGCCTTGGCGGACGGCACACCGTAGGTGCGAGAACCCGGCGGTGCGGCGATGCGGTCGGCGACCTCGGCCTGCACCATCACCAGCACGCGCTCCAGCGACGGGAAGATCTCCAGGAAGTGCAGGATCACCGGCACGGACACGTTGTACGGCAGGTTGGCGACCAGCGCCTGCGGTTCCTCGTCAAGCGCGGTGATGTCCAGGGCGTCGCGATGGACGACCGTGAGACGGTCGACGGCCTCGGGCGCCTTGCGCGCCACCGTGTCCGCCAGCGCGGCCGCGAGCCTTGGGGTCGATCTCCACCGCGGTGACGCGGGCACCGGCCTCAAGGAGAGCCAGGGTCAACGAGCCGAGACCTGGCCCCACCTCGACCACGTGGTCGCCGGGCTGCACCCCAGCGATGCGGACGATGCGCCTGACGGTCCCGGAGTCAACAACGAAGTTCTGGCCCCATTTTTTGGTGGGCGCGGCGCCGAGAGACTCGGCGAGCGAGCGGATCTCGGACGGGCCGAGCAGGTCGGCCACTTTCCTAGTACCAGCCGATGCTCTGCGAGTGGCCCCACGCTCCACACGGCGTGCCGTAGCGGCCAGCGATGTAGTTCAGACCCCAGGTGATCTGGGTGGTGGGGTTGGTCGCCCAATCGGAACCGACCGAGGCCATCTTGGAACCGGGCAGCGCCTGCGGGATGCCATGGGCACCAGAGGACGAGTTGTGGGCGTTGGAGTTCCAGCCGGATTCCTTGGTCCACAGGGCGTTGAGGCAGGCTCCACTGATCGCCGGTCCAGCCGCGGGCCGCGGCAAGGTCCTGGCCGATGGCACGGTTGGTGCCGGAGTTCGAGATGCCGGTGGGGATCGAGAGCCTTCTCGCGGGTACCGATCGCGACGACCTCGTCGACGGGCTCTTCGACCACGACCGACATGGATTCTTCGCGCTCGACCTCGACGCCGTCCTTCATGGTGACGTTGTAGCTCACGAGCATCGTGCCGTCTTCACCCTCGGTGACGACGGTCTCGGTGCCCTTTTCCTCCGAGGAGTCTTTCTTCTCGACCGAGCCATGCTCGATCGCGACCTCTTCGGTACGGGTCACCACCTCGATGTCGGCACCCTCGGCCTCGATGGGCGCAAGGGTGGTCTGGGCGATCGACTCGGCCTCTTCCGATGAGGGCGCCGCGAAGGCGTTGACTCCCACCGAAGCGAAGGAACCGAAGGCGAAGGCACCGACGGCAACGCCGGCAATCACTCCCGAGGTGGCGCGCATGCGCACACCCTTCTTGTGGCGCCGCTCCCGGCGTCCTCCGGGGGCAGGCGTCGTACGTCGATAACTCAAACGGCCAATCCTTTCGTCTCGTCGCGGCCATCAAAAACGCGACGATTCACCGGACTGTTATCTCATAGTTACATTGCGATGCGCCAGTCCTAGCCGCACATCGGGGCCCGGCAGGGCCAGTGATAAAAGGCGTCTACCAGGGGCCATACAGGTTGTGCGACGTCTGCCAGATCTGAGCACAGAACGCCTCGAGGTCCGCTTCCAGCACCTCGGCGAGGGTCCTGGCAGTGATCGCTGCCATGGCCGGAGAGCCCGGCTGGCCGCGGTGCGGATGGGGCGTGAGGAACGGCGCATCGGTCTCGACGAGCATGTGATCCAGGGGCGTCACCGCGGCCGCAGCACGCAGCGCATCGTTGTTCTTGAAGGTCACCGTGCCCGCAAAGGACAGGTACCAGCCCTCGGTCGCGGCGAGCCTCGCCATGGCGGCGTCACCTGAGAAGCAGTGGAACACCGTGACCTCCGGCGCGCCGTCGGCCAAAAGGATGTCGATGACCTCCGCGTGGGCGTCGCGGTCGTGGATCTGCAGGGGCTTGCCGAGTTCCTTGGCGAGAGCGATGTGATCGCGGAACGCACGCACCTGCGCGTCGTGCCCCTCGGGCCCCGTGCGGAACGTGTCGAGTCCGGTCTCCCCCACCACGCGGATGCGCTCGCCCTGCGCCAGCGCCGCGATCTCGGCAAACGCCTCGTCATACGTTCCCTCGGCGGCGAGGACCGCCGCGTCGTTGGGGTGCAGCGCGACCCCTCCGAGCATCTCAGGGAACCTCGCGACGGCCTCGGCCGTCCAGCGAGCCGACTCCAGATCGCAGCCGATCTGGACCACCCGGGTCACCCCCGCATCGGCCGCCTGCTGCAAGCGCGTGTCCACGCTGAGCGGCTCATCTCCCGCGGGGAAATCGAGGTGGCAGTGATTGTCCACGATGGGCGCGGGAAGCGCCTCTGGCACCGGCGGCCATGCTCCGCGACGGGTCACGCGTCGTCGCCGCGCATCCGCTGCGGCTCGTCCTCCACAATCGTGTCATCCAGCTTGACGAAGATGGGCGACGGCTGGGCCACGGGAGTGCCCGGAACCACGTCGCGGCGGCCCCAGATGCCCTGAGCGGCCGAGTAGTCACCCTGGATAACCGGGTAGTGGCGGTCGGCGATGTCGAGGTCGTCGACCTCGTTCATCTGAGGCATGGGCGCGACGATGTCGGTGCCGCCCAGTGCCTCATGCACCTTCTGCGAGCCTGTGCGGCAGGAAGGGCGCCAGCATGATGTTGGCGTCGGCCACGAGCCTGCGCCGCGACGCCCAGCACGGTCTCCATGCGCGCGGGGTCCTCGGTCTTGAGCTTCCACGGCGCGGTGTCCGCGAGGTACTTGTTGGCCTCGCCGACCACCCGCATCGCTTCGGAGATCGCGGCCCGCTGACGCTGCGCGCCGATGAGGTCGCCGACGGTCGTGAACGCCGCCTCGGACTGCGCGAGCACCGCGCGGTCGGCATCGGTGGCGCCCTCGAGCGAGGGGATGGATCCCACGTTCTTGTGCAGCAGAGTCGCGGTGCGGTTCACCAGGTTGCCCCAGCCTGCGACGAGCCTCGTCGTTGGTGCGGCGCTTGAACTCGGACCAGGTGAAGTCCGCGTCGTGGCTCTCGGGGCCGGCCGTTGCGATGAAGTAGCGCAGCGCGTCCGGCTGGTAGCGGGCCAGCATGTCACGCACGTAGATGACGTGACCGCGCGAGGACGAGAACTTCGCGGATTCCATGGTGAGAAACTCGCTGGAGACCACCTCGGTCGGCGCCTGCAGGTCGCCAAACTTCGACAGGCTCGCCACCCTTCGCGCCGCGACCGTTGGCCGCGAGCAGTTCCGCGGGCCAGATCTGCGAGTGGAAAGTGATGTTGTCCTTGCCCATGAAGTAGTAGGACAGCGCCTCGGGGTCGTTCCACCACTGACGCCACGCGTCCGCGTCGCCCTCACGGCGCGCCCACTCGATGGACGCGGACAGGTAGCCGATGACCGCGTCGAACCACACGTACAGGCGCTTGGCGGGGTTGTCCTCCCAGCCCGGCAGCGGAATCGGGATTCCCCAGTCGATGTCGCGCGTCATCGCGCGCGGGCGCACGTCCGCGAGGAGGTTGCGCGAGAAGTTCAAGACGTTGGGGCGCCAGCCGTGGCGCGAACCCAGCCAGTCGGACAGTGGCTCCACGAGCGACGGGAGGTCAAGGAAGAAGTGCTCGGTCTCGATGAACTGGGGAGTCTCGCCGTTGATGCGGCTCACCGGGTTCTTGAGGTCGATGGGGTCGCCTGGTTGCCGCAGTTGTCGCACTGGTCGCCGCGGGCGCCGTCCGCACCACAGATGGGACAGGTGCCCTCGATGTAGCGGTCGGGCAGGGTGCGGCCCGTCGACGGCGAGATGGCACCGCGCGTGGTCTGCTCGATCATGTAGCCGTTCTTGTGGACGGCCTTGAACAGATCCTGGACCACGTGCTCGTGATTGCCCGTGGTGGTGCGGGTGAACAGGTCATACGAGAGGCCGAGCGACACGAGGTCCTCGACGATGACGCGGTTGTAGCGATCCGCGAGTTCCTGGGGGCTGACGCCCTCGCCCTCGGCCTGCACGAGGATGGGCGTGCCGTGCTCGTCGGTGCCCGACACCATCAGGACGTCATGGCCCGCCATTCGCATGTACCGGCTGAAGACGTCCGAGGGCACGCCGAAACCGGCGACGTGGCCGATGTGACGGGGTCCGTTGGCATACGGCCAGGCGACAGCGGAGAGGATGCGTGACATGGCGCCCAGTCTAGTGACCGCGCGCACCTGAAAAAGCGGGGGCGCTCGTGCGGCACTAAGCCCCACTACTCGTAGTCGGGGGCGGCGGCGAGCCCCAGGTGTTCCTCCATCGTCGCGGAGCCAGCCTCGTGCATCGCGGCGGCGAGCCTCGGTGCCCACGTAGCGCAAGTGCCATGGCTCGTACACGTAGCCCGTCACGTCCTGGCTGCCCTCGGGGTAGCGAATGATGAAGCCGTGCTCCCAGGCGTGTTCCGCGAGCCATCGGCCCGCGTCCTCGTCTCCGAAGCATGCCTTGATCCTGCACGCCGATGACGAGTACACGTCCACGCCCAGCCCCGTCTGGTGCTCCGAATAGCCCGGGCGCGCAGAGAACGTCTCGGCGACATCCTCGCCCCGCCGCGCGGCGTAGCCCGAGAACAGCGAGTCCTGGAAGCCGTAGGCGCGGTAGGCGGTCGACACCGAGAACCCGGCACCGGCATCGGCGGCAACGCCGCGCATCTGGGTGAGGGCCTCGGCCGCCTCCGCGCGCATCTGCTGCGAGGAGCCGCCCGGAATGCCCGACAGCGACACGAGGTCCTCCGGCACGTAGTCGATGGGGTCCAGCGGCCGCAGCTTGTTGACGACGACCCACAGCGAGTCAGGATCGTCGAGCGACGGATGCGGAGTCGCGGTGACCTCGGCGTCGACGGGAGTGGCCTCGACGGTCGGCGCCGTGACGGCTGGCACGGACGCGGTGGGTTCGGCCGTGACGGTCACGGTCGGGGCCGATGCCTGGGGCGCGCTCGCGCTGCCCCCGCCCCACGCCAAGGCGCCCGTCGCGCCGCCCGCGGCGGTCGCTACGAGAACTGCCAGGGCTGTCACCCCGGAGCGCGCGGCGCGCGTGTGGGCCGTCATGAGGCTCCCTGCCGCGCGGCGAGCACGGCGCCATACAGTTCTCGGCGCGGAACACCAGCGGTTGCCGCGAGATCGGCCACCGCATCCTTGGCACGCTCCCCCGACTCCACACGCGCCAGCGCCTCCGCGACGAGCGCGTCCAGGGTGGGCGCCTCGGCGGGACGGCCCGCGACCGTCACCACAATCTCGCCACGCACGCCATCGGTCGCCCAGGCGGCGAGCGCGGCGAGCGTGCCCCTGCGGGTCTCCTCGTGGGTCTTGGTGAGGCTCGCGCGACACGGCCGCGGGGCGGTCGCCGCCCCAGGCATCGGCCATCGCCGCCAACGTGGCGTCCAAACGATGCGGCGCCTCAAAGAACACCATGGTGCGCGGCTCCGTGGCGAGATCTGCGAGGGCACGGGCGCGCTCGCCGTCCTTGCGCGGCAGGAACCCCTCGAAGCAAAACCTGTCCGTGGGCAGCCCCGAGAGCGCCAGGGCCGTCAGCACCGCCGATGGCCCCGGCAGCACCTCGACGGTCACGCCGGCGGCCGCCGCGGCCTCCACCACCCTGAAACCGGGGTCGGAGACGGTCGGCATCCCCGCATCGGACACGAGGACCACCAGGGCGCCCGCCGCCGCACGTTCCACCAACGACGCAGCGCGGTCGCGCTCGTTGTGATCGTGCACCGCGAGCACCTCGGCGCGCACCTCGATGTCGAGCCTGCGGGCGAGATCACGCAGGCGCCGGGTGTCCTCGGCGGCGATCACGTCGGCCTCTGCCAGCGCCACCCTGAGCCTCGCCGAGGCGTCGGCGGCGTTCCCGATCGGCGTCGCCGCCAGCACCACGCGTCCCGTCATGTGTTCCAGGGTCGCACACCGCTACCTTGCCGTCGCACAGGTCGCCGTTAGGCTCTCCCCTGTGATCCTGGAGAGGCTGTGGCGCTGGCGTGTAGCGCTGATGGCGACGGTGGTGGGCGTCCTCGCGGCGGTAATGCGTTTCGCGTCGCTTGGCGAGCCGACCGACCTGGTGTTCGACGAGGTGTTCTACGCCCGCGGCGGCTACTCGCTCGTGGAGTTGGGCTTCGAGGGCGAGTGGGGAGGCGAGAACCAGGACTTTGCCCGCGGTGACCTCTCGCAGGCTCACCGACGAGGGCGACTTCGTGGTCCACCCCAACACCGGCAAGCCTGCTCATCGGGCTCGGCATGAAGATGTTCGGTGTCACCCCGTTCGGCTGGCGGTTCTTCGCTGCGCTGTTCGGGGTCGCGGCGTGCGTCATTCTCGCCTTCACGGCGCGCCGTCTCTTCCGCTCCACGATCTGGGGCACGGTCGCGGGTGTGCTGCTCGCCGTGGACGGCGAACACGTGGTCTTGTCGCGCACCGCCCTGCTCGACGGCTTCCTCACGTTCTTCATCATCGCCGGCTTCGCCCTGCTTGTGGTGGACAGGGAACGCACCAGGGAACGGCTCATGGCCGCGGCCGCACTCGACCGTGCGGGGCTCGGCGGCGACCCACCCCCGCGGTTGCCCGGCGAGGGCCCGAACCTCGGCTTCCGCTGGTGGCGCCTCGCGGCCATCGTGACGCTGTCGCTCGGTGTCACGGTGAAGTGGAACGGCCTGTACTTCATGGCCGCGTTCCTCGTGCTGAGCGTGGTGTTCGACTGGTACGACCGCCGCGCCGCGGGCTACGAACAGTGGTTCCTGGGCGGATTCGTCCGCGCCATTCCCGCCTTCCTCACCACGGTGGTGGTGCTGCCCCTGGTGTATCTCGCGTCGTGGATCCCGTGGTTCACCTCGGAGAACTCGTGGGGAAGACGGTGGGCGGAGCAGAATCCCGGCGAGGGCGTGACCTGGCTTCCGGAATCCCTGCGTTCGCTGGTGCACTACCACCGCCAGATGTGGGACTTCCATAAGGGCCTCGACACACCTCACAACTACGAGTCGAACCCGTGGCTGTGGCCGTTCCAGTGGCGCCCCACCGCGTTCTACTTCGAGGACGCGCCCGATGCGGACTGCGGCGCCGAGCGCTGCGTCAGCGCCATCCACGCCGTGGGCGACCCCCTGGTGTGGTGGGTCGGCTTCGCCGTCCTGCTCTACGCGCTGTGGAGGGTGGTACGCCACCGCGACATGCTCGCGCTCACCCTCGCCGTGGGCTACCTCGCCGCGTGGGTGACGTGGCTGCCCTTTGCGCACCGCACCATCTTCACCTTCTACACCGTGACCTTGGCGCCGTTCGTGGTGCTGCTGGTGGTGTGGATGCTCCAACGCATCGCCCAACCTCCACGCCTCGACGGCGCGTGGAGCCCTCGAGGCCTCGCCATTGCGGGGACATACGTGGGCCTGGTGCTGGTCCTCGCGGGCTTCTTCGCGCCCGTGTGGGTGGGCGACGCCATCCCGTTCCAGTATTGGCAGGCGCATATGTGGCTGCCGTCCTGGATTTAGGCCTGTTACTGAGCGCGACGCTCAATCAGTCGCGACAGCACGATCGCCGACCGCGTCGAGTCCACCTGGCTGGGTGAGCGCACCTTCTCGAGGGCCAACTCGAGGTGCCGGGTGTCCGCCGCTCTCAGGGTGACCAGGGCATCGGCCTGGCCCGTCACGGTGGTGGCTTCGATGACCTCGGGGATATCGGTGAGGATGCGGCGCAGGCTCCTGCGGCGCGACGATGCCTCGGCAGAAGAGCCTCGACGTAGGCCTCGGTGCCGTGCCCCACTGCCTCGGGGTCCGTCACCACGGTGAAGCCGCGGATCACGCCGTCCGCCGTCATGCGGTCCACCCGCCGTTTGACGGCCGATGCCGACAGCCCTACCCGGGGACCGAGGTCCTGGTAGGCGGCGCGGCCGTCCTCGCGCAGCAGGTCGAGAATGCGGTGATCGAGAGCGTCCATGCGGTCCGCGCTCCTTCCGTGCACGCGCCGCGCGGTTGCGCCGCGATTCCCTCGATAGTTGCAGGAATCACGCGTCGTTTCTCGTTTTCGCGCGGGCGATCTTTGCGATCCTGGAGCCAGGAGGTGAACCATGGTGATGCTGGTGGACGTGCCGCGCATGGCGGCGTGGATTGGACAGGTGGGTCCCGAGGCCGCGATCGCGGGAATCCGGGCGCGGCTCGAGGCGGACTATCGACGCTGGCCCCAGTTCGACAAGACACCCCGCGTCGCCTCGCACTCACCCCTAGGCGTGATCGAACTCATGCCGATCGCCGACGCGGACCGGTATGCCTTCAAATACGTCAACGGTCACCCGTCGAATCCGATGCGCGGCTACCAGACCGTGACGGCGTTCGGCGCGCTCGCGGAGGTTCACCACGGCTATCCCCTCCTGGTCGCGGAGATGACGCTCCTGACCGCACTGCGGACCGCCGCCACGTCCGCGATGGCCGCGGCCGCACTCGCGCGTCCCGGCTCACGCACGATGGCACTCATCGGTAATGGCTCGCAAAGCGAATTTCAGGCGATCGGGATGCGGGACGCCCTCGGCATCGATCGCCTGCAGATCTGGGACACCGACCCCGCCGCGATGGACAAGATCTCCCGCAACCTGTCTCCGCTGGGCTTCGAGATCGTGCGCGCCACGAGCGCACAGGACGCCTGCGCGGGAGCAGATGTGGTCACCACCTGCACCGCGGACAAGGCCCTCGCACGCATCGTGGAGGATGCCTGGATCGGCCCCGGAACCCACCTCAACGCGATCGGAGGCGACTGCCCCGGCAAGACGGAGATCGACCCGGCGCTGCTGGAACGCAGCCAGATCTTCGTCGAATACACGCCCCAGACACGTATCGAAGGCGAGATCCAGCAACTCTCGGCCGATCACCCTGTGACCGAACTATGGACCGTGCTCGACGGCAGTTCGCCCGGCCGCACCGATCCCTCCGCCATCACCGTGTTCGACTCGGTGGGATTCGCCCTCGAGGACTTCTCGGCGCTGAACTACCTGGCCGATGCCGTGGCAGGCACGGAGTTCGCCGGGAGCATCGACCTGGTCGCCGCTCCGGATGACCCACGCGACCTGTACTCCCTCATCGCGGCGACCGAGGCACGCGACTCGTGGGGCGCATCGGCCGCCTGACGGAGCGCTCACCGTGGCGCGACGCCACGGCACTGGCACCATAGGCCTCATGAGTGACGACACCACGGAAGTTCCCAGCGCGGTCGCGCACGCCGCGCAGGCGGTCAAGGACGAACGCCCGGCGGCGTCCCCGCCTGCCTGGGTCAACACGTTCGTCTGGCAGGCGGCGTGGAAGGTCGTCATTGTGGTGGCCCTCGCCGCGGTCGCCGTCGCGGTCGTGCTGCAGCCTGCGCCACCTCATCGGGGTGCTCCTGATTTCGCTGTTCTTTGCGCTCGCGATCATTCCGGGCGTCGAGGCGCTCGTGAAGAAGTTCAACATGAGGCGCGGCGCGGCTGTGGGCATCATCTTCATCACCGCCATGGTCGCCGTGGTCCTCATGGTGGCGTTCCTCATCCCGGCCATCGTGCAGTTCGCCGAGGCGGTGGGCACGCACTTCAACGAATGGATGGATCAGGCTCAACGCCTGGTCGAGCGACCTTGTGGGCGGCGAGGTGGTGGACACCACCACCGCCGAGGAGGTCACGGCCCCCATGCTTCACGCGGTTCAGGCGTGGGGTGACAACGTCCTCGGCGTTCTGTCCAGCGGCCTTGGCCTGGTGTTCGACGTGTTTACGGTGCTGACGTTCACCTTCTACTTCGCCGCCGACTTCCCGCGTCTGCTGCGCGCCATCATGCGCAGGATGCCTCCCGAGCGTCAGCAGGTCGTCGGCTGGGTGGCGCGCACCTCGATCGAGCAGACCGGTGGCTACTTCTACTCGCGCCTGCTGCTGATGATCGTGTGCGGCACGGGCGCGTTCTTCGTGATGCTGCTGGTGGGCCTGCCGCTCGTGTACGCCCTGCCCATGGCGCTGTTCATGGGCTTCGTCTCCGAGTTCATCCCGTTCATCGGCACGTATCTCGGCGCCATCGTGCCGTCACTCGTGGTGCTGGCGGTCGAGGGCTTTGTGCCCACCCTCATCCTCGTGGCATACGTGCTGGTCTACCAGCAGATCGAGAACTACGTGCTGAACCCACGGCTCTCATCGAAGACCATGGAACTGAACGGAGCCGTCGCCTTCGGTGGCGCCATGGCCGGTGGAGCGATCGCGGGGCCCATGGGCGCGTTCATGGCGCTGCCCGTCGCGGCCCTCATCACCTCGATCGCGAAGAACACCGGCCGCACCTATGAGGTGGTGGCGCAGATCGAGGCGGCGGAGCCCCAGCCCGAGGACCAGTCCCCGAGCGATGAGGCCACGTCGCAGACGTAACGACGGCTGACAACACGACAGCGCCGGTGCGACTCCCCAGGGAGCCGCACCGGCGCTGTCGTCTTTGCGGCGAGTGTTACTCGCGGCGAGGATGTCCACGACGAACACGAGGGTCGAGCCACCCGGGATCGACGAGGTGTCGGTGTCGCCGTAGCCGAGGTCAGACGGGATGATCAGCATGACCTGGCTACCCACGGTCTGGCCGGACAGGCCGTCGACCCAGCCCTGGATCAGCGACGAGCCTGGACAGCACGAAGGATGCGGTCGCGCCACGGTCCCACGACGAGTCGAACTGATCGCCGTCCCAGATCCAGCCGGTGTAGTTCACGGTGACGGTGTCGCCCTCGGCGACCTCCTCGCCCTCACCCTTGATGAGGGTCTGGGCCACGAGCCGGTGGGCTCAGACTCGGCGGTCGAGAAGTCGACGCTCGGGGCGCCGGTGTCGTCGAGCGTGACGGTGGGAAGGCCCTCCTCCGGCGTCACCGTCTCACCCTCGGGGGCGGCCAGCGGCGTCACGGCGGACTGGACGGTCACGGCCATGAAGGTCGAGGCGCCCACGGTGCCGTCCTCGGCGGTGGTGCCGGGCGAACCGTATATGAGGTTGACGCCCACCTTCTGGCCCTGCAGCGCCTCGTACAGCACGGGGTCGAGGCCCGACTCGGAGTAGGTGAGGTCCTCGGTCGCGTCAGTGTCGTAGGTCGAGTAGGTGAGGGTCTGGTCCTCGCCGGACCAGACGGTGTAGGCCAGCGAGATGACCTGACCCTCGACGATGTCTTCGCCGTCGCCCTCGGCGACCACGCGTGCGGCGGTCGCGTCCACGGCGAGAGGGGCCTCGAACTCCAGCGACGGCGCGTCGCCGTCGGTCCAGGTGATCTCCTCGCCTGTGCCTCGGCGGCGGAGTTGTCGACGACGGCGTCAGCGGAGGCGGAGGTCGACGGCGAGGCCGATACGGAAGCATCGGCATCCGCGTCGGAACCGCTCGCGCAGGCGGTCAGGCCCAGCAGCGACACGGCACCAATGGCGGCGATGGTGGTCCAACGGGGTGAAATCAAGAGTGAAGGCTCCTCGATCAGCGCGCGAAGGCGCGGTACGTCCGGGCACAGTCCTGCCCTGGGGTCACGGTCAGTCAACCGATGAGCGCCCGCCATCGTTCCCAGCGACGCGCACTCCTAGCATTCTCTCAGGATCGCGCGGCGCGTCCCACCACCGTGGCCACGGCCCAAAAAAGGACATCGACGGCGGCGGACCAGACCCTGCTGACGATGACGACGAGGGCGGCCGTGGGCGCGGGCAGCACCACCAGCAGGAGGACCATCTGCGCCGCGTCGCGCGTGCCGAGTCCGCTCGGGACAAGCGGCGTCAGCATGCCCACGACGCCCGCGAAGCCGAATGCGCCCACGAGGAACAGCAGGTCGCCTGCGCCCGTCTCGGGCACGATGGCCTTGAGCAGCAGCGCATACGCCAGCCCCGAGACTGCGGCGCCCACGCCATACAGACCCAGCGATGAGCCGACGACGTCCCACCCCACGTGGGTGGCCTCGCCACGCTTCAGCAGACGGAAGCCGAGCGTGAGAAAGCGATTGAAGACGGGTGGCGTCATGGCGACGAAGCCGAGGACGGCACCGACGGCGACCAGGACCCGCAGGGTCGGCGAGATCTCACCGATGCGCGGGTCGAGCGCGAGGAGCGTGAGCGACACCGCGCCGACGGCGACGATCTGGGCGGCGGCCTCGACCAGGGTCGAGACGGCAAGCCGGGACTTGGAGACTCCCTGTTCCGCGGCCAGGTACACCTTGCCAGCGATCCAGGGGATGGTGCCCGGGATGTAGCGGGCGAGCCAGGCCTTGGCGTAGATGTCCGCCATCACGGCGAAGCGGGGCAGGTGCGCGGCTCCTAGCCGAGCGAGCACCACCCGCCACACGACGACCCCTAGGTAGCGGAACGCGAGGGCGACGAGCGACGCCACGATCACCCAGGCCCAGCCGACCTCGAGCCCATCGAGCGCATGCCAGTCCACGCTGGTGAGGAACCAGGCGAAGGCCGCGACGATGGCGGCGTAGAACACCCACCGCACGGCAATCGCCCACGGTCGCTGGGGCGACGGCGCCTCCACGTTCGCTGCCGAGGACTCCGCCGCTGCCGGGTCTGGCGCGACCGGTTCGGGGGCAGAGGGCTCACTCACCCGCGCACCGCCGCGGCAAAGTCCTCGCGAAGGGTGGCGCGCATGTCCGCGAGCGCGGCGGCGGTGCGCTCGCGCTGCTGAACGTCTGCGACCACCCCGGCGGCCATCGTGGTGAGGTCGGCGAGCGCATCGTCCTCAAGCAGCCGCTCGATCGGCCGGGTGTAGCCGGCGGCGCCCACCTGGTCCGCGTAGAGGCGGCCCTTGTCGACATAGAAGTAGGTCACCGTGGGCACACCCACGGAGGTGGCGACGATGCCCGCGTGGAGACGGAGAGCAACCATGACGTCGGCGCCCGCATAGACGGAACGAATCTGGCCGGGAGACAGCGCATCGTCGTCGAGCACGTGGACGGCCTCGGGGCGTGCGGCCCGCGCACGCAGGGCGTGGGCGTAGGCCGGGTCCTGGACCATGTGCATCGGCGCGAGCACCACGGCGCCGTGGCTGTCCACCAACGCATCGATCGCCTGGACGAGCCGGTCCGTCAGCAGGTCGGCATCGGGCTGGGGGCCTCGCGGCGCCAACGATGCGGCAGCCAGCCCCCTTGCGGTAGTGGAACCACTCGCGGGGCGCCACGATCGCGTAGCGCTCAGCCGGCGCGGCGACCGGCTCCAGGTCGGTGGCGTACACCGCACAGTCGAAACTCGCGGTGACGCGCTCGGCAGGAACGCCCCAGGCGATCAACTTGTCGCGCGACTCCGCGTCGCGGGTCAGGAAGGCACGGGTGCGTCGCACGGTCGCGGCGATCAGCCTGCGGCTCGAGGCGGCGGAGGTGGGGCCGATGCCCTGGAAGACCCCCACCAGGTTCCGGTTCGCGGTCCGCACGGCGGCCATCTTGACCGCCCAGTACCAGACGCCGAGCCGGTTCGTGTAGTCCTTGAGAAGGCTCGCCGCCACCCCACAGGACCAGGTCGGCGCGGCGCGCGGCGCGCATCAGCCGCAGCAGGTCGAGCGGTGACAGTGAGTGAATGTCCTGGTCGAGAGCGTCCGCATCGAACCAGGCACCGTCGCGCTCGGGCTGCTGCGACACGATGGTGATCCGCGCCTCGGGAAGGGTGTCTCGCACGAGCGCCACGAGCCCTGCCGCGATCGCGCGATCGCCACGGTTGGCCGCGAGGTCGGAGTTGATGACGAGCACCTTCACGCCGGTCATCCTTCCACGCCGTGCCGCTGGCTTGCCTCACGCATCCTGGCGAGCATCTCCGGGGCCAGGCGTTCCCAGGTGAGGGCCGATGCCCGCTCGCGTGCCGCCGTCGCGCGCACGTCGCGCTCGGCGGGCTCACGGGTCATCTCGGCAACGATGGCCGCGGCGAGCGCCTTGGCATTTCCGGCCGGGACGATGGTGACGACATCGGCGAGCAGGTCCTGCGCCCCGGAGGCGTCGGAGGCCACCACCAGCGCACCCCTGGCCAGCGCCTCGAGGGCCGCGACCGGTAGGCCGTCGGCGTCGCCGTCGGGGGCGACGATGGACGGGGCGGCGACGATTCCCGCCTCGGACTCAAGGGCCGCCTTCGCGTCGCCCGTGACGTAGCCGCGCAGTTCCACGCCGTCGAGACCGGCGGCCAGGCTCTCTAGCCGTGCGCGCTGGGGGCCATCGCCGCCGATGATGAGGCGGGCATCGGACACGACGTCGCGGACGAGCGGCCACGCCTCAAGGAGGACGTGAAGGCCCTTCTTCTCGACCAGGCGCGCGATGACCGCGACCGTGTGTGGGTCACCGGGCACCGGCGTGACCGCGGGCAGGCGCACGCCCATCGGCTCGATGTCCAGCGCAGCCCCCACGCCGTCGCGCGCGTCGCCGTCGAAGAAGGCCAGCAACTTCTGAGCCGTCTGCGGGCTGACGGCCGTCATGAACGCTGCGCGCTGCGTCACGGAACGGACCGTGCTGGCACCAAGGGGGCCGAGCCGCCTGAGGACCGCGACGTCCGAGGCGTGCGTGGTGAAACCGAACGGCACCCTCAGGCGCCGCGCAACCCCCGCGGCCACGATCGCCTGGGGAGTAAACCAGTGCGCGTAGATCACGTCCGCGCCGGTGGCGCGCACGGCACGCTTCAGGGCCCGCCTCTCCCCCGCGACGAGCAGCGGAACCACCCCGGCCATCGCCTTGCGCTCCGAGATCGCAGGCATGATGCCGCGCGCCGTCAGCGTCTCCCACCGGCGGGGCGCATACCCGAACCGGTCCTGCTGCACGCGGCCATCGGCCGACTCCGCACGCGGCCATGGGAGGGCGCGCGACGCGGGGGTGTGCGGCGCGAGGAGGGTAACCGTGACCGTCGGGTCAGCCTCCGCGAGCGCGAGCGCCTGGTCGAGGACAAAGCGCGGCACGGCATCGGCCGCGTGGGCCGGGAGCGTCGACGCGACCACCAGGATGTGCACGTGCCCACGGTAGTCGGTGCGCGTGCCGTCGCTAGATGCCGGCGTCTTGACCCTGCACGCGATCCTCGGCCCACGCCAGGAAGTCCTCGGCGGCGACGACGGGCTTGCCGTACTCGGCCGCCTTGCGCGCCTTGCCCGACTGCGTGCCACGCTCGGCAACCACCAGCACGTCGGTGCGGGTCTTGGTCACCGTCGCCACCGGCACAAGCCCGAGACCTTCGGCGATCGTCTCCATCCGGTCCCGGCCCAGCACTCCGTGCGCCGCTGTGACCACGGTGCCGGTGAAACACACCCTGGTTCCGTGCGTGAGGAGCGTCGCCACGTCCACGGGAGTCTCGATCTCGACGTCGTCAGGCACGATAGCGACCCCGAAGTGAGCCTCGGCGGCCCGCACGCGGTCGAGGGCGGCCTGGTCGCGGTCGATGACGCGCTCCCAGGCGAGGGCAAGGAACTGGGCAAGGACTGCGGCCGCATCGTCCTGCGCCGAGAGGTTTCCTCCCACCACGAATCCCTCGGGCCCGTCCACGCCGCCTGGCCCCGTGGTGCGCGCCATCAGGTATCCCGTTCCTCGCGGCAGCGGCGAGAAGCCCGTGCCGTTGCCCGCAAGCGGGTCCGAGGTGAACTCCTGCCAGCGGGCGGCGGCGTCCCGGATGGCTCGCGCGCGCTCCAGCGCGGTGGAGGCCGTGAGCCGCTCGCGTTCCTCGGCGGTGAAGGCTCCGCGCGGCACCTCTGCCCCGAGCGCCATCGGCTCGACGACGCCGTGGCGCTTGAGTTCAAAGTCGATCCAACCGAGTTGCTGGTCGATGCCCACCCCCACGGGCACCCTGCCCGCTAGCAGGGGCGACAGCGACGCCCATGCCTCGGCAAGCACCGGCGCGAGCCTGGACATCGCGCGTGGTCAGCCCCAACCGCGTCTGAGCCTCATAGAGGTCACTGGTGGGATTCACGACGGTCGTCGCCTCGTCTCCGTCGTCCGTGACCACGGCGATCTCGACGGGGCGCGGGCGATAGCGGTCGCCCACCTGCCCCACGGTCAGGACGGCCAGGTACGCCTCCCCCACCACGGCATCGGCCGACCGTGCCCCGCCGGTGAGGAAGCGCCGGATACGGACGTCCGTCTTGAGGTCGCGCGGAAGGACCGGACGCTTCAAGACCAGGCCGGCCAGGCTGGTGCAACGGCTCAGGGCCACATATAGGCGGCCATTGGCGAAGGTGCCGCCCGTGAGGTCGACCACCACATTCTCGAGCGTCTGACCCTGGCTCTTGTGAATCGTGATGGCCCACGCGAGCCTTCATGGGCAACTGTGTGAAGGTGCCGATCACCTCCCTGTCGAGCGATCCCCCCGAGAAGGTGGGCCGGGTGACGTCCCAGGTGTGGGGCTCGACATCGACCACGTCACCGCCGCGGGTCAGGACACGCACCAGCGGCCCATCGCGCGTGTCGAGCAGGGCGTCGACGCGTCCCAGTGTGCCGTTGACCCAACGGTCCAGGGGGTCGTTGCTGAGCAGCATCACCTGGGCACCCTCGGCGAGTTCAAGGGTCTCGTCGGCGGGGAGCTCGAAGCCATCCATGTCGCCACGCACGCTCGCGCGATAGGTGCGCCGCGGCGTCTCGAGGCGCTCCAGCATCTGCCGGTTGCGGGTGCGGACGATGCGGTTGGTGGTGGCGAGTGTCAGCCAGAACTCCGTATCGGGCGGCTCGAAATCGGGATCGGTGCGGGCGTTCAACTCACGGCGAGCGTCCTCGAGCAGCGCACCCTCGCGCACGGCGTTGAGGATGTCGACCAGGCGAGCGTCGCCGCGCTGGCGGAACACGTGAGTGAGGCTCGACCACGGGGAACGCGGCCTCGTCGAACCGGCGGGCGGAGAAGAAGTACGGGGTCCCGTAGCGCTCGTCGAAGTAGTCCACCTCGCCGTCGCGCACCACGGGGGCAGGCGATGGAGGTCGCCGACGAGGACCAGTTGCACCCCGCCGCACGGCTCGCCTGGGTGGGGCCCGAAGCGTTCGAGCGCCGCGACGAGGGCGTCGAACAGGTCCGCCCGCACCATCGAGGCCTCGTCCACGATGAGGATCTCAAGTTCCTTGAGGGTGGCCGCGAAGCGCGAGGGGTAGTAGCCGCGGCTACCGACGGTGTCCTCTGTGATGCCCATGGGGAACGAGAACAGGCGATGGATCGTGTAACCGTCGACGTTCAGCGCGGCGATGCCGGTGGGCGCAACGGTGACGGCCTTGCGTCCGGTGGTGGCCAGGAAGTGACGGATGAGAGTCGACTTTCCCGTCCCCGCACGGCCCGTCAGAAAGACGTTGGCGCCGGCGTGGAGGAGGGCGAGCGCGTGCTCGAACTCCTCGGTGAGCGTGATCGGTGGGACGCGCTCCTGCGACTGCGAGGTGCGGGCCTGGGCGCTCATGGTGGTGCGAGCCTATCCGCGCCTGCGCACCGCATGCCGCACAGCCGGGTTCCCACGTGGCCTCCCGTACTCTGACGGCCATGATCCCGGATCCCGCCACGGTCTACGCCATCGTCTCTGCGGTGCTCATCGTGGCAGCCATCATCGTCATCCCACCCCGTAGGCGTCCGACCGCGGGAACGGCCTGGATCCTCCTCATCGTCATCCTGCCCATACCCGGATGGCTGGCTTTCCTGCTGCTGGGGCACTACAAACTGCCCCGGGCGCGCCGCGACGTCCAGGCTCGCATCAACGCCACCATCGACGCACAGGTGGCGGAGGCCAAGAAACACATGGGGGACGGCGTCATCGACGCCGCCGTCAGCCCGGCGTACCGCTCCGTCGAGCGACTGGCGACGGACTACGGGCGCCTGCCCGTCATGGCGGGAAACTCCGTCGAGATCCTCACCGACTACGGCGCGTCGCTCGAGGCCATCGTGCGCGACATCGACGCCGCTCATCAGTCGGTGTGGGTCGAGTACTACGCGATGACCCTCGACGACACGACGCGGCCGTTCTTCGAGGCGCTCGCGGCGGCGAAGCGACGTGGAGTCGACGTCAGGGTGCTCTATGACACGTGGGGATCGCGGAGCCTACGACGGCAAGAAGCCCATGCTGCAGGCTCCTGGAGTCCGCGGGAATCGCGTACCGCGCCATCCTGCCGCTGCGCCTTCCCGGCAAGGGGTACGTCCGGCCCGACCTGCGCAATCACCGCAAGATCGTGGTAGTCGACAACGCGATCGGATACACGGGGTCGCAGAACATGATCGACCGCACCTACCACCGCAAGGACGACATCTACTACGACGAGTTGGTGGTCCGCGCCTCAGGACCGATCTCGCTCGAACTCGCCACCCTCTTCATGACCGACTGGGTCTCGGAAGGCGGCTCGTTCGACGATCCGATTCGGCCGATGAGCGGCGACCCGTCCGCCCTGCCGGGCAGGCTCCCTGCAGGTCCTGCCCAGCGGACCCGGCTTCGACGGCGAGAACAATCTCGCGGTTTTCACGCACCTGTTGCACCTGGCAAAGACCGACATCGTCATTGTGAACCCCTACTTCGTGCCGTCCGAGGCGCTGCTGGAAGCGATCGTCTCCGCCGCGCATCGGGGCGTGCGGGTGAGCATGATCAACTCGGAGGCAATGGATCAGTGGATGATCGGCTACGCGCAGCGCTCCTACTACGGTGTGCTGCTCGAGGCGGGGGTCGAGATCTACCTCTACAAGGCGCCCACCCTTCTGCACTCGAAGTACATCGTGGTCGACGGCGAGGTCGCGATCGTGGGCTCCAGCAACATGGATATGCGCTCGTTCGAGCTCAACTCCGAGCTCTCGCTGATCTCCTACGACGAGGCGGTCGCGAAGCAGATGACCGCCATCACGGCCACCTACCAGGCAGCATCGAACCGGCTCACGCTCGACGCGTGGCGTCAGCGGCCCCGGTACCGGCGAACGCTCGAAAACATCACGCGGCTCACGTCGGCGATCCAGTAGCGCCTCGGGGCCCGCTCGCGCGGTGCGACCTCGGCGTGCGGATGATATTGACCGCGTGGGCCGGGGCGTCGATGGCCTCGTAGGAGTGCGGGCCGTCGGCGGGGAACACGTGCATCTCGCCTTGGCTCACGGCACGCTCCTCGCCCGCCGTGCCTGCACGCACGCAGCCGGCCGTCACGATGATCTGCTCCATCACGCCGGACCCGTGGGCGTCCGAGCGGTGGATGGCGCCGGGGGTCAGCGCGAGCGCGAACACCTCGACCGTCGCGTCGGCGTCCTCGCGGACGTCGAGCAGCCGCGCCACGATGCCGGGTGACGCGACCTGTGCGCCCGCGCGCTCGGCCAGCAGTGCCGAGAGCGGCATGTCCAGGGTGTGAGCGAGGGCGTACAGCGTGGATAGCGTGGGGTTGCGCATGCCGTTCTCGATCTCGGACAACGACCCCTTGCCGATGCCTGCCGCGGCAGCCACTGCGCCGAGACTGAGGCCCCGCGCGGTGCGCGCCTGCCTCGCACGCAGACCCACCTCGACGGCAAGACCACCGCCGCCTGCTGGCGGGGTGGGGTCGAGTCCTGTGGGTGGCATGCCGCCACTGTAGCCGGGGTTCTGTTTGTGGAACAGTCGCGCTAGGGTTCCATCTATGGAACGCACAATGCTTCAGGCCGCCTCGACCGGCGTCGTCACGGCGCTCGTGGGATTCGGAAGGCTCCTTCGCAGTGGTGCTTGCCGGGCTCGGCGCCGTGGGGGCAACCGACGCTCAGGCCGCATCGGGCCTCATGGCGCTGTGCGTCACCCAAGCCATCGCGATGATCTACCTCTCGTGGCGGTATCGCATGCCGCTCACGATCGCGTGGTCCACGCCGGGCGCGGCCCTCCTCGCCACCCAGGGATACGTGGACGGCGGCTGGCCCGCCGCCGTGGGGGCCTTCCTCGTCACCGGCGTGCTGATCATCGCGTGCGGACTCCTCCGGCCGCTCGCGCGCCTGGTCGCGGCGATTCCCCCTCGCTCGCGCAGGCCATGCTCGCGGGCATCCTGCTGCCGCTGTGCCTCGCGCCCTTCCTCGCCCTCGAGCACGAGCCGTGGCTCGTCGGCGGGCTCCTGGCCGTCTGGGTCGTGCTGATGCGGTTCTCTCCGCGCGCGGCGACGCCGGTGACCTTCGCGATCGCGATCGCCGCCATCGCGGCGACCGCGGGCGGCGCATCTCTCGCGGCCCCGACGCTCACCTTCACGATGCCGACCCTCACCTGGCAGGCCGCCATCGGCATCGCCGTGCCCCTAACCATCGTGACGATGGCCTCGCAGAACGTGCCAGGCGTCGCCATTCTCGCGGCGCACGGCTACACGGTCCCCTGGCGCAGCGCGATGGTCACCACAGGCGTGGGCACGCTCATCGGCGCACCCGCCGGAGGGCATGCGATCAACCTCGCCGCCATCACCGCCGCACTCCCCGCCTCCGAGCAGGCCCACCCCGACCCGGAGCGCCGCTGGATCGCCACCAGCGCTGCGGGAGCGTCCTACCTCGTGCTCGCCCTGGCCGCGGGGTCGCTCACCGCCCTGATGGGTGACGCACCCGAAGGCCTCATCGAGGCCGTCGCGGGACTCGCGCTGCTGGCGACCTTCGCGACCGCCATCACAGGCGCCATGGCCGATGCCTCCGGCCGCATCCCCGCGGCCCTGACTCTCCTCATCGGCGCCTCGGGAATCGTGGTGGCCGGCATCGGCTCCGCGTTCTGGGCGCTCGTGGCGGGCCTCGTGGCACGCGCCCTGTGGGGCCGGACACGCTCCACGGAACCGAGCGCCAAGGAGGACGTGCGACCATCGTGACAGGGGCATCGGCCCGCGGCAGGAGGAATCACGTGACGACGGACGATGCCCCAGCACCCCACCTCTCGGCCGCCCACACGCTGATCGCCGGCCGCACTCTCGCCGTGCTGACGGGCGCGGGCCTGTCCACCGACTCAGGCATCCCCGACTACCGCGGCGCCAACTCGCCGCGGCGCACCCCCATGACGTTCCAGGACTTCGTGAGCGACGAGGCCCATCGGCGGCGGTACTGGGTGGGCTCCCACCTGGGGTGGAGGGCCTTCGCGGGCACCCAGCCCAATCCCGGACACACGGCCCTCGCCGCCCTCGAAGCGGCCGGACTGGTCACCGGCCTCATTACTCAGAACGTGGATGGGCTGCACCTGCGTGCGGGATCCCAGCGCGTCGTCGAACTCCACGGCCACATGCGCAGCGTCGTCTGCCTCGCCTGCCACACGGAGTTTTCCCGCGACGAGATCGCGGGCAGGCTCGAGCGCGACAACCCCGCGCTCGCGGTGCCCGATGCGGTCGAGCCTTGGCCCCGACGGCGATGTCCTGCCCCAGTCGTGGCAGCACGTCAGCGTGCCCGACTGCGACGTGTGCGGAGGCATCCTCAAGCCCGACGTGGTGTTCTTCGGCGAGCCTGGTCCCCGCGGAGAGGACTCGCGCCGCCGAGGCCATCGTCGACCAGGCCGAGGCGCTCGTGGTCGCGGGTTCGTCGCTCGCCGTGAACTCGGGCCTTCGCCTCGTGACGCGCGCCTCGCGCCGGGGCGTGCCGATCGTGATCATCAACCGCGGCGCCACCAAGGGCGACCGCCTCGCGGACCTCACCATCGATGCCGGCACGAGCGAGACCCTCGCCGTGTTGGCCGGGGTGCTGACGGCATCGGCCGTCTCCCGCTGAAAGACCCGTGCCGCTCACGGCCTCGCGAGGAAAGCGAAAGGGCCGCACCTTCCGGTGCGGCCCTTTTCCTTGGTGGAGCCTGAGGGGAATCGAACCCCTGACCTTCTCATTGCGAACGAGACGCGCTACCAACTGCGCCACAGCCCCAAGGCGGGAACTAGGTTATCACCCTCGCGGAGGTCCTGGACACCATCGCGCCCGCCCGACCGTCCTGCGGGATCGAGTGGCACCTTCGCGCGTTCGTGCCACTCGACCGCACATCTCGGAGCAACGAGCCGAGCGCACTACAGGCTCGCGGTGGACCACCTTGGCGCTCGTCTGCGCGGTCGCGAGCATGAGGATCTGGTCGATGTTGACGTGCTTGGGCCGCGACGCCACCCAGCGCACGGCATCGGCAATGTCCTCTGCCGTCATCGGCTGGACGCCCTCGTAGACCTTGGCGGCCTTGTCCTCGTCACCACCGAATCGCACGATCGAGAACTCTGTCTCCACCATTCCGGGGTCGATCTCGCTGACACGCACGGGCTGGCCGATGAGTTCGAGTCGCAGCACGCGCGTCAGCGCCGCCACGGCATGCTTCGCGGCGTTGTAGCCGCCACCGCCTTCGTACGGCTCGCGGGCCGCGATTGACCCGATAGTGATGACCTGGCCGTCGCCCGAGGCGATGAGGGCGGGCAGGAGCGCCTTCGTCATCCGCAAGGTTCCGAGCACGTTGACGTCGTACATCCGCTGCCACTCATCGACGTCGGCCTCGGCCACTGAGGCAGTGCCGAACGCTCCACCGGCGTTGTTGAGGAGAAGGTCGCAGCGCTCGATCGCGGCGCAGAACGCGTCGACGGAGGCCTCGTCGGTGACGTCCAGCGGGATGGCCGTGCCGCCGATCTCGGCCGCGAGCGCCTCGATCCTGTCCACGCGACGCGCGCCGATGACGACATCCCAGCCGTCCGCGGCCAGCGCCCGCGCACTGGCGGCACCGATCCCGCTCGAGGCTCCCGTAATCACCGCGGTCTTAGCCATGCCGACTCCCATCGTTTGTGAGGCTGTCCGCCGTCCAGTATCGACCCTCCCGCGAGAGCCACACACCGGCCGATAGCATGTGGCCGTACACGCACCTGACCTGGAGGCACCATGTCTCAGCAGTCCTTCCCGCACTCGCCCTTCGACACGATGGAGATCGATCCGGAGAAGATGGCCCGCTCGGCCATCAACGCGGCGCGCACGATGCTCGGCGTCCTGGGAGTCATCGGCATCCTCATCGGTGTGGCACTGCTCGTGTGGCCGGGTAAGTCGCTCGTCGTCGCCGCGACCTTCGCGGGCGTGTTCTTCGTGATCACCGGCGTGGTCCGCATCTCCGTCGGCATCTTCACCCGCGAGGTCTCGAGCGGCTTCCGCATCCTCAACCTGATCCTCGGCCTGTTCCTGCTGTTCGGCGGCATCGTCGCCCTGAAGAACCTGACGGCGGCCGCCGGCGTGCTGACCGTCATCACCGTGGTGCTGATCGGTATGGGCTGGTTCATCGAAGGCATCGCCACGCTCGCCCAGGCGGGCCGGGGCAAGAGCCGGGCATGGCCTGGGCCCGCGGTGCGATCTCGCTTATCGCGGGACTCGTGGTGATCATCGTCCCCACATGGTCCGCCCTCGCGCTCGTCGTCATGACCGGCGTGACCCTGGTACTCATCGGCATCATCGGCCTGGTGCAGGCCTTCTCCCTGGGCAAGAACCTGCCGCCCGTGGGTGAGCAGCACACCACCATCGACGGCTGAGCCTCGACGCGACTCCCGGCCCGCGCATCGGCCGCCCTCACCGGCGACCGGGCGCGGGCCTTCGCATGTCACCCTCAGCCCCACCTGCCGCACATGGCCACATTTGCGGCACTTCAGGGCCTAAGGAGCCGCACATGCGGCCGTGTGCGTCACGGGTGGGCGTGCGCGGAGTGTGGATGCGAAGCCGAGAGCATGCCCCAGAGTTAAAGCGTTCGTCACAATTCGGCAATGACGCCGCAATGCTCGCCACCTACCGTCACCGGTAGCGGCGCGGCCTCGGCCACGTCATGCTGGTGCCACACGACCCAAGGCGAGGTGCGCATGCTCGACGACGTGGACCCGTTTATCGGGGTGGATGCGACGGCCCTTCCCGAGCCGTCGGGTCTCGCCGCGACCTGGTGGTGGCCCAAGCCTCAGGTGGGCAACACGCACCCCGGCGCGGCCCACCCACTCGGCATGGTGTCCGCGTGCGCCTACTCGGGCGCCTACCCCACCGGCTACGGCCTCTACGAGCCTGTCGACCGAGGGCGTCCCCGCACCGCTCCACGGCCGCCTCGTCGCGAGCGGCTTCACCCACTTCCAGCAGTCCGGCACGGGCGCCATCCGCAAGTACTACAACTACATGCGCGTCACGCCGATGCTCGAGCCACTGGACGCCCTTGGCCGCACCTGGGACCTGGAGGACGAGGACGCCTCGCCGGGCCGCTACCGCGCCCGCCTCGAGTCCGGCATCACCGCCGAACTCACGGTCGGTCCCAAGTCCGCGGTGCACCGCTACACGTTCCCCGCGCATGCCGACGCCCGCGTGGTCATCGACATGTCGATGGGCGGGCTCGCGATCCCCTACGGCGCGACAGTCCCGCTGCGCGCACATCTCGAGTCCGTCGAACCTGGCGTCATGCAGGGCGAGATTGTGGTCGAGGGCGCACCGCTGGCGGTACACATCGAGTGCGACGTCGAGGGCTGGCGCCGCCTGCTGTGGTACGACCGGCGCCTCATGCCTGGCGGCTCCACGCTCGCGTTCGACCACATCCGTCCCACCACGTTGCGCCCCTTCGGGTTCATGTGGGCGGGCCCCACAAGTGAGGGCCAGAGCGTGGAGATCCGCATGGGGTTCTCGCTACGCGGCGTGGAGCAGGCGCGCAAGAACCTGGAACGGGACGGCGCCTCGGGCGGGCCGTCGTTCACGCGCCGCGCCCAGGCCACGCGGGCCTCATGGGATGAGGCCCTCAGCCGCATCCACGTCGATACCCACAATCCGGCTCGCCGCGAGGTCTTCGCCACGGCGATGTACCACTCGCTCATCAAGCCATCCTTCGCTCCGGACGAGAGCCCGTTTTGGCCGACCAAGGGCCCGTGGGTGTTCGACGTCTCCACCATGTGGGACATCTACCGCACGCAGTTGCCGCTCCTCACGGCGCTCGCCCCCGAGCGCGCCGTGGAACTCGCGAACGCCCTGCTCACCATCTGCGAGCAGGAAGGCAACCTGCCCATCGGCTATCGCATGGCCCGCGGTTCCGACAGGTTCGGCCGCCAAGGCAGCGCCCTCGCCCACACCTTCATCGTCGACCTCGCCAAGCCTTGGCCTTCCCGGCATCGACTGGGAGTGGGCGCTCGTCCATCTCGCAGGTGACCTACGCCGCACCTACGGCGAGGACTACCTCATCCACGGCGTCACTCATCCCATCAGCCACACGCTCGACATCGCGCACGGCTACTGGTGCACCGCTTACGTGGCGCGGATGATGGGCGACGACGCACTGGCCGCCGAGTTTGAGCGCCTCGCGGGACGCTGGCTGAACGCGTTCGACGAGTCCACGGGCCTCCTGCGCGACTCCACGTTCTATGAGGGCACCAAGCACAACTATTCGTTCCGCCTGGTGCATGACATGGCCACCCGCATCGCGCTCGCAGGCGGGGACGACGCCTTTGTCGCGCTCTTGGACGACTTCTTCGGATTCGGGGCCGATGCCGTGGTCCAGCCCGGTGTCGCGCCCGGCCTGGAGGAGATGACGGCCGGGTATGCCCTGGGGCGTTTCGAGGGCCTGAACAACGAGCCCGATATGGAGGCTCCGTGGGCTTACCACTACGCGGGACGGCCCGACCGCACCGCTGAGGTGGTGCACGCGATCGTGAACCACCAGTTCGGCACCGGCCGTGGTGGCCTCCCGGGCAACGACGACTCCGGCGGCCTGTCGAGTTGGTACGTGTGGGCCTCGCTCGGGATCTTCCCCGTCGCCGGCCAGTCGATCTTCCTGCTGCATCCGCCGTCGTTCCACTACTCGACCGTCGCGATGGCCCACGGCACCCTGACCATCGACACCTCGGGCTTCGTGGAACCCACGCCGGGAGGCGCGGTGCAGTACATCCAGTCCGCCAGCCTCAACGGAGAGGCGCTCGAGGGGTCGTGGGTCGATGCGGCCGCACTCCACGAGGGTGGACGCCTTCACCTGTCCCTTGGCCCCGAGCCGTCCGCTTGGGCCCGTGACGTCCGTCCCCCGTCCTGGGGTCCCATCAAGGAGGTACCCGCATGATCGCTCTGCCCGACCGCCGGCTTGTCATCGTGGTGCGCGCCGACCCTGTGATCTGCGGCCACTCGGGGAAGGCTCGCAACCTCGCCGAAGTTGCCCTCACTCGCGGCTTCGACGACGTACGGATCCTGACCTGGCCTCTGGACCGGCTCGAGGAGACGGGACTGCCCCTCAAGCCGCTCGACACCGTCCTGCCCTACTCGCCGGGCATCACCGTGGAACGGCCCGAGCCGGTCGGCGGCTACAAGATCCCCGACGGCCGCTACCTCGCAGGCCTCACCGGCCGGCTCATCGAACTGTTCACGGATGGCGTGCCAACGGTGTGCCTGTCGCTGTATCTGTCGCCTCACACGGTGGCGGTGGCCGATGCCGTGCGCGCCGCGCGCTCCACTGGCCTCCCGGTGAACGTCACCACGGTGGCCGAAGCGGTGGGGTCGGACGTCACCGACATCGTGCGCGCGTGCGTGGAGGACGATCGCTTCGGTGCGGCGGCGCACGTGCTGTCCAGCCTACCTCAGCCAGGACCACTGCGTCGCGGTGTCGGACTACACCAAGGACGTCATTGTCGAGGCCGCCACCGCGATCGACGAGCGCCACGGCACCCGGTTCGCGCCGCAGTGCGCCGCGCGCATCGCTGTGTCGTACCCCGCCATCGACACGGGGGCGTACACCTCGCTCGATCCCTCGGTAACGGATGCTCACCTTGCGGCGCGCGGCCTGTCGCGCGGCTCGTACGTGTTGTTCCTGTCGCGCCTAGGGCTCGCCAAGGGGGTGGAGGACCTCATCGACGGCTTCGCCGCCTCGATGACGCGGCACTCCCGCACGCTCGTGATCGCGGGTCGTGGACCCGATGCCGCGGCGCTACGCGAGTACGCGGCCTCGTCTGCGGCTGCAGAGAGCATCGTCTTCCTTGATGACGTGGGCGACGAGGAGAAGCCGCACCTGATGGCGGGCTGCGCGGCCTATGCGTTGCCGTCAAAGCCGCGGCCAGAGTTCACCGAGACGTTCGGCATCGCGCTCGTAGAGGAGATGCTCGCCGGAGGCGGCCCTGTCATCACGTGCGCCACGGGCGGCATCCCCGAGGCCGTGGGCGACACGGCACTGATGGTTCCCGTGGAGGACCCTGGCGCCATCGCCGCTGCCCTGGACCATGCGGTCCTCGGCATGACCGACGGCGAACGCGCGGCCCACCGCGAGCGGGCGCGCGAGCACGGCCTGCACTTCGACCGCGAGCGCGTGTTCGATCGCCTGATGGCGGGGGTGACGGCGGCCGTCTGAGGCGGTGCGACGGTGACGGGCCTAGGGGCTCGTCAGCGCTGAGCCCTCGGCGCCGTCACGCGTGCGCCAGGAGAGGTCGCGCTTAGGCGGAGGCGCGGCGGCGGCGCGCGAGAATCGCGTCGAGCGCGCCGGTGGTGGTGGCTGCCTCGTCGGCGGCGACGGCCTGGTCCTCCTGCGCCTCACCCCAGCGGGCGGCACGGGCGCGGGCGGCGTCGTAGTCCTCAGCGGAGATGGCGCGCGCCTCGCGCTGACGCACGGTGGGCTTCAGCGTGTACGACGGTGCGGGCATCTCGCGGGGGCTCCACGCCGCGGAGTCCTCGGGGGCAAGGCTCCTCGACGGCGTCGACCACCTCGGGGGCGGCGACGGGTGCGGGAGCAGCCAAGGGCGCGAGGTCCTCGGCGGTCACGATGCGGATGGCCTGAGTGGCGACGTCGGAGGGCTCGGCCTCGCGGCCCGCGGCACGCTCGCGACTCACCACGCGCAGGGCCTGAGTAGCGGTGGCGGCGGCCTCAACCTCGCGGGCGACGAGCAGCACTCGCTCGTCGGCACGGCGCTGCGCGGCGGCGGCACGGGCGCCCTGAGCCACCACACCCACCAGTACGGCGGTCGCGATGGCTCCCACCACGGCGGTGACGGCGGTCAGCGCGACGATGCTCCACGCGGCAACGGTCAGGACCGCGACGACGCCGGAGACGGCAAGGCGCCTCCGCGCCTGGGCGGCCCGCTCGGCAAGGATGCGCTGGCGGTCGCGGCGCAGGTGGAAAGACTCACGCTGAGCGAAGGTCGCGGCGCGGTCGAGCGGCCCCGACGGACGCGACATCGACTCCGCACGGGTGGACGATGCCTTGATGGCGCGCGTCGCTCCCGTGGCCAGCAGCGGCACCTCACCAGAATCCGTCGAGGGGCGCGTCGCGCCACGCTCAATACGCTCGGCGGAAGAGCGGACCACGCGCATCTGGGCGCTGTAGCGATCCTCGGTGCGCACGAGCGCGTACTCGGAGCGTTCCTTGATCTTCTGGGGAAGGACGTACGCCACGACGAGCCCGAGGGCGATGATGGCGAGAAGTCCGACCGGAACCATGACTCAGAACGGTACGGCCACAGGTGCACTCAGCCGTGCATGGCGCGCGGCGTGTCAGTCCCCTTGTGTCCAATATCGGCCGATGCGCGGCATGTCTTGAGTCCTCGCGAAGACGCGGTGGTCTCGCCACGCGCCGTCGATGTACAGATAGGACCGTCGCAGACCCTCATCGACGAAGCCCAGTTTCTCCGCGACCCGCAGCGAAGCGAAGTTTTCTGGTCGCACCGCAATCTCCAACCGATGCAGGCCGGCGGCGAACGCGTGGTCGGCCGCGAGCGCCACGGCGGTGGGGGTCACGCCCCTGCCCGCATGCGCCTGGTCCACCCAGTACCCGATGGATCCGCCACATTCGGCCCCCCACCGGATTCCCGCCACCGCAACGCGGCCCACGATCTCCCCCGCCACGGTCACCACGTAGGGCTGTGCGCTGCCCTCACGCCATTGCTTGCGTTCGCGCCTGACGAGACCCGCATATGTCAGGGGCGCCTCGCGTCGTCCTGGCGGAAGGATCGCCTCCCACGGCCGCAACCACTCGCGGTTGCGCGCACGCACGGCGTGCCACGCGCGCTCGTCGGAGCGGCGCAGTGGCCGCAGCGTCACGCCCCCGCGAGAGAGTTCCACGGGTGCCACGTCAGCCCCAATACGCACAACGCACCTGGTCGCCCGCGGCGACCTGGAGCCCCTGCACGCCGGACCACACCAGCGCATCGGCCCTGGCGAGGTCAGTGACGCTGAGGCGCGCGGCGGGAAGCGGGGTGGCCACGGCGACCCCGTCGACGTCGTCGAGGATCACGGGCGTGGGGCGCACCATCCCGGCGGGCACGGACCACCCCTGCGCGGCTCGCGCCACGACGGTGTCGCGTTCGCGGGTCCGGTGGCCGCACATGGCCCTCAGTGCGGGACGAACGCAGGCCTCGAACCCGATGGCGGCGGCGCCCGGGTGGCCGGGCAGCGCCACCACGGGCAGCACCCGGTCACCGAACTCGATGCCGCCCAACCCCTGCCTGCCGCCCGGCGCCAGGTCCAGATCCACCACCTGGAAGTCGCCCAGGCTGAGCCAGGACCGTCGCAACCGTGTCGCGCGGCCCGTCGGAAAGTCCGCCCGTGGTGATGAGCACATCGGCGCGGACCAGGCTGGTCCTCGATCGCGGCGCGCAACGCGCGGGGCTCATCGGGCACCGGGCCCACTCGGAACGCCTGCGCTCCCGCCCGGCGGATGAGTCCGGCAAGCAGGTGGCTGTTGGCGTCGGAGACCTCGGCACCCCGATGCCGGGCACCGGGATCGATGATCTCGTCGCCCACGGCGAGCACCACCACGCGCGGCACGGGGTGCACCCGAAGGCGCGGCATCCCGAGTGCGGCGGCGGCGGCCACCTGGCGCGGGCCCAGCCTGGTGCCCGCGGTCGCGAGAACCGTTCCTGCGGCGACGTCGGCCCCCACGGGAAGCACGCCCTGACCTGGCGCCACGGGCACCCCCACCGCCACCCTGGCGACGCCACCGTCGGTGGCGGCAAGCGCGACCACGGCATCGGCCCCACGGGGCAGCGGGGCCCCCGAGGGGATGCGAGCGGCCGTGGACGGGATGTGGGTGCGCGGCGAACGCGTCGCAAAGTCGATGTCGTACGAGACGGGGAGCACCGCGGGCGCATCGCCCCGGGCGCCGCTCACGTCCGCGGCAAGCACCGCGTACCCATCGAATTGCGCGACGGCGAAGGCGGGGACCGGCTCGCGCGCGACGATGTCCTCGGCGAGCGTCCCTCCCACGGCATCGGCGATGAGCACATCCATGGCCGGATTCGGGATGAGTGCCTGTGACACTGCGGCGTGATGGTCGGCCAGGCTCCGCGTCGTCATGCGGGCCATTGTCGTGTCCTGCGCACACGCCTCGCAACAATCGGCGCAATGTGAGGGACACGACACTCCACTGTCACATGGCACTGGCACAATGGATGGCATGACACCGCAGTCGGCCCACGGCACCCGTGCGCCCGCCCCGGAAGACGCCAAGGCCCAGGCGAGGGCATCGATCCGCAAGGACCGCTTGCACCGCTCCGCGCGGCGCAACGCCGAGCTCGCGGAGCGGCTTCGCGACCTCATCCTCGAGATCCCTGCGGTCGCGCAGGCACGATGCGTCTCCGTCTACGCCTCTCGCCCTCACGAGCCCGGCACCCTGCCGCTGATCTCCGCGCTCCACGAACGCGGAGTGCGCGTCCTCATCCCCCGCCTCGGCGACGGTCTCCAGCGCGGCTGGTCCACCTATCACGGTGCCGAGGACCTCGTGGAGCGCGCGCCCGGCCGCCCGCCCGAGCCGTCGGGTGACTTCCTGCCGTCGGAGGAACTCGCCCACGCCGATGTGGTGGTGGTGCCTGCGCTCGCTGCCGACTCCTACGGAACGCGGCTGGGTCAGGGTGGCGGCTGGTACGACCGCGCCCTCGAACTCGCGCGTCCCGATGCCCCGGTCATCGCGCTCACGTTCACGGCGGAGTTCCACGGCCCCGGTGAGACGGTGCTCCCGCGCGAGGATCACGACCTCCCGGTGACCATGGTTGTCACGCCCGAAGGCGTCACCGCCGTGCCCGCGTAGAATACGGACCATGCCCACGTACACCTACGCCTGCCGTGAGTGCGCCCACCGCTTCGACACGGTCCAGTCGATCCACGATGCCGCCCTCGAGACCTGCCCGGAGTGCGGCGGCGCGCTGCGTCGCGTGTTCGGCAACGTCGGAGTGACCTTCAAGGGTTCCGGCTTCTACCGCAACGACTCGCGCGAAGGCGCAAAGAAGAGCGCGTCGGCCTGACGCCCCGCCTCCGCTCACCAGTGCGGAGGCTTCTCCCTCAGGATCTCCTCGTCGCGAGAGCCGCCTTCGCGGCCGCCCCACGCCTCATCGGAGTCCTCCCATGCCTTGGTGGGGATAAGGGGGCGTTCGGCCCCCGCCACGCGCGGCTGGGCTGAGGACGGACGGCCAGCCGATGCCTGCGTCGCCGCCTCCGGTGTTGCTTCCGAAGTTGACTCCGGTGTTGCTTCCGAAGTTGACTCCGGAGCCTTCCTCTGGCGTCGCCGCGTCGCTCGGCGCTGCGGCGTCCTGATCGTCGGGCTCGCCCGCCGCTGACTCCTCAGGCTGCTGCGCCTCGCGCAGTGACTCCACCACGGGATCGTCTCCCTTGCCGTCTGATGTGGCGCTGACGCCTGCACTGGCCACCGCATCCGCCACCGCGAGAGTCGACAGGCCGATCGTCAACGGCTCGGGTTCCGCGGGCGCCTGGGGCTCCGGTGCGGTGAGGTCCGGCAGCGGGAGTGCCTGCTCGGGCTCGGGAAGGCCAAGGTCGAGCGACTCCTGCACTTGCTCGGGCTCGGTGGCGTTTTCGGGCAGCGCGGCGAGGACCTGTGCGGCCGCGGCATCGGGGTCCATGAAGACGTCGAGCGTCCACAGCGGCACCACGCGCCACCCCAGGCGCTCGAGCCCGGTGCGCTGACGCCGAATGCGATCGCGCAGCGAGACGGAGCCCGCGGCGGTGGCCTCATCCGTGACCACAGCAACGGTGTAGTCGCGGTCGTGACGGCCGCCCACCACCATGGGGATGGCATCGGCGCCGGTGCCGTAACGCACGTGGACGCCGTAGCCGTCGCGGCGCAGGCGCTGGGCCACGTCGGCAAGGAGCCAGTCGGACGGCGCAGGCTCGGGACGCTCGGGCGCCACCGGAGCGGCCTGGGCGGCCCGCAGCAGCTCGCGCAGATCCTCAACGCCGGTCGCGTCCTCACCGCCGATGCCCTCGAGCGAGGCCACGCCGAGCGTCGTGAAGACGGTGACATCGTGACTGGCCGAGGAGAGCGCCTGAACCAGCGACTCGCGGCCCCACTCCTGAGTAAGAGCCCCGAGGTGCGCCGGCGCGCGGCTGGCGCCGTCGGCGGCGAAGCCAAGCGTCACGATCACCTCGTGGACGTGGTGGCCGCCACCTTCGCCCAACACCTCGACGGGAACCTCGGCGAGGCGTTCGTCGCGCTCGTGGAGGGCGTCGCGCAGGCGCGCGGCATGAAGGCTCGTTGCCCGCGACGACCAGGAGGTCCGAGCGCGGCGCGGAATCGTACGCACGTGCCACGTGCGCCACGACGGCCTGCACCTCGGCGGCCGTCGACTCCACCACGTCCGTGCCCGCGACGGGCACACCCGTCGCATCGATCACGGTGACGTCGAGGCGGCCTTGGCCGCGAGCGGCCGGCTGCGTGGGAAGTGCCCTGCCGTACGCGACCTCGGCCAGGAGGGCGCTCACGCGCGGGTCACGCGGCTGAGGCGTGGCGTGCATCGTGACGCTGGGCAGCATCGCCGCCATGGCCGCCACCGCGGACCGGGTCGCCGAATGCGCGTCACCCACCACGACCACCTGCTTGGCGCGCGCGAGCGTGGGCACCAACTCAGCGAGCGCGAGCGACTCGGCGCCCACGATGACCGCGAGGTCCACGCATCGGGATGCCGGGGCCAGGCGCGAAACCTGCTCGGCCTTAGCGAGCATGACGGGCCTGAGGCTTGTCACGAGCGGCGCGAAGTCTCGCCACAGGCTCCTTGAAAGAGGCGTCGGCTCCCTCGACCAGCGCGGAGAAAAGGTCGCGCGCCAGATCGGGGTGGCGGGCGATGGCGCTGCGCCTGCGTTCCGCGGCGGCACGCATCAGGGGGCCGATGCGGGCGCCAGCGAAAGCGTCGTCGCGCGTGCGGAACTCCTCCATCGCCACACCGAGGGCGCCGTACTCGGTAAGCGTCGGGTCTGCGGTGACGATCGCGTCAAACGCGGCCGCCCACCATGCGAACTCGAGGTCGCGGCGAATCTGTTCGGGACCGGCACCACGCGCCCGCAGATCCGCGACGAGCGCCTCAAACCCTCCGGTCTCGACGTCGATGTCCACGTCGGAGACCTCGGAGGACTCAAGCGATCCCGGCACGCCAAGCGCGAGCCTGTCGAGGCGCTCGACGAGGTCATCCCACGGCTGCTCGGGGAGGTCGTCGGCGCCGGTGACGGCGGCGACAGTGGCGGCAATGGTGTCCCACTCGTGACGGGCACGCCCCACGCGCTCCACAAAGACGTCGTAGTCATCGGGGACCACCGGCCAGCCGCCCGCCGAGCAGTGCGACCGCCACGCGACAGCGAGGTCGTGGGCGCGCACCAGGTCCTCGTGCAGGGTGTCCTTGCTGCGGCCCGGGCGCAGTAGTTCGACGGCGCGTCGCACCAGGGCACGGCGGTCGCGGCGCGGAAGGTCCACGAAGCGCGACGATCCGTGCGGTGCCGTGGCGCCCACCAGGTCCGTCAGCGACCGGTGGAACACGGCGGGCGAGAAGATCTCAAGGATGTCTCGCAGATCCGCGAACATGTCGACCTGCGACGTCCAGTCCGCGAAGGACACGGCCTCGTCGACGCCGGTCTCATGAGCGGCAATCGCCGCCTCGGACCGCATCTTCGGAAGCGAACGCCCAAGGAACGCCGAGAGAGCCTTCGTCCAGTCGCGGGGCCTGCTCCGGCTCGGCGTGTCCGGTCCACCACGGGTCGATGCCGCTGAGGTCGAGCGCTCCGGAGCCGGCGGCCGTCTGCGCCGCGTCATCTGTCTCAGGCGCGTCGTCGGGGGCAAGCGCCCGAGCGAGCGCCGCCGCCACGGAGGCGAAGCCGTGCTCGGCGACCGCGATGGCGGCATCGACGCCGAGCCTCGCGGTCGTCTCGGGCGCGGGCGTCGCCGTGGTGACGCGCACGATCGCCTGCACGGCCTCGAACGCGCTGACACCCCAGGGCCGATGCGAGCGGTGCAGGGCGTCGAAACGGCGGTGAAGGCCGGCCCGCGCGCGCAGCAGTTCCTCACCCGCGCGACGCATGGCGGCATCGTCCACATGCGGCGTGCCCATGGTGATCGCCTCGAGCAGGCGCGTGCGCGCGCCGATGTTCCACGTCTGCACGGTGCCGTCGATGACCAGGTCACCCGCTCCGATGGCGCCGAGGCGGCGCGCGATGGCGCGCAGCGAGGCGTCCTCTCCGCCCACCACCATCACGGTGCGGCCCGAGGCCGCGCCGTCGGCTCCCACGGCGGCCGCGGTGCCCACGGCATCGGCCCCAGGTGGGGTCTGGAGGAACACGTCACGGCCCGTCGCGATGAGGTCGAGCGCGGCGAACTGCACGTCGTCAAGATCGCCAGCACCGCGCTCGGCGAACGGGTCACGATCGCCCTTGGGGAAGGCGGGAAGCGGCTCGGACAGGGCCGCGACGGCGTCGCGGTCGCCCGCGGCCGCCGCGATGATCGACGAAGCCGACAGGATGCTGTCGAGGTCATCAAGGTCGTCCAAGAGCCGCTGCTCGGGGTCGTCGTAGGCGCCGAGCACCAGACGGTCCCTCACGGTCACCGAGTCGCCGAGCAGATCGGTGCGCTCACGCACCGCATCCCACAGGGGGCGGGGGTCGAAGTCGCGGCCCGGAGTCACGGCAGGCAGGAACGGCGGCTGCTCGTCGCCGTTGCGTGCGGCCCTCTCGCGCAGCATCGCGACCACGATGGGGTTGACCCAGTTCTCGTCGCGCAGGGTGAGGTGAAGGTCACGCTCGCGGTAGCGCTCGAGCTCGACGGCGCGCAGCAGCAGCGGCATCTCGACGTCGTGCTCCGCCTCGCGCCACGCCAGCGTGCCGATCGCAATGGCGGCGGTCCACGCACCGGTGGCGGCCTTCACGCGTCCCGCTTCGTCAAGGATGACGCGTCCGCGGTGAAGAACGGTGTCGCGGGTGGCCTCGTCTCGCAACAGACTGGTCAGCGCGGTGGCGCGCCCCGCGAAGAGCCTGGGCAAGACCGGACGGGTGCGAGTGTCGCAGGTCGATGACGTTGGCGCTGGTCGCGACGAGGTCGCGCAGCGGCGACACTGTCGCCTGAGTCTGGAGCCTGCTCGCGCCATTCCTGCAAGGCGTCGGCGACGAGCGCTCGGCCGATGTAGTCCACCACTCCCCTACGGTATCCGCTTCGTTGCCAGGCTCCTGTGATTCCCACGCCGCGCACGGGCCTGCGACCGCACGCTACACGCCCCCGAAAGCGAGACAGTGCACGCCCGCTTGTTCAGCCGACGTGCACCGTTGGAGAGATTGTGTGCCTCGCGACACTTTTCGTCAAACTGGCGCCGCATCGGCCCTGGAACCGGTCCCAGACGTGCCGCATCCGCGCACCGGTACCCTCCCCACTCCGCGTAGGAACGCGGCGGGGTAGGTGCGGTGGGGTAGGTGAGGCGACGCAATGCGGTGGGTGACCCCGGGGCGAATCGCGGTGCTCTGGCGCCGCGGGGGAACGGCGCCGAGAGCGCGTCCGCTGGATCGCAGAATAAGAGTGCGCCTGGGCAGATTCGAACTGCCGACACCCGCTTTAGGAGAGCGGTGCTCTATCCCCTGAGCCTACAGGCGCGTGGGGCACCTACGAGGGTACCCGGTGCGGACAGCCCTCGGCGCAAGCGATGCCCCGAGCGGGGTCACCACCGTGCGTGCACGTGCTCCCTGATCTGGTCGTTGTAGATCTTCGCCAAGGCGGCGAGAGTCTCGTCGTCCAGGCCACCGAGCGCGCCTGCGGCGGCGTTGGCGCGCGCCTGAGCCGGGGTCGACGCACCGGGAATGATGGTCGCCACGCCCGTCTGGGCAATCCACGCGAGCGCGAACTGGGCCGTGGTCCATCCCTCGGGCGTCAGCGCGGCCACCTCACGCGCGGCGCGCACTCCGACGTCGTACGGCACCCCCGAGAACGTCTCACCGACGTCGAAAGCCTGCCCCTGGCGGTTGTACGACCGGTGGTCGCCTTCACCGAACCTGGTGTGCTCGTGATAGCGGCCGGAGAGGAGGCCCGATGCCAGCGGCACGCGCGCGATGATGCCCACGCCGGCCTCGCGCGCGGCGGTCACGACGTGCTCGAGGGGCTTGCGGCGGAAGATGTTGAGGATGATCTGGATCGAGGCGAGGTCCGGCTCCCTCAGGGCGGTCAGCGCCTCGTCGCAGGTCTCCACCGAGACCCCCACTGTGCCACTCGCCCCTCAGCCTGCAGCGTGCGGAGGTCATCGTAGGTCTGCGGATCCGCCAGCACCGAGCCTGGGAGGGCAGTGAAGTTGCACCAGATCGAGGGTGTCGACGCCGAGGTTCTCGCGGGAGCGGTCGGTCCATCGCCGGAAGTTGTCGAGCGTGTATGCACCGGCAACGTGAGGGTCCGCTCGCCTGCCCATCTTGGTCGCGACCACGATGGACGCGTCGCCGCGCTCGGCAAGGAAGCGTCCGACGGCGCGCTCGGAGCGGCCGTCGCCGTACACATCGGCGGTGTCGAAGAACGTGACGCCGGCGTCGGCAGCGGCATGGAGGATCTGCTGCGCGGTGTCGTCCTCGACATCACCCCAGTCGGCGCCGAGCCGCCAGCACCCCTGGCCGATGACGGAGACTTCGCGGCACAGGCGCGGCACCATGTTGGTCTGCATGGCACCAGGGTACGGCGAGCCGATGCGTCAGCATGCGACAACGGCCGCCGTCCCTGGCGGGAGCGGCGGCCGTTGTGACAAGCAGAGTTCCGGTCAGGTGACGCGGACGTAGGTGGGGTTCGACTGCCAGATCGCGCGGAACTGGATGGTCTTACCCGGACGCGGAGCGTCGATCTGCAGGTTGGGTCCGGCGTAGATGCCCACGTGACCGGGGGTGACGATGATGTCGCCCGGCTGGGGGTCCGAGACCACGGTGCCCACACCGTAGTAGGCGCCCGACGAGCGGGGCAGCGAAATGCCCAGGCTGGCCGTACACGTACGAGGTGAAGCCCGAGCAGTCGAAGCCGCTGGGGGAAGAGCCGCCGCTGACGTAGGGCACGCCCACGTACTTCGACGCCTCGGCGATCACGGCAGAGCCGGAGATCGCTGCGGTGACCGATGCCGAGTTCGACACCGGGCGCGACGAGCCTGCTCGACGACGAGCCTGCTCGACGACGAGTCGGACGAGTCATCGCTCGAGGTGGTCTCGGGGATGACGACCGGCTCAGGGTCTTCGGAGACGTCAATGTCCGGCGTCGCGACGTCGTAGTCGAGTTCGTCCGGAGCGGTCACCGATGCGGCGACGGAACCGAGATCGGCCGATGCGGCGTCGGCCTCGAGGGCCACTTCGCTCGTACCGGAGACCGCAGTCACGTCCTGGGAGACGAGAGCGGCCGCAGCGGCTCCCGTGAGGGGCACCACAACGAGTGCTGCACCGGCCGTAGCCGCCACCGCACGCGTCCTGGCGCGCATGTATCCGTACCTCAAAGTCCTTGCGTTCCTTCCGCGCAGCCATCCGCGCGTCGATGTTCCCGGCGCACCTGTCCCGAAGGGGGTCTTCGGAGCCATCTCAGGTGCCCGACGAGGTCGTGTCCTCTCGAGTAATAAGCGCCTATGTTACCTAATCGTGATGAAAACCCAAGTCCTGGATGCAGAACACATGCCTCGCGGCCTCCGGCACGAGGGTGATCTCGCCGGCTTCGGCGACCACCCGCACGCCCTCGTCCGCAGCGCTGATACAGACCGTCTCCCCAGGTACGAGGCCTACCAGGAGCGCATCCTCCAAGAAGCCGATAGCAGCCTGGGGGTTCTCCCCGATGCGCGTCACGGTGACCTGAGAAATTCCTTCGGCAACTGCCTGTTCGAGTGAGATCTGGGCCGCGACAGGCGCGGTCGGGGCGTCTTCGATGCCCAGGCTCGTCGAGGCCAGGAATGGGGTTGCCGTATGGCGAGACGCGGGGTTCGTCGAGCATCGTCACGAGGCGGCGCTCGACGCGGTCACTCATGACGTGCTCCCACCGGCACGCTTCTTCGTGCACGTACGGAAGATCAAGCCCGATGACGTCCACCAGGAGCCGCTCGGCGAGACGGTGCTTGCGCATCACCCGCATCGCGGTGCGTTCGCCGAGGCTCGGTGAGCCTCGAGCCGGCGATCCGCCGTGACGATGACGAGGCCGTCGCGTTCCATCCTCGCGATGGTCTGCGACACGGTGGGCCCGGAGTGCTCCAATTGCTCGGCGATGCGCGCGCGCATGGGCACCACACCGTCCTCGATGAGCCTCCCAGATGGTCCTCAGATACATCTCGGTGGTGTCGATGAGGTCGCTCATGAGGCGAACCGTCCCATGCCTCGGTACTCCCAGCCCGCGTCGATCCACGCCTCAGCGGGGAGGCAGTTGCGTCCGTCGATGATCCGGGGGCGGGACACGATGCTGCGCAGAGCGGCGGGATCGAGGTCGCGGAACTGCTGCCACTCCGTGGCCACGACCACGAGGTCAGCGTCGCGGCACGCGTCGAGAGCGTCGTCGCTGTAGGTCAGGGTGGGCCACACGCGGGCGGCGTTGGCGTTCGCCTGAGGGTCGTGGACCGTGACGTGAGCGCCACGCAGGTGCAGGCTTGCCTGCGACGTCGAGCGCGGGCGAGTCACGAATGTCGTCGCTCAACGGCTTAAAGGCTGCGCCCAGGACGGCGATGCGGGTGCCCGTGAGTTCGCCCAGGAGTTCCTCGGCCAACTCGACGGCGTGCTCCCTGCGGCGCATGTTGACCGTGTCCACCTCGCGCAGGAACGTGAGGGCCTGGTCGACGCCCAGGCTCGCCGGCGCGCGCCATGAATGCGCGGATGTCCTTGGGAAGGCAGCCGCCTCCGAAGCCCAGGCCCGCGCCAAGGAACTTGCGGCCGATGCGGGCGTCATGCCCGATCGCGTCCGCAAGATCGATCACGTCGGCCCCCGTCGCCTCGCACACCTCGGCGATGGCGTTGATGAACGAGATCTTGGTGGCGAGGAAGGCGTTGGCCGAGACCTTGACGAGTTCGGCCGTTGCCAGGTCGGTGGTGAGGAAGGGTGTCTCACGCGACAGCGCATCGGCGTACACGCGGCGCGCCACCTCCTCGACGCGTCCGGGACGCTCGGGGTCGATACCCACCACGATGCGGTCGGGGCGCAGGGTGTCCTCGACGGCGAAGCCTTCACGCAGGAACTCCGGGTTCCACCCCAGGCTGTGCGTCGTCGCCCACGGGGGCCAGTTCGCGCAGACGAGCGGCGAGACGGGCTGCGGTGCCGACGGGAACGGTCGACTTGCCCAGCAACGTCGCGGGCCGCTCGAGCATGGGGGCAAGCGTCTCGATGACCGCATCCACGTAGGTGAGGTCGGCCGCGTACTCGCCCTTGCGCTGCGGCGTGCCCACTCCAATGAAGTGGACATCGGCGAAGTCCGCGGCCTCAGCGGCGTCGGTCGTGAAGCGCAGGCGCCCGGACTCGACGTGCTTGCGCAGGAGTTCGGGCAGGCCGGGCTCGAAGAAGGGCACCTCGCCGGCGGAGAGGCGAGCGATCTTTTCGGCGTCGATATCGACGCCGATGACCTCGTGGCCGAGTTCGGCCATTCCCGCAGCATGGGTGGCACCGAGGTACCCGGTGCCGAACACAGACAGACGTTCAGCCATGTCGAAACCTTATCGGTCCGCGCCGACACCGTTCTCGGCAGCCTCGGGGGTGCGCGCCACCACCACGAGGCCATCGGCGCTCACCGTCACGTCACCCAGCGATGCCCTCGCGAAGATCGCCTGCCCGGCTGTCATCTTCTTGGTCTCACCGCCGGCGGCGACGATCGCCTCACCGGAGTGACACAGGACAATGCGCGGGGCAGCGGGAACCACGGCCTCACCGTCCTTCACGAGCGTCAGCGCGAACTCCTCCGCGGCCGTCACGAGATGGCGTGCCGCGCCGTCGAGCCTTCGCCACGGGCATCGAGGGCGGTGCGGGACGCGCGTCGGCGAGGGTCAGCAGCAGCGGCACGTCGACGTGCTTGGGCGTCAGCCCCGCACGCACCACATTGTCCGAGTTCGCCATGATCTCGAGGCCCACACCCGACTGATACGAATGCAGCACCCCTGCCCCCGTGTACACCGCCTCGCCCGGGTCCAGTTCGACAAGGTTGAGCGCGAGCGCCACCACGGCACCCGCATCGGCCGGGAAGAAGCCGAGAGCGTCGGCTGCGGCACGCAGCGACGTTCCGGGGGCCGATGCCGCTCCCACCGTGGCTAGCGCGGCAAACGTCGCGTCGTCGACCCCCTCCGTGAGGACGGAACGCAAGAACTCGGTGGCGTCCTCGGCCTCATCGAGAACGGCTGCCAGTTCCCACGCACGGTCCGTGTCGAGAGTCCGCAGGTCCGCCGCCACCCACTCGAGGGGGCGGATGCCTGCCAGCACGCGCATCGGCGTGATCGCCACCACCATCTCGGGCTTGTGGAAGGGGTCAAGGAAGGTGTGGGGTGCACCGCCGGTGCCGCGCTGCTCGAGCGCGAAGCCCTCACGTGCCTGATCGAGCGTGGGGTGCACCTGAATCGAGAGCGGCTTGGCGATCGCCAGGATCTTCAGGAGGTACGGAAGTCTGCCGCCCCAGCGCTGCGCCGCCTCGGCTCCCAGCATGTCCTCCGGCTGCTGTGCGATGCGCTCGTCGAGCGCCAACGGCAACGCCTCATCGGGCAAGGCCGACGGCGCCGAGGTGTGCGCGCCCCACCAGGCTTCGGCGCACGGCCGGCCGTCGGGCTCGGCGCCCAGAAAGCGCGGGATGTCGTCGGTGGTTCCCCAGTCGTAGTGCCGGATGACGGGAGTGATGCGTTGCACCCGCGACAGTCTGCCAGTCCCGCGCGCACTACGCTGGCGCCATGTCGAGCGAACTCACCATTCCTGCAGACCTCCTGCCTCGCGACGGCCGCTTCGGCTCGGGCCCCTCCCGCGTGCGCGACGAGCAGGTTCAGGCCATCGTGGCCGCGCAGCCGCGTCTGCTGGGAACCTCGCACCGCCAGGCTCCGGTGAAGTCGCTGGTGCGCGAGGTGCGTGAGGGGCTCGCCGCCCTGTACTCGTTGCCGGACGGCTACGAGGTGCTGCTGGGCAACGGTGGGTCCACCTCATTCTGGGACGCCGCAGCGTTCTCGCTGGTCGAGCGCCGCGCACAACACTGCGCGTTTGGAGAGTTCGGCGCGAAGTTTGCGAAGGCCACCACCACGGCTCCGCACCTGGAGGCGTCCGATGTCATCGAGGCGCCCGCAGGCGACGTAGCCGTCCCCTTGGCTCGTGACGGCGTCGACGTCTATGCGTGGCCGCATAACGAGACGTCGACGGGTGCCATGGCGCCCGTGGTGCGACCCGCCGGGATCGGCGACGCGCTCACGGTGATCGACGGCACATCGGCCGCCGGCGGATTGTTCCTCGACCCCACGCAGGCGGACGTGTACTACTTCGCCCCTCAGAAGAGCCTTCGGCTCGGACGGTGGCCTGTGGTTCGCGCTGGTGTCCCCCGCGGCGATCGAACGCATCGAGCGCATCGCGGCCTCCGGCCGCTACATCCCCGAGACCCTTGCCCTGAAGAACGCCCTGGATAACAGCCGCCTGGACCAGACGCTGAACACTCCCGCGCTGACCCCGCTGGTGATGATGCGCGAGCAGGCTCGCGTGGATGAACGGCAACGGCGGCATGGAGTTCGTGACGGGCCGCACCGCGGAGTCCGCACGCCGCATTTACACATGGGCCGATGCGACTCAATACACCGTGACCTTTGTCACACAGCCTTCAAACCGGTCCCAGGTGGTAGTACGGTCGACCTGCTCCCGCCGGTGGACTCGGCCCAGTTGAGGTCGGCCCTCCGTTCCGCGGGTGTGGTGGATATCGATCCTTACCGCAAGGCTCGGACGCAACCAGATCCGCGTCGGCATGTTCCCCTCTGTGGATCCTGACGACGTGTCCGCGCTCACGGCATCGATCGACTGGCTCGTGGAGAAATCTCTGACATGACTGAAACGCAGGACGTTCTCGACCCCCGGCGGCCCCGCCGCCGCACCGTCGCACTCGTCCTGCTAGGCATCACCCCGCTCGCCGTTGCGGGCACCGCGGGTGCGGCCGCCGGTCAGTGGCTTCCCCAGGAGGCGCCTGCCGTGGTCGCGGAGGCGACCACCACCACGCCCCCCGAGGCCGATGTCACGGCGGCGTTCGTCGCCCCCGGCGACGTCAAGAAGGTGGATCCAGCCTCGTCGGTCCAGCAGATCAAGGTGACGGTTCCCGAGCCCGTCGAGACGGTCGCACCGTCGACGCCGTCGTCGTCAGGCTCGACCTCGGGCGACTCCTCGTCCGGGAACTCGGGTTCCACGTCATCGAGCAACGACTCGTCGGACGGCGAGTCCTCGGGCGGTGGCTCGTCTACTGAGACGTCATCGAGCCCCTCATTCGAGGCTTACTGCTCGTCGCCGAGCGCGCCCGCGAGCGCGGCGGGCGGCGTCCAGGCACTCCTCGCCGCGGCGAACACCGAACGCGCACGCCTCGGCATCGGCGCCCTGAGTTGGAGCGGTTCCCTCGCCTCCGCGGCCGCATCGTGGTCGCAGTCGATGGCCTCCCAGGACGACTCGACGGACGGCACCATGGACGCCTTGGCTCACAACCCCAACCGGCCTGGAGCGGAGAACGTCGCCGTGAGTTACTCGAGCGGCGGCGTGAGCGAGTCCTCGGCATCGGGGCGCGCGCACTCGGGCTGGATGTACTCCAACGGCCACTGCCTCAACCTCATGAACCCCGCGTACACGCAGATGGGCGCGGGAGCCGCGACCACTTCGGACGGCACCACCGTCTACACCACCGCGAACTATCGCTAACGCCGGAGCCGTCGCGGCATCGGCGGGCTACCTGGAGGCGCTGGCGCCGCGTGCGATGGCGTCGGCGTCGCCCTTGTCACCACTGGGAATCCAACGCCACAGCGCCGCGGAGGCCACCACGCCGAGCGCTCCCACGCCCCACAGGGCGCCTGAGAGCGTGGCGGCCGCAACGCCGGACACCAGCGCAGGTCCAGCCATGCCGCCCACGTCCGCGAGCATCATCCATAGCCCCACGAACATGTCCCGCCCGGTGCTGGGCGCGACGTCGTTGCCGAGGGTCATGAGCACCCCGGAACCCCAGCCGTTGCCAATCCCCAGAACCAACGATGCAAGCGTGACGCCCGTGACGCTGTCGGTCATGGTGAGCGCCACCGTGCCGAGCGCGAGCGCAAGGGTGGAGGGCACGGCGGTCCAGACCCGCCCCCACCGGTCCATCACCACCCCCGCGGGGTAGAAGAGCAGCATGTCCACGGCCGCCGATGCGGAGAAGATGAGCGACACGGTGTGGTCCTCGACGCCCACCGACGCCGCCCACAGGGGAATCACGACGAGGCGCGCCGCGCGCACCGCGCCCGTGAGTCCCACCGCGAGGCCTAGGGAGCGCAAGGTGGCGAGGTTGTCGCGCATCACGTCGCGCGCCCGCGAGTGTGGGTGCGGGGACGGGGTACGGCGGGTGCGCCATGCGCCCGTCAGGCGCAGGGTCGCCATCGCCGCGACCACGGTGAGCGCAGCGAAGAGGTAAGACGCGTCGAGTCCGCGCCAGGCGATCACCGCGGCGCCGATGACGGGGCCGATGAAGTTGGAGATCCGCCACGTGCCAGCGAGCGTGGTGAACGCGCGGGCACGCGCGGCGTGCGGCACCGCGAGTGCGAGCCTGCCCCTGACGCGCCACGTGATAGGCCGCGTGACCGCCTCCCACCAGGACGATGCCGGCGAGCAGCCCTCCCAGCCGATCCGACAGCCCACACACCACGGCCCCGAGCGCGAGGGTCGCCAGCGACAGCATCGCGGCCCGCGCTGGCCCCAGGACACCGGTCAGTCGGCCTCCCCAGGCGCTGCCCGCGATGCGGCCGAGCGAGTACAACGCCACGGCGGCGGCCGCCATCGCGGCCGGCTTGTCGAGAGCCAGGACGGACAGCGCGAACAGGGGCAGCATCGCGCCAAGGCCGATCTCTGCGAGAAAGGTGGGCGCGTAGGTGGCGGTCGCGAGGCTGACGATCCTCGCGCGCCGCCCGGAAGATTCCGGCGTCGCCGGACTAGTCGCCTGTCGCCTCGGTACGCGGGGCATCGTCGGCCGATGCCGCGGTCGCCTCGGGCTCGGGATCAGCAGCCTCAGGCTCCGCCACCGGCTCGGGTTCCGCCACGGGCTCGGGGGCGACGGGCTCGGCGGCAACGGTCGCCTCGGGCTCGGGGGCACCCACCTCCGCCTCGGCTTCCGGCTCCGCAACGGCCTCAGGCTCCGACGCGGCTTCGGCTTCCGGCTCCGCAACGGACTCGGGCTCAGTCTCCGGCTCCGGCTGCACCGCGACGGGACCGCCGAGCACCATCTCCACGAGGGCCTCGGTGTCGAATACGGGGTCGTTCGCGGGCCACAGGGGGTTCGTGCGGTCAGGGGCCGCCTGCTGCTGCCCTCCGCACTCGTGGTCGACCGGGACAACGGTGCCGTCAAACGGGCACCACTTGTTGGCGCAGACGCCGAAGTGCAGTCGCATCGCTCCCGACAGGGGGATCACGAACTCACCCACGGCACCGGACGGCGTCGCCGACCGAGTCGAAGCCAGGTGAAGGTCCTGGGCTCGCTGGTTCCAGCGTTCGAAGGCCTCGTCGCGACCCACCGGACCAAGCACGCGCTCGCGTCCCAGGCCAAACTCCCAGATCGCGACCTCATCGGCCTCGTCGTCACCCGTGACGGTGTACCCGGGGACCAGGCGAGGGTCGCCATCGATCTTCGGTACTGCCATGCCGGGCTTGATGTCCCCGGGCTGGACGCGGTCGGCCCACGGCACCCACGGCGGCGACAGCAGTGCGTCATCGGCCGCGACCAGGTGAGCCTCACACACGCGTGCCTGCTTCAGGCGCGGGGCACGTGACAGCGTCACGGACCAGACCCACCCGCGGTACCCGGGCATCGTGCACCCAAACAGGTGCGTGACGAGCCTGTCCTCATCCTGATGAGAACCGAGGTGTTCGCCTACCCATTCAGCACCCTCGGCCACCTCGATGGCGGATTCGCGGGCAAGGTCGACGGCGGAGTCCAGCACTGCGTCCATGACGTGAGGTCACGCCTCCAGTTGATCGGCGACGGCGCGGAGCACGGACGCGACCTTCTGGCCGCGCTCACCGTCGGGGTAGCGGCCCCGACGCAGGGAGTTCGACACGCCATCGAGCATCTTGATGAGGTCCTCGACGATGACCGTCATCTCCTCGGGCTTCTTGCGAAGCCCCTGGGAGACGGTCTTGACGGGCTCCAGCAGGGTCACCGACAGCGCCGAGGGGCCACGACGCCCGTCAACGATCGAGAAGTCCACGCGGGTGCCCGGCTTGGGCGAGGGCGTGCCCGCGGGCAGCGCCGAGGCGTGGAGGAAGACCTCATCACCATCGTCGCTGGCGATGAAGCCGAACCCCTTGTCAGAGTCGAAAAACTTCACACGGCCGGTAGGCACATCTACCTCGCTGGTCTCATCGGGGTGCCGCGGATTCGGCACCCGGCCCAGTCTAGCCGCCCACCCCGACACGGCGGCGCGGCCGATGCACGAGCGCGCCGTCGGTGCTACGGTCACCCGGGCGCGGCACCCGGGTTTGCCTCCGGACGCCGCACCGACGCACACTGGAACTGCGCACACCGCGCGCACCAACTGGCTGAGGTGGAACATGGGCACGACCGTCATCCCCGGGTGGCTGGTCCCGGCGTACTCCCGCGCAGCAGTGGGCGCGGGTGCCACGGCCGACCCTCGCGACGTTCAGGCCGCCGGTGACCGGCTCGTGTACCGGTGGTCGGAGCCGACTCGGCGGTTCCACGGCATCGGCCATCTGGTGGATCTGTTGCAGTACGTTGACGAACTTCAGCAGGAGACCCAGCACCCGCACATCGTGCGACTGGCCGCCTGGTATCACGGCGCGATCTTCGATGCGGCGGAGCGCGCCGCGTATGCGAAGCGCGGCGGAGAGGACGAGGTCGCGAGCGCGCAGTACGCGCGCGACGAGTTGTCGCAGGCTGGACTCGAGGCTGCGGCGGTCGATAAGGTCGCCAATCTGGTGGCTGGCCTTGCGCGTCACGCCACGGGCCTCGGTGACGCGGCCGTCCTGTCCGATGCCGACCTCGCCGTGCTCGCGAGCGATCCTCAGCGCTACAAGCACTACGTGAAGTCGGTGCGCGAAGAGTATGCGCATATTCCTACCGAGCGTTTCCTTGCCGCACGCCGGGCGATCGTGACCAAGATCCTGTCGCGTGAACGCATCTATACGACGCCGCTGGGCCAGGGATGGGAGGCGCAGGCCAGGCAGAACCTCCAGGCCGAACTCGCATGGCTGAGCCGCGAGGACCAGGTGCTCCTCGACACCGCCGCCCTGGTCACACTCACCGAGGACCGCGCGCTCCACGCCTCGTCGGCGTCCTAGGTCTGTCTGCCTCGTCCCCAGGCTTCGCGGCGGCACGCTGTCCTCCACCGGCGAGACGCGTCCCGGCCGACGATGGAAGGTCGCCACCTAGCGTGATGAGAGTCATCCCACCCACACCAGAAGGAGACTCTCATGACCCGCTATCACGTTGACTCTGCCGAGGTCGCTCAGGCCGCGGCCGCAGCCCAGCAGTCGGGAAGCGGCATTCGTGCCGAGGTGGCCACCCTCGTGGGCCGCCTGTCCTCGTTGGAGGGCAGGCGGCAGGGCACCGCCTCGACGGCGTTCTCCCGAGCCCTCGACCAGTGGCGGTCCGCGCAGGCTCAGGTCGAGACGGCCCTGGAGTCCCTCTCCCAGGCGCTCAACCAGGCGGCAACCACCTACCAGGACGCCGAAGACGCGACCACGCGCCTGTTCGGCTAGTTCCGACGCCCGGCGTAGTCTCGCTCGGGTGACCGTCCTCATCGATCCCCCTTGTGGCCACGGCATGGCCGCGTGTGGGGGCACATGGTTTCGGACGTATCGCTCGACGAGGCTCCACGCGCTTGCGGCGTTGGCGGAGATCCCACCGAGGGCCTTCGACCGCGACCACTACGACGTGCCCGAGGAGCTCTACCCTCGCCTCACCGCGTTGGGCGCAGAACTCGTCGACACCCGTGAGTGGTGCGCAGGCTCCGGGCGTCGGGCCTGCGCGTGACCGCCGCCGCCCGCCGGTGACGCGCGCCGGTGACGCGCGCCATGGCGGGCCGCGGCGCCTGTCCCTGACGGTCCGAGCATCGTCCATGCACGACGAAGGCCCCAGGGGTTGAACCCTGGGGCCTTCGTACGTGAGTCAGCGTGTGGCGCTGAAGCGGTGTGGCTTAGAAGCCCATGCCGCCCATGTCGCCACCGCCGGCCGGCATGGCCGGCTCGGGCTCGGGGATGTCCGCGACGACGGCCTCGGTGGTGAGGAACAGAGCCGCGATCGACGCCGCGTTCTGCAGCGCCGAGCGGGTGACCTTCACCGGGTCGTTGACGCCGGCGGCGAGGAGGTCCTCGTACACACCGGTGGCCGCGTTCAGACCGTGGCCCACCTCGAGACCCTTGACCTTCTCGACGACAACGCCACCCTCAAGGCCGGCGTTGATCGCGATCTGGCGCAGCGGGGCCGAGATGGCGGCCTCGACGATGCGAGCACCAGTGGCCTCGTCACCCTCGAGGCTCAAGCGAGGCGAGCGCGGTGGCACCGGCCTGGATGAGGGCCACGCCGCCACCGGCGACGATGCCCTCTTCGACGGCAGCCTTCGCGTTGCGGACGGCGTCCTCAATGCGGTGCTTGCGCTCCTTGAGCCTCGACCTCGGTGGCCGCGCCCGCCTTGATGACGGCGACGCCACCTGCGAGCCTGGCGAGGCGCTCCTGGAGCCTTCTCGCGGTCGTAGTCCGAGTCCGAGTTCTCGATCTCGGCACGGATCTGGTTCACGCGACCGGCAACCTGCTCGTCCGAGCCGGCACCGTCCACGATGGTGGTGTCGTCCTTGGTCACGACGACCTTGCGGGCCTGGCCCAGCAGGTCGAGCGTGGCGCTCTCGAGCGACAGGCCCACCGACTCCGAGATGACCTGACCACCGGTGAGGATGGCCATGTCCTGCAGCATCGCCTTGCGACGGTCACCGAAGCCGGGCGCCTTGACGGCGACGACCTTGAGGTTGCCGCGCAGGCTTGTTGACGACCAGGGCCGCGAGGGCCTCGCCGTCGACGTCCTCGGCGATGATCGCGAGGGGCTTGCCGGCCTGCATGATCTTCTCGAGAACGGGCAGCAGGTCCTTGAGCGACGAGATCTTCGACTCGAGGAGGAGCACGTAGGCGTCCTCGAGGACAGCCTCCTGGCGCTCGCCGTCGGTGACGAAGTAGGGGTTCAGGTAGCCCTTGTCGAAGCGCATACCCTCGGTGGCTCGGCTCGATACCGAGCCTGGTAAGCCTCCTCGACGGTGATGACACCTTCCTTGCCGACCTTGTCCATCGCCTCGGCGATCTTGTCGCCGATCTCCTGCTCGCCGGCGGAGATGGCGGCGGTCGCGGCGATCTGCTCCTTGGTCTCGACCTCCTTGGCGGAGGCGAGGAGCTCTGCGGTCACGGCGGCGACGGCCTTCTCGATGCCCTTCTTCAGGGCGATCGGGTTGGCGCCTGCCGAGACGTTGCGCAGACCCTCGCGCACGAGCGCCTGGGCGAGAACGGTGGCGGTGGTGGTGCCGTCGCCAGCGACGTCGTCCGTCTTCTTGGCGACCTCCTTGACGAGCCTCAGCGCCGATCTTCTCGTACGGCTCCGACAGGCTCGATCTCCTTGGCGATGGAGACACCATCGTTGGTGATCGTGGGGGCGCCCCACTTCTTCTCGAGCACGACGTTGCGGCCCTTGGGGCCGAGGGTGACCTTGACGGCGTCAGCGAGGGCGTTCATGCCCCGCTCCATGCCGCGACGGGCCTCCTCATCGAAGGCAATCATCTTTGCCATGGGTGTGAGTCCTCTTTCGATGACGGTGGCTCGCGAGTCGCCCGCGACGGACGGCGCCGTGCTCCCACCGTTCACGTCACGATGGGGCCCTGCGCCTCGACTGCGAAGCCGAACTTCTTAGCACTCTCAGGGTGTGAGTGCTAATGCTGATTCTGGCACTCTCCCCTGGCGAGTGCAAACCCTTCACGCCCCGTTCACCCAGGGCGAGATTCGTTGGCTCGGCCGCCGCGCTCCGCGAAGCGGACGTGCGCTATGCGCGACCTGCGTCGAGGCGCGCTAGTTGGGGTCGGACGCGAGGAGAACTTCGATCTCAGCGCCGCCGGGAGTCCCGGATCCATCCACCGCTTCGATACCCAGGGCATCGGCGATGGCTTGGGCGGTGTCGGCGAGGCGATCGTCGTCGTAGGCGACCGTGTTCACACCGTCGGGGATGTCCGACGACGAGATGTTGTTCGCCTCCACATTGGTGAAGCCCTCGTCTTCGAGGATCGCCTGCTGCTCGCCGGCAAGGCCGGTGACACCTGCGCCATTGCGCACGTGCACCTGAGCGTCAAGCACGATTTCGGGCTCCGCCTCAGCCGAAGGCGAGGCGGAGGCGCTGGGCGAAGCAGACGCGGACGCAGACGCAGAGACTGACGGGCTCGCCGATGGCTCCGCGGAGGCCGACGGCTCCGACGACGCACTCGGGTCGGGCGTGGCGGTGACCGTCACGGACGGCTCGGAATCGTCGCCACCGCGGCCAGAGTTCCACACCAGGACGGCGATGCCGTAGGCAATGAGACCAGCCACCAGGAATGCGAGGATCGGGGGAAGCACGCGCGACCACCACGGGATGGGGCGGCGGTGGACGCCGACGGGCCCACCCTGGTCGGCGATTTCGTCGAACTCGTCGCGCTCGTATTCCTGTGGCACGGAGGTCAGCCTAACGAACCGAGGCCGTTCCCCACGCACGCGTGGAGCGGCCGCGCTGGCGCGCCGCCCGCATGCGTCGCAGGCGCTTGACCAACATCGGGTCCGCCTCGAGGCCCGCAGGCGAGTCAATCAGGGCGCCGAGGACCTGGTAATACTGCGTGCTCGACATCTGAAAAAGGTCGCGGATGGCATCTTCTTTTGCGCCCGCGTACTTCCACCACTGGCGCTCGAAGCGCAGGATGGCGGCGTCGCGTTCGGACAGACCCTCGGGGAGGTTCTCGTCGATCGCCGCGTCGCTCATGCGCCACCTCCTCGTGAGTGTTTCTCGCCGTGGTTCGTGTGCCAGCGTAGGGCCCGAACGGGACAAATCCGCGCAGGCACCCCGTGGCACACCTGCGCGGCGCGGCTAGGGTGGCCGCCATGATCCAGGCATGGCGTGACCAGGTGGGCCCGGGCTGGGTGGAGGCGCTTGAACCCGTCGCCGATGCCTTCGATGACGTAGCGGAATTCCTCGCCGACGAGGCCCGCGCCGGGCGAGAGGTTCTGCCCGCCCCAGCAGCAATCCTCCGCGCATTCTCCACGCCACTGAGTGACGTCCGGGTCCTCATCGTGGGGCAAGACCCCTATCCGACGCCTGGCGACGCCGTCGGCCTCGGCTTCTCCGTCGCCGCGGGCCACCGCCTGCCACCGTCGTTGCGCAACATCGCGAAGGAACTCGCGGATGACACGGGAGAACTCCTCGCCTCGGGCGACCTCAGCGCCTGGCAGGCTCAGGGCGTCTTGCTTCTCAACCGCGTGCTGACCGTCGCGCCGGGCGAGGCCGGCAGCCACCACGGACACGGCTGGGAGCAGATCACCGCGCGCGCCATCGAGGCACTCGTGGAGCGCGGCGGGCCCTTGGTCGCCGTGCTGTGGGGCAAGCCAGCCCAGACCCTGAGCCCGCTGCTGTCCGGCGTGCCGATCGTCGCATCGGCCCACCCCAGTCCCCTGTCCGCTCGCCGCGGCTTCCTCGGCTCGCGCCCGTTCTCGCGGGTCAATCGCCTGCTCGAGGAGCAGGGCTCGGCCCCGATCGAGTGGGCGACCTACGAAGGCCTGATGCTGGCCTAAGGCCCGCAGAACTGCCCGGTCTGGGCAACGGTCGTCACTCGAATCCCACCACTCAGGGTCTGGGCGCCCCAGGCCACATTCGGGTGCGTGACCACCACCTTCACCACCGGTCGCTGGCTGCAGGTGTAGCCCGTGGCGATGGCGCCACCCCCGTTGTACGGGGACAGCCGGTAAGACGATGTCGCGGGCGCGCCTTGGTAGGCGGCAAAGGCAGGATCGGCGAAGTTGAACACCAACAGAGAACGTGCTTGCACTGTGGAGAGGGCGTACTCGGCCAGCATGGTCGGAACAGTGCCGCCATCGAGCCACGGATTTCCCGGCGACACCGTGGGTGTCGTGGGGCATCGGACGCCCATACCGGCGGCGTCGAGCACGGGTGCGCCCTTCGAGTCCAGGCTGGTAGCAGGCGACGGGCCCGACGGGCGGGGTGGGATCTGTCACAGGCGCGGTCCAGGTCACGGGGAACACCCATCCGTTGACCTTGACCACTACGAACGCCACAGCGGCCGCGGTGAAGGAACTGGTCGTCACGGTCCGCGTCGCCTGGCCGGAGGCGGCCGAGGCCGTGCCCGTCGCCAGGGTCTGACCGCTGGCTCCGTGGACGTACACCGACGCCGCGAGGCCCTGACAGGCCGCGGGAATCGCCGAGAGACTCAGGGACGTCGCACTGGCCGATGCCGTGGTCGCCTTCAGCACGGCGGCGCCGCCGGAGTACACCGCGGCTGAGCACTTCTGGAGCACCGACACGGTGGGTTGGTAGGGCGCGGTGACATGGAGCCTGGGCCGCGCTGGCGGGGCTCACCCCGGCCGCGACCGTCAAAGCCGCGGCACACAGGAGCGCGGCGAAGGCCATGGGCGCCCGGCGCGAGGCAGGGGCGACGCTGGCGGGAGCCGCTGCCGTCGCCCTGGCTGTAGCCACCGCCGTCGCGTTGGCTGGGTCACCGTCGGGATCCTCGTCGGACTCGTCGTCATCACACTCGTCCTCGTCGCGCGCCGGCCACAGGAGGATGGCACCGCCGATGAACAGGAGAAACACCCACGTCAGGGGGTTGAGGACCCACACCGCGAGGTGACCCACGAGCGGGAGGTGGAGCCTGAACGACGCCCTTGACCTCGTCCCCGGTGGGCTCGAAGGGGTCGATGAAGTCGTTATTGTCGCCCTGGAGCACCCAGCCGGACTCGGCATCGCCGCCGATGATCCGGTGAACAATCTGGGCGCCCTCAAGCGAGGCGGGGGCGTACACGATGACGTCGCCCACCTGGGGCTCGACGTCACGCGCGATGACCATGTCCTTGGGGTCGTACGTGGGAAGCATCGACTCCCCCGACACGAGCACGTAGGACGTCAGCCCGCCAAGGGTCGCTGGCCAGGCGAGCCATCCCACGACGACCAGCAGCACCCACCCGACCGCTTCCGCGGTCACGCGGGCAGCCCGATGCAACCCGCCGGGGCGGGTGGCATCGGGCTGCTGCTGCGTCATCGTGGGTGAAGGCGACTGCTAGCCGATGACGACGGTGACGTCACCGAGGTCGGTCGAGATCGCGTTGCCTGCGAGGGCACCCGCGAACGTCGTGGTGCCGCCGGTCACGGTGGCCGCTGCCGCCGAGGTGAACAGCGTGGAACCGCCCGCGGACTCCACGATCACCGAGATGGGCTCGCCCACGCACTCGGCAGCGATACCCGCGACGGTGAGGTCGGTGAACTCCTGGGTGGCGGCGTCGTACGCGTAATCCACGTTGACCGCGGTGTCGCAGGCTCTCGAAGGTGTCCGAGCCGAGGGCAACCTCGTTGGTGGTGTTGACCGTCAGCGTCGATGCCGAGGCGACCGACAGACCGGCGACGCCGACGATGCCGAGCAGTACCGCGGCGAGCCTTGCGCTTGTTCTTGTTGTTCTGAGCCATCGCTATTCCTTTGCGTTGTCCGTGCACACGTCTTCCCTCAGTTCGGACGTGTGTCTCACGCAGGCCCGCTGCCGACCGACGGCCGGATGGTGACCTACTTCACATAGAGAGGCGTGAGACTTCGGATCATGACGCAACTCGCGTGGGATTTTTCACACGACAAGCGTAGACATGGCGATTTCGAGACCGGAACGTGACCTGTGGGAACCTTCACATGTTCGGAAATCGGGACAAAACGCCCACGCGACGAACGGCAACGTGAAGTGAGTCACACCGCGCGAAACGCGCGGGACGGCGCCGCTTGACGGCGGGGCGTGGACGAGGGGTGCAGCCAGAGGAGAGCCTGACAGCGGGACTCGAACCCGCAACCCCCGTATTACAAGTACGGTGCGCTACCAATTGCGCCATGCCAGCATCGGCGCGCAGGGCACGCCGTCGCCCAAGGATACCGAGCGCGGGCGGACACCCCCGCCCACGCAAAGACCCCGCCGGCCCACAAGGGGGCCGACGGGGTCGTCGCGTGAAGGCTTACTCGCCCGCGGACGGCGAGGGCGACGTGCTCGTCGGAGCCGTCACCACGATCTCGCCTGCACCCACCGCACGGGCGTACTCGAGCAGCGCGCCCTCCTGGAAGTACATGACGTCCGTCTCCTGGTCGAGCACCTTGCCGTCGGCAAAGGCGTCACCGGCGTCGGCCATCCGCATCATCGGAGTGCCGGAGATACCGTCCTGGTTCGACTGGTCCGTGGCGGCGATGACCCACTTGGTGAAGGTGCCGTCAACGAAGGTGTCGGCGACCTCCTGGGGCACGCCAGCCGTCACCGCGATGCTCGCGATCTGGTCGTCGGACAGGCCATCCGAGTTCTCCTCGGGCTGGTTCTCGTACATCGCGGCCTGGAAGGCGAGGAACGCCTCCGGCGCCTGGTCGGCAACCGTCGCGGCGGCGTTGGCCGCACGGGTCGAGAACTCGGTGCCGTTCGAGTAACGGTCGAGGATCGAGATGGGGTGGTAGTAGATCGCGACGTCGCCCTCTTCGCGCAGCGTGTCGAGGTCCGCCGCGTTGAGGTCCTCAAACTGACCACAGATGGGGCACATGAAGTCCTGGTAGATGTCCAGGCGAGCCGTACCTTCGGGCACGTCCTCGCCCGCCACGCCGCCGGTGCCCACCGCGATACCGCCGGTCACGTCCGCTGCTGCGGGGGCCACCACGTCATCGGAGTCCAGGGTCGGGATGTCGGACGAACGCACGATGAAGTAGACGATGCCCGCGAACAGCAGCACCACGGCGATGGCCGAGATTCCGATGATCGCGGCGGTGCGGCGCTCCTGCGCCTTCATCTGCGCCTGCGCGGCCTTGCGGGCCTGCGCTGCACGGTCGTTGCCCTGCGGCTTCTTGTTAGCCATGGTGCGGATTCCTCCGAAGGAATGGGTAGGTAATGAGCAGTGAGTCTAGACAGCCTTGGGAGACATCCAGGAGTCCAGCGAGAACTTCGATGCGGGCCAGATCGCGAGATACAGGCCGAGCACGATGAACCCGGCACGCTCCAGCATGTGCGCCGGGTAGTTGGTGGTGCCCTCGGCCACCTCGCCGCCGCCACCGAAGCAGCCGCAGTCGATCGACAGGCCCTGGCTCCACGCCCAGATCACGCCCGTCGCGAAGGCCGCCATCATGACAAGCCACACGATCGCGGCCCAGCGCGTGAACAGGCCCACGAGTAGCAGGGTCGCGAGGGCGAGCTCGAGGAACGGCAGCATGGTGCCGACGAACGGGACGATGGCCTCGGGCAGCAGGCGGTAGGCCCGCACCGCGATGATCGACTGGGGGATGTCGAGCAGGGGGATCGCCGCGGCGATCAGGATGCCCGCCATGGCCAGCCGCACCACAAGCGACAGCCAAGGCTGGACGGCGCTCCATCGATGAGCGACGGTCATGTACGGGCCTCCTCAAGGCGCGGTCACAGGCGGTTCCGCGGACGGAACTCGTCGCTTGAACGTACCGTAGGCATCGCGCGTTCCCAGGACCTTTGGTCCACCGCGATGGCCGATGCGCGGGTTACGCAGGCAGGTCAGGCAACGGCCACCACAGGGGCTCGACGAGCAGCAGGACCACCAGTGCCATGACGGCGAGCGCCGCGATCGCGACGATGACCCATGCCGTCGCAGGGCCGCGGCTCGGCGCCGCCGCGGCGGTCACCCGGTGCGCACCCTCGCGGGTCAACTCGGCCCACGGCCCCCACCACAAGGTCGCCTGCGCAGCGAGCGCCGCAACCACCAGCACGATCGCGTGGCCCCAACTCTGAGCCTCGGTACTTGACCCTGCCACCATCTCCGAGCCGACGAGCCACCAGCCGAGAGCCCCCACTCCGACGCCCACGATCGCTGCCAGCAGGATCGACGGCAGGGCCTCTCCCGTGGCCCGCAGAATGTGCCACGGCAGGCCGATGGTCTGCAGCGCCGCGTCGCCGCGTCGCTGACCTCGCCTGGCCCTGGCGGCCGCGAGCGCCAGCGCGCGGCGCTGCACGCCACGCACCACCACCGCGCACAGCACCATGAAGATGAAGGTGATGAACGGCGCAAAGGCCGCGGCCGATGCCGTGGCGAGGGCAAGCATCGCGATCACGAACTTGCGCCGGGGTGCGGCGGCCATGACGACCTGGGCGCTCCCGTCGCTGAGCAGGTCACCGAACTCGTCGACTCCCTCCTCGCTGCCGGGCTCCGCGGCGACACCGGTGGTGAACGTCTCGGTGAGGTCGCCATCGGCCCCCATCACTGCCGTGGGCGCCATGCCGGCGACCATGGTGGGCGCGATCTCGCCCGAGCGCGGCAGCACGGTGGTGGCTCCCCGCAGGGCGGCCACCACGTCTCGCGGGCCAGGGCGTGCACCGATGTCTCGGCCAAGGGCGGCCGTCAACGCCTCGACGCCCGGAAAGTCGGGCAGGTCAACCTTCGCCTCGAGGGTCTTCGAGATGGCCCCGGTGCCGGAGCCGAAGGGCGCGGTACCGGTCGCCGCATACGCGATGGTTGCCGCCCACGACCAGCGATCGGCCACCGCGCCGGGCTCCTCGCCATCGATCACCTCGGGAGCCACGTAGCCGGCCGTCCCCGAGACCAACCCGTCCCTGGTGAGGCGGTCATCCGTGGCGCGGTGCGAGAGCCCGAAGTCGATGAGAACGGGGCCGTCGGGCCCCATCATAATGTTGGATGGGGTCACGTCGCGGTGAATCACCCCGGACGCGTGCACCGCCTCGAGGGCCGAGGCCGTGCGATCGGCGACGTCCGCGAGGACGTCACCGCGCATCGGCCCGTTGTCCTGCACGTGGTCCCACAGGCTCTTGCCAGGGATGTACTCGAACACCACGAAGGTCTCATCGCCATCGAGCCTCTGCATCAAGAATCGAGGGCAGGGCCGGGTGCTTCAGCGACTGGAGGGCGTGGACCTCGCGCTCGAGGCGCAACGCCGCCACCTCGTCAGCGCGCGCGTCCACGAGCGAGCGCCGCCTCAGCCCCGCCGCCGTCGACCACCTTGTAGACAGCCCCAGAGCCGCCACGTCCCGCCTGCTCGACGACGCGGTAGCCGCCGATCTCGTCACCGGGCTCTCGACCTGCTGCTGCCATGCCAGCAACGCTACATGCAGGCCAGTTGGACTTGACGGAGCGGTGTGCGAAGATATCGGAAGCCGTCGCAATGGTTGCGCCGGTCAGTGTCATTGTGGACACCACACAGGCACTCTTCACCACGGATCGTCTGGCACGTACCTGCCAGTGAAGGGAAGCATCATTATGGCCACCGTTACCTTTGACAAGGCATCGAGGATCTACCCGGGCACCGAGCGCCCTGCTGTTGACTCGCTCGAGGCTCGACATCGCGGACGGCGAGTTCCTCGTTCTCGTCGGCCCCTCCGGTTGCGGAAAGTCCACGTCGCTGCGCATGCTCGCCGGCCTCGAGGACGTCGACAAGGGCTCCATCTGGGTCGGAGACCGCGAAGTCACGCACGTGCAGCCCAAGGACCGCGACATCGCGATGGTGTTCCAGTCCTATGCGCTCTACCCGCACATGACCGTTGCCGACAACATGGGCTTCGCGCTCAAGATCGCCAAGGTCGACAAGGCGGAGATCCGTCAGCGCGTCGAGGCAGCCGCCAAGATCCTGGACCTCACCGAGTACCTGGACCGCAAGCCCAAGGCCCTGTCCGGTGGTCAGCGCCAGCGTGTCGCCATGGGCCGCGCCATCGTGCGTCAGCCCCAGGTCTTCCTCATGGACGAGCCGCTGTCGAACCTCGACGCCAAGGCTCCGCGTGCAGACCCGTACCCAGATCGCCGCGCTGCAGCGTCGCCTGGGCACCACCACCGTCTACGTGACCCACGACCAGGTCGAGGCCCTCACCATGGGCGACCGCATCGCGGTCCTCAAGGACGGTCTCCTCCAGCAGGTCGGCACCCCGCGCGAGATGTACGACGCTCCCGCCAACGTGTTCGTCGCCGGCTTCATCGGCTCGCCCGCCATGAACATCTCGACGTTCGCCATCGAGGTGGCGCTGCCAACATCGGCGGCAACAAGATCGCCCTCGAGCGCGACGTCGTGGGCCGCATGACCGACGCGGACAACGGCCAGGCTCATCCTGGGCTTCCGTCCCGAGTCGCTCGACCGCGTGGCACCGAACACCGATGGCGCGTTCCCCGTTGAGGTCGTCGTCGTGGAGGAGCCTCGGCTCCGACGCGTTCGTCTACGGCCAGCCTGCCCCAGGCCCTCGCGGCCCCGGGTGCTGCGGTCAGCAACGACGGCCAGGTCATCGTGCGCGTTGACCCCCGCGACGTCCCCAAGAAGGGCGAGAACGTGTGGGTCAAGATCCGCAACGGCGAGCAGCACGTCTTCTCGTCGGCCACCTCGGACCGTCTCTCGGACGCGGTGACCACCGACAAGTCGGCGTCCGTCTGACTCCAGCAGTAGGCTTCACGCCGAGGGGCGGTCCGGGTTCACCCGGGCCGCCCCTCGGCCTTTGTCCTGCCGATGCCGTGGCGGGTCGACGACGCCATCCCGCCATGGCATCGGCCGGGCGTCATGGGCTGGCTCTAGAGTGGTGACATGCCCTTGAAGATCACCGGCGCCGTGGACCCTGAGCCTGCTCGATCTGCCGTGGTCGGTACCGCTCGAGACGTGGCCCAAGGACACCCTCGCCGCCCTGCCGCGCGGCATCTCCCGGCACGTGGTGCGGTTCGTGCGTTTCCGGGGGCGCGTGCTGGCGGTCAAGGAGACGGTCGCGCCCATCGCGCAGCGCGAGTTCGACATGCTGAAGGAACTGGGTCGCATGGGCGCCCCGTGCGTGGTGCCCTTCGCCGTGGTGGACGGTCGCGTCGACGGTGACGGCGAGGAACTGCCCGCCGCGCTCGTCACGGAGCATCTGCAGTTCTCGCTGCCCTACCGGGCCCTGTTCAGCCAGGCGCTGCGCGACGACACGCTCGGGCGCCTCATCGACGCGCTCGCCGTCCTCCTGGTCCGCCTGCACCTGCTCGGCTTCTACTGGGGAGACGTATCGCTGTCCAACGCCCTGTTCCGGCGCGACGCCGAGGCATTCTCGGCGTACCTGGTCGACGCGGAGACCGGCGACCTGCACCATGACCTCACCCCGGGTCAGCGCCACTACGACATCGACCTCGCACGGACCAACATCATCGGCGAGATGTTTGATCTGCAGGCGGCGGACGAACTCGACGACACCGTCGACCCCCTCGCCGTGGGCGACCGCATCGAGGAGCGCTACAAGGAGCCTGTGGGAGACCCTCACGGCCAAGCACACGTACCGCGAAAACGTCCGCAAGCACGTCGCGGAACGCGTCCAGGCGCTCAACGAGCCTGGGCTTCGACGTGGCCGAGGCTCGACATGAGCCAGACCTCCGACGGCTCGGAGCTCACCATCCGCCCCAAGGTCGTGGACGCGGGGCACCACTCCCGGCGCCTGCTTCGCCTGACCGGGCTCGACGTCCAGGAGAACCAGGCCCGACGCCTCCTGAACGACATGGACGAGTTTCGCGCTCTCACAGGCAACGAGGTGGACGAGGTGCTGGCGGCCCATGAGTGGCTCGCCGAGGTGTTCGAGCCGACGGTGCGCGCGGTCCCACGCGAGTTCCGCCGCAAGCTCGAACCCGCCCAGGTGTTCCACGAGGTCCTCGACCACCGCTGGTTCCTGGCGGAGAAGGACCCCGCCGTCACCATGCCCGCCGCGGTCGCGTCCTACGTGAAGAACGTGCTGGCGGCGCGCCCCGACGAGCAGTCGGTGCTGGGCCAGGAGATCTCGGTGGGCGACGATGAGGCGGGAACCGTGCCAGAGGCGCCCACCGTCACCACCATGATCCACGCGTGGCAGAGCCTGCCGCGCACCGGACAGCCTGGACTAGGCGCCTCGGCGCCCGCCGTCAACGACGGTGGGCGCGTCCCGCCTCGTACAGCGCGATCGATGCCGCCACGGAGGCGTTGAGGCTTTCCACCTCGCCGATGGGGATCGACACGATCTGGTCGCAGGTCTCGCGCACCAGGCGCGAGATGCCCGCGCCCTCGGAGCCCACCACGATCACCAGCGGCTCACCGAGCAGCGTGGACTCGTGCAGATCGACCTCACCGCCCGCATCGAGGCCGATGACGAACCGCCCTGCGCTCTTGTAGGTCTCGAGCGTGCGGGTGAGGTTGGTCGCGCGGGCCACGGGGATGCGGGCGGCCGCACCGGCGGACACCTTCCAGGCGGCCACCGTGACGCCCGCGGCGCGACGCTCGGGGACCACGATGCCGGCAGCGCCGAAGGCGGCGGCGGAACGCATGATCGCGCCGAGGTTGCGCGGGTCCTGGATGCCGTCGAGTACCGCGATGGGGGCATCGGACGCCAGCAGGTCTTCGGCGTCGGCGTACTCGTAGGACGGGACCTCGAGCGCGACGCCCTGGTGAGGCGACCCGCCAGCCATCGCGTCGAGGGTGGCCTTGGTGACCTCACGGACGTGCACACCGTGCTCCACGGCGAGCGACACGATCTCGGTGATGCGCGCATCGGCGTCAATGCGGTTGAAGATGCTCAAACCCGTGGACGGGACGTTCATGCGCAGCGCCTCGAGCACGCTGTTGCGGCCGATCGCGAGTTCCGCGGATGCCGACGTCCGGTCGCGCGGGGTCACGCGGCCCTTCGGCTTCTTCGCGGCCTCGACCTCGGCGCGCTTCTTCGCCTTGTAGGCCTTGTGATAGGGCCGGTCCTCGGCCTTCGGGGTGGGGCCCTTGCCCTCAAGCGCCTTGCGCCCGTGACCGCCGGTGCCGACCTGCGCGCCCTTCTTGGAGCCCGCGTTGCGAGTGGCGCCGCGGCGCTTCGAGTTACCTGCCATAGGGACAAGGGTAGTCGGACCGGGGCGTCCCCCTCGATTCGCAATCCGTTTGGCCCACACCTGTGACGCATGGGACGTATGCGAACAATGATTATGGGGCACCAGACACAGCCGCCACTTCAGCCCCACGCGTGGGCCAAACGGATCCCGTGCCGAACGGTGCGGGACGGGCGGTGCGGGCCGGGCGGGGCGGGGCGGGACGACCGGTGTGGCCGGCCGCCGGATGACGAGGGGGCTAGCCCTGCAGCGACCACCGGGCGCCGTCGGCGGCGTCCTCGATCACGATGCCGGCCTCGGCAAGGCGGTCGCGGATCGCATCGGCAGTGCCCCAGTCCTTGGCTGCACGCGCATCGGCCCTGGCCTGGATGTCAGCCTGCACCAACGAGTCGAGTGCCGTCATCGCGGCGCCAGCGCCCGAATCCGCCGACGCCCACGTCTCTCCCGCCGGGTCAAGCCCCAGCACGTCGAGCATGGCACGCACGGACAGCAGCGCCTCGGCGACCGCGGCCTCGTCCCCGCCGGTGAGCGCGGCATTGCCCGCACGGACCGTCTCGTGCACGTGCGCGAGGGCGCGCGGCACCGACAGGTCATCGTCCATGGCCTCCACGAACGCCTCGGGGAGGTCGGTGGCCTGCACCTGGGCAAGCGTCACGTCACCCACCCGATCCGAGGCCCGCTGAACGAAGCCCGCGAGGCGGTTCCAGGTCGCGGTGGCGTCCTCCATGGTCTGCTCCGAGTACTCGAGCATGGACCGGTAGTGAACCCCCGCCAGCGCCAGCCGCAGTGCCGCGGCCGGGTAGCGCGACAGCACCTCGGACACCAGCAGGCCGTTGCCGAGCGACTTCGACATCTTCGCCCCGGACTGCGTCACCCACGCAGAGTGCATCCACAGTTGCGCGAAGGCATAGCCGGCACCACGCGACTGCGCCTGCTCGTTCTCGTGGTGCGGGAAGCGCAGGTCGAGGCCTCCGCCGTGAATGTCGAACGCGTCGCCCAGGAACCGGCGCGCCATCGCGGAGCACTCGATGTGCCAGCCGGGCCGCCCCGGTCCCCACGGTGAGTCCCACGATGCCGTCTCGGGCTCCGAAGACTTCCTCGCCTTCCACAGCGCGAAGTCGCGCGGGTCGTGCTTGTCGTCAGCGGGGGCATCGGGCGCAGGCGTCAGGTCGTCGAGCGCCTGGCGGGTCAGCGAGCCGTAGTCGTCGAAGGATCGCACGTCGAAGTACACGGAACCCGAGAGCTCGTAGGCGTGGCCGCGCTCGACCAGGCGCTGCACCAGGGCGATGATCTCTGGGATGTGTCCCGTGGCGCGCGGCTCGGCGGCCGGGGGCTTCACTCCCACCGCAGCGTAGGCGGCCTGGAACTCGCGCTCATACGTCAGCGCCCACTGCCACCACGGCACGCCTGCCTCGGCGGCCTTGGCAAGCGTCTTGTCGTCGATGTCGGTGACGTTGCGCACCATGGTGACCTCGTGGCCGGTGCGCTCCAGCCAGCGCTGCAGCACGTCGAACGCGACGGCGCTACGCAGGTGACCGACGTGAGGAGAGCTCTGCACGGTGGGCCCGCACAGGTAGATGCCCACCTTCCCGGGCTCGAGCGGCGCGAAGGCACGCTCGGTACGGGTAGAGGTATCGAACAGCGTCAGAGTCACGCGAGCCAGGCTACCGGTCCGATGCGGGGAAGACGAGTGCCGTCGCGATCCCCGCGATCCCCTCGCCGCGGCCCGTCAGGCCAAGGCCGTCCGTGGTGGTTGCCGAGAGGCTGACCGGGGCGCCGATGGCTGCGCTCAGTACCGCCTCTGCCTCGGCTCGGCGCGGTGCCACCTTGGGACGGTTGCCCAGGACCTGCACCGCCACGTTGCCGATCTCGAAGCCCGCAGCGCGGACACGCCGGGCTGTCTCTTCCAGGAGCGCGACGCCGCTGGAGCCCGCCCATTCGGGCCGGTCGGTGCCGTAGTTCGAGCCGAGGTCACCAAGGCCCGCGGCGCTCAGGAGCGCGTCGCAGGCCGCGTGCGCGGCGCAGTCGCCGTCGGAATGGCCCGTCAGCGGGGTCTCGTCCGGCCAGGTCAGTCCTGCGAGAGCGAGGTCGCCGTCGCCGGGGGCGCCGAAGGCGTGAACGTCGACACCTTGGCCGATGCGGGGCATGGTCATGCGGGCTCCTTCGCCTGGGTGGCGACGGCCGATGCCAGCGCAAGGTCCAGCGGGCGCGTCACCTTAAACCCGCGTTCGTCGCCGGGAAGTTCGACGACCCGGAAACCCGCCGCGAGGGCGAGTTGGGCATCGTCGGTAGCAGCCGCATCGGCCGCCTGGGCATGCGCCGCGGTGGCCGCGGCCATCGTGAAGACCTGGGGGGTCTGGACGGCGCGCAACGCGTCACGGTCCACGGTGGCACCGAGTCCGCCATCGTTCGAGGCGGCGACGAGGGTATCGACGACGGGCACCACCGGGACGGCGCCATCGGCCCCGGCCTCGACGGCGGCGACAAGCGCGCGCATGACGGTCGCCGGTTGGAAGGCGCGCGCCGCGTCGTGGATGAGGACGATGCTCGCCTCGGCGGGCAGTGCCGCAAGGCCGGCAGCGACGGACTCCTGACGCTCCTCTCCGCCGGCCACCACCGTGGCGCGAGGAACGGCCGCCCGGAACTCCGCCAGGTGTGCGCTCGGCGCCGTGACGACCACGGCATCGGCCACCTGGAGGACAGCCTCGACAGCCCACACGACGAGCGGGCGCCCCTGGACCTCCACGAGGGCCTTGGGGACGTCCGCTCCCAATCGCGAACCCGAACCGGCGGCCGTGACGACCGCCGCGACGGTCACGACGCGAGGACCTCGTCGAGGCGCTTCTCGGCGGTGGGCTCGTCGCACTTCTCGGCCAGCGCGAGGCTCGCTCACGAGGATCTGGCGCGCCTTGTGCAGCATGCGCTTCTCGCCCGCGGACAGACCCTTGTCGGTGTCACGGCGGGACAGGTCACGGACCACCTCGGCCACGCGGATGACGTCGCCGGAGGCGAGCCTTCTCCACGTTGGCCTTGTAGCGACGCGACCAGTTGGTGGGCTCCTCGATGTAGGGCTCACGCAACACATCGAAGACCTTCTCGAGGCCTTCCTTGTCGACGACATCCCTCACGCCGACGAGGTCGACGTTCTCCGCGGGCACCTCAATGGTGAGGTCTCCCTGCGCCACCTTGAGTTTGAGGTAGGTCTTCTCCTCGCCCCGGATAACGCGCTTCTTGATGTCCTGGATCTGCGCCGCACCGTGGTGCGGGTAGACGACGGTCTCGCCGACGGCAAAGTTCATGGTGCTGTGTGCCCCTTCGTAGAGATTCATAGTCTAACATTCCGCCCCTGTGAATAACAGGGGCGTCATTTACCAGCGCGGCCCTCGCGCGCGCGTGGATCCGCGCGCGCGAGCAGAACAGACGGCCCGCGGTGCGCGGTGCCCGCGCGGGCCACTATCCTGGTCGCAGCCGTCTCCCCGGAAGGAACCGCAGTGAAGGCTCACCGTCCCCGCCCGACTCGCCGCCGCGTCGATGGCCGCCGTCGCGCTCGCCGGATGCTCCTACGTGAACCCCATCACGACTCACAAGAACTACTCGGCGTCCGATGGCACGCAGGCTCGTGGTGGGTGACGTCTCGGCGCTCAACCTCATCGTGTTGACCGCGGCCGAGGGCTCGCCCGCGACCCTCATCGGCACGCTCGTCAACGACACCGCCGAGGACATCGCCGTGGAGGTGTCGATCGACGGCGAGACGTCGACGTCCCTCACCCTCGAGGCGGACTCGACCCTCGCCTGGGCCCCCAGGACGGTGACGCCGAGGTCTCGGGCACCGCGACCGCCGCGCCCGGCTCCATCGTTGTCGTCGGCTTCACCGCCAACCTCTCCGAGGTTGATTCGGTGGACGTCCCCGTTCTCGACGGCACGCTGCCCGAGTACGCGGACACGCTGGCCGCTATCGGCTAGCCGCACAGCCTTCGTCGCGCCGGCCCCGCTTCCCTTCTGGGACGCGGGGCCGATGCGCGTGTGGGCACGGGTGTCCGAACGCCGCGCCTCACGATCTGTTTGGCCCCCGGCTGGGACCTGTGTGACCGCTGAGACCCGTGGGAATGCCCACGCGGCACAGGAACACACATCTGTCACCACCGTGGGCCAGACGGAGGGTGTGCTGGCGGGGTGGCCGGGGAGAGAGCCTGGCCCCTGCGGACCGCCCACATGACTACGGGGCGCCGATACCGCAGCACCGACGCCCCGAAGCGGGTCACGCGTGGATCAACCGAAGCGGCCCGAGATGTAGTCCTCGGTGGCCTTCTCCGACGGCGTGGAGAACATGGTGGGCGTGTCGTTCATCTCGATGAGCCTTGCCCGGCTTGCCGGTGCCCGCGATGTTGAAGAACGCCGTGCGGTCGGACACACGCGCGGCCTGCTGCATGTTGTGGGTCACGATCACGATCGTGTACTGGTCCTTGAGCTCCGCCATCAGGTCCTCGATCGCGAGGGTCGAGATGGGGTCAAGCGCGGAACAGGGCTCGTCCATCAAGAGCACGTCGGGCTTGATCGCGATCGCACGCGCAATGCACAGACGCTGCTGCTGACCGCCCGAGAGCGACGACCCCGGACGGTCGAGGCGGTCCTTGACCTCGTTCCAGAGGTTGGCGCCGCGCAGCGACTCCTCGACCAGGTCCTCGGCTTCCGACTTCGAGACGCGCTTGTTGTTGAGGCGGTAGCCGGCGATGACGTTCTCCGCGATCGACATCGTGGGGAACGGGTTGGGGCGCTGGAACACCATGCCCACGTGGCGGCGCACCGTCACCGGGTCCACGTTGTCGCCGTAGAGGTTCACACCGTCGATCAGCACCTCACCCTCGACGCGAGCGCCGGGGATGACCTCGTGCATGCGGTTCAGGGTGCGAAGGAAGGTGGACTTGCCACAGCCGGACGGGCCGATGAAGGCCGTGATCGACTTGGGCTCGATCGACAAGGACACGTCCTCGACGGCCAGGAAGTCGCCGTAGTAGACGTTCAGGTTGTTGATGTCGATGCGCTTGGTCACTGCTGGCTCCGGTTCTGGCTCTAGCGGCCGGACTTGGGGGAGAAGTACTTGGCGATGAGTCGGGCGATGAGGTTCAGCGCCATGACGATGAGGATCAGGACGAGCGCGGCGGCCCAGGCCCGGTACTCGGGGATGGCGGCAATGCAAGCAGCATCCTCGGGGCTACACGGCAGCGTGCCCTTCTCATACTCCGAGATGATGTACACGGGCAGGCTCATCATGCGGCCGTCGAACAGGTTCCAGTTGAGCGAGTCCGCGACGCCGACCGCCACCAGGAGCGGCGCGGTCTCGCCCACCACGCGGGCAATCGACAGCGTGATACCGGTGGTGATGCCCGCGATGGAGGTGCGCAGCACCACCTTGAGGACCGTCAGCCACTTCGGCACACCCAGCGCGTATGCGGCCTCGCGCAGGCTCGTTGGGCACGAGGCGCAGCATCTCCTCGCTCGAGCGCACCACGACGGGGATCATGAGCACGCTCAGCGCGATCGCGCCGACGATGCCCAGGCTTGGTGCCGGGACCCATCACGATGGCGAACAGCGAGTAGGCGAACAGGCCCGCGACGATCGACGGGATGCCGGTCATGACATCCACAAAGAAGGTGATCGCGCGCTGCAGCCAGCCGCTGCCGTACTCCACCAGGTAGATCGCAGTCAGCAGGCCGATCGGCACCGAGATGAGGGTCGCGGCGAGCGTCATCATCAAGGTGCCGACGATGGCGTGGCTGATGCCGCCGTACGGTGCGTCGCCACCGAAGATGCCGCGCATCGTCTGGTTGAGGAACTCGAAGTTGAAGCCCGCGTCCATGCCCTCCGCGTCGGAGATCATGAAGCGGTCGAGGCCCTTGACCACCACGGTGACGCACAGCCACACCAGCGGGATCACGGCCAGGATGAAGGCGCCATAGATCAGCGCCGTCATGGCGCGGTTCTTGGCGCGGCGCGAGGCGGAGATCTCGCCGAACGCGGAGGGTGCCTGGATAGCCATCAGTTCGCTCCCGAGAAGTCCTTGCGGCGCGACACAATCCAGCGCGCGAGCATGTTGACGAGCAGCGTGATCACAAACAGCGCGAGACCCATCGCGATCAGCGAGCCTCACACCCATGGCGTTGGCCTCGGGGAACTGCAGCGCGATGTAGGCCGCGATGGTGTTGTGCTGGTTGGGCTGCAGGATCTGGGCGCTGAAGGCTCAGTCCGGGGCTGATGATCATCAGGACGGCCATTGTCTCACCGAGCGCACGGCCAAGGCCCAGCATCGTCGCACCGATCATGCCGGAGCGGCCGAACGGGAAGACGGCCATCTTGATCATCTCCCAGCGGGTCGCACCCATGGCGAGCGCGGCCTCCTCGTGCAGGCTTGGGAGTCTGCAGGAACACCTCGCGCGAGACCGCCGTGATGATCGGCAGGATCATGATGGCGAGCACGATGCCAGCGCTCATGGCGACGCGACCCGTGAAGATGTCACCCGACTCCGGCGGAGCGAAGAGCGGGATGAAACCCAGGTAGTCCGCAAGGAACTGGTAAAACGGCGTGAGGAAGGGCACCAGCACCGCAACGCCCCACAGGCCGTAGACCACGGAGGGCACGGCCGCGAGCAGGTCGATGAGGTAGCCCAGTCCCTGCGCAAGCCTGCGCGGGGCGTAGTGCGAGATGAACAGCGCGATGCCGATGGACACCGGGGTGGAGATCAGCAGCGCGATGATCGAGATCACCAAGGTGCCGAAGATCAGGAAGCCGATGATCTCCATCAGCGACTGACCCGACTCGGGCTTGATGAACGACACCGACTCGCCCAGGCTCCTCCGCAGACGAGCCTGATCGCGGGCCACGCCTCGACAAGGAGGAACGTGGCAACCGCCGCGAGGGTGATGAGGATCAGGGCGCCGGCGCCGGTGGACAACCACCGGAACACTCGGTTCGCGGAGGCACCGGGATGGGTGCCGTAATCACTCGCGGCCTGGGCTTCAGGCGTCGAGGTGCTCGATGTCACGCGCGGGTCTCCCTCAGGGTGAACGTCGTGGGTGATGACAGAAGGCGGTGGGCCCACCCTAACCGGGCGGGCCCACCACCGTTAAGCCCTGTACTGGATTAGGAAGCCACTTCGATGCTGTCGAGGATCGAGGCGATCTGCGTCTGCAGGCTCCGCGGTCAGCGGCGCCGAGCCGGCGGCATCGGCCGAGACCTGCTGGCCCTCGGCGGAGGCGACGTACTTCTCGAAGCCGACGACCAGGTCGCGGGTCTCCTGGTCCGAGTACGACGAGCACACGATGTGGTAGGCTCACGAGGGTCAGGGGGTAGGCCGACGAGTCGGTCGTGGTGCGGTCGATGGCGTAGGCCAGGTCGTTCTCACCGTTGGCGTCCTCCGACAGCGGCGACGCGGCGACGATGTTCGCGGCGGCCTCGGCCGAGAAGGGCACGTACTCCTCGCCCACCTTCAGCGACACGGTGCCAAGCGAGCCTGCACGCGAGGCGTCGGCGTAGCCGATCGAGTTCGGGGTGGCGGTGACGCCCTCGACGAGTGCCGAGGTGCCGTCGAAGCCGACGCGCTGCGCGGAGGTCTCGGGGAACTCCTTCGAGGCCTCGTAGCCCCAGGCGCCGTCGCCGGCCTGCTCGAGGTAGTCGGTGAAGTTCTCGGACGTGCCGGACGAGTCCGAGCGGTGCGCGACCGTGATGGTCTCCGCGGGCAGGCTCGACGTCGGGGTTCTGGTCGGCGATGGCCGGGTCATCCCACGAGGTGATGACGCCGTCGAAGATCTTGGCGATGGTGCCCGCGTCGAGGTTGAGCGACGTGACGCCCTCGACGTTGAAGATCACCGCGACGGGCGAGATGTACATGGGGAGGTGGTAGGCGCCACCGTCGCCACAGACCTCAACGGCCTGCTCGTACTCGCCGGCCTCGAGGAGACCGTCGGAGCCGGCGAAGGGCACGGCGCCGGAGAGGAACTGCTCGATGCCGCCACCGGAGCCGACCGGGTCGTAGCCCACGGTCACGTCGGGGTTGGCTTCCTGGAACTTCGCGCGCCACGCGTCCATGGCCGACTCCTGCGACGACGCGCCAGCGCCCTGCAGGTTGCCCGCGAGCGCGGTGGTCTCGGTGCCCGCATCGGCGGTGGCCGACGAGGTGGCCTCGGCGGAAGCCGACTCCGACTCGGCGGGAGCCTCGTTCGAGGGCGAGCAAGCGGCCAGCGCGAACGTCAGCGCGGCAGCCGAGACAACGGCACCGCTGCGGTATGCGATCTTCACAGTCTTGATCCTCACATGGATGGAAATCTGCAATGTGCTCCGGCCCCTTGCCGGACGACTCCAAGGTAGGGACGCTAGGTAACGCCTCGAAGGGGTGAAACTGAACTCCGGGTGAACGTTGGGTGAACACGGCGGCCCTCGCCAGGCGTCGTGACCGTTTCGTGATGTAAGAACGGCCGATGCCCGGGTGCGGCGACGTCTGTCACCGCACCCGGGCATCGGCCCGCGCAATGCTGAGGCGAGTTACGCCTCGAAGGTGTACCCCACCCCGCGCACCGTCTGGATGAGCACCGGGTGCGACGGGTCGGCCTCGATGCGGCCGCGCAGACGCTTGATGTGGACGTCGAGGGTCTTGGTGTCGCCGAAGTAGTCGGCACCCCACACGCGGTCGATGATGACCTGGCGGGGCAGGACGCGGCCGGCGTTCTGCGCAAGCAGGTGCAGCAGCGAGAACTCCTTGGGCGGCAGCGACTGCACCTCCTCGCCACGCGTCACGGTGAGACGCTCGGGGTCGAGCGTGATGCCCGCCACGGTGAGGCGCTCGGGCTCGTCGGGGAAATCGACTGAGGCGGCGCTCTGGCGGCGCAGCACCGCCCGGATCCGCGCCACGAGGCTCGCGCGCCGAATAGGGCTTGGTGACGTAGTCATCGGCGCCCAGGCTCGAGGCCGATGATCTTGTCGACCTGATCGTCCTTGGCGGTCACCATGATGATGGGCACGTTGGAGCGCTCACGGATTTCGCGGAACACCTCGGTGCCGGACATGCGCGGAAGCATGAGGTCGAGGAGCACCACGTCCGCACCGTCACGCGTGAAGGCCTCCACGCCCTGCACGCCGTCCGCCGCGAGGATCACATCGAACCCCTCGCGACGCAGCAGGTACTTCAGGGAGTCGCGGTACGACTCCTCGTCCTCCACAACAAGGATGCGGGCCTCGCTCATTTCTCCTCCGGGTGTGCGCTGAGACGAATGGTGAAGGTCGAGCCGACTCCCGGCTTCGACCACAGTTCGACGGTGCCCGAATGCTGGAGCACCACATGCTTGACGATGGACAGACCGAGGCCGGTGCCTCCCGTGGAGCGCGAACGCGCGGCATCCACCCGGTAGAAGCGCTCGAAGATGCGTTCCTGGTCCTCGTTCGCGATGCCGATGCCCGCGTCAATGACCTTGAGGGTGGCGACGCCGTCGAGGTCTTCGAGGGACACGGTCACGTGGGCAGAGTCGTCGGAGTAGGCGATCGCGTTGTCCACGAGGTTGCGCACCGCCATCACGAGGAGGTCGTGGTCACCCATGACCCACGGACGCTCGCGCAGGCTCGGCAACGAGCGTCACCTGCTTGGACTCGGCGTGCATCTCCGCGCCCTCGCACACCTCCTCGACCACGGCCCCGAGATCGATGACGTGGTGATCGACCACGGACTCCCCGCCCTGCAGGCGGGAGATCTCGATGATCTCCTGGATCAGGCTTGGTGAGGCGGCGCGATTCCTTGCGGATCTTCTTGGCGAACTGACGGACCATGACCGAGTCATCGGGGTTCTCCTCGATGGTCTCGGCCAGCAGCGACAAGGCACCCACCGGCGTCTTGAGCCTCGTGCGACACGTTCACCGCGAACTCGCGGCGCGTGAGTTCGGCGGCGTGACGTTCGGTGTCGTCGTTCGCGACGGCGAGGGCCAGGTCATCCGACAGTGGGGTGACGCGCACGTGAACAACAGAGTCCACCCCCAGCACTCCCCTGCTGACCGTGACATCGTCCTCGCGCTCCGCATCGGCCGCCCACGCCGCCTCGGCGAGGTCCGCGACTCCGGGGTGCAGGGCACCGTCGGGGCGCGTCACGCCCAGGGCGCTGGCAGGCATGTTGGAGAACGCCGCGCGACGGTCACGGCGCACCAGGATCGCGCCCGAATGCAGGGCCGCGAGGACCTCACGGGTCCGATGCGGCACGAGGGTGTTGGCCTGAGTCGCCTTGCGGTCCTCGCGCCAGCGGTACAACGCGAAAGCCGCGGCGCCGAGGACTACGCCGGCCGCGAGGGCCAGCCAGTTCTCCAAGGTCATGTGGTCACAGTAACGAGCAGATGTCGAGTTCACCCAACGTTTCCCGAACGTCACCCGATGTTCACCAAGTGGTCGCGGCGACCCTTCCTGATCGTCACGGCCGGATGCCACACTAGGGGCGGACGCACGAAGCCTGAAGGAGAATCATGCGCACGCTGTTCAACGCAGAGATGTCGGACCTCGCCGGCGATCTCATCACCATGAGCCGCCACGTCGAGTCCGCGATCACGCGGGCCTCCGAGGCGCTGCTCACCCAGAATGTCGAGCCTGGCGCAGGCCGTCATCGCCGACGACGGCGCCCTCGACGAACTCGAGCGGACCGTCGACGAGCGCTGTGTGCTGCTCATCGCTCAGCAGCAGCCCGTGGGGCTCGACCTGCGCACCATCATCTCGTCGCTGCGGATTTCCGCGTCGCTCGAGCGCATGGGCGACCTGGCGCAGCACATCGCGGAGGCCGCACGCCGTGCGTTCCCGGAGTCCGCGGTGCACACGGGCCAGGAGGAGATCGTGGCAGGCATGGCGGAAGCCGCCAAGACCGCTGCCCGCGAGCCTCGTCACCCTCCTGGAGGAGCGTGACCTCAACACGGCGGCGGGCATCGTCTCCGACGACGACGCGCTCGACTCGCTGCACTCGCAGGCGTACAAGAAGCTGTTGTCGGCCGAGTACGACGGCACGGTGCAGGAGACCCTCGACATCGCGCTGCTCGCGCGCTTCTTCGAGCGCTTCGGTGACCACGCCGTCGCGGTCTCGCGCCAGATCGTCTATTTGGTCACGGGTGACCACTCCGGCTCGCGCTCGGTGTTCTAACCCGCCAGCCAGTCGCCACGAGGGCCCCGCACCGCGATGGTGCGGGGCCCTCGTGCGTGTCGGCACGCGCATCGTCCTGATTGCGCAGGGAAAGCGCCCGGGGACGACAACGGGGCCCCTGCCTGAGCAGGGGCCCCGTCCGCGGCCACCAATGAGAGGGTGACCGACCTCTCGACTGCCCGGAGTTCCGGGCGAGCCTTACTTCTTGCCCTGGTTCGCGACCGCCTGGATCGCGGCAGCAGCGGCGTCCGCGTCGAGGTAGGTGCCGCCGGCCTTGATCGGCTTGAGGGTGTCCTCGTCGAGCCTCGTACACCAGCGGGATGCCGGTGGGGACGTTCACGCCCACGATGTCGTCGTCGGCGATGCCGTCGAGGTGCTTGATGATGGCGCGCAGCGAGTTACCGTGCGCGGCCACGAGGACCGTCTTGCCGGCCTTGAGGTCGGGGACGATCTCGCCCTCCCAGTACGGCAGTGCGCGCTCGAGGACGTCCTTGAGGCACTCGGTCTGGGGGACGGGCTCGCCTGCGTAACGCGGGTCGCCGTCCTGGCCGAACTTGTTCTCGGCAGAGATGACGGGCGGCGGCACGTCGTAGGAGCGACGCCAGGTCATGAACTGCTCCTCGCCGAACTGCTCAAGGGTCTCGGCCTTGTTCTTGCCCTGGAGGTCACCGTAGTGACGCTCGTTGAGGCGCCAGTCGCGCTTCACGGGGATCCAGTGGCGGTCCGCGGCGTCGAGCGCGAGGTTCGCGGTCATGATCGCGCGACGCAGCAGCGACGTGTGCACCACGTCCGGAAGGAAGCCCTCGGCCTTGAGCAGGCTCGCCGCCGCGCTTGGCCTCGCCCCAACCCTTCTCGTTGAGCCTCGACGTCCACCCAGCCGGTGAACAGGTTCTTGGAGTTCCAGTCGCTCTCGCCGTGGCGGAGCAGGATCAGTGTGTACGTCATGGTTTCAGCCTAGCGCCGATGCGCCTGGCACGAGCCGGGACCGAGGGCTCAGGCGGGCATGACAAAGGCGGGGCTCGGCAACGGGGCCGATGCGTACGCCAACTCCTGCACGAGTCCCACCTCGGGCTCGGGTGCCAGGGCAAGAACATCGGCCAGTGCGTAGGTGCGGACCTCGTGCCCCCGCTCGCAGCCCACGTGGAGCCGGTCGCCGATCACCGCGAAATGACGCGGCCAGTATCCGGCGTCAAAGGAACCCCGGTAGCGAGCCTCGCCCTCGGGCGACAGGTCATGGACCGCGATGACGTCCGCGCCGCGTACGCCCACCAGCAGCACCTCACGGCCCGCGTGCTCGACGTGGAGGATGCCGGAGGAGTCGCGCGCGTCGGCGCTGCGCGCCGCCACAGTGGTCGCGGGGATCTCCGCGATGAGGTCCGCCTCGCCTGCGCCGTGGTCCCACCGCAGCGTGAGCACCGAGGTGGACAGGCTCCCCGAGGACGTAGATCAGTTCGCCGCGTACGGCGAGGTGGCGGGGTCCGGTGCCAGGGGGCAGTGTCGCGCCGATGCCGTGGTCGTCGAGCAGTCCGTCGGGCCGGATGGCGTAGCGGCGCAGTTCATCGGTCCCGAGGTCGCACACCAGGAGGTGATGGCGGCCGGGCGCATAGGCGACGAAATGGGCATGCGAGGCGTCCTGGCGGGCCTCGTACGGCCCCGTCCCCGCGTGCGCGAAGGACTGGGCGGGCGAGTTGTCGAGGAACAGCCCGTCTTCGCCCAGCCGGATCACCACGAGTTCCGAGGAGACGTAGTGCGCCACGTACAGCGTGAGGGCACCTCCTGCGAGGAGCGCATGGCAGGCCGATGCTCCGCCCGTGGGGATGGTGGCCGCGATCCGCGGTGCCTCCGGATCGCTCACGTCGATGGCGTGGATGGCCGATTCATCGGCCTCGGAGACCGCATAGACGAGCGGAAGACTCGGGTGCGCCACGAGCCACGAGGGAGCGTCGAGCGCCAGGACCAGGCGTGCATCGTCCGGGCTCTGCTTCCAGAGTCCCTCACCGGTGCCGGTGGGCGTCCCGAGCCCCGCCTCGGGGTAGGTGCCCCACCACAGTTGTTCCGACATGACGACCTCCATCTGTGAAGCGTTCGGCCCCGCTCCCAGTGGGGCGGGGCCGAACGCTGAGAAACGACTAGCGGGACGCGGCGTAGGCGTCGCGAACCTCGGTCGAAATACGACCGCGCTCCGAAACCTCGAAGCCGTTGTCCTTGGCCCACGCTCGAATCTTTGCGGTGTCACCGCGACGCGGAGTGGCGGCACGGGCAGCGCTGCGACGCGAGGTCACCTTGCGCGACACCGCAACCCACGGCTGAAATGCGGCGCGCAATTCATCGGCGTGCTCGGCCGAAAGATCAATCTCATAAGAGACGCCATCGAGGGCGAATCCGATGGTCTCGGTGGCGTCGCCACCATCAATATCGTCGACGAGAACGACCTTGACTCGCTGTGCCATGCGAAATCCTATTCTGTGGAAGGTATTCCTAGCGTCACATAACGGATATCAGTGCGTCAACTCGTCAAATAGGAATGCATTCCTGAGCAAAGGAATAGTCGCGCGCGATTACTGCGCGTTCTCCGCCGCCCGCGCGGCGGCATCGGCCTCTTCCTGGCGCGCCAAGGCCTGCCGTTCGTTGCGATCGGCCCGCACCACCGCACGCATGGCGAACCAAAACACCAGGCCCACGCCAATCGACGGAATGATGCCGACGGCCACGGCGGTCCAGTTCATGCTCACGCCTCCGAGGGCTTCACCAGCGGGAAGGTGATGGTCTCGCGAATGCCGAGGCCCGTCAGTGCCATCAGCAGGCGGTCCATGCCCATCCCCATGCCACCGGCGGGCGGCATCGCGTACTCCATCGCGGTGAGGAAGTCCTCGTCGAGCGGCATCGCCTCGTCGTCACCCTGGGCGGCCATCCGCGCCTGCTGCTCGAAACGCTCGCGCTGGATCACGGGGTCGACGAGCCCGAGTACGCGGTGGCGAGCCTCGAATCCTCGCACGTACAAGTCCCACTTCTCGACGATGCCGGGAATGGACCGGTGATCGCGGGTGAGCGGGCTGGTCTCCACCGGGAAGTCGCGCACAAACGTGGGCGCCGAGAGCGTGGACCCCACGTGGTGCTCCCACAGGCTCCTCGACCAGCCTTGCCGTGGTTGACGCGCTTGGGGTCCACGGACACCTCGACTGCATCGCACAGTGCCTGCAGCCGCTCGACCGTGGTCTCGGGAGTGATCTCCTCACCGAGCGCCTCCGACAGCGACCCATACATGGTCATTTCTGCCCACTGGCCGCCGAGGTCATACTCTTCGCCGTCCGCAAGGGTCACGGCGGTGGTGCCAAAGACGTCAGTCGCGGCGCCCTGAATGAGTTCGCGCGTCAGCGTCGCCATGGTGTTGTAGTCGCCATAGGCCTCATAGGCCTCCAGCATCGAAAACTCCGGCGAGTGCGACGAATCCGCGCCCTCATTGCGGAAGTTGCGGTTGATCTCGAAGACCTTCTCGACACCACCAACGACCGCCCGCTTGAGGAACAGTTCCGGGGCAATACGCATGTAAAGATCGATGTCATACGCATTCATGTGCGTAATGAACGGGCGCGCTGCGGCACCGCCGGGCTGCGTCTGCAGCATCGGCGTCTCGATCTCCAGGAATCCGCGCGAGTGCAGCGACTCACGAAGCGACCGCATCACGCCCGCACGGTGACGCACGGTGTCGCGGGCCAGCGGACGCGCGATGAGGTCCACGTAGCGCTGGCGCACGCGGGATTCCTCGGACAGTTCCTTGTGCAGCACCGGCAGCGGACGCAGCGCCTTGGCAGCCATCGCCCAGTCCGACGCGAACACCGAGACCTCGCCGCGACGCGACTTGATGGCGCGTCCCTTCGCGAAGAGGTGGTCACCAAGGTCGACGTCCGCCTTGAACGCGGCAAGCGACTCCTCGCCCACCTCGGCGAGCGACAGCATCACCTGGAGGCGCTCACCGGCGCCATCCTGGACGGTCGCGAAGCAGAGCCTTGCCGGTGTTGCGCACGAACACCACGCGGCCGGCGACCGCGACCACGTCGTCGGTCTCCTGGCCGTCCTCAAGGTCCGCGTAGGCGGCCTTCACGTCGGCGATCTCGTGTGTCCTGTCCACCGACACCGGGTATGCCTGGCCACCCTCGGCGATCAGGCGGTCGCGCTTGGCGCGGCGCACCTTCATCTGCTCGGGAAGGTCGTCGGCTACGGGGGCGTCAGTCACGTCAGTCACGCCCTCTAGGTTACCGGCGCGCGAGCGGGACCTGCGTGCGCACCCCTCCGCACCCCGCTCACCCCCTCCCGCCTCACTTTGAACCGAAACGGAGCCCGACACGCCGGGTGGGCCACCGCATCGGCCATCCGAACCCCGCGTGTCGCGGCGGAACTGGTTCAAATTGTGGGGAGGCGAGGGGAAAGGCGGGGAAGCGTGGGGCGGGCCGATGCCGTGGTCCCGCTGCGGACGCGGGGCTCAGTCGAGGTCGAGCGCCAGGTCGATGATGGGGCTCGAGTGCGTGAGCGCCCCGACCGACATGAAGTCCACGCCCGTCTCGCCGACGGCACGCGCGGATGCCAGCGTGAGCCCGCCGGTCGCCTCGAGACGGATGGGGCCCGCCTCGCCCTCGAGCCCGCGGATGACCTCGACGAGCCCACGGAGCCTGGTCGACCGCGAGGTTGTCGAGCATGAGGAAGCGTGCGCCTGCCGCGACGGCCTCGCGCGCCTGGTCCTCGGACTCGACCTCCACCTGGACCGGGACATCGGGGAATCGACGGCCGATGGCCTCGACGGCGCCCGTGATGGAACCCGCAGCGACGATGTGGTTGTCCTTCACCATCGCGCAGTCGAACAGGCCGAATCGCTTGTTGACACCGCCGCCCATGCGCACGGCGTACTTCTGCAGGCTCGCGCAGGCCCGGCGTGGTCTTGCGGGTGTCGAGTACCCGAGCGCCGGTGCCCGCGAGCGCGTCCACCCACAGGCGGGTGTGAGTGGCGACGCCCGTGGCGCGCGACAGGAAGTTCAGCATGGTGCGCTCGGCGATGAGGACCGCGTGGCCGGGCCCCTCGATCGAGGCGACGGCGGTGCCCGCCGCGAGGTGGTCACCATCTGCGGCGTGGAGCTCCACCTTGGGGTGGGGAAGGCTCAGCCGCTCGGCCACCTGGCTCAACGTCTCCTTGATGACGGGAGCACCCGCCAAAACGCCCTCGGTTCGCATCACGATGCGGCCCGCCACGGTGTCCCCCGCAGCGATGGTGGCCTGCGTGGTGACGTCGCGTCCCGGCTCGTCGCCGAGGTCCTCGTCAAGCGCCTGGGCCACGGCACCTGCCAGCCATGAAGCACTCAAGGGGCGCGTCTGGTCCTTGTCCTCCGGGTGCACGGGGCCGCCGGGGTGCGTCGTGTCATCAGCGTGAATCACGGCGTCTAGCGTAACCGCGACAGGAACTAGCACCGACCCCTTTTGGTCCTACGTCAGATCTGCAGCGGCGCGCGCAGCACCTGCAGGTCGCCGTCGGGATCGAGGTGGGTGGCCAGGCGCACCTTCCAGCGGGCATCGTCCGTGTCGGGGAAGTCCGTCCGGAGGTGACCGCCGCGCGTCTCCTCGCGCGCGTGGGCTGCGGCGACGAGTGCCGAGGCGCATGCGAGGACGTTGGAGGTCTCCCATTCGGCGATCTGCGGTTGCCCGGTGAGGGCTCCCTCGTGATGGAACCGGCCCCGGATGGCGGCGAGCCGCTCCCCTGCCCTCGCGAGCCCCGCGCCGTCCCGCACTGGACCAGCGCCCCGGTGAGCCAGCGACTGAATCTGCGGGCGCATCGTGGCCGGTACCAGGGCCGATGGACCCGGACGGTCCACGGGCTCACGCTGGGTGACGGTGCCATCGGACACGGTGGAGGCCGCATCTGCCGCCGCCCTCGCACCGAAGACGAGCCCCTCCAGAAGGCTGTTGGACGCGAGCCGGTTGGCGCCGTGCACACCCGTGCAGGCCGCCTCGCCGATCGCGTAGAGACCCTGCTGGGTGGTGCGGCCGCGAAGGTCGGTCAGGATGCCACCGGAGTGATAGTGCTGGGCGGGCGCCACGGGAATGAGATCGTGCGCCATGTCGATGCCGCGCTCCGCGAGGCGCTCCCAGATGGTCGGGAAGCGATCCTTGAGATACCGGGTGCCGAGGTGCCGGCAATCGAGGAAGACGTTCTCCGACCCTTCCTCCTCCATCATCGCGACGATTCCCTTGGACACCACGTCACGCGGCGCGAGCTCGGCCATCTCGTGACGCGCGACCATGAAGCGCTCGCCGGCGCCGTTCAGCAAGTAGGCGCCCTCGCCGCGCACCGCCTCGGAAATCAACGGCTGCTGGCCGCGAGCGCCGGCACCCTGCCACAGGACCGTGGGGTGGAATTGGACGAACTCGATATCGGCCACCGCGGCGCCGGCGCGCAGCGCGCTTGCCAGGCCGTCGCCCGTGGAGCCTCGCGGGGTTGGTGGAGGAGCGGAACACCTGGCCGATGCCGCCGGTGGCCATGATCACCGACTTGGCCAAGGCGGCGCCGACGCCGTCGCGGGAACCTTCGCCGATGATGTGCAGCGTGACGCCGCACACGGGGCCGGGACGGCCGTCGGCATCGGGCGCGGCGGTCAGGAGGTCCACCACCATCGCGTGCTCGATGACCTCGATGCCGGGATCGTTTCGCACGGCCTCGAGCCTGCGCGACCAGCGCGCGTGAGATCTCGGCGCCGGTCGCGTCGCCGCCCGCGTGCGCGATGCGGTCGCGGTGGTGGCCGCCCTCGCGCGACAAGGTGATGCCGCCATCGGGCCCCGTGTCGAAGTGCGCGCCGCGGGTGACGAGGTCCCGGACCCGGTCCGGCCCCTCCGTCACGAGGGCCCTCACCGCCTCGGGCGAACACAGGCCCGCGCCCGCGACGAGCGTGTCCTCGAGGTGCTCCTCCGGCGTGTCCTCCGGGTCGAGCGCCGCGGCGATGCCGCCCTGTGCCCACACCGTGGAGCCGGAGCTCAGGACGCCCTTGGTGACGACGAGCACGCGGTCCACTTTGGTGCGCAGTTCGAGGGCGGCCGTGAGTCCAGCGATCCCCGAGCCGACCACGAGCACGTCGGCGGAGATGGTCCAACCCGGTGTAGGCGCGGCAAGGTGACGCACAAAGGAGGTCATGGCCCCAACCTAGCGGCGTGCTCCCCGACAGTTTGAACCGCTGCAGGAGTCGACACGCCGAGCCAGCCGGCGCATCGGCCCTCCGTACCGGCGCGTCGCAGCGCGGAACGGTTCAAAGTGAGGGAGTTAGTGCTTGAACGCGTCCCAGCCCTGCTCGCGGAAGCCGTGAATCGGCACGCCGGAGCGCTCGAGCCCCGAGCCTTCCGGCACGGTGCCGGGGTCATCGCACTCGGAGACGATGCGGTTCTCGCCATCCACGAACACCACGTGAGGCTCAAACGTGCGCGCGTCGGCATCGGCGAGCATCCCGTAGGCGATGACGATGATGACGTCACCCGGCTTGACGAGGTGCGCGGCGGCGCCGTTGATGCAGATCTCGCCGCCGTCCGCCTCGCCGGGGATCGCATACGTCGTGAGGCGTGCGCCGTTCGTGACGTCCACCACGTCCACCTGCTGGCCAGGCAGCAGGTCCGCGTGCTCCATCAGGGTCGCGTCGATGGTGATCGAGCCCACGTAGTGCAGGTCGGCCTGGGTCACAGTGGCCCGATGAATCTTGGAGATCATCATGGGGCGCTGCAGCGATGTCATCGCTGGTCTCCTTCCGCGCAGCCGGTCAGCGGCCGACGCGCGTGGTGATGTTGTCGATCAGTCGGGTGTCGCCAACGCGCGCAGCAACGGCGATCACCACGTCTCCACGGTAGTCGCCCGCGAGCCTCGCTCGCGTCCGCAGGGTTCATGGCGACGAAGTAATCAAGGTTGACGCCCGGCTCTGCGGCCAGGACGGCGCGGCCCGCGGCGAGGACGTCGCTCAGGCTTGCGCCCTGCTCGGCAGCAGCGGCGGCGGCGAACACCGCACTGCTCAGGGCGAGCGCGCTCGTACGCTCCGCGGCGGACAGGAAGACGTTGCGGCTGGAACGAGCAAGGCCATCTTCGTCGCGTTGCGTCGCGACCGTGGCGATCTCGACAGGGATGTTCAGGTCGCGCACGAGGGCGCGCACCGCGATGACCTGCTGAGCATCCTTGGCGCCGAACACCGCCACGTGCGGCGAGGTCAGGTGGAGCAGGCTTGGCGACGACGGTGACGACCCCATCGAAGTGACCGGGACGTGCCGCTCCCTCGAGCACACGGCCGATAACACCGGCGCTGACGGACACCGCCGGCGCTCCGGAGGGATACATCTCCGCCTCCGACGGCGCGAAGACGGCATCGACCCCCAGCGGCTCGAGCAGAGCCAGATCGGCCTCGAGCGTGCGGGGATAGCGTTCATAGTCAGTCAACTCATCGAACTGCAAGGGGTTGACGAAGACCGTCACGATGACCTGGTCTCCCAGGTCCTTCGCGCGCCGGATGAGCGACAGGTGCCCCTCATGCAGCGCCCCCATGGTCATCACGACCACACGGCGCTCCCCTCGGGGAAGAGCGGCGAGGTCGGCTGCGGTCCTGGTGAGGATCATGAGTCCATTGTCGCGCGACCGCCGGCCCCGCTCACACCACTCAGCCCTCGGCCCCGAGCGCGGCGATGATGTCGGCGTACTGCGCGGGGCCGATGCGACCGCCGGACAGCGCCAGGTCCGCCGTCGCGCGTGCCATCGCGCGATACGCAAACAACGCCTCGTCCTGGCCACGCAGGGCCGCGACATGCGCCGCCACCGTCCCGGCGTCACCGCGCACCACCGGACCCGTCAGCGTCGTCACCGCGCCCGGCGCCTCCCCCAGCGCGCCGTCGACAGACGCGTGCACTAGCGGGCCGAGCACGCGACCGGGCTCCTCGATACCCAGTCGCGCCAGGATGCCGCCCGCTTGGCTCACCGCCGTGACCACGTGATTCGCGCCGTGCACCAGGGCCGCGTGATACGCAGGCCGGTCCCGGTCATCGAGCACGAGCGGCTCGCCTCCCATCTCCACGGCGAGCGCCTGGGCGATGGGCAGCAGCGGCGCCGGTCCCGAGACAGCGAACGCCGCCCCCGTCATCCTCGTGAGGTCCAGCGACGTGCCCGTAAAGGTCATCGCGGGATGGATCGCGAGCGCCATCGCGCCGGCCCCCTGCGCATCGGCGAGCGCCTCGGTGCCGAGCCGACCGGACGTGTGCACCACAATCTGCCCGCCGCGCCACGCCCCCAGCGACGCCAGGCCCGCGCTGACGGCGGCGATCGAGTCATCGGGAACCGTCAACAACACCAGATCCGCGGCGCGCACCACCGCCTCCGGATCCATGACCGGCACCCCCGGCAGCAGCGCGTCGATACGGGCAAGGGACTCCTCCGACACCCCACTCGCCGCGACCACGTCGTGCTCCGCCTGCCGCAGTGCCGCACCAAGGACGGCCCCCACCCGTCCGGCGCCCACGATGCCCACCGCGAGGCGGCCGGGGCGGCTCATGCGCTCTCCGCAATCCCGACCGCGGACATCCACTGCTCAGGCGTCTGACGTCGGCGACCCTCCGCTGCCCGCAGCGCCTGTGCCTCCATCAGGCTCCACGGCATCGGCCACATCCAGATGCTGCGCCACCGGACGTACCGGCCCATTCGTCGAATGCACCGTGAAGGTGGCGACGCCGCGTGCACGCTGCAGCGGACCCTGCTCCAGGCCGAGCGACTGGGTGCGCTCATGGGGCACCACAAACACATCGCGCACCAGCCAGCCCCGACGAATCAGCAGGGCCCGCTCGGTCGCCTTGACCCCCGGTAACGCCACTGCAGCGGGTCAAACAATCGCGCACGTGTCGACGCCGCCGTAAAGCCGCCCTCATCGCCGATGCCCGAGAGCGCAAGCGACACGGTGCCCGCGGGATCGGGATCACCGAGGTCGGGCAACACCAGCCACAGTGCGGTCAGCGCCTCCTGGCGCGTCCCGACCGGCAGGAGCGTCGAGACGGCCTCCTGATCCTCCTGGTAACCGGCCACATTGATGGTCACGCGCCACCAATCCTTGCGGCGCCACAGGAGCGACTGCTGCAACTGCACCGCCTGCACTCGGCCGGGAGGGACCGTCTGGCGGCGCGTCTCCAGCAGGCCGTGGCGCAGCCGGATGCCGTCCTGGGAGATCGCCGCGCGGAAGCCGTAGCCCGTGGTGATGCGCGACCAGAAGTAGCCCAGCAGACCGAAGATCACGGGCACCACGGTGAACAGCGACGCCCCTGCCACCGCCACGATCTGGTTGATGTCGACGGGGAAGATCCACACCGCGAGGCCGATCCATACCGGCAGCGAACAGATCCACAGGAAGGGCCACGACAGCACGATCGACTGCAGCAGCCGCCCGAGCCTGGAGTGCGAACACCTCGCGCTCGGGCGCGGCGGCCGTCTCCGTGACACCGCGAGGCACGCCATGGGTCAGGTCACGCAGGGAACCTGCGGCGGCATAGGCCTCCCCAGGTTCACCGTCGGCTCCCACGCTGGCCGATGCCTGGGCATCGGCGTCCTGAGGCCCCGCCACGGCATCGGCCGTGAGGACGGCATCAACCGTCGCGTCTCGCCCCTCCGCCTTGGCACGCTTCACCCCGGCGGCGAGGGCCAGCAACTCGTTGCGCATCGCCTCGGCGTCACCGAGGCGCAGATACTCCAGGGCGATGCCCGAGTTCTCGCCTCCCGCGACCTCAATCTTGAGCGACGCGAACCCAAAGATCCGCGCCAAGAGCGGCTGCACCACGTCGATCGCCTGCACGCGGTCCAGCCGCGCCTGCTTGTGCTGCTTGAAGACGATTCCCTTGCGATGCTCCACGGCGACATCGGACAGCCGATACTCGCTGACGCGCCACTGCAGGAAACCAAAACCCATCGCGAGCGCGATCAGCACCACGGCACCCACGACGAGCCACACCACCGAATGCCACAGCCAGTGCGCCGCCTCCTGCACGGCAGGATCCGGGCCCGTCCACGATGGCGCGTAGTTGTACAGGGCAATGGACGCGACTACACCGAACACCGCCCAGCCCCCGATGAGCGGGGAGACCGGGTGCAGGCGAGTCCATTCGCGCGGGGCGCGATAGACCGTGGGCTCCGACATCACAGACCCGCCGCCTGCGCCTCGCCGCGGCTGGACAGGCGGTCGCGCAGGCGCGCCGCCTCCGCCTCCGGGACTCCGCTGATGGACGCATCGGTGCCCGGCGAGGCGGTGTGGAGCCTGAACCTTGGCGATGCCGAACGCACGGCTCAAGGGGCCCGCCTCGACCTCCACGTACTGCATGCGGCCGTAGGGCACCACCGTCACCGACCGCCACATCCGCCCGCGCTTCACGATGAGGTCCTCCTCGCGCTCAATCCACGCGTGGGCGGTCACCTGCCGGTAGATGATCCACGAGATCCACAGGCCGACGGCGAGCAGCACGGCCACCCCGGTGAACACCCACGGGCTGGTGAGGGCCGCGATGACCACCAGGCCCGCCAGCGGCAGCGCCAGCGTGATCCACCACGTGATGAGTCGCGCGGGGATGAGCCTTGCGAGAAACGTAGGTCCAGTCGGCGCCCTCAGGGTCATACCAGGTCATGTCGTCCAGTGTGCCAGGCGGAACCTCGAACAGTTTGAACCGGTTCGCGGTGCGACACGCCGGTACGGAGGGCCGATGCGGTCGCTGGCACGGCGCGTCGGTCCGCTTTCTGGTTCAAAGTGCGGGGGGAGCGAGGCAGGGGCGGAGGGCCGGGGCTTAGGCGGGGGTGGCTTCCCCGCGGTCGTCGTCCTCGTCGGAATGCTTGCACCAGTGCTCGGCAACTAGCCCGGCGATGACGAGCAACAGTGCCGCACCGGCAGCGATCAGCGCCGAGATGATGACCTCACGCCGCGGGCCGTGCGACCAATCGTCAAGCAGACCGAGCGCGTAGCCCCCGTACGCCCCGGTGAGGACCGCACCCGCGTACGCGCACGCCTGTCCGAACACCACCGTGCGGGCCGCCCGCAGCGCCGAGAGGTCGGGCTTCTTGCCGATGAGGAACCGACGCACCTGCCACCCGAACCACAGCGCGCACGCGGCGGCCACCAAGTTGAACACCACGGCCGTCCACGGCACATGCGGCGGGGTGGTGCCCGATGACCCCAGCGACGCGGAGAACAACCACGCCAGAACAAGGACCACGAGGGCGACGATGGTGAGGCGCTGCCACGACAGAGGCGACACGACGCCCCTTACTGTGCGGACGCGGGGGCCGACTCATCCCAGCCGTCGCCCACGCGCGTCGCCGCATCGAAGCCTGCCTGGCGGACCAGGTCTGCGACCGCTCCGTGCGGCTCCAGCCGGGCGCCGGGCTCCAGCGCGGCCCACGGCTCCAGCACAAAGCGGCGCAGATAGGCGCGGGGGTGCGGAAGCGTCAGGTCCTCCGACTGCGCCACGACCCCGTCGTACTGAATGAGGTCGAGGTCGAGGGTCCGCGCCGCGTTGCGCACCGACCGCTCCCTGCCGTGCGCCAACTCGATCCCCATCATCGCGGCCAGCAGTTCGCGTGGCGCCAGCGACGTCTCGACGCGCGCGACGCCATTGAGGTAGTCGGGCTGCTCGAGCCCGCCCTCGGGCACCGAGCGCACCAGCGGCGACACCGCGACCACACGGATGCCGGGAACACGATGTAGGTCGTTGAGCGCTGCCTGGAAGGTTTGCTCGACCTCGCCGAGGTTGCCACCCATCGCGATCACCGCGCCGCGCGGCTGGCCGGGACGCGCGTCGAGGTCATCGCGCACCGGACCTGCACCGGGATCCAGCGGGTCGTCCGACTCGCCCGCGGAGGAGCCGATGCGCTTGTCCGCCCACAGCGACCCCTCGCGCTGGTCGCGGCGAATCGTGACCGTCACGTCCTTGAACTCGACGTGGAGCGGCGCCTGCGGCTTGTGGACGGTCACGTCCACGCACTCGACGTTCTCCAGCGACAAGACGGCGCGCGCGATGCGCTCCGCCACCGCCTCGATGAGGTTGATGGGCGCCCCACCCAGCACGTCCGCTACCGCATCGGCCACCGCCGAGTAGTTGACCGACCGGGTGAGGTCATCGTTGGCGCCGGCGGTGCGGGTGTTCACGTGGACCACCACGTCAGCGAAGAAGAGCCGACCGGTCTCACGTTCCGCCTGGTAGACACCGTGGAATCCCTCGAGGCGAATCCCCTCGACGCAGATCTGGTCCAGGCTCGATGCCGTCCTTGACGTACGGGCGCATGTGCACAGTCATGTCCTCACTCTTGCGTGTGATCGGCGTTCTGCCAAGCGGACACCACGGCGATGGCGTCCCGCGCGGCACCCGCATCGTGAACTCTCACGGCCCACACGCCACGCTCGGCGACGAGCGCGGTGATGGCCGTGGTGGCGTGGTCACGGGAGGCGGCCGATGCGTCACGCCCCTCACGCTCGATGGCGGCACCCACGAACCGCTTGCGGCTCGCCCCGATGAGGATGCGGTGTCCGATTCCTCGTAACACGTCGAGATGCGCGAGCAATGCCCAGTTGCTCTGGCCCACCTTCGCGAAGCCGAGGCCCGGATCGACGATGATGCGCTCGTTGGCGATGCCCGCGTCCTGGAGGGCGTGCACTCGGCGCACGAGTGCGTTGTGGACGTCTGCGACAACGTCGTCGTACACGTCGAGCGCGTCCATCCTCGTCGAGTGCGCTCGCCAGTGCATCGCGATGTAGTCGACGTCGAGCGCCGCGACCGTCACGGCCATCTCGGGATCGGCGAGGCCGCCGCTGACGTCATTGACGTAGGCTCGCTCCCGCCTCGACCGCCGCGCGGGCGGTGGCCGCACGCATCGTGTCGATGCTCGTCGTGATGCCGCGCGCCGTGAGGGCCTCGATCACGGGGACGACCCTGGCGAGTTCCTCCTCGGCGCTCACCCGTTCCGCTCCCGGGCGCGTCGATTCGCCGCCCACGTCGACGATGCCCGCGCCATCGGCGGCGAGCCGAACGCCCTGGGCGATGGCGGCATCGGCCGTATTCCAGCGACCCCCGTCGCTGAAACTGTCAGGGGTGACGTTGAGAATCCCCATGACGAGGGTCATGAGGCTACTTCCCGAGGATGAGGCTCATCGCCTCCGCGCGCGTGGCACCGTCGCGCATGATGCCGCGCACGGCGGACGTGACGGTGCGCGAGCCGGGCTTGCGGATGCCGCGCATCGACATGCACAGGTGCTCGGCTTCCACCACGACGATGACGCCGCGGGCGCCCAGGTTCTTCACCAGGGCATCGGCCACCTGGGTGGTGAGGCGCTCCTGCACCTGAGGACGGCGCGCGTACATCTCGACCAGGCGGGCCAGGCTTGCTCAGGCCCGTGATACGGCCGTCCTCGCCGGGAATGTAAGCAACGTGCGCGACCCCGTGGAACGGCACCAGGTGGTGCTCGCACATCGAGTACAGGCTCGATGTCCTTGACGAGGATCATCTCCTCATGGCCCAACTCGAAGACGGTGCTGAGGATGTCGCCTGCGTCCTGGTGCAGGCCCGCGAAGAACTCCTCGTAGGCCCGTGCGACACGGCCCGGCGTGTCCTTCAGTCCGTCGCGCTCCGGGTCCTCGCCGATCGCGAGCAGCAGGCTCACGGACGGCGGCCTCGGCGCGCGCGTGGTCGACGCTCACTTGTCGCCCTTGGCCTCGGGAGCCTCGGCCTGGGGCTCCGTCGCGGTGTCCGCAGCGTTCTCCGCCTGAGCCTGAGTCTGAGCCGGGGCCTGCTCCGCGTGAACCTGAGCCGGGCTCTCCGGGGCGGCGGCATCGGCCGTCACCACGGGCTCCTCGCCTGCCGTGTCCTTGGGCTCCTCGAGCACGGGCGCGGGAGCGGTCACCGGCTTCTTGCGGGGTGCCGTCTTGGGCGCCCACTCGCCGCTGACCCAGTGCTTGCGCTTCGCGATCTTCTTCACGTCGGTGAACAGGCTCGGCGAGTTCCGTCTCGTTCAGCGTCTCCTTCTCGAGGAGCCTCGGCGGCGAGGCGGTCGAGGATGTCGCGGTTGTTCTGCAGGACCTTGGTGGCCTCCGCCATCGCGTTGTCCATCAGCGTGCGCACTTCGCGGTCCACGATCGCGGCGTTCGACTCCGAGTAGTCGCGGCCATGACCCATGTCACGTCCGAGGAACACCTCGCCGGAGCCTACCGGCCAAACGGACGGAGCCGATGTCCGTGGACATGCCGTACTCGGTGACCATCTGGCGGGCGGTGTCGGTCGCCTGGCTGATGTCGTTCGAGGCGCCGGTGGACGGGTCGCCGAAGACCAGGCTCTTCCGCCACCCGGCCACCCATCGCGTAAGCGAGGTTGTCGAGCAGGCTGGTTGCGGGTCTTCGAGTAGCGGTCCTCCTGCGGCATCACCATCGTGTAGCCGAGCGCGCGGCCGCGCGGAAGGATCGTGACCTTGGTGACGGGGTCCGTGTGGTTCATCGCTGCGGCCACGAGCGCGTGACCGCCTTCGTGGTACGCGGTCACGGTCTTGTCGTGGTCGTTCATGACGCGCGTGCGCTTCTGCGGGCCGGCGATGACGCGGTCGATGGCCTCGTCGCCTCGTGAGGTCCGATGGTGGCCGTCCTTGCGGGCGGTCAGCAGCGCCGCCTCGTTCAGCACGTTCGCCAGGTCCGCGCCGGTGAACCCCGGCGTGCGGCGCGCGATGGCCTCGAGGTCAACCTCGGGCGACATCGGCTTGCCCTTCGAGTGCACCTCCAGCACCTTCAGGCGGCCCTTGAGGTCGGGGCCGTCGACGCCCACCTGGCGGTCGAAGCGACCGGGGCGCAGCAGCGCGGGGTCGAGGATGTCGGGCCGGTTGGTGGCCGCGATGATGATGATGTTGGTGTTCGAGTCGAAGCCATCCATCTCGACCAGCATCTGGTTGAGGGTCTGCTCGCGCTCGTCGTGGCCGCCGCCCATGCCGGCGCCACGGTGGCGACCCACAGCGTCGATCTCGTCGACAAAGATGATGGCCGGGGCGTTCTTCTTCGCCTGCTCGAAGAGGTCACGCACGCGGCTCGCACCCACACCGACGAACATCTCGACAAAGTCCGAACCGGAGATGTGGAAGAACGGGACGCCCGCCTCACCCGCGACGGCGCGAGCCAGGAGCGTCTTACCGGTACCGGGAGGGCCGTACAGCAGGACGCCCTTGGGAATCTTGGCGCCAACGGCCTGGAACTTCGCGGGGTTCTCGAGGAACTCCTGAATCTCACGAAGGCTCGTCAACGGCCTCATCCACGCCCGCGACATCGTCGAACTTCACGGTCGGGGTGTCCGGGGTCACCAGGGACGCCTTCGACTTGCCGAACTGCATGAGGCGGCCACCGCCACCCTGCATCGAACTCATGAGGAACCAGAACAGGCCCACGAGCAGCAGGATCGGCAGGAAGGTGAACAGGATGGACGTCCAGATCGACGTCTGCGGGACCTCGGAGTCGTAGCCACCGGCGGGGTTCGCGTCGGTGATCGCCTCGACCACCTGGGTTCCCTGCGGCGCGACGTAGAAGAACTCGACACGGTCCTGGTAATCCGCCCACTCCTTGGGCGCATCGTCCGGGAGCCTTGTCGGCAAAGTCCTCAATCAGCACCAGGCTCCACCCGCTGGTCGCCGTCGACCATCTTGGCCTGGTCCACCAGGTCGGCGTTCAGGAGCGCGATGCCCTGCGACGTGTCGATCTGCTGCACGCGCGGCGAGAACAGTCCAGACACGAGCCAGCCGAGCACAACGGCCAGGATGATCAAAGGGATGATGCGGCGAAGACTGAGGGCATTCTTCATGGTGGTAAGAGACTACGCGAGTGCACAGGGTGGCTGTGAAGGGTTTCGCTGAGGGCTTGGCCCCGTTTCATTTGGCCCCCAGATGGGACTCATGGGCACGGTGTGACTCGTGAGGCGTCCTCGTCCTCCACTTCCTCACACTCAGCACCCATCCGTGGGCCCAACAGATCGCGTAGCGAGCAACCGCTTCACATCTTGAACGAGCAACTCCGGGTGGAACACCGCGTCGGCGTAGGTAAACCGCATCACGGGGAGGCCCAGGGCCAGAAGGCGACGGTCGCGCCAGCGATCTCGCGAAAACGCCCTGTCGTCAGAGTGGTACTCGCGCCCGTCGCACTCCACCACCACTCGGCCCTCGACCACCATGTCGACACGGCCAATTCCCTCGAACCACTGCTGAAGTGTGACTCGCATTCCGGCGCTTACGAGCGCCACTCGGGCGCAGGTCTCCGGCACCGACTCCGCGCGTCCGTCCGCATGACGTTCTAGCCACGCCGCCACGGGCCCCGGGGTCAGCACGAGCCCCGCAAATCGGACCTCGTGACAAGGCCACGACGCAGCGCCGAGTCGATCATGACCAATTGCGTTCTCGGTTCTACGCAGCGGCTCGCCATGTCGATCGCTCGCATCGGAGTTGCCAATAGCCCGCCTCCGTGATGGGACCGCGATCGATGAATGACCGTCTGGGCGCGTGCAGCGGATGGGCGATAGTGGCTGCCGCGACCCTGCTCTACCTCGAGATGAACGAGGTCTGGCGCTTCGAGTAGTGCGATTCCGTAGGCCTGTGCCGCAGTGACGCAACTCTGCTGCGCACGAAAGTAGGTGGCGAGTGACACCTGCGGCGGCACGCCTCTGAGCGCGAAAACGCCACGATACGGCTTGATGACGCTGCCCGACTGGAGGGCTGCAGCCATCTCGTCTGGCCCTACCCCGATTCGTATGAGATCCGCTCGGTGGGCGGCGCCTCCGCGATGCCTCAACGCCCGCTCAATCTCCACGCCCCGAGTGTCACGTTGTCGCCGCGCGCTGTCGTCGAGCGTGCTCAACCCTGGGGACGGCGCTGTCAGTTAGAGCGACTGGGGACGACGCGAGTGGGGACGACGCGAGCGTCGCTTGGCCACATCCATTTGACCCACACTTGGGACAGATGCGACGACCGTGAACGATGTGACTGTCACACCGGCCCACACCGTACACATCTGTCCCAAGCGTGGGCCAAACGGAAGAGAGGGACGGCTAGATCGTGTAGTCGCCGCCGGCCGACGCCGTGAGATAGCGGACCACCACGGCCGCGCATTCCTCGACGGTCTCGCCGTGAGCGCCCACCACCACGTCGGCGTCCTCGGGCGTCTCATAGGGGTCCGAGATCCCGGTGAACTCCTTGATCTCGCCAGCGCGCGCCTTCGCGTACAGACCCTTGCGGTCGCGCGCCTCACACTCCTCGAGCGGAGTCGCGACGTGCACCAGGACGAACCGGCCGGCGCGCTCCGCCATCGCGCGCATCTCGGCACGCATGGACGCATACGGCGCGATCGGTGCACACACGGCCATGCCGCCGTGGGACGCCACCAGCGACGCCACCCAGCCGATGCGGCGCACGTTCAGTTCACGGTCCTCGCGAGAGAAGCCCAGGCCCGATGAAAGCATCGCGCGCACCTCGTCGCCGTCGAGCAACGTGACGCGCTGCGAACCCTCGGCACGCAGGCGGCGCGTGACCTGACGCGCGATCGTGGACTTGCCGGAGCCCGACAGCCCGGTGAACAGGACCACCACGCCCTCGCCGGGAGCGTGTGCAGAGCCGCGCTGCACCACCACGGTCGAGGCGCACGCGACGCCCGCCAGGTGTTCGAGCAACTCCACCTCGGCGTCACCGGTCACATGCTCGGCCGCGGGGCGGGGCAGGACGCGCACATCCAGTCCGTCGCGCTGGAGCGAACGCACCGTCGAGGACAGCGCCGAGGGGTCGCCCTCGTCCATCACGATGACGGTGCCACTCAACCGGCCCGACCGGGCGCCCATCAGCAGCACCGCATCCTCGGCAAGATCATCGAAGGCCGAGGGGCGCAGTTCAGGGAACGGCGGAATCGCGGGCTCACGCAGCATCGTGACGGGCCCCGCGATCCAGGTGCCGTCCACCGAGGTGCGCCGGTCCACGACCTCCACCTCGGCGATGGGGGTCGCCTCGGTGTCGAGGAGGGTCACGGTCTTGCCCGGCGCCTTATCGGCGATGCGAAGGGTGGCGACGTGGGACCCCAGGGACGCGGCCGATGCCACGGCCGCCCCGGCGGCAGGCAGCGAGTACCGCACGGCCACGCCGTAGGCGCCGGAGCGCAACAACTCGAGTTCGTTGAGCCTGGCGAGGGGAGAGCCGGACGCCGTTCATGAGCACTTACTCCTTGGTCTCGCTGACGGCCGGATTCCGCGTCGCACGCTTGTCCAGGAAGGTGAAGAACGAGAATCCGAGCGAGTGACGGATCCACGCCCACGCGAGCGTGCCAAAGACGATCTCCGCAGCCAGCACCGAGAAGGCGATGGTGTTGGACAGCCCCATCATCTTGAGGCCGGACAGCGTGAGAACAAACACGAGCGCGCGGCGCACCAGTCCACCCGCGATGCGGGAGGACAGTGGGCGCCAATGTACGTTCCGGGGATCGAGCCGATGATGACGGGGAGGGTGACCGACCAGTCAACGTCACCAAAGATGAGGTGCGCCACCGCGGCGGCCACCACGAGCGGGACGGCCTGCACGAGGTCAGTGCCGACCAACTGGTTGGCCTTGAGCGCGGGGTACAGCGCCATGAGCGCGATGATGATCAGCGAGCCTGAGCCGACCGAGGTGAGGCCCACCATGAGGCCACCGATCACGCCGACGATGATGGTCGGCACAGGGCGCGGCACCACCTGGGGGCGCTCGGTGGGAAGCGCGGGTGCCCGTCCGTCGCGCACCATCGCATGCTCGCGCAGGCGCAGGTACGCACGGACGGCAAGACCGCCGGCGGCGATGACCAGCACGACGCCAAGGGCGTGCTTCACGAAGCTCTGAAGCGCCTCGGGGTCAATCAGGTAGTGCGCCGCCACCACACCAAGGAAGGCTGCGGGCACGGAACCGTAAACCAGCAGCCTCACCAGCTGCCAGTTCACGGTCCCGTTCTTGATGTGAACCCACGAGCCCGCCGGCTTCATGGCCGCGGACGCCACGACATCGGACGAGACGGCCGTCACCGGCGGAATGCCGAAGAAGAACACGAGCGTCGGCGTCATCAGCGCGCCGCCGCCCATGCCTGTGAGGCCGACGACGACGCCGATGCCGAGCGCCGCGAGGACGAGGAGGCCGACTTCCATCGTTAGTTGCGGATCACTCCGGCGCCGACGGTGCGGTTGGTCGCCTCGTCGATCAGGATGAACGAGCCCGTGATGCGGTTCTCCGCGTAGTCGTCAACGAGCAGCGGCGAGGTGACACGCAGCCTTCACGCGGCCGATGCTGTTGAGACCGAGCTCGTGGACGTCCTGGTCGCGGTGAAGCGAGTTGACGTTGAGGCTCGTAGGCGATCTCCTTCACCATGGCGCGAGCCATGCGAGTGGTGTGGAGGATGCTCACCTTGCGGCGCTCGGTCAGCGGGGTCGAGTCCATCCAACAGACGGTCGCCTCGATGTCCTGCGTCGGCTCGGGGTGGTTGCCCTTGCGGCAGATGATGTCGCCGCGCGAGATGTCGATCTCATCCTTCAGGCGCACGGTCACAGACATGGGCGGGTAGGCCTCGTCGAGCGGTCCGTTGGGGCCGTCGATCGCCGCCACGGTCGTGGACAGGCCCGACGGGAGCGCCATGACCTCGTCGCCCACCTTGAGGATGCCGGACGCCACCTGACCCGCGAAGCCGCGGTAGTCGGGGTGCTCAGCGGTCTGGGGTCGCACCACGTACTGGACGGGGAAACGCACATCCTGGAGGTTGCGGTCCGACGCGATGTGGACGTGCTCGAGGTGGTGCAGCAACGAGGTGCCCTGGTACCAGTCCATGTTGGTGGAGCGGTCCACGATGTTGTCGCCGAGCAGCGCGGACACCGGGATGGCCGTGAGATCGGGGATGTCGAGCTTCGAGGCGAAGTCCGAGAACTCCTGGTAGATCTCGTCGAAACGCTCCTCCGACCAGTCCACGAGGTCCATCTTGTTGACCGCGAGCACTACGTGAGGAACGCGCAGCAGCGACGAGATGGTGGCGTGGCGACGCGACTGCTCCGTGAGGCCCTTGCGGGCGTCCACGAGGATGATCGCGAGATCGGCGGTCGAGGCACCGGTCACCATGTTGCGCGTGTACTGCTGGTGTCCAGGAGTGTCCGCGATGATGAACTTGCGCTTGGGCGTCGCGAAGTAGCGGTACGCCACGTCGATGGTGATGCCCTGCTCACGCTCGGCGCGCAGGCCGTCGGTCAGGAGCGCCAGGTCGGTGGTCTCGGCGCCACGGTTCTTGGACGCGAGGCTCGATGGACTCGAGCCTGGTCCTCGAAGATCGACTTGCTGTCATACAGCAGACGGCCGATGAGGGTCGACTTTCCGTCGTCGACGGAGCCGGCGGTTGCGAAACGCAGAAGGTCCATTAGAAGTACCCCTCCTTCTTGCGGTCCTCCATGGCGGCCTCGGACACGCGGTCGTCGCCGCGGGTGGCACCGCGCTCGGTCAGGCGGGTGGCCGCCGTCTCCTCGATGATCTTGTCGATGGTGTCGGCGTCGGACTCGACGGCGGCGGTGAGGGTCGCGTCACCCACGGTGCGGTAGCGCACCATGCGGGTCTCGGTCGCGACACCCTCCGGCGGGACGGCCCACTCGTTCGATGCCATCCACATGCCGTCGCGCAGGAACACCTCGCGCTGGTGCGCGTAGTAGATCGAGGGAACCTCGACCTCGCGCGAACGGATGTAGTCCCAGATGTCCAGGCTCGGTCCAGTTGGACAGCGGGAACACACGGATCGACTCGCCCTGGTGGACCTTGCCGTTGTACAGGTTCCACAGGCTCGGGACGCTGGTTGCGCGGGTCCCACTGGCCAAACTCGTCGCGGAAGGAGAAGACGCGCTCCTTGGCGCGGGCCTTCTCCTCGTCACGACGGGCGCCGCCCATGCAGGCGTCAAACCTGTTCTTCTCGATGGTGTCGAGGAGGACGGGAGTCTGAATGCGGTTGCGCGACCCGTTGGGCTCCTCGCGCACCTCGCCACGGTCGATCGCTTCCTGAACGGAGCCGACCACCAGGGTGAGGCCGTACTGCTCGACGATCCGGTCGCGGTACTCGATGACCTCGGGGAAGTTCTGGCCGGTGTCGATGTGCACCACCGGCATCGGCATCGGGGCCGGGGCGAACGCCTTGATGGCGAGCCTGCAGGAGGCAGATGGAGTCCTTACCGCCGGAGAACAGCAGTGCAGGACGCTCCATCTGGGCCACCACCTCACGGATGATGTGGATGGCCTCTGCCTCGAGCGCGTCGAGCCTGGCTCAGCGCGTGGGCAGGCTGGGTCATGAATCTTCTCCAGACGTAGCGGTGTGTGAAGCGATGAGAGAGAGGATGCGATCCGCGATCTCGGGACGGCACACGACCAGGTCGGGCAGGTACGGGTCGGCCTCATTGTAAACAAGTGGTGAACCGTCGATGCGCGAGGTGTGCAGGCCTGCGGCGCGGGCGATGGCGACGGGGGCGGCGGAGTCCCACTGATACTGGCCGCCTGCGTGCACGTAGGCCTCGACCTGTCCGCGCACCACGGCGGCGATCTTGACGCCCGCGGAACCCATGGGGACAAGTTCGGCGCCGAGCCCTTCACGGACGGCCTCGGTGATGGCCGGCGGGCGCGAACGCGACACCGCCAGACGGATGGGGGCGTCGTCGGCGAGCGCCGGAAGCACCTCGACTGACGCGGTGTCGAGCACCACGTCCTCGCCTGGGATGGCGACCGCGGCGGCGGTGAGTTCGCCGGGGAAGTCCGTGGCGGCATCGGCCGGGGTGGCGCCCCTGGTCCACAGCGCGACGTGGACGGCCCAGTCTGCGCGGTCCTCGGAGTATTCACGGGTGCCGTCGAGCGGATCGATGATCCAGACGCGGTCTGCGCTCAGTCGTGCGGCGGAGTCGCGGGCTTCCTCGGAGAGGACGGCGTCGTGCGGGAACCGCTCGGCGAGCAGCGCGGCGATGCGCTCCTGCGCCTTGGCGTCGCCCGCCTTGCCGCGGGCCTTGCCTTCGACATCGGGCGTGAAGCCTGGAGCGGACCTCGAGGAGGACCTCACCTGCCTCCCGGGCGATGTCAACCGCTGCGTGGGCATCGGTAGTAGCCAGTGGGATCTCCCCCTCGGTGCTGGGTCGTCCCGCGAACTCTACCAACGCGGTGGGAAAGGAAAGACGGGAGGGCCCGCAAGGGACGTTATTCCCAGCAGACTCTGCGGCTGAGGCTCCTTCGCGCGGGGGCCGTGCACCGGCCCTCATCCTCACTTTGAACCGACTCGGCTGGCGACACGCCGGACGACCAGTCCCGAACGGGCAGTTCACCGGGGTGTCGCGGCGCGGACCGGTTCAAATTGTGGGGTGGCGCGTGGCGAGGGGCGCAGAAGGCGCGACCACCGGCGACGCCGGGGCGTCAGTTGTCGCCGTAGACCTCGGGCTTGAGGATCGCGACGAAGGGAAGCGTCCGATAGTGCTCGGCATAGTCGAGGCCGTAGCCCACCACGAACTCGTTGGGGATGTCGAAGCCCAGGTACTGCACGGGGATGTCGACCTGGACCGCGTCGGGTTTGCGCAGCAGCGCAGCGACCTCGACCGATGCCGCACCGCGCGAGCGCAGGTTGCCCAGCAGCCAGTGCAGCGTGATGCCCGAGTCGATGATGTCCTCGACGATGAGGACGTGGCGGCCGGTGAGATCGGCGTCGAGGTCCTTGAGGATGCGCACCACGCCCGAGGACTTGGTGCCGCTGCCGTAGGAGGACACGGCCATCCAGTCCATCTGGACGCGCGGGGGAAGGCGGCGTGCGAGGTCGGCCATCACCATGACGGCGCCCTTGAGGACTCCTACCAGGAGCAGTTCCTTGCCCTCGTAGTCGTCCCGCACCTTCGCCGCGATCTCGTCGAGCTTCCGTCGGATCTCGTTCTCGGTGACGATGACCTTGGTGAAGTCGTCCATGTCGTACTGGGGTTCCACGAATCCTCCGGAAGGGGTGGGGCCGATGCGGTGGCGGCGCCTACGAGCGCTCGCCCGTGGGGCGGGAAGGGTAGGAGATGACCAGCCTGCCATATTCACGCCGGGCCTCGTAGCCGCCGGGGAGCGAGACCGCCCCTTGGCCGCGGTAGCCGACGATGAGCCTGGTCGACGGCGTGCACGTGCGCCGCGGTGAGCGAACCGGCGCCGCGGTGTTCGGCGAGCATCTTGATCATCCGCGAACGGATCGCGTCGGGCAGCGCGGCGAGCATGTCGCAGCGCCACTGCTCGTCACGCGAGGACGGTGCGGTTCCCAGCGCGGACCTTGCCTGGCGGTCGAGCTCGTCGGCATCGGCCTGCAGAAGCGCCGCGGAGCGCGCGAGTCCCGAGACCACGCCTGGCCCGAGCACCTCAACGAGCGCGGGCATCACCTGGGTGCGCAGCGCGGACCGGCGGGGGCCGTCGGCGGCCGTGTTGGTCGGGTCGTGCCAGGGATCCAGCCCGAGCGCCTGACAAGCCGCCACAGTGTCTTTGCGGCGCAGCGACAGCAAGGGCCGCACGATGCGGCCACGGCGGGCGGGAATGCCCGAGAGGGCTCGCGCGCCGGAGCCGCGAGCGAGCGCCAGCAGCACGGTTTCGGCCTGGTCATCCATGGTGTGGCCGGTGAGGAGCCTGAGGGTTGTGGCCGCCCACCTCGTCGATGCGGGCGTTGAGGGCCGCGTACCGGGCGTTGCGCGCCGCGGCCTCGAGGCCGCCGTCACGGCCGACGGTCACGCGCTCCACGAACACGGTGTGGATGCCCGCGCGCTTGACCTCCGCGGCTGCCCGCTGGGCGACCTCGGCGGAGCCGGCCTGGAGGCCGTGGTCCACGATGATGGCGCCGGTCAGGTAACCCTCCTTGCGGCCCACGTAGCCCGTGGCGGCCGCGAGCGCGAGGGAGTCGGGTCCGCCGGAGACGGCAACCCAGACGCGGGTGCCGATATCGCAGCCGTCGAGGGATTCGCGGACGGCGTTGCGGATCGCAGCGACCGAAGGGTGTGGCCCGGTCACGCGTTCACGCTCGCGCCCACCGCCGCAGCCTCATCCCTCACAGCCACATTCTGCCAGGGCGACCACCATCTCGTCGAAGGCCTGACGCGGCCCCACGGGGTTGTACTCCATGCCGTCCGCCATCGTCGCGAACGCCAGCAGGCGGCCATCCGCGGTCTGGACCGTGCCCGCAAGAGACGAGACGCCCGTCAGCGACCCGGTCTTCGCGCGCATCTGCCCCGCGGCAGCGGTATCGATGTAGCGCTCGTCGACGGTGCCCTCGAGCGCCCCCACGGGGAGCCAGTCGAGGATGTCCTCCGTGGCCTCGGTCGCGTACGCGGCGACCAGGGTGCCCGTGAGGTGGTCAGGCGCGATGCGGTTGTTCTCGGAGAACCCCGCGCCGTCGAAGAGCCTTGAGCCCGGTCACGTCCACGCCCATGGACTCCAGTCCCGCGATGGTGGCGTTGGCGGAGCCCTTGGCGGTGGTCTTGCGCCCCACCTCCATCGCGTGCACGAGCCCGGTGATCTCGGCGATGGTGTTGTCCGACTCGTACAGCGTGAGGGCGGCGACCTCGGACAGGGGTGCCCCTAGCACCGAGCCCACCGTTTCCCCCACGGCCGATGCCCGGGCCACGTCCCCCTCGACGCTCACCCCTCGCTCGCCGAGCCGTGTCGCGAACACGTCACCGGCCGCGAGCGACGGGTCGTCGTAGCGCGGGGCGTAGTGCTCGTCGGTCATGCGGGCGGCGTCGACGGCGAGCCCGGTCGCGGGAGCGACGTAGCCGGAGGTGCGCGCGTAGTCGGGCCATTCGGGGTTCCAGGCGGGCGCCTCGAACACGGAGTCGTCGACCGCGAGCGTGACCGGAGCCGCACCGAGCACGTCGGCGCCGACGGTCTCGACCACGGCATCGGCCAGGTCTCCCAGGCCAGCCCAACCGTTGGCGTCCTCGCCCTCACCGCCGTGGCCAGCATCGGCCGCCAGCAACATGTCGCCGCCGGCGACCACCGTGAGCGTCCTGGTCGACTCGTCCCACGTTACGGACGTCTCCATCCGGTAGTCGGCGCCAAGATCGGCTACCGCCGAGACGGACGTGAGAAGTTTGGTGGTGGAGGCGGGCACCTGGGTGTCGTGGGCGTCGAGGTCGCCCAAGACCTCGCCGGTGAGGAGGTCCACCACGGACACATTCGTGGATTCACCGGTGCGGTCGTCGTCCCTCACGGCCTTCGCGAGGCTCCTGCACGGCCGAGGCATCGGGCAGCGGCGCCTCGGTCCCCACGGCCGTCACGGGCACCGGCGATGCCGACGCCGCGGAGACCGGCAACGCGGTGCGGAAGGGGGCGGGCTCCGAGGTGAGAGGCTGCGAGGTGAGGATGCCGGGGACCACGTCGGCGGCATCGGCCACCGCGTATCCACCTGCCAGAGCCGCCACCACGACGGCCCCCACTGCTAGCCTTGCGCGCACGCGTCACCTCTTTCTTTGGGCCACACTAGTGTCCAGCATTGTCACCGAGGACTCACAAGGACTTCATACATGGAATTCGACGTCACGATCGAGATCCCCAAGGGATCGCGCAACAAGTACGAGGTCGATCACGAGACCGGGCGCATCCGCCTGGACCGCATGCTCTTCACGTCGACCCGCTATCCGGACGACTACGGCTTCATCGACGGCACCCTGGGCGAGGATGGCGACCCCCTCGACGTCCTGGTGCTCCTCGAGGAGCCCACGTTCCCCGGCTGCCAGATCCGCTGCCGTGCGCTCGGCATGTTCCGCATGCGCGACGAGGCCGGCGGTGACGACAAGGTCCTCGCGGTGCCCGCAGGCGACCAGCGTCAGACCTGGCGCCGTGAGCCTGAACGACGTCTCCGACTTTCACCGCCTGGAGGTCCAGCACTTCTTCGAGGTCTACAAGGACCTGGAGCCCGGCAAGTCCGTCGAGGGCGCCCACTGGGTGTCCCGCGAGGAGGCAGAGGCCGAGATCCGCGCCTCCTTCGAGCGTGCCAAGGGCACCTCGTTCGAGCACATGAACCCCCTGGTGCCGCCGCCGGGCCACTGAGTCCGCGCGCACCACGAAAGGCGCCGCTCCCCTGTGTGGGGAGCGGCGCCTTCGCGTTGGCTGGGGTGGTGCGGGTGGCCGATGCGGTGGCCGGGCTTAGACCCTGCCCACCACCGGCATGAGGTTGTACGAGCCCCCGCGGTACATGCTTCCTACCTGCGACTCGACACCGGGGCGACGCGCCTCCATGACCTGGCCGTTACCGATGTAGATGGCCACGTGATAGACCCCTGAGCCGGAGCCGTTGGAGCTCCAGAACACGAGGTCACCGGGACGGGCCTGGCTGATGGGCAGGTGTGTGGTCGCGTCGTACTGGCTGCGCGAGGTGCGCGGGATGTACTTGCCCGCAACCTGCCAGGCTTCCTGCACCAGGCCGGAGCAGTCGTAGTACGTGGGGCCGGTGCCGCCGTCAAGGGTCTGCGAATACGGGTGGCCCTGAAGGGTCAGCGCGTGCGCGACCGCCTTGGCCCCCTGCGAGGCCGACGACGACCACGACGGGTCGGGGTCGGGCGTCGACGTCTGGGTCGGCTTGGGCTCCGACGTCTTGGTGGACGTGGGCTCGGGTTCGGAGGTCTTGGTGGACGTCGGCTTGGGCGTCGACGTCTTGGTGGAGGTGGGCTGGGGCTCGGACGTGTCGGTAGACGTCGGCTTGGGAGTCGACGTCTTGGTCGACGTCGGGCGCGGCGTCGAGGAGTCGTCGTCTCCCACCATGTTGTCGACCTGCTGCGCGTTTTCCTCGCGCTCTGCCTTGGCCTCGAACTCCGCCTGGGCGCGAGCCTCACGCTCGGCGGTGAGCCCCGCCTGACGCTCGCGCTCGAGGTCCTCACTCACGCCGCGCAGCGTCGCCAGACGGGTGACGGCGGCATCGCGTGCAATGGCGACGGAGGACACGGCCTGCTCGGCGGAGGTGCGCGCGGCCTTGGCGTCGGTCAATGCGCCCTCGGCGGTCTGCTCGGCCTCCTTGGCCTTCACCGCCGCCGTCTCGGCGTATTCGCGGGTCGTGGTGGCGACCAACTCGGCGGCCGAGACCTCCTGCACCGTGACATCGGCCTTGGCGGACGCCTGGTTGACGGCCTCGGTCCGCGCGATGACGTCGTCGAAGCCGCCCGCCTGCGTGATGGCCTCGAGCGAGCCCATGGAGCCGGCGTTCTTGTAGGACTGCATGGCCGAGCCCGCGAGGCCACGACGCGCCGTGGCGAGCGCCGCCTCCGCCTCGTCCGCACGCTTGTTGGCGGCCGCAAGGCTCGGTCTGGGCCGTCGCGGCGTCCTCCTGCGCGATGAGGTAGTCCTCCTCGGCGCTCGAGGCGGCAACCTCGGCGGTGGCGAGGGCTTCCTCCAGGCCCGCAATGGCGGCATCCAGGCTCGGAGACGGACGATGCGGCATCGGACACTGCGGCCTGGGCGGCGGCGATCTCGTCCTCGCCCGGGTAGCCATCGGCGACCGCGGTACCGCCAGAGGTCAGGCCAAACCCGGTGATGGTCAGACCGATCACGGCGAAGGGGACGAAGGCGCGGTGAGCAGAGCGGCGCACGGAGGCGTTGCGGGCCATCGTTCTCGCTTCCTGAGTCGTCACGTCTGTCACATGTGTCACATGCGAAGCAATTGCTCACACTATAAACATGCGCCCCACGGCGCGCCAACCCCTGTGACGCTTCCGACGGCGCAATCTGGAGTGTCGCGGTGCCCTATCGTGGCGAACATGGATGACGACGGCATCGAATCGGACGCCTACGCAGCAGACCAGGGCCCCGGCAAGGGAGACCTCATCCCGGCATCGGCCGCGTGGCGCGAAGGCGACCACCCCGGTCACCGCCAGTTCTTCGCGCTGGGCGACCTGCCACTCGAGGCGGACCCCATGGGAGTCCTGCCCGACGTCACCATGGCCTACGAGACCTGGGGCGAACTCAACGCCGCCCGTGACAACGCGATCTACATCGCGCACGCGCTCACCGGCGACAGCCACGTCTTCGGCCCCGCGGAGCCCGGCCACCACACCGGAGGCTGGTGGCATGCGTTCGTGGGCCCCGGAAAGCCAATCGACCCGGAACGCCACTTCATCGTGTCTGCCAACGTCATCGGCGGCTGCCAGGGCTCCACCGGCCCCGCCTCGGCGCATCCCGTCGACGGCCAGCCGTGGGGCTCCCGGTTCCCGTACGTCACGATGCGTGACATGGTCGCGGCGGAAATCCGTCTCGCCGACCACCTCGGCATCGACCGCTGGCGCCTCATCGCGGGCCCCTCCATGGGCGGCATGCGCGCCATCGAGTGGGCGGTGACCGTACCCGAGCGCGTGGGCGCCATCGCCCCCGTGGGCTCCACGGCAGCCGTGACGGCCGACCAGATTGCATGGTCGACGGCGCAACTCGCCGCCATCAAGGCCGACCCCCGCTTCAGGGGCGGCGACTACTACGGCGCCGCGGACGGCGAGGGGCCCCACGTGGGCATCGGCATCGCCCGCATGATCGCGCACACCAACTACCGGTCCGAGGGCGAGCTCGCGGACCGCTTCGGCCGCCGCTACCAGGGCGACACCGACCCGCTGGGCAAGGGTGGCCTGTTCGCCATTCAGTCATACCTCGAGCACCACGCACGCAAGGCTCGCCCGCCGGTTCGACGCCAACACGTACGTGCGCCTGTCGCAGGCGATCCAGTCCCACGATGTGGGACGTGGCCGCGGCGGCGTTGAGACCGCGCTCGCGCGCTACACGGGCCCCGCGCTCGTGGTGGCCGTGGACTCCGACCGCCTGTACCCGCTCAAGAACTCCATCGCGCTCGACCGTGGCTTCGCAGGCTCCCAGGGCGTGAAGGTGGTGCACTCCCCGTGGGCCACGACGGCTTCCTGGTGGAATCCGGTCAGGCTCAACGCGTTTATCTCGGAGTTCGAGACCTCGCTGTAGCGCGCGAGTCGGGGCCGCGAGGGGTCAGCAGTCGGCGGATGCCTCGCTGCGGTCCACCTCGGGGTTCCCACTCGCCGCACCGGGGGTGACCGCAAGGTCGCCGCGGGCCACCGACTGTCCGCTCGCGTCGAAGCGGTACTCGACGGTGGTCGTGTCTCCGGGCGCGAGGACGATGCGAACCGACGTGAGCGAACGCCCGTGATGGATCTCACCGTTGAGCATCGCGGTCTCGCCGTCCTGCGTTGCCTCGGTCAACGAGAGCCCCTGAGGCGGGTACACGAGCAGGTTCGCATGGAACTCACCGGCCGGCACGAACGTGCCGCCTCCCGACACGTACTCGGGCATGGCGGCCACGTCGCCATCAAAGGTGTGGGACAGGGTCACCGAGACGTCCTGTGCGGCCACGGAGCCATCGGCGCAGACGTGGTCCACCACGTCAACACTCGTCGCGACGTAATAGCCGATCTTGGATCCGGAACCATCATTGAGGAACACTCCGAGCGCGGGTTCGTTCTCGATCCACTCGGCGCCCAGGGGGTGGTCACGATGAGGTCCTGCTCCGTGTCGGTGGCCGACCACAGCAGGAAGCGCCCCTCCCCGATGGCCTTCTCGATGCCACCGACGATCGCGGTGTCCCCCGACATGAGCACGCCGAAGAGTTCGCGGCTCGCGAGCGCAAAGAAGGCGTCTGACTGCTCGGGTTCCGGGTACTCCCAGTACGCGTCGCTCAGCAACACCTGTGCGACGTTGTCCGCGGTCACCTCAATGCCGCCGATGTCGGTGGAGGGCATCCCCTCGAGCATGTACCCGAGCGCCACGGGGTCGAGAGAGACCACCCCATCGGGCACCTGGCCCGTCTCACGCTCCCAGAATGCGGCCATGATCTCAGCCGCGCGGGGGAACTCAGGCGTGAAGTTCACGTCCTGCGGATACCAGGCCATCTTCTCGGTGAAGATGCGGCGTTCGTCGTCGGTGAGTGGCGTCACCTCGTCAGAGGTGTCGACCATGGAGTTGCCTTCCACGTACTGCGTGACCTCGAAGCGGCCGTCGTCCACCGCCAGGCCGATGACGGTGCCCGAGATCCCGCCCGACGTACGCGGTTCCGCGTTGTTCTGAATCATCACCACGTAGTTCCGCGGCCCGTCGCCACCGAGCATCGTGGAAAGTAGGCTCGGCCGCCACATGCGCATCCGCCACGAGCGCACCCATCTCGTCGAGCCTTGCCCTTGAGGTCCTCGAAGGGCCCACGGACCGGATCGACGGTGCCCTCGAGGTTGACGTCACCGAGCGCAGCGACCTGCTGAGACAGCACGGCGTCCGCATCCGCGAGCACCGCCCGGTACGGCTCAAGAAAGTCGGGGTCCACCCGGCCGTCAACCACGGGAGGCGCCTCCAACGCGGACAGGTCGTCAAGGCCCGCCAGCGGTCCGAGCGCATCGTCTGCGACGGCCCTCACTGCGCGTCCCGCCTCCTGCAGCGGAACGGTCTGGTCCTTGACCCATGGCGTCCGCGCGGCAAGCCACCAAGGGAAGCCGTCGGTGGCGCCCGCAAAGGTTGCCGCGGCCTCCTGGAGCGCCTCCACCTCCGCCGTCAGCGTCGTGGCATCGCGATCGGTCACGGCCTGCTGAGCGCCGCTGGCATGCGCCTCGAGATCGGCCGCAGAACCCTGCAGGCGGTACGCATCGAGCGCCAGCAACACGGCAGGGATCATGACGACGATCGCCACACCGGCCACCACACCGGCCACCACCCATCGCCACCGTCGACGCTTGGAGGCGGGCGCATCAGCCGGTACGTTGGACATGATCCGGGTACTCCTTCGACGCGCCGGCCAAGGGAGGCGAGCCGTGACCAGCATCGTCACCGTGTGCACGGGAAACATCTGCCGTTCGCCTGCCGCCGCACTGCTGCTCCGAGACTACCTGGGAGACCTCGCCGAGGTCTCGAGCGCGGGAACACACGCCCTGGAGGGCCACCCGATCCCCGACCAGATGCTCGCCGCACTCGATCGCGTGGGACTCGACGGACGCGCCCACCGCGCCCGGCCACTCACCGGTGAGGTGACGCGCGGCGCCGACCTCATCATCGCGATGGCGGGCGACCACAGGGCCTTCGCGGTGCGACAGGCCCCGGCGGCCCTCAAGCGCACCGTGCTCCTGGACGAACTCGCGCGCGCCGCGCGCGAGGGCATCGTGCTCGAGGGAGCATCGGCGCAGGAGCGGCTCGGCCAGGTCGCGGCCACGGTGGCGGCCCACCGCACCACGCTCGCCGACCCACCCCCGCAAGACGTTCCCGACCCCTACCGGCGCGGCCAGCGAGCCTACGACGACGCGTTCACCATGATTCACGACGCGGTACGCGACGTGGCCGCGTGGTTCCGCGGCTAGCGAAGACCCTGCCTCGGCAGCGGGCAAGCGTCACGGCTCGAGGCTGACGGCCTCACCCTGCGCCACCCACGAGCACGCCATCAGGGCGCCATCGACCACGCATCCCACGCCTGCATCGACAAACTCCGTCGAGACCACATTCGCCTCGTGACCCGGCGACGCCATCCATCGGTCAACGATGGTGGCCGCGTCCTCCTCGGAGTACGACAGGTTCTCGCCGGCAGCGGCGTTGTCCGCACACGGCGCCTGGAGCGGCTGGTGTTCAAGGGTGTCGGTGTCGGCGACCACCTGCGCGCGAGCAAGGGCAGCGGCCGCCACGCACTCGTCCCACACCAACGGGTCCAACCCCGCCTCCGTGCGCGCGGCATTGGTGCCGACGAAGAGCTCGTGAGCGTAGTCGGCCGGATCATCGGCCCGCGTCGTGTCAGGCGCGCCGGTGCAGCCGGCTAGGACCGCGACGGCGCTCGCCGCGGCGGCCAGGCGGGCGCCCCCGGTCATGGCGCGAAGCCCTGAAAGATGACCGAGCAGGCCATGCCTGCCACATCCTCGCCGTCCTCGGCCACTCGCGAGTTGTCGGCGGCGGCGACGGCGACGCACCCGACGCCTGCCACCTCGAATGACGGGTCGACCAGGTTGGGCTGTTGCGTCTCGTTCGCCGCCCAGGTCGCCACCACCTCGGCCGCCGTCTGATCCGACCGCGAGATGTTCTCCCCCGCGTAGTCGAAGTCGCCACAGTCCGCCGGCAGGTCCTCGAGCGGAGCCTCGACCGCGCCGGGAAGGCGAGCCGCGCGCTCACGCGCGTGGGCAGCGAGGCATTCGTTGGCGTCGAGCCTGCGTCACGTCGGCGGCGAAGCGCAGGGCGTTCACCTGATCGAGAATCGCCCCCTCGAAGTCCGCGGCGGCCGGCAAGTCGACTGCGTCAGACGACTGAGTGCAGCCGGCGAGGAACACGACGGAAGCAGCAAGGACCAGGGCCGATGCGACACGAGGGGAAGGCACAGGCCTAGGTTACGTGGCACCGCTGCCAGGCAGGAAGCGGGAAGCGCTCAGCAGTCGATGGCGAGACCGGCACGCATGAACGCACCCGTCTGATAGACGTACTGGTACACCCAATCAAAGGTGTTGAGCGACTCACCCGAATCGATCATGGCGAGGTCGCCGGAGAAGCACCGCTCCATGAGCGTCTCCGCCCGCTTCACCTGCGGACGGAACGTGATCACGGAGGCGGACGTCCAGCCGTTCGCCTCGACCTCACGATCCAGCCACTGGGCCTCGCCGCGGGTCGAGAACGGCTCGGGCTTCTCGCACAGCACCGTGTAGCCGGAGAAGGGCGCCGCCCCCGCGCAGGCCGCCTGGGCCAGTGAGTACTGCGCGTCCGCCGTGTCGACCGAGACCATCAGAGTGTCGGTACTGCCGGACTCGAGCAGGTCGAGCGCAGCCTTCATCCGCTCGTCGGTGGGCGGGCCAATCACGTACGCCACGTCGGTCTCGCCCGGCTGATCGGTCCCGGGAGACACGTACAGCGGCCACCCGGCGGCAGCCACGGCGATGACCAGGACACCCAGCCACGCAAAACGGCGAATCCACGCCTTCGACATTGTCAGATCCTTGTCGCTAGAAGTTCGGCGAGGTGCATGCCGCGCGTGCCGTGGAGGTCCTCGGCCTGGGTGCGGCAGGCGATCCCGTCAGCAAGGTAGATGGAACCCTCGGGCGCGTTGCGGAGCGCAGGCAGCAGCGAATTCTCTGCCACCGCCACCGACGTGTCGTAATGACCTTTCTCGGTCCCCCAGTTGCCCGCAAGGCCGCAGCATCCCGCGGTCTCCGTCACCGTGGCGCCCGCGCTCGCGAGCAGTTCGCGGTCCGCGGTGAAGCCTGTGACCGAGTACTGGTGGCAGTGCGGCTGCACCACGGCGGTGACGTCGTCGAGTCGCGGCACGCTCCACCCCTCACGCGGCTTGACAGGTGCGCGTCCGGTGAGCACCTCGGCCAGGGAGAAGGTACCGCGAGCCACCGCGTGCGCGCGCGGGTCCTCGGGCAGAAGTTCCGTCAGGTCGCCGCGAAGAGCGGCGGTGCACGAGGGCTCGATGCCGATGATGGGGATGCCATTCACGGCGTACGGCCCCAGCACACCCAGCAGATCGTTCATGCGAGCACGGGCCGCATCGAGCCTGGCCCGTGGAGATCCACGTCACGGCACAGCAGGCGGACTGGTCAGGGACCACCACCTCGAACCCTGCGTCCTCCAGCACCGCGACGATGGCTGCGGGGATCTGGGCGTCGAGGCCGTCGGTGAACGAGTCCGCCCACAGCACCACGCGGTTCTCGACTCGGGTGCTGCCGGGGGTCGAGGGCGCCTGCGCGGGAGCCCGATGAGAGCGCGCCACCGCGGACTTGCGGAAGGGCGTCGCCGAGAAGTGCGGGAGGGTGCGGCGCTTGTCGAGGCCCGCAAGGTTCACGGCGGTGCGCTGGATCCACCGGGGCCGCAGCACGGCGTTGACCAAGCCGGGGGCGATGCCGATGACCTTCAGCCAGCGCGGCAGCCACCCCACCGAGTAGTGCGCGACGGGTCGCAGGCGTCCCTTGTAGGTGCGGTGCAGCACCTCCGACTTGTACGCCGCCATGTCCACCCCGCTGGGGCAGTCGGACGAACAGGCCTTGCAGGACAGGCACAGGTCGAGGCTTTCGCGCACCTCGGGCGCCTTCAGCCCTCCGATGAGGGTGCCGTTGATCGCCTCCTGAAGCACGCGCGCACGCCCGCGCGTGACGTCCTTCTCGTCCTTGGTGGCCGTGTAGGCGGGGCACATAAAGCCGCTGCCGCCGCCGATGGCATCGGCCCTGCACTTGCCCACACCGGTGCAGCGGTGGACCGCTTCGGCGAGGTCGCCGTGATCGTGGGCGAACGCGAGTCCCGTTCCCCGCGGGGTGGCGGGGGCGGAAGGCCGCCGCAGGTCCGCGTCGAGGGGAGCCGGGTCCACCACGATGCCGGGATTCAGCAGACCCGCAGGGTCGAACAGGCGCTTGACCTGCTCCATGACGTCGAGCGCCTCGGCCGAGTACATGGTGTGAAGGAGTTCTCCACGGGCACGACCATCACCGTGCTCGCCCGAAAGCGACCCGCCGTGGCGGGCCACGAGCGCGGCCGCATCCTCCATGAAGGCACGCAGCGGGCGCCCGTCGTCCTGCAACGGAATGTCGAGTCGCACGTGAATGCACCCGTCACCGAAGTGTCCGAACGGCTGGCCGGTCACGCCATGCGACTCCATCAGCACGTCGAACTCACGCAGGTACGTGCCCAGATGCTCCGGGGGCACGGCAGCGTCCTCCCAGCCGGGCCAGCATTCCTTGTTGTCAACGCTGCGACCGGCAAGCCCGGCGCCGTCGGCGCGGATCGCCCACAAGTTCGCGGCCTCCCGCGGATCCTCCAGGACCCGCACGGACGTGGTGCCGGCATCGGCCGTGATGGCGGCGAGGATGGCGCGCGCCTCCTCCTCGGTGTCGGCACCCACCTCGACGAAGAGCCAGCCTGCGCCTGGCGGCAGCGCGGGGATGGCCTGATCACCCTTCGCGGCCCTGATCCGGTCGATGAGACGGGCATCGAGACCCTCGACCGCGTGGGGCTTGTGGACCATGATGGGCACCACGGCATCGGCCGCCGCCGGCATGTCCTCGTAGCCAAACGCCACCGTGAGTCGCACGGGCGCGATGGGCACCAGCCGCACGGTCGCCTCGAGCGTGGTCGCCAGCGTGCCCTCGGTGCCGACGAGGAACTTGGCGAGATCGCCGCCGAGCCTCGGGCAACAGATGCTGGAGGGAGTAGCCGCTGACCTGGCGCTCGAAACGGCCGAACTCCGTGCGAATGAGGGCCAGGTTGGCGCGCACGAGCGCGTCGAGGCCATCGATGGCGGCCACGCCCTTGCGGCCGGCGAGGACCCTCCTGCCGTCACCCGTGACGACATCGAGGCCGATGACGTTGTCGCTGGTCTTGCCGTGGGCCACCGCGTGGGGTCCGCAGGCGTTATTACCGATGAGGCCGCCGAGGGTCGCCCGATTGGTCGTCGAGGGGTCCGGGCCAAAGCGCAGCCCGTGCGGCGCGGCCGCCTTCTGTAGGCTCACTCAGGACGAGCCCCGGCTGGACCCGCGCCGTGCGGGCCTCCACGTCGAGGTCCAGCACGCGGTTCATGTGGCGGCTGGTGTCGATGACGACCCCGGGGCCGATGCTGTTGCCCGCCACCGACGTGCCACCGCCTCGCATGGTGACGGGAGCCGCGATCTCCCTGGCGGCAGCGAGCGCCGCAGCGAGGTCGTCGGCATCGCGAGGAAAGACCACCACCTGCGGAGGCACGCGGTAGTTCGAGGCATCCGTCGAATACTCAGCGCGGCGGCGGTCGCTGCCGTCCACCTCGCCGTCGACGCGCGCGCCGAGGTGTGCGGCGAGGTCGGTGAGCTCCGGGGCGATGGTCACGGGCGCCATTGTTCCACCGGCGGCGCCGTGGACCGCACCGACTCTCAGCGCGCGCCGTCCTCCACCGGCACCAGGTCTTCTCCGTCGAGGCGCTCGGCGGCAGGGATGTCGGGCCCCAGGTCCGCGGCACCGGCGGCGAGATCGTCGAGGTGGACCCCCTCACCGTCCGGATGGGGGTCCTCGTCCGACTCTTGCTCACGCGCGCGTGCCGCGCCGGTCGCGGAACCGTCTCGCGGCGCGATGCCCTCGACGGGAGCGGCCCCCGCGGGAGAGGGCGTGCCGTAGGCATACCCGTACTCACCCTTGACTCCCGAGCGGCCCGACCTCGACACCCCCTCGAGCACCACGCCCAGCATGCGGCCGCCCACGGCGTCGATGGACGCCATGGCCTGATCGAGGAGATCCACGGTGGTGCGCCCGGCTCGGGCCACGATGACCGCGCCGTCCGTGCGTGCGGTCAGCACCGCCGCGTCCGTCACCGGCAGCAGCGGCGGGGTGTCGATGAGCACGAGCACGTCGTCGCCAAAGCCCCGGACCAACTCGTGCATCGCGTCGGAACCCAACAATTCGGAGGGGTTGGGCGGGATAGGGCCGGCCGCCAGGATCGAGAGGCGACCCGACGGCCCGTAGGATTGGAGGACATCGGCAGGATCGACGCGCCCCACCAGCACATCCGTCAGGCCCGCGGCATCGATGAGCCCCAGGCTTGGTGGCGATCGACGGGCGCCGCAGATCCGCATCGATGAGGACCACCTCACGGCCCGCGGCGGCGATTGCCTCGGCCAGCATGATGGCCGTAGTGGACTTCCCGTCCCCCGACTGGGCCGACGTCACGACCATCGCACGCGGCGGATTGTCGACATCGATGAACTGAATGTTGGTGCGTACCTGGCGCACCGCCTCCACGATCAGGGGCGAACGCCCCACCGCGCCTCCCCTGCGCTGCAGCGACCTGTCGAACGGCACCTCGCCAAGGACGGCGACGGTGAACTCTCGCTTGATGTCCGCGGCGGTGCGCAGACGCTTGTCGAGGGACGCCCGCACGAGCGTCACGCCGACCGCAACAAAAAGCCCCGCCAGCAGGCCAACGGCGATCGCCATACGCGTATCGGGGCTGGTGGGCGCCGTCGGCAACTGCGCCTCCGAGACGGGGTGGAGGGTGACCACCGTGTCGCCCGAGCCGTCGGACTCGATCTCGGTGACCACCGTGGACAGGCCCTCGACCCAGGCATCGGCCAATGCCTGCGCCTCCTCGGGCGCAGCGCCCGTGGCCGCCACCCGCAGCACCGCCGTGTCCTCGGGGCTGGTGACGCTGATGCGGGCCGCGGCGGCCGTCGTGGAGATCTCCAGTTCGCCCGCCTCGATGGCGGCTTCCGCGACCTCGGCCGAGCCCGCGATCGAGAGGTACGACTGCACGCGCGACCGCGCGAAGTCGTCGCCTGTCTGGGCGTCTTCCAGGGTTTCGAGCGCACCGGTCGACACGATCGCCATGGCATGCGCGGTGTACACCTTGGGCTGCAGCGCCGCCCAGCCCCATCCCAGGGCCGCTCCGACCGCGGCTCCCACGATCAGCACCCACCAGTACCGCCTCAGCAGACGGGTGTAGTCGTCCAGCGCCATGTCGCCCTCCCCTCGCCGGCATCATTGCCGGGTGTCGTCGACGAGTCTCCTCGCCGCGGTGCGGGCACGACTCCCCGTACCCGAGATATCGGCACAGTCATGCTGCGCCTCCAGCGTTGGCCGAGAGCCCGCCTGTCTCGGCTGGGGTACGCCGCCACGCGCGGCGCCACCCCGGCACCGTCTGCGCCGCCAGCGCCGCCGCCGCACTCGCGAGCGCGGCACCCGAAGCGCCCAGCGGGCCGATGAGCGCCCACGCGAGCGGCAGCGCCACCGCGCCGGCGACCACGCCACACACCGCCTGGAACCGCAGTCCTGGCGCGTCCGTGAACCACATGGCCTGCGTCGCGTTGGCCCCCACCACCACCAACAGCGCGGCACACGCGAAGAACACACCCGCGTGCACGTCCACCCTGCCGCCGCTCATGAACCGCGTCAGCCATGGCCCCAACACCACCAGGCCAACACCGGCGCCTGCCGAGAGCCCGGCCAGCGCCGCGTTGGCCCGCCAGGCCTCCGCGCGTCCGGGCTCGCGCACCGCAAACCGCGCCCACAGCACCGTGGACGCCATGTAGATCACCGACCACAGCGGCAGATACAGCCTGCAGCACCAGCGAGTACTCGGTGAGGCTCCGCAGCGTCCCCCCGATGCGCCAGCACGATGCGCGAGCCCTGAATCAGCGCCGCGTTGGCGACGGTGAGCACCAGCATCGAGGACGCCACCGCGCCGATGCGCACGGTCGGCAGCGCGGGGCGAGTGGCCCGGCGTCCCAGCCGCCGCCACGCGTCACGCGCCGCTCCCCGGCGCGACGCCACCGCCATGCACGCCACGTCATAGGCCGCCATGCCCACGGTCGGGGCAAGAGCGAAGGCGAAGGCGGGAGTATCGGCCACCGCGAGTCCGGCCGCCACCGCGAGCCCCACCAGCGGAGGAATCACGCCCATCAGCGCCAAAAGCGTCGAGCGGCCCTGCCCCACCAGCACACGCCTGGCGGACGAGACGGGGAGGAACGCGAGGAACAGACACAGCGCTCCCGTAGTCGCGGCATTCGCCGCCGCGCCGTGCGGCTCAGGAATGCCCAACAAGGTGTCCCAGCCGACGGTCATCCCGACGACGCCGACCAGGAGGACGCCCGCGAGCGCGGCGACGGCGAGCACCGTCCACCCTCGCCACACCGTTGCCTCCGCCACAGCGGCGTCCTGCGGCGACTCGTTCTCCCGCGCCACGGCCCGCGTGATCGCGGCACCGATGCCGAGGTCGGAGAAGGTGAACAGCATGAAGAGCCTGACCGATCAGCGCCACGTAGCCGTACAGTTCGATCCCGGTCGCGTCGACGGTGACGCGTGCCGTGCCGAGCGCCGCGGCCGCGGTCACCGGCAGCACCACGAGGCGTGCCCCTGCGGCGAAGGACATCTGCCTCCACCACGGGGTCGCTCTCGCCGGCGCGTGCACGGTCATCCCACCAGCCCTCCCAGCCCCACGGCAACGGCCGCGGTGTGAGGACGCAGTTCGACCGTGCGGCGCATCGCATGTCCCACCCCGCGGAAGTCACGCGCCCGCAGCGCCGACCGCAACACGATGGACGCGACAAAATCGCCGTGGGCCCGCCGCGACGCCGTGGCACCCACGGCATCGGCCCACGCCAGCGACTGCTCCCAGTCGCCTGCACGAGAGATGGATCCCTGCGACCCCTGGAACACGCTCACCAGAACCTCGGGCACGGTGTGGATGGGCACTCCGACGGCATCGAGGCGGATGAGGAGGTCCCAGTCCTGATGCCGCGCGAGCGACTCGTTCCACGGCACCCGCAGCAACGTGGCGCGCGGGATCATCAGCGAACTCGTCTGGAGAAAGCCTGCGTCGCAGGCGCAGCGTCGACCGCTCCCACAGGTAGTCGACCACGGGTGTGGTGCCGTCATAAGGACGCTCCGGCAGGACGCGGACGCCGCCGCCCGCCTCGCGGAACTCCGTGAGGCAGGTGATGACGGCGTCGCCATGCGCGTCGAGTGCGGCGAGTTGTCTCTCCGCCTTGCGTGCGTGCCACGCGTCGTCGTCGTCGAGAAACGCCACCGCGTCTGTGTGCGCCGCCTCGACGCCCCGCTGACGCGCCGCGGCACCGCCCGTGGCCCCCTCGGTTTCGACCAGTTCGTACGTCAGTCCGTTCAGCATGACCTCGATCTGACCGCTGAGTTCTGGCCTGTCGTTCACGACCACCGTGCGGCACGGCACGGTCTGTGCGCGCACCGACTCGACAGCACGGCGCAGTTCCGGCCGCCCGGTGGTGGGGATGACGGCGGTGACACGGACGGTCATGATGCCCCCACTCGAGTGCGGCGAGACGCGATTATCCAGACCAGCAGGAACGGTTCGACCAGGTAGCGATGGGCGAGACGCCGGGGCTGCGAGGCGAGGCGCCACGCCCACTCGAGTCCGATGCGCCCGAGCCACCGGGGGGCATTGCGCTGTGTCCCCGCCAGTTGGTCGATGGCGCCTCCGACGGTCGCGTAGACCGCCGGAGGGAGCAGGTCGCCGTAGTCATCGAGGAACTGCTCCTGCAGCGGCATGCCAAGGCCCACGAGCACGAGGTCGGGGTTACTGGCGCGCAGCCAGCGCGCCACCTGCCCGGCCCGCTCGGGTCCCCAGTGCTGCCCTGACGCTCCTGTGACCACCGCATCGGGGCAGCGCTCCTGGAGCCGTGCTACCGCGAGACGGTTGGCCTCCTCCGTGGTCCCCACCAGGGCGATGCTCCGCACGTGAGGCGCCTGTGCGAGGAGGGGGATCCAGTCTGTCGACCCGATGCGGTGCTCCACCGTGAACCGGTGTCTGCGCTCGGCGCGACAGGCGAGCAACACGGGCATCCCGTCCACGAGCGACAGGTCGCAGCGGCGCGCGAACTCGGCGAAGCGGGCATCGTGCTGCGCCAGGTAAACCGAATGCAGATTGTGGGCTCCGATGACGAAGCGGCGGCGCGCTTGGACCGCGTGGTCGAGGGCGGTGATCAGGCTCGCGGGAGGTGAGCGGCGTCACGGCGACGCCGAGTGCGGGCAGTTCCAATAGGCTCTGTCATGGCGTGTCCTTCCTGCTCGTCGAAGGGAGTCGGGCGCTCATGGGTTCGGGTGGCCGATGCCTGCGCCACGGTGTCGCGGAGTGGTCCGGACCGGTGACGGCTGGCCCGGGGGCATCGGCCACACGGGCGTTGCCTGCGAGAATCGCGAGGACGATGGGCAGCGTGATGAAGGGGTTGTTGATCCCCGAGACGGACGCGGAGTTCGAGAACGCGATGAGCGTGAGCGCGGTGACGACCGGCCACGGGACGTGGTTGCGCACCATCACGTAGGCGGGAATCGCGAAGGCGGCGACGAGGCCCACGAGGCCAAAGTCGAAGAGCACGCGCAGCAGGAAGGCGTGGAGGACCACTGAGTAACACTCGTTCGCCGACTGGTCGGCGATCAGCACCGCGTAGAAATCGAGCCGGGCGCATGACTCCGTGGTGAGGGCTGTCATCGGCGGCGGACCAAGGAGCCAACCCACGAGGCCACGCTCGCCCGTCTCGTCACCGAAGATGGCCGCGAAGTTGAGGCGGTCTACCTGGCCTTCCGCTTCATATCTGGCGGCAAACAGCAGCGCGGCGGCGACGATGGCGCCGGCTGCGGTCAGTGCCGCCACATAGAGCCGCACCGCCTTCGCACCGATCAGCGTGTGCACCGCAAACAGCGCCGTGATACCAAACGCGATGGCCCCGGAGCGCGAGCCCGCGAGCACCACGGCGACGCCGAGCATGCCCAGCAGCACCAGCCGGTAGTGGACCATGTCGCGCAATGCCACCACCACGAGGCCACACAGCAACGCGATCTCGAAGTTGTTCTCGTACAGGAGGCCCGGGCGGTCGTGCCCGAGCGCCACCACCTCCACCACGTACTTGAGGAGGGCAAGCGGAATAAGTACCCACGCCATCCGGGCCGCGAGGTCGGGGATGCGCGCCACTCGCCCCGAACAGAGGAGGACGACCGCGATGTTGAGCAACCACTTGTGCGCCTGGACCACGTCGCCGAGCCCCGCCTCCGTGCTGGTGAGGGCGAAGGCGGCACGCACCGCGATCAGGGCGCCGACGGCCACCACCAGCGGCAGCATGCGCCGGTCCACCCAGCCGAGCAGCGTCAGGGCGGTGCCGTAGAGGGCAACGTCCAGAATCTGGTGCGCGGGCACCATGTTGAACTCACCCAGGGAGGCAAGACCCACCACGGCAAGCCCCACCACGAGGGCGAGCAGTGCGCGCTCGACCCCTCTCGGCATCGGCCGCCGTGCTGAGGTATCGGCGGCCGATGCCTGGGGCTCCGGGGAGTCGGAGTCTGTGAATGTGGGCGCTGCTGACGGGCGCGGCGCGGTGCGCCATGGGGGCGTCGCGCCGCCGCGCGCGGTGCGCGTCACGGCTAGTACGCCCCTCGCCCTGTGAGGACGGCCCACACGGTGCGCAGCACGATGACGGCGTCGAGGCTCATCGTCCAGTTCTGCGTGTAGTGAAGGTCGAGCCGGACGCTGTCCTCCCACGAGAGGTCGGAGCGTCCGGAGACCTGCCACAGTCCCGTGATGCCCGGCTTGACGAGCCTGGCGGCGCGCCATCCCCTCGGCCTCTTCCCACGCCTCGACTTCTCGGGGCAGCGGTGGACGCGGCCCCACAATCGACATCTCGCCGCGAAGCACGTTGATCGCCTGCGGGAGCCTCATCGAGCGAGAAGCGCCGCAGGAGCCTGCCCGCACGCGTCACCCGAGGGTCATCGTGCATCTTGAAGAGGACGCCGTTGCCGTCCGAGTCGTGGGCGAGCTGTGAGAGCCGGCTCTCGGCGTCCGTGTACATGGAGCGGAACTTCAGCATGGCGAATGGCTGGAGGTCGCGCCCCACCCGTTCCTGCCGGAACAGGACCGGCCCGGGACTGCCGACCTTGACCACGAGGGCGATGAGAAGCATCGGCAGGCCGAGAATGGCGAGGATGACGACCGCACCGGCACGATCCACCGCTCCCTTGACGAGCCGCTTGGGACCAGAAAACTGGGCCGCCTGTACTTGCATCAGGGGCAGCCCACCCAGCCTGCTCACCGACGTGCGCGGAGCGGCGATGTCCGAGACCGATGAGGCCACCAACAGGCCGACCCCTGCGTCCTCGATGTCCCATTCGAGCCGACGCGCGCGGGCGAGCGGAAGGTCATCCGTACCAGCGAGGATGACAAACTCGGCGCCGTGGCGTGCGGCCATGCTGGCGGCGGCGCCGATGTCACCGAGGACGGGCGCGGGCAGGCCCGCCGCGTCGCGCGAGGGGACGCATGCCCCGACCACGTCGAAGCGTGCGGCGTCGGAGGACTTCATGCGCCGGACGAGCCTCGGCGACGGCGGCACCTGGTCCCGCCACGATCACCGGCGAACGCCACGCGCCGTGGCGTCGGCGTTCCTTGAGCCAACCCCGCCACGCCGCCCGATAGCCGAGGATGACGAGGGTGCCGACCGGGAGGGCGAGGAAGAGGTACACGCGGGAGATATCGAGCCCGGTGAAGAACCCGAAGAGCACCACCACCACGAAGGTGAGCCACGACGCGGTGCCGACCCGCTGGAACTCCTCCGACCCCTCGCCGAGCACCAGCGGGTCACGTGAGCGGGTCCAGCCGAGTTGGAAGACCCAGAGCGCGGCGATGGCGGCCGAGAGCCACAGGTACGGCGGCCCGGTGGGCCCCTCGACGGGAGCCGAGGGGTCCCAGCCGAACCGCACCGCGTGCGCTCCCGTCATCACTGCGGCGACGACGAAGATGTCGCTGAGTAGGAGCCACCTGGTGAGTGGCATGACGACGCGGCGGGCGGCCGAGCGGGTCAGCGCAGCGGCTGGAATGGTGGTCGACACGCGTGGATCCCCCATCTCACGTCACGACTCAGGCGATGACCGCGGTGGCGGCCCCCTACGGGCCAGGCCACCGCGGAGTGCGCAGGCTACGGCGCGAGTGGCGTCGAGTCCTGCCGAGCCTTGCGGCCCGCATAGACCACGGCACCGCCGCCCGCGGCGAGCAGGAGACCGACACCGACCAGCAACGGCATGTTGGTGAATCCGGTCTGGCTCAGGTCCTCCGCGTCAACAGCAACGGGGACCGCGGCACCGTCCACGACCGCGAGCGTCATGGAGTCGACCGCCTCACCATCCAGGTAGGTGGTGAGACTGAGCGTGCCGTCCGACTCGGGGACCGAGATGGAGAAGTCGGCACTGCCTCCGGAGACGGCCTTGGTGACGGTCGCCGTGGCGCCCGCGATTCCCACCTCGTCTCCGGTCGAGAAGGTCCCGGACATGCCTGCCTCTTGGCCGTCGGCGCCGGTGACCGAGCACGGGAAGGTGCCACCCGGCACCGCCCCGCTTACGTCGCATGTGGTGGGGTTGTCCCCACCGGTGTAGTCGTTATCGGCCAACGCGGCGGTCGGGACGAGCGTCACCGCACCTGTTGCCGCAACGACGAGCAGCGTTCTACGCATATTCATGGTTGCCCCCTCAGGAACCTCGAGTTGAATGCCCGTGATTCAGGACGATAGTCCCAAAGTGTGACATTTGTCACTCGCTCAGGAAAAGTTCTTCCGGATTGTTGGGCGCGGCGCCGAGACCGCCCCGTATGGACGGTGATAAGCGGGGCCTCGCGTCTGTCCATGCCAGCGGAGGGTGCGGTGGATCCAGTGGCCTGCCTCATCGACGCGCCGCCTGGTCGCGATGATGTGGCGCAGATCACACCTCGGCGACGTTCCCGCTGCCGGGAGCATCACGCTTTCCGCGCGAGACGGGGGTGTGAAATATGTCACTTTCGTCTCGCTTTGTCACATCAGTCACATCAGTCACACGTTCCCGTTGACAGTGTGAGAAATCTCACTAACGTCAAAAGCATGTCGAGGCGCTGAGGGGCGGCATCGAAGCCGCCAGCCCCGACCCCTGGGGAGGGAATCATGAGGCTGAGCACCCGCATCGGAGCGGCTGTCGCCGGACTCGCACTCGCGATCGTCGGCTGGGCTGCACCCGCTGCATACGCAGACAACGCCGGAGGCACCCGCACCGCCTCCTACTACGAGGACCTGTACGAGTCGAAGTATCCCGACCGCTCCTACTTCTGCCAGAAGTTCGAGCCCTCGGAGGGGTCGACCTACGGCACCCTCGTCGATGGCGGCAAGGCCATCTCGCTCAAGCCCTTCCAGTCGTCATGGGAAGGTGACCAGTGGGGCCTGCTCATGGTCAAGGGCGGTTCCGTCGAGGGCGGCGAGGCGATCTACGAGCCTCCCCAATGCCAACGAGGCGTACTACCCGCCTCTCAACAACGGTGGGAAGAAGCCAGACGTCTCCCACTGGATCGTGTGCGGCATGTCCGCCGGGTGGGACTACGACGTGACCTGTGAGGCGGTCGACGTGGACTACCCCAAGGGCATCTCGGGCATCGAGATCAACGTGCGCTTCCGCAACCTCGACACCAACGAGGAGAAGACGCTCACCTACAAGCCTGGCGGCACACTGCCCGACCCGGCGACGTTCACCTACGCCGACCACGCCGGCTGGCCCGGCTGGACGTATTACGCGGTCGAATGGGTCCAAGTGGACGGCAACAACTACCACTGGGACGACGGTGTGGAGTGTGGCGAGCCGGAGCCCGAGCCGGTGCTCGTGGACTACTGCGTCTGGGACGCGGACAAGCAGAAGGCCACCCACGTCACACTCGAAGAAGGCGCGACAGTGCCCGAGGGCCACATGCTGTGGACCGGCTATACCCGCGATGCCCAGCCTCCAGTCGGCTGTGTGCCCGACCCCGAGCCCGTCCTCGTGGACTACTGCGTCTGGGATGGCGATAGCGCCGAACACGTGACACTCGAAGAAGGCGAGGCCGTGCCAGCGGGCTACGTCCTGTGGCCGAACTACAACCCGCAGGCACCGGCACCCGAGGGTTGCGAGCCCCCGCCCGTCGTAGACCTGTGCCGCAACATCGAGGGCAACCAGGACCAGGCATGGCTCGATGAGGGCGGCTGGACCGTGTCCTCCGGCAAGTGCGAACGCACCGTCTACGTGTGCTGGGAGATGCCAAGCGACGGCATGGGCCTGACCGCGGCGAACTACCGTCTGCTGAGCGGCGGCGACAAGCAGCCCGTCATCAACAGCAAGGCGTTCCCGCAGGCATACCTCGCACAAGGCGACTCCTTCGACGATCTCGCCGCCAACGACTGCGGTGAGGAAACACCCGTCTGCGAGACCGACACGTGGCTTCACTCGACAAGTACACGGTCAAGTCGGAGGCCGCCTCCGACCGTCTCGACGCACTGCTCGACAGCGGCACGCTGACCTGGAAGGGCGGTCCGTCCGACTCTGAGTTCTACGTCGACCACCGCTTCATCCAGGCTCGACGGCGGCGACTGCCCCGAGCCCGCCAAAGTGCAGATCTGCAAGTTGGTGGGCGACACCTGGACCGGCGCCTGGATCCTTCAGTCCGAGCGGGACGCCGCCCCAGCCGGGACCTACCGCGCGTGGACGGGAGACCCCCAGGACTGCTTCGGCTTCTCGGGCGACGTGGACCTGTGCCACGCGGATGGCGACGGAGGCTACACCCTCATGACGGTGGGCTGGACCGCCGAATGGGACGGTTCGGCCTGGGTGTTCGACATCGAGGGCGACCACCAGGGCGACTCCGCCGACATCATCGACAAGATCGAGCGCTGGGAGGGCCCCTACCGCGCGGCGTACGACGGCCAGAACATCGGCCCCGACACCGATGGCTGGGCGGTGCTGCACGACAACCGTTGTGAGGATGTCGTGGGCGTCTGTGTCCAGGAGGAGGGCCAGAAGCACTGGGAGACCATCTGGGTCAGGGAGTCCGAGGCTGAGACCACGTACGCCGACAACCCGCGTCCGTCACACCACTCGTGCGAGACAGTGCGCGACAGCGTCGAGATCTGCCACGCACTGGGCGAGGGCCAGTATGAACTCCTGTCCCTGCCGTGGACGGTCATCGGCTCCACGATCACGGGCTTCGATCCCGAGGAGTTCGAGGAGTCTGGTCACGGCGCGCACACTGGCGACGTGATCCCCGGCTTTGCGATCACGGACGTCAACGACAACGTCCTGTACGAATTCGCGGGACTCAACACGGACCTCGGGCCGCTGATCGACATGTTCGGATGCGACCCCGTCGAAGGCACGGGATCGGCAACCTCATCGTCGTCCGAGATCTGCACCGCCCCCGGCGGAACCTACGGGTTCGACGTCACCGTCTCGTCTGAGCACGCAGCGGTGGTGTTCTCCCTGCAGCGCTCCAACGGCGACGGAACGTGGGAGGACCTCGGGCCTATCGGACAGGCGGTGGGCCGCGGCGAAACGGCGAACTTCACCGGCTTCGTCGACCGAGCCGGCGACTACCGGATCATCGGCACCGCGGCGCCTGCACCGCTGCTCGCGGTCACGTCCGTCGCACAAAGCGAGGGAGTCGAGGTGCTTCCCGCACCCCTCGACCTCTACACGGCGCTGTTCACCGTGACGTCGCCGAGCGACTGCGCCACCATCGACGGCACCGTTGTCACGGGGGTCTGCTCCGACGGCGTTCCGTTCCTCGACTACACCGTGGTCTTGGATGACCCGCAGGGCGAGGTCACCATTCCGGACGTGGCGACGCTCACCTTCGTCAACGACACCACGGCCGATGGTGGTTCCGACTATGTCTACGAGGTTCCCCTCGAGACCCCGGCGGGTGGTGGCACGTACACCGACCCGCAGGGTGAGGCGGGCATGGACACCATCACCTACTCCTACGCCGACGGCGTCCACACGTGGACCGGCCACGCGCTGTGGCCGGGAGGATCGGTGGATGCGACTGGGACCGCCACGGGCTGGCCGGGCTGGGAGCTCCAGGCGGACGGCACGTACATCGAAGTGACTCCCGAGAACTACGGGTGGACTCGCGACGCGGACGGCGTCGAGATCATGGTCGCGGTCAACCCCGAGACCACGGTTTCGGCGACCTACCCCGCAGCGAACCCCGAGTGCGACGGCCCGCCTCCCGTTGAGATCTGCGTGGCGACCGACGACGGTGGCTGGGAAGGCGGCGAGATCAGCGCCGCCGAGTACGCAGCCAACAAGGACTCCTACACCGTGTGGGACGAGGAAGCCGCCAACAACGGATGCCCCGAACCGCCGCAGGAAGCCACGCTCGAGGGCTCGGTGATCAGGCTCCGTTTGTGTGGCGGACTCCCCGTGGGTGCGCTACTCGCTGACGCTGACGGACCCGGACAACACCGCGGACTACGACCGCGATGACCCGACCCCGGTCACCATCACGTGGGTCCACCCGACCGATCCGTCCAAGAACTACACGGTCGACGTGGCACTCGGATCGGGCTACGTGCTGTGGCCCGGGGCCGCGGTGGAGCCCGCCGAAGGTTACACCGAGGACCAGATCGATCCCACCAACCCCGACACCTTCGTTCCGACCGACTGGCCGGGCTGGGGCGTCGACGAGAACGGCGACTGGTTCGAATACGACGACCCGGAGGTCGACTACGGCTGGACTCGTGATGGAGTGGAGGTGACGGCAGAGATCAACCCGACCTTCTCGGTATCGCTCACCTACCCGCCGCCCACCGCCACCTGCACGGCCGAGCCGCCGACCACCACGACTGTGGTGCTCGACGCCCCGCCGCCCACGGCGGCCAGGGTGGAGGACATCACCTACACCGGCTAAGTCCCCCCAACTCGTAGCCGGTGTCACCCAGGGCGCCCGCCCCGCGAACCTCAGCGTCGCGGGGCGGGCGTTCCGCTGTGTCTTCCCCTCCTACCGGTGAAATGGATCCCATTGGTTCGTGTAAGCGCTTAGGCGAGTCAAATGGATCCATTTGGCCGGTCGACGCCACAGAGTGTGTGGCAGCGCAGGCTGGGCGACCATTCAGATCAGGCGCTGGCCGGCTCGGCCGAACCCGTGATGGTCACGGGCGTGCCAAGCGGGATCCCCACCTCGGTGACCAGCTGCGTGATCACGTCGTTGGGTAGCCGGATGCAGCCAGACGAGACGTAACTGCCGATCGAGTCAGGGTCGTTGGTGCCGTGAATCCCGATGATCGGATCACCACCATTGAACTCGTCAAGCACGGGCTGATATCCCGAGAGCCCGTACGCGTACGGGCCGTACGGGCCGTCATCGGTCGGGGGCTGCAGCAGTTCGCGCACGTAATAGACGCCACCGGGCGTGGGCCGGTCATCGCGACCCACACCCACATCGCTGGTGAGCACCACCTCGGCCCCCTGATACACGGTGAGCGTGAAGTCGTCGAGAGAGACCTCGATACGGAAGGACGTGCTGCCCACCTCAACCGCGTCGGCCGGAACCCAGCCCGTGGAGCCATTCGGGACGATCGGTAGGTAGACCTCGATCCAGTCGCCCTCACGCTCCTTCACCAGGAAGACCAAGGGCGTCTGGTCGGGGGCCGTGAGCACGTCGGCGGCATGAATGGTGGTCGTCACGGTGCCGTCTGGGGCGTCATAGACGTCGATCTCGCCGTCGGGAGCGGTCGCGATCTCGCTGACGGGGTTCACGGTGGCCACCTCACCGCCGGGCGAGGGCGACACCGCAGGCGCACTCACGCTGGGCACGGCGCTGTCGCTCGGCGGTGCGGGCTCAGGGTCCGTGTCGCCCGCGCAGGAGGCGAGCACCACCGCGGACAGGCCCGCGAACATCAGCGCGGAAAGCTCGCGTCGCCACTGTCGCATGCCGTCTCCTCAGCGTGCGTCAGGCCCTCACCGACACACCTCTTCACCTTAGTGACGAATGTCACACTCGACTAGTCCCCGGGTGCGCGTGAGGAAGGGGTGCGCGCCGCCGGGTCGCAGTGGCCCCGACGCTAAAATGCGCTAGCAGTCCTGTCCCACGGCCCTTCCGCGCGGACGGCCCAGCAACCCGGAGGCGCAACGTGGCGACGAGCAAAGCGGACCAGGCGTACGGCATCCTTCGCTCACGCATCACCCGAGGCACCTACGGTGCGGGGCATCGGCTCGTGGTCGATCAGCCTGGTCCGCGAACACGCCATCTCCTCCGTGCCATGGCGCGAAGCCCTCAGGCGTCTGGAGGCCGAGGGGTGGGTGCAAATCGTTCCTAACGTGGGGGCGCTGGTGCGCGCGCATGACGCCGATGACTGGGAGCGATCGATGCACCTGCTGGCCAGGCTTGAGGGCCTTGGCACTGCACTGTCCTCGGCGCACCTCACCCCCGACGACCTCGATGAGGCGCGCGACCTCAACGCACGGATGCGCGCGGCACTCGAGACCTACGACGGTCCCGCCTACGGCGAGCCTGCATCGGCGCCTCCACGCCCACCTATGCTCCCGTAGCGGCGACGCGCGGCTCACCTCGCTGCTGGAACACGAGTGGATTCGCGCGGAGCCTCATCCGCAACTCGGCGTCGTTCCACGCCCCGGGCCGTGCGGTCGCGGTCTTGGAGGAGCATGACGCGCTGATCGACCTCATCGCGGCGGGCACGGACGCGGATGCCGTCGAGAGCGCCACGCGGGCACACATTCTCGGGACGCTCGAGGCGGTAATCGATCACGAGGCCGGCCAGACTGCGCCCTAGGAGTCACTGAGTGCGCATATAGGCGCGGAACCGTGCACTCAGCGACTCCCAGGGCGCCGGCGGCGATCGCCTAGAGTGGTGGCGCACGTTTTCCTGATGGACCGAGGAGGTCCCCACCGATGACCGGCCACGACGCCGTCCTCGCGGACCTCTCGTTGGAGATCTCCGCCGCCGACCTGCCCCGCGTGGCACAATCCACCTCTCGGCTACCTCGCGGCGCCCGCGTGCACGTGACGGCACTCGCGACCGAGTCCCCCGCGGACCGCGTCGCGACGGCGTCGGAACTCGTGACCCACGGCCTCACCCCGGTGCCTCACCTGGCCGCGCGACGGCTCACGACCGCAGATGAACTCGAGAGCACGGTCGCGGCCCTGGCCCACGCCACGGCACAGGAGTCGCTGTTCGTCATCGGCGGCGACCCGCGTACACCGGCAGGGCCCTACTCGAGCGCCCTCGAGGTCATCGAGTCGGGAGTCCTCGCGCGGCACGGCGTGCGGCAGGTCGGCATCGGCGCATACCCCGAGGGCCACCCGAACATCGCCACCGACGTGTTGTGGGAGGCGCTGGCCGCAAAGGCCGATGCGCTCGCCGCGCAAGGCATCTCCGGCTCGATCATCACACAGGTCTCGTTCGACGCCGATGCGGTGCTCGCCTGGATCGCCGCCGCCCGCGAGCGTGGCATCCACCTGCCGGTGCGCGTCGGTGTCCCCGGCCCGATGGGGGTGGCACGTCTCCTTGCCTTCGCGCGCAGGCTCGGCATGGGTTCAGCAGCGGTGCTCGCGCGCAAGTACGGCGCGCAGTTGGGCGGCATGCTCGGCTCGGCCGGGCCCGACGACCTGCTCGACGAGGTGCTCGCGGGCCTCACGCCCGGCCACGGCGACGTCAGCACCCACCTCTACACGTTCGGCGGCCTGGACGCGACGCTCGACTGGCTCGCGGCACGCTAGCCGCGCCTGGCATCGGCCACGGGACCGCGCTGGGCGGATGGATCCGCGGACGTCTGTCGTTGACACCGTCATGAACCGCGAGAGCATCCTGCTGGAGTCCGTTCCGACCGACTTGTTCGTTGGCGGCCGATGGCGCGGCGCGTCCGACGGCGGAACCCTCAACGTCGCGGACCCGGCGACGGGCACGACACTGTCGACCATTGCATCGGCCACCGCGGACGACGCACGCGCCGCCATGGATGCTGCGGCCGACGCCTTCCCCACCTGGTCCCGCACCCCTGCCAGACAGCGCGGCGAGATTCTGCGTCGCGCCTTCGACCTCCTCACGGAACGGGCGGACGACTTTGCGCTCCTCATGACCCTGGAGATGGGCAAGCCGCTCGCGGAGAGTCGCGGCGAGGTGAAGTACGGCGGCGAGTTCCTCCGATGGTTCTCCGAGGAAGCCGCCCGCATCCGAGGCGCCTACGGCGCCAACCCCGAGGGCACCGGGCGCACCATCGTGTCGCAGCACGCCGTGGGACCGTGTTACCTGATCACGCCGTGGAACTTCCCCCTCGCGATGGCCACCCGCAAAATCGCTCCAGCGCTCGCAGGCTGGGTGCACCGTCGTCATCAAGCCGGCCTCGCGCACCCCGCTCACCACGCTCGCCTTCGCCGCGTTGCTGGAGGAGGCCGGGGTGCCGGCGGGAGTCGTGAACGTGCTGACCACGGCATCGTCCGGTGAGGTATCCGAACCGATCCTCGCCGACCCACGCCTGCGCAAACTGTCGTTCACCGGCTCCACGTCCGTGGGCTCGTCACTCCTGGAGAAGGCAGCCGGCGGAGTGCTGCGGACGTCGATGGAACTGGGCGGCAACGCGCCCTTCGTGGTGTTTGACGACGCCTCGCTGGACGATGCCGTGGACGGCGCGATCGCGGCCAAGTTCCGCAACATCGGCCAGGCTTGCACGGCGGCCAACAGGTTCATCGTGCACTCATCTGTGGTGGAGGACTTCGCAGCGCGGGTGACAGCGCGGGTGCGAGAGATGAAGGTTGGGCGCGGCACGGAGGACGGAGTGAGCATCGGCCCCCTCATCGACGCGAACGCGGTCGACAAGGCTGCCGCCCTCGTCGCCGATGCCGTGAAACGGGGCGCCACGCTGCTGACGGGCGGCTCGCGCGTCGACGGGCCAGGCACGTTCTTCGAGCCAACCGTCCTGACGGAGGTGCCCGCGGACGCGGACCTCATGCGTGAGGAGATCTTCGGCCCCGTGCTCGCGATCACCACCTTTGACACGGAGGACGAAGGCGTGGCGCTGGCGAACCGCACTGAGTACGGCCTGGTGTCCTACGTCTACACGGACTCCTTGGCGCGCGGCCAGCGCATGATCGAGACGCTCGAGACGGGGATGATGGGCCTCAACGTCGGCGTCGTGTCGAACGCGTCGGCTCCGTTCGGCGGCTGGAAGATGTCCGGGCTGGGCCGCGAGGGCGGCGCCGAGGGCGTCCACGAGTATCTGGAGACCAAGTACACGATGACGGCGGACCCGTTCAGCGCGTGACCCGTGCACGTGCCTCCGCCCTCCCGCCCTTCCACCGGCCCAACCTTCCACCCTCCCAGCCGCCCGCCCGACAGTTTGAACCAGATCTGAGCCCGACACGCCGGGCCAGCCACGGCATCGGGCCTATGACACCGCGTGTCGCTGGCAAGAGTGGTTCAAAGTGAGGGCGCGGAGGCGGGTTCAGGCGGAGGCGGGTTCAGGCGGAGGCGGGTTCAGGCGGCGGCGTCGCCCTCGGGCAGGCCCGATGCCGGCAGCACGTCCGTCGCCGTCGGCGCCGGCCGCTGAAGCGGCGCGGGCGTTCCCCATTGGGGCTCGCCGTCAACGAAGGGAAGCACCTGCGCGCACGCCTGGCGGTTGGGCTCCCACAGCGGGTCGCCCACGATGGTCGTGTAGGTGCGAGCGTGGTAGACGAGCACGGTGTTGCCGTCGGCGTCCTCGGTGAACGAGTTGTGGCCCGGACCATAGATCCCCGCCGAGGGATCCGAGGTGAAGACGGGCTGAGGAGACTTCTCCCAGGACGCGGGGTCGAGCAGGTCTGCATCGGCCGATGCCGTGAGCAGGCCCATCGCGTACTCGATCCCCGTGCCGGAGGCCGAGTAGGTCAGGAAGATGCGACCGTCACGGACAAGCACGGATGCGCCCTCGTTGACCGAGAACACCTGGCACTCCCAGTCAAACTCGGGGCGGGTGAGGAGAACCGCGGGGGTGCCGAGCGTCCAGGGATTCTCCATGCGCGCGATGTACAGGTTGGAGTTGCCCTCGATCGCGAGGTCCTGCTGCGCCCACACCAGGTACTGCTCACCGCCGTGCACAAAGCCTGGTGGCGTCCAGCGCGAACGACTCCCAGCCGGTGTCGACCTGGCCGCGCTCGACCCAGGTGCCGGCGAGCGGGTTGGCATCCGTGCACTCGAGGCAGTAGACGCGGTGGTTGAAGGTCTCGGCGGTGCCAGGCTCGTCGGCACTCGGGGCGCCGTTGGGGGCCGCGGCGTAGTAGATGTACCAGGCGCCATTCACACGGTGGATCTCCGGGGCCCAGATGAGGTTCGACTGCGGGCCGGCCTCGTGCTTGGTCCAGATGGTCACCTCGTCGGCGGACTGCAGATCCTCGAGGGACGAGGCGCGACGGAGGACGATGCGGTCATACAGCGGGTACGAGCCCGTGAAGTAGTACTGGCCGTCCACGCGCAGCACGCACGGGTCGGCGCGCTGCAGCACGATGGGGCTGGGGATGCTGGTGTCGATCGTCATGCGGGCCTCAGTCTCACGGGTGGGCGCGCGGTCGAGATGGCCGGTAGCGCCTGCTTTCTAACGTTGTAAATCGTAGCGGACGCGAGCCAGGGGTCCAAGTGCCGCACATCCTGGACCAGGCGGTGAGTGCGGACTGGGCCTCGCTCTGGGCCTCGCTCTGCGTCTGCCCACCCTCACCGCCCACTGGGCGACACCCAGGTGCACGAGGACGCCCTCAAGGTCCACCAGAACGCCCACCTCACGGCGTGCGCCCTAGTGGACCGCCACGGCGCGCCCGCGCACGTTGGTGCACCCCAGTGGGCAATCCGGGTGCCGCGCCCGGCACGTCGCTCGCCATCGATGCGACCTACCGGGCACGGACGAGTGAGTACCTACGGTCGAACCCGTTCTCCAGCGCGTCGCGATCGACGATGCCCGCCGTCACAGTGCTGTCAGCAGGAACGAGCGCCGCGACCGCCGGGTCGAGGTCAAGGTCAAGTTCCTCGTCCTCGCCAGGCGCGCGCAGGCTCCTGTCGTCTCGCATGAGGAAGCTCGCGATGACGGTGACGGTGACGATCACACCGGTCATCACCAGGTAGGTGTTGGCGAATCCGATCGAGTCGTACGCCGCCCCGAACGGCAGCGAGAACGCCGCCACGCCGAGCGACTTGGCGACGCCGAAGCCCAGCATGTAGGCGGTCGCCGAGATTCGGACGTCAAACACCCTGGTGATGTACTTCATGACCGACACCAGCATGAGTGGCATCTCGATGGCGGCCAGCAGCCTCCACGCGATGAGCGCCTCGGTGGTCGTCACGAGCGCCGACCCCAGGACGCGCACCACGAGGATCGCGGCGAACATCTGCAGACCGCGCTTGGCGCCAATCTTGTTGATGAACCATGGCGCCACGAGCATCACGGCCGCCTCGCAGAAGATCTGGATGGTCACCACGTAGGAAAACAGCCTGCTCGGGGTTGCCATGCGAGACGTGCTGCGCGAAGTAGATCGAGTACTGCTGATCGAACACGTCGTAGAGCGCCGCGGTGCCAAACATCAGCACCACGAATCCGACGAAGCCTACGGTCCGTCACCAGCCGCTTGAGGGTCTCCTTGGTGATCGCGGTGCCGCGCGTGGCATCGGCCGATGCGGCGGCACCCTTGGCGGCATCGGGCACCTTGGCGACAAACAGCAAGGCGCCGAGCACGATGGCGCAGAACGAGGCCGCCCACCAGATGCTGTCGGGGTTGACGTTGGCCCACATCCAGCCGGAGACCAGGGTGATCGTTCCTCCGGCGATGGAGCCGAACAGGCGGGCGTGCCCGTACTCGAAGTGGTTGGCGCGGGATGCGCGCTCGTTGTAGGCCTCGACGACGGAGACGCCCGCGAGGAGCACGAGTGCCATGAACATGCCGCCGACCACTGCGGCGCCGGTCATGCTCCATTCCATGAGGGGCGGGAAGGCAAAGGCGAAGAACGGACCCACCATCGCACCGCACAACACCACAAACGAGAACAGGTGCTTCTTCAGTCCGAGGCGGTCTTGGAGGTAGCCGTAGAGGGGTTGCAGGCACAGCGCGGTGACGGCCATGACGGTGTTGATGAGGCCGATGTCACCGCCGTCCATTCCCTTGGCGTGGAACCACAGTCCATGGAACGAAAAGAAGATCTGCCAGATAGCGAAGTAGAAGAAGTACAGGCCGCCGTAGTTCCAGAACACGGCGCGCTTCAGCGACGAGCCGAGGGTCGATGACGATGGGGCGGTGGAGGCGGGCAATGAGGTCGGGACGCTCACGGGTGCCCTCCTTTCTTGCGAGGGCGCACAACGGGCGTCCGGAGTTCGGGGTGCCGGGCGCGAGACGGACCCGTGAGGGCGGCCCCGCGCGGGGGCGGGCCCTCCTTCGGGTCCGACATGTCATTCCACCATGCCATTGTGACCGGTCCCAACAAAGTGGCCTTGGTCCCACGTCGTGTCCGAAATGTGACTCAACCGCAACCCCACCGAAGCCGAAACCGCCCTGGCACGCGCGACCGCCATGTGACGATGGATGACCGCACGCGCATCGAGGCGCACCACGTCATGACACCCCAACGTAAGGACCTCGATGCCCCGCCTCCTCCTCACCTCCGTGATCGCCGCAGCACTGGCCTGCGCCGGTTGCGCGTCATCTGCGGACGTCACGATGGCCGCGGCAAGTACCGCCGCTGGCGACACCACGACGCTGAGCGCTGAGCGGTCGGGCACCTCCGCGACGGCCGATCCCGCCGTGCAGTTCTGGAGCACCGTCACCGCCGTCGAAGAGCAGATCGGGACGATCATCGCGGAGGACATCGGCCGCACGTTCCACGAGCGCATCGGCGGCCAGGACACGGCGGTTGCCCTCTCGACCGTGGCTGAGACCGAGTTGGGCTGGGCGCTGGACGAGCATTTCGCGGTACTGCCCGATGCCTCGGAAACCGAGGACATCCTGGTGCGCACGCTAAACAACCCGTCGATCCTTGGTGCGGAGTCCGACGTGGACGTGCGCAAGAACGCGTTCGTCCGTTACGGATCAGACGATGCCGGCGACTACGCCCGCGACATGTGCCGCACCCTCACCGACGGCTCGCGTGCGGAACTTGTCGCTGCGATCGCGGACGCCTCGGACACCTCGCGGACCGATCCAGGGTCACCCTCGACCGCGGGCGCCGCACTTGCCGTGGTGGTGTGCCCCGAGATGACGGACGAGTATCTCGCGGCACTAAACGAGCCTCGCCAGCACGGCCTAGCAAGCCTTACTCAGCAGCGCCTCCGGCGCCTATCTGGTGCCCCGCATCTCGACAAGTCGCTCTGCTCACCATGAACTTCCAGCCCGGCCGCGTGCCCGGTGTCCTCGACGATCACCTTTCCCGCCGCATCGGCCAGCCGCACATGGACGCGAGCGTCGAGCGTTTCTTCCACGCGACGGTGCATCTCGGTGCGAATGGGGGCATGGAGGAGCCCCCGCGCCGACGTTCGGCGACCAGTTCGAGGCTCTCACCCTGAGGTGAGGTGAGGCGCCATTTCACCTCGGCGTCGTCGATCTCGAGCATGGTGACCTGCGCGCCGGTGTAGGTCGCGAATCGGTGGAGACCCTCGGGCGTGCGCAGACCGACGATGAAGCCCCGGAAGCGGGTACGCCCCCACGGGACGATGGCGATCGATGCGGACAGGCTGAGGCCGAGCACGGAGAAATGGTTGCTCTGCATCCACACATACGCCGCGGGGAAGGCCCGACCCCAGTCCTTCTCGAGATAGCCGCGTCCGCCGGAGAAGTCCAGGTGGCGACCGCCGAGGGTGAGGGTCCCCGAGAGATCGTGGCCGAAGGAGAGCAGCCCGTGGTAACACTCCATGACAGGCACCCACGCGTAGCGGCCCATGACCCCGGGCGCAGTGGGGGTGACGGGCCAGGGATCGAGTGGGCTGGTGAAGTCCACCCGCCCCGCCAGGCCCGAGCCCTCGAGGCCCACATCGATGCCGCGTTCTCCGAAGCGGTTGCGGGCGATCGCGACATCAAAGCGGCGAGGGTCGGCGAGGAAGTCCTGTGCAGGAAAAGCCTCGTACCACGAGTCCCCTGTCACGCCGTCGAGCACCTGGACGAACGCCTCGTCGCTGCCTCCCTTTCCTCCGTTTCCTCCCAGAAAGATGCCCGGAATAACGGCGATTCTGGCGCTGAGGTCTGCGGAGACCAGCCTTGACGTACCAGCCCTCAAAGAACCCTCGTCCACCCTGGTAGTCGCCGTGGTAGCCAGCGGGGTGCCATGTCGAGGCAAGCGTTTTTACCGTGCGGACCACTGGGCGCGACACGGACCTCATGGCCGATTGCGCCGCCATAGAGACACTCGCGGACAGCCGGCGGCCGTCACCCATGGCTGTTAGCCGCGCAGTTCCGTCTGAGCCCGCGCGAGCCACCCGAGCGCGCGAATGCTCTCCCAGGTGCCGGCGCGCAGTCCCGAGGCCGCACCCGACGCCCGTTCAAGAAGCACCGCAGCATCGGGCGTGCCCTTGGCCGCGATGGCCAGCACGGCGAGCGCCTCGACGCTTTCCCACGTTCCTGCCTTGAGCCTGCTCCGCCGCGCTCACAGCGGATGCTCGAGTCAAGGCGCCAGGATCGTAACGCGTGTCCATGCTGACCTCCATGTGGGCACGATGCCCTGGACGCATCGTGGCATGGCAGGCATGCGCGGTGGAAGACCGCGAGCCCAGTTAGCATGCGACCATGACTCAGCGCGACCAGATTGACGAGGTCTCCACCGGCGGCGGGACCATCCGCCTCGGCCAGTTCCTCCAGGCTCGCGGGGCTTGTGGACTCGGGCGGCATCGCCAAGGAGCGAATCCGCGACGGCGAGGTCACCGTCAACGGCGAAGAAGACCTGCGCCGGGGACGCCGGCCCAGGTGGGCGACGTGGTCGCGTTCGGCGGACGGCGGGCGCGCGTCGTCGAGTAGCGCGCGAGGAGAGCGAACCGGCCCTAGCCGCCTTCCTCGGAGAGCGCCCAACTGTCCTCGAACAGGCGCCGCAGTTCCGCGTCATTGATGGGCCGAAGCCCCTCCACGACGGCCGCGACATCGTCCGCAGTTCCGGCACGAGTGGCCACCGGAGGAGCCGCGGTGCCGTCGTCGTCGCTCACGACCCGGTCCGCCTCCCCCGACGTGACGATGACGTATCCGAGACCCTCACGGCGGCTGTACCCCAGGCCGTCGAGGCGGTGCGCACCGTCCTCGTCGACGGCACAGGCGTCCGAACAGTCCGCGGCAGTCAACGTGTTGCTGCCGCGCTCGGGCTCCACGACGCCGGGATTGGGGTCCGCAATCATCCAACAGGCGAAGCGATCGGCGTTATCAGCCGAGGGGCTGTCAAGGGTCTGCCGCACCAGCACCACCCCGCCAGCGTCCGTGACGATGGCGGAGGAAGGCCCGCCGTAGGACGAGGCATACGCCAGGGTCGCCCCAGGCGCATCCGAGGACCAGTTGCCCGACTCCGCCTCGCGGTACCGAACCCAAGCCTCATCCTTCGTGGGCGCAACCGCATCGGGATTGACCTCCTCCGGTACGTCGAAGGCGGCGCTTGCCACGACAGCCATGGCGATCGCTGCCGCGATGCCTGCTGCCCGCATCGGCCATCCGCCGACGCACGCGCCCCACACGAGCGCTCCACCTGCGGCGGCTAACGGATAGACCAGGTCGATGCCTCCCGACGCCCACCACAGCATCGGGATCTCGCCGAAGTGCGCGGCCCCGCGGCAAGCATCACCGCCACCGCGCCGACAGCGAGAACACTCGCGCCGATGCGCGGCTTGCCCGTCAACACCACGCCCACCGCGCCGAGCAGCGCTGCAGCGCCCACGAGGGTACCCACGATCACGGCGAGCCCGAGGATTCCCCCGAACCCCCACAGGACGAGGCCGCCGGACGCCAGGGAGGCAGCACGCCACAGGATCACGAACGTCACCGTGACGGCCGCCGGCACGCGCCACCACTGCCGACGTGTCCGGTCCTCATGTCGCGGCTGCGCCTGCGCGGTCGTCGGCTCGGTCATCGCGTCCCCCCGGAGCACCGGCGACGCTCGCCCGCCGCTATCGCGAGCGTACCGAAGGCGATCGCGTTCTGGGAGTCACTGAGTGCCCGCTTTCGCGTCACACCGGGCACTCAGTGACTCCCAGGGCGCCAAGAGTCGTCCGCGAGACGACGAAGCCCCCGGCCACCTGACGGTGACCGGGGGCTTTCTCGAGCCGCCTAAGGGAATCGAACCCTTGACCTATTCATTACGAGTGAATCGCTCTGCCGACTGGTAAGGCGGCCAGCACCCGAGGGGTGCGAGTAGCCATGATAGCGGGTCAGCAGCGAGTTCCCGAATCCGGGAGTTCGCCGTCCACCATGAAGCCGTCGACGTTGTCCACGATGCAGGCGTTGGAACGCCCATACGCCGTGTGACCCTCGCCGTCGTAGGTCAGCAACGGGGCTCCCAACTGGTCCGCCATCGCCTCAGCCCACGCGTAGGGCGTGGCCGGGTCGTTAGTGGTGCCGACCACGACGATCTTGTCCGCGCCTCCGGCCGCGGCCTCGTCGAGACTCGTCACTGTCTCGGCATCCGACTCAGGCCAGCCGTCACAGCCGGTGCCCGAGGCGAACCACCAGCCGAACGTGGGAGAGACCTCCTCGGCCTCCACGGTGAAGTCCTCGATGTCCGCGAACGTGGTCGCCTCGCGGTCCGTCGAGTCGGCACAGTTGATGGCCGTAAAAGCCCACGTGGAGTTCGACGTATACGTATCGGTGGACGGGTCACGGTCGAAGTAGAAGTTCGCCAACTGGTACATGACGGCGCCCGTGCCGGTGGTCTCGATCTCCTCGAAGGCCTGCGTGAGGTACCCCCAGGAAGCCTCGTCGTACAGCGTGACGATGATCCCGTACAGCAGAAGATTGCGGTTGAGGTCGTGTGTCGACGCGGTGAAGAGCGGCTCCTCGAGCGCCATGTCCAGCAGCGCCGTCGTCTCCGCGAGCCCCTCCTCGACCGTGGATCCGAGCGGGCAGTCGCCCTGGTCGACGCACCAGGCGAGGTAGTTGCGGTACGAGTTCTCGAAGCCGCCCGCCTGGCCCAGCGTGAGGTCCTGATCCGTCAGCGTGAGGTCGAGGGCACCATCGAGCACCATGCGCCCCACGTTCTCGGGGAACAGTTCGGCGTAGGTGGCGCCCAACTGGGTGCCGTAGGAGAAGCCCATGTAGTGCAGTGCGTTATCGCCGAGCAGGCTCCGGAGGAGGTCCATGTCACGCGCCGCGCTGACGGTGTCGACCTCGGTGAGGAAGTCTCCCGTCGCCTGCTCGCATCCCGCGGCGAACGCTGCGGTGCGTTGCACCTCCGCGTCGACGTCTGCTTGGCTCTCGATGACCACATCGGCCATGTAGTAGTCGTCGATCGTGGAGTCAGCGCCACATGCCACGGGGGTCGACTCCCCCACGCCGCGCGGGTCGAAGCCCACCACGTCATAGGCATCCAGCAGGTCCGTGCCTGCAGAGGACACGAAGGCCTCGGTGTAGCCCAGGCCGGAGCCACCGGGGCCACCAGGGTTGATGAGCAGCGAGCCGATGCGCGCGTCCTGATCCGCGGCCGGGTACCGGTTGATCGCGAGGTCGACCGTCTCGCCCTCGGGCTCGTCCCAGTCGAGCGGCACCTGGATGGTGGCGCAGTCGAGATCGCCGCAGGTATTCCACTCAATCTGCTGGCCGTACACCCCGTCCCCCGTCGAGCCCGATGCCGTGGGCGAGCCACCATCGGAGGCACCATCGGAAGGGCTCACCTGGGTCTTGTCGGGAACGCACGCGGACAGCAACAGGACGCCCGCCGCGAGCAGTGCGGCGGCACGAAGAGGGAGGTCATGGCGGCCAGCCTACGCGGCGCCACCGACTTCGCTTAGGCCGCCGTGCGAGGACGCAGGGCGAGGGCCATGGCCTCCATGGTGAGCACCGGGGACACGTTGCCCGCCAGGCGCTTGCGCGCCTGCCCTAACGCGTCGAGGCACCGCAGGGAGTCCGCGAGCGCCGTCCGGTCGGCGAGCCTGCGACACGTGACCGCGGTGAGACTCATTGACTAGGGGCTGGTCCGCGCCTACCTGCAACACCACCACGTCGCGGTAGAGGCTCATCAGATCCAACAGCGCACGGTCGAGCACGTCCCGCTTGTGGCGCGTGGCGCGGCGCTTCTGGTCCTCCTCCAGTTGCTTCACCTGACTGCGCAGGGCCGGAGGCAGGCGTCCGCCATCATCGGCTCCGAGCGTGCGCAACAGGCTCGTTGCGTTCCGCCACGTCACGCTCCTCTGTCGCCGCCTTCGCGTCCTCCTCGGCCACGGCCACCAGATCCGCGGCGGCGAGGACCGCGTCGCCCACGCCCCTGATCTCCGTCGCCAAGGCCAGAATCTGCTCACGGCGCGCTCTGGCATCGGGGTCGCGGGCCAGGCGTCGCGCGACGCCGATGTGGCTCTGCGCCGCGTACGCGCACTCCCGCGCGAGCCCCGGCTCGATGCCGTCGCGGTCCACCAGCAGCCGTGCCACGTCCTCGGGGTCGGGCACGCGCAACCCCACATGGCGCGACCGCGACCGGATGGTGACCAGAACGTCGTTGGCCGATGGCGCACACAGCACCCACACCGTGCGCGCAGGCGGTTCCTCGATGGACTTGAGCAGCAGGTTGGTGGTGCGCTCGGCCATCCGGTCCGCGTCCTCGACGATCAGCACCCGCCAGCGGCCCTCGGACGGGCTGGTCTGGGCGGTGGCAACGAGGTCGCGCACCTCGTCGATGCCGATGACGACCTTCTCGGTTGCGAGCACCGTGACATCGGCGTGTGTGCCCGAAAGCGCCGTGGTGCACGCGCGGCAGGTTCCACAGCCCTGGTCGAGGCACTGGAGCGCGGCTGCGAAGGCGCGCGCCGCCACCGACCGCCCCGATCCCGGAGGCCCCGTCACCAGCCATGCATGCGTCATGGCCTCGGGCCGCTCGGCCGCCGCCTTCAGCGGCGCGATGGCGTCCTGCTGACCGACCAGGCTCGTCCCACACACTCATGGCGTTCCCCACGGCTCGATGCCCTGAGGCTCGGATGGCACCGGCGCCAACCCCGCCAAGGCGAGGGCCGATGCCGCGGCCGCCACCACATCGGCCGTCACCTCGGGGATGGAACGGGCTGCGTCGATCACCGCGTAGCGTCCCGGATCGAGGGCGGCGCGATCGAGGAAGGCCTGCCGAATCAGCGCGTGGTGCGCGGTCGTCTCCCGCTCGACGCGGTCAAGTTCGCGGTCGAGGCGCTGCGCGCGAGGCTCCATGTCGAGGACCACGGTGAGGTGCGGCAGGAGCCCCTCGGTGGCCCACCGCGAGATGTGCTCCACCTCGTCACCCAAACCCCGCGCACCGCCCTGGTACACCACCGACGAGTCGAGATAGCGGTCCTGAATCACGATGCCGCCCGCCTCCAGCGCGGGCCTCACCTTGGTCGCGATGTGGTGCGCCCGGTCTGCCGCGTACAGCAGCGCCTCCGCGCGCGGGGCCACGTGCCCGCCATGCATGATCGCCTGGCGCAACTCGACCCCAAGGTCAGTGCCGCCGGGCTCGCGCGTCACCGTCACCGTGCGGCCAGCGGCACGCAGATGCGCGGCAAGAAGGTCGATCTGCGTGGTCTTGCCCACGCCGTCGCCACCCTCAAACACCACGAAGAACCCGGTCATGCGGACCAACCTACCCGCGGCCTCAGACAGGTACGGACGGCGACCGAAACATCGGCCACAAAAAACTGCGGCGTGCCCCTTCCCCTGCCGATAGGTACAGGGAGAGACTGGTCACTGAGGGGTGACATGAGACGCGTGGCGATTCTTGTTGCGGCGATGATGGCATCGCCTTTGGTGGCGTGCTCACCGGAGCCGCCCACCGCCGTGTTCCTGGGCGACTCCGCCACCGCGACGGCGCCCACCGACGCCCCATCATGGGTCGACTCGGTATCCCAGGACCAAGGCTGGATCGAGGTCAACGCGGGCTGCGAGGGGTCGGGATACACCCAGCGTGGCGTCTGCATGGCGACCTATCGCGAGCAGTTGCCCGTCCTCGCAGCGGATGAGCCCGATGTGGTAGTCGTCTCGGGTGGCATCGACGACCTGGGCGCGACGCCGGGAGAGATTCGCGCGGCCGTGCGCGCCACGTACCTTGAGGCGCGCGAGACGTTCCCCGAGGCCACCATCTACGCCGTCACGGGCCTCGCGATTGGCACCGACGACGCCGTCGACGTGCTCGACAACGCCGTCGAAGAGGCGGCAGCATCCGTGGGCGCGATCTACGTGGACCTCGGCGAGGGTCTCGACGACACTCCTGGGCTCGTGAGCGCGGACGGCGACCTCACCGCCGCCGGCCACGCCGCCGTCGCGGAACTGACGACGAACGTGATCGGCGGCGAGTAGGCCTACCGCTCGTTCGGGTACACCACGCCAATCTGCGCACGGACCTCGTCCATGATGCGCATGATCTCCAAGGAGTGCTCCAGCGTGTGAAGCGGTGACTCCGTGAGGCCGGCGGCGACACCGCGGGCCACCTCGGCCGCCTCGAACTGGAAGCCGTTGGGAGCATCGCCGTCGTACGTCCAGCCTGGTGCCGTCCAGGCGGCGCACGGTGAAGCGCGTCGGGTTGTAGAAGGTGCCCTCGATCTCGATCGCGCCCTCCGTACCGCCAATGTGTGCCTGGCACGGCGTGCGACCGTTCATCGTGGTGGTCAGGCTCGCCTGTGCTCCCTCGTACTGGAAGACCATCGACACCTGACTGTCCACACCCGTCTCGGTGAGGTCGCCGACCGCGGTGATGGCGGTGGGGACGCCGAGAATGTCGTGCGCGAAGGCGATGGGGTAGACGCCGAGATCGAGCAGGGCACCACCCGCGAGGTCGGCGCGCGCCATACGCTCCACGTGGGCAATCGGCTGACCGTGATCGGCCTGGACCGAGATGACGCGGCCAATCTCGCCGCGAGCGATGGCGGCGCGCAGGGCGTACATGTGAGGCAGGTGACGCGCCCACATCGCCTCCATGACGAACACCCCTTGGCGCGGGCGGCGTCGACGATCTGCTGGGCCTGGGCCTCGTTCTGGGTGAACGCCTTCTCCACCAGCACGTGCTTGCCGGCGTTGATGGCGAGGATGGCGGGCTCGTGGTGGTTGTTGTGGGTGGTCGCCACGTAGACGATGTCGACGTCGGGGTCCGCGACGAGCTCCTCGTAGGACCCGTAGGCCTTGGCAATGCCCTTCTCGTCGGCGAACGCCTGGGCGCGTTCCTGGCTCGATGCGGCGGCCACGGCCACCACCTCGGACTGCGTCGCCTCGTTCACGGCGTCCGCAAGCCTTCCTGGCGATGCCGCCGGCTCCGAGGATTCCCCACTTGAAGGCGGGAGCGTGCATGGGGTGCGGGGCGGTGAAGGGCGTCGTTGCAGTCATGCCGCGAGCCTAGCCGCGCGGGTGGGTGGTCCCGCAAGGGGCAGGTGGCGCTTGGGTGCGCCTACTCGACGATCGTCACCTCTCCGGCGTCGATCCACGTGCTGAAGGTGCCGTCATCCCCGACGCCGTACTGGTCCATCGCCACCGGTGGAATCCCCTTCTGTGCGACTATCACGAGGCCGTAGTTGCCCGGGGTGAGCCTGAGAGATGTCGCTGCACTCGGAGTCGACGCCGGAGTACCACGCCGCCCGTGTCCCCGCCCCGACTCCTTCGACCTCGTCACCCGCGACGTCCTCAATCGCCAGCGACGCACTCACATTCGCCACCACCTCGCCGTCCCGGACGAACATCCACTGGTACACGGAGTTTGCGTACCACGCGTCTGCCGAGTAGTCGCCGTCCATGACCATGGGCGCACCGGATTCGAGGGCCGTCAACGTCACCTCCCCCGGCAGCGGCGGCATCGCGGGCTCGACGGGGACCACGAGCGGATCGACCGCCGAGTCAACCTCAGCCTCGCAGGTCTGTGCCAGCGCCAAGCCAGCCCCCGCCTCAGCGAGCGGCACACCGGCCGAAGCCACGAGGTCACGAGCGACTGCCGCGGAGGGAGGCGACGCTGTGAAGCCGGCGCGTTCCTCGCGCACCGTCGTCGTTTCGGCCTCGGTGACCGGCTGCACCTCCTGGACAGCGCCTCGGTCCACCAGCGCCGAGAACGTCACGGTCGTGCCCTCCAGTCCGAGCGCGTCGACGAAGGTCACGAGCGGCTGCCCGTCTTCGTCACGTACCTGGACGAGCGTGTGCACGGTCGCCTCGCCTGATGCCGGTGCCACCCACCCGTGCTCCAACTCGACCTCGGTCAGGCATGTCGAGTCGAGCAGCGACAAGGAAGCCGTGGCGGTCCGGTTCGCGACGTCATCGTACTGAGGCCACGTCTGCGCTATCGAAAAGCCCTCGGGCGCAAACACGTCCATGGACCACATCGTCGGCGTATTGACGAGCCGCCCATCGGACTCGAGCACCGCTACCGCGGTCACGCCGTAGGACGCGTCGCCGTCCCATGACACCCGGAACTGGGCGCCCACGTTGTGTTCCCCCAGTACCTCCGAGTCACCAGTGTCCTTGGCAGGCTCGGTCGAGTGTCCCGCCGGGCTCCGCGATCTGCCATCCCCCGACCTCGTCCTCGTCCACCAGGAGGTCGGCGGTCACCTCGATGCCCAGGTCACGCACCGACTCATCGGCGATCCACACGCCCTGCTCGTCCCACGGCACGTAAGGCGTGGTGACACCGACTCCCTGGGGAGAGCACAAGACCGTCGACCCGTCCTCGGGGACCGGGGCGACCGACCTGACGACAGCATCGTCCACTGTGGCCGGCTCCACCTGGCGCGGCGCGAAGATCCACGCGCCCATGCCGATGGCGCCGATGCCCACCACGGCGGCAGAGGCCTGAGCGCCCGTCCGGAGCAGCCGGCCTCGTCGGATGGCCGATGCGGTCGCCTCCACACGCGCGTCCTCACCAAGCACGGCGGCGACCGACTTGCTCGTCGAGGCAGTAGCGCGACGCAGCGCGTCTCCCATGTCCATCATCGCGCCCTCCCCTCGGTCACGGTGGCGTGTTCCGGTTCCTCGGTGCTGAGCCCCAGCAAGGGGGCGAGCCGAGTCCTGCCGTCCTGCAGGTACTTCTTCACGGTGCCCTGGGACAGCCTTCATCCGGTGGGCGATGTCGGCAACCGTCAGGTCGTCGTAATAGCGCAGTGCCACTGCGGTCCGCACCTGGCGGGGAAGGCTCTGCGAGCGCCCGCGCCACGTGATCGTGGCCAGCGAGTTCGGCACTCGAGTCGGGAAGGTGGGATGTGCGCACCATCGAGGGGATGAGCCTGCCCCAGGTCCGCTCGCGACGGACTCCGTCGATGTAGAGCGTCCGCATCGTGGCGCGGACATAGGCCTCAGCGGCGACCGGATCACGTAGCCGGCGGCGTTTGACAAAGGTCTTCACGATGGCGGCTTGCACCAGTTCTTCCGCGTCGTGCGGCGACCCGGTCAGCACCAGCCCATACGACGCGAGCCGTGCACCACCATCGCGAAGCACCTGAGCCACCAGGTCTGAGTCGTCAGCCACTTTTCCCCCTGTTCACATCTTAGAGACGGACAGGAGGCGCTCCGGGGTGGGGTCGTTCGCGACATCCGCACCACAGTTCTGCGTAGTCGCGCGGTCACCCACCCGCTTCCAGGCTCGCACCAGGGATCGCGACCGGCCTCGCCAACGAAACTGTGGTGCGGAGCGCGCCTACTCGCCCGCCAACTCGGGAATGGACGGGACGCCGCTGACCACCGTGACGTCGGTGAGCGTGGCGGTGCCCACCTCGTCACCGTCGGCACCCGAGTAGATCAGCCGGGCCTCGTAGTCGCCCGGCTCGATGAGATCGGGTGATCCGCAGTCCCACACCTGGCTCAGCGCCACGAACCACCCGGCGTCGTCGTACGGCAGGTCGTCCCGCTCGCTCCAGGTCGCATCGAACACCCACCGGTCCTCGCCCGCTGACAGCACTAGTCGCGCGGGCTCGCCGCCGAACTCCTCCACCGCGGGCCCTGCATCGGGGCCCAGCGGCGCCGGATAGCCTCCCACCAGGGCGTCGTCGCCGTACCCGTAGAGGCGTCCGGTCTCGATCTGGTCCGGGATCGGCGCGGCGGCACCCACGCCAGCCACATCGCCCAAGTTGTCACCTGCGGTCACCTCGGCGGCATCAAGCGTCGCGTCGCAGGCGAAGCCGCCGACCAGGGTGACCACCTCGACGCTCGCGAGGCCCTCGGGAATCTCGACCGGGTTGAGCCCCTGCGCACCCGTGTACTCGACATCGCCAGCGCTCACGACGATGGTAGCGAGAGCGTCCTGCAGCGAGGCCGACCACACCTGGATCACCAGTACCGGTTGATAGTGACCATCGAGCAAGAAACCAGGCTCCGTACCCTCGGGGCAGTCCCGTGGCAGGGGAGTCCAGAACTGAGTGGCCTCCACGTCACCGCCCGCACCGCCGCCCGCGGAACCCTCGGCAACACCGACGCCCACGACCTCTCCGGAGCGCAGGAGTAGCGGCACCGTCGTTGTCGTGATGCCGTCGCCGTCCTGCCAGCCCACCGCCGCCTCAAAGTAGGGCGCCTCGTACCCCACCCACACCGACTCGGGGTTGTCCACGACCGAGCCGTCATCGATCTGCATTCGCGACGCGGCCGACACCACCACCCCGGCTGAGAGCACCGACTCGTCATGCACGGTGACGCCCTCCTCGAGCCTCGACGTCGACGCCGCATGCGAGGTCACGGGGAACTCGCAGGTCGATGGGCACCTCCGCAGAGACACGCGCCGACGCATCGACCTCGTACTGGACGGCGCCCGAGATCGCCGGCGGCGAATAGGCTCGCGGCCGGCTCCACGTCCCGCGCGGATCCGCCCAGAGGCAGCCAAGCCCACAGCCCCACGGCGGCCACGCCGACCCCGGCGACCACCCCCGCACCTCCCAGCGCGCGCTGCCTGCGGCCACGCCGCACCCGCGCACCGAGGCTCTCGACCACGGACCCGGACACCAGTCGCTCGGCCGATCCGCCCGTCGCCTCGGCGCCTGCCCGCCCCAACTCGTCGTGAAGATTCATCGCCGTGCCTCCTTGTCCTGAGTCGTCGTCGACACCACCTCGGTGCGTTCGGGGTCCGCTCCGAGCACACCACCCATCCGCTCAAGCGCCTCAGAGAGATACCTCTTGACCGTCCCGGTCGCGAGCCGCATCTCATGCGCCACCTCCACCACAGGAAGATCGTCGAAGTACCGCAGCACCACCGCGGTACGTTGCCGCGGGCTGAGCGCGTCGAGTCCGCGGGCCACCGCATCGGCCACCGCCACGGCGTCCGCATGATCGGGCAGTTCGGTTCGCTCCACCAAGCCGGGCGCCACGCGTCGCCATCGCGACTCGCGGCGCATGCGGTCGAGGTGGAGGGTCCGCATCGCGGCGCGCACGTAGCCCTCCGCGGCGGCAGCATTCGCCAGCCGCCTGCGGCGCACGAACACCTTCACGATCGCGTCCTGCACCAGGTCCTCGCCCGCGTGCTGCGTACCCGTCAGCAGGTAGCCGTACGCAGCGAGCCTTCCACCGGCACGTGCCAGCAGTTCTCGCATCAGGTCATCGTCGGCGCTCACCGCTCCCCCTTCGTCGGCATATGAACGCCCGATGCGCGGATTCGGTTGGGGTCACTCCGTCAGGGTGACGTCGCCGACGTCGACCCACGACGCCACGTAGCCATAGAGGTTGCCCCCCACGGCGGTGTCCAGCACGTCGACGGGGTGCCCGCCGTACTCCGTGGCCATGAGCACCCGGTACGTCCCCGGATCAACGTCGGGAGCGGGGCCGCAGTCGACAGCCGTGTCCCGACTCACTCCCGCGGCGTCCGTGATCCAACCCGTATTGTCGTCGGTGGCGAAGTCGACGGTCGCCCCGAACACCGTGGCGACCTCGCCCGTGACTGTGTCCAGGAATACCATCTGAGCGCTCTGGGTCCAGTACGACCCTTCCTCAGGAAACTCGGCGTCCTCATCCGCGATGCCCCACTGCTCGTCTCCCACCACGACCTCGAGCGGGAGCTCGCCAGGAAAACCGAGGGGCTCGGCGTCGGTCCGTACCACGGTCAGTACGCCACCGCTGGCCCTGAGTGCCTCGGCGGTCGCGGCGCACGGGGCAAGCAGTCTGACCCCGGTCCCTACCTCGGTGAGCGGCTCACCCACCCGGGCCGTCTCGTCGCGCACCTTCGCCGCCAGCGACGCGTGCGGGACCTGCGGGATCGCGGCGGCAGCCTCCTCTTCGGCCGCCAGCAGGCTCCTCCGGCGTCAGCGGCGTCACTGTCGCCACCTTGCCCGCCTCCTCGTAGCCGGGGAACTCGACCGGGGTCTCGGCCCACCCGAGCGCATCCTGATTCGTCACGAGCGGCTCACCTGACTCGTCCCGCACCTGAACGAAGGTGTGCAACGAGGTGGGGATGTCGGGAGCCGAGTACGGCCACTCGCCGCTCGAGTCGAGCAAGATATCGAGGGAGCCCAGGCACATAGGGTCCAGGTACGACATGTGCGAGATCGAGGTACGGTCTGTCACGCGATCGTAGGCAGGCACCGCGCTGTAACCCATCCACTCCAACGTGCTCGTGTCGGTGAGGACCATGGGCCACCCCGAGATGTCGCTGACGAGCCGGTCTCCCGCCACCAGGTACCCGGCGGCGGAGACGTCGTACAGAGCGTCCCCGCGCCAACTGACGGTAATCACCACGGCCGTCATGGGCTCGTTCGCCCCAGGGACACCCTCGACCACGACCGCGCCGTCCGTGCGCACGTCGGTGAATTCCACCGAGTCGCCCACGGCGACCCGCACCACGCGCGCGTCCATCTCGATACCAAGGTCGCGTACATCCTCCGAAGCGATCGCCACGCCGGGGCCCGCGAGGGGCACGTGTGGGGTGGGCTCTAGCCCCATGTCGCACATGCCGCGCAACTGATCGTCCAGCCGCATGATGGCCGCGTCACCCACCACGCCATCGGCCGCCTGAATCAGGGGCATCGGTGGCGGTGGTCTGAGGGTAAGGAACGATGCGGCGACGGCCACCACCGCGATGCTCGCCGCACCGCCGCGCAGCCAGGACCGGCGTCGCCGCCCGACCCGCGCAGACCTAGCGTCGGCCTCCAGAGCGTCCGTGTCGCTGAGGAGCGCGAGGACCTCGGCCGCACGGCTGTGTCCCGCCTGCCGCATGGCGTCCTGAGCATCTCTCATCGCGAGCCCTGCCCCACCATCACACGCTCCACGTCATGCATGCTCACGCCGAGCGTGACGGCAAGGTGCTCGCGCCCGGCGGCCACGATGGTGTCGACGTCGTCTCGTGAGACACGCAGGAGCCGTGCGATGCGCCGCTCATCGAGATCCAGTCGGTAGCGCAGCACCAACGTCACCCGCTCGAGCGGCGGCAGCGTCGCCACCACGCGGTCCACGGCTGAGGGCTCGGACTCGGCCGATGCGTCAGTCACCCGAGCCGCGTCCGTCACCGACGCATCGGCGAGCGCGGGCCGTGGTGCCGGACGTTCGGGCGAGGCCGCCACGGCAGGCGAGCCGGGCAGGGGAGGTGAGGCAGGCGGCGCGAATGCCGGGTCCGCGGCGGCGACCACGTGCTCACCAGGTGGGGCGTAGGGGTTCACACCGCTCGCAAGGGCGGTGCCGGCAGATGCCTCGGCGACGTCCGGAGCGTGCGCCGTGTCGCCTTCTGCCGGGGCATGCGCGGCATCCGGGGCAGGCTGGTGCCGTATCGGCCGCGCTCAGTTCAGCGCAGGCCAGCCGCACCATCGCATGGCGCACCCGGGCCTGGAGACCCCTGCGAAGCCACCAGCCGCGCGCCACGGCACGGGCCACGGATGCACGGACCAGAGTCTCGGCACCGGCCACAGAGCCTGTGAGGGAGAACGCCAGGCTGGCAATCTCCTCGTCGCGGTACAACTCCGTGACCGCTTCGTCCACTGCTGACATGTGTCCCCCCTGGGCAGTCACCCTAGGGGAGAGCGTGACGGTCCGGCTAGCACCCCAGTGCGGCGCGTTGCGGACCGCGCACGCCTACTTCTTCTTGGGCGCAGCCTTCTTCGCGGGCGCCTTCTTGGCGGCAGGCTTGCGGGCCGCCGTGCGCTTCTTCGCGGGGCCCTTCGCACGCTTGTCGGCAATCAACTCGAACGCGCGCGCCTCATCCACGCCGTCCACGTCCTCGCCGCGAGGGATGGTCGCGTTCGTCTCGCCGTCCGTCACGTAGGGCCCAAACCGGCCGTCCTTGATGACCACGGGCTTGCCCGAGACGGGGTCGTTGCCGAACGCCTTCATGGGCGGTGCCGCGGTCCTGCCCCGGCCACGCTTGGGCTGCGCGTAGATGGCCAGCGCCTCCTCGAGCGTGATGTCGAGCAGCCTGCTGCTCCGACTCGATGGTGCGCGAGTCGGTGCCCTTCTTCAGGTACGGGCCGTAGCGGCCGTTCTGCGCGGTGATCTCCTCGCCGTCCTCGGCGACGCCCACCACGCGCGGCAGGCTCATGAGCCTTGAGCGCGTCCTCCAGGGACACAGTCTCGAGGTGCATGTCCTTGAACAGCGATGCCGTCTTGGGCTTGCCCTTGGCGTCCTCGGGGAGCACCTCGGTGACGTAGGGGCCGTAGCGGCCACCCTTGGCGACCACCTCGAAGCCGGACTCGGGATGCGTGCCGAGCGAGCGCTCGTCGCCCCCTGGTTCGCGAACAGTTCCTCGGCCTTGGCGACCGTCAGTTCGTCGGGAGCCAACTCCTCGGGGATGGAGGCGCGCTGCTGCTCGCCGTCCCTTTCCCGCTCGATGTATGCGCCATAGCGGCCGTTGCGCGCCGCGATGCCGTCACCGATCTCGAAGGTGTTGACGGCCTTCGCGTCAATCTCCCCCATGTTGTCGAGCAGGCTCACGCAGACCGTCCTGGGCCGCGCCGTCGCCACCGAAGTAGAACTCACGCAGCCAGTCCTTCATCGACCGCTCCCCCGCGGCGATCCGGTCAAGCCCGGCCTCCATGTCCGCGGTGAAGCCGTAGTCGACGAGCGACGGGAAGTGCTCCTCCAGCAGGCCCACGATCGAGAAGGCGAGCCACGTGGGCACCAGCGCGCGCTTGTCGATGCGCACGTAGCCACGGTTGATAATGACGTCCACGGTCGAGGCGTAGGTCGAGGGGCGCCCCGGCCTTGCGGTCCTCGAGGCTCCTTGATCATGGCGCCCTGGGTGTAGCGCGGCGGCGGGTTCGTGGCGTGCGTGAGCGCCTCGAGGTCCGATGCGTCGAGCGGGTCACCGCTGGCCACCTGCGGCAGGCGCGAGTCGCCGTCGGAGGGCTGCTTGCCGTCCTCGTCCTCGTAGCGGGCAACCTCGGTCGACTCGATGTACAGGGCACGGAAGCCGGGCGACGTCAGAATCGTGCCGGACTTCGTGAACTCGACGGCGTGACCGCCTGCGCTGGTGGCGCCCACGGTAATGGTCGAGGTGGTGCCCACGGCATCGGCCATCTGGGAGGCGAGCGTGCGCTTCCAGATCATCTCGTACATGCGGAACTCGTCGCCGCGCAGGCGGGTCCGGAGCGAGTCGGGGGTGCGGAACTTGTCGCCCGCGGGACGGATCGCCTCGTGCGCCTCCTGGGCGTTCGAGTCCTGCGACGCGTACACCCGAGCGGCGGGCGGCACCGCGTCAGGACCGAACAGGTCGATGGCCTGGCTGCGCGCCGCCTTGATCGCCTCACCCGAGAGCACGGGCGAGTCGGAACGCATATAGGTGATGTAACCCTGCTGGTACAGCGCCTGCGCCACACCCATGGCCTGACGAGCACCGAGGCCCAGCCTTGCGCGACGCCTCCTGGATCAGCGACGACGTAATGAACGGTGCGGCGGGACGCTTCTTGTAGGGCTTGGAGGCGACGTCCACCACGGAGAACGCGGCGTTCGCTAGCCCTGCGGCGATGGCTCCAGCCTCGCCTGCGGTGACGTGGTGAGCCTTGTCCGAGGTGAGCACACCGCGGTCGTCGAAGTCCTTGCCCGAGGCGACGCGTTTGCCGTCGACCTTGGACAGGCGCCCCACAAAGGCGACCCCGGCATCGGCCCCTCGGGTGGCCGTGAAACGGGCGGTCAGGTCCCAATACTCGGCGGACTGGAACGCCATGCGTTCCCGCTCCCGGTCCACGACGAGCCGCAGCGCCACCGACTGGACGCGGCCCGCGGAGGAACCCTGGCCCACCTTGCGACGCATCACGTCGGACATGTCCCAGCCGTACAGGCGGTCGAGGATGCGGCGCGTCTCCTGCGCCTCCACCATCTCCATGTCGATCTCGCGGGGCGCGGCCAGCGCGCGATCGATGCCCTCACGGGTGATCTCGTGGAAGGCGAGACGCTTCACGGGAACCTTGGGCTTGAGCACCTCGAGCAGGTGCCAGGCGATGGCCTCTCCCTCGCGGTCCTCATCAGTCGCGAGGTAGAGCCTCGTCGGCGTCCTTCAGCCTTCTTCTTGATGTCCGCGACGATCTTCTTGGAGCGCACCGACACCTGGTAGTACGGCTCGAATCCGTTGTCGACGTCCACGCCGTACTTACCGAACGGACCCTTCTTGACCTCCGCAGGCATCTCCTTCGGCTCGGGGATGTCGCGGATGTGACCCACAGACGACACGACCTCATAGTCGGAGCCGAGGTAGCCACCGATCGTGCCGGCCTTGGTGGGCGACTCGACGATGACGAGCCTTGTGGGCCATGGATTCCTGCCTTCGGTGGGTGCGGCGTCCTGACATGCCACCGAGATCCGGGGCGCTGGACGCTCACAGAATACATATGGGTGAACGGCTGTCTATCGGGACCTGCTCCCGCGGGGTCTGTCTCGTTCACCTTGCCGCCACCGGAGCGTGACACGATGGGGTCGTGAGTTACGAGAGTGTCGAGACCGTCATGCGTCGGGTGGCCGATGAGTTGATCCGCCCCCGCTTCCGCGCCCTCTCCGAGGGCGATATCGACACGAAGTCCGGTCCGCACGACCTGGTGACAATCGCCGACGTCGAGTCCGAGAAGGCCCTCACCCCCTGCTGCGCGAGATTGATGACATCGCCGTGGTGGGCGAGGAGGCAACCGAGCACGACCCCTCGCTGACCGACCTGCTCGCCACCGAGCCGGCCGCGTGGACCGTCGACCCAGTGGACGGCACGTGGAACTTCGCTCACGGCAAGGTCGACTACGCGGTGATGGTGGCGCGCGTGGTGGGCGGCGAGGCCGCCGACGGCTGGATTCTTCACCCCGAGACCGGTGACCTGTTCGGCGCACAGCGCGGTCAGGGTGCCTGGGTGGTGCGGGGGCCGATGCCGCCCGTGAGCCGCTCGCGCCTCTCACCGGGGCCGCACGGCCGCTGGCACAGCCTACGTGGCGTCGCGATCGCACGCTTCTTGCCGGATGGCCTTGCCGAGGAGTGGCCGGCCTTGGTGACGACGTAGCCGAGGTGCTCCCGCCGCGCATGTGCGCCGGCTGGGATTACTGGGACCTCGCGACGGGCGTCACCGACTTCCTGCTGTGGTCCCGCGCGAAGCCCTGGGACCACGCCCCGGGCGTGGCTGTGGCGCGTGAGCTCGGCTACGCGGCGCGTTACCTCGACGGCAGTGACTACCGCCCCGACCTTCCCGGTGCACCCTTCCTCGTGGCGCGCGAAGGCGAATGGCAGGCCGTCGCGGACAGCATCGCCGCGCACACCGAGGCCTCCGGCGGGGCCTGAGGATCCTGGGGCGAGGAGCCAGCCGCGAGCGGTGGCGCCGCCGCTCACCTATCTGACGGCGAAGCGCCCCAGGTCGGCTGGCTCCAGGACGGCGCCGATGCCGCGTCCCGCTAGCCTCGCCGCGTAGTCGGGGTTGGCGAGCGTCGCCTCCGCCTCCTGCAGCACCACGCGTGACACACCGCGGGCATCGAGGTGGTCGGCCAGGTCGAGGATCTCGTCGCGCGAATGAACGGTGGGGTCCACCGTGACCGTCACCTCGAACGGCACCCGGGCAGCCTGCACGTGCCGCAGCGATTGGAAGGCGGCCTCGCCCGCCATCGCGAGCCCGGTGATCCGCCCGTAGGACCCCGGCGACGCCTTGATATCAAGTGACACCCAGTTCACCAGCGGAAGCACCCGTTCGAGCCGCGCGGGGTACGCGCCGCCCGTGTGGAGCCCCACGGCGATTCCGAGCTCACGCATCAGCGCCATCGCGCGGCCGAGTGCTGGCTGGCGCGTCGGCTCCCCGCCCGTGAACACGACGCCGTCGAGCTCGCCGCGGCGCGCCGACACGCTCGCGACCACGTCCTCCCAGCGCCAGGCCGCCGCGGGGTCGTCGGACTGCATGGAAGGGTCGAAGCAGTAGGCGCAGCGCCACGGGCAGCCCTGGACGTAGACGACCGCGACGGTCCGGCCCGGCCAGTGACTCGTGGAGTTGGCCATGAAGCGGCCGATGCTCAGCGGCGTGGAGCCATGCCAGTCGGCGCGCATCAGCGTGGGTCCGCGGTCGCGTGCGCCAGGGTGCAGCGTGGGCCCTGGGAGCGCCGTAGCGTGCGGAACTGCCAAGTGTGCGGATAGTGCGGATAGTGCGGGCGCGGCGGGGTCCGGCATCGCATCCTCCTGACGGGATGAGCCGCGCGGGCGCGAGGCTTCTTCCAGTGTCAGGCGCGCGGAACCGTCGCCGCGGCGACGTTGGTCCCACCGATACCGTGAAAATCCTCACGTCGCTGGAGGTGGGCGCGCGTCGCCCGCACCGCAAGTTTGCGGGCCACCGGTCCCACGCGGCAGCGTCGCCGCACAGTTTCACCCTCAAGGGCGGCTGCCACGCCGGCAATTGTGGTGCGGAGGACGCCGCAGGCTCAGCGAATCAGGAACCCGTCCCTGACGAGCTCCCGGATCGCGGGCGCGAGTCCCGCGAGCATCGTCTCGGTGGGCACGTCGAGCAATACGGCGAGGGCACGGGCAATCTGCCCGGCGGTGAGTTCGCCGTCGCAGGCTCCCACGAGGCCTGCGAGCGCCGTGTCCGCCTTGATGGAGCGGCCGAGCGCGCCTCCCTGGCGCAACAGGAGGTGTTCGGGGTCGGCGAGCAGTGGCCGGCCATACGTCTCCTTGGTGACGTCCGGAGCCACCACCAGCGCCGTGTCAAGAAGTGCGGCGTCGTCCGTCACCGCGAGCCAGTCATGTGCGGCGAGGCTCGCGGCCAGGTGCGGGCCGAGCGGCGTCGGGAGCCTGCCCCTCGTGCTCCTCCAGCCTCTTCAGCGTGGGCGACCCGTGCATCGGCCGCCTGAGCAGGACCGCACCGAAGCCGATGGCCTCGATCCCTGCCGCGTCAAACGCCCGCAGGTACTGCTCGTAGGCGGCCCGGAAGCGGGCGGCGTCGCGCTCGGGGGTGATGCCGGCGTCACGCAACCAGGTCTCGGCGTACTCGGCTGCATCGAGGGCGTCGCGCTGAATGACCCAGGCGTCCAGCGGCACGGGGCTTTCCGAGAGCCACTGCTCGAGCCGCTCGGTCCAGGCGCCGCGAATCTCCCAGTTGCCCAGGAACTGCGCCACGCCACCGGGGTTGAGGTGAGCTCCCACCTCCCGCACCAGCGTCCCCACGACCTCGTCACCCTCGAGGCCACCGTCGCGGTACTCGAAGCGCGGGGCCCCGGGCGGGGTGATGACGAAGGGAGGGTTGGAGACGATGAGGTCGAAGGCCTCGCCCTCGACCGGCTCGAGAAGGCTTCCTTCTCGCAGGTCCCAGCGGGCGTCCGGGACGCTCAGCGCGTGGGTCAGTCTCGCGTAGGCGAGCGCACGCTGCGAAATGTCGGTCGCGACCACCTCGCCCGCGTGCAGCGAAGCGTGAAGCGCCTGAATCCCGCAGCCCGTCCCGAGGTCGAGCACGCGCCCCACCGGGGTGCGCAGGGTGATGGAGGCGAGCATCGTGGACGCACCGCCGACGCCGAGCACGTGGTCCTCGGCGACGGCGCGGCCCGTGAGCGCCTCGCGCGGGTCGGAGGCGACCCACCAGTCGGCCTGGGCGTCGCCGTTCGCCGCCGCGTGAGGGCTCAGGCTCGACGACGGACCGCGCGGAGTCGCCATCGATGTTCAGGAGGCCGATGCCCGCGGCGGCGTCCGCACCCAGGTGCGGCAGTGCGGCACTCACCTCGTCCCGGGTCAGGGTGTCGCCGAGGAGGAAGATCCGGCTGAGCAGCGCGGCGCGGTCGCCGCCAGCGTCACGCGCGGCCATGCGCGCGGGCGTGACCTGCTCGCGGTGTAGCGCGCGAGCCGCGCGGTCGCCCAGGAGGTCGTCGACAGCATCGACCGTCCAGCCTTCGAGGTCGGCCCGCAGGGAAGACGCCTGCGAATCGGTCACTGCGGGACGGTGATACTCATGCGGTCAGGCTAGACGCTTGGGCCGAGGGCTGACCCCGTCAGGAGAGCCCGGTAGAAGGCCACGCCGCGGCCAAGCGAGTCGATGGACACCTTCTCGTTGGGCCCGTGGATGGCCTCGCGCTGCGCCTTAACCATGAGCAGCGGCGAGAACCGGTACACGGCGGGGGCGATGCGCGCGACGTGGCGGGCGTCCGAGGCGGCCATCATCACGTACGGCACTGCCACGGCCTCGGGGTAGGAGACCCCCACGGCAGCGACCAGGGCGTCCCAGCGCTCGTCTCCCGCGGTGGGAGACACCGGGGACGGTTCCGTTGCCTCGATCACGTCGACCCGCACCCGCTCATCGCCGATGACGGAGACGAGATGCGTCACCGTTTCCTCCACCGAGGACCCGACGGCGATGCGGCAGTTCAGCGTCGCCTTGGCCCGCGTGGCGAGGACGTTCTGTGCGGGCGATCCCTCCAGCATCGTGATGGCTGCGGTGGTGCGCACCATCGCCGCGAGTTCGGGCCCCAGCCGCGGCATGACCGACGCCAGGGGTCCCCGCAGCGAGCGGGCCCGCCGCAGCAGCGGCTTCATGAGTCCCCGCAGGTGCGGAGCGAGTCCCTCGAACATCTCCACCGAAAGGTCGTGCAGCGACGAGGGGAAGGGCGAGGACTCGACGGCTACCAGCGCGCCCCCGAGGATTCCCGGCGCCGACTCACGCGGCGGGGTCGAGGCGTGTCCGCCCAGCGACTCCACGACCAACTCCAGTGTGACGATGCCCTTCTCCGAGGCGCCGATCACCGCCGCCGGGCCCTTGAGGCCGGGAAACGCATCGAGGGCGACGGCGCCGCCCTCGTCGAGCACCAGCCACGGCTCGATGCCGCGCTCCTCGAGCACGTTGACCGCCGCCACTGCGGATGCCCCGTGCTGCTCCTCGTCGGCACCAAAGAGCAGATAAAGGTCGCGCGCTGGCGTCCATCCCTCGCCGAGCAGACCCTCGAGGGCGTCGAGCAACACCACGAGCGCACCCTTGTCGTCGAGCGTGCCGCGGCCGTGAACGAAGCCGTCCGCGATGGCGCCGTCGAAGGGCGGGAACTCCCAGCCTTCGGCCTCCCAGTCGTCCGGAACCGGGACCACGTCTTGGTGGGCCATGAGGATCACGGGCCGCTCGGCGGTGGCGCCCTCGACGCGCAGCAGGAGCCCCGCCCTGCCGACGGTCTCGACGGTGGCGGTGGCGAAGACCTGCGGGTAGCACTCCTCGAGCGCGGCGCGGTGGCTCGCGAAGATCGCGGCCACCTCCGGGGTCAGCGGCGCGTCACCCGGCGGCACGACGGTGGGGATCCGCACCAAGGTCTGAAGATGCTGGGCGGCGGCGAGCCCGAACGGGTGCGCATCGGCGGCGGACGATGCTCGCTTGCGCCTCATGACTTGTCCTCCTGCTCGGCGGCGGCACTGGGGAGCGCGGCGTCGCTCGAAAGCGCCACCGCGTCGGGCACCGCGCTGGCCGCGGGGAGGCCGTCGCCTTCCGCGCGTGACGGGTCGTTGGCCTGGAAGGCCACCTTCGGGACCGTGAACAGCACCACCATGGCGACGATGGCCGTGACGCCGCAGATGGCCCAGACGGTCATGTAGCCCGAGAGCGATCCCGCCGTGGATTCCTCCCCCGACGCGGTGGCAGTCACGCCGGAGGCGAGCGCAATCGCGAACGCGGACGAGGCGAAGGATCCGCCGATGGTCTTGGTGGTGTTGGTCAGGCCCGTGGCGATCCCGGTGTGCTGGGCGGGCGCCGCCGCGGCGGCCGCCGCGGGAAGGGCTGCCACGAGCGCACCCGATCCGGCTCCTGCGACCATCATGCACGCGAGGACCTGGACGAAGTTGTGGTGCAGCGGGATCAGCGAGAGATAGCCGCCTGCCACCAGGGCCGATGCCCCAATGAGAACCAGGCGTGGCGTCCAGACCGTCGAGGCCTTCGAGAACACCGCGGCACCGATCAGGAGTGAGACCACGTAGGCGCCGATGAGATACGACGCATTCGCGGAGTCGAGACCGAGCCCGTACCCCACTTCCGCAGGGTCGGTGCGGGCGAACGTGGACAGCGGCCCCTGGGCGCCGAGGACCGAGACGCCGAAGAGCGCGGAGGTGAGGAACACCGGCCACGGCTCGGGGCGGCGCACCATCGAGATGTCGATGAGGGGGTCGTCGGAGCGCTGCTCGACCTTGATGAATAGCCACAGCAGCGCGGCACCGATGGCGACCATGGCCACCACCCACGCGTTGATGCCGTTGTAGCGCAGCAGCGACAGGCCGCCGGTGATCGCGAGCAGTGCGAGAGTCAGCACCATGGTGCCGCGGGTGTCGATCGAGCCGCCGCCGCGCACGCCGGGGTCGGGGACCTTGAAGATCACCACCACCAGCGCGATAGTGACAAGGACGGCGGGGACCAGCAGCGTCACCCACAGCGGTGCCATCACGCCGAGTTGACCGCCCGCGAGTGCACCGAGGATGGCGCCCGCCTGCAGCGCAACCACGATGATGCCCGCGCCGCGTCTGGTCAGTGCCGCACCGTTGGGCAGGTTGCGTGCCCGCGAGTGAATGATGGACACATTCATGGGCAGCCACACCACGTAGAAGCCCTGGATGGCCCACGCGATGAGGAACACGGGAAAACTCGTGGAGAACGCGAGGGCGTAGGACGCGAGCGCGGTCACGATCAGCGAGCCGATGAGCACCTTGCGGTGTCCGAACATGTCGCCCAGGCGCGCGAGCACCGGAAGCACGATGGCGCTCAGCAACAACTGAGTGGCCTCGAGCCAGTTGATGTCAGCGTCGTGAATCGCGAGTTTGTCAGCGATGTCGCTGAACAGCGGGGTGTAGAAGCCCTGGAGGACACCCGAGGAGGCTTCCACCACCACGAGCGCTCCCACGATTCCGCCCGCGAGCCTGGGTCCGTCTTGCCATCATGACGGGATCATCCCACCGCCGTGTGTCCGCAACGTGTCAGGCCGCGCCCACCTCGGCATCGGCCTCCTCCTCGATGCCTGCCGCATGCGCGCGTCGCGACGCCCGCGCCACGGCGGCCACGGCGATCAGCGCGGCGATGCCCGCGATGACCCAGCGCAGCCAGCCCGCGGTGTCACCGTAGGTCAGCATGACCACGGCGGGAGCGATGAGCAGCGCCACCAGGTTCATCACCTTGATGAGCGGGTTGATGGCGGGGCCTGCGGTGTCCTTGAACGGATCGCCGATGGTGTCGCCGATGACCGTCGCCTCGTGGGCGGGCGAGTTCTTACCGCCGTGGTGCCCGTCTTCGACGATCTTCTTGGCGTTGTCCCAACTACCGCCGGAGTTGGCGAGGAACACGGCCATCAGCACGCCGGTGCCGATCGCGCCGCCCAGGAATCCCGCGAGCGCTCCAGGGCCAAGCGCGAAGCCCACGAAGATGGGTGCCATGGCCGCCAGCAGACCCGGCGTGGCGAGTTCGCGCAGCGAGTCCCGCGTGCAGATGTCGACCACGCGCCCGTACTCGGGGCGCTGCTCACCGGTCATGATGCCGGGCATCTCCCGGAACTGGCGGCGCACCTCAAGCACAATCGCGCCTGCGGCCCGCGTGACGGCATCGATCGCGAGCCCCGCGAACAGGAACACCGTGGCTCCACCGATGATGACGCCCACCAGCGTGAGCGGGTGAATGATTGCGTAGGCGAAGTCCGCGACGGTCACGCCGGCATCGGCCAACGCATGGGTGACGGCCTCGCTGTACGAGCCGAACAGCGCGGTCGCGGCGAGGACCGCCGTCGCAATCGCGATGCCCTTCGTCACGGCCTTGGTGGTGTTACCGACCGCGTCGAGGTCGGTCAGAATCTGCGCCGCCTCGTCGCTGACCTCGCCGCTCATCTCCGCGATGCCCTGGGCGTTGTCGCTGACGGGCCCGAAGGTATCCATCGCCACGATGACACCGACTGTCGTCAGCAGCCCACAGCCCGCGAGCGCCACGAGGAACAACGCGAGTGCCACCGAGCCCCCTGCCACGAAGAACAGGATGACTACGGCGCCAGCGATGACGGTGGCCGTGTAGACGGCCGACTCGAGACCCACGCCGATGCCGGACAGCACTACCGTGGCGGCGCCGGTCCGCGAGGTCGCGGCCACGCGCCGGGTGGGCTTTGCGGCAACATCGGTGAAGAAGCCGGTGATCCGCAGGATCAGGCCCGCGAGGCCGATGCCCACGAAGACCGCGACCGTCGCCATGATCCGCGGGTCGCCGCTTTCGCCCTCGATCGAGGCGCCGGAGAACTCCGCGAAGGATCCCGGGAGGTACAGGAACGCGGCGATGGCGGACAGGACCGCGCCAATCGCTGCGGCCGTGTAGAAGCCACGGTTGATCGCGGCGAGGCCCGATTCGCCCTTGCGCACCTTGGTGATGAACACGCCGATCGCGGCCACCACCGCACCCACCGCCGTGACGATGAGGGGGAACACCAAGCCCTGCTCCCCCATCGCCGCCTTGCCGAGAATGAGGGCCGCCACCAGCGTGACCGCGTAGGACTCGAACAGGTCCGCCGCCATGCCCGCGCAGTCACCGACGTTGTCGCCCACGTTGTCCGCGATGGTTGCGGCGTTGCGCGGGTCGTCCTCGGGGATGTGCTGCTCAACCTTGCCCACCAGGTCGGCCCCCACATCGGCCGCCTTGGTGAAAATGCCGCCGCCCACGCGCATGAACATCGCGAGCAGCGCGGCACCGAAGCCGAACCCTTCCAGCACCGCGGCGGCGTCGCCGCGGAACAGCAGCACCACGGCCGAGGCCCCCACGAGCCCGAGCCCCACCACCGACATACCCACGGCACCGCCGGTCCTGAACGCGATTCGGGCGCCCTCGGCGCGTCCGTCCTCGCCGTTGGCGGCGGCCGCAACGCGCACATTGGCGCGCACCGCCAGCCACATCCCCATGTAGCCAATGGCCGCCGAGAAACCCGCCCCGAGCAGGAAGAACAACGACCGGCCGACCCTCACGCCCGCGTCGCCTGGCAACAAGAAGAGCAGGCAGAACACGATCGCGGCGAACAGCACGAGCGTGCGCATCTGGCGGCGGAGGTACGCGGACGCGCCCTCTTGGACCGCGCCGGCGATGTCGCGCATTTTTTCGGTGCCGTCCCCGGCCCGCAGCACCTGTTGACGCAGGACATACGAGAAAACCAGGGACACGACGGCAATGGCGGCGATGACCGCCACGATGGTGAGATTCGAGGTCCCCACCTCAACCTCAGTGCCTGTCAGGGTGCGCATACGTCCTCCTTGACGAAAGCCCACGGAGCCCACCACGCTGTGGACCCACCGGCTGTTTGTCACTCTAGGGGAAGGCGGTGACGGAGGTCGGGAAGCCGACCACAGCATCGGCCACCCCAACGTTTTACGGGGCATACGCGTCGATACTGCGAAGAACCGTGAAGAGGGCGGCGAGCGGAGGACCTGATGGCCCAGTGGCGGGACACCATGGAGCAGTTGGTGCGCGATCGTGAACGCGCCCTGCTGTCCTATGCGTACCTGGTGTGTGGCGACGCCGTCCAGGCGCAGGACCTTGTCCAGGATGCGCTGGTGCGCACCTTTTCTCGTGAGCGCCCCGGCCTCACGTCACTCAAGGCCGAGGGCTACGTGCGCCGCGCCATCACCTCGTCCTACGTGGACGGCTATCGACGCCAACAGCGCTGGCAAAGGGTGCAGCACCTCTTCAAGCCCGATGCGGTGGCGCCGGACCGATTCGGCCAGGTGGAGGCGGGGTCCGACGTGACCGATGCCTTGGCCACCCTGCCACCGCGGGTGAGGGCGTGCGTGGTGCTGAGGTTCTTCGACGACCTGACGGTGCCCCAGATCGGGCGTCACCGGCATCGCGCCGGGCACTGTGAAGCGCTACCTCAGCGATGGGCTGGGGCAGGGAGTTGGCCCTGGGGCCGCTCGAGGACGCGACCGTCGAGGACCGGCGAGCCGCCGATGAAAGGACAGGGCTGTGAGGCTGAACGATGCACTCAGGGGCGCCGCCGACCAGGCGCCCATCGATGGGGTGACGGTCTCGACCGCGGATGCCAGGCGGAGGGTGTCGCGGCGGCGTGCGCTGCGGCTGGGCTCCAACGGACTCGTGGGGGCGGGCGCCGTGGCGATCCTCGGCGTGGGCGCGCTGTCCCCGGTGTTCGCCGCCTCCGGGGCCTACGACTCGCTGGAGCCCGCCATGGCCTCCGGCGGGGCTCGTGAGGAGTTGGGCTCGATGGCGGACAGCGGCGGTGACATGGCCGGCTCCGCAGAGGGCTTCGCGGCCGATGGCATGCTCGCGTCGCCGTGGGCGTGCGGCAGCGAATTCTCTGCCGACGACCCCGCGTGGGCCTACGGCGACACCTCCGGAGTCACGTTCGAGGTGGGCGAGGCCGTGGCGTCCGACGGCGCCTACGAGATCGAGCGCAACCTCACCGCGAACCGCCCTGTGGATCTCCTTACCGGCGGCGACTACGTCATCACGTGGAACGGCATCATCGTGGGCTCGTATCTGGAGGCCGACCCGCTGGTCTACGGTCCCGCAGACGAGCCGTCCCTGCCCGAGGGTGCGGTGTACGAGCGCCTTGACCCCGCGACCGACTTCTCCTCGCTCCAGTCGTGGCAGATTGTCGAGCCGGTGAACTGCTGGGACGGCACCGCGCTGCCCGCGGGCGACTACGAGGTCCACCTGGCCCAGACGCTGGCGTATCCCGGTGACGCAGACGGCGATGTTCCTGCCAGCACCCCGACGCCCTCTGACGTCGCCACGGACGTGCCGAGCGAAGACTCGAGCACTACGGACAATGCGGATGCCGGCGCTCACGCAGGCATGGACGCCGAGATCTTCCGCGTCGCGGCGGAGCCCGTGACGTTCACGGTCGACGGCGAGCCCGTGGATGACCCGTTCGGTGCCTACCTCGGCGGCACGGAGCCCGAGCCGCTGCCCGAGCCGACGACTTCTGCGTCACCGGGCGAGCCCGAGCCGCTGCCGAGCGAGACCACCGAGCCGTCTCTTCCGGAGCCCCAGAAGCCGCTGACGGACGGGGCGTTGACGCCGGACATCGCGCAGCAACTGTTCGAGTCCTCCGCCGTCGACGGCGGCTGGGACATGGCCGCAGGCTCGCACCGGTGGCTGATGAGCAACGCGACGGGCCAGGCCTACTGGGGCTGCGCATGGGATGACACCGACGCCAAGTTCCCCGGCCGGAGCCTCCACCATGGATCTGCTCGACCTTGAGGTGACGGCGCCGTCCTCGCTGTCGGTGAGTTACGGCTTCGTGGTGGACGGCAACCCCGAGGTCACGTCGCGCGTCACCAACGTGTCCGCCTATGACATCGTCAACTTCTGGGGGCACCAGCCGCAGCCTGTACCTGGCGCGTGACGGCAAGATCGTGGCGGAGGCCTACCCCGAGACCACGGACCGTGCGAGTGAGTACGGGATCATGCGGGCCGAGGAACTGGCGGCCGACGGCGCCGACCTCCTCATCGCTCCCGACTCCGAGACGGGGCTGCTCGCCTCGGGCGACAGCGTGGGCGGCACGTACCTGTGGCGTGACGTGACCCGGTGCGACGGCCTGGGTGCGAACGTCGAGCCGGGCACGTACACCCTGGTGACGTCGACCAACCTGTACCTCTCGAGCCTACGACCTCACCGCGTACGAGGACACCGCCTACGAGGACACCGCGGGAGACGCGATCCTGCCCGAGGTGATGCCACTGGTGCCGGAGACGCCCGTGCTCGAGTCGGGTGTCGCTCGCTCCGACAGCGAGGCCGCGACGGACGCCGCGGTGGCGCCGGTGGACGAGTCCTGGGTGGACCTCACTCTGTGGAAGTCGCTGGGATCTGTGACGGTGCGGTGACACCTTCGGGAAACGCCCACACGCCCAACTCGTTGCCGCTGACGTCCATGAAGTGCAGACGGAAGCCACCGGGGAACTCGAAGATGTCACGGGTGAGCGTGCCACCGGCGGCGAGAATCGCCTCACGCGTGGAGAAGAGGTCGCGTGTGAACAGCACCACCAAAAGAGTGCCGCGGGCGACCTCTCCCACCTGGGTGAGGCCGCCGGCCTCGCGCCCGTCGGCCGTGACGATGCCCCGATAGCCGGGGCCGTACTCGGTGAAACGCCACCCGAGGGCGTCGCGGTAGAAGCGCTCTGCCGCGTCGATGTCGAGGGCAGGGATCTCGATGTAGTCGAAGGTGTGGTGGGAATGGATGGAGTCGCGGTCCGCCATGATCCGCATCGTGGCGGCGGCCTCCGCCACCGTCAATAACCGCGTGACGAAGCCGTCACCTCACCGCGCGTAGGCGGGACCCGCCGTGGCCGATGCCGAGGCCGCCGTGGGTCCCGCTCCCGCTGTCACGGTGACGGTCACCACGGCGCCGATGGCGCTGCACGAGGCCAGGCCGATGCCGTTGCGGCTCGCGGCCTCGCTCGCCTGAGCGCATCCCACGGCCTCGGCATCGCCGCCCTTGGCTTCCGCCTCGCGTGCGGCGAGTGCTCCCGCGAGAGCGGCGGCATCCGCCACGTGACGGGCGCGGGAGGCATCCACGAGTGCGCTGGCCACCCCGAGTCCGAGGGCGACGAGGGCGACCATCGCCACGAGCACCGCGACCATGACGACGGTGGCGGAGCCCGCGTCACGGGCGGGTCGTCTCCGCGCTGGCGGCGTCGTCACCGTTGCTCCTTCACTGTTGTTCCTTCACTGCTGCTCCTGCGCGACGGCGCTCGCCGTGACCGCGGGAAGCCAGGCGGGCCCGTCGAGGCTCGACGGTCGCCGTCACCCAGCCGCCGCCGGAACTGAAGCCGACCGTCGCATCGGCCGCCCGAGAGGCGACGACGGCGCGCGCCTCCTCGTGGCCGTCCACGGCTGCCTCCCGCGCCGCGACTCCGGCGAGGTCCGTGGCCGTGAGGTGGGTGAGAGCCCAGGTCAGGGTGGCCAACATGAGGGCGAGGACGAGCACGGCGGCCGGGATCACCAGGGCCATCTCGGCCGTGACGGAGCCCCGGTCGCCGTGCCCGCGGCTCATCCGAACGCCGACCGGATCACGCCGAGCAACAGGCTCGCGCACCTCGTCCGAACGGATGATGGCGATGAGCAGCCCCGCGAACGCCGCGGCGGCCACCGTGACGAGCGCGTACTCCGTGGTCGCCATGCCGTCGTCCTCGCGCAACATCTGTGCGATGCGCCTCATGGTCCTCCCTTCCGCGAGGGACCTTCCCTCGCGGGCTCCAGCCTCCGGCCGGCACGAGCCCGCCTGCGCGGGGGCCCACGATCCTGGGGAGGACGCGCCCTAGGACGCCTGGCCTGGGGACAACGCCGCTCACAGGACACCGCCGAGGTCCGCCGACGCGATGACGGCAGCGATCAGCGGCACCACCCCCACCACGATGAACGCAGGCAGCAGGCACAAGGTGAGCGGCAGCGCGAGCGTGACGGACAGTTCTGCCGCCGCACGCTGGGACTGGCGACGCTCCTCACGCAGTTCGGCGTCGATCGCGACCGCGAGGGCAGGCGCTGCCGAGGCGCCAGCAAGCCGAGCCGCACGAAGCGCACGCCTTACCGCCGCGGCGAGCGCGGAGGGCTTCTCCCGCGAGCCCTGTTCCCAGGCCTCGTCAAACGGAGCGCCGGCGGCGAGCCGTTCGCCCGCGATCCGCAGGCTCTCCCCATCACGTCCCACCGCCGCTCCCACACGCACGAGCGCACCCGCGACGTCCACGCCGGACGCGAGGACGGCATCGGTCAGGGCGAGCGTGATCGCTGTCGGGACCGCCTGCCGCGGAGGGTCGGCGCGTGCGAGAAGCGCACGGGTCCAGCGCCTTCCTATCCATGTGAGCACGGCGCCGATGGTCAGCAGCACCCAGCCCACCGGCTCCGTCGCCACGAGCCGGAGCGCGCCCGGATCGAGCAGGGCCGCCAGCCCCAGCCCAGCAAGCGGCAGCCAGGCAAGGACGCGCGCGCTCATGCGCGGTCCCGCGAGGGCCGCCTCACACGCATCGGCCGCCTCCCTCCGGGCGTGCACCACCACCAAGACACGGCGCAGCACACCCGCGAGCGGCATTCCCCCTCGCCCGCGAGGCGCACCGCCGCAGCGACCGCGTCGCCGAGGCCAGGGTCCTCGCGGAAGGCGGACGCCGCGGGGGCGCCGTCCGCGTCGACCTCCACCCCCGCCATGGCCCACGCGCGTTCGGGCGGCAGGCCGGCGTCGAGCATGGCCACCGCATCGGCGAGGGCGCGCGCGGGATCGTTGGCGACAGGCGCCGCTTGGCCCTCCGCGCTCGGGCCACGCCGCCGCCATCTACGCCACACGAAGACCCACCTCGATCTCGACGCCGAGCCGGGCCCCCAGGGCCTCCCACGCGGGCCCGGTGACCCACCTGCCCCGGTCCCACACGAGAGCGTCAACGGCGGTGAGGGAGGCATCGGCGGCCCGAGCGAGCGTGGCCACCCGTGTGACGCGCCGGGCATCACCGATCCGCTCCACGTGGACCACCGCATCGAACGCGATCGCCGCCTGCAACTCCACCGTGCGCTGGTCGAGTCCCGCGAGCGAGCCGAGCGCGACCAGGCGAGCGGGCGCATCGGCAGGCGAATTCGCATGCAAAGTCGCGAACCCTCCGCGGTGACCCGTATTGAACACGGAGAGCACCTCGCGGACCTCGGCTCCTCGGCACTCGCCGAGCACCACCCGGTCGGGCCGCATGCGCATCGCCTCCCGCACCAGGGTGGACAGCCCCACCGCCCCCGAGCCCTCGATATTGGCGCGCCGTTCCACGAGCCGCACCACATGCGGATGCGCGGGCGAGAGTTCCCCGCCTCCTCGATGATGAGAATTCTCTCGCCCGGATCGACGAGTGACAGGAGCGACGCCAGCAGGGTGGTCTTGCCGGAGCCCGTCGCGCCCGTGACCAGCACGGACAGGCGCCGCGCCACCATCGCGCGCAGCACCTGCCCGAGCGGGCCGGTCACCATTCCCGAGGCGACCAGGTCCTCCATGTCGAGCGCCCGCGCGCGCACCGATCTGAGCGAGATGGCAGCGCAGTCGGGGGCGAGGGGTGGCAGGACGGCATGCAGGCGGGTGCCGTCGGGCAGGCGCGCGTCCACCAAGGGAGCCGCGTCGTCAAGTCTGCGCCCGCCCGCCCCCGCCATCCTCACCGCGAGCGCACGGACAGCGTCGGCATCGGACAGGTCGACGGCCTCCCGCGCGAGGGCGCCACCGCTGTCGACCCAGGCATACCCGGGCTCTTGAACCAGTACATCGGTCACTCCGGGGCGCGCGAGCAGCGGCCCAAGCGGCCCCGCCCACGGCCGCTCGGCCTCCTCGTTGACTTCCATGCCGTGAGGCTGACACGGGCGCCGGAGGCGGCGCCCGCACGTGGCGACGGCGGTGGAGGACGGCCGATGCCGGGCAGACCTGGGGACGACGCACGGGCTCCGCGGCGCTCGCTCGGCGGCCCGGCCTGGCCCACGTCACAGCGTCCCGTTAGGCTGGTCCGATCAAGGAGGTGCCATGCCGCGCACGACCCGTCGCCCCTCGGCGGCGTTCTTCGATCTGGACAAGACGATCATTGCCACGAGTTCCTCGATGGCGTTCTCGCGGTCCTTCTACCAGGGAGGACTGATCACGAGGGCCGATGCGCTGCGCACCGCGTACGCGCAGTTCCTCTTCCTGGTGGGCGCGGCAGACGAACGCCAGACCAACCGGCTGCGCGACTCCCTGTCCGACCTCATCAAGGGGTGGGAGGTCGCCAAGGTCAAGCAGATCGTGAACGAGACCGTCCACGAGCACATCGATCCGGTGGTGTACGCCGAGGCCCTCGAACTGATCCAGCGCCATCACGCCAACGGCCGCGACGTGGTGATCGTCTCCGCCTCGGTGCGCGACATCGTCGAGCCCATCGCGCAGATCCTGGGAGCCGACCACGTCATCGCGTCGGAGCTCAAGGTCAAGAAGGGCTTCTACACCGGCGAGGTGAGCCTTCTACGCCTACGGCGAGGCCAAGGCCGATGCGATTCGCGCCCTCGCGGAGGAGCGCGGTTACGACCTGCGCCGCAGCCTACGCGTACTCCGATTCCATCACCGATGCCCCCATGCTCGATGCCGTCGGCCATGGCTTCACCGTCAACGCGGACCGCAACCTCCGCCGCGCTGCCATCCAGAACGGCTGGGGAAACCTGCGCTTCAAGCGGCCCGTGGAACTACGCGGCAAGCCCACGCCGCGCTCGACCGCCCTGGTCGTCGTGGCCGTTGCGGCGATCGCCGTGGGGCTCGCAATGCTGGGGCGTCGCAGCCGCCCGCGCGACGACGCCTGACGCCTGACGCATCGGCCCGCTGACGCCTCCGAAACGGTCCGCGCGCCCCTGACGGCGAGCGGACCTCGCGCGTGGTCAAGATCACCCCAACGTTTTGCACCGCTCGTACGTTGGGAAGGTCAAGAGCACAGGAACTTCACCGTGCGCCGGGCACCTGCCAGGGGTGGCGCGCGGGCGGGGAGAAAAGCGCCGAAAATCGGTGCGCGGCCACGTATCCTTGTGCCTCAACCCCACGATGGAGCAGCGGGCGCACGCATGCGCCGGGAGGAATGGGAGCCCCATGCATAAGGGCCTGATGGTCGTCGGCGCGATCGCGGTGGCGGGCGCGTCCGCAGCAGTGGGGTGGTACGGAGTCAAGTGGCTCGTCTCCTCCGATGGCGAGCCCGCTCCTGGCACCTCCGCCGTCGAGGCCTCGACCGTGTCGCTGTCCTACGACCTCGATGCCATCGAGTCCCAGGCGGCCGGCCTCTTCGAGCCCCCGCCTGCGGCGACACGTGGACCGGCGATGCCGCAGCGGCCAACGGCGTGAGCCCCGTGGTGGAGGTCGCGACGGCCGACGGTGCCGCGAGCGCCACCATGTCCTTCACGGTGGAGTCCTCGACCATCACCGCCTTCCTCGCCCAGCAGGGACAGGCTCATCGTCACCCGTGACGATGTGGTGGTCACGCCCGACTGGGGTAGTGAGTTTGTGCCGCAGGCTCTTCATGGCGACGTCCGAGGTACCTGCCGCGGGCAGCGGCTCGTACGACATCACCGGTGCGTCCCTGTGCGACGTCGCGGGCGAGCTCTCGGCCCTGTGGGATGACTTCGACTGGGACGGTGCCACTGACGAGGAGATCGCGGAACGCTACGAGGAGGTGGCCGCGTTCGAGGACGAGCACGCCACTCTCCCTGCTGGCGAGTACAAGGTCTACGCGTGGAGCCCCATCATCCAGGGGGAGCCCGCTGCGATCGCCCGCGCGCTGACCGAGGAGGGCCTCACGGACCTCTCGCTGCTGCAGTACACGGCGGGCTACTCCGGCATCGCCGATGACGAGCGCATCGCCCCGTACTGCGAGGAGTCGGAGACGCCCGATGGCGGCACCGAGAAGGCTCTGCGACGTTCCGCAGGACGTCCTGACCACAGTCCTTACGCGAGACGTGCCGGAGTCCTACGTGGTTGACGCCGCCCCGACGGTCGCGATTTCCGAGGCGTTCATTCACCGTCGAGTAGGCACGAGCGCCCTGGTAGTCACTGGGTGCCCGGTTTCCGCGGTTTCCGAGCACTCAACGACTCGCAGGAGCCAGCGTCACACGCTCTTGCGGCGGAACTCCGTGTGGCCGTGGGCGGCGCCGTTGTTGCGCATGCCGCCGGAGGACTCGGAGTGCGAGCCCGGGTGCTCGACCTGGCCGTCGTTGCCGACAGCGTTCGCCATCGCTGACTGAGGGTCACCGGCCTCGACGGCACTGGCGAAAGTCTCGGCCTCGTCCCCCTTGAGGGTCTTGACGAGCCTTGCCGTGGTGGAAGATCACCACCTCGCCTGTCGAGCGGGTGCGGTAGTCATATCCTTCAGCACTCATTTGGCCATCGTCACACGCTTAGGGCTTGAGCGCGCGGCGGAGGGCCGATGCCCGGCGTGGCGCGAGAACGTCAGGCCGGGTCTTCCTGCCCATCAGTCTCACGGGGCTCACCGTCACCGTGCGGCACGTCCTTACCGAGCGCATCGGTGTCCGTGGGGGGCGACGACGGGTCGTGGCGCTCGGCATCGCTGTCCACGGCCTTGTCGGTCAGGTCCTTGGCCTTGTCCTGGGTGGAATCGCTCATAGGTCCGATGCTCGCACCGCAGGGCCGGTCGCGCCACGCCAGTTCGCGGACCGCTGACGCGGGAATGCCCCGCACACACCCTCACTTTGAACCGGATCCGCCCGCGACACGCCGCGCGAGGCGCCCGCGGCGACACCCCCGCCCGGCGCGTCGCCGCGAATTTGGTTCAAAGTGGGGTCGGGGGAGGTGGTGACGGGGCGCAGCGAGAGGCCCCACGACACGGCATCAGGGGTTTTAGCAGGCATCCTTACAAACGTTTGGCGTAGGCGTGACCCGCGCCTACTCTGACGGCATGGTCAACGATGCCCAGACAAAGTCCCCTGCCCTCGAGAACCTGCACACCGAGAGCCGCTCCTTCCCCCCGTCGCTGGACTTCGCCTCGCAGGCGAACGCCCGCTCGGAGATGTACACGCGCGCAGCCGCGGACCGCCTGGGCTTTTGGCGCGACGAGGCTCAACGCCTCGCGTGGGACACGCCCTTCACCGAGACCCTCGACTGGTCCGACGCCCCCGTCGCCAGGTGGTTTGCCGACGGCACCCTGAACGCGTGCGACAACGCCGTGGACCGTCACGTACGCGAGGGCCGCGGCGATCGCGTCGCCTTCCACTTCGAGGGCGAGCCGGGCGACGCCCGCACACTGACCTATGCGGACATGCAGCGTGAGGTGTCGAAGGCTGCGAATGCCCTGGAGGGCATGGGCCTCACCAAGGGCGATCGGGTCGCCATCTACCTGCCCCAGATCCCCGAGGCAGTGATCTCGATGCTCGCGTGCGCACGCATCGGCGCCATCCACTCCGTGGTGTTCGGCGGCTTCTCCGCCGACTCGCTGCGCCAGCGCATCGACGACGCCGAGGCCAAGGCGGTGATCACGGCCGATGGCGGCAACCGCCGTGGCGCCCACCTCGCCCTCAAGCCGCTCGTCGACGCCGCCCTCGCCCCGAGCGAGGCCAACCCCACCGAGGCCGCCTCCGTGGAACACGTGCTAGTCGTGAAGCGCACCGGCCAGGACACTGCGTGGACCGAGGGACGCGACCTGTGGTGGCACGACGTGGTGGAGCCGGCATCGGCCACCCACACCCCCGTCATGGTGGAGGCCGAGCACCCGCTGTTCATCCTGTACACCTCGGGCACCACCGGAAAGCCGAAGGGGCTGTTCCACACCACCGGCGGCTACCTCACGGGCGCGGCGTACACGCATCGCGTGGTGTTCGACCTCAAGCCCGAGACGGACGTCTACTGGTGCTCGGCGGACGTGGGCTGGATCACCGGCCACAGCCTACATCGTCTACGGCCCGATGATTAACGGCGCCACCCAGGTGCTCTACGAGGGCGTGCCGAACGCGCCTCACGAGGGCCGCTGGTGGGAGATCATCGAGAAGTACAAGGTGTCAATCTTCTACACCGCCCCCACCGCCATCCGTACCTTCATGAAGTGGGGCGAGGCGATCCCCGCGAAGTTCGACCTGTCGAGCCTGCGCCTGCTGGGGTCGGTGGGCGAGCCCATCAACCCCGAGGCATGGATGTGGTTCCGTCGCGTCATCGGCGGCGACCGCTGCCCCATCGTCGACACGTGGTGGCAGACCGAAACCGGCTCCATCATGATCTCCCCGCTGCCGGGCGTGACGTCCACGAAGCCCGGCTCGGCGCAGGTGCCCCTGCCCGGCGTCAGCGCTGCCGTGGTGGACGACGACGCTCACGAGGTGGGGCCAGGGCGCGGCGGTTACCTGGTGCTGGACCAGCCGTGGCCGTCGATGCTGCGCGGCATCTGGGGTGACCGGGAGCGCTACGAGGACACGTACTGGAGCCGGTTTCGCGGCCTGTATTTCGCGGGAGACGGCGCCAAGCGCGATGCCGACGGGGACATCTGGCTCATGGGCCGCGTCGACGACGTGATGAACGTCTCCGGCCATCGGCTATCCACCACGGAGATCGAGCACGCGCTCGTGTCCCACCCGTGGGTGGCGGAGGCGGCCGTGGTGGGCGCCGCGGATGAGACTACGGGCCAGGCGGTCGTGGCGTTCGTGGTCGTGAAGTCCGATGGTGATGGCGCCCACGCCAGCGGCCACGAGGTCGCGGTCGCCCTGCGCGAGCAGGTGAAGAACCAGATCGGCGCGCTCGCGAAGCCGCGGACCATCCTGGTGGTCTCGGAGGTCCCGAAGACCCGCTCGGGCAAGATCATGCGTCGCCTGCTGCGCGACGTCGCCGAGCATCGGACGGTAGGCGACGTGACCACGCTCGCCGATTCCTCGGTGATGGACGCGATCCGCGACGGGTTGGAGACGGGCAAGGCCGATCAGGACTGACCCCTGATCACGCCCGGCCGATGCCGGCGCACCCCTTCGTGCGGAGGGTGCGCCGGCATCGGCGCTCGTGGGCCGGGACTTCGGTCGGGCTCGCACCGTGACGCGGCCCGTGTACGATGCTCCGAATACCCAGGCCGGACGCCGTCCGGCCTTTTGCTTTACCCCGAGAGAAAAGGAACGATGCCCCGTGTCCGAGGACGCGATGTGGATGACCCCGACGGCGCGCCAGCGCCTCCAAGACGAGCCTCGACGGTCTTGAGACCGCCTCCCGCGACGACGCGACCACGCGTGCACGCGTGGTCGAGCCTGCGTGACCTTCTCGCGAACGTGACGGTCAGCGAGATGCCCGATGACGGCCTCGTGGAGCCCGGAATGGCTGTGACCGTCACGTTCGACGACGACGGCTCGACCCTTGCCTTTGTGCTGGGCGACCGCACCATGCTTGCTGGAGACGCGGACATTGACCTGCCCGTCTACTCCCCCGCCTCGCCGCTGGGCACCGCCATCGCGGGCCTGTCTGTGGGCGACACTGCCGAGCCTCGCCGCACCCCAGGGCGCGCGCACCCTCACCATTACCCAGGCGCGACCCGTCGCCTGATCCCGCAGCCAGGGTCAGGCCCCGGCTCACACCCGGCGCCTCCCGGCTCACCACCGGAAAGGTTTGCCATGACCGACCTGCACCCCGAGCGAGCCCATCCTCGCCGAGGTCACCCACCGCAATCCCGCGGAGCCCGAGTTTCACCAGGCCGTCCACGAAGTTCTCGAGACGCTCGGCCCGGTGGTGAGCAAGCACCCCCAATACGCCGATGCCGAGGTGATCCGGCGCCTGTGCGAGCCGGAACGCCAGATCATCTTCCGGGTGCCGTGGGTGGACGATGCCGGCCAGATTCAGGTCAACCGTGGCTTCCGTGTGGAGTTCAGGCTCGGTCCTTGGCCCGTACAAGGGCGGCCTGCGCTTCCACCCGAGCGTCAGCCTCGGCACGGTGAAGTTCCTGGGGTTCGAACAGATCTTCAAGAACTCGCTCACCGGCATGCCGCTGGGTGGCGGCAAGGGCGGCTCTGACTTCAACCCGCGCGGCCGCTCGGACGCGGAGATCATGCGCTTCTGCCAGTCGTTCATGACGGAACTGCACCGGCACCTGGGCGAGTACACGGACGTGCCAGCCGGCGACATCGGCGTGGGCGGCCGCGAGCCTGGGCTACCTGTTTGGCCAGTACAAGCGCATCACGAACCGCTACGAGTCCGGCGTCCTGACCGGCAAGGGCCTGACCTGGGGCGGCTCGCAGGTGCGTACCGAGGCGACGGGCTTTGGTGCCGTGTACTTCGCGGACCGCATGCTGCGCAACGCGGGTCACGAGCCTGGAGGGCCAGCGCGTGGTGGTCTCGGGTTCGGGCAACGTCGCGATTCACGCCGTGCAGAAGGCGCAGGAGTTGGGCGCCGTGGTGGTTGCGGTGTCGGATTCCGATGGCTACGTGGTGCACGAGGGCGGGCTTGACCTCGGCGTTCTCAAGGACGTGAAGGCTCACCGAGCGGGAGCGGCTCGACGAGTACGCCCGTCGCACGGGTGCCCAGCACGTCTCGGGCGGGTCGGTCTGGGACGTGCCCGCGACGGTGGCGCTGCCGTGTGCCACGCAGAATGAGATCTCCGGCACTGCCGCGGCGACGATGGTGCGGCACGGCCTCATCGCCGTGGCGGAGGGCGCGAACATGCCGTCGACGCCCGAGGCGGTGGCGGTGTTCCGTGGCGCGGGAGTGTTGTTCGCGCCGGGCAAGGCCGCGAACGCCGGCGGCGTGGTCACCAGTTCGCTGGAGATGCAGCAGAACGCGTCGCGGGACTCGTGGACCTTCGAGCACACGGATGCACGACTGCGCGAGACGATGGCCACCATCCACGACACGTGCGTGGCGACGGCGGACGAGTACGACGCCCCCGGCGACTACGTGGTGGGCGCGAACATCGCGGGCTTCACCCGGGTGGCCGATGCGATGATCGCCTTCGGCGTCATCTAGGCATCGCAGGTGGGGGCCGCCTTCATGCCGATGGCGGCCCTCACCTCGTCAGTCCTCCGCGGCCACCCATTCGAACGCGGCGATGCCGTCGGCACCCCACTTGACCGCGAACAGCAGCGCGAAGACTCCGAGGCCCACGAAGACGGCCTGGGGCCAGCGGTCGCGGTAGCGGCGCAAGTACAGCGCGATCACCGCGGCGGTGGCGATCGCGAGTATCACCAGCCAGGCATTGATTCCCATGCGTGAGAGGGTAGTGCCGCCGCGGGCGGGAGCCGTGCAGGCGGGCCGGTGGCACACTGGCGGCGTGATCATCGAGATCGACGACCTCTCGCGCCCCGCGGTCCACGCCCTCCTCGCCGCACACCTCGCGGCCATGCACGCGGGGTCCCCCGCCTGCTCCGTCCACGCACTCCCCCTCGACGCGCTGCGCGACCCCGCGTGACGGTCTGGACCGCGTGGGACCAGGGCGAACTGCTCGGCATCGGCGCGCTGAAGGAACTAGATGCGGAGCACGGCGAGGTCAAGTCCATGCGCACGGCCGATGCGGCACTCGGCCGCGGCGTCGCCACCGCCATCCTGGGCGCGATTCTTGGGGCCGCGCGCACGCGCGGCTACGCCAGGGTGAGCCTCGAGACGGGCACCGACGCACCCTTCGCGCCGGCGCATCGGCTCTACGAGCGCCACGGTTTTGTGGACTGTGAGCCGTTCGCCGACTACCGCCCCGACCCCCTCAGCCGGTACCTGACGCTCGGGCTGTGAGCGGACCGCTGGCGAGCCTCAGCCCGAGGCGAGGCGGCCCGCGCGCAGGTCGAGCCATCGGTCGACCATGACCACCAGCCCCAGCGTGAAGACGCCCACACACGCGCCCGCGAGTACGTCTGAGAGGAAGTGGTAGCCCAGGTACATGCGGGTGAGGGCCACGGCACCGACGACCACGACGGCGGCCACCGCCCACCAGGCGAGGAGGCGGCGCGTGCGACGCCGTCGCCACAACAGGTAGCCGGTCACGAGCACCAGCGTGGCGGCTCCGGTGGTGTGCCCCGAGGGGAAGGAGAACGATTCCTCCAGGCCAGGCACCACCTGCACATCCTCGGGAGGGCGTGCACGCCCCACCACCAACTTCGCGGCCGAGGTCACGCCGGTCGCGACCAGCATGGCGCCTACGAGCAGGAGCGGGTCGCGCCAGCCGCGGGAGCGCCACCCCCACACGCCCGCGCCGATCGCCACCAGCACGGGCAGCACCACCGGCCCAAAGACCGTGGTGATCGCCGTCATCACGGTGGTCACCCACGCGGTCCGATGCTCGGCGAACCACTGGATCAGCGGCTCGTCGACCCCGGTGAACTTGTCCTGCTCGATGACCTCATCGAGGATCTGCACGAAGCCGAAAGCACCGGCGGCCGCGATCAGTAGCCCTGGCGCGAGCGCCCGCACCCAAGGCGGCAGGCGGTACCAGGCATCACGCATCGGTCCAGACTACGTGGCGACAGATGGCGTCGGACAGAGTCTGTCGGTCCGTCGCGCCCCAAGCACCGACGGCGACCTCCAGGCAGACGGTGGGTGAATTCGGGACCCAGGGCTGGTGACACGCGCGCGAGCCGTGCCACGATGGCCTCTATGTCCGACACCTCGCTCCCGTCCACCGCCACGTCCACGCCCCAGGATGTCGCCGTGAAGCCGGAGATGGAGGAGACGCGCACCGCCACGACCGTCGATCTTGAGGTGGCGGAGCCGGAGCCTGCGGACCTTCCCGACGACCGCTTCCTGGACCGCGAGCCTGTCGTGGCTGGCGTTCAACCAGCGTGTGCTCGAGTTGGCGGAGGACTCGGCCACGCCGCTGCTGGAGCGGGCCAGGTTCCTCGCGATCTTCGCGTCCAACCTCGACGAGTTCTTCATGGTCCGTGTGGCGGGCCTGAAGCGCCGTATCGCGGCCGGTTTCGCCCTTCCCAGCGCCACCGGCATGAGCGCCACGCGCCTCGTCGAGATCCTCACGGACCGCGCCCACCACCATGGACCGTCACGCCGCGGTCTTCGAGGAGCAGGTGCTGCCCGCCCTCAATGACCAGGGCATTCACATCGTGCGCTTCGACGAGCCTCGGGGCAGGTGAGCAGGACCGGCTGCGCAAATTGTTCCGCTCGGACATCTTCCCGGTGTTGACGCCGCTCGCGGTGGACCCCGCCCACCCATTCCCGTACATCTCGGGCCTGTCGCTGAACCTTGCGATTGAACTCCAGGACCCTGACACGGGCAAGAACCTGTTCGCGCGCGTGAAGATCCCCGAGACGCTGCCCCGCTTCCTCTCGGTCGACTCCGCCGGGCATGCGACCGCGGTCACCGACGCCACGACGCTCGACGACGAGCCGCGCTCGTTCGTTCCCCTCGAGGACGTCATCGCGGCGCAGGCTCGACTACCTGTTCCCCGGCATGGTCGTCACCGACCATCACGCGTTCCGCGTGACCCGCAACGAGGACGTGGAGGTCGAGGAGGACGACGCGGAGAACCTCCTGAAGGCGATGGAGAAGGAGCCTGCTGCGCAGGCGCTTTGGCCCCGCCGTCCGCCTCGAGGTCGCTCAGGACCTGCCCACGCACATTCACGACCTGTTGGTGCGTGAGGGGCATCACCGAGCGCGACGTGTTCCTCCTGCCCGAACCGCTGGACCTCACGGGCCTGCACGTCATCGCCGACCTTGACCGTCCGCGCCTGCAGTTCGAGGCGTTCCGTCCCACCACGCACCACCAGGCTCGCGCCGGTCGAGACTGCGGACGAGCAGAACATCTTCGAGGCGATCCGTCGCGGTGACGTGCTGCTGCACCACCCGTATGACTCGTTCTCGACGTCGGTGCAGGCGTTCCTCGCGCAGGCCGCGGTGGATCCCAAGGTGCTCGCGATCAAGCAGACGCTCTACCGCACGTCGGGCGACTCGCCCATCGTGGACTCCCTCATCGAGGCCGCCCGCAACGGCAAGCAGGTGGTGGCGCTCGTCGAGATCAAGGCGCGGTTCGACGAGCAGCAGAACATCTCGTGGGCTCGCAAGCCTGGAGAAGGCCGGCGTGCACGTGGTGTACGGCCTGGTGGGCCTCAAGACGCACTGCAAGGCTCTCGCTGGTGGTGCGCCAGGAGGACACGGGCCTGGTGCGCTACTGCCACGTGGGCACCGGCAACTATCACCCCAAGACGGCGCGCCTGTACGAGGACTACGGCCTGCTGACCAAGGACCCCGAGGTGGGCGCCGACCTCACCAAGCCTGTTCAACCAGCCTGTCCGGCTACGCACCCAAGGCTCGCTTCCGTCGCCTCATCGTGTCCCCCATCGGGGTGCGTGCCGGGCTCATCCAGCGCATCGACGCCCAGGCCGACCGCGCCCGCGCAGGCAAGGAAGCGTGGGTCAAGATCAAGGTCAACTCGGTGGTTGACGAGAAGACCATCGACGCGATGTACCGCGCGTCGCAGGCCGGCGTGAAGGTGGACCTGGTGGTGCGCGGCATCTGCGCGTTGCGCCCCGGCGTGCCCGGCCTCAGCGAGAACATCCGAGTGCGCTCGATCCTTGGTCGCTTCCTTGAGCACTCGCGCGTCTACGCGTTTGCGGGCGACGACGAGCCTGAGGTGTTCATCGGCTCGGCCGACCTCATGCACCGCAACCTGGACCGCCGCATCGAGGCCCTGATCACCATCGTGACTCCCTCCCAGAAGGAGTTCCTGCTGGAGAACATCGACCTCGCCATGTCCGACCAGGTCTCGGCGTGGGAGCTCGGCGAGGACGGCACCTACGTGCGCGAGGTGACCGATGCCGAGGGCAACCGTCTGCATGACCTGCAGGCCGCCTACATCCGCCGCCAGCCCAAGCGCAGGGCCAAGCGCAAGTGACAGGCCACCCTCCCGGCACCGTGATCGCGGCGGGCGCCTTGGTCTGGCGCGTCCGGGATGGGGAACTGCAGGTCATGGCGGTGCATCGGCCGCGCTACAACGACTGGTCATGGCCCAAGGGCAAGGCTCGACGAGGGCGAGACGCTTCCCGCCTGCGCCATCCGCGAGGTGGCCGAGGAGACGGGCAAGCAGGTGGTGCTTGGCCAGCCGCTGCCCACCCTGCGCTACCCCACCGGAGGCAAGACCAAGGTGGTGAAGTACTGGGCGGCGCAGGTCGCATCGGCCGGTGCCGCGGCGGCCGTCGCGGCACGGCCGCCGGTGAAGAGCGCCTCCAAGAACGAGATCGACAAGGTGCTGTGGCTCGGGGTGAACGAGGCGCGCGAGCGCATCACGTTTCCCGAGGACCTGCGCCCGCTCGAGGTCCTCGTGGACGCCTGGGAGAACGATCGCCTCCTGACGCGCGCCTTCGTCCTGGTCAGGCATGCGCGCGCCAAGCGTCGCAAGGCCTGGAAGGGGCCCGATGCACGCCGCCCCATCACGAAGCGCGGCACCTTGCGCGCGCACGAGTTGGTGTCGCTGTTTGCCGCCTTTGGCGCGCGACGCATCGACTCCTCTCCCGCGCGCCGATGCGTGGCGACGGTCGAGCCCTATGCCGCGGCATCGGGCATCGAGATCAAGACCCACGAGTCGCTCACCGAGCCCGGTCACGCCGAGGCGCCGCTCGCGACCGCTAAGACGTTCGTGGGGCTGCTCGGGAAGTCCGGATCTCGGGTGGTGTGTGCGCATCGGCCCACGCTGCCCACCATCATCGAGATGATGCGGGCGGCGACGCGGCCCTACACGCGCGGCGCGCTTCCCCGGAAGAACCCGTACCTGCCTGCCGGCGGCGTGCTGGTGGCACACGTGGTGGACACGGAGTCGGGCCCGCGCGTGACCGCGATCGAGACGCATCTGCTGCACGTCCACCCATAGCGCGGGCACATCGCGGCGGCGGCTCAATCCCGCGCTCCGTCCCGCGCTCGGAGACGCCGCGACGCGGCGGCACGAGGAAGAGTGGGAGAGGCGGACACCGGGGCGGGAGCGCCAGTCGGCGCGAAGGCCGCTCGAGGCGGCTGATGTTGGAGCCCGGGGCTACCGCGCCCCGATGTCCTGTTCCTACTCTACGTCTCCACGGGCGTCCGTGTTCCCGGCGGCGGGCATGCGGGCCTCAGTCGAGGCGTCCCTCGTTCCACATGGCTGCGCAGCGCTCGAGGTCCTCGCCCGTGCGCAGGAGTTGGGATGCGCGCAGCGCGGTCTGGTGGGCGCGTCGGTCGTGGTGGCCGTCGTCAGACTCGGCCTCGAAGGCGGCGCCCGTCGCCACCACGCGGCAGAACGCGCCCGCGCGCTGGAGCGCGACCGCGAGGTCACCGGAGAACACGCCGGAGAGGACCGAGTCGGCGAGCGTCTGGACCTCGCGCGGGCCGGGCGGGTCCTCGACGCCGGCGATGGCGTGACGGACGTGAGCGGCATTGACGCCGTGGTGATACGACCGAGCCACGGCATCGGCGTCGTGCTTGACCCATTCGCGCAGCATGTAGATGCGCCATAGGGCGCCCGGCAGCGTGTGCGCTCCGGCCTTCGACCACATCATGGCGACGGTGTCGATGCCTTCCTCGTCCACGAGTCGTACGAGGCGCTGGGTGAGTTCGGGGTCGCCCGATTCGCGCGCCTGCGACACCAGCGCGAGCGCGGTCTCGTGGGCGATGAGGCCGCGGTCGGCGGGGTCGATGTCCCCTTCAAGTTGGTCGGCCATCTCCATGTCGAGCATGGCCGGCTTGTGAAAGCGCGGGACCGCCAAGGTCAGGACTCCTCGGTGGGCGCCGCGGCGTCCTCGAAGGTCAGCGAGACGGAGTTGATGCAGAAGCGGTCGCCGGTAGGTGTCTGCGGCGCATCGGGGAACACGTGGCCCAGGTGGGACTCGCACGTGGCGCACCGCACCTCGGTGCGAATCATGCCGAGCGACGCGTCTTCGCTGAGCACCACGGCGTCGTTCTCCGCGGTGAAGAAGGACGGCCATCCGCAGTGGGAGTCGAACTTGGTGTCGGAGCGGAACAGGCTCGGCGCCGCAGGCACGGCATCGGTAGACGCCGTCACGCGTGTTGTCGAGGAGTTCGCCGGTCCAGGGGCGCTCCGTGCCTGCCTCTCGGAGTACCTGGTACTCCGCGTCGGACAGCTCTGCACGCCACTCGGCCTCGGACTTGGTGATCTTGGCAGTCATTGCGCTCTCCTTCTCAAGGGAAATGAAGGGAACCCGCCCCGGCGGGCGCTCCCGCGGGGCTCGCGCGTTGCGCGGGGCTCCCACAGGGTACGCGACCCTGGTCATCACGCGGCGCCCGGCCGGCTGAGGGGGATCGGCCGGGCGCCGCGCGAGTCTTTGACCTGAGTCGCCCATGCGGCTCGCGCCGTGACGGGTTCACCCAGTCAGACGCGCCCGCGGCGGTATTTGTTCCCGCTCGCCCCAGATTGGCGCTCGCGAGCGGCCGATGCCGTGGTCGCGAAGGCGGTCAGGTTCGCTTTGGTGGGGCCGCGAGTGTCGCACCGAAAGAATGTCGCAAAAAGAAACGTGTCGCGCACCTAAATCTGGCGGAGTGCACCACGAACCGCCAAAGTTGCTGGTAGATGGCGGCTAAGGGATACCTAATGTCAACAATGGAGTTTCGTAATTCATTTGGCGACATCATTAGATCTTTATTCAGAAATGTAGCGCAGTGCCATTTTTCGACGTAGCGTGGACACATCAGACCACTACGTCAGGAGTCACCATGGCCACCATGATCAGCCTTCCCATCGTCTCGTCCTGTTCGGTCGCGACGTGCGGCTTCAACCACGACGGCTGCCGCGCAGGCGCCATCAACGTCTCGGGCGACCACGCCCAGTGCTCCACGTTCGTCGCGACCGACGACAAGGGCGGCCACGCCGACCAGACCGGTGTGGGCGCCTGCATGCGCACCTCCTGCATCCACAACGAGGACATGGCCTGCACCGCGGAGGCCATCGAGGTGGGTGCATCCTTCGACACCGCCGACTGCCTCACGTTCGAGGCGCGCGCCTAACTCCAGCCTGCTGAGGGCGACAGGGCCCGGCCCACCTCGATGGTGGGGCCGGGCCCTGTCATGTCCTCGCCACCCCTGCGGGCGCCTCGCATCCAGGCGCCACCCGTGGCGGCACCGGCACCTCAGACCCGTGACACACTGACGCGCATGTCCCCCCGCCCCCGCCGTCGCATCGGCCCCGAGCAACGGCGCGACTTCTGGGCCGGCGCCAGGGCCATCGCGCCGCTCATGCCGGGCTCGGTGGTGTTCGGCCTCGCCGTGGGCGCCCTCATCAACCTGGCCGGCTGGCCCGCATGGATGGGCCCCTACGCCTCGGCCACCGTCTCCGCCGGCGCCAGCCAGATCGCCATCATCGATGCCCTGACCCAGGGCGCGCCCGCCGTCATCGCGATCCTCACCGCGCTCGTCATCAACGCGCGCCTCGCGCTGTACTCCGCGTCTCTCGCCCCCGTGTTCGCCGCCTTCCCCACCCGTTGGAAGCCTGGTGCTGTCCTACCTGATGACCGATCAGTCGGCGGCGGTGTCGGTGCTCACCCAGGACGCGTGGCCCGACCCGGTACGGCGCCGCTGGTTCATCCTGGGAGTCTCGGGTCCGTTCACCGGCGTGTGGATTCTCGGCACCGCGGCGGGGGCGATCCTCGGCCCCGTCATCCCGGCCGCGTGGCAAATCGGATTCATCGTGCCGCTGATGTTCATCGCGGTGCTCGTGCCTGCCCTGCGCACCCTTCCCGCGGTCGCCGCCACCGGCATCTCGATCGCCGTGGTGCTGCTGCTGAAGGACCTGCCGTACGGGCTGAACGTGCTCGCGGGTGCCATCGCGGGCATCGGCCTCGCGTCGTTCATCCCCGAACGACGCACCCCTCGGCGCAGGAGGCGGACGCATGATCACGGCCTTCGTAGTGTTCACCGTGGCAGCCGTCGGCACCTACCTCATCCGGCTGTCAGGCGTGTTCCTGCTGGGCGGCGACCGCGAGTTGCCGCCGCGCGTGCGCAAGGCGCTGTCGCTGGTGGCTCCGGCCGCGATGGGCGCGATCGTCGCCAACTCCCTGCTGCTGGACGAGGGCCAGTGGCGAGAGTTCGGCGCGTGGCACCTGGCCGCGATCGTCGCCGTCGGGGTGGCGCTATGGAAGCGCTCGATGGGCTGGACGCTCTCCGCGGGCGCCGTCGCGTTTGCGGCGCTGCTGCTCGCGGGCGTCTAGTGGAGTGACGCGTCCGCGGCGGTGCGGCGCACCCCGGTGAACGTCACCGTGAGGCCGCCATGCGTGGGCGAGCAGCAGAACGGTCCGGCCGCCGCTGCGGCTCCCTCCGGGAACGGCGCGACCCGAACCAGGCGCCACGGCTCGTCGTCGACTCGCGCACGGATGGTCACCGCGTCGCCCTCGCGCGATGCCCGCACGGTCACCTCGCGCCCCACCCACTCGGGAACCGGCGCGACGGACCAGTCCGACTTGCCCAGCGTCACCACGGCACCCACCTGCGGCAGGCCATCGGAGACCTCCACGCCCGCCTTGATCCACGTCTCGGCGTCGGCGCGCACCATCACGCCCGCCTGGTCAAACTGCTCGGCGTAGTCGAGCAGGAAGGACACCTCGACGGCCTCACCAAGGCCCAGCGGGGCAAGGAGAGCGTGAGCGCTGTCATGCACGAACCCATAGGACGTGTGCCGCCACGCATCGGACTGAGCCTGAGGCCGCACCGCCATGCGGTCGCCGTCGATGTCCCATGACTGCGGTTCGTGGTCCCATTCACCCTCGTACATTCCCCCAACCTACCCGCCGCGCGGGAGGGCGGGAACAGACGTAATCTGAGGCAGCATCGGCCCTAGCCACCGGAGGCACACATGCCCGAGTTCCTGCTGTCTGTCCTGCACGACTACGCGCACCTCGAGATGCCCGAGGGCGCCGAGCCGAGGCCATGTACGCCTCCGTGGGTGCCTTCAACGAGGAGCTCCAGGCGGCAGGCGGCTGGGTGTTCGCCGGCGGGCTCGAGGGTCCTGAGTCGGCGGCCGTCGTGGATGCCACCGGAGACACCGCCGTCATCACCGAGGGTTGCGCCAACCCGTCCGCGCCACAGATGGGCGGCATGTGGGTCATCGACGTCGCCGACCGTGAGGCCGCGCTCGACTGGGCACGCCGCGGCTCCCACGCGTGCGGGGCGCAGGTCGAGGTGCGCCCCTTCCAGGGCGTGTGACCGTCGCGGTCCGCCGTCCACGGGACCGAGGCCCGCGACTGCTAGCGTCGCGGCTATGAGTGCTCACCGCCCGCTCGACTCGGGGCCACCGCAGGCGCACGGGTCCATCAGCGAGGACACGGTGCGCGCGCTCCTCGCCGCCCAGCATCCGGACCTCGCCGGCCTGCCGCTCGGAGAGAGGTTCGACGGCTGGGACATGGCGGTGTTCCGCCTGGGTGACGACTACTCGGTGCGGCTCCCCCGCGTCGAGGCCGCCGTGGGTCCGCTCGAGACAGAGACGCGCCTGCTGGCGGAACTCGGGCCTGGGTGGGACTTCCCTCACCCCGAGGTGGTGCGCACGGGTGAGCCCGGCGAGGGCTACCCATGGCCGTGGCGGATCGTGAACTGGATGCCCGGCGACACCACCGACCTGCTGCCGTTGCCTGACGATGCCGGGGCGGCGCTCGGACGCGCCATCGCCGACCTCCACCAGATCGCGCCCGCCGATGCTCCGTACAACCCCGAGCAGTCGCTGCCGCTGTCCGAGCGGCAGGCCGACTACGACTACGCGCTCGCACGGCTGGCCGATGCCCGTGGCCCCTATGGAGAGCGGCTGCTCCTGGACGTGGTGGAGCGGATCTGGGCGGAGGCGCTGGCGGCGCCGGGACCCGGCGAGCCGGTCTGGTCCCACGCCGACCTGCACGGGTCGAACGTGCTGGCGATCGACGGCACCTTCGCGGGCATCATCGACTGGGGAAAGATGGCCGCCTGCGACCGCGCCGTCGACCTGGGCTTCCTGTACACGGTGCTGCCACAGGATGGGGTCATCACGGCGGTCAACACCTACCTGGAGATCACCGGCGTCGACGATGCCGGGCTCGAGGCTCGCCTGCACGGCGTCGCTCTGACAAAGGCCCTGCTGTGGGCCACCCTCGACAGGCCGCTCAACGTGGGCATGGCGTGGCGGGCGCTTGCGGAACTGGGCGCCAGCACGCCCGCGTAGGATGGCCCGCGGGCCTCTACCAGTTGGTAGAGCAGCGGACTTTTAATCCGTAGGTCGTGGGTTCGAGCCCCACGGGGCCCACTTCTTGACGCCACTCACGCTGTCGCTCCCACCGCGCACAGTGATCGCCTCTGCAAGCATTGCTCCATGGCCACGCCCGCATCACACGACGAGTACATCGCCGCCGCACCGGAGTCCTTCCGACCGGTCCTGACCCGACTGCGCACCGACCTGGCCGCCGCGCTGCCCGGCGCCGAAGAGATCGTCGCCTACGGCATGCCAGGATTCCGGCTCGCGGGCGGCACCGTCATCGGCTACGCAGCCTTCACCAAGCAGTGCGGGCTCTACCTTCCCGCAGACGCGATCACCGCGAACGCGGAGGCCATCAAGGCGGCGGGCCTCGCCCACACCAAGACCGGCGTGACTTTCACTGCTTCCCGCCCCCTCCCGAGTGACCTTCTCACCGCGCTCGTCGACGCGGCGCGGCGTGGGGACTCCGACTGACAGGGCGCTAGCGTGAGCGCGGGGATGCCGGGTACCGCGCCCGCACCCGCCTGAGGGGGCCACCGATGTATCAGACACGTTCGCTCATGGGGTCGGCCGACGCCGTCGCCGCCCATCTCGACGAGGTCATCACGCGAGGCAGCGTGTCCGCGACAGTCGAGAACCGAGACGAATTGGCCATCGGCGACGCGCGCCTGATCCTGCGCACCTACGAGCGGTACTCCATGACCGGCGGCAACCGCCTCACCCTCTCGGCGAGCATCCTTGCCGTGGGCAATCAGATGGAGGTGGCGCTGACCACCTCGGGCGGCAGCCAGGCGCTGTTCTGGAAGGTGAACACCTTCGGCGAGGAAGCCTTCATGACCCACGGGCTGCGCGCTCTGGACGCCTTCGCCACCCACCGGTAGCCACGCAGCGCTGGCGCCCGTCGTCGTCCGCACCACAATTGGCGCGCGGCCAACCACTCCGGCCCCGTACTCCCGTGGGACCGTCGCGACAGTCAAGAAAACTGTGGTGCGCGCGACGGCGCCACCGAGCCAGCATCACGCGGCGACATAGGATGACTGATCCCGCCTGACCCCAGGCCCATCCCCAGGAGCCCTCATGCCGAGCATCGCGATCGACGGAGTGACGCTGTCATTCCCGATCCTGCTGATCGCTCTCGGTGCCGTCGTCACCGCCGTCGTGGTTGCTCGCGGAGGCCGCAGCCGTCGCACTGCTCTGTGGGGCGGACTACTGCTGAGCCTTGCCCTGATCGGCCTGCTCACCCTCGCCTCCCTGGTGGGAGACGACTTCGATGGCGCCCAGGGCGTCAACCTGGTGCCCTTCCAGGAGATTCAGCGCGGGCTCGACTCACGCGGCTCCACGCCGTGGTTCAACCTCGTGGGCAACGTGCTGTTGTTCATCCCGTTCGGCGCGGCGGTTGCGAGCCTCGCGCGCTCCGGCTTCATCGGACGCGTCGTCTACGGCACCCTCCTGGGCGGCCTCCTGTCGACGGCGATCGAGCCTCACCCAGTATTGGGGCGGCCGCGTCGCGGACATCGACGACATCATCCTCAACACCGCGGGAGCGCTGCTCGGCGCACTCTTCGCCGCCACGGTCGCGGGCCTTGCCGCCTCGCACCGCCGCGCCACCCCCACCGCGCCGCCCGGCACGCAGGCGTAGCCTGACAGGTATGAGTAGCACCACCGCACAGACGGACCTCAACGGCTGGACGGACCCGCGCGAGCAGATTGAGTTCAGTGTGCTCATGGCCAATGGCCGGCTCGCCCCGCGATCCTTCGCGAACGAGGAGGAGGCGCGCGCCTGGGCCCGTCCCGAGGACGGCGACGAGGTGGTCTCCTTTAACTACGTGTGCGCCTGCGACCGCTAGCGCGACTCGATCTCCTGGCCGCGCGAGTTCCACTTGGAGCGCAGCACCCAGAACGCGATGGTGCCGACGAACAGGACGATGCCGATGAAAGCGAGCCACAGCGCAGCCTTGATGAGGAACCCGAGGATGCCGAGCGCGATCGCGGCAACAAGTAGGACAATGAGCAAGATCTTCATGGTTCGATCCTAAGCACCGAGCCTGCGCGGCGAGCCCCGCTCGGTCGATCTGGATCCAGTACTCGACGATCTTTCCGCCCTCGACGCGGTACACGGCCGAGGCGATCTCAGTGACCGGCCGCCGCGTGGGTTCGCGCCCCTCGGAGGAGTCCTGGTCGGTGCCCACCTGGGTCCAGCGCGCGTACACGCGGTCGCCGTCCGCCAGCAACTCGTCGAGACTGAACGAGAACCGGCCATACGCGTCAAGCATCTCGCCCACATGGTCGGTGTAGTTCGCGGGCGAGCGCTCGACCGTCATAGGAGCCTCCGACACCACCTGGTGCGCGAGCACCGTGGCCGCCATGTACTCAGCGGCCCGCTCGGGGTGAACGCCGGAGCGCACCTCAAGGAGGAACCGCCTGACAAGATCCTTCGCTGCGCTCACCCGACGAAGTGTGGCACGTCCGCCCATACTGGAAAGCGCAGATCCCCCGCGCGCACCCTCGACGAAGGAGACGACCATGGCCCACGGCGACATCACCCACATCGACATCCCGGTGTCCGATCTGGACCGCGCCAAGCACTTCTACGGCCTCCTGTTCGGTTGGCAGATCGCGGCTCCGCCCGGCTTCGAGGACTATCCGATGTGGCAGGCGCCCAACAAGATCAGCGGCGGCGGCCTCGCCCCCGCAGCGAGGACTTCAGCCAGCCGCGCAGTTACGTGGAGGTGGACTCGATCGAGGCCACGGTGTCGCTCGCCAAGAGCCAGGGCGCCACAGTCCTGATGGACAAGTCGCCCATCACCGAGACCAGGCTGGTGGGCCGTCATCGAGGACCCCGACGGCAACGTCATCGGCCTCTACGAAGGAACCACCGAGGTGGAGGGTGAAGCCGTCCAGTAGCCCCGCGGCGCGCATGTGGCGGTAACTGTGCACCGGCTCTCAGCGGACTCTCAGCATCACGCGATGTGATGGAGTCATGAACCTCACACGACCGCTCCGCATGACGGCGATCATCGCCGCGATGGGACTGGTCGCGGCCGTGGGCAGCGGCTCTACCGACGTTGCTGCCGCGGACCAAGGCTTGGCGGACGCCGCCCTTCCTTCCGGCGTCGCCACTACCGCCGTGCACCGCACGGATACGCAGACGGACGTGACCTCCGCGAGCGCATCCGGCACGACGGACCTCGCATCGGCCGCACTCACAGGCACGGCCGATGCCTCGGGAACCCCTCAGGGTCCCGCCGCAGGAATCTGGATGCCGCACCGCGCCGCCGCGTACCTCACCGACCCCCTCACGGTGACGACGCAGGCGAACGTGCGAGAGCGCGTGCGCACCTAGATCCGCGACGCGACGGCCGGGCCCGGATGGTACGGGCCCGGCCGTCGCGCTTCCCGCGCACGCGTGACGAAGTCCCGCCTGAGCGCCGATACCCTGGGCCTACCGCGATCGCCTGGAGGCCCGATGCCCGACACCCCTGTGCCCGCGGTCGCGACGACGGGACCGGCACGGGCGTCCCGCCTTGCCTGGATCATCATGTCCATCGCGGCCCTCGCCTACTTCATGGCGGTGGTGCACCGCACGTCGTTCGGCATCGCCGGCATCGAAGCCTCGGACCGCTTCGGGATCGAGGCCACGGCGCTGTCCGTGCTCGCGATGGTCCAGATCGCCGTCTACGCGTCCATGCAGGCTTCCCGCCGGCGCGCTCATCGACCGCCTGGGTTCGCGCACCGTCCTGGTCGCAGGGTCGCTCATCATGGCGGCAGGCCAGGTGCTCCTCGCCTTCGCGCCTGGCCTCGGCGGGGCCGTCGTGGCGCGCGTCCTCATCGGCGCGGGCGACGCCCCCATCTTCATTGCGGGCAACCACATCGCGGCCCGCTACTTCCCGCCGCGCCAGGTGCCGATCATCGTCCAGGGCCTCGGACTCATCGGCCAACTGGGCCAGATCGCCTCCGCCATCCCCGTCGCCTACCTCCTTCACGAGCAGGGCTGGTCCACCACCTTCGCCGTTCTCGGCGGCCTCGGCGTCGCGGTCGCGGCCGCCGCATTCTTCGGCATCCGCACGCCACCGACGGCCGATGCCTCCTCACCCTCCGCAGCGCCGTCGCCCGAGCCGCGGGTCTCGCTGCGCGAGGCCATCTGGCCCGCGGGCGTGCGCCTGGGCTTCTGGACGCACTGGCTGGGGCTCATCGGCCCCAACACGGTGGCTCTGCTGTGGGGAGTGCCGTTCCTGGTCCAGGGGCAGGGCCTCGAGCCGACCACCGCATCGGCCCTCCTGACGGTCATGGTGATCGCCAACATCGTCGCCGGACCCGTGTTGGGCGTCCTCACGGGACGGCACCCACTGCGTCGCTCGTGGCTCGCCCTCGCCATTGCAGTGGTGGCGGCGGTGACGTGGGCGAGCGTCCTGCTTCCTGACACCCCGCGGCCGATGTGGCGGCTCGTGGTCTGGATGGCCGTCACCGGAGCCTGCGGCCCGGCCTCGCTCATCGGCCTCGACTTCGCACGCACCCACGGCGTGCGGGGGCGTGCCGCCTCCGCCGTGGGCTTCGCGAACATCGGCGGATTCGCCGCGACCGTCGTCTCGGTGCTCCTGGTGGGAGCCACCCTGCAGGTCATCTCCCCCGCCGGCACCAGCGAGTACTCGCTCGACCACTACCGCGTGGCACTGTCCACGCTGGTCCTGCCGTGGACCATCGGCATCGTGGCGGTCATCCATGCGCGGCGCCGCACGCGACGCGAGATGGCCGCCGCCGGGGTGATCGTGCCGCCGCTGCGCGACGTGCTGGCGCGGCGCCGTGCGGGACGGCGGGCGTAGGTTGGGAGGTATGAGCATCCCCACCCACACCCTGAACGACGGCCACGCCATCCCCGCGATCGGGTTTGGCACCTACCCGATGAAGGAGCAGGAGTGCGTCGACGGCGTGCGCTCCGCTCTTGAGACGGGCTACCGCCTCATCGACTCCGCGGTGAACTACGGCAACGAGCCTTGAGGTGGGCCGCGGCATCCGCGAGTTCCTTGACGCCACCGGTACAGCCCGCGAGGACGTCACGGTGCAGACCAAGTTGCCGGGCCGCCACCACGACTTCGACGCCGCGGTCGCCTCCATCCAGGAGTCGTACGACCGCCTCCAGGTGGGCACCATCGACGTGGTCCTCATCCACTGGCCCAACCCCATCACCGGTAAGTACCGGGACGCGTGGAAGGGGCTGATCGAGGCGCGTGAGCGCGGACTGGTGCGCAGCATCGGCGTCTCCAACTTCACCGCGGAGCACCTTGATGCGATCGTGGGCGACACCGGCGTCACTCCGGTCATCAACCAGATCGAGCCTGCACCCGTACTTCAACCAGGAGGAGATGCGCGCCGTGCACTCCGAGCGCGGCATCCTCACGCAGTCGTGGAGCCCGCTGGGCAAGCGCCAGGCGCCCTACGCGGAACCCGCGGTGGCCGATGCCGCCGCGGCACACGCCGTCACCCCCGCCCAGGTGATCCTGCGCTGGCAGGTCCAGGCTCGGCAACGTGCCGCTTCCCAAGTCCGCGACGCCGTCGCGCCAGGCCGAGAACCTCGACGTGTTCGGGTTCGCGCTGACGGGCGAGGAGATGGCCGCGATCTCGGCGCTCACCAAGGCCGACGGCCGCCTGTTCGACGGCGACCCGAACACCCACGAGGAGATGTAGCGGGTCAGCCGCCCGCGGTGAACTCCAGGGTGCCGGAGTCGTCGCGGCTCAGCGTGCCCATCATGGCGGTGCCGTCCTGGTCGACCTCGGCGCTCCACTGGGCGCCGTCGTCGGTCCACACGCGCGTGAGCGTGCCTGCGGTGCCGGAGGCGGTGAGGTCGGCCTGCACGGTGGCGAGGCGCTCGCCGCCCAACGGGTCCCCGAGGTCCCAGGCCTCGTCCCCCGCGCCGGTGACGTGGATGATCTGCTGAGCGTCGTTGCCATAGTCGACGACGCCGGTGGGGTCGATGATCGTCGCGTTGTAGGAACCGGGGAAGGCGGGGAGCACCGCCACGCCATCCCGGACAGCGGCACCGCACTCGCCAGCCTCGGTCCCGGCGTCAACCAATTCGAGGCGCGCCACCGCTGGCTCCGAGAAGGCCGCCTCGATCGCGAAGGTCTCCGGAAGCACCACCGCCCACGTATCGCCGGTCCAGGTCAGGTCGAGAGTGGTCGACACCTCGCCGCCGGAGCGGTAGGTGACCTCGGCCGTGGCCCGGTCGCCGTCCTCGGTGACATCCTCGACCGCGGGGCCGACCACGCTGCCACCGGTACGGGTGTCCGATGCCATCCACGGGCACGTCGCGAAGGTCTCGGCGCCGTCCACGGTCCACGCCGCGGCGCCCGCGAAGTCGCCCTCGGCCAGCGCGTCGAGGAACCCCTGTGCGGCGGCCGTGGCGTCGCCGCCGCCCAGCGAGGCGTCGGGATCGGCGTCGCCACCCGTGCAGGCCGCCAGGGCGAGGGTGGCAAGCGCCGTCATTCCCACCGCGGCAGGGCGCATCAGGACACGCATCCTCCCGGCAGTTTGGCGGGCGTGGGCCAGGCCTCCGGGCGCTTCTCCAGGATGAGTCGTCATGGCTCACTCACCCTAGACGGAAGTGGCGGGACAGCGCAGAGATACCGGGCACGTCACCCGAACGTGAACGAGTACGCCTCGACTCCACTGGACACCTCGATGTCCAGGAGGTGCTGTCCATCGCCCACGTCCTCAGCGACCGCGTAGGACCGCGGGGTGCCCGACACCTCGATGACGCGCTCGTCACCGTCATCGAGGCGGACGGTCACCGTGCCCTCACCCGCGAGCACCATCCGCACCTGCGTGGCATGGAAGTCGAGCCGGAGGGCCGCGGACTCTTCGCCGGCCGGCGTCGCGTACTGCGTCTCCAGCCGCCAGGAGCCGGACAGCGCAAACGAGTCGTCCGGCTGTGCCTCGGGCAGCGTGTACGTTCCCTCCCCCGGTGCGTAGCGGTCGCCACCCCCGTAGTTGACGTCCTTCGACGTGCCGAGGAACGTCTCCCGTGTGGTCGAGCCGACGTCGGGCGTCACATCCTCCACATCAGTCTCTCCGGGCAGGTTCACGCTCGGGTCGGCATCGACCAACAGGCTCCCGGATCATCTTCTCGGTGTCGGCATAGTTGCCCTCCCCGAACGAGATGTGCCGCACGGTGCCGTCGGCATCGATGAGGTAGTGCGCAGGCCAATAGCGATTGCGGTAGTTGGTCCACGTGGCGAGGTCATTGTCGAGGGCGACGGGATACGTGATGCCGAAGTCCTCCGCGCCAGCACGCACGTTGGCCTCGTCCTTCTCGAAGGAGTACTCCGGGGAGTGGATGCCGATGACGTTGAGCCCCAGGTCACCGTAGGTCTCGTCCCACGCCACCGAGTGAGGGATGGAACGCTGGCAGTTGATGCAGGAGTACGCCCAGAAGTCGACGAGCACCACCTCCCCGCGCAGGTCCGCCAGGTCGATCCCCTGGTCGTCGGGGGTGTTGAACCACGCCTCGATGCCCTTGATCGACGGCGCCGTGCCACACGACTCGAGTTCGGAGGCGCCGTTGGTGCACTGGTCGAGGTCCTTGTTCTCGTCGTTCACCAGCCCGCCGAGTGCGAGGGCGTCCTGCGCGGCGTCGTTGTCGGTCAGTTGTTCCTGAATGCCCGCGGTGTAGTCCGGCAGGGCACGCTGCAACACGGCAGGGAGGTTGAAGGCAAGGCCCACCGCGAGGGCAATCATCGCGACGCCTGCAGCAATACGTAGCCCCCGCTCACGCCGCCGGAATGCCTTGACCCGTTCCGCAAGGCCCCGCCCCGCAAGTGCGAAGAACAGCAGCGGCACGGCCACGCCGATCGCGAACGAGACGGTGAGGGCCACGGTGCCTGCGCCGATGTTCCCGGTCGACCCGGCGACGATAATCGCCGCGAGGACGGGACCCGCACACGGAACAAAGACGGCTCCGAGGGCGAGGCCCACGCCGAAGCCGCCGCGGCTCTGGTCAACGCGACGGCGCGGCACAAACGCGAACGGGCGCTCGAGAAGGTGCTCGAAGCGCGGCACGATGAGGCCGATGCCGATGAGCACCAGCACTCCCATGGCGACCCACCGGATCACATCCTGGGGCAGGTGAAGCGCGCTGAGGATCAGCGAGCCCACCAGCGTCACGAGTGTGAAGGCGGTGACGAGTCCCGCGATGACGAGGTAGGGGCGCCAGCGAGACACCTCCGGCGTCGCCGGGGCAGCGGTCGCGACGGACGTGGCAGCGCCGGGAGTCGCACCCACACCACCCATCGTGCCGAGCGCGTCGTATCGCGGCACGCGTGCCGACTGCGCCCCACCCGTCAAGAAGATGACGGGCAGCACCGGAAGGATGCAGGGCGAGATGCCGGTGATGAGCCCACCGAGGAGGCCGATGATCACGAGTTCCATGGGAGGGGTTCGCTGCGGACGGCAACGCGGATGGGGCAGGCGTGGTCATCGGTGCCGAAACTGACCGCAGATCGGCCTTCGAAGAAAAAACTTCAGAAACTTCCCATCCGCCGGCCCGAGTGCGGCGAATGACTGGTGACGCCGTAGCCACGGCAGGCGTCCGCACCGCGGACGCTCTCATCAGGGCATTTCCGTGCCCGGAGACTGGAGGAATCATGCTCAACGGCACCAAGAAGTACTCCGCTGGACTCGCCCTCGCGGTGGCGGGTGTGTTCACCCTCGCCGCCTGTAGCACTGACGCGGACGAAGAGTCGATGGAGTCGACCGCACCCGCGATGTCCGAGGAGGCCATGCCTTCCGAGGAGGCCATGCCCGACGAGTCCGCGACCGACGACGCCACGGACGACGGCGCCATGGAGATGGACCCCGCCGCGAACCTGGTGGGCCCGGGCTGCGCGGCCTACGCCGAGGAGGTCCCCGACGGTGCGGGCTCCATCCAGGGCATGTCGCAGGACCCGGTCGCGGTCGCCGCGTCCAACAACCCGATGCTGACCACGCTGGTCGCAGCGGTGAGCGGCCAGGCTCAACCCCGACGTGGACCTCGTCGACACCCTCAACGGTGACGAGTTCACGGTCTTCGCGCCGGTCGATGATGCCTTTGCTCAGATCGACCAGGAGACCATCGACACTCTGTCGACCGATGCGGACCTGCTGACGCAGATCCTGACGTACCACGTGGTCCCCGGCCAGATCGAGCCCGCGGACATCGCCGGCACCCACACCACCGTCGAGGGAACCGACCTCGAGGTGACCGGTGAGGGCGACGAGCCATGGTGGACGGCGCCAACGTCATCTGCGGTGGCGTCCAGACCGCCAACGCCACCGTCTACCTCATCGATGGCGTGCTGATGCCGTAAGGCTCCTTCACAGACGGGCGGCCGTCGGGGCGGGGAATCCCGCGTCGGCGGCCGTTGCTGTGTCCTGGGGCGCCGTCGCCGGCTCCGCCGTCTAGTTGGCCCCGGACTCTCGCATCATCTGCCACATGCGCACGATCATGTCCTCGTCGAAGTCGGCGGGGACATCGGGCTCGTCGGCACGATGCTCGCCGTGGACCTCGCGGTGCAGGTCCTCCATGCGGTGGTCGAGCCTGCTCGGCGATCATCGCCGCATCGGACAGGCTCTCCGCCAGGTGGTCCGGCACGTCTCCGTCGAACTTGTAGTGAATCTTGTGCTCGAGCGACGCCCAGAAGTCCATCGCGATGGTGCGGATCTGGATCTCGACGACCACCGGGACGGCGCCGGTCGAGAGAAACACCGGAACCTCGACGATGGCGTGGATGGACTTGTAGCCGTTGGGCTTGGGGTTGGCGATGTAGTCCTTCACCTGGATGACGCGGACATCGTCCTGGCTGACCAGGGCCTCGAGCACGCGGTAGGTGTCGTCGATGAAGGCGCAGGTGATCCGCACGCCCGCGATGTCGGTGATGTGCTCGCGGATGGCGTCCACGCTGGGAGCGACGTTGCGGCGCACCATCTTGCGTACCAGACTCTCGGGGCTCTTGACGCGGCTGGTGACGTGTTCGATGGGGTTGTACCTGCGCAGATGCAGGAACTCCTCGCGCAGGATCGTGACCTTGGTGAGGATCTCGTCGACACCGAACTGGTGCTCCATCAGGAGCCGCGAGAGGTCGGCGCGCGTGCGGCGCGCGAACTCCATCACCTCGGGATCGGGCTGAGGCTCCACCCTGGCGGCGATCGCGCCTGCGCGCGGGAGGGTGAGGGGCGCGATCGTCGGTCAACGGAAGGTCGTCATGTGACACACGTGTGCAACGGTTACGGGGGCGTGCCGGTTCCGCGGTGGCGGCCGATGCCCCGGTTGACTTTACCTAGCACTGCTATGCATCATGGCGCTAGGTAAAAGGCAAGGAGCCGTCATGGACATTCCCAAGGACCTGGTGGCCGCGAGCGCGGCCCCCATGGTGCTCAGCATCCTCGCGGAGTCGGACTCGTACGGCTACGCGATCCTGGGCCGGGTGCGCGAGCCTGTCCGCGGGCGAGCTCGACTGGACGGAGGGGCTGCTCTACCCCTCCTCCACCGCCTCGAACGTCAGGGGCACATCGAGGCCACGTGGGGCTCCTCGGAGACCGGGCGCAGGCGCAAGTACTACGCCCTGACCGGCGAGGGACGCGAGGCGCTCGCCACGCACGTCAGCCAGTGGCGCACCGTCGCGGCGGCCCTCGAAAGCGCCTGGGGGCGCATGGACTTCGGCGGGCAGGTGAGCCTCGCATGAGCGACTCCCTGGAAACCCAGATCGACCTGTGGCGCGTCCACCTCGAACGCCGCGCGGGCATCGGCGCCGACGACGTTGACGAGCCTCGAGGACCACCTGCGCGGCCACCTCGACACCCTGATCGCCGCGGGGCTCAGCGACGACGAGGCCTTCCTCGTCGCCGTCAAGCGCCTGGGTAGCCAGCAGGAGATCGCTCGTGAATTCGCCCGCGAGAACTCGAAGCGGCTGTGGAAGCAACTCGTGCTCGGCGACGAGTCACCTGCTCGGGCCAGGACGGCGCGAGACAGCGTATGGGCGGCGATCGTGTTCGGCATCCTCGGCGGTCTCCTGGTCAGGCTTCCGGTGTGGCTCGCACCGGAGTCCGTCGACTCCGCCTACTTCCTGAATCTTGGCCCGCTGCTGTTCACCGCGGTGGTGGGGTACCTGCTGTGGCGTCACCGCCCTTCGACCGCCGTCACGGTCGCGGCGCTCGCGGGGCTTGCCGCCGTCACGGCGCTCGCGCACCTCTACCCCCTGTCGTCGGACGGCGACGCCTTCGTCACCACCGCGCTGCATCTTCCCGTGCTCGCATGGCTCACCGTCATGCTGGCCTACGCAGGCGACCGGTGGCGCACCACCGACGGCCGCATGGACGCCGTACGCTTCACCGGCGAGTACGTGATCTACCTGGTCCTGCTCGGCATCGGCGGCGGCATCCTCATGGCCATCGTGGGCCTCGCCTGCGGTGCCGCAGGCCTGGACCCCGAGGCATTCCTCGTCCAGTGGATGTTGCCGCTCGGCGCGGGCGGCGCGGCCGTGATCGCCGCATGGCTTGTGGAGGCCAAGCAATCGGTCATCGAGAACATGGCGCCCGTCCTGGCGAAGGTCTTCACGCCCCTGTTCGCGCTCGCCTTCGCCATCCTGCTCGTGGTCGTCCTGGCCTCAGGAGACCTCGCTGGCCTGGAGCGCGACCTCCTGCTGGTGTGCAACGCGATCCTGATCATCGCCATCGGCCTGGTGCTCTACAGCCTCACGGCCCGGGGGCCGATGCCTCACCCACGTGGTTCGACAGGCTCCAGGCTCGCGCTCGTGACTGGCGCCCTCGCGCTCGACGCGATCGCGCTCGTCAACGTCGCCATCCGCATTGGCGACGACGGCTGGACCCTCAACAGGGTGGTGATCCTGGGGCTGAACCTGCTCCTGCTCGCGAATCTCGCGGTCACGGCCTGGCTGCTGGTGCGAATCAACCGGGGTGCCCCCGGTGCGGCGTATCGCCTGGAGAGGTGGCAGACGGGGATGCTGCCCGCCTACGGCGCCTGGGCACTCGTCGTGATCGTGGCGCTGCCGCCCTTGCTGGGCGCCGTCGAGTAGCGGCGCCCGCGGCGTGGGGTGGGCGCGCATCGCCACCCACCCCACCGCGAGTGATCAGTCCTCGAAGAGCTCCCACCAGGCTTCTTCTTCGTCGTCGCGACCCCAATCGGAGAGCACTCCGGCACCCCGCTCGGCCGCGTACCCGCGCACGTCGGCGTCGGCTCCGCGGCTCGGTCGCGCACCGCGGCAAGGGCCGCGTCCGCACCAGCCGTGTCCTCGAGTTCGAACAGGACACCCGCGAGCCGCGCCTGAACCTCGACCCAGATGAAATCTTCCTCGAGACCCCTCGCCAGAGGCGCCGCGTCGGCGAGCACCCCGGCCGCCACCGCGTACTCGTCGATGAGGCGCAGCCAGTCGCTCACCCGCAGCAGGAACCGCAACTCCGGGTCACGGTCGTCGAGGCTCGCGCCGTGCGCCCGAGCGGCCTGCAACACCTCCCGCCACGCGGCATCGTCGGCATCCGCCATGCACTCGGCGCGAAGGTCCAGCAGCGCCAGCGTGAGGAACTGCTCGGGCTCACGCTCCAGCAGACTCTCCATGTAGACGAGCCCGGCAACGCCAAGTCCGCTTGATAGCGCCCGCACCAGAACTGCGCGGCCCGCAACGATGCTTCCGCTCCGGCGTGGACCGCACCGTCCTCCACGAACAGGCGCGCCGCGGCGGCATACTGCTCGCCCGCGCCCTGGTCACCGGACTCGGCCATGCACTGAGCGAGGAACACGCGGGTCTGGGCGAGCGATCCGGGCGAGGTCTGCGGCTGCGCGAGTTCGTGCTCCAGCACGGACTCCGCCAACTCCCTGGCACGATCGGCCTCGCCCGTCGCGAGAAGTGCCTGAGCGTAGTCCCAGCGCACCGCGAACGGCAGCGGCTCGCTTGTACCCCACAGGCCTGCGCCGTAGTCGAAGCGCGCGGCGGCACGCTCCGCGTCTCCCGCCACAATCGCGCACCGGCCGGACTCGAAGGCGGCGAAGGCCGCTGTCCCGCCGAATCCCGCGGCCGCGAACTCGGTGGCCGCACGGTCATGCTCCGCGCCTGCCCCCACCGGATCCTGCGCGGCTTCACGCACCTTGGCCCGCATCCCCGCCACCGACGCCGTGACGGCGCGTCCGGGAAGTGCCGCCTCGGCTGCAGCGAACACCGCGATGGCATCCTCGTGGGCACCGATACGACCGAGCAGCGTGCCTCGCGTCGCGAGAACCGCGTACCGTGCGAAGGCGGCGTCTTGGCCGATCTCCTCGTCGAGGCCCGCGACCGCATCGGGCGCGACGATCACATCTGCCTCATCGAGGCGCTCCATCGCCCACGCGAACGCCTCCTCCGTCATGCCCTCCTCGGAGCGCAACTGCAGGTCGATGCTCTCGCTCGCGGAGCGGACCAGCGCCCTGGCGCGGGTCGACGGCACCGCGTCGGCGTGTTCGGTCGCGGCCGCAGCCGGCTCGGCGGGGCCGGCCTCCGACGCGACGATCGCGGCGAGCCGCACGGTTGCCTCACCCAGAACGTTCGCCGACTCCATGTACGCCTCGTGGCTCGCCTCCACGGTGGCCATGTCGCCCATCGCTCCTGCGTGCTGAGCGCGGATGGCGGCGGCGCGCAGGCGCTGCACGGGGTGCGCATCGGCCGAGGCCAGCACGTGCGTCGCGGCCTCGATCGCGTCGATGCCCGCGTACGCCACGTTGGCGGCCACCGCCGCCGCGAACCACTCCTGCGTGGTCGTCGGAGCGGCGCGCCTGATCGAGACAGGAGCGAACACCTCCTGCGTCAGCGGCACCTCCCACGAGCGCTCTACGAGGGCTCGCGCGGCGGCGACCTCACGGGCGTACAGGTCGTTGCCGCCGCGCTCGTCGAAGCGCTGGGCGAGGCCATCGCCGAGAGCCCAGAGTTCGCGTCCAAGGTCGGCCACCGTGCGGGGCTCGTCAACGGCGGGTAGCACCGCGGCGAGCGCGGGATCGGCCGAGGCGCGAACCACGGCATCGGCCGAGCCGCCGCAGGCGACGTAGCGCTCCAGCACCACCGCGAAGGCGAGCGCGGCGGTAAAGTGAGCGCGCTCGTGAAGGGCGTCGTGCGCCAGCCAGCCGACGTGCCGCTCCACGAGGTCGAGGGCAAGGTCATGGTGACCCGTCAGCGAAGCGAACTGCGCCGCCAGCGCCATGTTCAGCAACTTGTCCGGCTCCGTGCGCGACGAGCGGCACACGAAGTCGAAGGCCTCGGCCGCATCCTCGAGGCGGCCGGACTCCAGCATCGCCACGAGCGTGCGCGCCAGCATGGTTTCCGGCTCGTGTGCGCAGACCTGGTGCTCACGCCACGCGGAGATCGCGATCTGCGCCGCCGCGGCGCCGTCGCGTCGCAGCAACTCGAGGTCAACGTAGCCCGCCGGGATGCACGCCTCGCACGAGGAGTAGTTGTCGCGCGGCAGGCTCTCGAGGTCCTCGCCGAGCCGCTCGGCGTCCGCGAGGTCACCCAGCGACGTCGCCGTCTCGAACCGGGCCGACGCCACCGCCGAGAGTCCAAGGCCCGCGTCACGGAACGTGGCCTCCATGTCGTTCAGCACGGCATCAATCTGGGTGCGGTCAAACGCGGGCGAACCCGTGAGGATGCCGGGCATCCACTTGTGCTGCCAGAAGAAGGCTCTGGGCGCGCGAGGCGTCTCCAGTCACCAGACTCGCATCGTCCTTGTACGCCGCCGCGCACCAGGCGAAGTTCGCGAGCGCCAGGTCCGCCACACCTCGCATGGCTCCCTCATCCGTGAGGCGCATGCGGGCGTCGAACTCGAGCCCCTTGTCCCCCGCTCCTGCGCGATAGCGACCACCTGAGCGGCGCGCTCGCGGTGTGCGGGCCCGTAGGGCATCAGCGTCAGTTCGTCGAGAAGATCGGCGGCTGCGGCGGTGTCAGTCATGCGGGGTCTCCTGGGGTGGTGAGGCCGACGCTCAGGGTGATGAGATCGTCGAGGGATTGGGTCATGAGCGCGCGGTCGCGCTCGGTCAAGGGACGGCGCCCGTCAAGCAGGGCCTGGACGTAGAGCAATCGGATGGCGCGCGCGGCCACCTCGCCGTCCGCGATCGCGGCGAGGTGCTGCACCACGGGGCTGGCCCAATTCAGACAGACCTGCGCCCTCGTAACGACCTCCCCGGTGCGCGACCGCACCTGGTCCACGCGGGCGCCGGCGGCGCGCAGCGTCGCGGCCCACGGGCCGCTCGCGATCTCGCTCGCACGCTGGAGGTCGGCGCGGGTCAGGACGTCCGCATCGGCCACATACAGCGAGGCAACCGAGGCATCGGGAAGCACCTTGACCACCGCGTCCACGTCCACCGACGCGAGCGCCGCGGTGGCCTTCGCCGCGAGCGCGTCGGTGCGCGGGACATCGTCCGCATGGGGTGCGGCGAGCTCGGCGAGGCGGGCCATCACGTCTGCGGGCCTCACCTCGAGGTCACTGTAGAGATGCTGGGCGGCGCGCAGCACCTCCTCGTGGTGCGTGTAGACGGCGTTGACCAGGATGCCGGGGGCACGCATGCCTGCCAGCATGCGGAACTCGTCGAGGCCCGAGGCGTAGCGCACGGGTTCGCCCGCAGACGCGATCGACTCGAGGGTGCGCTCCCCCGCCGTCGTCTCGAACGTGAGGAAGGGGCCGAGCACGCGAAGGAGCCTGCTCGTCGTCCACACAGGCGGCGCGAATGGCCTGGTCGTGGGCGCGCAGGAAGGCATCGAGGAGCGGACGGTTGGTGGTGGCGACGCGCTTGACCCAGGCGCGGAAGGCGGCCGCAATCCCGTCGCGAGTGGTGTCGACCGCGTCGTCCTTGACCAGTTGTTCGCGGCTCGCGGTGGGCGTGAGGTGATCCGAGGTCACCACCGGCAGCAGGAAGAACCCCCACTCCGGGACGATCGCCTGCTCGTCTGCGTTCAGCAACATGCGGCCCAGATACACGCGCGCTCCGCGGTGCCCACGCCCCGCGAGCGGCTTGGCAAGTACGTAGGCGACACCGGTGGTCCCGGTGGCGCGGATGGTCAGGTCGATGACATCGAGCGGCCGATGCCCCAGGAGGGTCTCGCCGTACGCGAGAGCGGCCTCGCGGTCGCCGCCGGGAAGGAAGGGCGGCGCCGTGGTCAGCGACGTGATCGGCCCGTCGTGGGCGCCGACCGACACGGGCAGCGGAAGGAACTCGCCGTACTCCGTGGCGAGCTCGCGCACGCGCCGTTCGCCCAGGAGCGCGATGCGCTCGGCGGACGGCGCGAGGGTGACGCGGGTGCCGATGTCGATGGCCTCGGTTTGGACATCGCTCAGGCTCCTCGACGGCGTAGGTGCCGTCGGCGCGCCCGGTCCACACCACGGCGCGGTGACCGGCCTTGTGGCTGAGGATGCGAATCTCATCGGCCACCATGAAGCAGGCTCAGCAGGCCGATGCCGAAATGGCCCAGATAGTCGCCGTGGGGCAGGTCGAGCATGTCGCGCTTGGAGCCTGCGGCCCACCGTCGCCAGCAGGTCCTCGATCTCCCCCGCGGCCAGGCCGATGCCGTCGTCGGCGAGCACGAAGGGCGCCTCAGCCGTGGCCGGATGGATGCGCACACCCCACGCGGGGTCGGGGTCTCCGCCCGCGGCGCGAGCCACGATGGCGTCGCGAGAGTTCTGCAGGAGGCTCCCGCAGATACACCTCGGGACCCGAATAAATGTGACGGCTGAGGAGGTCGATGACGCCCCTCAGGTCTACGCCGAACTGCGACACTGCGTGGTCTCCCCACCTCGGTCTGTGCTCTCAGCCGCGGATCAACCTAGCGCGGCCGTCTGACATCGTCCACCGGAGCATCGACACGCGAGTGAACGATCGTTGATCCTGGTAGATCAGGAATCCTGCTCGGCTTCCATCTGGGCCACGAACTCGCGCTTGGACGACTGCCAGCCGTCCTCGTTCATGCCGGTGCGCCAGTAGCCGGAGATCGAGACGTTCTCGCGCGGCACGCCCAGGACGTTGAAGAGGTGATGGCGCAGGGGCTTGATCATGTCCGCATTGCCATGCACAAAAGCCTCCACGTCCCCCGTTGGCAGGGCGGCGGTCTCGACCGCGTAGGTGAGCGCCTCGCCGTAGCCCATGCCGTGCTCGTCGCGGTGAATCCAGTGGACCGCAACATCATCGCTGAGGGTGAGGGGCTGGCGATCGGTGGCAGTGCCCACCTCGAGGAACACCTCGGCGCGCGCACCCGCGGGAAGCACGTCGAGGGCGGCCGCGACCGCAGGCAGCGCGGACTCGTCGCCCACGAGCAGGTGGAGGTCGGCACCCGCGCGGGGCGCCCAGCCGCCTCCCGGTCCCATGAAGGCGATCTCTTCGCCCGGCTGCGCCGTGGCTGCCCAGGGACCGGCGAGGCCCTCGTCGCCGTGGATGACGAAGTCGAGCGCCATCTCGCCCGTCTCGGCGTCGAACCATCGCACCGTGTAGGTGCGGGTCACGTCACCGAACTTGATCTTGATGTAGTGGTCGGTGAGCGGCAACGGTCCGATGTCCTTGAGGGCAGCGGATCCGACGATCACGCGCACCATCGAGGGGCTGAGCCGCTCGGTGCGCAGCACGGTGGCGGTACGGACAGGACGCGGGGGGCGATTTGGGGCATTCATCGCTCGTCAGTATATGTGCGCGCGGCGTTGCGTAAATAGCCTCGCGGAGACGCGCCGCCTAGCGGCGCGGAGCCACCAACGACTCGACCCTGACCGCGAGCGTCGTCTCGCGCGCACCAAGCGACGCCAAGTCATCCGCCGCCACATGATGCGCGTTGGGGCCCATCGCGAGCACGTCCCTCGCCGCATCGGCGGTCAGGGCGAGCGTGGCGACCACGTCCTCACTCACCGCCCGCTCGAGCCTGCGGGTACTGCGCCGCGAGGCGCTCAGACTTGCCCTCATGCACGTGCACACCGTCCACGGCCTCGACGAGCCTCACGCAGGTGTTGAGGCAGCGGCGTCACCACCACCAGCGCCCCGCCGGGCGCGAGGACCCGCATCACCTCGGACGGCACCCGAGGGCCAAAGACCGACAGCACGATGTCGACGGAGGCGTCGGCGAGCGGAAGGGTGCGCAGGGCGTCGCCGCCCACCGCCACGCAGCGCGGATGAGCCCGGGCCGCACGCTTGAGCGCCGGCGTGGCCAGGTCCATGGCGATCCCGTCCCAGCCAGGCAGGGCGTCAAGCGCCGCCGCCGCGTAGTACCCGGTGCCGCCGGCGAGGTCGAGCAGAAGCCCACGGCCGTCGCGCGCGACTTGAGCGACGGCCCTCGCCGCAGCATCGGCCACCGGGGCGTACCAACCGCCGGACTGCAACCGCTCGCGGGCGACCACCATCTCGGCGGTGTCGGCGTTCAGTGTCTTGCCGTGGCCCGCGCGGAGTGTGACGTAGCCCTGGCGCGCGCGATCGAACGTGTGCCCCGCCCCACAACGCAGGCCCGATGCCGTCTCGGCGACCGGCCCCGCACAGACGGGGCAGCGCAGCGCGGAGAGGATGCGCGCGGGCCAGGTCATGCACGCCCCGACTGAAGGCGGAGCCCGGACAGGATCAGTTCGAGCCCCGCGAGAAACTGCGCGCGGTCATCGTGAAGAAGGAACTGATCCCGCATGGCAAACAGGAACGGATACTCGGCAGCCTCGAGCCCCTCCCACGGCGGGGTTCCGCCGTCGGCGCGCTCGGCGTCCTGGCCGCGATCCGAGGCGACCCCAATCACGAACCCCATGACGGCCGTCACACCATCGAGCATCTGCGACGGCGTCAGGCTCCATGCGCATGAGTTGCTGGCCCACACGCTCGAAAAGGCGGAGACCGTTGGGTTGGACGTCCGTGTCGCGCAGAAAGAATGCGCCGAGCCACGGGCGGTCCACGATCTCCTCATAGAGCGTCACCGCGATCTCACGCAGCGCCGCGATCGCGTCACCGCTCCCGGCTGCGACAGCGTCGGTGCGGAGCAGGACTCCCTCCAGCACCTGATCGGCAGCGCGAGCCATGAGCCTCGTCCTTGCTGGAGACGTACCAGTAGATGCTTCCCACGCCACCGCCAAGGCGGGCCGCGAGCGCGCGAAACGTCAGCGCGTCCTCGCCAGACTCGTCGAGGATCGCCACAGATGCCGCCACGACGGCCTCGAGGGAGTGCGACGCGCGACGGCGGCGAGGCGCACGGGCACCTCGAGCGTCGGCGCCATGGGGCGCGGTTTCCATGCCCCCATCCCACCACAACTTGCGGTGTATCGAACGTCGTTCTATAGTTTCGAACGTTGTTCGAGAACCGAACGTCGTTCGATATGGAGGTCGCCATGACCACAGTCGCCGCCGCGCGCACCTACCCCTCACTGCGCGCCGCCTGGATTCCCCTCGCCGCGTTGTGCGCCGCCTTCTTTGTCGAGATGGTCGACAACACGCTGCTCACCATTGCGTTGCCCACCATCGGCCGTGACCTCGGGAGCGACACCACGCAGGCTCCAGTGGGTGACCGGCGCCTACTCGCTGACCTTCGGCGGCCTGCTCCTCACCGCGGGCGCCCTTGCGGATCGGCTCGGCAGGCGCCGCGTGCTCCTGTGGGGCCTCGCAGCCTTCGGCCTCATCAGCCTAGGAGTGCTCGCCGTACACACCACCGGCGACCTCATCGTCCTGCGCGCCTGCCTTGGGCTCGCCGCTGCGGCCATGGCGCCCATCACCAACTCCCTGGTGTTCCGGCTCTTTGACGACGAGGCACTCAAGCGCCGCGCCATGACGCTCATGATCACCGTGGGCATGAGCGGCTTCATCCTCGGCCCGCTGCTGGGCGGGACCCTCATCACTCATCTCGACTGGCGCTGGCTGCTCCTCATCAACGCGCCCATCGCGGTGATCGCGTGGCTCGGGGTGCGGGCGGGAGTTTCGCGCGACGACGCCGCGGGGCTCACGCAGGACCGCCTCGACGTGGTGGGCTCCGCCCTCAGCATCGCCGGCATCGGCCTGGCGTGCTACACCCTCACCAGCGGAGTCGACCACGGATGGGGAGCGCCCCTCACGGTGGCGTGCGCCCTCGGCGCGGTCGCCGCGGTCGTCGCCTTCATCCGGCACGAGCGCCGCACCGCAGAGCCGATGCTGGACCTCACCCTGTTCCGCTCCGGCACGTTCCGCGGCGCCACCATCGCTCAGATGGGCACCTCCATCGCCATGGCGGGCCTCATGTTTAGCCTCATCTTCCAGTTCCAGTACGCGTACGGCTGGAGCCCCTTGGTCGCGGGCCTTGCCAACCTGCCCCTCATCCTCACCATGCTGCTCGCGACGCCGCTGACGGAGGCGCTTGGGTCTCGCGTGGGCCACCGGCGCGCCACCCTGATCGGCGGCACCGTCCTCGCCGGGTCACTGCTCGGCATGGGCTGGGCGGTCAGCCATGGCTACCTCGCCGTCGCCCTCCTCATGGTCACCTTCACCTTCGGACTGCGCACCGTCATGACCATCTGCGCCGTCGCCCTCGTCGAGGCCATGCCCGCCAATCGCACGTCGCTCGGCACGGCCATGAATGACACGGCGCAGGAGGTGGGCACGAGCATCGGCACGGCCGTCACCGGAACACTGATCGCCGTCCTCGTAACCGTTTCGCTTCCCACCGGAACGTGGAGCCCCGCTCTCGTCGCCTCGTTCTTCCACGGGGAAGCCGTGACGTTCGTGGTGGTCGCGGTCGTGGCGGGAGTGCTCGCTATCGGAGGTGCGCTCGCGCTGACCGATTCGACGTCCGTCGACGAGCACGCCGAGCCGGCGTCAGCGACACTCTCCCAGTAGCGCATCGGCCGTCGCGGCCCACTGGGCGACCAGGTCGAAGCCCTCGGGGTCGCGCAGGTAATGCAACTGGAGGCCATCCATGGCGGCGAAAAGTCGCCGCGCGACGCCCTCCGCGTCCGGGCCGGAGAGCATCGAGGCGAGGCCGCTGGCGAGTCGGTCGGCGCGCTCGCGGAAGTAGTCGTGCCCCGGGTGCGTCGGGTCGAGCGCCTCGGCCTCGACGGCAGCGAACAGCGCCGCGGCGCGCGGCCGGGCGACGATGTTGGCGACCGTCGCGTCGAGGAGCAACCTGACCCGCTCGGGGGTCATCGCCTCCCAGTCGAGTCCGGCGTCGTCGCGCTCGTCGCGGCGCTGAACGAGCGCCACGAGCAGCGTGGGCATGTCGGGGAAGTAGTGCAGCACGCCCGGCGTCGACATGTCGCAGCGGCGGGCCAGCGCGGCCATGGTGAGGCCGCGATGCCCCTCGGCGTCCGTGATCGCCATGGCCGTGTCGAGGATGCGCGCACGACGCTCCGCGGGCGCGAGTCGGATCGCCATGCAGACCTCTTTCGCTGACGGGGACGGCCTTGTGAGCACCTTATCTAATTTGCTTAGATAGAGCGCAGGCATCGATGCCCTCGCATAAGGAGAAGCCATGACCGACCTCGCCCCCGGAGTCACCCAGCAGGCGCTCGACATCACCGCTCGCCTGACGCGCGCCGAGAAGATCCGCCTCACCTCAGGCCATGACTTCTGGCACTCCGAGTCACTCGAGCGCGAGGGGGTCACCTCGTTCATGCTCACCGATGGTCCACATGGGCTGCGCAAGCAGACCGGAGAAACGGACCATGTGGGCCTCAACTCGTCCGTGCCCGCCACCTGCTTCCCCACGGCATCGGCCCTGGGTGCCACCTGGGACGTCGCACTCCTGGAGGAGGTGGGCCACGCGCTCGGTCGCGAGTGCCGCGCCGAGGAGGTGGGGGTGCTCCTTGGCCCCGGTCTCAACATCAAGCGCCATCCCGCGGGCGGGCGCTCCTTCGAGTACTTCTCCGAGGATCCCCTCATCTCGGGCAAGGCCGCGGCCGCCCTGGTGCGCGGCATTCAGGCCGAGGGCGTGGGCGCATGTCTCAAGCACTTCGCCGCCAACAACCAGGAATCGAACCGCATGCGGGTCGACACCATCGTGGACGAACGCACCCTGCGCGAGATCTACCTCACCGGGTTCGAGATCGCCGTGACCGAGGCGCAGCCCTGGACGGTCATGTGCGCTTACAACCTCGTCAACGGCGTTCACGCGGGCGAGCACCGTGAACTCCTCACGACGATCCTGCGCGAGGAATGGGGTTTCGATGGCCTCGTCATGACCGACTGGATCGCGACCCACGACCGCCCGGCGGGCATCCGGGCCGGCCTTGACCTCGAGATGCCGTCAAGCCATGGCGCCTGGGACAAGTCCGTCGACACCGCCGTGGGGGCCGGCACCCTCGCGGGCCGCGACCTCGACATCGCCTGTGCGCGCGTCATCACCCTGGCATTGAAGGTCGCGGCGGAGCGCGCCTCACGGACGGCCGTCAACGTCGACACCGCGCACGACGAGCACCATGCCCTCGCGCGCCGCGTGGCCGCCGCCGGCGCCACCCTGCTCACCAACGACGGCACGCTCCCCCTTGCCCCCACCGGACGCCTCGCGCTCATCGGCGCCTTCGCCGAGACCCCCGGTTCCAGGGAGGCGGCTCTGCGCTCGTCAACCCCACCCGCCTCGACACCGTGCTCGCCACACTGACCGATCGCGTGGGAGCCGCCGGGGAAATCGCGTACGCGCCGGGGTACGACCCGGCCACCGGCGAGGCCACCGACGCTCAGGCTCGCCGAGGCCGTCGGCGCCGCCGAGGGAGCCGACGCCGTCATCCTCATGGTAGGCCTGCCGCTGTCCTACGAATCCGAGGGCTACGACCGCGACCACCTGCAGATCCCGCCCGCGCACACCCGCCTCATCCAGGCGCTCACCGCCCGCCACGCTCGCGTGGTCGTGGTCAACGTGGGAGGCGCACCCGTAGAAATGCCATGGGCCGATGCCCCCAACGCGATCCTCCAGGCCTACCTCGGCGGCCAGGCAGGCGGCGGTGCGATCACCGACATCCTCGTGGGCGACGTCGAACCGGGTGGGCGCCTGGCCGAGTCGTTCCCCGTCTCCGTCACCGACCTCGCGAGCCACGCGAACTTCGCGTCACACCCCACGCAGGTCCAGTACCGCGAGACTCAATACGTGGGCTACCGCTTCCACGACACCTTCCGCGTGCCCGCGCGCTTCCCGTTTGGTCACGGGCTGTCGTACACCTCCTTCGAGGTGGGAGCCGCGAAGATCACCGGCCGCGGCCACGACCGCAAGGTCACCGTCCCCGTGACCAACACCGGCGCGCGTGCAGGTTCCACCGTGATCCAGGTCTACGTGCACGACGTCGCCTCAACGCTGCACCGTCCCGAGCAGGAGTTGCGCGGCTTCGCGAAGCTCGAACTCGAGCCAGGACAGACGGCCGATGCCGTGGTCGCCCTTGGTGAACGCGCGTGGGCCGTGTGGGACACGGCCTCGCACGGCTGGGTGGTCGAGGCCGGAGAGTTCGAGGTGCGCGTGGGGCTGTCCTCGACCGACATCCGTGCGCGCGCCACGGTGCGCCTCACCACGGGCGGCGAGGTGACCGCGCGGGTGAACCCGGCATCGGCCATCGCGACCGACACCGAGTTCGCCACACTGCTGGGCCGCCCGCTTCCCGCACCGCGCCCCCTGTTCCCCTTCCACTACGACTCGACGATCGCCGACCTTTCCCAGACCGCGGGCGGTCGCGTGCTGGAGAAGGTGCTGATTGGGCAGGTGATGAAGGCGATGGGCGGTGACGAGAATGACACGGCGGAGACCCGCCAGATGATGGAGGCGTTCATGCGCCACATGCCGCTGCGCGCCCTCGCGATGTCCTCTGAGGGCAAGGTCTCCTTCGCCAACCTCGACCGCCTGCTCAAGGCTCCTCAACGCGACGGCGGTAAGGGCCCGTCGCAGATCTCGATGACCACTACGCGCGCGCCATGAATACGCCCGTGCGCGCCTGGCGCGTCGCTACCCCTGTCGCCATGCTCATCGCCATCGCGAGCCTGGTGGCTGACGGCATCCGCCACGGCGACTTCGTGTTCTGGAACTTCTTCGGCTACTTCACGATCCAGAGCAACATCATCGGCATCGTGGCACTCGCCGTCGCGCTGCGTTTCACCGGCCGCGAGCGCCCCACCTGGCTCGAATGGCTGCGGGTCAGCGCCGCCACCTACATGGTCATCGTGGTCGTGGTGTTCTGGTGGCTGCTGTACCCCACCATGAGCGGCGGGCCGTCGTGGGAGGACCTGGTGTTGCACCTCGCCTCCGGCGTCATCCTGGTCGCCGACTGGCTGCTGGAGGGACCGCGTGCGCGGCTCGCCCTTCGCCACCTCGGCGTGTGCATGATCTACCCGGCGGTGTGGCTGGCGGTCGTGTTGGTGCGCGGCGCCACGGACGGCTGGGTGCCCTACTTCTTCCTTGACCCGGACAACGGCTATGCGTCCGTGGCCGTCATGATCGTCATCATCGTGGGCGCGGGCCTCGGCATCTGCGCCGCTGTTACCAGAATGACGTCCTGGCGCGTCGTGACGGCATCACACGACGCGCGGGGGACGGTCGGCTAGTTTGGGCCTCAGGTAAGGAGGCCGCCGCATCGGCGCAACCCCCGCTGCGGCACCGAGCATGAGCGAGTCTGCAGCACAGGTGCCCGGAGACGTCGAGGGCCGCGCGCCCATGTCGCGCAAGGCGCTCGCCACCTGGGTGTTCTACCCCTCGGCGATCATCATTCTTGGCTTCGTGGTCTTCGCGATCATCGCACCGGGCGTCGCGGAGAACCTGTTCGACGCCATCCAGGACACGATCATCAACGCCTTCGGCTGGTACTACGTGCTGATCGCCGCGGTGTTCGTGGCGTTCGCGCTCGTCATCGGCTTCTCCCGTTTCGGCAACATCGTGCTCGGCAAGGACACCGACAAGCCGCAGTTCTCGATGTTCTCCTGGTTTGCGCTGCTGTTTGCCGCAGGTATGGGCATCGGCCTGGTGTTTTACGGAGTCTCCGAGCCGCTCACCCACTTCGCCACGCCGCGTCCCGGCGTGACCGGAACCTCCGAGCAGGCTCGCCCAGCAGGCGATGAGCCAGACCTTCCTCCACTGGGGCATCCACGCCTGGGCCATCTACATCGTGGTGGGCCTCGGCATCGCCTACGCGGTTCACCGCCGCGGGCGCCCCGTGTCCATTCGCTACGCGCTCGAGCCGCTCCTTGGCAAGCACATCAAGGGCGGCTGGGGCAACGCGATCGACGTCACAGCCGTGGTGGGCACGCTGTTCGGTGTCGCCACGTCGCTGGGCCTCGGTGTCCTGCAGATCTCCTCCGGTCTGGAGTCGGTCGGGATCGCGGAACCGTCGACCACCACACAGATCGTGCTGATCGTCATCATCACGATCATCACGATCTTTTCGCTTGTCACCGGACTCCAGCGCGGCATGAAGTGGCTGTCGAACATCAACCTCGCGCTCGCCCTGTTCCTCCTGATGTTCGTGCTGTTCGCCGGACCCACCGAGTTCCTCATGCGGGAGTTCGTCCAGGACATCGGCGCCTACATCCAGAACTTCATTGGCCTCGGCTTTAACGTCTCCGCCTTCCAGGGCGAGGCTGGCGAGCAGTGGCAGGCGGCCTGGACCACGTTCTACTGGGGCTGGTGGATCTCGTGGGCACCGTTCGTGGGCGTGTTCATTGCCCGCGTGTCCAAGGGCCGCACCGTGCGCGAGTTCATCTGGGGCGTGCTCCTGGTGCCGTCCCTCGTGACGTTCTTCTGGTTCGCCGTCATGGGCGGCACCGCGCTGTACGAGGAGCTCTACGCAGGCGGCGGGCTCGTGGGCCCCAACGGCGAGGTGGACCTCAACGGCTCCCTCTTCGCGATGCTCGACACCCTGCCGGGCGGCACGGTCCTGACCATCGGCGCCATGATCCTGATCGCGGTGTTCTTCGTCACCAGCTCCGACTCCGGATCCCTGGTGCTGTCGATGCTCACCACGGGCGGCGACGAGTCGCCCAAGCGGTGGATTCGCGTGTTCTGGGCCTGCACCACCGCGCTGGTCGCGATCGCGCTGCTGCTGTCCGGGGGCCTGTCCGCGCTCCAGACGGCCGCCATCATCACGGCCCTGCCGTTCTCGATCGTCATGATCGGCATCGCGATGTCCACGGTCAAGGCGTTCAGACGCGAGCACGCGCTGTATCTCGCCGCGAACCGCAGCGAGTTCATGGACCACATTCGCGACACCATCTCCGGCGAGTACGGCCTGGAGCCCACGGAGGCGGACATCGACATCGAAGCCTCACGCACTCCGTTGCCCAAGCCTACGTCGATGGTCGCTTGGTGCGCCCACGCCGAAGCGGCACAAGGCGGCCGATGCTGCCGTAGGCTGCTGGCGGCACTGCGGTGGCCACCGCATCGGCTCCCGTGACGGCGCGCGATGGTGCGGCGGACCTGGCCGCGGCGGCGCCCCCGGGTGCCGAGCCGCATCCCGGCGAGGCGGTGCTGCCGGGGTCCGGGACGGCGCCCACGGCGCAGTCGGCGCCTGCCTCGGCCACGACCGATGAGCCGGCCGAGGACGCGGAGCCCCCGGCGTTCGAGAAGCACCCGACGGATCAGATCATCATGCCGATCGATCACCTTCCGGAGGATCACGACAAGCAGTAAGTCTGCTGGCGGGACATGGGGGTCACTTTCCGACCGGAAGTGACCCCCATGTCCCGCTGCGATCCTCTCGGACGGCGCGCTAGGAGGCGAGCCCCGTGATCATCGCGACGAGCCTCGTTGTGAGTGGTGTCCGCGACGGCCTTGGTCCCCACCTGCGTGCCGCGCCTCAGCACGGTCACACGGTCGGCGATCCGGAAGACCTGCTCCATGTTGTGGCTCACGATGAGCACGGCGGCGCCGCGCTCCTTGAGGCGCAGAATGGTCTCTTCGACCTTGGCGGTCTCGGCGACTCCGAGGGCTGCGGTGGGCTCGTCCATCAGCACCAAGCCGCTCGCCCAGTGCGTTGCCCTGGCGATCGCGATTCCCTGACGCTGACCGCCGGACAGGTCCGAGAGCCTGCGCCTTGGCCGAGGGGATTCTGATGTCAAGGTCGTCCACAAGCGACTGAGTCTCGCGCGCCATCCGCGCCCGATCGAGCACCTTGAGCGGGCCGCGCGTCAGTTCGCGCCCCAGGAACAGGTTCATGTACACCGGCTGCAAGTCCACGAGCGCGAGGTCCTGGTAGACCACCTCGACGCCCTTGTCGCGCGCATCCGAGGGGTCGGAGAACTCGGCTCGCTCGCCGCTCAGCCAGATCTCCCCCTCGGTGGGCTGGTAGACCCCCGAGATGATCTTGACCAGCGTCGACTTGCCCGCGCCGTTGTCACCGACCAGCGCGACGATCTCGCCTGGCCCGACCTCGAGATCGAACCGCTGGATAGCGGTCACGGCGCCAAAGCGCTTGGAGATCCCCTCGAGTCGCAGAGGGCTGGTCACGGCGGGCGCGGCACTCATCGCGCACCCACCGCGAGGGCGTCGGCGACGGTGAGGGGAGCCGAGCCGTCGGCCGACCACACCCCTTCCACGCGCGGGGCTCCCGTGCCGATGCCGGACACGGCGGCCGTGAGGCCTCGCGTCACGAACACCTGCGGACGGAAGCCGAACACCACGGTGTCTCCAGACGCCACCGGCCCCTGGTCGGCGCGCAGGGTCGCGTAATAGTCGATGGCCGTCGGGGCTGGCATGTCGACGTCACGGAGCGTTGCAGCGTCAGGGTCGTCGCCGTCACCGACCACGAGGGCACGCGTGGGTACGTCGCCGAGCACGGGGTCTACGTACAGGCCGCCCCCGAAGACATAGGCATCTGATCCCCACAGGTGGGACACCTCGCTGACGTAGACGATCGCCGGGTCCTCGACCAAGTCGGTCACCACGTGAAGCGGCGTGGTGCCCGTGAGCCCGTGCCCGGGCTCGACCTGCGTGGCACCCGCTGCGGCAAGCGTGGCGAGAATCGACGTGGAGGTGGTGCCGGGGGCATTGAGCCTCGACGTGATCGCGGCCCGAGGCCAGCAGCGCCTCCTTGGCACGGGTGAGCGTCGCCAGATTGGGCGTGGAGACGGCGGCGCCGGCCGCGGCGTCGAACAGTGTCGCAGGAAAGCTCGTAATGCCGGCAAAGCGGACGCCGTCGATCGCGTCGATCTGGTCGGCGACCTCGACGATGCTGGCGGCATCGAACCCGCCCTCGTGTCCTCGATAGAAGCGATCGCCCTCCGCGTGAATGCGGGCGAGGACGGGCTGCTCACGGCCCGCCGCGACCGAGGCCGCTCCCGCCTCGCGGGCCTTCTCCAGCGAAAAGACGGTCCAGTAGGCAGGCTCGAGCGCGGCGGCGGCGGCCGCACTGTGGCGAGGGATCTGCACCAGGTGCCCGAGATGCCCCGTCGCAAGACCGCCCGCCCTCGCAGCGATCGCGCATTCGAGGTCCACACCGACGGCGTGCGTGATCCCGTGTCGTACGAGCGCCGCCGAGACGTCGGGGTTGCGGCCAATCTGCTTGGTCATCGCGAACGGCGTGAGCCCGTGGGCGGCAGCCTCAGCGACGCAGGCATCGGCATTGCGACCCACCGCATCGAGGTCGATGACGGAGGTATTGGGCGGAATGAGGCCCGCGCGGTGGAGGGCGACGGCGTCACGGATCAGTGCCGGATTCCGGCGACGGGTGAGTTCGAGGAACACGGGGGCCTCCTACTGGGACTTCCTGGCGCGCAGCGACAGGGAGACGGCGATGAGGATGATCGCGCCACGCACGATCATCTGCTGAGACACGGACAGGCCCGCAAGGATGAGGCCGTTGTTGATCATGGACATGAGCAGGGAACCCACGAGTGCGCCGGCGATGGAGGCCTTGCCTCCGGTGAGCGCTGTGCCGCCGACGATGACCGCGGCGAGCACCGTCATCAGGTCGGCCTCGCCGAGGGTGTAGCGGGCGCCTCCCAACCGACCGTCGTAGAGGATTCCCGCGAGCGCCGCGGTCATTCCTGACGCGATGAACACCGCCATCTTCACGCGGCCCACGCGGATGCCGGCGACCTGGGCGGCACGCTCGTTGTTCCCGACCGCGAGAACGTGCGCACCGAACCGCCGCTGGCGCACCACATGCCACCCCGCGAGTACCGCGGCCGCTGTCCACCACACGAGGATGGGGATGCCAAGAAGTGACCCCGAGCCGAACAGCCACACGAAGGTCGCATCGAGCACGGGCACCGACTGTAGGTCTGTGGTGGCGCGCGAGGCCAGCGACGAGCCCCATGCTCGCAAGTGTGACGAGGAACGAGGGCAGTCGCACCACCGTGACGAAGAATCCGTTCACGGCACCCACGGCGGCACCGATCGCCAGCCCCACGACCGCGCCCACCCACCACTGTCCGCTTGCTTCGAGCGCGACGGCCGCGCTGAGTGCTCCCAGCGCGACGGTGGAACCGATCGACAGGTCGATGGCGCCGATTCCGAGCACCAGCACAGCGCCGATGGCCATCACGGTGATGGGGGCGGACTGCACCACGATGTTGGACAGATTTGTCCAGGTGAGGAAGTACTCCCCCTGTGTCACGGCGAAAAACGCGAACACCAAGACGAAGCCGATGTAGACGACGCAGCGCGACCAGGGGAATGCCCGGACGCGCTGGGCGAGATCGGGGGACGCCTGTGCGTCCACAGTCGTGGAGGTCATGCGGGGACTCCTTGCGAGTGGGCGGCTTCAAGAGCGAGGCGAACGGCACCTACGAGGGGGGCGCGGTCGCCGAGGACCGACGTGAGGACGGGAACATGCGAATGGCCGATGCGGTCGAGCCAGGTCTGGACGCGAGGCAGGAGCTCGGGCCTCAGCCCGATGCCGCCTCCGAGGACAATCTGGCCGGGGTCGACCACGGCGATCACGGCCCCGAGGGCGGTAGCCACCCAGCGGGCATAGCCGTCGATCACAGCGGAGGCTCCCTGGTCTCCCCGCGCTGCCCGAGCGAACACTTCGCGGGTCGAGACCTCCAGCCCGGTGAGGTCCTCATAGCGATGCGAGATCGTCTCGCCTGCCACCATTTCCTCGAGCGCTCCCCGGCGATGGTTGTCCGGGTCGAGGGGGTCGGCGCCGAGCGGAAGGTAGCCGATCTCGCCGGCCGCGCCACGCGCGCCACGGATGAGCCGTCCGCCGAGGACCAGACCCATGCCGATTCCCGTGCCAAGAGAGACGAATGCGAAGTCCTTCCCCGCGGTGCCCGAATGGAGTTCGCCGAGTGCGGCGACGTTCACGTCGTTCTCCAGCACCACCGTGTGACCGAGTGCCGTCTCGAGCGCGCTCCGGACGTCGGTGCCGTCGAGGTGGGCGAGGTTCGGGGCGAGGGTGAAACCGTCCGCGCTCGCCACTCCCGCACCACCCACCGCGGTGGCGCGCACCGCCGGCGGGTCGACCCCGGCAGCGGTGGCGAGCCTGCCCAGGAGCGCGGCGAGCCTGACGGTCAAGCCTCGCCCCAGCATCGGCCGTGGGCGCCTCCGCGACGGCCAGCAAGGCACCGCTGGCGTCGCCGATGGCGCCGCGCACCTTGGTGCCACCAAGGTCGACTCCCATGACGAGCGGCAAGGCGGTCATCGCGCTCCCCCAGTTGCCAGCAGGCGTAGCGGGTTGTCACGTAGCAGCACATCGGCGGCCCCGGCGGGAAGGCCGAGCGACATGGCGAGCGGCAAGAAGACCTCGGGCAGGTAGGCGTAGCCCCACTGACCATGGGTGGCGGGGTTGAGGTACACCTCGGCGCCGGTGAGGTCATGGGCCAAGAGGATCTGTTCTCCATAGCCCCGGCGCCACAGGCTCGACAAGCATGCGTGCGCGCGACTCGTCCGAGCGGAAGTAGGCGCGCTTCATACGTTCGCCGTCGGCGGTCGGGGTCACCTGCGGCTCGAGGAAGAAATCCCAGTGCTGCTTGCCGATGGTGTCGAAGGCGACGCAGGCGCCGGTATCGAGCACCTGTGCAACGACGTCGACGTCTGGGTGAATATCCATGTGGCCGATGACGACACGGGCAAGGTCCACGCCTTCCTCGCGAAGCAGCATGGTCTGCTCGAGCGCCATAGTGCCGTGGGTGGTGTGGGTCATGAGGGCCACACCAGTGCGGACCTGGGCCCGCGCGGCGGCACGTAGGCACTTCTCCTCGTGCACGGTGATCTCATCGAGACCTGTCGCCTGCTCACCCAGCACTCCGGCGCGCACACCAGAGGCTCCGATGCCATGCTCAAGGTCCGCGGCGAGTCGTTCCGTCATGGTGTCGAGATCCGCCGCAACTGTCCATGCGGGGCTGAACGCCTCGAGGTAGACGGAGGTGCCAGCCACGAGGTGGAGACCACTGCGACGCGAGATCTCCGCCAACGCGGCGGTGTTATCTCCGCGCTCATCCCGACCCACCACTCCGTAGGGGCTGAGGTCGACGACGACCTCAATCCCGTGTCGGCGCAGAGGCGCGAGGGCGGCCGCGGCGACGGCGATCATCTCGTCGCCGGCTTCGGTGGGCCCGCCTGTGAGCCACGGTCCGGGGATGAGCGAGAGCGGGTGCTCGTGGATCATCACGCGTCCGAGCCCGGCCGTCTCGACGGGACCCAAGACTGTCTGCACGGTTGCCATGGTGCGGGATCTCCTTAGATGCGGGGGAGGGCGCGGGACGCCCTCCCCTTGGGTGGTGGTGTCAGCCTGCCTGGACACTCGCGGGGGGTTCGACGCCGTAATCGGCGAGCCAGCCCTCCGAGAGGTTGTCGGCGGTGACCTTCACGGGCGGCGAGGCGACCAGCGCGGGAGCCTCCTTGTCGAGCAATCCGTATGCTCCCGCAATGGCGAGACCACGGCCGATGTCGAGCGAGCCGTTACCGACGAGGCCGACGATGTTGCCGCCGGCCGCCATGTCGGCCGCGAGCGTGGTGTCGAGGTCGTTGGTGACGATCGCGACGTCGGTGCGTCCGGCAGCCTTGACTGCGGCGAGGACACCCTGGGCCGCGGTGGCCCACGGCACGTAGATTCCCGTGATGTCCGGGTTCTTCAGCAGCAGCGCTGCGGCAATCTCCTCGGTGCGGGCCTCATCCGTGAAGCCCTCCTCGGCCACGATCTCCAGGTCCGGATAGGAGTGGGCAAGCCAATCCTTGAAGGCCTGGTCGCGCTGGTTGGTGAACCAGAAGTCGGCATCGTGGAAGAGGTAGGCGACCTTGCCCTCACCGCCTACGGCGTCCCCCAGCAACTCGGCGTTCGCGCGACCTGCATCGGTGAGGGACTCCGTCACGATCGACACGAACTGGTCGCCTGCGCTGTATCCGGCCGGCGGCGTCGTCATGATGACGAGTTGCTTGCCCGCATCCACGATGGGCTGGAACGACTGCGCGGCCGAGGTCGGGTCGGCGGCGATACCGATCACAATGTCCGGATCCAGCGCCATGACGGACTCGACGTTGTTGGCCTGTGTTGCGGCGTCGAAGGCAGCCTCCGTGGACGCGACAACCTCGACGCCGAGTTCGGCGAGTTGGTCGGTAGCGCCCTTTTCCACGGCGTCGACGAACTCCGAGGACGTGTGCCACACGAAGGCTGCCGTGTAGCCGCCGTCCGCGATCGAGGCCGCCTCGTTTTCCGTCAGGGTGAGTTCCTCGAGCGTGCCGGGCACCTCGCCGTTGGGGCCTGCGAACTCGAGGCTGGGCTCATCCACAGACTGGGCGACTGATGACGAGTCGGCTCCGGATGACGACGACGCGCCCGCGGCGGGCTCTTCGGCATCGGTACTGCATCCGGCGACGGTCAGGGAAAGTGCGAGGGCGCCTGCGATCATGGCTCCTGCGCGGCGAACGGTGGGGTGCTGCATGGGGGACCTCGGATCTGGAAGGAGACGATGACGACGGTTGGCCCGTCGCGAGAGTTAGTTTGCGTTCACGATGCAATCAATGTCAATGGATCGATTGTCACGTTCTTGTAAACTCTCTCCAGGGCCATCGCGTCACAGTCCGCGCGGCACACCGGTTTTGTTTTCATGGAGTGCGTTTTCGGGAGGTCAGATGCGGGAGTCGACACGCGGCCAGATCCTCGCCGCCCTCTTGCGTCAGCGCCCGGCAAGTCGCAAGCAGTTAGCCAAGGCGACAGGCATCTCCCCCGCCACCGTGTCCCGCACCGTCGATCAGGCTCATCGCAGAGGACCTCGTGGTCGAGGGAGAATCCCTCGTCGAGGAGCGCCGCGGGCGCCGGCAGGTGCTGCTCGACATCGTCGCCGAGGACCGCCTCGCCCTCGGGATCGACCTCGGAGGGTCACGGACCCGCTGCGTCCTGGTGGACCTCACCGGGTCGCCGCTGGCGAGCATCGAGCAGTCGACCCCCGTCGACCTACCCGCGGTCGACCTTGCACGCTGGATCGCGGGCCTGGCCCGCCACAGCGCCGGTGAGCGCTGGGCGGCGGTCCGCGCCGTCGGCATCGGCCTACCTGGCGCCGTGAGCGAGAACCCTCGCACCGTCTCCAACGCCCCCAACCTGCCGCAGATCGAGGACCCGGCGTTCCTGCGCACGTGCGTGGAGGCCGTAGGCAGGCCGCTGGTGGTCGACAACGATGCGAACGATGCGCTGCTTGGCGAGCAACGCTTCGGCGCGGCGGCTGGCCACGCCAGCGCGGCAATGGTGACGCTGGGCGCAGGCCTCGGCGTGGGCCTCGCGGTCGACGGTCGCGTGGTGCGCGGACGGCGAGGGCTGGTGGGCGAGTTCGGCCAACTTCCGTTCGGGCCCGGCGGCGAGCGCCTCGAAACTCGCGTGACGGGCCCCGCTATTGCGGCACGCGGTCACGAGGCAGGGATCGACCTCGACGACCCTGCCGCGCTGTTCCGTCCCGGCGTATCCGCGCGGGCCGCTGTGATCCGCCGGGACTTCGACGACGCACTGGTGACCGCGCTCGCCGCCGTGGCGGTCGCCTGCGACCCTGACACGATCGTGCTGGGCGGCGGGATCGCGAAGTCCCTACGCGACGATCTCCCGATGTACCAGGAACGACTCACCGCCACGCTCCACGTCGCCCCCACCCTGGTACATACGGCGCTCGGTGACTTCGCCGGCGCAGCGGGGGCCGCGGTGGGCGCCCTCCACGTGGCCTACGGGGAACTCGACATCCCGGACGGCGAGCCTCGTCGACCTGCCCGCGGCAGGCTCCCTCACGCGCCAGGCGCTCGACGCGACGCAGTAGTCCTGCTGGCGGGACATGGGGGTCACTTTCCGACCGGAAGTGACTCCCATGTCCCGCTGCGGAGCGTCAGATCCCAGGCGCCGCCTACCGCGACGAGACCAGCCGCACGGGCTGCCCCGGCCGCACCTGAGCGGCGGCGGCAAGAGACGCACTGTCCAGCACGCCGATGACCGGATAGCCCCCGGTGGTCGGGTGATCCGCGAGGAAGATCACCGGCTTGCCCGACGGCGGAAGCCTGTACCGCGCCGGGGATCACACCCTCGCTTGGCAGTTCGCCGTCGCGGGCACGCTCCACCACTGCGCCGGTCAGCCGTAGTCCCACGCGGTTGGAGCGCTCCGAGGCCACGAAGGGCGTCTGCGCGAGGTCCCGCAACGCGTCCGGCGCCGCCCAGTCCCCCCGCGGCCCGGCGAGCATCCTGAGCGTCACCACGTCGCGCGGACCGGGCGGAGGCTCGGGTACGGCCGATGCGGCGAAGAGTTCCTGCCCCGGCGCTGCGGCGGGTCCCACGCCAAGGGTGTCCCCAGCGGCCAGGGGCGCGGGCCCGAGCCCCGAGAGCACGTCCGTGGAGCGCGAGCCCAACACCAGGGGCACATCGATCCCGCCGCGCACCGCGATGTAGGTGCGCGCTCCCGCCGTCGCCTCGCCCACGTCCAGGATCTGGCCCGGTGCGAGGCGCATCGGCCGACCCACCGGGGCGGGAACGTCACCCACAAAAACAGGGGCCGATGCCCCCGCCACTCCCACCACGAGGGGCACCCGGGCCCGAAGAACGGCACCGGTCAGCGTCGCCTCCAGCGCGGCGTCGCCCGGGGCGTTGCCCACCAGGGCGTTGGCCCGCCGGAGGGCACGGACGTCGGCGGCCCCCGACCGTGACACCCCCAGGTGCGCCAGCCCGGCCCGGCCGAGGTCCTGGACCGTGAGCAACGTGCCCGGGGCCACCACCTCGATCATGCGAGGAACCTCACCCGCGTACCGGGCACGAGCAGTGTGGGGGGCGTGCGCTCCACATCCCACAACGGTTCCCCGAACGCGGTGCCCACAATCTGCCAGCCCCCGGTGAGGAGCGCGGATACACGCCCGCGTAGGGTCCGGCGAGTCCCACCGAGCCTGCGGGCACACTCGTCCGGGGCTCCGCTCTGCGGGGCACCGCACGCCCGGGTGGCAGCCCGGTGAGGTAGGCGAAGCCGGGCGCAAAGCCGCAGAACGCCACCGTGAACTCGGTGGCGGCGATCAGGCCGACCGCCTGGTCGACGGTCACGGCCCAGCCCGCGGCAACATCGGCAAGATCGGGGCCGTCGAAGGCGACGGGGATCTCCACCCACGCCGCCTCGCTGTCGCCCAGGGCGGGCGGTTCCCACAGGGCCACGAGGTCCTCGAGTACGGCTCTGTCCACGCGCGAGAGCCCACTGACCAGCACCGTCGTGGCGGCAGGCACCACGTCGCGCGCGGCGATCTCTCCGGCATCGCGAGCGGCCGTCACGGCGGCCGCGAGCGCAGGCACATGGGCCGCGTCATCGAGCCTCGAGCAGGACGGCGGTGGCCCCCATGGGCAGGATCGTGACGCGGCTCACCGCGGCGCCGTCGCGAAGGGCGCCACCGTCACGCCTGCGTCCTCCAGGGCGGCGCGCACCCGCCTCGCCAGGTCCACGGCGCCAGGGGTGTCGCCGTGGACACACAGCGAACGTGCCGCGATGGCGAGGGGAGCACCATCGGCATCGGCCACCCCCTCACCGGTGGCGATCGCGACAGACCTGGCGACCACGGCGTCGGCGTCGGTCACCACCGCGCCGGTGACACTGCGCGGCACCAGTGTCGCCGAGGCGGTGTAGGCGCGGTCGGCGAAGGCCTCTTCGACGGCCTCGAGCCCGGCCTCGCGGGCACACTCGAGGAGCACCGACTCCGGCAGGCCGAGCACCGGGAGGCGTCCGCCGAGGATGGCTCCGGAGACGATGGCGCGTGCCTGCTCCTCGTCGTGGACGGCGCGGTTGTACAGGGCACCGTGTGGCTTCACGTAGGCGACGCGGGTGCCCGCCGCGCGTGCGAACACCTCCAGGGCGCCCACTTGGTACGCCACCTCCGCGGCGAGGCTCGTGGGCAGGGACGTCCATGGCGCGGCGGCCGAAGCCGGCAAGGTCGCGGTAGGACACCTGAGCGCCGATCACCACACCACGTTCGGCGGCAAGATCGCACACGCGACGCATGGTCGCCGGGTCACCCGCGTGAAAGCCGCAGGCCACGTTGGCGCTCGTGACCACGTCGAGCAGACCGGCATCGTCCGTCGCTCCCAGCGGCCAAAGCCCTCCCCCAGGTCCGCGTTCAGATCGATCTGCCACCCCATGGCCCCAACCTAGCGCCGCCGCCGTCCCGAGGGCTGGTTGATTCTGGTCGAATTTCGCGCAACGATGGTGCGAAATCCACCAGTCGGAGGCACACGGGCATGTCAGGACATCATCACGGGCCGTCCCAGCACGCCGGTGGGAAGCATCGCTGGCGCCTTGCGGTGTCTTTCGGGATGGTCGCGACCTTCTTCGTGGTGGAGCTCGTGGCCGCCCTCACCTCGGGCTCGCTCGCGCTGCTGACCGATGCCGGTCACATGGCCGCCGACGTGGTGGCGCTCGGAGCGGCACTGATCGCGACGCGCATGGCCACACGCCCTGATCGCACCGGGGAACGCACCTATGGCTCGTACCGTGCGGAGGTGTTCGCGTCGGGGATCGCGGTCCTCGTGATGCTCGCCGTCTCCGCCTACGTGGTGATCGAAGCGATCGGCCGGATCGGCGCCGAAGCAGAGGTGGCATCGGGAACGATGCTCGTGGTCGGCGCCATCGGGCTCGCGGTCAACGTGGTCTCGCTGATCCTGCTGCGCTCGGGCTCCAAGGAGTCGATCAACGTCAAGGGCGCCTACCTTGAGGTGATGGCCGATGCCCTCGGCTCGGTCGCAGTGATCGTGGCCGCTGTGCTCGTGGCCGCCACGGGTGCCGCGTGGTGGGACACGGTGGTCGCGCTGGGCATTGGCGTCTTCGTTGCCGTGCGAGCGGTGATGCTGGGCCGGGAAGTGATCCGGGTGCTCGCGCAGCACGCCCCACAGGACGTCTCGGCCGAGTGTGTGGCCAACGACCTGGCCGCGGTGCCGGGAGTGGCCGAGGTGCACGACCTACACGTGTGGACCCTCACCTCGGGCATGGACGTCGCCACCGCGCATCTGGTGACCCGCGAGGATGCCGATGGCCAGCGGGTCCTCGCCGAGGCGCGGGCCGTTCTCGTGTCGCACCACGGCCTCGCGCACGCGACACTCCAGGTGGAGAAGACGCGCTCGGAGGAGTGCCACGAGGCTGACTGGTGAGGCAGATCACACCACCAACCCCTGCTGAGGGCCCCATCTCGGACGATGGTCCCTGGTATTCAGGCAGTGCGCTCCTTACCGTAGAAGGAGATTCTCAACCGCACCTATCCCCGGGGGACCTGATGGACATGCTTGCGCCCACGCGCCCACGGCCTCTCGTCACGGCCATCACAGCGCCCGATCGCCTACCGACGGAGCGAGACATTCGCTTCGCTCGGACCCTCGCGTGCCACCTTCAGGACACCATCGCCGGCCTCATCTCTATTGTCCGCAACGCGCGCATCCATCACGAGGTGCGTGACCTTGCGCATCAACTGGGCCGGGTCCTGGCCTCGTACTCTTCCCCGCTCGTGGACCGGCTCCACCAGGCGGGGGCCGATGCCCGCGAGACTCAGTGGCTGCGGCCCTGGACCCTGCGCGACTGCCTGCAGTTGGGCGCCCCCTGCCCTGGCCGGACGGGACGCTGCGGACCGAGCGCACTCGCGTACTGGGACACGAATCTGCGGGATGCGCTCGCGCTGTGCCTCGAGCAGGCCACCGCGCGTCCCGGCGGCGAGGCGGGCCGGTTCGCCACGCGACTGTCACGTGAACTCGGACGCCAGTTGGACAGCGTCAGGAGCCTGCGCGCCAGGTTCTAGGCGTCAGGGACGCAACAGCAGGCACACCTCGACGGGCCCCTCGGGCCCCTGGTCGCCGAGCGTCGGCGGCGCCGGATACCACTCGTACCAGGCATCCCAGGTGTCGCCGTCGCCGCTGTCCCCCTCGGGCCCGATCTCGAGGGCGTACGCCACCCCCGCTCGTCTCCCCAGGACATCGTCCGTTCCGTCAAGGACCCGATGCTCGCGTACGGACCGTCCTGGCGGCCCACGACGTACATCCCTGCGGGGAGACGATCGGCCACATACGGTGTATCGACCCACGGCTGGTGGTCCACGACGAGGCCGATCTGCAGCGTGAACGGCGCGCTCATCATGACTCGCCCATACCGGAGTATCGAGGGCCCCGCCGGCGCGATGCCCTTGGCGGCCAGATAACTCTCGAGTTCCGCGAAGGCGGGCTCGACCCGCTCGGGCAACGTCTCCATGGTCACATCGACCGAGAGCCCCACATAGGCGATGGCAGGACGGGACTCGACGGCAAACTCAGGCATGGCCTCAACCTACGCCGGGGGCGCGCGACGCGCCTGGGGACTGCGGCATCGGCCGGGTCACACGTCCACGACGTGAGGACTGGTCCCGACGCTCGCCTCCCAGGCGCTCTTCTCGCGGCTCAGCAGCATGAGCGTGACGCCCCACAGGCCGAAGTCATCGACCAGGCCGACGATGGGAAAGACGAGTTCGGGGATGAGGTCGATGGGCGAGATCGTGTAGATCAGGGCGGCGATGCCCGTGAACCAGGTCATGCCGCCGATCTTGTGCTCGCCGCGGCGCACCGCCTGGAAGAACTTCCACCATGTCATGTCGCTCGCCTCCCCTGGCACCACCACAGCGGGCCGATGCCCCTGCCACCACGGTAACGCCGCGCACCCGCGCGGCGCTTCCCGCGTGGCCGGTGGTCTAGCGCTAGACGACCTCGCGCAGCAGGCCCGTGTGGACGTCGAAGACGAATCCGCGGACCTGGCCGGTCTCCACCAGGAACGGGCTGCGACGCACGCGCTCCATCGACTGGCGAAGGTCGGCGTCGAGGTCCTTGAAGGACTCGGGGCTCCAGGCCGGCTTGAGGCCGGTCTCGTCGAGCAACTGGTTGCGCAGGCTCGTCGTCGGTGAAGGTGAGGGCACCACAGTCGGTGTGGTGGATGAGGATGATCTCGCGCGTGCCGAGCCTTGCGCTGCGAGATGACGAGCGAGCGGATCATGTCATCGGTGATGACGCCGCCGGCGTTCCTCATGATGTGCGCGTCACCCACGTCGAGGCCGAGCATCGCGAACGTGTCGAGGCGGGAGTCCATGCAGGCGACTACGGCGAGCCTTGCGACGCGGGGGAAGCGGGCGATCGGCAACGTAGGCCTCGGCGTACTCGGCGTTGTTGGCGACGAGCTCGTCAGCGATAGGCATAGGAACCTCCAGGGGGACGTAGGGACCGGTGCATTCACCCTACCGGCGGGGTACGGTGGCCTTGGCCGAGGTCGTACCTCTCTGGGCGTTGTGTGCCGTTCCGGTGGAGTGCGACCTCGGTCTTCGCGCGTCCGGGACCCAGCCCCGGCATCGGCCGCACGCCATCCCATCCGCCTCTCGCCCCCGCCGCAAATGGCCGCATTTGCGGCTCTCCAGGGCACTTAGTGCCGCAAATGGCCCCATTAGCGGCCGGCGGGGAAGGGCATCCGGGCGGGGCATCCGGGCTGAGAGTCCGGCGGGGTCGAGCCCGGACACGACGACGGCCGCCCATCCCCCTCCGGGTGAGCGGCCGTCGAGCCTTGCAGCGCAGCGCTGCTAGCGAGCCCCCGCGCGGCGCTTGTTCCACACGTCGAAGGCGACCGCGAGGAGCAGCACCAAGCCCTTGACGATGTACTGCACGGACTGGTCGTAGCCCAACAGCCTGCATGCCGTTGGTCATGATCGCCATGATGAGACCACCGACGATGGCGCCGGTCACGCGGCCCACGCCACCGGTGACGGCAGCACCACCGATGAACGATGCCGCGATCGCGTCCAGCTCGAACATGTTGCCCGCGCCGGGCTGGGCACCGTTGGAGCGCGCCGAGAACAGCACGCCGGCCACACCGGCCAGCATGCCCATGTTGAGCATGATGCCGAAGTTGACCCACTTGACCTTGACGCCCGACAACGTCGCCGCCGTGAGGTTGCCACCGATGGCGTACACGTGGCGACCGAACACCGTGCGCGTCGTCACGACGGAGTACGCAATGACCAACACCGCCAGGATGATGAGCACGTTCGGAAGGCCGCGGTAGTTAGCGAGCCGCCAGGCGAACCACATGACGACTGCGGCAACCACCACGAGCCTGGTGATGAACAGCGGCGTGGCGGCGACGGCCTGCTTGTAGGCGATCGCAGCACGGCGCTTGCGGATCTCCATCACGACGTACCCGGCGACCGCGACGGCGAAGATCACCAGCGTGAAGACGTCGTAGCCGTTGCCACCCAGCAGACCGTTCTGGAATCCCGTCGCGATCCGCGCGTACTCGCCGGGAACCGGTGAGAGGGAGGTGTTGTCGAGGACCTCATAGGTCACGCCACGGAACAGCAGCATGCCCGCCAGAGTGGTGATGAACGCGGGGATTCCCACGAACGCCACCCAGAAGCCCTGCCACGCACCGACAGCGATACCCACACCGATGGCGGCGAGCACGCCCACCCACCACGGCTGGTCCTGCTTGATCATCAGCGTCGCGGCGACCGCGCCGGACACCGCCACCACGGAACCGACCGAGAGGTCGATGTGGCCGCCGATGATGACGATCACCATGCCGACCGCCAGCACCAGGATGTACGAGTACTGGAGGACGATGTTGGTGAGGTTGTTGGGGCTCAGCAGGCTTGCCATCGGTGAGGATGGCAAAGAGGGCGATGATGGCGACGAAGGCGATGTAGATACCGCTGGTGCGGACGTTGCGCGTCAGCAGGCTCGCGCACGTTGGCGATGCCGGTCATGAAAGGTTCTCCTCAGCGTCCGCGTCCGCGCGGGACGCCACGTCTCGTTCTTGGGTCATGAGGGTCATGAGGGCCTCGGGGGTCGCATCGGCCACGTCGAGGCAGCCGGTCATGCGCCCAAAGGCGAGGGTGTAGATGCGGTCGCACGTGCCCAGCAGTTCGGGCAGGCTCCGACGAGATGATCACGACCGCCTTGCCCTGGGCAGCCAGAGCGTTCACGATCGTGTAGATCTCGTACTTGGCGCCCACGTCGATGCCGCGGGTGGGCTCGTCAAGGATGAGCACATCGGCATCGGTGAACATCCACTTCGACAGCACTACCTTCTGCTGGTTGCCGCCGGAGAGGTTGCCCGCCAGTTGCAGCACCGACGGCGTCTTGATGTTCATCGACTCGCGGTATTTCTCCGCGACGGCGAGTTCCTCATTGCCGTTGACGAAGCCACCGCTCGAGAGCTTGCCGAGCGCCGCGGCCGAGATGTTGCGGCGGATGTCCTCGATGAGGTTGAGGCCGTACTTCTTACGGTCCTCCGTCGCGTACGCGATGCCGTGAGAGATCGCCTCGGCCACCGTCTTGGTGCGGATCGGTTGGCCGTTCTTGTAGATCTCACCGGAGATGTCGCGCCCGTACGTACCGCCGAAGATGCTCATCGCAAGCTCGGTGCGACCGGCGCCCATGAGGCCCGCGATGCCTACTACTTCACCCGCGCGGACGTTGAAGGCGGCGCCGTCGACAACCACGCGCCCTGGCTGAGTGGGGTGGTGAACCGTCCAGTTCTCGACCCGGAACAGTTCCTCGCCGATGCTGTGGTCCACCCGCTCGGGGTAGCGGTGCTCCAGGTCACGTCCCACCATGCCGCGGATGATGCGGTCCTGAGTGGACTCGGGCTCGGTCATGTCGATGGTCTCGATGGTGCGGCCGTCGCGGATGACGGTGGTCGTGTCCGCGATCTCCTCGATCTCACCGAGCCTTGTGGGAGATCATGATCGAGGTGATGCCACGCTCCTTGAGGTCGCGCAGCAACTGCAGCAGGTGCTCGGAGTCCGAGTCGTTGAGCGCCGCCGTGGGCTCATCGAGGATCAGCAACCGGACGTCCTTCGACAGTGCCTTCGCGATCTCGATGAGCCTGCTGCTTGCCGACGCCGAGCCGACCGACCGGGGTCACAGGGTTCTCATGCAGACCTACCTGCGCCATGAGTTCCGCTGCCTGCTGGTTGGCCCGGTTCCAGTCGATGAGTCCGAGCCGGTTCTTGGTCTCGTTTCCCAGGAAGATGTTCTCGGCCACCGTGAGGTGGGGCACCAAGGCCAGTTCCTGGTGAATGATGACGATGCCGGCGGCCTCCGAGTCGTTGATGGACCCGAACTGCGCCTCCTCGCCGTCGTAGACGATCTCGCCGGTGTAGGTGCCGTGCGGGTAGACCCCCGAGAGCACCTTCATGAGCGTGGACTTGCCTGCGCCGTTCTCGCCGCAGATGGCGTGGATCTCTCCCTCGCTGACGTGGAGTTCCACGTCGGAGAGCGCCTTCACGCCGGGGAATTCTTTGGAGATGCCGCGCATCTCCAGGATGTTGCCTGCCATCGTTCCTCTCCAAAGGATGACGGGGTTGCCCTGCGGCGCCGACTCCGCGTGGAGCCGGCGCCGCAGGGCGTGATCCGGGGTGCTACCAATTACTCGGCAACGCCCGAGGCGACCTCCTCGGCCGTCCAGTAGCCCGAGTCAACGAGCAGTGCCTCGATGTTGTCCGCGTAGACGATGTCCGACTCGAGGAGGTACGACGGCACCACCTTCACGCCGTTGTCGTAGTCCTCGGTGTTGTTCGCCTCGGGCTCGGTGCCCTCGAGGTAGGCCTCGGTGGCCGTGATGGCCTGGGCGGCGAGCCTTGCGGGTGTCCTTGAAGATCGTCGCGAACTGAACGTCGTCGGCGATGAGCCTTCACGGAGGCGATCTCGGCGTCCTGACCGGAGACGATCGGGAAGCCGTCGGCCGTGGTGCCGGAGTAACCGTTGTTCTGCAGCGCGGTGATGATGCCTCGCGACAGGCCGTCGTACGGCGAGAGCACACCGTTGACCGTCAGGTCGGTACCCACGTAGGTGGAGGTCAGGATGTCCTCCATGCGCTTCTGGGCGGTCTCCTGCTGCCAGCGCAGGATGGCGGCCTGGTCGAAGTCGGTCTGGCCCGAGGGAACCGTGAGGACGCCCGAGTCGATGAACGGCTGGAGCGTGTCCATGGCGCCGTTCCAGAAGAACGTGGCGTTGTTGTCGTCGGGCGAACCGGCGAAGAGCCTCCACGTTGAAGGGGCCGGCTTCGCCAGTCTCCGCGCCGTCCTTGTCGAGGACGCCGAGGCCCACGAGCAGGGAGGTCGCCTGCTGGACGCCCACCTGGTAGTTGTCGAAGGTGACGTAGAAGTCGACGTTCTCCGAGTCACGGATCAGGCGGTCGTAGGCGATGACGGGGATGCCCGCCGCGGCAGCCGCGTCCAGCCTGCGAGGCCAGCGCGGTGCCGTCGATCGCCGCGATGATCAGCGCCTCGGCGCCGTTGGTGATCATCTGGTCGATCTGCTGCGACTGGGTGGGGATGTCGTCGTTCGCGAACTGCAGGCTCCACCTCGTAGCCAGCGTCGATGAGGCCCTGCTCGACGGCGTCACCGTCGGCGATCCAGCGCTCCGAGGTCTGGGTGGGCATCGAGACGCCCACCAGGCCGCCCTCGGCGGGTGCAGCGGACTCGCTCGAGTCGGTCGAACCGGTGGCTCCGGTGGTGGGCTCCTCTTCGGTGCCAGCGCCGGAACCGGCGCACGCCGCGAGGCTGAACGCCATGGCGGCGCCTGCAGCGGCGGCAAAATACTTCTTTGCCTTCATGAGATCTCCTCCTTGAGATTCGACCGCGCTCCGTCGCGCGGCCGTCGTGCAGGAGTCAGTATGTTCACGTTCACACCGGCGCGTCAATTTGCGTTCGGTCACGATTCCGTGATTTTTGGCACCGCATCGAAACGTGCAGGAATCGCGGGCCTAGCAGGCAACACGGTCATTATCAGGACTGGGACCGGTCACAGCAGTGACGCGACGGCCGCCAAAGGTCCTAGATCCGTGGCGGCGCGGTCGTGTATCGCACCACCAACTCGGGCTCGAGGGTCTGCGCGGAAGGCGCCTCGGCCCTGCCCAGCCGCGCGGCAAGCAGGTCCACCGCGAGCCTGGCCCACCGCCGCGAAATCCTGACGCACGGTGGTCAGTGGCGGCACCGAATGCCGCGCCTCGGACGTGTCGTCGAAGCCCACCAGGGACATGTCGCCGGGAACCGAGACCCCGTTCTCCGTGAGGTAGTGCAGCAGACCAAAGGCCATCTGATCGTTGCCGCAGAACACCGCGGTGGCGTCGGCCTCCAACACGACCGCAGCCTCGAACCCCGAGTCCGCGGTCCAGTCGCCCTCGATGATCGGCAGGGTAGCCAGCCCGCGCTCGGCCATGATCTGACTGTAGGTGTCGGCGCGCAGACGGGCCTCGGTATACGACTGCGGCCCCGCGACGTGCTGAATCCTGGTGTGCCCCAGGTCGAGCAGGTGCTCCATCGCCAGGCGGGCACCAGCCACCTGGTCGATCGACGCGCTCTGGCCCGCGGGGCTTCCGCCGGTGAGCAGGTGCACCACCGGGATCCCGGGGTCCGCCGCGGACACCGCGTCGATGATCTCGCGGTGCTGTGCCGCGAGCGCGAGCGCGTCGATGCCGCGTCCCAGGAGGAACTCCAGGGCGGCCCGCACCGCTCCCGGCGAGGGCTCCGTACTGGTCATGATGGTGTGGAGCCCCACGGCACGAGCGGAACGCTCGATCGCGTGAAGGGTGGACAGCGGGCCGATGTCCGGGACCACGGGGCCGATCATCCCGATGGTCTGAGTCTGGCCCGTGACGAGCGCGCGGGCGGCGAGGTTGCGGCGATAGCCGAGGCTCCTCGATCGCGGCCTGCACGCGCTCGCGCGTCTCAGGGCGGATGCCCTCGAAGTCGTTGAGCACTCGCGAGACGGTCTGGTGAGACACGCCCGCGAGCGCGGCAACGTCATGCATACTCGGTCCGCGTGCGCCTCGTGCCACCTGTGCCTCCTTGCGGGCCACTGTAGCGCCGCGCCCAACGGCGATAGGGTGAACGTTCACGCTAGGTCGCTGACGCGGCGTCGGTCTAGGACCGTCGACCGTGGCGGCGACGGTGCCCGATGCTAGGCTGGGACCGGTCCCAGTCGAGCCCCGAGCACCCCTGGCACACACGCATGAAACGATGGGTTGCGGCGCAGCAGCAGGCGGCGCCCACCCGCACGAGGGTCGGCCGAAGGCCGACGAGAACTGGAGTCATCGATGACCGACATCCGCGCCGCCTTCGAGGCCGCCTACGGACGCCCCGCCGACGGCGTGTGGTCGTCCCCCGGACGCGTGAATCTCATCGGCGAACACACCGACTACAACAACGGCTTCGTGCTGCCGTTCGGCATCGACCGCCGCACCTGGGCGGCTGTGGCCGTCCGCGACGACCGCGAGATCCACCTCCGGTCCACCTTCGCCGACGGCGAGGTCGTGGGCGACCTCGACGCCCTCACCCTCGACAGCATGTCGGGCTGGTCCGCCTACGTCCTCGGCGTCGCCTGGGCCATGGCCGATGCAGGCATCGACCTGTCCGGCGCACGCGGCCTCGACGTCCTGATCGACTCGGACGTCCCCGTGGGCGCTGGCCTCGGCTCGTCGGCCGCCCTCGAGTGCGCCGCAGGCGCCGCGTTTAACGAGCCTGTGGGGCCTGGGACTGGGCAAGATTGAGCTCGCCCGCTTTGGCCGCGTGGCCGAGAACAAGGCCGTGGGCGCGCCCACCGGGCTGCTCGACCAGGCCGCCTCGATGCTGGCCGAGGACGACCACGTGGTGTTCCTCGACTGCGACACCGAGGAGGCCCGTCCCGTGGCGCTGCACCTGCGCGACAAGAACCTGGGCATCCTCGTCATCAACTCGAACGTCGACCACGAGCACGCCACCGGCGGCTACGGCGACCGTTTCGCCTCGTGCGCCAAGGGTGCCGAGGTCCTCGGCGTCACCACGCTGCGCGAGATCGGCGCGGACGACCTCCCCCGCGCCAAGGAACTCCTTGACGACGAAACCTACCGCCGCGTGCGCCACGTCGTGACCGAGAACCAGCGCGTGCTCGACACCGTTGCCACGCTCGGCGAGGCGGGCCCCACCGCGATCGGCGCCCTCATGGACGCGTCGCAGGCCTCCATGCGCGACGACTTCGAGATCACCGTGCCGGAGATCGACCTCGCGTGCGACACCGCCGTCAAGGCCGGCGCCATCGGCGCACGCATGACGGGCGGCGGTTTCGGCGGCTCCTCGATCGCGCTCGTGCCGCTCGACAAGGCCGACGCCATCGCCGATGCCGTGCGCGGCGCCCTCGCCGCCGCGGGAATGCGCGAGGCGACCATCTTCCAGGTGACGCCCTCCCAGGGCGCGCGCCGCGACCACTGACCCCACGGCATCGGCCGCGTCCGATGCCCCCACAAGACAGAGGTAGAGACATGAGCCTGGATGGTCACCGGCGGCGCCGGATACATCGGGTCGCACGTGGTGCGCGCCCTCACCGACGGCGGTATCGACGCCGTGGTGCTTGACGACCTCTCGAGCGGCTTCGAGTCCTTCATCCCCGAGGGCGTGCCGTTTGTGAAGGCGTCGATCCTCGAGACCGAGAAGGTCCGCGCGGCGCTCGTCGAGCACGGCGTGCAGGGGGTCATCCACTGCGCCGGCTACAAGTACGCGGGCGAGTCGGTGAAGCTGCCGATCCACACGTATCGCCAGAACGTCGAGGGCACCGCCTGCCTTCTCGAGGCGATGGCCGATGCGGGCGTCACCCAGGCTCGTGTTCTCCTCGTCCGCTGGCGTCTACGGCACCCCGGACGTCGAGGTCGTCAACGAGACCACCCGCACCACGCCGGAGTCGCCCTACGGCGAGTCCAAGGCTCATCGGCGAGTGGCTCATCCGCGACCAGGTGAAGGCGACCGCCGAGTCCGACGCTCCGCTGCGCGCCACCTCCCTGCGCTACTTCAACGTCGTCGGCTCCGGCACCCCCGAGGTGTACGACGCCTCGCCGCACAACCTCTTCCCCAAGGTGATCCGCGCCATCAAGGCCGGCCAGGCGCCGCTGATCTTCGGCGACGACTACGACACCCCCGACGGCACCTGCGTGCGCGACTACGTGCACGTCCAGGACCTCGCACACTCGCACGTGGCAGCCGCTCGCATGCTGGACGCAGGCCGCCCGCTCGCGCCCGTGTACAACCTGGGCTCGGGTGACGGCACGTCGGTGCGGGAGATCGTCGGCTCGCTCCTGGAGGCCGCAGGCAGCGGCCTGGAGCCGGTCGTGAAGGACCGCCGCCCCGGTGACCCCGCCCGCATCGTCGCCCGCGGCGAGCCTGGCGGCGGATGACATCGAGTGGAAGATGGCGCACACCATCGAGGAGATGGCCTCCTCCGCGTGGGAGGCAACGCCCGACGAGGCGTAACCCCATGCGCACGAAGGTCCCGGACACCCTGAGGTGTCCGGGACCTTCGTGCGTCGGCAGCGACCGAGGGTGAGCGCTACGGCTGCTCGATCACCGCATCGGCCTGGAACTCGACCAGGTACTTGGGGTCTGCGAGGCGCGAGACCTCGACGATGGTGGCCGCGGGGCGAATGTCCTGGAAGACCTCGCGGTGTGCCGCGGCGATCTTCTCCATGTCGCGGATGTCCGTGACGAACGCGACGGTGCGCACCACGTCACCGAGTTGCGCGCCAGCCTCCGCAAGGGTGCGGCCGATGGTGTGGAGCGCGTCGAGCGCCTGGGCATAGGCATCGGGCACCACCGCGTCGGCACGGGCACAGGTGCCGGACACGCTGACGTGGTTGCCCACGCGCACCGCGCGCGAGTAGCCATACATGTCCTCGAAGGGGCCGCCTGAAGAGAAGGTCTGTCTCATGGGCACAACCTAACGCGCGTCAGCCCCAACCGAGGGCATGAAGGCGCTCATCGTCGATACCGAAGTGATGCGCAATCTCGTGGACCACCGTGATGGCGACCTCCTCGCGCACGTGATCCGCGTCCTCGCAATAGCGCAGGGTGGGCCCGCGATAGATAAAGATCCTGTCGGGCAGGTCCACCATGCCCCACTCCGAGCCGCGCTCGGTGAGCGCGACGCCGTCGTACAGGCCCAGGAGGTCCTTGTCGTCCCCCTCGGGCTCGTCCTCGATGAGAATCACCACGTTGTCCACGAGGTTCAACAGATCCTCCGGAATCGCGTCGATCGCATCGTCAACGGCCGACTCAAACTCCTCGGGACTCATCTCCACCATGGCGCCCATTGTGGCCCACGTCCTCAGCACTGCTCGGATACCCCTAGAATGGTCACGTCCACGGGGACGCTTTGGCGGCCTCAAGGACGGCGCCCTCATCGTCTAGCGGCCTAGGACGCCGCCCTTTCACGGCGGTAGCACGGGTTCGAATCCCGTTGGGGGTACAACGTAGGTCCAAAAGTGGTCTACACTATTCCTCGGCCCTCCTCACGGAGAGTCGAAACAGCAAGGCCCTGTAGCGCAGTTGGTTAGCGCGCCGCCCTGTCACGGCGGAGGTCGCGGGTTCAAGTCCCGTCAGGGTCGCGGTGCGACTGCCCCTTCTCATGGAGGGGCTTTCGCGCAAGCAAGGGGTTCACCCCGCGCGACCAGGCTCTGTAGGCTCAGTTGGTAGAGCGTTCGACTGAAAATCGAAAGGTCACCGGATCGACGCCGGTCGGAGCCACCACAGCAAGGCCCTCGGGAAACCGGGGGCCTTTCGCTTTGCCCTGGCGTCGCGGCGGGTGTAAGCGCGAGCATGCGTCAACGAAGCGTTTGCGCTGGCAGGGCAGGAGACGGTTCACTAGGAGGAACGTCGTCTTCAAGGAGATCCCATGGCCAGCCTCGGCAAGACCGTCCTCAACACCCTGCTCGGAGCGATCGCCGGTCAGTGGATCGCGACGATCCGCGCCGAGAGCGAGGTCATCAAGGTCGAGCTCAAGGTCAAGGGCCGCCAGCCTGGGCATCGGCATCGGCCTCATGGCCGCCGCGGCCGCGCTCGGCTTCTTCCTGTTCTTCGTGCTGATTGTCGCCGCCATCGCCGGCCTGTCCGTGGTGTGGCCCGTGTGGCTGTCCGCACTCGTGGTCGCCGGCGGCATGCTGCTGATCATGCTGATCTTCATTGGCATCGGTGCCCGCAAGATCAAGAAGAACAAGGACCTCTACCCCGCCGCCTCGATCGAGCGCATCAAGAACTCGATCCTCTAAGCGGCGCGGCCCTACGTGGCCGAGCCCTTGAGTTCCTGCATCACCTCGGGCCGCGGCCGTGGCTTGCGCTGAGCGAGCCACACGCCACCGAACACCACCACGGCGCCCGCGACCTCGTACCAGGCGAGCCTCCTCGCCCAGCACGACGATGCCCAAGAACGTGGCGACCACGGGCACCACATACGTCACCGATGCCGCCGTGGTGGCGCCTGCAGCCTTCACGATCTTCCAGAACCACACGTACGCGAACGACGTCCCCGTCACTCCGAGCGCAAAAATCGCCCACAGCGAGACGGAATCGAGCGCGAGTGCTCCCGGAGCGGGCGAGGGCGCTGCGAGCGCGAACGGCGCCAGCATGAGCGCGGAGACCGTGATCTGCATGCAGGACAGCGCCGTGGGTGAGTCCTGGACTCGGCTCAGCATGACTCGCGACAGCGTGGAGCCGATGCCGTAGCACGCCGTGGCGCCCAGCATCAGTCCCGCTCCCAGCACTGGGAAGTCGTCGACGTTCCACGCGCCCAGCAGGATCGCGATGCCCATGGCGCCGATGACGAGGCCCAACAACTGGGCTCGCGTCACCCTCTCGGCGGGGATGAGGAGCGCCACGAACAGCGCCGTCCACAGCGGCGTCGTGGCGTTGAGCAGACTCGCGAGGATGGAGGAGATGTGCTGCTGGGCGGCCGGGATCAGCACTAGCGGGATGCCGGACATGAACGCCGCCACCGCGGTGATCGCCCCCACCTTGCGCCACGTGAGGCGCGGGACCGCTCGGGTCACCAGCACCAGGACAATGAGCGTGAGGGCCCCGAAGAACACGCGGCCGAACGCCACCTGGGTGGGCGCGAAGGCCCGCAACCCTACGGAGATGAACAGGAAGGCTCGCGCCCCACGCCGCGGAGACGCCAAGGAAGTACGGCAGCCACGCGCGCAGCGGCGCGTCGGTGACGCTCACAAGGCCTTCTCGATCAGGCGTGCGGATGGCGTCGCATCGGACACTTTCACTCCCTCGTGGCGCAACAAGGCGGCCTTGTTCTCGATCCCGCCGAACCCATAGGACCCGAGCCTGCCTCCGGCCTGGACCACGCGATGACACGGCACGAACAGCGCGATCGAGTTCGATGCGCACGCCGTGCCGACCGCGCGGGACGCTCGCGGCCTTCCCGCCATCTCCGCCAGGCTCGCCGTACGAGACGGCGCGACCACCGGGCACGGTGCGCATCTGCGCCCACACCTCTTGGAAGAACGGTCCCCCATCCTGCTCGACCGGCACCGTCATGAGTGCGGTGTCGTCGCCGTCGAGCCAGGCCGTCACGGCATCGGCCACATGGGCGAGTTCGCCCTCCACCCAGTCGCGCCGCCCCACGGCTGTGCCGACCTGGCGCGCCACCTGGGCGAGCGGGCGAAAGCCCGCCGCGCGCACCACACCGTCGTCGGGGCTCGCGATCACGCCAAAGCCCCCGAAAGGGGTGGCATAGGACTGCGCGATGAGGGGACTACTCATGCGGGCAAGGCTACGCCCGGCCGCCACCATCTGCGGCCGAGCGTTTGCCCCGGTAACGCGCCGGTTCAGGCGTCCTGTTGCTGCGCCTTCAGGAGCAGCGCGTGAACCTCGGCCTCGCGGAAGCGGCGGTGACCCCCCAGCGTGCGGATCGAGGACAACTTGCCCACCTTTGCCCACCGCGTGACCGTCTTGGGGTCAACACGGAAGATCGCGGCCACCTCGGCCGGGGTGAGCAACTTCTCCTGGTCCTTGACCATGTCTGCCATCATTCGGATTCCCTCAGTCTCGATTGATCAGCGAGGGTCCCCTCGTCGGGACCCTTGTGCACCGTGAGAGGGCGCACGTTCTCGATTATGACGACGTTTTGGGCAAGAAGTACGTTTTTTGGTGCGGGCGATTCAGATCATGCTCGACGACGCGGGAGGTCGGGAGTCGCAATCACGCCCCCGCGCGTTGTAAAGTTCTACTCAGCACTCATCACGCAGGGCCCGCGAAAGCCGCGCGCCCGCGACGAGCGGAAGGGGCGGCGACATGGGGCGCGGCCGTCAGAAGGCTAAGGACGCGAAGATTGCGCGTCACTCAAGTACTCGAACCATGGCAGCGACATTCGCGACCTCGAGCGAGAGCCTGTGGGCCACTCCGCCGAGGAGCCCGATGAGACCGACGACAAGTACGACCGCTGGGCGGACGACGACGAGCGCTAGGCGCTCGCTCCGTCACACCTCCTGAACACCCGCTGAGCGCACTGGCCTTCGGGTCGGTGCGCTTTCGGCGTCTACCGGTGCGTCCTACGAGTCACTGAGTGTCCGGTTTCGCGCGAAGGCGAGCACTGGACGACCCGTAGGAGATGCGGGACCTACGCCCGGTACGCGCCGCTCAGGTACACCGCACCGCCGTCGACGCCCTTGGCGCCGCGGATGGTGTCGGGAGAGGCGATGCGGCCGTCGTCCTCGGTGATATCACCCAGCACCCACGCGTCCACGCCCGCGACGCGCGAGGCCGCCATGAGCGCCTCGGCATCCTCGGGGGCCACCACGGCGACCATGCCGACGCCCATGTTCAGCGTCGACTCGAGGTCGTTCCACGGCACGTTGCCTGCGGCCTGCACCACGGAGAACACGGCGGGCAGATCCCACGCATCGCGCGCCACATTGGCGGCGAGGCCCTGAGGAAGAACGCGGGCCACATTCGCGGCGAGGCCGCCGCCGGTGACATGCGAGAAGGCGCGCAGGCCGGGCACGGAGGCCGCGAGCGAGACGCACAGCCTGCGAGTAGATGCGGGTGGGCTCGAGGAGCTCCTCGCCCACGGTGCGGCCCAGGTCGTCGAGGTGGGTCTCGAGCCTGCCAGCCGGCGTGAGAGACCACGCGGCGCACCAGGGAGTAGCCGTTCGAGTGCAGGCCGGACGAGGCCATGGCGACCACCACGTCGCCGGTGCGGACGCGCTCGGCGCCCAGCACATCGGCCGCCTCGACGACGCCGACGGCGGCGCCAGCCACGTCGTAATCGTCCTCGTCCATGACGCCCGGGTGCTCGGCGGTCTCGCCGCCCACGAGCGCCACGCCCGCGATCTCGCAACCCTCCGCGATGCCGCGGACGATGTCGGCGATGCGCTCGGGCACCACCTTGCCGCAGGCGATGTAGTCGGTCATGACGAGCGGCTTGGCGCCGCACACCACGATGTCATCCACCACCATCGCGACCAGGTCCTGGCCGATGGTGTGGTGCACATCGAGCGCACGCGCGATCACGATCTTGGTGCCCACGCCGTCGGTCGACGAGGCGAGCAGCGGGCGGTCGTACGCCTTGAGCGCGGACGCGTCGAAGAGACCCGCGAAGGCGCCCACCCCGCCGAGCACCTCGGGGCCATGCGTGCGAGCCACTGCGGACTTCATCGGCTCGACGGCCTTGTCGCCCGCCTCGGTGTCGACGCCGGCGCCGGCGTAGGTGATGGGCTCGGTCACGAAGAGACCTCCACGGCCTGGTTGAGGAGCAGGTGACGGGCGTTCACGGGCGGCTCGATGGGGTACTCGCCGGTGAAGCAGGCGGTGCAGAGGCGTTCGCGCGGCTGTTCGGTGGCCGCAATCATGCCCTCGACGGAGATGTAGCCCAGGGAGTCAGCGCCCAGGTGCTCACGGACCTCGTCGACGGAGTACTCGACGGCGATGAGTTCGTCGCGGGTCGCGAAGTCGATGCCGTAGAAGCACGGCCACTCGATGGGCGGCGACGAGATCCGCAGGTGGACCTCGGCGGCGCCGGCTTCGCGCAGCATCGCGACCACGGCGCGTTGGGTGTTGCCGCGCACGATCGAGTCGTCCACCACCACGAGGCGCTTGCCCTCGATCTGCTCGCGCAGCGGGTTGAGCCTTGAGGCGGATGCCGAGCCTGGCGCAGCGTCTGGGAGGGCTGGATGAAGGTACGTCCCACGTAGGCGTTCTTCACGAGGCCCAGCCCGAACGGGATCCCGGACTCCTGGGCGTAGCCCACGGCCGCAGGGGTGCCTGACTCGGGGGTCGGCATCACCATGTCGGCGTCCACGGGGTACTCGCGCGCCAACTGGCGGCCCATCTCGAGGCGGCTGGCGTGGACCGAGCGACCCGCGATCTTGGTGTCGGGGCGAGCGAGGTACACGTACTCGAAGACGCAACCCTTGGGGGCGGCATCGGCGAACCGCTGCGAGTGCACGCCGTCGGCGTTGATGGTGAGGAACTCGCCGGGCTCGACCTCGCGCTCCTGAACGGCGCCCACGATGTCGAGCGCGGCCGTCTCGGAGGCGACCACCCAGCCGCCCGACGGCATCTTGCCCAGCACCAGCGGGCGCACGCCCTGGGGGTCGCGCGCCGCGTACAGCGTGTTCTCATCCATGAAGACCAGGGAGAACGCGCCCTCCACATGGGGCAGCAGTTCCAGTGCGGTCTCGGTGATGGTGTCGTGGCGATCCCAGCCCAACAGGGCGGTGAGGATCATCGTGTCGGTCGAGCCGCCCGCGTGCATCTCCGCACGGCGCTCGACGCCCAGGCGATCCTCGACAAGTTCAAGGAGCCGATGCGTGTTGGTCAGGTTGCCGTTGTGCCCCAGCGCGACGGTGCCGTTCTTGGTGGGGCCAAGGGTGGGCTGGGCGTTGGCCCAGGTGGACGCGCCGGCGGTCGAGTAGCGCGCGTGACCGACGGCCATGTGGCCGGTCAGCGCCTCGAGCGCGGCCTCGTCAAACACTTGCGAGACGAGGCCCATGTCCTTGTAGACCAGGATCTTGTCGCCGTCCGAGGTGGCGATGCCAGCGGACTCCTGGCCGCGGTGCTGCAGCGCGTAGAGGCCGAAGTAGGTGAGCCTTCGCCACCTCCTCGCCGGGAGCGTAGACACCGAAGACGCCACAGGCGTCCTGCGGCCCCTTTTCGCCGGGAAGCAGGTCGTGAGAGAGTCGGCCATCGCCGCGGGCCATCAGCAGTCCTCCTGGGGGCGGGAGATCACCGGATAAGTGTCCCACATGGCCAATGCGCCCCTGCCCCGCTCAGGAGCCGCTGGCGTCGCCGTCGGAGGCACGAGACGCCTCGGCCTCCTTCATGGCTTTGAGCTCACGAGGCGTGCCCCGGTCCTGCATCACAGCGATCACGCCGCCGATGACGACGCCGAGGACCGCGAAGCCGCTCGCCACGAGCAGCGCGACGGTGCCGCGGCCCACTCCCGTCGAGTTGGGCAGCAGGAACCCGCACAGCAGGCCCGCGACGACGCCGATGATCGCGCCGGTCGCGATGAACGGCGCAAACTTGGGCGCACGCCGCACGGATGCAGGAATGACCTGGCGGTCCGCGGCATCAAAGTCGGCCGGCGCGGCCTGCTCGTCAGGCTCGGGGGAAGGCTGCTGCTCGCTCACGCGGACCAGTGTAGGCGTCGCCGGCTGCAGGGCCGATGCCGGGGTGAGGGCCGTACGGCGCCCCGCCCCGGCATCGGCCGCATGTCAGCCCTTGGTCGAGCCCGCCAGGAGGCCGCGCACGAAGTAGCGCTGCAGCGAGAAGAACACGATGAGCGGAATGATCATCGAGATGAATGCCGCGGGCGGCACCAGGTACGCGTACTGGCCGTAGTCACCCGCGAGGTTCGAGATCGGGTACGTCAGCGGGTACGTGTTGGCGGAGCCGAAGACCGCGGACACCAGCAGGTCGTTCCACACCCACAGGAACTGGAAGATCGCGAGCGATGCGACCGCCGGCAGCGACAGCGGGATGATGATCCGGAAGAACATCTGCGTGTGGCTCGCGCCGTCGACTCGGGCCGCCTCCAGCACTTCGCGCGGGATGTGCGCCACGAAGTTATGGAGCAGGAACACCGACAGCGGCAGGGCGAAGATGGTGTGAGCGATCCACACCCCGGAGAACTCCCCCGCCAGTCCCAGGTTCTCGGGGCCGAGGATGCGCAGCAGCGGGATGAGGGCCGCCTGCAGCGGCACCACCTGGAGCGCGAAGATGAGCACGAACAGGAAGTTCGAGCCCTTGAACGGGATCCACGCGAACGCGTACGCGGCCATGAGGCCCAGCACCACGGGGAACACCACGGCGGGCACGGTGACCACGATCGAGTTGAAGACGTACTCGAGCAGCGGCGGTGCCGTCGAGTTGTCTCCAAACGAGTCGAACAGCACCTGGTTGAAGTTCGCGAACGTGAGACCACCGTCGGCCATGACCGTCCACCAGGCGTCGGTGCGATACCGGTCGCCAGGAATGAGCGATGTCATGAACAGCGCGACCGTGGGGATGGTCCACACCACCGCGATGATGATCGCGGCGGCGGTGGCCCACGGGCTGGACAGCCGCTCCTTGGCCTTGGCGGCGCGGTCGGGCTTGGGCGCGGGGTCAACGACCGCGGGCTCGAGTGACTCGGTGGCGCTCATCAGTGGGTCTCCTTCACCTTGTTGAGCGATCGCACGTTGTAGATGACGACCGGGATGACGAAGATGAACAGGATCACGGCGAGCGCCGCACCGAGCGCCTCACGGCCCTCCACGAAGGCTCAGCACGTACATGCGGTTGGCGACCACGTCCGTGGAATCACGGCCCTGGGTGACCGTGCGGACAATGTCGTAAACCTTGAGCGCCATGATCGTGATCGTGGTGAGGACCACCACAATCGTGGAGCGGATCGACGGCATGGTGATCTTCCAGAACTGCTGCCACGCGTTGGCGCCGTCGAGAGACGCCGCCTCGTTCATCTCCGGCGGGACACCCTTGATGGCTGCCGAGAGAATCACCATCGCGAAACCGGTCTGAATCCACACCAGGATGACGATGAGCCAGAAGGTGTTCCACGGGTTGTCGCGCAGGAAGTTGTAGGGGTCCATGCCGAACAGGCTCGCGCAGGGCGTTCAGCATTCCCGTCTGCTCGCCCACCTGGTTGTAGTCGTACATGATGTTGCCCCAGATGACCGAGGCACCCACCAGCGAGATCGCCATGGGCATGAACACCAGCGACTTCAGCACCTTCTCGCCCTTGGCCTTGTCGATGAAGACGGCATAGGCGAGACCGAAGCCGGTCGAGAGCAGCGGCACCAGGATCATCCACACGAACGTGTTGAGGATGGTGCGCAGCGTGCCGGGATCGGTGAACGCGAAGCGATAGTTATCGAGCCCCACGAAGGACATCGCGGTGGTGTAGATGCCCGTGTCGGGATCCGGCTCCTGGCTGATCTCGTTGAACGACAGCCATGCGGTGTCGATCGCGGGGTACACGAGGCCAATGCCCAGCAGGATGAGCACGGGGGCGACCAGCACCACCAGTTGCACCCTGTCGCGGGCCCTGCCCTTGATGAGATCCGCACCAAACATGATCAGCGCCACGATCGCGATGAACGCCACGATCGCGACGGCACCGAACAGCAGGTTCTTTCCCTGGTCCGCCCAGAAGTCCGCGCCCAGGTCGGCAGCGGGCACCCTCAGCCCCGCCGCCAGCAGTTCCGTCGACCCCATCGTCGACTCCTTCCGTCAAGTGGACGAGCCCGGTGGGGCCCCGCGATGCGCGAGGCCCCACCGGGCAGGTCAGCGTGGACTTACGGCCAGGCGTTGTCGATGTCCGTGAGCACCGTGTCGAGCGCGGTACCTCCCACGAAATCGTTCATGCCCGTCCAGAAGGCGGACGAGCCGACCTCGGCAGGCATGAGGTCAGAGGCGTCGAAGCGGAACGTGGTGTCCTCTCCCTGCAGGATCTCGATCGACGCCTGTCCAATGGGGCTGGACGCGTTGGCGGGGTCGAGGCCCTTGTTGGCGGAGATCACGCCGCCGATGGAGACGCGCTCGTTGGCCCACGTGTCCGAGGACAGGAAGGTCTGGAGCGCCTGGGTCTCCTCCTTGTCGTTGAACGCGGCGACGAACTCGCCACCACCGGTGACGGCGGCACCGTCATCGGCGTTCACGTTCGGAGTGAGGAAGGCCCAGATGTCGCCGTCCTCGGCAACCGTGGTGCCCTCGGGCCACTGGGCCTCGTAGAACGATGCCTGGTGGTGCAGCGAGCAGTTGCCCTCGAGGATCTGGAGTCCGGCCTCCTGGAAGGCCGTGTCCACGATCGATGCCGCGTCACCAAGACCACCGTTGATGAAGTCGGGGTTGGTGGCGATCTCACCGAACGACTCGAAAGCCGCCTTGATCTCGGGGTCCGAGAACTTCACGTCACCAGCGACCCACTGGTCGTAGACCTCGGGACCCTGCTGGCGTAGGACCAGGTCCTCGATCCAGTCGGTGCCCGGCCAACCGGTGGCGGTGCCGGACTCGAAGCCGATGCACCAGGGCTTGTAGGCGTCACCGGAGCCGCCGTTGTCCGCCATGGTCTGGGTGAGCGTCATGAGCCTCGTCCCAGGTGGTGGGGACCTCGTAGCCGTTCTCGGAGAACTCGGTGGGCGAGTACCAGACCCAACCCTTGACCGATGCCATGAGCGGCGCCGCGTAGAACGTGGTGCCCACGGTGCCGTAGTTCTTCCAGTCCTCGGACCAGAACTCGTCAACGTTGGCGGAGACCGATTCGGGGGCCGCGACCACGGCGCCGGTGCCGACCACGCGCTGAAGCAGACCGGGCTGCGGGATGATCGCGAGGTCGGGCGGGTTGCCGCCCTCGACGCGGACGTTGATCTCGGTCTCGAACTCGTCCGAGCCGTTGTAGGTCACATCGATGCCGGTGCACTCCTCGAACGTCGCGAGCGACTCGGTGAGCCTGCTCGGCCTCCACGCCCGAGATGGTGCCGTAGAGCCTCGACGGCCGAGCCGTCGAACGTGCCATACGTGGCGTAGTCCTCACAACCAGCGACCACCTCGCCGCCATCGGTGGACCCACCTGCGGTACCGCTGGTCTCCGGGTCGCTGTCGGACGAACAGCCCGCCAGCACGAGCCCCGAGGCCGCGACGGCGGCGAGCGGGGCAATAAAACGTCGCTTCATGGGAAGCACCCTCCTCCTCATTGAGTGGGCTTCGGCATCGCGTGCGACAACACCGAAGCGGCGTTCACGAAACGAGTTACTCTGCTCCTTCGCAAGCGCTTGCATGCCACATTAGGGGCGCGGACGGTGTCCTGCCAAGAGGCAAGCGGTAAGTCACCGAATCGTGACTTTCCTCACGGCCGATGCCCCGGTCGGTTGGCGTTGGTCCTGGTCACTCGGCGATGAGCGGCAGGAGAGCCGACAGGTCCGAGCGCTCGCCCGACGCGTCGACGTCGCCCACGGCCACCGCATCGGCCCACGCGAGGCGGCCCGTCGCCAGGGCGAGCCACACCTCGGACGTCATCTCCACCACGGCCGGCGGGGTGCCACGGCGATGCACGGGGCCCTCGATGCACTGCGTGGCGCCGAACGGCGGCACCCGCACCTCGAGCGAGTTGCCCGGCGCCCGCGAGGCCAACTCTTCGAGCGTGAAGCGCACGGCCGTGGCGAGGGTGGCGCGGTCGATGGCGGGGGCCGCGTCACGGGCCGTCGCGGCCTCCGGGGCGTGCAGGTCGGGCTCCCTGGCGGAGCCCCGCCAGGCGTGGACGGCGGCACGGCCCGCATCGATGTCGATCCGGCGGCGGGGCGTCCTGGGAGCGGGCATGCTTCCTAGCGTGTCACAGCGCTGGGGCTACTGGAGCAGCGCGAGATGGGCCTCGCGGTCCAGCAACACCACCGTGGGGATGTCGTCGGCGTCGACCGTCACGGTGACGCGAGCCTCGCCGGGCTCGGTTCCCTCGACCGGCTCGAGGAACACCATCGATTCGATGGTCTCGTAGGCGACCAGCAGTTCGGCGGGCACGCGTCCGTCCGTCACCTGAGGTGGGTAGACGAACGTGACCTCGGTGGCGTCCTCCGCAACGTCCACAAAGGCGGGCCCGGTCAGCATCGAGGGGACATCCACCCACCCCACGTGGCCGTTGTCCGGTCCGCCGCGGGTCTGAGGTACGGCCTTGGCGTCCACGTCGGCGGTGATGCTGACCTCGTCCTCGCCGCCGTCGTAGATGAGCACCTGCCCGTCGAGCGTCGCCGGGCCAGGGTTGTCGGTGTCCACCGGGTCGGTTCCAGCCGCCACCTCGGCGCCGTCGTCGATACCGTCACCGTCCGTGTCCGGGGACGTGGGGTCGGTGCCGAGTTCCACCTCCTCGAGGTAGCCCAGGCCGTCGTTGTCCAGGTCGCTCTCGGTGTCCGGCACGCCGTCATAGGTGGCGGAAAGGGCGGGGTCCGTGAATGACAGCATGACCTCATCGAAGTCGGTGAGCCCGTCACCGTCCGTGTCCGGGGACGTGGGGTCGGTGCCAAGGTCGCGCTCGAGATCGTCGGCGATGCCATCCCCGTCGGAGTCGATCACGTCGGCTCCGGCGCCGGGTCCCTGCGCATGGAGCTCGATGACCGCTGGAAGTGGAGACGGGACCGCGCTACCCTCGGGCGTCGCCACGACAGAGGCCTCCACCGGCGCGGCGGGGGCCGACGGCTCACCTGCACTGTCCACGGGCGCGGCACAGGCGGCGAGGACAAGTACCCCCGTCATGGCACACGTCATCACCCTCAGCATGGTTCCCCCTCGTCGGCGCCAAGCGGCGCCTGCGACGAAATCTAGGGAGCGGCCTGCCCGCGGTCAAGGGTCGGCGCTTACTCCGACGTGTTGCTGGAAGCGTCCCCCGCCTGAAGGGCGCTCAACACGTAGTGCGCCTCGCGCGGCTCCGTCGCATTCACCGAATAGCCGGGCACCGGGTTCTCGCCCCACGTGAATCCCACCCCGGCCTGCGCGGCGTCGATCGCGAGGTGGGTGGCGCCATCGCGCTCGACCTCGTGCTGGTGACGGGCGGCAGAAATCGCGTCATCCGTGGCGGGCAATGCCGCCGCCTCGACGGACTGGCCGAGCGCGGTCACCAGCAGCCCCGCGCCGTCGGCGTCCGTCACCGCGAACCATCGGACGTCGGTGTGGTTGCCGTCCGCCTGCGGCACCACGTGCGCGAACAGGGAGTCGTCGACGGTCGAACTCCAGCGTCCCAGGGCGGTGCCCTCGGTGCGGTCACGGTACGAGGCGCCTGGGCCGTCGCCGAACCAGGTCAGCGTGGCGAGGTCGCCGGGCAAAGTCAGCGCGGTGCCGACGGCCGGAATCTCGCGGGTCTGCTCCGACCCGGCATAGGCCATCGCGACCTCGATGGTGCCGTCCGCGCGCACCGTCGTCGTCATCCGGGCACCGGGCTTGCCTGCGACGCTCAGGGTGTACGCGGTGTCGATCACCACGGTCGCATCGTCTGGCCGCGTGACCTCGACCGCGTCGGGCTCCTCACCGCGTCGTGCCAGGTGTAGGCGCCGTCGGCCAGCCCGTTCATCAGGTCGTTCTGGGTAGGCGCGCGCCAGAAGTCGGGGCCGATGCCGCCCTGGACCACCAAGACTCCGTCGAGCACCGCCGAGGTCACCGCGCCGGCCGCCTCGTCGATCTCCACGCTGACGCGCTCGCCCGTCACGGTGAGGGTTCCGCCGGCGCTTGCCACGTCGAGCACACCGTCAGCCGCGGACGTCGCGGGAGTCGCCGCGACCGGCACCCCGGCGTCCCGCAGGACCGCCTGCTGCGAGGCAACCAGGTGGCCGGCCTCGGCCCACGTGGTGTCCTCCGCGAGCGCTACTGCAAGCGTGAGCGCGACGGTGGTACCGGCATCGGCGCTCGCCACCGAGGTTGCCTCGGCAGGAAGCGCCAGCGTGCCGCACTCCCCCGCCGCGAGGTCCCAGTCGAGGCCGCCGGAGGCCACGACCGCGCCATCCACCTCGCGCGTCCAGGTCACCGCGTACTCGTCCAGGTCGGTGACAAGGTTCTCGTTGCAGACGCCAACCGCGCCGAGCGCGGCATCGGCCACATCCATCTCGAACGGGGCATACACGGCGGCGACGGCCGCAGGCTCGGCTGCGCCACGCGGTCGGGATTGACCAGGCCGTTGAGCGAAAAGCCGCCGTCGGTAGCGCCATCGCCCCAGTCGCCGCCGTACGAGAGGTAGGTGTCGACATCGGCCGTCTCCCCCAGCGGCAACGCGGCAAAGCCGCCGTCCAGCGGCACCCTGATCGCCTGGTCGGCCCAGTCCCAGATGAAGCCGCCCTGCATCTCCGGGTTCGAATCGATCGCGTCCCAGTACTCGGTCATCCCAGCCACGGCGTTACCCATGACCATCTGATACTCAGTCATGATCCAGGGGCGACCGGTGGTCTGCTCAGCGCGCTCGCGCACGTCGCTCACGGACGGGTAGAAGACGCCATCGATGTCCGCCACCGAGGAGTCGTCCTGGTAATGCACCAGACGCGTGGGGTCGGCGTCGCGCAGCCAGTCGGCGGCATCCTGGAACACCTGCCCGCTACCCGCCTCGTTGCCGAGCGACCACCACAGCACCGAGGCGTGGTTCTTGTCGCGCTCGTACATGCTGGTGACGCGATCGAGGACCGCCGCAGACCACGCAGGAGAGTCACCGGGGAACGGGCGCTGATCGTGGCTCTCGACGTTCGCCTCGTCCATGACGTACAGGCCGATCTCGTCGGCGAGGGCGTACAGCAGTGGGTGCGCGGGGTAGTGGGAGGTGCGCACGGCGGTGATGTTGGCGCGCTTCATCGCGGTGAGATCGGCGCGCATGATCTCCTCCGTCATGGCCTGCCCCACGTCCGGGTGCATCTCCCCTCGGTTGACGCCCTTGATGTCCAGCGGGCGGCCGTTGAGCGTCATGACGCCGTCGACGATCGCGAACTCGCGGATGCCCACGCGCGTGCCCAGCGTCTCCGTCACGGTGCCGTCTGCGTCGGCGAGTTCGTAGACCAGGGAGTACAGCGACGGGGTCTCCGCGGTCCACAGGCTCGGGGAGCGGACCTCGAGCACGCCGGTCGGGGTTGCGCCGCTCGTGGTGGTCGACACAACCTCGACCCCGTCGGGGTCGTACAGCGTCGCCGTCAGAGTCGCGCCGGCGGCCGATGCCCCCGCCACCTCGGCGGCGAACGTCACGGTGGCGGTGGCGCCGCCGTCGGCCACCTCCGTGGTCACCGTGTGATCGTCGAGGTACGTGGAGGGGGTGGAGTAGAGCTCGACGTCGCGGAAGATGCCCGAGAGGTCAATCTGGTCCTGGTTCTCGAGCCACGAGCCGTCCGACCAGCGGTGCACGCGCACCGCCACCACGTTGGCGCCGGGCACCACCGCGTCCGTGACGTCGAACTCGGCCGGCGCGTACTGTCCTCGCTGTAGCCCACCTCGACGCCGTTGACCCACACGGTGAACGCCGACTTGACCCCCTGGAAGGCGAGGACCGTGCGGCGGCCGTCCCAGGCATCGGGCACCTGAACCTCGCGCCGGTAAGAGCCGATCGAGGCGCCGTCGACGGGGATCTGGGGCGGGTCGATGCGTTCCTCACCCTGCCAGGGGTGCGCCTCGTTGAGGTAGACGATGTCGCCATCGGACGCGTTGCCGTACCCGTCGAGCCTGCCACTGATGCGGCACCTCCACGGTGCCCCAATCGCTCGTGTCGACGGACGGCTCCCAGAAGTCCGCGGGAGCGTCCTCAAGGCTCGGCGACCAGGTGAAGTCCCAGGTGCCGTTGAGCGACAGGAGCCAAGGCGAATCGGAATCGTCGGCCGCCAGCGCGGCCTCGAGCCCCGACTGCGGCACCGTCCGCGCCGTCGCAGCGAGGCGGTGGACCTCAAACGTGCCCGGATCGGCGTCCCACGGTCCCGCGGAACGGCCCGACCATGCGAGCACGAGGGCCACGGCCGCAACGGCGGCCGCAGCGGCTCCCCACAGCGCGGCCCGGCGCCGTCGCAGCGGACGCGCCGGATCGGTCACGGTGGAGACTTAGGCGAAGCGGGACGGAATGGTCTCCGACCAGGCCGAACGCAGGCTCCTCGAGCGGCAGGTCGAACTGACCCTGGACCTCCAGCGACGCCTCCGGCACCGAGTAGCCGATGCGCACGGCGGGGACGCCGCGGGCCTCCAGCATCGCAGTGAAGCGGGGCTCGTCCTCGCGGATCACGCCCACGAGCACCCGGCCCTGCGTCTCCGAGAACAGCGCCTGCGCGGCGGACACGCCATCGCGCTCGCACAGGCTCGTCGAGCACGATGCGCGCACCCACGCCGTAGCGCAGCGACGCCTGGGCCAGCGCGGCGGCGAGGCCACCCTCGCCGATCTCGCGAGCCGCGTCGGCCAGGCCATCACGGGACGAGGCGACCATGACCTCGGCCAACGTCTTCTCCGCGGCGATGTCCACCGCGGGGGCCGCGCCACCAAGGTGACCGTTCAGGCTCCGCGAAGCGCGAGCCATCGAGGTCGGCCCCGGTGGTGCCCAGCACGTAGAGGATGAGGCCGTCCTGGCGCCAGCCGGACGGGGTGACGCGGTCCACGTCGTCGAGGATGCCGAGCATGCCGACGATGGCCGTGGGGTTGATCGACGAGTCGATGCGGCCGGGCTCACCGGTGCCGTTGTAGAGCGACACGTTGCCGCCCGTGACGGGCACGCCGAGATCCTGGCACACGTCCGCGAGGCCGCGGATGGCCTCCACGAACTGCCACATCGCATCGGGGTCCTCGGGCGAGCCGAAGTTCAGGCCGTCGGTGATGGCGGTGGGCGTCGCGCCCGCGATGGCGACCGCGCGGTAGGCAGCGACCACGGACTGGCGGGCACCGTCGTAAGGGTTGAGCCTTCGTGTAGCGGTCGTTCGAGCGCGTGGCGATCGCGACGCCGCGGCCGGTTTCTTCATCGACGCGCACCACGCCGACGGTGTCGGGACGGGCCGAGGCCGTGTTGCCCTGCACGTAGCGGTCGTACTGGTTCGTGATCCAGGAGCGGTCCGCGAGGTTGGGGCTCGCCATAAGGTCGACGACCGCCTTGCGGAGGTCGTCGCCGGTGGCCGGGAGCTCGGCCGCAAAGGCATCGGCCTGCAGTGCGTCCATCCACGCGGGGCGAGCGTACGGACGGTCGTAGGTGGGGCCCTCGTGGGCGACGGTGCGCGGGTCAACGTCGACGATGCGCTGGCCGTGGTGGTCGATGGTGAGGCGGCCCGAGTCGTTGACCTCGCCGACCACGGAGGACTCGACGTCCCACTTCGCGGTGATGGCCATGAACTCATCGAGCTTCTCGGGCGTGACGACCGCCATCATGCGCTCCTGCGACTCCGACATGAGGATCTCGCCCGCGTTCAGGGTGGGGTCACGCAGCAGGACGTCGTCGAGCCACACGTGCATGCCACCCGAGCCGTTGGAGGCGAGCCTCGCTCGTGGCGCAGGAAATACCGGCGGCACCGAGGTCCTGGATGCCCTGGACCACGTCGGCGTGGAACAGTTCGAGGCAGCACTCGATGAGGACCTTCTCCATGAAGGGGTCGCCCACCTGGACCGACGGGCGCTTGGCGGGGACGCCGTCCTCGAAGGTCTCGGAGGCAAGGATCGAGGCTCCGCCGATGCCGTCGCCGCCCGTACGGGCGCCGAACAGGACCACCTTGTTGCCCACGCCCTCGGCGGACGCGAGGTGGATGTCCTCGTGCTTCATCTTGCCCACGCACAGGGCGTTGACCAGCGGGTTGCCCTGGAAGGCTCTTGTCGAACAGCGAGCCGCCACCGATGTTGGGCAGGCCCAGCGAGTTGCCGTAGCCACCGACGCCGCCCACGACTCCGTGCACCACGCGTGCCGTGTCGGGGTGGTCGATGTCGCCGAAACGCAGGCTCGTCCATGCCTGCGATCGGGCGCGCACCCATCGCGAGGATGTCGCGCACGATGCCGCCCACGCCCGTCGCGGCACCCTGGTAGGGCTCCACGTAGGACGGGTGGTTGTGGGACTCGACCTTGAAGGTGACGGCCCAGCCGTCGCCGATGTCCACCACGCCAGCGTTCTCGCCCATGCCGACCATGAGGCGTTCTTTCATCTCCGGCGTGGTCTTCTCGCCGAACTGCTTGAGATGAATCTTGGACGACTTGTACGAGCAGTGCTCGGACCACATCACGGAGTACATCGCGAGGCTCCGCGGCGGTGGGACGGCGGCCAAGAAGGCCGACGATCTGCTGGTACTCGTCGGGCTTGAGGCCCAACTCCGCGAACGGCATCTCCTGGTCCGGGGTGGCCGCGGCGTTGTCCACGGTGTCGAGGTGCTGGTCACGAGCGTCGGTCATGTCATCCCTTAGGGCGGCGCGGTCGGATACGGGTCAAGAGTACCGGCGGCCGGGCGCACGCAGGGCCGATGCTGGGGCGAGGGGCTGCGGCTCAGCGACGTGCGACGGAGCGCGCCTCGGCGAGGAGGTCGGCGTGCGTGGCGCCGTGCGCCTCCAGGTGCAGCAATTCGGTGCCCTCCCACTCGATGCGGGCCACGCCGGGGAGGCCCGCCACGCGTTCGGCGAGGTCTCCTGGGACCGCGCCGCGGTCCACCCACAGCACGTGCGTGAAGCCATCGCGGCGTGAGGTGCCGCAGTCCAGGAGTCCGGCGTCGTCGATGGGCACCGGCGGCCACTCGCCGACCACACCGCGCCCCGGTAGCGACGACGGCGCCTTGGCGACGGCAGGCTCGAAGGCCGCGGTGTCGCCGAAGTCGTCCGCGAGACGCGAGAGTGCCTCGAGGCGCCTGTCTCCATCGCCGGATGCCATAACGGCACTATCGGCACTTTCCCAGGGATTCGCAAGAGCCTGCGCGAGAACGAGGAGTTCATCGGCGGTCGCGAAGGGAGCGACCACGTACAAGCGGTCGGTTCCTACGGCGACGGCCTTCTCGACGCCGTCGGCGGCCTCGAGCATGCGGGGGAAGGTCGCCGGCAGCGAGGTGAGGTCACCGGTCAGGAGGTGAGTGAACCCTGGCTCGTTCGCGGGCCCGCACGTCGCGAAGGCCTCGTGCGATGCGTGCCGCGCGTCGGCAGGGGCCTCAGGCTCGTCAGGGATCCAGGCCGGGCTCTGCGGGTGGAACATCATCACTACTTCCTTCGTGTCCGCTCCCCTCACCGGTATCAACGCATGGACGGCCGTCGATGTGCCCGCGCGGCCTAGGGTGGGGCCATGGTGTGGCTCCTCACGGGCGCTTTGCTGGCAGCGCTGCTCGGCCTCGCGTTGGTGGCGGTACGCCTTCAGGCGGCGCGCCGCCACGCCTACCGGCTCGAGCGCCAACTGGTGCGGGACACGGAGGCCGAGCGTGCGCTCGCCGCCGCGGACGAGCGCGCCCGCATCGCCCGCGAGATGCATGACGTGGTGGCACATACGCTGTCCGTGGTGGTGGCGCAGGCCGACGGCGGCCGTTTCGCCGCCCGCACCGACCCCGCCAAGGCTGCCCACACACTCGAGACGATCGCCGACGTGTCCCGCGCTGCCCTGACGGAGATGCGTGCCCTGCTGGGTCTGTTGCGCATCGGAGACGAGGACGCGGCGCTCGGCCCGCAGCCCAGCATCGACGACATCCCTGCCCTGGTGGCTGCCACGCGCGACGGCGGCCTGGACTGCTCGTTTGTGACGACGGGGGCTCCCCGCACGCTGCCGATCGGCGCGGGCCTGGCGCTGTACCGGATCGCGCAGGAGGGCCTCACGAACGTGTTGAAGCACGGTGGTCCCGCCGCGAAGGCGTTCGTGCAACTCACCTGGGAGGCCGACGCCGTCACCCTCATCGTGTCCGACGACGGCCGCGGCGCTGGCGCCCGCGACGACGGCGACGGCCAAGGCCTCGCCGGCATGCGGGAGCGTGCGACCGTGTTCGGCGGCACCCTCAGCGCCGGGCCGCGCGCCGGTGGCGGGTTCGTGGTGAAGGCGAGGCTGCCGCTGACCTCTCGCGAGGCATCGGCCATACTTGCGCCATGACTGACTCCCCCGAGCGCGAGGTGCTCACCTGGCAGGGCTATGGCGACGCGTCGCGCGAACTCGCGCAGATGGTCGTCGATGACGGCTACGAACCCGACGTGGTGGTCGCCATCGCGCGCGGCGGCCTCCCCGTGGGCGGCGCGCTCTCGTACGCGCTGGGCACCAAGGGCGTGGGCACGCTCAACGTCGAGTTCTACACGGGCGTCGACGAGCGTCTCCCCGAGCCTGTGGTGCTGCCTCCTCTGCTCGACACCGACGCGATGCAGGGCCTGAAGGTGCTCGTCGCCGATGACGTGGCGGACACGGGCGAGACGCTTGCCCTCGTGAAGCGGCTCATGGAGGCTCACGCCGCCGAGGTCCGCACCGTGGTCCTCTACGCGAAGTCACGCTCCGTCATCGACCCGGATTACGTGTGGAAGCGCACGGACCTGTGGATCACGTTCCCCTGGTCTGCGCTGCCGCCCGTGACCCCCGGCAAGGCGCACCCGGAGCCTCGGCATCCAGGCATGATCCGCGTCGCCCTGGTCGACGACCAGCAGCCTCATCCGTGCCGGATTCCGCATGGTGGTCGAGTCCCAGGACGACATGGAAGTAGTGGCCGAGGCGGGCGATGGTGCGGCTGCCGTGGCCGCGCTCTCCGCTCTTGAGCCACCCGCCGACGTCGTCCTCATGGATGTCCGCATGCCGGGGATGGATGGCATCGAGGCGTGCTCCCGGGTTGCGGACGCGTCATGCACCCGCGTCGTCATGCTCACCACATTCGATCTCGACGAGTACGTGGTCGCCGCGATCAAGGCGGGAGCCAGTGGATTCCTGCTCAAGGACGCGCCGCCCGAGGACCTGCTCGCCGCGATCCGTACCGTGCACGCGGGCGACGCCGTTATCGCGCCCTCGTCGACCAAGCGGCTCCTGGCGACCGTCGCCGCCTCGGTGCCCGACCCGGGCGAGCCCGCCGCGGCATCGGCCGTCGACAGCCTCACCGACCGCGAGCGCGAGGTGCTGGTACTCATGGCGCGTGGCCGGTCGAACGCCGAGATCTGCGCGGAACTGTTCCTCGCGGAGCCCACGGTCAAGACCCATGTGGGGCGCGTGCTCGCCAAGTTGGGCGCGCGCGACCGTGTGCAGGCCGTGGTGACCGCCTACGAGGTCGGCCTGGTCCGGGCCGGCTCCTAGTCGCTAGGAACGTCAGCGCTCATTTTGGGCACCGACGAGCTCCTGTAGGAACGTCAGCGCTCTTTCGGCGTCGAAAGGTGCGCGCCCGCGCCCATCGCTCCGTCATACCTGGGTATGACGCGAATCGATGCCCCGGGCTGACGCGAGCGCACGCCCCGTCCGCGTAGCGTGACCGCCATGGGGGATGCAACGACGCCCGTCGCGCTGACGGCACGAGGGCTCACGAAGACGTATGGGGCCGGCGAGGGTGCCGTCACCGCCGTCGATCATGTCGACCTCGACATTCCCGGAGGCGTGCTCACCGCCGTGATGGGGCCGAGCGGCTCCGGCAAGACCACGCTGGTGCATCTGCTGGCCGGACTTGACCGGCCCGACAGCGGCGAGGTGTGGGTCGGCGACGACGAACTCACCGGGTTGTCAGACAAAAAACTTGCCCAGGTACGCGGCCGCGTGGTCGGCTTCGTGTTCCAGGGCTTCAACCTCATCCAGACCATGAGCGGGCGCGACAACATCGTGCTTCCGCTGAGGCTGAACCGGCTCCCGCAGGACGAGGCATGGCTTGCCACCCTCGTCGAGATGCTGGGGATCGAGCGCGAACTCGACCGGCGGCCCTATGAGATGTCGGGTGGTCAGCAGCAGCGGGTTGCCATCGCCCGCGCGCTGATCACCCGGCCGCGCGTGGTGCTCGCAGACGAGCCCACCGGCAACCTCGACACCCACGCGAGCGCGCAGATCCTCTCGCACCTGAGGACGTCGTGCCGCGAACTGGGGCAGTCCGTGGTGATGGTGACCCACGATCCCACCGCTGCGTCCTACGCGGGCCGCGTGCTGCTGTTCGCGAACGGCCGGGTCGAGGGCCACATCACGGACCCCACGCCGGAGTCGGTGCTGGCTGGGTTGGACGCGCTGGCCGGGGTCGAACGTTGAGGTGGGTACCGCCGGTCATCATCCTGGTCGCCACCCTGCTCATGACGGCGGCGGGGCCGCCACTGTGGGTGGTCTGGGACAGCGGCATCGATGACGGCATCTACTCCATCTTCTGGTCGTACCTGGCTGTCATTCTGTACGCGCCGTTCCTCATCGCGCTGATGGGAGGTACCGCCGCCGCATTCCGAGGCATGTGGATCTCGACGCGGCGGACGGACCTCGCCGCGGAGCTCGCGCTCGGAAGCACCCGCAGGCAGCTTGTCAGGGCGCACGTGCGCGCGGGAGCGCGCGAAGGCCTTGCCGCCACGGGCATCGGCCTTGGCCTGGGGGCCGTCGTCGCGCAACTGGGGGAAGGGTTCGGCCCCGGATACTGGGATGCCAACGCGCTGTGGCTGTGGCTCACGGTGTTCGCCGTGGGAGCGATCTCCCTGGTAGGCGCCTACACGCTCGTGGCCTCGTGGGCCACCCGAGGATCGGTGGCGCACGTCGCATCGGGGGCACCGCTGCCCCGAGCCGAGGCGCGACGCGGGAGGCGGCGCACGCTCACCAAGGTCGCCGTGTGGTGCGTCGCGCTCGCTGTGGCAGCCGGCGTCGCACTGTGGGCCGTGGGCGGCGACACGGACCTCGAGGTGTCTGGCTGGCGTATGGCCGTGACGTGGGTCGCGTCGTCAGTTCTGTTCGCGCTCCTCTACCTCGCCGTCCCGGGTGTGCTCGCGTATGGCGGCGCGCGGCTCGGCATCGTCTCGGCACGCGGACTCAGTCGTGCGGTCGCGGCCGGTGCACAGCCGGGCGGCGCCCGCGCCTTGGCGCACGATGCCCTCTCGCGCCCCACGCCGATGCGCACCGCCGCGATGCTGACGGTGGTGGTCGTGATGGGCTTCTCCACGGCAATGACCGTGCTCTCGTCCGGCACGTGGGGGCGCGACGCGGTGGCCTCGGATTTGTCGCCACACGCCACGGTCTCGAGCGTGCGGCTCGACACCCTGGCCTGGGCGGATGGCCTCCAGACGCCCGGGTGGGCCGCCTCGCTACCCGGCGACCTCATCGCTGATCTTCGCAGCGACGAACGCCTCACCGTCCTCAGCGCCGGGGTCCTCACTACTGACCCACGCGAGGTCCCCATCGACGCCGAGTCTTCGGAGACTGAGACGCATCAGGACGTGCTCCTCGCCGTGCACGGCTCGGCCATCAGCGCACTGCAGCCCGATGCTCGGGTGGCTCTGGGCATGGGTCCGGCCACCGAGTGGGAGTCGTGGACGGTGGGCAGCGTCGGCGCCTTTGCGGCCGATGATTCCTACGTGCAGATGGACGGCGAGCGGCGCGAGACCACGATGTACGGGTCCACCGGACCGTGGTCGGGAGTCGACCGGGACTGGGCGGAATCGACCTGGGGCGCCGCTCCCACCGCGGCGCTCCTGCTGTATCCCGCAGGGGACGTGCCGGTCAGCGACGTCCTCGCCGACTACGACCTCGCCGCGGTCGAGACCGTCACGTTCAACCCTGACGACCTTGCGGTGTACTCGCAGAGCCTTGCGCAGACGGCTCTCGTGACGGGCTGCTTCCTCCTGGTCGCCATCGCCATGGTGATCGCGCTCGCATGGTCGTCACAGCGCCTGCGCGCCAAGGACCACGCGACACTCCTCGCGCTTGGGGCAACACCCGGAGCCTTGAGGGGCGCGACCGCTCTCGAGGCGGGCATCGGTGTGCTGACGGCCGGTGCCGCGGGGGTCGTGGGAGGCGCCGCGGTGGGAGTTCTCCTCGACGCCTTCTTCGGCACGGCTCCTCACGGCGCTGGCGAGGTGTTGGCCGCGGTGGGCTTCACTCTCTCGGTGGTGCCGTGGGGCATGCTCGCGGCGCTCGTGGTGGGCGCGGCCGCGCTCGCGGCCATCGGCGCCAGCGTCATCCGCATTCGACTCGACAGGCTCAGCCCCGCGGCCCAATTGGTGGAGGCGCAGAAGGCGGGTCTGCCGTGATCACCGGGCCGATGCGCTGGGCGGCAGGCGTGGTCCTCGCCCTGGGTGCAGGGTTTGGGGCGTGGATGGCCGGCCCCGTGTGGGCCCCGCTGGGGACCTTTGACGACGGCACGGGGCCGGCATGGCTTCCGTGGCTGATGGCGCTGTTCTTCTATGGCATTCCCGGGCTCGTGATCGTCGGCATCCTTGCGACGTTGTTCCTGCGCCTGGGGTTGGTGAGCGCGCGCGATGGTCTGGCAACACGGATGGCGCTCGGCGCGACGCGGCGCGACATCCTGCGCACCGCTGCGGTCGCGAGCGCCCGTGACGGGGCAATCGCCGCAGCGGTGGGTGTCCCCGTGGGGCTTGCACTCGCGCAGGCCGCCTCTGATTTCTCGCCGATGTCCTCCCAAGAACTCCCGGGCGACCCCTCGCTCCAGTGGGGAGCCGTGGCGTGGGCTGTCGCCGTGTTCGCCGGGTTCGCGGCACTCGCAGGGCTATGTGGCGTCCTGGCGTACGCGGCGCTCACCAAGGGCGCGCCCGATGCGATGGCGCGCGCCGTCGCAGGCGATACCGACGTGGCCGCGCCGTCACTGCCACCGCGGGCATGGCACCGCGTTGCACGCGCGGTGCCGGTCGTCGCGAGTGTCCTTGGCTTCGCGCTCGTCATTCTCAACCGGACGGTGCCGCTCGACGCGTGGGCGTCGGAGAATCTCGAATCGCCCGGTGACCTCGTGTGGGCGAAGAACATAGGCCTGATGGTTGCCGCCGTGGCGGCGGTCTGGTGTGCCTTTCGCCTGCTGAGGTGGGCCTCCGAGCGAGCGGTGAGGACGGCATCGGCCGTTCTGGGCCGTGGCGACACCACCGGCGGACGGGCGTTTGCCGCGGACGGCCTCGCGCGCCCCTCGGCGACGCGGCGGCGCGTCCTCACGGTGACGGCGATCGTCGCCACCCTGTGGGCGTGGAGTTGGGGCGCAAGTGGCGCCTCAGAGGCAGACATCGATGCTGCGCTCAGCGTGGATGCCGTCGCCATCGTGACCTCCGTGGACCCGTGGGCGGAGTCGGGACTTCCCACGGGGCTCAGCCGCATCGGCCTCGACCAGGACGTGATCGCCACCCTCGCGGATGATCCTCGCCTACGCGTGATCCCCGCGCGGGTCCTAGTCGGCGCTCCACAGACGGTGACGCTCAGTGACGGGACCCGCGACCTCGGCGAGGTGGCGACAGCGGAACTGGTGTTGGCGGTGGACCAGGCCGATGCCGACGCCGTCGCGCCCCACGCGTACCGCACCATGGGGCTCGCTTCCGGAGTCCTGCTCGGCGGCCGCGACGAGGAATACCTGCCCGGGGAGGATTTCGTTCCACGAGCCCCCACCGGCGTGGGGACCATCACCACGTGGGCGGGCCACACTCCCGTCTTCGGGTTGGACTCTGAGGCTCCCATCACGACTGTCGACGGCGAGTGGGCGCGCGACATCTGGGGCGAGGCCCCCGTCTCGGCGCTCGTGGTGCTGAGCGCCGGGGCCCCCGACCAGGAGTTCGGCATGCCGTCGCCGGACGTGATCGCGGCGATCGACGCCGCCGTCCCCGACGGACGGGGGTTCGTCCTCTCGACCGCCACTGACAGCGGATGGCTGGTCCTGCCGAGCCATGGGTTCGCCGTCGTTCTTGGGGGCATCGGCGCCGCCGTGGTGGTGTTGTTGGCCGCCGGCGTGGCACACGCATCGGCCACAAGTCGACGACGCGACCTGGCGACTTTCGCCGCGCTCGGGGCGACCCCGCGGTCTCTGCGTGCCGCGCCCAGGTGGGAGGCGGTCGTGACTGTCGGCTCTGCGGCAGGGGTAGGGACGCTCCTGGGGGTGGGGTTGGCGCTGGCATTCAGCAACCCTTTCCTGCTCGCTCCGGGCGCTCCGTTCGACGCGGGCGAGATCGGCTGGCACCTGGCGCACGGGCTGACGACTGTCCCGTGGCTGGTCGTCATCGGCGGGTGCGTGGTCGCGGTCACGGCGGCTGCCCTCGTCGCCGGATGGGCGGGTCGCTCCATGGCGACGGGCACGCCGGTGGATGAGTTGCGCGAAGCGCAGAGGGAGGGGGCACGATGATCGGCACGCTGCTGCGGGAACAGCTTCGGGCGCAGCGCGGGGCGCTCGTGTGGATGACGGTGCTCATCGCGGGCGCAGCAGGGTTTGCCGCCTATGCGTGGACGGCGAACCTCACCGACGAGGCGCTCGCGCAGCAGGCGGCGGTACTGCAGGGCCATGGGGACTTCGCGGGTACAGCAGCCGTGGTCGAGGACCACAGCAACGACCTGATCGCTTCCGACTGGGGCACGCCCATGACGCGTGATGAGATCGCGGACTTCGTGGCGCAAGCGAACGCAGAGGGTGCCCGGTTGGTAGGCTTCCGAACGCGCGGACTCCGTGCGGATCGCACCCCTTGTTGACACCGACCAGGCCTACGGCGTGGCCGACGTGCGGACATACGCGGGCGCCGTCCCGTGGGATGTGGGACTCTCCGAGGGTGCAGCGCCCGGCGACGGCGAGATCGCGATTCCCTCCACGGTCGCATCCGCCTGGGGAGTCGGCATCGGCGACCTCGTCGAGGTGGGCTACTCGGTGTGGCACGACGACGACACGTATGAGGAGGTCGGCGCGGGCACCCGCGAGATCTCGGGGCTCGTTGTCGATGCCGTCGGCTGGAACGAGGAATGGGCGCGGGACGCGACCACCGCCCTCGCCACCGACGATCCGGTCCTCGCCGCAAGCGTCGCAGCACAAACCGTGTACGGGTGGGAGGGCTACTCGTTCCCCCAGGTGGAGTTCACGTGGGAGACCTCCACCGTCACGACCGAAGCGTGGTTCCCCTTCCCCCACCCGCGATGGTCTCTGGGCGACTCACAGGCCGGCCCCGCCATCATGCTTGCCGCCGTTCTCGCTCTCGGCACCGTCGTGGCCGCGGTCGCTGTTGGGCGTAGCCAGGCGGAGCGTCGTGCACGCTGGACTGCCACCGCACGGGCACTCGGCGCGTCTCGCTCTTCGATCGCGGTCGCGACCCTCGGCGAGGGCGCAGTCGTCGGTCTCACAGGCGGCCTTGCCGGGCTCGGGGTCGGGCTCGGCGTCGCGTCGGTGAATCTCGACAGGGTGCTGAGTTCACACACCGCACCGCCCGATGTGTCGCTGATCGTTCCTCCGGCCACCCTTATTACGGCACTCGTCGGGGGCCTCGCGCTCGGCCTCGTCGTCACCGCGATTCCTGCTGCGCTCGCCGCCAGGGTGAGCCCCGCATCGGCACTGAAGGATGCGGCCGCTGTCGACGAGGCGGAACTCACACGGCACGTCCGCGTGTGGCCCGTCGTGGCGTTCACCGTGACGGCGTATAGCGCCGCGATCGTGTTGATGGCACTCGACGACGGACGAGGTTCATGGTGGCCTGGCTTGTGCGGTGCAGCCGCGGCCGTCGCAGGCTTCGCGTGCATGATCGAGGCGTCCCGCCGAACGGCTGCGGCACTTGGGCGCTGGCTCTCGCGACGGGGCGCCCCCTCAGCGGTGCGCGCAGGGCTCGACCTCCTCGCGCACCCTCGCCAAGCGGCTTCGCTGCTGCTGGTGCAACTCCTCACCACAGGCGTGCTCGTCGCCATCACGGCCACGATGTCTGGACCGGGTTCCGCGGATTTCGGGTGGTCTGCGTACGCGACATCGGACGTCACATGGTCGACTCTTGTTGATGTCGCCGGGTGGTGGCTTGTGGCCGCTCCGGTTTCATGGCGAACGGCATTGGCGGTGATGGTGGCGCTGCAGGTCCTCGCGGGCGCGATCATCGCGGGCAGTAGAGGGCTCGCCTCGGGCGAGGAAGCCACCACTCGCGCTCTCGGCATTGACGCACGCGACGCGCAACGCGCGGAGTTCCTTCGCACCGCACTCCCCCAGTGCCTCGGCGTGGTCGCAGGCGCCGTGATGGCATTCTCCGCGACCCTCCCCATCGTCCTGATCCGCACCTCGCAGGAAGATTGGCCACTTTTCCCCGACCCCTCCACGAGCGCGCTCTATACGGTGCTGCTGGTGGGCTTGGGACTCGTCGTGATCGCCGCGGGCGCCGCACTGGCCTGGGCCGTGCGCGCCGCCGGGGAGCGCACGCACCGTCGGCCGGCCCCCGCTCAGCAGTCCCGATGAGCGCTGGCGTTCCTGCGGGAGCCCCCGCACGCCAGAAATGAGGGCTGACGTTCCTAGGGCGGGGGTGGGTAGGGTGGCGCGCATGACCGGATACGCAGGCGACCTCACTCCCACCGAGGCCTGGGAGTTGCTCACCAGCAACCCCGACGCCCGCCTCGTCGACGTCCGCACCGAGGCCGAGTGGCGCTTTGTGGGCCTGCCCGACACGTCCGCGACCGGCAAGGACCCCATCCTCGTCGAGTGGGCCTCGTACCCCGCCATGCAGCGCAACGAGGCCTTCGTGGACCAACTCCTCGCCGCGGGACTCACGCCTGGCTCGGACGCACCCGTGGTGTTCCTGTGCCGCTCGGGCCAGCGCAGCATCGGCGGTGCCACCGCCGCCACGGCCGCCGGAATCGGCCCTACCTACAACATCCTCGACGGCTTCGAGGGCGCCACCGACGCCGTGGGCCACCGCGGCGCACAGGGCTGGAAAGCGGAAGGTCTGCCCTGGCACCAGGGCTAATGGCCGATGCCACGGCGGGCTTCACCCGTCCGTCACCTCGCGTTCAGGATCCCTTTTCCTGACCCCCATAGATTCCCCTCGTCCGTAGACACCCACATCCCTACGAGGGGAACCACGCATGCCTTCAGTGAAGAGGGGTGCCGCGTACGCGGTCACCGCCACTCTCGCCGTCGCGCCACTCGCGGTCGCGACACCGGCACTCGCCGCACCGTCCGCCACCGAGGACGCGCTCGTCATCAACGAGGTGCAGTCCAGCGCGCCCACCACCGAGTTCGGCGGCCAGGACTGGATTGAGATCGCCAACCCGTCGGGCGACGCCATTGACGCCTCCGGCGTCGTCATGTCCGATGCCGACGCTGACCACGCCTACGTCCTGCCCGAGGGCACCGAGATCGCGGCCGGCGGCTACCTCGTCGTCACCGAGACGGAGTTCGGGTTCGGCCTGGGCAAGGGCGACTCGGTGCGGCTATTCGCGGCCGGCACCGTCATCACCGACGGCGTGATCGACGCGGCGGCGCAGCCGTTCGACGCGACCACGTGGGCAGCGGGTCAGCACACCAACGCCGCGGGCGCCTCCTGGGGACGCCTGCCCGACGGCACCGGCGCCTTCGCCTCCACCGCCGTCTCGACTCCCGGCACCGCGAACCTCGCCGAGGTCCCCCCGGCGACCGTCGAGGACTCGGTAGTCGTTAACGAGGTCCAGTCGGCCGCGCCCGACACGGAACTGAATGGCCAGGACTGGATCGAGCTCGCCTCGACTGCGGACGAGGCTCTGGACCTCGGCGGCGTCGTCGTGTCCGATGCCGACGCCGACCACGCCTACGTGATCCCCGAAGGCACCGAGATCGCGGCCGGAGGCCACCTGGTCATCACCGGCGATGTCTTTGGCTTCGGCCTCGGCAAGGGCGACTCCGTGCGCCTCTTCTCCGCCGGCACCACCATCACAGAGGGCGTCATCGACGCGGCCGCCGAGCCCTTCGACTCGACCACGTGGCCCGATGGACAGCACACCGTGCCTTCGTGGGGCCGCTGCTCCGATGCGACCGGCGACTTCCGCATGACGGGTGCCACCACTCCTGGCGCCGTCAACGACTGTACCGGCGACGTCGAGGTGCCTGTCGAGGAGCCCGCCGAGTACTCGGGTGCCCTCACCATCAACGAGGTGGAGTCCAACGGCGACGACACCGACTGGGTCGAGGTCATGAACCTCACCGACGCGGACATCGACATCTCCGGTTGGGCCATCAAGGATGACGGCGATGCACGCACCGACGTGGTGCCCGCCGGATCGGTGGTCCCCGCCGGTGGCCTGCTGGTCATCGATCAGGAGTCGGCGACGTACCCCGAGGGCTTCACGTTCGGCCTCGGCGACGGAGACATGTTCCGCCTGTATGACGCGCAGGGAAACCTGGCGGCGAAGTACACGTGGCCCGGCCACGCCCTCGTCTCGTGGGCGCGCTGCCCCGATGGCACCGGCGACTGGCGCGACTCGACCGCCTCGACCAAGGGCGAGCCGAACGAGTGCTCGACGCCGCTGAGGATCAACGAGGTGTCCTCGCAGGGCACCGACTTCGCCGAGATCATCAACATCGGCGCCACCGATGTGGACGCCTCGGGACTCATCGTCAAGGACTCCGATGACGGCCACGTCTTCACCATTCCCGCAGGCACCGTGCTCGCGCCGGGCGCGCTGGTGGCGTTCGACAACCTGGGCTACGGCTTGGGCAGCGGCGACGCCGTGCGCCTTTTCGAGGCCGACGGCACCACGCTGATCGACTCCTACGAGTGGGCCGAGCACGGCACCCCCGGCTGGGGCCGCTGCCCCGATGGCCGGGGAGACTGGGCGGCCACCGCATCGGCCACCCCTGGTGACCTCAACGACTGCGATGGCTTTGTCCGCGCCGAGGCGTGGCCCGGCGGCGCATCCGTGAGCGTTCTCGACGGCGAGGACTGGTTCTCGGGAGACATGTCCGGCATCGACTACGACACCGCGACGGGCTCGCTGTGGGCCGTCCAGAACGGCGACGGTCTGCTGTACCGACTCACGGCCGATGCCGAGGGCACCTGGTCACTTGCCGACGGCTACGCGTCGGGTCGCGTCCTCGCCTACCCGGGCGGCGAGTCCGGCGTGGTCGACGCCGAGGGCGTGACGGTTCGCGAGGGCGAGCCCGGCGTCGTCTACGTGTCCACCGAGCGCAACAACGACGCCGGCTCCGTGAGCCGTCCGTCGGTGCTGCGCTACGAGGTCACCGGTTCGGGCGCGCTGGTGGCGACCGACGAGTGGAACCTTGCGCAGGCTCGCACCGCTGGCGAACCTGTCCGCCAATGGTGGCCTCGAGGGCATCACTTACCTGCCCGCACTCGACGCCTTCGCGGTGGGCGTGGAGAGCACGGCTTCGGTGTACATCGTGACGTTGGACGCGAACAGTGAGGTGACGCTGCTCGACACCTTGTCCACCGAAGCGGCGGGCTTCTCGCTCGTGGCCGACGTGCAGTGGGACGCCGAGCGTGACCAGGCTCTGGGTGGTTTGCGACGAGGCGTGCGACGGCCGCATCGCGGTCTACGAGCAGGTGGACGGCGCGTGGGAGATGACCTCCCTGTACGAGCGTCCCGCTGGCATGGGCAACCTCGCCAACGAGGGCTTCGCGATCGCGCCGTCGACGACGGCCGTGAACGGCACCGTCGCCACGTTCTACGTCGACGATGCCGACACCGATGGGTTCTCGCTGCGTTCGGGCACGCTGCCCGCGGTGTCGGTGGACCCGGTTGACCCCGTCGATCCGGTTGACCCGGTGGACCCGGTTGACCCGGTTGACCCGGGCGATGGCGACGGCGGTACCGACCAGCCTGGGGACACCGACGGCGGTGACACGGACGGCAACACGGAGCAGCCTGGCGATACCGGTGGCGACACCACGATCACGGACCTGGGCTGCACGGTCGAGGCACCGGCATCGGCCGCTCCCGGCGACGCGATCACCGTGGTGATCGACCGCGACTGCGCCGGGGCCGACGTCGACTCGGTCGAGGTGTGGATGCACTCCGAGCCCACCTTCCTCGGCACCTTCGCGGTCGCCGCGGACGGCTCCGTGGACATCGAGGTCCCCTCCTCGATCCCGGCGGGCGAGCACACGATCATCGTGCGCCTGGCCGATGGCACCATCGTCGGTACCGCCGCCATCACCGTGGCAGCCGACGGCTCGGCCTCGCTCTCGGGCACCGGCCCGGCCGATGCCGCCGCGCTCACCTGGGCGGCGCTCGCGCTCGCACTCGGCGGAGCCGTCGTCCTCGGCGCCCGCCGCCGCGTGCGCTGACGCCCATCCGGCCACAACCCGGGTGAGCCACCCGCTCACCGCTTGACCCGCAGGGGCGGGGATCCCACCGGATCCCCGCCCCTGCGGCGTGTGGCGACCACGGCATCGGCCGCCTGCCATGACCAGGCGCGGCCACGCATCGGCCCTCGCTAATGTGGACCCATGGACACTCCGAATCTCAGCCCCGAGACCCTTGCCCTTCACACCGGCATTCACCGCTCCGAGGCCAACGAGATGTCGGAGGGCATGTACCTGACCCAGGGGTATGCCTACGAGTCCGCGGAGCAGGCGCGCGATGCGTTCGCAGGCGCCATCGACATCTACATGTACTCGCGGTACGCGAACCCCACCGTGACGGCCTTCGAGGAGCGCCTCGCCGCCATCGAGGGTGCCGAGCGATGTTTCGCGACCTCGACCGGCATGTCCGCGGTGTTCGTGGCGCTCGGCTCGATCCTCGGCTCCGGCGACCGGCTCGTGGCGGCAAAGGCGCTCTTCGGGTCCACCCTCCAGACCTTCACCAACTTCTTCGAGAAGTGGGGCATCCAGATCGACTACGTCGACGGCAATGACGCCGACGCGTGGGAGACCGCACTCGCAACCCCTGCCAAGGTGGTCTTCATCGAGTCGCCCACCAACCCGATGCAGGACGTCCTCGACATCCCGTTCATCGCCGAGAAGGCTCACGCGGCCGGCGCCATGCTGATCGTCGACAACGTCTTCGCGACGCCGCTGGGCCAGAAGCCGCTCGAGCTCGGCGCCGATGCCGTGGTGTACTCCGCGACCAAGCACATCGACGGCCAGGGCCGCGTGCTCGGTGGCGCCATCCTGGGGTCCGACGAGTACGTCTACGGGCCCGTGCGCCAGATGGTCCGCAACATGGGCGCGACCATCTCGCCGTTCAACGCGTGGGTGCTGCTCAAGGGTCTGGAGACGCTCGGTGTGCGGGTGCGTGCCCAGGCGGCCGCGGCCCTCGACCTTGCGTCGTGGATGGAGCAGCACCCCAAGATCGACTCGCTCCGCTACCCCCTGCTGCCCTCGCACCCGCACTACGAGCGGGCCGTGAAGCAGATGACGCTCGGGGGACGCTCGTGACCGTCGACCTGTTTGTGGGCGAGGGCGTGGACCGCGCGGGCGCCGAGGCGCAGGCCGCCGCGTTCCGCTTCATGAACGGGCTGAAGGCTGTTCACCATCTCGAACAACCTGGGTGACGCGAAGTCGATCTCGACCCATCCCGCGACGTCGACGCACAACAAGTTGTCGGTGGAGGAGCGGGCCGCCGTGGACATCTACGAGACGACCGTGCGTTTGTCGATCGGCCTCGAGAACGTCGAGGACCTGCGCAGGGATCTGGATCAGGCGCTGTCTCTGGTCTAATGCGGTGGTCTGACTTGGTGGTCTAGTTCGCTGGTTCGCTTCGTCCCCAGGCCGGGGTGGGGCGGGGCGCTGTCCCCAGGAAGTGCTGGTTTACCAGGAATGTCAGTGGTAGCCGGCATGCTGGTGTCATGACCTTTTCCACGTCCGCGCTTGCCGCCAGCGTTGCCGCTGCCGGCATCTTTGAGGGCGCGGACCTGGCCTCAACACCGGCGGCTCAACTGGTGGAAGTCAAGGACGTCGTGGCACGCATTCGACGCATGGCCGATGCGTTGTTGATGGAAGTGGCAGGCGAGATCGCCCGACGCTCGACCAAGGACGACGGACCACATGGATTGGCCCGCTCACGCGGGTTTGTCTCACCGAGCCGGCTCCTGGCCGATGCGTTGGGAAGCCCGAGGCCGAGGCTCACCGCCTGTTGACGGTTACCCAGGCGACACAGCCCACGCTGGACAGTGACCGTTCGGGCGGCGCGGCTGGCGATGGTGCGGGCGGTGACGGCGCTGCTGGTGATGGTGTGGTGGGTGCGGGGCCGAGGTTTCCTGTGATCGCGTCCGCGGTGCGCGGCGGCGACCTCTCGATCGACATCGCCGCAGTACTCACGCGCTCACTGGAGCGGATCTCGGCCGTGGCCCCGGACGCGGTGGCCGATCTCGAGGCCCGCATGGTCGCCAAGGCCGCGACCTTGTCACTCGCCGACGTGCGCCGCATGGTCGCCGCCCATGAAGCAAAGCATCGTCCGTTAGAGGTGAAGGAACGCGACGAGAAGGCGTTTGAGAACCGTTACGTACAAATCAAGGACGAGGCCGACGGATCCGTCGCGATCCACGCCCGCCTCGACGTCGCCACCGCCGCCCCCATCGTGACCGTCCTCAAAGCCGCCGTGAAGAAAGTCATGCAATCCCGACGCGACCACACCACAGGCCACAGCACGGCCGACGGTCCGGGCGTGGTGGATAGTTCGGGCGTGGATGAGCGCACCCCGGGCCAGATCCATGCCGACGCCCTGTCCGCGATCGCCCGCCACGCCCTGGGCTGTGAGTCGGTACCCACCGGGGTGACGACCACCATCGTGGTGCGCGTCAACCAAGCCGACCTCAACACCGGCACAGGCTGCGCAAGCGTGGACGGCATCGACTCCTTCATCCCCATCTCCACCGCCCAACACATGGGCGTCGACGCCGAAATCCAGCCCCTGATCTTCGGCGAGGGCATCCTGCCTCTTGGTCGCGGCCCGAAACGTCGCCTGTTCACCGACGACCAAAAACTTGCCCTCCTGGAACGCGACGGAGGCTGCGCCTGGTGCCGCGCCCCACCCTCGTACTGCGAAGCCCACCACATCCGCTGGTGGCAACACGGCGGCAAAACCACCCTCGACAACGGCGTCATGCTCTGCGTGTCCTGCCACCACCGCATCCACACCCACCACTGGACCATCACCGTGCGCAACCAACACGTCTGGTTCACCCCACCAGTCACCATCGACCCCACCCGCACCCCACGCATCGGCGGCAAACCCCACTACCAACTCGACAGTTAGAGCAGCACCCCAGAGAGAGCCCGTCCGCACACCGAGCACGAGTCGGCGGCCATCGGCGCGCGTCACGTTTGCACCGTTTTCGCATGCTACGTTCCGAGCCATGACCGCTCCCGCGCCCCCGGCAGCGGTTCCGGCATGCCGCTGTCGATCCGAATCATCGGACGCAGGCTCCGCCCCAGGCGCCCTCTTCGTGATCGCAGTCGCGGCCGCCTTCGTCGTCGGCCTCCCCTTCCTCGCCCGCACCGTCGCACCCACCGACCCCCCGGTCGCCGCCGAGGCGACCACCGTCACCATCGGCACCCCCACCGACGGCACCGTCACCATCACCGCCGCCGGCGACTGGATTCAGGACACCACCACCGACGCCTACGTCGAGTTCACCAACGCCGGCGCCGTCCTCTCCATCGCCGCACCCCAGCCCGTCGCCGCCACCGGCACCCCCGAGCAGGTGATCCAGGGCACCATCGCCTCCCTTGCCGCGGACGTCTCCGCCGCCTGGGTCGCCTCCGACCCCATCGAGATCTCCACCGACAACGGCGACCCCGGCCTCTGCGTCACCGGCACCACCGTCACCGACATCGCGATGACCTGCGCCATCCAGCACCACGACGAAGTCTCGACCCTCACCGCCACCGCCTCCACGCAGGTCTGGCCCTCTCTCCAGCCCAGCGTCGACGCCATCCTGCGCTCCATCACCTTCACGGACCCGGCCCCATGACCACCGCCGAGCCGCCCCCCACCACTGTCGCGATCGCGACCCTGCGTAGACCCCTCCCCCGCACCGCAACCTTCGTCGACGTCCGCTCCCTCGTCTTCTGGGCAGGGGCCGCCGTCACCCTCTACGGACTCGTCACCTGGCTTCCCCTCGTCGCCGCGAGCCTCCGCATCCAGCCCGCCACCGGAGTCCTGTCCGGCATCGTCTGGCTTCTCTACGGATGCGCCTTCCTCCTGGTCCTGTACCGGATGGAGCTCTTCGAGCGCCGCTCCCCCATGACCGTCGCCGGCGCCCTCGCATGGGGCGCCTTCGCCGCCCCGGGCCTCGCTGCCGTATCTGCGCCCGCCATGCACGACCTGGTCGCCGCCGTCCTTCCCGTCGACGAGGCCTGGATCTCCTCCTTCGCCGCCCCACTCGTCGAGGAGCCCCTCAAGTGGCTCGGCATCGTCGCCCTCGCCCTCATCCCCGGCGCCCGCCTCCGCTCGGCAGCCGACGGCCTCTTCTACGGCGCCGTAGTCGGCCTGGGATTCCAGGTCTCCGAGAGCCTTCATGTACTCCGCCGTCCTCGGCTCCGACGGCACCGCCGCGACGGTCTGGGCGATGCTCATCCTGCGCGGCGTCATCGGCGGCCTCTGGAACCACCCGACCTTCTCGGCCATGTCAGGCGCAGGCGTCGGCTACTTCTTCAACGCCTCCGCGGCACCCTGGCGGCGCTGGGGTGTCCTCCTCGGCACCCTCGCCCTCGCCATCGTGGTGCACGGCTTCTTCAACACCCCCATCGTCAACGCCAACGCCTTCGTCTCCTCCATCATCAAGGGCGTCCCGGTGCTCCTGCTGTTCCTGTGGGTGCTGCGCTGGGCTCACCTGCGCGAGCGCCGTACCTTCGCCGGGCTCGCCGCCGACGTAGTGCCCGATGACCTCGTCAGCCCCGCCGACTTCCGACTCCTCGCCACGCGACGCGTGCGCCAGGGCTGCGCCGCGAAGCCACCAGGCGAGCCGGACGCGAGGCCGCCCGCACCCTGAAGTACCTCCAGGGCGCACAGTTGAGCCTGCTCACCGCCACCCACGAGGACGGCTGGGATACGCCCCGCACCATCGAGCCTGTCCGAGGACGTCCGCACCATCCAGGCCGACCTGCGCGCCCTCTACGCAGCGGCCGGAGTGGTCAACGGCCCCGGCCTCACCCCCGAGCCGGCTCCGGTGTCCTCGCGTCGCATCCGCGTCCAGCGTTGGGCGGAGACCACCCGCGGTCGCCTCGAAACCGAGGGCGCGCGCCAGATGGTCCGCGACGCGGCTACCGGCGCGACCGAGAAGGTCGCCACCGGCGCCATCCGCATCGTCAGGCGGCGGCCCGTCGCCCAGGCGCCGGCCCTACCCCCGGGACATCTCGACGATCAGGCACCCGTCACCGAGACGCTCACGCTCCGCAGGCCACTGGAAAATGCGCCCGCGGCTACACCCGTCGTGGCGCCGGCGAGCGACCCGCAGCGCACCCACGACCCTCGGCGCACCCACGAGCCGCAGCGCGCCGACGACGCAGGGGACCCGCCCGCGAGCCTAAGCCCGGTGCAACTAGGCCCGCGAGCGGTAGCCCGCGAAGGACCGCAGCCGCAGCGAGTTGCCCACCACAAACAGCGACGATCCGCCCATCGCGGCCGCCGCGATCATCGGGTTGAGGATGCCAAGCGCCGCCAGCGGAATGGCCGCCGTGTTGTAGGCGAACGCCCAGAAGAGGTTGCCCCGAATCGTGCCGAGCGTGCGCCGGGACAGCGCGATCGCATCGGCCGCCGCACGGAGGTCACCCGAGACAATGGTGAGGTCCGATGCCTCCCGCGCCACGTCGGTACCGGTACCGACCGCGAGCCCCAGGTCCGCCTGGGCGAGCGCGGGCGCGTCGTTCACGCCGTCGCCCACCATCGCTACCCTTGCGCCGCCCTCCTGGAGCGACCGAATCGTCTCGGCCTTGTCGCCTGGCAGCACCTCGGCGATCACCCGGGTGATCCCCACCTGGTCGGCGACCGCCTGAGCCGCCCGCGCGTTGTCGCCCGTGAGCAGCACCACGTCGAGCCCCAGGCTCGCGGAAGGCTCGAATCGCCTCCGCGCTCGTGGCCTTGACGGTGTCGGACACCGTCAGCACTGCCTCCGCCACGGGCTGTTCGGTGCCGCGGCCCGCGAACACCGCAGTCTCGCCGCGTGCCTCGGCCGCCGACGCGAACGCCTCGACCTCGTCGGGCACACTCGAGAACAGGCGACGCGACCCGACCCACACCTCGGCGTTGCCGCCATCGGCCCCCGCGCCTTGAACAGTCGCGACCACGCCGTGGCCCGCGACCGAACGGAAGCCCTTGACGCGCGGCAGGGCGCGCGACCCGGCCTCGGCATCGGCATCGGCCACCCTGGCCTCGTGAATGGCACGTGCGATGGGGTGCTCCGAGCGACCCTCGACCGCGGCGGCCGCGTCAAGCAGGCCTGCGGCGGCCTGAGCAACGGCCCCCGGCACGTCCGCGTCGACGAGCGTCATGCGCGCCTCCGTCACGGTGCCCGTCTTGTCGAGCACGATAGTGGTGACGTCGCGCGTGTCTTCCAGCGCCTCGGGGCCGCGTACGAGGACGCCGAGCCTGGGCGCCGCGACCCGTGCCCACCATGATCGCGAGCGGCGTCGCGAGGCCAAGCGCGCACGGGCAGGCGATGATCAGCACCGCCACCGCGGCGGTGAACGCGGCGTTGGCGTCACCCGTCGCGAGCAGCCACACCACCAGGGTGAGCGCGGACACCGCGATCACGACCGGGACAAAGACGCGAGAGATGCGGTCCGCGAGGCGCTGAACACGCGCACGACCGGACTGCGCCTCGTCGACCATGCGGGCAATCTGCGAGAGCATCGTCTCCGCGCCCACCCGCGTCGCCTCGACGGTGAGCGCCCCGTCGGTCGCGATGGTGCCGCCCACGACCTCCGCGCCCTCGGCGGCTCGCACGGGCACCGACTCGCCGGTCACGAGCGAGGCGTCGATGGACGCCTCTCCCTCGATCACACGCCCGTCGGTCGCGATGGTCTCGCCGGGGCGCACCACAAAGCGCATGCCCACCTCGAGCGCGTCGCGCGGGATCTCGGTGCCGTCCTCGAGGCGCGCCGTCGACGACTGCCGCTTGGACAGCGCCCTGATGGCGTCTCCGGCTCGCGCCGTGGAGCGGACCTCCATCCACTTGCCCAGCAGGATGAGCGCCACGATCACTGCGCCCGTCTCGTAGTAGACGTGACCGCCGTCAAACCCCCAAACAGCCCGCTCACCAGGACGACCGTCGACCAGGTCCACGCCGCGACGGTGCCCAGCGTGACGAGGGTGTCCATGTTGGTCGCGCCGTGGCGAGCGGAGGCGACCGTCGAACGATGGAACGGTAGCGCCGACCACCAGATCACGGGCGTCGCGAGGACCGCGACGACCCACTCCCAGCCGTTGAACTGCAACGCGTGCACCATGGACAGCAGCACCGTGGGCACCGCGAGGACCGCGGCGACCAGGAAGCGGCGCTTGTAGTCGGCGATGCGCGCGGCGTCCGCGCTCATGTGGGCCGCGTGCTCTGCGGCGTGGGCATCGCCACCGTGCTCGTGGTGAATCTCCGGCACGGAGTAACCGAGCCCGGCGACGGTGTCGCGCATCGCGGCGCGCAGGTCGTCATCGGTGACCGAGCCGTCGGGCCGTACCGTAGCGCGGCGGGTCGCATAGTTCACCACGGCGTCCTCGACTCCGGGGAGTCGGGACAGCCCGCCCTGGATGGTGGCGGCGCAACTCGAGCACGTCATCCCCTCGACGGGGAGCGTGACGGCGTCGCGGGCCACGGGGATAGCCATGGCGGACCCCTTAGGAAACGACGCGGTAGCCGACGCCCTCGACGGCCTCATCGAGCGCGAACTCGAGGTCGTCGGCGGGCACGGTGCCGTCGGGCGTGACGCGGGTGAGGCCGGACTCGTGGTCCACCTCCACGGCGGCGACGCCGTCAAGCGCGCCGATGGCGCCCCGCACCTTGTTCGCGCAGCCGTTGCAGGTCATGCCCTCGACGGTGATGTCGATGATCGGGGATGCGGTGCTCATGGTGGTGCTCCTTCCGGGGCCGCGTAGGCCCTCTGTGTGAACGTCTGGCACCACCGTAAACCTTCCAGTCGAGTGGAAGGTCAAGCGCTCAGGCTGCCACCGCATCGGCCGCGTCAACGGCCGCCAGAATCGCCTCCACCTGCTGCTTCGCATCTCCGAACAGCATCTCCGCGTTCTCCTTAAAGAACAGAGGGTTCTGCACGCCCGCGTAGCCGGTGGCCATCGAACGCTTGAACACCACCACGGAACCCGCCTCCCACACGTGGAGCACCGGCATGCCGGCGATGGGCGAGCCCGGGTCGTCGAGCGCCGCGGGGTTCACCGTGTCGTTCGCACCGATGACGAGCACCACATCCGTGGACGCGAAGTCGTCGTTGATCTCGTCGAGCTCGAGCACGATGTCGTAGGGCACCCGCGCCTCCGCGAGCAGCACGTTCATGTGGCCGGGCAGACGCCCCGCGACCGGGTGCACCGCGAAGCGCACCTCCACGCCGCGATCCCGCAGGCGCTGCACCAACTGCGCCACCGGGTACTGGGCCTTCGCCACCGCCATCCCGTAGCCGGGAGCGATGACCACGGAACGCGCGGACGCGAGCCGCTCCGCCACGTCCTCCGCGGACGTCGCACGGTGCTCGCCCGTCACCTCGGCCGCCCCCGACGATGCCGCGGGAGCCTCACCACCGAAGCCGCCAAGGATGACCGACAGGAACTTGCGGTTCATGGCCTTGCACATGAGGTAGGACAGGATCGCACCCGAGGCACCCACCAGCGCGCCGGTGACGATGAGGAGATCGTTGCCCAGCATGAAGCCCGCCGCGGCCGCGGCCCATCCCGAGTACGAGTTGAGCATCGACACCACCACGGGCATGTCGCCGCCGCCGATGGCCGCCACGAGGTGCCAGCCCACCGCGAGCGCGATGACCGTCATGAGCGCCAGGGGCCAGATGGACGGCGCCGCGAGGAACCAGGCCAGGAGTCCGCCGCAGGCCACGAGCGCGCCAAGGTTGAGGGCGTGGCGTCCGGGCAGCGTCAGCGGCGCACCAGAGATGCGCGCCGAGAGCCTTCAGGTAGGCGACGATGGACCCGGTGAAGGTCACCGCACCGATCAGCACGCCGAGGAACACCTCGATGAGGTGCATCGCGTCGTGGCCTTCGGTGAGGTACGAGTTGAAGCCGATCAGCACGGCAGCCGCGCCCACGAACGAGTGCAGCAGTGCGATGAGTTCCGGCATCTGAGTCATCTCGACCGTGCGTGCCCGCCAGGTCCCGACGGCCGCGCCGATCGCGAGGACCGCCACGATGAGGCCAAGCGTCACGCCCCACGGACGCTGCGACGTGTCGAGCGCGAGCGCGATGGTCGCGACGATGGCGATGCCCATGCCCGCCATGCCCAGCAGGTTGCCGCGCCTCGCGGTCTCCTGCTTGGACAGGCCCGCAAGCGACAGAATGAACAGGATGGCCGCGGCCAGGTACGCGACGGCGGACAGCGATGCGATCGTCATGTCAGGCCCCCTTCGAGAACATGCCGAGCATGCGGTAGGTGACCAGGAAGCCACCGAAGACGTTGATGGATGCGATGGCGGCCGCGAGGAACGCGAGCGTGGTCACCACGGGATCCGTGGACCCTAACTGCAGCAGGGCGCCGATGAGGATGATCCCGCTGATCGCGTTGGTCTGGCTCATCAGCGGCGTGTGAAGCGAGTGGCTCACGTTGCTGATGACGTAGTAGCCGATGACGACTGCGAGCGCGAACACCGTGAACGCAGCGAGGAACGCCGCGTCGGCAAAGGCCAGGGCGAGGGCGAGCGCGACGGCCGAGGCGAGCATCGGCCAGGAGCGCTTCTTTGGCTCAGGCTTCGCCTGCGCCTCACTGGCGGCCGATGCCGTGGCCGGGGTCTCGGCCCGCTCCGCCGGAGTAGCGGCACTCGGCGCGGCAGACACCGTGATGGGCGGCGGAGGCCACAGGAGATCGCTGGCATGGGACGTCGTCATGCCTCGCACCACGTCATCCTCGAGGTCGAGGACCAGCGCGCCGTCCTTGGCGGGCGTCATGAGCTTCAGCAGGTTGACGATGTTGGTGCCGAGCAGGCTGCGACGTATGGCGCGGCATGCGGCCCGGCAGGTCGGTGTAGCCGATGACCGTGACGCCGCCGTCGGTCACGATGCTCTCGCCGGGGACGGTGGCCTCGCAGTTCCCTCCGCCCGAGGCGGCGAGGTCCACGATGACCGAACCGGCGCGCATGGCGGCCACGGTGGCGGCGGTCAGGGTGGTGGGGGCGGCGCCGCGGACCAGCGCGGTGGTGATGACCACGTCGGCGTTGGCCGCCTCACGCGCGTAGAGGTCCATCGCGGCGGCCTGCTGGGCCTGCGTCAGCGGGCTCGCATAGCCATCGGGCGACACCTCCTGCTGAGCCTCGGGGGCGTTCACAAAGGTGGCGCCCATGGACTCGATCTGCTCGGCGGCCTCTGGCCTGACGTCGAAGGCACGCACCTGCGCTCCGAGCGCCACGGCCGCGCCGATGGCGGCCAGTCCCGCCACGCCGCCGCCGATGATGAACACCGTCGCCGGGGCGGTCTTGCCCGCGGCGGTGACCTGGCCCGCGAACATGCCGCCGTACGCCTCCGCGGCCTCGATGACGGCGCGGTAGCCGGAGACGTTGGACTTGGTGGACAGCACGTCGAGTGCCTGGGCGCGGGACAGGCGCGGCACGGCGTCGAGGGCGAGGGCCGTGACGCCCGCGGCGCGGAGGTCCTCGAGGAGGTCGGGGTTCGCGTGCGGCGCGAGGGGGCGATCAGGGTCGCGCCCTCGGAGAGCAGGCCAATGTCGGCGGGGCTGGGCGCCTCGACGGCGGTCACCACGTCTCCCGACCACGCCTCCTCGCGCGTCCCGATGACGGCGCCCGCGGCCTCGTAGGCCGCATCGGCAAAGGTCGCGCGCTCGCCCGCGCCGGCCTCGACCGTGACCTCGTAGCCGAGCGATGAGCCTTGGCGACGGTCTTGGGAGTCGCGGCGACGAGTCGCTGCTGCGGCGGGGCCGCGGGGACTGAGATGCGCATGCGGGGCGCCTCCTGGGTGCCTGGACGGTCGATCTTCACCATGAGGCTACGGCGGCGCGCCGCCGAACGCGCGGGACGAGAGTCCCGACTGCGGCCCTGGTAGATGCCGGGGTGGGCGGCGGCATCGGCCCTAGTGGGAGCCGACCACCTGGCAGCGGTGAGGGTCGGTGCAGTCGGCGGGGTTGAGGATGTCGGCGCGCGCACGCAGGGCAAGGAGCTCGGCCCGCGCGGCCTCGAGGGACGCAATCTGCGCATCGATGTCGCTGAGATGCCTGTCCAGGAGAGCGCGCGTGTGTTCGCAGGTGCCGTGGCCAGCGGCCTTCATGTCGAGGATCTGGCCGGACTCCTTGAGGCTGAGGCCGGCGGCCTGGGCGTCACGGACGAACGTGAGGCGCTCGAGTGCATCGGCCCCGTAGTCGCGGTAGCCGGAGGCGGTGCGGCCGGGGTCGGGCAGCAGGCCGATGGACTCGTAGTAGCGCACCGTCTTCGCGGTGACTCCCACGTGGGACGCAAGTTCGGAGATCCTCATGCCCTCCACGCTACGTCAACCTTCCACCTCACTGGAACCGTCAAATGGATCCATTTGGGTCGTCTAAGGCCTTAGGCGAACCAAATGGATCCATTTGACGGAATAAGGGGTGGGGGTAGCGTCGGGGCATGACTCGCACCGCACCCCGACGCCTCGGCCTCCTGGGAGGCATCACCTGGCACTCCTCGATCGAGTTCGAGCGCTTGCTGAACGAGGGCGTCAACGCCCGCCTGGGAGGATCGAGCGCCGCCGACCTGGTGGTGCGGTCCTACAACTTCCAGCAGATCGCCGATGCCCAGGCGGCAGGCGACTGGGACGGCCTTGGCGCCACCTTCGCCGCCGATGCCCGCGCCCTTGAGGCTGCCGGCGCCGAGGCGATCCTCATCTGCGCCAACACCATGCACAAGGTCGCCCCCGCCGTCGCCGGCGGCATCGGCATTCCGCTCGTCCACATGCTTGACGCGACCGCCGACGCGATCGAGGCGGCAGGCCTCGACACCGTGGCCCTTCTCGGTACCGGCTACACGATGCGCGACCCGTTCTACCGCGACCACATGGCGGCGCGCGGTATCACCACCATCGTGCCCGCCGAGCCCGAGCCTGACCGAGGTCCACGACCTCATCTACGGCTCCCTCGCTCGCGGCGTGGTCCCCGACGGTGCACGCGCCTGGATCCGTGGCGTCTATGACCGGCTCCGGGAGCGCGGCGCCCAGGGCGTCATCTCCGGCTGCACCGAAATCCCCATGGTGCTGACGGCCGCGGACGTCGACGAGCCCTACTTCGACTCCATGGGCCTCCACGTCGAGGCCGCCCTGGAGTTCGCACTGCGCGACTGACATGGCTCTGCCCCCGGGAACCTCCAGAGTCCCGGGGGCAGAGCCATGTGCGAGAGGGTGAGGCTGGATCAGCCCTCGGTGAGCGGGCCGAGCGTCGGGTCGTTGGCGTAGACCTCGGCGGCGTTCTCCTGGGTCACGATCTTCGGCTCCAGCAGGAACGCGGGCACCACCTTGACGCCGTTGTCGTACTGCTCGGTGTCGTTGATCGGGATGTCGCCGCACTCCTGCAGCGCCACCACGGACGCGATCGTCTGCGCGACGAGCCTCGCGGGTGTCCTTGTAGATCGTCGAGTACTGCTCGCCGGCGACGATCGACTTCACGGACTCCACCTCGGAGTCCTGACCGGTGATGACAGGGGTGTCGAGCCCTGCCTGCGACACCGACGTCAGCGCCGCACGGGCAAGCGTGTCGTTGGGCGACAGGACGCCGTCCAACTCGGTGCCGTCCGAGTAGTAGCCGGAGACGATGGTGTCCATGCGCTTCTGAGCGTTCTCCGCCTTCCAGCCGGCCGTCGCCGCCTGTTCGAACGTGGTCTGCCCGGACGTGACCACCAGGTTGCCGCCGTCGATCTCAGGCTGCAGGCTTGCTCATCGCGCCCTCGAAGAACGGGATGGAGTTGGCGTCATCCGAGGAGCCGGCAATGAGGCTCGATGTTGTACGGAGCCTCACCCTTGCGCTCGCCGAGGCCCTGCAGCAGCGCCTCACCCTGCAGGCTCGCCCACCCGGAAGTTGTCGAACGCGATGTACGCGTCAACCGCATCCGTGTTCTTCACGAGACGGTCGTAGGCGATGACGGTGGCGCCCTGGTCCTTGGCGGTCTCGAGCCTGGCTGCCCAGCCTGCGATCCGTCGACGGCACCCACGACGACCACCTGAGCGTCCTGCTCCACCATCGCGAGGATCTGGTTCTGCTGCTCGGTAACTCCGGCGTTGGCGAACTGGACGATGGGGCTGAACCCAGCCTCGGTGAGTCCGTCGTTGAACAGGCTGCTCCGCGAGCACCCAGTTCTCGGACGTCTTCTGCGGGAGAGCGACGCCGATGGTCGCGCCCTCGTCGATGCACGTGCCGCCCTCGGCGGAAGCCGTGCTCTCAGTGCTGGCGGTCGCGGAGGAGGTCGACTCCTCGTCGCCGGACCGCTCGGACGAACAGCCGGCCAGCGCGAACGCCCCGACCGCGGCGAACGCCACGATTCCCTTCAGTGACCTGCTCATGTGTTTTCTACCTTTCCTCTTCCGCATTCCCCATTGGATGCGAAGTCTGTGTGATGTCGTCGACCACTGGCGGCGCCTCGGTCGCGGTGGACGTGGCCGATGCCGGCAGGGTTGCCGTGGAACCGGTCTCGTGAGCGCCGATGGTGCTGGCGGCGGCGGAGCCGCCCGCCGGGGCGACCACGGGTTCGTGTGAGCCGAGGCGGCTGTTCTGGAAGGCTCGTCCCATCGCGCCGATGAGCGACGGGCGCCCCTGGGTCTTGTTATAGACGTCGAACGCGACGGCGGCGAGCAGCACGAGTCCCTTGATGATCTGGGTCATGTCCGAGCCGACGCCCATGAGTTGCAGCCCGTTGTTGAGCGTCGCCATCACCAGGCCACCGATGATGGAGCCGGTGACAGTGCCGATGCCGCCCGAGACGGCCGCACCGCCGATGAAGACGGCCGCGATTGCGTCGAGTTCCCACAGGCTGGCCGTCGAAGGGTCCGGAGGCGGTCGAGCGGCCGATGAAGATCATGCCCGCGAGCGCCGCGAGTACCGACATGTTCGCCATCACCAGGAAGTACGTCTTCCTGGTCGAGACACCGGACAGCGCGGCCGCGGCCCGGTTTCCACCGACGGCATAGATGTGGCGGCCGAACTTCGTGCGCTGCGTGATGACGTGGTAGATGATCACGAGCACCACGAGGATGACGCCAGGAACCGGGAAGGACGTGCCTTCGCGGCCGGTACCGAACAGGTAAGTCATGTACGCGATGACGGCGAGCAGGAGCGCGACGCGCACCGTGGCGATGGTCACGGAGTCGGGCTCGAGGCCCACCTTGACCGCGCGCTGGCGCTTGCGCAGTTCGTGCCAGATGACAAACACGCCAGCCGCGATACCGAGCAACAGCGTCGAGTTGTTGAACCCCGTATTGGGACCCCATTCGGGAAGATATCCGCCGCCCATGACCTGGAACTCCTCGGGGACGGGCACCGAGTTGGAGTCACCGATGTACTGGTTGAGGCCGCGGAAGATCATCATGCCCGCGAGGGTGGTGATGAAGCCTGGGATTCCCACGTACGCGACCCAGTACCCCTGCCAGGCGCCGATCGCGGCACCGACGGCGAGGCCGAGGAGCAGGCCCACCCACCAGGGGATGCCCCAGTCACGTAGCGCGAGGGCGACGATGATGCCGGTGACGGCCGCGACCGATCCGACCGAGAGGTCGATGTGGCCCACGACGATGACCATCACCATGCCGATCGCGAGGATCAGCACGTAGGAGTTGCCATTAACGAGATTCATCATGTTCGACGGCGTGAGGACTTTGCCCCCGGTCGCGATCTGGAAGTACATGACGAGCACGACCAGCGCGAACAGCATGGAGAACTGCCGCAGGTCCCCTCCGAAGAGTTGTCTGAGTGACTGCATTGTCGCTTTCCCTCTCGTGGGTTTCTCGCCGCTTAGGCGGCGGACGTGGTGGTGGTCATGAGGCGCATGAGCGTCTCTTGGTCTGTGGAGGCGGCCGGCAGGTCACCCGTGATGCGCCCCTCGCACACCGTGTAGATGCGGTCGCACATGCCCAGGAGTTCGGGCAGGCTCGGAGGAGATGACGATGACGCAGCGGCCAGCATCGGCGAGCCGGTTGATGATCGTGTAGATCTCGTACTTGGCTCCCACGTCGATGCCGCGGGTGGGCTCGTCGAGGATGAGCACCTCCGGCTCGGTGAAGAGCCACTTACCGAGGACGACCTTCTGCTGGTTGCCGCCCGAGAGGGTGGCGACGCCGCGGTTGACGTCCGGGGTCTTGACGCGCAGGTCGGTGCGGTAGCGCTCGGCGGCGCGGAACTCCGCGAGGCTCGTCGATGAGCAGGCGCGGGATGACGCGATCGAGGTCCGCGGCGACGATGGTGTCGCGGATCGAGTCGAGCAGGTTGAGCCCGAGGGTCTTGCGGTCCTCCGGGACGTACGCGAGGCCGTGCTCGATGGCCTTCTCGACGGTGGTGAGGTGGACCTCCTTGCCGCCGATGCGCACCGTGCCCGAGCGGTAGGTGCCGAACGAGCGTCCGAAGATGGACCGCGCGAGTTCCGTGCGACCCGCGCCCATGACGCCGGCGAAGCCGACGATCTCTCCGCGGCGCACGTGGAAGGACGATGCCTTGGACAGGAGGCGTCCGGGGATCGCGGGGTCCTCCACGGTCCACCCCTCGACCTCGAAGTACACCTCGCCGGGGCGGGGCTCGCGGGACGGGTAGCGCGCCTCGAGAGAGCGACCCACCATGCCGCGGATGATGCGGTCCTCGTCGAGCGGTTCGTCCTGAACGTCGAGCCGTTCGATGGACTTGCCGTCGCGGATGATGGTGACGGCGTCCGCGATGGCCTCGATCTCGTTGAGTTTGTGGCTGATCATGATCGATGTCAGGCCCTTGCCGCGCAGTCCTCGCAGCAGGTCGAGCAGGTTCTCCGAGTCGGATTCGTTGAGCGCGGAGGTGGGCTCGTCGAGGATGAGGAGGCGGACGTCCTTGGACAGCGCCTTGGCGATCTCCACAAGCTGCTGCTGACCGACGCCGAGGCTCTTGACCGGGGTGCGCGGGTCAACCTCGAGCCCCACCCTGGCGAGCAGGCTCGATGGTCCGCAGGCGCGCCTGGTCCCAGTCGATGAGGCCGCGGTGCGAGATCTCGTTACCCAGGAAGATGTTCTCGATGACCGAGAGCTCGGGGATCAGCGCGAGGCTCCTGGTGGATGATGACGATGCCGGAGCCCTCGGACGCCTTCAGGTCCTTGAACTCCACGACCTCGCCGTCGAGCACGATGTCGCCCTCGTAGGTGCCGTGCGGGTAGACGCCGGAGAGCACCTTCATGAGGGTCGATTTCCCGGCGCCGTTCTCGCCGCAGATCGCATGGATCTCACCGGCGCGGACCTTGAGGTCGACCCGATCGAGGGCCTTGACGCCGGGGAACTCCTTGGTGATCTGCCGCATCTCGAGCCTTGACGTGCGACGTGGCCACAGCCGTCCTCCACTTCGTTGTGTGTCGCCATGAAGCGGAGCACCACCCGGTGGAGCGGTCGCCGTCCTTGGCGCTTTCGACGCTAGAGCCGATCGCGGCTTGTCGTCAAGCCTCAAACTCAATGTTGCCAATTCGTGACCGAAGGCTCAGAAACGGCCGCGCGGACACCGACCAAAGACCCAGGACGCGGCGAGATCGGCGCGCAAACCCACGCATCGGCCGCGAAAAAGCCTGAATTCAACCGCCGAGTCGCTCGCGCTTGGGTTCTTTTTGCAAACTCAAGGGGACTACCGCCGCACGCCCGCCACTCGCTACTATCCACGCATGGCGACGACGCGTGATGGCTCCGGTTCGCAGTCCTCGCTGCGCCGCGCCAACACCGAACGCATCGTGGACGTGGTCCGCCAGTTCGGCTCCCTCACCCAGGTGGAGTTGGCACAGGCCACCGGGCTGTCTCCCGCGACGGTCTCCACCATCGTCAAGGACCTCCAGGCCGAGGGCGTGGTCGAGACCCGGCACACCATCCGCTCCGGCAGGCGGGCGCAACTCGTCACCCTCGCGCACCGCGCGGGACTCCTCGTGGGCGTGGTGGTGGGCGAGCGTTCCCTGAGGATCGCGATCGCCGATTCCGGCTACGACATCCTGACGCGCCAGGACCTTCCGCTGCCTGCCGACCACCGGCACGACACCACCTTGGATCGCGCCGCCCTGCTCATCGCCGACCTGGTGGAGTCGCTCGGCTCGACGCTCGACGAGGTGTTGGCCATCGGCATCGCCGTCCCGGCGCCCGTCGATCCGGCCACCGGGTCCGTTCCGGTCTCCGGGATTCTCCGAGGCTGGGAGGACCTCCCCATCGCCGAGGTCCTTGGCCGTCGCCTTGGCGCCCCCGCGGTGGTGGGCAACGATGCGGACCTCGGCGCACTCGGAGAGCCTCCGGTTCGGAGCGGGCCGGGGACACGAGAGCCTCCTGTACGTGCGCGCCTCCTACGGAGTCGGCGCGGGCATCATCCTTGGCGGGCAGGTCCACCACGGGCACCTGGGCACGGCGGGCGAGATTGGCCACATGCTGCTCGACAGCCAGGGAGCCATCTGCCGCTGCGGGAGCCGCGGCTGCCTCAACACGGTCTGCGGGGCTCAGGCGCTCATCGACTCGCTTCGCCATTCGCGCGGCCCCGTCACCCTCACCGACGTCCTCGACCTCGCCATCGAGGGGGATCTCGGCTGCCAGCGGGTCCTCTACGACGCGGGCACGGCCATCGGCACCGTCGCCGCGAACACCGCTCTCGCCCTCAACCCGGAGGCTCATTATCGTGGGCGGAGAGTTGTCGCGAGCGGGCTCCCTCCTGCTCGACCCGATGCGGGACGCCATCCGCCAGCGCGTCCCACTGCTCCAGCCCATTCCGCTCGAACTCGTCCCCGCCGAGGCTCGGAGACGAGGCTGAGGTGCGCGGCGCCTTCGCCCTGGCCTCCGCACACGCACACGTCACCACGGGAGAGAGGGTCGCATGACAGCCTCACCTGACCTCACACCTACCGCCGGGCGCGGCGAGCCACTGCTGCGCCTGCGCGGCATCTCCAAGTTCTTTGGCGCCGTGCAGGCACTCACCGACGTGAACCTCACCGTCGACACGCATCAGGTGGTGGCGCTCGTGGGTGACAACGCCGCGGGCAAGTCGACGCTGGCTCGCGTGGTGGCGGGCGTCCATATGCCCGATGCGGGCACCATCGAGTTGGGCGGCGTCCCCGCCCCGCCGCTGACGAGCGCCGTCGCACGCAACCTCGGCATCGCGACCGTGTTCCAGGACCTCGCCCTGTCCCCCAACCTCGACGTCACGGCGAACATCTTCATGGGCCAGGAGGTGCGCCGCCGCGGCCTGCTCGACGAGGACTACATGGAGGGCAAGGCCCGCGAGTTCCTCCAGATGCTCAACTCGCGCATCCCCTCGCCGCGCACGCCCCTGGGCACCCTTTCGGCGGGACAACGCCAATGCGTCGCGATCGCGCGCACGCTCGTGGGCAACCCTCGCCTCATCGTGCTCGACGAGCCCACCTCGTCGCTGTCCATCTCCCAGACGGCCGAGGTGCTCAATCACATCGCGAGCCTCAGGTCGCTGGGGCTCGGCGTCATCTTCATCAGTCACTCGCTGACGGACATCAGGGCCGTGGCTGACCGCATCGAGGTGCTGCGCCACGGCCACAACAACGGCGCTTCGATGCAGTCGAGACCGCCTACGAGGACGTGGTGGCCGCCATCACCGGAGCGCCGACGCCCTCGCGTCGTCAGCGCTGACCTCCCGCGGCGCTTCTGCGGCGCTGCTGCCCCGCTGACATCGCGCCTCTGCGGCGCATCGCCAACCGTCACAAACCTCGCAAACCGGCATCTACCAGGAGAGAAAGTTCTCACTTTCGGTAGCGATGCCCTTCCCAGACGCGGGTCAGGCGATCTAGCCTGGACCTCCACCCGGGGCTCGATGGCTCGACCGTCCCGGCTGACGAGGGGCGGCTGAGGGGCCGGATGAGCCAGGAGGCAATCCTGGGCGACGCGTCGATGCGCCCAGGTCAGCGGCAGAGCGACGCGTGCCACGCGCACGGCGACGCCTGCCACGAGCGCGTGCGGATTGCCGCCGCCCGCCTCGTCGCCTACGACACCCCGGAACGCACTCCCGTCCAGCGGGCCAGGATGCTTCACCGCATGGGCCTGACGGGCATCGTCTGGGACTGGCGCGAGGAGCACACGCTCGCGCTTCACGAGGAACTCGACGTGCTGGCCGCCCACGACATCGAGGTGAGGGGCCTGTGGTGCCCCCTGCCTCTTCCCGCCACGGACGCGCACCTGGGCGAGATCGACCCGCACGTGCGCGTCCACCTCGACGAGATGACGCGCCGGGGCCTCACCCCCGACCTGTGGACCTGCGTCGAGTTCGGCGACGAGGGCCGGCCGGAGCGGCTGGGGACCTGGGTGCATCGGGCCCGCGTCATCAGGGTCGCGGACCACCTGGAGCCGCTCACGCGGCGTGCGGCCGATGCTGGGATGAGGGTGGCGCTCACGAACCACCTGGGGTGGTTCGGTGAGCCGGAGCACCAGATCGAGGTGATCCACGAACTCGCTGGACGTGGGCTCACCAACGTGGGCCTGGCCTATCAGATGCAGCACGGCCACACCCATGTGGATCGGTTCGACGCCCTCATGGAGACGATGGCGCCGCACCTCCTGGCGCTCGCGCTGTCCGGCATCGACGCCGATGGCGTGGACACCGGGCGCAAGATCCTGCCGTGGGGAGCGGGACGCCTCGACAGGCGCCTCGCGCACGCCGTGATGCGCTCAGGTTGGCACGGACAGCCTGGCTGTGCAGGGGCACTCGGCGGACGATGCCCGCGACCGCCTGCTGGACTCGATCGAAGGCATCGAATGGATGATCGACCGATGGCAGGGCATCCGGCACGCGCGCCCCATTCCGCGCATCGCCACCCCTGCATGGCCCCAGCCCGCGGGTGCCGCCACTCCCTACATGGGCACGGCGCCGCTCGGGAAGCATGCGAGGCGCGCGCTGGTCGCCACCGGGGAGATCGCTCCGACGCTCACGCGCGTGCGCACCTCTCCCCCGGTCGCACCGCCCGCCCCCCTGCCGCCCCGGGACTCGTCGCCGCTGCCCCCACCGCCGTCCGAGGAGGCCGCAAACACCTCGCCGGCCACCCCCGTCCCGTCGCCTCCCGCGCCTCGCCATCCCGAGCGACGCCAGCCCGAGCGCGCGGCGGTGCTGGGAGGCGCGTTCGGGGCGCTTGCCGCGATGCGTTCCGCGCGCTCGTGGATCACGGTCGATACGCCTGTGACAGGCATGCCCCTGGCAGGCATGCCCCTGGCGGCCTCACGCATCGCCGCCGACTTCCCCCTGGCGGGGCTGCACTCCGAGCCCGCCGCCCCCGCATACGCACCCGAGACGCCATCGGCCGCGGTGGACGAGTCCGACGCCGCACCCGCGCCGCTGCCGCTGCGCATCGCCAAGCGGGACGTCTCCGCGGACGCCCCCGACCCATACACGGGCGCCCTCCACGCGCTCCTGACACACCTCGAACGCGTCGGCTTTCGCGGCGCGCCCAGGAGCCTTTGGCTGGGATGCCGAGGGACGTCACCTCGTCGAGTGGGTCGGAGGCGTGCGGGCCGACCACCCCGATGCCCCCGCGTCCGCGCTCGACCCCGTGCGCATCGGCCGCTTCCTACGTGAACTGCACGACGCCCTCGCCTCCTTCGTGCCCCCACCGGACGCCATGTGGTTCGACGGGCTTCCCGGGCCGGGAGGGAACATCGTGATCCACCAGGACATCGCGCCCTCGAACCTGGTGGTCACCGATGACGGCAGGCTCGTGGCGATCGACTGGGACGCGGCGGCACCGGGCAGCCGCTTGTGGGATCTCGCCCACGCCGTCCACGCCTTCGCGCCCTTGCACGGCGCGGGCTTCGACGTGGTCACCTCGGCGATCAGGATGCGCGACCTCGTCGACGGCTACGGGCTCACCGCCGCCGAGCGGGAACGGCTCATCCCCCTGTTGGGGCTGCGCTCGGAGCGCATGTACGAGTACCTCGACTCGATGCGCGCCACGGGCCAGTCACCGTGGATCGAGCCTGTGGGACATGGGCGTGGGCACCGTGTGGGAGCGTGACGCGGAGTGGATCCGCGCGAACACCCTGCACTGGCGTACGGCGCTGCTCAGTTAAGAGTCAGCGCAGGCGCCCGCAGCGCGTCACTGCCAGTCGGCCGCCCCCATGACCTCGGCAGCCACCTCGAGCCGGTCGCGGCCCTCGGTGGTCACCACGGCATCGTCCAGCCGAAGGTCGTCAAGGATGCCCTCGAGTTCCACGGTGCGCGCGAGGGCCATGTCCCGCCAGTAGCCCTCGGGCTCGCGCTCGGTCAGGCGCGCCAGGCGCGTGGCCTCCGACGCGGTCACCCGTACCACCGCGACGGAGGCGAGGCCCGCATCGGCCGCCGAGAGTGCCGCCGCGTAGCGGGCGCGATCATCGCCGTCCTCAACTACGCGAGGCAGCACCACGAACCCGTAGCCGCTCTCGCGCCACAGCGGCGCGAGGGCCGCGAGCGAGGCGAACATGAGGCGCTGGTGGTGCGGATCGGTGGGGTCGGCGGGGGTTGCCTGGCACAGGTAGTCGCCGTCGACGAACACGGAGCGGGCGCCGCGCTCGGCCAGCAGGTCGTGCACCGCGGCCGCCGTGGTGGTCTTGCCCGCGCCCATCGTGCCGTTCAGGACCAGCACCCGCGTGGGCAGGTCCTTCGCGTAGCAGACCGATTCGGGCTCGTCGGCGTACTCGCCGTAGTTGGTCATGCGCCGGTAGCCCAGACGCTCGTAGAGCGCCATGGCCTCGGGCTGACGCAGTCCGGTCTCGAGGATGAGCCTCGTGGCACCCGCGCGCCTGCCTGCCTCCTCCGCGACCCGCATGATCACCTTCGAGTGGCCACGGCCGCGATGCGTGGGCTCGACCCACAGGCGCTTGAGCTCGAGATCTCCCGGCCGCGTGCCCTCGTACGGTGACCAGCGGGCCACGAGCGTCGCCACGGGAACGCCGTCGTCGTCCCCCACCCAGGAGCCTACGAGCGTGGGGAAGGTGGTCTCCAGGCTCGAGTTCGGGGTCCTCGTAGCGCTCGGCGAGGTCGCGCTCCTGCGCCTTCCACAGGCGGTGAGCGGCGGCATCGTCCGGCTCCACCTCGCGGACAGTGAGGGTGGCCGATGCCGTGGCCGGGTTCTCGCCGGGGGTCGCGGGCGCCTCCGGGTTGGCGGGGACCTCGTGGGCGGCGCTCACAGCCCCTGCCCCGCGTCCCACAGGCGCTCGGTGCGGCCGGCGAGCATGGCGTCGAGGCCCGTCGCCTGGGCGTCCGTCAGCGCGGCGACGTAGTCGACGATGCCCCGTCCGGCCGCGCGGCGGCGCAGTTCCGTCTCGTCGACGGTCGGGAGCAGTTGAGGCTCTTCGTGAAGCACGCGCATGTAGTCCTCGGTGGCCATGTCGACCAGGTCCAGCAGGCGGCGCGGGGCTCGCCTGGCGTCGTAGGGATCGTCCAGCCAGTCCGCGAAGCCGTCGACCAAGCGCTCGATGAGGCTGGCCTGTCCGCGCTGGTAGACGGCCAGGTCGGGCCGGTCAAGGATGAAGCGCTCGTGGAGGAACTTGAGGACAGCGACCTCGTGCCATGCGGTCGCGTCGAGCATGACGTGTCCCGAGCGGTGGGCGGGGTCGCGGTGCACCTCCACCGAGGACTGGAGGTGGCGAATCCAGTCAGTCGTGAAGGAGGCGAGGGAGCGGTCGGCGGCGAGCGAGCCGTCGAACGGCACGGTCAGCAGCCCCTCCACCACCTCGTCGGTGACCTTGGCCACGGCCGCGTCGAACGCATCGGCATTGGCGATCCAAGGATCGCGCTCGGACAGGCGCCTCCAGAGCAGTTCGAGCGAGTGACCGGGCGAGCGGTTCGTGTCGCGCAGCGTCGCCGTGTCGAGCGTGCGCAGGTCCGCAAGGTCGCGGCGCCACTCGCGGAACTCGCCCGCGATCGTCGCCTGGTTGAGCAGACCGGCACGGTAGAAGTCGTCGAGGTCGTGAAGGGAGTACGCGATGTCGTCGGCGATGTCCATGACGGAGCATTCGAGCGTCTGCTGCCCCTGCGCGATGCGCGGGTAGGCGCTCAGCGCATCCCTGGCATCGTCCACATCCACCACGTACATCGAGAACTTGTGGCTGGCGGCGCCCCTGCGCTCGCCGCCCTCGCCGCGCAGCCAGGGGTACTTCAGCACCGCGGCGCGCACCGCACGGGTGAGGTTGAGACCCACGCCTTGGGTATCGTGCTCGTCGAGGCGAGTGAGGATGCGGAAGGTCTGGGCGTTGCCCTCGAACCCCTCGCGCAGGCGGAAGCGGTCGCGCGCGAGGCGATCCAGCGCCCGCTCGCCCAGGTGGCCAAACGGCGGATGGCCCACGTCGTGTGCGCTCGCCGCGGCCTGCACCACCACGGGATCACAGCCGCCCAGGCTCTTCGACCAGGGCGCCCACCGGCCCGCTATCGCGGTGGAGGTGCATCGCGATGGCGCGCGCCACGGCCGCGACCTTGACCGAGTGCGTGAGGCGGTTGTGCACCGCGAGGCCCGCGCCGGTCTGGGAGATCACCTGCGTGACGGCGGACAGACGTGAGAAGTAGGGCGAGAAGCGGATGCGCTCGATGTCGACGCGGTAGTCGGGGCGGGTCTCGGCGCGCTGGAACTCATCGAGGTCCTCGGGCTCACGGCGGCTCACGCGGGGATCGGCGGCGGTCATGCGCTCCATCCTCGCGCATCTTCGCTACGGTGAGGTGAGCCCCAGCACTCGGAGGTGCGGGCCGGATCGGGGGATCGGACGATGCACGAGCGCGGACTCTCCACGCGTCAGTTGTGGTGGACCATGCGGCCCGAAGGATGGTGGCGCGCGGCCATCATGGCGGTCGGTTGCCTCAGCGTGGCGTGGCTCATCGTCCTCTTCGTGACGCTCGACAGCCCTCCACCATGGCTGCAGGACCTAGTCAAGCCCCTGGTGATGCTGACCGGAGCGGTCATCGTCGCCTGGCTGGCGGCGTCATGGCGCGAGGCCAAACGCCGGACCACGTCTTCCTGATGCCGGCCGCCACAGGCTCCCGCGTCCCCTCGTCAGGCCACGACGCCGGCACGTCGCCTGCTCACGATCGCCTCGACAGCGAGCGCGAGGAACACCCCGCGGAACCCGCTGCGCCGACCCCGAGCACCAGGCCGATGCCGCGGGCCGTCGGGTGGCCGTCAGCCGCGAGGTGCGCGGACAGGATCGCCGCCGAAATCGCCGAGCCGAACGAGCCGCCCACCGTGCGCAGCACCTGATTGAAGCTCACGGCGCTGCCGAGTTCTTCGGTGGCGACCGAGCGGGCAATGAGCCCCGGCATCGCGGCGTACGTGGTGCCGATGCCCACGCCGAACACGAACATTCCGATGAGCACCTCCCACAGCGAGTCGTGGGCAATGAACAACAGCACCGTCGACAGGGTGACCACGGACGCGCCGATGGGCAGCAATGCCGCCATGGAGGTCCTGCGCGCGATGACGTGGACCAGGCGGTTGGCGCCGAAGCGCCCGCCGAGAGCGGGGCCATCACGAAGCCCGCCCAGAACACCGGGAGCGACAGCCCATAGCCGGTCTCGCTCGGCGCCTGTGCCACGAGGCTCACCACCGATAGCCCCAGGTACATCGCCGTTCCGAGGCCGATGGCCGTGGCATTGGCGAGCAGGACGTCGCCGCTGCGCAGCACGCGCAGATTGATGAGCGGGTGGGCCTGACGCAACTCGATCACCACCCAGATGGCGAGCACCACGACGGCCGCCCCCAGCAGCACGAGGGTGCGCGCTGACGCCCAGCCCCACGAAGGCCCCTCACTGACCCCGAGCAGCAGGGCGCCGAGGCCCGTCGCGAGCAGCGCCGCACCCTGGGTGTCGAAGCGGTGGCGGGCGGCCTGGGCATCGGGCCCCTGTGGCACTGCCCTCGCGACCACGAGCATTGCGCTGACCACAAAGAGAGCCGCAAACCAGAAGGCGAGGCGGTAGGACAGGTCGCCTGCAATGATGCCGGTGAGCGGATAGCCGATGCCGATGCCTGTCGCGACCGTCACGGACAGGCTCGAGATGCCACGGCCCACGCGGTCGGCGGGGAGGTAGCGGCGGGCCAGGGCGATCGTGATGGGCACGATGCCGTAGGTGAGGCCCTGCAGCGCGCGGCCCACCAGGAACACCGAGAACGTGGTCGCGAGCGCCGCGATGACGGAGCCGATGAGGATGATGGCGAGCGACCCGACAAGCAGGCGCTTCTTGTGCGGGCCGTCGCTGAGGCGTCCCATCACGGGAGTCGCAACGGCACCGACCAGGAGGTTCACGGTCAGCATCCACTGCGCGGTACTGACGGAGACATCGAACTCGCGCGAGACGGTCGGCACCAGCAGCATGCCGAGCGAACTCACGATCGCGGTCGAGAGCGCGGCGTAGACGAGGACCGGGAGCAGTCGGGGCTCGCGGGCGTGGGTCATCCAGGGGATCCCTTCGGGGACGGACACGGGCTCCTTGTCACTGTACCTCTGTTTTGTCAGTCAATGACATAAACGTCGGTCACGCTAGGCTGGACGCATGAGCGAGCAGGCCGAGACCTTCCGCGAGCGCAAGCGGCGCATGGTGCAGGCGGACCTGGTGGCCGTCGCCAAGGAGCCTCTTTGTGAGCGACGGCTACGAGGCGACCACCGTCGAACAGATCGCCGCGGGCGTCGGCATGTCGGAGCGGACCTTCTTCCGCTACTTCCCGTCCAAGGAGGCGCTGGTCCTGGGACGCTACGAGGACCTTGCCGCGTCACTGAGCGCGGCACTGGCGGCGCGCCCCGCGGACGAGGCGGCGTGGGTCTCGCTGCGTCGCACCTTCGACGACCTCGTCACCGAGTCCGATGCCGAGGCCGAGGCGGGCCGCACGCGCGGCATGCGCGCCGTCGTCGAGTCCACCGACGCCCTGCGCGCCGGCTACCTGGCCCGCATGGAGCGCGTGCGCGAGTCCGTCGCCGAGGTGCTGGCGGAGCGCCTGGCATCGCCCGCCACCGCATCGGCCGATGCCCCTGGCCTTCATCCCGCGACCGCACCCGCCGTGGTGGGCGCCGCATTCTCCTGCCTGTCCGTGGCCTACTCCGCCGTCACCCGTGACGGCGGTTCCTCGCGGCCGCGCTCGACGCGGCGATGGGCGCGGTGGCGAGTGCCGCATCGGCCGGAATCACGGACGGCGCGCGCACGTTGCCTCACTCGTGATCAACGTCGGCTTCCTCGCCTTCGGCTGGTTCTCCGCTGCACCCGGCTCGCGGGTGCGCACCGCATCGGACCTCATGCAGGACACCATCGCACTCGCCGAGGCGGCCGAGGATGCAGGCATGGACGGCGCGTGGATTCGCATCCACCACTTCGAGCAGAACACCTCCTCGCCGTTCCCGTTGCTCGCCGCCATGGGCGCGCGGACCCAGCGCGTCGAGCCTCGGGACAGGCGTCATCAACATGCGCTACGAGAACCCGCTGTACATGGCGGAGGCCGCCGCGACCGCGGACCTCATCGCTGGCGGGCGGCTTCAGGCTGGGCGTCTCGCGCGGCTCACCCGAGCCTGCGGCCGATGGCCCCGGCGAGTTCGGGTACCCGCTGCCGGTCGGGATGAGTCCCGCCGACGACGCCGCGGAGCGCATCGCGCGGTTCCGGCGCGCCATCTCGGGCGAGGGTCTGGCGCTGCCGGGACCGCGCGCACACGTGCGGGCGGGCGAGCGTCTGCCGATTCAGCCCCACTCCCCGGCCTCGCGGACCGCATCTGGTACGGCGCAGGCGGCGAGGAGTCCGCGCGGCGGGTGGGAACGCTCGGCATGAACCTCATGTCCTCAACGCTCGTCGAGGGAGGCTCGGGCGAGCCGCTCGGCGTGATCCAGTCACGCCAGATCGACGCGTACCGGGAGGCATGGGCCGAGGCCGGGCATCCCGGAACCCCGCGCGTGTCCATCTCGCGTTCCATCATGCCGATCATCGACGACACCACCGCCGCCTACTTCGGCACCACCATGGAGCGCGACCGCATGGGCGCCAACCGCGACCAGGTGGGCCAGATCGACAACTTCGTCGCGACCTTCGGCAAGACCTACGTGGGCGACCTCGACAAGATCGAGGCCGAGCCTACGCAAGGACGAGGCTGTCCAGTCGGCCGACACGGTCCTCGTGACGATCCCCAATCAACTGGGAGCCGACTTCAACCGCACCACGTTCGACGCCTTCACCGAACTGCGGTCGCGCCTGGCCGGGGCTCATACGGGACCCGCGCCGGCATCGGCCATCCGTCACTAGGGCCGGGCCTCGAGCGATAGCGGCTACCGCTCGACGCGGTAGCGCAGTAGCACAGTTCCGCCGTCGAAGGCCCGATGCTCGACGAGGGTCAGGCGCTCGTGCCTGCCGTCGTGGGCAAAGTACGGAACGCCCCCACCCGCGACGGCCGGGTTGACGAGCACCTGGTACTCGTCGATGAGGTCGAGCGCCGCGATCTGGTGAGCGAGGTCCGCGCCGCCGATGGCGAGGTCACCGTCGCCTGGCAGGCTCTTGAGACGTGCGATCTCGGTCGCGAGGTCCTCGGTGGCGAGCGTGGCGGCGCCCGTGACCTCGGTCAGCGTGCGGGAGAACACGAGTTTGGGCAGGGCGTTCCAGAGATCGGCCCACTCGCGCTCGGCGGCGTCGAAGCTCGCGGCGTTGGCGGGATCCTCCCAGTACGTCATGGTCTCGTACAGGCGTCTGCCCATGAGGTGTACGGCGATGCTTCCCAGGCTCCTCGATGTGGAAGCGGAACTGATCGGGGCTCGGCTCCGACCAGTCGAAGCGCCATCGGCGTCGACGATGTACCCATCCGCCGACATGCCCATCTGATAGGTGACCCGATGCATCGGTCCCGTCCCTTCATCGCGGCGCGGCGCGCTGGCGAGTAAGCGCCACCACTGCCGAGCGTATGTCGGATGCCGGTGGCATGCTGAGCGAAGACCTGCGCCACCGCTACGGAAGGAGCACCATGTCTCGCGTCCGCGTGGACCTCAACATCTCGCTCGACGGCTTCGCCACCACCACCGATCAGACTCCGGAGAACCCCTTCGGAGACGACTGGGGGCGGCTGACCGGCGACTACGTGGCGACGCGCACCTTTCGCGAGCGGGTCCTGGGGATGTCCGATGGCTCCGGCACCACCGGCGTGGATGACACCTACGCGGCGGGCTACTTCGAGGACGTGCGGGCGGAGATCATGGGGGCCGCGATGTTCGGCCTGCACCTGCACGGCGACGACCCCGACTGGCGCGGCTGGTGGGGCGAGGAGCCTCCGTTCCGCTGCCCCGTATTCGTCCTGACGCACTCCGAGCGCGAGCCCATCGCGTTCGCCAATGGCACGCGGTTCGAGTTCGTGTCGATGGCGCCGCGCGAGGCGCTCAAGGCCGCGCGGGCGGTGGCCACGGGAGGCGACGTGCGCATCGGCGGCGGGCCCACCACGGTGCGCGACTTCCTGCGCGAAGGGCTCGTCGACTCGCTTCATGTGGCCGTGGTGCCCATCCTGCTGGGGCGCGGCGTGCGACTGTGGGACGACCTGCGCGGGCTCGAGGCGGGCTACCGGGTGACGGCTGAGGCCGCTGAAAGTGGCGTCACGCACCTCACGTTCGAGCGCGAGGATGGCAGGTAGCGGCGGCGTGACCTCCGTCATCGCGTTCGCCGACGCCACACTCGCGGCTCGCGCCGCACTCGGCGACGTGTTCCGTCGCGCCTCGGAGGACTCACCTGCGGGCGCGCTGTGGGGGGATGCGGCCTCGGAGGCGGCGGTGTACCTAGACCCTTATGTGGAGCACGAGCCCGAATCGCTCCTGCTCGCCCTGGTCGACGACCGCGTGGTCGGCTACCTCGCCGGTTCCCTGGGCCCGGCATCTTTTCCTTCGGAGAGCGCGCTCATCGACGCGGCGATCCGCGAGCATCGGCTCATGCGGCGCCGAGACACGCGACGGTTCTTTATCCGCGCGCTTCGCGACTCCGCGGCTGCCGCGGTGCGCCGTCGTCCCACGGCGCGCGCCCTGGAGGACCCTCGCTGGCCGGCACACCTCCACATCGACCTCGTGCCGGAGGCCCGCGGGAGGGGCGTCGGGGATGCCCTCATGCGGGCGTGGGCGGCACGGCTCGAAGAAGCCGGAGTGGGCTGCTACCTACAGACGCAGGTGGAGAACGCCCGCGCCCGCCGGTTCTTTGCACGTCACGGCTACGTCGAGTTCGGACCCCCGGCCCTCATCCCAGGGCTCAGAGTGGATGGCGCAGTGTCGTGGCAGGTGACGATGGTGAACCCGGCACCCCGGGCGTGACGGTCGGACTCTAGTTCGCCGGGAACAGCAGGCTCGAAGCGCTCGCAGATGATCGGCATGTCCGACTCGAAGCCGCGCGGGCTCTCGGAGTGCTCGCGCCAGTACCGTTCGTGCGAGGCACGCCAGTAGGAGAGGGTCTGGTCGCCCTCCCCCTCGGAATGAGCGTGCTCCGCGGTGACCTCGTTAAACGGAACGACATCGATAGCGGTGGTCCTCAGGAGCGCGTGCGGCTCTCCGGCACCATCGAGAATGATGCTGAAGTCGCCGACGGCCGGGATGGGGTCGCCTGTGTGCTCGTAGTCCCACAGGGACGACGCCGTCCCGGTCTTGGTGCCCGCCAGGACCAGGGCGAGTAGTGCGTCCGCGTGCTCGGCGGTGGCCCCGAAGGCCCAGACCTCCGGCATCGGCTCGGGGAGCGAGGGGTCCTCGGCACGGCGTGCCGCCCAGAACTCGGCGACGGCGGGAGTGACGGGATCGCTCAGGCTCATGCGAGTAGGTCCTCTCCGTAGTGCAACACCGTGGGGAAGGGATCGTAGAAGCGGTGCAGGAGGCGCTTCCACTCCTGGTAGTCCTCGGACCCGCGGAAGCCCACTTCGTGAGCGTCGACGTCGGTCCAGGTCACGGTCAGCAGGTAGGTGCTGGGGTGCTCGACTCCTCGGCGCAGGGTGTGACCCAGGTAGCCGGTCTGGCGGGCGATGATCTCGGAGGCCTCACGAAACGCTGCCTCGAACTCGTCCTCGAGCCCGGGGCGCACCGGCAGCACGACCGACTCAACAATCCCCTGCCCCACGTCAATTGGATCCATTTGACGGAAAGGGGGGTGGGTTAGGCGGAGGCGAGGAGGGCGTTCAGGGCCGAGGTGAAGAAGCCCAGCCCGTCCGTGCCACCGCGACCGGCCTCACGCGAGTCGGGGCCGAAGCCCGCCTCGACGGCGTGCTCGGGGTGAGGCATGAGGCCCACCACGTTGCCGCGCGCGTTGGTCACGCCCGCGATGTCGCGGCGCGAGCCGTTGGGGTTCACGCCCACGTAGCGGAACGCGACGCGGCCCTCGGCCTCGAGGCTCGTCGAGCGTGTGCTCGTCGGCGACGTACTGGCCGTCCTGGTTCTTCAGCGGGATCGTGATTTCCTCGCCCGCCTCGTACGCATTGGTCCACGCGGTGTCGTTGTTCTCGACGCGCAGGACCTGGTCGCGGCACACGAAGTGCAGGTGGTCGTTCTTGATCATCGACCCGGGCAGCAGGTGGACCTCGGTCAGCACCTGGAAGCCGTTGCAGATGCCGAGCACCGGCATGCCGCCGTTCGCAGCGTCCACGACGCGCTCCATGATGGGCGAGAAGCGCGAGATGGCGCCGGCGCGCAGGTAGTCGCCGTAGGAGAAGCCGCCAGGAAGCACCACGGCGTCGACGTCCTGCAGCGAGGAGTCGGCGTGGAAAAGGTTGACGGACTCGGCGCCGGCCAGGCGCACCGCGCGGGCAGCGTCCCGGTCGTCGAGCGTGCCGGGGAACGTGACGACGCCGATGCGGGCCATCAGGCCACAACCTCCACGGCCACGACGTCCTCGATGACGGGGTTGGACAGCATGGTCTCGGCGGCCTCGCGGGCCTTGCCGAGCAGGCTCCTCCGTCACCTCGCCATCGACGGTCAGGCTCGAACCGCTTGCCCTGGCGGACGGCCGCAAAACCGTCAAAACCCAGGCGCGGGAGGGCGTTGCCGACGGCCTTACCCTGAGGGTCGAGGATCTCGGGCTTGGGCATCACGTGAACGACGATGGTGGCCATGGGCGTGAGTCTACCGGCACGCACGCGCCCGCACGGGCGCGCCTGTGTCACCCGCGTTTAGCACGCCCACCGATACTGGATCTCGGTGTCTGTGAGCCAGGTGTCGAGGTCCCCGAAGGCCGATGCCCAATGCGCCAACCCACCCTCGTAGACTGTGAGGACGCCCTTGTCTTGCCCCGGTTCCGGCGCCGCCACCGCGGGCAGCACCCTGACCGCGGCATCGGCGGTCAGGACAGCATCGGCCATCCCCACCCGCCCCGAGACGGCCTCCCACACGCCCGATGTCCCCGCACCCTCCGCGTCCGCGCCGTCCAGGTCCGGATCGGAGGCTGGGGAAGACGGCCGCGTTGGTGGGAGTGAACGGATACCAGGTGGTGCCCTCGTACGTGAGCGGCTCGTTGTCACATGCCGGGTAGTAGGTGAGGTTGGCGTCCTGCGCGATCGCTTCACCGGGTTCCCCCATGTCGAAGCGGCCGTCGGAGGTCACGAGCGGCTCCTCGGCAGCCGTCGACCCCCTGGCGCACACGCCGACAGCACCACGGCAAGCGTCACGAGCGCCACCACATAGGCCCCCGCCAGCGGCAGCGTCACCGCCGCCACAGCCCCCAGTGCCGCGCGGAATCTCTCCTGCATCGTCGCCATGACCTTTCAACGCACCCCGACGGCGAAACGTTGGGTCACCGGCCGCGGATACGCTTGCCGCCATGGATACGTGGGTGGTGGCTGCGACGACGCCCGACATCGTCGAATCCGCCCTCGGCACCCTCCGCACCGTCCTGGAGTACATCGGCACCCTGGCGTTTGCCATCTCGGGTGCCGTAGCGGCGGGCCGCAAACGGATGGACCTGGTGGGAGCGATCGTCCTCGCGTGCATCGTCGCCGTGGGCGGCGGAACCATGCGTGACCTGATGCTTGACCAGCCGGTCTTCTGGATGGAGAGCCCGTCGTACCTGCTGGTCGCCGCGGCGACCGGCCTGGTGGTCGCGATCCTCGCCCGCTGGCACCCGCCGGACCGGCTCGACCGCTACCGCATCGTCCAGTTGTCGGACACCGCTGGCCTCGCCGTCTTCGTGGTGGTCGGCACCGGCATCGCACTCGACGCGGGCGCCTCGGCCGTGGTGGCCGCCGTCATGGGCGTCGTCACCGGCGTGGGCGGCGGCGTGATCCGCGACATGCTCGCCAATGACGTGCCCGACGTGTTCCGCAACGGCCAGTTCTACGCGACGGCCGCGCTCGCAGGCGCCTCCGTGTATGCACTGCTGCTGTGGATGGACGTGCCGCGCCTGGTGGCGTTCTGGGTGCCGATCGCGGTGGTGCTCGCCGTGCGGCTCGGATCGCTGAAGTTTGGCTGGGGTGTGCCGACCATCGGCGGTAAGCGCGTCGACCTCGACTGGCACGAGACTCACCCGGACGACGACGCGCGCTAAGCCACCGCATCGGCCGGGGCGTATGTCATCCGGCCGATGCGCGCGCCGCCTTAGTGCCTGGCGAGCCTGTCGTACGCCTCGAGGTAGCGCTGCCTGGTGCGCTCGACCACGTCCGCGGGAAGCGCGGGCGGCGGGGCATCGGACGCCTTGTCCCAGCCCGACTCGTCCGACGTGAGCCAGTCGCGCACAAACTGCTTGTCGAAGCCTGGGCTGGGCGCGGCCGGGCTCCCACTCGTCGGCGGGCCAGAAGCGGCTCGAATCGGGGGTGAGCACCTCGTCGGCCAGCAGGATGGCGCCGTCGCCGTCGCGACCAAACTCGAACTTGGTGTCCGCGAGGATCACGCCTCGCGCGGCGGCGAGCCTCGTGGGCGCGCGAGTAGACCGCGAGCGTCAGGTCGCGCAGCGCGGTGGCGTCCTCGAGGCCGATGCGCTCGACCACCTGCTCGAAGGCGATGTTCTCGTCGTGCTCACCCACCTCGGCCTTGGCCGCGGGCGTGAAGATGGGCTCCGGCAGGCGGGAGCCGTCCACCAGTCCCTCGGGAAGCGGGATGCCGCACACGGTGCCAGACTCGCGGTACTCGGCGAGGCCCGAACCGGTGAGGTAGCCGCGGGCCACGCACTCGATAGGGAACATGTCGAGGCGCTTGCACACCATGGCGCGGCCCTCGACCTCGGCGGGCACGGGGGCCTCGACGGTGTGGTTCGCCACGATGGGCGCCACCTGGTCGAACCACCACAGGCTCAGTCCCGTCAGGACGCCGCCCTTGCCGGGGATCTCAGTGGGCAGCACCCAGTCGTAGGCGCTGATGCGGTCGGAGGCGACCACCAGCACCACGTCGCCGCGCGGGTGCGGCTCGGTGGGCTCGTAGAGGTCGCGAATCTTGCCGGAATAGACGTGGCGCCAGCCCGGGAGCTCGGGCGCGGTGGGAGGCGTGACGTGGCCGGGCATCAGGCGGCTCCGCCGGGGATGGCACCGGTAGGGGTGCGGCCTTCGGAGGCGGCGAGCGCGATGTCGCTACGGTGGTGGGATCCCTCGAGACCGATGCGACCGAGAGCCTCGTACGCCACCTCCCTGGCGGCGGCGAGGGTCGCGCCGCGGCCGACCACGGACAGGACGCGGCCGCCTGCGGAGACCACCTCGCCTGCGTCGTTGAAGGCGGTGCCGGCGTGGAGCACGTGCGCTCCTCGACAGCCTCGGCCTCGTCGATGCCGGTGATGACGTCACCCGAGCGGGCTGACTCCGGGTAGCCGTGCGACGCGAGCACCACGGTGACCGACGCATCGTCCGACCACTCGAGGTCGGGAAGCTCGTGAAGGCGACCCTCGGCCGCGGCGAGCAGGACTGACGCGAGCGGGGTCTCGAGGCGGCTGAGCACCGACTGGGTCTCGGGGTCGCCGAAACGGGCGTTGAACTCCACCACGCGCACGCCGCGCGAGGTCAGAGCAAGGCCGCAGTACAGGACGCCCACGAACGGGGTGCCGCGGCGGCCCATCTCGTCGACCGTGGGCTGGGCGACGGTGCGCACGACCTCGTCGACGAGTCCCTCGGGCGCCCACGGCAGCGGCGTGTACGCACCCATGCCGCCGGTGTTGAGGCCCGCGTCACCGTCGTAGGCGCGCTTGAAGTCCTGGGCGGGCTGGAGCGGCTTGACGGTGCGGCCGTCGCAGATGCAGAACAGGGAGACCTCGGGTCCGTCGAGGAATTCCTCGATCACGACGGTGCCGCCGGCGTCCAAGATGGCGGCGCCGTGCGTGGTGGCCTCGGTCAGGTCGGTGGTGACCACCACTCCCTTGCCCGCCGCGAGGCCGTCGTCCTTCACCACGTAGGGGGCGCCGAACTCGGCGAGCGCCGCGGCAAGGCTGGCGGCGTCGCGGCACACGCGCGGGGCGGCGGTGGGAACCTGGGCGGCCTCCATGACCTCCTTGGCGAACGCCTTGGAGCCCTCAAGCATCGCGGCGGCACCCGAGGGGCCGAACACCGGGATGCCGATCTCCCGCACCGCATCGGCCACACCCGCCACCAGCGGAGCCTCGGGTCCCACGATGACGAGGTCGGCCTTCACGTTGGCCGCGAGGGCGGCGACGGAGGCGCCGTCGTTCTGGTCCACGGTGTGCAGGGTCGCCAGGCGGCCGATGCCGGGGTTGCCGTTGGCGGCGTGCAGGCTCGGTCACGGCCGGGTCGAGGTGGAGGGAGCGGGCGAGAGCGTGCTCGCGCGCACCATTGCCGACGAGGAGGATCTTCACGCAGGCGAGTCTAGCGAGACGGCGCCACTGCCTCCTGCGAGTCGTTGAGTGCGCAGATCCGGACGAATCCGCGCACTCAACGACTCCTGGCGTGCAGGGCAGCGGCGTTACGCGCCGCGGACGTGCAGCAGGTCGTGGTTGACGATGATCTCTTCGCGGCCGGGGCCCACGCCAATGGCGGAGATCCGGCAGTTCGAGATCTTCTCAAGCGCCATGACGTAATCCTGCGCCGTCTGGGGCAGGTCGGAGAAATCACGGGCGCCCGAGATGTCCTCTGTCCAGCCCGGCAGGTACTCGTACACCGGCGTCGCAGCGGCGAAGGCGGCCTGGTCCTGCGGCAGGCTCCTCGTAGCGGACGCCGTCGACGTCGTACGCGACGCACACGGGGATCTGGTCGAGCCCGGTGAGGACGTCGAGCCTTGGTCAGCACCAGGTCGGTGAGGCCGTTGATGCGCGCCGCGTAGCGGGCGATGACCGCGTCGTACCAGCCACAACGGCGGCGACGACCGGTGGTGGTGCCGTACTCGTGACCCACCTCCGCGAGGAAGTCGCCCATCTCGTCGAACAGGCTCGGTGGGCATCGGCCCCTCGCCCACGCGGGTGGTGTACGCCTTGACGATGCCGATGACCGAGTCGATGCGGGTGGGGCCCACGCCGGAACCGGTGGAGGCGCCGCCGGCGGTCGCGGACGAGGAGGTCACGAACGGGTAGGTGCCGTGGTCCACGTCGAGCATGGTGGCCTGGCCGCCCTCGAAGAGGACCGTCTCACCGCGGTCGAGCGCCTGGTTCAGCACCAGCGACGTGTCCGTCACCATCGGCTCGAGGCGGTCGCGGTACTGGAGCAGGCTCGTCGGCGACCTCGTCGACCGTGATGGCACGCCGGTTGTAGACCTTCACCAGCAGGTGGTTCTTCTGCTCAAGAGAGCCCTCGATCTTGTCGCGCAGGAGCCTGCTCATCGAACAGATCGCCCATGCGCAGGCCGAGGCGGTTGATCTTGTCGGCGTAGGCGGGGCCGATGCCGCGGCCCGTGGTGCCGATCTTGCGCTTGCCGAGGAAGCGCTCCGTGACGTTGTCGAGCGTGCGCGCGTACGGCGCGATGATGTGCGCCGCGTTCGAGATCAGCAGCTTGGACGGGTCGACGCCACGCTCGATGAGCGCGTCAATCTCCCCGAACAGCACCGAGATGTCGACCACGACACCGTTACCGATCACGGGCGTCACACCCGGCGTCAGGATTCCCGACGGCAGCAGGTGCAGCGCGAACTTTTGGTCACCGATCACGACGGTGTGACCGGCGTTGTTGCCCCCGTTGAACTTCACCACATAGTCGACGCGGCTTCCCAGCACGTCGGTGGCCTTGCCCTTGCCCTCGTCGCCCCACTGGGCTCCGACGATCACCACTCCGGGCATCGTTCCCTCTCCCCTCACCCCGGTACATGCCGGGGCTTGGGCCCGGGCCGATGCGCGCATCGGCCCGGACGTACGCGAGCCCCGACCAGTCAGTCCGACCGATCGGGGCTCGCGCCTGCCGAATTTCGGACTTAGATCTTCTTGCCGGCCGAACCGAGCCTGCTGGCAGGCCTCGACAACGCGAGCGGCCATGCCGGCCTCGGCGAGCCTTGCCCCAGGCGCGCGGGTCGTAGGCCTTCTTGTTGCCCCACTCGCCGTCGACCTTGAGGACGCCGTCGTAGTTCTTCATCATGTGGTCGACGACCGGACGCGTGTACGCGTACTGGGTGTCGGTGTCGATGTTCATCTTGATGACACCGTGCGAGACGGCCGTGGCGATCTCCTCGGCGGTCGAGCCGGAACCACCGTGGAACACGAGGTCAAACGGCTTGTCCTTGCCGAACTTGGCGGCGGCGGCGGACTGGATGTCACCGAGGATCTCGGGACGCAGGCTTCACGGCGCCGGGCTTGTACGCACCGTGCACGTTGCCGAAGGTCATGGCGGTCAGGTAGCGGCCGCGCTCGCCGAGGCCGAGGCGCTCGATGGTGGCGATGCCGTCCTCGGGGGTCGAGTAGAGCCTTGTCGTTGACCTCGGCCGAGTGGCCGTCCTCCTCGCCGCCCACGACGCCGATCTCGATCTCGAGGATCGTGTCAGCGGCCTGCGACAGCTCGAGCAGGCTCCTCGGCGATGGCGAGGTTCTCCTCCATGGGCACGGACGAGCCGTCCCACATGTGCGAGTTGAAGATCGGGCCCTTGCCTGCGGCGATGGACTCGGCCTCCAGGCTTCAGCAGCGGCTTGAGCCACTCCTCGAGGTAGACCTTGTGGCAGTGGTCGGTGTGCAGCGCGATGGTGACGCCGTACTTCTCGGCGACGACGCGGGCGTAGGCCGCGAGCGCGAGCGAACCGACGACCGCGTCCTTGATGGTGGAGCCGGAGGCGTACTGGCCACCGCCCACCGAAACCTGAATGATGCCGTCGGACTCGGCCTCAGCGAAGCCCTGGATGGCGGCGGTGACGGACGACGACGACGTGATGTTGATCGCGGGGAACGCGTAGCCGCCGGCCTTGGCGGCGTCGAGCATCGCGGCGTACGACTCGGTGGTGGCGATTGCCATGGGTAACTCCTGAACTTGTGCGGATGGAACCGTCGTCCATTCTGTCAGATGTCCAGGGGTGCGTCATGGGGCCGTAGGTCCCCTGATCAGGCAGGAACGGTCAGAATGTGTCCCGCGGCGGCGGTACCGAGGGTCACCGTCCGCCCTTCGAGGTCGAGGCTCGACGATCCCTGCCGAGTCCTTGCGGGCCGTGACGGTGAGCACCGCGCCGATGTCGAGCGCCACGTCGCTGAGGTGGCGCAGCAGGTCGGGGTCGTCGTCCCACACGCGGGCCACGCGCACGCGCACCCCCTCGGCGACGGCGTCAAGAGCCGTGTGCTGCTCGGTGGGCAGGGTGCCGTCGGCGGCGGGGATGGGGTCGCCGTGCGGGTCGTGCGTGGGCTGGCCGAGCCGCTCCGCGAGGCGTTCGACGAAGTCGTCCGACACGGCGTGCTCGAGCACCTCGGCCTCGTCGTGAACCTCGTCCCAGTCGTAGCCCAGGTATTCGACGAGGAAGGTTTCGATGAGCCGATGCTTGCGCACCGTGGCCAGCGCAATCGCGCGTCCCTCATCGGTGAGTTCCACGGACCCGTACCGCTCGTGGGTGACGAGGCCGCGTTGGGTGAGCCTTGCGCACCAGTTCCGAGACGGACGAAGGCGACAACGACAGACGGTTCGCAAGGACCGTCACGGTGACGGCTGCATCGGACCATTCGGTGGCGTTGTAGATCGCCTTGAGATAGTCCTCAGTCACGTTCGCGTCGGCCATGATCCTCCTCGGGTTACGCGGGCACCACCTCGCGACGGCGCATGACGCGGCGCATGAGGCCGTGGCGGGGACTCAGCAGGTAGACGAGCCCGAACACGACGCCCTGCACCACCACGACCATCCCGCCCGAGGATGCATCGAGCCAGTAGGCGAGGTAGATGCCCGCCACCGAGCATAGTGACGACATCACGGGCGCGATGATGAGCATCCGCGAGAACCGGTCCGTCAGGAGGTGCGCGGTGGCGCCGGGAATGATCAGCAGCGCGACCACGAGTACCACGCCGACCACTTGCAAGCCCACCACGGCCACGGTGGCCAGGACGGCAAGCAGGAGCGCGCCAAGGCGGCGCGGCGACAGGCCGATGGCGCGAGCGTGCATCGGATCGAAGGCATAGAGCGTGAGGTCGCGCCGCTTCACCAGCAACACCGCGAGTGCGATCGCCGCGAGGATGCCGATCTGCACCAGGTCGCCGGTGGACACGCCAAGGATGTTGCCGAACAGGATGTGCGACAGGTCCACCTGGCTGGGCACCACCGACACGAGCACCAGGCCCAACGCGAAAAGGGTGGTGAAGACGATGCCGATCGCGGCATCCTCCTTGACCCTGCTGGTGCCGCTGACGGTGCCGATCAACGACACCGCGATGAAGCCAAAGATGAGGGCGCCGATCGCGAACGGCCAGCCCACCACGTACGCGAGGACGATGCCGGGGAGGACCGCGTGGGATACCGCGTCACCCATGAGGGACCAGCCGATCAGCACGAGCCAGCAGGACAGGATGGCGCTCACCACGGCCGCGATGACCGTGACCACGAGCGCGCGCACCATGAAGTCGTACTGCAGCGGCTCCAGGAGGATCTCGACGATGGTCATGCCGCACCGCCCGCGACGTCAACGCCGAAGGCGCGCACCAGGTTGGCGGGCGCCATCGCCTCGCTGACGGGACCGTGGAACAGGATGCGGCGCAGCAGCAGCGCCGCGTCATCCGCGAGCGCGGGGAGAGCGTGGAGGTCGTGCGTCGAGACCAGGACGGCACGTCCGTCTGCGGCAGGCTCCCGCAGTAGCGTCACGATGGTGGCCTCGGATCGTTTGTCGACGCCTGCGAAGGGTTCGTCGAGGAGCAGGAGGGAGGCCTCCTGCGCGATGGCGCGGGCGACGAAGGCGCGCTTGCGTTGGCCACCGGAGAGCCTGTCCGATCTGGCGGTCGGCGAGATCGGTGAGATCGACCCGTGCGAGCGCCTCGTCCACGGCGGCACGGTCTCGCGCCGTGGCGCGGCGAGTGAACCCCATCCGGCCGTAGCGACCCATGGTGACCACGTCCCTCACGGACACCGGGAAGTCGCGGTCGATGTCCTCGCTCTGCGGCACATACGCAACGCGGGAGGCGGCCCTCGCGGCAGCGGGGTCGCCGCCATGCACAGTGACCCCGCCCGCGTTGGCCTTGACCGCCCCCATGACCGCCTTGAACAGGGTCGACTTGCCCGAGCCGTTCATGCCGATGAGGCCCGTGACGCGGCCGGACTCGACCGTGAGCGAGCAGCCGTCGAGCGCGGTCACGTCGCCGTAGCGGACGTGGAGGCCGCGGATGTCGAGGGCGGGAGCGGTCACGAGGCGGCCCCCGTGAGCCCTGTGGCGATGGTCTCTGCGTCGTGGCGGATGAGGTCGAGGTAGGTGGGCACGGGGCCATCGGCCTCGGACAACGAGTCGACGTACAGCGTTCCTCCGTAGGTGGCGCCCGTGGCCTCCACCACCTGCTGCATCGCCTTGTCCGAGACGGTCGATTCACAGAACACGGCAGGCACCGAGCGCTCCTCGACCTCCTCGATCGCGGCGGCGACCTGCTGAGGCGTCGCCTGCTGCTCGGCGTTGACGGGCCAGATGTAGACCTCGTCGAGGCCGGCGTCGCGCGCCAGGTAGGAGAAGGCTCCCTCGCAGGTCACCAGCACGCGCTGCTCCTCAGGGACCTGTTCGAGGTCGGCCTCGAGTTCCTCGCCGACAGCGCGCAGTTCGTCCTGGTAGGCGGCGCCTCGCTGTGCGTAGTCGGCGGCGTTGTCGGGGTCGAGGCTCGGCGAAGGCATCGATCATGGCGCCCACGTAGGCCTGCGCCACGTCGGGGCTCATCCAGGCGTGAGGATTGGGCTGGCCCGCGTACGCGTCCGCCGCGATGTCGATGGCTTCGATGCCGTCCGAGACCACCACGTGGGGCGCGTCGATGGACTCGACGAACTGGGCGAACCACGCCTCGAGGCCCAGGCCGTTGTCGAGGATGAGATCGGCCTCGGATGCCCGCGCGATGTCACCGGGCGTGGGTTCGTAGCCGTGGATCTCGGCGCCCGCCTTGGTGATCGACTCGACGCGCAGGTCGTCACCTGCGACGTTGCTGGCCATGTCCGCAAGGACCGTGAAGGTGGTGAGCACCAAGGGTCGATCGTCATCGCTCGCGGCGCTCTCGGTTCCGGACTCGCCCGCGCAGGCCGCGAGCGCCACGCCCATCACACCCATGGTCACGGCGGTCAGAAGTCGAGTTTTCGGCATGCCGAAAACTCTAAGCCATGGCGGTGTCGTCCGCCAGCCCCTGGGCCCTACGACGCGAGGCCTTAGCCCGCGTGACCCGCGGCGATGTCGCCGTGCTGCGCCACCCAGGCGTGCATCGCGATGGCCGCCGCCGCACCCGCGTTGATCGAGCGAGTGGAGCCGTACTGCGCGATGGCGAGCGTCGCATCGGCCGCCTGCCTCACCGCGTCGGTGAGCCCCACCGACTCCTGGCCAAACACCAGGACACACTCGCGCGGCAGGGAGTACGTCTCGAGGGGCACCGAACCGGGAAGGTTATCGATGCCGATGACCGCGAGACCCTCGGAGCGCGCCCAGGCCACGAAGCCCTCGACCGTGGGGTGATGGGTGACGTGCTGATAGCGGTCGGTCACCATCGCGCCGCGACGGTTCCAGCGGCGGTTGCCGACGATGTGGACACCGCGGGCCGCGAAGGCGTTGGCGGTGCGCACCACCGACCCGATGTTGAGGTCGTGCTGCCAGTTCTCGATCGCCACGTGGAAGGGGTGGCGCAGCGCGTCGAGGTCCGCGACGATCGCCTCGTGCCGCCAATACCGGTAGCGGTCCACCACGTTGCGGCGGTCGCCTTCACGCAGCAGGCTCCGGATCAAAATGGTCTCCTGCCGGCCAGGCGGCCTCGCCGCCGGGCCACGGGCCCACCCCGTGCGCGGGAGCCTCGTCATCGCCCGGTCGGGTTGCCGGGGTCGCGTCGCTCACACCAGATCCACGGTGAGGGCCGCCGCCGCCGCACGCGCACGCTCGCGGGCCTGACCCACGCTTGCTCCCCGCACCACGGTCGCAGCCACCCGGCGCCGTCCCTCGACACGAGGCTTGCCGAACAGCCGCAGGTCCGCCTCCGGCACCGCGAGCGCCTCATCGACGCCGCCGAACACCGGCACGCCGGACCCCTCCGCGAGCACGGCGCACGAGGCGGCGGGCACCGCCTCGACCTCGTCCGGCAGGCCGATGCCGAGGATGGCTCGTGCGTGCAGCGCGAACTCGCTCAGTCGCTGGGACGCCAGGGTCACCAGGCCCGTGTCGTGCGGGCGCGGCGAGACCTCGTTGAAGATCACCTCGTCGCCACGGATGAACAGGCTCCACACCGAAGACCCCGTAGCCGCCGAGCGCCTCGGTGACCGCTCCGGCGACCTGTCGCGCGCGCCGCACCGCGGCCTCCGGCATCGGGTGGGGCTGCCACGACTCGCGATAGTCACCGTCGATCTGGATGTGCCCCACCGGGTCCAAGAAGGTCGTGCCACCCGCGTGACGCACGGTCAACTGCGTGATCTCGTAGTCGAAGTCCACGAATGCCTCGACGATGAGCCGCGTCGATACGGCACGGGCACCCTGTGCCGCATAGTCCCAGGCACGAGCCGCATCGGCCGCATCGCGCACCACCGACTGACCCTTGCCCGACGACGACATCACGGGCTTCACCACGCAGGGGGTGCCAAGGCTCCCCGATGGCGGCCTCCAGGCTCGGCGAGCGAGTCCACAAAGCGGTACGGAGACGTGAGGAGCCCCAACTCCTCGGCCGCCAGGCGGCGGATACCCTCACGGTCCATCGTGAGACGGGTCGCGCGCGCCGTGGGGATGACGGTCGCCGTTCCCGCCGCCTCCACCTCCAGGAGCACCTCGGTCGCCAGCGCCTCGATCTCCGGCACGATGAGGTGTGGGCGGACCTCCGCGATGACGCCGCGCAGCGCGTCGGCATCCAGCATGTCCAGCACGCGCGAGGCGTGAGCGACCTGCATGGCGGGGGCATCGGCGTAGCGATCCGCGGCGACCACCTCGGCGCCGAGGCGCATCAACTCGATCGCCACCTCCTTGCCGAGCTCACCCGAACCCAGCAGCAGGACGCGAGTGGCGTGAGACGTGAGGGGTGTGCCGAGCGAGACGGTCATGCGCCCATCCTCCCAGCCGACACCCGGGACACGCGCCTACAGTGTCTCCGTGACGCCCACCACCCTCGCCGGGACCCTCGCCGCCGCCGTGCCCACCCTCGGGCCCGACTGGCTCGACCCAGAAACGATGATCGAGTCCTTCATTGGCCGCTGGGGAGTGTGGGCACTGGCGGCCGTGTGCGTGGTCGTCATCATCGAGACCGGCCTGTTGTTCCCCATCCTGCCGGGCGACTCCCTGCTCTTCACCGTGGGGCTGTTCGTGGGCACCGGCGCGCTGAGCGTGCCCTTATGGGCGGCCTGCCTGGTGCTGTTCCTCGCGGCCTTCGTGGGCGACCAACTCGGCTACTACATCGGCCACAGGGCCGGGCCCGCGATCTTCCGCCGGCCCGATTCGCGCTGGTTCAAGCAGGAACACATCGCCAAGACGCACGCATTCTTCGAGCGCTACGGCGGCCGCGCACTGGTGCTAGGCCGGTTCGTGCCGTTCGTGCGCACCTACATCCCGGTCGCCGCGGGCATCGGCCGCATGCCGTACTCACACTTCGTGCGCTACAACGCCATCGGCGCGCTCGCCTGGGGCGTCGGCATCACGCTGCTGGGCTACTGGCTGGGCAACGTCACCGTGATCCGGGAAAACCTCGAACTCGCGGCGATCGTCATCGTCGGCATCTCGGTGCTGCCCATCGTGATCGAGTTCGTCAAGCACCGCCTCGAGGCTCGCGCCGCCAAGTAACCGGCGGCCCGCCGGAGTCGGTGAGCCGGATCAGGCGAGGTCGAGGTCCTCGAGGCCGAACAGCGACAGGTAGGGCAGACCCTGGGCCTCGATCTTCTCGCGCGCACCCGTGTCACGGTCCACGATGACGGCCACCGCGGCCACGGTCGCACCCGCCTCACGGATCGCCTCCACCGCCGTCAGCACGGAGCCTCCGGTCGTCGACGTGTCCTCGACGGCGATGACGGTGCGGCCCGCGATGTCCGGACCCTCGATGCGGCGCTGCAGGCCGTGCGCCTTGTTCTCCTTGCGCACCACAAAGGCGTCGAGGTCGAGGCCACGGCTCGCGGCGGCGTGAAGGAGGAGGTCGCCACGGGGTCGGCGCCGAGCGTCAGGCCGCCCACGGCGTCAACGTCGGCGGGACCGAAGCCGTTGACCTCAAGGTGGTCGAGCAGCACGTGACCCACGAGCGGCGCGGCGCGGTGGTGAAGGGTGATGCGGCGCAGGTCGACGTAGTAGTCGGCCTCCTTGCCCGAGGCCAGCGTGATGCGGCCGTGCACGACCGCCAGGCTCCTTGATGAGGTCACGCAACTGCTCGCGCGGGGTGCCAGAAATCGAGGTGCCGGTCGTCATGGCGCACATCCTACCGACCCCTCCCCACCGTCAAATGGATCCATTTGGCTCGCCTAAGGCCGTAGATGAGGGGAAATCAACCGCACCGGTGCGGTGACGGCTCGGTCAAGGCGGCCGATGCCGTGTCCGGGTCAGCGCGAGCGCATCGACCTCATGCGGCGCGTCAGCGCGGAGGGCGTCACCCGCATCAGCGTGCCCGCCACCGCGTACTTCGCGGACGGGGTCACCACCACCGCCTTGCGCCGCACGGCCGCGAGCGCCGACTCCACCACCTGCTCGGCGCTGAGCCATGCGACCTCGGGGAACTCGTCACGCATATGCGCCAGTTCGGGAGCATCGTGGAAGTGGGTGCGGACCAGCCCGGGGAGCACCACCGTGGCGGTCACGCCGGTGCCAGCCAGCCTGCGAGGCGAGCGCCTCCGTGAAGTCACGCACCCAGCGCTTGTGCGCGGCATAGGTGGTGTTGGCCAGGTGTGACGCGACCGACGAGATGTTGAGGATGGCGCCATGGCCACGTGCGGCCATCGCCTTCGCCGCGACCTGGGACAGTCGCAGGGTCGCGGTCACGAGGACGTCCAGGGCGGCCTTCTCCTGCTCCCACGTGGTGTCGAGCACCTCGGCGCCCAGGCCGTAGCCGGCGTTGTTGACCAGCAGACTGATGGGGCGGTCGGGGTCGGCGACGCGCTGCGCGACCGTCTCAAGTCCCTCGGGCGTGGACAGGTCTGCCGCGATCACCTCGACCTGCACCCCCGCGGCGCCCCTGATGGTGTCCGCGATCTCGCTCATCGCGTCACGGTCGCGGGCGACCAGCACCACGTCGTGCTTCGCGGTGGCGAGCCTGCCAGGCGAACTCCTCGCCCAGGCCCCGGGACGCTCCGGTGATCAATGCGGTAGCCATGCGGGCCAGCCTAAGCGCCACCGGCATCGGCCGCCTTCACCGGGCCGCCTCCGCACCGGTGCGGTGGATTTCCCCTCATCTACGGCCTTAGGCAAGCCAAATGGATCCATTTGACGGGATAGCGTGGGCGCATGCGCCTTGCCACCTGGAACGTGAACTCCGTCCGCGCCCGCGTTGAGCGCGTCGTCGAATGGCTCGAGAGGTCGGGCACCGACGTGCTCGCCATGCAGGAAATCAAGTGCAAGCCCGAACAGTTCCCGCGCGAGGCCTTCGAGGCGGCGGGGTATGAACTCGCTATCCACGGCCTGAACCAGTGGAACGGCGTGGCGATCGCCTCCCGCGTGGGACTCGAAGACGTCGCCACGTCCTTCGCGGGCCAGCCTGGCTTCGCCAAGACCGGCGACCCCGTGGTCGAGGCGCGCGCCATCGGCGCGGTGGCCGGCGGCGTGCGCGTGTGGAGCCTGTACGTGCCGAACGGGCGCGGGCTCGCCGACCCGCACTACGCCTACAAGCCTGGCCTTCCTCGAGAACCTGCGCGAGGCCGCGCGAGCCTGGGCCGATGAGCCCACCGCGCTCGTGGGCGACTTCAACGTCGCGCCGCTGCCCACGGACATCTGGTCCGAGTCCGACTCGGAGGCCGAGACGCACGTGACCCCCGAGTCCCGTGCCGCCCTCGCCTCGCTCGCCGATGCCGGGTACGAGGAGCCTCAGCCGACGGTTCGTGCCGGACGAGAACAAGTACACCTTCTGGGACTACAAGGCCCTGCGCTTCCCCAAGAACGAGGGCATGCGCATCGACTTCATCTGGGGATCGCAGGCGCTCGCCGCGCGCGCCACCGCCCTGGAGATTCAGCGCGATGAGCGCAAGGGCAAGGGCGCCTCGGACCACGTGCCCGTGGTCCTCGACATCGCGGACCTCGCGTGAGCAACGAGTTCGCGCCCCCGCCACTGCCGGGCGAGTCGTCCGGCGCGCCACAGGCCTCTGGCGGCTCGCTCTCGCGGGCCGATGCCCCACCGCCTGCCGCAGCCCAACCCACGTCCGCTCCGCAGCCGAAGCGCGCCCCGCACCGTGGGAACCGCAAGCGCCGCGGCGCCGCAGACGCCGGCGTGGCCCCGTGGGTCCGCTGGTCTCTCATCGTCGGAGCGAGCGCCATCGTACTGGGACTTGCGTGGTCGCTAGCGCTGATGGTGGCCGACACCCGGGCCGCACCCGCGGACCCCGACGCGACCGGCGAGATGCCCGCGATGCGCGTGGTCGAGGGCATGTGCCTCAAGACCGTCGGAGACGATGGCACCGTCGCCGACCCCACCGTGGTCGACTGCGCCGAGCCGCACCGCGGTGAGGTCATCGCCACCTTCGCGATTCCGCTCGAGGTGTACCCGGGTGACGAGGACGTCGTTGAGCGCGCCCTCGAGATCTGCGGCGACCGCATCGGGCGCACGGGTGACAATGACTGGGTGGCCTGGGTGCCGTCCGAAGACTCGTGGGTCCGTGGCGATCGCACCGTGGCATGCATCGCCACCTCAGATGAGGACGTGCGCGACTCGGTGGTGCCGGGCGACGGCATCACCGGCGAGGACGCGTAGCGAGAGCTCTCGACGAGCGTCGACTGCGACTACAGCGCCGCGCTGGTGCGCGTGGAGATGGCGCTGTGAACCGCGGGGTCACCCACGGACGCCAGCCACTCGAGCAGGTTGGCAGGCGTCGAGGGGTTGCCCGCGACCGTGGCGCGCATGTCCGGGTGGGCGTACGCGATGCGGGCCAGTTCCTGCGGGCTTGCGGTCGGGTCGGCGGCGCGCATACGCAGCATGCGGTCGGACGGTGAACCGGGGGTCACCGCCGCAACCGGGATGACCGAGGCACGGCGGACGGGTGCGGAGGACGAGCGCTGAGACGGCGCAGACGTTTCACCGCGCGCACTCACCACGGCGTCGCGGATGAGGACCCCGAGGATGACGAGCGGCACCAGCGGCGCGAGCCACAGGAATGGCGGGTAGACCACGGAGTCGATACTCGCCAACACGACGGCTGCCGCGAGGAAGACGATGGCACCGACGGAGAAGGTGAGGCGGGAGCGGGCTGTCAGCGTCACGCGCCGATGCACGCTGGCTGTCACCACTGCTGCGAACAACACCCCCGTTGCGAGCAGCACATACTCCTCACCAGACCAATACATGCGCCCTCCCCCAATTCTCGAGCGCGTACCCGTCGGCACCACCGCGTCCCCTGGATACGGTGTGGGGGGCGGCCTGCGATGGCATCAGGCCGCCCCACCACTCGAAGCATCGCAGTGCCCCCGAACCCCGTAAAGCCCACATTTGTGTGGGCAACACCTTGGTGGGCAGCGGGAGACCTCCGCGACCCGCGCTATCGTGACCGCAGGCAAAAGGAGGTGCACCGTGACGTCCATGCGGCGGATCGCACTCGTGGAGGACCACGCGTTGATCTCCCTGGGGTTTCGCGACCTCGTGGCGGGCATCGAGGACGTCACCCTGGTGGCATCGGTCGTGTCGGTGGACGCTCTTGCCGCGGACATTGAGCTCGACATGGTGGTGCTCGACCTGCGTCTCGCGGATGGTTCCACCCCCACGGGCAATGTCACGACCCTGCGCGAGCGCGGCTGGCACGTCCTGATCTACACCGGCGCTGAAGACCGCCATCTCATCCAGTCCGCGGCGCGCGCAGGCGCGCTCGGTCTGGTGCGCAAGTCGGCACCTCCTGAGGAACTCGTGGACGCCATCCGTACCGCCGCCACGGGCGGCGAGGTGTTCTCCACCGAATGGGCCGCCGCGATCGACGCCGCGGCCGACCTCGCCGACGCGGGCCTCAGCGAACGTGAGGCAGAGGTACTGCAGATGTACGCCGCAGGCGAGACGGCCCAGTCGGTCGCCCACCACCTCGGCATCTCCCGCGCCACCGTCTCCGACTACGTCATCCGCATTCGCCGCAAGTACTCCCAGGTGGGCCGTCCCGCCGCGTCCCGCGTGGACCTGTACCGCCGCGCCCGCGAGGACGGCATCCTCGAATGACGACGGTGCTCGAGCACACGGCTCGCGACCGCGTCCAGCGGGTCCTGTACTTCGCCAGCGGCATCGGCGGCATCGTCTTTGGCCTCCTGATGACCACGGGCAACAGCGGCATCGTGGCCGCCCGTGGTCAGGTGGAGGAGTGGTACTGGTGGCTGTCCATCGTCGTGGTGGTGCTCATTCCCATCACGTTCGTGGGCACGGCCTTCCGCCTGCCGATGCGGGCGCTCCACACGGTCGCGTTCGTGTGCGTGGGCGGTTTCCTGGTGATCCAGGTGCTGTGGCTGCCCGCCATGACCGGCGAGGTTCTCGCGGCTCAAGGCACCCCGTGGCTCCAAGGCATCAACGCGATGCCGTCCACGCTCGTGGGAATCGCCTGGACGTCATCGGCCGTCTGGATCCTGCCGCTGTCCCAACTGGTGCTGGTGCCGCTGATCCAGGCTCAACGTGTCCGACACCACCACCTGGGCGGCCGTCCTCGACGGCTGCGGCGCGCTGATCTTCTGCTCCATCCTCACGGCCATGACCCTGGCCGTGGTGGGCGCGGCGCGAGGAGAGGACCGCGCCGCGCTCGAGGCGAGGACTCTCGCGTCCATTGAGTCCGCTCGCCGCACGCGTGAACGCGAGGTCACCCGCATCAACGCCATCGTCCACGACGACGTGATGTCGGTCCTGCTCACCGCGTCGCGCGAGAACGCGCCGCGCGAGCCGACCATGAGCGCAGGCGACGCTCTCGCGTCCATCGCGGCTCTCGCCACCCCGGAACACGAACGCGACGGCGGCTACTCCGCCGCCGAGGTGGTGGCAGCCCTGCGCGCGGTGCCCGCCGACCTTGGCGTGGACGCCCACGTCGACTACTCCTTCGGCACGTGCCCCCCGGTTCCCGGCGATGCCGTCGCGGCGCTGTCGGAGGCGCTCGGCGAGGCGGTCCGCAACGCGGCACGTCACGCCGGCGACGAGGCCCGCCTCTCGGTGTCCATCAGCGCCGACCACCGTGGCGTCGACATCCTGGTCGCGGACCGCGGAGTGGGGTTTGATCCCGAGGCTGTCGATCCCCTCCGACTGGGAATCCGCGTCTCCATCAGGGACCGCATGTCGACGGTCGATGGCGGCCGTGGCGCCGTTTACTCGCGTCCGGGCCGCGGCACCACCGTTCAGGCTCGGGTGGGACGTCCCATGAGCATCCCCACCAACCTCGCCGAAGGCTCTGCGACCTCGGGCGGGCGCCTCCTGCCGATGAACAGGCCTGGGAGGCGAAGGTCATCGTCGGCCTGTTCATCGTCACCAACGCACTGTTTGCGGTGGGCACCTCGAGCGTCGCCGACCGGCCGTGGCAGACGTATCTCGCCGTGCTGGTCGCGGGCTACGGCGCGATGGTCATCGTGAAGACCGCGCCGTTCCCGTTCCCGCGACGCGACACCTGGGTGGTCCTCGCCACCGTCGCCGTCTCGTCAGCCCTCGTCTTTGGGGCGGTCACGGACACAGGCACCCTGGGCCGCGCCACCTGGCACCTGGGCTCCAACACCTGGCTGCTGTTCTTCCTCGCGCTGAGGGGCCGTCCCCTGGCCGCATGGGTCGGCATGGCGATCATGGTGGGCGAAAGCGCCGTCTGGGGCGTCCTGACGGGCAGGGGCGCGCTGTCCGCCGTCATGATGTCCAACAGCCACATCGGCATCCTGATCGTCGCCACCCTGTTTGCGCGCCAGGCTCAGCGCCACTGCGGACCGCATCGCCGCGCTACGGGAGCGCGCCGTGGCATCGGCCGCGGAGACGGCGGCGGCCGATGCGGGCCTGGAGATCCGGCGCACCCGGGCCGCGGAACTGGCGACGCTGGCGGTGCCGCTGCTGGAGCGCATTCGCAGGGGCGGCCCCTTCGCCGACGACGAGCGGGCCGAGTTTGCGCGGGCCGAGGCGCGCCTGCGCGACGGTGTGCGCGGCCGTTCCCTCGCCCTACCCGAGGTGGTCGAGGCGGTCGAGGCCGCCCGCATGCGTGGCGTGCAGGTGACCATCCTCGATGACCGCGGAGCGCCCATCGACGACGGCGAGGCGCTGGGACGGATGGTCCAGGCCATCGTCGAAGTCCTCGCGGCCGCCTGTACGGGCTCCGTCACCGTGCGGCTGCTTCCCGCGGGGCGCGACACTGCGCTCAGCCTGCGGCGTGCCACGGATGACGAGGTGGAGCGGCTGTCGCTTGGACAGGACGGCTACCCCCTCACCACCCCTCCCACTGGTTGAATTTGGTCACTTAGCGGCCCTTCGTTGACCGAAATCAACCAGTCGCGCAGTGACGTGGGGAGCGGCGTGGAGTGAGAAGCGCGGCGTCCTGAACGCACCGCGGGGCGGCACCCGCGTATGCAGGTGCCGCCCCGACGGCGTGGTGGGCGTGCCTTACTTGGCGAGCGCCTTGGCCTTGATGGCCTCGTACTCCTCGGCCGTGATGGCGCCGGAGTCGAGCAGGCTCCTTGGCAGCCTTGATCTCGCTGGCGGGACCGGCCTCGCTCATGAGTCCCTTGGTGTACTCCACCTGGGCAGCGCGGACCGAGGCCGCCTGCTCCACGTCGCGACGGGCCATGCCCTTGCCGCGCGCGATCAGGTAGATCAGGATGCCGAGGAACGGGAAGATCAGGACCGCGATGAGCCACAGCGTCTTGCTGAAGCCACCGAGGTTGCTGTCACGGAAGATGTCCACGATCACGCGGAACAGCACCATGAAGAACGCCACGAGGACGAAGATCCAGAGGCTGAAGAACAGCAGGTCGAGGAAAGACTTGAAGAACTCCATCGGAGGCTCCTTTGACAAAGAAGGGGACGGTCCCGTGCGGTACGGGTACGGGCTCACCCTAGTGGACCGGCGGTCGAGTTGTCTCCGGTCTGAGAAAGGCGAGGGTCAGCGCTCTCCGGAGGTGCCAGTGGGGCCCGTCGCCTCACGGTGACGGGCCCCACCGAGCGGGTTAGTCGAGAGGCGACCAGGGGCCATGCGCAGCCCCAGGCTCCTGTCCCCGCGTCCACCACTTGGCGGTGAACCGCTCACCGTCGTGGATCACCACATCGCCGGCGGTGAAGATGCGGCTGGCGGTCCATACCGCCGTCCCGTCTCCGGCGGTGCGGATCTCCTGCCACGGCCCGTACGTGTCGCCGGGCTGCTGACCCCGGGTCCACCACGTCGCGAGCCATCGCGCGCCGTCGGCGACAACTTCGTCGCCGGCGCCGTAGGTGGCCGATGCGTCCCACGCCTTGCGTACGGTCACGGCGACGGTCGCGTCGACCGCGTCGACGGCCGCGCTGAGCAGAGAGGCGTCGGCGCTGATCGTGACCGTGACGTCGGCATCGACGGAGGTGTCGAGCCCCTCCACCGCGAACTCGTCAGCGGTCAGGGCGCGGGTGCTGCCATCGGCGAACGTGCCGGTGACGGTCCACGCGATGTCCGTGGCGTCGGAGCCTACGGCGACCACCAGTGCTGCGGGCTCGACCTCGAGCGTCACGAGGGCCGGGACCAGAGCCTCCAGCGCATCGGCCAGCGCGGCCGCGGCCGCATCCACCTCAGCCTGCGTGGCCGTGCGTGCAAGGACTGCCTGCGCATCCGCGAGCGCCTCGGACAGGGCACCCCAGCCCGCTGCCGTGACGTCGGCCTCACCGATCTCCTCGGCTGCGGCCACCGACTCCTCGAGCGCGGCGGTGTCCACGTGCTGACGGCGCAGCGAGAGAGCGTCCGCCTTGAGGTAGACGCCGCCATCGCCCACGGCTCGCACCGCGAAGCGCGTCGCGCCCTCTGGCAGCACCACCTGGCCGAGCGACTGAGCCGCCCAACCCGAGGTGACGGGGATGTCGAACACGTGGTCCACGCCATCGGCCCCGGTGACGACCACCTGGGCGGCCGTGAGGGCGGCGGCACGGTCGGCCGTCAGCGCGACCTCGTACACCCCGGCCGGGACCTCGACGTCCTGGTGGACGTCTCCAGCGAACGCCTGCGCGGCGCCGAGGCGCAGCCCGAACCGGGTGCCGTCGGCGCCCGGCGAGACGTTGGACACGAATGCCGTGGTCGACGAGGACGCCTCCGTGGACTGGGTCCATCCGGTGAGGGTCGTCACCGAGATGCGGTCGGCGGCGAAGTCGGGGTTCAGCACGTAGTTGTTCGAGAACCCGACCTCCCACTCGCCGGTAGTGGCGTTGAGGTTCCAGTCGCTTAGCGAGTTGAACCAGACGTCCTCGCCGGTGCCGCTCAGCGGCACCCACTGGTTGTAGCCGAGCCCGTTGTAGGCGAAGTCCGCCCAGCGGTCACCCGCGTAGATGACGGTGTCCTGCTCGGTGCCCTTGACGGTCACGAAGAAGCCGCTCTGGGTGACGTGCGAGTAGTCCATCTCCGTGCCCGGGAGCACGTACATGCCCGAGTAGGCACCCTGGATGTCATCACTGAGCGAGCGGACGATGTACGTCTGGGAGGTGTTCCAGCCGTGCAGGTCGGAGCTCGCAATGTAGTAGCGGCCATCGAGCCTTGAACATGGCGTTGCCCTCGCGGCCCGCGCCCGCGAAGACCTGTGTCGCAGTCTCGACGGAAAGCGAGTCCTCGTCGCTGATCTGCGCGACGTAGGTGCGCGAGCGGCCGCTGCGGTACGAGAACACCAGGTAGTCGCTGCCGTCGTCGTCGGTGAAGACGGTCTGGTCACCGGTGCCCTGGTTGTATCCCGAGCCGTTGTTGTACACGCCGGGGATGTGCGTCTGCAGGTTCGCGTACTCGAAGTCGTCGGTGGGCGAGTCGCCGCTGAGGAACAGCACGCCGGCGTTGGTGACGCGGGCGGGGTCGGCGTTCTCGAACTGGGTCAGCAGCACGTACTTGCCGGTGTTCTCGTTGTAGACCACGCCCAGGCGGCCAATCCAGACCGAGTCGGCGAGCGTCTGCATGTCCGAGAAGTACGAGCCGTTGACGTCCTTCGACTCCGGGATGTGCACCGCGGTGTCGGTGGTCGCGATCTCGTTTTCGAAGGTCCAGTTGACGAGGTCGGTCGAGGAGTAGGCGGTGATGGACTCGAAGGTCGCGTCGTAGGTCTTGGTGGGGTTGTCGTAGTACGCCTGCGCGCCGGTGTACTTCACGCCGTACCAGTAGTAGCGGTCGCCGAAGCGGAAGATGCCACCACCCTGCGAGAAGATCGGGTTGCCATCCGTGTCGTGCCAGAACTGGTTGTTGGTGATCGCCTCGAGGTCTCCCGTGGACACGGTCGCCAGCGCGGCGGCGGCATCCTGCAGGGCATTCTTGGCATTGACGACGGCCGATGCCGTGGCGGCCCGGTCCTCGACCACGCCGGTGGCGGCGGTCAGGGCGGCGGCGAAGGGCTCCCAGGTGGCGGCGGAGTAGTCGCTCGGCACGTGGTTCGCGTATCGCGTGAGGAGGTCGGCGAGACCCGAGACCTGGACGCGGGCGGTGGCCGCGGCGTCGAGGGCGGTGCGCGCGTCCACGAGCGCGGTATCCGTGGCGGCCGCATCGGCGAAGGCGTCCTGGGCGGTGGCAAGGGCGGCCGCGAAGGGGGCCCATGAGTCGGCGGCGTAGTCGGCTGCCTCGTCACTGGCGTAGCGGTCGATGGTGTCGCCAAGGCGTCCGCGCTCGTCGGCCTGCACGGTCGACGTGATCTCGACGCTCGCGTGGTTGATCCAGCCCACGGTGACTACGCGCAGGACGTGGTCGCCTGGCGTCAGGCCCTCGCGGCGGAAGATCTCGATGGTGTTGGTGCGGGCGCCGTTGTAGTTGGCGGTGCCCACGCGGACATCGTCGATGTAGACCTCGGCCGTGCCGTTGGTGGTGGAGCGGCGGCCGTACATCACGATGGACTCGCCGGTGAAGGCGACCTCGAACTGGGCTCCCGCGTTGCCCCAGGTGTGCGTGCTGTTGGAGTCCCAGGTCCCCTCGTACCAGGTCTTGAAGGGAGTACCGCGGGTCGCGGTGGTGTCGTTGTAGTTCACGGTGGTCGTGGTGGTCTCGGCGGCGGTGGCCGAGACGGGGGCGACGGCGACGAGGACCGCGGCGAGCAGTGTGGCCGCCACGGCCTTCCATCGCATCGCCCGGGATGCGTTCACAGTGGTCAAGGTGATCTCCGTCGTTGCAGTCGTCCTCGTGGTACAGCGCTGTACCAAAACCGAACATAGTGCCCTCGCGGCACCGCCGCAAGAGGCAGCGTCAGCGCGTGGTGCCGCGCTCGACCAGTTGCGACCTTGCCCGGAGGTCCACGGGCTCGCTCGCGTCCTGGTCGATGCGCGCGGCCAGGCGGTCGAGCGCGGTGGGCACGATCCACTCGAGCCGTGAGTCCATGGTGGTCAGCGGCGGCGACAGGAACGCGGACTCCTCGATGTCGTCGAAGCCGATCACCTGGACGTCTTCGGGCACCCGGAAGCCCGCCTCTCGCAGCGCCGAGATCGCGCCGATGGCCAATCCATCGTTGAGGCAGACCATGGCGTCGAAGGGAACGCCTGCGGCGATCACCGCCTGCGCTCCCCGGAAGCCCGACCCGATGGTCCAGTCGTAGCCCGTCACACCGACCAGGCGCGGATCGATGCGGCGGCCGGTCTCGACGGATGCGGCATGGATGCCCCGCAGTCGCATCTCGGCATTGCCCTCGTTTGCCCCGGCAATCTCCTCAGGATCGAACGGCACGTGCGCGCCCACCACGGCGAGCGCGGTCGCTCCGCGCGAGTACAGGAAGCGAGCCGCGGCGTGACCGTCGGCAACGTCATCGGTCGCCACCTTGTCGGCACGCCCATGGGTGGTCCTGGTGCCGAGGCAGACGAGCGGATAGTCCACGTCGAAGGCGGACGGCTCGAGCGTCTCATGCTCCGCGAGCGACAGGAGCAGTCCGTCGTTGAGGTTCGCGTTGAACTGGGCGAGGTAGCGACGCGAGGCGCCAGCCTCGTGTTCGGGATAGGTGGTGACGTGCACGCCGAGGTCGTGCTGACGCGCCGCCTCCACCACCGCCTCGGCAAGGCTCGGCCAGGTAGGCGGGCCGCAGGGACGGAACGGCGAGAGCGATGGTGCCGGTACGGCCGCGGGTGAGGCTGCGGGCCGCCGCGTGCACCTTGTAGCCGAGTTCTTCGACCACCGCCTCGACGCGCGCCCTGGTGGCCGCGGACATGCGTCCCGTGCCGTTGACGGCGTTGGAGGCGGTCTTCAGGGAGACCCCGGCACGCGCCGCCACCTCGGCCAGCGTTACGCCGCGTCGCCTCGCCGTCATCGCTCCCCCTCGTGAGTCATCGCCCGACTCTAGCGCCAGCATCGGCCGCCAAGGAGAACGCGAAAGGCCCCCGCCAACCGGCGGGGGCCTTTCGATAAAGCGCGCCCGGAGGGATTCGAACCCCCAACCTTCTGATCCGTAGTCAGATGCTCTATCCGTTGAGCCTACGGGCGCACGGTCCGCGAGGACCGAGACACAACTATACAGGTTCGGGCGGCGGTCGATGACCACTGCGCCCGATCCATGCGTCGTCGCGGGGCGGAGACGGTGGGATTCGAACCCACGGATGGGTTTACCCCATCACATCCTTAGCAGGGATGCACTTTCGGCCACTCAGTCACGTCTCCTGTGTAGCGGGTACAGGGTACCGGTCACGGGAGCCTCGGAGCAAAGCGGCTCCCCGGCGGCCGCGACCGGCACCCTCGCCGCTCAGCAGCAGCCGGTTCCGCAGCAGCCTCCGCCGTCGCAGCATGTGGTCGAGTCGCCCATCTCCCTCACCTCCTTTCGATATATGTCACATCGGGATACTGGCGCGGAGATATGACATATGTCAAATGATGTGGCAGGGTGGCGTCATGCCCGCTGCCCTGCCCGCCGTCGACGCCTCCCAGCCCCTGTGCTGTGCACCGCTAGGAGATGCGGCTTTCGCCCCACAGGACGACGCCGTGGCTGTCGCCGCCCGGCTGCGGGCCATGGCGGACGCGAACCGCGTCCGCATCCTCCAAGCGCTCGCCTGCTGCGAGGGCCACGAGATGACCACCACCGACGTCGCAGCGATGCTTGAGGTCTCCCCCGCCACCGCGAATCACCACCTGCGCCAACTCGAGGGCGCAGGCTTGCTGATGGCCCGTCGTGATGGCGCCAAGGTGCTGTACGGGCTGCGTCTCGAGAGCGTGCGCGCGGTGGCACGCGTGCTACAGATCGCGTGCGGCGCCTCCTGCGACTGCTGTTAACGCACAGGCAGCCACGCGGCGCGGGAGCGGAGAGTGTGGGATTCGAACCCACGGAGACGCTTAAACGCCTCAACGGTTTTCAAGACCGTCACCTTCGGCCGCTCGGTCAACTCTCCTTTGCCGGATCAGGCTCCGGCGGTGCCATTGTGCCAGCCCGGCAGCATGCCGGGCGTCACGACCTTCAGTTCATACAGTTCCGCCGCCTGCGCGAGTTCCGCATCGTAGGTGGCGATGGTGTCGATCGCGGGGTGCGCCACGGCGGCACCAAGGTGCAGGGCCGCGAAGGGCTTCAGCACCGCGGCCGCGTGCGTTGACACGCCCACGTTCTTGTCCGAGAAGCGGATGGACGGGATGCGCGCGCGCACCTGCTCGACCACCTCAAACGCCTGGTTCTTCTCGGCGCGCGGGAACAGGCTCGGCCGCCTGGCGCAGGCTCGGTGTACCCCAACTGCGTGGTGGTCACCTCGCCCAGCCGCGGCAGAATCCACGCCGTGAACTCGTCGAAGTACTTCACGCCGGGCAGGAAGCGCACCAGCGCGGAGCCGTCGACGTAGATCACGTTCGCAAGGATAGCCCGGCAGAGGTCAGCCGATGCGCGCGCGCCATTGCGCACGCATCGGCCGTCTGTGTCAGCCCTTCTTGAGTGGCGCATGGCGAGCTGGACCACTGCGATCAGCGCCTGCTTGGTCGCGGCCTTCTCGCGTGCATCGGTGTACATGACGGGGATCTCGGGCGGGATGCCGAGCGCCTCGCGCACGTCCTCGAGCGTGTGGCGGGCCACACCGTCGAAGCAGTTGACGCACACGACGAACGGGATACCCCGGCCCTCGAAGTAGTCCACAGCCGGGAAGCACTGGTCAAGACGCTCGGTGTCCACCAGAACCACGGCACCGATCGCGCCGCGCACCAGGTCGTCCCACATGAAGAGAAAGCGGTCCTGGCCAGGCGTGCCGAACAGGTAGAGCCACAGCGACCCAGGCAGCGCGATGCGGCCAAAGTCCATGGCCACCGTCGTGGTGGTCTTGCGGTCGGTGACGCCACCCGCGTCGTCGACGCCGATGGACTTCTCCGTCATCGCCGCCTCGGTGTTGAGGGGGTCGATGTCCGAGATCGAGCCGATGAAGGTCGTCTTGCCGACGGCGAAGCCACCGGCGATGACGATCTTGACGACCGTAGGGGCGACGTGGACGGGGGCGGTCGCGACCGCCGCGTCAGAGGGCTGCGATGCCATCAAGGACACTCTCCAGAAGGCTCAGGGAAATGCCGCCGTCCGCGTCATGCGTGGACGTGTCATCGGCGGTTCCACCGGTGTGGATGATCAGGTGGTTCTCGGTTGCCAGGTCGGTGACGAGGACTCGCACCACCCCCAGCGGCAGCCGTGTGTGGGCGGACAACTCTGCGACCGACTGGTACTGCCCGGTCGACAGTTGCAGGATGGTGCGCTTCTCGGGCGTCAGCCCGCGCACCGCCTCCACGTCAGAGCCTGGACTCGACAAGCGCCTCCATGGGGAGGTCCTTGCTCGCAGCGCTGACGCGACCGCCCGTGACGGCGTACGGACGGACCGTGTAGGCCTCGTCGTCGTCATGCACGTCGCTGTGGGTCATGGGAGCTCACATCCTTCAGACGCGGGTGTGTCCGTCAGTCGGCAGGTTCTGACGCATCTCGGTGATGAGCCTGCGGCGTCAGGGCGTTCTCGGTACGCGACACGAGGAGAGTCATCTCGTAACCCACGAGGCCCACGTCACACGTCGAGTCCGCGGCGACCGCGAGCACCGAGCCGTTCGAGACGCTCATGAGGAACAGGAACAGGCTCGTCCATCTCGATGATGGACTGACGGACCTCGCCGGCCTGCAGGCGGCGCGCGGCGCCACGCGTCAGGCTCGCCATGCCCGAGACCACGGCCGCAAGCGTGTCGCCACCCGTGCGGTCAAGGTTCTTCGACATGGCCATGAGCAGGCCGTCAGCGCTCACGACGAGCGTGTGACGGGTGCCGGGGACCGTCTGGACGAAGTTGTCCAGCAGCCATCCGAAATTGGTTGCTTCAGCGCTGAGCTCGGGCAACTGTCCTCCTTGATATAGCGCTCCAGGTGCGGAGACATTCATTGATGCGGGCGTCGTCATGATCAGTCCTGTCCCCCGTGTACTTCTTCCTCGATCTGCGTGGCACGGTCGAAGTCGGCCGCGTCCTGCCGCGCACGCTGGGTGCCAGAGTAGAAGGAGCCTAAAGCGCTGGCGCACGGCGTCGGCGTCACGCTCGGCGGGAGTCACGGCGACTTCCTCCTCGAGCGGCTTCACTTCCACCGGCGGAGCGTCGGACTGGCGGCGCTTCTGCAGGCCCGCGCGAGTCTTTTCGATCTTGGGGCGCTCGGCCGCGAGCGAGCGAGGCTCGGAGAAGACGGCCGATGCCATATCGGTGCCGCCGTCCGCCTCGTCGGGCCGGATGATGGGCTGGTAGGTGGTCGCCGACTCGGGCGCAGCCGCCTGCAACGCGCTCTGCCCCGCGGCCTCCCAGCCGTGAGCCTGGGCGAGCCTGCTCGGGGGTGAACGCGGCCTGGGCGGGCGTTCCCTGCGGCTCGAACGACTGCGGAGTCGGCTCGAAGGACTGAGGGGCCGGTTCGAAGGACTGCGGAGCCGGCTCGAACGACTGAGGCGCCTGGTACGGCTCACCCGCGGGTTCGAAGGACGGTGCTGCGGGCTCAGGCTCGAACGACTGTGCCGCGGGCGAGAACATCGACGGACGGCTCGGTGCCACAGGCTCAACGCTCGCCTGCGGCGCTTCCGCCTGAGGAGCCTCCGCCACGGGCGCGGGCTCAAACGCTGCCGGCGTGGGCTCGAATGCCGCGGGTGCAGGCTCGAACGCTGCCGGCGTGGGCTCAAACGCCGCGGCCGATGCGGCGGCAGGCGCCTGGGCAGGCGCAGACGGCGTCAGCGGTGCCGCGAGCACCGACGACGGATCTGCGACCGGCGCGAACGCGGTCGGCGCGGACGGAGCGTACGGCGCGGGTGCCTCATCGACGGCGTCCTTACGGCCCCCGCGGCCGAACAGGCGCGAGAAGAAGCCCGGACGGTGGTCTTCCTCGACCGCGCTCTGGATGAGGTCGTCGAGCCGAGGCGACGTCGACGCAGGTGCGGGAACGTCGTCAAGCGCCACCGAGTCGACGCCAGCAAACGGCGTCGCCGCCGAGGGGATCTCTGCGCCAACCGGTGCCGCGTAGGGCTCCTGTGCGTACTGGTCCTGAGTCGCATCCTGGGGTGCCTGAGCATCGAACGGCGTCTGGCCGTACGCGGGCTCGACAGTCGAGGGCGCAGGCGTCGCCGCGACACGGGCCCACGCCGGGGTCACACCATCGAACTCGCTCGCCGCCTGCTCCTGCGGGGCGTCCCACGTGAATGGGGCGTCCTCGACGACGGGGGCGTCCTGCGGCTGCTCGGCGACGGCGTCGGCCTGCCAGACCGGCTGCTCGTCGACGACGGGCGCCTCCTCCTCAAGGGAGAAAGCAGGCACCGCGGCCGGGGTGTCCTCGGGCTCGGGCGCCGCGGAGGCGCTCCACTCGTGCGAGGCAGGCTGCTCGTCCTCATCGGGCTCGAACGCGAAGGTCGGGATGGGCGCGAAGGGCTCGTCCTGGGCCAGCGTGTTGTCCTGCGCGTGTGCGTCGTCCACCAGCCACGGCAGCGGCGGCAACGCCGCGGGCTGCTCGGGCGCGGTCTCGTCCACCGGCTGCGCGAAGGGATCTGCCGTGGGCTCGGTCGCCTCGTCCACCGGGGCGACCTGCTCGTCCGCGATCACCGGGATCTGGCCCGTGGTGGCGGGATCGAACTTAGGCAGACGGAAGCCGCTCACACCGGCAGCCTCATCGGGCTCAAGCGCGAACGTGGGGATGGGCTCGGGCTCCGGGGCAACCTCGACGGCCGGTGCCACCTCGGGCTCGACGGCGGACGGCTGCGAGATCTCCTCGTCGGAGCGCACGCGGTCGCGAGCCCCAAAGAACGCCGCGGCACCCAGTGCACCCGCACCAGCCGCCGTCGCGCGCCACGGGTGCGCGTCGTCCTCAGGCTCGGCAGGGGCATCGGCCGCCGGGACCTCAGCGACATCGCCCTCGTGGAGGTCACCCTCAAGGGACGGCACCGTGAACGCGTCCGCGGGGGCATCGGTCGTCGGCGTCTCGGCAACCTCGTTCGCCTCCGATGCCGCCTGCTCGGTCTCACGACGCGAGCGGAAGCCACGGAACATCGAGGCACGCTCGTCGGCAGACTGCGGGGCCACCTCGCTGGGCGCCACGGTAGGCGTGAAGCCACCACCGGCCTCAGCGTCAAGGGCGGACAGCCTGCTCCTCCGTGGCGCGTGCAGGCAGACCCACGACCGGGATCACACCGGGCAGGCCCGCATCCTCGGTAGGCGTCTGGGGGGCACGGCGGCGGCGGGTGGGCAGACCCACGGCGCTGACGCCGTCGGTGAGGCCCTCAACGTCGGCCTCCTCCACAGCGGGAGCCGCCGCAGCATCGGCCGCAATGAGGGCATCGATGGAGTTCGGGTCAGCCGCCACGGGCACCGGGTCGGCCGCCCTGGCGGGAAGCGACTCGCCACGGGTCGGCAGGTCGCCACCACGGGCAGGCAGGTCACCCGCTCGGGCGGGAAGCGCGCCGCCGTCGCGTCCGGCAAGGCTTGCGCCTTCCTGCAACGCGGCGGGCATGTAGGCGGGACCGGGCGCAATGTCGCGACCAGACGTGGGGGCAAGCGTGGGCGCAGGGGTCTCGACGACCTCGTCCACCGCCATCGACACACCACGAGCGGCGGGAGCCACCGGCTCCACGGGAGCGCCCTCGGCACCGGCGAACAACGCGGCGGGAAGGAAGACGGTCGCGACGGTGCCGCGGCCCTCCTCCGAGCGCACCTCCACCTGCGCGCCGATACGGCGGGCAATACGGCCGACCACGAACAGGCCCAGTCGCTGCTCACCGAGGATCTCCGAGGCGGCGGTAGAGCCCACGCGGGCGTTCGCCTCCGCGACCTCCTTGACGGTCATGCCGATGCCGTGGTCCTCGATCTCGACCACGAAGCCCGCCTCGGTGGCGGCGGTGCGGACCGCGACGCGCGTGCCGGGGTCGGAGAACACCGTGGCGTTCTCGAGGATCTCCGCGAACAGGTGCGCGGCGGTCAGTGCGGTGTGGCCAAGCATCGACGGGTCGACGTCCAGGTCAAGATCGACGCGCTCGTACAGTTCGATCTCGGAGGACGCGGTACGGATCACGTCGGACAGCGGCATCGGGCGACGCAGGCGGCGACCGGTGTCGATACCTGCGAGCACCAGGAGGGACTCCGAGTTACGACGCATTCGCGTCGCGAGGTGGTCGAGGGCGAAGAGCCTGGTGAGCGTGTCCGGGTCGTCCTCGGTGCGCTCCATGTCGTCAATGGACGACAGGCGGCGGTTGAGGAGAACCTGGTCGCGACGTGCGACGTTGACGAACATCTCGGAGATGGAGCCACGCAGCGCGGCCTGCTCGGCGGCGATGGACAGGGTTGCCGCGTTGACGCCGTTGAACGCCTCGGCGAGCCTGGCCGACCTCGTCCTTGGACTCCACGGGGATCTGCACCTCGGACACGTCGACGTCCTCGCCGGGCAGCGCGACTCGCTCCACGAGTCGCGGCAGGCTCCTCACGGACGGCGGTAGCCGTGGTGGTCAGACGGCGAAGCGGGCCGATGATGCGGCGCGCGATCACGAGCGCGATGATGACCGAGACGATAACGATCGCGATGGCGGCAAGTCCGGTCAGGATCGCCTGGGCGAGGGCGGCCTGGGTGTCGCTCGACGCATCGGACGTCACGGTGTCCCACATCGCGTCGCGCAGCGGTTCGTAGGCGGCAACCTCGGTGTCGACCTCGGTGGTCCAACCCGAGTCCTGCTCACCCACGAGCGACGAGTCGAGGCCGGTCAGCACCTGGGTCCTGACGGTCTGGAAGGACGAGGCCGTGTCGTCAACCACACCGGCCGAGGCACCGAAGGGGGCACGACCTCCGCACCCGAAACGGCCGCGGAGGAGTCCTGCGCCTCCTCGAGCGAGATGTCGGTACGCGCTGTCATGGTTCGCGCGGTGGCGGCCTCACCGGGGAGGAACGCACCCTGGCGGACCAGGCGGTCGATGACGACCTCCTCGTAGCGCATGTTCTCGATCAGAGCGTCGAGGTCACCGTAGGCCTGGATGCTCGTCACAAGGTCACGGTCGGACATGGCGACCGAGACGTCGTCCGCGGCCGAGACGATGGTGTCGATCAGCGAGCCTATACCCGTTGATCATGGCCGTCACGTTCATGGTCGCGGACTGCACGCCCGCACGGACGGTCGGGAGGCTACCCACGGCCTCCTGGCCGGACAGCAGCGCCTCCACGGCTCGGGCGTTGACTTCGTTGCTTGCCAGGCGCTCAGAGGAGCCCAGCAGTCCCTCGACGCCTGCATCGACGCGGCCCCAGGCCGCCTCGAGGGGCTCCTGGTAGGCCTGCGGCTCGGTGAACAGAGCCGTTGCGGACTCGGACTCGAAGTTCAGGCGGAAGGCTCAGCGCAGCGAGCGGGATGTCGAGGTCGGTGCCGGCGGGGAGGTCTGCCCTGACGCTGTCGAGGCTCCTCGACGGCCGCCGCGTACGAGGCCTGCATGGCTTCGATATCCGAGGTCTCGGGGAAGACCACCCAGCCGCCGTCCTCACCGGGGGCGGCAATCTGAACGGCGCGCGCGTCTTCCATGTAACCGGAGGAGGTACGCCCGATGGCCGCGTTGACATCGGCCATGAAGGCCTCGCCGTCGACCGAGGAGGTCTCGTCCGTGTCGCTGGACTCATCCGTGGTGTCGTCGGTGGCGTCATCGGCCGTCGCGTCGGGGTTGTCGATGACTCCGGCGGCAACCTCAAGGTTGGTGATCGCGGTGTCCGTGAAGCCGTACGACTCCTCGAGCTTGTCCTCGCCATCCTGAATGGTGTGGGAGAACTGCTCCGAGAGGAGGCGCTCCTGCTGGAGGTCAGCCTGGAGGTCGCGCGCCTGGCCGAGGGTCTCGATGAGGTCCTCGGAGTTCTGCGCGGCGGTGAAGGTCTGTGCAGCGGACGCGGTAATAAACGCGGCAGCCAGCACGAGCACCAGGATGGGCACTGCGACTACCGCGAGGATCTTCCCGCGAATACCAAGCCTCTGGAGCATTAACCCTCTCCCTCACGAGCCGCCGCCCGGACCACGGGAATCTCGCCGTGGACCGCATTGCGCGCGGACCTCATCGTTATCGGCGGCGTCGCCTCAAACCTTGAAGCCCACGTGGCTCATTGCAGATTGAGACGCTATATGGTGGCCGTTATGACGCGAAACTTCGGGCGATTCGTGTGATCTTTTCCACACCATCGGCCCCCGGGGGCCCGAAGTTCTCACGCTTGCGCAGGGCCCCGATCCCGCCGTCGCAGACCGTGACCTCCTGATCAGAGTGGCCGCCGCGGGTGTCAATCGCGCCGACGCCCTCCAACGCCAGGGACATTATCCTCCGCCGCCGGGCGCCCCCGCACACCCCGGCCTCGAGGTCTCGGGCACCGTGGTCGCACGGGGTGCGGCAGTCTCGCGCTGGCAGGTGGGAGACGAGGTGGTCGCGCTGCTCGCAGGCGGCGGCTACGCGGACCTCGTCGCCGTCCACGAGTCGCTGGTGCTGCCCGTGCCCGAGGGGTGGGCCTCGTCGACGCAGGCGGCCTCATGGAGGCGGCCTGCACCGTGTGGTCCAACTTTCAGGCGGCCGATGCGCACGCGGGCCAGACGCTGCTGGTGCACGGCGGCTCGGGTGGAGTGGGTTCGCTCGCCATCCAGGTGGGCGTCGCCATGGGGATGCGGGTCTTCGCCACGGCCGGCGGCCCCACGAGGGCGGCACGCTGCGAGGACCTGGGCGCCACACGCGGCATCGACCACCGCACCGAGGACTTCGTCGAGATCGTGCGCGAGGCGGGAGGAGCGGACGTGATCCTCGATGTGATCGGCGCCGCCTACCTCGAGCGCAACCTCCGGGCGCTGCGCACCGAAGGCACCCTCGTCGTCATCGGCATGCAGGGCGGCACGAGGGCCGAGATCAACCTCGGCGCGGTGCTCGCGCGCCGCCTCCGGGTGATTGGCACCACCCTGCGCTCACGGCCGCTCGAGGACAAGGCCGCGATCGTGGCCGGGGTGGGGCGCGACATCTGGCCGCTCGTGCCGCACGCCGTGCGGCCCCTCACCCACGAGACCTATCCGCTCGCCGAGGCCGCCGAGGCGCATCGGGCACTTGAAAGCGGCGACGTGTTCGGAAAGGTGCTGCTCCTGCCCTGAGCCCCGCGAGGCTCAGTCGAGATTGCCTGCGGCAAGCGAGGCCGCGAGCGCCGGGGACACCGGCAGGCGGGGCAGGAGGGTCGCCTGAAGGGCGTGGTAGACGTCCACCTTGCCGGGCCACACAGTGCCGCTGACTGAGAGGTCCGGCGCCGGCTCGTGCCACCACGAGCCCTGCACAGTGTCGAGGTGGTGAGCGCCTGCGAAGTCCCACCACCGCTCGTAGTCGGCCGCGTATTCGGGCTTGCGGGTGGCGCGCCACAGTGCGGCGGCCACGCCGATGGCCTCGGCGATCACCCAGTGCATGCGCTCGCGCACCACGGGCTTGCCTTCCCAGTCGACGGTGTAAATGAACCCGGCCTCACCATCGACGTGCCAGCCCTCGCGGATGGCCGCGGCGTACAGGCTCGGCGGCGTCCTCGCGCATCCACGCGGGCGGCTCGAGCCCCGACTGCTGAAGCGATGTCGCCACCTGCAGCGTGAGGCGCGCCCACTCGAGCCAGTGCCCGATGGTCGCGCCGTACGGACGGAAGGGGTGCGCGGGCTCGTCCTCGTGATAATCGAGCAGCGGCTGCCACTCGGCATCGAAGTGTTCAGGCAGACGCCACTCCTGCTCGCGGGCAAAGACGTGCACGGCACGCTCAACGATCCGAGCCGCACGCTGCAGGAGTGATTTGTCGCCCGTCACGTCCGATGCCGCGAGGTACGCCTCGACGGTGTGCATGTTCGCGTTGATGCCGCGGTAGTCCTCGACGTCGGACCAGTCACGGGCGAAGGCCTCGCGGCTCATCCCTGCTTCCTCGTCCCAGAACCGCTCGGCGTGAATCGCGAGCGCCTCGTCGAGCAGGTCCTGCGCCTCGGGCCGTCCCGCGGCGACCGCGGAGGAAGCGGCGAGGATCACGAACGCGTGACCGTAGGCCTCCTTCGCAGTGTTCGTGGGGCCATCGGCACCCACGGCGGCGAACCAACCGCCGTGCTCGGCGTCACGGAGCCGTCCCGTGAGCGCGTCGAGACCGTGATCCACGAGCGGTCCCGCACCGGGGACACCCATCAGCGAGGCCAGCGCGAAGCAGTGCGTCATCCTGCAGGTGACCCATACTCGACGTCGGCATCCGCATCGAGCGCACCATCGGCGCCGAGCATGCCGAAACCGCCATCTTGATGTTGCGACGCGCGCGCAAAGTCGATGAGACGCAAGGACTCCGCCTCGAGCCAACGGTGGTGAGACGGTGAGGTCAACCAAGCCATGGCGTCAGCGTAGCGATGCGGGGCCCGGTGCTACAGGACGGCGAGCCGGTCCGGGTCGATCATGCGTTCCAGGACGGCAAGGATGCCGTCCTCCTGCACGGAGCCGACCACTTCATCGGCCGCGTCCCTGACCTGCTGAGGCGCGGTACCCATGGCCGCAGAACGTCCGGCCCAGCGCAGCATCTCGATGTCGTTGTTGCCGTCACCGACGGCCACCGTGTGGTCGGGGTAGACGCCCAACTGCTGACGCAGGTGCTCGAGCGCCGACGCCTTCGAGACGTTCGGAGGGGTGAGGTCGAGCCACGCGTCGAAGCCGACGGCGTAGGTCACGTCCGAGAGGCCGATGCGGTGCACCAGGTCGTCGAAATGGCTCACGTCCGCGCCGGGGGCGCGAATGACGACGCGGGTTGCCTCACCCGCGGCCAACTCCTCCGGGTCCTCAACTACCCGCTGACGCCCCACAAGGCTCACCCATGGGGAACTCCTGGCTGACGCGGAAGCCGACGCCCAGATCCTCCACGGCCACGACCGCATCGGGCATCTCCCTGCGCACCAACTCCAGTGCGGCACGCGGGTCAAAGGTGACGGTCTCGACGATGTCGTAGCCCCCGGCGTCGCGGGGTTCAGGCGAATGGTGACGGCGCCGTTGGAACACACGGCCCAGCCGCGTCGGATGCCCAGGGTTTCCGCGACGGGCAGGGTGCCAAGGATGTTGCGGCCCGTCGCGAGGATCACATGGTTGCGGCACATGCGCACCTGCTCGACGGCGCGGATCACGGCCGGAGAGATGTCGCCGCCCCAGTGCATGAGGGTGCCGTCGATGTCGAGTCCGACCATCCCCCACGCGTCATTCTCCAGCGGCGGTCGCATGTCCTCGGGGGCCGGCGTCATGCCACGAGCCTACGACAGCGTGACGCCCTCTCCGGCCCCCGTCCCGCTCTCACCCCGGCCGCCCGTCTGCACACCCCTGCCGCCGCACATGGCCGCATTTGCGACACTTCGAGCGCCCTGGTGCCGCGAAACGGGCCACCAGGACAGTGGCGAACCTCTTTAGGCGACCGGCTGCAGGTACTCGACCCCACCCAGGTACGGGCGCAGGATCGCGGGAACGTAAACCGAGCCATCGGCCTGCTGGTGGTTCTCCAGCAGCGCCACAAGCCAGCGGGTGGTGCCGATGGTGCCGTTGATGGTCGCCACGGCCGTGGTCCCCTTCTCCACACGCTCGCGAATGTTCAGACGACGCGCCTGGTACGTAGTGCAGTTCGAGGTCGACGTGACCTCCATCCACCGCTCCTGGCTCGGCAGCCACGCCTCACAGTCGAACTTGCGCGCCGCACTCGAGCCGAGGTCGCCCGCCGCCGTGTCGATGACGCGGTACGGCAACTCGAGGGCCGTCAGCATCTCCTCCTCGATGGACAGGAACCGCTCGTGCTCGGCGGCCGCATCCTCCGCGTGGGCGTACGAGAACATCTCGACCTTGTGGAACTGGTGGACGCGAATGATGCCGCGGGTATCGCGGCCCGCCGACCCCGCCTCGCGGCGGTAGCAGGCGCTCCAGCCGGCGTATCGCTTGGGGCCATCGGTCAGGTCGATGATCTCGTCGGCGTGATACCCCGCGAGCGCCACCTCGGACGTGCCCACCAGGTACATGTCATCGCGCTCGAGGTAGTAGATCTCCTCCGCGTGCTTGCCGAGGAAGCCCGTGCCGGCCATCGTCTCGGGACGCACCAGCGTGGGCGTGATCGTCGGCGAGAAGCCGCGCTCGTAGGCCAGGTTCATCGCGGCATTGAGGATCGCGAGGCTCGAGGCGCGCACCAATGCCCGTGAGGAAATAGAAGCGGGCTCCCGACACCTTCGCGCCACGCTCCATGTCGATCGCCTTGAGACCCTCGCCGATCGCCAGGTGGTCCTTCACCTCAATGCCCTCGGCGGCGAAGTCACGCGGAGTTCCCTCGTGGCGCAGCACCGTGAAGTCGTCCTCGCCGCCCGACGGCACTCCGGGCTCGGGGATGTTGCCAAGCGACCGGGCGAGGCTCCACTGCCCGCGCGGCCGCGGCATCGGCCGTCGCCTGTGCCTCCTTGACCGCCGCGGCAAGGTCCTTGGTACGGGCGAGAAGCGCCTGCTTCTCCTCACCCTGCGCCTGGGCCACCAGGCTTGCCGAGGCCCTTCTGCTCGGCGCGCTTGGCCTCGAAGTCGGCGAGCGCGGCACGATGCTGGGCGTCCGCCTCAAGCACCTCGTCCACGATCGCGGGGTCGTCTCCGCGCGATCGCTGGCTGGCCTTCACGACGTCGGGGTCGGTGCGCAGCAACTTGAGGTCGATCATGATCCGGAGTCTAACGGGGCACTCTCGCTAGGCTCTGACCATGGTGTGGGTGATCGTGCTGTCCGTGGTGGCGCTGCTGCTCGCCATCGTCGCGCTCACCTTGACGGTGACGATCGCCAGGCATCTGGGTCGACGTGACCCGCTCGCGGTGCCCCGATTCTGGCGGCGCACCCTGCGGATCACGCCCGCGGTGCCCGGCCCGGCAGGCGGCGCGCTCACCGGCGACGCCGAGCGCCGCGCGCAGGTGGCGTTCGTGGTCAACCCGACCAAGGACGGCACTGCCGAGTTGCGTGAGCGTGCCATGCGGGCGTGCGCCATCCGCTACCTGCCCGAGCCGATGTGGCTCCACACCACCGAGGCCGATCCCGGCACCGGGCAGGCGCGCGACGCCATCGAGGCGGGGGCCGATGTGGTGGTCGCCGTGGGCGGAGACGGCACCGTGCGTGCGGTGGCCGAGGCGCTCGCGGGCGAAGACGTCGCGATGGGCATCATTCCGCTCGGCACCGGCAATCTCTTCGCACGCAACCTCGATCTCCCGCTCACGGACATGGGTGCGCTGCTGCGCACAGTCCTGGAGGGCGCCGAGGCGCGCGTAGACGTGGGCTGGCTCGACGTGGAGCGCGCGTTCCCCGGGCACGGAGACGACGGCTCGCACCTCTTCCTGGTGATGGCTGGTGCAGGCATCGACGCGGAGATGGTCGCCGGGGCGGACCCCGTGCTGAAGAAGCGCCTGGGGTGGCTGGCGTACTTCTTTGCCGCCGTGGAGCACCTGGGCGACAAGCGCATCAAGGCCACCGTGGCGGTCGACGACGGTGAGGGAGTCGAGACCGAGATGCGAACCGTGCTCCTCGCGAACGCGGGCAAGGCTGCCCGGCGGGCTCCAGGCTCATCCCAGACGCGTCGGTGTCCGACGGCGAACTCGACATCGCCACGCTCGATGCGCGCGGCGGGCTCGTGGGCTGGACCGAACTGTTCGGCTCGGTGGTGGCCCAGGGCGCCGGCATCAAGCAGACGGAACTGCTGCGCACGTGGCGCACCTCGCGCATCGACCATCGTCGCGGCCGGTCGGTGACCATCGAGATGGAGAACCCCCAGCGGGTCCAGGTCGACGGCGAGTCCCTGGGTCGCGCACAGCGCATCCACGGCCGCATCCAGCCCGGAGCGCTCCTGATCCGCGTACCGGTCGGCACCCACCCCTAATCCGTCAAATGGATCCATTTGGTGCGTCTAAGGCCCCAAATGAGACAAAATCCACCGCGAGGGATCGCAGCCACCGGCAGTTATCCACAACTTGACCGGTCGTCCGGCCACCGCATCGGCCATGCGCCTACCGTGGCGAGCCATGACCCGACGTCGCTCCGCACCCGCCGTCGGCGCCCTCAGCGCGGCCCTCCATCATTCGGGACGCCCGTGGCCCCGCGCCGAGGCTCGAGGCGCAATGGAGCCGCCGCACCCTGAATGAGGCCATCCGACTCGGGTTCGCAATTCGCCTCGCGCCCGGCATTTACACCCACCGCGAGCACGCCACGGATCTGGGTCAACGCCTCGAAGCGGTGGCGCAATGGATGGCGCCACACGGTCTCATCACTGGCCGCGCCGCCCTTCACCTGTGGGGCTGGACCGAGGCCAACGCGACCCGGGTCGACGTAGCGCTCCCCCGCGACGTGCGACTCGCGCGACCGCATTACGTCGACGTCCTCCGCACAGACCAGGTTTGGATGGTCGATGCCGTCGCCAGCATCCCCGTCACCTCACCTGAGGACTCGCTCGTCGTGGCATGGCGCACCGCCGCCCCGTCGCGCCGGCGCGGTCTCATGCTCGATGCTCTCCGTGACGCACCCGTGGATCGTGGGCGGCTACGAAGTCGAATCGACGCACACGGCAGACTGCCTCATCGAGGCTCAGATGCTGGACCTGCTCGCGCTCAGTGGCAGCGGTGCGACCACGGTGCTCGAGCACATCGCTGCGACGGAGGTCTTCGTGGGGCAGGAGTGGCGCGAGTGGGAGCGGCAGGGCGAGGTGCGGGTGGCGAACGGTGTCACCTTGCATCCCGACATGCTCCATCGAGGAGCACGAGTAGCAATCGAACTCGATGGCGCGCGCTATCACTCGGATGATGCACAACGGCGGCGTGATCTCCAGCGCGACGCACTTCTGGTGGCGGCCGGGTACGCGGTGATCCGGTTCACGTGGGAGGACATCACGCGCCGCCCGGCGTGGTGCCGCGACCGCGCACTGGCGGCGGTCGCTTCACGCACCGAGAATCTCTAGCGTCCCTGCGGTGCGTTTTGTCTCATCTAGCGGCTTAGGCGCACCAAATGGATCCATTTGACGGTTAGAGGAGTGACTGGACCCAGGAGTGGGCTCGGGTGAAGGCCTCGTCGGTGTTGTCGACCTCGACGGGGGTCACCGCGCGGTCTGCGGCAGGGTACGAGCCGAGGAACCGCACCACCGGGCACGTGCGCTTGAGGCCCACGAGCGCCTCCGCGACCCTCGCCTCCGCCACGTGTCCCAGGGCGTCGATGGAGAACGAGTACTCGCCGGGACGGTCGCCGATGGGCCGCGATTCGATGCGCGACAGGTTGACGCCGCGCACCGCGAACTGCTCAAGCATGCGCAGGAGCGCGCCTGCGTCATCGCCAGGCAGGTGCACCACGAGGGTGGTCTTATCCGCACCGGTCGGCTCGCCTGCCGGCTGGGGACGCCCCACCTTGACGAACCGCGTGGCGGCATTGGTGTTGTCGGCGACCCGGTCGGCGAGCACGGTCAGGCCGAGCGCGGCGCCCGTGCCTGGCGGGGCCAGCGCGGCTTCGAATCCGAGCGATGCGGCCGGGCGCGAGGCATCGGCCAGCGTGACTGCGGCCGCGGCGTTGGAGGTGGCGCTCACGAACTCGGCGCGAGGAAGGGTGGCATTCGCCCAGCGCCGCACCTGCGCCCAGGCGTGGGAGTGCGCGCTCACCGCAGTGATGTCGGCGAGCCTCGGTGCCCTCACGCACCAGCAGGCTCAAAGGCGATGGGCAGCACCGTCTCACCGAGGATGATGAGAGGCTCGCCGCTGGCGAGGGTGTCGAGCGTCGCGGTGACGCCTCCCTCGACCGTGTTCTCGATGGCGGCGACCGCGTAGTCAACCTCTCCCGAGCGGACCGCGCCGAGTGCGGTGAGCACGTCGACACAGGGCACATACTCGGCCTCGTCCGGCGAGACGAGCGTGCGCAGCGCGGCCTCGGTGAAGGTGCCGGCCGGTCCCAGATAGGCGTAGCGGGGCGGCTCGGTCACTCGTCCTCCTCCGGTTCGCCACGGCCCGGAATGCGGGAGCCGATGGCGGCTTGTGTCGATGACAACGCGCCACGCATGCGGCGCGCGCTGATCGCCATCACCACATCACGGTAGCGGGACACGCGGGCACGGCCGGTGCCGAGCGAGCCGGAGCGCGGCACGTCGCCGAGGTCGCACTGCACCTCGGTGACCGTCAGGCCCGCGTGGAGCACGTCGAGCGTCATCGCGACCTCAAGCCCCGCTCCACGGGCCAGCGGCATGGCCGCCTCGAGCGCGTCACGGGTGAGGCAGCGCACGGGCCCGAGAGGCTCCTCTGGCGTCCATCCAGACGCCTTCTCGACGGCGACTCGAGCGATCTTGGTGCTGGGGCCCTCGACGCGCGCGCGGCCATCGGCCCTCGCCACCACCAGGTCGGCCACGTGTTCGGTGACGGCCGCCACCAGCGGAGCGGCGCCGACGGCGTAGTGGCCGACGATGCCGGGCAGCAGCAGGATGGCGCGCGGCTCCCGCCCCGGCTCATCGCGCATCGCGATGACCGATGCGCCCGTCTCGACCGATGCGGTGCGGCCGCGCGGGTGGGAATGCCTGACCACCACCGCGCCTGCCTTGCGGGCAAGTTCCTGAGTGTTGTCCGTGGAGCCGTCGTCCACCACGAGCACCAGGTCGACGCCGGGGATCGCGAGGGCGGCACGGACGGTGGCCGCGATGCGGCGCGCGCAGTCGTGCGCGACGATCAGCGCGGCGGCGACGTGCAGGTCATCCTCGGGGACGGTGGCGCGGCGCGCTCGCGTGATGCGCGGCCGCACGTGACGCACGGTCGGTTCGTGGGACGCGCCCTGGCGACGGGCCGATGCACCTGTCGCCTTCCGGGCACGCGTAGGCGTGCCGTCGGTGCCGTCTTCGGCCGACGGCGACGGGGACGACGCACGCGCTGGAACCACGACTCCAAGCCTAGTGCGCCCACCAGGTGCCTTGGTGAACTCTTGAGGAGATTGTGAGGAATCCCTAACTCAACTCTCAGGGACCTTCGCCGTTGCCGCAGGGGCGGTTGCGGTGGAAGAGTAAGACCCATGCATGAGCGCGCAGGAACTCCCGCCCAGCCCCAGGACCTCATCGACGTCGACGCCCTCCTCGGCGCCTACTACGACCTCGTCCCCGATCCCGCGAACCCGGAGCAGCAGGTGGTCTTCGGCACGTCCGGCCACCGCGGCAGGCTCTCTCGATACGGCGTTCAACGAGGCCCACATCGTGGCGACCACCGCCGCGATCGTCGAGTACCGCAAGGCGCAGGGCACCGATGGCCCGCTCTTCCTCGGCATCGATACGCACGCGCTCTCGGGCCCTGCCGCGGAGACCGCGATCGAGGTGCTGGCCGCCGCCGAGGTGGACGTGCGCGTCGACGCCCGCGGCAAGTTCACGCCCACCCCGTCGGTGAGCCGCGCGATCCTCGTTGCCAACGGCGCAGCGAGCCCTCAGGGTCTGCGCACCTCGGGCCCGGGCCTCGCCGACGGCATCGTGGTGACCCCGTCGCACAACCCCCGCGTGACGGCGGCTTCAAGTACAACCCTCCGCACGGTGGCCCCGCCGACTCGGACGCGACAGGCTGGATCGCTCGCCGCGCGAACGAGATCATGGCCGGCGGCGGCTGGAAGCACGTCAAGCGCATCCCCTACGAGCGCGCACGCAAGGCCGCGAACGTGTCCGGCTACGACTTCATGGCTGCCTACGTGGCGGAGCCTGCCCGCGGTCATCAACCTTGATGCGATCCGTGATGGCGGCGTGCGCATCGGCGCCGACCCGCTCGGCGGCGCCGCCGTCGACTACTGGGGCGCCATCGGCGAGGAGCACCGGCTCGACCTCACCGTGGTCAACCCGAACGTGGACCCCACGTGGCGCTTCATGACGCTCGACTGGGACGGCAAGATCCGCATGGACTGCAGTTCGCCGTCGGCCATGGCGAGCCTGCGTCACCTGATGGAGGGCGGCGACGCTCCGTACGACATCGCCACGGGTAACGACGCTGACTCCGACCGCCACGGCATCGTCACCCGCGACGGCGGCCTCATGAACCCCAACCACTACCTCGCGGCCGCGATCTCGTACCTGTACGGCGGCGCGCGTCCGCAGTGGCCCGGCGCGGCACGCATCGGCAAGACGCTCGTGTCCTCGAGCCTCATCGACCGCGTGGGACGCAAGCTCGGCCGCCCGGTCGAGGAGGTCCCGGTCGGGTTCAAGTGGTTCGTCCCGGGGCTGCTGAGCGGGGAGGTGGGCTTTGGCGGCGAGGAGTCCGCGGGAGCCTCGTTCCTGACCCGCGAGGGCAAGGTGTGGACCACCGACAAGGATGGCCTGCTGCTGTGCCTGCTGGCGTCGGAGATCACGGGCGCCACCGGCACCACCCCGTCGCAGATCCACGCGGGCCTCACCTCCGAGCCTCGGCGAGAGCCTGGTACGCCCGCGTCGACGCCGCCGCCACCAAGGCGGAGAAGGCGACGCTCGCGAAGCTCTCCCCGAGCAGGTGCGCGCCACGGAACTCGCTGGCCAGGAGATCACGGCCAAGGCTCACGAAGGCGCCGGGCAACGGTGCCGCCATCGGCGGCCTGAAGGTCACGACGGCCGATGCCTGGTTTGCCGCCCGCCCGTCCGGCACCGAGGACGTCTACAAGATCTACGCCGAGTCGTTTGTCTCGGAGGACCACCTCGCCGAGGTCCAGGAGGCGGCGAAGGCGCTAGTTTCGGAGGCTCTCGACGAGTAGCGGCCGATGCGCGGGGTCGCCGCGCGCGCGAGGAGGCCCCTACCCGGTCACCCGGGTGGGGGCCTCCTCGCATCTGGCGGGGTGCGGGAGCGTCAACGCCTGCGGCGGCTCACGATCGCGATGGCCACGCCCGCGCCCAGCAGGAGGACCGCGGCAATCACCAGTGGCCACCCGTCGAAGCCGGTCACGGGCAGTTGGCCGTCGTCGCCGTCGGTCTCGGTATCCGGCAGAGCGCCGTCATCGGCATCAAACAGGTTGTAGGCCGTCACCGTCACGGTCTGATCTGCGCCGATGGTGACGGCCGCCTGGTCGTCGGAGTCGCCGGCGGGCGTGAGTCGCGTGGCATCCGCGCCTCCCGTGTCGGTTTCCGTCACGACGCAGTCCGAGCCGGCCGCGATGCCATCGAGTTGCGTCTCAAGCGGGGCATCGCCCCCCAGGGTGACGGTCGCGTCCCACGTGGTGACCGGGTCGCCGAGTCCGCGGTCCCAGGTACACAGGACGCTGAAGACAAAGGGGCCGCCACCGCGGGCGTCGGCGCCATCGCCGCCGACGTTCTTGACCAGCGCCAGCGAGCCCACCGCGAACGTGTTGGTGACGAGCACCGCGTTGGTGACGCCTCCGGTGAGCGCGATCTCGGCCGCCGTCCCCTCGCCTGTCGTCGGACCCGCATCGGCCGTGGTGACCGTGACGGACGTCGACGAGGCGGCCCCGTCGACGATCTCCGTGACCGTGCATGTGGAGGTCGCGATGAGTCCATTGAGCGTGACGGTCTCGCCGTCGTCGAGCGTGACGATCATCGGCATCCCATCGATGAGCGGTGCGTACTCGTCCGCGTACACGTCACGCTCGTTCCCCGCCGAGTCAACGTAGACACAACTGACCGCAACGACATAGGGCCCGAGATCGAGCACGTTCCCGTCCGCGTCGACGACGGCCGGGTCGACTTTCTTCGTGATGGCGAGCGACGCGAACGGCTCGAAGTGGTTGGTAACGGTCACCGCTGCGGACGCGGCGGCGCCCGAGACGACCTCCACGGTGGCGGACGTATCTCCCGGCTCACCCGGCGTGAAGAGCACGTCGTCGGCACCCGCAGCGTCGGTCTCGGTCACGGTGCAATCCGAGGGCGCGAGGATGCCGGTGAGGGTCGTGGTGAGGGGGAGGCTTCCGCCTAGTGTCACGTCGGCCTCATAGGTGTCGACACCGAACGCGTCGGAGGCGCAGACCACGTGAAGGGTGAAGGGGCCGTCACCGCGTTCGTCGACGCCGTCTCCCGTCAACGCCTTCGTGAGCACCAGGTCACCGGTCGCGAACGCATTGATGAACGTCACATGGTTGGTGGTGCCCCCGAGGATGCCGCCAGGCGTCAGGACGATCTCGGTCGAGGTACCTGCAACTGGTCCCGTCGTGCCGGTCGCGTTCTCGGCCTCGACCGTCGTCGATTCGGCTCCGGCAGCATCGGTCTCGGTGACCGTACAGGTCGTGCCTGTCGGGAGGTCCTCCAGGACCCAGACGTCACCGTCTGAGAGTTCGGCCTCCATGGGGGTGTCCGCGTCGTATCCGGCCGCGTAGACAACGCGGTCGTAGACGGTGCCGGCCGCGCCGTCGGGGTCGTACACGCAAGTCACCGCGACTGGGAACGGCCCGACGTCGGGGATCCCTCCCGCACCATCGGTGAGCACCGTGTCGTCAACGATCTTGGTCACGTCGAGGTCGACGAGCGCCTCAAAGGTGTTCGTCGCGGTGACCGTGACGGCGTCGTCATCGGTGCCGGTCACCGTCACGACTGCGGTGGTGGGGTCGGCGCCATTGGCGGGCGAGAGCGCCCACTGATCGGCACCGCCACGCCCCTCGGCCGGTTCGGTGACGGTGCATTCGGAGCCGATGATGATCTCGTCGAGCGTCACAGGTGTGCCGGGCGTGACTTCCACGGGACCGTCGTAGGTCACCACATCGTCTTCGCCGTCACGCTCGTAGACGCAGACGACGTCGAGGACAAAGGTGTCGCCCTCGTGGGCGGCAGCGTCAGGGCCGTCGACTTCCTTGACGAGCGTGAGCTCGCCCGAGGCGTACTGATTCACCACCAGCACGTCGTTCGATGTCGCGGGCGGCGTTTCGCCCTGAGGGTCGTCGGGCGTCAGCACGAAGATGTCGGTGACCACCAGGCCGTCCTCGGGATCGCCCGTACGCGTGCCGTCAGGGGTCCCGGTGCCTTCGCCGTCGGTGTCCCACGCGACCCCGACCCGATCCGCGTCCGCGGGGTCGAGCTCTCCGGCGATGCACTCGGTGCCTGCTGGCAGTCCTTCGAGCACTACCGAATCCTCATGACGCATATCGGGCACCGCCATGATGCTCATCAGGGGAGCGCCCACGACCGCGTAGTCGTCCGTGTTCGTCGCGAAGACCACCTCGCCTTGGTAACGGCAGAGGGCACCAAGGGTGAAGGGACCCGCGGCGCTCGGGTCTGCCGAGGAGCCGGTCCCGTCACCGATGACCTCCTTCGTCAGACGGAGCGAGGCAACGGGGTAATCATTCCTGATGGAGATCTCGACCGGCTCATCGACAGTCCCGTCCGGGATGCTCACCGTCTCGGGGCTCACGGAAGACGTCCACTGGCCGAAGTCACCTTCCTCGAGCGTGCACTCGGCGCCATAGGGCAGGTTGTCGATCTGCACGGGGGCGTCGCCCGGAGCGACCGTGTAGGTCTCGTTGAAGACCTCTTCGCCGAGCGACGTGCACACCACCGTGACGTCGAACTCGTCGGGAGCGTAGGACGAGGCCGCACCCGAGACCTCCTTCGAGAACTCCAGGCCGCCGGTGACGAGCGCGACTCCTGCCACATTGCCTTCCGTCGCGAGGATGGTGGCGCCGGTCTCGGTGGTGCCCGAGGTCGCGACCGTGTTCCAGGCGATGGGGTCCGCCGATGCGGTCGCGGGGTCGGTGAGCGACGGCGCGGTCGCGGGCGTCGTCGATTCCACGTCGAGCACGACGATCTCGCCAGGTTCGATCGGATTGTCGTCGGGCATCGACGCGATGTACATGATGCCGTTCAGCGCCGCGGGGTCACCGGAGTAGTCATCCACGGGCACCCACGCGCCGTCACAGTCACCCGTGTGCGAGATCACCTCGGTACAGGGCTCCGCATCGGTGGTGACGAAGACGTCGATCACCACTCCACTGGGGCCCTCACCACCGGCGTACGAGTCCACCAGCACCGGCTTCCACAGCGAGCCGCGGCTCACCGCTGGGTTAAGCGCCGTGCCATCGCCGACGTCGGGGATGCGGTCCACGGCAATGAGTTCGGTCAGACCCACGTTGCCCGTATTGCGCAGCACGAGTCGCCAGGTCTCGAGGTCGCCGGGAGCGGTGCGCGGCACGCAGGGGCTGGTCCAGAAACCCTCGGAGTAGCCAGGACCGTTGACCGTACAGGTGGCCGCAGGGTTCGAGGCGTTGAACGCACCAAAGGTGTAGTCGGGGCTATCGACGCCACCCGCACGCACGAACTTGCCTGACCGTATGGCGCCACCCTCTGCCACCGAGTTGGTCGCGTCGCCTGAGCATGCGTCAAGAACCTCTGCGGCGTCCGGATCGAATGGGCCTTCGCCGCAGTAATCGAACGGTCGATCACCGGTGACGGACGCCGTGTTGGTGAAGAACTCGGAGGGGTCGTAGCCCGCTCGGACGTACATCTGCACCGTCACGGTGTATGTCTCGCCGACGCCGAGCGCCGTCCCGTCAGGGAACGCGAAGGAGATGGTCTCCGCACCCTCAAGCGACGGATCCGGGGTGACGGTGATCTGCGCCTCGTCCTCTGGCAGCGAGGTCCAGCCGGCGGGCAGAGGGTCCCCGCCCGACGAGTCGAGGGTGAATCCGTACGGGCTGCCGCCGGTCAGATACGGGGTGGTGTCGATCTCAAGAATCGGGCCGTCGGCGTCGACCGGCAGGGTGTCAGTGAAGACGGGGTTGTAGATCGGCGTATCCCCCGTGTTGGTGAATGACAGGGAGAAGGTCGTGGGCGCACCAAGGCTCAGCGGCTCGCCACCGTCCGGCGTCTTCACGACCTCCGCCGCCGTCACGGAATGCTCGTACGTCACGGTCGCGTCCGCGTCTTCCGAGACGTTGTTGATGCCGTCGAGGATGGATCCGTCGTCACCGAGGAGCGCACGAATCGCACCCTGGGCCGTGTTCTCCGTGACTCCCGCGTTGTCCTCGCCGGGAGCGGCCTGATTTCCCGCCAGATTGGTCGGCACCGGCTCCCCTGCGGGGGTCAGTAGGGTTTCGCGCCGCTGCACGATGATCGGGATCTCCTGCACCGGATTCCAGGGGTCCTCCCAGGCGGCAAACGACTGGAAGGTGAAGATCAGGCCGATGACACTGGCAGGGTCGTCGGGGCCCACAGCGGGATCGGTCCCGGTCACCTCGGAGACGTCCGAAACGATGCCCGATCCCGTGAGGTCACCCGAATAGTCCGCGGCATTGCTGTCATCGACAGTGCGCACGCACCCTCCGGCAATGTCCCCATCCATCGCTCCCGACAGCGCGGGCCCGGTGCACCACTGCATCGTCATCCGGTCGATCGGCGGAGCCAGAGCGAACGACTCGTCGATCCCGACGAATTCGTACGCATTCCAGAAGGTGGGGTCGAGATCACTGATCTGCATGAGGACGGGCCGAGCGCCTCCCGTGGGTGTGACGGTGAGGTTCATCAGGAATTGGTCCCGCGCCCCGTCGACGGTTTCGAGTTGTGAATAGTCATCGCTCTCGTTGGCGCCGTCGAGATCGGAGAACGTCTTGTCGATCTCGACGCTGATGTCGTAACCCACGAGGCTCGACCTCGGCGGAGGCCTCTTGCGAGGGTGGCGTCGGGTCCACCGCGGGGTTGCGCGCCGCGTCATCCACGGTGCCGGTGGAGGAGTTTTGTACCGGAACACGGAGTTCCTCAGGGTCTCCGACGAACTCGCCGTGCTCCACGAGGTAGGCCTCGTCGATCACCTCGCCTCGGAAGCGGTCAGTCTGGCGCAGTTGAAGGCTGACCCGGATGCCGCCGGTGGCATTGGGGACGATGCCAGCGGTGGTCGGGTCGCCCGCGCCGCCCAGGGCCTCGCCATCACGCCCGTGGAAGACAAGAGTGAATCCGACGACGTCTGCCATCTGCGCCTGCGTCCACGCCGTGGGGTCTCCGTCGGCGTCGGAAGAGAGGGCCGCGGCCCCGGCCTCGTCGTAGAGCGTCAGCGTGTACCCGTCTGCACCCGTGGGCAGGGCGATGCTGTCGATCGACTCGATGTCGAAGACATCGGACATCACCACGGTGTCGACCGTGGGTCGGCTCAGCGTGGCGCGGTCGACGATGGTGAGGCTCGTCGGCGTAGACGATGGACGAGTTGTTCGTGACGCGCAGGTCGATCGCAGTGTGCGGATAGTTAACTGGCAGCGTCCCGGCAGGCGGGATACCGACCGGAGACCCGTCCCAGGTCTTGGTCGTCGCCACGTCGAGGTCGATGTCCTCGATGACGATGTTGGTGTTGTCCCCGACCGTCTGGGAACCTACGTCGAACTGCGATGTTGCGGACGCGGCGTTGTTGACGACGCCCGCCCCGTCGCCGTTGTAGACGTCGAGTCCGTCGACCGCCTCAAGATCGGGCAGCGCGCTGCGGCGCCAGTCACGTACCTGGTACGTGAGGTCAAGGGTGCGCCCGGACTCCTCGTCGGAGCGTGCGACGCCCGAGCCAGCCGGGGGAACGGGATCCTCACCCACCGGGGCAACGCCGCCCCGCGAGCCGGGGTCGCCTTCGATGTAGACGACCTGCACTCCCACGGTGGTGGCGCGCTGCTCGGCGGTGAGGGTAATCGCGGGCATCGAGCCCACACAGGTTCCATCGATCGTCCCGTCCAAGGTGCCACACGGCCCGATGGCGGTCCACGTGTTGCCGTCAGAGATCAGCACCGCGTCGATCGCGTCGTACTGCATCATCGGATCCGTCGACCCGTCAATGGGCCCGATCTGCACCAGGTCGAAGGTGTCGTAGAGCGAGTCCGCGAGCGCCGTCGCATCCCCGGGCGGTGTGCCGGACTCGTCCTGGAGGGTGAGCGCACGAACGTTCGACACCCCGCCTGTCGACCATGCCAGTCGCGCCGTCGTGGTCTGGTGCGAGCGTGCGGGAATCGACGGATCCTCCGAACCGTCGGGGTTCACGAAGGTCTTCTCCATCGTGGGCCCATCGCCGTCGTCTTCCGGTTCGAGCACGTCGACGTCTGCGCAGGCGGGGTCCGCGTTGCCGGAAGCCACGGCGCCGGATTCGGCCGATGCCGTGGTGCAGTTCGTGAACACGGCCGCCTCGCCGGCTTCCCACGCCGCGGTGTCTGCGCCGTCAGGGTCAAACTCCATGACGATGTTCGGCTGGAACGTCGTACCAGGTGGGAAACCGTCGCCTGCACCGTCGTAGTCGTAGACAAACTGAAGGCCCTGGATGTCCTCGGGGGACACCCCCGCACTTGCGAGGTCGTACGTCAGGGGCGAGTCACCATTGTCGAACGGCCCGGCGAGGTACACCCACGCCGTGCCATCCCAGTACTGGAGCGTCAGCGTCGTGTCCGGGGGATGTTGACGTCGACGATCTGGGTGGGGTGGAAGGCATCCCAGAAGGGGTCGGGTGGGTTGACGGGGTCGGTGATCACGATCTGGTCAGCGGGCACCGTCGAGTACGGGTCATCCGTGTTGCCGTCGATCGGTTGACCCGCGGTTCCGCCGGAGAGTTGCATCACAATCCACTCGCCGGGGAAGCCCTCGATGGTGCTGGGCGCGATCGACTTCGTGGTGAGGGCATCGAGGTGCTCGTCATACGTGTAGAGCGAGTCATCAGCCTCGGCGCTGTCGGTGACTCCTTCGGGCGTCGTGCCTGTCACCGTCACGTCGTTGACGATCTGTGACTGCTGGGCCGGGTCATCGGGATCTGTGCCGATGATCACCGGGATCGTCGCGGGATCGCCACCGGCGGCGATGCCGCTCGCGTCGTCATCCGTGAATGTGACGGTGAAACTAAGGACGGTGGAGCCGTCATCGGGCAGTACCGGGATGGCGCCGTCGGCGAAGTCGACGGGGCCGAAGGTTCCTGCGCTCGTCGTGTACGTGATCGACGCGGAGTCCGCGCCTGCCGGGTAACCGATACCGGAGTCAAAGCCCTCAAAGGTCATCGCCTCATCGAACTGGCCTGTGCCGGGCTCGGTCACCGTCAGTGAGGCCACATCCAGGTCGCCTTGCACGCCCGCGGTGATGGTCGCGGTCGAGGTGTCACCATGGACCACCCAGTCGTCCCCGAACTCCTTGTCCGCGGTCACGGTCGGGATGTTGGGGGTGATCGAGTAGTCGTCGTTGGCCGTGACCGTCTCGGTCTCTCCGTCGCGACCCACCTCGGAGGACACGGTGTTATCGACCACCACGACGTCGGTGAGCCTCGCCGGGGTCGCGTTGAGTCAGCCCCACCTGAATCTGCGCGCCCTCGCCGTCCTCGATGAGTGCCCCGTCGTCGTCGAGGAAGGACACTTGAAGTCCCACCACTTCATCGAGGTCCACACCCGACAGGTCGACGACGTATGGCAGAGACACGTCCGCAAGGTCGGCGACGGAGATCTCCTCCAAACCGCCGCCGGTGTCGACAGAGATCACGACCTGATCGGCTCCAGCAGGCACCGAGGTGATGGTCAGCGAGTCAAGCGCGAGGTAGGCGAATGTGGTGCTGCCGGAACCGGGTGCAGGCTCGGAGACGGCAAGTGATTCCACTCCGGTCCCGGACTGGTTCGACGCATCGATGGTGACAAGTGTGGGTTCCCCATCGGCCGCGACCGCCTCATCGGGGTCAAAGGTCTTCGACACCTCGGTGTCGAGTTCAAGGGGCACGTCAATCTGCACCGTGTGGTCGTCACTGACGGTCGCGGTGTCCGGATTGTCTGCCGAGAACTCCGCAGTGTTCACAATGTCGTCGGCGTTGTAGTCGTAGTTGACGTCCTCGGGGACAACCACGGGAACCGTGATGGTCGCTGTGGTACCGCCGAGCATTCCACTCCCGGGGTCGGTCGGGTCGAGGAACGTGGTCACGAAGTCCACCGAGAACGAGTTCCCGTCGGTAGACACCGTCGCGGTGTTGCCATCCGAGACGACCGCCGGATTTCCCGCAGGCTCGAGTGGAGCGGGGATCGTGTCCGTGACGCTTGCGTTGTAGCACCCCGAGTTCGGTACGAGGTACGAGCATTGGATGGTGATGACGTAGTTGAACGGCTCGCCTGGCACCAGCGGGAGGTCGTCGCCGGAGGGCCCGCTCTTCTCGATCGACAACGTGGCGGGCTGCACTGCCGCGCTCGCCGTGGTTCCCAGTGCGACAATCCCCGTCGACGCGAGCAATGCCACCAAGACCGCCGTCAGCGCCTTGCCTGGTTGCCACCGAAACACTGAACGCATCAGCCCCCACCCACTTCGCCATTAGTGCACCTTCGCACTTCCCGCCCAATGGTGCGGATTCTACGCCACCGTCGAGCGCGAAACCTTGGAGCCTCTATGCCGCGCCGTGCCTGGTATTCCTCAGCGTGACACACATGTCGACCCCCTCGCCACGTGACGTGCGGCGCCTAGGATATCGACATGCCCCGCCAGCCCCGCCGCGACGCCGTCGCGAACCGTGAGCGCCTCATCGACGCGGCCTTCGAACTGCTCGCCGAACGCGATGCCGACCTCACGGTGAGGGAGGCTCGCGCTCGCCACGGGCCACGGCATCGGCACGGCGTACCGCCATTTCCCCACGCACGATGACCTCATCAGAGCGCTCTACGACCGGGCGGTGGCACGCATGGGCCAGAGCATCGCGAGCGTCCCCGAGGGTGGCAGCGCCTGGGACAGGATCGCTGGGCTCTTGGAGTCGATCACCTTCACCTTTGCGGACTTCCCCGCACTGCGCACGGTCATGCGTCGCATGTACGACGTCGACCCCGATTACCGTCCCGCGGGCGCGCTAACGGGAGCGGTGGAGCACCTCATCGCGGCCGCGGTCGCCGAGGGCTCCATGCGGCCCGGTATCCGCGGTGGCGACCTCACGCTGACCGCATTCGCCCTCTCGGGTGTGGTGGGAAGGCCCACCGAGCCGGAACGCGAGATGTTGCGCCGCCAACTGAGCCTTGTTCTCGAGGGCATGCGGGCCGAGAACGCCGGGCGCCCCGTGCCCGATGCCGCCATGAATGACGTGGAGTTCCACGTCTTCGTGCATCGTTCGAAGGCGCCCACTCGCCTCGATAGCGACGCCCGCGGCACCTAGCCCTAGACCGCCGCAGGGTCCTGTGGGAACCTTGCCGCCATGAGGACTGCCGCCCGTTCCCTTGCTGTCGCGCTCGTGAGCGCCCTGGTGCTCTCGGGATGCATCCGAGTCGACATGAACATCACCCTCAATGAGGACGACACCGTCAGCGGTGACATGGTGATGGCCGTGCAGGAGGGTGCGGGTGAGCCTGCTGGGCGTGAGCGACGACGACCTCATCGAGCAGATGTTCGGCGATGTCGAGACCAGCTTCCCCGGCGGCACCATCACGGACTACGCGGAGGATGACTTCATCGGCAAGTCCGTCACGTTCGAGGACCAGCCGTTCAGCGACCTCGACTTCGACACCGACGAACTCTCGATCACGCGTGAGGGCGACGAGTATGTGGTGGAAGGCGCCCTGTCCGCAGGCGAGGAGGCAGCGGGCCTTGGCGAGTTGCCCGAGGACGCGAGCATGACCCTCACGCTGACGTTCCCCGGCGAGGTCACGGACACCAACGGCACCGTTGACGACTCCGGCCGCACGGTGACCTGGGACCTCATCTCGGGCCCCGAGACCATCGAGGCTCGCGGTGGCGCCACCGCGGGCGGCTCGTTCCCGCTGTGGATTGTGCTCGTCGTGGGCCTCGCACTCGGCGTGGGCGCTGGCGTGGTCCTCGTGCTCGTGACCCGTCGTAAGAACAGCCTCGCTCAGGGCGACGCACCCGCTGGTGCCCCGGCGGCAGAGTCCGCGCCAGGCACCTCCCCCGCGGCCGATGCCCCGGCACCCTTCGCTCCCGACGCACCACTACCGACGCCTCAGGCAGACGACGTAGCGGCGCCCGAAGGCGACGCACCGGTCGCCGAGGCTCCCGTCGCCGACGCCGCTCGCGCGGCCGACGCACCTGTCGCCGACGCACCCGTCGACGACGCGACCTCCGCCGAGGGCGAGGATCGCCCCGAGTCACGGTGACTTACGCGCGGCGCTCGGCCGCCCTGGCGGTCGCCGTCGCGGCGGCGACGCTCCTGACGAGTTGCGTGCGCGCCACGGTCGACACGACCATCGGCGAGGACGACACCTTCAGCCAGCACACCGTGGCCGCCTACTCGGACTCGGTAGCAAGTCAAATCACTGACTATCTTGGCGCCGACGTGGACTCCCTCATCTCGGGGATCGAGTCCAACGACGAGTTCGTGGCCTTCCAGGCCGCTCACCCCGGGCAGGTCGAGATCGCCGACTACGACGACGGCGAGCCTCGCGGGCGTCGAACTGACCCTCACCGACATCCCTCTCGACGAGTTCGCTGCGGCGTCCACCCAGGCCCTGGCCAGCATCGACGCGAGCGCAAGCCTCACCCGTGAGGACGACCAGTACATCCTCACGGTGACGCGCTCGGCAGACGCCGACCTCTCGTCGCTCGCCATGGGTGGCGTCAACCTCGAACTCGCGGAGGCGGCCGTGGACGTGGGTGCGACCTTCACCTTCCCCGGCCTGGTGACGGAGGCCTCCGCGGGCGACATCGACGGTCACACGGTGACCCTGGGGCTCGCGGACCTCGCGACCACGCCCGAGATCCGCATCGTGGCGGACGCGGCGCCAGCCATCGACTGGGGTCCCATCCTCCTCGTGGGCGGCATCGCTCTCTCGCTCATCGCGATCGTGGGCGGCGCCGCGTGGCTCATCGTGGACGACCGACGGCGCGCTCGTCGCACGTCACTGCCGGCTCCCACGACCACCGCGGCGCCGTCCGGACCAGGCATGCTCGGAGACGCCGACCCCGAGCGGTGAGAACATGGGGTGTGCTCGCCCCCTATCGTTCGATCCTCTCGCGGCCCGGCGCCGCGGCCTTTGCCTTCTCAGGGCTGCTGTCTCGCGTCCCCATGTCGATGTTCAACATCTCGTTCATCCTCATGGTGCAGATCGAGTACGACAGTACGAGATGGCGGGCAGGGTCGCCGCGATCGGCATCCTGTGTTGGGCGCTGCAGACCGTTCCCACCAGCCGGCTCGCGGATCGCATCGGCCAACGCGCCGCCATGATTCCGTTGGCGTCGCTCCACGTCGTCGGCGCGGCCGTCGGTGTGTGGGCCGCGGTGAACGGCGAGCCCGAGTGGGTGCTGTGGGTGGCTGTCATCCTCGCCTCGTTCCAGGGCCCGCTCGGCTCGCTGACTCGCGCACGCTGGTCGCACATGCTGCGTTCCGATGAGGACATCCACACCGCCTTCGCACTGGAGGGGGCGCTCGACGAGGTGTTGTTCATCGCGGGCCCGGCGCTCGCCACCATCCTCGCGACCACCGTGTGGCCGGGGGCGGGCATCGTGGTCTCGACCACCGCCATGATCCTTGGCCTCACCGTGTTGCTGTCCCTGCGCGCCACCGAGCCGCCGCCGCGCAAGGGCTCCGGCACCTCGAGCCTCGGGCTCAAGGTGCCGCCCTCGATCATCGCCGTCACGTTTGTCGCACTCGGCATCGGCACCATGTTCGGGGCGCTCGACATCTCCTTCGTCGCTTTCGCGGAGGAGGCGGGCCACAAGGGCTGGTCTGGCCTCGTGCTCGGCGTCGTCGCCTTCGGATCATTCACGGGCGGCCTGCTGTACGGCACCAGGCACTGGCGCACGCCGCTGTGGAAGCGCCTCATCATCGGCTGTGCGCTCCTCACCGGCGGCATGATCGTCCTCGCGTTCTCCGTCAACCTCGTGATGCTCGCGGGCGTCGGGTTCTTCGCTGGCGTCGCCATCGCACCCACGCTGACCAACTGCGACACCGTGGTGCAGCGAGTCGTGTCGCGTAGCCACATCACCGAGGGCATGGGGTGGATCCGCATCGGCCAAGGCGTCGGTGTCGCCTTTGGCGCCTGGGCGGGCGGCTGGCTCGTGGACCACCTCGACGCCCAGGCCGGCCTCGCGCTGGCCGCCGGTGCCGCCATCGCAATGCTGGGCCTGGCCCTCATCACCGCGCCGGTCATCCGCAAGGGAACCGAGCGGGCCGATGCGGCCCAGGAGGACGACGCACCCCCTCGTCTCTCCACGGAGCCGACGACTGGATCGACGCCCCGCCCGTGCCGCCGAACGCCTAGCCTCGGCACGGGCGCCACGGCCCCGGCCGGGAGGTGTGAACGGCTTCACACGGCGTTTTTCCCGGGCCGGGACTTTGTGCCCAATGCCAGGGCCGATGCGGGCCATAGTCTCGTATCAGTCGTCAGGTGACACCGCAGTCACTGAACACAATGTGGCTCAGGCGACCATCCGGGGACTAGGTCGCCTGAGCCCACTTCTTCCGGCGATCGGCGCCTCCCGCCCCTCCCCCGAGGCGCCGATCCCGGATCACCTTCCTCCCCGCCCCACGTACCCTCAAGTCATGAGCGTGTACGTCACCAACGCGGTCCTCACCATGGTCGCCACCGCGCTGCTGATCCCTCTCGCGATGCTCCCCATCCTCGGTCACACGGTGCGCTACTACGGGCGCCTGCGTGGATGGCCGATGATCGCGGCCCTCGGGTTGCTGGCGTCAGCGACGGCGCTCGCGGCCTTCACCATCTTCCCGTTGCCAGATGACCTCGAGGCGTGGTGCGCCGCCGATGTCCAGTGGCAGGCTCGATCCGGGCGCGAGCATCGGCCAGATTGGCGACATCTACGGAGCCGGAGGCCTGCGCGCGCTCGCTGGTTCGTTCACGTTCTGGCAGTTCGCCGCGAACATCGCCCTGTTCATGCCGTTCGGCTTCTTCCTGCATCAGGCGAGCCGCTGGCCGGGCATTGCCGTGGTCGCGGTCGGCGCCTCGGCCTCGATGCTGATCGAACTGTCGCAGGGCACGGGGTTCTTTGGGGTGTTCCCGTGCCCGTATCGGATCTTCGACGTCGACGACCTCATCGCCAACACCGCCGGCGTGGTGTTCGGCCTGGTCGCCTCGTACATCGCGATCGGACTCCTGCCGTTCACACGGCCCCCGCGCCTTCCCGATCTTGCGCCTCCCGGCCGCATCCGGCGTGCGGTGGCCGTGATGGCCGACCTCGGCATCGGCCTCGCGGCGGTGACTGCGATCCAGGGTGTGGGGGTGGTATTCGAGGCGCTGTCCGATGGCCATACGACGCCGCAGCCTGCCGACCTCACGCCCACCCTCAACACGTGGGTGGGGGCCGCGGTCGCCCTCGTGCTCGGCGTGGTGGTGCCGCTGGTGCGCGCGGACCGTGCGACGCTCGGCCAGGCCGTCATGAACATCGCGCCCGTGCGCACGGCCCAGCACACGACCGCGCCTGCGCCGTGGGCCGTGGGGGTCCGCGCTGTGATCAGGTTCGTGCCCTGGATCCTCTCGCCCACCCTGCTGGGGCCGGTGGCGGCGATGATCGAACTCGCGTGCACGTTCCTCACCCGCGAACGCCAGTCCGTGGCCGGGCTCGCCTCGCTGACCCGCACCCGCTCGGTGCCGTCCATCCGTGCCGATCGGGCGCGCGGAGACGCTCCCACCGTGGTGATGGAGCCGCTGACGTAGGCGGTAGCCTCGCGCCATGACCGCGCGCATCGCCATCGTCACCACCGTCGACCTCGCCGTCCCCGATGCCGACGAGGAACTGCTTCTCCCGCACCTGCCCGAGGCGGAGTTGGTCGCCTGGGACAACCCCGAGGTCGACTGGGCGTCGTACGAGGTCGCCATCCTGCGGTCCACCTGGAACTACACCGAGCGCCTGCCCGAGTTCCTTGAATGGGCGAGCCGCATCTCCGGAGTCACCCGGTTGGTGAATCCCCTCGAGACCGTGGTGTGGAACACCGACAAGCGCTACCTCGACGACCTCGCCGCACGCGGTCTTCCCGTGGTCCCCACCACCTTCGTCGAGCCGGGAGAAACGGCCGATGCCGCCCTGCTCACCGGCTCGGTGGTGGTCAAGCCGTCCGTGGGCGCGGGTTCCGCAGGGGCCGCGCTGTTCCACGACGACGAGGCGGCCGCGGCCGCCCACCTTGCCTCGCTGCACGCCGATGGCCGAGTCGCCATGATTCAGCCGTACCTGTCGCAGGTGGATGAAGTGGGCGAGACCGCCCTGATCTACCTGGGCGGGAAGTTCTCGCATGCTGCCCGCAAGGCCGCGATCCTGTCGCGCGGCATGAGCCTGGTCCACGGGGCTGTACGCGGACGAGAAGATCGCGCCGTGTGACGCGACGGAGGCGGAGCGGGCGCTCGCGGACCGCGTGGTCGCCACCCTCCCCGAGGGTCTCGCGTACGCCAGGGTTGACCTGCTGCCCACCGACGACGGCCCCGTGGTGCTCGAGCTCGAGCCGACCGAGCCGAGCCTGTTCCTCGGGACCGAGCCGGACGCACCCGCCCGCGCGGCCCGCACATTCCGCGCGCTGCTGGGCTGACGTCCCGGCCGCCGCCGCTAGCGCTTCTGGGCCGGCTGTCCGGTGAACAGGTCCAGGAGGTACTCGGTGCCGCCGCAGTCGGCGACGATGCGGTCTCCCTCGAACGTTCCCTGACGCGGGCCGTCGAGGGGCTCACAGCCGGGGGTCGGCGCGTCAAAGGGCACCTCGACCGCGGAGTCATCGGCAAGGTTGTGGGTGATCCAGATCTCGTCCTCGACCTTGTCCGTGGTGGGGTCACGATAAGACCCGTGATAGACCACGCGCATCCCTTCGAGATCGATCCACGCCTCAAGCCCGTCGCCCGACCCAAACTGCTGGGAGGAGGCGCGCGCGATGCGCTCGTCAATCAGCGACGCGACGAAGGCGTCTCCGTCCCACCAGAACACTCCCGTGGAGTAGCCGCCCTCGTCGTAGGCGCCCCAGAGTTCGAGGCCGTCGGGCTGCTCGCCGATGACCTCGACGTTGCCCACGCCTCCGTCGACCTTGTTCGCGGCGGGCACCGCACCGTTGTCCCAGTTCTCGATGGCCTCGCCCGTCGGCATCACGAGTTGCGTGACCTGGGCAAGCCCCGGGCGCCCGCCACGGCGCATCCACGCCGTATCGGTCTGCGCATCCCAGTCGACCACCGTCATCCGGTAGTCGTTGCGCAACTCGTCGGTGACGAGGAACAGGCTCGCCGGTGGGCGCCACCAGCACGAGCGATTGGCGCTCGGCAAGCGACTGCTCGCCGTCGCCTTCGCCCTCACGGATCACCGTGAGCCTTCCATGAGTCGTCGTTGACTTCCCACACCCAGTCGGCGATCTCGTGCATGGCCGGACGCTCGGAGTCCTCGCGGTCGTCCTCGACCATCGGCGTGAGCTCGTATTCAGTCCCCTGCAGCCACTCGGGGCGCGCATCACCTTGCTCGCCGTCGCCGTCGGCACTGGCGGAGGATTCGACGCCGGGCGTCGCATCGGGCAAGAAGCCGTACTGGCCCAGAAGCCAGTAGGCGCCGTAGGCGGCACCCGCGAGGATCACCACCGTCAGGATCGCTCCTACAGGAACTCTGCCCGCGTCATCTCCCCACCGCATGCCAGGCAGACTATGCCGACCCATCCACGCCTTCGGGGCGGCGCACCGTGCCCCGCGTGGGCTGTCGGCAACTCCACACGCACTTGCGCGGCGCGCCCCGGTCCGATTGAGTGGCCCCTATGTCCGACCCCGCCGCCGACACCGCGCTGCCCGACCCGCTCACCACCCTCACGCTCGCACAGGCTGCGCGAGCGCACCAGCGCGAAGTGGCGTCGCTACGACGCCGACGTGCTGCCCCTGTGGGTGGCGGAGATGGATGTGGAGCCTCGCCGCACCGATCAAGGAGGCCTTGGAGCGCGCCGTCGCCACGGGAGACCTGGGGTACGCGTCCGGCACCGCCTACACGGAGGCCCTGGCTGGCTTCGCCTCGCGACGCTGGGGCTGGGACGTCTCTCCCGGCCAGATGACGACGGTGGCCGATGTCATCACCGGCTACACCGACATCCTGTGCCTGCTGACGGAGCCGGGCGAACAGATTGTGGTCAACCCGCCCGTCTATCCGCCGTTCTACTCGTACCTGAAGGCGGCGGGACGCCGTATCGCGGAGGCACCGCTGACCGAGGACCTTCGTTTGGACCTCGGCACTCTTGAGGAGGCGTTCGCGTCCGCCACCGCAGGCGGCCACTCCGCCGCCTACCTGCTGTGCAACCCGCACAACCCCGGCGGTACGGCGCACACCCGCGAGGAGCCTGGAGCAGGTCGCCGCGCTTGCCGAGCGTTACGGCGTCCGGGTGGTGGCCGACGAGATTCATGCGCCGCTGTTCTACGCGGGCGAGACCTTTGTGCCGTACCTGTCCGTGGCGGGCGGCGAGCGGGGATTCTCCGTCATGGCGGCGTCCAAGGCATGGAATCTTGCAGGCATCCCCGCCGCGATCGTCATCGGCGGCACCAAGGCCCAGGATGACCTCGCCCGGTACGGCAACTCGGCCCACCACGGCCCCACGCACTTCGGCACCCTCGCGCAGACGGCGGCCTACGAGCACGGCGAGCCGTGGCTCGATGCCCTGCTGCCGAGCCTTGACCGCAACCGCCACCTCCTGGCGACGCTCGTCGAGGAGCACCTGCCCGGTGCGGTGTACCGCCTTCCCGCCGCGACCTACCTCACGTGGATCGACTGCCGGGGCCTCGAACTCGACGTCGACCCCTCGGCGTACTTCCTGGAGCACGCGCGCGTAGCCCTCAACTCGGGGCCCACGTTCGGCACGGGCGGCGCGGGGCATGTGCGCGTCAACATCGCCACGCATCCCGACATCCTCACCGAAGCCGTGCGCCGCATGGGCGCGTCGACTCATCGAGGCTGAGCGGCGCGGTCAGTCCGTCGGGGCGCCAGGCGCGTTCCACACCAGCGTGTAGCGCCACAGCAGTTTCTTCGAGAACTCGCTGCCCGGCATCAACCGTGCCGAGGTGTCGCGCACGTCGACATACGTCTGCGGAGTGGGCCAGACGCAGGGTGACCCGTGGTCCCAGTAGCCCTTGAAGAGCCTTGTGAGCCTTGTCGACCACCGAGGCGGCCATCTCCCTGGGCACGTCCACAAGTCCCGCTTTGGCGAGCCCCACCACGAGGACCACGCCGCCGGGAGCGACCAGGCTCCTTCAGCCGCGAGAGGCCCTCGGTGAGGTCCATGTGGTGCAGGGACGCCACGGCCAGGACCACGTCGTAGGGTCCGGCGGGAAGAGCGTCCGTGAGGGCATCGCCCTCCAGATAGGTGATCGAGTCCTCACCCTGCGCGCGTGCCCTGCGGATCGAGTCGGCGTGCTCGTCGATGGCGGTGACGGCCAGGCCGCGTTCGGCGAGGCGCCTCGCCATGAACCCCTCGCCACATCCCACGTCGACGGCGGTGCGGGCACCCTCGGGGATGGCCGCGAGGACCGCCTCGCCGTAGTAGATGTTGTAGTTGAAGCGCTTGGCGTCCGGCCTGTCGTCATCGCTCATGGCCCTATGGTGACAGGCTCCGGCAGGCCGATGCGTCAGGGCGTGCGAGAATGCGCCGGTGAGCATGGGGACGGGCATGAGGCTGGCGCGCGCCTTCGTGGCGGCGTCCGTCGCCACCGGCGTCGCGCTGGGTTCCCACGTGGCCGGCGGCGGGTCGGCGCCCGGCCCTGCCGGGGTGGCGGTGCCGCTGGCGCTGTCATTCGCGGTGTGCGTCCAACTCGCCGGACGCGCCGCCTCCGGGTGGCGCATTGCGCTCGGAGTTGCGGTCAGCCAGGCGTTGTTCCACGTCCTGTTTGTCATGGGCGGCGGCACGGTGACCATGGACGCGGGCGCGCACGCGCATCACCTCGCGGCGGGCAGCCTCACGGTGGCCGATGCCTCCCACGCCGCGCACGGCGGCGCCCCCATGACGCTCGCCCACGTGGTCGCGGCCATCGTGACGACGGCCGCGCTGTGGCGCCTGGACGCCGCGCTCGCTAGCGCGGGCCGCGCCATTGGGCATCTGCTGTCCCGTCTCGCAACCCCCATCTCCCTCACGGCCCCTCACGCCCCGCGCCGCGCGGCGTCGCCGGCGTCTCCCGCGGGCGACCCCTTGCCACTCGTGTTGGCGAGCGGGCTCGGCCTGCGCGGCCCTCCACTCAGGTGACCTGACCGCCGGCTGCTGCCGGCCGCATCGGCCCGCCGTCATGGCCCGCCGATCCTTCACCGTTTCCCCGGGGCGGTACGCCCCTGCCTGACTGGAGCACCTTCATGACCACTGTCCGTACCCCCGCGCGCCTTACCGCGCTTGCCGCGATCGCGGCCCTGTCCCTCGCCGCCTGCGCCTCCGACTCCAACGCCGAGACCTCGGCCGATGCCGCGACCAGCGGCGAGATCACCATCACCGACCCGTGGGTCAAGACGGCCGAGTCGGGCATGACCGCCGCCTTCGGAACCCTCGTCAACGGGACGGACGAGGCCGTGACTCTTGTCGCCGCCGAGACGCCCGCCTCCTCGATGAACGAGTTGCACGAGACGTTGTCCGACGCCTCCGGTGGCATGTCCATGAGCGAGAAGGAGGGCGGCTTCGAGATCGCGGCGGGCGAGAGCCTTGTCCTCGAGCCAGGCGGCAACCACATCATGCTCATGGACGTCGCCGAGCCGATCGAGGCCGGTGACGAGGTGGAGTTCACCCTGACCTTCGCCGATGACTCCACCTTCGAGTTCACCGCCGACGCCAAGGACTACACGGGCGCCCAGGAGTCCTACGCGCCCGAGCACGACATGGACATGGAGATGGACATGGACGCGAGCCCCGAGGCGACCGCAGACGAGCACGCGGGCCACGATCACTGATGTCTCGCGACGCGACTGAACCCGGTCGCGGCCTCAGCCGGCGGGGGTTCCTCTTTGGAGGAGCCGCCGCCGGCGCGGGCGCGGCCGTCGCGCTCGGCGTGGACAGGGCGCTGGCGTCCGAACCCCGGGCGACGCTCGACGCGACGGGCCTCAACGGCGCACGCACGGTGGACTTCCACGGCGCCCACCAGGCGGGCATCGCCACGCCCATTGCGTCCCACGCGACCTACGTGGCTCTGGACCTGCACGGCGACACCGACAGGGATGCGCTGCGCCGCATGATGCGGGTACTGAGCGACGATGCGGCACGCCTCATGGCGGGCACCGGAGCCCTGGCGGACACCGAACCGGAGCTCGCGACCGTGCCAGCGGCACTCACCGTGACGTTCGGCTTCGGCCCCGAGGCGGTGCGCCGCGGCGGTGGCGACGCGGCGGCGCCCGCGTGGCTCGGACCGTTACCGGCGTTCGACATCGATGCCCTTGAGGACCGGTGGTCCGGAGGCGACGTGTTGCTCCTGGTGAGCGCGGACGATGCCGTGACCGTCGCCCACGCGGTGCGCATGCTGCTCAAGGATTCGCGGTCGTTCGCCTCCGTGCGGTGGCGCCAGGACGGCTTCCGGCGGGCGTACGGCTCCGAGGTATCCGGCACCACCATGCGCAACCTGTTCGGCCAGGTGGACGGCACCACCAACCCTGAGCCGGGCACCTCCGCGTTCGACGACGTGGTGTGGACGAGCGACCCCGGCTGGCTCGCGGGCGGAACCTCGCTGGTGCTGCGGCGCATCCGGCTCGATCTTGACGTCTGGGACGAGGTGGACCCCGTGGCCCGCTCCTTCGCCGTGGGCCGCCGCATCTCCGATGGTGCGCCGCTGACCGGGACGCGGGAGGCGGACGAGCCCAACTTCGAGGCCACCACCGCCGCGGGCAATACGGTCATCTCGCCCGTGGCGCACATCGCGCGCTCGCGGCCCGTCGACCCACGGGAGGTGATCTTCCGGCGCGGGTACAACTACGACGTCCCGCCCACGGGCGACGCCGTCAGCGAGTCCGGCCTGCTGTTCGCGTCCTTTCAGGCCGACGTCGACGCCCAGTTCACGCCCATCCAGCGCCGCCTCGCCGAGGGCGACCTGCTCAACACCTGGACCACCCCCATCGGCTCCGCGGTGTTTGCCATCCCGCCCGGCTGCCAGGCGGGCGGGTACGTCGGACAGACGCTGCTGGACTGACCGGGCACGGTCACGGCGCGGTCACGGGTAAGTCACGGACTCGCCGCGACGCTTGCCGTGACCGTGCACAGCGGCGCTACCGTGGGACGCATGACCATGATGGCGACCCCCATGGCGGAGGTCGAGGTCGACGACTCGCTGGTGCGCGCGTTGCTCGCGGACCAACACCCCGACCTCGCCTCAGAGCCCCTCGGCGCGCGCGTCGAGGGCTGGGACAACACTACGTATCGGCTCGGCGCCGCCCTCGCCGTGCGCTTGCCGCGCCGCGCCGTCGGCGCCCAGATCGCGGCCACGGAACTCGACTGGCTTCCCCTCATCGGCGCCCACTGGACCTTCCCCGCCCCGGTGCCACGCCGCGTCGGCGATCCGGGAAGGGGCTACCCGTGGCGCTGGTCCGTGGTGCCGTGGATCGACGGCACCGACGTCTACGACGCTCCGCTCAGCGTCGAGGGTGCCCGCGACCTTGGTCGCGCCCTCGCGCAGGTCCACCAACCCGCTCCGGCCGATGCCCCACTCAACCCGCACCGCTCACTCGGCCTCGCAGACAAGGCCGAGGTGTTCGGCGACAGGCTCGCCACCGCAGAGGCGAACGGACTCGTGTCCGACGCCCCACGCCTGCGCGCCATGTACGGCGCGGCGATGGGCGAGGCCGAGGCTGGCCCCACCACGTGGTGTCACCTCGACGTTCATGGGCGCAACGTCCTCAGCCGCAAGGGCAGGCTCGCAGGCATCGTCGACTGGGGTGACGCCGCCGCAGGCTCGCCCGCCACCGACCTCGGCCAGGCCGCGATGCTGGTGGGTCCGCTCGATGTGGGTCCGATGCTCGACGCGTACCTCGGCTCCTGCCACACGGAGGTCGCGGCCTTCGTGGGCTCCGCGGCCGGACGCCGTCGCATCCGGGCCGAGGCGGCCCACTATGCCCTGACCCTCGCCTGCATGGAGGACGACCCCTACCGCAGCGCCGGCCGCGAGGCCCTCACCTATCTGCGTCAGCACCCGCGCTGAGAGTCAGGAGTCCACGGCGCGAGCGATCACCCTGGCACGGCGTGCAGCGCGCCGCAGGCGAGCCTCGCGGGCATCCGGCGCCGTCGTGAGCAGGTCCACCACCGCCTGCTCAAGCGTCGCCTGAATCGCGGCATCCCTGGCCCCGGGGGCGAGTTCCTCGCCGTGCCCTCCCAGGGCGTCCACGACCGGCTCGATGGTCACGCCGTCCTCCCAGAGATCCACCACGCGCGGGTCCACATACGAGGCGCGCGCCACAGCGGGAGTGTTCCCCAACTGCTCCGCCACCTGCCGCATGACAGAGGCGACCACGCGCTTGCGAGCGCTCACCGAAAGGTCTTCCGAAGCATCGGCCATTCCCAACGCCTGTGCGGCGATCACCGTGCCGTGCCACGTGCGAAAGTCCTTCGCGGTGGCGTCCGGCTGCACCACCATCTGGATGTACCCGTTGATGTCGTCGCTCGTGAGATCGCGCCACTGCACCGGGCTGGTGGACACGCGGTACGCCAGGAGCCTCGTCGCCACCCCCGGAACGTCGCTTGAGCGTCGCCACGGCCGAGGCGACCTCCGGATCGCGGACCACCACGTGGCGGTCCTTGCCTGACTTCGCGACGTAGTCGAACGTCACCTCGTCGCCGCTGACGCGCGCATGCTCGCACCGCACCGTCGCCAAACCGTACGAGCCATTGTCGGCCGCGTAGCCCGCTCCTCCGATGCGGAACAGGCCGCGGTCCAGCAGCCGAAAGGCCACACCGAGCACGTGTTCGCGGGAAAGGTCGCCACGCGTCGCATCGGCATCCGCGACCGCGCGTGCGGCGGGCAGGCCCGCGGCGACGGCGAGGACCCGCGCATGCTTGGCGCGATCCCGGCGCTCACGCCACGCGGGGTGGTACAGGTATTGCCGCCGTCCCGCCTCATCCGTTCCGAGCGCTTGCAGGTGACCCTGCGGGTCCGGGCAGATCCACACGTCGACCCAGGCAGGCGGAATCGCGAGCCCAGCGATCCGGTCCCGCTCGACGGCATCGCGCACCGTGGCCCCCTCGGGATCCCGGTATGTCCAGCCGGAGCCGGAGCGTCGGCGGGTGATCCCCGGCTCGGCGGGGCGGGATCGACGCAAGCGGGCCATGGACCGACGGTAGGCCGATGCCGTGGCGCTGTCGCGCGCAGCGCCGGCCGCGAGGCGCTGACGTACCTGCGTCAGCACCCGCGCTGACGCGAGGCGAGGCTCGATTGAGACCGTCGGCTCGCGCGCCGCGCCCGGCGGGGGACTAGCGTGGGCCCATGGACGCCGCGTTTACCCCCTGGAGACGGAACGCCTGACGCTGAGGTCGATGACGCTCGACGACGCGGAGGACATGGCCGAACGCCGATCGGACACCACCACCGCCCAGTACCAGGCATGGAAGGCCCCGTACTCGGTTGAGCGAGCGCGCGACCTCATCACCGAACTTCTCACGCGCCCCGGCCCCACTCCCGGAAACTGGTACCAGGCTCGCGGTGGAACGCAAACGCGACGGCAAGGTGCTGGGCGACGTGGCGCTGTTCCTGTCTGGCAACGGTCGCACCGCGGAGGTGGGGTTCACGCTCCACCCCTGGGCGCGCGGTCACCACTACGCCACCGAAGCCACCGCGCGGCTCGTGGACTACGCCGTCTTCGACCTGGGCGTCCACCGCATCGAGGCCTCCACCCATCCCCACAACATCGCCTCGGTCCGGGTCCTTGAACGCATCGGCTTCCTCGCCGAGGGCATCCGCCGGGAGGCGTACTGGGTGGAAGACGAGGTCTCCGACGACGCGATCTACGGGCTCCTCGCCCGCGAATGGATGTCCCGGAGGGACCAGGACTGATGCCTGCTCCTCGCCACCTCTCGGCCCCACGAGGTTGACGCCATGCCCACGTACGCCAACACGGAGCCGCTGTACATCCCCGATGAGATGGTTCAGGCACTCATCAACGACCAGTTCCCCGATCTCGCCTCGTACGAGTGGGCCGCCGGTACACGCTTGAGGACCACTTCGCGATTCGCATCGGCGACGACTACGGCGCGATCTTCTCGCGCCTGCCCGGTTACGACGCACTCTTCGCCCGCGTCACCGACCTGATCGCGCCCCATGCGGCCGGATGGAGCTTTCCCAGTTCCCACCCCATCAGGACCGGGCGCCCCGGCCACGGGTACGAGTGGCACTGGAACATCGTGCCGTGGATCTCCGCCTCCACGGCGGGCTTCGTCCCGCTGCACCTGCCTGCCGCCCGTGCCGTGGGAAGCGCGCTGCGCGAGGTTCACCAGGTAGCCCCACCGGGCAGCCCCATCAATCCGCGATCGGGCGTGGGACTCGAGGCGTGGAGAGGCGAATTCGAGGAAATGCTCGCGTTCGCCGTCGCGCACGGGGCGCCGGAGAACCGCGAACTCGACGCGGATGCCACGCGCGCCATCTTCGAGCGCGGCTGCGCCGCCCCCATCGACGTCGATCCGGCATGGACGCACGGCAGACTCGAACCGCGCGCCATCATGTCGGATCAAGGAGCGTTCGCAGGCCTGCTCCTGTGGTCCAACTTCGGCGCCGGAGACATCGCGCAGGACATCGGCTTTGTGGGCACCGTCCTCGGTGCCGACATGCGCGAGGACTTCTTCTCCACCTACGGCGACATCTCGGATGCCACGGTTGCCCGCGCCCTCGCCTACCTCGTGTACGCGGCACTGCGCTACATCGAGGTGGACGACCCATTCCTGCTGCGCATGGCGTGGGAGCGCCTCATCGAACTCGGCGTGGTCCACGAGGCCTGATGCGCTCGCTGAGATGCACTCCCGGCGTGGCAGACTGACCGGCATGGACATCTACGAGACCCCGCTGCCAGGCATCGGCGTCCGCTACGAGTTCCAGGCCGATAGTGGCGACCACGTGGGAGTCGTGGTGCGTCGCGACGGCAAACGCGACTTCGCCCTCTACGACCGCGAGGATCCCGACGCGTGCCGGGGCACGGTCGAACTGTCCGAATCCGACTCCGCCGCCCTGGTGGAACTGCTGGGCGGCACGTCCATCACGTCCCGCCTAGACAAGGCTCCGCCACCAGATTGACGGCCTCGCGATCGAGTGGGTGACGATGCCCGCCGGCGGCGGCCTCACGGGACGCACCATCGCCGATGGCCGCATCCGCACCACCACGTCCGCCTCCATCGTCGCGGTGATCCGCGGCGAGGACGGCAACCCGGGACCGGGACCGGACTTCCTCCTTCAGGCCGGCGACACCGTCCTCGTCATGGGCTCGGACGCCGCCGTCCGTCAGGCCACCGCCATCCTCGTCGGCTGAGCCACCATGCTGCTCCTGCCGCTCGAGGTCCTGCCCGAGCCGGAGATCAGCCACTCGGGGTCCGTCCTCATCGAGCCTCGGCATCATCCTGCTGGTGCTCGCGGGCCTTGGCCGCCTTGCCGCCCGCATCGGCATCCCCTCCATCCCGCTGTACCTGCTGGCGGGCGTGCTGATGGGCGACGGTGGACTCATCCCCGTCTCGGCTGGCGAGGAGTTCCTCGAGGTGGGTGCCGAGATCGGCGTGGTCCTGCTGCTGCTCCTGTTGGGGCTCGAATACTCGCCGCAGGATCTGCGCAACGGGCTCAGATCCAACTGGGTTGCGGGACTCATGGACGGACTCGCCAACGGTGTGCCCGGCTTCGTGGTGGGCCTGATGCTGGGATGGTCGCCCACCGCGTCGCTGCTGCTGGCGGGCGTCACCTACATCTCGTCGTCCGGCATCATCGCGCGCCTGCTCGACGACTTTGATCGCGTCGCCAACCGCGAGACCCCCGTGCTCCTGTCGCTACTGGTGATGGAGGACCTGGTGATGGCGGTGTTCCTGCCCATCACCGGCGTGCTGCTGGTGGGCGCCACGCTCGCGCAGGGAGCCCTGGCGGCGGGGATCGCGCTGGGCCTGGTGTTCCTCGCTTTCGTGGTGTCGCTGCGGTTCTCCGACCGCATCTCGCGCCTGGTGCATTCGCACTCGCGCGAGCCTGTTGCTGCTGACGGTGCTGGGGCTCACGTTCCTGGTCGCCGGGCTCGCCGACGCGGTGCAGGTCTCCGCGGCCGTGGGTGCCTTCCTTCTTGGCCTCACCCTCTCGGGTCAGGTGGCCGACGACGTTCGTGGGCTCCTGCCTCCCCTGCGCGACGTGTTCGGCGGCCTGTTCTTTGTGTTCTTCGGGCTCTCGATCGACCCGCGCGACCTCATTCCCGTGCTGCTGCCGGCGCTCGCGCTGGCGGCCATCACGGCCGTCACCAAGATCGGCACGGGCGTCTTCGCCGCCAGGCGCAACGGCATCGGCCCCAAGGGCCAGTGGCGTACGGGGCTGTCCATGATCCCGCGCGGCGAGTTCTCCATCGTCATCGCGGGGCTCGGCGTCGCGGCGGGCATCGAACCCATGCTCGGACCGTTCTCCGCCGCCTACGTCCTGATCCTCGCGGTGGCGGGGTCACTCGCCATGCGGTTCGCGGACCGCATTCCATCGCCGCTGAGCGTGCAGTCCGGTGGTGCGCCGGTCGCCAGTCGAGTGGTGTCGAGGCCCCCGCGGCAGTGACCTCACGAGCGTGGTCGTGGCGGCCCGCTCGGCGTGGCACGATGGGCCTTGTCGGCATCAGGTGCGGCCGATGCGCCGGCTACGTCGCGCAGGTGGCGTAGCACGTGGCGGGCATCCCGCCACCGGTCCCCACCCAGGCCACGCAGGTCCCCTGCCGCCTTGCTCAAGGACTCCCCGAGTCTCACTAGGTGGTCCCGTGGCTCCCTTCCTTTCCGCCCTCGTCGCGCGCGCACGCGCGGCCCTGCGCCGTGACCGGCCGGCGGCCCCGTCGGGTCCCATGCTCATTGAGCACGTGGGGGAACTGACCGATGCCGACGTGGCCGAGGTGCGTGCCGTGGTCGACGAGGCGGCACGGCAGTTGAGGGACGGCGACGCGGCCGCCTAGCGTCCTGCGAGTCGCTGAGTGCCCGGTTCTTGGCGAAACCGCGCACTCAGTGACTCCCAGCGCGCAGGTGGCGAGCACAATGGGGGCGTGATCCGACCCGCCACGCTTGCCGATGCCGACCGCATCGCCGCCATCTACAACCCGTACGTCACCGACACCGTCATCACGTTTGAGACGGAGACCGTGACGGCGAAGGACATCGCCGCGCGGATGAAGAGCGTGTGGGACAAGGACCTCCCGTACCTCGTCATCGAGCAGGAGGGGCGCGTGGTGGGGTTTGCCTACGCGGCGCCGTACCGCCCCAAGGCCGCGTACCTCCACAGCGTGGAAACCACCATCTACCTGGATGGAGAGGCCGGCGGAAAGGGCCTTGGCGGGCGGCTGTACCGCGCGCTGATCGTCGCGATGCGGGCCTCGCACGCGCACACCGCGATCTCCCTGATCGCGCTTCCCAACGAGGCGTCGGTCGCCCTGCACCACGCCACCGGCTGGCGCGAGGTGGGCGTGCTGACGGAGGCCGGCCAGAAGCCTGGGCCGCTGGATCGACGTGGGTTACTTCCAGGCTCGACGTCTCCTGACTGACCCCCTTCTCCTAGCATCGCCTCTTGCGTGGCGCATGTGACTTAGGTCACGATGGGGTGTCGCGGCGGCCGCTGAGGGAGTGCCGCCGGGCAATCGAGGGAGACGAGTGATGGGGGACCGCCGCGCACGCGCGACCGCTGAGGCGGGCATGACGTTGCCCGAGCTCCTCGTGGTCATGGCGATTGTAGGAATCCTCGTCGCCGTGGCGCTGCCCATCTTCTTCAACCAGCAGGCGAAGGCCTACGACTCGGCCGTGCAGTCTGACCTGTCGACGGTCGCGATCGCGGTGCGTCAGCACGTGGACGAGTCAAGCGCCCTGCCGGTGATCGCCGCTGCCGGTGACGGGTACACGCTCGACGGAGACGCGCTGGCCACCTCGCCGGGCGTGGTGCTGAGCACCATCAGCGGCGATGCCACGAACTACTGCTTCTCCGCCACACACCCGAATGGTCGCACCGCGAGTGCGGTCGGCTACCGCTACTCCGCGGTGAACGGCATCGAGGAAGGTTCCTGCCCCTAGCCGTCGGCTCGCGGCTCATAGGACTCGCGCAGCACCGTGATCGGTGACCCGATGGCCCTCACCCCCCACACGCGTCCGGTGAAGCCCCCGGCAACCTCCGTGGAGAGGTAGCGCCCATCCAGGCGCGCGAGCCTCGCGTAGGCTCGCCTGCCGCCGCGCCGGTTGCGCCGCCGGGCACTCCACCGGGCTCACTGGTGCCGCCGGCGCCATCCGCGGCCACGCTGAGCACGATGTCGTCGGGGCCGCCGTGGCGCGCCTGGACAGCCGCGAGGCCGAGCACCACGGGGGCGCCGGCGTGAGCGGTGCGCGCCACCTCGTGCTCCACATCGCCGATGCGGGCCACTGCAACCACCTCAGTGGCACCCGCTCGCACCGCGTACCAGTGGCGGTGGTCGAGGTGGAGGCGTAGCTCGGCGACCCCGTCGCCCGGGTCCACTGTGACCGTGGCTGCCCAGCGCTCGTCGAGGCAGCGCCGGGCCAGCAGCGCCAGTCCGTCATCCTCGCTCGGGGCGAGCGCGAATCCGTCGGCGCCTGGCGTGACGAAAGTGTCGAGCCGTGCGCCTGGCGACACCCAGTGAAGGTCCAGCGGCGCACCGGGGTCCAGGCGCATCGTGCTCGGGAAGGGCGGCACCGCGAAGGCGTCCTCCACCACCGTGGGCCACCCGTCCTCCCAGACGATGCCCGCGAGGAACGTCTCACGGCCGTTCACGTGCCAGTGCGGGGTGCCGCCACGGGCCCGTACTCCCAGGTAGACCATGGCCCACGAGCCATCGGGGCGCTCGACCAAGTCGGCGTGACCGGTGTTCTGGACGGGCAGCGACGTGGAGCGGTGAGTGAGGAGTGGGTTGTGCGGCGCGCCGGCGAAGGGCCCACGCGGCGAGTCCGAGCGCGCCACGGCGACGGTGTGGCCGCGCTCGGTGCCGCCCTCGGCGATCACGAGGTACCAGTGCTCGCCTCGCCGAAACACGTGAGGGGCCTCGGGGTGCGCGAGTCCGGTGCCCGACCACAGGGGACGGGGCTCCTCCAGGACCGCTCCGGTGGCGGGTTCGACCTCGGCCTGCATGATCGCCGACCGCCCCTCGTGCGTGCCGCTCCACGTGATGAGGCATCGCCCCTCGTCATCCCAAGCGATGTCGGGGTCGATTCCGGTGAGCCCCTCGAGCCGCACGGGCGCCGACCACGGCCCCGCCGCATCGTCCGCGGTCACGAGCACCTGGCCGTCACCCATGCCGACCGTGGTGGTGATCATCCAGAACCGGCCGTCGTGGTGACGCAGCGTGGGCGCGTAGACGCCGAGGCTCGGCGCGAACGCCCCCGCGGGAAACTGCTCGGCCCTGCCCAGCGCGTGCCCCACCAGAGCCCAGGTCACCAGGTCGTCGCTGACCCACACGGGCACCGCGGGCGAGTACTCGAAGGATGAATGCGCCAGGTAGTAGCGCTCCCCCACGCGGCAGATGCTGGGGTCCGGATGGAAGCCGGGGACCACCGGCCTGACGGCGGACGATGCGGTGGCGGGCATAGCGGCGGTGCTCGGCTCGGTCACGGTTTCCTCTCGAGGTGGGGCCACGGCGGCGGTGCCTGGCTCGCATCGATGGTGTCACGGCATCGGCCGTTTGTCGATGCGCTTCGACGCGAGTCGAAAAGGGCCCGGCTCCCCCGCAGGAGGAACCGGGCCCTGAGCGCGACGAGGCCGTTACGCGGAGCGCACCGCCTCGGTCGCGGCGAGCATGTGCTGAAGCGACGCGATGGTCTCGTCGTAGCCACGGGTCTTCAAGCCGCAGTCAGGGTTGACCCACAACTGCTTGCCCGGGACCGACGCCTTGGCCAGCGCGAGCAACTCGGTGACCTCCTCGGTCGAGGGCACGCGGGGCGAGTGGATGTCCCACACGCCGGGGCCAATCTGCCGCTCGTAGCCGTGGTTCTTGATCGCCGGGAGGACCTCCATGCGCGAACGTGCCGCCTCGATCGAGGTGACGTCCGCATTGAGGCCATCGATGGCGTCGATGATTTCGCCGAACTCCGAGTAGCACAGGTGGGTGTGCAGGCGGGTGTCATCCTTGGCGCCCGACGTGGCGAGGCGGAAGGAGTTCACCGACCAGTCGAGGTACGCGGCCTGGTCGGCCTTTTTCAGCGGCAGCAGTTCGCGTAGTGCAGGCTCGTCCACCTGGATGATGCCGATGCCCGCGGCCTCCAGGTCGGCGATCTCCTCACGCAGGGCGAGCGCCACCTGGTTGGCTGTGACGCCGAGCGGCTGGTCGTCACGCACAAACGACCACGCGAGGATGGTGACCGGGCCGGTCAGCATGCCCTTCATCGGCTTCGCGGTCAGCGACTGGGCGTACTCGGCCCACCGCACCGTCATCGCCTCGGGCCGCGTCACGTCTCCCCACAGGATCGAGGGGCGCGTGCAGCGCGAACCGTAGGACTGGACCCAGCCATTGACGGTGACGTCGAAGCCGTCCAGCAGGCTCCGCGAAGTACTGCACCATGTCGTTGCGCTCGGCCTCACCGTGCACCAGCACGTCCAGGCCGAGGTCCTCCTGCAGCCTTCACCACGGAGGCGATCTCATCCTTCATCGCCTGCTCGTAGTCGGCGTCGGAGAGGTTGCCCTTGGCCCACGCGGCGCGCGCCTTGCGGATCTGCGGCGTCTGCGGGAAGGACCCGATGGTGGTGGTCGCGAGCTCGGGGAGGCCGTAGCGGGCATCTTGAGCCGCCGCCCGGATCGCATACGGCGCGCGGTGGAAGTCGGTAGGCGTGACGGCCGCGAGCGCATCGCGCACCTCGGCACGGTTCGTGCCAGGGTGAGCGGCACGGGCGGCGAGGGCGTCGCGGGCCGCGGCGAGCGCATCGGCCACCGCCTCTTCACCCTCGGCGCGAGCGGTCGCGAGCGTGACCACCTCGGCCACCTTCTCGTCGGCAAAGGCGAGCCACGAGAGCAGTTCCTCACCCAGGTGCTCCTCGCCCGCGAGGGTGTGGGGCACGTGGAAAAGCGACGTGGACGAGGACACGGCGACGGTGGCGCCGAGCGCGGCCACGGCATCGGCCTTGCGCAGCGCGGCGTCGAGGTCGGTGCGCCAGATGTTGTGGCCATCCACGACGCCAGCGACCACCGTGACACCGGTGAGGTCGACGTCACCGGGGATCGAACCACGGACCAGGTCGATGCCGATGGCGTCCACGCCGGCGTCCTTGAGGACGGGCAGCGCGTCGCCGAGCGAGTTGTACGGCGCGGCCACGAACAGCGCGGGGCGCTCCGTGGCGGCGACGAGCGCCTCGTACGCCTTGGCGGCGTTGGCGAGAACCTCGACGCGGTCGGCGTCGATGTCTGCCACCAGCACGGGCTCATCGATCTGCACCCAGGTGGCGCCGGCGGCCTTGAAGGCGGCGAGCAGGCTCCACGTACACGGGCAGCAGGTCGTCGAGGCGGTCGATGGGGCGGTAGTCGTCCCCGGCCTCATCCGAAGCCTTGGCCAAGTACAGGAACGTCAGCGGGCCCGTGATGACGGGGCGCGTGAGGTAACCGGCGTTCTTGGCCTCCACGAACTCGTCCACCCAGCGGGTGCTGGACAGCGCGAACGCGGTCTCGGGACCAATCTCGGGAACCAGGTAGTGGTAGTTCGAGTCGAACCACTTGGTCATCTCGAGCGGGGCGTCGTCACCCTTGCCTCGCGCGATGGTGGAGTATCCGGCGAGGTCGACGGAGCCATCGGCGCCACGCAGGCCCGCGAAACGGGTGGGGATCGCGCCGAACGTCACCGCGGCGTCGAGCACGTGGTCGTAGAACGAGAAGTTCGACGGGATCGACGCGTTGTCCTTGGCCAGTCCGAGCGCTGCGAGGCGCTCAAGGTTGGCGGCGCGCAGGGCGGCGGCGGCGGACTCGAGGTCCTCGGCGGTCGTGGCGCCCTTCCAGAAGGACTCGATCGCCTTCTTGAGTTCACGCATTCGGCCGATGCGGGGGTAACCCAGGATGGTGCCGCCAGGGAAGGCGGTGGGAGCGGACGGAGCAACAGCACTATCTGACATGGGGAGATTCCTCATGGACTTGGTGCGCGGCGGGCTCGCCATTGCGCTTGGTCGACGCATCTTTGGCGCCGAGCGTGCACTTCCGACTCTACTGGATCGACACCACGCGGCTAGGGACTTTGGAATCACGCGACGGCCCGCGGGGTTGTGTAAGGCCAGGGACGGTGCGTCCGAGACTCGATGCGAGGATGGAGCCATGGCAGAAGAGGTCACCAAGAAGCAGGTCACGCTCACCCGCGAAGCGGAGGGCGTTTACGTCGCCCGCAACCCCGCCGGCGCCGAGTACCGGTTTGGCTACAACGTCGACGGTGCGCTCAGCGCCGTCGAGCTCCTCATGGTCGCGATCGCGGGCTGCTCCGCGACCGATCTCGACATGATGACGTCGCGCCGCGCGGAGCCCACGCGCTTTGACGTGACCGCCACCGCGGACAAGGTGGGCGGCTCGACCCCAGCGATCCTGCGGGACATCGACGTGGCGTTCGACGTGGCGTTCCCCGAGGGACCCGACGGCGACAAGGCACGCGCCCGAGTGGCCGCGGCCCTGAAGTCCGCCGAGGAGCGCACCTGCACCGTGTCACGCACCGTGGTGCACGGCGCGGACGTCACCCTGCGCGAGGTCTAGCCCGTCACTGCGCCCTGCGAGTCGTTCAGTGCACGGTTTCGCACGATTCCGGGCACCGAACGACTCGCAGGAGGCGCTGCCCGCTACGGTGGCGCCATGAGGCGGACGGCCGCGGTCGCGGCAACAGGTGCGGTGATGATCGGGGTCGCGGCGGCGGCGCTGACCTACCCCTGGGGTTCGACGGACGTCCCGCTGCCCGAGGCCACGGCGGAGCCGGTGGAGGTGGTCGCCTCCTACGTCGCCGCTCTCGACGCCCACGACTGCGACACCGCCGTCGCCCTGGCCGCGCCGAGCTTCGCGGAGACGGCCCGCGACTGGTGCCGGAAGGTGGCCGGCCTCGGGAACCTCGAGATCGGCGTGTCGCTCGACGAGGATCCCGCCTGGTCGGGGCTTTCGGCGGACACCGAGGTGGTCAGCGTGACCGTGGACTTCGACCTCGACTGGCGCCTGTTCCGCTCGGATGTGTCGATGCCCGAGGGAGCCACCACCTGGGGATACCGCCTCGCCCGCGCCTCCGTCGACGAGCCGTGGCGCATTGTCGACAACGGCGTGGGCTAGAAACCCCGGCGGGCGAGTGCTCGAGCCGTAGGCGCCGATCATGGGGCACTAGGCGCCAACTAAGCGACGCGGCCACGCAGCGGGAGCCTGTCGACCAACTCCACCGCGGCATCGTGCCGGTTAAAGGTGATGACATGGATGCCGGGCGCCCCGGCGTCCAGCAGGTCCTGCGCGAGGCGCGTGGCGTGCTGCACGCCTGTGGCGCGCGCCTCGTCATCCGTGGCCGCGGCATCGAGTGCGGCGACCAGGACGTCGGGCGTCGGCACGTCGGTGATCTGCGACGCGCGCCGCGCTCGCTGGGCGGAGACGAGCGGCATCACCTCGGGAATGATCGGCATCGTCACACCCTGCGCCCGTGCCTCCTCGACCAGTCCCGTGTAGTGGGCCACCTCGTAGAACACCTGGGTGATCGCGAAGTCGGCGCCCGCTTCTTGCTTGGCGCGCAGCACGTCGATGGCGGTCTGGCGGAACCGCTCCACCGCGTGCTGGGCGGGGAAGGCGGCCACGCCCACGCTGAGGCCGTCGATCCCGTGGGCCTGGGCGGTCTCGCGCAGGAACGCGACCAGATCCGAGGCGTACAGCAGGCCGTCGGGATGCGGACGCCAGTCGGCCTGGCCCTTGGGCGGGTCACCCCGCAGGGCCAGGAAGTCCTTCACCCCGTCCTCGAGGTAGCCCTCGATGACCGTGCGCAACTCGGCGCAGGACTGGTCAACACAGGTGAGGTGGGCGAGCGCCGGCACGCGGTGCTCGCGCGCCACGCGTTGCACCACGGAACGCGAGGCACCCTGAGTGGAACCCGAGGCGCCGTAGGTGATGGAGATGAAATCGGGCTGCGTTTCGACGATCGCGCGCATGGTGCGGCCCAACATCTCCTCGGCAGCGGAGCCTGCGAGGAGGAAGAGCCGAAGGCGAGCGTCGGCTCCGGGTCGCGAAGGCGTTCACGGATCGTCATAGCGTCCGCCACGATATCCGCGTAAGGTCCCGGTTCGCCAGACCCGCGGTCAGGATCGGCAACCTCGCGCCGTCCCCAGGCCCTCCGTTGGTCACGCCGCTTCCCCACCACCGCACGGACATGGTGTCGATGTCACCGGGCCAGGCCACACTTGACCCATGACCGCCACCACCGCCACACCCCTGCGTTGCTTCGGCAATGGAGACCCGCTGTACGAGGCCTATCACGACCACGAGTGGGCGGTGCCGGTGCACGGCGACGCCGCGCTCCTGGAGCGCATCGTGCTCGAGGGCGCGCAGTCCGGCCTCTCGTGGGTCACCATCCTGCGCAAGCGTGAGGGCTACCGCGCCGCCTTCGCGGGTTTTGAGCCCCACGCCGTCGCGGCGTTCGGCGAGGAGGACGTCGCGCGACTCATGGAGGACACCGGGATCGTCCGCAACCGCCGCAAGATCGAGTCCGCCATCGTCAACGCGCGAGCGGTGGTGGCGTTGCAGGACGCGGGAGAGAGCCTGGACACGCTCTTCTGGTCCTTTGCGCCGGAGGCTCCCCGGCCGTCCCGGCGACCTGGGGCGACGTCCCCGCGTCCACCCCCGAGTCAGTGGCTCTTGCCAAGGAACTCAAGCGCCGTGGCTTTGTGTTCGTGGGGCCCACCACCATGTACGCGGCCATGCAGGCCTGCGGTCTCGTCAACGATCACGTGGAGGGGTGCATCGTCCGCGCGTGACCGCGCGGACCTGACCACGCGGGCCCCAAGCCAGGGCGGGCCGCTCAGCAGTAGGCGCGACGGTGCCGCGCGGTCGCGTCCTCGAGGAGCGCATCCACAATGCGTTTGTCGGCGGGCAGCCAGGCCACATCACGCCAGCCGCCCGGCTCCAGCACCCGCAACAGGTCGTGGTCCTCGAGCGGGCGAGGCTCCACGCGCGCGCCATCGGCGCCGGGCTTGATGGTCGCCCACCACACCCGCATCACGAGCCGCTCCACATCGGCGTCGCCGGGGCGGAGCATCCACACCGGGGTGTCCCCGCACTGGTCCTCGATGCCGTGGGCCTCGTCGGGCCCCGGAACCTCGTCACCAATCTCGATCTCGACGCCCAGTTCCTCGCGCAACTCGCGCCGCAGGGCCTGCTCCGCGGTCTCGCCGCGCTCCACCTTGCCGCCGGGGAACTCCCACAGGCCAGCCAGAGCGCTCGGCGCAGTGCGCCGTGCCGCGAGCAGGGTGCGGGGAGTCTCGAGATCGTCGGTGATGGCCGCCGCGACCACGAGCCGGGTGCGTACTCCCACGGTCTACTCGGTCTTCTCGCCGTACGCGTCGGCGTCCAAAAGGTCCTCGTTCGCCTCAGCAAGGCTCGACCTTGAAGATCCAGCCGTCACCATACGTGTCGCTGTTGACCAGGTCCGGGGCCGCCTCGAGCCGCCCGTTGACCTCCACCACCGTGCCGGTGACGGGCGAGTACAGGCTCACTCACGGCCTTGGTGGACTCGAGTTCGCCGCAGACGTCGCCGGCGCGGACCTCGTCGCCGACCGTCGGGGGCTCCACGTACACCACATCGCCGAGCGCCTCGGCGGCGTACTCGGTGATACCCACCGTGACCGTGGCACCGGGCGAGACGTCGCCGCGCACCCACTCGTGCTCCTCGGAGTAGAGCAGCCCGTCAGGAATCTCCGCCATGATCCACCTCTCCCACGGCCTTCGCCGTCACTGTCACACCGGTTGGCGTCGGCCGAGCACTAACCCTGCCGCTTGTAGAACGGTAGCGCGACCACCCGCATCGGCTCACGCCTCCCTCGTACATCCACCGCAAGCGCGGCGCCAGGCTCCGCAAAAGCAGGCGGCACGTAGGCCATCGCGATGGGCTTGCCGAGTGTGGGAGACGGCATGCCCGAGGTGACCACGCCCACCACGGTGCCGTCGGCATCGGTCACGTCGTAGCCGGCGCGCGGGGACCGTCGCCCCTCGCCCACGAGGCCCACGAGCACCCGCGACGGCGACTCTCCGGCCGCCGCGGCGAGCGCCTCGCGCCCCACGAACTCAGGCTCGCTCCACGGACACGGCACGCGGGTCCACCTGGTCGCTGATGCCCGCGCCTGGCTTGGCGGCACCGGGCTGGGTCGACGACAGCACGGTCGCGGGGCCGTCGAACGAGACGACGCGGCCAAGACCCACCTCAAACGGGGAGGTGCTGGCGCTCAGTTCCTGACCGTACAGGGGCATGCCGGCCTCCAGGCGAAGCGAGTCGCGCGCCGCGAGGCCGCACGGCACCAGGCCCGCGGCGACGCCGTGGGCGAGAGCGGAATGCCAGACGTCGCTGGCGACGTCCGCGCCCACAAACAGTTCGAAGCCGTCCTCGCCCGTGTAGCCGGTCCTGGCCACGAAGGCATGGTGGCCGCCCTCCAGCAGGATGTTGGCCGCCGAGTAGTACTTGAGCGTGGCGGGCTCGGTCTCGCCGAGCGCACACATCGACGCCACGATGGCCGCCGACGCGGGCCCCTGAACGGCGATCAGCGCAAGGGTCTCGGTCTCGTCCGTGACGATGGCGTCAAAGCCGGCGGCGGTGAAGCGCTCCTGGAGTTCGGCCGCAACCGCCACCCGGTTGGAGGCGTTGGCCACCACCATGAAGTGGTCCCAATCGCGCCGGTACACGACCAGGTCGTCGAGGATGCCACCGCGCTCGTCGCACAGCATGGTGTACTTCGCGGCCCACAGGCGCATGCGGCTCATGTGGCCCACCAGCGCATAGTCCAGGGCCGCCGCCGCATCGGGGCCGGTGACCATGAGTTCGCCCATGTGGGACAGGTCGAACAGCCCGGCGGCGGTGCGGACGGCCGTGTGTTCGGCGACGTCGCCCGAGTAGCGCACCGGCATGTCCCAGCCTGCGAACTCGGTCATGGTGGCGCCGAGCGCCAGGTGCTCCTCGTGGAGCGGGGAGCGCAGGGCGGGCGATGCGTGCGTGGTCACGCCCTCAACCTACGCGATGGTGCCCGGCGGCTCCGCCATGCGCGGCGCGGTCAGGAGCCACTGACGAGCGTCACGGCCACGACGATCACGGCCGTGAGCAGCGCGGCGCCGGCGGCGGCGAGCACCACGCCGATCACGAGTCGACCCCGACGCTCGCGGGCGCGGCGTGCGGCGACCTCGGTGGGGCTGAGCACGTGGGCCGCGGCGTCGGTGCTGGGGGCCGATGCGGCCCCGAGCGGCGCAGGCGGCTCCACCTCGGGCGTGGCGCGGGGCGTGTAGATGTCGCCGACGTCGCCGAAGGCGCCCTGGCGAGGCGCCTCGCCCAGCGGGGCGCCCGGGGGCAGCGCGGCCTCCGAGGGGCGGCGTGGGCGTTGGGAGACCACACGGGTGCGGTCGTCGTTGTCCGGCGCGGGCGCCACGCTGCCGCGTGACGCGGACAGCACCGTGGCGTCGTCGTCCGCGACCGGAGGTGCCGGCACTGCGTTGCCCGCCGCCCGACGGCGGATCACCATCCTGGTCGCGTCGTCGAGGTCCTCAGGGCTGCGACGCGTGCTGAGGCGCGTCGCATCGTCCACCTCCTCGACAGGCGCGCGGCGAGTAGTCAGCCGGGTCGCGTCATCGACGTCGTCCGCAGCGGTGCGGCGGCTTGCGAGCCGCGTCGCATCGTCGTCGGCGGACTCATCCTCGGGTACATCGGTGGAACGCACGTCACGGCGCATGCTCAGCCGCGTCGCGTCCTCGTCCGATGCACCGTCTGGCTCGGTGGTCATTCCGCACTCTCGCGGCGCTGGGAGACGTCGGTGGTGTCGTCGTCAAAGTCCACGGGCCACATGGGCCACGGGTCCGGCAGGGCGTCGTCCGGCGTGGAGGTCGCGGCCGCGTGGGCGACCACCACCGTGACGTTGTCACCCGTGCCGTGACGCAGCGCGGCCTCGACGAGCCGCTCGGCGGCATCGGCATCGGTGTCCGCAAGCCCCGCGACGGAGCCGATGAGTTCCGACGGCACCACGCCCGTGAGGCCATCGCTCGCGATGACGAGCCGAGACGAGGGCACCACGGGCACCAGCCAGGCATCGAACCCCTCGACACCGTCGCCGATGGCCCGCGTGATGATGTTCCTGTCGGGATGGTGAGCGGCCTGCTCTGCGGTGATCCGGCCCGCGTCGACCAACTGCTGCACATGCGAGTGGTCCACGGTGATCTGGTGCAGATGGGTGCCATCGAGCCTGATAGGTCCTGGAGTCGCCCACGTTGATGACCATCCACCAGGGCTGACCCTCATGCTCGACCGCGATGGCGCCCGTCAGCGTGGTGCCGGAATCGGCCCCCGCACGCTGACCCACCTCGATCACGCTCTGCTGCGCGGTGGCGACCGCGGAGGTCACATCCGCCGGCGTCACGCTGGAGCGCGTCGCGAGGTCGCGGAACGCCTCGATGGCGGCCGCGCTGGCGGCGGCACCGCCCACGTGTCCCCCCATGCCATCGGCGACGATGTGCACCGCGCCCGCGGACAGGTAGGCGTCCTCATTGCGTGCGCGCGGTCCGGTGTCCGTCGCGCCGGCACCGGAACTCCAGTGGGCAGCGCTCATCCGTCCTCCCCGCGCACCAGCCGCACCTCGAGGTCACCGAGGATCAGCGTTCCCGTGATCTCGATGCTCTGCGCCGCGCCGGCCTCGGTCTCGACTCCATCGGCGCCGCGCACGAACGTGCCGTTGGTCGATCCCATGTCGGTGACGTACCAGGTTGTCGTTACGGGGTTCGAGGCGCGCGTGAACCTTGGACATGGTGCGCGTGGCGTCGGCGATGCCGATGCGGTCGGCAGCGGCGCTCGCGGTGGCGCGGCCGATGATCACGGCCGATTCGGGAAGGTCGTAGGTGTCGGTGCCGACCTTGAGGCGCCACACCGTCCGTCGACGCGTCGCGATGACCGTGCGGTCGTCCGCGTCTGCCTCGGCGGCGTCGGGCGCTTCGACGGGTGCAGGCGGCACGGGGGCGAGGACGGCGGTGGTGATGAGCGCGTCATTCGCTGCCTCGACGCGGGGCAGCGGCGTCGGCGCGGCCGCGGGGGCGGGCGTCTCCTCGCCTGCGGACTGGGGGGCCGATGCCTGCGCCTGGCGGCGTGCCTCCACCAGCCAGTCCGGCTCAGCGGCGTCGTCCACGGGACCTGCGCCGTACGGCGAGACCGATGCGGTGACCGCCGGGGGCTCCGTGGCCCGCTCGGGTGCGGCATCGACGGCGGCCTGAGACTCGCCCTCGGCGTCTGCCGCGGTGCGGCGCGCGGTGAGGTACGGCGAGAGCGCAAACGTGTCCGCGGGCGGTTCCCCTGCTTCCACCGGCTCTGCCGCGGGCTCTGCCGCCGCTGCGTCGGTGACCGCGAGTTCCGGCTCTGCCGCCGCTGCTGCGTCGGTGACTGCGAGTTCCGGCTCGGGCGCGGTCTCCGGCTCCGGCACGGGCACCACCGGGGCGGCGGCTGCGTCAGGTTCCGGCTCGCCAACAACGGGCTGCGGCTCCTCGGCCACGGGGGCCACGTCGGCGGCCGCCACGAGCGGGATGGCGGCCGACGCCGCCTCGAGGTTGGGGGCGGACAGCGTCGGCACATCGTCGGCCGACGGTGCCGAGAGGGGCCGCAGATCTGCCGGCGGCGCGGCGGGCTCCGGCGGGGCGAAGGGCGAGACACGCACCGGCACCTCGGGCTCGGGCGGGGTGACGGAGGCCCAGGTGGGACGCGGCATGACCGCGTCCTCGGGGGCGGGCGGTTCGGCCGTGCCCGCGGCCCAGCCGGGGGCAAGGAGCCGATGAACGCCTGCGTATCGTTGGGCGCCGCCACGGACTCGGGGGCATCGGCGGCCGTGTCGAAGGCTCGCGGCTCTTCCACCGCTGGTTCGGTCGCAGCGGGCTCCGCAGCGCCAAACTCACCGGTGGCCGGCGCGGGCACCTCGGGGACCGGCTCCGACCACGGAAGGGCAAGACCGGCCGGCTCGGACTCGGGCCGCGGCTCCGCGACCGGTGCGGACGGTGCCGAGGGTGTCCGGGTGCCGTCGTCGGTAATGACGGCGGCCCACGAGCCGGTGACGGGGGCGGGTTCCGCGGGCGCCTCAGGAGCGGACGCCTCGGGAGCGGACGCCTCGGGCCCTGCGGGAGCAGGCGCCTGAGGCGCAGGTGCGTCGGGGACGAAAGGCTCGGGTACCTCCGATGCGGATGCCGCGACAGGCGGCGCATACGGAGAGGGCGCCTGGGCCGCCCGCTGCTCGGGCGTCGCCCAGCCCGATGCTGCGGGCGCCGCGTCCGGCCCCGTCGCAAAGGACGAGGCGTCGACGGCGCTGGAACGGATGGGCGCATCGGACGGCGCGGAGGCGCGGCGCGCGGCATCGTCGGTGCGGCCGCCCATGTTGTACGGGCCCCAGCCCATGACCGATGCCCAGATGGGCGGCGAGACGGCGGCGACCCAGGCCAGGGCAGCGGGGGCACGCAGCCGCAATTCGATGGTGCCCGAGCCGTAGATCCACAGCACCCAGCCAGCGAGCGAGCCGAGCACGTTCACGGCGGAACCGACCACGAGGGCGAGCCTTGCCCACGCGGGGGCCGCATCCACCTGGTCCACGTAGACCCCGAGACCCACCACCGCGGCGACGGCACCCGCGAGGGCGATGCCGCGTGCGAGGCCCACCGCGAGGCGCGACATCCGCGCCGCCTGGGCGGCAGCCATCCAGCGCAGCACCGGCACGAATGCCTGCCACGACGGCAGGCCTACCTTGCGCAGCACCGCGCCGAGCGCGAGTCCCATCCACACCAGATCGATGATCAGGGCGATCACGAGGGGAGCGAAATACAGCGGGCCGATCACCAACATCGAGTTCATCCTCGACTGCCATCCTTCCTGCCCCGGCGAGATGCCGTGCGTGAGCGACTGCCTCGGCGGGCGGTCGCCCCAGTGTGGTCGCTGCGCCACTGCGGACGCGCCGTTGACTGCGGCGTGGCGGCATCCGCGCTCGATGAGCCGGTCGCGTGCCACAACGAGCGTAGCGACAACCGCATGCGGAGCCGGCGCCACCATCCACGAGTCGTCAACCAGTGGCGACGGTCCTCCTCGACCAGGTCCCAGAACCGCGCCGCATCGGCCGGGTCGGTGCCCTGCCCCGAGAACGTGGCACGGTCGGTCATGGTCGCAAGCGCGGCACCGTGCGGGGTGGCGTACGCTGCGGCGACCTCGGAACGCGTGGCCAGCGGCATGGCATCGAGCCCGGCGTCCGCGGCGAGATCGAGGTATTCATCCCAGCCGCCATGCACGGCATCGGCCGGAGCACGGCCCTTGCGGCGGCGGCGCCTGACGATCTTCCACACCACGATGGCGACGATGGGGCCGATGAGCACCAGCAGCGCGAGCAGGCTTGCGCCCACGATCTTCGCGACAGGCAGCCACCAGGCCTCGGCCTCGGGCTCCGTGATCTCCGGCGGCTCGGAGTCGTCCGACGTGCCACGCTGCGTGGCGGGCGGCACGATCGCCTCGGCATTCTCGGGGTCAAGGGGCGACGCGAACTCGGGGTCACGCTGCGACGTGATGTCCGGAGCCACGGGGTTCGCGTGCTGAGGCGTAACATCGATCGCCACCCACGCGCCCGAGGACCCCTGGACCTCAACCCAGGCCGACATGTTGCCGCCGCGGCACTCGCCACCGTCGCAGACCGCCGCAACGTCCTGGTCCTCCGTGGCAAGGCGCGCGCCCAGCACCACTCGTGACGGGTAGCCCATGGTGGAGGCGATGAGCGCGACCGCGGTGGCGAACTGTTCGTCGTCGCCCGCGGCCGCGACCAGTTCGGCGTCGCTCGCACCGTCGCCCACCTCGGCCGCGCGCTCGTTCAGCGCGGTGAAGAGGCGGTCGATGCGGTCATACGAGTGGCCGGCTGCCGAGGACACAAAGGTGTATTCGCCGAGTTCCTGCTCCCAGCGCGCGGCCGCCTCATCGTTCTGAAGGGCGTGGCTGAGGTACCCGCGATCACGCAGGCGCTGCACGAGCCTGCGCAAGGCCCTCGCCGTCGCGCGAGACCTCCTGAGCCGCCACCCAGTCGCGCAGCGAGTCCGGGATGAGCGAGGCCTGGACCGAGCCGGTGCCGGGAGGGGCACCAAGGTCAGAGGCCGTGAGGTCGTCATTGACGTAGCCGGTGGTCGAGTAGGTGTCGCCCGTGGCGACTCCCGACTGCAGGGCCATGACCCCGGCATCGGCCTCCGGCAGGTAATAGAAACTGTCCACGAGCCGAGCGCGGCGCGCGCCGCCAAACGTGACGGACCCCAACTCCCCCACCATCGGCACCCACACGCCGCCGCCCGAGGCGATGGCGACGGTGGCGCTGACCTCCTCGGCACCATCCGGGCCAGGGAGCGATGAGGGAACGCGCTGGAAGCGGGCGGGGGACTGCCCCTCGGGCGCCTGAGCGCTGTACGCATTGCCATCGAAGTACGGCAAGGACGCGACGCGGACCCGATCCGAGGCGCCCTCCGTGATGGTCACGGTGAACAGGACGTTGTCGTACGCCTCATCGCCGAAGTACTCGCGGAACGATGCCAGCGGAGTCACGGTGGAGTCAATGGTGAGCCTGCGGCTCGATGGCGCTGCGGGCCACCTCGCGCGGCGTGGATGCGGCCAGCGGCCCCGCTACCAGCACGGCCACGCAGATCGCGGCGATCAGCATCGCTCCACCCGCGGCGACCTCGGCAAGCAGCCGATGCCGCGGCGCCTTGGCGAGGTGTACGCCGCCGGCGGCTCGGGTCACCGAGATGGCACGGCCACGCTGATACGACGCACGCCACAGGAACCACGTCAGCATCACGAGGAACAGGGCAAGCCCCACCACGAACTCGCGGCTCAGGAAGGTGCCAAGCGGGGCCCACGCCAAGGCATCGGCCCGCGCCGCCGGCCCAATGATGATGGCGATAGCCTCGACGACTCCGAGCGTGACCGCCGCAAGCGCCCAGCGGCGCGCGGAACCCAGGGCCCACCAGACGGCGAGCAGCGTGCCGGTCAGGAGCAGCGCGAAGACGGGCACGATGGTGGCGCGGTACTCGCCAAGCGGCAACGGAAGGGTGACGATGTCCTTCCAGCCGAGCACCGGTCCCCTCACCAGTTCGATGAAGGCCTGGAGGGCGCCATCGACGCCACTCGTTGCTCCGGGTACCACCAGGGTGATGCCGCCCACGACGTAGACCCCGGCCGCGAGCGCGGCGGCACGTCCGCCACCCCAGCCCAGCCGGTCGCACAGCACGCCGATGGCCACGGCGGCGCCGATCGCCAACGCGGCCGATGCCAGGTAGCGGCTCGACTCGTAGACCGGGTACAGGGTCCACGCCACGACCGCGGCGCCCGCGGCCATGAACAGGACGTTGAGCAGGACGAACGTGAGCGTCGTCGTGGGCTTGACGCTGGCCCTGCGGGTGCGGGCCATCACGCGGCACCTCGGGCGAGCAACTGGCGAAGGTCGTCGAGGATGCCGAGGCTCAGCAGGCGGGTGTGGCCCACCGCATGGAGGCCGGGCTCCGCCTGGGGTCGCACACCACGGCGGCCACGCCCACATCGCCGGGGAAGGCGAGGGCCGCCGAGGCGATGTCGGCGAGGGTTGCGTGCGAGCCCGTCACGAGGAACGCGAGCGACGTGTCCTGGGTGACCTCCACGAGCATGCGTGTCAGGGTGGGCATCGACACCACCTGCAGGCTGGCCTCGACACCGGAGAGGTCGTCGAGCAGGCGGCGGGGGTGGCGACCGCGAGCCTGTTCGAGGGAGCGCACCGACGTGCGGGCGAACTCGGGAACCTCGCCGGAGACCACCACCTGCACGTCCCGGCCGTCGCGGATAGCGCGCACGGCGAGCGATCCGGCGGCGGAGACGGCCATCTCGAACTCTTGGTCGTCGGCGTAGTTGGCCTCGTCGAGGTCCAGGACGATCGACAGCGTGGACCGCCGGGTCTCCTCGAACTGGCGCACCATGAGCGTGCCGGTCTTCGCGGTCGACTTCCAGTGGATCTGGCGCTGCGCGTCACCACGGGCGTACTCGCGCACCGCGTGGAAGGAGATGTCCTCGTTGGTGAGGCTGCGGGTGGAGCGCCCCTCGAGGTCGCGCACAAAGCCCTGCGACGTACTGGGCACCGCGATGGTGACGGGATGGATGTACAGCGTCTGGACATCGGCCCAGTGGAACGTGCGCTGGAGCAGGCGCATGGGGTCTGAGCGCACCGTGGTGGCGGGGCCCACGTCGATGATGCCGCGCCGTGCGGCGGGAATCACCACGGGTTCGGTGTGTTCGTGGCCGCGCCGCAGCAGCGGCACGTGGAAGTCGATCAGCCCCTCGCCCACCGGCACGTCCACCCGCCCCGGCAGCGCCACGCGAGCGTTGGGGTTGCGCACCACGATCTCCGCGGCGGCATCGTGACCCGCGACCACCGATTCGTGGAGGAGCCGGAAGTCCACCTCGTAGGGCTCACGGCCCAGGAGGAACGGCAGGGCGATGAGGAGGAGGACGAAGCCCACGGCGGCGCCGATGAGGAACTCCGCCCAGCCGAAGGCGAGGCCCACAATCAGGCCCGCCACGGTCCATGCGAACACGGCCCAGCCGGCGGCGGTGGTGACGGATCGCACCGTCGCCCATGCGGCCGTGCTCCACCGCGTCACCGTCCGTGCGACTCGCAGCGCCCACAGTCCCAGCGCTACCCACCGACCGTGCACCTCGTCCGCCACCTGGGTGTGCGTCCGCGTGGTGGCGCGCGTGTGCCCCGTACGGGTGTGTTCCGTACGGGTGCGCGTGTGGGTGTCGCCGCGACGACGCCGGGTCGAGGTCGCCATCCGTTAGCGGAGGTCCTGCTGGCTCGGGGGCGCGGTGTCGAGGAGGATCTGGCCGATAACCGCGGTGGCGGTCACGCCGTCGAACTCCGCCTCGGGGTCGAGGATGAGGCGGTGTGCGAGGACGGGCTCGGCGAGCGTCTTCACGTCATCGGGGGTGACGTAGGTGCGGCCGTGGCCGAGCGCCCAGGCGCGGCAGCCACGCGCGAGCGCGAGCGCGCCACGCACCGAGACGCCGAGGCGCACCTGAGTGGCCGAACGCGTCGCATCGACGATGCGGGCGATGTAGTCGAGGATCAGCGGGCTGGTGTGGGCCTGGCTCGCCAGCGCACTCATGGCCGCGATGGTCTGGAGCTCTGCGATCTGCGGCACCGTGACCTTCGCGGGACGGCCCGCGTCGAGGATCTGCAACGTGGCACCGTGGTCGGGGTAGCCCAGCGACGTACGCATCATGAAGCGGTCGAGCCTGAGCCTCGGGCAGCGGGTATGTTCCCGCCTGCTCCACGGGGTTCTGGGTGGCGACCACCATGAAGGGCGAGCCTGCCGAGCGGGTGACGCCGTCGACCGTGACGGAGCCCTCCTCCATGACCTCCAGCAGCGCCGACTGCGTCTTGGGCGACGCGCGGTTGATCTCATCCGCGAGCACCACGTTGGCAAACACGGGGCCTGCGTGGAACTCGAAGGAGCCCTTGGACTGGTCGAACACCGTGATGCCGGTGACGTCGCCGGGAAGCAGGTCGGGCGTGAACTGGATACGCGTGTTGGTGCCCTTGATGGTCTGCGCGAGTGCGCGGGCGAGCGACGTCTTTCCCGTTCCCGGCACGTCTTCGAGCAGCAGGTGACCCTGCGACACCATCGCGGTGAAGGCCAGTTCCACCACGTGACGCTTGCCCAGCACGGCACGCTCGACGTTGTCGGTGAGCGCCGCGAACGTGGCGGTGAACCACTCGGACTGCTCGTCGGTGACGGTCATGCTTGCTCCTTCGGTGTGCGGATCAGGGGGACGGCCGATGCCGTGGTCAAGGGCTCGGGCTCGGTGACGGGGTCACGCTGGGCTCGGGTTCCGGCTCAGGTTCGGTCGCAGAGTTATCGCGGCTCAACGCCCGCGGCGAGAAGGTCTCGATGCCCGCGAGGGCACCCTGGAAGTCGACCGTGACCTTCACCCGGTCGATGTCCCACTGAACGTCGGTCGGCTGGCCCCATCGATCACGCCACTCGTACGACACGGTGTAGTCGCCGCCCTGAGCCGCAACCGACATGTTCACGTGCCGGTCCGAGTCGGTGACGGTGCACGCCGTGATGCTCACGCTCGTGGGGTAGGCACGCTGGTCGCTGACCGGTCCAACGGTCGACGTGTTGTCGGAGCACGACGCGCCCGAGCCTAGGAACGTCGGGCAGTATCGCGCGGTGACCGTGGGCCGGCTGCCGAACGCGTTCTCGAGGGAGAAGTTCGTGGTCGCACCGGCGCCATTCACGACGTAGCGGAGTTCGAACCCTGCCGGGGCCCTGTCCACCTCTGGACCCCACCATCGGGTCTCACAGGAGAACGCGTTGAAGCCTGTCCGGCACGTGTCGCCAACGTCATATCCCTTGGTGACGCGGGGCGCACCCGGGTCCCTGTACGCGTAGACGTCGTCCACGGCGATGGTGGCCGTGCCGTAGGCGGTGTCCTTCCAGCGGCTCTCCGCGCACACGGTGAAGTCGATCAGGGTGTTGGAGTCCACGCCGACGGTGATGCTCACGGAGCCGCCGCTGGCCGTGGTGTTGGGGGTGCAGCGGCTGTTGTTGGGCGCGACTCCCACGAGCGTGGTGCTACCGGCGCCCGCGCTCGCCACGTCGACCGAGAAGGTGACCTTGTCACCGGCATCGTTCGCGTCCCACGACGCGTTCGAGATCTTGGGGCCACCCACGCCGTTCGCGGTGATCGCGACGCTCTCGCCCTGTGCGCTGGAGGTGCCCACGGGCGGCAGTTCAAACCGGGTGACGGGGGTGATGACCACGCGGGTGGGCTCGTTGGAGCCGACGCTCAGGCCCGCGACGGACACCGTGCCGCGGCCGTTGACCGAGACGGTCTTGCTCTCGCCACCCTCGGCAACGATGTTCACCGCCTGAGTGGAGTCGTCGACGATGCTCATCGAGACATCCACCTTGCCGCCCGCGTCGCCTGCCTGCGACGGCTTCCAGGTGACCTTGGTCGGCTTCGCGGGGGCGCGTACGACCAGGCCGTGGTTTGGACGGACTTCGCGGACGTGCCGACCTCGTTGACGGCGACCACCGCGTAGGTGCCCTTGTCTCCATTGGTGAGACCGGTGATCTGCGAGCACACGCCCTTGGCGGTGCAGGTGGCGACCTCGGCGCCGTCGCGCGTCACGCGGAAACCCGTGATCGCCGGGTACGACTTCGCGGCCGCTCCTGGGCTCACGGCGAGGGTGACGGTGCGGTCGCCGTAGGCGGTCTGCGACACCGAACCGGGCGCGCCGGGGTAGCCCTGAAGGTCGACGCTGACGCGGCCCAGGCGGTCGCCCGAGGAGAGCCTGCCCTGCGCATCGCGCACTACAAAGGTCGCGTCGCACGCGGCGCCGGCGGCATCGGACCCCCACGAGGCCCGCACGGCGGTCTCGGACGAAACCTCGAACGAGACACCCTTGCAGGTGCCCTCCGAACTGACCGACACGAGCTCGAGCGGGGTATCAGGCAGCGGGTTGACCTCGCCGGAGGCGCCGATGACCGTGATCTCGCACGAACTTCCCGAGGCCTGCGAGCACTGCTTGACCGCATTGCCACCCTTGGGCAACTGCGACGGTGCCGGACCCACCTTAAGCGCGAGCGTCACCGGGGGTGTATCGGGATCAGACGTGAGGGCCACCGTCACGGTATCGACAGCGCCAGGAATCGACGCGTCCTGCGCCGCCACCGTCAAGGTGGTGCCGGAGCGCTCGACCGTGAACTGTTCGCCCTGGTACGTCGCCTCGATGTCGACCTCGCGACCCACGGCACCATCGGGCCACGACACCATGCCCGCCAGTTCGAAGGTGGCGGACTTGCCCGGCGCCACCTCGAGCGAGGCGCCGGTGAGGATGGGCTGCGGGGCCACGGGGATGATGACGATCGGCACCGGCAGCAGCGTCGACTCGTCCTGACCCTCGACCGTGACGGGGATCTGGCAGGTGTCCGAGTACGGCTCGCCGGTGCCTGCGGTGTACCGCAACTGGGTGCCGGAGACCAGGGTGCAGGTGGCCTCGGCGCGCGCGCCCGACGTGGTGACGCCGTCGCCGTCGATCGTGAAGGCGGTGCCGGCGGGAAGCGCGATCAGGCGGGCAAGGTCGAAGTCGACGCTCTCACCCTCGTTGACCGTCGGCGGCTCGAAGTTTTCCTTGAGCGCCACCCGGAGATCCTCAGCGCCCGGCACTCGCAGGAAGCCATAGGAGACGACCTGCTCGCCAGCGAAGGCGGTGCCCGTGACCTGGAACGGGATCAGCCGCGCCTCCTGGGGAAGCGGTCCGGAGATGGTCCACCCGTCGACGGTGAGGTCCGTGGGCTCACCCCACAGCGACAGCGTGAGGGCACCGGCGTCGCCACCACCCCAGGCGACCTTGTCGGTCAGCACGTCGACGCCCGTCTCAAACGTGTCGCGGGTATCCGACGTCAGCACCGTGTCGGCGACGATCGGTACCGTGGCGATGGGCTCGCGCACGGCCTTCACGATGATGCGGCCGATGGCCGTGGAGCCGGAGTCGTTCGCCACCGTGTACGTGTAGGCGAGGGTGCCGGGCTCGGTGCCCACCTCGAGCGTGACGCGCTGGTCGTCGACGTCGATGATGTGGTCGGTCAGGCTCGCAAACTCCGCCGAGTCCGGATCGGCATCGGCCACCACCTGCTGCACCGTGAGGTTGCCGCCACCGAGGTCCACGTCGTTGGCGGTGGGCGTGATGATGACGCGCCGGTCCTCGCCCACCTGCGCCTGGACATAGTCGGTGTAGGTCACGGGGCGCGGGTCGAGCCTGGGAAGCCAGGACGCCGATGTTCGCGGTGGCGACGGCCGTGGCACCGCGCGCGTCGATGACCGAGTACGTGAACGATGCCTGCCCGGAGTAGCCGGCGGGCGCGGTGTACACCAGCGACAGCCCGTCCGAGGAGACACGTGCGGCGCCGTTCTCGGGCTGGGACTCGATGCGCCGCAGCGCCACCGCGTCACCATCGGGGTCGATGCCTGTGCCCTCAAACGGCAGGCGGACCTCCTCGCCCGCCGCCACGCGCCCGCGCAACGCCAACGGAGTGGGCGCCGCGTTCGTCTCCGAGTCGAGCACCGTCACCACCACTCGGGCGGTGTCGGCCTGCGTGGGGTATCCCAGGATGTACGCGCCGTACTCAATGATGTACTCGCCCGGTTCATCGGGCGCGAGGTACCGCACCACGTTGCCTGCGGGGAACGCCAGGCCGCCGCCCTCGGACAGCGACACCGACGCCGGGTCCAGCGCGATCACGTTTCCTGCGGGGCCGATGTCGTTAGCCAGCACCGGGATGTCTGCCTGCGTGCCGACGCGCACGGTCAGGGAGTCGTCGACCGCCAGCGGCGTACTGGGCACGTCCGTGCCGAGCAAGATGACCGTGACCTCACCCTGCACCGTGCCCTCCGGGCGTCCGGTGCCGTCCGAGACGGTGTAATCCACGGTGCCGAGGGTGCCGGGCTGACCGTCACCCGTGTCACCCGACAGCCTCAGCGCCGAGTGACCCACCGCATCGGCCGCGAGGCGCGCGCCGTCTGCCGGAGTGGTCACGAGGTCGCTCAGGAGCAGCACCGAGCCGGCGGGATTCGTCACGGCCGCGAGCACGTCCACCGTGACGTCTTCGCTGGCACGCACAAACGCCGTCAGCGGCGTCGTGGTCAGGGTGGCGTCCTCCTCGGCGAGGACGTCGATGCGTGCCACGCCGCGGGCATCGGCCACGCCGTCCGAGACGGTGAAGTCCACGAGGTAGGCGCCGGGCTCCTTGGCCGCAAAGGTAAAGCCCACCACGCCCTGCGCGGTCTCGATCGCCGCATCGTCGTCGGGGCCGAGCGACGCCTCCGTCACCGTGAGTGGTCCGCGCGCGCCCGTGACGTGGTCGTCCACCTCAACCGTGGTGGTGACCCCCGCGGACACCGTGACGGCCATGTCCCCCACGGTGAGATCGGGGTCGCCCACCACCGAGATCGACAGGTCCTTCTCGGCGGTCTCGCCGTGGGCGTCGGCGACCGTCACGTTGATCGGGATGGCCCCTGTCTCCGTGGACGAGGCATCGGTGTGCTGGAAGACCAGGCGGCCCTCTGGAGAGGCCGCGACGGCTCCCAGGTCCGATGCGGTGGTGCCTGATACCAGGTAGATCGGGTCACCCTCGGGGTCCACCCAGCCCGTGAGGACGTCCGTGGTCACGGTGCCACCGGGGTTCACCTGAGGCGTGGGCCAATCCACCTGACAGTTCTCGACGCCACACCACACGGGAGGAGAGTTCTCACTCGGGTCCTTCACGGTCACCGTGACGGTGGCCGGCTCGGACATTAAGCCGTCGTCCGTGGTGCCATCGGTGATGGCATAGGTAAACGTGGCGCTGCCGGTCGCATCGGCGGCAACGTCGATGACGAGCGCCTGGGCGTCGTCGGCCACCGCGACCGTGCCGAAGTTCGGGTCGAGTCCCGCGAGCGACGCGGGATCGATGGTGAGCACATCGGCATTCGCATCGTGGTCGTTCAGCAGCACCGGAAGCGCCACCTTGCGACCGGCTCGCACACCGAGCGCATCGTCCTCTGCCACGGGCGCACGCGGATCGGTGACCTCGGTCGCTACCTCGCGGTCGTCATCGGCCGCCTGGACATCGTCGTCGGGGTCCCACTCCTGCGACGAGGACACCAGCGCGCCGGAGGGAACGCTCCACACCCAGCCCGAGCGCGCCTCGTTGAGGATCATGCGCGACCCGTTGGACCGCAGTTGCGGCGCGCGACGGTCGCCGAGTGTCAGACCGTCGTAGTCGAGGGTGGTGGCGGTGGCGCCGCTCACCCACATGGTGCCCGGGCCTTCTCCTGCGGGCAGCCACGCGGTCACCACGCCCGCGCCAGAAGGCTGCTCCACGGGGCGCGCGGGTTCGCCGAGCGACACATCCGTCGAGCCCTGCACGCGGGTAGCGGCGGAGCCATCCAGGGCCACGCTCACCGCTCCAAACTCATCGGCGATCACGACCTCGGTCGACGACGACCCCGACTCCTGAAGCAGTGCGCCCTCGACCGCAGGCGTCGCCACGGGCTCCGCGAGGTCCTGGACCCACAGTCGGCCGGTCTCCGCGTCGAGCAGCACCCACAGGTCACCCAGCCACGCGAGCCTGCATGTCGTCCGATGCAGGGCCATCGGGCAGGGAGGTGGTCGCGACCACCTCACCCGTCACGGCATCGGCCGTCATCACCGAGCGGCGCTCGCCCGAATACGCGGCCACCCGTCCGTCCTCCGCCACCGCGAGGGCATCGGCCTGGAACTGAGGACGTTCTTCGCCCTCGGCGACCTCGGCCTGGGCGAACGGATCGAGTTCGCGGGGATCGACGGCCGAGCCATCGGATGCCAGACCCGCGTAGACCGCACCGTCCTCGGTGAGATACCCCACCACGTCGCCGGCGCTCACGAGCATCTCGGTCCCTACTGGCGTCGACTGCGTCGCCTCGGGAGTCGACGGGTCGATGTCGTGCGGCATCGCCGTGTCGAGCGTCGTGACGGACCCGAGGTTGTCGGAGTACACCAGGAGGGTCGAATCGACCTGCACCAGATCGGTGGGTGACGACACGCTCTTGACGGTGTCGACCTCCGCGACCGCCGTGTTGATCCGGGCGAAGCGCTGACCCGTGGACGTCTGCAGGGCCCACACCGCGGCGTTGTCGGCCTCGACCTCACGCTCATCGAATCCGGGAGCGAGGAAGGCTCCGCCTCCGACAAGCAGGATCAGGCCGCCCAAGCCGATGCGCCGCACTCGCCGCCACCGCGCCGCCGTCGCCCGGCCAAGGCCGGCCTCGACCGACCCCGCGGGCGCACCCTGACGCGCGCCGTTCACGCTTCCCCCACGGCACGCTAGACGCCCCCGAGCAGGAAGAACGCCGTGGCCGCCGCCGCGATCACCGCGGCGCCGCCGATGAGCGCACCCACCGCGATCCTGCGGCCAAGGCGACCCGCCTGACGCTCGTGCCTGGTGCTGGTGCCGATGCGTGAATGCGAGTCACCGTCCCGGCGCAACCGCTGCGACTGCACGGGGACCGTAGAACGCACCAGGTGGCGCGGCTCCTCACCCGCGGGCTCAGGGCTCGCATCGCGCCACTCATCCGATGGCACGTCAAGCGGCGTCGGAGCCATCCCCCACTCGGCCTGCACCTGCTGGAGCGCCTGCGCGAAAGCCAGCGCGCTGGGGTAACGGTCGCCGGGCAGGCGACGCATGCCGCCCTCCAGCACTCGCTGCAGCGAGTCGGGGATGTCCGCGCGGTCGATGCGCGTGTACTTAGCCCTCATGATGCGCTTCGCGAGTTCGGCGTCATCACGGCGGGTACCAGGGACGTCGAACGGGCTGTGCTGAGCGAGCAGCGTGTACACGGTGGCCGCGAGCGCCCACACCTCGGTCGCCACGGTGCCCGAGGTACGCCGGTCGATCACCTCGGGGGCGGACCACGGCGGGGACATCGCGATCACGTCCTCCTCGCCCTTGTCGAGCGCGGAGGCGACACCAAAGTCGGACAGCACGGGGTGACCGAACGAGGTGACGAGGATGTTGGAGGGCTTGATGTCACGGTGCAGCAGTCCCGCACGGTGCGACGTCTCGATGGCGCAGGCGATGCGCACGCCGATGGTGAGCACCTCCTCCACCGGCATCCGCTCGTGGCGGTACCGGTTGGTCAGCGAAGCGGGGCAGTACTCGGAGACCAGGTAGGGGCGACCGTCCGGCGCCACGCCTGCGTGGTAGACCGTCAGGATGCTGGGGTGCGAGCCGAGACGGGCCATGACATCGGCCTCGGACGCGAGCGCCCGCGCGGCCTGCGCGTCCTCGATGCGGCTGAGCAGCACCTTGACCGCGACGTGACGGCGAGGCATATCCTGCTGGAAGAGAAAGACGTCGGCGAAGCCGCCCGAACCCAGGGGACGCACGTAGGTGTATCCGGGCAGCACAGGGGGCTGGAGTGTCTGACGACGGGCCACGACTCCCCTCCCCGCTCGTACTCGTGCCATCGAGACGCGGCCGGGAGGCCGCGGGAACGGGGCAACTCTAACCGAATCGAGACGAGCCGCCACCCTCCGCCCCTGGTGTGTGACGACCTACACATGCCGGACACATCGGACGCGCAAAGTACTCGCGGCCCTGGCATCGGGCATGTCCGTGGCCCGTGAGCCGACTCACGTACAGTGCCGTTGATCGCCGTCGACAGGGAGGCCACCATGCCCTCGCTCCACCGCCGCCCCTCGGGCGCCTCTGACCCGACCTCCGCCCCGGAGGCACCCATCGTCACCTGGGAGATCGAGGACGGGCGCATCGTCCGGCGCGAAGGCGCCCTGCCGTCCATCGCCGAGGAGGCCGCGCGCCACGGCCTACTCCTGCATCTCCTCGCAGCGCCGTCACGCGAGCAGATCCAAGCACTGGCCGAATCCTGGAGCCTCCACCCGCTGCTCGAAGAGGACCTGGTGAAGGCTCACCAGCGGCCCAAGCTCGAGCGCTACGGGGACGTCCTGTTCGTGGTTGCGCGCTCGGCTCTCTATGTCGACGATCGCGAGGAGGTGGAACTCGCCGAGTTCCATGTGCTGGCGCGGCCAGGTGAGGTGGTGCTGCTGTGCCAGGACGGCCGATGGATCGACGGCAGGCCAGCGGTGGCGTTCACCGAGGCGCTGGTGGAGCGCGAGCCCGAGCGGCTCGAGATCCTCGACGACGCCTCCTTGTTGCGCTGGGGCGCGGAGGCCGTGGTCTACCGACTGCTCGACGCCATCGTGGACGGCTTCCGACCCGTGCTCGAGGGACTGACCACGGACCGCGAAGAGATCGAGCGGCAGGTCTTTACCGGTGACCCGAGTGTCGCGGAACGCATCTACCGACTCAGCCGGGAGGTCATCGACGTCCAGCAGGCGGTTTCCTCGCTGGTGGAGGTCCTGGAGTCACTCCGAGGCGGGTTCGAGCGCCACGCGGTGAACGAGGAGCCTGCAGGCCTACCTCCAGGACGTCTCCGACCACCTCACCCGGGCCGAGTCCCGCGTCACCGCACTGCGCGACGCGCTCGCACAGATCCTGTCCGTGAACGCCACGCTCGTGGGGCAGCGACAGAACTCCGCGATGCAGAAGATCTCCGGCTGGGCCGCCATCGGACTGGCACCCACCCTGGTGGCCGGCATCTACGGGATGAACTTCGACTCCATGCCGGAACTGCACTGGGCCTTCGGCTATCCGCTCGCGCTATGCCTCATGGTGGGACTGTCCGCGACGCTCTACGCGGTGTTCAAGAAGCACAAGTGGATGTAGCGGTCCGTGCTGTGCGCCCTAGTAGTCACTGAGTGCGCAGTTTCGGGCGAAAGCGAGCACTCAACGACTCGCAGGGCGCAGGCGGCGTAGCGTCGCGGCGAGAAGATCGCGACACTCGGGTCCGCGTTCGACGATGTCCCTCCATCCGAACCGCAACACCGTGAAGCCGGCGGCGACCAGCGCGTTCTGACGAGCGCGGTCCGTCTCGCGTGCGCCACGAGTCGAGTGGTAGCGGTCGCCGTCGAGTTCGACGGCCACCATCGCTGCCCGATGCACCATGTCGACCACCACGCGTCGCCCGGACAGGTCGAGCGCCACCTGCCACTCCATGTCCCGAAACGCCGGGCCCCGAAACGTCTCATGCTTGGCCCGCACCTCCAGTGGCGAAGTCGCGCCGGTCGCGAACCAGCCGAGTACGCGCTCAAGATCCCGTCGCCCCGCCACCCGCGGCGCGACCTCGAGCTCCCGAGCGACGTCACGCCAGGTACACACGCGGGCCCACAACGCCTCCCACAGCATGTCGCGCCTCGCGTGCGCGGGTGTAGACCTCCATGCATCGACCACGGCCCGACCCGGCGTCACCGTGCCAACACCCTGTGCAAAGGCACGAACGGCAGGGACCCCACTCTGCCGCACCGTGATCCACATGGGCGGATGCAGCGTGTCTCCAGGGGCCGAGAGCAGGCTCGAAGGTTGCGGGACACGGAAGCGTAGGGGTGTGGAGGTGCAAGGCAGCCGCTCCGGTGAGGACCGCGCGTGGCGCCCAGAGTGCGATCGCTCGCGCGGTGGCGAGGGGAGCACCGACGTGCGCGCGCCCCACGTAGACACCTGGAAGAAGTCGCGTCACCTCCTCGCGCGCCACCGCGCGGTCAAGGTGACGCCGTGACCAGCGGGTCAGAATCTCCGGGCGACTGAACGCCTCCGGCGATTGGCTCAGCACCGAGGCGAGTGACGCCTCGGGTGCGACGGGAAGGGAGGTGAGGTGGCGCATCGGCCCAGTGCACTCGCAACTGCCGCCACGACCACGCTCATGCCACCGCGCTGTGGAACGGCGCGGGCGGCACGCCGCCCTGTGCACCAAGCGAACTCCCGTCGCGCCGCGCCCTAGGAGTCACTGGGCGCACGGTTTCGGGCGAAAGCGAGCACTCAACGACTCGCAGGGCGCTAGGTTGGGCGCGGGGACGTCGGGGGGACGGCTCCATCTGGGGGTTCCGATGCCGATGGTCACTTCTCTTCGCACGGCCGGCTTCGCGGCACTTGCCCTCGGCCTTGCCGGATGCTCCGCGAACGGAGGTTCACTCGAGTTGGCGGCCGACGATGTGGCACTGTGCGCTCCCCGCACCAGCGAAGGCACCACGTACATCGGGATGCCGCTCGACAACACAGGCGATGACCCCGTGACCCTTACCGGCGTGGACTGGTCGGGCGACATGGTCGAGCACGTCGAGTTCCTGGTGGACCTCGAGGCCGAGCAGCACGACCAGATGGTGGGGACGATGGCGTGGCCCACCGATGACCCGTGGGGTCACGAGGACGAGGTTTTGGCTCGCGCCATCCCGGTCGAGGGAGCGGTCATTCCGGCAGGGGTCACGGCGGACCTCCTGATCGCCATCAGCCCCGCGTCGGAAACGGATGATGCCGTCGTCGAGGAGACACGCGTGTCGTATGTCGAAGGACTTGGCTACACCGCAACAAGTCGCATGACGATGACCATCAGCGCCGAGACGGGGTGCGCCGCGCCCTAGTAGTCACTGAGTGCGCAGTTTCGGGCGAAAGCGAGCACTCAACGACTCGCAGGGCGCAGGGTTCTAGTACTCCTCCAGCGGCGGGCAGGAGCAGACCAGGTTGCGGTCGCCGTGCGCATTGTCGATGCGAGCCACCGGCGCCCAGTACTTGTCGCGGCGCAGGCCAGGCACGGGGAACGCCGCCTGCTCGCGGGTGTAGGCGCGGTCCCAGGAGTCGGACACCACGGCATCGGCCGTGTGAGGCGCGTGACGCAGCGCCGAGTCCTCCGCGGCGATGTCGCCGCGCGCCACGGCGGCGATCTCCTCACGGATGACCAGCATCGCCTCGATGAACCTGTCGATCTCCGTGAGGTCCTCGGACTCGGTGGGCTCCACCATCAGCGTGCCAGCCACCGGGAAGGACATGGTCGGCGCGTGAAAACCAAAGTCGATGAGGCGCTTGGCGATGTCCTCGGCCGTGATGCCGCTCGTCTTGGTCAGCGGGCGAATGTCGAGGATGCACTCGTGCGCCACCAGCCCGCCGGGACCCCGGTACAGGACTGGGAAGGCATCCTGCAGCCGGGCGGCGATGTAGTTGGCGGACAGCACCGCGACGCGGGTCGCACGGCCAAGCCCCTCGTGCCCCATCAGCGCGATGTAGGCCCAGGTAATCGGCAGGATTCCGGCCGATCCAAACGGCGCAGCGGACACGGGCGCGCCCTGGCGGCGCAACTCGGCGGGACGCTGAATCGTCTGACGCAGCGCCGGCAGGAACGGCACCAGGTGCTCGGCGACCGCGACGGGACCCACACCGGGCCCGCCGCCGCCGTGCGGGATACAGAACGTCTTGTGCAGGTTGAGGTGCGACACGTCGCCGCCGAAGTGGCCGGGCTTGGCGAGCCCCACCAGAGCATTGAGGTTGGCGCCGTCGATGTAGACCTGGCCGCCGGCATCGTGCACCGCACCGCAGACCTCACCCACGTGCTCCTCATACACGCCGTGCGTGGACGGGTAGGTGATCATCATCGCGGCGATGCGACCCTCGTGGGCCGCGATCTTGGCGTGCAGATCGTCGAGGGAGATCTCGCCGTTCTCGGCCGTGGCGACCACCACGACCTTGAGTCCTGCGAGGACCGCGGAGGCGGCGTTGGTGCCGTGGGCCGATGCCGGGATGAGGCAGATATCCCGCTCGGCATCGCCGTTGGCGACGTGGAAGGAGCGGATGGCGAGCAGTCCCGCGTACTCGCCCTGCGCACCCGAGTTGGGCTGGACCGAGACGGCGGCGTAGCCGGTGATGTCCGCGAGCCAACCCTCGAGCCTGGGCGATCATGTCGCGGTAGCCCTCGGTCTGGTCGGACGGCGCGAACGGGTGGATGCGCGCGAAGCCGGGCCAGGAGATGGGCGCCATCTCGACGGCGGCGTTGAGCCTTCATGGTGCACGAGCCGAGCGGGATCATGGTGCGATCGAGCGCGAGGTCGCGATCCGCGAGGCGACGCATGTACCTCATCAGCGACGTCTCGGAGCGGTACTCGTGGAAGATGCGGTGCTCGAGGTACTCGCTGGTGCGGCGCAGCGAGCGGGGGATCGCGACGCGCGGCGCCGTGTACACCGCGTGGCGTTTGACCGCGGTGACGGCCTCCACGAGCGAGTCGATGATGTCGAGGCTCGTCACCTCGTCACACGCCATGGCCACGTGATCGCCGTCGACGCGACGCAGGTTGATGCCCTTCGCGGCGGCGCGGGCGATGACCGAGTCGGCACCGCCGGGCACCTTCGCCACCACGGTGTCGAAGAAGTGCTCGTGAAGGATCTCTACGCCTGCCGCGCTCAGCGCATCGGCCAACGTCACGGCCGTGGCGTGCACCTGCTGGGCGATGGCACGCAGCCCGTCGGGGCCGTGGTGGATCGCGTAGAAGGCTCGCGATCACGGCGAGCAACGCCTGCGCGGTGCAGATGTTGGAGGTGGCCTTGTCGCGGCGGATGTGCTGCTCGCGGGTCTGCAGGGCGAGGCGGTAGGCGGTGCGGCCCTCGGCGTCGACGCTGACCCCCACGAGGCGGCCGGGGAGCCGACGCTCGAGGCCGTCGCGCACGGAGATGAACGCGGCGTGCGGGCCGCCAAAGAACAAGGGGACACCGAAGCGCTGCGCGGAACCCACCGCGATGTCTGCCCCCATCTCGCCGGGGGCGTGATCATGGTCAGGCTCAGCAGGTCCGCGGCGACGGTCACGAGGCCGCCGGCGGCGTGCGCGGCCGCGATGACGTCCTGCACCTCACGGAGCACGCCGGTGACACCGGGCTGCTGCAGCACCAGGCCCACCAGGTCATCGGGCGCAGACCAGTCCGAGGCGATCTCCTGCACCTCGACGCGCAGGCCGATGGCCTCGGCGTGCGCCTCGACCACCGCGAGCGTCTGGGGCAGGCATTCCGCATCGAGAACGATGACGCCCTCGTCGCGCCCCTTCACGGCGCGGCGCATGAGCAGCACGGCCTCGGCCACCGCGGTCGCCTCGTCCAGCAGCGACGCACCCGCGACGGGCAGCGCCGTGAGGTCCGAGACCATGGTCTGGAAGTTCAGCATCGCCTCGAGACGGCCCTGCGAGATCTCCGCCTGGTACGGCGTGTAAGCGGTATACCAGGCAGGATTCTCCAGCACATTGCGGCGGATCACCGCGGGCGTGATGGTGTCGAAGTAGCCCTGGCCGATCATCTGAATGTGCACCTGGTTGCGCTGCGCGAAGGCCTGAAGCGCGTTGAGGGTGTCGTTCTCGCTGAGCGGGTCGGGCAGGACCAGCACGTCGTCCTGACGGATCGAGGCAGGCACCGCGGCCTCCACGAGGTCCTCAAGGGTGTTCAGCCCCACCGCCCGCAGCATCGTGTCGACGGCGTCGTCCTGAGGTCCGATGTGGCGGTCAGCGAAGGTGGTCACGGGGCCATTGTGGCCCATCGGGCCTGCTGAGGACAGAAGTCCACGCGGCGTGGGCAACCACCGGCCCGTATGCCAGGATGAGGTCCACACCAGGTGGGAGGCGCACGATGGAGACGCTGCTCGGGGCCGTGCTCGGCGTCATGACGGGCATCGGCGTGGCGAGCATGCACCCCTCCATTGATCCCGGCCGTCTCCTCGCCGCCGTGGTGGGCGCCGTGGGCGGCTGGCTCGGCGCCGTGTGGTGGGGGCCGATGCTCGCGCGCCACCTCGCCGACCACTCCTTCGCCGGTGCCGCCGTGGGCGGCGCCATCGGTGGTGCGGCGCTCGCCCTCGTGGGCGGCATCGCCCTCGCGCTCTGGCGCCACAGCCAGCGCGACTGACGGCCGCGGCGTGGCTCGCTCACTAGGCTGTGGCGCGTGAAGCTCGTCGTCCAGGTGCCCTGCCTCAATGAGGAGGGCTCGCTCGCCACCGTCCTCGGATCGATCCCGTCGCGCATCGACGGCATCGACGAGATCGAGGTCATCGTGATCGACGACGGCTCGACGGATGCCACCGCACGCATCGCCGCCGAGAACGGTGCCCACGTGATCCGCCATACCCGCACCATGGGCCTGGCCCAGTCGTTCCGCGACGGCGTCGAGGCGGCGCTCAGCCGCGGTGCGGACATCGTGGTGAACACCGATGGCGACAACCAGTACCCCCAGGAGCGCATCGGCGACCTGGTCGCCCCCATCTTGGCGGGCCGGGCCGAGATCGTCATCGGCGACCGCCAGACCCACCAGATCGCCCACTTCTCGCCGTTCAAGAAGCGCATGCAACGCTTTGGCTCATGGGTGGTCAACAAGGCGGCAGGCACCCAGTTGCCCGATGCCGCCTCCGGGTTCCGCGCCTACTCGCGGTACGCCCTGTACAAGGCTGAACGTCCTCACACGCTTCGGTACACGATGGAGACCATCATCCAGGCGGGCGAGAAGCGCCTCGCCATCACGTCGGTGCCCATCGACACCAACCCCAAGACGCGGGAGTCCCGCCTGTTCGCCAACATGGGCGAACACATGTGGCGCTCTGCTCAGGCGATTCTGCGCTCGTCCGTCATGTATCGCCCGTGGCCGCTGTTCGCCTCGCTTGCAGGCGTCCTCGGCATCGTGGGCCTCATCCCGTTCGTGCGGTACGCGATCCTGGTCGCGCTCGGCAACCAGGGCAACCACCTGCAGTCGCTCATCCTGGGCACCACGCTGCTGGTCGCCGCCGCCCTGTCGGTCGCGCTCGGGGTCATCTCCGACCTCCTGAAGTCGAACCGCATCCTCAGCGAGCAGGCGCTCGAACGCGTCAAGGAACAGCAGCACGGCCCCGCGCCATCGGCGGCCGACCGTGCGGCATCGGCCGCCTGAACAGGACCTGCGTCCCCACGCGCGATGTGTCAGCGGCGTTAATTTTGGGAGGAACGGACCCCACCCGAGTCCCCCGAGCCGTAGGTTGAAGCCGTGACCGACACCACCCCCACCATCGCCGTCCGCGACCGTGACGCCGCCGCCTTCGCGCGTGAGTTCATGCAGCAGGCTCACCTTCACGCAGGGCGTGTCCCTCGAAGGCGCGTCACTCAACGACAAGTACCAGGCGCTCGCCCGCACCGTCCGTGCGTACCTGACCACGGACTGGCTGTCGACCATCGAGTCGCAGCGTGCGGAAGGCACCAAGCACGTCGCGTACCTCTCCGCGGAGTTCCTCCTGGGCCGCCAGGCTCGACAACAACCTGCTCGCGGCGGACCTCGGCGGCATCGCCCGCGAGGCGATGGAAACGCTAGGCCTCAGCATCGACGAGCCTGCGCGAGATGGAGGTCGAACCCGGCCTCGGCAACGGCGGTCTTGGCCGCCTCGCCGCCTGCTTCATTGACTCGATGGCCACCGAGGACATCCCGTCCATCGGCTACGGCATCCGCTACGACTACGGCATCTTCAAGCAGACCTTCGTCGACGGCCACCAGGTCGAGGAGGCGGACAACTGGCTGCACCTGGGCTCTCCCTGGGAGATGCCGCACCCCGAGAACGCCGTCGAGGTGGGCTTCGGCGGCCACGTCGCCACGTGGACCGATGACGCAGGCCGCGAGCACCGCCGCTGGGAGCCCGAGTGGAACGTGGTGGGCGTGCCCTACACGTACATGGTTCCCGGCTACCGCAACGGCCGCGTCAACACGCTCCGCCTGTGGAGCGCCAAGGCGACGCAGGCCTTCGACCTGAAGATCTTCAACTCCGGCGACTTCGAGGACGCGGTGCGCGCCCAGACGCGCGCCGAAACCATCTCGCAGGTGCTGTACCCCGAGGACTCGACCCCCAGGGCAAGGAACTGCGCCTTCAGCAGCAGTACTTCTTTGTGGCGTGCTCGCTGCGCGACTACCTGGACCGCGTGCTGGCCGATGGCGCGGACCTGGCGACGCTGCCGGATCGCATCACCTTCCAGGCTCAACGACACCCACCCCGTCATCGCGGTGCCCGAGCTCCTGCGCATCCTCGTCGACGAGCGGGGCTTCGACTGGGCCGATGCCTGGGCCATCACCCAGAAGGTGTTCGCCTACACGTGTCACACGCTGCTGCCCGAGGCGCTCGAGGTGTGGCCGGTGGAGCTCCTGGGCCGTCTCCTGCCGCGTCACCTCGAGATCATCTACCGAATCAACGAGGAGTTCCTCGCGCAGGTGCGGGAGACCTTCCCCCACGAGCCGCTGCGCGAGCGCCACATGTCGATCATCGCGGAGGAGCCCGTGCGCGCCGTCCGCATGGCGTTCCTCGCGACCGTCGCGGGCTTCAAGGTCAACGGCGTGGCCGCCCTGCACTCCGAGCCTGCTCGCGGACAAGGTCCTCACCGACTTCGCCGACATGTGGCCCGAGAAGTTCACGAACGTCACCAACGGCGTCACGCCGCGCCGCTTTGTGAGGCTCGCGAACCCGTCACTGTCGGCACTCATCACCGAGGCTATCGGCGAAGGTTGGGTCGCGGACCTCGACCGTCTGCGCGGCCTTGAGCCGCTCGCGAACGACCCCGCTTTCCGCGAGCGCTTCCGCGAGATCAAGCGCAGCAACCGTGCTCGGTTTGCCGACGTGCTCGCCGCTCGCGACGGCATCGAGATCTCGCCCGACGCGATGGTCGATGCGATGGTCAAGCGCCTTCACGAGTACAAACGCCAGTCGCTCGCCTGCTGCACATCGTGTCGCTGTACGAGCGGATCACCACGGGTCGCCTCGCGTTGGCCGATGTCACGCCGCGCACCTTCGTGTTCGGCGCCAAGGCCGCGCCCGGCTACGTGCGCGCCAAGGAGACCATCGCGCTCATCAACCACGTGGGCGCCACCATCAACGCCGATGCGTCCCTCGAGGGCCGCCTCAAGGTCGCCTTCCCCGCCAACTACAACGTGACGCTCGCCGAGAAGGCTCATCCCGGCATCGGACCTGTCCGAGCAGATCTCGCTGGCGGGCAAGGAGGCGTCCGGAACCGGCAACATGAAGTTCGCGCTCAACGGTGCCCTCACCATCGGCACGGACGACGGCGCTAACGTCGAGATCCGCGAGCTCGTGGGCGACGACAACTTCTTCCTGTTCGGCATGGCCGAGCCCGAGGTTGCCGCGCTCGCGACCGCCGGATACTCGCCGGAGAAGTACTACGAGGAGGACGAGGACCTGCACCGCGCCCTCAACCTGCTGATGTCCGGCAAGGCTCACCGGCGGCGAGCGCGGGTCCTTCGTGGCGTCCGTGTGCGCGTCGCTCATCGAGCGTGACCGCTTCATGGCGCTGGCGGACTTCCGGTCCTACGTGGACGCGCAGGACCGGGTCGAGGCCGCCTACCGCGACGAGGACGCGTGGACGCGTTCCGCGATCCTCAACGTGGCACGCACCGGCTTCTTCAGGCTCGGACCGCTCGATGCGGGACTACCTGGCCCGCATCTGGGGCGCGTAGCCCCTCCGCTTTCCGTCAAATGGATCCATGTGGTTCGCTTCAGGCGCTAACAGAGGGGAAATCCACCACGTCGGCCGTCCCACATGTGGGATGGCCGACGCCGCCATCAGTGCTCGTGCCATGGTGGCACCGTGATGCGGGGAGGCGGACTAGCGCTGGAGCCAGGTGGTGGCGGATAAGCCTCGCGGTCATCGTCGCCGCATGGGCAATCGCCGGCTGCTCGGGACCCGCGCCGGGTGCGAAGACCGCGGTCGCGCGGCTCGGCTCACTCGACATCGTGCAATCCGCACCACCCGAGGGAACGCTGGTCGCCCAAGCCGACGACCTGCGCAACGACGACAGCCGGATCGGCCGCCATCCCAGTGTTGCCAGCGTGTAGGTCACGCCAGCGACGAGGAGGATCTCTACGTGGTTGTCCAGATCTATCCGTGATCGGATCCCCACGCCAGGGGCTGAGCCCCTTCGCGCCCTGTCGCCAGGACGCACGGCCGTGAACCATTGGCGCACCGCCTCTTTGACAACGCCGATGTCGTGGCAAGGAATGCATCGGCCGTCGCCGGGCGTTGACGTGGACCTGTGACGGCCCCGCCGTCGCTCGAGACACCCGACGGAAGGAGATCGCCATGACCGCACTGGTTATTACGACGAACTACGGAGTCGAACAGGACGAGCCTGCTGCAGCCGCTCGCCGCGCTGAAGGCGGCGGGAGTCCCCGTCACCGTCGCGGCAAGCAAGGCTGAGCCCATCCAGACGCTGGTGGGCGACAAGGACCCGGGCGAGACGCTCGAGCCGAATCTCACCCTCGACGAGGTGGACCCCGAGGGCTACGACGTCCTGGTCATCCCTGGTGGGACCATCAATGCTGACGCGCTCCGACTCGACAAGTCAGCCGTCTCACTAGTTTCGGTCTTCGCGAGCGCGGGGAAGACGGTCGCCGCGATCTGTCACGGCCCGTGGCTCCTCGCGGAGGCCGATGTGGCGCGCGGCAAGACCGCTACGTCCTACCCCTCCCTCTCGACCGACCTACGCAACGCGGGAGCGACCTGGGTCGACGAGGAGCCTCAAGACGTGCGAGGCCAACGGGTGGACGCTGCTGACGTCGCGCACGCCTGACGACCTCGACGCCTTCTCGACCGCCGTCGTCGAGGCAGGCTCGCTGACCTCAGCCCAGCCTACCGCGGTGGGTGATGGTTCACCTTAGCGCTGGGCCGAGCCACATGGATCCATGTGACGGTTAGTAGCCGCGGAGGCGTTCGATCTGACGCCTGTCCTTCTTGGTCGGGCGGCCCGCACCGCGATCACGCACACCGATCGCGGCGGGCTGCTCGGCGCGCGGCAGAGGCGGCGGGCTCTGATCCTCGAAGGCCTCGGCCGCGACCGCCGCGCCCACGCGCTTCACGAGAAGCGTGCGCACGACCGCGATTCGCTCGCGATCGCCGCCCTTGACGACCACGCGGTCCCCCACGCGCACCGTGGTCGCGGGCTTGGCGCGCTCACCGTTGACGCGCACATGGCCTGCCTTACACGCCGCGGTGGCCTGCGACCGCGTCTTGGTCAGCCGCACGGCCCACACCCAGGCATCTACCCTCGCAGTGTCCCGTTCCACGCCACCAGGCTAGGGCCGAGCGGCCTAGGCTGGGTCCCATGGTCGCCCTTGAGATCGTCGGCTGGATCGGTTCGATCCTCATCGTGCTGTCTCTCACGCAGGCTCGCGTGTGGCGTTTTCGCTGGATGAACCTCATCGGTTCGGTCATCGCCACGGGCTACAACACCTTGATCGGGGCGTGGCCGTTCGTCTTTATGAACGCGGCCATCGTGGTCATCAATATTTATTGGCTGGTGCGGCTCACGCGGGAGCGCCACGACTCGGCGGTGTATCGCGTCCTCGCCGTCGACGCCGACAACGCCTTCCTCCGTCATCTTCTGGCGGTCCACGCCACTGACATCGCCACCCACGCCCCGACGTTCGATGTTGACGCCGATGCCGGCACGGCCGCCGGCGGCACGCGCCACACGTTCCTGGTGGTGCGCGGCGACGAGGCGGTGGGCGTGGTCGCCGTCACCGATGAGGGCGACGGCCTGGGGCGCGTGGACCTCGACTGGGTGAAGGAACGCTTCCGCGATTTCACGCCCGGCGAGTTCGTGTACCGCGAGTCGGGCGCCTTGGCCGATGCCGGCTTCAGCGCCCTTGAGGTGGTGCCGCGCGAGGGTGAGGACGAGGGCTACCTGCGGCGCGTCGGCTTCACGATGGCGGCCGACCGCTGGGTACGCCCCGTCAACGCGTAGCCGCCCGTCCTGCGCGGCCGTCTCGCGGTGCGAGACTGGACGCGTGACCGAGTCCTTCCACTTCGCCTCCGACAACTACGCGTCCGTCCATCCCGAGGTCTTCGCCGCCATGCATGCGGCAGACGGCGGGCACGACGTCGCCTATGGGGCCGACGCCACCACGGCAGCCTTCGATGAGGCCATCGCCGCGACCTTCGGCGACGGCGCGGTGGGCTTCCCCGTGTTCAACGGCACGGGGGCGAACGTGGTCTCGCTGATGGCGCTCAGCCCGCGCTGGGGCGGCGTGGTCGCCTCGGAGCACGCGCACATTCACAACGACGAGAACGGCGCCCCGGAGCGCGTGGGCGGGCTCAAGATCCTGGAACTTCCTGCCCCCGACGGCCGCATCGACGTCGCGAGCCTCGACCGCTACGCGGGTGACCTGGGCGACGAGCACCGGGCGCAGCCTCTGGTGCTGTCGCTGACGCAAGCCACCGAGGTGGGAACGGTCTATAGCCCCGAGGACCTGCGCGTGGCGGTGGAGCGCGCGCACCAGGCTCGGGATGCGAGTGCACGTGGACGGTGCGCGCCTCGCCAACGCCGCGGCGGCGCTCGGCGTGGGCCTGAAGGAGGCGGCGGGCGGCGCGGACGTGCTGTCCTTCGGCGGCACCAAGAACGGCGCCATGCTGGGCGAGGCGGTCGTCATCCTCGCCGACGACCTGCGCGATTCCCTCGGCCATGACCTGCCCTACCTGCGCAAGCAGACCATGCAGGCTCGGCTCCAAGATGCGTTACGTGTCCGCTCAGGCTTCACGCGCTCCTGACCGCGACCGATGCTCACGGCACGCCGCTGTGGCAGCGCAACGCCGCGCACGCGAACGCCATGGCCACCTACCTGCGCGAGGAATTGGAGCCGCTGGCCGCGGGCGCGGGCCTCACGTTCACGCAGGCCACCGAGGCCAACGCGGTGTTCGTCGAGATGCCGCGCACGCTGGCCGCTCGCCTGCGCGAGACCTACCGCTTCTACGACTGGAAGCCCGGCTCGACGCCCGAGGCCACCGAGGTGCGCCTCATGTGCTCGTGGGACACACCCGTCGAGGCCGTGGATGGGCTCGTGGCGCTCGTCGACGAGGCCGCGAGCGCCTGATGGCCGCGCTGTGCCCGTGCGGCTCGGGCATCGGCTTCGCTGAATGCTGCCGTCCCGTGCTGCGGGGCGAACGCGAGGCGGCGACCGCCGAGGCTCTGATGCGCTCGCGGTACACGGCCTTTGTGCGCCGGGACGAGGCGTACCTGCTGCGGACGTGGGCCGCGCAGACGCGGCCGGCCGGCGTGGAGACCGACGGCGTCACCTGGCACGGGCTGGAGATCGTCGGGTCCACCGACGGACAACCGGCCGATGCCTCAGGCACCGTCACGTTTGTGGCGCACTTTTCGGACGGTGCGGGTATCCAGGCGCTGCGCGAGCACAGCCGTTTCGCGCGAGAAGAGGGCCGCTGGGTGTACGTCGACGGGGACCATCAGTAGGTCGTTGGACCCTCAGGCGGGGCGATTGCGCAAAGTCCGCACAGATTCCTGCCCGGATGGACCCTCCGCGGTTCACTTTCCGTTCACCGATCCGTCACAATAGTGGGCGTGACTGAGCCGCTTCTCCTGGCCGTCGTCGTCGCGACCGCTCTGGCCTTCGACTTCACTAATGGATTCCACGACACCGGTAACGCGATGGCGACATCGATCGCCACCCGCGCCCTGAAGCCCAAGGCGGCGGTGATCCTTTCCGCCTCCCTGAACATGGCTGGCGCGTTCCTGTCTCTGACCGTAGCCGCCACGATCGCCACGGGCATCGTGGACTCGGGCGTCGTCACGCTCGCCGTGGTGCTCGCTGGCCTCGCGGGCGGCATCGTGTGGAACCTGATCACCTGGCTGTTCGGCCTGCCATCCTCGTCCTCCCACGCCCTCATCGGCGGTGTGGTGGGTGCGGTGCTCGCGGCCGCTGGCACCGAGGGTGTCCTCTGGTCCGGCCTCACCTCGAAGGTGCTGATCCCCGCGCTCGTGGCCCCCGTGGTCGCCATCCTGGTGGGCACCATCGCCACGTGGCTCGTGGCCCGCATCACGCGTGACGTGCCGCAGGACACCAACGACAAGGCGTTCCGCTGGGGCCAGATCGGCTCCGCCTCGCTCGTCTCCCTCGCCCACGGCACCAACGACGCCCAGAAGTCGATGGGCATCATCCTGCTCGCGCTGATCGCTGGCGGTGCGGTGCCCGCCGATTCGGGTGTCCCGTTCTGGGTCATCGTGTCCTGTGCGCTGGCGATGGCGCTGGGAACGTACATGGGCGGCTGGCGCGTGATTCGCACGCTGGGCAAGGGCCTGGTGGAGCTCGAGTCGCGTCAGGGCATGGCCGCCGAAACCTCGTCCGCCGCCGTCATTCTTCTGTCGAGCCACTTCGGCTACTCGCTCTCGACCACGCACGTGGCCACCGGCTCGATCCTTGGTTCGGGCGTGGGCATGAAGGGCGCCTCGGTGCGCTGGTCCGTGGCGGGCCGCATGTTCGCCGCGTGGCTCATCACGGTGCCGTCGGCGGCCATCGTGGGAGCAGTCTTCTACTGGATCGACACCGTCATCGGCGGCGTCGCCGGCTCGTACACGGTGTTCGGCCTGCTGATCGTGATCGCGTTCCTCATCTACCTGTGGTCGCGTCGCAAGCCCATCAACTCCAAGAACGTCAACGACAACCTGGGACCCCGCACAGGACTCCGAGGCGTACATCGCCGAGTCCGTCTCCGTGCACCGTCCCGAGGTGATGAAGGTCAAGCGCAAGCGCCTGAAAAAGGCGCAGAAGCGCCTCCGCCTCCAGCAGCGGGCGGAGGAGGACCGGATCGCGAGCGAGGCTCTCGCGGCGGAGGACCCCGCACAGGTGACTATTCGTGACATCAGCGCCGGCCAGAAGGAGCAGTCATGACTCAATTCGTCGAGTGGGACGCCCTCGCTAACATCCTCGTCTTCGGCATCCTGGTGGGTGCCGGCCTTCCCACCCTGTTCGCGGTGGGCGTCCGTCTGCTGGCGGGTCATGGTGCGGCCGATGCCGAGGGTCACGTCTCGCGTCCCCGCCTGGTGGGTGCCTACGTGTGCTTCGGCCTCGTGGTGCTCGCCATCCTTGGCGCCGTCGCCTACATCGCGGCAGGCGGCCACTAAGCCTTCACGCCTGACACAGAGCGACCCCGCAGCCACCATCGGGCTGCGGGGTCGCTCTGTATCTCAGGGAGGAGGCGTGGGCGCCGGCCCCGGGGGAATCCACAAGACCCGGGGACGGCGCCTCACATTTACTGACCGATGGCCGCGTTGGCCTCGGACGTGAACTGGGCCGCGGCATCGGCCGCACCCAGGGTGTCGAACAGCACCTGCTCGTTGATGCGCCCGGTGATCTCGGGAACGTCGGCGGCGCCGTTGGGCGGGGCGGGAGGACCGTCCACGATCTCGTCCTCGATGTCCGCGAGGAACTCGGCGGCCTGCTGGTCCAGCGGGTCGAGTTCCGCGGCGACGGCCTCGCGTACATCGGTGTTGGCGGCGAGGCCGCGGTCGGAGAGCATGAGCGCGCCGGCCTCGGGGTCGTTGAGGAGGAAGTCCACGAGCCTTGGCGGCCTCCTCGGGGTGCTCGGTGGTCTCGGACACCGAGTAGAACATGGCCGGCTTGAAGTACAGGCCAGTGCGGTCGAACTCGCTCTCACCCGGAGGACGCAGCAGCACCAGGTCACGGCCCGCGGCCGAGGAGATGGCGCTTGGCTGGTTGGTCCACCAGAAGCCCATGGCGCCGGAGTTGGTGCCCAGCAGCGACTGCTCGGGGCCACCCTCCGCGATCTCGACGGAACGCGAGCCATCGGGCATGGCGCCCGACTCGCGCAGGTCGATGAGGTCCTGCCACCACGCCTCGAGGGTGGCGTCGCTGTAGCCCAGCGTGCCGTCCTCGGCGTACAGGGACTCACCGTGCTGGCGGGCGTAGATGTTGAAGCCTGCCTCGTTGCCGCCGTAGTCCTGGACGCCGTACATGCCGTCGCCAAGAGCGTCGGAGATCTCCTTGCTGATGGACTTGAAGTCCTCCCAGGTCCAGGTCTCGTCGTCGGGCATCTCGACCCCGGCGTCCTCGAACATCTGGGGGTCGGCCACGATCGTGTAGGCGTTGATGCCGGTGGCGATGCCCGCCAGGCTTGCCGTCGATGGTGCCGCCGGCCAGCACGGTCTCGTCGATCTTCGACGTGTCGATGTCGAGTGCCGACATGTCCGCCACCACGCCACGGTTCGCGTAGTCGGTGAGGTAGCGCTCCTCCTGGGTCATGACGTCGGGGGTGTCGCCGCCGGCGACGGTGGTCGCGAGCTTGTCCCAGTAGCCGCCCCAGTCGGTGTAGTCGGGGACAACCGTGATGCCGGGGTTCTTCTCCTCGAAGAGGTCGATGACCTCCTGGGTGAGGGTGTGGCGGTCGTCGGAACCCCACCACGAGAAGCGGATCTCGACGTTGCCGTCGCCACCGTCGGCGGCGGCCGACGAGGTGCCGTCAGCGGTGGGTTCGTCATCGGCAGGGGCGGCGCCGCTGTCGCCGTTGCAGGCGGCCAGCGCAAGCACGCCCGCCCCCAGGACGGCGCTCGTGCGCCATGCGAGCCCGGTGCGGCTCGCCCACGTGGTGGAACTGGTCATCGTTCTTTCTCCTTCGCTTCGAACGTCGTTGTTCTGCGGTCGGGGAGCCCCGGCCAGTGGAGGTCCTGCGCTACTTGATTCCCGTCGTGGCAATGCCCTTGACGAGGTACTTCTGGCCGAACAGGAAGACCAGGAAGATGGGGACGAGCGACACGATCGACATCGCGAACAGCGAGCCCCAGGAGGCTCTCGGAGGTCGCGTCGATGAACGTGCGCAGGGCGACAGGCACGGTGTACATGTCCGGCCTGGTGAGGAAGATGAGCCTGGCTGAAGAAGTCGTTCCACGTCCAGATGAACGTGAAGATCGCCGTGGTGGCGAGGGCGGGAAGCGACAGCGGCAGCATGATGCGGAAGTAGATGCGGAAGTGCCCGCAGCCGTCCAGCCGGGCCGCCTCGTCGAGCTCTCGCGGGATGCCGCGGAAGAACTGCACCATCAGGAAGATGAAGAAGGCGTCCGTGGCCAGCAGTTTGGGGACGATGAGCGGCAGGAACGTGTTGATCCAGGCGAGCCGGAGAACAGGATGTACTGCGGCACGATGATCACGTGGATGGGCAGCATGATCGACATCAACATGATGGCGAACCACAAGTTGCGGCCCCTGAACTCGAGGCGCGCGAAGGCGTAGGCCGCCATCGAGCAGGACACGAGGTTTCCCACGAGTGAGCCCAGCACGATGATCGACGAGTTGATCAAGTAGTGGCTGAACGGGTGGAGCAGAGCGTTCCAGCCGTCCGAGTAGTTGGACCACGTGAACTCGGTGGGGATGAGGCCGGTGTCGCGGAAGATCAACGCGTCCGGCTTGAACGAGCTCGCCACCATCCACAGCAGCGGGTAGAGCATGACCAGGCCGAACGCGATCAGTGCCACGTGCTTGGCCACGGAGCGCGTCCGCGAGCGCCAGTACGAGGGCTTGGCCTCGGGTTCGGGGTACTGCTCCGAGAGTTCCACCACGGTGGGGGCGGGGGAGGGCGCGTGGGCGCGCACGGTGTCAGTCATTGTAGAAAACCCAATACTTCGAGACGAGGAAGTTGACGGCCGTCATGCCCGCCACGATCGCGAGCAGGAGCCACGCCATCGCCGAGGCGTATCCCATGTCGAGCGACGCGAAGCCCTTTTGATAGAGGTACAGCGTGTAGAACATGGTCGAGTCCGCCGGGCCGCCGGTACCGCCGCTGACGACGTAGGCCTGCGTGAAGGTCTGGAACGCGTTGATGAGCCTGCAGCACCAGGTTGAAGAAGATGATGGGCGTCAGCAGCGGGATGGTCACCGAGCGGAACTGGCGCCACTTGCTCGCCCCGTCGATGGAGGCGGCCTCGTAGTACATCTGGGGGATCTGGCGAAGCCCGGCGAGGAAGATGATCATGGGCGCGCCGAACGTCCAGATGTTGAGGATCATCAGGGTGCCGAGCGCGTAGTCGGGGTGGGAGACCCAGCCCTGACCTTCGACGCCGAACCATCCGAGGACGGCGTTGACCAGGCCATCGGCGCCGAACACCTGGCGCCACAGCAGCGCGATGGCGACCGAGCCGCCCAGGAGCGAGGGCAGGTAGTAGACGGAGCGGTAGATCGCGAGGCCCCTGAGCCCCCTGTCGAGCACCAGCGCGAGCGCGAGCGCGGCGGCGAGCCTGCAGCGGCACGGAGATGAGCACGTAGGTGAAGGTGACCTTGAGCGCGTTGATGAGGCGCGGGTCCTCGAACATGCGGGTGTAGTTGTCGAGGCCAATCCAGTTGGGCGCCTGCAGCAGGCTGTAGTCCGTGAAGGACAGGTAGGCCGATGCCGCCATGGGGCCGGCCGTGATGAGCACGAGGCCGATGAACCAGGGGCCGAGGAAGAAGATGGCGGCCTTGCCGTCACCCTTGTGGAGGGCGGACGGCTTGCGCTTAGGCTCCCTTGCGGCCCTTGCGGACGGCGCTTAGGCTCGGAGACGACGGACACGCGTCACCCCCTGGCACTGCGACGCCACCGTGGCGTCGGCTCTGGTGGATCACCATGGAACCCTCCGGATCATCGTTGATCTCGCCGGCTTCACACGACTCACGTCATCGTGAAACCGCTTTCCGAAAGTGAACCTACCACACGAGAAACCGGTTGCCCATGGTGTACCGTCGCCGTAGTGCAACACCATCTCCCGCCACGGCGGCCGCTCAACGAGGAGCGGCACTCCCGCCGGGACAACGTCTGGAGGGGCAATGCCCAAGGTCACCAGCCGGCCAGCAGCCGCGACGATCGCTGACGTCGCCGAGGCCGCAGGTGTGTCGCGTGCGACCGTGTCGCGGGTGATGAACGGCCGTTCGACCGTGGGCGAGACCATCACGGCCCGCGTGAAGGCCGTGGCCGAGGAACTCCAGTACCGCCCGTCCAACGTGGCCAGGTCCCTGTCGTTGGGGCGCACCGAGACCGTCGCCCTGGTGGTACCCGACCTGGCCAACCCCATGTTCCAGCACGTCCTCAGTGGCATCACCGACGCCGCCGCGGCCCACGGCTACCGGGTGCTGGTGGCGGACACGGCGGAGAAGCCCGAGGACGAGGCCGAGATTGCCCTGGACGCCCGGCTGCGCTGCGACGCCCTCGTGATGGTCTCGCCTCGCATGCCGCAGGACCAGCTCGCGGCCCTCATCCGCCAGGCGAGCCCCATGGTGCTGGTCAACCGCGAGAGCCCCGACCCCGCGGTGCCGAGCGTCACCGTCAACTACCGCACCGGCATGGCCGCGGTCCTCACCCACCTGGTGAGCCTCGGCCACCGCAGGGTGGTCTACCTCGCTGGCCCGCCCGCAAGGCTTCTCCGACGCCCACCGCCGCGACGGACTGCGCGAGGTCCAGGCCGCACACCCCGACCTCGAGATCGTCGACATCGCCGCCGGGGCGACCGTCGCCGCGGGCTACGGGGCACTCGAAGCCGTCCTCGCCGCGCGTGCCACGGCTGTGGTGGCCTTCAACGACCTCGTGGCGTTCGGCCTGCTGGCCGCCCTCAACCAGGCCGGAGTGGCCGTTCCCAAGGACATGTCCGTCACCGGCTTCGACGACATCGAACTCGCGCAGTACTCGACGCCGTCCCTCACCACCGCCGCCGTCCCGCAGGCTCGAACTCGGCAGGCACGCATGGCAGGAGCCTTCACGCAGTGATCGAGAATCAGTCCGGCCGCACCTCCCCCACACGCGCTTTGAGCCTCGGCTCGAGGTACGCGCCAGTTCCGGCCCGGTGCCACGCAGCGTCGCCGAGGGCGGCCTCGCCCCCACGCCCGCGCCTCCGGCACCCCAGCCGGCCGATGCCGTAGGTGAGTCGGCTGCGGCCCTCGCCGCCGCATCGGCCACGCCCTCTGCCCCCGTGTGGCGGCGTGACGGCGACGCGGTGGTGCTGGAACTCGCGGGTGAACGGCTCGCGCGCTACGAGGACGGGTCGCGCCTGCCGCAGGTCCACGCGCAGCGCCCCTACCTGCACCCGGTACACACCCTCGCCGGGACCGTGCTCACGGATGCCGCCCCGGTGGACCACCGCCACCACTACGGCGTCTCGCTCGCCGTGCCTGACGTCAACGGCACCAGCCACTGGGGTGGCCGCACCTACGTCAGGGACGTGGGGCCCACGCTCCTGAAGAACCACGGAAGGCAGGCGTCGACCGGCCCGCTGGTGGGGGACGCCGACCCTCACGTGCTGCACGATGCGGTGCGCTGGTTCGACCACCACGGCGCGCCCCAGGTCGAGGAATCGCGGCGCCTGAGCGCCCACGTGCTCGCGTCCGGCGAGGCATGGGCGCTGTCCTGGCGCAGCGTGCTGCGCGCCGACCACGGTGCGGTGACCATCGGCTCTCCGGCGACCAACGGCCGCGCCGGCGCGGGTTACGGCGGGTGGTTCTGGCGCCTGCCTGCCGCCGCATCGGCCCTGGTGCTGAGCGCGTCGGGCGAGGGCGAGGAGGCGGCGCACGAGTCGCGCTCGCCGTGGCTTGCGTTCGTGCAGGAGCACGAGGGCGCCACCACCAGGCGGCTGGCGGTGCAGCATGGCCAACCGCGCCCGTGGTTTGTGCGCGCCTCCGAGTATCCCGGCGCGGGACCGTCGCTCGCATGGGACGCTCCGCTGGAGATCCCGCCGGGCGGCACGGTCGAGGTCGGCCTCACCACGGTGCTGCTGGACCGGGCAGTGGATGCCGAGGAGGCTGCGGCGCTCGCCGCCGACGCCGCGGACCTCCGGTGACAGGCGCCACGCCCGTCGCGGTCGCCCTCGTAGGTATCCATGGGCATGGCGGCTCGCACCTCAGGCGCATCCGCGACCTTGAGGCCACCGGCGCCGTACGCCTGTGCGCCCTGGTAGACCCGCGTCCGCTCGAGGCGGCGGCCGCGCCCGCCACCGGTGGTCCGAGTGGCCCGCGCCATGGGTCCGATGCCTCGGGCACCGGTGCGCCATGGTTCCCTACGCTCGGCGACCTCCTCTCGGCACCCGAACCCGAGGTACGGCCGGACATCGTCGTGCTGTCCACACCCATCCCGACCCACCTGCCGCTGGCCTCAACGGCGATGCGGGCCGGGGTCGACGTGCTGCTGGAGAAGCCGACCGCCGCGTCACTGGCGGAGCACACCGCACTCGTGGCGGTGGCGGAGGAAACCGGGCGCCGGTGCCAGGTGGGCTTCCAGACGTTCGGCTCGCATGCGCTGGCGGCGATCGAGCGGATGATCGCGGCAGGCGAGATCGGCGACGTCACGGGGGTGGGCGCGGTCGGCACCTGGGTGCGCACCGCCGGCTACTGGGCGCGGGCGCCGTGGGCCGGAAGGCGCACCCTCGACGGGCGTGACGTCGTGGACGGCGTCGTCACCAACCCCCTCGCCCACGCCGTCGCCACGGGGCTCAGAATCGCTGGCGCCACCCACAGTGCCGACGTCGCGGACGTCATGGTGGACCTGTACCGGGCCAACCCCATCGAGGCGGATGACACCTCGGCCGTCGCGGTGGTCACCTCGGACGGGACCCGCTGTGGGTTCGGACTCACGCTGTGCGCCCCCGAGCGCACGCCCGCCACCATCACCGTGTACGGGACGCGAGGACGCATCGAGCCTGCAGTACGAGCACGATACGGTGCGGCTCGTGACCCCCACCGTTGACCTCTCCAAGCAGTACGCGCGCGACGACCTGCTTGCCGACCTCATCGCCGCCCGCCGCGACCCCTCGCGGCCGCTCGCGTGCGATGTCCGCGACACGGGTGCGTTCATGCGTGTCATGGAGGCGGTGCGCACGGCAAACGACCCGCGCCCCATCGGCGAGGCTCACGTGACCTGGGCCGGCGAGGGCGACGACCGCCACCCGGTGGTGCATGACATCGGCGCGTGGTGCGCGCGGGTCTCCGCCGAGCAGCGAACCTTCGCCGAGCTCGGGGCTCCCTGGACCCACGCGTGAGCGATGTCCTGCTCGCCATCGCCACGATGGCGGCGGTGGTCGCGGGCGGCTGGTTCATCCAGGCGCGCGGCATCCTGCCCGCGGGAAGCCGCGAGATGCTCGCGACCGTGTCCTTCTCGATCGCGGGGCCGTGCCTGCTGCTCGCGACCGTCGCCAAGGCGGATCTCGCCACGCTCGCCTCGGCGGGCGCGGCGGTCACCTGGGGGACCACACTGGCGCTGGCGGCTGTACTCGCCGTGGTGGCTCGCTGGGGGCTGAGGCTGCCCGCGGGCCGGGCCACCATCACGGCGCTTTCGGGCTCGTACATCAACGCGGGCAACCTGGGCCTGCCGCTCGCGGTGTACCTGTTCGGCGACGCGCTGGCGGTGGTGCCCACGATGCTGCTGCAGTTGCTCGTCATGGCTCCGATCGCGTTCGGGGTGCTGGGGCGCGCCGCCGATGCACACCCGGTCGCCACCGTACGCACCGTCACCCAGGACGGGGACGCGCCCGTACGGCGCAGCGCCTTCGCATCGGCCGTCCTCAATCCCCTGACCCTCGCCACCTTGGCGGGGCTCGTCCTCGCGCTGCTGCCGTGGAGCGTGCCGGAGGCGGCCCTGGCTCCGTTCGACCTGGTGGGCGCCGCCGCGCCGCCGCTGGCGCTGCTCACCCTTGGCATGTCGCTCTCCTCAGACGTGAGGCTGGCCGATGCCGCGGCAGGCACCCGCACGTCGCTCGCGGGGCCGATGCTGCTGACCGTGGCCGCGCGCGCGGTGATCCACCCCCTGCTGACGTGGGGCGTGGGGCTCGCGGTGGGGCTCGACGACGCGGCGCTGGCCGTGGTGGTGTCCATGGCGGCCCTCCCCACGGCGCAGAACGTGGTCGTGTACGCGAACCGCTACCGCTGCGCGGTGGATGTGGCCTCGCGAGCGTGCGTCCTGACCACGGCGCTGTCCGGCCCGGTGTTGATCGCGGTATCGGCGCTGGTCTAAGCGGGAGGCAACGTCGCGCGGGACTTGGCAGAGACCAGACCCGTGACCTACGTCCCTTTTACTCTTTCTTTTGCGTCGGCAGACTCACGCCAAGCCGTGATCCCTGCCGAAAAGAGGCCGCCATGCTCGACCAGATCGCCCTGGACCCCGAGGTCCGCGCCGCGCTCGACGCCGCCCCATCCGTCATCGTCCCTGGTACCCGCGAGGAGCTCTACACGCTGTCGCTGGGCCCTGAGGGTGGCCCCACGTTCTCCGTGGACTACGACGTGGACGGCGATGTCATCACGGAGGCCACCGTCACGCGCTGCCGCAATGGCATGGCCGTCAACTACCCCGAGGACTACATGCGCAGGCGAGATCCCCAGTGCATGGTGATCGCGGACGACCGTCCCACGGACAAGACGCGCTTTGCCGACCGCTTTGGCCGCAGGCTTCGACTCCACGCGGGCGGACACCCTCGCGTGGCTCGCGCAGCAGGACCTGGTGGTGGTGCCCTTCAAGGCGGGTGGCCTCACGTATGGCTCGCCGTCGCTCGCCATCGTCCCGGTCAACGCGGCATTCTTCGCGACCGCTCTCGTTGACCTTCAGGGCTGGGTCACGCTCGACGAGCCTGGGGGAGTTCACGCCCCGCTCGATCCTGTACGTGGCGCCGCCGTTCCGCCACAGCCACTTCGACGGCAAGCAGGTGGTGGTGCACGACCGCTCCGAGACGCTGCACGAGATCTTCGCCTACAACCTGTACCCGGGGCCCAGCGCCAAGAAGGGCGTGTTCTCAGTGCTGCTCGACATTGGCGAGCAGGAGGGGTGGATCACCGCCCACGCCTCGTCCGTGCGCGTCACGACTCCGTACGACAACGAGACGGTCGTCATGCACGAGGGCGCGTCGGGCGGCGGCAAGTCCGAGATGTGCCAGGACCTTCGCCGCGAGGACGACGGCCGCATCCTGCTGGGCACCAACGTGGTGACGGACGAGCCCTACCTCATCACGTTGTCCGAGACCTCGGACCTGTCACCCGTGACCGATGACATGACCCTGTGCCATCGAGACATCCAGGACGGTTCGGGGCGCCTCGTGGTGGCCGATGCCGAGGACGGCTGGTTTGTGCGCGTCGACGGCATGAAGACGTACGGCGAGGACCCGCACTTCGAGCGTGCGGTGATCCATCCCGACACCCCACTCGTGTTCTTCAACATCGACGGCGTTCCCGACGCCACGGTGCTGCCGTGGGAGCACACGCTGGATTCGAACGGGAAGCCTTGCCCCAACCCGCGCGTGGTGATCCCCCGCCGCATGATCGAGGACGTCATCGACGAGCCTCAGCCCGTCGACGTGCGCACCTTCGGGGTCCGTATGCCCGCATGTACCAGGGACAACCCTACGTATGGCGTGATGGGCATGACCCACTTTGTGCCACCGGCCATCGCCTGGCTGTGGAGGCTCATCGCGCCCCGTGGCGACAAGAACCCGTCGATCGGCGAGGCGGCCGATGCGGTGAAGACCCTCGAGCACGGAGGCATGGTCTCCGAGGGGGTCGGCTCGTACTGGCCGTTCGCCACGGGCACCCAGGTCGCGGCAGCCAACCTGCTGCTGCAGCAGATCGTCGCCTCCGACCGCACCCGGTACGTCCTCACGCCCAACCAGCACATCGGCGCCTACAAAGTGGGGTTCTCCGGCGAGTGGCTCACGCGCGAATGGCTAGCCCGCAAGGGTGGCGGCCGCATGCGCGCCGACCAATTGGCCCCCGCGCGCTGCGCGCTGTTCGGGTACGCCCCCACGGATGTGTCGCTCGACGGCCAGCCCGTCAGGCGCACGCTGCTGAGGCCCGAGACGCAGTCGCAGGTGGGCATCGAGGCCTACGACGCGGGCTGCGCCATCCTCACGGGCTTCTTCAAGGCCGAGCCTGCGCAAGTTCCTGAGCGATGACCTTGACCCGCTGGGCCGCCAGATCATCGAGGTGTGTCTGCGCGACGGTTCCATCGAGGACTACGAGGGGCTAACGCCGATGTACCTCTAGGACCGTCTCCTACGAGTCGCTGAGTGCCCGGTTTCCGCCGAAACCGGGCACTCAGCGACTCCCAGGGCGCTCGCTACGGAGTGACGGTGTAGGACGTGGGCGCCGTGGCAATGCCAAACAGGAAGAGCGTCCATGGCACCGCGGCCGCCGTCACGAGCAGGCGCGTGGACAGGGGAGTGCGGGGCCTCCGCCACACGAGGGCGATGCCAGGCACCACGCCGCACACCATGCCCACCGCCACCAGTGTCCAGGCTTTGACTCCATGGCCGCCGCCGGCGACCTACGCTTCCCTGCACCGTCATCATCGCGATCCTTCGCTCGTTCGGATGACGTCCCCATCGGCACGGACTCGCCGACGATGAGGCGCCTGGCTGGAGTGTCCTCAGGTCTCTTCGGTGGTGCGGCCCCCTCGACCAGGAACTCGATGACGCGCCTGTCGACCTCGACGCGAATGGCCTCGGCGTAGCGCTCGGCCCAATGATCATCCTCGTACAGCAGCCGCATCGCCGCCTCCCGAGCGGCATCCCACGTGTGAGTGCGACGGATGGTCGCCATCGACGGCAGCCACCGCCGCCCCTTCGCCCAGACCTGATAGAGGACGTGCGAATGCGACATCTGCTCAACGACGAACTGTGCGACGGCGCGCGCGATGGCGTCCTCCGACCATGCGCCAGCGCGGCGGGTCGCGGACGAGTCGTTGTGGATTCCCGCCGCCACGAGGGCGTTGTCCCAGGCTCCCGAAGGTGCGCACGATCTCCGACGATGACGGCAGGTTCTCGCGCGACTTCGTCACGAACGCGCTGTACGTGGCCTCGGTCAGGGCACGGGGCGTGGCGTGAGCGGCGGCGTGGAGGGCGCTCAGCAGCCGGCGCGATGCCCGGGGCGACAGGTCCGTGCGGCGCTGCGCCGTGGGGAGGAGCAGGAGGCCCACGAGTCGCGCGCCCAGGAGGGTCCGCGCCTGGTCCTCCGTGGTGCCCGTCCTGCGCGCGAGCGCCGTGAGGTCGAGCGTGGGGTCGCTCGCGAGTTCCGCTTCGGCGTTGCGGAGCCACTGCACTGGGTCAAGCCCGACGTCCGCCATTACCCCATTGTGGGCGCATCGCCGCGGCATCGGCAAGCGTGAAGTGAGGGCCGCCACACCACTCGCGCACCGAACTACCTGCGCCGATGCTCGACGGCCCGGTGCACGGCGTCCGCCCGGCGCGCGCCTACACGATGCGGCGGATGGCCGTCGGTGTCTCGTACACGTCTGCCCGCACCACGGACTGCTTGCTCCACGATGCGTGGATCATCTCGCCGTCGCCGGCATAGATGCCGATGTGCGTGCCCCCGTCGAACACCAGTAGGTCACCCGGCTGCGCCTCCGCCAGTGACGAGACGGCGGTGCCGATGGTCGCCTGGTCACGCGCCACCCGTGGCACGTCCGTGACTCCCAGCGCGGAGAGCGACAGTTGCACGAGGCCGGAACAGTCGAGGCCGCCCTCGTCGAGCGTTTCACCGCCGAGGACATAGGGGGTGCCGACATACTGCGATGCGGCCTGCACCAGTGCCTCACCCCTGGAGCCTCGCCTCGGGCGTGGACGGGGACTGCGCAAGCGGCATGATCGCCTGGCTCAACACGGTCGCGAAGTCGACAGACTGCGTTGAGGCCGTCAGCGAGGCCACGGTCATCGCCGGCTGGACCGATGCCGTGGCGGCCACCGCCGAGGGCGTGGGCGTGAGCCCCTGAGACAGCGTCTGGATCTCGGCGATGCGGGACTGGAGGCTCAGTGGGAGGATCACGGCGCTCACCGTCCTGTTCATCGGGTCGAGGAACACTCGTGACGTTCACATCACGGCAGGGGTCTCTTCCTTATCGGCACGGGAGCGCCTCCCGTGAGGGTTGCGGGCATCGGCGTCGAAGGCACCAGAGAACAGCGAAGGCCCCCGGTTTCCCGGGGGACTTCTTCACGTGGGTAGTTCGGCAAATTCATGTACCTGGGGTGATGCGGCGTGGTCGCTGTCCATTTCCCACGGCGGGCTGAGCGATTTCCCACGGGTTCCCCACACTAGCCGGGCAGGCGCGTCACGTGGCGCTTGCGACCTGCAGGCACCATTGCGCCCAAGCCGAACCACGCCGAATCCCCCGCCTCTGCGCATCGGCCCTGCTAAGTTGACGTCCAGGCCGTCTCTTCCGTTGGGCGCGCCGGGGGATAGCCAGGGGATACACGGGTGAGTGACATCAACGTCGAGACACAAGCGCCCACGGGGGCACGTTGGGTGCGCGCCGCGCTTCAGGTGAATCCATACGACTACCAAGGGAACCCATCGCCAGCCAACAGTCACCTAGACGAAGCCTCATACAACTCTGCGCTCCTCGACGAATGCGGTGCGCTGGGCATCTCGCTTCTCGCCGTCACAGATCACTGGAGCGCCTCGTCCGCTGCAGGGCTCGTTGCCGCAGCCACGGCACGAGATATCGTTGCCCTCCCCGGTTTCGAGGCAATCACCTCTGAGGGCGTGCATCTGCTCGTCATCTTTGAAGCAGGAACCAAGATCGAGGACATCACGGTTGCGATGGGAGTATGCGGCATGCCGCAGGACGATCCCCATGGGGTGGCTGACAAGCCCTATAGCGAGATCGTTACTTCAATGGGCGAACGTGGCGCGCTAGTGATTCCAGCGCACGTAAACGTCTCCAACTCGGGCCTCCTGCATCGCGCGGTGGGTGCACCTCTGCAGCGAATGATCACCCACAAAGAAATCCATGCGCTCGGAGTCACGCCTGGGATGCCTCCTGCGAAGGACCAGGAAAACATCCTGGCAAACAAGTCTCCGTACGAGCGGGAACACCCGCTGATTGCGATACATGCAGACGACATCATGCACCCCGACACCTTGTCGACGGAGGGCGCCACCACATGGTTCAAGATGTCGGAACCGTCGCTCGCCGGGCTCAAGCACGCATTGCGAACACCGGAGACACGAGTAAGTGTGACGGACCCTTCGAGCAGATCGAGGGTGCTGTTGCGTGAGATCTCTTGGACCGGCGGGTTCCTCGATGGTCAGAAGGTTCCGCTTGCCGAAGACCTGACTACAGTCATCGGTGGGCGTGGAACCGGCAAGTCCACGCTTGTCGAGAGCATTCGTTATGTTCTTGGGATCGCTCCGATCGGGTCAGCCGCGCAGAAGGATCACTCCGACGTCATCAAGAATGTGGTCCAGACGGCAACGAGAATATCTCTAGCGGTAGACGTATTTTCGCCGGAGCCGGGTCGGTTCACCATCGAACGGACCGTGCCAGATCCCCCAATCGTTAGGGACGCCGCCGGAACGGCAACTAGCCAAATGCCACGAGACATCGTGGGCTCCCTCGAGATCTTCGGCCAACACGAGCCTGGCTGAACTCGCGCAGGACAAGACGCGTATGGCAGAAATGGTCGGGCGCGTCGCAGGTGAACCCAAGGCGGTCAAGGAGCGCCCTGCCATCCTCAGGAAGCCTACGTGAAAATCGTGAGGGACTCGCAAGGGTCGAGCGCCACCAGTCAGACCTTGAGGCCGAACTTGAGGAAGTGCCTCGCCTCGAAGAGCGCGCACAGAAGTTTGCTGACAGCGAAGTCGGCAGCCGGCTTGAGGAGAACGCGACACTCAAGTCTGAAGAAGGGGTGTTCGCAGAGGCGAGGGATCGGCTCGACCACTGTGACACTGTCATCGCCGACGCCGACTTCGCTGCCATAGAGCGGCTCACCGTCGAGATTCCTGGCATTGCTGGAAGTAGCCGTGAAGACCTGCTGAAGCCAGTGACCGAAGCGCTAGACAAGGCTGCAGCCGACCTACTCGCGGCGTTGGACAGTATTGACTCCGCCCTGACGACTGCACGCCAGACCACGGACACCGCGGCCGCAACCTGGAACGAGGCTGTCAAGCCCGATCGAGAGTCGACAAACGAGGTGTTTAGGACACTCATTGAAGAGGGGCACAGGCCCGACGAGTACCTCGCGACCAAGGCCCGACTCGACACGCTGACGAAGCGCGCCGAGCACAAGAAGACACTCAGCAAGAAGCAAGAGAAGCCTACTCACCGAGCGCAGAGATCTCCTCAAGGGGCTTGCAGACAATGACAACGCCGTAGCGGAGGAGTTGAAGGACGCTATCAAGAGAGCCAACGGGGCTACTACGAAGGCCGTAGTGGTCAAGCCTGTTGCTAACCCCGATCGAGCCGCGCTGGCTGAGGTCGTCATGCGGCACTTCAAGGGTCAGCGCAACCAAGTGATTGCGGCGATCGAAGACGCTAGGCTTCTCTACCCGTGCCTTCGTGGATGCTGCTAGGGCAGGCGAATCTGAGATCGCGAAGTACGGCATCACGGGCGCTCAGCAGAGAAAACTTCTCGCTCTGGGCAAACCCCTCTTCCGCGAACTGGAGGAGATATCTGTGGGCCTCGCGGTGGAAGTCCAACTCAACATCGCACCAAAAGGGATGGGCGCCGATCTACGCAAGGCGAGGACCTCTCCAAGGGCCAACGTGCGACAGCGTTACTGCTCCTGTTGCTCGGAGCGTCGGAGAGTCCTCTCGTCATTGACCAACCCGAAGACGATCTGGACAACAGATTCGTCTATTCGGGCGTCGTGGCGCGCCTTCGCGAGCAAGGGAACGCGCCAGATCATCGCCAGTACCCATAACGCCAATGTACCTGTGCTCGGCGACGCCGAGCCTGGTCGTGACGTTGGAAGGCAACGGCGACAGGGGCTGGGTCGTACCTAACGGGATTGGCTCGCTCGACCGACCGTCGGTTAGGAGCATCGCAGAGGACCTACTTGAAGGAGGGCGCGAAGCGTTCAGCGCTCGCCAACATCTCTACGGGTTCTAGTTGCGATTCCCGACGACGCCCCTTGAGTCCGGTGTTCTCACGTCACCCCACGTCAGGCTCTGCATGAGAACGGAACGCACGCGTGGGGCTTGGCCTCAAGGGCAACCTTCCAGTGAGGGCAAATCTTCTAAGTTCAGACATCAGCCAAACTGGGGCAGCCCCCAATTGCACAAAGTTGGGCGTTAACGCACTGAAGAATGCAACATGCTCGCGCGACTACTCCCATACGAAAATGAAGCCAAGACGAGCGCCCACCGCCCGCAGTTGCCGTCCGCTCGTGAACGTCCTGGTGTCGCGGCCCTTTTCAGCGGGACGATGACTCAATCAGGCCGGTCCCGATTTCCAAGTTCAGCCATTCCGGGCGTTGGGCAAGCGCTGAGCCACTATTGGAGGCAGCAAGGGCCAGTGACTGGCGAGCGTCTCGATTGCAATCTCTCGAAATCCGAGGCGCGGCGCGACTACGGTTTGGCCACCTCGAGAGATCAGGCTACGCGCGCGGCGTCCATCTGTCACGAGTAAGAGGGGATAGCCATGCCGAGCTCCTGCGCGAATCGCTTCGGGGGCCGATCTCGACAGGTGTACGAAGATCCGTGACATCGGGCGTAGCCCCTCACGCGCATCGAAGATGCGGGCTGCGCCTGAGGTCGAAGTTGCGTGGAAGGCTCTCGGAGGGGAACCGGCGAACGCAATCTTCGCGTCATCCAGAGTCACCGTTCGCGAGTGGCCGTACCTGGCCCTCACAAGTCCATCGCGGAATTCGAACCGGGGGTCTGACAGCGTTGACGCAACAATCGCAACTTCTCGTTCGGTGACCCCGTTCGCGATTGCACAAGCCAGATCAGCGACTGAAGCCCACCCCTCCCCGTCGACGTTCACCATCTCGCCATGACGTAGGTGGTACGCCATCGACCTGCTGACCCTTATGCGACGGTGGTCACTGATCGCCAACTCCTCTGACTTCAGGTCCGACAAGCCCCTCGTACGCCGCCACGCAGTCAGTACGCGTCTTGCCCAATCACTTAACGTCGCTTGCTGAACGTTGTCCGCAAGCCCTTCGAGCGTTGCCTGCGCGTGAGCCTGGTCATCGCTGCTCGCGTTGTCGAGCGTGAGGCGACGCAGTGCTCTCGCTGCCACCGCTGCCTGATAACTCACCCAAAGTGCCGTGATGTCGGCTACGTTTTGCTGGCCAAGCCCGGCGAGGTATGCATCGAAGATCTCCCTGCGACGCCGCCAGTCGCCTGGCGCGAGCAGCGGAGCGTCGTCGGTGACCTGCGCTAACTCGTAGCCGGCCGGCCTTGACCCTATTGCTTCGAGATCGAGCGCGAGGACACATCCGTCACTTGTCAGCACCCAGTTGTCGAGGTGGGCGTCACGACGTCGTACTGGCTTTACGCCCGAGACGAGACTCCACCATTGTTCGAACGCCTCTATGTGCGAACGTTCGCCGATGGCACGTAGCCATCGCCCCACTTCCCGCTCTTTGAGCCCGCGCCTAACACCTTCTGGGCTCGCGCTCTCCACGCGATTCATGAGCGCGAGGAACGCCGCTATGCGCTTGAGCAGGGCGTCCGCGCGCTGCACGCTCTCGCGTTCCACGACGATTCTCGCCGAGTTGCCGGGCACGTAGCGCCTCAGACAACGCCGATTGCCGTCGCCTACGTCCAACTCTGCGAGGTGCTCGGGGAGCGCGAACTCACCCCCAGCATTGGCCTCGTCAATCGCTTGACGCAGGTCCTTGAGCCGCGCCGCCTCACGCTCGACCCCCTCCGCTCGCATTACCTTGATAGTGAAGTTCTCAGTCACTAGGCCGTAATAATCAGCGACCGTCGTGACGTCACTCCGCCCGCCAAGTCGCGTGACCGAGAGATCGGGACTATCGACTGAACGCAAGCCGGCGAGGTCATGAGACCTCGGGCATCACCGCTCCGAACCTTCGAGGCGACATCGCTGTCCGGATCAGGACAGCCTTCCGGCAAAGAGACGGGTCCAGATATCTCGACGTCCTGTGCTAGAAGTAAGAGTGGGGTTGGCGAGGCGCTCTCCACGCCAGCCAGCGCAATCAGTTCGCCCACGATGCGCGAGCGGGATATCGAGTCGCCGTCCAGTCGTGCGAGCAAGAGTCCGTCACGTGCGCCGAGGAACACAGACCGATCGTCCCTAAGGCCCGGGCTAAGGCTCACTACCTCTGCGGAGGTCCACTGCCGTGCGCAGTTGCTCCACTTGCGTTTCAGCGCTTGAGAGTGTGAGAAGGTCTGCGCAAACGCCCCGGGCTAGCAGATCCCCCGCCAGCGCTCGATCGTTGATTCGTGCGGCCATCGCCGCGGCTAGCGTCTTCAAGAGCGTTGAGGGCGGGTCAAGGCGCGCTCCAAAGGGGAGCCTGAGGCCAAGAATCGAATCTCCATCCAGGATCTCAGGACCGACTCTGCAAGCTTCGATCAACACGTCTAGCAACAACGCTCGCACCGCGTCGTCAGAGTCGGGGCTGTTTCGAAGGGCGTTTTGCAGAAACGTAGCCGCTTGCTCGATTGCCGCCTGGCGAGCCCTGGGCCTAGCGACCGACGCGAGTCTCAAATAGGCATCGCACGATGCCAGTTGTGCAGCGGGCGTGCACTCGTAGTCGTGCTTTGACATGTACGCGGTAGCGGACCGAACCTGAGACAGGAGCGCCGCAGGGTCACGCTCAATGTCGAAGCGGAGCACCGCAGCCTCAATTAAGTAGGGAACCGCAGAGGCCGGGTCGTTGCCCTGCTTTAACGATTCCGTGAGCGTGTAAATCGCCTCGGAAACCTCTGATGGACTTGCAGTTGAGAACCTGGCTGCGAGAACAGTGGCGACACCAAGCCGACCAGTGAACTCCTTCCGGCGCGCGGCGGAGGTAAGGTCGCTGTGGCCGACGACATCACGCAAGTACCCGCGCGCGACCGCCAGCGCACGCACGAACAGCACAGGGCGCCGCCAATTGATCTCGCGCGCATAGTCATAGAGCGCGAGCGCGGCCCGTTCACGGATTGTGTGCAGAGTCTTGAGGTACGACATATTGGGTGGCAAGGCCTCCGAGATGTCGGCCGCGCCTGCAGCGAAAAGCGCCTCAAAGTGGAGAGCCTCAGCAACTGAGAGGTCGGCGCCAAGCGCCGCCTTCCATTCGCGAACTAGGTCGGTCACTAGGGGCGCAGACTCAAGCAGCGAAGCGAATCGAACATCGCCTGAGCCAGAGGACGAGAGGCGCGACTGCAACGATCGAGTCGGAGCGATGGCGAGGCTACGCAGAAGCGCTTCTATGGCTTCCGTCGACTCCGGGTCGAGTCGCACCCGCGGCAAACTGTGGAGTCGGGCAACATCGGCGGGAGTCGGTACTGGCACGAGTCCCCCTGTCCAACCACGCACGTAAACTGCCTCTACGGCGCATCGCCGCGTCCTGATCGAACTCTAGACCCAAGCCCGAGTATGCCCCGAGATTGGTCGACCGGGGCTGTCGGGCCGCGAGGGCCAAGGGTTGGGCATCGTGATCAGCCTCCATCGTGATGGATGCTGTCTCCCGACCATCAGGTCACGTGGCGAGTCGTCGTGAGCGGCGCGTAACCGCCTGGCACGCTGAGCCTCGTGAGCAAGCGCGACGACCCGGTGAATGGGGAGTTCGTGCTGCACGAGGTCTCGCCAGAGTCTCCCCTCTTCGAGCAAACTGTCGCACTTGCGGATTCGAATCGCGAGTTCCTGGGAATCATGAGCCGTGTGGCTTGGCGAGACTATGCGGCACGTCGCGGGCTCATCGCCGCGACTGCCAGCACCCCAGGCGGTGGCGAGCGCGTGGTTGGACTCGTTTCCTTTCGCCGCGGGAAACATCGCGCTGCGCTGGCTCACCTCGCGGTAGCCAACGAGGCCCGCGATCGCGGGCTCGCGCGGTTACTCGTTGGTGAGGTCGCAAGGCGCACGGAGGACCTATCGGGGGTCCTGGTGCGTTGTCGGCGGGACTTTCCCGCGCGCGAACTCTGGCCCAAGCTCGACTTCGTGCCTCGGGGCGAGCAGCCGGGCCGCGGCAAGGAGCCGCACATCATTACATGGTGGTGGCTCGATCATGGACATCCCGACCTATTCGCATTGGATGAAACCTCCGCATCCGGCGTCCCTGTTGTGCTCGATGCGAATGTGTTTATCGATCTCTATAGCGACGATGCAAATGCGGACGCTCTACTTACTCAATCGGCGTTGGACGAAGCCCAGGAGAGCGGAGCGGTCCTCATGGTGACCCCCGAACTCCCTCGTGAGCCTTGACCGTTACCCAGAGGCCGCGGAGCGGAAGCGCCTCATACAAAGAGCACAAGGTGTCCCGCTCGTGCATCCGCCTCGGGACGCTCTCGATGCGGCACGTGAGGTAATTCGCTCCAAAGCCGAGCGGGCTCCTGGCAGAGCGCAGGATCAGTCTGACGCTGCTCACCTGGCGTATGCGTCGGCGGCTGGCGCCGGATACCTGGTCACGCGCGATGTTCGTGCACAGCGCCGCCTGGGCCGAGCCGCGTCAGCCCTAGGAGTAAAGATCTTGAGTCCTCTCCAGGCTCGCGGCAGAGCTCACACCGGACGGCAGTGACGCACGGTACTGGCCATCTGTGGCTCACGGGCAATCATTCGAGGTAATCGACGACCTGGCTCCGGCCGTGTCGATCCTCAAACGCCTCAACGCAGACTACGTCGGCGAGAAGCAGCGCGAGCCTTGCGCGTCGACTTGAGCCTGCTCATGTTGGCCGGGGCCCGTGGCCACGCGTGGGCGCTCAGCGATTCAGCGGGCGGGCCACTCGCCGGCCTCGCACTCACGCGTGCAGGCAACGAGGTCACGGTGCACCTGGCGCGTGTCTCCCAAGGACCTCTACAGGATGTTCTCGCCCGGTACATCGTCCAGTACCTTGGCGCGGCGACCGCCATCGACGAGCACACGCTGGTCAGGGTCATCGATCCGCATCTCCCGCCCGCCGTACACGACTCTCTCGCCTCGGCAGGCTTTGAACAAGCGGCGGGCATATATGTCGCACCACGGCTCCGAGGTCTCCTTTCAGCGACCGATGCCGCCCACGCGCTCTGCGAGTTATCCGGCAATGCGCTGGATGGTTCAAAGGTCCTTCGGCGCGTCGATCAGATCTCGCGCGACGGGGCTTCACCGACAGAGTTCTTGGCGCTAGAAGCGGCGTGCGCTCCACTAACGCTGGCAGAGCCCTCGATACCCGTATGGTCCGTACCGATCAGGCCCCAGTATGCGTGGGAACTTTTGGGCGTCGGCGAGAGCCTCTTCACGCGCAAGGATTCGCTCGGCATCTCGGTCGAACACGTCTACTACACAGGCGCGACGGCGCTGCCACCCGCTGGTTCTCGCGTGCTTTGGTACGTCAGCGGCGAGAACACGCCCGCCTACGTCGCTCAGAGCGTGGTAGCCGCGTCCGGCCGCGTCCCGTGGAAAGAGGCATTTCGCTCGAACCGCAGGCTCGGCATCTACACCCGCGACGAGGTGCGCAAGGCTGCGTCACCGTCTGGCAAGGTTGGGTACATCACCTTCGGGCGCACTCGTCCCCTTCCACGAGCGGTTGCGCTTGACCGTGCAAACGTTATGGCGTCAGACCTAGGGACGAAGATGATGTTGCGAAGCCCATGGCAGTTGCCCGCAGCGTTAGCCACAGAACTGATGGAGGTGGCGTTTGAACTCAAACAGTAGCCAGATCATGTTGCTGTCGATTCGGCCTCGGTACGTCGAGCGGATCCTTGCTGGCGACAAGACCGTCGAACTGCGTCGAACGAAGCCGCTGGTGGACGTGGGCCAGCCCATCGCGATTTACTCCACTCTGCCCGCAGGTGCCATCGTCGCGACCGCGAGAGTGGCTCGGGTAGAGCAACGCGCCAAGCAAGAACTGTGGGAAGCACGGAGACGGACACTCGGGGTATCGAAAGACGAGTTCAACTCGTACTTCGCCGGAAGATCACACGCCGTAGGCGTTCATCTTGACTTGGTTGCGCCGCTGGAAGCACCTGTTTCACTCTCACAGATGCGAGTCCTGGGAGTGCCCAATCCCCCGCAGCAGTGGATGTTCCTCAGATCCAGCGACTGGGGCCGGCGCCTAAATCTGGCGGAACCGGCAGCCGCCTGAACGAGCGGCTCTGCCGAACCGATCGGTGACAGTGCGAACTAACCCGCGTTCGGCTCAGCCCGCGAGCGAGCACAAAGGCAGGGTAAGACCGATCACACGACGACCCGCCCCTGCCGTGTGATCAGGATGTCGACGACGGCGTCGTACAGCGTCCAGCACTTGGCGCTGGCGACTTGGGTGCCGTAGCCGAGGACTCGGCCGTGCATGATGCCGTGTCGGCTCATGACGCACTCGGTTGTCGTCTCGTTCACGCCCCGCTTGTAGAGCGCGTGAAGGACACGTAGCGAACACGCCATTCCGACCAGGGTGGTGGGCTCGATCATGTCGATCATTCGTCGATCACTGCCGGTGAAGAAGAGTTTGCCTTCTTGCGAATCGGCGACAAGACCTTCGATCGTGTTGAGGATCAGCGGGATTGCCGCGTCGTAGTTCCCGTCAAGGTGGAGAGCCCGAGCCTTGCGGACTAGTTCCCAGCGCTTGCCACCGATGGTTCCGAGGTGAGTCTCGCCGTAGAGCGCCTTGTACACATACTTCATGCGATTGATCGGCCGGTCGATCCAGGTCCCGTCGATCGCCGCTGCGAGTACAACGTCGGCGGCTTCACCGGACTGGTCGAGCGCCTCTAGGGCATCCTTCTGTGTCGGCACACCGATGTTCGTCACGCCCCATCCGCGAGGAGTGAAGTGCTCGAAGGAACGAGCGGCCGTCTCGTGCAGGTCGCGCATCTGCGCCACTGCAGCAACCATCTGCTTGCCTTCACGACGAAACAAGGGGATGGAGGCGATGAATGCGCTGTGCTCGTCCCATAGTCCGATGTTGTCCTTGGGATCGAGCGCGAGCGCGACCTGCTTGAAAATTTCGGGGTCTATCCCTGACCTGGCCACCTGTTTCTTCCCTCCATCGATGTCGACCAAGAGATACACCCTTGTACCGACACCCGCGCCGCCAGCGCCGCGCAGCCCCCACATACCTTTAGGACTAATCACGTCGCCACGCACACTCCAATCGTCGGGTCTGCACCGCTCCGGAGCCGCTTATGATCTGGCTCGCCCGCTTGCGTGAACGCGCCCACCGCACGGTCCCGTCGTTGCTGGAGAACTCTCAACTGATCGCATAGCCTTTCCAGGCGCCTTGGCAGAAACACTGCGGTCTGCCGTGCGCGTGACCGCATCCGCGATTAGGCGCCTTGATCGGGCCGGTCGGGCACGGAAGGCGCGGAGGACTAGCGACACCTACGCCGGGCGCCGGATCAGGTGAGTGTTGCTTGATGGACGAGGAAGTTATCAATGTTGCGTTTGGAGATCATCACCTTGACGGCCCTTGCAGGCTCCGTCGGGTTGGCGTCCTTGGTTGAAGGCTCCGAGCACGACGTGGAAGTTGGCGGCGTTAACTTCCAGAATCAGCATGCGGCTGAACCGCACGGCTGATTTGAAGCGCGAGGAGTACGACTTCTCGTTGTACTCGCCGCGTCCGACGTGGCCGGCGATGCGGCGCCAGATGTTCCACTCCACCACTGGGAGGTCTTCTTCGTCCTTGCTTCGCCACGTCTCATGCTCGTAGATGACGTACCAGAATCGGCCAAACTCCTCGATACACGCGCGGAGGTCGGCGGCGTCGTTTCCTGGCGATTCTCGCGACGTGATGGTGGAGGCCTTGAGGTCGCCGTAGTACGTAATCTTCCCCCGGTTCTTGAAAACTAGGTCGTAATCAAGGTCGCCTTGGCGTTTGGCCTTCTGGAACTCGATGAGGCGGCTCGCACCATTGCGGCGGAGGTACTCGTCGAATCGGTACTCAAGGTAGAAGCCGGCCCACTCACCTTGCATCGCGTCGGGCCAGCGCGCGGTGTGCATTTCCTGCACGGCTTCAAGTGCCTCGAGTCTGTCACCCGTGAGGAACTCGGCGTTGAAGTCATCGAACACATCCACATAGGTTGTGCTGGCCCACACGACCGGCCAAATACGCGGCGAAGAGGTCGGAGCGAATGCTTGTGGTGATTGCCGTGACTATCGATACGTGAGAACAGGCCCAGCGTCTGCGCCTGAAAGAGGTCGTTGGTGGCTATGTGCGCAGCAGAGTTGTTCGCCTTCCTGCGGACGTATGTGCTGGGTTCGAAGTCCACAAAGATCGTGACATCGTCGTAGTGGTAGATGCCCACGAACCGTGGCTCAAGGCCCTGGGTGATGGCTTCGTCATGAACGCTGACCCAAGTTCTTGGTATCTGGATCCGCTTCTTGAACTCGGGCCACGGGTTGCCTAGATGAGTCACCTGGGCGAAGAGGAGGACCTGGTTGCGGAAACGGACCGTGCGCGTGTCGGCAAACCGCTCAGCCCGGGCGTGCGGCAACGCATCCAACAGCAAGTCGACCTTCGCTGTTGGGCTCAGTGTCGTATCGACGTCGCCGGTCAGTGTGCCGTCACGAAGCACCTGGTCCACCACCACTTTGCCCATGCCGACTTCTTACCAGATCGGGTATCCGTTGCGGACGGGACCGTGGTGTTCGTCACTCCAACCTGCGTGGCCATGGCCGCGCCTTCGAGCAAGGACGTCCTATCGTCTGGAGCGATATCGGAGAGCCCGTTCGCCACTGTCAGTGGTGGGACGTAGGCTTTCCCCATGCTCGATGAATCAGCCTCGGACGCCATCACCTTCGCGGACCTCTTCGCCGGCGTCGGTGGCTTCGCCGCCGCACTCTCTGCGATGGGTGCCGAGCACGTGTACGCGGTCGAAATCGACAAGCACGCCGCCGCCGTCTACGAGGCGAACTGGCAGCACCCCGCACTCGGGGACGTCACGAAGGACGCCAACGACGACGGTGTGACGGTGCCGCCGCACGACATCATCACCGGCGGATTTCCCTGCCAACCGTTCTCGAAGTCTGGTGCCCAGAGGGGCATGGACGAGGTCCGCGGCACGCTCTTCTGGAACATCGAGAAGATCGTTCGGGAACGCAAGCCCACACTGATCTGCCTCGAAAACGTCCGCAATCTCGCCGGCCCACGTCACAAGCACGAGTGGCAAGTGATCATCGAGCACCTACGCAACGCCGGCTATCAGGTTGCCGAGCAAAGCGCCGTCTTCTCTCCGCACCTCATCGCACCTGAGTTCGGCGGGTCGCCGCAAGTGCGCGAGCGCGTCTTCATTACCGCCACGCTCGTGCCCGAGGGCATGGTCATGGACCCCGACCCCGAGCCGGTCGCGCTTCCCGAGCACGTACTGATGCGCCGCGAATGGAATCTCGTTGAAGACCTGCCGATGGACAGGGCCGGCGTCGTTCCGGGCACTGAGATCTCCGCAGACGAGCGCTCCTGGATTGATCACTGGGAGCAAATGGTCGTCTTTATGCGAGCGTGGCGCGCAGAGCAGGCACGGGTCACAGGAGAGCCCTTGCGCCGGTTGCCCGGCCACCCAGTCTGGGCTGACGCCTGGGTCGCAACGAAGGCCGCGCGTGAAGGTTTGCTGGACGGTGCGCCGGCCTGGAAGGCCGACTTCCTGCGCAAGAATTTTGACCTGTACGACAGCCTGCGCGAGTTCCTCGGCGCGAAGGCCATCAACACTTGGCTGCGTGAGGTGCGCGAGTTCCCTGAGTCCCGCCGCAAACTCGAGTGGCAGGCGCAGGATGCCGTGTCGATGTGGGACTGCGTGATCTCACTGCGTCCTTCAGGGCTGCGAGTGAAGCGGCCGACGCACCTGCCTGCGCTGGTCGCGATCACACAGACGCCGATCATCGGCCCCATCCGCCGCAAGTTGTCCGCGCGCGAGGCGGCACGGCTGCAGGGCCTGCCGGACAACTTCACGTTCGTAGATCAGCGAGACGCGCTGACTTACAAGCAAATGGGAAATGGCGTCAATGTGGGCGTTGTGAACCAGGTGCTCAAGGCACACTGCGAGCGAGACAAGCGACTGCTACTCGCGACCGATCGGGGACGCGCAATCTATGCCATGGTCGCAGACGCGTCAGACGCCCCAAGGGATAGCGTGAGATCGTGGCTCGAGAGCCATGCACGCGCCTCGGTGTCATAGAACAGCGCCACGTGAAGGGCTCCGTGGCCGTGTGAGCGCGGATCTCGCTAGACCGCCACGCGACTGGCGTAGGCAGGGCCTGGCAGGATGTCAGAGAGCGCCCTCCCAGACTTAACCGGACTGCCAGGGGCAGTCCAGTAGTAGTCACGCGGGTTCGGCGCCGCGCCTGAGACGATTCGGTGCGCATTGGCTCCCTCGAGCCAACCATCGGACAGCCCCTTCAATTGGGACTTCATCCACGTACCCCGCCATGCCCTGTACCTCGGGGGCAGCACGAGTTCCCGCGACCAGGCATAGAACGTCTTGATCGCGCCAAGGATGAGCCCCGCTTGCCCGAACCCGTTGGCGTCGCTCAGGTCGACAGCATCGTCCAAATGCTCCCTAATCGGCATTCGCCACTGATGGTTGACCCATCCTCTCCGGACACCTGAGTGCTGTTGAAGCCAGGCCTCGGCTTCCCGAACACTCGCCCTGACATCCGAGACATCGCCATGTGCAAGTGGAGACATCAGACTCCCCGGCATGTGCTGGGTGGCCCACCTGATGCAGTTGTCACGGAATCTTCCGTTCACGGACTGAAAGCCTCCGTCTGGCATCCACGCGAGACCTGTTCCTACTCCACGGCCATTGTCGAGGCGAGCCGAAGCCGGATCACGGTTGAGCACCCACCACGCCCATTGGAAGGTGCCGAACGGGTACTTGTTCGCATAGTCGCCGACCTGCGCGTGTCCGGCTATGACACTTGGGTTGACACTGGCGCGGAGCGTGCCGACGGCGCGCAAGTCCGAGCGGCGCTGCGCCGGAACGTGCTGGGACAACACCCGGGCTCCCGGCCACAACATCTCGGCGTCAACCCACACCACCGAGGTGAGGTCAAGGGGTGGCTCAATGTCGGCATCGAGCCAGAGAGTCGCTTTGTCGTAGAAACCCATGATCGGCCAGCCGAAGTGGTCATGGAGCAGTGCAGCAGTGAGGAGCCCGTCGATGTCAGTATCGACGATCTGCCCGGTCACGTCCGCTTCCCAGGACCTCAATCGTCTATTCGCCTCGAACCACAGTCGCTCCGCCTCGATTACCACCTGAGATAGATCGTCCCGCGGAAGGTGGAAGTAAGGAACTCGCTCCGTGAGCCCGTAGCGAAGACATACCTAACGAGCCCACCTCAAACGCAGCAATCCGCACGCGACACCGGAAAACAGCGAAGGCCCCCGGTTTCCCGGGGGCCTTCTTCACGTGCGCGAGGGGGAGTTGAACCCCCACGCCCTTTCGGGCACACGGACCTGAACCGTGCGCGTCTGCCTATTCCGCCACTCGCGCGTGCCGGGCAACTCTAGCACGCTGGCACATCAGGCTTCGACCACCTTGCGACCGTCGCTCAGGCGGTTCGAGCCTCCCAGGTGAAGGCTCCGACCTTGCCGCGGAGGTCGCCCGCCAACGAGTTCAGGTGGCCCACCGATGTCTCCACAGCGCCGAGCGCGTCGGTGCCCTGCGTGGTGGCGTCCGCGACGGCGGCGATTAGCGCGGCGATGTCGCCCGTGCCGGACGCAGCCTCAGCAACCCCACGACTCATCTCACCCGTGGTCGCGGTCTGCTCCTCCACCGCCGACGCAATCATCATCTGGAAATCATTGATCTGCTTCACAATCAAGGAAATCTCCTCAATCGCCTCCACAGCACCACCGGTATCAGCCTGAATCGCCGCAACCCTGCGAGCCACCTCCTCGGTAGCCTTCGCCGTCTCCTGCGCCAAATCCTTGACCTCACCAGCCACCACAGCGAAGCCCTTACCGGCCTCACCAGCACGAGCCGCCTCAATCGTCGCGTTCAACGCCAACAGGTTCGTCTGCTCAGCAATCCCCGTGATCACCTTGATCACATCGCCGATCTCCTGACTGGACTGGCCGAGCCTCGGCCACCTTGGCATTGGCCGCATCGGCGACAGCGGTGGCGTGGGCCGCCACTCGCGCGGCCTCGTTGGCGCTGTGCGAGATCTCCTTGATCGAGGCACCCATCTGCTCCGCACCAGACGCCACCGCCTGCACCGAACGGTCCACCTCGCCGGCGCTTGCGGCCGCCTGGGTGGCGCGGGAATCGGACAGGGCCGATGCGGCTCCCACCTCGGCGCTCGCCGCCGTGAGGTCGCGGGCCGCCTCGGCCACGGTCCCCGCCGACTCGGCAATCCCGCCCACGAGCGTCCTGAGCGAGGCCGCGGTCACGGTCAGCGCCGTGGACATGTCGCCCAGTTCATCGCGAGACGTCACCTGCGCATCGACGGTGAGGTCGCCATCGGCGAGGCCCGAGATCGCGTGCGTCAGGCTGCGTGCGGCCTTGGTGATGCGCCAGGCAAGCACCAGACCCACCCCCACGGTGCCCACCACCGCGGCCACCAGCACACCGGTGATGAGGGTGCGCGTCGCAGAGGCCTCTGCCTCCGCATCGGCCAGCGCGGCGGTGCTGCGCGCGCCGAACTGCTCGAGCACCGCGATCTGCCCGGCGGACATCTGATCCACCTGGTAGAGCGCCAGAAGTGAGACGCCGATGACGATCGCGACCCCCACGCTGAAGGCGGCGAGGATCTGTACGGTCAGCGACACCCGGGGACGACGACGCCCCGCGGGGACAGGGTGAGGCATGGTGATGGAGTCCTTTCGGAAAGCGGGCGCCCCCGACCATCACGGCACCGGGAAGCGGCACCGGTGACTAGTAGGTGAAGATCGCGACGCTGGTGCGCAGGCGTGCGGACAGTTCGGCCAGCGCGGCGACGCTGGCGCCGATCTGGTCCAGTACCTCCGTGGACTCTGCGGAGGACTGCGCCACCGAGGCGATGGTCACGGCGATGGATGCAGAGCCATCGGCCGCCTCGGACACGCCGCGGGACATTTCGCCCGTCGTGGCCGTCTGCTCCTCCACCGCCGAGGCGATGGTGGTCTGGAAGTCGGAGATCTGACGGACGATCTCGGCAATTTCGCCGATGGCCTCGACGGCTCCGCCCGTGTCCTCCTGAATCGCGGCGACGCGTCGCGCGACCTCCTCGGTCGCACGGGCCGTCTCCTGCGCCAGGTCCTTGACCTCGCCCGCGACGACCGCGAACCCCTTGCCCGCCTCGCCCGCGCGGGCGGCCTCGATGGTGGCGTTGAGCGCGAGCAGGTTGGTCTGCTGCGCGATGCCCGTGATGACCTTGATCACGTCACCGATCTGCTCGCTGGAGACGCCAAGCCTGCCCACCGACTCGCTGGCGGCATTGGCGACGATGGTCGCGGTGCCGGCTACCTTCGCGGCCTCGTTCGCGTTGTGGGAGATCTCCTTGATGGAGGCCCCCATCTGTTCGGTGCCCGAGGCGACGGCCTGGACGCTGCTGTTGACCTCGTCGGCCGCGGCGGCCACCACGGCGGCCTGGGATGTCGTCTCCTGGGAGCCTTCGAGGACCTGCGCGTTCGCGGCGGCGAGTTGCTCCGCGGCGGCGGCGACGGACTGTGCCGATGCCACGACATCGGCCATGGTCTCCCTCAGCGCCGCCTGCGCGCTGGCAAGCGACTGGCCCATGTCGCCCATCTCGTCGCCGGGCTTCACCTGCGCCTCCGCGGTGAGGTCTCCTCGGCGAGGGCCTCGATCGCCACCTGAAGGCTCCTGGCGCTCGAGGTGATGCGGCGCGCCAGCAGCAGTCCCACGGCGAGGGCGACGGCCACGCCCACCGCCAACAGGCACATGACGACGATGACGGCGTCGCGCCCGCGCTGCTGTTCCGCGAGGGCCTCCCGCTCGAGTTCGGCGTCGACAAGGCTCGGTGAGCGCTCCGGCCGTGTCGATCATCTCCAGTTCAAGCATCTGCACACGGTTGAGCCTGGGACACATCCGCGGTGGTGCCGTCGGAGCGGGAGGCATAGGCGGCCTCCTGGGCGTCCGCGTACTCGTCCCACAGGGCCCTCGCATCGGCCGCACCGTCGAAAGCGCGGCCGTAGGTCGCGGCGAACCGCTCCTCGAACGCCATGAACGCTGCATCGAGGAGCGCGATGTTCTGCTCCTGCACGCGCCGCCTGAGGCCACGCTCCTGTGCCGACATGGTGCCCAGGCGCGACCCCTGGACGCGGACCGTGGTGAGGGCGTCCTGCACGTCCACCACGCTGGAGTAGACGCTGGCGACGTCATGGACCGCGTGATACGACGTGGCCCCGCTATCTCGCAACGCGACCGAGGCGACGATCCCTGCTCCGCCAAGGAGCACAATCACTGCGGTGAACCCGACGAGAATGCGGGCACGCAGCCCCCATCGCCGTCGCTGAAGGGTGATGCCGGCATCCGTGCCGTCCATGGCGAGCCTCCATCTCGGGGACATTCTGTCGAGGGGACTTGGTTTCCCATCGGCCATGGGCCCGCAAAGGTGAGGAGTTCTGCCAGGGACGTTGCCCGTCGCACGCGCCGAGGCCGGCCGGGAGCAACGCTCCTGGCCGGCCGCGGTTCGCGCTAGTACTTGAAGATTTCGACGCTGGTGCGCACTTGGACGACAACTCCGCGAGGCTCGTTCACGGAAGCCCCGATCTGATCGAGGACCTGAGCAGAATCCGCAGCCGACTGCGCCACCGACGAGATATTCGAGGCAATATCACCCGAACCCGACGCAGCCTCAGCGACCCCACGACTCATCTCACCCGTGGTCGCGGTCTGCTCCTCCACCGCCGACGCAATCGTCATCTGGAAATCATTGATCTGCTTCACAATCAAGGAAATCTCCTCAATCGCCTCCACAGCACCACCGGTATCAGCCTGAATCGCCGCAACCCTGCGAGCCACCTCCTCGGTAGCCTTCGCCGTCTCCTGCGCCAAATCCTTGACCTCACCAGCCACCACCGCGAAGCCCTTACCGGCCTCACCAGCACGAGCCGCCTCAATCGTCGCGTTCAACGCCAACAGGTTCGTCTGCTCAGCAATACCCGTGATCACCTTGATCACATTGCCAATCTCCTGACTCGACGCACCCAACTTCGAGACCTGCTCGTTGGTGGACTCCGCCACATCCGTGGCATGCGCAGCAACCCTGGCCGCCTCATTCGCGTTATGCGAAATCTCCTTAATCGAGGCACCCATCTGCTCAGCACCAGACGCCACCGCCTGCACCGACCGATTCACCTCATCAGCAGCATTCGCGACCACACCAGCCTGAGCCGACGTCTCCTGCGAACCCGCAGCCACCTGAGCATTCGCAGCCGACAACTCCTCCGCCGCAGCAGCAACAGTCTGCGCAGACGACACCACCTCAGCCATCGTCTCCCGGAGCGCCCCCTGCGCCGACGACAACGACCGAGCCATATCCCCCATCTCATCGTTCGACCGCACCCGCGCCTCAGCCGTCAAATCACCCTCAGCAAGACGCTCAAGGGCGTTGCTGACCTCGGAGGCCGAGTGCTTCATGCGACGCGTCAGCCATGTGCCAAGTCCCAGGGCAACCACCACTGCCACGACCTGGAGAATCACGAGCAGCGTCCGGACCTTGGAGTTCAGAGCATCGGTGCCCTCAACCTCAGTCATCACCTTCGACGACACCTGGTCGGTCAAGAGACTGACGGCCGAGACAAGATCCGTTCCGAGTTGACGGCGCTCGTCAGCGGGGACGGGCTCACCGACATACTCAGGGTCGAAGTACGAGGCCTGCGCCTCCTTGTAAGCCACCCAGATGTCGGCACCCCCGCATCGTCCGTAGGCTCGGAGCCGAACGACTCCGCGAAGACCTGTGAGAACTCTGCGTACTCCGCCTCGAAGGTCGCGTAGAGCCTCCTGCTGGTTGGCCCACGCGGCAGGCGGCTCCTCGGGGGTGAGGGTATTCATCCTCAGCCCCTCGGTACGCACGGACCACAGCGCGTTCGTGAGCCTCCGCGACGGCCTTGTCGGCGTTGTACAGATCGGTCATGCTGCCGACATCACTCGCATGCTGAGAGTTGAGCCTGCGTCACCGCGGTCATGCCTACCGCGATGAGGAGCGCAACGACGGCGCCGAACGCGACGCTGATCTGTGCGGTGAGGGTGAAACGGGGACGCTTGCGCGGCTCCTTGACGATGTCCATGACTCTCCTGTGAGTGCTCATTGAGGGGACGCCGATGCCGCCGACGGTTGCGTTTCCGGCGGCACCGGACGGCATTAGTACTTGAAGATTTCGACGCTGGTGCGCAACTTGACGACAACTCCGCGAGCTCGTTCACGGAAGCCCCGATCTGATCGAGGACCTGAGCAGAATCCGCAGCCGACTGCGCCACCGACGAGATATTCGAGGCAATATCACCCGAACCCGACGCAGCCTCAGCGACCCCACGACTCATCTCACCCGTGGTCGCGGTCTGCTCCTCCACCGCCGACGCAATCGTCATCTGGAAATCATTGATCTGCTTCACAATCAAGGAAATCTCCTCAATCGCCTCCACAGCACCACCGGTATCAGCCTGAATCGCCGCAACCCTGCGAGCCACCTCCTCGGTAGCCTTCGCCGTCTCCTGCGCCAAATCCTTGACCTCACCAGCCACCACCGCGAAGCCCTTACCGGCCTCACCAGCACGAGCCGCCTCAATCGTCGCGTTCAACGCCAACAGGTTCGTCTGCTCAGCAATACCCGTGATCACCTTGATCACATTGCCAATCTCCTGACTCGACGCACCCAACTTCGAGACCTGCTCGTTGGTGGACTCCGCCACATCCGTGGCATGCGCAGCAACCCTGGCCGCCTCATTCGCGTTATGCGAAATCTCCTTAATCGAGGCACCCATCTGCTCAGCACCAGACGCCACCGCCTGCACCGACCGATTCACCTCATCAGCAGCATTCGCGACCACACCAGCCTGAGCCGACGTCTCCTGCGAACCCGCAGCCACCTGAGCATTCGCAGCCGACAACTCCTCCGCCGCAGCAGCAACAGTCTGCGCAGACGACACCACCTCAGCCATCGTCTCCCGGAGCGCCCCCTGCGCCGACGACAACGACCGAGCCATATCCCCCAACTCGTCGTTGCTCTTCACATGAGCTTCGACGGTGAGGTCTCCCTCGGCCAGCGCTTCGATGGACTGGCTGACGGCTCGGGCAGACGCCTTGATGCGGCGCACGACGAGGAGCGCCACGGCACCGGCAATGACGACTCCCGCGATCACGAGTGCGATCACCACCGTCGTGGTCGTCGCGGAGCGCTGGGCGGCCGCGTCCTCGCGTGCAGCGAGGTCTGCGTCCACGCCCTCGGTCAATGCCGCGACGCTGTCGACGAGGTTGGTGCCGGCCTCACGCGTTGTCCCCTCGCGCACCGCCTTGAGGGTGTCGAGATCGTCGGCGAGCGCTGCGGGCAGGAAGTCAGCCAGCATGGCGTCTCGATAGGCGGCCCACTGGGACTCGACGGCGGCGAGTTCGTCCGGCACGTCGCCGAAGGTTTCGGTATAGGTCTCAGCGAAGGCTGCGAGAGAAGCCTCGAATGTCGCGTAGTCGCCCTCGAGCTTTTCCTGCTGCTCCGGACGGTCGGCGACGGGATAGGACGCGACCGTTCCGGCTGCCTGCCGGGCCTTCCACAGGTCGTTCTGAAGCGCCAGCACCGCGGCGCTCATCTGCGACTGATCACCGACGAGCTCCTCCGTGCTGGCTTCTCCCGCGCGCAACTGCACGGTGGCGAGGCTGCCCGCCATGGCAAGCGCCACGAGCGCCACACCGACAGCGGTGAAGATCTGCGCCGAGAGGTTGATGCGTAGCCGGCGCTTAGCGCCATCGGCCGTGGTGATGGTGTCCATGACTCTCCTGTGAGTGCTCATTGAGGGGACGCCGATGCCGCCGACGGTTGCGTTTCCGGCGGCACCGGACGGCATTAGTACTTGAAGATTTCGACGCTGGTGCGCACTGGACGACAACTCCGCGAGCCTCGTTCACGGAAGCCCCGATCTGATCGAGGACCTGAGCAGAATCCGCAGCCGACTGCGCCACCGACGAGATATTCGAGGCAATATCACCCGAACCCGACGCAGCCTCAGCGACCCCACGACTCATCTCACCCGTGGTCGCGGTCTGCTCCTCCACCGCCGACGCAATCGTCATCTGGAAATCATTGATCTGCTTCACAATCAAGGAAATCTCCTCAATCGCCTCCACAGCACCACCGGTATCAGCCTGAATCGCCGCAACCCTGCGAGCCACCTCCTCGGTAGCCTTCGCCGTCTCCTGCGCCAAATCCTTGACCTCACCAGCCACCACCGCGAAGCCCTTACCGGCCTCACCAGCACGAGCCGCCTCAATCGTCGCGTTCAACGCCAACAGGTTCGTCTGCTCAGCAATACCCGTGATCACCTTGATCACATTGCCAATCTCCTGACTCGACGCACCCAACTTCGAGACCTGCTCGTTGGTGGACTCCGCCACATCCGTGGCATGCGCAGCAACCCTGGCCGCCTCATTCGCGTTATGCGAAATCTCCTTAATCGAGGCACCCATCTGCTCAGCACCAGACGCCACCGCCTGCACCGACCGATTCACCTCATCAGCAGCATTCGCGACCACACCAGCCTGAGCCGACGTCTCCTGCGAACCCGCAGCCACCTGAGCATTCGCAGCCGACAACTCCTCCGCCGCAGCAGCAACAGTCTGCGCAGACGACACCACCTCAGCCATCGTCTCCCTCAGCGCCCCCTGCGCCGACGACAACGACCGAGCCATATCCCCCATCTCATCGTTCGACCGCACCCGCGCCTCAGCCGTCAAATCACCCTCAGCAAGACGCTCAAGGGAGGCCTTGATGACACCTGCGGAGCGGACGATCTTGCGAGACACGAAGATGCCCAGTCCCACGGCGACGATGACGGCGATCACCATGACGACGGTGAGCCACTGCTGGACGGTCGCGGTGGAGGACTCGGTGGCCTGCACGTCCTCCTGGACGCTTTCGCCGATGAGGGTCGCGAGCGCGTTGACGCGCGCCACGAGGTCGTTGCCCACGGCCGTGCGCTCCTCGGCGGGGACGGGCTCGCCCACGAAGGTGGGCTCGTACAGCGACATCTGGTTCTGCTTGTACTGCTCCCACACGGCGTAGTCCGCCTCGTAGTTGGGCAGCGAGGTGTCGAACTTGCTCTCAAAGAGCCTCGGAGAACTCCGCCAGTTCGTCTTCGAAGGTGACGTAGCGCGCCTGGAGCCTCGACCCAGGCATCGGGGATCTCCTCGTCCGTGAGCGCGCGCATCGCGATGCCCTGCGAGCGAACCTGCCACAGGGCGTCCTGCGGCTCCTGGACCGCCACTCGGAGTCGTAGATGGTGGTCATGAGGGCCAGGTCCTGCTCGCCCTGCTGGGACAGCCGCACGATCGCGACCACTCCCACGGAGACGAGGATGGCGACGACCGCAAGGAATGCGGCCATGATCTGCGCCATCAGGGGGAAACGACGGGTCGCGCGGGGACGCGGCTGGTCGAGGGTGTCCATGATTCTCCGATCCGAGGGGGAGCACGGCACCGCGCCAGGGGAGAGGCGGTGCCGTGCCGCCGCTCCCATCGGTTACGCGGGGACACGTGTAAGGCATCCGATGGCGTTTCTCACACTTCTCATCGGGGCCGTCGCGCTGCCGATGGGTAGGGGAACGCCACGACCAGGAGGACGGCATGGACGGCATCAGTGCGATCCAGCAACGGATCGGAGAAATCTCCGCGACCATCGCGTCACTGCAGCCCACCACTCAGGCCACGTCGTCTGTGACGTCCACGGCGTCGCTCACGGGTCTGTTCAGTACTGGCGCCACGACGGCCACGGCGACGGATGCAGGCTCGTTCTCGGCGGCGCTGGCGAGCGCACTTTCTGGCGCCACCACGGTGACGACCCTTGACACGACCATGACCGCCGACGGGATCCCCGCGGCGCTGGCGTCCTACGGCAACGGCCTCATCCCCGAGTCGGCGCTGGCCACCATTCCCGGCTCGTCCGAGCGGATGTGGGCCCCCGCGGCTGAGGCCGCCGGCAGGATGATCGGCGACGCGGCCGCCGCCGGCGTCACCATCGGCGTGACCGATGGCTATCGCGACTACGACTCGCAGGTGCAGGTTGCCGCGGAGAAGGGCCTGTATCGCAAGGGTGGCCTGGCAGCGGTTCCCGGCACGAGCCAGCACGGCTGGGGCCTTGCCGTGGACCTTCGGCTCGATGCGACGGCGCAGGCCTGGATGCGTGAGCACGCGGGCGCGTACGGATTCACCGAGGCCGTGGCCCGCGAGCCGTGGCACTGGGAGTACGCGCCTCCCACGTCCTGACCGCGCGAGGCGGTCAGGACTGAGGGGTCACTCAGAAGCGCACGACGATGGAGATGCGGCCCGAGCCGTAGCCCTGAATCGTCAGGGCACCGTCGAGCCGGTTCGCCTGCTGAAGCGCAAGCTCCGAGACCTCTGCCGGAAGGGTCTCGCGCGGCGAGAACGCCTCCCGCAGGCGCAGGTGCGGCGAGTCCGGCTTGTTCAGCAGCGACGCCGCCACGTTGAGGATCTCCACGGCGTTCTCGTACTGCACCGGCGTCACGAGCGACGACTCGACCGCCTGTTCGGCGATGGCCTGCGGCAGCAGCCCGATGGCGGCGCCGGCACGCGCGGTCAGCGGCACGTCGGCGAGGGCAAGGGCCAGCACGTTGCCGAGGTCGTCGACATACGTCGCCACGGTCGCTCCGTCGAGGGGGTCAACGCGCTTGGCGTTGCCGTCCCACTCGACCTCGCGGCCCAGCATTCCCTCGAAGAGTTCACGGACCTCGAACGCCGTGGGAACGGCGGTGGATCGCAGGTCGCCGCTCATGCGATGAACGGGTCGATGGTCTCGCGGAACGTGTCCGCGGTGAACGGCTTGGCGATGAGGAACAGCGCACCAGCGGCCGCCGCCTGCTCACGCATCTGCGGCGAACCCTCCGAGGTGACAAACGCGAACGGCGTCTCGTCCCCTTCGGCCCTCATGGTGCGCAGCAGTTCGATTCCCGTCATCTCCGGCATGTTCCAGTCGGACAGGACGAAGTCGGGGCGCGTGGCCCTCACCCGCTCGAGCGCATCGGCGCCGTGCTCGGCCTCCTCGATGTCCCACCAGTCGTAGCCCGCCTGGCGCAGAGTACGGATCACGATCTGCCGCATCACGCGGCTGTCGTCAGCAACGATGACCTTCATGGTGGCCACCCCTCTCTCTTATGGTCGTCCCGCGGAACCGGCATGTTCGGGCAGGTTCCACAGCGTGAGCGTGAGTGGTGCACCTCTCCAGGTGAACCAGGTCTCGCTGATGAGCGGCGCACCGCCACAGTCGGGAGCGGCATCGGCCACCTGGGGGAGGGACAACGCACCGCCCCCATGCACCAGCGACTTGATGTTTCCGCCGATGACGTTGACGACCTCGCCAGCCGCATCGGCGAAGTCGGCGTCCCCAATGGGAGCGTCGTCGGGCAGGGCGAGCAGGGCACGCGTGAGCATGTCGCCCGTGGAGCGGCCGACGGCGACGAGCACCCGGGTGACCGTCTCGCCGTGAACGTCAACCCAGGTAAACCGGGCGTCGACGAGCGGCGCCATCTCGCCATAGCCGGGGACGAGCACACCGTGCTCGCCGTCGACCATGGTCGCGAAGAAGTCCTGCGCGATCGCCTCAATGGCCTCGCCATCCACCGTGGGAAGCGAGCCCGCCACGGCGCTCATGCCTGCACCGCCGGGTCCAGCAGGCCAAGGAGCCTCGAGCCTTGTCGAGCATGATCTCGGGCGTGAACGGCTTGATGACGTACTCGTGGGCACCCGCCGCGAGCGCGCGCACAATCTGATCGTGCTCACCCTCGGTGGTCACCATCATCAGCGTGATGTCTCGCCACTCCTGGCGCTTGCGCGCCTCGACCACAAACTCGAAGCCGGTCATCACCGGCATGTTCCAGTCGATGCAGCACAGGACCACATCGGGGTGTGCCTCGAGCCTGATCGAGGGCCTCACGGCCGTCACCAGCCTCGACGGTGTCGAAACCCGCACCGTTCAGGATGCCGGAGACGATCCTGCGCATCACCCGTGAGTCGTCAATGACCAGTGCCTTCATGCAGCCTTCGCCTCCTTGAGCCGGTACACGCTTCCTCCTGCCGCCTCGACGCGTTCCCACGCGTCGTCGATTCCGATAGTCGTCTCCGCCGCGCCAAGGAAGAGGGTGCCGCCGGGCGCAAGGACCGAGCGGACACGGCGCAGCACATCGCGCTTGGTCGCCACATCGAAGTAGATGAGGACGTTGCGCAGGAACACCACGTCATACGGCCCGCCCACGGGCGGCGCGTCGAGCAGGTTGTGCTTCCTGAACGTCACCTGCTGGCGCAGCCGGGGCGCGATCTCGAAGGTGGGTCCGCTGCGCTGGAAATACTTGACGAGCGTGGCGGCCGGGAGGCCGCGGTTCACCTCGAGTTGGGTGTACTGGCCGGCTCGCGCGCGCTCCACGACGCGGTCGGACAGGTCCGTGCCGACGATGCTGAGGGTCAGGGCAGGGAAGTCGTCGGCGACCGTGATGGCGACCGAGTAGGCCTCCTGGCCGGTGGAGCATGCGGCGGACCACACCTTGACGTGACGCCGGCCCTTGGCGATCAGATCGGGCAACACGGAGCCCTTGAGTGCCGTGAAGGGTGCGCGGTCGCGGAACCAGGACGTCTCGTTGGTGGTGAGCGCGTCGACCACCGCGTCGTGATGCGCCACGTTGGTGCGCAGGCCGCGAATGTACGAGTCGACATCGGCCGAGCCCGCAGACCTCGCGAGGGGAGCAAGGCGGCTCTCGACCAGGTACTCCTTGCCCGACTCGAGCCTGGATGGCACTGCGGTTGCGCACCAAGGTGGCAACGAACTCGAACGTGTCGGCGGCGAGAGTCATGACTGTGCCTCCCTCAGCGGCGGGCGGACCGCCATAGCGGTCGCCACCGCATCGCCGATGGCGGGAAGCGGCAGGATCTGGTGCGCGAGTCCCGCCGTGGCGACAGCCCCGGGGATGCCCCACACCACGGACGACGCCTCGTCCTGCGCGATCATGCGGCCGCCTGCGGCCACCAGATCACGGGCGCCCTCGCGGCCGTCGTGGCCCATGCCCGTCAGGACCACACCGAGCAGGTCACCGCCGAACACCTTGACGGAGGAGCGGAACAGCACGTCGATTGCGGGACGGCAGAAGTTGACCTGTTCGCCCTGGTGGAGCGTAGTGCGCACGGCTCCGCCCCGGTCGACGATCTCCATGTGGAAGTCGCCGGGGGCGATGTAGAACGTGCCGGGCTCGAGGCGATCGCCCTCGCGGGCCTCGACCACCGTGGACGGACCGAGCCGATCCAGACGCGCGGCCGCCTGGGCCGTGAACAACGGCGGCATGTGCTGCACCACGAGCGCGGGCACCGGCAGTTTCGCGGGAAGGGACTTGATGAGCGTCGACAGTGCCTCGGGGCCTCCCGTGGACGAGCCGATGACCAGGGCGCGGGGGCGCCGCACGGGTCCGCGGGCCTGCGCGGGGCGGACGCCGAGTCCACGCAGCGGACGCACGGCACACAGCGCCTTGATCTTGGGCACCAACTGCGAGGTGATCACCGCGATCGCCTCGGTCGGGTCCGCCACCTTCGTGGGCTTCGTGACGTAGTCCGTCGCACCCGACGCCAACGCATCGAGCGTCGACGAGGCGCCGTGGGACGTCAGGGTGGAGAACATGACGATGGGGGTGCGCACACCCTTCGCGCGCAGCGCCCGCACCGTCTCGATGCCGTCCATCACTGGCATCTCGATGTCCATGGTGATGAGGTCCGGCTTGAGGGCCTCGACCTTGGTCAGCGCGATGGAGCCGTTCTGCGCGACGCCCACGACCTCGATCGCGGGGTCCGAGGCGAGCGCGTCGGAGACGATCCTCCTGACGACGACGGAATCGTCGACGACGAGGACGCGCACCCGCGCCGTCATACGCGAGTCGCCAGGGATACGTCGAGCGGGAGCAGCAGGTCGTCATCGAGCGCGTAGACGCCGGCGACGAGGTCGCGCAGGCTCCGCCTCGAGCGTGGGCGGTACGGGCCCAAGGCGATCGGTGTCGACGTCCATGACGTCGCCCACCTGGTCCACGAGCAGCGAGATGGGTTCGCCATCGACGTTGACGACCATCATCATCGGCGAGTCCTCGGGACCGAACGGGGTGCGGCCAAGTCGAGCCCTGAGGTCCACGAGCAGCACCACCTGGCCGCGCAGGTTCACCAGGCCGGCGACGGTCTGCGGGGCGTGCGGAACGATGGTGTGCTGGTCAAGGCGGAGAGCCTCCTGGACGAGTGCCACGTCGATGCCGAAGAGCCGGCCGTCGAGGCGGAAGGTCGCGAGCCTGGTACTGCATGTCAGCGCTCCGATCCTGCGGCGACGAGCTCGGGCTCGGCCGCGTCGTAGAAGGCGGGGTCCGCGGCGGAGACCGCTGCGGGGAGGTCAAGAAGCTCGGTCACGCGTCCCTTGACGACGATGGAGCCGAGGAGGCCGTGGCCGGTCACCTCGGAGCGGCCCTCGACGGAGGCATCCACGATGTCCACGACCTCGGTCGCGACGAGGGCCACCGCCCGCTCGCCCCTGGCGCACACCACCACGGCGAGCCTCGTCGGCGTCGGGACGCGCCGAGCCCAGCAGCCATGCCAGGTCCACGACGGGGGTGATGCGACCGCGGTACTGCATGACGGTCGCGCCGCCCACCTGTTCGAGGATGTCCGCGGGGAAACGCTCGAGGCGGGTCACGGCATCGAGCGGCATCGCGAGTTGGCGGTCATCGCCCACGGCGACCACGAGCATCTGCTCCGTGTCGGTGTCCACCGGAGGCGCGGCCTGCGCGTCCGGCAGCGACTCCTGGAGTTCGAGGGTCCTGCGTGCCACCGCGGGCACGTCGAGGATCAGCGTGACGGTGCCATCACCCAGCAGCGTGGCTCCGGCATAGATGCCGATGTCCTTGATCGCCGCGGCGATGGGCTTGGCCACGATCTCCTCGGTGTTGCGCACCCGGTCGACCAGGAGACCGAAGCGACCGCCATCGGCCTGCATGACGGCGACCACCGCGCCCACCATCGAGTCGCGCGGTGTCCTTCCGAGCACGTCGCGCAGGTCCACCAGCGGCAGCAACTGGCCGCGCAGGCGGTACACGGGCGCCTTGCCCACGTGGTCGACGCCCGACTGGTCGTCGTCGATCGCGAGCAGTTCGAGCAGGTTGACCTGGGGGATCGCGTAGATGGCTCCGTCGCACTCCACCGTCAGGGCGGGCATGATCGCGAGGGTGAGCGGGATCCGCAGGCGCCACGTGGTGCCGATGCCGGGGGTCGACTGCACGTCGACCACGCCGCCGATGCCGTCGATCTTGGTCTTGACTACGTCCATGCCGACGCCGCGGCCGGAGACGTTGGTGACCTTCTCGGCGGTCGAGAAGCCGGGGAGGAACAGCATCTGAAGGATGTCCTGGGCGCCCAGCCTGCGCGACCTGGGCCTCGGTGCGCAGGCCCCGTTCGACGGCCTTGCGGGCCACCATGTCGGGGTCGATACCCTTGCCGTCGTCGGCCACCTCGATGACCACCTGGCCACCCTGGTGGTAGGCACGCAGCGTCAGGTTGCCCTGCTCGGCCTTGCCCGCGGCGCGACGGTCTGCGGGGGCCTCGATGCCGTGGTCGATGGCGTTGCGAATGAGGTGCGTCAGCGGGTCCTTGATGGCCTCAAGGACGGAGCGATCGAGTTCCGTGTCCTTGCCCACCATGGTGAGCCTGAACCTTGCGGCCCACGGCGGAGGAGACGTCGCGGACCATGCGCGGCACCTTGGACCACACGTGGTCGATGGGCTGCATGCGCGTCTTCATCACGCCCTGCTGGAGTTCCGTCGCGATCAGCGACAGGCGCTGCGAGGCGCGCACCAGGTTGGGGTCGTCCATGTCGCCCGCAAGGCTCGTCATGGCGTTGCGCGCGAGGACCAGTTCACCCACGTGGCGCATGAGGGCGTCGAGCACGTCGACGTCCACGCGGATGGAGGACTCCGCTGCGGAGCGCACCGGCATCTCGTCGGGCGCGTCCGCCTCCGCGGGAGCCTCGGATGCGGCGGGGGCCTCAGGGGCCGCGTCGGCCGGCGCGGGCGCTTGAGCTTTCGCCGCCGTCTTCGGTGCCGCGGGCAACACGGGCTTCACGGCGCGCTTCGGCGCCGCGGCGACAGGCGCCGCAGCCGGCTCCGCCTCAGGGTCCGATGCCTCGGTGACGTCGGCGAGATCGGTGGCTTCGGCGGCCTCGTCGGAGGCCGAGGGTGCGGGATCCACGCCGTCGAGGACCGCCTGGATGGCGTCGATCACTGCCTGCGTGGGGTGCTCGCCCTCCACACCGGTCGACTCGACGGTCTCGAGGATGCGACGCACGGTGTCCACCATCCGCAGCAGCACGTCGGTGGTCGCGGTCGTCATGGTCCGCTTGCCGTCACGCAGTTCCGCGAGCAGGTTCTCGCCCACATGGGTGAGGCCCTCGAGCGTCGAGAAGCCGAGGAAGCCGCTGGTGCCCTTGATGGTGTGAATGGTGCGGAACACCGAGCCGAGCAGTGCGCGAGAGTCGGTGGCGGTCTCCAGGTCTACGAGGTCCCGGTCCAGGCGGTCCAGGTTCTCGTAGGCTCTCCACCACGAATTCGCGGACGATCTCGTCCATCGCGTCCATCGTTGTCTCTCCCGGTCCGTTCCGCACGGGACAAGCCACCGTGTCGGGCACCCCATCGGCAGGGAGTACCCGGTGATGAACAGTTCGGGAGAGGTGTGCGGCGCGGAGGGGTCAGGCGGCGGGCGGCGCAGGCGGCCTGATGGCGGCGAGAACCGCGGCGGCCTCGTCATCTACGGCGGCCGCTTCGACGTTCTCGTCCTTCACGGCCTCGAGAATCTCGGCGCGCGACACCTTGACGTGCCGTGGCGCGTCGATGCCGAGCCGGACGCCATCGGAGCGGACATCGATCACGGTGAGGACGATGTCATCCCCGATCACGAGGCGTTCTCCGATGCGGCGAGACAAGACGAGCATGAGACGAGGCTATCCGGTCTCGCGGGCCCTGGTCGATGCGCACATCACGGCAAGGCTCAGTCGTTCCGCGATCAGAGCGACCCACGCCATCGGTGAGGCGGGCACTCCGTCGATCCACGCGACCGGCAGACCTGCTCCCAGCGCGGCGGCCGGCGCGTGGCTGTGTGCGGCGCCCACGAGCGCGATGGCGTCAATGACCCCCACGCCGCCAAGGTGACGCACTCGCTCGTCTCGGTCCCGCTCCGCGAGGCCCGCATCGGTCACGGCCCACACGTGATCCGCGTCCATCGCGTCCACCAGGCCGGCTGTGACGGCTCCAGCCTTGGCGCCCGCGGCGGTCCCGACGGCGACAATCACGGGCCTGCCGTCCGCCGCGGCGGCCTCTGCGCGCTCACGGAGGCGGGAGGCGGCGGCCTCGGAGGTGATGCGGCGCCCGTGCCCGGGGATCGCGGGCGAGGTGCCCGCGAGGACGATGTCCGCCAGAGGGGTGCGCGACCAGGCGGCCACCTGGAACGCCACCTGCAGTACCTCAGAGGGATCTCCGACGAGCGCGATGATGGCGCCCGGCTCGAGGCGAGGTGTGGCTCCGGCGCCGAGCCTCGCCATGAGCGCGGTCCACGGCACGGTCTCGTCGAGCCGAGCGGCGTCGATCACGCGGTCGGGAAGTCCTGCGCGCAGCAGCATCCCCGCCGTGGGGCCCACGGGGGGTGCGTCGTCGACGGCCGGAGCCGACCACGGCCCCACCACGATGCCCGTCTCACGGGTCGCGGACAGCGTCACCGACGCGCCCGCACGGCGAGCGTCAGCGCTGCGAAGTGCCTGGGAGAGGGGCTCCTCCATCACGGCGGGTGCGTGGGATGCGACAGAAGCGCCGGAGGCGACCGGAGAGCCCGAAGGCTCCACGAGCGTCCCCGTCAGCGGTCAGCGACCTCGCCTGGACTGCCGCGGCGGCACGCGCCGCCGTCAGCACCGAGGCAGCGCCCGCGTGGTGCGCGGCCTTGGCGGCCTGGGGCGGCGTCGCCACGCTCGGCGCCACAGGCGACGTAGGCGCCACGGGCGAGGTGGGAGCCACCGAGGGGAACTGCGCCGCCACGAAGCCCCTGCCGCGGCCGGCGCCACGGGCCTCAGCCAACTGCGCCGCAAACGACTCCGAGGCATCGGCCCCCAGCAGTTCTCGACGCGCAGCGGCGACGTCGGCGTCCTCACTCGCCACCGCCGCCGCGATCACCGCGGCCTCGGGTGCCGCATCGGGCACCTCGACCGTCACCGCGTAGGACTCGCGGCTGAAGAACCCCAGGACCCCACCGGAGCGCACCCGCTCCGACTGGACCACCTCGACGCCGGTGCCCAGTTCGCGCCGTGCCTGCGCGACCAGTGCTGCCGGGTCAGGACCCTCAAGAAGCAATCGCTGCGCCATCGCTCACCACCCCTACTGCCTCGATGGGGACTCCCGCCCCCGTGACCTCTGAATACGACAACACAGCAACCTCCGGCAGCGACCCCACCAGGAGACGTCGCAGCGCGGGCCGCAGGGCGGGGGCGCACGCGATGACCGCGTCATGCCCCGCACGTTCCACCGCACCAAGCCGGGCATGTGCGGACGCCACCAGACCCTCAAGACGCTGCGGATCGATCGCCAACTGCGAGCCTCCCTCGCCCGGACGGCGCGACTCGACGAGCCTGCTGCTCGAGCACCGGCTCAAGGGTGACCACCCTCAGGACTCCGTCGCGGACGTACGGTGCCGCAACCGCCGGACCCAGCGCCGTACGTGCGGCCTCGACGAGTCCCTCGGGCTCCGTGGAGGTCTTCGCACGCAACGACAGCCCCTCGAAGATGCGCGAGAGGTCACGGATCGAGACCCGCTCCTCCAGCAGTCCCTGCAAGGCCCGCTGCACCTCGCCGAGCGACAGCACCGTGGGCACCAGGCTCGTCGACCACGGCGTGATTGACCTGCTTGACGCCGTCGACGAGCATGCGTACGTCCTCGCGGCTCAGCAGGCGCGGGGCGTGCGCGGTGATGATGGACCCCAGGTGCGTCACGAGCACGGAGGCCCGGTCCACCACCGTGGCACCCGCCAGTTCCGCCTGCGGCTTGAGCCTGCGCGGGAATCCACTTGCCAGGAAGCCCAAACACCGGCTCGTTCACCGGCTCGCCCGTGAGCGCATCGAGCCTGTCGCCCAGCGCGAGCACGCGGCCGGCGGGGGCGATGCCGCGACCGACCTCGACGCCCGCGATCTTGACCACGTAGGTGGACCGCGGCAGTTCCACGGAGTCCCGGGTGCGCACGGGCGGCACCACGATGCCAAGGTCGAGGGCAATCTTCCTGCGCAGGCCCCGCACCCTGGCGAGCAGGTCGTTCTCGGTACCGGCACCCACCAGGTCGACCAAATCGGGCGAGAGCCTGGATCTCGAGAGCGTGGACCCTCATCTGCTCGAGGAGTGCCTCGGGAGAGTCCGGGGCGGGACCGGAAGCGGCGGCCGCGGCTCCCGGCGTCGCCGTCGCCTCGGCCTCCGCGGCGTCGCTCTTGGGAGCGCGCTGGCCCGCGATGAGCAGCGCGGCCCCGATGAGCACGAACGGCGCCTTGGGCAGGCCAGGGACGAGGGCGAGGGCACAGGACGCGCCTCCGGCGATCAGCAGCGCGGTCCGCGACTGCGTGGCCTGCGCCCCCGCGGCGGTTCCCATGTCGGCGGAGGCGGTGGCGCGCGTGACGATCAGACCGGTGGACACCGACATGAGGAGAGCCGGGATCTGGGTGACAAGGCCGTCACCGATGGTCAGCAGCGAGAAGTGCTCGATCGCCTCACCGGCGGTCATCCCCATCTGCATCATGCCCACCGCGAAGCCTCCGAGGAGGTTCACCACCGTGATGATGATGCCGGCGATCGCGTCGCCCTTGACGAACTTGGAGCCACCGTCCATGGCGCCGTAGAAGTCGGCCTCCGCTGCGACATCGGCCCGTCGCTGTCGCGCCGTGTCCTCATCGATGAGGCCCGCATTGAGGTCCGCGTCGATGGCCATCTGCTTGCCGGGCATCGCGTCGAGCGTGAAGCGGGCGCCGACCTCGGCGACGCGCCCCGCTCCGTTGGTGATAACCGCGAACTGGATGACCACCAGGATCAGGAAGATCACGAGGCCGATGACCAGCGAACCTCCCACCACAATCTCACCGAACGCGCCGATGACCTGGCCCGCGTAGCCGTCGCGCAGCACCAGGCGCGTGGAGGCGACGTTGAGCCCCAGGCGGAACAGGGTCAGCACCAGCAGCAGCGACGGGAACACCGAGAAATCCAGGGGCCGCTTGACGTACATCGACGTCAGCAGCACCACCAACGACATCGCGATGTTGATGACGATGAGGACGTCGAGGAACGCGGCGGGCAGCGGCACCACCAGCAGCAGGACGATGCCTACGACGCCGAGCGGAACACCGAGGGCGGTGAGGTTCTTGGTCATGGGCGGATCTCCTGCGAGTGACGTTCCGGGGACAGCGTGAGGGTCATAGCGACACGTCCTCCTTCTGAGGGTCACGGTGCACGCCCACGGCGGCGCCGCGACGCTTGAGCGACATGACGAAGGCGAGCACGCGGGCGACGGCCGCGTACAGGTGGGGAGGGATCTCCTGGCCGAGTTCGCAGGCGCCGTGCAGCGCGCGCGCGAGCGGCACGTCCTCGACCATCGGCACGCGATGTTCGGCGGCGCGTTCGCGGATCTTGGCTGCCACGTGGCCCGCGCCCTTCGCAACCACCGTGGGCGCGCCTGTACCGGGCTCGTAGCGCAGCGCCACGGCCACGTGGGTGGGGTTGACCATGACCACATCGGCCTGGGCGATCTCGGCCATCATGCGGTTACGGCTCATCGCGATCTGGCGGGCGCGCACCTGGCCCTTGATCCACGGGTCACCCTCAGTCTGCTTGTGCTCGTCCTTGACTTCCTTCATGGACATGCGGGTCTGCTTGCGGTTGCGTCGCATCACCACCAGCACGTCGAATCCGGCGAGGACGAGGCCCGCGATCACGGCGATCTGCACCAGGGACACGGCGCCGCTGACGGCCTGCTCGATGATCGCGTCGAGCGAGTGGGCGCCGGAGCCGATCAACTGCGGGATGGCTCCCTGCACCACCACGTACAGAACCGTGCCGATCGCGGCAGCCTTCAACGCCGCCTTGATGCCGTTCCACCAGGCCTGGCCGCCAAAGACGCGCTTCAGCCCCTGCTTGGGGTTGAACTGCTTGAACGACGGCTTGAGACGCTTGGGGGCAAAGCGGATGCCTCCCTGCGCCGCGGCCGTGGCGACTGCGGCGAGCACCACGGCGGCGAACAGCGGCAGCATGGTGCTCACGATGCTGCCGAGCCCCGCCTCGAGCGCCGCGAGCGCGAGCGCGGGATCGGCGGTGCTCGCCACCGTCTCGATGGCCCCGGTCTGCTCGCTCGCGGCCTCACGGGCGTTGCTCACCACCATCGGCAGGGTGATCGCGGCGGCGCCCACCACCACCCACGCGGAGAAGTCCTGCGAGCGCTGCAGCGAACCGTCGCGCCGCAGCCTGCTTCATGCGCTTCGGAGTGGCCTTCTCTGACTTGGTCTCGCTCGACGACTCGCTCACAGCCCACCCCCGTCATCGCTCCGAAGGCGCGGTCGGTCAGGGCGGCAATGACCTGCGGCAGGGCGAGGAAGGCCACCGAGCCGAGCACCAGAGTGATGAGGATCTTCAGGGGGAAGCCGAGCGCGAAGGCGTTGAGCGCGGGGGCGACCCTCGTGAGGAGGCCAAGACCCACATCGGCCAGGAACAGGACCACCAGAAGCGGGCCAGCGATCTGCAGCGCCGAGACCATCAGCCCCGTGAGCCCGCTCGTCATCAGCGAGGCAAGCCCGTCGAGGTCGAGGCCCATTCCGAGCGGCACCACCTCAAAGGACCGCACCACGCCACCGATGACGACCTGGTAGGCGTCCGATGCAAAGAGGAGCGCGAGCGCAGCCATGTAGTAGAACTTCGAGAACACCGAGCCCTGCGAGCCGGACACCGGGTCAAACGCCTGGGCCAGGCTCGAAGCCGCCGAAGAGGTCGATGAGCGAACCGGCCGTCTGCACCGCCGCAAACACGAGGCGGACGATGAAGCCCAGGGCAAGCCCGATGACCGCCTGGAGTACGAGGGCCGCGAAGAACATCGGCCCACTGGAGGCGAGCATCGCGCCGGGAAGCCTGCATCGCGGCGGCCTCCACCCGCGGCCCCGCGGCGACCGCGATGCCCAGGCCAAGCGCCACCTTGACCGGGCCGGGGAACGAACTCAGGTGGAACGGAGGAGACACCACCAGGAAGGCGACCAGTCGCACGCCCGCGAGCATGGTGGTCTCCACGAGCGCGAGGTCGAACGTGAGGCCCATGTCAGCCGCCCAGCAGCGAGGGGATGCGCTCGAAGATGGTCTGCGTGAAGGTCACGGCCTCCTGAATCATCCAGTGACCGGAGATCAGGAGCGCGACGGACACGGCAATGGCCTTGGGCACGAACGACAGCGTCACCTCTTGGATCTGCGTCACCGACTGGAACAGCGAGATCGCGAAGCCGACCACGAGCGCGGTCACGAGCATGGGGGCGGAGAGCCTTCGCGGCAAGCATCAGCGCGTCGAGTCCGATGTCCAGGACCCCTTCGGTGCCCATTAGCCGTAACTCCCGATCAGCGCGGTGACGATCAGGCCCCAGCCGTCAACGAGGACAAAGAGCAACAGCCTGAACGGCAGCGACACCATGACGGGCGGGAGCATCATCATGCCCATCGACATCAGGACGCCGGAGACGACCAGGTCAATCACCAGGAACGGCACAAAGATGACGAAGCCGATGATGAATGCCGCCCGCAGGCTCGGAGAGCATGAACGCGGGCATGAGCGTGGTCATCGGGACATCGGCGGGGGTCGCCGGGTTGTCCATGCCTGCCGCACGCGTCATCAGCGCGATGTCCGATTCACGGGTGAGCGACAGCATGAACTCGCGCAGCGGCACGATGCCGACGCCGAGTGCCTCCTGGAAGGTCAGGTCTCCTGAGAGGTACGGCTGCACACCGATCTCGTTCACGTCCGAGAGCACCGGAGCCATGATGAACAGCGACAGGAACAGCGCGAGGCCCGCCAGCACCTGGGTGGGCGGGGTCGAGTTCAACCCCAGCGCGTTGCGGGTGAGGGCCAGCACCACGAAGACCTTGGTGAAGCCTGGTCGTCATCAGCATCAGCGACGGCGCCACCGACAGCAGCGTGATGGCGATCAGCACCACGATCGACGTGGAGGGCCCCTCGTTGACGCCGTAGATGTCGACCGAGACACCGCCTTCGACGGCGGGCGGCGACGGTGCGACGGGTGGCTCAGGGTCGACCGTCGCGAACGACGGTACGGCGGCCGAGACGAGCAGGATGGCCGTCACGGCAAGGATCACCGTGGCCATGCGCACCATGCGCGCACGGCTCCCGGTGGAGGCGGGGGTCATGACCGACGAGTGGTCCGTTCTTGAACCGCCACCACCGCCTTGCGCCACGTGTCAGGCGCAAGGATCGATCCTTCGAGGGGTGAGCGGAACCGTGAGGAGTCGGCCATCCGGGCCGGCATCGTACGGACAGGGTCGGTGGGGAAGGCCGCGACGGTGGTCGCGACATCCGAGGCAGGCACGGTGGCCTCCTCGTGGAAGGCGGGGTCGATACGGGTGACGCTTGCGGCGGGCTCCTCGACGGGAGCGTCGCCTGCGTCGTGCACCAGGCGCACCTCCTGATCCGAGTAGCCGACCACCAGCCGGCGACCCGAGACCTCGATGAGCGCGACGCCCGTGCGGCGGCCGAGGTGCTGGCGGGAGATCACTGACAGCGGCGCATCCTGACGGCGTCCGGCCATGCCGATCTGCACCTTGCGCGACACCCACCACAGCAGTGCAAGCACTGCGGCGAGGGACAGCGCAACGCGCAGAATCAGGAGCACCGTGTCCATGTCAGCGCGTGGTCTCCGCGGACACGATCTCGGTGACGCGGATGCCGTAGTCCTCGTCGACGACCACGATCTCGCCGCGGGCGACGAGGCGACCGTTGACCATCACATCGGCGGGAGCACCCGCAGCACGGTCGAGCCTCGAGCACCGTGCCGGGGACCAGGTCGAGGACCTGGCGCATCGGGAGGCGGGTCCTGCCGATCTCGGCGGTCAGCACCAGTTCCACGTCCTGAAGGACGCGCATCCTGGCGCGGGCCTCATCATCGGTGAGGACCGCCGGCGCGGCCTGAGTGGTCTCCGCGACGCGGGCGCGCACGCCGAGCCACGCCTGGGTCACGCCCTCGGCGTCCCGCAGCGCAAAGACGTCCATATCAGGGTCAGCGAAGGCGTCACCGAGCGGGGCCGGAGCCGAGACATCGAGCACGCCGGGGCCCACCACCGCAGCCGCGGCCTCGAGCGCAGGAGTGAGCAGGTCGGCCGTGGTCACGCCGGGTCCGGCACCCTCAAGCGCGGCGGCGGTGGACTCGCCAGCGACCACCACAAAGTCGGTGCCCACGGCACCCACGTGGTGAGCGGTGACGGCCAGCACCGAGGCATCGGGGCCCTCGGCAGGGTCGTAGGGAGACGCGCTGAGCGGCGTGGGCGTGGGCAGGTGGGAGGCGAGCTCCGATGCCACCAGGCTCGAAGGGGCGGCGATGGTCATGACTCCTCCTCGGTGGAGACGACGAGACAGGCGGCGCGCGTGCCGTGAGCACCGATCGCCGCATGGGCCAAGACAACGTCGCCGACGGCAACGTCCAGGGGTCGGGAAGCGGGGTGTCCCAGGGGGATCACGTCGCCCACCTGAAGCGAGGCGATGGCGGCGGCGCTCATGGAGCGACCCGTGAAGCGCGCGCTCACCTGCAGCGGCACATCGTGAATGCGGTCGGTGAGCATCGCGACAGCCGCGTCGTGCTCCCGCTGCTCCTCGTCGGTGCGCACCGTCTGCTCGTCGGTGGACCGCATGGCGGCGAGCATCGGCTCCGCGACCAGCATGAGGGTCGCCGATCCGACCACGTCACCGATCGACAGCGCGAACGTGGCGACGATCACCTGTTCGGAGGCCGCGATCGCCTGCATGAAGCTGGGGCTGTACTTCACGCCGCGCAGAGAGAACGTCATGGGCGCGACGGACGCGAGGCCGTAGGCCAGGTCTCCGCACGCGTACTCGAGCAGGTCGCCCAGCAGCCTTCCACTCGATTGCGGTGAGTTCGCGGAAGGGCATCTCGAGATCGGTCGCCGGGCCGCCGAGGAGGCAGTCCACCAGCGTCATCGTCAGCCCAGTGGGCAGGCTGGAGCACGGCGGGTGAGCGACTGGGCTCGACGTGGAGCACCACGGCCGTCGTCGAGGACGGCAGCGCCTCGATGTACGCGTTGTACGTGGTGAGCGCCACGCCGTCGAGTTCGACGGTGGTGAGTGCGCCCGTGCGCGAGCCAGCAGGGTGCCCCACTGGCGCGCGAAGTTCTGCAGCGCGACCTCAAGGGCGCGGGCATGCTCGCGCGTCAGCGTGGTCGGCTGGCGGAAGTCGTATGCCTCGGGCACGCCAGTTCCACGTCGACGGCGGTGCGGCGAAGGGTCGGTCACGCCCGCCCTATCGACGCGTGTGGCCGGACGGTGAGAGTTTCTGCTTGGTGTTCCTCTCAGCGGCGCAGGGCCGGTCCTCCTACTGGGTGACGAAGTCGGTGTAGTAGACCCCCATCACGTCACCGTGATACAGGTCGCCGAGAGTCTCTGCCAAGGTCGCCTTGAGCTCGTCGCGGACCTCCGGATCGGCGAGTTCCGAGGTGGTGCGGCCCGAGAACAGCGCGATCGCCGCATCGAGCGCTTGCGCCGTGTCGACGTCCCCGTGTCCATCAGCCGTGAGTTGAAGGCCAAGGCCAAGACGCAGGTAGTGGCCGCCCTCAAGGTTGACGGAGATCGAGTCGACCACCTGCACGGCGCCTGCCTCCACCTGCTCCTCGGCCGCCGCCTCGCCGGACTCGTCGCCGCTGGCGGCGCCGGGTCCCATGAGGAACCAGTACGCGCCGGCCACCGCTGCCAGGATGGCGGCGCCGATCAGTACGGACAGCATCCGCTTGCGGCCACCTCCCGACGGCTCGGGCTCGGGCGCTGCCGGCTGCGGAGCGGCCGATGGCCGGGCCCCGATCTTGGTCTGGGGCGCCATCACGCGGGGCTCGCTCATGTGGGGTCTCCTTCGTTCTGGGCCGAGCGCGCCGCGCTCGCCCGCAGGTCATCAAGGGTGATCGAGCCGTTCTGAACGGCCTCGGCGATCTCGGGAAGGAGCGCGCGCACCTCGTCGGACACGTCGGGCACGACCACCACGTCAACCCTGCGGTTGGCGGCGAGCGCGTCGGCGCCGGTGCCATCGGCGGCCGGGCGAGCATCGCCGTAGCCGGTGGCGCCGATGGAGGCGGGGTCGATGCCTCCCGACTCGACCATGCGTCGCAACACCTGGGTGGAGCGGGCGCTGGACAGTTCCCAGTTGGTCGCGTAGTTGCTCGAGGGCAGCGAGTTGGCGTGACCCTCGATGGACAGGCTGCGCGGCTGGTCGCGCAGCGGACCGGAGAGGTCGTCGATCAGCAGCGTGGCAAGGTCGGTGAGGCTCGCATCGTCCGCCCCAAAGAACACCTGCGGGCCAATGAGCCCCACCACGAGTCCGCGCTCGTCGATGCGGAACTGGACGTACATCTCGAGCCCGTCCTGCTCGAGGCGAGCCGCGATCTGTTCGCGAATCTCCTCCAAGGACGCGTACTCCTCGATGGCGTCCTCGTAGGCCGTGGTGCCCTCCTCGCCCACGGATCCGAGGTCGCCCTCCGCCCCGCTGGCGACGGCAGTGAAATCCGGCGCGATCGCGAAGGACTCCACGCCGTCAAGCGCGCCGAGCGTGCCCTGGGTGACGTTGACGGAGTCGTTGCCGAAACCCGCGGCGAGCGACTGGCGCAGGCTCCTCGAACTTGGCCTGATCCACGGTGGACATCGCGTACAGCACGATGAACAGCGCCACGAGCACCGTCATCATGTCGGCATAGGACACGGCCCACCGTTCGTGGTTCTCGTGCTCCTCCGCGTGGTCGCCGCGGCGCCGCTTGCTGCTCACGCCGCTTCCTTGGCGGATTCCTCTTCACCCGCAAGCGAGCGGAGCCGCTGTCCCACCACGCGCGGGCTGGAGCCCGCCTGGACCGCGAGCAGGCCCTCCATCACCATCTCCATCTGGGCGCATTCGATTTCGCTGACGCGCTTCACGCGCGCGGCGATGGGCAGCCAGATGAGGTTGGCGGAGAGCAGGCCCCACAGGGTCGCGACGAAGGCCGCGGCGATCATGTGGCCGAGGCTGGAAGGATCGGCGAGGTTCTCGAGGACGTGGACCAGCGAGACCACGGTGCCGATGATGCCGATGGTGGGCGCAAAGCCACCCATGTCGGTGAAGAGTTTCGCGATGACCTTGTCGCGGGCCCTGCGGGCGTCGATGCGCGCTTCGAGGGTCTCGCGCAGGTCCTCGGGGTCCATGCCGTCGATGGCGGACTGCAGGCCATCACGCAGGAATGGGTCGTCGATGTCGCGAGCGGCGTCCTCGAGCGCAAGCAGGCCCTCGCGGCGGGCACGGTCGGTCAGCGACACGAGCAGGCTCGACGGTCGCCGTGGTGTCGGGACGCTTGAAGGCGAGGTAGCCGGGCAGGGCACGGAAGGCCCGCAGGAAGTCGGGAAGCATCGTGGTCGCGAGACCGGCACCGATGGTGCCGCCGATCACGAGCATCATCGGCGCGGGCAGCATCACCGACATGGGCGACGAGCCCTCGAGGATGATCGCTGTCAGCACCGCGCCAAGAGCGAGCACGATGCCGATCGGGGTGGCGAAGTCCATCAGTCAGCCTCCGGTGTGACCTGACGAGAGTGGAGCGAGGGAAGTCCGATGACGGTGGCGAGTGCCGTGTCATCATCCGTACCCGCGATATCGATCGCCTGGGCGACGATGGACGACCGGTGCATGAGGACGATGGCGTTGAGCCTCGTCCAGCGATTCGGCCACGATCGCCTTGGTGCCGTCGATGAGCGTGATCACGGTGTCGGGCGTCGCGTCGGCGCGCACGATCATGTCGGGGTTCACGGAGAAACGATCCCCGTGGAATCGCGTGAGGGTGATCACGTTGAGGCCCATCCTTGGCTGTAACGACGGACCCATCCGTGGGCCCGGTGTGGTCTACCGTTCGGCCACGGCGGCCAGAATGTGAGGCTTCCGGCCCGTCCGTCGCGGTCAGTTCACCGCGACGGACGGCACGGGTTAGCGCTTGAGGTTGACGAGCCTCCTGCAGCACCTCGTCGGACGTGGTGATGACGCGCGAGTTCGCCTGGAAGCCACGCTGCGCGACGATGAGGTTGGTGAACTCCGCGGAGAGGTCAACGTTGGACATCTCGAGCGAGCCGCCTGCAAGGCTGCCGCGGCCACCGGTGCCGGCGGCACCCACCTGCGCGTCACCGGAGTTGACGGTGGGCGCGTACAGCGACGAGCCGTTCTTTTCGAGACCCGTGGGGTTGGCGAAGCTCGCGAGGGCGACACGGCCGATGGCCTGCTTGAGACCGTTCGAGAACGAACCCATCAGGGTGCCGTCGGCGTTGATGGCGAACGACTGCAGGGTGCCCGCGCTGCGGCCGTCCTGCGCCGACGCCGCGGCGGTCTCGAGGCCGGCGAAGCCCGTCAGCGCGGTCAGGTCGACCGTGATGGGCTGCGTGCCTGCCGCGGCGTCTCCGGGGAACGCTCCGAACGTCAGGGTGTCGATCGCGCCCTCGGTCGTGAAGGTGATCGAGCCGGTCTGCGTCGAGGTGGTGCCCGCGATGGTGCCGGAGATGTCCCAGCCGGTCGCGGTGCGGGTGAAGGCGAGGTTCAGTGCGTGCGTGCCGCCGGCGCCGTCGTACACGTCGATCTGGCGGTTGAGGATGGTGCCCACCTCGGCGTCGGCGGGAAGGTTGCCCTCGTAGGTGGCGGAGGTGGACGCGGAGGCGCCCATGAGGGTGGCGACGGGCAGACGCAGACCCTGGAGCGGTCCGTTGACGTCGACGTTGCCCGCAGCATCGGCGCCCCAGCCCTGCACCAGGCCGCCGTCGGGGGTGACGAGCCGACCGAGCGCGTCAAAGGTGAACGCGCCGGCACGCGAGTAGAGCCTGCTCGCCACCCTTGTTGACCACGAAGAAGCCGTCGCCGGAGATCATCATGTCGGTGGCGCGGTTGGTCAGGCGGGCGGCGCCCTGCTGGAAGTTCGTGGTGATGCCCGCGACGGACACGCCGAGGCCCACCTGTGCGGGGTTGGTGCCTCCCACGCCCGCCTGGGGCGCTCCCGCGTTGTTGAGGACCTGGGACAGGGTGTCCTGGAACTGCACCTGCGAGGCCTTGAAGCCCGCGGTGTTGACGTTGGAGATGTTGTTGCCGGTGACGTCGAGCATGGTCTGGTGAGCACGCAGACCCGAGATGCCGGAGAAGAGGGAACGAAGCATGGTGGTGGTCCTTAGGTCGAGGTGGCGAGGTCAGCCGGCGAACGGCGCGGTGGACATGATGCGATCGAGGGCGATGGACTCGTCCCCGACGGCGATGGTGGGGACGGCGTCGGCGAAGGACGCGGAGGAGGCGACGCCGGTGACCAGCGTTCCCTCGCTATCGGTGTACGAGACCTGCTGGCCCACGAGCCCCATGGCGGCCACGCGCATGCTGAGCGCGAACTGCTCCTGGGAGATCTGAGAGAGCCTCCGTGAGCCTTCTCCATGGAGGCGAGCCTGAGTCTGCTGCGACATCATCTCGGTGGTGTCCATGGGGCTTGAGGGGTCCTGGTTGCGTAGCCTGCGCGACGAGCAGGGCCATGAAGACCTCGGAGTCCATCTCCTGCTTGGGAGCCGAGGCGGTGGTGGTGCCGGACATCAGGGTGGAGGTCGCGGCGGTGGGATCGATCGTCATAGGGGCTCCCGTCAGAGGATGAGGTCGATGCCGGTCGCGCCTGGCGCGCCGACGGGTGAGGAGGAGTGGACGCCTTCCGGCTGGGCCGCGACGGACCCGCCCACCGCGGCGCCGGAGCCGCGGGTGGCGCCACGCTCGGGGGCACCGTCACGCTGACCGGAGCCGGTGCCGAGGTCGAGCCTGCGCCTGCATTCCGGTGGCGGCGAGGTCACGTCGCAGGTCGGGAAGGGCGGCACGCAAGGCGTCCTTGCCGGCATCCGTGGGGCTGATGAGCCTGCACCTGCGCCCCGTCGGCGGTGATGTGCGCCACCACCTTGACGGGTCCGAAGTGCTCGGGATCCACCGTCACGGTGATCACGTGCTCGCCGAGCGGCAGTTCCTTGAGCCTGCGTGAGGTGGGGCGTGATCTGTGACGGCAGGGGCACCGCTGGCGCAGGTGCCGCGGTCGCCTGGGGTGCCGCCACGGTCGTCGTGGCCTGAGTCGGCGAGACCACGACTGCCGGCACCGGCGTGGCCTCGGTTGCGACGCGCGCGGGGGCGGTGGGAGCCGCGGGGGCCGGAACATCAGCGTCGGCCGATGGCGCTGGTGCGGCCTCCGCGGCCTGCGGGGCTGCGGTGACAGCCTGTGCCGGTCCCGCCGCGAGCCTCGGCCTTGGCGGACGGGGCTACCGGATTCGCCACGGCGGCCGATGGTGTCGCGGGTTCGAGCCTGCGGGATCGCCGATGCGGCGGCCTGCGACGTAGTCGAGGCGGCGGCCTGGGGGGCGGTGGTCTCGAACCCCGTTCCGGTGGCGCGGGGGGCGGCCGGGGGTACGGCGACCTCACCAGCATCGGCCATCGCGGCGTCGGCCTGGGCGGCGGGGGTCTCGGTGTCGACCGTCTGGCCCGCGACGGCGGCGGCATCGGTCGGCACGGCGGCGAGCGTCGCGGCCATGGGAGGGGTGATTGCCGGCGTCACGGGTGACGGCGTGGGCGGAGCGGCGGGCGCCACTTCGCCTGCGACTGCACCATCGGGCGTCCCCTGACCGGCGTCGTCGGCAACCGGACCCTCGGCCTGAGGACCGGCGGCCGGCTTCGCGGCGTCGGCGTCGCGCACGGGACCGCGGTCACGCGACGCGGCGTCGAAGTGCCGTGCGAAGTCGCCCCCTGACGCGGGTTTCTTGGCGCTTGCCTGCGGCGTGGGAGCCGCGGGCGCGGCCAGTGGCGTGACGGTCATGAGTGGCCCTTCGATCGGCGCGACGCGGCCTCGTCGAGCGCGCGCTGTTCCTCGCGCAGGTCATCGGCGGCCACACGGGCGAGGTGCCTGTCGTGGAGGCGCTCGACGGCCTCCTTGTCGCGGCGGGCGAGTTCCCAGCCGTGAGTGGCCTCGCGGGCGGCATCTCCTGCCTCGGTGGCACCGAGCGCGAGGTCCACGAGGCGAGCCGATGCCGCGGCTCGGGCGGCCACGGCGAGCCTGCCAGGTGGAACGCAGGCTGACATCGGCGACCTGGCGGCTGGGCTCGGGCGCAAAGTGGAGCTCGGCGAGACCCTGGCGCCCCTGGTCAAGGCGGCGCACCGCGGCCTGGTGTACGCCGTTGGCGGTGGCCAGGCGCGCGGCGGCGGTCTCCTCCTGCAACGTGCGGGTCCGCAGGAGTCCATCAAGCGGGAAACGGCGGTTCACAGTCGTCCCTCCAACTGGTCGATGAGCAGGGCAAGGGAGTTCCACGCGGCGTCAGCGGGTGTCGAGTCGTCGACCCGCTGCGTCAGGAAGGCGTCGATCGCGGCACGGTGCGTGACGGCGGCGTCCACGAGAGGATCCGAACCTGCCGCGTACGCACCCACGTCGATGAGGTCCCGCGCGCGCCGATGCGCGGCGAGAACCTGGCGCAGCCGCTGGGCACCGGCGCGCTGATCGGGGCCCGTCACCTGTCCCGCGACTCGGGAAAGCGAGGCGAGCGCGTCGATGGCTGGGTAGTGGCCGGCCACCGCGAGGTCACGGGTGAGGACGAGGTGACCGTCGAGGATGGACCTGGCGGCGTCAGCGATCGGTTCGTTGTGATCGTCACCGTCGACCAGCACCGTGTAGAAGCCCGTCACGGATCCCGTGGGTCCCGTGCCTGCCCGCTCCAGGAGCCTCGCCAGCACCGAGAAAGTCGAGGGCGGATAGCCGCGGGTCGCAGGCGGCTCACCGGCGGACAGTCCGATCTCACGCTGCGCCATGGCCACGCGAGTCAGCGAGTCCATCATGAGGACCGCGTGGCTGCCGCGAGCGCGGAAGCCCTCGGCAATGCGGGTCGCCACCATCGCGGCCCGCAGGCGCGTCATCGCGGGCTCGTCGGACGTCGCCACGACGACGACGGACCGCGCGAGTCCCTCGGGCCCCAGGTCATCCTCGAGGAACTCGCGGACCTCGCGTCCACGCTCGCCGATCAGCGCGATGACGCTGACCTCGGCGTCGGTGCCCCTCGCCATCATCGATAGAAGCGTCGACTTTCCCACTCCCGAGCCCGCGAAGAGACCCATGCGCTGGCCCCTACCCACGGGCGTGAGCGTGTCGATGACGCGCACTCCGGTGGACAGGGGCGTGTCGATCCGCGCCCGCTCGAGCGCGTGCGGCGGAGCGGAGTCGAGAGGAAGCATGTCGACCTGACCCCACGGGCCCTTGCCGTCGAGCGGGCGTCCGAGGCCGTCGAGCACCCTGCCGAGCAGTCCCGGTCCCGTCGGGACGCGCAGGGGTCCTCCGGTCGGCGTCACCGCGAGTCCCGCGCGCAGCCCGTGCGGGGTGGCGAGCGGCATGCATCGCAGCGCCCGTGGTGCCACGGCCACGACCTCCACCAGCGTGTCGCCCTCTGGCATCGCGACGCTCAGCACGTCGCCCACGGCCGCGGGAAGGCCGCGCACCTCAAGGGAAAGGCCAAGGACGTCGGTCACGATGCCCGTGCGCTGGGGTCGCGCAGCCGCCATGGCGCGCGCGTAGCGGGAGCCAAGGGGGTGCGTGACGGAGGCGGGCGCGAGCATCGCCTGTCCTCGAGCGCCTGACGTGCCCGCGCCAGTGCGGCGCGCACGGACGCGTCGATGGTGCCCGTCTCGTGCACCGTCACGCAGTCGCCGGGAGACAGGGCCGCATCGGCCTCCAGGTCTACGCCGTCGGGAAGCCTCAGCACCCCGTCGTCGACGAGGCGAGAGATCTCGGCGTAGTCGGTGGGAGCCACCTTGACGCTTGAGGGCGCCACGTCGCCCGGCACGGCCAGGGCACGGGCGAGGGCGTCACGGGCCGTCTCGGGTCCGGGCGTGAGTTCACGCGTGAGGATCGCCTCCGCGAGGTCGACGCCTGCCTTCTCCAGCAGGCGCTCGGCGGACGCGACCACGGGCAAGGCCCTCTCGCGCCACTGGAGCGTGGCGGCCGCGAGCGCGGTGACGGCGGCGCCGATGCGCTCGTCGCGCATCCGCTCGCGGCGTGCGTGGTCGCGTTCGTGAGCCTCGGCTTGCTGGCGGGCGGCCTCGGCGGCCGCTTTCGCTCCGGCCGTCCAGCCCGCGGCATAGCCGGCCGCCTGGGAGGCGGTCGACGGCTGCGCGGCGCCTCGTCCGAGCGTGGCCGGGACGAACGGTGCGACCGTGTCAGGCGACATACTCGTCCTCGGAGTCGCGGCTGATCATGATCTCGCCGCTCTCCTCGAGTCCACGGATCACCTGGACCACGCGCGAGCGAGCCTCCTCGACCATCGAGATCCTGACCTTGCCCAGCAGGTCGATCTCCTCGACAAGCGCCTCCTGGGCGCGCGCCGACATGTTCCGCAGAATCTTGTCGCGCACCGCGTCGTCGGCGCCCTTGAGTGCCGTCGCGAGCGTCGATGCCTCGACGCCCCGCAGCACCAGCCTGGATGGCCCTGTCCTCGAGCAGGGTGATGTCGGAGAACACGAACATCATCTGGCGGATCTGGTCCGCGAGTTCGGGGTCCTGCTCCGCAAGGCCCTCGAGGATCATCTTCTCCGTGGCGGCATCGGCCCTGTTGATGATCTCGACGAGTGGCTCGACGCCACCCACCGAACTCATCTCGTGGGAGGTGATGAGGTTGGTGGCCTTGCGCTTGAGCTCCTCGGCGACGAGTTCCACGACATCGGGCGATGCGCTCTCCATGAGCGCGATGCGGCGCGCCACGATCGCCTGCACGTCCGGCGCAAAGCCGGCCATGATGGCCGAGGCGTGCTCGGGGCGCAGGTGGGCGAGGACCAGCGCGATGGTCTGGGGGTGCTCCCCGCTCAGCAGCGTCACCACCTGACGGGCGTCCGCGTGGCGAAGGAACTCGAAAGGCTGCACCTGGACGCGGCTGGCGAGGCGGTCGAGGATCTCCGCCGCCTTTTCCGGGCCAAGCGTCGCCTCGAGGAGCCTGCTGAGCGTAGGCATAGCCTCCGTGCGCTGCGAGCCCACGGCTGGCGGCGCGCTGGAACTCGCCCAGCACCTCCTGAACCGTGTCATCGTCCACCGACGCGAGCCTGCGTGATCTCCGCGGTGACCTGGTCGATCTCGGTCTCGCTCAGTTCCGCCATGACGCGCGAGGCGGACTCGCGGCCCATCTGGATGAGGACAAGGGCCGCCTTCTGCGTGCCCGTGAGAACCGCGCTCATGACTGCCTCCCTGCGCCGATCCAGCCACGCAGGACGTCCGCCACCTCGGCGGGCTGTTGCGAGGCAAACTCGGCAATCTCCAGGCGGATGGCCTCCGCAACGGTGTCCATCGTGGGAACCGGAGCAGCGTCGAGGGCGAGAGCCTCCTCCGTGTCGGCCACGATGCTGGCCTGCTCGAGCAGTGCGGCGGTGCGGGCGTCAAGCGCGGCCTGGGCGCGCGCCTCCAGGCTCCTCGACGGCCTCGAGGCTCAGGCTCCATCGACGGCTCTTCGCGACGCCGCCTCGAGCGGACAAGGATCACGATGAAGGCGATTAGGAGGACCAGCGCGATGGCGCTCCACTTGGCGATGTCCGCCCACATGCTGCGCGATGCGGCCGCCTGCTCGGCGGCACTCGCCTCTTCGAGGGCGGCCTGTGCGGCATCGGCCGCCGACGTGTCAAGGCTCATGGCCGAGACGGACACCACGTCGCCGCGTTCCTCGTCGACGCCAGCGGCGGCGGCGACCATGGCCTGCAGGTCCGCCATGTCGATGGCCTGGGCCGCGGTCTCGTTGGCGACCACGGACACGGATTGCCTCTCGACCGCGCCGGTTGCGGCCTCGACGTTCTCGGTGACCTTGTCCACGGCGTTGTTGGTGACGGTCTCTTCCTTGCGGTACTCGCCGGTGCCGCCATCGTCGGTGGGCACCGCGATGTTGTCGGGCCCGAGCACGCCTGCCTCGGTGCCACCCGCTCCGCCGGTGTACTCCTCGAGGGTGCTGGACTCGGACAGCGGCAAGGCGTCGGGGTCGGACGTGAAGGACTCGGTGGTGGTCTGCGACTTGTCGAAGTTCAGTTCCGCGGAGACGGACACCACGGCGTTGCCGGGGCCCACCACGCGGTCGAGCATGGCCTGGATGTTGGAGGCGGTGCGCTGTTCGTAGTCCGCGGTCTGACCCGAGTTCTCGACGGCGCTCGCCTCAGAACCCACGGCGGAGAGCACCACGCCGTTGGAGTCGATGACTGCGACATCCTCGGTCCGCATCCCCTCAACGGACGCGGAGACGAGGTGCACGATGGACTGGATGTTGGAGGTGCCAAGCGAGGTGGACGGCTCGGTCTGGATAAAGACCGACGCGGTGGGCTCCTCCACCTGGGAGACAAAGACGGTCTCCTCCGGCAGGGCGAGCCTTCACGGACGCCGATGCGACGCCCTCCATCTCGCCGATGGTCTTGGCGAGCTCGCCCTCGAGCGCCCGCTGGTAGGTGACCTGCTGCTGGAACTCCGAGGAGGTGATCGACATGTCGTCGAGCAGCGCGTAGCCCGCCTCGGAGCCCGCGGGAAGGCCAGCGCCCGCGACGGTGAGGCGAGTGTCATACAACTGAGCCTGCGGAACCATGATGGTGCCGCCGCCCGCGGTGAGCTCGTAAGGAACTCCGGCGGAGTTGAGCCTGCTCGACGATGGCCGCCGCGTCGTCGGGGCCAAGATTGGTGAACAGCGGCGCCATGGCGGGCTTGCTCATCCATTGCACGAGCGCGATGACACCCACGACGAGCATCGCCGCCAGCAGCGCGGCGAAGACGCGCTGCGCCACCGACATCCGCTCCACCTGCGCCTTGAGTCGGTCCAGGACGGACGCGATCTGCTGGGGCATTAGGCCTGCATCCGCATGATCTCGGAGAACGCGTCGACGGCGCGGTTGCGCACGGCCGCCGTGAGTTCAAGCGCGACGGCTGCCTCGGTGGCGGCGATCGTGTAGTCGTGGACGTTGTCGAGTTCGCCGGTCACGGCCTTGACGGCGAGGTCGGCGCTCGTGGACTGCATGCCCTGGAGGCCGTCGACGGCGTTACCGAGCGACTGGGCGAAGGCCGTGCCATCGGTCGCCGTGGAGGCAACGTCGGTGGCGGCGGTCGTGGGCGCGACGGACCACAGGCCCGCGGCGGAGATCGGCGTGATGGACATCAGTTCCTCCCGATGGTGAGCGCGGTGGAGTACATGTCACGCGCTCGGTCGATCACGCCGGCGTTGGCCTGGTAGCCACGCTGCGCCATGATCAGTTGGGTCATCTGGCTCGACATGTCGATGTCGGGGTAGCGCACGTAGCCGTCCTCGTCCGCGAGCGCGTGGGTGGGTTCGTAGACGAGCCGACCCTCGGCGGAGCCGTAGACGGCGCCCGCGACGTGGACGCCGCCGTCCGCACCGCCGTCGGTGGCGTTGGCCTGAGCGACGATGTAGCGCGCCCTGAACGCCTCTTCATCCGTGGAACGCACCGTGTTGATGTTGGCGAGGTTGTCCGCCACGGCATCGAGCCACTTGCGGTGGACGCCGAGCCCCGTGCCGGCGATGCCGATCGCTCCAAACGTGGTCATCAGGCGGTCCTCATCGCGGTTCGCAGGGACGTGAAGGTGCCCTCGACGGCGCGGGTCGCCGCCTGGTAGCGCAGGCTCGTGTCGGTGTTGGAGACCACCTCAGTGTCGAGGTTCACGTTGTTGCCGTCCTCGCGCGTGGGCTCCAAGGAGATGCCGATGCTCGGCTCCACCACCCCGCTGCCGTTGCGCACGGCCTGGGCAAGGCTGTCCTCGAACGACACCCGTCGGCCTTGATAGCCGGGGGTCTGCACGTTCGCGATGTTCTGGGCGATCACCTGCTGACGCAGGGACAGGGCATCCAGGGCAGTCGACATCGCCGAGAAGCTCACAGATCCGAACACGGGGGCAGCACCCTTCATCACATGGGGGGTGGCCGATCCGTGGCCGAGGCGTCGAGCGATCCGTGCTCGCGGTGCCTATCGGCCCTCGTCCCATGGTGGTGAGGAGTCGCGCAGGGATTTCTCCTGGCGTTTGCCGCAGGGGGTGGCTAGACGCTCTGGTCCAGGTAAACGGCGGGCCGATGCGTGGGGCTGTGCCAGCGACCCAGCGCGCGGTCCTCGCGCCTCGCGTGAGAGGCGCGCTCCTCCAGCGCGACGATGAGCGCTTCCTGGCGGCGCGCGAGTGCCGTCGCGCGCGGCACGAGGTGCGCGGGCAGCGCATCGTGCATCTCCGGCGGAATCCACGGCGCGAGGTCGAGGGCGCCATCGGCATCGTCCTTGAGCGCCTGCTCGGCACGGTCCGCATCCTGCTCGCCTTCGCGAGCATGGCGCCCCACAGCGACTCGACGTTCATCAGGCCACTCCGAGATCGCCGAAGGCCCTGGCGGGCTCGGCCTGGGCGACCTGCGCGGCGGCGGTGCGCCACGCGTCATACAGCGGCTCGACGATGCCGCGGCAGGCGGAGACCTTGGCCACGTCGCCTTCGACGTTCGCCTCCACGAGGGTGCGGGCGAGGTAGCCGTAGAGGTCGAGCATCTGCGCGGCGCCATCCCAGACGGAGGCGTCGAGCGTCGCGCTGAGTTCCGCCACGATGTCCTGGGCGTGGATCAGTTCACGGTGAGCGAGGTCACGGCGATTCTCCCCCAGCGCCACCTCGGCACGCTCGAGGTCCCGGACCAGACGCTCGTACATCATGAGGAGCAGCGTCGCGGGGGCGGCAGTGGCGACCGCGTCATCGAGGTAGCGGTTTCGCGCGGCGTCGTACGAGTACACGGTCAACGCTCCTAGGCTCGAGCTCGTGGACAGCGAGGCGAGCCTGGCTCGTCAGCCACGTGGACTGCGCCTGGAGGTTGGATAGCGCCACCTCGAGGTTCGAGTAGGTGGTCTGGAGAGTGGCGCGCCGCATCTCGAGACGCACATCCCACTTCGCGATCTGGTCCGCGAAGTTGGTGACCAGCGACTCCTGGCTCGCGATCTTCTTGGTCAGCGTGCCGTCGTAGGGGTCAGCCGCCGCCGTCGCGGCGGTCTCGACGCGGGCCGCCGGCCTTTGGACAAAGGCCGCGGTGCCTTCGGGGTCATCGGCGAGCGCCTTCGAGAACACGGCCTCGTCGAATGTCACCGAGCCGTCCCTGCCCAAGACGAAGCCGACCGTCGAGGGCGAGATGCCGTCGATGGGATAGGCTCGCCGCGTCCACCAGGGCGGAGCGCAGGGAACGCACGGCGGAGTCGCCGCTGAGGAGGCCGCCCGAGACGGAGGTCGTGCCGTCGGAGTTGGTGACCGTGGTGGTCGCGGTGCGGGAGTCGATGTCTGACAGCACCACGCCGAGCGCGCCGACCAGGCCGCTCGCGAGCCTTGGCGACCGAGGTCGAGTCAGGGGCCACGGTGATGGTGACGGGCGCATCGGCCGAGGTGACAGCGGCGATCGTGACGTCGACGCCCGTCATGAGGCCGGAGAAAGTGTTGGACGACTGGGAGAAGGACTGCGCGTGCGGCGTGCCCTTCCACAGGGTGATCGTGGCATCGGCAGCCGTGACGGCGACGCTCGTGTCGAGCCGAGTCGCGGTGCCGCCCGTGACGGCGGCGGCATCGCCTGCATAGAGCCTCGACGGCGCCATCGGTGCCGGTCTCCGTGCTCGTGATCTGGAGCCGGTACTGAGGCGTGTCGCCTCCGGCCACACGCACCACGGTGGCGGTGGCGCCGAGCGATCCGCCATTGATAGCCGCGGCAAGGTCATCGAGGAGTTCGATGCCGCCGTGACGGACGCGGTGGTGCCATCCGCCTTGCGGACGGTCAGCACCGGGGGCGTGTCCGAGACGAGGGCGCTGCCATCGGTCACCGCCGCGGAGAGCGACACCTGACGAGTGGCGACGGCGTCGACGGAGAACGTGACGGAGCCGGCGGCGGCATCCGATGTGGTGGTCGCCGTCGCGGCGGTGCCGGACGAGGTCGCCTTGTACACGTTCCACGAGCCTCGGAGTCGCGGCGCTTGCGGCGGCCTCGGCGAGGGACTTGACCTTGGTGTTGATGGCCTGCAGCGCCGTCACGACGTTCTGCGTGGTGGTCTGCTTGCTCTTCAGCAACGTCTGCGGCGCCGCCTCGATCTGCATGAGCTGCGTGATGATCGCGGTGGTGTCGAGTCCCGAGGCAAGACCATCGATCCCCAAGGTAGCCATGTGCGCGCTCCAGTCAGTGCCCCGCGGGGCTCAACGTCGAGAAGAAGTGAAATGAGGAAGGGCAGGGCCGCCCCGCCCAGGTGCGTGGGCGGGGCGGCCTGACCTACTAGCGCAGGAGCGAGAGGACGCCCTGGGGGATCTGGTTCGCCTGCGCGAGCATCGCGGTACCGGCCTGCGACAGGATCTGCGCACGGGTGAACGAGACCATCTCGGACGCCATGTCGGTGTCGCGGATGCGCGACTCGGAGGCCGAAAGGTTCTCGATCGCCACGTTCACGTTCTTGATCGTGTGCTCGAAGCGGTTCTGCACGGCACCGAGCCTCGGCACGCGCGGTCGAGACCGTCTCGATCTGGGTGTCGATCAGGTTGATGGCAGCCTGAGCGCCACCGGCCGACGTGAAGTCAAGGCCACCGGTGATCGCGGTGGCCGTGCCCACACCGGTACCTGCCGCAGCAGCGGTAGCAGCGGTACCACCGGTGACGGTGCCGCCGGTCTTGGACGTCACCACCAGGCTCGTTGTCGGCGTTGACCGACGCGGCGAAGGTGTTGGCGAAGTCGGCATCGGCGTTGAGCGCCGTGGCCACGTCGCTCACCGTGTTGTAGGTGCCTGCCGCGCCAAGCGTCACCGACACGTCGGTGGTGCCGTTGGTGAACGCCATGGCGCCGGTCACGGCGGTGGGGGTGAGCACCTCGAACGAAGCACCGGCGTTGCCGAGGTTCGTCGCGATGGCCGCCACGTTGACCGAACCAAGGTTCACGTCGATCTGCGAGTTGGTGTTGCCGTCGGCGCCCACCTGGAACTTCAGCGTGCCTGCCGAGCCGTCGAGCAGGCTTGGTGCCGTTGAAGTTGGTGGACTCCGCGATGCGGGTGAGCTCGGAGGTGAGGCTCGTGACCTCGGTGGCGATGTTGGCGCGAGCCTTGTCGTTGTTCGAGTCGTTCGCGGCCTGAACGCCAAGGTCACGCATGCGCTGCAGGATGGCGTGGACCTCGGTGAGCGCACCTTCAGCGGTCTGAACGACCGAGATGCCGTCCTGCGCGTTACGGGCGGCGACCTTGAGGCCACCGACCTGCGAGCGCAGACCCTCAGAGATTGCGAGACCGGCAGCGTCGTCGGCCGCACGGTTGATGCGGAAGCCGCTCGAGAGCCTTCTCGAGGGACTTGCTGAGGTCGTTCTGGGTGTTGGACAGGTTGCGGTACGAGTTGACCGCAGCGATGTTCTGGTTAATCGAGAGGCTCATGGTGGTTCCGTCCTTGAGTCGGTGAGGGCCAATGGCCCTTGGCTCCCATCCGTGGGTGCCGCATCCCCCATCGGACGCGCGACCCGGGTGTTAAGGACTTCCCCAGAGGTGTTAGACCGCTCGACTCTCCCGCGTGGCGTACGCGAGCGCGTCCATGGCTGGCGCCAGGGCCGCGGCGCCGCGCGCCTCAGCGATGCGCGCCGCGATCGACACCTGGTACTGCTGACGCCGCCGCACGGCCACGCCGGCGGTGGTGTCGAGCACCGGGGCCGCATCGGACTCGAGATTCGCGTCGAGTCCCTCGCGCAGCAACGCGAGAGCCTCGGTACGGAGCCTGGCTGATGCGCGAGCGCGTCACTCCCATCTCCTCCGCGAGGTCCACGACCGGCTTCTCGTGCAAGAACAGGCTGCTCGATGACGTGGCGGAGCTTCTCGGGCAGCGCCGTGACCGCAGTCGACAGGTACTCCAGCATCTCGCCGCCGAGGACGGCATCGAGAGGTCCGGTCGCGGTGTCGGTCACCATGTCGGCCACCGCGCCCTCGTAGGCGTCCATCGACAGTACGCGGGCATGGTGGTCCACCTTGGCGGAGGCGACCTCCGCTTCGGAGATGCCCAGGGTCCTGGCGATCTCGGTGCCGGATGGCTGGCGGCCCAACTGGCCCGTGAGCGTCTCGGTGACGTCGGCCACGTCGCGGCTACGGCGGCGTGCGCCACGGGGCACCCAGTCCATGGACCGCAGGCTCGTCGACGAGAGCACCGCGGATGCGTAGCGACGCGTAGCGCGCGAACGGCACACCCTTGGATGCGTCGAACGCCTCAGCGGCACGCACGAGCGCCAAGGCGCCGGCCGATGCGAGCTCGGCACGCGAGACATGCGCGGGGACGCGCGCCGACATCTCGTTCACGCTGTAGCCCACCAATGGCAGGTGCTCTTCGATCAGTTGATCCCTTACACGACGCCCCTCAGCGTCTTCCCTCAGGTTCATGAGGATGATTATTGAGTGAGCGGAAATCCGACCGACGGTCACTTACGCCGACGGATGTCACAAGTGCGTCACCGCTGGACCCATCACATCTCTGGATCACGGCGACAGCAGGGCATTTTGTGCGTGCTTCCCCCATATGTGCGGTGTTTACGCAAACATTGGCTAAATCCATCTCAAAACGGAGAACGACCAGTGTCGACAATGTCACATTCCCGAAATGCCTGGCCGTCGAAAGCATTCGAGAGTCCACGATGTGCCGAGCGCTAAACTTCCTTGACGCTCGACCGATGGTTCTTCTGTCAACCCACGGCACCCCGGCACCTGGGCTCCACCAGGGCCGTTCGCCGTTCGCAATCGAAGGAGCAGCCCATGGATGAGCCTGTCCACGTCACTGTGGAACGAGCGGGAGCCTCCTTGAGACGTTGCTGTTCAAGTTGGAAGAACAGGAACTCGTCGTCGCACACGGGCGCACCCGCTGGGTGGGACGCGCCTCCCGCGAAGTGGAAGTAGTCCTCGAACGCATGCGTACCGCCGAGATCGGCCGCGCCATGCACGCGGAGGCGGCCGCCACCGCGCTCGGGCTGAGCGCCGATGCCTCGCTGAAGGACATCGCGGGCGCGTCCCCCGCACCGTGGGACGACCTCATGCACGCGCACCACGCAGCGCTTTCCGAGCTCACCGCTCAGATCGCCTCGCTCGGGGTGAGCAACCACCAGCCTCCTTTCGCAGGCCCTGCAGTCGACCCAGCAGGCGCTGCTGGGCGTCGACACCGATGGCGGCACCTATGACACCACGGGTGCGGCAAGCAAGGCTGGCGACAAAGCCTTCCTGATCGATGAGGACATCTAGACGATGAGCAGGCTTTTCCGGACTCTCCACGGCGTACTCGTCGCTCGTCGCGCAGCGACAGGCGCTTGAGGTCAGCGCGCAGAACGTCGCGAACGCCAACACCGTGGGCTACACGCGCCAGCGCGCCGACCTTCAGTCCCTGTCGACGGCGAGCACCACCGCGCTGTTCTCGACGTCGTCCGGCACCGGCAACGGCGTCTCCGTGGTGGGGTTCGCCCGTCTCTCTGACCAGTTCCTCGACGCACGCATGCGCACCCAGACGGGACAGGCCGCGCACACCGATGCGCTCGCCACGACCCTCTCCCGCCTCGAGACGGTCCTCACCGAACCCAGCGACACCGGCGTGGCCGCCACCTTGCAGGAGTTCTGGGACGCGTGGCAGGACGTCTCGAACGCACCCGACTCCACGGCGGCACGGACGGCGCTGCTGGGCACCAGCCGTGGCCTGGTGACGCAGATCGGCGACACCTACCGCTCGCTCGAGTCCCAGTGGGACCAGGCGCGAGCCGAGGCGACCGCTCTCGTCACCGAGGTGAACTCGGCTGCCAAGGGCATCGCGGAGCTCAACGCCCAGATCCGCTCCGTGCTCGCGTCCGGCGGTTCCGCCAACGAACTCATGGACCAGCGCGATCTCCTCGCGACCGAACTCGCCGCCACCGTGGGCGCCACGGTGCGTCCGCAGACCGATGGCACGCTCACGGTGATGGTGGCAGGCAACCCGCTGGTGCAGGGAGACAAGGCCACCGCGGTCCAGATCTCCGGCTCGCACGCCATGGCGGGCGCCATTGCCGAGCCCGCCCCCAGCGCCGATGCTGTGGCCCTCTCGTGGGCCGATGGCACCCCGCTGGTGCTCACCGACGGGGCGCTCGCTGGCGTGGTCACCTCGCTGCAGGGCTCCTCGCTCGGCGGCTCCATCGCGCACGCCGTCGATCAGGTCAACGCCCTCGCGGAGCACGTCGCCTCGTCCGTCAACGCGGTGCACGCCGCGGGCACCACGCTCGCCGCTCCGCCCTCGGACACCGGCGTGGACTTCTTCTCGTTCACCCCCGGCGTGGCGTCGGCGCTCGGCCTGACGGTCGCCATCACCGATCCCGACCACGTGGCCGCAGGCAACGGCGTGGGCGGCGCGCTCGACGGCTCGGTCGCGGACGCCATTTCGCAAATTGGCGCCACGGCGACGGGCCCCGACGCGACGTGGCGCGCGTTCATCGTCGACCTCGGCGTGACCTCTGCCTCGGCCAAGCGCAGCGCGCAGGTGGCCGAGAGCGCACGGGCCACCGCCGCATCGCTTCACCTCTCGAACGCCTCGGTCGACGTCGACGAGGAGATGACCAACATGCTTGCGTACCAGCGTGCCTACGAGGGCGCCGCCAGGGTCATGACCGCGATCGACGAGATGCTCGACACCCTCATCAACCGCACCGGAGTGGTAGGAAGGTAAGGCCATGATCTCCCGCGTCACCCAACAGACTGTCCGCACCTCCACGCTCGCCAATCTTCAGGGGAACCTGCGCACGATGGCCGACCTCCAGGCGCGCCTGTCCTCGGGCAAGAACATCTCCAAGGCGTCCGACGACCCAAGCGCGACCGGCCGCACCATGAGCCTGCGCGCGGACTACGCCGCCGCCACCCAGGCCAAGCGCAACGCGGACGACGGCGTCACGTGGCTGTCGCAGACCGACACTCGCTGCAGACCACCCTGTCGGTGCTTCGCCGTGCACGCGACCTCACCGTGCAGGGCGCCAACAGCGGAGTCGTGAACGGCGTGTCGGCCGAGGCGATCGCCACGGAGCCTCGAGGGACTGCGGGACACGCTGCTGGACGTCGCGAACACCACGCTGAACGGCCGCCAGATCTTCGCCGGCACCTCGGCGGGAGGCACCACGTTCACGGACGCCAGCGGCACCCCGCCCTACGCCTGGCAAGGCACGGCGGCCGGAAGCGTCGACCGTCGCATCGGCGCCGACGCGACCGTGAGGGTCGACACCAACGGCGAGCAGGTGTTCGGCGAGGGCGACGAGTCCGTCTTCGCTCTCCTCGACTCGATCGCGGCGGATCTGCGCAACGGCGTTCCCGTCTCGACGCGGCTGAACGAGATCGACGACCGGATGAACACCATGCTCGCCGCGGCCACCGATGTCGGTGTCCGCATGAAGCAGGTCACGGACGTGCAGTCCAGCCTCGCGTTGCGGCTCCAGGACCTCTCCTCCGCCATCTCCGGCATCGAGGACATCGACCTCGCCCAGACCGTCATGGAGCCTGCAGATGCAGGAAGTCGCCTACCAGGGCGCCCTCGGCGCCACGGCCCGCGTGCTGCAGCCGAGTCTCATGGACTTCCTGCGATGAGCGTCATGGTGGCGCTCGACGGCGCCCAGCACTCGGTCTGCCAGGCTTCCCGACGACGTCACGTTCGTCACGCCGCCGCCGGGATTGGGCGCGCACGTGGACTTCCACGTCACTGCGCTCGACGACCAGGGCTTCATGGTGACGCTGCGCGCCGCGGAGGACCCCCAGTTGCGCCTCTTTGCCGTCTCCCCGGCCGTTCTTTCCCGACTACGCACCCACCTTGTCCGACGAGCAGCGCGAGAGCATCGGCGTGGAGGATCTCGCCGATGCCCTGGTGCTCACCGTCGTGACGCGCACGGCACAGGGCGAGTTCTCCGCCAACCTGCTCGCGCCCATCGTGGTCAACCTACGTTCCGGTGCCGCGGTCCAGGCCGTGCTTGACGAGGACTGGCCACTGCGAGCACCGCTCGGAAGCCAACCGTCGGCGTGACGGCACGGGACCCGCAGTCCCCGAGGGGATCGCGGTGGCCCTATACGATTCCAGGTATGGGAGTCCTGGATCGCTTCGAGAAGCGCGTCGAGAACGCCGTGCAGGGAGCCTTCGCGCGGACCTTCAAGTCCGGCGTCAAGCCTGTCGAGATCGCCTCGGCCGTGCGGCGTGAGTGCGATGCGCGTGCCGCCGCCGTCGACCGCAACCGTACGGTCGCGCCAAATGAGTATGCGATCGCGCTCAGCGCGACGGATCACGAGGCCATCTCCCAGTGGGGCGATGAGGCGCTCGCGCACGAGATCGAAGAGGCGCTGCGCGACCACGCGCGTCACCAGCGCTACTCGTTCGTGGGCGCGGTGAAGGTCGAGTTCGAGGAGGACGAGTCGCTCGCGACCGGCCGCCTCGCCGTCACCAGTCGGTCCACCCGCGGACCGGTAGCGCCCGCCACCGAGCGCGACGACCGCTCGCGCTACCCCCTCATCGACATCGACGGCCAGCGCTATCACCTCACCGGCGAGATGACCGTGATCGGACGCGGGTCGGAATCGGACATCGTGCTGGACGACACGGGCGTGTCACGCCAGCACTGCCGCTTCGAGATCACCGAGCACGGCACGATCCTCACGGATTTGGGCTCCACCAATGGCACCATGGTCGAGGACCAGCGCGTCAGCGAGGTCACGTTGCTCGACGGCAACGCGATCACGGTAGGCCGCACCACCATCATGTACTGGGACGCGGTCCCTGCCGAAGAGGACAGTTGATTCGATGAGCGAGATCTCGATCACCCTCCTGCGCTTCGGGTTCCTCATCCTGCTGTGGGCCCTGGTGCTGGCGGCGATCGGAGTACTGCGCGCGGACCTGTACGGCACGCGCGTGACCTCGCGCGGCCGTGGCCGCAACGCTCGCCCCAAGCCCGATGCCCGCACCAACAAGGTGGCGGCACCCTCGCGCGCGGGGACGGGTGTGCGCGCGGGTGCGGTCTCGGCGACCAAGAGGCTCCGCGGGTCACCTCGCCGTCACGTCCGGCCCCCTCAAGGGCACCGTGATCCCGTTGGGTTCGGCGCCCATCCTCATCGGCCGTTCACCCACCTGCACCCTCGTCATCGATGACGACTACTGCTCCGCCAAGCACTGCCGGATCTTCCCCGAAGGCGACCAGTGGCGGGTGGAGGACCTGGGTTCGACCAACGGCACATACCTCGACAACCAGCGCGTCGGTGACCCGATGCCATTCAAGCGAGGCGACCACCTGCGCCTGGGCGCGACCACGCTCGAGCCGAGGAGCCTGAGCGTGTTCCTTTCCCTCCACTTCGCCGCGCGCTCCGACGTGGGGCTGGTGCGCGCCAACAACCAGGACTCCGCCTTCGCCGGTCCCCACCTGCTGGTGGTCGCCGACGGTATGGGCGGCGCCGCGGGAGGCGACATCGCATCCTCGATCGCGGTGGGGCGCCTGGCGGCGCTCGACGGCGAGTCTCACGGCCCCGACGAGGCCCTCGACGAACTCAAGGACGCCATCGCGCAGGCGCACGCCGAGATTGTCCAGCGCGCAGCGAACGACCCAGAGCTCTCGGGCCTTGGCACCACGGTGACGGCCCTCCTGCGCGCTGGCTCCACGCTGTCGATGGCGCACATCGGCGACTCGCGCGCCTACCTGCTGCGCGACGGCGCGCTCGACCAGGTCACCACCGACCACAACTTTGTGCAGCACCTGGTGGACACCGGTCGCCTCAGTGCGGCCGATGCCGAGAACCACCCCAAGCGGTCGATGCTGCTGCGCGTCCTCGGCGATGTCGATGCGGACGTTCCCGTGGACATCTCGGTGCGCGAGACGCGCCCAGGCGACCGCTGGATGCTGTGCTCCGACGGCCTGTCCGGCGTCGTGAGCCGCGACACGATCGCGCAGACCCTTGCCGACGTCTCCGACCCCGGCGACTGCGCCGACGCCCTCGTGGGGCTTGCCCTCGCGGCAGGCGCGCCCGACAACGTGACGTGCATCGTCGCGGACGTAGTCGACATCGATGCGCAAGCGGACGGCATCGGCCCGTCCTCCACGTCGCAGATCGTGGGTGCCGCCGCCACGGACCGCCACCGACCCACCGCTGGCGGCTCCTCCGCCGCCGGGCGCGCCGCACGGCTCCAGCAGCAGTCGGCCCGCGTCGAGGACGATGACGATGACGCCCGCAGGCTCCGGCACCTGGGCAAAGGTCAAGCCATGGGTGCTGCCACTGATCGCGCTGCTGGTGGTCGCTGGCGCCGCGTGGGGCGCGTACCGCTGGACCCAGACGCAGTACTACGTGGGCTCCGACGGTATCGATGTCGCCATTTACCAGGGAATTCCGCAGGATCTGCCGTTCATTCAGTTGGAGACGTTGATCGAGGACACGGGCATCCCCGTCGCCACCCTCGAGCCGTACCAGCAGCAACGCATCGAGGACACGATCCGTGCGGGCAGCCTCGAGGAGGCGCGCGAGATCGTGGAGTCCCTCACGGTCGACATCCCCGAGCCGACGCCCGAGCCGACGCCGGAGCCCACGTCCAGCCCGTCCGCGAGCGCCTCCACGGCGGCCCCCAGCCCCGAGGCGTCCGCCTCCGGGAGGGACGGCTAGGTGGCGACCGTCGCAGAGGTCACGGTCCGCTCGGGCCGCACGCGCGAGCCTGGCTCTGCTGGGCCTGGCGTGGGTGATCATCGTGCTCGCGATCGCCCAGGTCGACTATCACGCTGACTTCCTCGACATCCCCACCATGGCGGCCTACGGCGCCGGGATCGCGGTGCTCATGCTCGCGGCGCATGTCACGCTGAGGCGCGTCGCGCCTCACGCGGACCCCGTGCTGCTGCCCGCCGTGTTCACCCTCAACGGCGTCGGCATCGCCGAGATTCGCCGCATCGACTACGCCGAGGACACGTCGTTCGGCACGCAGCAGATGATCTGGGCGGTGCTCGGCGTCGCGGTGATGATCGGTGTCCTGCTGGTGCTCCGCGACCACCGCAAGGCTTCGCCGCTACACGTACACCGCGGGCATCGTGGGCCTGGTGCTGTACCTGCTGCCGCTGGTGCCGGGCCTTGGCATCACGGTCAACGGCGCACGCATCTGGATCTCGATCGGCGGCAACTCGCTGCAGCCGGGCGAGTTCGCCAAAATCGCCCTCGTCATCTTCTTCGCCGGCTACCTGGTGACCAACCGCGACACCCTCGCCCTGGCGGGCCCCAAGGTGCTGGGACTGCGCTTCCCGCGCGTGCGCGACATGGGCCCGCTGCTCATCGTGTGGGCGGCCGCGATGCTGATCATGGTCTACGAGCGTGACCTGGGCGCCTCGCTGCTGTTCTTCTCCATCTTCCTCGGCATGCTCTACGTCGCCACGCAGCGCTTCAGCCTGGGTCGCCATCGGCATGAGCCTCTTCTTTGTGGGTGGTGCCTTCGCGGCCCTCACCGTGCCGCACGTGCGCGGCCGCTTCAACGCCTGGCTCAATGCCCTTGACGCCGAGGTCTACTCGTCGGGCACGTCGGAGCAGGCTGGTGCGTGGCCTGTTCGGCATGGCGTCGGGAGGCCTGTTCGGCACGGGGCTGGGCCAGGGGCGGCCCGATCTGGTGCCGTATGCCGAGTCCGACTTCATCATCGCTTCGCTCGGCGAGGAGTTGGGCCTCACGGGCCTCATGGCCATCCTCACGCTCTACATCATCGTGGTGCAGCGCGCGTTTAGGACGTCCATCGGGGTCCGCGACGGCTTCGGCAAGCCTGCTTGCGGCGGGCCTGGGGACCTCGATCGCGATGCAGGTGTTCATCGTGGTCGGCGGCGTCACGCGCGTCATCCCCCTCACGGGGCTCACGGCACCCTTCCTCGCCTACGGAGGCTCCTCCCTGCTCGCCAACTGGCTCGTCATTGCCCTACTCCTGCGCGTCTCCGATCAGGCGCGCAGGTCGACGGAGGCGGTGAGCGCATGAACGAGCCCGCACGTCGCCTGTCCGTGGTGGTCCTCATCCTGTTCCTTGCTCTCATGGCGGCGGCCTCGTGGATTCAGGTCGTCAACGAGGAGACGCTCAGCCAGGATCCACGCAACGTCCGCACCCTGTACCGCGAGTACGGCAACTTCCGCGGCCCGCTCGTGGTCGATGGCGAGTCCGTGGTGTGGTCCGCTCCGTCCGACGACTCCTTCAATTACCAGCGCACTTACGCCGACGGCCCGCTGTACGCCTCGGCCACCGGCTTCTACTCGATCGTGTACGGGCGCTCCGGGCTGGAGCAGACCGAGAACGAGCCTGCTCAACGGTTCCGCGGACGCGTTGTTCTGGACGCGCCTTGGCAACCTGTTCTCCGGCGAGCAGCAGCAGGGTGCATCGGTCGAGCCTCACCCTGAAGTCGAGCCTGCAGCAGGTGGCCGCAGAGGAGTTGGGCGACGAGGTGGGCGCCGTGGTCGCTCTCGACCCGCAGACGGGCGCCATCCTCGCGATGGTGACCAGCCCCACCTACGACCCGGCGGACCTTGCCGGCCACGACTCGTCCGTGGTGAACCAGAACTACCAGTCGCTCCTGGCGCAGGAGAACGGTCCGCTGATCAACCGCGCTATCGCCGGTGACACCTACCCGCCGGGTTCCACGTTCAAGGCTCATCGACGCTGCGGCAGCCCTGGAGGCCGGATACACGCCGGAGACGGAGCCTGTACGCGCCCGACGAGCTCGCGCTGCCGGACACGTCCAAGACCATCGGCAACTATGGCGGCGAATCGTGCGGCGACGGCCAGTCCACCACGCTGGCCGATGCGCTGCGCACCAGCCTGCAACACGGCGTTTGCCGACCTGGGCATGGGGCTCGGATGGTCGGTCATCGAGCGCAAGGCCGAGGAGTTCGGCTTCACCGACAAGATCGACATCCCGCTGTCGGTCACAGCCTCGCGCCTTCCGTCCGATCCGGACGATGCTCAGACCGCCATGAGCGCCATCGGGCAGTACGACGTCCGCTCGACGCCGCTCCAGATGGCCATGGTGGCCGCCGCCATCGCGAACGACGGCACCCTCATGACGCCGTACCTCGTGGACACCGTGCGCGCCCCCGACCTCAAGGTGATCGACGTCACCGAGCCGGAGGTCTACAAGGAGCCCATGACCACCGAGGACGCCAACACCCTCACCGACATGATGGTCGACGTGGTGGACTCGGGCACGGGAACCGCGGCACGCATCAGCGGCGTTGAGGTGGCAGGCAAGACCGGTACCGCAGAGACCGGCGTCGAGGGCGCCGCGCCCCACGCGTGGTTCGTGTCCTTCGCCCCGGCCAATGACCCGGTGATTGCCGTGGCCGTGGTGGTGGAGAACGGTGGCTCGCTGGGTTCGGAGGCGACCGGAGGTAAGGTCGCCGCCCCCATCGCCAAGGCCGTCATGGAGGAGGCGATCCGCCTGGACGAGGAGGGTGACCTGTGACGCTTCACGCCGGCACCACCCTGGGCGGACGCTATGTCCTGCGCTCCCTGCTCGCCGTCGGCGGCATGGGCGAGGTCTGGCGCGGCGTCGACACGGAACTTGACCGTCCTGTGGCGATCAAGGTGCTCAAGGAGCATGCCGCCGCCAACGAGACCTTCCTCAAGCGCTTCCGCAACGAGGCCCGCAACGCCGCGGGCCTGCTCCACGACAACATCGCGCAGGTCTACGACTACGGCGACCACGACGACACGGCCTACCTGGTGATGGAACTGGTCGAGGGGAGTCCCTCGCGACCATTCTCGAGCGGGAGCGCACGCTGTCCGAGCGCCGCCTGGCGCGCATCATGATCGAGACATGCCGGGGTCTCGCCGTGGCCCACGCCGCGGGCGTCATGCATCGCGACATCAAGCCTGGCAACCTGCTGGTGCGCGAGGGCGACCGCGTCAAGATCACCGACTTCGGCGTCTCGCGCTCGATGGATCAGACCACGCTGACGCAGACCGGCATGGTGATGGGTACCGCGCAATACCTCGCGCCCGAGATGGCGCTCGGCAAGCCCGCGACGGCGCAGTCCGACCTCTACGCGCTCGGCATCATTGCGTACGAGGCGGTCAACGGAAAACGACCCTTCACCGCACCCGCGGCCGTCGACATCGCGATCGCGCACGTCAACGAGGCGGTGCCGGCACTTCCCTCGACCGTGTCGCCCGGCCTCGCGAAACTCATCATGGACCTGCTGGAGAAGAGCCCCCGGAAACGGCCCAAGGACGCCCGCGACCTCATCGAACGCATCGGCCGCCTCGACCTGGCCGCAGACGGCTCGACCCCGGCATCGGACGCACCCAGCGTTCCCAGCCCCGCCGAGGCGAGCCGCAGCCGTTCGGGCGCTACCTCGCGTGCCATGCCCCCTCGATCGCCCCTCGCTCCTACCGACCCCGACCCGACGCCCCCCGGAGGCGGTGACACTCGTGATGCGTGTTCGCCGAGACCTGGAACAATGACCCACGACACGACGCACGACGTGGAAGACTGAAGGACACCATGAACGACGACGCGAAGATTCTCGGCGGACGCTATGAGATCGGCGACCTCATTGGTCGCGGTGGCATGGCCGAGGTCCACATTGGGTACGACACCCGGCTGGGCCGCACCGTCGCCATCAAGATCCTGCGCGCCGACCTCGCGCGCGACCCGTCCTTCCAGACGCGGTTCCGCCGCGAGGCCCAGGCGGCCGCGGGACTGAACCACCCGTCGATTGTTGCCGTGTACGACACGGGCGAGGACCACACCTCGGGTGCCGACGGCAACCCGCAGGCTGTCCCGTACATCGTCATGGAGTACGTCGAGGGTCACACCGTGCGCGACATCCTCAAGGGTGACGTGGCCGCGCCCATCGACGAGGCCGTGGAGATCGCCACGGGCGTGCTCACCGCGCTCGACTACGCGCACCACGCGGGCCTCGTCCACCGCGACATCAAGCCCGCGAACGTGATGTTGACCCCCACCGGAGCGGTCAAGGTCATGGACTTCGGCATCGCGCGTGCGCTGGCCGATGCGGGCAACACCATGACGCAGACGCAGGCCGTCGTGGGCACCGCGCAGTACCTGTCACCCGAGCAGGCGCGCGGCGAGACGGTCGACGCCCGTTCGGACCTTTACTCCGCAGGCTGCCTGCTGTTCGAGTTGCTGACCGGCCGTCCGCCGTTCATCGGCGACTCGCCCGTCTCCGTCGCCTACCAGCACGTCCGCGAGGAGGCGCCCGCGCCGTCGGCCTTCGCCTCCGACGTGCCGCAGGCGCTTGACCAGGTGGTGCTGCGCGCGCTCGCCAAGAATCGTGACCAGCGCTACGCGACCGCTCAGGAGTTCCTGGGTGACCTGCGCGCCGTCATGGGTGGCGGCACCGTCAGCGCCGCCACGGGTGCCGTGGGCCTCGGCTCCGCCGCCTTCGGCGCTGGCGCGGCGGGAGTCGCTGCCGCCGGGCTCGCCGCCGGTTCCGCCGAGGACATCGCCGAGCAGCCCACGCAGGCCATGCCGGTCACCCCTGGTGGTCCCGAGACGGACGCGACCGAGGTCATGGCGCAGCCCGCGAACCAGTGGGACGCCGTCATGGGTGGCGCCCCGGCATCGGTGCCGCCGCCACAGTCCGGCGCGGTCGCCACGGTGACGGGTGAGACCGACATCGCCGACGAGGACGAGGCTCGCCGCAAGAAGATCCTGTGGTGGTCGCTGGGCGGCGCAGCGCTGCTCGCGGTCATCCTGGTGGTCTGGATGATCCTCTCCGGCGGCGGAGACGACGCTCCCACCACCGAATCGGTCACCATCCCCGATGTGTCCGGCCAGGAGGCCGCTGCCGCGCAGGCCCGGCTCGAGGAGCCTGGGTCTCGAGGTGGAGGTCAAGAACGAGGCCAGCAGCGACGTCGACGAGGGCCTGGTCACCCGCACGGATCCCGAGGCGGGCAAGACCGTTGAGGTGCCGATCGAGGGCGAGGCCCTCGCCCTCGCGGCGGGCGCCGCTTTCGAGGCGACCACGGCCCCCGAGGTACCGGTCGTTACGCTGTGGGTATCTTCCGGCCCCGATGCCGTGGAGGTGCCGTCCGTGCGCGCCAAGACCCAGGAGGACGCGCGCCTCGCGATCGAAGACGCGGGCCTGAAGGTGGGCTCCGTCGAGATCCAGGACGATCCTGAGCCTTGAGGCTGACCGTGTCATCGAGACGGATCCCGCCGCGGGAGAGTCCGTCCCTGCCGGCACGTCGGTGACCCTGTACGTCGCCTCGGGCCAGGTGGAGCTCCCCGACCTCGAAGGCATGACCGAGGACGAGGCACGCGCCGCCGTCCAGGAGGTGGGCCTCATCCCGTCCGTCACCGAGGTCGAGGACGAGGACGCCGAGGAGGGCACCGTCGTCGGTCAGAGCCCCAGCGCCGGCAAGGTGGACCAGGGCTCCACGGTGACCATCGAGGTCGCCACCGCCCCGTCCACCGTCGCGGTCCCGGACGTCACCGGCAAGTCGCAGTCGGACGCCGAGCGGGAGCTCGGCACCTCTGGCCTCGCGTACACCTATGGCGAGTCGCAGTACTCGGACAACATCCCGCAGGGCGCTGTGATCTCGCAGAACCCCAACCCGGGCACGCAGGTCGCCCCCGACACCACGGTCACCCTGGTGCTCTCGGATGGCCCGGAGCCGGAGCCCGACCCCACGGACACGCCGGACGTCGACGTCTCGATCCCGCCCGGCGAGTAGCCCGATGATCGGGTCCTCGCCCATGGGCCCGCCGGTGCGCGGTGTCACGGAATATCCCGTGAGACCGCGGGGTTGGAGGTCGCACCATGACTGACGTCGCTGCCCCGAGGACACTGCAGTCCACCATCGATGCGCTCTTGCCGCGCGTCCATGCCCACCTGGACGCCTACGTCGTTCACGCGCGCGACGCTATGCCTGTCGCCGCGCCGGACTACTCGCGGCTGTGGGATCACCTGGGCGCTCAGTTCGTCGGCGGCAAGAACCTGCGGCCCGCGCTGACGATCGCCGGATACCTAGGTCTCGGTGGTGACGATCCCGATGCCGTGATCCCCGTGGCGGCCGCCATGGAGATGCTCCACACGGCGATGCTGGTGCACGACGACATCCTCGATCGCGATGAGGTGCGCCGCGGCAGACCCAACATCGCGGGGCTGCGGCGCGCCGAACTCGAGGGTCTGGGCCTGCCCGCCGCGACCGTTGACACCCAGGTGCAGGCCGCGGCCCTCCTGGGAGGCGACCTCGCCCTGTCGAGCGCCTACGACCTCATCGTGCGCTCCACGCTCCCTGCCCACCATCGCATCGCGTGCCTCGACCTGGTCACGCGGGCCATCCGTTCCACCATCGCGGGTGAGCCTGCTCGACGTTTACGGTGACATCGACCCTCTGGAGCGGGCAGACCCTCTGTTGGTCTCCGCCCTCAAGACGGCCTGGTATTCGTGCGTGGTACCGCTGCTTGCGGGAGCCCGGCTCGCGGGCGGCGACCCGACCATGCTGGCGCACCTCGAACGCCTGGGCCTGGCCCTGGGTGTCTCGTTCCAGATCATCGACGACGACCTCGGCGTCTTCGGCGACCCCGCCGTCACAGGGAAGTCGCGCCTGAGCGACCTGCGGTCGGGCAAGCGCACCGAGATGATGCGGCTCGCATGGGAGAAGGCCGATGCCGCGCAGCGGTCCACACTCGAGGCGCACCTGGGCGATCCCACCTTGGGCGAGGAGGGGGCGGCCGCGGTGCGCGCCATCCTGGTGGACACCGGCGCCCGCGATGCCGCGCTGCGGACCGCACGGGTGCGTGCGCGCGCGGCGTCCCGCATCGCTGCCGAGCGCATCCCCGCCCCGCTCAGTGGACACCTCGTCGCGCTGATCGACGGTCTCCTGGGGCGTGCCTCGTGAGGGGCAAAGGAGCCGCAGGGCACCACGACGACGACACGTCGCTTGCGTTGTTCGATAAGGCGGCCGCCGCGGCCTCCGCGCAGGTGATCGCGCACTACTCCACCAGTTTTGGGCTGGGAGCGCGGCTCCTGCCGCGACAGATGCGCGGACACATCGCCAACATCTACGCCATGGTGCGCGTCGCCGACGAGATCGTGGACACCTACCGAGGAGACGACGCCGCCGAGGTGCTGGACCGCTTCGAAGCAGAGGTGCATCGTGCCATGTCCGGCCGGTTCTCCGCAGACGTGGTCGCCCACGCGTTCGGTGCCACCGCTGCGAGCGTGGGGATCTCCCGCGCCATGGTGGATCCGTTCTTCGCCTCCATGCGCATGGATCTCACGGTGGCGGATCATGATGAGGCCTCGTTCGCGGCGTACGTGTACGGCTCCGCCGAGGTCATCGGGGAAATGTGCCTCGCCGTCTTCATAAACGCCGGGGGTGGCCCGGCACCGCTGGACCCCGAGCTCGCGGCCGGCGCGAGGCGGCTGGGCGCGGCCTACCAAAAGGTCAACTTCCTGCGCGACCTCGGTGCCGATGCCGAGACGCGCGGCCGCTCCTACTTCCCCGGCATCGATACGGCCAGGCTCACGGACGCCCAGGTTGCCACGCTGGTCGACGACTGTCGCGCGGACATCGCCGCGGCGCGCGCCACCGTCGACGGACTGCCGCGACGCGCACGCACCTCCGTCGCCACCACCGCCGACATCTACGAGGACCTGCTCGACCGCATCGCGGCAACCCCCGCATCGGCCCTTGCTGGCAGGCGCGTGCGCGTGCCCGGCCTGACCAAGGCGCGCCACGCGCTGCGCAACCTCGCGGGCCGCACCAGCGTTCAGGCGGTGCCGTGAGCGACGGCATCGTCGTCATCGGCGGCGGCGTCGCGGGGCTGGCCACGGCGGCACTGCTGGCCCGCGGCGGTGCGAGGGTGACCCTTCTGGAACGCCACGACACCGTGGGTGGACGCGCGGGCCGGCTCGAGGTGGACGGCTTCACCTTCGACACGGGGCCGTCCTGGTACCTCATGGAGGACGCGTTCGCGCACTACTTCACGCTGTTGGGGCGCGACGTCAAGGCCGAGCTCGACCTGGTGGACCTCAACCCCCGGTACCGCGTGTACTTCGAGGAGGCACCCGGTGCGGGCGGCGCCCTCGACGTCACGGCGGACCCCGCAGCCAACTGGGCGGCCTTCGATGCGCTGAGCCCCGGTGACGGCGATGCGATGCGTCGCTACGCCCATGCCGCCGGCGACCGCTATCGGCTCGCGCTCGATCGCTTTCTCTACACGACCTTCGAGCGGCCGGACAGGTCGCTCGACGCGGCCACGCTTCGCCGACTGCCCGAACTCGCGGGGCTGCTGACGCGATCGCTGGGCTCCTCGATCTCCTCCCAGGTGCGCGACCCTCGCCTGCGCCAGGTGCTCGGATTCCATGCCGTGTTCCTGGGCTCCGCGCCCGATCGCCTCCCCAGTCTGTTCTCGCTCATGAGCCACCTCGACCTCATCGAGGGCGTGCGCTACCCCCGCGGCGGCCTCTACGCGGTCGTGGAGGCGCTGCGCGCCGCCGCAGAGGCCGAGGGGGTCACGATCCGCACCGGCGCACGCGTCACGCGGATCGTGGTCGAGCGTGGCCGAGCCACAGGGGTCCAGGCTCGACACCGGTGAGGTGGTGGCGGCCGATGCCGTGGTCTCCGGCGCAGACATGCATCACACCGAGACCGCGCTGCTGTCACCCGAGCACCAGTCGCGCCCCGAACGGACCTGGCGACGCAAGCGACCCGGCGTCAGCGCGCTCATGGTCCTCGCCGGGGTGGAGGGCGAGCCTTCCCGAACTCGCCCACCACACGCTCGCGTTCACCCGCGACTGGGACGCGAACTTCCGCGCCATCATGGACGACCTCACGGTGCCACATCCGGCATCGATCTACGTCTCACGCACCTCCGCCACCGACCCCTCGACGGCGCCCGATGGCCACGAGAACCTGGCGATGCTGGTGCCCTTCCCCGCGGACCCGGCCCTCGGCGCCACGGCCGCCTCACGCGCCGCCCTCGACCAGCACATCGCGCGGTACCTGGACCAGGTGGGACGCTGGGCGGGCATCGACCGGCTCCGCGAACGCACCTCCGTCAAGAAGGTCCTGACCCCGCACCATTTCGCGACCGAACTGGGCGCCTGGCGAGGAGGCGCGCTGGGGCTCGAGCACTCGCTCGCTCAGTCGGCGATGTTCCGGCCATCGAACGTGTCCGCGAAGGTCCCCAACCTGCTGTTCGCGGGATCCTCGACGGCGCCCGGCATCGGCGTGCCCATCTGCCTCATCTCGGCGGAGTTGGTCGCCAAGCGGCTGCTCGGCGACACCGGCGCCTCACCGTTGCCCGCTCCGTTGCCCGCCGGCTATCTGGCACGCTCCAAGCGGGCCGATGGACTTGGCGCCCTGGCGCGCTCGCTCGCCACAGGGGAGGCGCCGTGACGCACTGGCTGTACCTGAGCGCGCTGCTCATCAGCATCGGCGGCCTGGCCACCCTGGACTGGCGGTACCGGGTCGCCCTGTTCGCCGAGCCGCGTCGCACCGTCCTGACGCTCCTGATCGCGGTGGCGTTCTTCCTGGCCTGGGACCTCGTGGGCACCGGCCTTGGCATCTTCTTCATCGGCGCCGGCCCCTACCAGTCGGGGATTCTGATCGCGCCAGAGGTACCGCTGGAGGAGGTCTTCTTCCTCACCCTCCTGACGTATCAGACGCTGCTGCTGTGGCGGGCCTTCGCGCGCAGGCGGGAGGCGGCATGACGTACGTGATCCTTTCCGTCGCCGTGTTGGCCCTCCTGGCGGTGGCGTGCCTTCCCGTGCTGAGGCGACTGCCGCATCGGCCGCTTGTCCTGACCGGCCTCGTGCTCCTCGCGCTCACCGTGGTGTTCGACAACATCATCGTGGGGCTCGAGATCGTCGCATACGACGAGGACCTCATCTCCGGCGTCACGATGCCCATCGCTCCCCTCGAGGACCTCGCCTACGCGATCGGTGCCGTCCTCCTGGTACCCACGCTGTGGGAGTCGCTCGGCGGGCGCACTGCCTCCGCAACGGAGGCGCCATGATCGGCGCCCTCGTGCGGGCCTCGCGCCCCATCGCCTGGATCAACACCGCCTACCCGTTCGCCGCGGGATACCTCATGGCCACGCGCGACGTCGATGCGGTGTTCATCGTGGGCACGCTGTTCTTCCTGGTGCCGTACAACCTGCTGATGTACGGCATCAACGACGTCTTCGACTACGAATCCGACCTCGCCAACCCCCGCAAGGGCGGCATCGAGGGAGACGTGGTGCGAGACCGCGGCGAGGCTCGCCGCGTGCACCGCGCCATCCTGATCGCGTGCGCGGTCACCGTGGTGCCCTTCATGGCATGGCTGCTCGTGGCCGGCGACGCCTGGGCGGCGTTCACCCTGGTTCTCGTGGTGTTCGGCGTGATCGCCTACTCCGCCCCGGGATTGCGCTTCAAGGAGCGGCCCTTCCTCGACTCGCTCACCTCGGCGCTGCATTTTGCTGGACCTCTGCTGTACGCGCTGGTGCTGGCCGACGTGCCCCTGACCGGCGCCAACGTCTGGCCCGTCTGGGTAGCGTTCATCCTGTGGGGGATGGCCAGCCATGCCTTCGGAGCCGTGCAGGACGTGAACGCCGACCGCGCGGGCGGCATCGGTTCCGTGGCGACCGTGATCGGTGCGCGCGCCACGGTGCGGCTTGCCGTCGTGCTGTACCTGGCGGCATCGGCCCTGCTCCTGGCGCTGCCGTGGCCCGGCATCCTCGCCGCGGCCCTACCTCTCGCGTACGCCGCGTCCACGGCGCGCTTTTGGGCCATCACGGACGCGACCTGCGAGGAGGCCAACCGCGGCTGGCGCACGTTCCTGTGGCTGAACCAGCCCGTGGGCTTCCTCGTGACGATCCTGCTGATCGTCCAGTGGAACGGCTGGGCTTAGAGCCTGCGCCCCGGCCCGCGCCCGCGGTGCTTCTTGTGCACGGCCTGACGCGTTACCCCGAGGTCCACGGCGATTTGCTCCCACGTGAGGCCGTCGTTGCGAGCGCGGCGCACCGCGGCCGCCTCGTCGCGCTCAATCTGGGCTCGCTGACGCCGAACTTCTTGAAGTGCGGCACGGACGCCATCGGGGTCCCGTTCCTCGGCCATCGTCACCATCACACCCGCCCTCTCGCCTTGTCAACATAGGTTGACAACGTCAACACTAGTTGACAGATGGGGGCTCCGGAGAGCGTTTCGCCGAGGGCGGAGGGCTAGCGGCGCACCAGCGGCGACAGGCCAGCGGAGCGTGCCTCGGCATCGGGCAGTCCACAGACCTCAAGCCAGTTGGCGAGCAGGCGGTGTCCGCCCTCCGTCAGCACCGACTCAGGGTGGAACTGCACGCCGTGAAGCGGCAGGTCGCGATGCTTCAGGCCCATGATGATCCCGTTGTCGGTGCGCGCGGTGACCTCCAGCACGTCGGGAACGGTGTCCTCCTCGACGGCAAGCGAGTGATACCTGGTCGCCGTGAACGGCGAGGGCAGCCCCACCAGCACGGACTCGCCGCGGTGCGAGACCTGCGACGTCTTGCCGTGCATGAGCTCGGGCGCGTGACTCACGACGCCGCCGTAGACCTCCGCGAGCGCCTGGTGCCCCAGGCAGATGCCGAGCATCGGCGTCCCCGTGCGCGCGCAGTCGCGGATCACATCGTTGGAGCCGCCCGCCTCGGCCGGCGTGCCGGGGCCCGGGGACACCAGGACGCCGTCGTACTCCTCGAGCGGACCCGCGTCGGGCACCGCGTCGTTGCGCACCACGACCGTCTCGGCGCCCATCTGACGCAGGTAGCCCACGATCGTGTAGACGAACGAGTCGTAGTTGTCGATCACCAAAATGCGGGTCATGGCGCCTCCTCGATGGTGGGGTCCTGGATGGGCAGGCTGGGTCGAGACCCAGGGAAAGACCCATTCGAACAGGACCATGACGATCGCTGCGATCACCACGATCAGCAACAGGATCTTGAGCCACGCCGCACCGGGCATGCGGCTCCACAGCCAAGTCGAGATCATGAGGGCACCTCCAGGAGTTCCGCGGGAACACCATGGCCCGTGGGGGCCCAGTAGTCGAGTTCGCCGTAAACAACCCAGCGCTCGGCGGCCGAGTACTCGGGGTGGCACGTGGTGAGCGTGATGAAGCGGCCCGTGGCACCCGCGGACGGGTCGTTCGGCGTGGGGGCGATGACCTCCACCGCCGAGGGGTCCACGATCTCCCAGTCCGTGACGTGATAGACGGCCCAGATGTCGGCGGTCTGGATCACCAGGTAGTCGCCCTTCTGCAGGCTCATCCACCCTGTTGAACGGCTTACCGTAGGTGGTCCGGTGACCCGAGAGCGCGAAGTTGCCCGTCTCGCCAGGCAGTGCGGTGTCCGGGTAGTGGCCGATGCCGAGGGGGTCCAGGACGTCGCGGCGGGTGTCGCCTTCGGAGATGGGACGGACATAGTCGTCGCCCCAGCGAGGCACCATCATGGTCGCGAAGGTCTCCGTGTACGCCGGGTACTCCATGGCGGGCGGGTCCTCGTCCGTCACCTTGAGGTCGTCGGGGATGGTGTCGGTGGTGGAGGCGGCGATGTCGCCGCCCACCACATCAGCGTCCGCCCACGCGAGTTCTTCCACAATCTCGCGCTGGGCGCGGTCACCCTGGACGTCGGTGTAGAAGAACCACACCACGTACAGGCCCAGGAGCACGCCGGCGAGGATCAGGAGTTCGCCCACCACTCCGAGGACGGTGATGCCACGACGGGGCTTCACGTGCGCGGGCGGGTGGTCCGCGGTCTCGACGTCAGCGGGTGTGCTCATGGTGGCTCCAGCGTACGGGACAAGGCAGGCGCTTCAGAAGGGTCGGCGGACGCGCTCTGGACGGCCTCGTGAGCGTGTCCACGTCCCCTGGGTACGCTAGGGGCAGCACCGCCCGGCAAGGTCGGGCCCGAACGACAACGGAGAACTAGCGTGGCCGTCTCGAAGAAGCGCGACAAGAACGTCTACAAGGCGCCGAAGAACCTCGGCAAGACCGAGTCGGGGAACCCCAAGTGGCTCGTCCCGACGGCAGTGACGCTGCTCGTGCTGGGCCCCGCGTGGATCGTCGTGTACTACATCACCCGCGCCAACTACCCGCTGCCGATCGGCGACTGGAACCTCGTGGTGGGCTTCGCGTTCATGGCGGCGTCCATGGCGCTCTTCACGCGCTGGAAGTAGGAACTACACCCGTGTAGTTCTCCCCAGTTGGGGACAACGGTGGGGATAACTACACGGGTGTTATTCACATATCCCCAGCGTTATCCCCAGTTTTCCCCCGTTCTTCTCCGCTGATCCACGGTTTATCCACAACGTTGTGGGGCGGATGTGACAGGTGTGACACCTGTGACAAAAGTCGAGGGGTGTGCTGTGGATAACTTTCCGCGTTGTCCACCACTCCCCAGGGTGTGGGGATCGCGTCTCGCGCGCTCGGTGCCTGTGGAGAAGTCGCCCACGCGAGGCTGCTCGGCGCGACGCTCGCCGCCCCGGGGGTGCGCCTGTGTGCCGCCAGGGACCCGATGGCGAAGGCTCAGCGGGCGCGGTCCAGCGGGCGCGACTCAGGAGGGCGCGATCGAGCGGGCGCGACTCAGGAGGGCGCGCCCGTGCGTCCCGGGCGCACGTGGCGCCGGGACAGCGTTGCCTAGCGCCCAGCGCGCGCGGCAGCCTCGCGCTTATCGACGCCGCGGAACATCAGGAGCATCGTCGCCGCGCCGATGACTGCGCCGCCCAGGTGGCCCTGCCACGACAGGCCAGAGAAGATCCCCAGCCCTGGCACAAACTCCGCCAGGAGCGGGCCGCCGATGAAGATCGCGGCGATCACGAGGACCTGGGTGTACGGCAGTCGCAGCCTCTTGAGCACGATGCCGTAGGCAGCGATGAGGCCAAAGATCGCGCCCGAGGCGCCGCCGTGCACGCCGCTGCTCGCAAGCAGCACCACGCCGAGCGACGCGCCGATCTGCGATGCCGCATACAAGCCAAGGAAGCGCCAGCGGCCCAGGGCAGGCTCCAATGCCTGACCCAGCCTGCCACAGCGCGAGCATGTTCATGCCGATGTGCCACAGTCCGAAGTGCACGAACCCTTCGGTGATCCACCGGTACGGCTCGGTGCCCAAGCCGAAGAACTGATCGGTGACTCCGGGCACAAGGCCCCAATTGAGGTACCACTGCTGCGTTCCGATGACGGCCGTGCCGTACAAGAACGCCAGCACGTTCAGCCCGATGAGCACGTACGTCACGAGCGGGGGCCGGCCGTCATCGTGAACCCCAGACGCGACCGGACGGGCCGGGCCTGGGCCTTCGCCTCATTGAGGCAGTCGACGCAGAGAACCCCCACGGGCGCGGGGCGCTGACACTCGGGGCATGCCGGCCGCTCGCACCGCTGGCACCTCACATAGGAGACGCGGTCGGGGTGACGAGGGCAGGTCGGCGCGCCTGCGCCCGCGGGGGTGGTCACTCGCTTACTCGGAGATGGTCACCGAGGTGATGATGATGTCCTCACGGGGACGGTCGCGGCCATCCGTCGCGGTCGTGGCGATCTTGTCGACCACGGCCTTCGACTCGTCGTCGGCGACCTCGCCGAAGATGGTGTGGCCCTGGTTCAGGTGAGGCGTCGCACCGACGGTGATGAAGAACTGCGAGCCGTTGGTGCCGCCGGGCTGACCGGTGATCGGGTTGAGGCGCTTACCCGCGTTCGCCATGGCCAGGAGGTAGGGGCGGTCGAACTGGTTGTTCGGGTGGATCTCGTCGTCGAAGGTGAAGCCGGGGCCGCCGGTGCCGGTGCCGAGCGGGCATCCGCCCTGGATCATGAAGCCCTCGATGACACGGTGGAAGGCGATGCCGTTGTAGAACGGCTCGTTGCTCTTCTCGCCGGTCGCGGGGTGCGTCCACTCCTTCTCGCCGGTGGCGAGTCCCACGAAGTTCTTGACGGTGGCGGGGGCGTCGTTCGGCATCAGGTTGATGCGGATGTCGCCAGCGGTGGTTTCAATGGTTGCGATCATGCGGAACATTCTTCCACGGCTCTCGCGTTGACAGTGGGTAGATGCCAAGATGAGAGACCAGGAAACCCTGAGACCGTACGGAGGCAGCACAGTGGGACGCAAGAAGCACCAAGCCAAGGACGTGGACAAGTACAGGGCTCAGGCCGAGGAGGCCGCCGCCAAGGCGAAGATCGCCGCTGACCAGGCCACCGCATCGGCCAAGGCTGCCGCCAAGCGCGCCCAGGAGTGGGCTGGCCCTCAGGTCAAGAAGGCGCAGGAGTGGGCGGGCCCGCAGGTAGGCAAGGCCGTCGCGTGGGGTGCCCCCAAGGCGGAGAAGGCGTATCACGCCGGCGCCCGCAAGGCCTCGCCGTACGTGCGCCGCGCGGGCGGCAAGGCCACCGAGTGGACGGACATCGCCCACGCCGCCATCGTGGGTGCCGCGATTCCCGCTGTGATCAGCGCCGTCGAGGCCGCCGCTGTGGAACCCAAGAAGAAGAGCGGCGGTTTCGGCAAGCCTGCTGATCGCTGGCGCCCTCGTCGCCGCAGGCACCGCGGCGCTCGTGGTGTGGGCCCGTCGTGACCCGGGCCGCGACGAGTGGGCCGGTGAGGACGACGAGTGGCAGTTCGACACCGACGGTGACATGAAGCAGCAGCGCGCGACAACGTCAACAAGGCAGTGGACCAGGTGACGGCCGCCGCGAAGAAGGGTGCCGATGCGGCCAGCGCCGCAGGCAAGGACGCCCTGGACAAGGCCGCCCCCACCATCGACAAGGTGAAGTCTCAGGCCGAGGACGCGCTCGACAAGGTCGCGGGCCAGGCTCAGGACACGATCGAGAAGGTGAAGTCCACCGCGACCACCGAGGCGGAGAAGGTCAAGAACGGAGTGGAGGAGGCACGCTCACGCGCCACCAACGCGGCCGTCGACGCCATCGACGATGCCGAGGACGTGTGGGAGGACGAGGGCCTCACGGACGAGACCCCCACCGCGAGCGACACCAAGAAGAAGAAGTAGTTCAGGCTCTCCGTCTCAGGGGTTCGGCGCCACGCCGGGCCCCTGATTCACGTCCGGGGCGCTACGCCCCAGCCGCGCCGACCCACTCCACGCGGCGATCGCGACACCCACGATGATCAGGACATCGCCCACGGAGAACGTGTTGGCGAGCGGCAACGGCTCCGGCCACGCGAACACATCGCCCAGCCACGGCAGCACCGCGTCGTCCACTACCGCCGAGTTCGCAAAGTCGGATCCGGGGTCGATCCCTGCGGCCTCCACCGCTCCCGCGCGAGCCGGCAGCACGCCTCCGTTGAGGGCGATGGTGAGCCCGTTGGACAACGCGCCCGCGCCCACCACGAGCGCTCCCGGCACGGCACGGTTGAGCCACAGGAACGCCAGCGCCGCGACATACGTGAGGATGTGAAGCACAGGGGCAGCACCATGCAGCGCGTCGAACTCGATGATCACGATCTGGGCCGCGAGCGCTCCCCAAATCAGCACGGGCCACCGCCAACGGCGCAGCAAAAGCGTGGCGGGCCAGCGGCCCGCCACGAGGGGAGAGGCGACGGCGAGAACGCCGAGGGCGAGGATCAACATTCAGGTCACCCTCACGCGCCGTTGCCGGGCAGGCTTCACGGCGTCACGCCGCAGGCGCTCGTCGATCTGATCGGCGGGCATGGGCCTGCCCAGGTGGTGGCCCTGGCCAATGACGTCGCCGAACACCAGCAGGTCAAGGGCCGTGGCCTCATCCTCGATACCCTCCGCGACCACCCGCAGGCCCAGGGCGAGGGCAAGGCTCGATGGTGGAACGCACAATGATCCGGTCATGATCGACCGAACGGATGTGCGTCACGAACGACCGGTCCACCTTGAGTTCGTCGATCTCCAGGCGGCGCAAATAGGCCAGGGAGGCATTGCCCGTGCCGTAGTCGTCGATCGCGACCTCCACGCCCAGCGCCCGAAGGCCCCTGATGACGATGTCGGCACGCACCGCATCGGCGAGAATGCCGGTCTCGGTGACCTCCAAGACCAGGGCGCCCGCGGGAACGCGATGGCGACCCAGGGCATCGGCCACCTGGGCCGTGAGCGCCAGGTCGGAGAGGTGGCGGGCGGAGAGGTTCACCGAGACCCGGATCTCGTAACCCTGCTCGCGCCAGTGTGCAAGGTCGCGCAGCGCGCGGTCGAGGACGAACGCAGTGATGGAGAACACCAGGCCGGAGTTCTCGGCCAGCGGGATGAAGGCGTCGGGCGGCACCACCCCGCGCTGCGGGTGATGCCAGCGCACCAGCGCCTCGACGGCCACCACCGTGCGGTCGGCAAGCCTCGCCTGCGGTTGGTAGACCACGCGCAGTTGGTCGTCGGTGATCGCCGCGCGCAGATCGGCAAGCAACTGCAGCCGCTCAAGGGTGTTGACGTCGAACTCCTGGGAGTACAGCGAGATCCGGTCGCGCTCGACCTTCGCGTGATACAGCGCTATATCAGCGTGCTTCATCAGCGTCTCGACGTCCGCGCCATGCATGGGCGCCACGGCGACGCCCGCGCTGGCGCGCACGAGGAGTTCGAGCGAGTCCACCTGAATGGGGTCCTCGAGCGCCCCCAGCAGGTCATACGCGACCTGCCGCGCGGCGGCCAACCCGCCCGTCACGACCACCGCAAACTCGTCACCGCCGAGGCGGTGCACGGTAGCGCCAGGCGGCGCCGCCCCCACCAACCGGCCGGCCACCTGACGAAGGATCGTGTCGCCCACGGGGTGCCCGAGCGTGTCGTTGAAGTCCTTGAAGTGGTCGAGGTCGAGCAGCACCAGACCGGGCCCGGACGCGCCCTCGGACCGAGAATCGGCCAGCGCACGCCCCAGGCTCGTGGTCCGCCTGGCTGCGGTTGCCCAGGCCCGTCAGCGCATCGTGCGTCGCGTCGTGCGCATGCCGGGCGGCCGATGCCGCGAAGAGATGCGCGGCAACGACCGGCCCGGCGAGAAGAAGAATGACGCCCACTCCCTCGTTCGCGATCGCGGCGGCGATGCCGCCCACGCTCAGCAGGACCAGGTGGGTGACGATCGAGTGGCGGGCGTCATGACGCATGACCTCGCCCAGCGGCGCATTCATGGCGAGCGCCACGACTCCAGCGACCAGCAACCAGTTCACGCCCACCATGACGACGCCGCCCGCGAGCAACGCGGGAAGCGGGGGGGGGCGTATCGAGCGGGGCGTGGAGCGTGAAGCCGTCCGTCAGGGCGAGATACACGAGGCCGCCCGCGAGCACGCTGAGGGCGTACTGGGCGGTGTTGAACAGCGACTTGGTGGGGGACCTGCGCTGCAGGATGTCGTCGGTGAGGCTCGCGATCACCTGGACGGCGACCGCGACGCCGATGCCTGCGACAGCGATCAGGGCCAGGATGAACGGCGCCGAGGTGGACAGGGTGCGTGGCTCAGCGTCGCCGAGGACCAGGCGGATGGGCTTCACCTCGCCAGCGATGGCGGCCAAAGCAAGGAACGCACACGGCCACCACAGCGGCGAGGCACCCGCGTCTCCCCACGGCGTCAGGAGCAGGGTGGCGGCGACGCCCAGAACCCCCGCGACGCTGACGAGGGTGACGTATATCGACAGCGACGAGGGCGATGAGCGCCTCACAGAGCGCCCACCGCCCCCGCCGGAGGTCGTGCTTAGTTCCACTTGTAGCCGGCGCCGACAATCACGGCAACGGCGACGATGGTGCTAGCGCTGGCCGTCGCGCGGACGACCTTGCTGTTGTTGAGAAGGTTCCACTTCTTCATAGGTGACTCCCCTGGACTTAACGGAACGATGTGCGTAGCAGGAGGCCACCCATGACGAACCCCGGGGCCCGGCCAAGACCGGGTCTCGCGGTCGTGCCATCGTCCACGGAGGTGACGGTCGCCGATTGACGACCGCACTCCATCCTCCCCCATCGACGGCCCGAAGGGAAGGGAAGTTTCGTCACTGCAGGGCATGCACCAGGCGTTTCACGGAGGCCGCGGCCACGTAGGTGGGAGCGGCTGGTGCCTCCTGAACATCCGAGACCACGGTGCCGCCGTAGGGGTCGGTGGCGGTCAGGTACCAGCCGTCGCCCGCATGGCCTCCGTCCCACGCAGCGCTCACGGTGTCACCCGCGGGCACCTGCGAAAAGTCCGCGATGCTCGCGCCCTCGAGCGCGTCGACGCGCAGGCTCGTCGCTGACGAGCCGATGCGGTTCCGCGCGAATGCCCGCGCGCGCATAGGGGATGGTGAACTCCTGATGTTCGTCGTCAAGCACCCGATGCACGGCGTCGTAGTCGCCCAGGTAGTCGGAGTAGGTGCGCACCTGGATGGTCTGGCTGTCGTTGTCGAAATGCAGGAGCCTCAGGTAGCCCTCGCCGCCGTTGGGCAGGTCCTGGTAGTCGAACAGCATCGACGTGACGGTGCGATCATCGACCCCGTCGCCGTCATCATCGAACGAATCCAGGCGCGTATAGGCGTCGTGATAGTGACCCGAAAGCACGAACTTCACGTTGGGGTTGGTGGCCACCACCTCGTCGTGAATCCGCTGCGGCAGCGGGCCGAGGCCGCCGGTGGTGAGCATGTACTCGTGCAGATTCACGAACGCGATGCGCTCGGGGTACGCCGCGAGGACGTCGTTCATCCACGCGATCTGGTCGTCACCCGCGCCCCACCCCATGTACACGAACAGGAAGTCGATGCCGCCGGCGCTGACCAGGTCGTAGTGCCCGCGGTTGTCGAGGTGGTCGCCGCCCCACCAGGGGTTGTCCTCGTAGCGCTCGGCACCGAACCACTGCGAGAACTGCGTGTAGTCGTTGGTCGTCTGGTTGACGTCATGGTTGCCCGCGAGCAGGCCGTAGGGCAGTCCCGCGTCGTCGAGGTCGCCGTACGTGGGGTCGGCCCGCAACCATTGCTCCTGCTGGCCCGACCAGTCGACCACGTCTCCCGTGTGGACCAGGTACTGGAGGTTGAGGTCGTCGCGCTGCGCGAGCAGGTAGTCGTGGATCGACGTCTGGCGGTCGTAGATGTCCGCCTGGGCGTTGTAGTACTGGGTGTCGGACTCCCACGCGAGGGTGAAGTCGTACTCGGAGCGCGGGGTGTCGTCGGCGTGGTGCTGTTCGGCGACGTCCTCGCGCGGGGAGAGGTCGGGGCCCGCCCAGCCGATGCCGTGTTGCACCACAGCGGTGAGGGTGCCGTCGCGGGCCAGCGAGGCGTCGACCACGGCCTCGAGGGTGACGGTGTCATCGGCCGATGCGGTGGTGACAGTATCGACGGCTGTCCAGGTCTCGGCGTCCTCGTCGAGGACGCTGAGGGTCAGCCGCGCGTCCGCATCGGCGCTGCCGGTCCACACGAGCCGCACCTGGGCGGAGCCCTCGGGGACGTCGGCCTCCAGGAGGACGTAGGGCAGCGCATCCGCGCCCTCGGTGGTGACAGCAGCATCGTCGCTCGCCGCGAGCGCGCGCAGCGTCGTCGCGTCCGCCGCGGTGCCGCCGGAGCGGTCGGTGGCGGCGGCATCGGCCACGGAGCCCGTCGTCACGGCGACGTCCTCACCAAGCACAAGCCTGCTGGCCCCGTGCGAAGGCGACGTCGAGCGGGTCGGCCGAGGCGTCGTCGACGGTGGCGCTCAGCAGGAGGCCGTCTCCGGAGGTGACGGTGCGGGTGGTGGCGACCGTGGGGTCTTCACGCGGAATGGTGAACGGCACGGACGCGGTGGAGACGTTGCCCACCCGGTCCGTGGCGGTGATGGTCGCGACGTGATCGCCGGGGGTGTCGGTCAGGGACGACAACGCGTGGGGGAGGCGAATGCTGCGGCCGTCGAGCGACGCGGCGACCTCGGCCACCCCGGCGCCGGGGTCGTCGGCGGCGACGTCCAACTCGGTGTCGCCGCGCACCTGGGCGTCCGCCGCGAGCGTGGGGTCAAGCACCGGTGCGGTGTTGTCGACGCGGAGGTCGAGGCTTGCTGTGTGGTCGCCGTCGGTCGCGGTGAAGGTGTGATCGCCGTCGGCGGCGGCGGTGGTGTCCCAGGTGTAGCCGAGCGCGGTGAAGGCATCATCGGGGACGTCGAAGGTGACCTCGAGATAGTTCAGCGCGCCGGGGTTGTCGCCCACGTCGATCCACTCGGTCGCGTCGGTGATCTCGCGGGGGCGCAGGATGCGGCCGTCGGGCAGGCCGAGCCGCACGTTGCGCGCCATGAAGTCGTCGTTGACCTCGTCGGGGTCGATCTCCGGGGCGGCCTTGGTGCCCGAGTAGATGCGGGCCACGACCGGCTCGCCGGGATTAACCGCGTCGAGGGGCAGCGGCGTCTCGACGGTCTCCGTGGTGCCGAGGAATCCCTCGTCGAAGACCTCCAGCACGTCACCGTCGACGATGACGCCGTGACGGAAGTACGGGTCCGTCAGCGTGGCGTCGAAGGCCAGGATGGGCTCGAATTCGAGTTCTGGCTCGCCGTCCACCTCCACGCCGTCGATGGCGAGGGTGTGGGTCGCGGGGTAGGCGTCGCCTCCGGCGACGAGGCGCTGAGTTCCGGCGACGTAGGCGCCGTTGGCCCTGGTCAGCGGCGGCGCGACGAGGGGCTCGACCAGGTCAGCGCCGAGCGGCTGAGCGTTGTGTCCGCCGCCGATGCGCAAGGCCTCGGGTTCGCGTGCACGTGTCACGGTGGTCTCGGGTCCGTGGAGCACTTGGCTGCCCGCCGTCACCGTGAAGCGGTAGGTGAAGGCTCTCGCGGCCCACGGTGTCCGCGCCGGAGAGGTGGAAGCGGAACTTGCCGATCTCATCCTTGGTGAGGCTGTGGCGCACCGGCGCGGTGTCGCGGTTGTTCCACACCTCGATCTCGACGCTGTGGAGCAGTCCGTCGTCGTTGGCCCATGCCTCCAGGTCGAGCGTGGTGCCGGGCGTGAACTGGGTGGGCGACTCATCGCGGAGCCGGGGCTCGCGGCCCTGAGGTGCCGTGGCGATCAGCGCCGCGTCGGCGTGCGTAGCGGCCACGCCTGGGCTGGGGGCGGCCAGCCCCTCGCGGGCGTTGATGCCACCGGCGTCCTCGGTGGGGGCGTACTGCACTCCCGCGAGGTGTGCGGCATCGGCGTTGCCGTCCTCGTTGTAATAGGCCCGCGCCGCCTGGATGCCGGAGTCCGTGAGGATCTCGAAACCGCGCATCACGGAGTTCGACAGGCCACTGGCGTCCACCATGCCGAGCGTCTCGCCCTCGACCAGCGCCGTGCCGTAGGCGGCGTTGAAGTCCGCCACCGAGAGGCCGCGCGTCGCCTCGGATCGGATCCACAGCACGAGCGTGGCTCCGGGCGCGAGGACGATGTCCTGCGTGGTGGTGGGCCATTCGACGGTCGAGATGGGGTTCAGGTCCGCAAGCGGGTAGACGTACCTGATGCGGAAGTCGTCCCACGCGAGCGCGCCGTCGGAGGCGTTGCGCACTTCGACGTACTCGAACGCGTCCGTGCCATCGTAGTTGGGAGAGTTCGCCACGATCTCGCTGATCTGGAGCACGGGGTCGTAGCGCTCCGGTTCCGGTGGCGGCCACACCACCGTGGGCAGGGGCGCGGCCGATGCGGCGGTCGCGGCTGCCCCCTCGGTCGCCTGGGCCTGTGGCCCTGCGAGGGTGACGGCCGCCACGAGGGAGGCCACGGCGAGTCGGCGAAGAGTGACGCTCACGGTCGAGAGTCAACCCACGCGACACCCACGCGGCAATCAGATCCGGCCCTTTGCGTCGAAGGTTCACCGGGGCGTCACGGGACCGTCATGTCCATCGCCGATGCGTCATCTGCGGTGGGGCGCGGCGCTAGGGTCGTTGCTGTGGAGAGCCTTAGATCCCTGCGACCTCGCGCCATCGTCACCGCGGGTGTCGCACTGCTCGCCCTGACGGGCTGCATGGGCGAGGCCGAGAGCCCGGCCCCGAGCCCCGCGATCACGGTGACCCGCACTGCCACTCCGTCGCCATCGGCCACCGAGCCGGCCGAGGCCGCACCCTTCGCCGCCCCGGGTTCCACGGTGGCGGGCGGGGATGACCTGGTCCTGCCCGCCCTCGCACAGGACGCCGCCGGCACGCAGACCGAGGTGGCCATCGCCTTCACGCTCGGTGACGTCGAGACGGGCGAGATCGACGACCTCGCGGGCGTCCTCACCGATGCCGAGGTCGACGAGCCTGTGGTACCAATACCCGGTGTTCGTGCACTACACGGCGACCGTCAGCGGGCCGCAGGTGCCCGCAGATTTCACCATCACCGAACCCGCCTCCGTGACCGGCACCACCACCACGGGCGGCGAGGCGTCCGCCCCTGAGGGCGAGGGCGCACCGTCGACGTGCACGCCCGTGGACGTGGCGGCGTTGTCGGCGGACGGCACCGCCGAGGGCTGCTGGACGCTGCTGGTGAGGTACGACGCCGAACTCACCGGCGTGCGCTACTCGGGAACGTTCCAGGGCACGGCCGCCGACTACATGACCGCGCCGGTGACCTGGGAAGTGCAGTAGCCGCCGATCGCGCGGAGTCCCTAGGCGGCGATGGCCGATCGCAGCGCCAGCACCACCACGAGCGCAGCACCCACGCCCGCCGTCCACCGTCTCGCGGTGGGGGTCAGCAGCCGTGACCGGAAGCCCGCACCCACGGCGGCAAGCACCACCTGCCACACCGCCGACCCCAACAGCACGCCCGCCACGAACGCGGCGCGTGACGCCCCCGACGCGTGAGCCCCGAGCGCCGGACCCGCGGCCAGCGCGGCGAAGTAGATCACCGTGGTGGGGTTGGCGAGCGTGAGTCCCAACACCATCGCGTACGAGCGCAGCGGCGAAGCCGCGCGAGCATCCGGGGGTGCCGCGACTACAGACGCGTCTCCTCGCGACCACACGGGACGTGCGAGCACGACGGCGACCACCATGAGCACCACGGCCGCCGCCCAGTGCAATGCGGTGGCGTGCTCAGCGATCGCGGGCCCCACCGCGGCGCCCACGGTCACCGCCAGGGTGGCGTAGGCGGCATCGGCCGTGGCGGTGCCAAGGCCGGCCGCGGCGCCGGAGACGAATCCGTGTTCCACGGCGCGCTGAATGATGAGGACGCCGATGGCTCCCAGGGGGATCGCGACCGCGAGGCCCGCGATGATGCCCTCGAGCAACGCGTGCATCAGGAGGGCGTTCGCTTGGCCGTCATGGCGGCCAGCGTAGTGGTGGAGCCTAGGGGACTCGAACCCCTAACCCCCTGCTTGCAAAGCAGGTGCGCTACCAATTGCGCCAAGGCCCCTGGTGAATCTCGCGAAGCGGGATTCTGCGGTGTTCACCTTGCGGTGCTCCCACCGTGGTGGGCCCAGGAGGACTTGAACCTCCGACCTCTTCGTTATCAGCGAAGCGCTCTAACCGCCTGGTATGGGCCCTTTCGCGGCGACTGCCGCGGCGACCAACCATACCCCACGGGCGCCCGCTTCTCCAAAACGGGCAACGGGCCCCGGGGACAGGTGGCGCGGTGGTTAGTCGTCCGTGAGGGTCACGTAGACGCCGCCCACCACGGAGGAGACGGCGTTGTAGAGGAAGGCGCCGATGGCGCTCAGTGCGGTGAGCAGCACCACGTTGACGACCGAGATCAGCACCGCCGCGCTCATCCACTTGTTGAGCCTGGAAGAACTGCATGAGGTTGAGGTCCTGGGGCTCGGTGAAGAGCCTGGCCGATCCACTCGTTGGCAAGGACAAAGAGGCCCTGGCCATCGAGCACGTGCCACACCACATACGTGGCGACCACCGTCATGATGCCGACGGCCACGGACAGCAGGAAGCCGATCTTGAGGACCGACCACGGATCGATGCGCGAGACCAGCACGCGGGCACGGCGCGGCGCTCCCTTGCCGGCGAGAGACGCCATGTCGTCACCCTCGGTGAGCGAGCGCTTGGCGCGACCGCCATACTGCTTGAGCTTCTCGACGCCGGTTCCGAGCACCGCGGTCACGCCGCCCTCGGCGGGCGCCGACGGCTGCTCACCAGTGGGCGTCTCGTCTGCGGTGGTGCGCGGCTTCGCGGTGGGCAGCGCCTGCGTGGCGGCCGGCACCGACGGCGCGGGCACCTGCTGCGTGGGCGCGGTGGCCTGCACGCCGGACACCGGCGCGAACGAGCGCTGAGCCGCGGCGGGCTGCGCCGCCGTGGGCTGAGCACCGGACACGGGCTGCTGGCCCGAGACCGGCTGCTGGCCAGTGGTGGGGCGCAGGGACGCGCGCGTGGGGGTCTGGCCCGTGGTCGGGGCTCCACCGGAGACGGGGACGTCACCCGTGGTGGGCTGGAAGCCCTGCGGGGTGAAGGTCTGGCCGGATCGGGTGGCGCGGTCGTCCGCGGTCATGAAAACTCCTCGTCGAGCCGCGCCAGGCGCGCGGCATCAAGGCTCCAGGGTACTTCAGCGCGCTCTCAGGCTGAAGTAGCCCGACACGCCGATGGCCGAGCCCCGCAAGGGGACCCGGCCATCGGCGACGCTCACGCGTCGGGTGAAGAGATCGGGAGGCCACCATCAAGCCTCCCGATACGGGGTGGGCTAGACGCTCACGGGCTCCGTGCCGGTGCCGGGCTCGCCAGCCTCGACGGGCGCCTCGCCGGTGAGGTTGGCGCGCAGGCTGGGCGCCAAGGTTCGCGTCGACGTTGGTCCAGTACTGGATGGCCCGCTCGCGGATCCCGTCGGACTTCACGGCACCGACGTGACCCGTGATCTGGTCCAGGATGTGCGCCTTCTGCTGGTCGTTGAAGACGTCGCGGTACAGGCTGCCCGCCTGGCCAAAGTCGTCGTCCTCCGCGTGCAGTGTCGCGGCGGCGCGCACCATCGCACCGTCGGACTCCCAGTTTCCGGCGTCACCGGCACGCTCGGCGTCGGCGTGCGCGCCACCCTTGCTGTTGGGCGCGTACACCGGCGTGGAGGCCGAGGAGAAGGAGTAACGCATCGCGCCATCCTTCGAGTACGAGTGGCCGTTGGCATCGGCCGCGTGGGGCGCGTTGACGGGGAGGTCGGCGTGGTTGGTGCCCACGCGGTAGCGGTGAGCGTCCGCGTAGGAGAAGATGCGCGCCATCAGCATCTTGTCGGGCGAGGCGCCGATGCCGGGGACAAAGTTCGAGGGCGCGAAGGTGGCCTGCTCGATCTGCGCGAAGTAGTTCTCGGGGTTCTTGTTGAGGCTCCATGACACCCACGGGGATGAGCGGGTAGTCGGCGTGCGGCCACACCTTGGTGAGGTCGAACGGGTTGAAGCGGTACGTCTTGGCGTCCTCGTAGGGCATCACCTGGACGTGGAGGTCCCACTTGGGGAAGTCTCCGGCCTCGATGTGCTCGTAGAGGTCACGGATGTGGTGGTCGGCGTCCGAGCCCGCGAGCCTGGCCCGCCTCCTCGATCGAGAGGCCGTGCACGCCCTGCTGGCTCTTGAAGTGGTACTTGACCCAGAAGCGCTCGCCTTCGGCGTTCGTCCACTGGTAGGTGTGCGAGCCGTAGCCCTGCATCTCGCGCCACGAGCGGGGAGGCCGCGCTCGCCCATCAGCCAGGTGACCTGGTGTGCGGACTCGGGCTGGAGGGTCCAGAAGTCCCACTGCATGTCGTTGTCGCGCAGGTGCGAGCCGGGGAGGCGCTTCTGCGAACGGATGAAGTCGGGGAACTTGATGCCGTCACGGATGAAGAAGACGGGGGTGTTGTTGCCCACGAGGTCGTAGTTGCCCTCGGTGGTGTAGAACTTCAGCGCGAAGCCGCGGGGGTCGCGCCACGTGTCGGGCGAGCCGTTCTCACCTGCGACCGACGAGAAGCGCGCGAGCATCTCGGTCTGGACGCCGTCCTGGAACAGCGCCGCGCGGGTGTACTTGGCGATCTCGGGGTTGGTGGTGGTGAAGGTACCGAAGGCACCGCCGCCCTTGGCGTGGACCACTCGCTCCGGCACGCGCTCACGGTTGAACTGGGCCGCCTTCTCGACCAGGTAGTGATCGGTCAGCGCGGTGACACCGTCGTTGCCGACGGTCTGCGAGTGCTGGTCCGATGCGACGGGCGCTCCGGAGTTGGTGGTGGTGAACTTGTCGCTCACGGCATTCTCCTTAGGGTCGTGGGTTCACAGGGCCGATGCCGCCGGCTCGGCCTGGGTGACCTTGCAGGCTGAGCAGATGCCCCAGAAGGTGACTTCGGCCTCGGTGAGGTCGAAGCCGCTGGTCGTGCTCGGCGTCAGGCAGGGCGCGTGCCCCGTGACGCAGTCGACGTCGGCGACGGCACCGCACCGCTGGCACACGATGTGGTGGTGGTTGTCGCCTACGCGAAGTTCGAAGAGTCCCGGCTGCCCCGCGGGCTCGATCCGGCGTGCGATGCCTGCCTCGGTGAGGTCGTTCAGCACGTTGTGGACGGCCTGGCGTGAGGTGTGGGGGAGGTGCATCGAGACGGCGGTGAGGACCGCGTCGACGCCGGAGTGGGGGTGGTCGGCAAGGGCCGCGATGACGGCGATGCGGCTGTCCGTCACGCGCAGGCCAGCACCGCGCAGCAGCGCGATGGGCTCGACGGTGGCGGTGGTCTCCATGCTCACCATGGTGACAGGTTGTTTTGACTCTGTCAAAAGAGGGGGCGGTACTGCGAACGCGCTATGCCCACTGACCGCGAGAGATCAGGACCTCCTTGAGAAGGTCCGCGCGGTCCGAGACGATGCCGTCCACGCCCATGTCGAGCAACTTCTCCATGTGATCCACCCGGTTCACCGTCCAGATGTAGACCTGCTTGCCCGCGGCGTGAGCCTTCTCGACGTGGCCGGGAAAGATGATCGGGATGTTCTTCTGGCGCCACGGGATTTGAAGCGCGTCCACGTCTCCCAGCGTCTTGGCGGTGTCTGCCCCGAAGAAACTACCCACCCACCAGGCGACGGCCTCGCGCTGCGCCGCCGGTCGCGCCACGGGGCGGCTCAGCAGGCGAGGGTCTCGCGCCTGCGCTCGACGCTGAACGATCCGAGGCACACGCGGTCGTGCGCCTTGGTGCGTTCGATGGCCTTGGCTACCGGCACGATGCCCGAGTCGCCCTTGACGTCGATGTTCACTTTGACGTCCGGCCAGGTGCCGAGCACGTCCTCGAGCGCCGGAACGGGTTCGAGGCCCCCGATGCGCGCCGCCTTCACCGACGACCACTGCCGTTCGTCCACGCGACCCGTCGCATCGGTGGTGCGGTCGAGCGTCTCGTCGTGGAGCGCGACCGCCACCCCATCGGCCGTGCCGTGGGCATCGGTCTCGAGGTAGCCAAAGCCCAGATCCACCGCCGCCTGGAACGCCTTCATCGAGTTTTCGAGGCCGTCCAGCGAGAAGCCACGGTGTGCCAGCGCCGCGGGACGCCCGCCGTTGTCGAAGTACGGGTGGCTCATTCCAGCACCTTATCCACGAACACCCTCACCGCGTCGAGGTAGCGCTCGCGAGGTTCGTCCGCACTGAGCGCCAGGTCGTGGATCGACCCGGGCACCACGAGTCGCTCCACGTCGCTGCCGAGTCCGGCCGCCACCCGCTCGATGGCCGCGACATCCACCACGGTGTCCTGGCTTCCGTGGCGCGGATTATCGAGCCGGTCAGGCCCGGTGGAGTCCGCGGAGGCGACGAGCACGGGCACGCGGATCCCGAGCCCTCCCGCCACCCTGGTGCGAGCCGCAAGCGTGGCGGCGAGCCAGCCCGCCGTGGCCCCCACTCCCTCCGGTCGCTTCCAGGCCGTGTCGAAGACCCAACCGCGATCGCGCAACCCCGTCGTGTAAGGCGACGGCGCTGGCACCACCACCCGCCGCGGCTGGAAACGCGCCAACGTGGGGACGATCCTCATGGCGGCCGCCTGCCACGCCGACAGCGGCAAACCGAAGAGCGGACCATCGAGGATCAGACCGGCAAGGGCCGGGTCGGGGCGGTCGTGCGCCCAGATCGTGGCGGCCAGGCCCCCGTCGAGTGCGCGTGCACCACGAGGGGCAGGCTGCCGAGCCCTCGCGCGGCAGCATCGGCTACGGCCGCTGCCGCGGCATGGGCGATGTCCTCACCCAACTCGTCGATATGGCCGATGTGGTGCGCCTGGTTGCCGTCGCGCAACGAACGGCCGGCGCGGCGCATGTCCACGGCGTAGACCGCACAGCCGGACTGAGCCATCGCATCGGCCAGATGCGTGGCGAAAAAGTAGTCGTTGTAGCCGTGGACGATGAGCGCGACCCCCGCACCCGCTCCGGCACGGCGGTGCGGCGCACGAGTGTCCTGGTCAGCGGCCCATCGTCCTGACCGGGCCCCGCGGCCGGCGCGCCGAGGTCGGCCGCCTCGTAGCCGTCGAGGAGGTCGGGGGCCCACGTCAGCGTGCTCATGGTCCGAGCCTATCCGCGGGACCCGCCGCGTGGCCGTCACCCACGATTCACCTGGCAACGGCACACTTGGCGCATGAGCGACCACGACGCCGTGCTGCCCGCCACCGCGGATGCCCCCGGCCATCCCGATGCCGACACGGTTCCCCGCAAGCAGGTGTGGGCGTGGGCGCTGTGGGACTGGGCCACCCAGCCCTTCAACTCCGTCATCATCACCTTCGTCTTCACGGCGCTGTACCTGACCTCGGACAAGCTTCATCGATCCTGCGGTGGTGGAGCTCGGCAAGGACGACCCGACCTACAAGGCCGCGAGCGCCGCACTCGACGCCAACCTGGGGTGGGGCATCACGGCCGCGGGCATCCTGGTGGCGCTCCTCGCTCCGGTGCTCGGACAGCGGGCCGATGCCTCGGGTCGCCGCAAGTCGTGGCTGGGCTGGATGACGCTCCTGTTGGTGGCCTGCGTGGGAGGCCTGTACTTCGTCGAGGCGACGCCCGACGCCTTCTGGCTGGGCGCGGGCCTCATCGCCGTCGGCTCGATCGTGGCCGAGATCGCCAACGTGAACTACTACGCGATGATGACCCAGGTCTCGACCCCGTCCACCATGGGGCGCGTCTCCGGCCTCGGCTGGGGCTTGGGCTACATGGGCGGCATCGTGGCCCTGGTCGTGGTGGTGCTGCTCGACACCTTTGACTGGTTCGGCATGGACACCTCGAACGGTATGGCCTACCGGCTCATCGCCGTGGGCTGCGCCGTCTGGACGCTCATCTTCGCGTGGCCGCTGTTCGCCTACGTGCCCGAGACCAAGGTGCGCCGCCGGCCCACCGTCGCCTGCTGCGCGGCTATGCCGTCCTCGTCGCGGACCTGCGCCGCCTGTGGCATGAGGCGCGCTCGACGCTGTGGTTCGTCCTGGCATCGGCCGTGTACCGCGACGGCCTCGCCGGCGTCTTCACGTTCGGCGCGATCATCGCCGCCAAGGCCTTCGGCTTCTCCGACCAGCAGGTCATCATCTTCGGCATCGCCGCCAACCTTGTCGCCGGTGTGTCGACGGTGATCGCCGGCCGGCTCGATGACCGCTGGGGTCCGCGCCGCGTGATCGTGCTGTCGCTCGGCGTCATCGTGGGTGCGGGGCTCGTGATCGTGGCCCTGCACTCGGTCGGGGCCGTCGTGTTCTGGGTGTGCGGCCTGCTGCTGTCCGGAATGGTGGGGCCCGCGCAGTCCGCCTCGCGATCGCTGCTCGCGCGGGTCTCGCCCGAGGGGCGCGAGGCGGAGATGTTCGGCCTGTACGCCACCACGGGGCGGGCGGCATCGTTCATGGCGCCCGCGATGTGGTCGCTGTCGATCACCGTCTTCGGGGCCACCATCTGGGGAACGCTCGGTGTCATCGCGGTGGTGGCGATCGGCCTCGCGCTGCTGCTCCTCATGAAGACCCCGCAGCCCGGCCGCGCCTGAGCCCTGGCCTCAGCACCAGCCCCCACACACCCAGCACCACTCCCCCCAGCACCTCGCCCGGCCCCGCCCACCCGGCCGCGCGCCAGTGGACGGTGAGGGCGCTCCCGTGCACTCGGGTGCCTCCTGGTGGGCAATGAGGGTGCCCAGACATGCGTCGAGGCCCCGGAGCACGCTTGCTCCGGGGCCTCGATCGCTGTCGCGTTAGGACTCGTCGGTCGCGGGCGTCTCCGCGGCGGCGGGGGTCTCGGCGGACGGAGCCTCGGCGGCGTCCTCCTCGGCCTCGACCTCCTCCTCGACCTTCCGCTCCACGTTGCGGGCGATGCCGATGACCTTGTCACCCTTGCCGGGCTTGGCGAAGATGACGCCCATCGTGTTGCGGCCCTTGGCAGGAACCTCCGCCACGTTGGACCGGACCACCTTGCCGGACTCCATGATCACGAGCACCTCGTCGGTCTCGTCCACCAGCAACGCGCCCACCAGATCGCCGCGCTCGTCGGTGAGCCTTGCCCACCTTCACGCCGAGGCCACCACGGTGCTTGGCATCCCAGGCCGATGCCGCGGTGCGCTTGGCGTAGCCAAGCTCGGTCACCACGAACGAGAACGGACCATCGGTGACCGCGTTCTCCGGGCCGTCGACCTCGGAGCCGTCCACCTCGGGGGCGTCGTCATCGTCGGTGCCTTCGGGGACATCGGACCCGATCACGTCGAGAGCGAGCAGGCTCGTCGTCGTCCCGGAAGCTCATGCCCTTCACGCCCGAGGTGGCACGGCCGGTGGCGCGAATCTCCTCGTCGGTGGCGTGGAAGCGCACCGACTGACCCTTGCGGGACACCAGCATCAGGTCATCCTCGGGGCCGGCAAGGCGAGCCGAGACGAGTTCGTCGGGACGCAGTTCGCCGTCCTCACCCTCCACATCGCGCAGGTTGATCGCGATGAGGCCGCCGGAGCGGTTCGAGTCGTAGGCCGAAAGGTCGGTCTTCTTCACCAGGCCGCGCTTGGTGGCGAGCACCAGGTACGGCTTGTCCTCGTAGGACGCGATGTCGAGAACCTGAGCGATTTCCTCACCCGGCTGGAACGCGAGCAGGTTGGCGACGTGCTGACCCTTTGAGTCACGGCCTCCCTCGGGAAGGCTCGTAGCCCTTGGCGCGGTACACGCGACCAAAGTTGGTGAAGAACAGCAGCCAGCGGTGGGTGGTGGTGACGAAGAAGTGCTCCACCATGTCGTCGCTGCGCAGAGTCGCGCCGCGCACACCCTTGCCGCCACGCTTCTGCGCCCGGTACTGGTCCGAACGGGTGCGCTTGGCATAGCCGCCGCGGGTGATCGTGACGACGACCTCCTCCTCGGCGATGAGGTCCTCGATGTCCACCGAGCCGTCGAAGGGCGAGATCTCCGTGCGGCGCTCATCACCGAACTTGCGGACAATCTCGTCGAGTTCCTCGGACACGATGGTGCGCTGACGCACCTCGGACGCAAGGATCGCCTTGAGGTCCTCGATCTCCGCCATGAGCCTTGGCGTAGTCCTCTTCGATCTTCTGACGCTCCAGGGCCGCGAGGCGACGCAGGCGGAGGTTGAGGATCGCGTTGGCCTGAACCTCGTCGACGTCGAGCAGTTCCATGAGGCCCTGACGCGCCTCGTCCGCGGACGGCGAGCGACGGATCAGCGCGATGACCTCGTCGAGCCTGGTCGAGCGCCTTCACGTAGCCGCGCAGGATGTGGGCCTCGCGTTCGGCCTCGCGCAGACGGTACGCGGTGCGTCGCTGGATGACCTCGATCTGGTGGGTGATCCAGTGGCGCACGAACGAGTCGAGCGGGAGGGTGCGCGGCACGCCGTCGACCAGGGCGACCATGTTGGCGCCGAAGGTCTCCTGCAACTGCGTGTGCTTGTAGAGGTTGTTGAGCACCACCTTCGCCACAGCGTCGCGCTTGAGCACGATCACGAGGCGCTGGCCGGTGCGGCCCGAGGTCTCGTCACGAATGTCCGCGATGCCGGATACCTTGCCGTCCTTCACCAGTTCGGCGATCTTCAGCGCAAGGTTGTCCGGGTTCACCTGGTACGGCAGCGCCGTGACCACGAGGCACTGGCGGCCCTGGATCTCCTCGACGTTGACGACGGCACGCATCGTGATGGAGCCACGTCCCGTGCGGTACGCCTCGTCGATGCCCTTGCGGCCAAGGATGAGCGCGCCGGTGGGGAAGTCGGGTCCCTGGATGCGCTGGATCAGCGCCTCGAGGAGTTCCTCGCGCGAGGCCGTCGGGTGCTCGAGCGACCACTGGACACCAGCGGCAACCTCGCGCAGGTTGTGCGGCGGGATGTTGGTCGCCATACCGACAGCGATACCGGCCGAGCCGTTGACGAGGAGGTTCGGGAAGCGCGCGGGGAGCACCTTGGGCTCCTGCGTCTTGCCGTCATAGTTGTCCTGGAAATCGACGGTTTCCTTGTCGATGTCGCGGACCATCTCCATGGCGATGGGCGCCATGCGAGCCTCGGTGTAACGGTGCGCGGCGGCCGGGTCGTTACCGGGGGAACCGAAGTTGCCCTGGCCCGCGGCGAGGGGGTAGCGCAGGGACCAGTCCTGCACCATGCGGACGAGGGTGTCGTAGACAGCCGAGTCACCGTGCGGGTGGTAGTTACCCATCACCTCGCCGATGATGCGGGTGCACTTGGAGAACGAGCGGTCGGGACGGTAGCCGCCGTCGTACATCGCGTACACGACGCGACGGTGGACGGGCTTCAGTCCGTCACGGACATCGGGCAGTGCGCGCCCGACGATGACGGACATGGCGTAGTCGAGGTACGACTGCTGCATCTCCACATTGAGATCGACCTGGTCGATCCGGCCGTGGTTGTGGACCTCAGATGTCAAGGAACCTCACGTCCTTCGCGTTGCGCTGGATGAAGTTACGGCGCGACTCGACGTCGTCGCCCATCAGGATGGAGAACGTCTCGTCGGCAAGCGCCGCATCGTCCATGGTGACCTGGAGAAGGGTGCGGGTCTCGGGGTCCATCGTGGTTTCCCACAGGCTCCGAGTAGTCCATCTCACCCAGACCCTTGTAGCGCTGGATGCCGCTCTCCTTGGGGATCTTCTTGCCGTTGGCGAGGCCGTCCTTGAGGACGGCGTCGCGCTCACGGTCGGTGAAGACGTAGTCGTGGTCGGCGTTGGACCACTTGATCTTGTACAGCGGCGGCTGGGCGAGGTACACGTAGCCGGCCTCGATGAGGGGACGCATGTAGCGGAACAGCACCGTCAGCAGCAGGGTGCGGATGTGCTGGCCGTCGACATCGGCATCGGCCATCAGCACGATCTTGTGATAGCGCGCCTTGTCGAGGTCGAACTCGTCGCCGATGCCGGAACCGAAGGCCGTGAACAGCGCCTGGATCTCGGCGTTGCCGAGTGCGCGGTCGAGTCGTGCGCGCTCCACGTTGAGGACCTTTCCGCGCAGCGGCAGGATCGCCTGCGTGGCGGGGTTGCGGCCGCGGACGGCCGAGCCGCCTGCGGAGTCACCCTCGACCAGGAAGATCTCGGAGATCGACGGGTCCTTCGAGGAGCAGTCACGCAGGCTTGCCGGGCATGCCGCCCGACTCGAGCAGGCCCTTGCGGCGCGTGGCCTCGCGAGCCTTGCGGGCGGCCATGCGCGCCTGCGATGCCTGGAGGGCCTTGCGGATGATCTCCTTGGCCTCGTTGGGGTGGGCGTCGAACCAGTCGGCCATACGCTCACCGACCATGCGCTGCACGAAGGTCTTCGCCTCGGTGTTGCCCAGGCTTGGTCTTGGTCTGGCCCTCGAACTGGGGCTCGCCCAGGCGACCGAGATGACGCAGGTGAGGCCTTCGCGGACGTCGTCACCCGTGAGGTTGTCGTCCTTGTCCTTGAGCAGGCCCTTCTCCCGCGCGTAGCGGTTGACCAGCGAGGTCAGCGCGGCACGGAAGCCCTCTTCGTGGGTGCCGCCCTCGGTGGTGGCGATCGTGTTGGCGTAGGTGAAGACCGACTCGGAGTAGGCGGTGGTCCACTGCATCGCCATCTCGAGCGAGATCGACTTCTCGGTGTCCTCGGCCTCGATGTCGATCACGTCGGCGTGCACCAGTTCGGCCTTCTTGGCGTCGTTGAGGTGCGAGACGTAGTCGATGAGGCCACCGTCGTACTTGTAGATGACGGTGCGGGACGTGGGGGCGTCCTCGTCTCCTTCGGCCTCGACATCGTCCGATGCGGTGACGTGCTCGGGGCGCTCGTCCGTCACCTGGATGGACAGGCCCTTGTTGAGGAACGCCATCTGCTGGAAGCGTGCGCGCAGCGTCTCGAAGTCGTACTCGGTGGTCTCGAAGATCTCCGGGTCTGCCCAGAACGTCTGCTGCGTTCCGGTCTCCTCCGTGTCTTCACCCTTCACGAGTGTGCCCTGCGGCTTGCCGCCGTCGGCGAAGGACTGACGCCAGACGCTGCCCTGACGGCGCACCTCGGTCTCGACCTTGTAGGCTCAGGGCGTTCACGACGGAGATACCGACACCGTGGAGACCACCGGAGACTGCGTAGCCACCGCCGCCGAACTTTCCACCGGCGTGGAGGATGGTCATGACGACCTCGACCGTGGGCTTGCCCTCGGTGGGGTGGATGTCCACGGGGATGCCGCGACCGTTGTCGGTGACCTTCACCCCGCCGTCTGCCAGGAGCGTCACAGTGATAGTGTCGCAATAGCCCGCAAGGGCCTCATCGACGGAGTTGTCGACCACCTCGTAGACAAGGTGGTGCAGGCCGCGCTCTCCTGTGGAGCCGATGTACATACCCGGGCGCTTGCGGACGGCCTCGAGGCCCTCCAGCACGGTGATGTTTTCGGCTCCGTAGGCAGGCTGAGCGGGCGTCGCGTCGTTCTCGGCCACAGATTTTCGCCTTTCACGGGACTCACGCGGGCTGAGACAGCACGCGATGTACTCCGTGTCATTCTAGCGCGTTCTAGGGCCGGTCCATGAGCGCACACGGCCGTTTGTGGAGGAGTTGTCGGCCAGCGAAATTCACGGCGGGCCGATGCTGAGGCCTCCAGGACGCACGTGAGCGCCACTTGACATAAGGCTGAGGCGGTCAGGCCTCGGGCAGCATCTCCTCCAGCCACGGCACCGCGCCAGGAGGCGGGGTCTCGCCGAGCATCATCGCCGCGAGCGGCGGGCGCCAGGCGAGAGAACGATCCAGGATTCCCGGCGCGAGCCTGCTCCGTGCGTTCGCGATACACCGCGAGCCTGACGCGCCAAGAGGGGCCGCGCCACATCCCGGTGCTCGGCGGGGACCCAGTGGATCTGCGCCTCGAGGAGCAACAGGGTGCGCGCCACGTCCGCCGCCGCGTCGCCTCGAGTGCCGTTGTTCCAGTCGATGATCGTTGCCGCACCGTCCCACAGGATGTTGCGGGGGTGGAGGTCAAGATGACATAACGCGTCGCCGTCCGGAAGCTCGGAGAGCGCCCCCAGCACACGGATCTTTACGTCGCTCGGCAGAGGAGCATGGTCGATGCCGTGGCTGACATAATCCTTGGCGGTCAGCATCAGGGCCGGCGCCACGACCCGCCGGACCAGATCCTGTGCGTCCGCCAAAATCTGACCGGTTTCCTCCGGACCGAGGCTCACCACGGCATCGGCCAACTCGACGCCGTCCACATAAGACATGACGAGCGCCGGCGGCTCCGCCTCAAGCCGGGCCTCGACAAGACGCGGCACCCGCAGCCCTGCGTCGCCCGCCACCGCCAGCGCTCGGGCTTCGAGTTCGACGATCACCGCTGGCATGCCGGGCAGCAGTTCCTTCACGACCGTCCCCGCCGCGCCGGCTCTCACCACCGCAGTCGCGCCGCGGGCGATCTCGGTGCCTTCGACAGGCAGGGTCATCCGTAGGTATCCCGCGGACCACGGCCCGGCACCCGGCGCATGCCCCGCGACCATGAACGCGCCATGGGTCCCAGCACCTTGAGTTCGCGCACGATGTCCCTGCCGAACTCCTCATTGATGCGGTGACGGATCTGACCATTCATGATCTGGAGCCTGGGTGGCCCACGCCGTCGACGACGCCTTCACTGTGAGGATGCCCTCGTCAAAGGTCAGCGGCTCGCAGTGGTCGGCGATCTGGTCGCCCACGATGTCGCGCCAGCGGCCCATGACGCCGGACACCTCGATCTGCTCGGTCCACCCCATGCGTCGCAGCAGCGCCTCGACCGCATCGGACATCGGCTGCGGGTCGCGGCCCGGAGTGAACGGCTGCGAGTCGCGACGCTTTTCCTCCTGCTTGCGCCGGGCAGCGGCGGGGAGGTCCGGTACGCCCCCGCTGCCGGGCCGATGCTCGCGCCCGTTCCATCGCCTCGCGGGCGAGATCCGCACCGCTGGCCCTGGGGGCGGTGGGCTCTGGCGCGGCCGATGCGGGATTCTCGTCAGGCATCGGCCGTCACCTCGCCGGTGATGACCCTGAGTACCTCGCCGCGGAGCGCATCGGGCACGTCTTCTGCGACCGCCGCGGTGATCAGCACCTGCGACGCATCGGCGAGCCGATTCGCTAGCGCGGTGCGGCGGCCGGAGTCGAGTTCGGCGAACACGTCATCGAGGATGAGTACGGGTTCACCGTCGTCGCCCGCGTCGGGTCCGTCATCCGCGGTGAGTAGATCGTAGGAGCCCAGTCGCAAGGCGAGCGCGCACGACCAACTCTCGCCGTGACTCGCGTAGCCCTTCGCGGGCAGGCTGCCGAGAGCGATGTCGAGGTCATCGCGGTGGGGACCTGCGAGCGTGACTCCGCGTTCGATCTCCTTGGGGCGCACCTCGCGAAGCCGTTCGAGGAGACGCTCGCCGATCGCGGCCGCGTCGGCATCGGGTGCGAGTGGCTCGGGGGAATCGAGGGACGTGGCGTAGCCGACCTTGCAGTCGCCGCCGTCGGGTGCGACCGCCGCGTAGGCTGACTTGACATAAGGCGCGAGCGATCCGATCGCCGCACGGCGGGCGGCGACGATCCGCCCACCCAACTCGGCGAGCCTTCTCATCCCAGATGTCCAGCATCGTGAGGTCACCGCGAGCATTCTTCGCGGTCTTGAGCATGCTGGATCGTTGCCGCAACACGCGGTCATAGTCGGACAACTCGCCAGCGAGCCGAGGATGCAACGCGACGATCAGGCTCATCCATGAACTGACGTCTGCCCGCCGGATCGCCCTTCACCAGCGACAAGTCCTCCGGCGCGAACACCACGGTGCGCAGCGTGCCGAGCAGGTCACGCGGCTTGGCGGCCGCCCTACCGATGCGCGCAGTGTTCGCCTTGCCGGTGTTGAGCGTGACCTCAAGTGCGAGCGAACGGCCAGCCTTCTCCACTCGCGCGCGGACCACTGCCCGCTCGGCACCCTGACGAAGGAGGGGAGCATCGGACGCGACGCGATGCGACGAGAGGGTCGAGAGGTACCTCACCGCCTCGACCACATTGGTCTTGCCCTGCCCGTTGCGACCGACGAGCGTGGTCACGCGGGGGCCGAACTCGATGTCGACCTCCCCGTAACTGCGGAAGTCGATCAGGCTCAGATGCGTGACACGCATCGTGGGCTCACGACTGGATGCGGATGGGCACCAGCAGGTAGCGGAACTCGGTCGCGAGATCGCCGCCCGGCTCCGAGAGGCCGACGAACTCGACCGGCTTGGTCTCCTGCGTGAAGCCCAGGCGCACGTACTCGGTGCCGAGCGCGCCCAGGCCGTCGAGAAGGTACGCCGGGTTGAATGCAACGGTGATCGCATCGCCGTCGAGCGTGCACTCGAGTGCCTCGGATGCCTGCGCGTCATCGGTCTGACCGGCGTCGAGCGTGACCTCGCCCTCGGCAAACGCCAAGCGGACGGCCGAGTTGCGCTCCGCCACGAGGGACACACGACGGGTGGCCTCGATGAGGTCGGTCGTCTTGACCACGGCCTTGACCGGAGTGTCGTCAGGGAACAGGCGACGCACCTGCGGGTAGTCGCCATCCATCAGCAGCGAGGTGGTGACGAGACCGCCGGCCTCGAAACCGATGAGGTCGACTCCCTGCCCGGAGGCTCAGCGCGACGGTGACATCGCCGGCTCCCAGAGCCTTCGCCGTGTCGGACAGGGTCTTCGCACGTACAAGAGCCACGGACGAGAGGTCCGACTTCGACGGCTTCCAGTCGAGTTCGCGCAGCGCGAGGCGGTAGCGGTCGGTGGCGAGCAGCGAAATGTGCGAGCCGTCGATCTCCATGCGCACACCCGTGAGGATGGGAAGAGTCTCGTCGCGAGAGGCAGCCGAGGACACCTGGCTGACCGCCTGCTGCAGGCTGGGCACCGTCGATGGTGCCGGACTGCTCGGGAAGTTCGGGCAGCGACGGGTACTGATCCACGGGCATCGTCGCGAGGGTGAAGCGCGACGCGCCACAGGTCACGGAGACCTTGGAGCCCTCGAGGGTGAACTCGACCGGCTTGTGAGGCAGAGCGTTGGCGATCTCACGAAGAAGACGACCGGACACCAGCACCTCGCCAGCCTGCTCGACATCGGCCGCGAACTCGCCACGGGCGGAGACCTCGTAGTCGAAGGCGGCCAGACGCACGGTGCCAGTGGTGTCCGCATCGATACGCACGCCCGCGAGCACGGGAACCGGGGGCGAGCCGGCACGGCACGCGAGGTCCAGGCGACGGCGTCGGCCAACACGTCACGGTCGACGGTGAACTTCATGGGATCTCCTTCAAGTCTGGCGCACAGACTACGCCACGCCGGTGACGTGACAAGTGTGGATGGGCGAAGCGGGGGCGGACGGGCGGTCGGGTCAATGAAGGCCAGGTTGTGAAAAGTGGAATGACAAGAAGAGAGTCGTAGTCATAGGCATCGTGGAAACTGGGGAGAACCACAAAAATCCCTGGCAGTCGATCGATTCTTGTCGTGAGTAGCCTGGGGACGAATCACAGGATGATGTGGTTCGAGCCGTGGATGGAGCCGGCGAGCCTCACAAGACTTGTCATTCTGTCCACATCTGCGTCCCAAGGGCTCTCCGTGTAGTTTCCACGACTACTCACAGGTTTTTCCACATGTGTGAAAGACGCAGCAATCGTGTCGTGATGGGCGTGTCGCGGGCGTGTCGCGCGGCCGTGTCGGCCTCCCCGAGGCGCTTTCCAAGGTAAGGCGCGACTCTTGCGACAGATGTGATACGCATCGGCCGGATGGTCGTCACAGACACCGCAGGCGTCACGGCATACCTTGGAAGTCGCCAACGCGGGGGCGGTGGGCATGGGCGATGCCACGGCTGAGTTTCTGGCCGATGCATCAGCCCCGTCGCGGCTTTAGGCGCGTGACTGCTGCTTGATGCGCGCGTGAATCTCGTTGACCTGGTTGTACATCTGGCGACGCTGCGCGATCTGGTCCTCGACCTTCTTGACCGCGTACATCACCGTGGTGTGGTCCTTGCCACCGAAGTGCTCACCGATCTTCGGTAGAGACAGATCGGTGAGTGACGGCACAGATACATGGCGATCTGTCGCGCTGTCACGTAGACGCGCGACCGCGACGTGCCCGTGAGGCTCGTCCATCGAGATACCGAAGTAATCCGCGGTGGTGCCGATGATCGACGACGCGGTGATCTCCGAGTCGTCGTCGGAGATGAGGTCCTTGAGAACCACCTGCGCGAGGCTCAGGTCAACGGGCTGCTTGTTGAGCGCCGCAAAAGCCGTGACGCGGATGAGGGCACCCTCGAGCTCGCGGATATTGCTCGTGATGTTCGAGCCGATGTACTCGAGCACATCGCCGGGCGCCGCCACGTCATCGGCCGCGGCCTTCTTACGAAGGATGGCGATACGCGTCTCAAGGTCTGGCGGCTGCACGTCGGTCATGAGGCCCCACTCGAAGCGGGTCCGCATCCGTTCCTCGATGCCATCGAGGTGACGCGGGCTCACATCGGACGTGATGACCACGTGCTTGCCCGCGTTGTGCAGCGCGTTAAAGGTGTGGAAGAACTCCTCGAGCGTCTGCTCCTTGCCCTGCAGGAACTGGATGTCGTCGATGAGCAGGACGTCGACCTCGCGGTAGGTGCGCTTGAACGTCAGCGACCGGTCGTCACGGATCGAGTTGATGAAGTCGTTGGTGAACTCCTCGGAGTTCACGTAGCGCACGCGGGTCTGCGGCTTGAGGTGGCGCGTGTAGTGGCCGATGGCGTGAAGCAGGTGCGTCTTGCCAAGCCCCGAGTCACCGTAAATGAAGAGAGGGTTGTACGTCTTGCCCGGCGACTCGGCCACGGCGAGCGCCGCGGCGTGAGCAAAGCGGTTCGAGGAACCGATGACGAAAGTGTCGAACGTGTAGCGAGGGTTGAGGTGCGGATCCTCGACCGTGGGGGCGGGCGGCTCCTCGCGTACCGCGGCCGCGCGCGGCGCGGACTCGGGAGCCTCGTCTTCCTCGACGGCCGATGCCGGAGGCTCGACCGAGGCGTCGACCGTCACCGCGATGCGGACCTCGCGGCCGAGTGACTCGGACAGCGCACGCGTGATCGGCTCACGCAGGGTTCCCTCGACATAGTTCTTGGTGAAATCCTGGGCGACCGCGAGGAACACGTTGTCCTCGACGACGGCGAGTGGCTTGATGAGCCGGATGAACGAGCGGTTCTGGTGAGAGGCCTTCACCCTCGTTCAGGCGCAGGCACGCGCGGGCCCACAGGGTGTCGATGCCCTCATTCGCATCGGCGTCCTGATCCGCGGCCATCGGCCCTCCTCGCAGCGTTGTCCACATGTCTGTGCACAGGGGTTGAGAGGCCGTCACGCGTTCGTTACCCAGGGCACGGCGTGTCGCTCCGCGCGGAGCGACCTCGTGTGGGGGAGCCTATCTTGTTCAAGGCTTGCGACCAATGTGGGGTCGTGGATTTGACCTGCCTCACGCGGGCGCGTAACGTGAGTGCGCTGATTTGACCATCTTTACAACAACTGTCATGGAGTGACCCGTGAGCAAGCGGACCTACCAGCCGAACAACCGCAAGCGCGCTAAGACGCACGGCTTCCGCCTGCGCATGCGCACCCGTGCCGGACGCTCGATCCTCGCATCGCGTCGTCGCAAGGGCCGCGGCAAGCTTTCGGCGTAAGCGGTGCTGCCGGCCGGCTCCCGCATGTCGGCGTCGACGGATTTTCAGTCCGTCATGCGTCGCGGTGCGAAGAGCGGCCGGGCCACCGTCGTCGTTTACCTGAAGCAAACCGGCAATGCTGAGAGCATCGCCGGTTTCGCTGTATCCAGGGCCGTGGGAGGTGCCGTGATTCGTAACCGAGTCAAGCGGCGTCTGCGCGCCATCATGGCGGAAGCGTTGCCGGGTCTTCCCGTGGGCTCCGCTGTGGTGATTCGTGCGCTTCCCCGCAGCGCCGATGTTGATTATGTCAAGTTGCGTGGCGATGTGACCGAGGCGATTGCCACGGCGCAGCGCAAGGCGGCACTGGCATGAGCACACGGACGTGGTGGGCGAACGTTCGCGCCGTGCCCGCCTGGACCCTCGGCGGAGTGATTCGGCTCTATCAGGCGACCATCTCGCCGCTGACCGGCCCCACGTGCAAGTACTACCCGAGCCTGTTCACACTACGGACTCACCGCAGTGCGCCGCCACGGTGCGCTGCGCGGTGGAACTTTGGCAGCGTGGCGGGTGCTGCGATGCAACCCCTGGAGTGACGGAGGCGTGGACGACGTCCCGCTGAAGGGCGAGCCCCTGTTCCGACGCACCACCACGACGTCTGCGGAGGCACCAGCCCCCGTGCATGCAACCTAAGGACTGCAGTTGAGCCTTCCTCGATACGATCCTCTGGCCGCTCGAATGGGTGGTCGCCAACATCATGGTGATCTGGCACTGGCTGTTCACCGCCATCGGCATGGATACCGCGTCCGGCTGGACCTGGGGCCTGTCGATCGTGGGCCTCGTGGTCACGATCCGTATCGCCCTGATCCCGCTCTTCGTGAAGCAGATCAAGGCCTCGCGTGCGATGCAGATGATCGCTCCCGAGTTGCGGGCCGTGCAGGCCAAGTACAAGAACAAGAAGGATCAGGCGTCCCGCGAGGCCATGAGCCGCGAGACGATGGAGCCTACGCCAAGCACAAGACGAACCCGTTCTCGTCTTGCCTCCCGATGCTGATCCAGGCGCCCATCTTCTTCGCCCTGTTCCGCGTGCTGAACTACCGCATCGAGGGCGTCTCCGAGGCTCGTCCGATCGGCATGCTGACCGCGGAACTCGCGGCGCAGGCGCACGACGCCACCATCTTTGGCGCGCAGGCTCTCCGACACGTTCACCACTGCGGACTCGGCCGCGACCCGCTGGGTGTCCGCCATCCTCATCGTCATGATGGTCGCGACCACGTTCACCACTCAGCGTCAGGCGACCCAGAAGAACATGCCCGCCTCGGCCCTCGAGGGCCCCATGGCGAACCAGCAGAAGATCCTGATGTACGCGCTGCCGTTCATCTTCGTGATCACCGGCCCCAACTTCCCCGTGGGTGTGCTGATCTACTGGACCACCACCAACCTGTGGACCATGGGCCAGCAGTTCTACGTGATCCGCAATAACCCGACGCCCGGCTCCGAGGCCGAGCGTCAGGCTCAAGGCCCGCAAGGAAGCGAGGGCCAAGAAGAAGGGGCTCGTCATCGACGGGACCTCCGAGGACGTCACGACGGCCACGCTCGAGGCGCCCGTGAACCGTCAGCGTCAGCAGCCCAAGAAGGGCGGCTCGCGTTCGCAGCGTAAGAAGAAGCCCGGCACGGGTACGAGCACCGGCTCCCCGTCCGATGCCACCGACTCAGCCGACGCCGATGGCGTTGGCACCGACAAGAAGGACAACGATGACTGACGAGACCAAGACGAGCAGGCTCGTGTCCGAGGGCGATATCGCCGCGGACTTCCTCGAGGAGCCTGCTCGACATCCTCGACATGGACGGCGACATTGACATCTCCGTCGAGGCTGGCCGCGCCAAAGTTGCCGTCGTGGCCGAGGGACCCACGCAGGATCTCAAGCGACTCGTGGGGCCTGACGGCGAGGTGCTCGACGCGCTTCAGGATCTTGCTCGCCTGGCCGTCCAGTCCGAGACCGGCGAACTGTCGCGCCTCATGCTGGACATTGCCGACTTCCGTGCGGGACGCCGTGAGCGCCTGGCAGAGCAGGCTCGTGAGGTCATCGAGCGCGTCAAGGAAAGTGGACTGCGCGAGAGTCTTCCGCCCATGAACGCTTTTGAGCGCAAGGTAGTGCACGACGTCGTTCTCGGGGCCGGCCTCGCGTCGGAGTCCGAGGGTGAGGACCCGCACCGCTACGTCGTGGTCCTTCCTGCGGCCTGACACTGTTTCACGTGAAACATCGTGGGGTAGGTAGATGAGTACCGGAGAGCGGCCCGACACAGAGGTGCCGGCGGAGGCTGCGCACACTCGCCAACGACCCCCTCCACGGCGACGATCGCCTCAGGGAGTACTTCGGCGACTCCTATCCGCGCGTCCTGGCCTTCGCCGAGGCTCTTGGCTGTCCAGGGAGTGCTGCGTGGTCTGATCGGTCCGCGCGAGTGACTCGCATCTGGGAGCGCCACATCCTGAACTCCGCCGCGGTCGTTCCCTTCTTGGGGGAGGGAACCATCGTGGACGTGGGCTCGGGTGCGGGGCTGCCCGGCATCGTGGTCGCCGCGATGCTGCCCGAGCGTCAGGTCGTTCTCGTGGAGCCGATGGAGCGCAGAACCACGTGGCTCTTCGAGGCCGCCGAGCGCTGTGGCATCGACAACGCCATCGTGGTGCGCGGTCGCGCCGAAGAGGTCCGCGAATCCGTAGAGGCCGACGTCATCACCGCGCGTGCGGTGGCCTCGATCGACAAGGCTCGTCAAGTGGTGCGCGCCCTTGCTCAGCCCCACCGGAACCATGGCGCTCCTCAAGGGACGGTCCGCTCCGCTGGAGATTGAGAGCGCGAAGTACGTGCTGCGACGCGCTGGCCTCGTGGGCGAGGTTCACGACGCGCACACGCTCGATGGCGTGGATCCCACGACCGTGGTCACCCTGACGAGGGCGGCGCACTGACCTGTCAATGTTTCACGTGAAACATCGGGTGGCGGCGCGTGCGAGTGCGAGTCGCATCCCCGTATCGCGGCGATGCCCTGATCAAGGCGACGAGGGCGAGCGACGGGTCGCACACTACGGATGTCGAGGCGCCGCCGTGTCTCAAGGCAAGGCAGTCATGTCTATCGAGCGTCAGGGATCCCCTCGGCCACCCGAAGCACCGGAGGGCCACGAGGTGTGCGTCGGGCCGCGAACGCCTAGCGAGGATGCGCGCGACATGACTAGGTACGTAGCGACCCTGGGTGGGTCTCCACGTCGCGATGTTTCACGTGAAACATCGGAGTGTGCGCGCGTGCTCGCGCAGGCTAAGAGAGCCTCCTCCCGGTGCCCGCGCTGGCGGGAGCAACAGGCGCCTGCCCCGTTCAGTTTCCCCAGTGTTATCCCCATACGGTTCGTGCGTGAAATGGACGATACGCACAGGTTTATCCACAGGACCGATGCGTGCGACCACGGGCCACTCAGAAGGCCGAGAGCGTCTGCGGGTGCACCGTGTTCCGCGTCGGAGATGGCTCCCCAGCGGGTCGCGAAAGAGGGTAGAGTCGTGACTCTGACATCGGCGCGGAGCGCCAGTGTTTCACGTGAAACAACCGCCCCTCGGAAGGAGAGTGCGTGAGCAACGACGACCTGCATTCATCGCTATCGGCGGTGGTGGACGGTCCCGAGGCAGGCGATGTTTCACGTGAAACAACGGACGCGTTCTCGGCCTTCGACGAGGGAGACGACAGCCCTCTCGCCCGGGAGATGATCGAGACCGAGCGACGACGCCGTGAGCTCTCGGAGGCTGATTTCCCGCATCCTGCACGCACTCGCATCTTCGCCGTGACCAACCAGAAGGGTGGGGTCGGAAAGACGACCACCTCGGTCAACGTTGCGGCGGCGCTCGCCAACAAGGGTGCAAATGTACTCGTGATCGACGCGGATCCGCAGGGCAACGCGTCCACGGCGCTTGGCGTGGAGCATCGTGCGGGTACGCCGAGCATCTATGACGTGCTCCTTGACGATGTGCCCATGGCGCGCGTCGCTCAGCAGTGCCCCGATATCCCCACGTTGTGGTGCGTCCCCGCCACCATCGACCTCGCGGGTGCGGATATCGAGCCTTGTCTCTGTGGTGCGCCGTGAGTATCGCCTCCATGACGCGCTGGAGCGTCTCATGCAGGGGCCGGGTAAGGGCCTGGACTACGTCTTCATCGACTGCCCACCCAGCCTTGGACTCTTGACGCTGAACGCGATGGTGATCGCGCAGGAGATGCTGATCCCCATCCAGTGTGAGTACTACGCGCTCGAGGGCCTGACGCAGGCTCATCAAGACGGTCGAGATGGTGCGCAAGCATCTCAACCCCCAGGCTCAGCCTGTCGACGATCGTGCTGACGATGTATGACGCCCGTACCAACTTGGCACGCGAGGTCGCTCACGAGGTGCGCTCGCACTTCCCTCAGCAGACGCTGGAACAGACCGTGCCACGTTCGGTTCGCGTCTCGGAGGCACCGAGCTTCGGCCGCACCGTCATCAGTCACGACCCGCATTCGAGCGGCGCAGTCGCCTACATGGCTGTGGCCAAGGAAATTGCCGAGCGAGGCCGGCGCCAGGAAGAGGAGAGTGGTGAGGCATGAGCGGAGCACGCCGTGGACTTGGTCGTGGCCTGGGGGCACTGATCCCCGAGCAGCCGCCGACGGATGGCCCCGCCAAGGAGCGTCCGCACGACGTCTTCTTCACGTCAAGCACGCCCGAGAAGGCCTCTGGAGCCACCGCATCGGCTCAGGAAGGCCTCGTGCCCGTTCCCGGAGCAACCTTCGCGCACATCGACCCGCAGGAGGTGACTCCTAACCCTCGCCAGCCGCGCGCCGTCTTTGATGAGGAGGCGCTTGCTGAACTGGTCGGTTCCATCAAGGAGATCGGCGTCCTCCAGCCCATCGTGGTGCGCCGCAAGTCCGAGGGTGGCTACGAGCCTCATCATGGGTGAGCGGCGCCTCCGCGCTTCCAAGGAAGGCGGCATCGATGCCATCCCCGCGATCGTGCGTGACACGGATGACGTCGACATGTTGCGTGACGCTCTCGTGGAGAACCTCCACCGCAGCCAGGCTCAACCCCTTGGAGGAGGCTGCGGCATATCAGCAGGCTGCTCGAGGACTTTGGTATCACCCACGAGCAGGCTTGCGGAGAAGATCTCGCGGTCACGTCCCCAGATCTCGAACACCCTTCGTCTGCTGAAGCCTGCCGCCGCTCGTGCAGCGCCGTGTCGCCGCAGGCGTCCTCAGTGCTGGACACGCCCGCGCGCTTCTGCGCCTCGAGGACCCGGCGGCCATGGAGGCCCTTGCCCAGAGGATTGTGGCCGAGGGACTGTCCGTGCGTGCCACCGAGGAAGCGGTGACCGTGGGCGTCGAGGCCCCTCAGCCTCGCCGCGGCGTGGTGCGAGCCGGCGGTCGTACGGCGGCTTTGGATGACTTGGCGTCGCGCCTAGGTGATCGGTTTGAGACTCGCGTCAAGGTGGCTCTGGGGAAGTCCAAGGGACGCATCACCATCGAGTTCGCGACGGTGGACGACCTCAACCGCATCATTCACGAGGCTCTCGCCGGAGGATCCCGGCGTGCTCGCCGCCGCGGCCAGCGACCCCAGCGACCAGAAGTAATCCCTGGTAGATGACCTATCCTCGGTCGTACGCGAGGCGTGCGACCGAGGCGTAAACCTCGCCGAGTGATCGGCCGGAGGCCTCCACGGCCTGCGGTAGCAGGGACGTTTCGGTCAGGCCCGGCGTCACATTGACGTCGATGACCTGCGCCTTGCCCTGCTCATCCAGAATGATGTCGACGCGGGAGAGGTCACGCAGGCCCAAGTTCCGGTGCACCGCGAGGGCGGCGTCGGCGACGGTCGTGGCGTCTTCGGAGGAGAGTCGCGCCGGCGCGAAGTACTCGACCCGGCCAGGGTTGTAGCGTGCGTCGTAGTCGTATGCTCCTCGGCCTGGATCTCCACCGCGGGAAGGGCCTCGGCGTCGTCGCCGGTGCCAAGCACCGACACCGCCACCTCCACACCGGTCACGGCGGCCTCGATCAACGCCGTGTCGCCGTACGCGAAGCAGTGAACCAGCGCGCGGCTGAGGCTCGTCGCGTTCGGTGACGAGGGTGACGCCCAGCGCAGACCCACCGCGCGCGGGCTTGACCACTACGGGCAGCCCCATCCGGTCCTGAATCGCGGAAATCACATGCTCGGCCCCCACCTCGCGGAACAGGGACTGGGGGAGCGTCACATACTCCGGCGTCGCGATGCCGTCACGGGCGAAGATAGCCTTGGCGACCGACTTCACCCACGCGACGCGGGCCTCACGTGCCCGGGTTCCCACGTAGGGCACACCCAGCAGGCTCGAGGAGACCCTGAAGCGAGCCATCCTCGCCCGAGGCACCGTGGAGCATCGGCCAGACGACCACGTCCTCGCGAGAACGCAAAGCCGGAATCAAGTTGGAGTCGACGTCATGCAAAGAAACCTTGAGTCCGGCGTCGCGCAGGCTCCTCCTGGACCCTCCGTCCCGACCGCATCGATACGTCGCGTTCGTGGGAGAGGCCACCGGCCAGCACCATGACGTCCATCAGTGTTCCTTCTCTCTCGTAGTCGAACTCAGGCCAGGTCGGGCGAGGGGAAATCGACCGAGTCCCCCGCAGGCTCGCCAACGGTGCCGAAGATGCGCACCGTCTCCATCTCCGCATCGATGACGGTGGCGAGGCGCCGCACCCCTTCGCGGATGCGCTCGGGAGTGGGATAACAGAACGACAGTCGCATGTAGTTGCGGCCCTGGCCATCGGCGTAGAAGGCGGTACCCGCCACATAGGCCACGCGGGCCGTGACGGCGCGCGGAAGCATGGACTTCGCGTCGAGCCCCTCGGGGAGCCTTGACCCACACATAGAAGCCGCCGTCGGGCACGTTCCACGATGCCTCGGGAATGTGCTCCTCGAGCGCTGAGATCATCGCGTCCCTGCGCTCCCGGTACTGCTCGCGGAACTTCTTGATCTGGCCCTGCCAGTCAAAGTGCTCCAGGTAAGACCGAATCGCCAGCCTGGGAGGCGTTCGACGGAGAAAGAATCGCCGCCTCGGAGGCGAGCACCAGCTTCTCACGTACCGCGTGAGGTGCCACCGCCCAGCCCACCCGATAGCCAGGAGCAAAGGTCTTCGAGAAAGACCCCAGGTAAATGACGCCTTCCTCGCTCATTGACCGCATCGCGGGCATCGGCTCGCGGTCAAAGCCAAGGAGCCCATACGGGTTGTCCTCAAGGATGAGGACGCGATGGCGCGCGCAGATCTCCACCACCTGGGGCCGGCGCTCAAGCGAGAGCGTCACGCCACCGGGATTGTGGAAGTTCGGCACCGTGTAGAGGAACTTCACGCGCTTGCCCGCGGCGGCGAGCGCGGTCAGAGTGCGGTCCAGGTCCTCGGGGATGAGGCCGTCCTCGTCCATCGGCACGTGCACCACGTCCGCCTCGTGCGCGCGGAACACACCGAGCGCGCCCACGTAGGACGGCGCCTCAGCCACGACCACGTCACCGGGGTCGAGGAAAATGGTCGAGACCAGGTCGAGGGCCTGCTGAGAACCCGTGGTGACCACCACATCGTCCGGGTGGGCGGAAATCTGCTCGAGCGCCATGACCTGGGTGATCTGCTCGCGCAGACCCTCGTCGCCCTGCCCAGAGCCGTACTGCAGCGCGACCTCGCCCTGCTCGACGATGAGGCGCTGCGTCATGGCGCCAATCTCCTCGAGCGGGAGGCCGCCGATGTAGGGCATGCCGCCGGCGAGCGAGACCACCTCGGGTCGGCTCGCGACGGAGAAGAGAGCTCGGATCTCGGACGCGCGCATGCGGTGTGCGCGTGCGGCGTAGGAATCGAACCAGGGGTCGAGTCGCGTGCCGTGGCTATCCGAGGTGCTCATATGCGTCAGTCTCCCACGTCGCAAGGGTGCCGGAACGCGTGAAGCCGGGGCCTACTGGCCCCGGCTTCACGGCTGAAGAAGGGGAGGTTTAGGCCAGTGCCTCGTCGAAGAGTTCGGCAAGGGCAGGCTTGGGACGGGCGCCCACGACCGACTTCACCACTTCGCCGTCCTTGAAGAACGCCATCGTGGGGATCGAGGTGACGCCGTAGGCCATCGCCAGCGACGGGTTCGCGTCGGTGTCGACCTTGACCACCTTGAGGCGGCCGGCATACTCGGCGGCGAGGCTCGTCAAGGAGCGGTGCCACGGCGCGGCACGGTCCGCACCAGGCGGCCCAGAAGTCCACCACCACGGGCACGGAGGAATCGAGCACCTCCTCCTTGAACGAGTCCTCGGAGGCGGCCACGGGCTCGGAGGGGAGTGCGGCGGCGGGCGACTCCGCGTCGGCCTCGCTATCGGCAACCTCGGCGGCCGCGGCGCCAGCCGCATCGGCCAGCGAGTCCAGGTAGTGCTGGGCGTCGAGCGCGGCGGAGCAGCCGGAGCCCGCGGCCGTGATGGCCTGGCGGTAGCGGTTGTCCACGAGGTCGCCGCAGGCGAAGACGCCGTCGACGTTGGTAGCGGTGGTGCGGCCCACCACCTGCACGTAGCCGTCGGCGTCGGTGTCGATGACGCCGGTCACGAGCCCGAGCGCGGGATGTGGCCGATCGCGACGAACATGCCGGTGGCGGGGATGGTCGAATCGGCGCCCGTCACGCGGTCGCGCACGTGGATGCCGGCAAGGCTTCTCATCGCCATCGAGACCGGTGATCTCGGCGTTCCACACGAACTCGATCTTGGGGTCGTTCTTGGCGCGGTCGGCCATGATCTTCGAGGCGCGCAGGCTCATCGCGGCGGTGGATGACGGTGACCTTGCGGGCGAAGCGGGTGAGGAACGTGGCCTCCTCCATCGCGGAGTCTCCGCCGCCGATGACCACCACGTCCTGATCGCGGAAGAAGAACCCGTCGCAGGTGGCGCACCATGAGACGCCCTTGCCGGACAGGCGCTTCTCGTCTTCGAGGCCGAGGCTCGCGGTACGCGGAGCCGGTGGCGAGGATGATCGCCTTTGCGCTGAACTCCTGGCCGAGGCCCGTCTTGACGGTCTTGATGGGCCCCTCGAGGCTCAGGCTCGGTCACGTCATCGAACAGAATCTCCGCGCCGAAGCGTTCGGCCTGCCCCTGCAGCGTCTCCATCAACTCGGGGCCCTGGATGCCCTCCACGAAGCCGGGGAAGTTCTCGACCTCGGTGGTGTTCATGAGCGCACCGCCAGCCGTGATCGAACCGGCGACGACCAGGGCTCGAGCCCGGCGCGCGCGGCGTAGATGGCGGCGGTGTATCCGGCGGGGCCGGAACCGACGATGATCAGGTTGCGAGTTTCGCTCACGGTGTGTCCTTCATGAGGGGGCTATCTGCGGGCCCGGGGCCCGGCTTGGTAACAGATCGTAGAGGCCGCTTGTTCCGCGTCACAACGCGCGTCCGATGCGACCGGTCACTCGTCGTCGGAGGGTGACGGCAGCGGTTCGGGCGAGTAGGTGAACTCCGGGTAGGAGTGCTGGGGGTGCCGGGGTTGTAGTCGTCAGGTTCGGTGATGGTGGTGAGTTGGCTGAACGCGACGATGCCGATGACGATCACGGCGGCGACGGTCACGCCCAGCACCAGCGGCCCTGCATTGAACGGCGCCGGCCGGTTGGCCCGCTCGCGCGCGCGTTCGAGCGCCGCGGTGATGGGCTCCGAGCGGGGCCACCAGCGGTGCAGGCGCTCCAGCAACAGTTGCCAGACCGACCCGGCGCGCCGAGCATCCTGCTGCGCGACGATCGCCTCGAGCGCGGCGATGGGCTCCTGCTTCGCGTCAGGGATGCGCTGAGCCGCCGTGTCCGTGGCCGGTTCGGGCGCAAGGGTGGACAAGTCCACGTCGTCGGCGAGAACCCTCTGCGCCTCCGCCTCATCTGCGGCGGCCGATGCGGCAAGCACGGTCTCCTCACCCACCACCGGCATTTCGGTGGGTTCCGTGGCTGGCTCGGGTGCGGGCTCGTCTGTCGACGCCGCCGGCTCGGCGGCGTCCGGGGCGTCCGGTGAGGGGGCCGATGCGGGCTCGGGGCTGGGAGCCGACGAGCCGAGATCCGGCGTGAGGCCGTTGCCCGCATCGCGGTGACGTGGAGTCGCGGCGGCGCGCAGGGCCCGGGCATCGGCGGGGCCGAGTGCGCGGGAGAGGGCGGCAAGACTCTCGGGCCCTTCACCGGCGATGACACCGAGCCACAGGGAGGTGCCTGCGGAACCGAGCCCCTCGGGAACATCGGCCGCGGCGAGATCGTCGACGGGGCCACCCGAGACGGCCTCCGCGTACAAGCGGGCCAGGGCCGCCGCATCGGCCTCCTGGGAGGCGACGGCATCGCCGTCGGTCAGCGCGTCGTCGATGCCAAGGCCGGTGACGAGCACGCGGCCGGCGGGCGTGACCGTGAGCGCCGCGGCTCGGAGGTGGCCGTGGTGGATGCCATCGGCGGCCGCGACCTCAAGAGCACGCGCCGCCTCGCCCACGAGGGTGGCGGCGGCGGACGGTGCGAGGGCTCCCTCGGCGAGCAGGCTGGCGCCGTTGGTGCCCCGAGGGCGCTCCGTGACGATGTAGGTGGTCTTGCTGTCGCCGTCGATGTGGACGCCCGACGACAGGACGCGCGGGAAGCGGGCATCGCGCACCTTGGCGGTGAGGGCGGCGACGCGGCGAGCCTCGTCGGCGTGGGGTCCGCTCAGCGCATCGAGGGTGACGCGCTGCGCCAGCCTGGTGTCCTCGGCAACCCACCGCTCGACACCGGCGATGTCGTGGGGAACGGGGTGGAGGAGTGTGAAGCGTCGACCGATGGTCGTGCCCGCATGCACCGTGCCATGCCCCCTTTCGACCCGATGGCCCGACAGTGAACCCTCATCTTACGTGGGTTCGCGGCCCCGTTTCCTGGCCGCGCGGAGGGCCGGTCAGATCGCCTAGCGGCGGCCGGGGAGTCGTCGCATGAGGGGTCCGGCGACGGCATCGAGTTCGCGCACCCTGAGTGCCTTGAGCACCGCGCCGTAGACGGCGAGCATGACGATGCCCGCGCCGGCGGTGCAGGCACCGGCGATGAAGAAGCCCGACCATCCCCGCAGCGTGGCGACGTCGGGGGCGGCCTTGAGGGCGAGCCATCCGATGACGCCTGCGGCGAGCGCTCCGACCACGGCCTTCGCATGCACGGTGAGGACGCGGCGGCCGTCGAGCCCGCCAAGGCGGCGGCGTAGGCCCCGGCACGCAGCAGCATGCCGGTGTAGTTGGACACTGCGAGGCCGAGGCCCACGCCGACCGTCCACCAGCGCGCGTCGGCGAACGCCATGACGGCGTACGCGGTGCCCACCCAGGCGATCGACATGGGGATCTGCATGACAAAGATGGCGCGGGCGTCCTCGAGCGCGAAGTACAGGCGCTTGAAGAGCACGGTCGCACCGAGCGGCACCAGTCCCAACGTCATGGCGATCATCACGGCGGAGACCGACTGCACCTCCGCGAGGGTGGCGGTCGGAAGCGCCACGCGCACCAGGTACTGCGACACCACGATCATCGCGACGGTGGCGAAAACGGTGAAGACGCCCGCCGATCTCAGGCCCTGCGAGAGATCCGAGCGCAGGCCAGCGGTATCGCGGGCGGCCGCATGCCTTGCCATCGCGGTGTACATCGCCGTCACGAGCGAGATCGTCACGAGCGAGTGGGGCACTATGTACAGCGAGAGCGCCTGGAAGTACGCGGCGTTTCCGGCGATGGTGGGATCGATGCTGCCGTCGGGGAGCACCTGAGCCTGCGCCGCGACGCGGGTCACGAAGGTCACGCCCACCTGCTCGAGGACCACGGCGGCCAGCGACCAGGCGGCGATGGTGCCGATGCCGGACAGGCTCGCCCTTGGGGCCCCGCCACTGCCAGCGCCAGTGGTAGCCGCCGCGTACGAGCGGCACCAGCAAGATCAGCGCCTGTGCCGCGATGCCGAGCGTGGCGACGCCCGCGAGCAGGGCAATCCGTCCGGGGGTCCACACCGTGAGGTCGTCGGCCCCGGTGATGTACTGGCCGAACACACCGAGATAGATCAGCAGCCCGGTGATGGAGACGACGTTGTTGAGCACCGGGGCCCACATGAAGGGGCCGAACTGTTCGCGGGCGTTGAGTACCTGTCCGAGCAGCGTGTAGAGGCAGTAGAAGAACAGGCGCGGAATGCACCAGTACGAGAATGCCGTGGCGAGCGCGAGGAGTTCCGGCGGCCAATCGTGCGTGTAGAGGTTGACCCACACCTGCGCCATGATCGTCGCAATGACGGTGACGACGAGTGAGATCACCGTGCCGATGGTGAGGATGCGGTCCACGGTCCGCTTGCCGTCGGGGCGGCTGAAGGCGCGCACGATCTGTGGCACGAGCACCGCGTTGAGGACTCCCGCCGCGAGGATCGCGAACATGGCGTTGGGGAGGCGGTTGGCGATGTCGTAGGCGTTGGCTGCTGCGGCATTGACGCCGATGGCGGCCACCAGCAGCGCATTCCGGATGAGGCCAAGCGCGCGGGAGACCGCCGTGCCCGAGGCCATCACCGCGGTGTTGCGCGTGATGGAGCGGCGGCGCCGCCCGCCGAGCGTCATGCCGTCCTCGGACGGCGCAGCGCCGTCTCCGGATCCCGCGGGCTCACCCGGGTTGGGGGACTGCTCAGACATCGTCGCGAGCCTTGCCGTCCGATGCCTCAGGGGTGTCCGACGCGTCGGCGGCATCGTCATCGGCCGCATCAGCGTCGGTGGCGCCTTCTGCGTCTGCGGCGTCCGCTGCCTCAGCCTCTGCGGCGTCCGCTGCCTCAGCCTCCGCGATGAGGTCGTCGACGTCGGTGAGCGGCTCCGCCGGAGTGGGCAATGGGCCAAGGCGAGTGTCGGTGCGGCCGCGACGAATGGTGCGAATGACGCCCGCGACCATCAGGAGCACCAGCAAGGCGGTGAAGATCGCGGCGCCTGCGGTGCCCCAGTCCGCGCGCACGCGGATGTCGAAGGTCTGCAACGGGGCAAGCCTGGTCGCCCTCGGCGGTCTCGAGCCCCACCACCACCGTGACGTTGGCGGTCGACACCGCGGACACGGGCACGAGAGCGGTGGCTTCCTGGCCACCCCTGACGGTGATCTCGGGGGAGTCCTCCACCACCAGGTTGGGAGAGTTGCTCACCAGGCGCACGGTCACCGTGACGTCCTTGTCGAGCGAGTTGACGACCGTGATGGGGATGTCACCCGAATCCGCCAGAAGGTTCAGATCGGAGCCCTCCGCAATCGCCACTCCCATGAGCGTGGCCTCCGCGCCTTCGAGCGCTGTGGCAAGTGACGACTCGCGCAACGCCTGAGCGTTCCTCCCTGCGGCCCGAACGCCGGCGACCAGGCCCGCACCCCACTCCTGCACGGCGGCGGCGGGGTTGTCGGTGACGGACGCGAGCGTGGTGAGGCTCGACAGGCGGCTGGTGAGGGTCGCGACGTCGTCGGCAGGCAGATCATTCTCGGTGTCCCGGGTGCCGGGGAGGTCCACGCTGGTGTCCAGATCAGCGGCCGATGCCGCCAGGTCCGCCATGGACACCGGAGTCACCCACGGGGAACCCAGGAGGGTCTCGACGAGCCGCGCGCCTGCGGGGGTCACCGCGCCGTCGGCGTCGAGCGTCACGAGCGCCGCGCCGCCTTCCGTGAGGGCCGATGCCGCCACGAGGGCGCCGTCGACCGCAGGGTTGGTGGCGCCGCCCGCGACGATCTCGGACAGCACCGGGTCGGGGCTGACGATGGGAAGGTCGGAACCCTCGGCGAGCGTCAGCGACGACCCGAGGTCCTCGACGCCCACCGTGTCGCGGCTGGCGAGCGCCGCGATGGCTCCGGCGTCTTGCGCGAGCGCGAGCGTCTCGTCGTCAAGGACCTGCACCGGGGCGATGAGCGGCATCTTGCCGGTGCTGAGGATCGACGAGCCGCTGGGCTCCGTGACCGCGAGGTCGAGGATGCTGGCACCGTCCCCGTGTGCCAGCGAGGTGAGGTCAGGGTCGCCGGAAGGAAGGCGCACCACCTCTCGTTCCAGGAGGTCGTTGTCGAACACGAGCGCGTTGGTGAGTGCGGTCGGATCGGTCGCTACGGCGACCCCGTCCAGCGCCGTTGCGTCGAGGGTCGCGGCCACGTCCTCGGCGGTGCCGTCGGCCACGGCCAACACCGCCACGTCCAGGTTCGGGACCTCGGAGTCGACCCAGGTGGTGACAGCCGCCCCCACCTCAACCGAACCCTCGGGCGTCTCCAAGGCAAGCGAAATGCCATAGACGCCCCAGGCATCGGCCGGAAGGTCAAGCGCCTCGTCATCGGCGGAGATGCTCATCACCTTCGCGCCGCCCGCCGCGAGGGTCTCACCCACGGGGGCCTCCTCGGCGTCCTCCGTGGAGTCCGTTGTCGCGTCCTCCTCGGCGGGCTCCTCCTCGGGAGTGAGGGCTACCTCGCGCGCATCGACTCCGGTGGGGTCTTCGAGGAAGGCGGCGACCGCATCGGTGCTGGTCAGCGGCTCACGGGTCAGCGACATCGACAGTTGAACGCCCTCGATAGGCTCCGAGCCGCTGTTACGCACGGTCACCGACGCGTTCAGGCTCGTGGCCTGGCTCGAGCACCGCCGGGCCCACCGTGCGTAGTTCGCCGGCAAGGCCATCGGGCGCCGCGACGGCGGCGTGAGAGGGCACGAGGGTGGCGGCGACGCCGGCCATGATGGCGGCGGCCGCGCCCCAAGCGGCGCGCATCACGATCCGTTCGCGAGCAGGTCGACGGCCACCTGGGCCATCTTGCGCTCGTTCGGGAAGGCCAGGCGTCGGCACAGGTCGTTGACGGCGATCCACTCGGCCACCTCGGCCTCCTGATCGGGGTCGTTCTCCGTCGTGATGATTCCGCCCTTGGCCTCAAGAAGATAGTGGTGGACCACCTTGTGCACGCGGCGGTCGTCGCCCGTGAACCAGTAGTCGATGACACCGATGGGGCGGATGATCTCCGCCGTGATGCCCGTCTCCTCGGCAACCTCGCGGATCGCCGCCTCCTCGGGCGTCTCCTCGCCCTCAATGTGGCCCTTCGGGAGGCACCACTCCAGGCTTTCCGGCCCGGTTTCGGCGGCCGATGCACGCGGCAAACGCCACGCCATCGATGATCTTGAGTGCGATGCCGCCGGCCGAGGTCTCGTTCGACACCGGCAACTGAGCGGCCCGCTGTGCCGCACTCTCGCGCCGGCGCCGCAGCGCCGAACCGCCAGGAGGCGGCGGCGCCGGGAACGGACGCGGGACGGGCGGACGAGGCATGCGCCAACTCTAACGAGCCGCGCCGCCGCGCTGGCGCACCGCGCCCCGGCGGCGGGCCACCGCGGCTGCCACCCCCGACGGCCGCCGCGGTGTGCCACGTGATCTGGGACGATAGGGACCGTGACCGCCCCCGAACGACCCTCCCTTGACGTGCTGCGCCAGCGCGCCGGACTGCTGTGGGACGCGCTTCCCCCGAGATCCTTGACCTCGCGGCACGATTCGAGGCCGCGGGGCATGAGATCGCGCTGGTCGGCGGGCCCGTGCGCGACGCCTTCCTCGGTCGTTCCAGGCTCGGACATGGACCTCACCACCTCCGCGCGCCCCGACGACACCGAGGCAATCCTCAAGACCTGGACCCGCACCACCTGGGACGTGGGACGCGACTTCGGCACCATCGGCGGACGCAAGGGTGACCTCATGGTCGAGGTCACCACCTACCGGGCAGACGAGTACGACGGCGAGACCCGCAAGCCCGTCGTCGCCTTCGGCGACTCGCTCGAAGGCGACCTCGCGCGCCGCGACTTCACCATCAACGCGATGGCCGTGAGGCTGCCGTCCAAGGAACTCGTCGACCTCCACGGCGGCCTCGAGGACCTCGCAGGCGGACTCCTGCGTACCCCCATTGAGCCGGACGTTTCCTTCGCCGACGACCCGCTGCGCATGATGCGCGCCGCCCGCTTCGCCGCGCAGGCTCGGCCTCGAGATCGAGCCCGCAACCTTCGCCGCGATGCACCGCCTCGCCGAGCGCATCTCCATCGTGTCGGCCGAGCGGGTGCGGGACGAACTCAGCAAGCTGCTGGTCGCATCGGACCCCCGCCTTGGCCTGGCAGCGCTCACCGACTCCGGCATCGCCGACCACGTCCTGCCCGAGCTTCCCGCGTTGCGGCTCGAGGTGGACGAACACCACCATCACAAGGACGTCTACGAGCACACCCTCACGGTGGTGGACCAAGCCATCGCGCTCGAGACGGGACCCGAGGGCACCGTCCCCGGCCCCGACCTGACCCTCCGCCTCGCGGCGCTGCTGCACGACATCGGCAAGCCGCCCACCAAGCGCAACGAGCCCGGCGGCGGAGTCTCGTTCCACCACCACGAGGTGGTCGGCGCCAAGATGACACGCAAGCGCCTCAAGGAACTGCGCTTCGACAAGGACACCGTGAAGGCGGTGACCCACCTGGTCGAGATGCACCTGCGCTTCCACGGCTACGCCGACGCCCGCTGGTCCGATTCCGCGGTGCGCCGCTACGTCACCGATGCAGGCGATCAGTTGGAACGGCTGCACCGGCTCACGCGCGCCGACGTCACCACGCGCAATCGCCGCAAGGCCGAACGGTTGTCGTTCGCGTACGACGACCTCGAGCACCGCATCGCCGAGGCTCAGGGAGCAGGAGGAGATCGATTCCATCCGGCCCGACCTCGACGGCAACCAGATTCAGGCGATCCTTGGCATCGGGCCCGGCCGCGAGATCGGCATGGCGTACAAGCATCTGCTGGAACTGCGCATGGAGCACGGCCCGCTAGGTGAAGAGCGCGCGACGGAACTGCTCAAGGAGTGGTGGGCCGCGCGGTAACCCGGCGCACCCTCGCCTCACTCCTGCCGCAAATGCGGACATTTGCGGCACCTCGTGTGTCCCCGTGCCGGATACTGGGCCACCAGGGCGCATGCGGGCTATCGGTCCCTTAGCGTGGCACCATGCTGAGTCCCGTCCTGGTTTTCGTCGTCGCGATTCCCGCGCTCGCCGGGCTCGCCGCCGCGGTGTGTCTGATCCTGGTGGAACGCGGCGGAGTGCGGGCCGATGCCGTGGTGCGGCGCTACCCGCTCGCGCTCGTCACCTGGCTCATCGCCGGCCCGTTCCTGGCGGCGACCCTCTTCGGCGGTCTCGTGCTCATGCCCATGGCCGCGGCCTCCGCCGATCTCGTGTCGTTCTCGCTCGTCGCGGGCCTCGTGGCGGCATTGTGTGTCGCGGTCATCGTCTTGGGCCACAAGATGAGCCGCGGGCGGAGCAGGCGCCCATGGCTCCTTCTCTCGATCGCGTCGCCCGGCATCGTCGTGGTTCTCTATGGCTTCGTTTTGGCGGTGACGGCCACCATGGCGCTCGAGAGCCTCGCCCTGCTCCTCGTGGCGGCCGGCTCCATCGCGAACGGGATCCTCGCCGTGCGCGTGCACGCGGTAGCGACGGCTCGTTCCCCGCAGGCTCAGACGTCGATTGACGCCGCCTGACGCGGCGCGCGGGCCCACACCAACGCCACCAGCACGTAAGCCCCCGCCACGCAGGCCATGAGCGGCGCCGAGTAGCCGTCGTCGGGCAGCGTGAATCCCGCGATGACCGCCGCCCCCACGAACGCGACGTTGTACGCCATGTCGTAGAGCGTGAATGCGCGGCCTCGGTACCGGTCATCGGTGTCGCGTTGAACGATGGTGTCGACCGCGATCTTGGCTCCCTGCACCCCGAACGACACGATGACGGCCGCCGCGAGGAGCGCCCAGGCCGCATCGGACAACGCCAGCAATACCTGGCCCGATGCGCCGACGCCGAGGCACACCAGGATCCAACTGTGGCGGGAGAAGCGGTCGCCCAGAAGCGGAGTGAGCACCGCGGCGAGGCCGAACCCCGCGGCTGCGACGGCGACCACGACTGAGAACGCGCCAAGGGCCTGCTCCGGGTGATCGGGATCACCGAGCACATGCCGCGAAATGAGGATCGACGCGACGAACATCAGCCCGTACAGCAGGCGCTGAGCCGCCATGACCCCCAGCGCATGCCACGGCGTCACCCGCGCATGGAGGTAGCGCACGCCCTCGGCGAGGCTCGCCGGCGAGGGCGCGCAGGCGAGCACCGAGCTCTCCCGCCTCCCACGGCTGCGCCGGCCCCAGGTCTCGGTGGCCGATGCGCGTGGCGGCCACCGACGCGGCACCGAACCCCACGCACGCGCCGAGCAGGGCGGCCGAGGCGATGCCGGCATCGGACGCCTCTGGTGCCAAAAAGGTGACGATGCCGCCGATGGCGCCTCCGAAGGCCGCGGCGATGGTTCCCAGCGTGGGGAGGACGGCGTTGGCGGTGAGAAGGCTCGTGGGGCGCGACCACGCGCGGGAGGCCGGCGGTGAGCGACGCCAGGAGGAAGCGATTCACCGAGAGCGCGAGCAGCGCCAACGCGTACAGCGTCCAGCGCGGGCCGTCGACCGCGAGCATCGCGAGAATCCCTGCGACGAGCGCCACCCGCACCACGTTGCCCACCACGAGGATGCGCTGACGCTGCCACCTGTCGATGAGGGGGCCCACGAACGGACCCACGATGGTGAAGGGCGCGAGGAGGACGGCAAACCCTGTGGCGATCGCTTCGGGGGAGGCGGCGGTGGTGGGGTCGAAGAAGAACGCGGCGGCGATGCCCACCTGGAACATGCCGTCGCCGCCTTGCGACAACACGCGCTGGTAGGTCAGCCGCCGGAAGCCGCGCGAGTGCCACAGCGCAGCAACGTCGGAGGCCAGTGACACGCCGCCAGCCTAGGGGTGTCGTCGCCACAGCGGTGGGCACTAGGTTGAGTGCGACACGATGCGAAGGGGATGTCATGGGTTTCGGCGAGGCCATCAAGAAGTGCCTGGGGTCGTACGCGACGTTTGAGGGTCGCGCGCGACGCCGCGAGTTCTGGTGGTTCTACCTGTTCATCAACCTGGTGCAGTTCGTCGCGATGATCGTTTGCTACGTGCTGATCTTTGCGGCGCTGGCGCCCATGTTCAGCCAGGTCGATGCGAACGGCGTGCTGCCGGACGATGCCTATCAGGACGTCTGGTGGTGGCTGATCGCGGTCGCGGGCGTGCTGGCGATCGGCATCGGGGTGGCGCTGTGGATTCCGTTCCTGGCCGTGTCCGCGCGGCGTCTTCACGACATGGGTCAGACCGGTCACTGGCTGTGGCTGAACCTGGCGAGCCTCGGCATCGTGCCGATCATCATGGCGTTCTTCGACTCGCAGCCCCACGACAACAGGTGGGGGCCCGACCCGAAGGCCTCCGAGCGGGTTCAGGCGTGGGCGCCGCAGTATCCCGCCGCGCAGGGCCAGGCGCAGGCGCAGGGCCAGCCCGGCCAGCCGGTGCAGCAGGCTCAGCCGATGCAGCAGACCCAGCCGGGCGAGCAGCCTCCCACCCCAGGCGCCTGGGGCTGAGTTTTCGTAGGCGTACACCGGGATCCGGCTCCCGGAGTTGATGCGCACCTATTCCCCGATCTCGCGGTGCGCGAACGGGGCGTGCGAAGCCGCATGAATCGCGGCATGGTGGGGTGATGACCACTCCACAGCGCATCGCCATCGTGGGCGGCCACGGCAAGGTCGCCCGCCTCCTCGTCCCGATTCTGGTGGGCCGCGGCCGCGAGGTCGTGCCGCTCGCCCGCTCCGAGGATCACCTCATCGCACTTGCCCGCATGGGTGCCTCGCCACGGCGTCTCGACATCGAGAGTGCCTCGGTCGACGTCTTTGCTGAGGCCTTTGAGGGCTGCGATGCGGTGGTGTTTGCCGCCGGCGGCGGTCCCGATGGCAACATCGAGCGCAAGAGGACGGTCGATCTCGAGGGATCGACCAAGTCGATCGCCGCCGCCAAGGCCGCCGGGATCACTCGATTCGTCCAGGTCAGCGCCATCGGAGTCGACCAACCGCTCCCGGCGGAGACGGAGCCGGTCTGGAAGGCGTACGTGGAGGCCAAGCGAGATGCCGACGCGGCGCTGCGGGGCTCGGGCCTCGACTGGACCATCGTCCGGCCGGGAGGCCTGACCGATGAACCGCCCACCGGCCTGGTGCGCCTTGCCGAGGAGGTCGAGCGTGCCCAGGTGACGCGCGCCGACGTCGCCCACGTGCTGGCGGACTGCCTGGATTCTCAGGCGAGCATCGGCCATCAGTGGGAGCTCGTAGGCGGCGACGTGCCTATTGCCCAGGCGCTCAGCGCCGCGACCGAGAGCCTAAGCCCGCCGTCGCATCGGCCGCTTCCCGCGGTTGATTTTGTCTCATCTGACGCCTTAGACGAGTCAAATGGATCCATTTGACGGAAAAGGGGTGAGGGCGCGGACGGACACCTGACCCCGGACACGACGAGGCCCGGATCACCCCCACACTGGGTGATCCGGGCCTCGCGTCGTGCATGGGCCGTGTCGAGGCGGCCCGTTCGGGGACTCCTTAGCGCTCAACCTCGCCGGCGATGAAGGCCTCGAGCCTGGGCACGGCCCTTGCCGTCCTCCATCTGGACCGGCGGCGACTTCATGAAGTAGGTCGCGGCGGAGAGGATGGGGCCGCCGATGCCGCGGTCCTTGGCGATCTTCGCGGCGCGCACGGCGTCGATGATGATGCCGGCCGAGTTGGGGGAGTCCCACACCTCGAGCTTGTACTCGAGGTTCAGGGGAACCTCACCGAAGGCCGAGCCCTCGAGGCGCACGTACGCCCACTTGCGGTCGTCGAGCCAGGCGACGTAGTCCGAGGGGCCAATGTGCACGTCGCGGCCGTCCTTGATGCCACCGAGGGGGCCGGACAGGTTCGAGGTGACGGCCTGGGTCTTCGAGACCTTCTTGGACTCCAGGCGCTCGCGCTCGAGCATGTTCTTGAAGTCCATGTTGCCGCCGACGTTCAGGTGGTACGTGCGGTCGAGGCGCACACCGCGGTCCTCGAACAGGCTTCGCCATGACGCGGTGCGTGATGGTGGCGCCGACCTGCGACTTGATGTCGTCGCCGACGATCGGGACGCCGGCAGCCTCGAACTTGGCCGCCCACTCGGGGTCGGAGGCGATGAAGACGGGCAGGGCGTTGACGAAGGCCACGCCGGCGTCGATGGCGCACTGGGCGTAGTACTTCGCGGCCTCTTCGGAGCCCACGGGGAGGTAGCAGACGAGGACGTCGGCCTCGGTGTCCTTGAGGACCTGGACCACGTCAACGGGGGCCTCGTCCGACTCGACGATGGTCTGGCGGTAGTACTTGCCAAGGCCGTCGAGGGTGACGCCGCGCTGGACCTGAATGTCGGTCTTGGGGACGTCGCAGATCTTGATGGTGTTGTTCTCGGAGGCGAGGGTGGCCTCGACGAGGCTCCTTGCCGACCTTGAGCGAGTCGACGTCGAAGGCCGCCACGAACTCGATGTCCGAGACGTGGTAGTCACCGAACTGGACGTGCATGAGGCCCGGGACGGTCTCGTCGGCGGGGGTGTCCTTGTAGAACTCGACGCCCTGGATGAGCGACGTCGCGCAGTTGCCCACGCCGACGATCGCGACACGCAGTGAAGCCATGCTTGATCTCTCCTTAGTTGTCACCCGCGGATGCGGTGTGTGGGTTCTCTCCGCGGGATGCGGAACGTTCGTTTTCGATGAGGCTTGTCGAGCCACTCGACCTCGCGCTCGACGCGCTCGAGTCCGTGCCGTTGAAGGCTCCGCCGTGTAGGCGTCGTGGCGCTCACGCACGCGCGCAAGCCCCTCCGAGATTTCCTCGAGCCTTCTCGGACAGTCGGGAGCGCCTGCCCTCGAGGATTCGCAGGCGCGTCGCGGAGTCGGTGCGCGTGAACAGCGAGAAGCGCACGTCAAAGGTTTCGTCGTCCCACGCCGATGCCGTGGAGGAGGCGAGCTCGGCGTGCAGCCGTGCCTTGCCTGCGTCGGTGAGGCGGTAGGCGATGCGGGAGCGCTTGGAGCCGGTGGAGCGGGCGTCGTTGTCGGCGTCGCCGATGATCTCGCCGGACGCGACCATGCGCTTGAGGCACGGGTACAGCGATCCGTAGGCGAGGGCCCTGAAGGGGCCGAGTTCGCCGCCGAGGCGCTTGCGGATCTGGTAGCCGTGGAGCGGCTGCTCGGCGAGCATGCCGAGGATGGCGAGCGACAAGACGTCGGTCTTGGCCATGCGCTTCTCCTCGGTTCAGGGGGCCGATGCCCGGGCCGGTGAGGCCAGCCGGGCACGGTGACGCGGTGGTGCCGCGGCCATTCACCATAGCACCGCGTTGTATCGTGACGATACATCGCACCGCGGTGTTTCTGGGGGCCAAGTGAGACGAATCGGTGCCCTTGAGCGTTGGATGCCATGAACCGCACCCGCCGCACCGGGTGCGTCCCCGCCGCGCCAGGCGCCCACCATGGGGCCTGCCTACTCCTTAGGGTTGACTCCGTGACCGACTCCTCGAAGAACCCCGAGCGCCGTTCGACGCGCGCCGCCACGGGCACGCAGCCCCAGCGGGCGACCACCGGCGTGCAGCGCACCGCCTCCGGCAAGCCCGCCAACGGCACTCCGCCGTGGAACTCGACGGGGGTGCACGCCACCACCAAGTCGTCCGCGGCCAAGGGAGCGAAGGCGTCCACGAAGTCCGGCGGGGGCAAGGGTGGTTCTGGGGGCGGCAAGAAGGGCGACCCCCAGGAGCCCCTGGGCTGGAAGGGCTGGCTCAAGCGCATCAGCCTGTGGATCCTGCTGGCGATCCTCGCGGTCACCATCATCGGCATCGTCGCTCTGGTGATCGTCTACATGCGCATCGAGGTCCCGGAGCCCGATGACTTCGCTCAGGCGCAGTCGTCCGTCTTCTACTACGCCGATGGCGAGACCGAGCCTGGGCAGGCTCGGCGTCGCCGACCGCGAGTCCGTGTCGATCTCTACGCTTCCCGACTATGTGGGCCAGGCTTTCGTGGCGGCCGAGGACCGCACGTTCTACACGAACCCCGGCATCAACATCCCCGGCATGGTGAAGGCGCTGTGGGACACCGTGGTGCTGGATCAGCCCCGCGGTGGATCCTCCATCACCCAGCAGTACGTGGAGCGCTACTACGTGGGCGAGACCACCACGTCGATCCAGGGCAAGATCAAGGAGACGCTGCTCGCGGTCAAGATTGACCAGGAGCAGACCAAGGACGAGGTCCTGGAGAACTACCTCAACACCATCTACCTTGGGCGCGGCGCCTACGGCATCGAGGCCGCCTCCCGCGAGTACTACGACAAGCACGCCGCCGACCTCACGCTGTCCGAGGCGGCGATGCTCGCGGGGATCGTCCCCGCACCCAGCGCGTGGGACCCCAAGGAGAACCACGACAAGGCCGAGCAGCGCTGGAACTACGTGCTTGACGGCATGGTCGACGCTGACTTCATCTCGCAGACCGACCGTGACGCGGTCACCGAGTTCCCCGAGCCCATCGAGTACTCCAACCAGGACGTGTTCGCTGGCCCGGAGGGCTACATTCTCTCGACCGCCCTCGACGAGGTCGAGGCGGAGACCGGCATCTCGCGCGACGAGATCGAGTCTCAGGGCTACCGGGTGACGACCACGATCATTCCTGCGCACCAGGAATCAACCGAGGCCGCCGTCGCGGAGATGCCCGATGACCACGCCGAGAACCTGGAGGCAGCCGCGGTCACGATCGACGCGACCACGGGTGCCATCACCTCGATGTACGGCGGTGCCGACTACCTCGAACGCCAGCGCAATGCCGTCACCCAGGACGTCGCCCAGGCAGGCTCCACCTTCAAGCCCTTCGCCCTGGTCTCCGCGCTGGAGCAGGGCATCGGCCTGGAGAGCCGCTACCTCGCCAACAACGAGATGGAGTTCGACGGCTTCGACCAGCCCGTGCGCAACTTCGGCGGTAGGAGCCTACGGCTACGTGGACCTCATCGAGGCGACGCAGGACTCGATCAACACGGCCTACGTGGGCCTGAACGAGGACGTGACGCCGCAGGCGACCATGGAGACCGCGATCCGGGCTGGCCTTCCCGAGGACACGCTGGGCCTCGAGGCGAACCTCTCGAACGTGCTCGGCACGGCGTCGCCGCACACCCTCGACATGGCCACCGCGTACGCGACGTTCGCGACCGGAGGCGTGAAGCACGACTCGTACATCATCGCGAGCGTGACCGACAAGGACGGCGAGACCGTCTACAAGCCGAATACCGAAGGTGAGCGCGTCTTCAGCGAGGACGTCATGGCGGACACCACCTACGCGATGCAGCAGGTGGTCCTCTACGGTTCCGGCTACACCGCGAACCAGGCTGGACCGACCCATCGCGGGCAAGACCGGAACGTCGAACGACAACCGCTCCGCATGGTTCGTGGCGTTCACCCCGCAGATCGTGGGCGCGGTGGCGCTGTACCAGGTGGGCGAGGACGGATCCGTGGAGGAGATCGACCCGTTCGGCGGCTACACCCAGATCACCGGCTCCACCGTTCCCGCGGACGTGTGGACCGCGATGATGGGCCCCATCCTCGAGGACTACGACGTGGTCGAGTTCCCCGAGCGGGCCGATGTGGGCGAGACCAAGAACGCCTGGACCCCTGCGCCCGATCCCGAGCCCAGCGCCACCCCGTCGGCGACCCCGTCGCAGACCACCGAGGCGCCTGAACCCGAGCCGACCGAGACCAGCAAGGAGCCGGAGCCGGAGGAGACCACCAAGACTCCGAAGCCGGAGGAGACCACCGAGACTCCCGACCCCGAGGAGACCACGGAGGAGCCGGACCCCGACGACTCGACCGAGGCGCCGGATCCTGACGAGCCCGATGCGGGAGCCACCGTCGCGCCCAAGGTTCCCTAGGCGCGGACCGGCCTAGCGTCGGGCTCGGCCTGGCCTAGCGCGCGGCGCGGACCGCGGCCTCGGCCTGCGCCCGTTCCGCGCGCTGCGTGGAGCGCGGATACCAGGTCCGATACTTCTTCACCTGGTTGAGTGGTGCGCCGCCACGTACGCCCAGCGGCGGGGCTGGCGCTCGCGCCGGTTCCACAGCGGGTTCGAGATGGCCTTCGCGCGGGTCACGCGACGCACCGCGGCCTTCACGTCGTCATCGAGGAGGTAGCGGCGCAGCAACGTGCGCGGCACCACCGTGAACAGGTGCTCGCGCGTGGCGGGGTCGCCGTCCTGGACCGCGTCTGTGCCAAGGATCCAGTCGCGCACATACGCCACGGCAGGGTTGAAGCCCGAACCGGTCACGTAGTAGTTGGAGCGCGACAGGCGCGGGTTGAGCTCGAACAGCACGGTCTCACCGGTGCGCGGGTCCAGGCTTCATGTCGAAGCTTCCCGCACCCACCCAGCCGATGCCTTCCAGCATCCGCTCCAGGCCGGCGACCGTCGCATCGGCCGTGGTGGTGAGGACCACCGAAGAGTTGCCGAGCGTACTCGGGGTGTGTTCCTGCAGCAGCACATGCCCGAACACCGTGCGGCGGGCGCGTCCGGCGCGGTCCAGGTAGGTGTTGGTGATGCGCAGCGCGGAGTCATCGCCGGGGATGAGGTCCTGGATGATGAAGGTGTCGCGGTAGCCCGCCGCGTGGACCTTGGTCAGGAGGTCCGTGAGCGCCTCGGGAGTGTCCACGGTGTGGACCTTCTCCTTCCCGGCGAACTCGACGTGGTGATACGCGGCCGTCGAGCCTGCCTTGGCGATCACGGGGAAGCGGAGGTCGCCGGTATCCACCTCGACGCCGGCGGCAAGGTCCGCCACCACGGTGTGGGGATGTGCCAGGCCGTACTCGCGGCACAGGTCCTCGAAGCCGTGCTTGGAGGTGACGAGGTCGAGGAGCTCGACGCCCACATATGGCACCACGATCGCCGGCTCAAGGTCGGCTCGACGCTCCACGAGAATGCGCACCAGCCAGTCGGCGCTCGCGATCGCGATCACGTCCGCCCCGGGGTGCGCGGCGGCGATGCCCTGGAGGGCGGCGACGCAGGCATCGGGCTCATCCATGTCCGGGTGGACGGCGTTGACGACGATGTCCGAGTCCCTGACCACGCCGTTGAGGGTGGTCGACATGAGGATCGAGCGCACGCCGTAGGCCTCGTGGAAGGCCCGGGCCAGCGAATAGCCGCCGATGTCGCCGCCAAGGATGACGGGCACCAGGGTGCGGCCGGCGATCTCGTGCGCGTAGGGGGCCGATGCGTCTGCGGTCACGTCAGAATCCCGTCTCCGTGGGGTGGGGGTAGTACTGGCGGTACTTCATCGCGAGCCGGGCGTCGAGGGCCGCCACGTACAGGCGGCGCTTCAGCGACGCATCCTTGCGGTAGCGCAGCGGGTGGAAGACGCCGTGGCGCTTGCGTGCGGCGTCGACCTTGGCGCGCAGGTCCGGGTCAAGCAGGTAGCGACGCAGCAGCCACCACGGCACCACCGAGTACAGCACCTCGCCGCCGGGCATCGCGGGCAGCGAGGCGTCGCCCGCGGGGTTGGCGGCGGCAAAGTGCTCGGGCAGGAGGTCGCGGGCCACGGCGTCGACGACGTTGACGCCGGAGGAGGTCACGTAGTGGTTGTTGCGGCCGATGCGCGGGTTCATCTCGAAGAACACGTTCTCGCCCGTGCCCGAGTGGACCTTGTAGTCGAAGTTCGCGAAGCCGTAATAGTCGGCGGCGTGAAGGAACCGCGTCGCGGCGGCAAACGCGTCCTCGTCCACTCCCGTGAGGATGGCGGCCGGGATGCCCATGGTTCCGGGCGTGTGCTCCTCGAGCAAGACCTGGCCACCGGCCATCAACGTCACCTGCCCCGCACGGTCGCGGTACGCGGTGAGGGAGCGCATGTGGGTCTCGTCACCGGGGACGAACTCCTGCACCAGGAACTCGCTCGGGTACTGCGCCGCCTCAAGGTGTGCGAGGACCTCGGTGAGCTCGGCCTCCGACTCGAAGTGGTGGATCTTGCTCTTGCCGGGGAAGGCGACCTCGAACCAGTCGGCGCTCGCCGAGGGCTTGCCAATGAGCGGATACTCCAGCCCACGCTCGGCGATGGCGGCGACAACGTCGCCGCTGGCGACCACGGCATCGGCCGTCTGTCCGGCGAACACCACGGAAAGGCTGCGGGGCGTGCGCACGCCGACGCCCTCGCACACCTCGGCGAACGCGTGCTTCGAGGAGACCTTGTCGAACGTCGCGAGGTCGCAGAACGGCAGGTTCCAGCGCGGATCGATCTCGTCGCGATGCTGCGCGAGGGTGCGCACATGCCAGTCGAGGTTGGTCATGAGGACCAGGCTCGTGATCGGGGTGGTCCGCGGCGACCTCGTTGAGGCGGCGCACGATGGTCTCGGGGGTGTGGATATCGGGCTCCAGCACCCAGGGTGCCAGCGTCGAGTGACGGAAGAACGTCGTCACCACCTTGGCGATGACCATGACGTCCCAGCCGTACTTGTCGCGGGCGGCGCGCTGGAATGCGTAGGTGCCGATGTCCCCGCCGAGCGTGACGAGCAGGACGGGCTTGGTGCTCACGTGGGGTGCCTCCTCAGGTCCGGCGACCAGTCTACGAGCGCCCACCCCCGACAGTTTGAACCAATCCGCGGCGCGCCACGCCGTTGCGGACGGCCGATGCGGCGGCTGGCACGGCGTGTCGGCCGCCACTTCGGTTCAAAGTGAGGGGTGGGACGTGCGCCTGGCGCGTGCGGGGCCACCCGGGGTATCCTTGAGGGCCGTCAACGCGCGCTCCACCTGGTGTGCACGCTGCACGGCAGCATCAACCCTCCTGCCATGGAACGTCCATGGCCGCTTAAGTCCAGAGGAGGTGGGTTACACGATGCGTAGTTACGAAATGATGGTCATCCTCGATCCCGAGGTGGATGAGCGCACGGTCGCACCGTCGCTCGAGAAGTACCTGAACGTGGTCACGACCGACAAGGGCACCGTCGACAACGTCGACGTGTGGGGTCGTCGTCGCCTGGCCTACCCGATCAAGAAGAAGAACGACGGCATCTACGTCGTCATCAACTTCACCGCGGAGTCCGCGACGGCCAAGGAGCCTGGACCGCCAGGCTCGGCCTGAACGAGACCATCCTCCGCACCAAGCCTGCTGCGTCCCGACGCCAAGTAGCACCGATCCCGACCGCAACCAATTTCTTAGACGAGACCTAGGGGAATACACATGGCAGGCGAGACTCCGATCACCATCGTGGGCAATCTGACCGGCGACCCGGAACTGCGTTTCATCCAGTCCGGCGCTGCTGTTGCCAACTTCACGGTGGCGTCCACCCCCGCACGTTCGACCGTCAGTCGAACGAGTGGAAGGACGGGGACACCCTGTTCATGCGTTGCTCCCTGTGGCGCGAGGCCGCGGAGAACGTGGCCGAGTCGCTCACCAAGGGCATGCGGGTCATCGTGACCGGCCGCCTGGTGCAGCGCTCGTTTGAGTCCAACGGTGAGAAGCGCTCGGTTGTCGAGCCTGCAGGTCGACGAGGTCGGCCCCTCGCTGCGTTACGCCACCGCCAAGGTGAACCGTACGCAGCGTCAGGGTGGCGGCAACGGCGGCGGCGGCTTTGGCGGCGGTGGCTTCGGTGGCGGTTCGGCTCCGGCTGGCGGCTCGAGCAACGACCCGTGGGCCTCGGCCCCGGCGTCCGACGAGCCCCCGTTCTAAACACTTCATTTCCACATTCAGGAGCATCAAGAATGGCTAAGCACGACATCCGCAAGCCGCGGAAGAAGGTGAACCCGCTCAAGGCGGCCAAGGTCGACAAGATCGACTACAAGGACACCGCCCTGCTGCGTAAGTTCATCTCGGACCGCGGAAAGATCCGCTCGCGTCGCGTGACCGGCGTGTCCGTCCAGGAGCAGCGCGAGATCGCGCGCGCGATCAAGGTCGCACGCGAGATGGCCCTTCTCCCCTACGCCGGCTCCGGCCGCTGATCGGGGGCAAGAAGATGGCCAAGGCTCATCCTGACCCACGAGGTCGCAGGCCTCGGCATCGCCGGTGACGTCGTTGACGTCAAGGACGGCTACGCACGCAACTACCTGGTTCCCCGCAAGTGGCCACCCCGTGGTCCGCCGGTGCGGAGAAGCAGATCGAGGCGATGCGTAAGGCTCGTCGCGCGAAGGAGATCGCGTCCGTCGAGGAGGCCCAGGCCGCCCGCGACTCGCTCCAGTCTTCGCCGGTCAAGGTCGCCGTGACCGCGGGTAAGAACGGTCGCCTCTTCGGCGCCGTCACCCCCGCGGACATCGCCGACGCGATCGGTGAGCGCGCGAAGGTCGACAAGCGTCGCGTGCACATCGGCCAGCCCATCAAGGCGCTGGGCGAGTACGCGGTGCAGATCTCGCTGCATGACGACATCTCCGCGACCGTCACCGTTCAGGTGGTGGCCGCCAAGTAAGGCGTCCGAGCAGTCCTCGAAGGCCCGGTTCCGCAGTTGCGGGGCCGGGCCTTCGTGCGTCCCATGGCGTGCGCGACGCCTGTGGACAACGGCCGATGCGACACGCCGAAATCCGACACGCCGAGGACTTTTCGGGCAGATCTTTCCACAGCCTGAGGATGATTAAAGTCCCTGGTAACAGCGTCTGGCGGGGAGTTTTCCGGCCGCTTTCCACAACTGTCTCCACAGTCGTTCCTAGGAGTTCTACACAGGTCATCCACGGTCCGTCGGAAGTTGTCCACCGCTCGGCCACCACTTCTCCACCGCGGTGCCCGATGCCGGTTTGTTTTGCGCGGCCGCGGCACCTATCTTGACGGGGCGGACTCGCGCGTGAGGCGCGATGTCAGTGGGGCGCGGCATCGTGGTGGGTGAGCCACCACGCCGGTCCGCGACGCACAGGTGAAGGGCGGAATGCATGTCGATCGATGAGCCGAGTCGGGCTACGATCCCGAGCCGCGCACCTACGAGCGCCTGCCTCCTCAGAATCTCGAGGCCGAGCAGTCGGTCATCGGCTCCATGCTGTTGTCCAAGGACGCGATGGCTGACGTCATCGAGTCCATCAGGGCCGACGACTTCTACAAGCCCGCGCACGAGAAGATCTTCGATGTCGCGGTGAAGCTCTACAACGGCGGCGATCCCGTGGACGCATTGACCGTGGGCGCTGAGCCTGCAGCGCACCGGTGAGCCTGTCCCGCATCGGCGGCGCCGAGTATCTCCACACCCTTATCGCGATGGTGCCCTCCGCGGCATCGGCCGGCTACTACGCGAAGGCTGGTGCGCGAGCAGTCCATCCTGCGCCGCCTGGTCGAGGCGGGTACCCGCATTGCCGCGATGGGCTACGACGGCGACGGCGCGGAGATCGACCTCGTGGTCGACGGCGCCCAGGCCGAGATCTTCGCCGTCACAGAGCGCCGCAACTCGGCTGACTACCTCGCCATCGGCGACATCATGGAGGCCACGCTCGAGCAGATCGATGCCGCCTCCGCGCACGACGGCTCGATGCGCGGCATCCCCACGGGCTTCAAGCAGGCTCGACGACCTCACGGGTGGTTTGCAGGGCGGCCAGATGGTCGTCATCGCGGCGCGTCCGGCGATCGGTAAGTCCACCCTTGGCCTCGACATCGCCCGTGCAGCATCCATCAGGAACAACAAGGCCTCCGTCATCTTCTCGCTGGAAATGAGCCGCGAGGAGATCACTAAGCGCATGCTCGCCGCTGAGGCGAGCGTGAAGCGACCAGGCTGACCAAGGGGCCGATGGGCCCGAACGACTGGGAGCGACTCGCGCAGACGGCCGCCCAGATCGCCAAGGCGCCGCTGTTCATCGATGACTCGCCCAACATGACGCTCATGGAGATCCGCGCCAAGTGCCGTCGCCTCAAGCAGCAGCACGACCTCAAGCCTGGTGGTGCTGGACTACCTGCAACTGATGAGCTCGGGTCGCAAGGTCGAGTCCCGTCAGCAGGAGGTCTCCGAGTTCTCGCGTGCGCTGAAGCCTACTGGCGAAGGAGATTGACGTTCCCGTCATCGCCATCTCGCAGGTGAACCGTGGCTCGGAGCAGCGTGGAGACAAGAAGCCCATGCTGTCCGACATGCGTGAGTCGGGCGCCATCGAGCAGGACGCGGACATCGTGATCCTGCTGCACCGCGAGGATGCTTACGACCGTGACAACAGGCCCGGCGAGGCCGACTTCATCGTCGCCAAGCACCGTGCCGGTCCCACCGACTCGATCGCCGTCGCGTTCAAGAAGGACTACGCGCACTTCGCGGACATGGCCCAGGACATGTAGCGCTATCCCCACCTCCGCACTGGTCGATTTTGGTCATCAAGAGGCCCTTGATTGACCAGAATCCACCAGTCCGGGGAGTGCGGGATGGGGGTGGGCGTCAGACGCCCACGCGGGGAGGCGCGGTCGACTCCCGTCGCACCAACGCGGTAGGCACCGTGACGTCGGGAATCTCCGCGGAGCGCGGCTGGCCGATCTGGTCCACTACCAGGCGGAACAGGCTCGTTGCCGATGGCCGTGAAGTGCTGTTTGACGGTGGTCAGCGGAGGCTGGGTGAAGCGGCTGAGTGACACGTCGTCGAAGCCGATGACGGAGACGTCGTCGGGCACGTGGCGGCCGGCCTCGTGCAGCGCGGCGAGGACGCCAAACGCCGTCTCGTCGTTGGCGCACGCGATGGCGGTCACGGAGGGGTCCGAGGCCAACGCGGTGCCACCCGCGAAGCCCGAGTCGGCGGTCCAGTCCCCCACGTACGGTTCCGGGACCTCGGCGCCCGCCTGCACCAGGGCCGTATGCCAGCCGGCGCGCCGCAGGCGCGCAGGCTCAGAGTCCGCGGGCCCCGCCACGTAGTGCACGGTTCGATGCCCCAACTCGAGCAGATGCTCGACCGCCATGCGCTGACTTCCGAGTTCGTCGGACACCACACACGGGTAGACCCCGTGGACGCGAGAGTCGCTCACGGCGACCGGCATGCCCGGTGGCAGCGCCAACTGCTCCGTGGAGTGGCCCTCGGAGCGGATGATGATGAGCCCGTCGACGGTCTGGTGGCGCAGGCGGTTCGCGGCAGGGGTCCAGCCGTCGTGCGCGGCGTCCTCGACCGTCACCAGTGTGACGCCGTAGCCCTCGGCCTGTGCGGCGCGCAGGACGGCGTCGGTGATCATGGATTCGCCGGTGCGGTCAAAGCGATGAGCCAGAAGGCCGATGCTTCCGAATCTGCCGTCGCGCAGCGCGCGAGCCGCGTGGTTCGGCGAGTATCCGAGCCTGTTCCATGGCGCGCAGCACCCGATCCCGGGTCTCTGGGCGGACGGCGTCGGACCCGGTCGAGACCCTGGACACGGTCTGGGCGGACACCTCAGCAAGCCGGGCCACGTCCCTGATGGACGGCCCCCTGGTGTGCCCGCCGCGAGCATCATTGCGCGGCATGCGGCGAGTGTAGGGGTAACAAGCCGAGAATGTCATGTTGACGTTCCCATTCGCACCCGGAGATGCCATCCGGCCGCCAGATCCCGTTACCTGATCGTGATGAACATGGTGGTTCCACTTGCCCGGATGACTTGCTATGTTAACGAGAACAACCCCGGGGAGGGGCTCGTCACTACGGTCGAAGTGGACCGCGGACGACCGGCTCCACGCCAGGGGAGTTCATATCCGGTGGGCGTTCGACGTGGTTCGCCCGGTATCCGGCGCGACCCGAATCGAAGGGTGGTCAACGATGACCAAGTTCCGTAACGGCGTAGTGATGGTGGCAGCCGCCACCCTCGCCTTCAGCCTCTCCGCCTGCTCCAGGCTCCGACGACTCGACCGACACCCCCAGCGGCGAGGCAGCGAGCGGCGACAACACCCTCACCGTCTGGGCCTGGGACCCTGCCTTTAACATCTTCGCGATGGAAGAGGCCGAGAAGGTCTACCAGCAGGAGCACCCCGACTTTGAGCCTTGAGATCCAGGAAGTCACCTGGGAGGACCTCCAGCCTCGCCTCACCACGCTCGCTCAGTCGCAGGAGTTCGAGGAGCTCCCCGACATCTTCCTGATGCAGAACAACGCCTTCCAGAAGAACGCGATCAACTACCCCGACCTCTTCACGGACATCACCGACTCGGGTATCGCTTTCGACGAGTTCCCTGAGGGCGTGACGGCCTACTCGACCCTCGACGGCGCCAACTACGGTGTGCCGTTCGATGCCGGGACCGCGGTCAGCGCGCTGCGCACCGACATCCTGGAGGAGGCCGGCCTCACGGTCGACGACTTCACGGACATCACCTGGGATCAGTACATCGAGCCTCGGCAAGCAGGTCCTGGAGGCCACGGGCAAGCCCATGCTGTCCGGCATCGCGGGCGAGCCCGACACCATCCTGATGATGCTGCAGTCCGCCGGCCAGAGCCTGTTCGACGACGAGGGCAACCCCACCATCACCGACAACGCGGCGCTTGCCGACGCTATCGACATCTACTCCCAGATGGTCGAGGCCGGTATCTACCTCGAGGTCAACTCGTGGGACGAGTACATCGGCTCGCTGGTCAACGGCAACGTGGCGGGCACCATCAACGGTATTTGGATCTCGGGCTCGCTGCAGACCGCCGAGGACCAGTCGGGCAAGTGGAACATGACCAACCTGCCCATCGTCGACGGCATCGATGGAGCCACGCACTACTCTGCCAACGGCGGCTCGTCGTGGGCCGTGAGCTCCAACGCCAACGTGGAGCCTCGCGACGGACTTCCTCGCCTCGACCTTCGCCGGTTCGACCGAGCCTGTACGACACGATCCTCCCCGCCTCCGGCGCGGTGGCGAACTGGCTGCCTGCTGGTGACTCGGACGTCTACGCCGAGCCCCAGGAGTTCTTCGGTGGACAGCCCATCTACGCCGACGTGATCTCGTTCGGCGCCGAGGTTCCCGCGAACAACACGGGCGCCTACTACTACGAGGCTCGCGACGCCGTCGGCGTGGCGATCACTCAGATCATGGGTGGCACCGACGCCGCCTCTGCCCTCGGTGAGGCGCAGAGCACCGTCGAGTTCGCGATGAACTAACCCCATCTCGAACAGGGAGGGGGCCGGACGCCCGGCCCCCTCCCGCACCTCCCAGGGAGATACCTGTGTCAACGATGACCCCCGTGGCGCTCGAGAAGCGCCCCAAGCGCAACAAGCGCGGTACCGGAGCCAGGCGCGACATGTCGCCGGCCGCCCGCCGCCGCAGCCTCACCGGATGGGCCTTCCTCATCCCGGCCGCCGCCCTCATCGGCATCATGATGTTCTGGCCGATGTTTCAGGCGCTGCTCCTGTCCTTCCAGACGGGACGCGGTTCCGCCCTCGATTGGGCCGACCCGCTGCTGTTCAACTACGAGCGCATGCTCAACGACGACATCTTCCGCCTGACCCTCACGAACACCCTGCTGTACCTCGTGATTCAGGTGCCGATCATGTTGATCTCGGCGCTCGTCCTGGCGAACATCCTCAACAACCCCCGCCTGCGCTGGAAGGGCTTCTGGCGCACCGCGATCTTTGTGCCCGCCGCCATCTCGCTGGTCTCGTACTCGCTGGTGTTCCGCACCATCTTCGCGACAGACGGCCTCGTGAACGACATGCTGCTGGCGGTCCATCTCATCGATAGCCCCATCAACTGGCTCGGCAACACTGACACCGCCCGTCTGGTGATCATTCTTGGTCTGCTGTGGCGTTGGACCGGCTTCAACGTCATCTTCTATCTGGCCGCGCTGCAGAACATCGACCCGACCACCCTTGAGGCGGCGAAGATGGACGGCGCCGGCCCCATCCGGACCTTCTTCTCGGTGACGATTCCGCAGATGAAGCCGATGATCCTGCTCACCGTCATCATGTCGACCAACGGCACCATCCAGATGTTCGATGAGTCGTACAACCTGACCCGAGGCGGGCCCGCCAACACCACGATGACGATGTCGCACTACTTGTTCGACGTCTCATTCCAGAACAACCCCAACTTCGGCTACGGCGCCGCACTGTCCTACGTGATCCTCATCATCGTGGCCGTGCTCGCCGCCATCCAGATGAAGGTCGGTGACAAGCGTGACTGACGTGGCAACGAAGCTCGAGAAGTCGCCCACGCGCACCACTGCGCGATGGCGCGGTGTCCCCAAGTACGTGTTCCTGTCGATCGTGGCGCTGCTCTCGATCGGCCCGCTGTACTTCATGGTGGTCTCCGCGACCAACACCACCCAGGACGTCTTGGCCTCCAAGATGATCCCCGGTGGGAACCTCATCGCGAACTGGCAGTCACTGACCGAGTTCCAGGACGTCGGCTCCGCCATGTACCACTCGGTGCTCAACGCGGTCGTCACGACGGTGCTTGCGCTCGTGGTCTGTTCCATCGCCGGCTACGGCTTCGAGGTCTACCACTCGCCCAACAAGGACCGCCTCATGTGGGTCCTGATGCTCGCGATGATGATTCCGTTCGCGGCGACGATGATTCCCCTGTTCCAGGCTTGTTCGCTGACGCGGGACTCATCAACTCGACCTGGGCCGTGGTGCTCCCCGCGATTGCGACGCCGCTGCTGATCCTGCTGTTCCGGCAGTCGGCACGCAGGCTTCCCGCACGAGATCATCGAGGCGGCGCGTCTCGATGGGCTGAAGGAGGTGGCGATCTTCTTCAGGATGTTCGTCCCCACCATGAAGCCCACCTATGCGGCCGCGGCGGTTATCACCTTCATGACCGCGTGGAACAACTTCCTGTGGCCCAAGGTCATCCTGGTGAACCCGGATTACCAGACGATGCCGATGCTCATCTCGAACTTCACGGGTGGCTACGTCGTGGACTACGGCGCCCTCATGCTCGCGGTGCTCATCACGTCGCTGCCGACCATCATTATCTTCTTCGTCCTGCAGCGTTCGTTCGTCGCAGGCTTCACTGGAGTCGTCAAGTGACTTTCGACATCACCCGCATCACCGACCCCGAGTACGTTCACGACAACCGGCGCGTCGCCCACAGCGACCACCGCTGGTTCGCTTCCGCCGACGAGGCGGCTGCGGGCGTGAGCTCGTTCGAGCAGAGCCTGAACGGCCTGTGGAAGGTGCACCACGCCAAGAACCCCTCGATGATCATCGACGGCTGGGAACAGTCCACCTGTGACGTCGAGGGCTGGGACGACATCCCGGTGCCGGCGCATCTCCAGATGCACGGTTACGACCGGCCTCAGTACGCCAACGTCCAGTACCCCTGGGACGGCTCCGAGGACCTCGAGCCGGGCCAGGTGCCCACCCTGTTCAACCCCGTCGCCGCCTACGTGCGGCCCTTCACGCTGGACAAGCCGCTTGCCGAGGGCGAGCGACTGTCCGTGACCTTCCACGGCGTAGAGAGCGCCGTGGCGGTCTGGCTGAACGGCGCGTACGTGGGTTGGGCGACGGACTCGTTCACGCCCAGCGAGTTCGACCTGACCGAGCACCTGGTGGACGGCGAAAACCGCCTCGCGGTGCAGGTGTTCCGCTGGACCGCCGCGTCGTGGCTCGAGGACCAGGACTTCTTCCGGTTCCACGGGATCTTCCGCGACGTCACGCTGTACCGCCGGCCCACGGTTCACGCCGAGGACCTGCGCCTGGAGACCACGGTCGCCGCGGATCGCACGAGCGCGACCGTCGCGCTCGCGGTGAAGGTGGAGGGCTGCGGTGAGGGCGTGGGCAGCGTGCGTGCCCGCCTTGGGGATGGCACGGAGCCTTGCCGCCGATGCCGAGGGTCGCCTGAGCGTGACCGTCGCCGACCCGCACCTGTGGAGCGCGGAGGACCCGTATCTGTACGACCTCACGGTCGAGGTGCTGGACGCCGCGGGCACGGTCGTCGAGGTCATCCCGCAGCGGGTGGGCCTGCGCCAGGTCGTCATCGAGGACGCGCAGATCAAGGTCAACGGCGAGCGGGTGGTGTTCTACGGCACCAACCGTCACGAGTTCGGCCCCCGCGGCCGTGTGGTCACCCGCGAGGAGATCGCCGAGGACCTGCGGATCATGAAGCGCGCCAACATCAACGCGGTGCGCACCAGCCACTACCCCAACCAGACGGCCTTCTACGAGCCTGTGTGACGAGATCGGCCTGTACGTCATCGACGAGATGAACCTTGAGACCCACGGCATGTGGGACAAGGTGGCGTACGGCGAACTCACCATCGAGGAGGCGCTGCCCGGCGACCGTCCCGAGTGGCGTGCCGCACTGCTTGACCGTGCCGCCTCCATGTTCGAGCGCGACAAGAACCACGCGAGCATCGTGATCTGGTCGCTCGGTAACGAGTCCTTCGGTGGCTCCGTGCTGCTCGAGGTGGGCGACTGGTTCAGGGCCACGGACCCCTCGCGTCCCGTGCATTACGAGGGCGTTCACTGGGACCCGCGGTACCCCGAGACCACGGACATCACCAGCCAGATGTACACGTTCGCCGCCGATGTCGAGGCGCACCTTCGCGAGCACAGGGACAAGCCGTTCCTGCTGTGCGAGTTCGCGCACTCGATGGGCAACTCGTTTGGCGCGGTCGACAAGTACATGGACCTCACCGAGTCGGACCCCCTGTTCCAGGGCGGTTTCATCTGGGACTTCGTGGACCAGACGCTGCCGATCACGGACCGCTACGGCGTCGAGTTCCTTGGCTACGGAGGCGACCACGGCGAGGCGCCGCATGACGCGGAGTTCTCCGCCAACGGCATTGTGTTCGCGGATCGCACCACCACCCCCGCCTACCAGGAGGTGCGCTACCTCTACCAGCCGCTGCGCACCACCATCGGCACGGACTCGTTCGAGGTGCGTAGCCGTCGCCTGTTCACCGGAACCGGCGACGTCGAGGCCATCGTGACCCTGTCCCGTGAGGGCGTCGCGGTGCGCGAGGAGCGCGTCGAGATCGACGTTCCCGCAGGCGAGACCCGCTCATACCCGCTGCCGTTCACGGTGCCCGCCTCCGGCGAGCACACCGTGGACGTCTCGTACCGCCTCGTGCGTTCTACCTCGTGGGCCGCGGCCGGCTACGAGATTGGCTGGGAGCAGGCCGTGGTGGGGACGGCCGATGCCGTGGTCACCACCGCATCGGCCCCTCGGGTGGTGGAGTCGACGCACAACGTTGGCGTCCACGGACCGCACTTCTCGGTGCTGTTCTCGCGACTGCACGGCGGGCTGGTCTCCTACCGCTACGGACGCACCGCCGACGGTGGCCACGAGCTGCTGCGGGACATGCCGCAGCCGAGCTTCTGGCACGCGCCGACCTCGAATGAGCGGGGTTGGGGCATGCCGTTCCGTGACGGTCAGTGGCTGCTCGCCAGCCGGTACCGCAAGCGTCGTGAGGGCCACGAGAAGCCCACGGTGACGCGCCACGACGACTCGGTGTCGATCGCGTACTTCTATGACCTGCCCACCGTCCCGGTGAGCGAGGTGGACGTCACGTACCGCGTGTTCGGCGACGGCCGCGTGGAGGTCACGGTGGATCTGCGTCCCGGTGACGGTCTTCCTGACGCTCCCGAGATGGGCTTCCAGATCGAGGTTGACGCCGACCTACGCCGTCTCACCTGGTACGGCGAGGGTCCGCACGAGTCCTACGTGGACCGTCGGGGCGGCGCACGCCTGGGGCGTTGGCAGTCCGATGTGCGTGACCAGGCTCACGCCATATGTGCGTCCGCAGGAGTCCGGCAGCCACACCGGCGTACGGTGGGCCGAGGTGATGAGCGATGCGGGCCTTGGGCTGCGGCTCGACAGCGTGGGCGGCATGGAGCCTGTCCGCGCTGCCGTGGACGCCATACGAGGTCGAGAATGCCCGGCACCCGAATGAGCCGCCGCCCATTCACCGCACGGTGCTGCGTCCCGCGCTCATGAGGCGCGGGTCCGGCGGCGACCAGTCGTGGGGAGCCATGACGCATCCGGAGTACCGGGTGCCGACCGGCGCCCTGACGTTTACCTTCGGATTCCAGGGAGTGCTCCGCTGAGTCACACCACCTCACCTCACGGCGCCGTCCACTCGGACGGCGCCGTGAGGCTGTCCGCGCCAGGCGCCGAGTTCGTCCTTGACCTCTCCGGCGGCTATCCCGTGGTGCTTCACTGGGGCGCCCCTCTCGGTGACGTGTCTGTCGCTGACCTGAGGACGCTTGCCGCGGCGCCCGTGCCGGGCGCCGACCTCGACGAGTTCATTGACCCTGGACTGCTGCGCGAGAACGCGCGCGGGTTCACGGGCCGCCCCGCCTTGCGCGGGCACCGCGGGCGCCAGGATTTTTCGCCGCTGTTCGCCGTCGAGTCGGTCGAGATCTATCGCGAGGAGTGCAGGGTACGGTTGGCCGATGCCGCCGCCGGGCTTGAGCCTTCACCTCACCCTGAGCCTCATCGAGGACGGCATCCTCTTCATCGATCAGGCGCTGTTCAACACCGGCGACGACGCCTACAGCCTCGACGAGGCTCTCGGCCTGGCTGCCCGTCCCTGACCGCGCCACCGAGACGCTGGACTTCTCGGGCCGCTGGCTCCTGGAGCGGCAGCCGCAGCGCCTGCCCTTCGCCCCCGGGCTTCGCCTGCGCGAGGGGCGTGAGGGGCGGTCGGGACACGACTACACGATCGTGCAGTGCGCGCTCACTCCCGAGACCACCACGGAGCGTGGCGAGGTGTGGGCCCTCAGCGTCCTCTGGAGCGGCGGCATTCGGCACCTGGCCGAACGCGACGTGCGCGGTCGCGGCGCCCTGGGTGTCGGAGAACTGCTCGAGCCGGGCGAGGTGGAGTTGGTGTCCGGGCAGGCGTATACGGCACCCACCGTCGCCGCGTTCTATTCGTCTGAGGGTCTCGACGGGCTCTCGGCCGCATCGCACGCGTGGCTCCGCAGTGGACGCAACGTGCCTCCCCGGCCCCTCACCCTCAACGTGTGGGAGGCAGTGTACTTCGACCACGACCTCGACACGCTGACGCGGCTCGCGGACCGTGCCGCCGCGGTGGGCGTCGAGCGCTTTGTGCTCGACGACGGTTGGTTCGGCTCGCGTCGTGACGACACCAGCGGGCTGGGCGACTGGACGGTGTCGGCTGAGGCGTGGCCCACGGGGCTCGCGCCGCTGGCGGACCACGTGCACGGCCTCGGCATGCAGTTCGGGCTGTGGTTCGAGGGCGAGATGGTGAACCCCGACTCCGACCTCTACCGCGCGCACCCCGACTGGATCCTTCAGGTTCCGGGCAGACTGCCACCCCTGGCACGCCAGCAGTGGGTGCTGAATCTGGTGCTTCTCGAGGCCTTCCAACACGTGTTGGAGTCCGTGAGCGCGCTCGTGGCCGAGCACAGCATCGACTATCTCAAGTGGGACCACAACCGGTTCCTCACCGATGCGGCGTTTGCCGGCATGCCCGCCGCGCGCGAGCAGACGCTCGCGATCTACCGCCTGTTCGATGAGTTGAAGGCCCGCCACCCCGGCCTCGAGATCGAGTCCTGCGCCTCGGGCGGTGGCCGCGTGGACCTCGGCATGGTGTTCCACGCGGACCGCTTCTGGACCTCGGATCAGAACGACCCCCTGGAGCGCCAGCAGATCCAGCGGTGGACGTCGCTCGTCATCCCGCCGGAGATGCTGGGTAGCCACATCGGCCCCACCACCTCCCACACCACGGGTCGCACCCACGGCATTCAGTTGCGGGCCGTCACGGCTCTGTTTGGTCACGCCGGCATCGAGTGGAACCTGCTGGAGGCGACGGAAGCCGAGTTGGAGGCGCTGACGGCCTGGACCGCCTTCTATCGGGAGCATCGGGCATTGCTCCATGGCGGCCGCGTGGTGCGGGTCGAGCATCCCGACCCCGGCGCCGTGGTGCATGGCGTGGTGGCGCACGATGCCTCGAAGGCCCTGTTCTCCTACGTGCAGGTCACGCCTGCGCCGGGCACCTCACCCGCGGCGTTCCGCCTTCCGGGGCTCGATCCCGCGGCGCGGTATCGGGTGCGCGCACACGAGTTCGCCCCCGCCGAGGCCATCCAGAAGGTCGCGCCCGGATGGATGGACGGCGTGGAGGCGACCGGCGCCACGCTGGACCGGGTGGGACTGAGGCCGCCGATCCTGCGCCCCGAGCAGGCGCTGCTCGTCGTCGTCGAACGGCTCTAGCCCGCGCATCGGCCGCGCGCCAACCCGCGCTTCGCGCCGCCCCGCCCATCCCTGACTGGTTGATTTTGGTCAAGTAAGGCCTCTTGATTGACCAAAATCAACCAGTCATGAGCGCAGAACGATAACCGTTATCATTCTCTGGTACGGTGGTGACAGAGGCGACCGCTGACGCGAGCCTCAGGTCACATCCACGACTTCACTAGAGAGGCCGGCCACGCGCCGGATTCACCATGACTGACACCGCTTTGAAGCGCCCCGCCCTCGCCGCGGGTGCCGGCATGCTCCTGCTCGCCCTCGCCGGCTGCGCGACCGATGCCGCCGACGAGACCTCGCCGACCGCGTCGGCCACGGCCGAGGCGACCGCCGATGCTCACGATGACCACGATCATGACCACGAGGCGAAGGAGGCTGCGGCCACCGAGAACGCCGCCAAGACGCCGCGCCTCGTCGCGACCTACGACGGCGGCATCGTGGTGCTCGACGCCTCGACCCTCGAGACCGTCTCGGACATCGAGCCTCGCGGGCTTCAACCGCGTGAACTCCGCGGGGGACGGCCGCCACGTGTCGGTCTCCACCACCGGGGGCTTCCAGATCCTCGACGCCGGCACCTGGTCGCAGGCGCACGGCGACCACTCGCACTACTTCACCGCCGAGCCCGCGCTCAGCGACCTGGTGATCGAGGCGACCACCCCCGGCCACGTCGTGAACCACGACGGCTACACGGCGTTCTTCGACGACGGCACCGGCCACGTCACCGTCGTCGACTCCGCCGAGTGGGAGCACATGGTCGAGGAGGGTCACCTCGACCTCGTCCGTGAGTACACCACCGAGGCCGCGCACCACGGAGTTGCCGTGGCGACCGAGGCCGGCGAACTGCTGGTCACGATCGGCACCGAGGAGTCGCGTTCCGGAGCCATGCTGCTCGACGCGAACGACGAGGTCATCGTCTCCACCGAGGAGTGCCCCGGCGTCCACGGCGAGACCGCCTTCACGAACGCCTCCGACGAAGAGCTCATCATGGTCGGCTGTGAGGACGGCGCCGTCGTGTTCCACGGCGACCACGTCCACAAGGCTCGACGGCGGCGCCGAGTACGCCCGCTCCGGCAACCTGTTCTCGGCCGAGGGTTCCGACGTGGTCCTCGCCGACTACAAGACCGACCCCGAGGGCACCCTCACCCAGGTCGCGGTCATGAACACCGCCGACGAGACCATCACCCCCGTCGACCCGTTCGATGGCTCGGGCGCCCAGTACACCTTCCGCGGCCTGGCCCGTGGTGACGACGGCGAGCTCCTGGTCCTCGGCACCGATGGCACCCTGCGTGTCCTCGACGAGTCCGGTGCACTCCAGACCACCATCGACGTCATCGACGCGTGGGACGTTCCCGAGGAGTGGCAGGCACCTCAGCCGGCCGTCATCGCCCTTGACGGCATGGCGTACGTGACCGAGCCCGCCACCGGCGAGATCCACATCGTCGACTACGTCGGCGGTGAGGTCTGGAAGTCGGCCGAGGTCGGCTTCACCATGAACGAGATCGTGGGTGTGACGGGCTAACCCGTCACGTTGCACTGCAGCGCGGCCGTCGCCCCTCAGGGGTGGCGGCCGCGTCGCGTTTCCGCGCTCCTCAGGGTGAAGGCGGCCGATGCCGTGGCCCCCGGTTCGAGCGCCATCAGGTCGACGCCCGAGTTGAGCGCATCGGGCGGGCAGGTCATGGGCTCCACGGCGACGCTGGCACGGCGATCGAGCCCCTCGGCTGCATCGGCCGTATAAATCTGAATCCAGCGGTATCCGGCGTCGACCTCGACCTCCACTGCCGTGCTGCCCTCGAGCCGCGCGACCGCGAACCCGTCCTCGTCGCGCGCGAGGTCTCCGAAGGTGTGGTTGAGCGCGAGGCCGCGCAGCGGACGCCCGGTGCGGCAGTCGAGGCCCGGACCCACGGGGCCGATGCCCCGGGGCAGCAGCCGCTCGGGCGTCACCGACATCACGGTGGCGGCGGGCACGGTGAGTGTCCACGCGTCGGCGGCGCCCGCATCGGAGCCGGTCGCGTCCGCCGGCGGCCCGGCAACGAGATACGGGTGCACGCCCCAGCCGAGCGGAGCCGCCTCGTCGCCGAGGTTGGTTGCCGTCACCGTGTGCGTGATGCCGCGCTCGGTGACGGTGACGGTGACGGTGAGGTCCACGCGCCAGGGATAGCCGGCATCGTCCCCTAGGACGGTGCCGAGCGTGACCGCGACGGGCGACGCGAGCCGCCACTGCCAGGTGCGGTCGGCGACGCGGCCGTGCAAGGCGGTGCGCCGGTCCTCCTCGTCGATCCCCACGTTGAAGGCGTGACCGCGCCAGGTGAAGCGGCCGTCGGCGAGCCTTCCCGGCCACGGCGCGAGGAGCGCACCGCGGTAGTCGCCGGGCCAGGCGAGGCCGGGCGTCACCACCGTGATGAGCGGCTCTCCCAGGAATGATGCTCCCGCGAGCGTGGCGCCGAGCGAGGACACCACGGCCGTGTAGCCGTGGGCCTCGAGCGTCCGCGTGTCCGCGTCAGGACCGGGCATCCGTCTCCTCACGCACAAACAGCAACAGGTCGGGAAGGCTGGTGGCGAAGTAATCCGTCACCCCATCCTCACGCACCGGCGCCGGAGGTGCATAGCGGGGACGAGTTTCGCCAAGGCTGCGCGGCGGGTCGACCGTGCCGCGTCCCAGCGCCGCGTTGGCGGCGTCCCACGCGCCGAGCGCGCGTCCCTCCCCGCCTTCCCACGGGTGGAAGGGACGGGTCTCGAGGATCTCGAGCGCGTCCGCCGCGCGGCCGGCGGTCGTGAGCAGGCTCGACGTACTCGATGGTGAGGTCGTCGCGGGTGAGGACCAGGTCACGCAGCGGCTGGAGGAGGGCAAGGCGGGCCGATGCCTCGTGGCCCAACCGTGCCGCCAACTGATCGCGCTCGTACAGGAGGCGCGCGTCGCCGGGTGCGGCGGCGACGGCCTGCTCATAGCGCTGCCATGCAAGGCTCGTCGTCGTGAGTCACGCAGTACGCCGCGAAGCCGGCATTGCGCAGCACGAGCGGATCCTCCATGCCCAGCGCGACGGCCTCTTCCCACAGCGTCGCCGCCTGCCGGTGCCTGCCCGCGCCGTACAGCAGCATGCCCAGCAGCACCCGCGCCGGTGCGTCGGCGGGATCGGCGTCGAGGGCGGCAGCGAGGGCGTCGAGGGCGTCGAGCCCCGAGGGGAAGCACAGCCTCCTCTCGGCGGCGCGGGCCGCCGCGCGCCGCGCGCCGGCCTCCTCGACGCGTCCCCCGCGGTCCAGCAGCCAGGCAGCCTAGGTAGTGAGCGACCGGGCCGACGGTCCCGGCGCCCGAGGGGCCGGTGGCCACCGCGGTGTCGAGCACGGCGAGGGCGCCGTCAAGGTCGCCCGCTTTGCCCAGGTCGAGCGCCACATCGACGAGCGTGCCGGGGTCGGCATCGACGGGCCTGCCCGCGAGCGTGCGCAGCGTCGCGTCGAGGCGGTCGGCGTCGAGCGCACGCTCCAGGACGGCGGCGGCCTCGTCGCCGCGGCCCAGTCGCCTCAGCACGATGGCGCGCACGGCGGCACGCCTGGCGTCGTGGCTCACCACGCCATCGAGCGAGTCGAGCACCCTGAGCGCGGCGCGATGCCTGCCACGCCGGGCGAGCGAGCGAGACAGGCTCGAGTCCCGCGGCCGCCGCCCAGGTGCCATCCCAGCCGGCCTTACCCCATGCGGCCTCGGCCTCCTCGTCGCGTCCGAGCCGGGCGAGGATCAGGCCGGAGAGGTAGAACGCCTCGGCGTCGGCGGGGTTCGCATTGCGACGGGTCAGGCGGTCCAGGGCGTGCTCGACGCGCGTCAGGGCCTCCCCGTAGCGGCCGGCACGGTAGAGGCGATCGGCCATCGCCACCAGCGTGGGGACGTGGCCGGCGTCACGCGCGAGCGCGCGCTCCCAGTACGTCTCGGGAGAGCGTGTGGGGTGACGGTACTGGGCCAGGTGCAGGCCCGTGAGGTACAGGCTCGTCAACGCTCTCGGTGGCGTCAGCCGAGGGCGGCTCGGACGCGACCCATGGCTCCTCGTCGTCCACCTTCGCGGGTTCCCAACGCACCAGGAGCGAGCCGGCGGCGTCGGTGAGCTCCACCGCGGCATCGGCCCTGGCGGCGGCGGCGCTGATGCTCGCGACCTCGCCCGGCGCGAGGTCCACCACGGCCTCGGCGATCACCTCGCCGTGCGCCAGGATGCGCGCGCGTGCCCCCGCCTGCGGCGCGGTGACGGCGAACGATGCGACGAGCGAGCCGTCCTCGGTGACGTTGACGGCGGCATCGGGCGTGGCCTGGTGCGCGGGGCCGATGCCGGGGATGGGGTACCAGGATTGCGTGAAGGTCTTGGTTTCTCCCGGCAGCAGCCACGTGAAGTCGGGTTGGTTGTCCGTGTAGACGCCTGCCATGAGTTCCACGTAGGGGCCGTCGCCGTCGGTGAGCCTGGTCGTCCCAGGCGTGGCCGAAGGGTGCGTTGCCCCAGGTCCACTGCTTCTTGCCGGGAGAGACGCGGCGCTCGGCCCAGTGCACGAATCCGGCGCGCGCCGCGTGGTCGTAGCCGCCGAAGAAGTCCTGCTGCGAGTCGACGATCATGTAGGAGGTGGGCACGGGGATGTTGCGGTACCAGTCGATCCGGTCCGCACCCACCGTGGCCGAGTCCTGTTGCGCGGCGGCCAGCGCCGGATAGTCGACGTTGTAGTACGGCCGGTCCGCGGCGGGGAAGGCGGTCAGCGCCCGGCGCGCGTGGTCGGCGACGTAGCGCACGTCTTCGGGGAAGAACGACTGGTAGTCGTCGTGAACGCGCGCCGCCACGTTGGACCACCACAGGAACGTTTGGCGCTCGCTCGAACGATTGTGGACGCGCACCGCGAGCTCCACCACGGAGCCTGTCGGGCCGCAGCCTGATGCCGTGCTGCGCGGACATGCGCGCAAACGGGTCGTGATCGTGGCACCAGACGGTGACGGTGCCGTCCGCGTCGCGCTCGATCTCGGTCTCGACGGGGAGGTAGGTCGCGGGGCGGTGGTGCTGCGGCCAGTTGAACTCGACGCCGCCGCTGATCCACGGTCCCGCGAGTCCCACGAGGGCGGGCTTGATGACGTTGTTGCGGTAGAAGAAGTCGTAGCCGGTGGTCTTGTCGTAGCCGATGTGGATGCGGCCGCCGAGGCTCGGGAAGCACCACCAGGCGCACGTAGGCGTTCTCGAGGTGGACGGCCCGCCAGTCGCGCGCCACGGGGGTGTCAGCGATCGACTCGGTGAACGGCAGGGGGTAAACCCGGCCGCTGGAACCCTGGTAGACGCGTCGGTCCAGGTAGAGGGGGTAGTCGCAGGGCTCACCCGCCTCGTAGGTGCGGATGGTCAGGGGCTGCTCCCAGGCGACGGCGCCGCCCGCGGCAAGGGTGGCGGCGTGCTCGCCGGTGGCGTCCGGCAGCACGATGCGGTCGGGTCCGGTGCTCATCGGGCTTCCTCCGTCGCGCTCAGGGTCACGCGGCCGATGCGGTGGATGGTCAGCGCTCGCACGCTCACCCCCGCGGGCACCGGCCGGACGCTCGGGTCCACCCAGACGCCGGTCGCGTCACTCCAGGGCAGGAGCGCGAGCGTCACGTCCTCGCCGTCGGTGACGTCGATGTCCCATGCCCTGCCATGCCAGAAGTGGTCGCTGACCACCTCGCCGTGGCGCAGCGCACGGCCCACGTCGCCGGTCCACTCCACGCGCAGCAGGGCGCGGTCGGCGCCCGACACCACGGAGGCGGGGATGGCGACCTCCACGCGCGCGGCGTCGGAGAAGTCCGTGGGGGCGCTGAGACGGTCCATCGGTCCGCCCCGCTCGGGAGACGGCGCGGTGGCGGTGAGGTCCCCTGGGGTGTCGAGTGCCACGGGGCCCGCGGCCGCGGAGACGGTCCAGCGCGACCAGGTGAGGGCATCGGCCGCCGGGGAGGAGGTCCGGGCAGCGGTGCCGCCTGCGGCGGCGAGTCCGCCCACGCCCGGGAGGATGGCGAGCGAGGTCAGTGGTGCCTCCGGGTGGACCACGAGGTCGCCAGCCGTGGCGGTGACGGGCTGGTCGGCGAGGATCAGGCGCTCGCGGCCGAAGACGTCGAGGACGTACGCGCGGGTGGCGGAGGCCTCGTCCAGGATGAGGATGCGCGTGCCGTCGATGTCCACGACCGTGGTCTCGGAGGGCTCCTCCGTGAGGGTCACGACGGTGTGCCCGTCGACGGTGGCGGTGGTGACGGGGCCGGTGACGCTCGCCTCGCCGGTGAAAACGAGGCTCCACGGGGACGCCGTCCGTCGCCGTGAGCACCAGGAGCTCGTCGTCGCCATCGAGTGCGAGGCGCGTCAGTATCTGCGCCGTCGCCGAGCGCAGCGTGTGGCGCGCGAGCGGCAGATTGAGGGGCCACGCGACGTGGACGCCTGCGGGAAGACTGACCGGCGACGTGGGCACCGTCACGGTGTCGCCCGTCACGCTGTCTCCAGGCAGCGTGACGGCGAACTGCACGTCCGCGACCGCGGAGAGAGGCTGGCGAGCCGGCTGATACGTGGTCGCGAAGACGTAGCCGCGTGACGCATCGGCCCGCACGGCCCAGCGCAGCGCGTCGTCACCGCCCACGGTGCTCGCCATCGCGGCGATGCCCGCGCCGTCGGTGTGCAGCCACAGGTGCTGGCGGCGCAGCAGGTGGTGGTGCAGGCGAACCTGGCCGTGCTCGCCGAGAGGTGCGTGGAAGTCGTAGGTGCGCGTGGGGACGTCGTTGGGGTAGCCGGTGGCGTGGCTCTCCTGCTGGGTGCCCTCGGTGCCCACGCGCTGCGTGCCGCCGGAGTACATGTAGTAGCCCTGCCACACCGATCCCGAGCCGATCTTCGCGTGGGCGAGCGCCGCGACGTCGTGCTCGGTGACGAGCGGGCGGCGGTGGTAGGCGACGTGCATGCCGCCGCCGAGCCTCGCAGGTGGCGAACGGCACGGCGGAGTCGTCCTTGAGGGCGATGGCGCCGTCATCGACGCTGACCCCGTCGAGGGCCTCGCGCAGGTCGGCGCCCACGCTGAGGTCATCCCGCACCGTCGAGTAGTGGAAGTGCACGGGGGCGAAGGACGGCCAGTCGGTGTGCTCGTCCTCCCAGAACCCGTCCACGTAGGCGCTGTAGACGGGCAGCAGCGTGTCCGGCACCTGCGCTCCACCCCACCCCGTGGCGGTCCACAGGGGGACGTCGAGGCCCGCCTCCTCGGCGATGCGACGCAGCGTGGCGAGGTGCTCGGGCTGGTCGTAGAGCCTCGTTGTCCATCTGCGCCGCGATGATGGGCCCGCCCTCGGCGTGGGCCAACCCCTCGAGTTGCGCCACGATTGCGCCGTAGAGGCGGCGCACCAGGTCCAGGTAAGCGGGGTCATCGGTGCGGGGGGTGAGGGGAAGGGCGAGCAGCCAGTCGGGGAAGCCGCCATTGCGGGCCTCTCCGTGCGCCCACGGGCCCATGCGCACCACCACGTCGAGGCCGTGCTGGCCAGCGAGGGTGACGAATGCGCGCAGGTCGAGGTTGCCGTCCCAGCGGAAGTCTCCGGGGCTGGGCTCATGCGCCTGCCACAGGACGTAGGTGGCGACCGAGGTGAGGCCGCCGGCCTTGGCGTGAGCGAGGGCATCGTCCCAGCGTTCGCGGGGAAGGCGGGAGTAGTGGATCTCGCCCGTGATGGGGAAGGTGGGGTCGCCGCCGCGCTCCACCGAACGGCTGGTGATCTCGATGCGGTCGGCGGTGCCTGCGTGCTCGCCCATGGGCAGATGGCCCCGGCGAGGCGCCTCAGGAGTGTCGAGGGTGATGGTGTGTGCCGGCGTCATCGCCGGCCGGGGTGCGTCCGTGGCCATGGAGTCAGCCTATGGAGATTGTCGCGCGTCTTGAAGGCAGATTCTCCGGTTCTCTATGGACAAAACGATGGTGCGTGGCAGGCTGGGTGCGTGACGATCTCCGAGGGCTTCGCGAGCGAGCGACTGTGCGTGGTGCCGCGCCCCGAGGTGGCACTGGCCCTGACCCGGCCGGTCACGAGGCGCCTGGTGGTGACCGATGCAGGAATGTTCCCCGAGGCCCGCGGTCACGGACGTGCCAGGGGTCATGGGGCACGCGAGGCAATCGTGATGGTGTGTGCGAGGGGTGCGGGCTGGGTCCAGGTCGAGGGGCGCAGGTACGGGGTCGGCGCAGGCGAGGCCGTGGTGCTTCCGCCGGGAGTGCCGCACCGGTACGGGGCCTCGCCGGCCGCGCCATGGACGCTGTGGTGGTGTCACCTGCGCGGGGCGGACCTAGCGGAACTGCTGGAGGCCACCGGGGCGTCGGTGGAGCGACCGGTGATCGCGCTGCATCGGCCCGAGCGGGTCATCGGGCTGATCGACGAGGTGGTCACCGCACTGGAGGGGGCGCGACGCCCGCACGGCTCCTGGAGGCGTCCGGGGCGGCGTGGCGCATGCTCGCACAGGTGGCCGCCGACCGCGTGACGCCGGGGGCTGGCAGCCCGCTGGAGCGAGCCATCGGCTACCTGGAGGACAACGTGGCGCGCGCGGTCGCGGTGGGGGACCTTGCTGCGCTCGTGGGGGTTTCCGCCTCGCATCTGGGCGCGCTGTTCAGGCAGGCGACCGGCGGCGGCGTGCTCGCGTACCAAACGTCGCTGAGGATGGGGCGCGCTCGCGGGCTGCTCGATGGCACGGAGTTGACGGTGGCCGAGGTCGCCGCCGCCGTGGGTTACGACGACCCCCTGTACTTCTCGCGCCGGTTCTCGCGGGTGCACGGGCTGAGCCCGCGCGCCTACCGTGCCCTCGGCAAGGGGTAGGGGTGGCGGTCCGGGACCGCTGGCGCACGCGGTGGCTCGCGGGGCGCGGTAGTTTCGCCTCATGACCCTCACCGGACACCAGATCACCCTGACCCACGGCGCCCAGGTCGCCACGCTCGCCACGCTCGGAGCGGCGCTGCGCACCTACACCGTCGACGGCCGCGACGTGGTGCTGCCGTACGGCGAGGACGAGTTCCCGCCCGCCTACGCGGGCATGGTTCTCGCGCCGTGGCCCAACCGCCTGCGCGACGGCCGGTACACCTTCGCCGGTGAGGAACTTCAGGTTCCGGTGTCCGAGCCCGACCGCGGCACCGCGCTCCACGGCCTCGCGTCGTTCCAGTACTGGGCGGTGGGCGAGACCACCGACACCTCGGTGACCTTTACCCTCGACCTCGCTCCGAGCCCCGGGTACCCGTTCCAGTTGGCGCTGGCCACGACGTACGCGCTGTCCGACGCCGGGCTCAGCATCACGACCGAGGCCCGCAACATCGGCCCCACGGCCCTGCCCTACGGCGTGGGCTTCCACCCGTGGTTCGCCCCCGGCGGCACCGAGGTGGACGCCTGCACCCTCCAGGCTCACCGCGGGCAAGAACGTCACCATCGACGAGCGTCTGCTGCCCACCGGAGCGGTGGACGTCGAGGGCTCGTTCGATGTTCGCGAGCCGCGCTCGCTTGAGGGCGTCGCGTTCGACGACGCGTGGGTGGAGCCGACCGTGGATGCCGACGGACGCTCGTGGGCCCGCCTGGGCTGGGCCGACGGTTCGACCGTCGAGATCTGGGCCGACTCCGAGGCGAAGGCCTGGCAGGTGTGCACCGGCGACTTCGTCGACAGCATCCGCCGCGCCGGTGTCGCCATCGAGCCGATGACCTGTATTGCGGACGCGTTCCGCACGGGCGACGACCTCATCACCCTCGAGCCGGGCGCCTCGCACTCCCTCACCTGGGGCGTGCGCCTCACCCCCGCGCGCTAGGAACGTCAGCGCTCATTTTCCGGCTGGCGTGCGTCCTGGAGGAACGTCAGCACTCATGGGATGCTGCGGCGCGTCAACTGCGCCGCAGCATCACCACGTCCGTCTCGCGGTTGCCGCCCACCACGAACGTCCGGGCGCCCACTTGAGTGAAGCCGTGACGGCGGTAGAACGCCCGGGCACGCAGGTTCTCGTCGTTGGTGCCGAGCCACACGGGGCCGATGCCGTGGGCTGCCCTGGTCGCGACCACCGCCGCCTCCATGAGTGAGGCGGCAAGGCCGCTGCCGTGGGCGTCGGCGCGCACGTAGATCTTCGACAGTTCATGGATGGGATCGGTGTCTACCCCTGCGGCCGTAAGCGCCACCGCGGCCTCGGGGTCGCAGCACGGGCCAAACGTGGCGAGGGCATAGCCGTCCAGGCGGCCGGCGACCCCGGCATCGGCCACGACGACCGAGTGCGTGGCGGCGGTGATCCAGCCACCGATGACGTCCGCGTTGAGCCTTGTCCGCGATGTGGTCGGTGATCGCCTGGGCGGGCGTGCTCGCCGGGCAGGCGAGGGGGAACGTGACTGCGGCGAGGCTCGACCAGGGCCGGGAGGTCCGATGCGGTGGCGGGGCGGACGGTATGCGTGGCGGTCACGCGGGCAGTGTGGCACACGGGGTGCGGAGCCTGCGCCCAAAAGGTGAGGAGCGCCTCAACTGGCTCGCCTTCCGACCGATCGGGGAGTCACCATGTCAGACGCACTCACCATCGCACCCCTCCTTGATGCCGACGACGCGGTCGACGGCGCGGTGTCCGACCACGCCAAGGCCATTGCCGAGGCCGACGACGCGTCCCGTCGCATCGGTGAGGTCCCCTGGTGGCGTCGCCGCGCCGCCCGGGCCGAGCACGCCGCACTCGTGCGTCTCGCCGAACGGCTTGCCGACCACGTGCGTGCGATCAATGGCTGGGCCCGCTTCGTGGACAGCCTCGTCATCGACGAGTGGCGCACCATGCAGCGCGCCCTCAGCACGCGGCACGCGTTCCATCCGTCGCTGGCGAGCAGCGTCCCGGCGCATCGCGCCTCGATCGCGCAGAGAGTCGGCGCGAAGCACGCCACCCTCCTGCCTGAGGTGGCGCACGGCATCGCCCCGACGGATGCCGTACGTGTGGAGGCGGTGCCGCAGCCTGCGCGAACTGTGCACGGCGGACCGGGTCGAGGAAGTCCTGACCGCCGAGTTCCGTCGCGTGGATCGAGTGCGCGCGGCGACACCCCTGACCCGCTGGACCGACCCTCAACGACAGGCTCATTGTTGAACACCCGATGAGCGCCCACCGCGCCACGTTCACCAGTTGCATCAACGACCCGTTCGGCGCGATCAACTCCAACCCTGCCCAGGTGCCGTCCCTCGCTGCAGGCGACGGAGACCGGCACCCGGACGTCGACGCCACGATGAACGGCCTCGGCATCGGGGAGCAGATTTACCTGGCAGGAGCGGCGGAGTTCCCCGGAACCCGCTGGTCGGCCGCTGGTCTCGCCGCACCCGAGATCAAGGGACTTCGCAACAAGGCTCCACAGGACCGATCCGTACACGTGGGAGGCGTCCGCATGCGACTGGTGCGACGACAACGTGGCCCTTTGGGCGCAGGCCACTCCGGCCGACTTCGAGGGGCACAGGTAGGTCGTCGTCGAGAGAGGTGCCTACCAGGCTCACGAAGGCATCGGCGACAGCGGCTCTCTCGGCTTCGGACCACCACGACAGGATCCTGGTGTCCTGTGCCAGTCCGAAGCCGTCGAGTACTCCCATCAATGTCTCTCTCGGCTGATCCTTGATCAGCACCGAGAACGTGTCCGTGCTGGTGTGCGTGACGAGGACTTGTGCGTTGGCGAGTGCCACCCAGGCCTTGGGCTCGAGATCATCCGCATACGGCTTGCTGAGAGTGACCAGTGCGCCTGGCATCAGCGATGTCACTGCACTGACGAGCCTGCGTCGATGAGCGCCGGGAGAACTCCACGAGATCGCCACCAACGAGCGGAAGGCGAGTGGCGGAGTCGGCCAAGTGTGCACTATTGCTGCCTTGGCCGAAGGGGAGCAATGTGACCTCTTCTACAGCCACGCGACCGTCCCTGAGCGAACCGAGCGACGCCGTCACTGGAGGCTCAACGGGGTGTCCGATGAGGTCATGTGCCGAAGCCTGTCACGGTGCCCCCTCTGCGGTGGTCTTCAACGCGGTCGAGTCGGATGGGCCCTGGGAGTCGGCATAGTGGCGAGCACTGTCGTGACGGGCCGCCGATGATCGCGCGCGTGGTCCCTACATCTCACCCTTGCGCGTCATCCAATTCATGGCCACGTAGCCCAGCGGGATGCGCAGCCAGTAGGTGATGAATCGGTAGATCAGCACCACGGGCGTCGCGACGGGCAGCGGCACGCCAGCACCCGTGAGTCCCGCGATCAGCGACGCCTCGACGGCACCGAGGCCACCGGGCGTCGGCACCACGGCACCCACCGCGTTGGACAGGAAGAACAGGATGGTCACGTCAATGATCGCGAGGTCTTGGCCAAACGCCTCGAGCGTGCAGTAGAACGTCCCCACGAACGCGACGGTCTGGATGAGGTTGCCCGCGAGTCCCACCGCCAGGCGCCACGGCTGGCCAAGGATCTGCACCAGGCGCGGCCAGGTCTGGCGCAGCGTCGGCATGATCTTCGCAAGCGTCCAGCGGCGCACCTTGGGGATCAGCATGAACGCCGTGATGACGGCCGCGGCGGCGCCGATGCCGATCAGCACCGCAGTCGAGGGCAGGGCCGCGAGCGTGCCCTGCGACCCGGTCACCAGGGTGAGGGTCAGCAGGCCGATGACGGTGACCACCACCGCGGACACCTGCACCAGGGCCACGGTCGCCACGGCGAGCGGCCCCGTCACCTTGCGCCGCGTCAGGAGGCGCAGGTTGAGCGCCGCCGGACCCACGCCTGCGGGGACGGCCACGGCGATGTAGCCCGCGGCTACCTGGGCGAGCAGCACGCGCATCCACGGCAGCCGTACAGGCGAGAACGCGAGCATGGCGAGCGCGGCACCGATGTAGGTCACGAAGGACCACAGCAGCGCCCCGAGGATCCACCACGGGTTTGCGGTGCTGAGCGCCCCCACAATGTCCTGGGTGTTGAACGTGGTGAGAATGACCGTGCCGATGAGCACGGCCGCGGCGAACAGCACGATGGTGCGCCACCCGAACCGCGTGATGTTCTGCTGCTCGATCTCCGCATCGGGCACCCGGGCCACGATGGCGGCGCGCGTCTCCTTGAGCACGTCGCCCTGCTCCTTGAGGACGCGTTGCGTGGCGCGGGGCAGCACGATGGCCTGAAGCAGCGGCGCCACCTGCTCGATGATGTCCTCGCCCAGCGCCCTGAACGCGGCGTCGACGGCGCGGTCGGCTCCCACGATCGCGGCCGTCGCCGCCAGCACCTGCACGTTGTCGAGACGCCTCGCCAGCGTGGACGTCGCCACCTCGCCCATGTCCCAGGCTCGTGATCCACACCAGCGGAGTGCCGGTCTCCTCGCCGTCACCCACCAGGATGGTGTCGCCGGAGATCTGGCGGTGCGAGATGCCCGCGGCATGGGCCTGGACGAACTGGTCCCAGATCGAGTCCAGCATCGCGTCGTCGACCTCGTCGCCGGACATCTCCGAGAGCGCTCGCATCGCGACGGGACGTTGGTAGACCACGAGCATCGAGTCGCGGGCCTGACTCATGCCGAGCACGCGGGCGGTGCGCACCCCGGCGCTGCGGGCAGCGTGGGACACGAGTGCGGTCGACTCGGCGGCGTGGCGCAGGCTGACCTCGGCGCGGGGGTCGATCCCGCGGAAGCGGATGGTCTGCCACCACTTTGCGAGGAAGCCGGCCGTGTGCTGGTCGCCGTCCATCGCGAGCACGATGAGCCTGGTGGCCTTCGATGGTGGTCACGGAGTAGATGCGGCCCGAGCGGGTGCGGCCGATGGCGGCGGCGACATCGTCGTGGGTGTCGGGCACGTTGGAGTCGCGGTGGTCGGCGCGCACAATGCGTCGTGGCTCAAAGCCCGCGCGCCTGATGCCGTCCGCCAGCGCCGCACCATACGCGCGGTCCGCGGTGGAACCCACGGCCCAGCGCAGCATCAGGCCCGATGCGCGGCCGATCAACACCACGGTGATGGCGGCGGGCAGCGTCACGATGCCGGAGATCACGGCGACGGCGGCGGCAATCCATACGAACGGCCACGAGATCGACAGCACCCTGCGCGTGGTTCTCAGCCCGGCCGCGGTGAGCATCGCGGCCACGGCGGCAAGGTAGGCGGGAAGCCTGCACCACCATGTCGCCCTCGGAACTGCGCACCGACAGCGAGGTGATGAGTTCGTCGGCGCCAAACTCGAGGGTGGTGATCGCCGCGATGACGGTCACGATGAACGCGAGGACGCCCGCGCCCAGCACCTCGAGGATGCGACGCGGCTCGCGACGGAAACCGAGATCGAGGATGACCGCGAGTGGCACCACGATGGTGACGATTCCGGAGAAGATGTTGACGGGCGCCACGAGGAGGCGCTGCAGCACGCGCGCGAAACCCTGCACGTCCTCCGTGAGGCCCTCCGTGGTGGCCGTGCCGTACGCGCCGAGCAACAGCACCAGGACGATTCCGAGAACCGTGAGGCTCGCGGCAAGCAGGTCGGACACGCGATGCACGCGCGACTCGGGGGCATCGATGACGGTGACCCCGCGCAGCGGATCGCTGCTCGCAGCGGCATGCTGCGTCGCGTCGGGTCCGGCCATGGATCCGAGTGTAGGAGGTAGGTGGCCCGGTCAGGCTCACCCCGAGCGCATCAAGCCACTCGGCTGGCACCACCTCGGGTCCGATGAACGACACCGCATCAAGCGTCCAGTGCGCGAGGATCAGTGGCCCCAGGCGGCCCGTGCGGTGGAACCAGTACGCAAAGACGAGGCCCATGACCACGTTGCCCAGCGCCATCGGCCACCCCTGATACAGGTGATAGGCGCCGCGCAGCAGCGCCGAGGCGAGGATGGCCGCATACGGCGACCACCTCAACTCCTTGAGGCGCGTCACGAGATACCCGACCGCGATGGTCTCCTCCAACACGCCCGCGACGGCCGCGGACAGCAGCAGGATGGTCGCCGCCCACCACGCGTCCGGCAGCCCGGAGGTGTCGATGCGCACCGTCTGGCCCAGGGCGCGCGACACCGCGTACAGCACGAGCCCAGGGATGCCGATGCACGCCGCCAGCGCGAGCGCACCAAGTGCGTCGCGTCGCAGCCCTCTCCAGCCGCCGGTGAGGCCAAGGCGCCTGCGCGCGGAGCGTCCGCCCATGCTCAGCAGGTACAGCGCGAGCGCCACCGGCATGAGCAGATACGCCTGGCGCACCACCTGGGAGATGAGGTCCACCCAGTCGATCGACGAGCGCGACGGGTTCAGCGTGGTGGACTGATCGCCGATCGCGGGCTCGGCCAGATAGCGCTCGATGAGCGTCAGCGCGGCCGTGATTGCGTAGTAGCCGAGCGAGAGGCCAAGGACGATGCCGATCTCGGCCTTGAGGCGGCGCGGACTGGGTGCGGCGGCATCGGTCTCGACGGCCGATGCCGCGGCCGGTTCGGCGCCGGCGTCCGGTGAGGTGCTCATGGTCACGCCACCCTAACGAGCGGCGGGAGCGGGCCGTCACCCGGGTGGGGCGAACATCGGCCCCCAACGATTCGCCGTGGCAGCCACGTTGTGTGGGCGACAATGCAAGCCGACCCTGTGGAGGACCGCGATGGCGCGATGGGAGCCGATGCTCGACACGCTGATGCGTGAACGGGCCGGAGGGCTGCTCGCCTACGCACGACTGCTCGCGGGGGACGATGCCGAGGACGTCCTCCAGGACGCGCTCGTGAAGGCGTTCTCGCGGGGCCGCTCGTTCCCCACGGTGCCGATGGCCGAGGCGTATGTGCGCCGCACCATCCCGAGCGTCTTCATCGATCGGGTGCGCCGCGCGGGCGCCGCCAGACGAGCCCACGACAAGGCTCCGCGAGGTGCCGGTGCATCGGCCGGATGCCGCCGAGGTGCTCGACGTCAGGGCCGCGCTGGCGCGCCTCAGCCCCCGCGAGCGTGCCTGCATTGTCCTGCGCTTCTACGACGACCTCACGGTGCCCGCGATCGCGGAACGCCTGGGGCTCGCCGAGGGCACCGTCAAGCGCTACCTGTCCGACGCATCGGCAAGGCTCGCGACGGAACTCCACACGGTCGCCGACTGGCGTGCCGAACCCACCACGGTGCCGGTCGTGGCACCCCAACTCAAGGGAGCAGTGCGATGAGTGACCTGAGGGATTTGCTGCATGGCGAGATGGGCGGCGGCGAGGGCTCCGACTTCGCGCATCGACACGGAGCCGCGGTGCGCGGCCGGGTGCGGCGCCGCCGCGTGGTCCGTGCCGCCGGGGTGGGCTCGGCGGCGGCCGTCTCAGCGGGTGTGCTCGCGTTCGGCGGCGTGGCGCTCGCGCAGGGGCGGTCGGCCTCGCTGGCGCCTGCGGGACAGTCCGCGAGCCCCTCCTCGGGGGCATGCCTCGATGTTTCCACCGGCAGCGCCGACGAGGAGATCACGATCAGCCTCGGCCCCGAGACGTCCCTTCCCGCTAGTACGGCCGCGCGGGATCAGTGGTCCGTCTTCGACGGCGAAACCGGGCTCACCACGCTGCAGGACGCCGCGAGTGGGGCCGTGCTGGCTGTCATCTCCACGGGTGCCGACGGCGACTTGGTGGTGCAGATCGCCGCAGATGCGGCGGTGGCGGTGACACCCGACGAGGATGGCGTCGCGGTGTTTCGCATCGCCGACGGCTCGTGGGTGACTTGGGATGCGAACCTCAACGTGCAACTCGACCGCACGGAGGAGATGCCGGACGGCGTCAGCGAGGCCGTCCCTGCCGAGCCCAGCGCCTACCCCGAGGCGGGCTATGCGTGCGCACCTGAGGTGGCTCTCGCCCCCGACGAGGCGCTCTACGCGTCCCTCGAGGTCGGTACCGACCGGGTCCTGACACTTCTCATGCCAAGGGCTGACGGCACCGCGGTGCTCACGCGTGAGGACGGCACCACCGAGGTCCTTCAGCCCACCGAGGAGGGCACGTTCACCTTTGACGACATCGACGCCGACGGCGTCACCACCCACGTCACGGTGGACCCCGATCCCGCGCAGGGCGAGAGCTCGGTGACGGTCGAGTTCGACTGACAGCCAAGCCCCCACGGCCGATGCGCCGGTCGCTCAGGTGACCGGCGCATCGGCCGTAGTCTCGAGGCATGACCCTCGTCACCGCACTGCGCCGCTATCCCGTGAAGTCCATGGGAGGCGAGGCGTTGGAGCGAGTGGAACTCGACGCGCGTGGGCTCGTGGGCGACCGCGGCTGGGCCGTGCGTGACGGCGACTCGCGGTTGGCCTCGGGGAAGAACACCAAGCGCATGGTGCGCCGTGATGGAGTGTTCGCGTTCCGCGCGGCCACGACCGCCGAGGGTGTCGTGGTGAGCGGACCCGGCGGCAGGCAGGCGCTCGCGGGAGACCCGGAACTCGACGCGTGGCTCTCGGAAGCACTGGCCGCGGACGCGACTCTCGCGCCCGAGACGGACGTCAAGCACTTCGACGACAGCCCCGTCTCGCTCGTAGGTACCGCGACGCTCGCCTGGTGCGCTCGCGAACTGGGCGCCGACGCCGACCCGCGCCGCCTGCGCGCCAACGTGGTGGTGGACACCACGGAGCCGTTCGAGGAGGAATCCTGGGTCGACGACGTCCGGATCGGCGGGGCGGTGCTGCGGCCCATCGGACGCATCGAACGCTGCCGGACCATCGACCTGCCCCAGGACGGCGTGGCCGAGAAGACCCGGTGGCTACAGCCGCTGGGCCGCCAGCGCGATATGCGCGTGGCGATCTACCTCGACGTGGTCACCCCAGGGGTGATCGCGGTGGGCGACGCCGTCGCTGTGGGGGCTCCTGCGAGTCATTGAGTGCCCGCTCTCCGGTGAAACCGCGCACTCAACGACTCGCAGGGCGCATTCGCGACGCCGTGCGCTTAGTCACGCGGTGCGTCGACGTCCACCGTGTGTCCCGCTCCGCGGAGCGCTCGATCGGCCTCATCGTGGCGGTCGCTGGGAGTCATGAGGACGTCGCCGTCGAACGTGGAGATCACGAAGACCGGGCAGCCGATTGCCGCAAGCGGGTCCACGAGCGACGCGACCACGCCGGTGAGGCCGAACGGGATCGGCCCGCCCGCGTACAGCGCCCGCCAGGGGCCATCGAGTTCCGCGCCCGAGGGAGCGGCATCGGAGCCGCAGACGATGGAGATCTCTTGGTCGGTCTGGGTGAAAGACACCAGGGACTCAGCCCGAAGCAGGCTCGGCGAGCACGGGAGCGACGTCCGCATCGGTGGAGAACCGCGCGATGACGTACTCGCCTGGCAGGGAGCGGAGGGGGACAGCAGGAAAAGGCATGGAAGCACCCGATCAGATAACGCGGAAGGCAACCTGGCGGTGCCACTGCAATCGCGCTGCCACGACTGTAGCGACTGGCCCGCCGGTCCCCTCACCATGTTCCTGGCGGGACATGAGTGCCACAATCTGGCCGAAAGTGACGCCCATGTCCCGCTGAGGCGTACCGCCTATGTAGCGGGCACGCCCTTGCAGAGCGCCACAGGGTTGGCGAACACCGCGTACCCGGAGAGGTACTTGTTCGACACTGCTGGGACATCGGCCCTGAGCCGATGCGGAACACGCCGGTGGTGTTGAGCGACATCGTGGTGGACTTGCCAACACCGAACGCCGAAGACGTGAACGCTCGGCTTCCATCGAGGTCAGCGCTGTAGATGACGTTCATCCCGCTGTCGCTGCTGTCGTCTAGCCCCATCGCTGACTTCACTGTGACGCACTTAAATGAGAGGTTGTACTCCGACGAGAAATCTGATCCGCCGTCGTACACGGAGTCTTTGACGACCTTGCCGTAGTACTTGCCCGCCACGGTGGCGGTGGACTCATAGAAGTCGCCGGACTGCTCCAGTGGACCTAGTGCAAGCCACTGCCAGAGCGTCACTTTCTTGGCGGAGGTGGATTGCGCCTTGGTTGACGAACCCTTGAAAGCGATCCGATAGTTCTTGCCTCCGATGCCCCGCGGGGTGAACTTGAGCGAGAACGTTTTGTCCTTCTTGATGGTCGTCGCGTATCCGGTGTCGACCCACTTCTTGCCCTTCTTGGTGAAGGTAGACCTTTGCGCCTGCGAGGTTGGCGGACGACTTGCCTTTGACGAGCACCGGCGAGCCCGAGATGATCCGGGTCCCGGACACCTGCTTGAACGACGTGATCGTCACCGAGGTCTTGGCCTTGGCGGCTGCATCGGCGGCGGGGCTCGTCGCGATGCCAGCGCCGAGCGCCAGCGCGACAGCGACCAGGAGCGCGATGAGAACGCGTGAGCGAGATGACACTGAAGAATTCATGGCTTCCTCAAGCATGGATTCACTTCAAGCACCCACAGGCGGGGAGGCTCGACCCCCTCGGGCTCCGCCCCGACGGCCTGCGCGCACGCGGCCCATCTGCTCGCTCGCAAATTAGCACCCAGGGGTGATGGACACAACGATCGCACGAAAGTGACGCCCATGTCCCGCCAGGGCACGGAGTGCTCAGCGCAGGTAGGAATCCACGAGCCTGCTCGGCGAGACCCACGTACTTGCCGGGGGTCAGCGCTGCCAGGCGTGACTTGGTCTCCGCGGGGAGCTCGAGCCCGTCCACGAAGGTGCGGATCGCTTCGGCGTCGATGACGTGACCGCGCGTGAGGTCCTTGAGGCGCTCGTAGGGGTTCTCCATGCCGGGCACGCCCGCGATCGCCGCGGCGCGCATCGCCGACTGGATGGGCTCGGCGAGCACCTCCCACGACGAGTCGAGGTCTGCCGCCAGCGCCGCCTCGTTCACGGACAGGGCTCCCAGCCCGCGGCGCACATTGTCGATCGCCAGCAGCGAGTGGCCGAACGCGACGCCAATATTGCGCTGCGTGGTCGAGTCCGTGAGGTCCCGCTGCAGGCGCGAGGTGACCAGCGTCGAGGCGAGCGTGTCCAGCAGTGCCGCGGAGATCTCGAGGTTGGCCTCGGCGTTCTCGAAGCGGATGGGGTTGATCTTGTGCGGCATCGCGGACGAGCCGATGGCGCCGGCGACCGCGGCCTGCGCGAAGTAGCCCAGCGAAATGTAGGTCCACACGTCGGTGGCCAGGTTGTGCAAAATGCGGCCGAAGCGGGCAACGTCCGCGTACAACTCGGCCTGCCAGTCGTGGCTCTCGATCTGGGTGGTGAGGGGATTCCAGGTGAGACCGATGCCCTCCACGAAGGTGTGCGAGACGCTCACCCAGTCGGTGCCGGGGACGGCAGCGGTGTGTGCGCCGAAGGTGCCGGTGGCGCCGTTGATCTTGCCCAGGTACTCCTGGCGCTCGATGCGGCCGAGCCTGGCGGCCGAGGCGGTGGGCGAGCACCGCGAGGCTCCTTGCCCAGCGTGGTGGGCGTGGCGGTCTGACCGTGGGTGCGCGAGAGCATCGGCACGGCCTTGGTCTCGCGCGCAAGGTCCGCGACCTGCGCCACGAGCGAGGAGGCGGCGGGTAGCCACGCCTGCACGACGGCGCCCTTGACCATGAGCGCGTAGGACAGGTTGTTGATGTCCTCTGAGGTGCACGCGAAGTGGACCAGTTCGCTCAGCGGCTCGAGCGACGTGCCCTCGATGCGGCGCTTGATGTAGTACTCGACCGCCTTGACGTCGTGAACGGTGACCTTCTCGATCTCGGCGTGCTCACGGATGCCGTCGGCACCGAACTCGGCGGGGATGGCACGCAGCAGCGCCACCTCTTCCGCCGTGAGCTCGCGCGTGCCGGGCACGGCGGCGGTCGCGCACAGGTGAATGAACCACTCCACCTCGACGAACAGGCGCGCACGGTTCAGTGCGGGTTCGCTCAGGTGGTCGATCAGCGGCGCCGCCGCGGAACGGTAGCGGCCGTCCAGCGGGGTGAGCGCGATCGCGGGCTCGACGTCGGCGAGGGTCACATACGAGGCGGGGTTCCACTCAGTCACGGCCCTCATTGTTCCATGCACAGGCCACCGCGCCACGGCGCGTTGTCCACAGGCGCCACGACGGCCGATGCCGGGGCCGGGCCGCGTACCTAGCGTCGCCCCATGAGCGATCCCGAATCCCTGTTCGATGCGTGGCAGCCTGAAGCCTCGTACCTGCCGGATCTGTGGCTGCCCGTGGCGGACCTCGAACGCGCCTTCGATGAGGCACAGGCGGCCTGCGCGAGCCTCGCCGATGCCGACGACGTCGAGTGGGCATCGGCAGCGGCGGAGTTGTACCGGGCGGAGCCGGCGGCGATGCGCGACCGGGTGGTGGCCCTTGTCGGGCGCCTTGAGGAGGCACGCGGCACCTGGTGGCAGATGCAGATCGCGGCGCGCGAGGCTGGGCAGTGAGCACGCCCGAGCCCGTTCCCGTGGGCGTCGCGGGTGGCGCGGGCGGGACCCAGGCCGTGACGGAGGACCTCGCCTCGGCATCGGCGGTACTGTCCCGCGCTGGCGATGCGCTCGACACGTGCCTGCGCGCGCTCGACTCATGTGCGGCGTTGCTGGATGACGCGGCGCGCGACGCGGGTCCCGCAGTGGCGGGGGCCGTTACGAGGGCCGATGCCGCCGTGGGGCACGCCCGTTGGGGCTTTGGCGGGGTGGGGGCCTTGGCGCGGGACGCCGATGACCTGGGGGTGCGGTTGACGGCAGTGGCACGTACCTATGAGGAGGCGGAGGAGCGGGCCCGCGGCGGCATCGGCATCGCGACGAGCGTCGCGCGCGCTGCGCACGATGCCGTGGCGACCCAGACCTGGGTGACGCGGACGGCCATGGGGCTGGGCTGGGCGATCTCGGTGCCGGGCATCGTGGGACGCCTCATGGGCAGGGACCCGGTGGGCGAGGCCGTCATGCCCGACGGCGCACCGCCCATGACGGGCTACATCAACCGCGGCACCGTGGGCACGGTGACGGGAGCGCTGGGCACGGACGTGATCATGGACCAGAGCGCCTACGACGCTGTCGTGATGGCACTGCTCGGCGCCACCCGCGGGCTCGACGCGCTCTTCGAGGATCGCTACACCGCCGCGGTGCCGCGCGGCCCGCGCACGCGCTCCGAGGTGGCGACCTCCATGGAAGACCTAGCCTCCAGCCTCGCGGACCTCCCCGCTCCGCCCGAGGGCGCCGTCGCGATCGACGAACTGATGGGTGCCGACGGCAAACGCCGCTACGTGGTGACCATTCCGGGCACCGCCGACTGGGGACACCGCAGCGTCAACACCGCCGACGGCGAGGGCAACGCCGCCGTCGCGGCAGGTCAGGAGTCCGACGCGATGCGGCTCGCCGTCGACGCCATGGAGCGGATGGGTATTCCGCGAGACGCCGAGGTGATGCTCGTGGGCCACAGTCAGGGCGGCATGGTGAGCACGGCCATCGCGGGCGTTGAAGGGATCAGTGAGCGTTTCACCATCACCGACGTGGTGACGTTCGGTTCGCCGGTGGGACACCTGCCGCGCGTCGACGGCGTGAGGTACGCGCATGTCGAGGACGTGTCCGACATGGTTCCCGCGCTCGACAAGGGGGCCAACCCGGAGTCAGCCAACGTCACCACGTGGACGGGAGACGCACGCGCCTCGGGCGACAAGACCGTCGCGGCGGCAGCGGCGACGGTGCTGGGCGCGCATGCGATGACCACCTACCGGGCTACGGGCAAAGCCATCGACGGACTCGACGACGCCTCGACCAAGGCGTGGCGCGACGGCACCAAGGGCTACACCACGTCGGTCAGCGCCAACCGGACGCTGTTCAGCCCGGCCACGCCACCGCGCGAGGTGGGCTCCCAGCCCGCGCCGCAGCGCGAACCCGAGCCGGTCCCTACTCCTGCGCCGAGCCGGTGAGGCCGCGCACGATGGACGAGATGATGGTGATGACGAGCGCGCCGACGAGCGCCAGCCAGAAGTCACCAATCACCAGGCTCGATGCCCCCGAACCACGTGGTGACCCACGCCGCGAGCCACAGTACAAACCAGTTCACCACCAGGGCGAACAGTCCGAGCGTCAGGATGGTGATGGGGAGCGCGAGGATCTGCAGGATGGGCTTGATGACCTGGTTGAGCAGGCGCAGGATGACACCGACGGCACCGAACACCAGCAGGCGCGTCCACCATTCGCCCTCTCCGCCCGTCACGGCGATGTCGAGGGGCAACAGCGTCGCAACCCACACGCCCACGGCCATGGCGATCACGTTCAGCACGAACCTCATGCCAAGGAGTCTTTCACACCTGGCACGATGTCCCCATGAGCCTTCCCGTGCCCCGCCCCGCCGTCGCCGGCCTCCCCGCGTACGTTCCCGGTGCTCGTGGTGCGGCCGACAGGCTCCCGCCCGTCGGCTCTCCTCCAACGAGACGCCCTTCGACCCGCTGCCCTCGGTGGCCGCCGCGATCGCGCGAGCCGGTGACGGCATCCACCGCTACCCCGACATGTTCGCGGTCGACCTGCACGAGCGGCTCGCCGCCCGGTTCGGCGTCACGCCGCGCCAGGTCGCGGTGGGCGGCGGCTCGGTAGCGGTCCTGCAACACATCCTCACCGCCTACTGCCAGGCGGGCGACGAGGTGGTGTTCGCCTGGCGTTCCTTCGAGGCGTACCCGATTCTCACCCACATCGCCGGGGCCACCCCGGTGATGGTGCCGGTGACGCAGGACGGCCGCCACGACATCGACGCGATGATCGCCGCCGTCACCGACCGCACCAAGGTGGCGATGCTGTGCTCACCGAACAACCCCACCGGGCCGGCCCTCACCCGCGATGAGTTCGCTCGCTTCATGGCGGCCGTGCCCACGTCCGTCCTCGTGGTGCTCGACGAGGCGTACGTCGAGTTCGTCACCGACGCCGACGCGGTGGCGGGCCTGGAGGAGATTCCTCGCCACGACAACCTCCTGGTGTTGCGCACGTTCTCCAAGGCCTACGGCCTCGCGGGCGCCCGCGTGGGCTTCGCGCTCGGATCCGAGGCTCTGATCGCGCCCGTCAGCGCATGTGTCACGCCCTTCTCGGTGTCCTCGGCCGCTCAGGCCGCGGCCCTCGCCTCGCTCGAGCCCATCGCCGAGCAGGAGTTGCTGGAGCGTGTCCAGCAGGTGGTCGCCGAGCGTCCACGCCTGCGCGACGGCCTGCGTGAGCTCGGCTGGGAGGTGCCCGAGGCACAGGGCAACTTCGTATGGATTCCGGCGGGTGACCGCACGGTCGAGATCGCCGTAGCGCTCGCGGCCCTGGAGCCTGCCGTGTTGGTGCGCCCGTTCGCGGGTGAAGGCATCCGCGTGACCGTCGGCTCGACCGTCGAGAACGACGCGGTTCTCGCCGCGATGGCGTCGCATCGGGCCGCGTGAGGGGGCTGGGGTAATCTTGTCGCGTGTTCCGATGCCCCTGCGTCTGTCCGGCGCCGAGAACTGAGCCTGGAACTGTAGGAGCCTACGTGACCCCCATCGATTACGAGGCGATCGCGCGCGACGCGGGCCTCGAGCGCGTCGGAGCCCGCCCGCCGCTCGGCGAGTACCTTGCCGAAATGTGGCGGCGCCGCGCCTTCGCCACTTCCCTTGCGAAGTTCCGCATCCAAGCGACCGTGGCCGAGAACCGCCTGGGTCTCGCCTGGATCGTGCTGCGCCCACTGCTGAACGCGGCGCTGTACGGCACCATCTTCGGCATCATCCTGCCGCGCTCCACTCGCCCCGGCGACGTCGCCTTCATCCCGTTCCTGGTCGTCGGCGTCTTCATCTTCGAGTTCTTCTCGAAGTCGTTCTCCGACGGCGCCAAGGCGATCACCGGCAACGCGTCGCTCGTGCGGTCCCTGAACTTCCCGCGCATGCTGTTGCCCGTCGCACAGATCATTCAGCAGGTCATCGAGCCTCATTCCGATGCTCGTGATCATGGGCATCATCGTGCTCGCGTTCGGGCTACCACTCACATGGTGGTGGCTCCTCGTGATCCCGGCCATGGTGTTGATGGCGATGTTCAACCTCGGCATCGCGCTCCTGGCGGCCCGCCTGACGGTGCACCTGCGCGACCTCACGCAGGTGATCCCGCTCATCTCGCGCCTGTTCTTCTACGCCTCGGGCATCTTCTACTCGCTGGAGGAGGTCCTCAAGGACCAGCCGGACTGGATGCTCACGGTGGCGCAACTGAACCCCGTGCACGACTACATCACCATCGTCCGTGACACCGTGCTGCTCGGCGAGAGCGGACCCGGCTGGATGTGGATCATCGCGGCCGGGGCCGGCGTGGTGACCTTGGCGGTGGGCATCGTGTTCTTCTGGCGTGCCGAGGAAAGGTACGGACATGACTGACACCCTCGGTGCGCCCACGGTCGTGGTCGACGACCTCCACATCAAGTACAAGACGTTCACGTCCGGCAAGCGGGCCGCGCAGAACCGTGCGCTGCTGACCCGCCAGCGCGGCATCCGCGTGGTGCATGCGTTGAAGGGCGTGTCCTTCGTGGCGCGCGAGGGCGAGTCCATCGGCGTCATCGGCCACAACGGCTCCGGAAAGTCGACCCTGATGCGGTCCATCTCCGGCCTCATCGCTCCGGCTCAGGGCCGTGTGTTCGCCTCGAGCCGCCCCGCACTGCTGGGTGTCAACGCCGCACTCATCCCGAGCCTCTCGGGCGAGAAGAACGTCATCCTCGGTGGTCTGGCGCTGGGATTGACGCCCGCGGAGATCGAGGCGAAGTACCAGAGCATCGTGGACTTCGCGGACATGGAAGAGTTCATCGACCTGCCCATGAAGAGCCTACTCGTCGGGTATGTCCTCGCGCCTGCGCTTCTCCATCGCGGTCTCCCGTGACCACCAGATTCTGTTGGTGGATGAGGCGCTCGCGGTGGGCGACAAGGGCTTCCGCCAGAAGAGCGAGGCCCGTATCCGTGACATGCGTGAGCAGGCGGGAACCGTGTTCCTCGTCAGCCACTCCATGACGTCCATCCTGGACACCTGTAACCGGGTCATCTGGATCGACCACGGCGAGCCTGCGGATGGACGGCGACCCCGACGAGGTCGTGAAGGCCTACAAGGCTTCCAAGTAGACACACACTCGCAACCGACCGTTCAGGTCGCTGTGCTGTGCTGTGCCCATGGCACGCATGGGCTGGGTGGAATCACCCTTACAACTGGTGAACGCAGTGGAGTACGCCGCGGCGACGGGCGACGGCGTTCACCTCTGCCTGCGCGAGGGCGCCCGCCGGCTCGGTGACACCGGACGCCTCCTCGCGCCGCGACTTCCGCGCGGCGTGACGATGTCCGGGCCGTGGCGCCACGCCACCCTGTCGCCGTTCGCCACCGCGCGCCGCAGGCTCGCGGGTGATGCGAACTCCGGTCAGGTCCGCGCAGTCGCCACCTTCGCTGGCGCGCAGGACACGGTACTGGTGGACGACGGCTCGGGGATGCTGTCCATGGCGCGCCGCCTCATCGAGGGCCGCCCCCTTGGCCGCCACGCGAAGAACGAGTCTCGCCTGCACCGCGCCCTCGGAGCCGCGGCGGCCGTACGACTGCGCACCGCCGCCCAGGAGGGCAGGCTGACCGTCTTCACCGCCTACTCCGACACGGAGACCATGGCGCGTCTCGGCGCGCTCGGCGCGACCGTCATCCACAACGACTACGCATGGCTGCGCGGCACCTCCCTGGTGGCCGATGCCGCGGTGGGCTCGCACGTCGTGGTGGGCTCGGCGCTCGTGGACGACGGCTACCTCGACACCGATGCGTACGCAGGCTGGCTGCGTGACCTCGCCGCACAGGGCCCCGTCACCTACTACCCGCACCGGCGCGAGCGCCGCGACTCGCTGCAGCGCTGGGCCCAGGTGCCTGGCGTGGCGGTCCAGCGGCCCCTGCTGCCCATCGAGGTGCTGCTGGCGAGCGCGCCGGGAGTACGCCGGGTCAGCACGCTGCCATCTTCGGTGGTGGCGACGCTGTCCACCATCTTGGACCGCTCGGTGGACCTGGACGTCTCCGCGGTGCCTCATCACTGGCTGACGTCCGCGGCGGACGACTCCCTACGGAGTCTGCTGGAGGATGTTTCCGCACGGGGGCGAGCGCGTGCCGTCGCGTAAGGGTATGACCGTCGCGATCATTCCCGCGCGCGGCGGCTCCAAAGGTGTGCCCGGCAAGAACATCGCCAGGGTGGGCGGCGTGCCGCTCGTGGCGCGCGCCGTCGCATCGGCTCTCGATGCGCCGGGGATCGATGCGGTCTACGTCTCGACCGATGACGCCGCCATCGCGGCCGTGGCGCGCGCCGCGGGCGCGGGCGTCATCGACAGGCCCGCGAACATCGCGGGCGACCTCGCCAGCAGCGAGGATGCCCTGCTGCACGGGCTGGGGGTCCTCGCCGACCAGGGTCACGATGTTGCGGCGTTGGCGTTCCTCCAGGCCACCTCCCCGTTCATCGATCCCGATGCCCTGGGCAGGGCCGTGGCACGGGTGCGTGACGGCGACGAGGACGCGGTGTTCTCCGCGTTCGAGACCCACGGCTTCCTGTGGCGAGTGGGACCCGACGGCGCCGACGGTGTGAATCACGACAAGTCCTTCCGGCCGCGCAGGCAGGACCGCGAGGCGCAGTACCAGGAGTCCGGAGCGTTCTACGTGATGGACGCCGCGGGCTTCGTCGAGGCCCGTCACCGCTTCTTCGGCACCGTGGGTCTCGAGGTGGTCGACGCGCTCGCGGGACTCGAGATCGACGACCCGCACGAGCCTAGAGGCGGCGCGAGCCCTCGCGCCCCTGCTCAGTCGCCCCCGCATCGGCGCCATCGACGCTCTCGTCATGGACTTCGACGGCGTCCACACCGATGACCTCGTGGAGGTCAATCAGGAGGGCACGGAGGCCGTCACCGTGAGTCGCTCGGACGGCATGGGGCTGTCCATGCTGCGTGCCGCGGGCGTGCCCATGCTCATCCTCAGCAAGGAACGCAACCCCGTCGTCGAGGCCCGCGGCCGCAAGCTCGGTATCGAGACGGTGTACGGCGCTGACGACAAGGTGAACATCCTGCGGCAGTGGAGTGAACTTCGCGGTTTTTCGCTGTCGAAGGTTGCCTACGTGGGAAACGATGTGAACGACGTGGAAAGCATGGCCTCGGTCGGCTGGCCCGTCACCGTCCCAGACGCCCATCCCGCTGCGCTCGCCGTGGCCCGGGTCCACTTGACCCGGCCGGGAGGGCGCGGAGCACTCCGCGAACTCGCGGAGATGATCCTCACCACACTTGAAGGAGCATGACATGGCTGAAGCAGTGCAGATCGGTGCCCACAAGGTCGGACCCGGCCAGCCCGTCTACATGATCGCGGAGATCGGACTCAACCACAACGGCTCGGTCGACAACGCGCTGCGCCTAATCGACGTCGCGATCGAGGCCGGATGCCAGGCGGTGAAGTTCCAGAAGCGCACCCCCGAGATCTCCACCCCCGAGCACATGAAGGACACGCCTCGCGACACCCCGTGGGGCACCATGACGTACCTCGAGTACCGCTACAAGGTGGAGTTCGAGAAGGACGAGTACGCGCAGATCGACGCCTACTGCAAGGCGCGTGGCGTGGACTGGTTCGCGTCGCCGTGGGACGAGCCGGCCGTCGACTTCCTCGAGGAGATGGACACCGTCGCCTACAAGATCGCGTCCGCCTCGGTCACCGACCTCGGCATGCTGCGCCGCATTCGTGAGACCGGCAAGCCCGTGATCCTCTCGACCGGCATGTCCACCATCGAGCAGATCGACCGTGCCGTCGAGACCCTCGGCAAGGACAACCTGGTCATCCTGCACGCGACGTCCACCTACCCGCTGCCCCCCGAGGAGGCCAACCTCCTCATGATCCCCGCCCTCGCGGAGCGCTACGACCTCCCCACGGGCTACTCGGGTCACGAGCCCGGCCTCCAGATCTCCGTGGCCGCGGTGGCCCTCGGGGCGGTGGCCGTCGAGCGCCACATCACGCTGGACCGCACCATGTGGGGTTCGGACCACGCCGCCTCGCTGGAGCCCACGGGCCTGAAGAACCTGGTGCGCGACATCCGCATCATCGAGCAGGGCCTCGGCGACGGCGTGAAGCGCGTGTTCCCCGGCGAGGCTCGCCCCGCTGAGCAAGCCTGCGTCGCGTTGACGCTTGAGTCCCACTCGGCGCCTTCCGGAGCGGAATCGTCCGCCCGGGAGGCCGCCGCGGCGGTCTCGACCCCGCTCGCCGAGCGTGTGGTCGTCTTCGTCGAGAATCGCAACGGAGTGCGCATCCTCGCGGCGCTCCATGATCGCTTTCCCGCGCCGCGAGCGTGACGGTCGTCACCGCGGACGTGAACACCGACGTCCAGGTGTGGGTCGAGGACGAGGCCGAGCGCCACCCGATCGTTGGCGAGGTCGTGAACCTCGCCCGCGAGTGGGGCGTGCGCCGCCACGACGAACTTCGCGGCGCCATCGTGGAGCGCCTTCCCGGCTGGCTCGCCGACGCAGGCGCCGACCGCATCGTGCTGTTCAACGATCAGTCGGTGCGCGGCTCCGCCATCGTCGCCGCCCGCGGCGACGTCCCGGTGGTGCTGGTGCAGGACGGCACCCTCGAGTTTGTGGAGCGCGTCACCACCCCCGGGCTCGGTGACCAGAACGCCCGCTATGGCACCTCCGACGTCGCGCGCATCTGTGTGTGGGGACCCCGCGGACGCGAGCGGGTGCTCGCCGCACGCGAGGACCTGCCCCAGCCGGACATTCGGGTCACCGGTGCCGTGCTGCACTCCGCCAACCCGGAGGCTCGCGACTGCCTACGAGCACCGCGCCCGGGTGCTGCGCTCCGGTGAGCCGCGCACGGGCCTCGACATCGTGCTGCTGGACCAGCCGCTCGGCGCCCAGCGCAAGACCACGGTGCAGGCGCATCGGGCCATGATTGGTGACTTGGTCGCGGCACTGGACGCGTCCGACCGCCTCACCATCAAGCCGCACCCGTCCAGCGACGCCCGCCACCTGGCCTTCCTTGAGTCCCTCCCTGGCGTCACCGTGCTGGAGGCCTCCGAGCCCCTAACCGCGGAGCGCCTTCACGAGGCCGATGTCGCGGTCACCTGGTTCTCGACGGCCTACCTGGACACCATGCGGGCAGGCCTGCCGCTCATCGCCATCGGCGACCCCCGTATCTCCCTTGCCCTGCCTACCCTGAAGTCGGAGCCTGCTGCGTTCCGTCGGCTCCGTCCCGGAGGCCGTGGAGGTGCTGACCGAGCCTACGCGAGGTGGGCCGCTTCCGCGCCAACGCGGAGGGCGTGGTGCCGGACGCGCTGCTCCGGCTCAACCCTGACGTCGAGCGCGACGTTGCGGACGCGATCCTCGCGCCCATCGACGTCCCCGAAGACAGCCCCGCCGGTCCCGCCGCCGAGCGCTTCCCGCGCAGCGCACGCCGCGAGGCCGCCCTCTTCGCACTCGGCGCCCCGCCCGCGCCGCGGACCAAGATTGCGGTGCTGGGCGAACGCTTTGTGCAGTCGATCGGCGTCTCGCTGCCCATCATGGCTGCGGCCCGTCACCTCACCGCGACGGCTCAGGCCGAGGTGCGCCTCATCGACGTGATGGAGTATCACAGCGTCGAGGCGGTCCTCGCGGAGCCGAGGCCCGACGAGGTGGTGCTGATCAATAGCCTGCGCCCGTTCTGGGTGAAGCCGTGGCTGCCCGACCTGGTCACCGCGCTGCGGGGCCGCGGTCGCACGCCCTTCGTCTACGCGCACGAGACCCGCGCGGTCGTCGAGCGTGAGCACGCCGCGTTCCGCTCGGCCCACCGGGCCATGCTTGAGGCGCTTGAGGGCTGTGCCGTGCTGTGCGTGTCGGAGTCGCAGGCCCGGATGTTCGCCGAGATGGGAGCCCCCACCACGCGCGTCGTCTACAACACGTCCCCCGGCATCGTCCCGGCCGCGATCACTCCTCGCCGCCGCGGCGAGCGCGCGCAGGTGGTCATGGTGGGGTCCGTTCAGGCTCGCAAGGGAGCCGACTGGTTCTCCCGCGTCGCAGACCTTGCGGCGGAGCGGCGGCTGCCGCTGGACTTCGTGTGGGTCGGAGGCGGAACGCCCGACATCTACCAGTCGCCCGCGGTCGCGTGGAAGGGTCACCTGCCGCGCCGGTCCGCCGAGGCCATCGTGCGGGCTTCCGACGTGTTCCTCCTGTCAAGCGTGGACGACCCGATGCCGCTTTCGGCCCTCGAGGCGATCGCCGCCGGCGTCAGGATTGTCGCGTACACGGGGGTGGGCAGCGACGAGGTGCTGGCGGGGGTGCGTGGCTACGCCTCGTATGACCGCCACGACCCGGAGGAGATGCTCGCCGCCGTCGAGGCCGTGCTGACCCAGGAGGTCGATGCCGCCGAATACCAGGCCATTGTCGACACCTTCAGTGTGGAGGCGTTCTCGGAGCGCCTGCTCGCCGTGGTGGCGGCCGATGCTGCAGCAGCCTCCGGCGCACGAGACGCCGCGAGACCTGCTGGGGGTGGCCCCGTGCCCGTCCGTGACGTGGCGCGAGCGCTGCGGGCGGAGCGGCTCGACGAGGCGCGCATCCTCACCCGCCAGGTGGTGCGCGCGCATCCCCATGAGGCGACCCTGCGTTCGCTCGCGACGGCGTGGCTGGGCGTCGGCGAGCGCGAGTACGCCCTGGCACTGCTGCGCACCGCGTACCTGGTGTCCGACAACGAGGACGAGTTCCGTGCCGCGGTGGATGTCACCTTCGCGAAGTACGGGGTGTCGATGCGCCACGTGGATCGCTGGTCGATGCGCAACGCCACGCGGCGCGCATGGCGTCGAGTCAGGCCGTACGCGCCTGGCTCGCGAGGGTGAACGCGGCGACGCCGCATCGGACCCGTGCCCTTGTCCTGTGTGATGCGGACTCCTATCTCAAGTGGGGCGTCAGCCGTGCGCTTGACCTGAGCGCCGCCGCGGACGTCGAGGTGGTGGTGGTGCGCTCGGCCGTGACGCCCTCGCGCGCGCAGGTGCGCGACGCGGTGGCGGGCCGGTGGCCAGACGTGCCGCTGCTGAGCCTCGATGAGGTGGCCTCCCGCCTCGAGGCCGATGCGCCCGACGTTCTGGTCCTCGCGGTGCGTGGACCGCTCGTGGAGCCTGGTGCAGCGCACGGTGGTGGCGCGGTTGAGCAAGCGTCCCGTGACCGTCTCGGGAATCCCTGGGGTCTGGTTTCCTCCCACGGTGCGCGGCGTCGATTTCCGGCGCGGCTGCGACGTGATGGTGGTGCACGCCCATGCCGAGCGAGAGGCGCTGACGACGATGGTCACGCCGGGAACCGTGGTGGCGCTCGCGTCGCTGGCGCGCGCCGCCGACCCCGTGCCCGCGCGCGGTGACGGTGCGGTGGTGTTCGCGCCGCAGGCGCTGGTGCCGCGCACCCGCGCCGAGCGAGCGCGCCTGTTGGAGGGCATCGTCGCCGCGGCGCAGGCGCATCCCGAGGTGCCGTTCATCATCAAGGTGCGTGGCGAGGAGGGTGAGGCGCAGACGCACGCGGAGTTCGCCTCGTATCCCGAGGCTCGCTGCGGCGCGCCCCGGGGTGCTGCCCCGCAACCTCGTGTTCGCACGCGGGCCGCTCAGCGACTTCCTGGGGGAGCGCGCGCTCTCGTCACGGTGAGCTCGACCGCCGCTTTGGAGTCAATCGCCGCCGACGTCCCCACGCTCATCCTCGACGACTTCGGAGTCGACGAGCAGCAACTCAACCTGGTGTTCGCTGCCAGCGGTTGCACGGGCCCGATGGCCCGCATGGTCACCCTGGACTTCCCGCGCGCGAGCGAGCGGTGGCGACGCTCCCACTACTTCCACGAGAACGCCGAGGATGACTGGGTCGACGTGACGCTCGCCCGGGTAGCCGCCGCCGCGCCGCATCCGGCCTTCATGCCTGAGCCGCGCGGGCTGCGCGGGGTGGCACGAAGGGTGCGGCTCAGGTCGCAGGCACTCGGAGCGGCCGATGCTCCCTGGAGGCGGGCACTCGCGCGGGTGATCGTGGCGCCCGCGCTGGCATGGAGGGCTGTGGTGGTGAGGCGATGACGCGGGTCGAGCATCTGGTGGCACACCTGGGAACGGAGCGCACCGGGTCCACGGCGATCCAGACGGCGCTGTCACGCCGCCGCGACCTGCTCGCCAGTCGCGGCGCGCTGTTCCCTCGGGCGTTCGGCAAGTCGAGCCACGGCGTTCTCGCGACGGCCTGCATGGACGGTCCGCTGGGGGAGTTCGAGCGGGCCGCGCTCAAGGACGCGGGCGCGGAACGGGAGGACCTGCCCACTGTCCTCGCCGAGCGGATCGACGCGGAACTCGCGCAGATCGCTGACCCGCGGCTCATCGTGGTGTCCAGTGAGCATCTGCACTCGCGGCTGCTGAACCTGGAATCCAAGCGGCGCCTCGCCGCGCACCTGACGCCGCTGGCGGAGCGCATCACCTTGCTGGTGTACCTGCGCCCCCAGGCGGATCTCGCCGCGAGCATCCATCACTTCCGCATCAAGAACGGTGCGCCCAGGCCGGGGAGATGTTCCCCGACCTGGATGAGCGCAGGTGGGCGTACTTCGACTACTGCACCATGCTCGACGAGTATCGCGAGGCGTTTCCTGCCGCACGCATCGTCGCCGTGCCGTTCGAGCGCGGGAGCCTTGCCGAGGGGGACGTGGTGCGCGACGCGCTCGGGCGTGCCGGCGTGCCGTGTGATGCCGATGACCCCTTGCCGCGGGAGGACAACGCGGCGCTGAGCGCCGAGGCGGGTCTGTTTGCGGAGCGGCTCAACGCGATGCTGCCGCGCCGCGTAGGCGGCGCCCCGAACCCCCGCCGCGACCCCGTGGTGGAGCGCGCGCTTGCCGACTTCTCCGGCTCCGCCCCCCGCATTGACCGGGCGGCGGCCTCCGCGTTCCAGGCACGCTTCGCCGCCTCGAACGCGGCCCTGCGGGAGCGCTGGGTGCCGGACCTGCCGCCGTCCTTCGATGCGCTCGCTGGCTCGGGTCAGACGCCCGAGCCCGACGAGGCGGCCCTGATGGAGGTGGCCGCCGCGGTCATCGGCCGGCTGAGCGCGGAGCCTGCGCCGCCAGCGTGGGCTCGTCGCGTCCGCGCGCGCGGACGCTGAGGGGGCTCGCGCGGAGGTCGAGGCGGCTCGCGAGATCGCGGCGCCGATGCCGTCGAACGCCGTCTCCGGAGACGGCGCGGAGGCCACACCCGAGGGGCCCTGAGAGCGCCACGCCACGGCGTCGTGTTGAAACCTACGGTTCCGTAGCCTACGCTTGCGTAAGTTACGAGAGCGGCCTCCGCGTACCCCGCGAATGCCGCCGCGCCGATGCGAAGGAGGCATGCGTGACCGCTGGAGGACCCCTCTCGACGGATGGACTGGTGCAACTGCTCACCCCTGCGGGTGAGCGCATCGGCCACGAGCAGTACGACCCCCACACGGCCCACCTGACGCCGGACGATCTCCGCGCGTTTTGGCGGGACATGACCCTCACGCGCGCGTTCGACATGGAAGCCACAAGCCTCCAGCGTCAGGGCGAGCCTGGGCCTGTGGGTGCAGTCGTGGGGTCAGGAGGCCGCGCAGATCGGCTCCGGCCACGCGCTGAACGGCCAGGACTTCGTGTTCCCCTCGTACCGCGAGCACGGCGTCGCCCTGACCCGCGAGGTGGACCTCGTCGAGGTGCTGCGGATCTTCCGCGGGCTCCAGCACGGAGCATGGGACCCCGCGGATCACCGCTTCCACCTCTACACGCTCGTCATCGGCTCCCACGCCCTGCACGCCACGGGCTACGCGATGGCGATGGCCAAGGACGGCATGGTCGCCACCGGTGACCCCGAGCGTGACGGCGCCGTCGTCGCCTACTTCGGCGACGGTGCCACCAGCCAGGGCGATGTCGCCGAGGCACTCACTTTTGCGTCGGTCTACGACGCCCCCATCGTGTTCTTCGTCCAGAACAACCAGTACGCCATCTCCGAGTCCGCCACCCGCCAGAGCCGCGTGCCCATCGCCGATCGCGGCAAGGGCGTGGGCATCCCCTCGGTGCGCGTCGACGGCAACGACGTCCTCGCCTCGCACGCCGTCACCCGGTGGGCCCTTGAGCACGCCCGCAGCGGCCAGGGCCCCGTCCTGATCGAGGCGTTCACCTACCGTCGCGGCGCACACACCACGTCCGATGACCCCACGCGCTACCGCTCGAAGGCGGAGGAGCAGGCGTGGGCCGAGCGCGACCCGATCGCCCGCCTCGAGGCGTATCTCACGGCCTCAGGCGAACTGTCCGACGACTACCGCGCGGCCGTCGACGCCGAGGCGAAGGCGCTGTGCGAGCGCACCCGCACCACCGTGCGCGGCTGGACCCGCGCGGATACCCGCGGCATGTTTGACCATGTGTATGCAGAGCCGCACGCCCTCGTCGAGGCGGAGCGCGCCTGGTTCGAGCGCTACGAACGCTCCTTCACGGACACGGAGGTGACCCGATGACCACCCTTGACGAGCGTCCCAGCACGGCCACGGCATCGGCCGTCCCCGAGCGCACCACCCTGACCATGGCTGGAGCCATCAACGCGGGGCTTCGCGCCGCGATGGAGCGCGACGACAAGGTCCTGCTGATGGGCGAGGACATCGGCGCGCTGGGAGGCGTCTTCCGCGTCACCGATGGCCTGCACAAGGACTTCGGTGACGAGCGCGTGATGGACACCCCGCTGGCGGAGTCCGGCATCGTCGGCACCGCCATCGGCATGGCGATGCGCGGCTACCGCCCCGTCATCGAGATCCAGTTCGACGGCTTCATCTTCCCCGCGTATGACCAGATCACCACGCAGTTGGCCAAGATGCACTACCGCTCGGGAGGCCTCATTCAGCTGCCCGTGGTCATCCGCGTGCCCTACGCCGGCGGCATCGGCGCCATCGAGCACCACTCGGAAAGCCCCGAGGCGCTGTTTGCCCACACCCCCGGGCTGCGCATCATCTCTCCTGCCACCCCGCAGGACGGCTTCGACATGATCCAGCAGGCCATCGCGTCACCCGACCCGGTGCTGTTCTTTGAGCCCAAGGCCCGCTACTGGGACAAGGGCGAGGTAGAGCGCGGCCGCGTGAAGGCCCAGGCTCGACGGCGTCGGCGGTGCCTCCGCCGGTACGGCCGAGATGTCGCGCGCCCGGGTGGCCCGCGAGGGAGCCGACGTCACGCTCGTCGCGTACGGCCCCACCGTGCGCCTCGCGCTCCAGGCCGCCGAGGTGGCGGCGGGAGATGGCACCGATGTGGAGGTCATCGACCTGCGGTCGATCTCCCCGCTAGATTCCGATGCCGTGGTTCGCTCGGCCCGGCGCACCGGACGGGTGGTGGTGGTCCACGAGGCGCCCACGTCGTTTGGTGCGGGCGCCGAGCCTGAGTAGCCGCGTCCACGAGCAGGCCTTCTTCCACCTCCATGCGCCCGTCCTGCGGGTTGGGGGCTTCCACACGCCCTACCCTGGGGCCGTCTTCGAGCACGACTACCTGCCCAGCCTCGACCGCGTCCTCGACGCCGTCGACCGGGTCATGGCTCACTGAGGGGAACGACGATGCCCAACTTCCAGCGCTTCAATCTGCCCGATGCTGGCGAGGGCCTCACCGAGGCCGACATCGTCACGTGGTCCGTCGCCGTGGGCGACTCGGTCGAGGTCAACCAGCCGATCGTCGAGATCGAGACCGCCAAGTCGCTCGTGGAACTGCCCAGCCCCTTCACCGGGGTGGTGACGCAGGCTCCTCGTCGCCGAGGGTGACACCGTCGAGGTGGGCGCCCCCATCCTTGAGGTCGACATCGACCCCGACGGTGAGCCCGCCGCCCCCGCACCCACTCCCGAGGCCGTTGAGGTGCCGTCGGCCGATGCCGCAGTCGCCCCCGCGCCGGCCGCACCTGCCGCTCCCGCCGAGGCGGCCACGGCGGTGCCCGCCGCAGCCGCACCCGTGGAGGAAGGCTCTGGCGCCGTCCTCGTGGGCTATGGCGTGAAGGCCGGTTCCGTGACGCGGCGTGAGCGCCGCGAAGGATCGCTCGAGCCGATCGGTGGTGAGGATGCAGGTGCCCAGTACCCGGTGCTCGCCAAGCCCCCGTGCGCAAGGCTCGCCAAGGAACTCGGTGTGGACCTGACCACCATCACGCCCTCGGGCCCCGGTGGGCTGGTGACCCGCGAGGACGTCGAGCAGCAGGTCAAGGCCACGGCAGCGCAGACGCTCGCGACGTACCCCGAGGACGACCAGCCGTGGCTCGCCACCGGCACCACCACGCGCGATGGACGCTCCACCCGTGTTCCCGTGAAGTCGGTGCGCAAGCGCACCGCGGAGGCGATGGTGCAGTCGGCGTTCACCGCGCCGCACGTCACCGAGTTCCTCACGGTCGACGTCACCGAGACGATGAACCTGGTCGCGCGCCTCAAGCAGGACCGCGACTTCGCCGATGTGCGGGTCACGCCCCTGCTCATCGTCGCCAAGGCGCTGTTGCTCGCGGTGCGCCGCCACCCCGAGGTGAATGCCGCGTGGGATGAGGCCGCGCAGGAGATTGTTTACAAGCATTACGTGAACCTCGGCATCGCCGCGTCCACGCCCCGCGGCCTGGTGGTCCCCAACATCAAGGACGCCCACCGGCTGCCGCTGCACTCGCTCGCGGTGGAGCTTCAGAATCTGACCGCCGAGGCACGCAACGGATCCACCACGCCGCGCGCGATGAGCGACGGCACCATCACCATCACGAACGTGGGTGCGCTCGGCATCGACACCGGCACGCCCATCCTCAACCCCGGCGAGGCGGCGATCCTCGCCTTCGGTTCCATTCGACAGCAGCCGTGGGTCCACGAGGGTGAGATCGCGATCCGCTCGGTGACTCAGGCTCGCGCTGAGCTTCGACCACCGCCTGGTGGATGGCGAACTCGGGGCGCGCGTGCTCGCCGATGTGGGCCGCGTCATGAACGACCCGAGCCAGGGCCTCGTCTGGGGCTAGGGCCGTCCGCCCCAGGTCACCGCGAGGGGTGACCCCACGAACACGCCGTAGGAGGCGAACGCTTCCTCGGCATGCCCGCGCTCGCGGGTATTGAGGCGCGTCAGGGGCGTCACGTCGATGGAGCACGCCTTCGCTCGCAGCGTGCGCTTCCACGTACCCACCACGCGCCCATCGCGCACCACGGTGGCGCGGAAGACGCCGTTCGAGCCGGGTACCACCGCGTCGAGATGGCCGTCGTCAAGAAAAGCGATCGTTCGCCGTAACCCAGCATGTACTCGTCGAAGCCGGGCGGCACCGCCCAGCCGGTCACAACCTCGACCCCTGCCCGAGCCTGCGGCGGCCGCATCGGCGCTCGCGAGCATCGGCCCGGCGAAGGTCTCCACCGTCTCGATGGCGTCCCCGGCCGCCACGACCCCGGCGCGGCAGTCGCGGACGCCGAGCCCCGTCCAACGCGCCAGGTCCTTGAGCGTGACGGGCCCATGGGAGCGGACGTACCGCACGGCAATCTCTCGCAGTGCGTCGTCGCGACTGAGGTCACGCTGCTGCGGTGCCCACTCGCGCAGCAGCACGAAGGTCTGCTCCTTGCCTACCTGCGGGGCGATACATGTGAGGCCCACCTGGGACGCGTACCACAGCAGGTGATAGCCCACCTGGCCGGGTGTTTCGACGCCGGTGGCCGCGATCGCATCGAGGCACTGTGCGCGCGTCAGCCGACCTCCGCCCGTCAGCGCCTCGTCAAGCGCGGCGTTGGCGCGCAGGACCGTGTCCTCGTCAAGGCCAAGGAACGCGCGGCGCCGGGCCGCATCGCGCAGGGGCTTCTCGCCCATGAGGCGAAGCATCCAGGCTCGCATCCTCGGGCGGCACCAGGTGCACGGTGCCGCGCATCGGCCACGTCCGCAGCGCCTCGCGGCGTTCCAGGGCGGCCTCCACGTCGGCCTGGGTGGCGCCGGTCGTCCCGGCCGCGAGTCGCATGCCCAGTGACCACAGCCCACTCGCCAGGTCCTGAGCCTGCATGGCCCCACACCACGTCACGATGTCATGCACCGAGGCCTCGCGCGTGCCGTCGAGCCGCAGCGCCCGCATCCTGAGCGACTGGACCTCGACCGCGGAGAGCATGCGGTCCACGCTAGCCTCGTCACCACTTGCACGCGCGGAAGGAGGGCACATGGGCCTTGAGGACTGGCGCGGTGAGCGCGCCGCTCTCGCCGCGCAGGTGCGCCTGTGGGCCGATGCGGTGCAGGACTCGCCGCTGTACCGGCTCCTTGCGCAGGGCGTCGCCGACGACGAGCCGATGCTCGATGTTCTCGCGCGCATCCCCGGGGTGCCGCCCATGAACCTGCTGCTCGGCGCGGTGCAGGCTTCATCTCGCCCCGGGCGACCCGCTCGCCGCCTGGTATCCGCACCTCACGGAGGCGGCACGCCCCGCGGGGCCCGATGCCTACGCGGCCTTCCGCGAGTATGTGCTGGAGCGGGCGGACCTGCTGGTCGCGGAGGCGACCGCGCGACGCACCCAGACCAACGAGACGGGCCGTGCCGCGGTGCTGTTGCCCTTCGTGGCGGCCTTCGCGCGCGACGAGCCGGTCCACGCCATCGACCTGGGGGCATCGGCCGGACTCAACCTGTGCCTGGACCGCTTCGCGTATCGCTATGTGACGCCTGGGCCGGACGGGGTCCGCGAGACCCGCCTGGGCGCGGGACCGGTGGACATGGTGTGCGAGTGGCGCGGCGACGGGCCGCCCGCGGGCGCGATCCCCATGATCGCGTCGCGCACCGGCATCGACCTGCATCCGGTGGACGTGACGGACGCCGACCAGGCGGCGTGGCTTGAGGCCCTCGTGTGGCCCGAGCACGCGCACCGGCGCGAGCGACTGCGCGCCGCCATCGACGTGCGCCGCGGGATGGACGTCGCGATGATCGCGGGCGATGCCGCCGCGCTGCTCGCGGAGGTCGAGGCCGGACTGCCCGCGGGGCCCCTCGTGATCTGGCACACGGTCGCGCTGTATCAGGCGCCAGCCGAGGTCCACACGGAACTCGACGTGGTGATCGCCGACCTCTCTCGCAGACGCCGGGTGTTGAGGCTCGGCATGGAGCCCGTGGTGGGCATGCCGGACACCCAGGTACGGGTGGGGCCGTCCTTCGATCGAGGGCGGCTGGCCGCCACCGCGCACGCGCACGGGAGGTGGGTCGCGCCCGCGTACCCTTGACGCATGTCCGTCGACGCCCTCGTCACGATGACGGGCGCCGTCCGCGACGTCTTCCTGGGCCTCACGGCTGGCGCCCTCGTGATCCTCGCCGCCGTGGTTCCCCCGCGCCATCCCGCGGCCGAGCGTGCCTCGCTGATCGCCCGCGTCGCCTCGGGAATCTGGGCGCTGTCATCGGTGGCCTACATCTTCCTGTCCTACGCGTTCATCAGGAACGAGGCAGTGGAGCCCGATCGGTTCATCGAAGAGGTGTGGTCCTTCGTCACCACCATCGACCTCGGCAAGGCCTACCTCCAGATGGCGATCGCCGCCGTCCTGGTCTCGGTCCTCGCGGGCCTGGTGCGGCGCCCCGCTGCGGCGGCCTGGACTCTCGTGCCCGTGGTGTGGGCCCTTGGATGGCAGGCGCAGACAGGTCACGCGGCGGGCGCATCGGACCACCACCTGGCCACCACGGCGATGTTCCTGCACCTGGTGGGCTCGGCGCTGTGGATGGGTGTCCTGGGAGCGCTGTTCCTCATGCGGGGGCCGCTGGGCCTTGACGCCAAGAACGCGGTGCGGCGCGGCTCACGCATCATGATCTGGGCGGCGATCGCGCTCATCGTGTCCGGCGTGGCGAACGCTTACATCCGCCTGGGAAGCCCTGCCGACCTCGTCACCACCACCTACGGGTGGTTGCTGGTGGCCAAGATCGTGCTCATGTCGCTGGCCGTGGGGCTTGCGGCGTGGCACCGACGTACCGCGCTGCCGCGCCTCACGGAACAGCAGGTGCGCGACCGGTTCTGGCGCGTGATGGCGGTGGACGTCGCCGCGATCGTCGCCGTCATCGTCATCGCCGCCGTCCTCTCGGGAACCGCGCCTCCGCTGCCCATCGTCGCGCTCGAGGACCCGAGCCCCGCGTACTACCTGACCGGCTACGAGCGCCGCCGGCGCCGTCCTTCTTCAACTGGATCGGACTGTGGCGTCTCGAGATCCTCACCGCGTTCGCCTGTGCGTCCGCCGCCGCCGTCTACGTGCGCTGGGTGGTGCGCCTGCGCCGCCGCGGCGACACGTGGCCCTGGTATCGCACCGCGAGCTTCCTGCTCGGCATCGTCGTGATGGTGTGGATCACCCAGGGTGGGCCCGCCATCTACGGCATGGTGACGTTCTCGGGGCACATGGTCGAGCACATGATGATCGTGATGCTGGCGCCGCTGCCCATCACGTTCGGCGCCCCCGTGACCCTCGCGCTGAGGGCCCTCGCCCCGCGCACCGACGGCACGCGCGGCCCGCGCGAATGGCTCCGGGTCATCGTCGAGTCCCGCTTCCTGGGGTTCCTCTCGAACCCCATCGTGGCGGCCGTCAACTTCGCCGGCTCGCTGTTCATCTTCTATTACTCGCCGCTGTTCGAGTTCGCCCTGCGCAACCACGTGGGCCACCTCGCGATGATCGTGCACTTCACGCTCGCCGGGTACCTGTTCGCGAACGCGCTCGTGGGCATCGACCCCGGTCCCAAGCGCCCCGGCTATCCGCTGCGGGTGGTGCTGCTCTTCGCGACCATGGCCTTCCACGCCTTCTTCGGCGTCTCGCTGCTCAGGCTCCGAGGTGCTCCTCGCGCCCACCTGGTTTGGGCTGATGGGGCGCACCTGGGGGCCCGATGCGATCACCGACCAGCAGTACGGCGGGCAGATCGCGTGGGGCATCGGCGAGCCTGCCGGTGCTGGCGCTCGCGATCGGCGTCATCATCACCTGGCGGCTGGCCGATGAGAAGGAAAGCAGGCGCAAGGACAGGCAGGCCGAGCGTGATGACGACGCCGAGCTCAAGGCCTACAACGAGATGCTTGCGCAGGCCGCCGAGAACGACCGACGGATGGGCTGAGTTTCCACAGATTTTGTCCACAGGGGTGTGAAGGAACGGTAAACGCGCACCAACACCTGTGGACAAACCTGGGGGAAACCGGTGGATAAAAATGGGGGCCCTGCCTGGCTTGCGTGGGGCCGAGTGGGGAGTACGACTAGTCGCATCGGAACTCCGGTGCAAGCGAATCATGACGGCCCTCGCAAGGGGGCGAGCGCAGGTCTGAATCGTCGGGGGATGAGTCGCCGAAAGGCAGCAAATCCCCTCGTAGATGGCAGAATGGCGAGAATCGTCAACGCTGGGGTGACGGGCGATCAGGACAACGGGAGACCACGGAGACCGCGCCTTTCCAGGGCACGGGTCCTCCGCCACTGCGGGTGACGGCGCAGGGTCTCGCGGCCCCGGTCGTCGGTCGAGAGGTCGTCTGTCCACAGCGGCGGCGAAGCCGGAGCGTCAATCACGGCTGTCGCGCGGGGGAGTTTTCCCCAGGCGCGTAAACTCTCGGTCCACGGCAAGGCCCCCGGACCCGAATTCCGGGGGCCTTCGCCTTGCGTGGACCGCGTCTTCCAGCGGCCGTCGACCACGCTAGGCGGCCCGCGCATCGGCCACGGTGACCGACACGCATCGGCCTGCTTCCTCATCCACCTGTGAGTGGCCTGGGCGTACCGTGGGATCACCCGACGACCCCAGGGAGACGCGCATGACCGACCCCCGCGACGACGACGTGACGGCGGCCGATGCCGCGGCGCCCACCGAGGTGATGGAACCCATCAGCGTGGACGACACGGCCGTCATGGACGGGCTTCCGCCCGTGGTGGCGCCCGCCGACCCCGACGACGATGAACCCGCGGACATCGACGCGATCGCCGAGGAAGCGGCGGAGCCGTCGCGCTCGTGGATAGGCGTGGTCGCGTTCCTCACCGGCGCCATCGGCCTGTGGGTCGTGGCGATCCCGCTGGGGCACGCGGGCATCGTGGCCGCGCGCCGAGGCCGTGCCACCACCCGCGGATTCGCCGTCGCCGGCACCATCCTGGGCTATGTGGGGCTCGCGCTCACCGCGGTGCTGGTGTGGTTCCTGCTGCGTGGCCCGCAGCCGGAAACGCTCGACGCCTACGCGTACCACGACGTGGTGGAAGTGGGCAACGCCGTGGCGCGCGCCGTCGAGCAGGACGAGAGCCTTCCCACCGTCGAGGTCGCAGGCGAGGGCTACACCGTGGCGGGGACGCAGGTCGCCGGGCTACTCGAGACGCAGCGCAGCGTGGCCCTCACCCCGGTGGGCGACGAGGGCTGGTGCCTCGAGGCTCGACTACGTGGGAGGCCTCGAGGGGTCGTGGTCCTTCCACTTTGCCGATGGCGTGACCAAGGGCGGGACCTGCGCGGCCGCGTAGGTCAGGCTCGACACACGAGAGCCCCGGGTCGCGCGATGCGGGCCGGGGCTCTGGCGTGTGACGGTGGGGCTAGCCCGCGAGCGTGGCGCCGGCCTCGACCGTGCGTGCCTCACCCTCGTCGGCGAGCGACGCGTCGCCCGTGACGGTGACATCCGCACCAAAGGTCCAGTCGCCCTTGACCGTCAGCGACGAGGCGTCCCTCAGGGACGGGGCGCCGTGCGGGAAGTGCGCGTCAAACGCCGCGACCGTCTTGAAGTGCTTCGAGTCGAGGTCGATCAGCGGTGCCTTCTCCACGGCGAGGCGGAGCCCCGCATCGTCGCCCAGGCTCGTAAGCATCCGAACGCAGCAGCAGCAGGTCGTTGGTGGTCTTCACGGGCAGGAAGCGCTCGCGGCCCACCACGATGGCGGTGGCACCCTCGAACACCTCGATGGCCGCACCCATGGCGGACTCGAGCCTGGTACACCTTGGGCGAGTCGCCGTCGGTGGGGTCCACGGTCTTCTCATTGCGGATCAGCGGCAGGCCAAGCACCGCGCCGCGCTCCGTGAGCGCCTTCTTGATGGCCACCAGGTCGAACCACAGGTTGTTGGTGTGGAAGAACGGGTGACGGAACTCGTCCGTGAAGTAGTCCATCTCCTCCGGCGCCGTCTGTGCGGTGTCGCGCAGGATCAACTGGCCGTCAGCCTTGCGGATGGCCAGGTGGCCGCCCTTACGGTCCGCGGGGGTGCGGGGGCACAGGCTCGGCGGCGTAGGGGGCGCCGGACTGCGCGAACCAGCCAGCGATCTGCGCGTTGGGCACCGCACCGAGGTTGTCCGAGTTGGACACGCTCGCGTACAGGAAGCCCGCGTCGAGGAGGGCGTCGAGCACCCCGGAGGACAGCAGTGCCGTGTAGATGTCGCCGTGGCCAGGGGGCACCACTCGAGGCTCGGGTCTGCGGGCCACTCAACGGGCGTCAGGTCGTCCACACGGAGCCTTGGGCTCGCGGTTCTGGAGGAAGTCGAGCGGAAGGCCCTCGACCTCGATGCCGGTGTGCTTGCCGAGGCTCCTCAAGCGAGTCGTCCTGCGTGCGGAACGAGTTCATCAGCACCAGCGGCAGGCGGGCGCCATAGGCCTCGCGGGCGTGCAGCACCTGCGCGGCGATGATGTCGAGGAACGACTTGCCATCACGCACGGGCAGCAGCGACTTCGCCTTATCCATGCCCATCGACGTGCCGAGGCCGCCGTTGAGGCGATGACGGCGGTCTTCTGAATGGCGGCGGCTGCTGCCTCGTCGGAGATCTCGACATCGGCGAGCCTTGTCGGGGTCGAGCAGCGGCTCGATGGTCTCCTCGAGGACCAGGCCGGTCGCGCCGGCCTCCAACTCCCCGTAGTAGTGGGTGAAGACGTCGATCGCGGCCGGGGCAACTCCCGCCTCACGCATCTTGTCCTGGGCCTGGGCAAGTCCTTCAGCGCTCATGGCCTTCAGCCTAGCCGGGACCGCGCACAGGGGAACCGGGACCGCGTGCTTGTGTACCGGGAGTTCACTCAGTGGGGAGGGTGGTCCGGCACCACGGGCCGGAGCGAAGCAGAGCGGGTGACGGGAATCGAACCCGCGCTATCGGCTGGGAAGGCTGAAGTTCTGCCATTGAACTACACCCGCGCGCGGCGCCTGAGGCGCCTCGGTCACCCATACTAGCGGGCCGCGCGGACGCCTTCCTCAGCGCAGGTCGCCGCGATGACCCAGCGCCTCGAGCCATGCGACCAGTTGGCGATGCAGGGCATCGGCGCCGTAGAGCAGGCCCGACGGTCCGGCGAGTGCCGGGTCCACTCGCCATCCGGCGGGGTGGACCAGTAGCGGCCGAGTCTGCCAGCCGCCCACGCCGCCGTGGCATCCCACCAGGCTCCTCGAACGCCGCGACCTCGTCGAGCACCGGGTCGTACGTGGAGTTGAGGTAGATATCCGGGGCGTGGTGGAAAGCCGATGCACGGGCGAAGTCGGCCGCCGTGTGGTCCGGGTAGGCGGCGAGAGGGTCCTCGCCCGCCACCTCGCCGGTGGACAGGTGGCGCGTGCCCGCGGCACCGATGGCGACGGCACCGCCACTCGTGCGCAGGACCGCGAAGCCCACCGCGGGATGCCCCACGAGGTCGGCCACGAGCCCCGGGTGCGCCTCCTCGACCTCCGCGAGTGACATCGCGTGGTCGACGGCCGTGAACCAGACCCCGCCAAGGTTGCCGGAGCCCACCACCGCGATCGGCGTCGCCTCGCGCGGCCCAGCGCCCGCATCGGCCGTCGCCTCGCGGTCCAGGGCCCGCGCCGCGACCTGCGCCGATCGCGCACCTTGAGCCGCCAGTTCCCGCACCAGCAGCGCCGCTGGTGCGCCCGCGCCTTCACGGTCATGCGCGGTCAGCACCGCCCTGCCCCCGGTGCGCTCCGCGATGAACTCCTCCAGGGAGCGCCCCTCGCGTTGCGCGAACGTGGCACCCTGGCTTTGACCGTGGTCGGACACGGCCACGATGTCGTACTCCCGCGCCGCGATGCCCGAGGCGGCGACGCGCTCGAGCGTGCCGAGCACCCGGTCGAGCCCGTACAGCGACGCCAACGACTCCGGCCGCGTCACGCCGGCATGGTGCGCGATCTCGTCGTAGTCCACGTAGTCGACGTAGACCGCCTTCGCGCCGCGCACCATCGATTCGACCACCAGCGCCGTGTTGAGGTCCCGCAGCATCACATTGGTGACGCCCCGCAGGGCGATGTACGACCCATGGCGCGCCACCCGCGGTTCGATGCCGCGGCGCTCCTGCGACCGCCCCTGCGCCACCTCCTTCAGCATCTCGCCCACCGTCATCACGAGCGCCCGCGCAAACCCCGCCGGGTGGGAGAAGAAGGCCGCGTACGGCCGCGAGGAACCCAGGGCCGATGCCCCACCCGCCACCGCAGACATCGTCAGGTGCACGGTCGCGGCATCGCCCGTAAAGAGATTGGAGATCGACACCCCTTCGTCGGCAAGGAGGCCCCTGCCGTCGGAGATGCGCGACTCGATGACAGCGGCATCGGCAGGCTTGTTGGCGACCAGCATGCGGCCCAGGTCCCTGTCCCACCAACGGAAGGCAGGGATGTCCTCGTTGGAGCCGTGCAGGATGCCCGCCTGGCTGACCGGCGTAGTCGATGGCACGCGCGCCGTCCACTCGGTCCACGTGTGGGTGCCGCCCCTGATCCAGCGCGACAAGGTGGGCAGATTTCCCGCCCGCAGTTCCGCCTGCAGGAGCGGCGCAGGCACGCCGTCGAGCCTGCACCATGATGACCCCGCGCGCCCCGTCTGACGGCGCCGCGGGCGCATCGCTCAGCGCCTGACGGGCCACGTGGGTGAGCAGGTACTCGTCGGTGCCCAGCGAAAATGCCCACGTCACCGCCGCCATCAGCGCCGCGAAGATCCACGACGCCACGAACGCCCACCCGGGGGACGCCACCACGATGCCAGGCGCCACCCACAGCGCCGCGCCAAGGATCGCGAAGTAACCGAGTAGCGCCGTGGCGAGCGCCCCGAGCCAGCCAAAGCGCGCGGCGATGCCCGTCAGCAGCGGCTGCAACGCCCAGGACACCAGCGCCACGGCGACGGCCGCCAGCGGCACGGCGAACCAGGCGTCGGCCCCCACACCCGGCGTCCACCACACCGTCAGCGCCAGCACCACGGCCTGCGCCAGTAGTTCGCCACCCCGGCGCCACGGTGAGCGTGGGCTGGACGCCATCGCCCGGGCCAGGCGACGGTCCGCCTCGGTCTCAAACCACCGGCGCGTGGGAGCGACCCACGCGAGCACCAGCACGCCCGCCGAGCCGGCCAGCGGCGCGAGCCATGCGCTCACGGGCAACGACTCGTGACCCAGGACGTCATACGCGACCGTCAGCAGCCGCAACACCTCCACCACCGTGAGCAGGACACGGGCGTTCGTGGACCGACGAAGTAGCCCCACGGCGACTGCGAGCCTGGGCGAGGCCCACGACCGCCAGCCCCACCCCTACCCCGAGCGTGGTGGTGTTCGAGGCGACGGCGGCGAGCGCGCCTGACCCCACCACCGTGAGGCCAGCGCCGAGCGCCACGTCAAAGGCGCCCGCAAGGAACGTCAGCGTGACGAGCGCGACCACGCTGAACGGGCGTCGCTCCCGCCGTGCCGTCGCCGTCACCGTCTGCGCGCCGTCACCAGATCCGCGGCGCGCATCGTGAACGATGCGCTGCGCGTCTCACCCGGCTGCAGCAGAAACAGGCCGTTGGCACCGATGCCGTGGGCGTCCAGCGTGAAGGCATCGTTCGCGTTCGAGACGGGCTCGAGCGCGAAGTAGTCCCTGTCGGTCGGGATGTAGAGCACGGCGTGGGCCAGCAGAGGATCGGCCGTGATGTCGAGGCGCACCGCACCGGGCCACTCGATGGTCGCCGCCTGCTCGCCCGTGCCCCCGGCCAGGCAGTCGTCGACGGCCTCGTGCCCCAGTTCCCGCGCCTGACGGAAGTCGGCGGCCGGGCGCAGCGGCCCCGGGGCGGCATCGGGCATGCCCCCGGTGAGCGCGAAGGCCGTCTCGCATTGCACGGCGAGCCGCGCATCGGGGGAGCCGGCGACGCTGCGCAGGAAGTACGGGTGGTGGCCAAAGCCTGCGGGGAACGTCTCGTGCGAGTCATTCGCGACGGCGTAGGTCCACACGAAGTCGTCACCGTCGAGGGCGTAGGCCGAACCGCGCCGTGAAGGACCACGGCCAGTTGACCCCGAACACGTCATGCGAGGTGAAGGTCAACACCACGCGATCAGAGGAGTGTTCCGCCACCGTCCAGGGATAGTCCCAGCCGGCCCCGTGGATCGCGGTGCCATCGGGCCAGTTCACCCGCAACTGATAGCGGCGTCCCGCGAACCGCAACAGCCCGTCACGGATGCGGTTCGACCACGGCACCAGCGGGTAGGACGCCATGACCTTGGGGACGGCGGCATCGGCGGGAGCGGGCCGCAGGAAGTCCTGCCAGTGGGCGTCCACCTTCACCTGGCCGCGCGTGACCGAGCCGCCGACGGCGGAAGCGAAGCCCACGCGCCAGCGATCATTCTCGATCACGACTGTCTCCACCATGGCTGTCATTGTGGCGCACGCGTGGACACAGCGCTGGGCGGCACGGCGCTCGCGGAGGCACACTGGGCGCATGCGTCGGCCAGGGGTGGGCTGGGGCGTCAGCGTGCTCACGTTGACGCTCCTCGCGGCGTGCTCCGGCGACGGCGGCACCGCGGTCACGCCGACCCCCACGCAGACTGCCGCGCCAGGCCCCGAGGCGCCCACCATTGCCCCCACCGGCACCATCGTCCGTCAGCGCACCCTCGAGGCGGACCGGAAGGTCGAGGTCCGGGTCACCGCCACAAGCGAGCCGCGCGGCATCGTCGCCTCGGTCTCCATGACGTCGCCCTACTTCACGTCATCGGGCACGGTGCCCACCAACGTGCTCCTCATCAACGGCGACGACGCGCGCCTGCGCGTGCCGCTCGGTGAGCCCGTGTGCCCCGCCGGGAACGGGGACACCATCGCGACCGTCGACGTGCGGGCCAAGGACGGTACGGCCCTGACCGCGACCGAGGTGGTCCTCGAGGACACGGCGCTCGCGGAGATCAACGCCGAGGAGTGCGCCATGAAGGTGGCGACCGACGCCGCCCAGCCGGGATTCGCGACCTCGCCCGACCTCTGGACGCTCGACGGGGACGCCCTCAGCACGGTCGTCACGTTGACCCGAGGCTCCTCCGACGCGGCCGCGACCCTGACCCTGCTGCGGGGCAACGTGATCTTCTCGCTCGAGCCGGCGCAGGACGCGGTCCCCGTGACGCTCGAGCCGGCCCAGGCATCGGCCACGGTGCCCGTCACCATCCGCGCCAGCCGGTGCGACGCCCACGCCTTCGCCGAATCGAAGAAGACCTACGTGTTCCCCGCCTGGATCGAGGTGGACGGCGAGGAGATCGCCGTCGAGTACCGCGCGGAGGGGACGGCTCAGGAGCGGCTCCACGCGCTCTTCACCGCGTGCGGCAAGGCCAACGACAGCACGGGGATTGGCGGCCAGTAGGGCCGATGCCGACGGCGGCACCCGTGGGGCCGCGGGAATAACTCCTGGTTGGAGGTCTGTTGGAACCGGTGCAGGCGGCGCCTTCCGGGGATGGTCCCCACCGCATGTGCGTGAACAGCAGCGTCGCCGTCAACGTCAGGAGAAGAACATGGCCATCGGTTCCGGAATCTTCCTCATCGCCGTCGGAGCGATCCTCGCCTTTGCCCTCAACGAATCGGTCGACGCCATCGACCTCGGCATGGTCGGCTGGATCCTGATGGCGGCCGGTGCGCTCGGCATCATCATCTCGCTCATCGTGAGCGGCCAGCGCCGCAACACCACCCACACGCAGGTCACCGAGGGGTACGTCGACCACCACCAGGTGCGCGATGAGCCGCACGCCGAGGGCGGCCCCGGCACCACACCGCGCGCCTAGCGGCCCGAGCCTGCTCGGCACCCAAGAGCCCGAGCGGCTACGGCTGTGACGAGGTGTCCTCGATCTGCTGAGCGCGCAGCCTGAGCACGGCATCGTCCCTGGAGTTCACCCGATTCGGGTAGGTGAACTCCAGGACGGGCCGATGCCGGTGGTACGTCACCTCGAGGTTCCAGTGCTGCACGGCCCACATGGTGCACGCCACCGCGACCGCGATCGCCGCGATCGATCCGACGCCAATCGACCAGCGCGCCCCCACGTTCTCGCCCACCCAGCCCACGATGGGAGCGCCGATGGGCGTGGAACCCATGAGGAGCATCGAGTAGAGCGCCATCACGCGGCCACGCATGAACGGCTCGGTGGTGGTCTGCACATACGCGTTCGCGCTGGTCAACATCGTGAGTTGCGAGAAGCCCACGGCCACCGAGGCCAGCATGTAGAGCCCGTAGTTGGGCATCGACGCCATCACCGCGCTCGACAGGCCGAAGAGTCCCGCCGCGCCCAGCACCAGACGTAGCCGCGGGCGTTCGCGCCGCGCGGCCAGCAGCGCGCCTCCCAGGGAGCCGATGGCTAGCACCGACCCCATGAGGCCGTAGTCCTCGGGCCCGCGCCCGAACTCGACGCGCGCCATCAGTGCGCTGGTCATCTGGAAGTTCAGCCCGAGCGCCGCGACGACCGACACCACGACCATCACCATGATGATGTCGGTGCGCCCGCGCACGTAGCGGATGCCCTGGCGCACCTGGCCCTTCTCGCGCGGCGCCCGCTCGACGTCGCTGAGTTCGGCCCGGCGCATGACGAGCAGCGCCACCACGGTGGCGGCAAAGGTGAGGCCGTTGACGATGAACACCCAGCCGATGCCGATCCACGCGACCGTGAGGCCCGCCACGGCGGGCCCGATGAGGCGGGCGGCGTTGAACGACGCGCTGTTAAGGCCGACCGCGTTGGACAGGCCCTCGGGAGGAACGAGCGCCGCGACGAAAGTCTGACGCGCGGGCACATCGACCGCCGAGACCACCCCGAGCCCGAACGCGAACAGATACACGTGCCACAACTGCGCGTGACCGGCCAGCACGATGACGCCAAGGCCGATGCCGAGCGTGCCCGCCGCGACCTGCGTGGCGATGAGGAGCCTTGCGCTGGTCGACGCGGTCCACGAGCACGCCCGCGAAGGGCCCCAGCAGCAGGAATGGCAGGAATTGCAGCGCCGTGACGGTGCCCACCGCGATGCCGGAGTCCTCGGACAGGACGGTCAGGACCAGCCAGTCCTGCGCGACGCGCTGCATCCAGGTGCCCACGTTGGACACCAGCGCTCCCGCGAACCACAGGCGGTAATTGAAGTAGCCCAGCGACGCAAACGTGCGGCTCATGCGAGCCCGGCGTCGGTCGAGGGCATGTCTCTCACCCTACGCCTGGTGTGCCGAAGGCTCGAAGGTCGCCCGCACCCCGCACCGTTTGCGAGAATCAAGCCCATGCAGTCCCGCCCCGCACTCGCCCTGTCCCTCCGCGTCCTTCTTGGCGCCGCCCTCGTCGCCGCATCGGTGGTGGCCATCGTGCAGGCCTGGAGCGAGGCGGGTGGTGCGCCGCTGAGCACCATCCTCGGCGTGGTGTTGTTCGCCGCGGTGTTCGCCGCTGGTGGCCTCGCGTTCCGCACCTCGTCCCACCTCATCTGGTGGGGCCTCCTGGTGATGTTGTGGGCCGTGATGCTCAACGCCAACAGCGGAGCCGAGTACCTCGCGCTCCCGCTGCTGGCCGTCGCGGGCGCCTCCGAACCCCTCATCTATGGCCTCATGGGCATCATCGTCGCGGTCGCGCTCGCCTCCGCCGTGGGTGCCGTCGGCGCAGCAGGGGCGGGCGTCCTCGCCGTCGCGGGGCTCGCCGCCTTCGCGCTCGGCCTCGCCTACCGCCGCCTCGGCGCCAAGGCTGCCACCGCATCGGCCGCCTGAACCCGGGCGGCATCAGGGCCGTCGCGGCCGATGCCTGGCGCCGGGAGTGAAACATCGGCGTCACCTGGCGGCTTTAGGCTTGGCGCCATGACCGGGGTCGACGACGACGCCCTCGCCACGTGGGTGAGGGCGGTGCTTCCAGACGGTGTCTGGTCGCGCGCGGGCGCCGCCGACATCGTCACGGAGCCTACGGTCCGTCCTGCGTCATGACCACCCGTCATGGGTCACGCGACTCGACGACCTGACCGCCCGGTTCACGCCCGCGCAGGCTGCCCGCGCACCTGAACGACGCGGATGCGCGCTGGTTCGCCTCGCTCGTGGGGCAGATCGGCGTCGCGATGCCAGGGGCGTGGACCGCGCTCGGCTGGGCGCCGTCCGCGGAGCCGATGCCCGTGGGCACCGACCTGCCCGAGGAGGTGGTGGCATGCGTCGTGGACCGCCGCGGCCTCACCTCTCGCTACGACGCGATCATCGTGGGCTCCGGCGCGGGCGGAGGCATCGCCGCGCAGGAGCCTGGCGCAGTCGGGCCGCACCGTCTTGGTCGTGGAACGCGGCGGCATGCCCTCCACGCCGGAACTTGCCCGCGACCACCTTCGCACCGCCCGCGCCGACGCGGGCCTGGGGGCACTCGCGGGGCTGCCCGTGCTCGGAAACCCGCACGCGATTCATGACGAGGCTCCTGGCGGACCCCACGGCGGCGCGCTGGAGCATCGGCGCGTTTGGCCTGGGGGGCGGCACCCGCGTCTCGGGCGCCCAGGCATGGCGGTACGCGCCCCAGGACTTTGCGCTCGCTTCGACCTACGGCGTGCCCGAGCGGTCCTCGCTCGCCGACTGGCCCGTCACCTACGACGAACTCGAGCCGTACTACGCGCACGCCGAGTTCGAGTGGGGCGTCTCGGGCGCGCAGGGCCACGGCATCAACGAGGGACATCGCTCGGCGCCGTTCCCGCTGCCGCCGATGCCGCGCACCCGCCCCTCGGGAGTGCTGAGGGAGGCTGCCGAGCGGCTGGGATGGACCACGCAGTCCGTGCCGCTGTTGATCAACTCCGAGCCGTATCGCGGACGCCCCGCCTGCGTGCGGTGCGCGCAGTGCATCGGCTTCTCGTGCCCCATCGGCGCGAAGGCCGGCAGCCAGAACACGGCCCTGTGGCGTGCCGCCCGCACGTCGCGGACGTCGATTGTGCTCGATGCCCGCGTCAGCGAACTGATCGCGGACGCCGACGGGCGCATTACGGGCGCCGTGGTGCGTGGAGTCGACGCGGACGGCACCTGGGAGGAGCGCATCTCGGCCGACGAAGTGGTGCTCGCCGCCGGGGCCGTGGAGACGGCACGGCTCATGCTGTCGACCCGCACCGCTCGGGAGCCCGACGGGCTCGGCAACGCCTACGACCAGGTGGGACGCAACCTCCAGGGCCGCCCCGGCGTGGAGGTACTCGGCGTCTTCGACGATGCCGTCAACGACGGCCTGGGGCCCGGCCCAGCGATCGCAACCCTCGACTTCCGTCACGGCAACGCCGGGCACGTGGGCGGCGCGGTGCTCGCGAACGAGTACGTGCCCACGCCCGCATCGGCGCTCGCGGCGCTCCAGGGCGCGGGCCTGGTGCCGATGGCGGGCGACGAGGTGCTGCCTACGCTCGCGCGGCTCATGCCGCGCATGCAGCGCGTGGCGGGCATGGGCCACGCCATCCCCAGGGCCGATGCCAGGGTCACCCTGGATCGCTCCGCCGTGGACGCGTGGGGTGTGCCGGTGGTGCGCATCTCGCGCGAGCCGCATCCCGAGGACGCGCGGCTGTGCGACCTGCTCGCGAACCGCGCCGAGCAGTGGCTTCGTGAGGCGGGCGCGACCCAGACCGCGCGGCGTCCCGGTGCGGGGGCCGAGGCGCGCCAGACCGGCACGGCCCGCATGGGAAGCGATCCGTCGAAGTCCGTGATCGATCCGCTCGGCCGCGTGTGGGGACACACCAACGTGCGCGTGGTGGATCCGTCGTCGCACGTCACCACCGGGGGCACCGATCCGCTGCTGACCACCATCGCGCTCGCGTATCGCGTGATGGACCACGTGGACGAGGGCTCCGGCGACGCGTTCTGAGCGTCGGCCCGACCGAGTCCCTGTGCAGACGCCGGGAATCGTTGAGCCTTCATGTAAGTTCCATGGTCATGAGCTCTGACACCCCCGTAACCGTTGACGTGTGGGCGGACATCGTCTGCCCCTTCTGCTACATCGGCGAGGCGCGCCTGCGCAAGGCCGCCGACGCCTCCGTCGAGATCGTGCCCCGCGCGTTCCAGGCGAACCCCGAGGGAGGCGAACGCGAAAGCGTGCTGACCTACCTCGCCAGGAAGTTCGGCGGCTCCGAGGAGCAGGTCGCCGCCAGCCAGCAGCGCATCGTCGACCTCGCCCACGCCGAGGGCCTGCCCTTCACCAACGACCGCGTGGTCGGCGACACCCTTCCCGCGCATCGGCTGATCGCAGAGGCCGCCGAGGACTCCGCCGCCCTCGCCCTCGACGTGCGCGAGGCCATCCAGCGCGGCCACTTTGGCGGCACGCTCGACATCACCGATCACGCCGCACTGCTCGACGTCGCCGTGGAGGCGGGCCTCGACCGCGCCAAGGGCGAGGCCGTCCTCGCCTCGGACACGCACGCCGAGACCGTCCGCGGCGAGCACGCTCAAGCCTCCGCGATGGGTGCCACGGGCGTGCCCTTCACGGTGGTGGGCGAGCGTTTCGGCATCCCCGGCATGGTGGAAACCGACCAGTACGCCCAGGTCATTGCGCGGGTGCGCGAGGCGTAGCCGGCCCTAGCCCTCGATGACGGGCACCGCCGCGGTGTGGCTGGCGCGCTCGGCCGCACGCTCGCGCTTCGAATGGTCGGGAGCGAAGTAGAGCACCGTCGCGCCGGCTGCGGGGATGAACTCCTGGTCGTGTGAGTACAGCCGGAAGGCCCCTCCGCATCGACGGCGCCCACGAGCATCCATTCGACGCCGCGTTCGTCCTGGCGTTCGCGCCACGCCTGCCAACCGAACCCCTCGGTGAGTTTGGTGGTGTGGATGGACCACCCGGACGCGACCCGCTCATCGAGCGCGAACCAGTCGTAGCGGCCGTCGAACGCGATCGAGCCGCGGCGCTGGAAGGTGAGGCGGCGCAGTTCGTTGGCGCTCTCGGAGTGCGTGGCCAACTGGAACGTCCGGTGATAACCGAACTCGGTTCCCTCCGAGCGGGACACGAGCGCGTTGTAGTAGTCGTTGTCAGAGGCGCACAGCAGATAGGACAGGTTCGCCGTCTCGAGGGTGCGCTCCGCGTGCTCCGAGAGAATCTCACCGAAGTAGGTGGGCACCCCCGCCATGCGCAGCCGCTGCAAACGCTGATAGGTGCCATCGGCCACCAAAACCGAGACCTGGAGCCGCTGCAGCGTGGTCGCAAGCGACTGAGCGAACGGCGAGGCACCCACGATGAGGAGGCCGTTCTTAGGCTCCCGCCGACAGGCCAAGACGGCGCGAGAGCCAGCCCAGCGAGAAGCCGTGCGCGAGCACGGTGACGATGATGACGAGGAACACGGTGGGCAGGAACACCGCGCCGTCCTCGTAACCGGCCTCGATCAGTTCCGGGCCGAACACACCCGCGGTGGCCGCCGCCACTATGCCGCGCGGCGCGATCCAGCCCATCAGGATGCGGTCAGCCTTGCGGATGGGGGAGCCGATGGTGACGAGCGCCACGGTGAGAGGGCGCACCACAAACATGAGCACCACCACGAACGCGATGATGCGCCAGTTGATCTCCAGCAGGCTGGTCGAGGTCCAACTGCGCGGGGATGATGATGAACAGCGCGGACAGGATGACCACCGAGAGGCCCTCCTTGAAGTCCAGGAGTTGCTCGCGCTCCGCCAGGTTCATGTTGCCCAGCACCACACCCATGAGGGTCACGGCGAGCAGGCCGGACTCGTCGACCACGATGTCCGCGAGGCTGGAGACCACCAGCACGGACACCAGCAGCAGCGGCGACTTGAGGTGCGCGGGCACCCAGCCGCGCCGGAACACCGTGCCAAGCGCGTAGCCCAGGCCTCCGCCGAGGACGACGGCGGTGATGATGGCGCCCACCACGGTGACCACCACGGCGGCGATGCCGAGGCCGCGGGCGATGAACTCGAGGTCGCCGTCGGCGCCCGCGTCGACGATGAGGATGTACAGCAACGTGAGCATCGCGAGGAGCACGCCGATGGGGTCGTTGATGATCCCCTCCCACTTCAGCAGCGAGGACGACTCCTTGTTGAGGTTCGCCTGGCGCAGCAGCGGAATGATGACGGTGGGGCCGGTGACGACGAGCAGCGCACCCAGGACCCAGGCGACCGGCCATTCGAGGCCGCCGACGTAGTGCGCGGCGAGCGCGCCCAGGATCATGGCGACCGGCGGGCCCACGAGTGTGAGGCGCCTGATGCCCTTGCCGACGCGTTCGATCTCGCCGAACCGCAGGTCCATCGCGCCCTCGAACAGCACCACGGCGACGCCGAGCCCGATGAGTGCCGAGACCTCCTCGGAACCGGCAGGCACCGTGACGACGCCCGTGATGGGGCCCAGCAGCAGCCCCGTCGCGATGAGCACCACGATGGCGGGGATGCGCAGGCGCGCGGCGAGCAGTTGCGCGGCGAGGCCGGCCGCGAGGATGACGACGAGCGTCGACGCGATGGTCATGGGGCCGAGCCTAGGGCCGCCATGCCCTGCTCGCCGTGCAGGCCCGCGTGGTCCCCGGCACACTGGCGTCATGGACGACGACGCCACGCTTGACCCCGCCGACCAGGGACGGGTGATTCACCAGGACGGGATGGACGACGACGCCACGCTTGACCCCGCCGACCAGGGACGGGTGATTCACCAGGACGGGATGGACGTGCTGCGGTTCGAACGCACCCTCGCCGCCGACCTCCGTGCCGTCTGGGATGCCGTCACGACGCTCGAGGGCACGGGCGCCTGGGCGTTCCCGCTCGAGTTCGAGCCGCGCGCGGGAGGTGCGGTGACATCGGACCTGGGGGAGTACGGCACCATGCGCGGCGACGTGCTCGCGTGGGACGAATTGCAGTTGCTCGAGTATGCCTGGGGCGCCCCGGAGGGCCGCTGGCACGTGATCATCATGCTCGACGAGGCCGGTGACCGTACGGCGTTGACCTTTGATCACCTGGGCCCCGATCCGCACCATCCCGACTACGCGGCCGGATGGCACTGGCACCTTGACCGGCTCGCGCAGTACCTCGCAGGGGTCATGCCTGCGCAGGTGCCGCAGGACGCGCACTTCGAGGAGGCTCCAGCGGCTCTACTCAGGCGGCGAGGGTTAGCGGCCCGGACTCGCCCGCAGTCGCCCCCGCCTCCTGCCCGACTGCCTCCGGCGCGCCTCCGCCCCCTGCCCGACTGGTTGATTCTGGTCGAATAAGGGCCCTTCACTGACCAAAATCCACCAGTCGGGAAGGGGGCGGATGTATCTGTTGACGAACCCCACCCGGGCGCGTAACGTACAACCACATGGTTGTAAATACGCCAGTCGAGCCTAACCGACGACGAGGTGGACCGCATCTTCCGGGCCCTCGCCGACGCCACACGCCGCGACATCGTCCGCCGCACCCTCGCCACCGAGGCATCGGTCTCCGACCTCGCCGGTGCGTACGACATGTCCTTCGCGGCGGTGCAAAAGCACGTCGCAGTCCTGGAGGGAGCCGGTCTGGTGACCAAGCGACCCCACGGCCGTGAACGCATCGTTCGCGGCAACCCCGACGCCATCCGTCGCGCCCAGCGCCTGCTGGACGCCTACGAGCAGATCTGGCGCGACCGCATCGGCCGCCTGGACGCCCTGCTCAACGAACCCCCGCAGAAGTAACCGCGCAGAGAGGCAACACCATGCCCATCACCGAAGTGCTCAAGGACCCCGAGGCCCTCACGATGACCGTGATCGCCGACTTCACCGCCACCCGCCAGCGTCTCTGGGAGGCCTACACCGACCCCCGCCAGATCGAAAAGTTCTGGGGCCCCGAAGGCTGGCCCGCCACCTTCACCAGGCACGATGTGTTCCCCGGCGGCCGCTCCATTACTTCATGAGCGGCCCTGACGGCGAGCACTCCGGAGGCTTCTGGGAGTTCCTCGCCGTTGACCCCGGCCGCTCCTTCGAGGTCCGCGACGGCTTCGCCACCGAGGACGGCAACGAGAACGCCGAGATGCCCAGCATGCGCATGACGTTCCAGTTCGAGGAGACCGAGAACGGCTCCCGGCTCGTCACCACCACCCACTTCAACTCCGCGGAAGAACTCGAGCAGGCTGCTCGGCATGGGCATGGAGGAAGGCATGACGTCTGCCATGGGCCAGATCGACGCCGTGCTCGCCGACCTCACCTCCTTCGCCGCAGGCCAGGGCACGGAATTGCAGATCCTGTCGGACACGCAGATTCGTGTGTCGCGCGTGATCCGGGGCTCCGTGGAGCAGGTGTGGCGGGCCCACCACGAGCCCGAGCTCATGAAGCGCTGGCTGCTGGGCCCCGACGGGTGGACCATGACCGTGGCCGAGCCCGCGCTTGAGGTGGGCGACACCTTCCGTCAGGAGTGGGCACCCAACGAGGGCACCCCGGGCGAGCCGTTCGGCTTCACGGGCGAGCCTGCTGGAGTCCGACTCCCCGTTCCGAGAGGTCACGACCGAGTCGATGGTCGGCGTGCCCGGGGAGCCCAACGTCAACGAACTCACGCTCACCCCCCACGAGGACGGCACCCTGCTGACCCTCGTGATCACGTACGCGAACGCGGAGATGCGCGACATGATCATCGGCACCGGCATGGTGGACGGCATGGAAGCCTCCTACGCGCGCCTTGAGGCGGAGGTGCTCTCGTGACCGCCGCGCACCCCGTGCCCGCCCCGGTCCTCGAGCCCGGCCAGAAGGCTCGCGGGCCCCGTCTCCTACTTCCCGTCTATCGAAAAGAAGTACGGCAGGCCGATGCAGGAGTGGCTTGACCTCGCGGCCGCCGGGTTGCAGGAGGGCAAGGCTCACATGGAGGTGGTGTCCGTGCTGAAGGACGAGCACGGCATCGGCCACGGGCACGCGAACGCCATCGTCGCCTATGTGAAGCAGAAACTCGCCTAGCGACGGTCGCCGGCATCGGCAACACTGGCGGCATGAGCGATTACCAGCGCATCGAGATCGGCAGCGTCGACGAGTGGCGAGACTTCCACGGCGGCTTCGCCGAGAACACGATGCGGGATGGGCGCCGTGTTCTCGATCACGAGTTGCCCATGCAATTTGTGGGGGTCACGGCGAATGCCCTGGTCCCAGGCGAGGAGGCCGGCTACTGGCACGCACACTCGTCGGATGAGGAGCCTATACCTCTTTTTGGCGGGCAAGGGTCAGATGGGGCTCGATGACGATGTGGTGGACGTCGCCGCTGGCACCACCATTCGGGTGGGCCAGGGCGTGATGCGGACCTGGCGCTGCGTGCCCGAGTCGCCCGAGCCGCTGCGGTGGCTGTGCATTCGCGGCGACGGTGGGCCGCTGCCGCACCATCCCGATGACGCCCACCGCATCACCGATATCCCGATGCCGTGGTGACAGGAGCGTGACGCAATGAAATACCTGATGCTGGTCCTCACCGAGCCCGTGGACGATCCCGCCGGGGGCCCGGACGACATCGACCGTTGGGTGTCGACCCACGACGCCTCGGGTGCGAGGGTGTTTGGCGACCGGCTTGCCGATGCCGCCGAGGCCAGGATCGTCCGCGTGCGCGGGGCGGGCCTGACGGTCTCGCCGGGACCGTTCCACCCGTCGCATGGCGACATCGCGGGCATCGACCTGTTGGAATGCGATTCGCTTGACGAGGCGGTGGCCATCGCGGCCGACCACCCGATGGCCCGCCTCGGCGCCATCGAGGTGCGCCCCTTTTACGACTGGGACTCGGAGGGTTAAGGTAGGTCCCGTCGCATTCCCGACCCCAAGGACGCTCCGTTGAAGATCTAGGTTCGCCAGACGCTCAGTCTGGCTACGCGCATCCCTGCCACCAGACGCATTGCGAGAACCTATGCCTTCCCTGTCCTTCTCCCACCTTTCCTTTTCCTGGTCCGACGGCACCCGCGTCCTCGAGGACGTGACCGGCGCGGTCGACTCCGGCCTGTCCGCGCTCGTGGGCACCAACGGCGTCGGCAAGTCCACGCTGCTACGCCTCCTTTCCGGCTCCCTCACGCCCCAGGCGGGGGCCGTGCAGCGTCCGCCACGCCTCGCGTACGTCCCTCAGGACGTGGCCCTCGACCCGGCTCAGGCGGCCGATGCCGTGATGGGCTTGGCGCAGGTGCGCGCCGCCATCCGCGCCGTCGAGTCGGGTGACGTGGACCCCGCCCACTTCGATGTCATCGGCGATGATTGGGACGCCGAGGAACGCGCTGCGGCCACGCTGGCGTCCCTCGGCCTGCCCTCTGACACGCTCGACCGTGCCGTCGGAGCGCTCTCCGGTGGCGAGATCACGCGGCTCGCGCTCGCGGCCGCGCTGCACGAACGGCCGGACGTCCTGCTGCTCGACGAGCCCACCAACAACCTTGATTCCGAGGCGACAGCCCAGGTCATCGATGCGCTCGTGGCCCGTCGTGGGGCGACGCTTGTGGTGTCACACGACCGGCGGGTGTTGGAGCGCGTCGAGGCGATCGGCGAACTGCGCAGGCGGTCGTTGCGCTGGTTCGGCGGTTCCATCGATGCCTACGAGGAGGCGCTCGCCGTCGAGCGTGCGGCGGCCGAGCAGGAGGTGCGGTCGGCCAAGGCCGATGCGTCCCGCCAGCATCGTGAACTGCGCTCGTATGTCGAGGGAGCGGCCAGGCGCGCCAAGGTGGGCGCCGTGAAGGCCGAGAACATGCCCAAGATCCTCGCGAGTGCCAAGAAGCGGCAGGCGCAGGCCACGCTCGCGCGCGTCACCGGGATCCACGAGGACCGGTTGGCCGATGCGAAGGACCGGCTCCAGCGAGCGGAGGATGCCGCCGACAGGGATCGCGAGATCAAGGTCGAACTCCCCGGCACCGACGTGCCTGCCAGGCGTGACGTCCTGATGCTCGAGGCATGCCAACTGGCGACCGGCGCCGAGGTGAGCGCGCGGGTCCAGGGCCCCGAGCGCATCGTCCTCGCGGGCCGCAACGGGGCGGGCAAGACCACGCTGCTGCGGACCCTGCTCGGCGAGGTGGAGTCGCGCGGCGGCACGGTCGACGTGCGCGTTCCGGTCGGCTACCTTCCGCAACGTCTTGACGTGCTTGACCCGTCGCTATCCGTGGTGGAGAACGTGCGGCGACGCGCCCCTGGCGCGAGTCCGCACGAGGTGCGCGAGGCGCTCGCACGGTTCCTGTTCCGTGGGGCGGCCGGGGACGCGCTGGCCGCGCAGGCTGTCGGGAGGGGAACGACTGCGCGCGGCGCTCGCGGCGGTCCTGCTCGCGAGGCCCGCGCCTCAACTCCTGCTGCTCGACGAGCCCACCAACAACCTCGACTTCGCGTCGCGCGCACACCTCTTGGAGGCGCTGACCGGGTACCGCGGGGCGCTCATCGTGGTGAGCCACGACGAGGGCTTCGTGGACGAGCCTCGGCGTGACGCGGCGCTGGGAGGTCTCGCGCGAGGGGATGGGCGACCAGGCGCTGTGACTCGCGGCTGAGATGGGGGATCGAGTGGCATGTGCGGTGCGCGATGCCACTCGATCCCCCACTTCGATGACGTCCCCACCGCCCCCACCCCAGCCCCCGCCTCGCGCCGCAAATGGCCGCATTTGCGGCGTGAAGGGTGCGTGGGTGCCGCATTCTGGGCCACCAGGGGCGTGCTGGCGAGAGAATGGCGGCGAGGGCTTGACCCTCCTCCAGGGGAGGTCCCACGATGGCGAGCATGAACGGAAGCCAGTACGGCATCGGCGAATTCGCGGAGGCGACGCGCCTGTCTATCAAGGCGTTACGGCACTACGACGAGCACGGCCTCCTGGCGCCCGCTCATGTCGACCCGGCCACGAGCCTACCGGCGGTACTCGCCGGACCAGATCGCCCGGGCGACTCTCATCGGCGACCTGCGGCGCATGAACGTGCCGCTCGCGGTGGTGGCGGAAATTCTTCGCGCCGCCCCGGAGGACGCGCTCGCGATCTACCAGGAATGGTGGGTGCGCGAGGAGCGTCATCACTCCGGCCGCCGCGGCATCGGCCGCTACGTCACCGCGCGCCTGCGCAGAGAGGGGCAACCACCCATGGAGATCACCACCCGCACCGTGCCACGCCGCAAGGCTCGCGGTCATCGGCCGAGAGCCTGTTCCAACCCGAACTCGAGCAGTTCATCATGTCCGGATTCCACTCACTCTTCGGCTGGGCCGAGCGGCACCCCGGCCTCCGTGACGTGACGACCACCGAGCAGTGGCCCACATACGTCGTGTTCCACGGCCCGGTCACGCCCGACCACAGTGCCTACGTCGAGGTGTGCATCGTCATCGACGGGCCCGCCGAACCCGAGGGGGCCATCGTGCTGAAGGTCGAGGAAGAGCACGAGGAGGCGTACACCGACGTCACCCGTGCGGGACTGGAGTTCCCCGACATTCTCGCCGCCTACGATGCCGTCGCCATGTGGGTCACGCAGCATGGTGCGCCCCACCCGGACATGCCATCCCGCGAGGTCTATGTGGCCGATGTCATCCAGGCAGGCATGGACGAGATCGTCGCGTCGGTGGCGTTTCCGTACGTCGCGCGGACGTAGGGGTCACGCACCCTTGCGTCGCGTGAGCACGACCTTCTGCTTGCCGTCGCCGGGTGACTCGTACTTGATGTCGAAGGCGGGGTGCGCGATCAGAAGGTCCTTGAGCTTGCTATAGCCCCAGGTTCGCGAGTCGAAGTCGGACGCCAGCCGAGCGAGGTTGCTGCCGACGGCGCCCAGGTGGGCCCAGTCATCGTCGCGGGCGGCGGTGGACACGGCTTCGTTCAGTAAGGCGTTGAGCCTTCTGGTCCTGATGCCATGCGGCCGATGTCGTGGTTGCCTTGCGTGTGGTGGGTACCAGATTCTCGACATAGATGAAGGTGTCGCACGCCGCGACGAAGGGCTGCGGTGTCTTCTTTTCGCCGAAGCCATAAGCGCGTAGCCCCTGTTCGCGAATGCGGGCAGCGAGCCGCGTGAAGTCACTGTCACTCGACACGATGCAGAAGCCGTCGACGTTGCCGGCGTGAAGGATGTCCATCGCGTCGATGATCAGCGCGCTGTCGGTGGCGTTCTTGCCTTTCGTGTAGCCGAATTGCTGAATGGGTTGAATCGAGTGCTGGAGGAGTGGCTCGCGCCACGGACCCAGTTGTGGGGTGGCCCAGTCTCCGTAGGCGCGACGCACGCTGGCGGCACCATACTTCGCGATCTCCTTGAAGAGCGCCTCGAGGTGCTTCGCTTGCGCGTTGTCGGCATCGATCAGAACGGCGAGTCTTGCCTGGTCGTCGTCGCGAGTCATGGCTAGACCTTGCCACATGGGTGCCACCGCCGTATGAGCGCTGACGTTCCTACACCACGGAGGTGGGTGCTTACGGGGAGGTTGGCGCTGAGGGGGCGCTGGCGGCTGGGGAGGAATTGGGCGCGGGCAGTGCGATCGTGATGGTGGTGCCGTCGCCTGGGGCGGATGCGACGTCCAGCGAGCCGTGGTGGGCGTCGACGATGGCCGCCGTGATGGCCAGCCCAAGGCCGGCGCCGCCGGTGGCGCGCTGACGCGACGTGTCTCCGCGCACGAAGCGCTCGGTGGCGCGAGCCGCGACCTCCGGCGCCATGCCAGGGCCGTCGTCGTGCACCGTGAGCAGGGCGCCGTCCGGCGCGGCCACGACCGTGACGGTCACGTGCGGGCCGCCGTGCACCGCCGCGTTGGCCACCACATTGAGGAGCGCCTGACGCATGCGGTCGCCGTCCACGTGGGCCACCGCGTCACCCCCGCCAAACGTGAACTCCGTCGCCGGGTACGCGACCGTGGCGTTCGCGACGATCTCGGTGGCGAGGGTCGCGAGGGACACGTCGCGCAGGCTCGAGGTCGGGCTCCGCGTCGTACTTCGCGAGAGTCAGCATGTCCTCGACGAGCCTGCGCATGCGCGCCGCCTCGGCCTCGGTGCGGCTCCAGGCGTCATCCTGGGCGTCCGTGCCCGCGAGGGCGCCGCGGCGGTGGAGCTCGGCGTAGCCGAGAACCGTCGTGAGCGGCGTGCGGAGGCTCATGCGAGGCATCGGCGACGAACTCACGCAGCCTCGCCTCGGACCGCTCGCGCTCGGCGAGGGACGCGGTCAACGTCCCGATCATCGTATTAAGTGAGTGGGCTAACTCATCGGTCTCGGTGGAGCCGGCGCCCGTGTCGAGGCGGACATCGAGGTCACCCTCGGCCACCTGAGCCGATGCGGACACCATGCGTCGCATCGGCGCGATGCCCAGGCGGTTCACCCACCACGCGGCGGCCGCGAGGCCTGCGCCCATGAGCGCGATACCGATGCCTTCGATGAGGACAAGACGGGCGGTCGCGGAGTCGACATCGTCCATAGGCAGGGCGGTGATGTCCCAACCGTTGCCGAAGGGACGCACCAGCACGCGGAAGTCGCCCGAGCCGTCGGACGAGGCCGTCGTGAGGTAGGCTGCTCGAGTCGGTGAGGTCGTCGTACGTCAGCACGGGTGTCGCATCGGTGGCACCCTCGACGGTGGGCGAGGACACCTGGTGCAGCATGCCGTCGGAGTCGACCCAGCCCCGCCAGGCCTCCGAGCGGCGTGAGTCGTCGCTGTCCTCGGTCTCGAACAGGGGCCGGATCTGCTGCTCGATGATGGCGGGACCCGCATAGGAGTCCAGTCGTCCGTCGAGCCTGCGACACCAGGTACGAGCGCGTCGTCAACGTGACGATGACCGCGACCGCAACCGCGACGAGTCCCACCACGGCGAGACCGGCAAAGAGCCGGTCGCGCAGCGACAGGGTACGGCGAGAGGTCACGGCGCCCTCAGCGTGTAGCCGGCACCGCGGATGGTGTGGATCAGGCTTGGGCTCGATCGCGTCGACCTTGCGGCGCACGTACCCGATGTACGTCTCCACCACCGAGGGGTCGTCGTCGGGCGAATAGCCCCAGACGGCCTCGAGGAGTTGGCCGCGCGAGAGGACCCTGCCCACGTTGCGCATGAGGTGCTGCAGGAGGCGGTACTCGGTGGGCGAGAGCCTGGATCTCCTCGCCTGCGCGGGTGACGCGATGCGAAATGTCGTCGAGCACGAGGTCCGCCACCGTGTAGGTCGCCGAGGCGCTGGGGGCGTGCTCGAACCGGCGCGAGACGGCCTCGACACGGGCCACCAACTCGTCAAGGTTGAAGGGCTTGTCGAGGTAGTCGTCGCCGCCGATGCCGAGGCCCTCGACCTTGTCGGTCGACGAGTCGCGCGCGGTGAGGAAGATGACGGGGGTGCGGTCGCCGGATTCACGCATGCGCCGGCACATCTGGAAGCCGTCGACGTGCGGCATCATCACGTCGAGCACCACCAGGTCGGGACGGTGCTCGCGCACGGCCTTGAGTCCCTCGGCGCCGTCGGCGGATTGGATCACGTCGTAACCCTCGTAGCGCAGGGCAGCGACGAGCATGGTGCGGAGGTTCTCCTCGTCGTCAACCACGAGGATGCGTCGTTCAGGCATGACCCCAGTCAAGCACTCGTGCCTGGGAGATCGCTGGGAGCACGCTGGTAGATGCTGCCAGGAACGTCCCAGGCGGTTGTGTCGCGGTTCCCAGCCGGCTCTGAGGTTGCGGCGGTGTGATGGAGGACATCAACCGCTCCCCGGAGCCCCGACCCGACCCCGAGGTGACCCCGTGTCCGTCTTCCTTCTCATCGCCGCCGACCTTGTCGCCATCTGTGTGCTCGTGTTCGGCCTGTACTTCCCCCGTCATCGCCGCCGCGACATGATCGTCGCCTTCCTCGCGATCAACGTGGGCGTCATGGGCGTCACCTACGCGATGGCGACGGCGGACGTGTCGCTCGGGTTCGGCCTGGGCATCTTTGCGGTGCTCTCGATCATCCGCCTACGCTCCACCGAGATGGGCCACGAGGAGATCGCCTACTACTTCACGTCGATTGCCCTGGGTCTCCTCGGCGGCTTCCCCGGCATTCACGCGGGTGTGGGCCTGGCGCTCATGGGTGTGATGCTCGTGATGATGACGCTCGGCGACTCGCCCCGCATCCTTGGCCGCTACCGCACCCAGCAGATCATGTTGGATCGCGCGATCACGTCCGAGGTCGAGGCGGCCCACGAGCTCGAGGACCTGCTTGGGGCGCGCGTGCACCGCGTCCGTCTCATCAAGACGGACCTGGTGCAGCAGACCACCCTGTGCGACGTCCGCTACGCCATGGACCCCGCGGCGCCTCGCCGCACGGCCAGCGGCGCCTCAGTGCCGTCAGTGGAGCAGGCTGCAGGTGCCGGCGGGAGCGGCCCGATGACCGCCGCGGCGTGGGAGGACATCGCGTCTGGCCTCGAGCCGGTGAGCCTCACGGCCCTGGATGCCGCGGCATCGCTCCAGCGTCGCGTGGACCGCAAGTACCTCGTGACGCCGGAGGTGTGGGCGGCTGTCCTGCGGGACCTGCCCGAGAGCCCACGCATCCTCGAGATGGATGGCCTGCGTCGCTTCCGCTACTCGTCGGTGTATTACGACACCCCTGACCTGGCGGCGTACCGCGCCGCCGCGCATCGCAGGCCGCGCCGCTTCAAGGTGCGCACGCGTCGCTACGTGGATACGGGCGGAGCCGCCGTCGAGGTGAAGCTGCGCTCCCGCACGGGTGACACGGTGAAGCATCGGCTGTGGTTGCCCGAGGACGAGGTGCTCGACCCCGCTCCCCGTGCCGCCCTGCCGGCCCGCGCACGCCAGTTCGTGTCCGCCTTCCCCGACGTGTCCGATGCGCTTCCCACTCTCGGCGCGACGCTCACCACGACCTACGACCGCACCACCTTGTTGACGGCCGATGCCCGGGTCACCGTGGATTCCCACGTCACCGGGATGGATCAGTACGGCGCGGCGGTGGGCTTCACCAGGACCCTCATCGTCGAAACCAAGTCCCCGTCCCGCGCGGGCGATGTGGACCGGGCACTGTGGCGCCACGGTGCCCGCCCTCAGAAGGTGTCGAAGTACTGCACGTCGCTCGCGGCGCTCGAACCCACGCTGCCCTCCAACCGATGGTCGCGCACCCTGCGCGGCCACGTCTCCCTCGTCCAGCCGGCCCTCGCCGGCGCTTGAGAAAGGTCCCCGCCATGCGACGCTCCACCGCGAATGCCCTGGCCGGCATCGGCCTCGGCGCGCTCCTCCTCACCGGCTGCTCGGTGACAGACGGCGACGCCGATGCCACCGGCACCGTCACCGACCAGACCACCGAATCCTCCGACACCGCGACCGACGCGACCACCACGGAGGAGACCCAGATCGACGTCACCGCGATCACCGAGGCCACGTCCATCGACGACTTCGGCATCGAGGAGGTGGACCTTTCCTATGACACGGCCGATGCCACCACCATCACCCTCGCGGACGGCGCCTCCAGCGTGGACGGCGCCGGCGCGAGCGTCGATGGCGACACCGTCACCATCACCGAGTCGGGCACCTACGTGCTGAGCGGTTCGCTCAGTGCCGGACAGGTGGTCGTCGACGGCGACAAGGCGGATGTCACGCTTGTCTTGGACGGCGTGGACATCACGGCGGCCGATGTCGCAGGCATCAACGTGGTGGACGCCGACTGGGTGGTTCTCGCCCTCGCGGACGGCTCCACCAACGCCGTGTCTGACGCCGCCGGCGCCACGGAGTCCGACGAGGAGGACGCGCCCAACGCCGCGATCTACTCGACCGCGGACCTGTGGATCACGGGAGGCGGCTCGCTCAGCGTCACCGGGGTGGCGGCCGACGGCATCACGTCCAAGGACTCGCTCGTGGTCGACTCCGGCACCGTCACGGTGACCGCGACGGACGACGGCATCCGGGGCAAGGACCACCTGGTGATTCAGGGCGGCGACCTTGCGGTCGACTCGGGCGGCGACTCCCTGAAGTCGGACAACGAGGCCGATGCCGATGACGCATCGGCCCTGGTGGGTCGCCTGTGGATCGCGGGCGGCACGCTCACGCTCACGTCTGAGGCCGACGCGATGGACGCCTACAACCAGGCTCACCATCTCGGGTGGCGACATCTCGATTTCTGCGGGTGACGATGCGGTCCACGCGGACGGCATCCTGCGCATCACCGACGGCACCATCGATGTCAGCACCTCGAACGAGGGCCTCGAAGGTGGCCTCATGTACCTCGACGGCGGCACGGGCACCATCGTCTCGACCGACGACGGCCTGAACGCGTCGGACGGCTCCGGTTCCTCCAGTGGCATGGGCGGCGGCATGGGTGGCGAGATGCCGTCCGACGGCCAGCAGCCCTCAGGTGCGGACGACGCCCAGAGTTCCGCCACCACCGACTCCTCCTCCGACGCGGCGTCGACCACCGCGTCGGCCACCGTGCAGGGCGCTACCGTCCAGACCGCGGCCATGCCGGGCGAGGAGGCGACCGACGCCTACCTCGAGATCACCGGGGGTCATGGTTCATCAACGCGGGAGGCGACGGCGTCGACTCGAACGGTTCCGTGCTCATGACGGGTGGCACCGTGGTGGTGGCTGGCCCCACCAACTCGGGTAACGGCGCCGTGGACTACGCGGGAACCTTCGAGATCGACGGAGGCACGTTCGTCGCGACCGGTGCCTCCGGCATGGCGCAGGAACCCGATGAGGGGTCGCAGGCGGTCATCGGCATCTCGCTCGGTGACACCATCTCCGCGGGCACCGCGATCACCGTGACGGACGCCGCCGGCACCGTTGTCGCCTCGATCGACCCCGCCAAGGAGACGCAGACCCTGGTGGTCTCCACCCCCGACCTCGTCGAGGGCGACACCTACACCGTCACCTTCGGTGGTGAGGTGACCGGAACGGACACGTTCGGCCTCATCACCGAGGGCACGCTGACCGGCGGCGAGTCCGCCGGCACCATCGAGGCGAGCCTAAGCCCGCTCGCCCCGTGACACGGGGGCAGAGCCCGCCCCCACATCCCCGACGCCGCCACCGGCTATCCCCCTTGCCCGGTGGCGGCGTCGTCACGTCTGCGTGAGTGCGCCGCACCCACCCACAGCCGTGTCTGAAAACCGCCAGCGCAGGGTCCCAGGGCGAGGCATTCTTGAGCCATGGACGCCCCAACTGACTTCGCCGCACGCTATGCGGCTGTCCACGGCAGGGACGCTCGCTTCGACGGCCAGTTCTTCACCGCGGTCCGCTCCACGGGTATTTACTGCCGGCCCTCCTGCCCGGCCCGCACGCCTAAGGCCGAGAACTGCACGTTCTATCTGACGGCCGCCGCGGCTCACCAGGCCGGCTACCGCGCCTGCCGCCGATGCCTGCCCGAAGCCACGCCGGGCTCCCCGGCATGGAATCTGCGTCAGGATGTCGCCGCCCGCGCCATGCGCCTCATCTCCGACGGCGTCGTGGACCGCGAGGGCGTCCCGGGGCTGGCTTCCCGGCTCGGCTACTCCGAGCGCCACCTCGGCCGCGTGCTCCATGAAGAGCCGGGGGCGGGCCCGCTGGCGCTCGCGCGGGCTCAGCGCGCGCAGACCGCGCGGCAGGCTCCTGGTGGCCACGGCGCTTCCCGTCGCGGAGGTGGCGCACGCGGCAGGCTTCGCGTCGCTGCGACAGTTCAACGACACGGTGCGTGAGGTCTTCGCGATGACGCCGAGTGAGGTGCGGGCGCGCGCCAGGTCCGGCGAGCGGTCGCTCACCGAGCGGGCCGATGCGGTCGCGCCAGGGGCGCTGAGTCTTCGCCTCGCCGTGCGGCCGCCCTTCGACGGCGCGGGGGTGATCGACTGGCTCGCCAGGCGCGCCGTCCCCGGGGTGGAACACGTCGCCGACGGCGCGTACACGCGCAGCCTCCGCCTGGCCCATGGCCCCGCCGTCGTGACGCTGCGGCCCGCCGCTGCGGACGTGATGCTGACCGCCAGGCTCACCGATCTGGCCGACCTACCCGAGGCGCTCGCGAGGGTGCGCCGCCTGCTGGACCTCGATGCCGACCCCGAGGCGATCGACGCCGCCCTGGCGGCGGACGCGCGGCTCGCGCACTCCGTGTCCGCGACCCCGGGGATCCGCCTGCCGGGCTCGGTGGACGCCGCGGAGATGGTGACCCGGGCCATCGTGGGTCAACAGGTGACCGTGGCCGCCGCGACTACGGCGGTCGGGCGCCTCGCGGGCCAGGCTCGGCGAGCCGTTGCCCCCGGCCCTCGCCACGCCCAAGGTGTCGTCGATGTTCCCCGATGCGGCGGCCCTTGCCGCTGGCGTCGAGGAGGCCCTGGGCGGCCCGCGGGCGAGGCGACGCGCGCTTGCGAACGCGATGGCGGCGATTGCCGATGGCTCGCTCGTCCTGGATGCGGGCAGGACCGTCGCCCAGGCGACGGCGGACCTGGAAGCGCTGCCCGGCATCGGCCCCTGGACGTCGCACTACGTGGCGCTACGGGTGCTGGGAGCCACCGACATCCTGCTGACAGGCGATGTCGCCGTGCGCGCGGGCGCACGCGCCCTCGGCATCCCCGACGCCCCCCGCGACCTCGTCGCCGCCACCGTCGCTGCCGCGCCATGGCGCAGCTACCTGATGATGCACCTGTGGCGCGCCGCGTCACCGAATCGAGGAGGCGCTGATGCGCATTCATGAGTCCCTCACCACGCCTGACGGCCCCTTCGTCGTGATCGAGGAGGACGGCGAGGTGATCGCCGCGGGCTGGACCGGCGATCCGGCCGCCCTTGCGGCCCGCTCGCGGCTGACGGGTGGTCCGGGAGCGCAAGGCTCCGTGGCATCGGCCGATGCGGTGGCGGCGTACTACGCCGGTGACCCGACCGCGGTGACGCGGGTGGCGGTCGCGGCACCCGGCACGGCGTTCCGGGCGCGGGTCTGGGAGGCGCTCCGCGCCATCTCCGCGGGCCAGGTGCGCACCTACGGAGCGGTCGCCGCCGAGGTCGGCTCTCCTGGCGCGAGCCGTGCGGTGGGCGCCGCCTGTGGGGCCAACCCCGTCGCGCTGTTCGTGCCGTGCCACCGCGTCACCGGCGCCTCGGGCGCCCTCACCGGATTCGCGTGGGGTGTCGACGTCAAGCGCGCGCTGCTGGAGCGCGAGGCCGTGGCCGCCTGAGTCCTACGGGGCGAGCAGCGCCGCGAATGCCGTGGCCGCCGCAGAGGCGTCGCGAGGCAGTGCGAGGAACACCTCGCGATACGAGGTGGGCGACGTGGGCGCCGTGACGATTCCCGCGACGTCAGGGCTGGCGGCGAGCGCCATGCGCGGCAGCAGCGCCACCCCGAGCCCCTCCGCGACCAGGCGCTGGACCGTGACGTAGTCCTCGGTCTGGAAGGCGATCTGGGGGACGAAGTCGCCCGCGTGGGCGAGCGCGTGGAGGTGCGCGCGGCAGCGCTGACATCCCGAGATCCACGTGTCCTCGGCGAGCGCGCCAATCTCGACGGTGCGTCCGCGGGCCGCGGCGTGACCCGCCGGAAGGACGGCGAGGTACTCGTCGGACTCGAGCATGCGCACGGGGAGGTCCGCTGGCGCGGGCGTGGCGTCGTCCGCGAAGCCGATGACGAGGTCCACCTCGCCGGCGTCGAGCAGCGCGAGGGCGTCGTCCGTCTCGGTTTCGACGAGCCCCACGTCCACGCCGGGATAGCGGCGCGCGAACTGTGCGAGCGGGCTGGGCAGCGCGACCGCGCAGAACGACGTGAACGCCGCGATCCTGAGGCGGCCTCCGGAGAGGTCCGCGTGCTGGGCCAGGGCGCGTTCGGCGCTCGCGAGCGATGCCGCGATGGCGTCGGCGTGTTCGAGGAGCGCCTCCCCTGCGGGGGTAAGGCGAGTCACGCGGCCGATGCGCGTCGTCAGCGGCACTCCTGCCCGCCGCTCGAGCGCCTTGAGGTGATGCGCGACGGTGGGCTCGGCGAGGCTCAGGGCGCGCGCGGCCGCGGCCTTGGAGCCGTGGCGCGCGACCTCGCGTAGCAAGAGGAGGCGGTCGACGTCGATCATGAGACCTCAGTTTTCTTGAGGGGATGACAACAAATATGCCCTCTTGTTGTGGTCCGCGCGGGCCCGGACCATGGAGGCATGCTTTCCGAGACCCTCACGCGCGCCTTCGGCGCAGGCCGCGGCTACCTCGACACCGCGAGCCTACGGCCTGCCCGCGCAGGCGACGGCGCGCGCCCTACGCGCCGCGACGCGGGTGTGGGAGAGCGCCGACCTCGACCCGCGTGACGCGGACGCCGCCGTGGAGCGATGCCGCCGCGCGTTCGGGGTGCTCGTGGGTTCGCCCGCCGCGGATGTCACCCTGGCCGGCTCAACGTCCCAGGTGGTAGGCATGGTGGCCGCGTCCCTGCCGCGCGGCGCGCGCGTGCTGGTAGCCGAAGGCGACTTCGGATCGGTGCTTCGCCCCTTCGCGAGCGATCCGGATCTGAGCGTCGAAAGCGTCCCGCTCGAGGCACTGGTGGACCGCGTGCGGCCGGGCATCGACCTGGTGGCAGTCTCCGCGGTGCAGTCGCGCGACGGACGCATCCTCGATCTCGATGCGCTCGCGGCCGCCGCCGACGCGGCGGGGGCGCGCACTCTCATCGACGTCACTCAGGCGTGCCCGTGGCTGCGCATCGATGCTGCGCGCTTCGACGTGGTGGTCGCGTCCGCTTACAAGTGGCTCAATGCCCCGCGCGGCATCACCTTGGCCGCGGTGCGCCCGGCCGCGCTGGCGTGGGTAAGGCCCGTCGCGGCATCCTGGTACGGCTCCGACGACCCCTGGGCGAGCCTGTATGCGGTCGAGGGGCTTTCGGCATCGGCCCGCAGGCTGGATACCTCGCCGCCGTGGCAACTGTGCGAGGCCGCCGCAGTCGCGCTGGAACTGCACGCCGCCGAGGACCTCGCGGCGCTCCACCAGCACGGGCCTTCGCTCGCGGACGCGTTCCGCGCCGAGGTGGGCATGGCGCCCACGGGCAGCGCCATCGTGTCGCTGATCGCGGAGCCATGTGACCTCGCCGCGGCGGGGATTCGGGCCGCCTCGCGTGCCGGGCGCGTGCGCCTCGGCTTCCACGTGCACAACGATGCGATCGATGTGCAGCGGGCGCTGCGGTCCTGAGGCCGATGCTGATGGCGGCGTAGGCGCTTTCGCCCTGCGGGTGTCGGTGGCTCGTGTGACCATGAATCACATGGCAACCGTCATCCTTCTGCATTCCGCCCTCGGCCTCACGTCGCAGGTGCGTGACTGGGCCGAGTCCCTCGAGACCGAGGGGCACACCGTGCACACGCCCGATCTTTTCGCGGGCCGCACCTTCACCGATGTGGACTCCGCCGTTGACTTCGCCGATGGCGAGGGGGAGCCGCCGCGTTCGTTCCTGCGGCTCTCGCGGCACTCAACCAGGTGCGAGGCCCCGTGGTGCTTGCGGGATTCTCGCTTGGCGCGGCCGTGGCCCAGTTGGTCGCGGTGAAGGAGGAGCGGGTGCGAGCCCTAGTGCTGATGCATTCCGTCCTCGCGCCCGCCCGGCTGGAGGTGGATTCGTGGCCCGAGCGACTCTTTGCGCAGGCGCACTTCTCCGAGGGTGATGAATGGGTAGAGGCCGATGAGGTCGCCGCCCTCGTCGAGTTCGCCGGTGACGCCCTGGAGGTGTTCACCTATCCCGGCGACGGCCACCTGTTCGCCTTCGACGGCTGGCACGAATACGACGAGGACTCCTCGCACCGCATGTACGAACGGGTGTCCGACTTCCTCGGCTCGCTCGACTGAAAACACCGGGCTCAATCCGGTCCGCTCGCTCGTTGAGCCTGACTGTAGGGCGACGAAAGGGATCACATGACGCACCAGGACGACGCACCGGCTCGCACCGCTGGCCCCGAACGGGCAACGTGGTGGCGCGTGGGCATGGGCGCCGTCGCACTACTGGTGGTGCTGGTGCTGATCCTCTCCTCGTGCGGCGGTGACAACGACGATGCGCCGTCCGCCACCGCCTCGCCAAGCACCTCCGGCAGTGACGACGGCGGCTCGGATGGCTCGGGCGAGACCGCCTCACCCGGCGTGGACGACGGCGAGCACGTCGACAACGCGTACGCCGACGCCAAGATGTACGTGGACGGCGTGTGGGCGCAGCAGGTGCGTGACACGGCAGACGCCACCACGGACACCGCCCTGGCCTCCAAGATGCGGGACGTCGCCAACCAGCCCACCGGCGTGTGGATGGACGCCATCAGTGCCATCGCGGGCAACGCCGACGGCCCCGGCCTGCGTCATCACCTCGACGCCGCCCTGGAGCAGTCGGAGTCCGCCAGCAAGCCCGTGGTCGTCACCGTCGTGATCTACGACCTGCCCGGCCGCGATTGCTATGCGCTCGCCTCCAACGGCGAACTGCCTGCCACCGACGCGGGCCTCGCCGCCTACAAGAGCGACTACATCGACGTGATCGCGTCGATGCTCGGCGAGGACCAGTACCGCGACCTCAGGATCGTCACCATCATCGAGCCGGACTCGCTGCCCAACCTCGTGACCAACACCAGCGAGCCCGCGTGCCAGGAAGCAGACCCGTACTACCGCGAGGGCGTCGCGTACGCGCTCGACGCCTTCGCCCCGATGTCCCACGTGTACTCCTACCTCGATGCGGCTCACGCGGGCTGGCTGGGGTGGGAGAACAACGCCAGCGCGGCCGCGACGCTCTTTGCCGAGGTGGTGGAGTCCACCGATGCGGGCTTCGACGGCGTGGATGGATTCATCACCAATACCGCGAACTACACGCCGCTCGAGGAGCCGTACCTGACGGACCCCGACCTCGACGTCGACGGCCAGCCGGTGAAGGCGGCCGCGTTCTACGACAACAACGCCGATTTCGACGAGGCGGACTGGACGGCGGACCTGTACTCGCGCCTCATCGACGAGGGCTTCCCCGAGTCCATCGGGATGCTGATCGACACGTCCCGCAACGGTTGGGGTGGCACGTCGCGCCCCATCTCCGCCGCGGGCACGCACGCGCTCGACTCCTACGTGGAGGCCTCCAAGGTTGACCGCCGCGGTCACCGTGGTGCCTGGTGCAACCAGAAGGGCGCCGGCCTCGGCCGCCTCCCGCAGGCGTGGCCAGCCGGCTATCCCGAGTCGCACCTCGACGCGCTGATCTGGGCCAAGCCGCCGGGCCAGTCCGACGGCTCGAGCCTCAGAGATCGAGAACGATCAGGGCAAGAGCTTCGACCGCATGTGCGACCCGCGCTATGTCTCGGATCGCCTGGCGAACGGTCCCACCAACGCCATGGGTGACGCGCCCCTGTCCGGCCAGTGGTTCGCGGCGCAGTTCACGGAACTCGTGCAGAACGCGTACCCGGCCATCGGCTCGGCACAGCCCAAGCCGCGTGACCCGAGCGAGGACGGCGCGACGCCGAGCCCCGATCCCACCGCCTCCACCGTCCCGGCGGCGGGGGAGTGCAGCGCCAACCTGGTGCTGCGCGACGAGTGGTCCACTGGCTTTGTGGCCGATGTGACGGTCACCGCTGGCGGTTCGATCGCCGGATGGTCGGTGGTGGTGCCGCTTCCCGATGGCACCAGCATCGTGGACCAGTGGACGGGCGAGTTCTCCGGCACCTCTGGCACCGTGTCGGTGGGCGACGCCGGCTGGAACGGCCCGCTCGAAGGCTGGGGCGACCGCCACCTTCGGGTTCACCGGGTCGGGAGACGCGATCCCGGCCGGGGCGCTCGCCTGCACGGCCCGCTAACACCCACGCACCCGTCACTCACGCACCAGTGACCCACGCACCCGTCACCCCCACGCGCCGGCGCGTGGGGGTGACGGGTGTCAGGTGCGCGTGCCCGCGCTAGGCGCCAGCGGGAATCGACGCCGGCGCGGCTACGGCATCGGCCGCCGGTGCAGTAGCCGTGTCACGACCGCTACCCCTAGCGCGTGAGTGGCGTGGCAGTGCGAGCCCCACGACCGTGGCGAGCGCCAGGAATCCGGCCCCCACGCTGACGGCGGTGACCGCCGCGTCGGTGTAGCCGGTGGGTGTGAACTCGCCTCCGGCTCCCGTGAACACGGCCGTCAGCACGGCAATGCCGAGCGCCACACCGATCTCACGGAGCGTGGAGTTGGTGCCGGACGCCTTCGCGTGATCCTCCTCGCGCATGTGCGCGAGGACGGCCGTCGCCGAGGGGGCGAACACAAGCGCCATGCCCACGCCGCTGAGGACAAACGCGGGCACGAACGTCGCGTACGCGGTGGTGGGCGTCATGACGAGCGCGATCCAGGCGAGGCCAACGGCCTGCGCCGCGAGGCCCCACACGATGAGGACGCGGGTGCCAAGGCGGGGCATCAGCATGCCGGTGATGGGGGCGACCACGAGCGGCGCCATGGTCCACGGCATCGTCATCACTCCCGCGCGCAACGGCGAGTAGCCCTGCACCACCTGGAGGTACTGAATGAGGATGAAGATGGAGCCGAACATCCCGAGGCTGAAGATGAGGCCCACCGCGTTCGCGACCGTGAAGGAGCGGTCCCGGAACAGGCCCAGCGGTAGCAGCGGCGCGCTGACGCGGCGCTCCCACGCGAGGAACGCTGCCATGAGGACCGTGCCGCCCACCAAGCCGGTCAGCACCTGCGGCGACGTCCAGCCGGCCTCGTTGCCTCGCACAATGCCGAAGACGAGGCCGAACACGCCAGCCATGCCCAGCGCGAGCCCGAGCAGGTCGAGCCGGACGCGGTCGCCGCGCGACTCGTGCAGAACGCCAAGGATGAGCGGGATGGCGATGAGGCCCACGGGAACGTTGAGCCAGAAGATGCCGTGCCAGGCTCATGCCGTCCACGACCGCGCCGCCGATGACGGGTCCGAGTGCCACGCCGAGGCCGCTGATGCCGCCCCAGATGCCGATGGCGAGCGGGCGTTGCTTGGGGCTGACATTCGCGGCGAGGATCGCGAGGGACAGGGGCAGGAGCGCGGCGGCTCCGATGCCTTGGACGGCGCGCGCTGCGATGAGCCTGGGTGGGGGTGTCTGCCAGCGCGCACAACACCGAGGCCACCGTGAAGAGCACCACGCCCGAGGTGAAGATGCGCCTGCGGCCAAACCGGTCACCGAGTGCGACGGCCATCAGGATGAAGGACGCGAAGGCCAGCGAGTAGGCGTTGACGAACCACTGGAGTTCCTCCAGCGACGCGTTGAGGTCCGTGGCGAGCGCCGGCAGGGCGTTGGTGACGACGAGGTTGTCGAGCATGCCCATGAACATGGGCAGCGAGGCTGCGGCGACCACGAGCCCGAGGGGGCGGTTGCGTGAAGAGGGTGGCATCGGGGACTCCTTTGACATGTAGTAATCAGTTGATTACCACTGGTAGCCACGCTAGTTATCGGTTGATAACCTTGTCAACATGGGCACCGAAGATTCACGTCGCCTCAGCGCCGACGACCGCCGCGAGCAGATCCTCGCCGCGGCCTCCGTCGTGTTCGGCGAACGCGGCTACGCCGGCGGGACCACCGACGCGATCGCCCGCGAGGCGGGGATCTCGCAGGCGTACGTGGTGAGGATGTTCGGCTCCAAGGAGCGGCTCTTCCGTGCGACGGCCGAGCGCGCTGCGCTCAAGGTCCGCGAGGCGTTCATCAGGAGCTCGACGCCCTGGGTGACGGCGCAAGCCTCGAGGACACCCAGCGGGCGCTCGGAGGCGCGTATGCAGGGCTGATGGCCGACCGTGGCCTCCTCCTGAGCCTTCTTCACCTGTTCTCCCAGGGCCACGACGAGACCCTGGCGCCTGTCGCGCGAGGCTGTTTCCTCGACATCTACCGGCTGGTGCGGGAACGCGGCGGCATGAGCGGTGAACAGGCGACAGCATTCTTTGCGCAGGGCATGCTCATGACCGTGCTGTTCGCCATGCGGATGCCCGATGCCGCCGCGGACGCAGACGCCCAGGAACTGATGGCGTGCGCCTTCGGCGACAAGCGCGACGAACTCATCCAGGCCTGGGTCTCCTCCACGAGCCCCTGGACCGCGCTTCCCGCTCCTGACCCGCCTGGGGCGCCCGGCCAACTAGACTGTGGGCGACCTGTCCCGATATTTCGGAGTGAACGTGATCTCCCTACTTCTGCTGAATGGCGGCGTGGGTGCCCGGGCGAAGACGGCCGGACCCAAGCAGTTCGTCAAGATCAATGGTGTGCCGATCCTGGTGTACTCGCTCAAAGAGGCCGACGAGGTGGAGGCGATCACCCAGATCGTCGTCAACTACCCCGCCGGGCACCGCGACACCGTCGAGCAGATCGTCAAGGACTACGCGATCGCGACTCCCGTGGTGTACGCCGAGGCCGGCACCACCCGCCAGGAGTCGGTGGCGCGTCTGCTCGACGAGGCCACCAACGACGTGGTGATGATCCACGAGTCCGCCCGCCCGCTCGTGCGTGCCGCCGACTTCCGTGCGCTCGCCGAGTCGGCCCACGCCAATGTGGGCTTCATGCGCGAGATCTCCTTCACGGTCGCCCCCGTGGACCCCGAGACGCAGCGCGTCACGGGCTCGCTTGAGCGCGCCCGCCTGCGCAACGTCCAGGCTTCCTCAGAAGTTCTCGAAGGCGGACCTGCGCGCCGGCCACGAGTTCGCCATCTCGAGCGGCCTCACCTTCACCGAGGACGCCACCATGTGTGCCGACGCCGGCATCGACGTGTTCTTCGTCGAGGGCGACGAGCGCAACCTCAAGGTGACGACCCCTGGTGACGTGAACCTCGCCACCCACCTCCTGCGTCACGAGGGGGAAGAGGATGTCTAAGACCGCTCTCGTCACCGGGGCGTCGAAGGGCATCGGCCTGGAGACCGTGCGTCGCCTGGCGGCGTCCGACCTCGGCATCACCACCATCGTCCTCATGGCCCGTGCCTCGCAGGCGTACGACGACAACGTCGCCGCGCTGCAGGCGGACGTCCCCGAGGGCGTCGCGCTGGTCAAGGAAACCGTCGACGTCGGCGACCGCGAGGCGCTCATCGGCGCCATCGCCCGCGTGCACGCTCAGGTGGGCAACATCGACTTCCTGGTCAACAACGCCGGGTACACCAACCCCGTGCCGATCCACCAGGTCGACTTCGCGGACTTCGAGCGCACCATCGCGGTCAACGTCTACGGCCCGTTCACCCTGGTCCAGGAGCCTGCTACACCTGGGCAACCGCTTCGAGGTCATCGTCAACATCGCGTCGACGGCTGGCATGAACGGTCGCTCCGGCTGGCTCACCTACTCGGCCTCCAAGGCCGCGGTCATCAACATGTCCGAGGTGATGCGCGAGGAGCTCAAGATCTACGGCACCCGCGTGGTGTGCCTGTCGCCCGGCCGCACGGCGACCGATCTGCGCAAGGTCCTGGCCCCCGACGAGGACCCGACCACCATCATGCAGCCGCAGCACGTGGCTCAGGTGATCGAGACGATGCTCGGCCCCACCGGCCAGTACGTCGACCAGCAGAACGTCATCGTCCGCCAGTAAGGCCTCCATGCTGTCCACGTTGAAGGGGCTGATCAAGCCCCGTCGTCTTGTCGCGCTCGCGCTTGCCGGGCTCGTCGCCGTCGCGGTGGCCCTCGAGGCCTCCTGGCTCGTGCCCGTCGTGATCGCGCTCGTGGTCGCCCTCATCGTGGTGCCCCTGAACCAGCGGGTGGGGCCCACGATGAAGGCGCGGCTGCCGTCCGCCGGCTACCTTGCGCGCTTCGTGGCGGGCGCGGGGCGTTCGGCCGCCGCCATCTGGCTCTCGCTGGGGGCGCTCGGCACCTACGCAGCGCTGCGCGAAGACGGCCGCGACTGGGCCGTGGGCCTCGTATTCCTCATCGGCGCAGGCTCGACCGCCATGTCGACCCTCGCCTCGCGGCCCGCGCTGCGCGGTGACCTGCGGCTGTCCACCATCGCTCAGGCGCAGGCCCGCACCATCCCGTGGGCGATCGCCTCGGTGTACCTGGCGGCGATCCTGACGCTGCCGGCGCTGGCCCTGTGGCCAGGCGTGGTGGCGACCACTCTGTCCATCCTCGCCGCGATCCTCGCCTTCGCGGGCATCGTCATGGTGTTGCGCAGGATCACGATGCGTGGACGCATCCGCGAGCAGGTACTGGGTCAGATCTCCGGCTCGAGCCCGCGTTCGTGGTCTACCAGTCCGGCCCGTACGGCTCCGCGTACCAGGCTCAAGATGTGGCTCCCGTTCCTCGAAGAGGCGGGGCTTCCCTACGTGGTGGTGGCGCGCCAGGAGGCGCTGTTCACCGAGCCTGCGCTCCATCACGGACCGCCCCGTCATCTACGCGGGCTCGCTGCGTGCCGTGGACGAGGTGCTGGCGCACTGCGGTGGCACCGTGATCTACGTCAACAACGCCGCGGCGAACACCCACGCGGTGCGCCGCTACCAGCCTGCACCACGTGCAGATTCTTCACGGCGACTCCGACAAGGCGTCGAGCCGCAACCCCATCAGCGCCATGTATGACGAGCCTGTGGGTCGCCGGCCAGGCAGCCATCGACCGCTACTGGGATCACGGCATCGGCATCCCCGCCGAGCGCTTCCGCATCGTGGGCCGCCCCCAGGTCTCGGGCATCGAAGGGCCGCGCGAGGCCGTCGAGGGTGGCAAGGTCGCCCTCTACGCCCCCACGTGGAACGGCTTCTTCGGGGACGCGAACTACTCGTCGCTGCCGCACGGCGTCGAGATCGTCCAAGCCCTGCTCGACCTGGGACTCACCGTCATCTTCCGCGAGCACCCGTACTCGTCGAAGTCGGCGGCGCTACGTGCCGCCATCGCGGACATTCACGCCCTGCTCGCCGAGGACGCCCGTGCCACGGGCCGCCAGCACCGCTTTGGACCGACGCTGTTCGAGGAACTGGACCTCATCGGCTGCTTCAACGCGTGCGACATGGCCGTGACCGACATCTCGGCCGTGACCAACGACTTCCTCTTCAGCGGCAAGCCGTTCGCCATCATGGAGATGCAGCCCGACACGCTGGTGCGTGCGGAGGGTCGCCCCACGCTCGCGTCGGCGGCCTACACCGCCGTTCCGGGCGACGACGTGGCCGCGTGGATCGGCGAACTCGTCCACGACCACGGCAAGGCCGATGCCCGTGAGGCCGCCCGCGAGCACTACCTGGGCGCCTTCGACCGCGAGGGCTATACCGACGTATTCGTCAACGCAGTGCGTGACACCGTCGCGACCCACCGGCTCGAAGGCGAACTCGACACCGAGTAGGACGGACGCGGGGCGTGCATCCGCGCCGCGACCGCCTCGGTCGGTTAGCCGAGCTCCTCGGCGAGCCGACGCGACCGCCTGGCGGCCGCATCGGCCCCCGCGGCGACCACGCCGTCAAGGCCCGCATCGGACAGCGCCTTGAGCGCCTCGATGGTGGTGCCGCCCGGCGAGGAGACACGCTTGCGTAGGACGTCAGGGGTGTCGCCGGAGTCGACGAGCAGTCGGGCGGCTCCCAGGAACGTCTGCGCGGCCAGCGAGGTGGCGAGGTCGCGGTCAAGGCCCTGGCCCACGCCGGCCTCCGTCAGCGCCTCCACGAAGGCGTAGAAGTAGGCGGGGCCGGAGCCCGCGATCGCGGTGACGGCATCCATCTGGCTTTCGTCCACCGTCACCACCAGGCCGGTGGCCTTCAGCATGTCGATGGTGAGGGCCATGTGCTGCTCGTCGGCGTAGGCGCCGCTCGCGATAGCGGTGGCGCCGTGGCCGATGATCGACGGCGTGTTGGGCATGGAACGCACCACGGGCGCTCCCTGGGGAAGCCGCTCCTCGTAGTACGCGGTGGTGAGCCCCGCCACCACGGTCAGGACCAGGGCGCCCGGCTTGTAGACGGGGGCGATCTGCGCGAGCGCATCGGACGTGTCGTAGACCTTGACCGCGATGACGATGACGTCCGCATCCATGACGGCGGCGGGGATGTCGGACCCCACCTCGATGCCGTGGCCCTCGCGCAGCCCGCTCGCGCGAGCCACGTCCCGTTCCACCACCGCAATCCGATCGGTGGGCCACCCCGCCACGCGCAGCGCGGTGACGAGCGTGCCGCCCATCACCCCTCCTCCGACGATGGCGACGCGAGGGGCAGTGGACGGTGACACGGTCGGCTCGGTCATGGCGCCAGGGTAGTACGGTCCTGGCGCCGGAAGCAGGAATAAAGGTCTACAGCGGGAACTGAATCCAGAACCCCTCGAGCGCCTCCGCGGGTCCGCGCAGCACGAACACCGCGGTGCCGTTGCGCCACACGTACTTGGTGGGGTCGCCCTCGATGGTGACGCGCTGACCCACCTTCTTGTCTCCCACCGTCACCGGCTGTGGGTCCGTGCCGTCCTTGGCGAGCCTTCTTGTACTGAGCCTTGGCATCGGCCACGTCATAGTGCTGGATGGCACGCAGGCGAGGGTGGTGGTGCCGTCCGAGTACGTGAGGTCGTCCACCTCCGCCGCGCGGGTGGTGAGCGTGGTCTTCTCCGGATCGAGCGTGGCGGCCTTGGTCATCGAGTACGGGCCCACCGTGGGCGGCATGGCGGCCAGGAACGCGGACGGGTCCTTGAGGGTGACGGGCTCGAGCGTCGGCTCCGCCTGCACCTCCACCACCTCGGGCGCGGCGACGGCGACGTTCTCGGGCTTGTCCAGCGCGCGGACAACCCCGTACGCGATGCCTCCGAGCACCAGGAGGCCCACGATGGTGAGGAACACGGCGCCGCGGTACCAGGGGTGCCGGCGGCCGACGACTCGTCGCGTGACGCGGGCGGCTCGTCGCCGCCACCGTCCGACTCGGTGTCGGGGGCCTCGGGAGCAGGGGTGGAGGCCTCGAGCGGGGCGTCAGTATCCGTGGCCGATGCCTCGGTTGCCGTCGCGTCCTCGGCGCCGTCGGCGTCGGGCTTGGGGTCCGCACCTTCGCCCGCGGCGGTGCCGGGGGCGGCCGCGGCGGATCCTGCGGCGACGGCCGGAACGTAGTCGGGAATGGATGCGGCCCACTGGGCGGTGTCCTGTGGCGCGTCGGCGCGCGGGTCGCCCGCGATCCAGGCCGGCCGCACGCTGGTGTCCTCCTCGGGAAGGAACGACTGCGGCGACGGCGCCGTCACCACGGGGGTGGCGCCGGAAGCCGCGAGCGACGCCTGGCGCACGGCGGATGCACCCAGGCTCGTGTACCGGGTCGTCCAGGGCGGCGGGCGCGGTGTCATCGGCGGTGAGGACCGGAGCCGCGGTGGGCAGAATCTCCTCGCTGTCGGGCTGAGCGACGGGCGCAATGATGTCACCGTCCTCACCCGCGAGTGCATGCGGCACCGTGGGAAGCGACCCGGTGGTCGGGAAGGCAGGCTTGGAGGGAGCAACGGGCTCGCGCGTCAGCGCTGAGGTGGCCGCCTGGTCATCACCGGTCAATCTGTCCTGTGCCATGGCCACAGACTACGGCCGCCAATCTGAGCGCGGCGGGTCAGACGGACGAGGCGTGTCGGACCCAGCGGCTAGCGTGGCCCCATGCCCGCGACCCGCACCAGCCGCCCCGCCTATCGCTGCACCGAGTGCGGCTGGACCGCCGCGAAGTGGGTGGGCCGGTGCGGCGAGTGCCAGTCATGGGGAACCGTTGAGGAGGCGGGTGCCGCGCCAGCGGGTCCCGCCACCAAGGCGACGGCCGCCACCCAGGCCGCCACCCCCATCTCGGAGGTCTCCGCCACGGCGTCGGCCCGCCGTGGCACTGGTGTGCCGGAGTTCGACCGCGTGCTCGGCGGCGGAGTGGTCCCCGGAGCGGTGATCCTCCTGGCGGGCGAGCCGGGGGTGGGAAAGTCGACCCTCCTGCTCGACGTGGCGGCCCGCGCCGCGCGCGAGGGCCAGCGCGTGCTCTACGTCACCGGTGAGGAGTCCGCGGGACAGGTGCGGCTGCGCGCCGAGCGCATCGACGCGCTCGAGCCGGGGCTGCTCCTCGCCGCGGAGACCGATCTGGGAGCGGTCCTCGCGCAGATCGAGGACACGCAGCCGCAACTCCTGATGGTCGATTCCATTCAGACCATCGCATCGGCCTCGGTCGACGGTGCTCCCGGCGGCGTGAGCCAGGTCCGCGAGGTGTCCTCCGCGCTGATCCAGGCCGCCAAGACCAAGGGCTTCCCCATGGTCATCGTGGGGCACGTCACCAAGGACGGGTCCATCGCCGGTCCCCGCATCGTCGAACATCTGGTGGACGTTGTGTGTCAGTTCGAGGGCGAGCAACACTCCCAGGCTCCGCCTGCTGCGCGCCATCAAGAACCGATTCGGGTCGGTGGACGAGGTGGGGTGCTTCCAACTTCACGACACCGGCATCGAGGGCGTCGCCGACCCCTCGGGCCTGTTCCTCTCGCGCGAGGGGACGCCCGTGCCGGGAACCTGCGCGACCATCACCATCGACGGCAAGCGACCGCTCCCCGCGGAGATCCAGGCCCTCGTGGCTCCCAGTGCGCTGTCCAATCCACGCCGTGCCACCAGCGGCATCGATTCCGCGCGCGTCTCGATGATCCTCGCGGTGCTCCACCGACGCGTGGGCCTCGCCGTCGCGGCCGATGACGTCTACGTGTCCACCATCGGCGGCGCGCGCGTCACCGAACCGGGCGCCGACGTGGCCCTCGCCCTCGCCCTCGCGTCCGCACGGGCGGACCTGCCGGTGCGTGAGGGCTTCGCGGCCATCGGCGAGGTAGCGCTCTCCGGAGCGGTGCGGCCCGTCAACGCGATGGCACATCGGGTGGCGGAGGCCGCGCGGCTGGGCTTCACCGATGTGGTGGTCCCGGAGGCGGGCGGAGCGGTCAAGGACCCCGCCGGAATCCGGGTCCATCGCGTGGCGACCCTGAGAGACGCCGTGCGGGTCGCGCTGCCGCGCGACTGAGTGCGGAGTTCGTCAGGAAGACTCGCGGTCACAGATAGCCGCGCCCGCGCCGCGGCTCAGGCGGTGAGCCTGGAACTGCACCTCGTCGGCGGCGACTCCGCCGATCGCGACGGCCACCCAGTAGGTTCCCGCGTCCCAATCGCTGATGACCTCGCACGACTTGTCGAAGCGCTCGCCCGACCACGTCAACTGCAGCGACTTGCGGTCGCCCGGCTGGAGAATCCACTCGGTCTCCCCGAACCCGGGGTCCTCCTCGCACCACGTCGAGGAGTAGTACTGCTCGTTGCCGGAGCGGATCACGAGCTCGGTTCCCTCGCCTGTCGTCGACAGGGTGCAGGCCGATGAGCCCACGTCCTCGATGCTGACCTCAAAGCCGGGCGTGCTGCCCGCGGCCACCGACGTAGGTGTCGCCGCCACGGCGAGCGTCACGTCATCGGCCACACAGGCGCGGCTCGGGTCAGGGGCCGCATCGGTGGTGGCGTCGGGGGAGGTGCTCGTGCCGGTCTCCGGCGCCTCGGCCTCGTCTCCGGCGCCCAGGAGCGAACTCACGATGAACCACAGCGCCACCACCACGACGGCGATGACGACGAGCGCCAGGATGCGGCGCACCCAGTAGACCCCCGCCGGCTGGTCGCCGACCGGCTTGCGCAGCCCGTCCATGGGTTCTCCTCACTCCCTCACCGTCACGGTAGACCCCACGAGCGCTGGAATGATGGAGGGCATGCCGCCCGCCGCCCCCATCGACCCCCGTGTGGAGCACGTGATCGAGTGGTTTGGCGAGCAGGCGCGTGATCTTCCCTGGCGACACGCCGACTGCAGCGCCTGGGGGTGCTGGTCTCGGAGGTCATGCTCCAGCAGACGCCCGTGGTGCGCGTCGAACCCGTCTGGCGCGAATGGTTGGCGCGATGGCCCACGCCCGCTGACCTTGCCGCCGCCACCCAGGCGGACGCCGTGCGCGCGTGGGGGCGCCTCGGCTACCCCCGCCGCGCCAAGCGGCTGTGGGAGTGTGCGGCCGCCCTCGTCGAACGGCACGGTGGCGACATCCCTCGCGGTGAGGACGACCTGCTTGCCTTGCCCGGCATCGGCTCCTACACGGCGGCCGCCGTGCGAGCCTTCGCCTTCGGCGAGCGCGACGTGGTGCTCGATACGAATGTTCGCCGGGTCATCGGCCGCGCGTGGCAAGCCCAGCCGCTGCCGCCCGCGCACCTGACCAGGGGTGAGCGTGAGCATGCGGCGACCCTCGTGCCCCGTGACGCCGCCGCGTCGGTGGCATGGAACGCGGGCTCCATGGAGCTCGGCGCACTCGTGTGCACCGCGCGGGCGCCCCGGTGCGACGCGTGCGTCATCGCGGGTGACTGCGCGTGGCTCGCCGCGGGTTCGCCTGGCCTCGATGCCGCGCCACGCAGGACCCAGGCATGGCACGGCACCGACCGGCAGGTGCGAGGCCGCATCATGGCGCTGCTGCGCGCGGCCCACGCACCCCTTCATGTCACCGGTCAGGCCGCGCTCGAGGACATCGAGCCCGGTCAGGCTCGATGCGTGCCTCGCCTCGCTCGTCACCGACGGCCTGGTCACTGTCGCCGACGAGTCACGCGGCCTGTACTCCCTCTAGCCCCCGTAGGAACATCAGCGCTTATTGCTGACGGGCATCATCCCTGACGGTGCGTGCCGTCCACCGCGTGAGGTTCGATGGCAGCGATCTCGTCGGCGGTGAGGGCAGGGAAATCAAGCGACGCCACGGTGGTGCGCAACTGGGCGGCGGACGACGCCCCCACCAGCGCCGAGGTCACGTGATCGCCGCGCAACACCCACTGGACCGCGAGCCTGCGCGAGGCTCTGCCCACGCCCGGCGGCGATGTCGTTGAGCGCCCGCGTCCGCTCGAGGTACGTGTCGGTGATCTGGTTCTCCGACAGGAACCGGGAGTGCGTCGCACGCGAACCCTCGGGCACGCCGTTGAGGTAGCGGTCCGTCAACATGCCCTGCGCGAGCGGGGAGAACACGATCGAGCCGACGCCCTCGTCCTCCAGCGTGGGGATGAGGGCCTCCTCCGGCCCGCGCTGGTACATCGAGTACGCGAACTGGTGAATCAGCAGGGGGTGCCGAGTTCGCGGAGGATGCGCGCGGCTTCGCGCGTGGCCTCGGGACCGTAGTTCGAGATGCCTGCGTACAGCGCCTTGCCCGAGCGAACCGCCTGATCGAGCGCCATCATCGACTCCTCGATGGGCGTCTCGGGGTCCGGACGGTGGTGGTAGAAGATGTCGACGTAGTCGAGACCCATGCGCGCAAGGGACTGGTCCAGCGACGAGAGCAGGTACTTGCGCGAGCCGAAGTCGCCGTACGGGCCGGGCCACATGTCGTAGCCGGCCTTGGTGGAGACCAGGATCTCGTCGCGGTACGGCTTCAGGTCCTGTGCGAAGATGCGGCCAAAGTTCGCCTCCGCCGACCCGGGCGGCGGGCCGTAGTTGTTGGCCAGGTCGTAGTGCGTCACGCCCAGGTCGAACGCGGTGCGGATGATGTCCCGCATGGTGTCGTCATCGTTGGCGCCACCAAAGTTGTGCCACAGGCCAAGGCTCACGCCGGGGAGCCTTCAGCCCCGAGCGGCCGGAGCGGCGGTACTGCATGGTGTCGTAGCGGGCATCGTTGGCCACAAAGGGGTCGTGAGTCATGGGTCCAGCGTAGGGCCGATGCGGCGGCACCCTCTCGGTGCGACGCACCGCCTGTCCTAGGGTGGAGTCACGGGTCGCGTGGGGCGGCCCGCCGTCAGCAGGAGGTTCGGCATGGATGCAGCGCTCTGGGTCGCCGTGATTGCGCTTGCCGCGGTCTTCATCCCGTCAGGGTTGGTGCACGCCGTGAAGGGCAAGAAGGGTGCCCTGGCCGTGGGCCAGGAGTGGGCGAACGACTTCGAGGACAAGCACATTCGCCTCATCGGAGCCGCCGAGATCGTCGGCTCGCTCGCCGTTCTCGTGTTCCCCATGGTCGGCTTCATCCCGTGGGTGGTGCCCGTGGCGGCCCTTGGCCTCATGGTGATCGGCTTCGGCGCCGCCTTTGTGCACATCCGCCGCGGTGACGAGCCTCGCCAATATCACCGTGCCCGCGCTGCTGGCCGTCATCGCGCTGATCGTCTTCGTGGGTCGCATCGGGGAGTTCAAGGCTGGGCGGCTGAGCGCCTGGCCCTCGAATTCATCCAACGTTCATCCCGTGCGGTTGCTCTCGGCGGTTGTCTGAGAGCCCGCGTCACTAGCGTGGTCTCACCATGCCAGCGCAGCACTCCGGGCGGCTCGTCGCGCCCGACTATCTGAAGTCGTTTCTTCTCGCACTCGTCATCTTTGGCCATACGTACAGCGATGGAGTGACGGACGATGCGGTGAAGTACGCCGTCTACGGCGTCCACATGCCCGCGTTCCTTTTCCTGTCCGGCTACCTGCTTCCGGTGGAACGCCTCGCGGGCGAAAGCATCGGCGCCGTGTTCCAGAAGTACTGGCGCCGCATGCTGTGGCAGTGGGCGGTCGTCACGGTCCTGTACACCGCGTGGGTAACGGGGCCGCGGGGCTCGTCGCCCGCCGAGTCGCTGGTCCTCGACATCACGAATCCGCGCTTCCACCTCTGGTACGTCCCCGTACTGCTGTGGGCCATCGTGCTGCTGTGGGCGGTGGCGCCCTTCCGCCGCGCGCGCCTTGCCGCGGGAGCGGTGGCGTTGGCCGCGACGGTGATCTACACGTCGCCGCTTGCGGGGATGTGGGGCATCGTTCCCGCCTTCGACGAGCGTTACCTCACCTGCGTGTTGTACGTCTGGCTGGGAGTGGCGCTGCGCCAGGGATGGCTGCCTGCGCCGCGCGGGCTCGTCCTGCCTTCGGTGGCCGTGGTCGCCGGTGCGGCCGTGTACCTGTACGGCTTCCTTGCGGGCAGTTGGTGGACGGCGGGCGGACGCCTGGTGCTGACGGTGGGGCTGTGTCTGGCGCTGCCGGCGGTCCTGCGGTTGATGGAACGCCCCGTGCGCGGGCTGGTGCCGGTCACGAACATCATCGGCACGTATTCGCTGTGGATCTACCTGCTCCATCCGTTCATCACGAACGGCTGGGTCGGCGCCGGAAGTCGCGCACATGAGGTGCTCGGCGGGGCGGCCCTGACCGTAGGGGTGCTCGCCGCATCGGTGGTCCTCGGCTGGGGCTGGCAGTCGCTCACTTCGCGCAGCGCGGCGCGCGCCGCGCTGTCCGGCGGGCCGATGCCCGTTGCGGCAGGAGCGCCGGCCGTCACGTCCCCCGCGGGTCCGGCGGCCGTGCCACCGGCGGCCACGGTAGCAGCGCCCACGGCACCGGCGGCCGCGACGTCCCCGGCTCCGGCATCGACCCTCGCGCCCCGATGACGCACGAGGGCCCGGTCACCGTGCGGTGACCGGGCCCTCGTGAAGGACGTGCGGTGGCTTACTGGCCGGCGGCCTGGGCGTCGCCACCCTGGCCATCCGTGCCGGTGGCACGCGGGACGTCGGCGCCCTCGGCGAGCCTCCGAGTCGGGACGGCCGCCCACGCGGACCTCATCCGAGTCGGAGCCGGCCGGACGCTCGGCGGGCTCCACGGCCTCGCCCAGGAGCGAGTCGCGGTCCACGCCCTCGAACGTGAACTCGCCGAGGATGCCCTCGCCGTGCGCGTCCACGCGGACAATCTGGCCCGAGGTGACCTCGCCGAAGAGGATCTTCTCCGACAGCGGGTCCTCGATCTCGCGCTGGAGTGCGCGGCGCAGCGGTCGCGCACCGAGCACGGGGTCGTAACCCTTCTCGGCGAGCAGGCTTCTTGGCCGCATCCGACAGGCTCGATCGCCATGTCCTTGTCGCGCATGCGCTCGTCAAGGCGGGCCACCATGAGGTCGACGATCTGGATGATCTCGTCCTGGGTGAGCCTGCGGGAACACCACCACGTTGTCGACGCGGTTGAGGAACTCCGGCTTGAAGTGCTCCTTGAGCCTTGCCGTTGACCAACTTGACCATCTCGTCGTAGGTGTGGCCGGTCTCGGACTGGACCGAGAAGCCGGTGGCCTGACGACGCGAGATGGTGTCAGCACCGAGGTTGGTGGTCATGATGATGATGGTGTTCTTGAAGTTCACCTCACGGCCCTGGGCATCGGTCAGGCTTGCCGTCTTCCAGGATCTGGAGCAGCGAGTTGAAGATGTCCGGGTGGGCCTTCTCGACCTCGTCGAACAGCACCACGGAGAACGGCTTGCGGCGCACCTTCTCGGTGAGTGGCCGCCCTCCTCGAAGCCCACGTAGCCGGGGGCGCTCCGAAGAGGCGGGCGACGGTGTGCTTCTCGCCGTACTCGGACATGTCGAGCGAGATCAGCGAGTCCTCGTCGCCGAACAGGAACTCGGCGAGGGCCTTGGCCGGCTCGGTCTTTCCGACACCCGTGGGGCCGGCGAAGATGAACGAACCACCGGGGCGCTTGGGGTCCTTCAGGCCGGCACGGGTACGGCGCATCGACTGGGAGAGGACCTTGATGGCCTGCTCCTGACCGATGACGCGCTTGTGCAGGCTCGGACTCCATGGACAGCAGTCGCGAGGACTCGTCGGAGGAGACGCGGGTGACGGGCACGCCGGTCGACATCGCGAGGACTTCAGCGATCAGGTCCTCGTCCACCACGGCGGCGACGTCGAGGTCGCCCGACTTCCAGGCTTCCTCCTTCGACGCACGCTCCTCGGAGAGGCGGCGCTCGACGTCGCGAAGGTTGGCGGCCTTCTCGAAGTCCTGCTCGTCGATGGCCGACTCCTTGTCGCGGCGCACCTCGGCGATCTTGTCGTCGAGGTCACGCAGGCTCGGGCGGCGAGGTCATGCGGCGGATGCGCAGGCGCGCGCCCGCCTCGTCGATGAGGTCGATGGCCTTGTCCGGCAGGAAGCGGTCCGAGATGTAGCGGTCCGCCATCTGCGCGGCGGCCACGATTGCGTCGTCCGTGATGGTGACGCGGTGGAACGCCTCGTAGCGGTCGCGCAGGCCCTTGAGGATCTCGATGGCGTGGGCGAGCTCCGGCTCCGGCACCTGGATGGGCTGGAAGCGACGCTCCAGCGCGGGGTCCTTCTCGACGTGCTTGCGGTACTCGTCGAGCGTGGTGGCGCCGATGGTCTGCAGGCTCGCCTCGCGCCAGCATGGGCTTGAGGATCGACGCGGCGTCGATGGCGCCCTCGGCGGCACCCGCACCCACGAGGGTGTGGATCTCGTCGATGAACAGGATGATGTCGCCGCGGGTGCGGATCTCCTTGAGGACCTTCTTCAGGCGCTCCTCGAAGTCACCGCGGTAGCGCGAGCCGGCGACGAGTGAGCCCAGGTCAAGCGTGTAGAGGTGCTTGTCCTTGAGGGTCTCGGGCACGTCGCCGCGCACGATCGCCTGGGCGAGGCCTTCGACGACGGCAGTCTTGCCGACGCCGGGCTCGCCGATCAGCACGGGGTTGTTCTTGGTGCGGCGGCTCAGCACCTGCATCACGCGCTCCATGATGAGCTCGCGGCCCACGACGGGGTCGAGTTTGCCCTCGCGCGCGGCCTGCGTGTAGTTGCGGCCGAACTGGTCGAGGACGGTGGAGCCGGCGGGCGTGCCCTCCTGGGGGCCGCCGCCACCAGCGGTCGCGGGCTCCTTGCCCTCGTAGCCGCTGAGGAGCCTGGATGACCTGCTGGCGCACGCCGCCGAGGTCGGCGCCAAGGCTTGCCGAGCACCTGGGCGGCAACGCCTTCACCCTCGCGGATGAGGCCCAGCAGGATGTGCTCGGTGCCGATGTAGTTGTGGCCCAGGCTGGAGCGCCTCGCGCAGCGACAGTTCGAGGACCTTCTTGGCGCGCGGGGTGAAGGGAATGTGGCCGGACGGGGCGTGCGAGCCCTCGCCGATGATCTCCTGGACCTGCTCGCGCACGCCGTTGAGGGAGATGTCCATGGCCTCGAGTGCCTTCGCGGCGACACCCTCGCCCTCCCGGACAAGGCCGAGGAGGATGTGCTCCGTCCCGATGTAGTTGTGGTTGAGCATGCGCGCTTCTTCCTGCGCGAGCACGACCACTCGACGGGCCCGATCGGTGAACCGTTCGAACATGGTTTCCTCCTCACTTCGTCCGGCGTGGTGCCGGGGTCGCCGCAGTCTCCTGTGGCATTGCACCCAGGCTAACGAGCGGGAGGGGGTCGATATTGCCGTGTTCGCTAGGGGCATGAACGGGTGGCCGATGCGGTGGCGGGCTCGGCATCGGTCCTTCCTGGGGTTGCGCGCCATCGGACTGTTGCATATCGTTTTTCGATAACAACGAAAAACGATATGGGGCCATCATGAACGACACTCGCCAACTCGACCGATCCGACCGCATCGGCATGTACCTGTCCACGGCCATGCTGGTCCTGGTGGGCGCCACCTTCATCTGGCTGTCGATCCAGCGCGTCATTGAGGTCGCGCGTGGCGGCGGCATCCCGGTGGACGTCCCGCTCGACTCCGAGCCTGTCACCGTGCCGCTGGGTCCCGGCGGCGCGGCCGTCGACGCCGTGGCGACGACCGCCACGGTGGAGGTCACCGACCCCGCCGCCGCGACCTTGTTCGCGCTGTACGCCCAGCCGATCTGGCTGGCCCTCACCGTGTGCGCTGGCCTTGCCGTGACCGGCGCATTCTTCCTGCGGCTCGCCCGCGGCCGTGCCTTCGAGAAGGGCACCGCGGGCCTGGCCTACGCCGGCGCGTCGATCCTGCTGGCCGGATGGCTCGGCGGCTCCATCCTCACCAACATGACCACCAACGGGGCCCTGTCCGCCATCAGCGACTACACCTACGAGGCCGTCACGTTCGAAACGAACCTCTTCCCCGTGGTGGCGACCCTTGTCATCGGCGGTGTCGCGGCCGCGCTGCAGATCGGAGAGAAGGCGCAGCGCGAGACGGACGGCCTCGTATGAGCCCCGCCGACACGCACGAGGACTCCGGCATCCACTGCCGCCTCGACGAACTCCTGGCGGCCAGGGGATGACCCTCACCGCGCTTAGCGAGGCGGTGGGGGTGTCGGTGGTGAACCTCAGCGTGCTGAAGAATGACCGCGCGAAGGCCATCCGCTACTCGACGCTCGCCGCGATCTGCGACGTACTCGACTGCGAGGTGGGCGACCTCCTCACCCGCCAGCGACTCCCAAGGTAGTCCGTGACGGACGGGACTCATGAGGCCCCGGCTGGACGTCAGCGCGTCCCACGAGTCCCATGGGTCACGTCATACCTTGGGAATCGTCGCGGGCACGCTCCACGAGCACCGCGATCTCCTCGCGACTCGAGACGTCGAGCTTGGCGCGAATCGACTCCAACTGCGTCTTGACGGTCGATTCGGACACGTGCAGGGCACGCGCGATGTCGACGGTTCTCGCACCCGTGGCGACAAGATCCGCGACCGCGCGCTCGCGGGGAGACAACCCGCCAAGGCGCCGCACCGCCTCGTCCTTCGCGGCGCCACCCCGCGGCATCGTGAGAAGCCGGAACAGCGCGGGCTGGCAGTACGGCGACACGTAGCCCTCGCCCCGAGCGACGCGCACCACCGCCGTGGCGAGGTCCTCGCCCGCATACTCCTTGGGGACGAAGCCCAATGCCCCGGCCTCCAGCATGGCGACCACCACGTCATCGGCGTCCATCGCGGTGAGGGCGATGACGGCAGTGCGGCTCGAACGGGCCCTGAGCGCCTTGGCGGCGTCGATGCCTGACATCACGGGCATCGATACGTCCATGAGGGTGACGTCGGGGTCCAGGAGCGCCACCTGCTCGAGGGCCGCCTGGCCGGTAGACGCCTCGCCGATCACCTCGATGCCGTCCTCGAGGCTGAGCACCAGGCGCACCTGTTGCCGCACCAGCGGGTCGTCGTCGACCAGGAGCACGGTCACGGGTGGTGGGGCGGTCATGGGGTCACCGTAGTGGCGGAGGCCGCGGACTCGTCGCCAGCCACCACCCACGGCAACGTGACGTCCACGATGAACTCGCCGCCGTGCGCCCCTGTCCATGCGGTCCCTCCAAGGGCGGACGCGCGTTCGCCGATGCCGACGAGGCCCATGCCGCCACCGCCCAGGTCGTGAGCTTTCGCCCTGACCGCTAGGGGTTCGTGACGCGCAGGCGCACGCCGGAGGACGGCGCGGCCTCGAGATAGAAGGAGACGGGCGCGCCATGCGCGTGCTTCATCGCGTTGGTCAGGCTCTCCTGAGCCATGCGATGAACGGCCGAGTCCAGTGCGGCGTTGGCTGTCGAGATGCCGTCGAGGACCACGGTGGCGGAGACCGAGGTGCCCGCCGCGCGCGCATCGGCAATCAGGGCGGGCACCGCGCGCATGGTGCCGCGTGGCGCCTGCTGCGCCGAGGGGCCCTCGCGAAGGTCATGCACCAGGCCGCGCAGGTCGCCCAGCGCCTCACGCGATTGCGCCTGTAACGAGCGGGCGAGATCCGCGGCGGAGGGGTCTCCCCGCTCTACGGCCTTGGTGACATTGCCGCCCATCATCGACAACAGCGCCAGCCGATTGGTCAGGCCATCGTGGATCTCCCGCGCGAGGTCCTGTCTCTCCGCCTGGCGGGCAAGCTCGTCGCCAAGGGTGGTCGCACGCGTGTGTTCCACCTCCGCCCTGCGGCGTTCCTCGGCGGTGGTGCGCAGGCTCACGCTCAGGGCGACGGAGCCCGCAGTGATGACCAGGCTCGTGGCGGCGATCGCGACGGTGGCCATGGTGGGAGAGACGCCGCTGCCGTCATCCAACGTGAACACGTCCGCGCCCCATGGTGTCGTGAGATCGCGCACCACCCACAGCGCGACCACGGCGAAGGTGCCGCATCCGAAGAGCACCCTGCGCCGCGCATCGGCCCTCACCAGCACGTGAAAGGCGCCCAAGAGAAAGAGTAGGTAATCGACGCCAATGAGGGCGACCACTAGGCCGGCGATGAGGGTGACCCAGGGGAATCGGCGACGGAGGAAGACCGTGCCCCAGGCGACGAGGGCTATCAGCCACACGCCTAGCCCGAGGTCCGTCATCCCCGTCGCGGTCTCGGCCCCCGGCACGTTGGCAAGGCCCAACACCGTCACAAAGAGGCTGAAGACGAACAGCACCACATCCCACACGTAGCGAAGCCACCGCGGTGGGGCCGCTCGTGGTGTGGGGGAGGCGTCATGACGGTCACCCTAGGGCCAGCCGCCCACACCCGTCATCGTCGGCCCGCCGGAGTGTTCTGGCCGATCGGCCATCGGTCCTGGCGCATCGGCCGATGCGTCCGCGGCGCCCGGAGCGGGAGCGTGGTGCCAGCCGCCGAAGCACCGGCGCCCGCGGCAATCGCCGCGACCGAAGAGACGAGGACACCATGACGCACGACCTTCCGCCCGAGGCCCCCGTGGGCGCTCCCCCACCCCCGCAGCCGTCGCGACCACCAACACCGTGGGCCGCATCGCCCTCGGCGTCGCCATCGCAGGCTTCATCTTCGCGTGCATCCCCGGCGCCCTCATCATCGGCTGGGTGTTGCTCCCGGTCGCCTTCATCCTGGGCATCGTGGGAGCCACCCGCACCGGTCAGCGCAAGGGAGGCTCCATCGCCGCCATCATCATCTCGATCGTCGGCGTCATCGTGGGAGTGGTCGTGTTCCTCGCGGTGGTCGCGGGCGCCGTGGACGAGGCCTTCGACGCGGCGACCGGCGGGGAGACGACGGCCATCGACGGCGACGAGGCTGCTCCCGATGCCGCCGCCGACGAAGACGGCGCCACTGACGATGCGGCCAACGCCGCCGACGAGGCCGCAGACGACGAGACGGCCGACGACGCCGCGGCCGGACCGGCCGGCACCCGCGAGGATCCCTTCCCGTTCGACTCGGTGATCGCCAACAACGAGTGGTCCGTGGAGCTCAGCGGCTTCGATGCCGATGCCGACGAGGAGATCGCCGCCGCGAGCCAGGTCAACGACGCGCCGGGCGAGGGCTACCGCTGGGTCACGGTCGATGCGGCGGCCACCTACGTGGGCGCGGCATCGGGCAACGTGCTCGAGGTGTCCGTCGACTACGTGGCGGCGGACGGCACCGTCATCAGCGCTCACGACGAGTTCGTGATGGGCCTCGAGCCCGAGTTCGACTCCCTCGCGGAGCCTCTACGAAGGCGCCACCGAGGATGGCAAGGCTCGCCTTCCTCGTGCCCGATGCCGTGGACGGCGAGTTCCGCGTCACGCTCGGCATCCTCGCCGACGAGGTGTTCGTCGCGCTTCCCGCGCAGTAGCGGCCAGGCGCCCGACGGACACGGGGCTGGGAGGTGCGCTGAGGGCGCCTCCCAGCCCCATCGCGTACCTAGGGTTGGGAGTCGCCTTCCTTGCGAGCGCGGCGTCTGTCACTACTGAACATGCCGAGCACGGTGTCGACAAGGCTGGCGAGCCACTCGAAGATCATCAGGCCTCCACGAGGATGGTCATGGGCCCGTCGTTGACGAGTTCAACATCCATCATGGCGCCGAAGACGCCGGTGCCGACGGTCAGGCCGCGCGCTCGCAGTGCCTGCACCACAGCGTCGACGAGGGGCTCCGCCACCGGACCAGGGGCGGCACCGTTCCACGACGGCCTCCTGCCCTTGCGCACGTCGGCATACAGCGTGAACTGGGAGACCACGATCACCGGTGCGTCCGCATCGGCCACCGACGTCTCGTCATCGAGGATGCGCAGGCTCGGCGATCTTGCGTGCGATGGTCTCGGCCTCGGTGGGGCCGTCGTCGTGGGTCACGCCCACGAGCGCCACGATGCCCTGGCGGTCAAACGAGGAGACCACCGTCCCGTCCACGGTGACCGAGGCGCGCGACGCGCGCTGGAGAACGGCCCTCATCGGACGGCGGTCACCAGCCGCCGGACTGCTGGCGGGGGCGCGCCGCCCACGGCCGCCGGACTGCTCCAGCCTGGGCTTCACGTCCACGAAGTACAGCAGCACCACCACCACCGAAGCGATGCCGAAGAGGCTCATGATGCCGCCGCCGAGCAGGAGGAACGAGACGAGCGTGGCGGCGCCGAGCAGGGCCGCCCACAGTATCCGCGACTGCTTTCCTGCGGCCCGGTACGAGTCATCGGGGTAGCGCAGAGCATCGACGAGCCCCCACACCGCCGCCACGAACAGCAGGAACGACAGGGTGACGAGGATGAGGTACTGAAGGTTGTCGAGCACGGTGGCCTCCGCGAGCGGGCTGGGGTCGGGCTCAGGCCAGTGTAGGGGGCAAGACCGTCAGCCCCTCGGCACGGGCAGCGGCGGCCAGACGCCGATCCCACACCCCCATCACGGGGTTGGCGGGGGCCAGCAGCAGCGCGCTGGCGAGGTGGGTGGCATCGCCGGCGCGCAGCGGTCGCCTGTCCGCCAGGGCCGCCGCGTGATCCATGAGCGTGGCCGTGATCTCCACCTTGGCCAGCGATGGCCACAGGCTCGTCCCAGCGCTCGCGGGCCCACGCCGCGGGAGCGGCGTCAATCCGGCCGATGCGCTCGGCGGCCGCCAGGATCGACCTCACCTCGGCATCGGCGATGCGGGAGGTGACGACGGCATCGGCCCCGCTCCACAGGGCCACCGCCAGCGGAGACCCCGTCTCCAGGGCGCACAGTTTCACGAGGGCGGAGGTGTCGAGGTAGACAAGCGACACGGGTCACCTCCTCAGGCGACCGAGCAGGCTCGACAGCGCGTCCTTCGCGGCCTCCGCCTGCGGCAGACGCGGGACCGCGCGGGCTTGGGCGGGGGCTCCAGGAGGCCATCGGCCTCGAGTCGCTCGAGCAGCGATGTCGCCTCAACGCCGCCCAGGCGGGCCACCGGCACGCCCCGCTCGGTGATGATTACGTCCTCGCCCGCCTTGGCGGCCGCGAGCGCCTCGCTCAGCCGCTTGCGCAGGCTCCGTCACTGTCGGCTCCACGCTGTCACGGTAGCGCGCGCGGCACTTCTTGGCCCGGAGGGCGGGGCCGCGTCACCTGTAGCCCGGCGCGCGGCGCCGATGCGTGACGAGGGTCAGGCGGGCATGTCGCCGCCGTCCGCGGCGCATCCCTTGCCCATGAGCAGGCCCTTCATGGTGGGCCCTGGCTTGGGTGGGCGGTCCGCCGAGAAGCCGTCGGCGTTCACGATGAGGCTCCTGGCTGGCGGCGAGCACGCCACCGTCGGACGGGACGGCAAGCGTGGCGGCGGGGTCGGTCGATCGCTTGAGGACGGCCAGCGCGATGGGGCCGTACTCGTGGTGGCGTGCCACGGACGTGATGTGGCCCACCTCCTTGGCGTCGTCGCCCTCGCCGAGCGTGACGGTGGCGCCGCGCTCGGGCAACGTGTGGGCGGATCCGTCGAGGTGCAGCAGCGTGAGGCGGCGCGGAGGCCGTCCCACGTTGTGGACCTTGGCGACGGTCTCCTGGCCGCGATAGCAGCCCTTGTGCAGGTGCACGGCGGTGCGGAGCCAGTCGAGTTCGTGAGGAAGCGTGGTCGCGTCGACCTCGTAGACGGCGCGGGGACGGTATGCCGCGATGCGCTCCGCCTCGGCTGCCCACGTGCCTGCCAGCGTCCAGCCGGCCTCCAGGCGCTCGTCGATCTGTGCGTCCAGCGTGGAGCGCGGCACGATCACCAGGCGCCAGGCCCGTTCGACGCCGGGGTGCGCGGAGGGGTCGGCTGCATAGGTGGTGCCGCCCTCGACGATGCCGGGCCACGGGTCTACCCATGTGACGGGCTCGCCCTCGGCGGCCGGCGCGCGGACGGCCTCGCCCAGCGCCGCCCACTCGGCCGTGACATCGGCCACCTCGACCCGCAGCATGAACCGCATGCGGTCAAGGAAGGTGGCCAGGCCCTCGGCGGTCTCGGTGATGAGCCACACGGTCTCGCCGTCATCGACGGCGCCTGCCACGTGCTCGATGCGCCCCTGCGGAGAGAGGATCATCAGGCTCGCTCGACTGGCCCGGAGCCAGTCGCCCCACCGCCTGCGTGGACAGCGAATCGAGCCACGACAACCGGTCGGGGCCGGTGACGGTCACGATGCCAAGGTGCGATTGGTCCACCACCGCGCGGCCCGCCTGCAGCGCGCGCTGCTCGGCCGTGGGATCGCCGTAGTGCCACGCCACCGCAGCATCCGCAGCGGCATCGGGCACCGCGCCGTGGCGCGCAAGAACAGGGGAGGTCATGACCTCGGAACGCGCGGACTCCACCGGAGATTCCTCCTAGGCGCGCGTGAGGCGGGCGCTGAGGTACGACTGCAGGTCGTGACCGAAGGCCGCGAGATCCCACGCCCACATCAGTTCGCCCTCGACGAGGCCGTACATGCGGGTACCTCCCCGCACCTCGGGGCCCGTCTCGGTGGCCGCTGCGAAGCGGGTCGCGAGGTCGATGCGTCCGTTACCGACGGCGCCCATGTAGCAGGTCAGCACGCCGGAAGCCTCGGTCATGACGATCTCGAGCGGGTGCTGGAAGTCCTGCAGCGTGACGCCCTCGGGGGCGGACGGCGCGACGCGCCAGAATCCCGACTCCACCGACCACACCTGGCCCGGCTCGTCGTCGGTGCCACGCAGGCGAGTGGTGCACGTATACGTCAGGTACGGGCCGCCGTCGTGATCGAAGACGATGTCCTGGACGATCTCCGCCTTGGGGATGCCGGGGTACTCGATCTCGCCGTGGCCGGACCAGCGGCCCACGAGCCACGCGAGCGGATATGCCTCGGGAGCGAGGTCATCGGGAATGACGAAACTCAACGCTGCGGGCTCTTCAGGAGACGCCAGCCCACGACGCCGCACGTCCATGCGGCTCCGCCGAAGGCCAGCACGGCCAGTGCCGTGAAGACGGCTTCCAGTGCGGTCATGCCGCCCATAGTAATACGGGCGGTGCGGCGCTCGGGCCGAGGGTCCCGAGCCTTCGCCGGGCCGTCAGGCCGCGCGCGAGGTGAGCCTTCTTGAATCCCAGGTAGATCTCGCAACCCAGGCAGAAACCGAACACCGCGTTGAGGAACGAGGCGATGAGCACGAGGACGCCGAAGACGTAGAAGCCAGCCGCGACGTCGAGCAGCCCGAACACGAGCGCGAGGGCCGCCATGGCGAGTCCCATCTGCTGGGCGAAACGCGGGGCGCGGAACGACTCGGTCTCCGCGGGGGCGCCGAGGCGCGGGCGGATGAGGCGCTTGAACAGCCATGACTGGACGGAGGCCTGCGGCCCGATGAACCCGGCGGGGATGAACAGGACCACCAGGATCGCCATCGGCACCAGCCCGGCATCGGAGCCGAGCAACACCGCCGCCACGGCGAAGGCGAGCGTGATGGCCGCGCCGAAGCGGTAGCCGCGCGGGTCAATCTGAATGTCGGTGCTGGTCATGTGTCCTCCTGGCCGGAGTCTAGATCGTGTATTCGGTGCCGCTGGTGTGCACTTTTGCTAGGGCCTCGCGTGCCTGCTGTGCCGTGGGGGCGCCGTCCATGCGCGCCACGATGGTGCCGTCGCCGTCGAGCACCAGGGTGGTGGGCGTGCGCATGATCGAGAGGTCGCGGGCAAGATCAAGCCGCACCGAGGCGTCGACTTCGACATGCGTGACGTGGTCCTGCTCCGAGGCCACCGTCTGCAGCAGCCGCGCGGTGCCGGGGCACTTGGCACACATGGGAGTCGAGAACTGCACAAAGGTCGCGTAGTAGCCGCGCTGAGCGCCGATCTGTTCGCTGGTCAGAGCGCCCGCACGCTCAACCTCCCGCACCGCGCCCTGGCGACGCTGCCACCACAGATACGCCACGCTTACGAGCGCGAGCAGGCTCACCAGAGCCACGATCTTGAGGAGCACGACCAGTCCTAGGGAAGTCAGCCGACGAGGAGCCTTGCCGCCCAGGTACACCAGGGCGCCAATGGCAAGAACAGGCGTGATGCCGGAGGCTATTCCCGCCCACGCGGAGGTGGCGGGCGGCTCACGGCGCGCGAGGCTCGTTCATGAGGACCACCGATGCGGCGCCGATGCCACCGACCACGGCCCCGCCGTACCAGGGCAGCGTCTCGAACACGGCGCCCAGCGCCGCTCCCGTGCCGATGCCGAGCGCAAAGGCGATGATCGCGTTGATGGTGCCGTTACGTGTGAGGACGGAACCCACGGCGCCCAGGGCCACGGCGGCGGCCGATGCGACCACGAGGTCCTCGGCGCCCACGGTGCGTCCGGCGGCGAGCCAGGCGGCGCCCGTCGCGGCGATGGTGCCTCCCGCTGCGGTCGCGGCCACCGCGCCGGCGGCGCGGCCGGGCGGGCTCGGGACGAAGATCTCGGTGGCGAGCGAGGCGATGACAATCGCGGCGATGGCGATCACCATGTAGCGCAGATAGGGCTCGGAGCGGCCGATGACGACGGTGCCGAGGGCCAGCAGACCGCCGAGCCCGACCACCGCGGCACTCACCTTGCGGTGCGGAACCCTGAGCAGTTCGGGCCACCCCGCGGCAAACAACACCATGCACAACGCGAGCCCAAGACCGAGCCAGCGCACCCCTAGAAAACCGGTAGCAGCGATGACCGCTGCACAGACAGCGGTGATCGACGCACGGGTCGTGGGATTCATGGGGGTTAGTGTCTCAGAGAATGCGCCGCTAGAGTGATGGCCGAACGGAGGTGGCGTGTGGCAGACCTGCTGGTGCTTACCCCGTCTCCGGACGGGGCTACCGAGGTGTTGCCTGCGCTCGGGCTCCTGTCGCATCGGACGCGTGCTTTGCCGCCCGACCCGCAGGCCATGCTCGACGCTTTCGACGCGGACGTCATCATCATCGATGGCCGCCACGACCTGGCGGAGGCGCGCAACAACTGCAAGTTGGTCCAGGTCACGGGCGTGTCCGTGCCGCTACTGCTCGTGCTGCGCGAGGGCGGACTGTCGATCGTCAACGCCGACTGGGGTGCCGACGATGTGGTGCTCGCCGATGCCGTGCCCGCCGAGGTCGAGGCCCGCATCCGCCTCCTCGTGGGCCGTGCCAACCAGCAGGACCCGCTCGAGAAGGCGGCCGAGTTCTCCTCCGGCGACCTCACGGTCGACGTGGGCGGCTACACCGCCCGTCTCAAGGGCGTTCCGCTCGATCTCACGTACAAGGAGTTCGAGGCTCCTCAAGTACCTGATGCAGCACCCCGGCCGCGTCTACACGCGTGACCAGGCTGCTGCAGGAGGTGTGGGGCTTCGACTACTACGGCGGCACCCGCACCGTCGACGTGCACGTGCGACGCCTGCGCGCAAAGCTCGGCGCGGAGCACGAACAGCTCATCGGCACCGTCCGCAACGTGGGCTACCGATTCGACCCGCCGTCGCCCAAGCAGGCCGCAGCGGCCGAGGCCGCCGGAGCGTAAGCCGCCCGGCATCGGCCGGATGCCATCACTCCGTCGCGGGGACTACTCCCCGCGGGCGATCTCATCGACGCATGCCGCTCGGTAACCTAGACAGAGCACTGTGACCGTGACCCGAACGGACTGACTCGATGGCCAAAGACCCCGCGGCCCGCCTTTTCTCTCGCCTGACCCCTTCGACCGAGCGCACGCTCGCCGACGTCCTGCGCACCGAACGCGCGGGCGGGCTCCTGCTGCTGCTCGGGACCGTGGTGGCCCTCGTGTGGGCGAACTCCGCGTGGTCGGGAGGCTACGAGGCGCTGCGTGACTTCCACTTTGGCCCCGAGTCGCTGCACCTGAACCTCTCGGTGGGCGACTGGGCCAAGGACGGCCTGCTGGCGATCTTCTTCTTCGTGGTCGGTCTCGAACTTAAGCGCGAGATCGTCGCAGGCGAGTTGCGGCGCCCGGCGACGGCCATCGTCCCGATCGTCGCGGCCGTGGGCGGCATGGCCGTTCCTGCCGTCATCTACGTGGCCACCAACGTCCTGCAGGATGGCGGCTCCACCTCTGGGTGGGCGGTCCCGACGGCCACCGACATCGCGTTCGCCGTGGCGGTGCTCGCGGTGGTGGGCCGCTGGCTCCCCAACGCCCTGCGCGCCTTCCTCTTGACGCTCGCGGTGGTCGATGACCTGCTCGCGATCATCATCATCGCGGTGTTCTTCACGGAGGAGGTCCACTTCCAGTGGCTCATCGCCTCTGCGCTGTGCATCGCGCTGTTCGGATACCTGGCCCGCAAGCGCATCACGTTCTGGTGGATCCTCATTCCGCTCGGCGTCGCGTCGTGGGCGTTCATGCATGCCTCGGGCGTGCACGCCACCATCGCGGGTGTCGCGCTCGGCATGGTGGTCCCCGCGTTGGCCGCCAAGGGTGAAAAGCACGCGCTCGCGGAGCACTGGGAGCACAAGTGGCGTCCCATCTCGGCGGGCATCGCCGTGCCCGTGTTCGCGCTGTTCGCGGCGGGCATCACCATCTCCACCGAGTCGTTGGCAACCGCCGCAGGCGACCCCGTGGCCCAGGGCGTGTTCCTTGGCCTCGTGCTCGGCAAGCCGCTGGGCATCGTGCTGGCGACCGTCATCGTGGCGTCGATCTCGCGTTCGGGTCTTGACCGAGGGCTGTCCTGGTGGGACGTCATCGGGGTCGGATTCCTCGCCGGCATCGGCTTCACGGTGTCGCTACTGATTGGCGAGTTGTCCTTCGCGGGCGAACGGGTTGCCGAGGTCAAGATGGCCGTCCTGCTGGCATCCGTGGCCGCGGCGGCGATCGGGTCGTCGATCCTCATGTGGCGCGATCGGCACTATCAGCGCCTGTACGAGCAGCGCTCCACCTCGACGGAGATCAATCAACAGGTCGCCAAGGCTCACGGCGCGCGTGCCGAGCACGTCCACCCCGACGAGCCTGCCTCACCCCGACGAGGAGTCGCGGCAGTCGTCCTGACCCGCCCCCGCTCCGTCAAATGGATCCATTTGACTCGTCTAAGGCCGTAAAAGCACCAAAATCAACCGCTAGCGGGGCGGGAGCGGGCCCCGGGGGCGCTGGGGCACAGGTCCGCGATCTCGCAAGCGCCGCACTCGGGCTTGCGGGCCTTGCAGCGCCGCCGGCCGTGGAAGATCACCCGGTGCGACCACAACGTCCACTCCTTGCGCTCGATGAGCGCCATGAGTTCGCGCTCCACGACCACCGGGTCCTCGTTCACGGTCAGCCCCAGGCGCCTCGCGAGCCTGCCCATGTGGGTGTCCACCGTGATCCCCGGCACCCCAAACGCGTTGCCGAGGACCACGTTGGCCGTCTTGCGGCCCACCCCGCGCAGCGTCACCAGATCCTTCAGCCGTCCGGGCACCTCGCCCTCGTAGCGTTCGACGATGTCGCGGCTGAGCCCCAGCAGTGACTCGGCCTTCGCCCGGTAGAACCCCGTGGGCTTGATGAGCGCCTCGAGGCGGTCGCGGTCGGCGCCGGCAAGGGCCTGTGCGTCCGGGTAGACGGCGAAGAGGCCCGGCGTCACCTGGTTGACGCGGACATCCGTGCATTGGGCGCTGAGCACCGTCGCGACGAGCAACTGGAACGGCGTCGTGTAGTCGAGTTCGCAGTGCGCGTCCGGGTACACCTCCGCGAGGGCGCGGTTCACGGCCCTGGCGCGGCGCGTCAGCGACACGGGTGGGGCCTGCATCGCGGCATCGGCCACGGTGAGGGGGTGCGACTGCTCATGACGTCACCATAAGCGATCCTTAAGCACCGCCTTGAGCCCGCCGATAAGCCGAATGTCAGGCGTGCCAACCGCGCCTGCGCGACGGCACGGGATGGAGGTGACATGCGAGCAACAGAGGACGCGGCCTTGATCGCGGACCTGCGGCACCGGCGGCGTGAGATGCGTCGCGAACTGGCCCGCGTGCGCTGGTGGCGTCGCCTCGTCACCGCTCGTCGCGACCTGGCCATCGCGCAACTGATGGACGGCGAAGAGCCTCGGCCGTCTGGGCCTGTCCGATGCCTGGGAGGCGCTCGCTGCCGACGCCCCGACCGTCTCGGAGTTGTCCGATGCGGTGTGGCCGGAGGAGCTCAAGTCGTCACCCACCAGCGTGGAAGCCCTTGCGGCGCTCGATGCCCGGCTAGAGTCTTACGAGACACGCGTCGCAGACAACCTCGAGTCGGTGACCGCACAGATGGTGAGAGCGTTGGGACAGGCGCATCGCGGACAGTAAGAAGGAGGTGGCGATGCCACAGTCGCCCCGAGAGGTGCGCCTGCTGCGATCGTCCCCCTGTTCGGCGGGATGGATGCCGACAGCGCTCGGTCGCTCATTGAGCAGATGACGCGCATCGAGTTGGCGCGCGGCGAGGTGCTGTTCAACGAAGGCGATGAGGGTCAGGCGATGTTCATCATCGTCAAGGGCAAGATCGGCTCGCCCGTACCGCGCGTGATGGCCGCGAAAACCTCCTGGGCCTTCTGGGCGTGGGAGACATGACGGGCGAGCCTGTCCGTGTTCGACCCCGGCCCGCGCGTGTCGCGTGCCCACGCCGTCGAGGACTCCGTGGTCTACGAGCCTTCCCAAGGATGTGCTCGACCGCTGGCTTGACGACCACCTCGAGATGTCGCGCCACCTGTTGCGCGCGCTGGCGCAGCGCATTCGGCGCCTGTCGAACTCGATGGCGGACCTGGTCTTCTCGGACGTGCCCGGCCGTGTGGCGAAGGCGATCCTTGACCTTGGACACCGCTTTGGGCGCATGGAGCGCGGCCACATCACGGTGCGCCACGGGCTGACGCAGGAGGAACTTGCTCAGTTGGTGGGGGCGTCGCGCGAGACCGTCAACAAGGCGCTCGCGGAGTTTGCCTCACGCGGCTGGATCGACGTGCACATCGGCGCGGTCGACGTGTACGAGCCCGAGCGTCTGCGCGCTCGCTCGCGCTGATTTTCGGCCGATGCGGTGGCGCCCCTGGCGAGGGGCGTCGCCACCGCATCGGCGACAGTGACTAGCGGGTCGCGACGATCAGTTCGATCTCGACCGGCGCACCGAGCGGCAGCGCCGCGACACCCACCGCAGACCTGGCGTGACGGCCGGGCTCGCCGAAGACATCCGCCAGGATGCCGGAGGCGCCGTTGATGACGGCCGGCTGGGCCGTGAAGCCGGGGGCCGAGGCCACGAAGCCCGTGAGCCGACGATCCCGGCGATCGAGTCGATGCCTCCCGCGACGGCAGCGGCCGCCGCGATCGCGTTGAGCACCGCGGCCCGCGCGCACTCGTTGGCGCGCTCGGGCGTCACGTCGCCCTCGCGCTGACCCACCACGCCGGTGGCCAGCAGTGCACCCTCGACGAGGGAAGGCGGCCGGACGTGTAGATCAGGTCGCCGTGACGCAGCGCGGGCACGTAGGTGCCGACGGGCGTCGCAACCTCGGGAAGCGCCAGGCCGAGCCTCGGCGAGGCGAGCGGACGCGCTCACGCCTTCTCGCGCTTCATGTAGGCGACAAGGCCGCCGGTGGGGCCGGTCACGACCTGGACGAGTTCCCAGCCGTCGTCGCCCCACTGGTCGAGGATCTGCTTGGTGACATGGTCGATGAGCGGCACGGTCGAGTATTCCCACTTGGTCATGCCCCCGAGCGTAGCCCTCGCCCTCGGGAAACTCTCAGGGTTCGTGGCGCGTTGTGTCAGCAACGTAAGGTTGGTGTATGGCTTCAAGGTCCTCTGGTTCCGCGCGCCCTGGTGGGCGGGTGACCGCCGTTCAGTTGGTGAGCGCCCTGTTCACGTTCGTGGCGTTCTCCGTCATCGGCGGATTCCTGCTCGCAGGCATCGCCCTGCCCGCGGCAACGGTGGGTGCGTCGGCAGCATCGGGCACCTCCGATCTGTTTGAGGACCTTCCCGACGAGCCTCCAGGACGTGTCCCTGTCGCAGCAGTCGAACATTTACGCGCGCGACGGCAAGACGCTGCTCGCCACCTTCTATAGCCAGAACCGCGTGGTGGTGCCCCTCGAGGAAATCTCCCCGTGGATGCAGAAGGCCATCGTGGCCGTCGAGGACCGCCGCTTCTGGGACCACCACGGCGTGGATGGTGAGGGACTCCTCAGCGCGGCGTACACCAACCTCACTTCCGACTCGTCGCCGGGTGCGTCGACCCTGACGCAGCAGCTCGTGAAGAACACCCTGCTCCAGGCGGCCGAGAACGAAGGCGACGACGAGGCGATCGAGGACGCGACCGAGGTGTCGCTGCCGCGCAAGATCCGTGAGTGGCGCCTCGCGCTCGCCCTTGAGCAGAACCTTGACGAGCAGGCTCGGCGACACGTGTGACGCGAGCGACCCGGCCGTGGACTGCGGCAAGGAAGAGATTCTCCAGCAGTACCTGAACATCGCTCAGTTCGGCGGCAACAGCCTCTACGGTGTCGAGGCTGCCGCCCAGTACTACTTCTCGAAGCCGGCCGCGGAGGCTCACCGCCGTCGAGGCCGCGACCATCGCAGGCATCACGCAGAACCCCACCAAGTGGGACCCCACCCGCACCTTCGAGGACGGCGAAACCAACTACGAGGCTGCGGAGAAGCGTCGCGACACGGTCCTGGGCACCATGTACGAAGAGGGCATGATCACCAAGGCGGAGTTCGACGAGTGGGAGAAGATTCCCGTCGAGGACACCCTCAACGTGTCGAAGCCCCTCGTGTCCTGCGCCGCATCGGACATCGCTCCGTTCTTCTGTGACTACGTCACCAAGGTGATCGCGAAGGACGAGGTCTTCAACTCGGACGGCCTCAACGGCACCGACCTGCTGTACAAGGGTGGCCTCGACATCGTCACCACCCTCGACGTCGACAAGCAGAAGATCGCCACCGAAGAGCCTGTACGAGACCGTTCCCGCGGACGACGCCAACGGCTTCGCGATGGCGATGGTGGCGCTCGACCCCGCGACGGGCGAGATTCTGTCGATGACGCAGAACCGTACGTACGATCCGGCGGCCGAGGCTGAGAACTCGACGTCGGTCAACTACTCCGTGGACCAGGAATGGGGCGGCTCGAAGGGCTTCTCCGTCGGCTCGACGTTCAAGACCATCGTGCTGGCCGACTGGCTCCAGGAAGGCCACTCCCTCAAGGAGTATGTCTCTGGCCGCCAGGTCGAGTGGACCAGTGAGAACTGGCAGGAGACCTGTGAGGGCCCCGTCCTCACCAGCGGCTCCTGGGAGCCCGGCAACGTGGGTGAGGACAACCAGGGCTACATGACGGTGCTCGACGCGACCGCGCACTCGATCAACACCGCGTTCGCCGACATGGCGAGCCAGCCTGGACCTGTGCGACATCCGCGACGTGGGCGAGGCGATGGGCTATCAGAACGCCGATGGCTCCGACTTCCTCCTGTACCCCTCGTCGATCATCGGCTCGCAGAACGGCTCGCCGCTGACCATGGCGAGCGTCTACCAGACCTACGCGAACGGCGGCGTGCACTGCGAGCCGCTCGCGATCCTCTCGATCACCGATGCCGATGGCAACGACATCGCGGTGCCGCAGAAGGACTGCCGCCAGGCGATCTCGAAGGAGGTCGCGGACGGTGTGACCTACGCCATGGAGGGCGTACTGGAGACCACCTCTGGGTCGCGGTCGGCGCTCGATGACGGCCGTCCCGCCGCGGGCAAGACCGGTACGTCGCAGAACAACAAGCACACGTGGTTCGCGGGCTTCACGCCGCAGGCTGGTGTCCGTGTTCTGGCTGGGTAACCCCGACACCGACACCGAGCAGCAGAACGTCACCATCAATGGCCAGTGGTACGACTACGTCTACGGCTCCACCATCGCCGGCCCCACCTGGTCCGACTTCATGAGCCGCGCCCTTGAAGATGAGGAGCAGGCTCGACTTCGACGAGCCCACCGATGAGATCCTCAACGGCGTGCCCGTGCGGGTACCGAACGTGATCGGTATGGACCAGTGGCAGGCGCGTGACGAGCTCGCGGAGCCTGGGCTTCCGGGTCTACTTCTCCGACTCCCCGGTCTACTCGGACACGGTGGGCTCGGGCGATGTGGCCGCGCAGAGCCTGGGGCTCCGGTGCGATGATCACGCCGGGAACCTCGATCACGCTGACGCTCGCCACCGATGAGCCTTCCCGACTGGTGGTACAACTGGCCGCAGGGTTGGGACCAGGAGACGGCACCCGAGGACTACTGGGGTTCGTCCTGGCCGCCGGCCGAGTTCGAGACCAACCCGCCCAACGGCTGGGTCACGGACGAGCCAGCGCAGTGCGAGGACCCCAACGACTGGTGGAACGAGGACGAGAACCAGGCGTGCCCCGGCTTCTCTGACGACGGCACCGCCAATGGTGGCAACGGAAATGGGAATGGCAACGGGAACGGGAACGGGAACGGCAGGGGAGACGAAGACGATGACTGACACGTCGCAGCCTCGCCTGACCGGAGCATCGGCCGGCGCTTCGGTCATCGCCGCTGCGCGCGGGACCGCCGCGTGAAGCGCGTTCTCGGGGCGGCCGTGGCCGCCGGTGCCGGAGTGCTCGCGTGGAGCCTCATCGAGGCGCAGTCGTTCACGGTGCGCCAGATCTCCGCGCCGGTCCTGGCGCCCGGGTCCAAGCCCCTGCGCATCCTGCACCTGTCCGACCTCCACCTCACGCCGTCGCAGCGCCGCAAGGTGGCCTGGATCCGGCACCTCGCGAGCCTTCCGGCCCGACCTCGTGGTCGACACGGGCGACAACCTCGCCCACGTGGACGCCGTGCCCACCGCGCTCGAGGCGCTCGAACCCCTGATGGCGTTCCCCGGCGTCTTCGTGCACGGGTCGAACGACTACTACGCGCCCACGCCGCGCAACCCGTTGAAGTACCTCAAGGAGCCCACGCAGGCGCGTGAAGGCAAGACATCGCTCGACACGGAGGCGCTCACCGCTGGCCTCGAGGCGGGCGGCTGGGTGAATCTCAACAACGTCCGCGCCTCGCTCGAGATCGCGGGCACCGAGATCGCCTTCGTGGGCCTCGACGACCCGCACATCGGCCGCGACAGGCTTCCCGCCCAGGACGGCGGTGCGGCCGATGCTGCGCTGCGCATCGGCGTGGTGCACGCCCCGTATCTGCGGGCGCTTGGGCAGTTGCGCGAGGACGGCGCTCAGGTGATTCTCGCGGGTCACACGCACGGCGGACAGGTGAACGTCCCCGGCAAGGGTGCGCTCGTCACTAACTGCGATCTCGACACTTCGCGGGCCAGCGGCCTGCACGGCTGGCCTGGGCCGCGTCCGGACGAACAGGGCGGCTCGGAGAGCGCCTGGCTGCACGTCTCCGCGGGCCTCGGAACGTCGCCGTATACGCCGGTAAGGCTGGCCTGTAGGCCCGAGGCGACGATGCTCACCTTGCTGCCGCGTCGCGCGTAGGGGCCGGTTAGGTTCCCAGGCCCTTCATCGGGTATCCTGACACGGCTGTTTTCACGGGGTGTGGCGCAGGCTTGGTAGCGCGCGTCGTTCGGGACGACGAGGTCGCAGGTTCAAATCCTGTCACCCCGACTGCAGTGAAGGGCCGGTCCGCAAGGACCGGCCCTTGTCACGTTTCTGAGTCCCTCGCGCGCCCCAGTGGACACCCACGGCGCGCTCTGGCACCGTCGTGTCTCACAGTGGACCGTGAGGGCGGTTCCGGAGGAGGCCAAGATGCAACCTGCGGCAAGGAAGTGCCTGTGGTGGGCCGGGGTGAGCGCAGTTGCCGCCGTGGGGCTCCACTGGTGATGACGTACGTGCCGTGGTTGTGGAGCGGAAGTTTCGACTCGTACCTCCTCCCCACGTGGTACACGGTCGTGAACTTGCTGGCCGCCCTTGTCAGTGGAGTGCTGTTCCCGCTCGCCGCCGTCTTGATCGGTGCCGCGATCCTGATCAACGTCCTCGTGCCGCGCATCGATGCGCGGCACGCGTCCACGTCCGCGCCGGCGTCGGCCTCCGCCCCGGTGTTGGCCTCCGCCCCTGTATCTGCGCCCGCGGATGGCGCGCGCCGCGACGCGGTCGGGCTGGCCGACACTTCGCGCTACGAACCGCCGGCAGGCTAGCGGCCTACTTCACGACCTCCGCCAGCGTGTAGCGGTCGAGGTTGCGATCGGCGAAGACCAGCCGGACGGCGGCCGGATCGGGGTTGCCGGCATCGGCTGCACGATGCACCTCGACGAGTCCTGCGCGCCGCGCCACCGCCGCGGACGCGGTGTTGTGCTCGAGGAGATACGCGACGACCGGGACGCCTGGCCGCAGGCGCCGTGCGGACGCGATGCCCGCCCGTGCTACCTCGGTCGCGTAACCGCGCCCCTGAGCCTCGGGTCGCAGCCGATAGCCCACGTTCCAAAACGTGTCCCGGCGCAGGTCACATCCTCCGTATCCAAGGAAGGCGCCGTCGTGATCGCGCACCACCCACACCCCCAGGCCGTGCTCGCGCCACGACTCCTCCCAGCGCTCGATCACGGCCTCCGTGGTCGCACCATCGCGATGAACGAGGCTCGGATAGTGCGTCCAGACTGCGGGATCGGACAGCAGTGCGTGCAACTCGTCGAGATCCGAGGCGGCGGGTCGGTGAAGGGCGAGACGGTCGGTAGCGGAGACGGTGTCGATCACCACGCCACCATAGGGCGACCCTCTGACATCACGTCCGGGACCTCACGGGCGGGGGAGACTTCTCCTCAGGCTCCGTACGCCGATGCCGCCGCCCGGTACGCCGCACGGATCTCCGGCCGTGTGTCCACCGCCGGCGCGGCCACCATCGCGACGTCCCAGGTGGGCCGCGACCCGGTCAGCGCCCACGCCGCCTGGACAGCGCCGCCGAAGGCCACATACTCGGCGGGCTCGGGAACCTCGACGGGCGCATCGAACACCTGGGCGGCGATGGTTTGCACGGCGGGGTTCTGCGCCGCCCCACCGACCAGGAGCAGGCGCCGCGGCACGATGCCCTGAGCGCGCACGGCGTCCAGGCCATCAGCGAGCGCGCACAGCATGCCCTCGATCGCAACCCGCGCGAGGTTCTCACGCGTCGTCGACGCGAGGGTCAGCCCCGTCAGCGACGCGGTTGCCTCGGGAAGGTTCGGCGTCCGTTCCCCCTCGAAGTACGGCACCAGCACCGCGCCGCCGGCGCCAGGCTCGGCGTCGAGTGCCAGGCGACCCAATTCGTCGTGCGTGACTCCAAGGACGCGAGCGAAGGAGTCGAGCACCCGCGCGGCGTTGAGGGTCGCGACGAGCGGCAGAAACTCGCCCGAGGCATCGGCGAAACCGGCGACGGCCCCGGACACGTCACGTGCCGCCACCGGTGACACCCCAAACACCGTGCCCGACGTCCCGATGGAAATCACCACGTCGCCCTCGCCGGCGCCAAGGCCGAGCGCCGCACCGGCGTTGTCGCCGGCGCCGGGGCCCACCACCACATCGGCCCACCGGGCATCGACACCAAGGGCGCCGCGCCCCGCCACCTCGCCCGGCCCCAGGACGCGCGGAAGGATCGCGTCGTGGCCGAGCGAGGCGACAAGTAGTTCGCGGTCGTACTCGCCGGTGGCGGGGTTCCAGTAGCCCGTCCCCGACGCGTCCGAGCGGTCCGTGACCAGGCTCGTCGAGCACGGCGCCCAGCGGCGAGCCGTCCGGGCCGTAGCCGCGCAGGCGCCAGGTCAGCCAGTCGTGTGGCAGCGCCACGGCTGCCACCCGTGCGGCGTTGTCCGGCTCGGCGTCGCGCAGCCAGCGGACCTTGGTGCTGGTGAAGGAGGGCACCGGCACCAAGCCCGTGCGATCGGCGAGGGCGGCGGCCCCGAACTCGTCGATGAGGTCGTTGGCGGCGCCCGCCGAGCGCGTGTCATTCCACAGCAAGGCGTCGCGGATGACACGACCGGCCGAGTCCAGCACCACCATGCCGTGCTGTTGGCCGCCGATGGAGATCGCCGCCACGTCTGCGAGGCCCCCGCGGCGTCGACGGCCGCGAGCAGCGCCTCCCACCACGCGGCAGGGTCCACGGACGTGCCCTCCGGGTGAGGGGCCTTGCCCGCACGCACCACCGCGCCTGTCTCGAGGTCGCGCACGACCACCTTGCAGGCTCTGAGTCGAGGAGTCGACTCCGGCGACGAGCGTCATCGCGCGTCCTTTCTGATGTCTCCCACTGGTGGATTTTGGTCGATAAAGGGCCGCTAACTGACCAAAATCCACCAGTGCGGGGTACGGCTGGCGGGGTATGGGGGTGGGCCGATGCTGGGGCCGGCTCCCGTACGGAAGCCGGCCCCAGCATCGGCTGAGTGAAAACTAGCCGCGGGCACCCATCAGGTGCTCCGAGGCGAGCCTGCTGGAGCCGGACGAAGCCGAAGCCCTTGCCGCCAAAGTACGCGGAGGCGTCGAAGTCCTCGAACGCCGAGCGGTCGGCGAGGAGGTCGTCGTAGGACTCGCCCTCGCCCAGCGTGGGCTGGCCGAGCTCGAACACGCGCGCCGCCTCAAGCGCCTCCTGGACCTCGGGGTCCGCGCGGAACGCCTGCGCGCGCTCCTTCAGCAGCAGGTACATCGCCATGTTGGCGCGCACGGACTCCCAGACGCCGTTGATGTCCTCGGTGCGCGACGGCTTGTAGTCGAAGTGGCGCGGACCGTCGTACGTGGGACCGCCGTTGGGGCCGCCGTGCTCGAGCAGGTCCACCAGCGAGAACGCGTTGTGCAGGTCGCCGTGGCCGAACACCAGGTCCTGGTCGTACTTGATGCCGCGCTGGCCGTTGAGGTCGATGTGGAAGAGCCTTGCCGTGGAACAGCGCCTGCGCGATGCCTGCGGTGAAGTTGAGGCCCGCCATCTGCTCGTGGCCCGTCTCCGGGTTGAGGCCCACCAACTCGGGGCGTTCGAGCGAGTTGATGAAGGCAAGGGCGTGGCCGACGGTGGGCAGCAGGATGTCGCCGCGGGGCTCGTTGGGCTTGGGCTCGATGGCGAACTTGATGTCGTAACCCTTGTCGGTGACGTAGTCGCCCAGCAGGTTCACGGCCTCGCGGTAGCGCTCGAGGGCTGCACCCACGTCCTTGGCGGAGTCGTACTCGGCGCCCTCACGCCCACCCCACATGACGAACGTGGTGGCGCCCAGTTCCGCGGCGAGGTCGATGTTGCGCAGCACCTTGCGCAGGGCGAACCGGCGCACGGAGCGATCGTTGGAGGTGAAGCCGCCGTCCTTGAAGACGGGGTGGCTGAAGAGGTTGGTGGTGACCATCTCGACCACGATGCCCGTGTCGTCGCACGCACCCTTGAGGGCGTCGATGGCGCGCTGGCGCTCGGCGTCGGTGGCGTCGAAGTCGAACACGTCGTTGTCGTGGAACGTGATGCCCCACGCGCCTGCGTCGGCGAGGCCGTGGATGGCCTCCACAGTGTCGAGTCGGGGGCGGGTGGCGGAGCCGAACGGGTCCTGCGCCTCCCATCCCAGGGTCCACAGTCCGAACGAGAACTTGTCCTCGCGGGTGGGCGTCGGTGCCATACGGGTCTCCTTTGTCGTCAGCATTGACGGATTAGGTTGTAGGTAACAACATAATTGGAGCGAGCGGTAGTGTCAACGCAAGGAGGCGCACATGACAGCACCGGTGGGAACGGCACGTGCAGGCACCGCGCTGGGGAGCCGCAACGAAGCCACGCGCCGGCACAATCTCGCCGCCCTCATGACCCTCGTCCACCGCGCCGACGGCCTCTCCCGCTCCGAACTCACCCGCGCCACCGGCCTCAACCGCTCGACCATCGGCGCCCTCGTCGGCGACCTCGTGGACGCGGGCCTCGTCACCGAGGAACACCCCGAGACGACCACTGTGGGCCGTCCCAGCCCCATGGTCCGCCCCCACCGCGACGTGGTCGCGCTCGCCATCAACCCCGACGTCGACGCCGTCTCCCTCGCCCTCGTGGGACTCGGGCACCGCGTCCTCGAGCGCCGCCGCATCCCCGTGGCACAGGCGCCGTCACCCGAAGACGTCGCGCGCCTCGCGGCCGAGGCCTGGGGCGCCTGGTCCGCGGACTTGGGCGTGCGCTGCGTCGGCGCAGGCATCGCCGTGCCCGGACTCGTCCGGATGGCCGACGCCGTGGTCGCCAGGGCGCCCCACCTGCTGTGGCGTGACGCGCCCGTGGGCGAGCCTCGTGGAGCGGGCGGTTGCATTGCCGACGGCAGTCGACAACGACGCCAACGCAGGCCTACTCGCTGAACAACTCTTCGGCGCCGCCGCTGGAGAGACCGACGTCATCTACCTCAACGGTTCCACCTCGGGCATCGGCGGCGCGGTGGGCGTGGGTGGCATGGTGCTGCGCGGTGCCGATGGCTTCGCCGCAGAACTGGGCCACACCTTGGCCGACCGCGATGGTCCCCCGTGCCACTGCGGGCGCCGCGGCTGCCTCGAGACGGAAGTCAACCTGCAGCGCCTCGAGGCCGCCGCGGGAGGCCCGCTCGAGCATGCGGACCTCGCCGGATCCCTGCGGTCCCTGGCCTCACCAGCGCTGGAGGCGGAGATCGATCGCCAGGCGGACGTCCTCGCTCGAGGCATCGCCAACCTGGTGTCCGCCTTCAATCCGCGCGCGGTCATCCTGGGCGGTTTCCTCAGCGCGCTCCTGAGCCTGCGCGAGGGAGCGATTCGCGAGCGAGTCGCTGCTCACACCTTCGCGCCGCTGGCCGATGCGCTGAGGATCGAGAGCGCCGCGCTGGTCGACGATCAGGTCCTCGTCGGCGCGGCCGAACTGGCCTTCGCCGGGCTGCTCGCCGATCCGCTCGGGGTGTAGGTCAGTCCCTCGCTGGGTTCTGGCTCGCGCCGCCCGCCCGCTGCCGTCCGCCGTCCGCACCACAATTCTGTGCGGCACACCCTCCGCTGAGCGTGCACGCGGCACTGTGAGGGCGGGAGGGGGCGAGATTGTGGTGCGCACGGCGGCCATCCGCGCGAGCCGCGACGGGAACATGCCCCACACGCGACAGCGGCCGCCCTCCCGAAGGGGAGAGCGGCCGCTGGTGAGGCGTCTAGGGGATCAGTCGGTGATCTTCGCGGCGACCAGTTCCGCGACCTGGATCGCGTTGAGCGCGGCGCCCTTGCGCAGGTTGTCACCCACGATGAACAGGGCGAGGCCACGTCCGTCGTCCACGCCCGTGTCCTGACGGATGCGGCCCACGTAGGTGGGATCCTGGCCGGCGCCCTTGAGCGGCGTGGGGATCTCGTCCACCACGACGCCCTCGGCTTCGGCGAGGATCTCGTAGGCGCGCTGCGGCGACAGAGGACGCTCGAACTCCGCGTTGACGGACAACGAGTGGCCCGAGAAGACGGGCACGCGCACGCACGTGCCAGAGACGCGCAGGTCGGGAAGGCCGAGGATCTTGCGCGACTCATCGATGAGCCTTGCGCTCCTCGACGGTCTCGTTGGAGTCATCGCCCACCAGGTCGCCCGCGAAGGGCAACACGTTGAAGGCGATGGGCTCGACGTACACGCCGGGCTCGGGGTAGGTGGCGGCGCCACCGTTCAGGGCGAGGCCCTCGGCATCGTCGATGACCGCGCGGGCCTGCGAGGCGAGTTCCGCGACGCCCGCGACGCCCGAGCCGGAGACGGCCTGGTAGGTCGAGACGATGACGCGCTTCAGGCCCGCCTCGGCGTGGAGCGCCTTGAGGGTCGGCATGGCGGCCATGGTGGTGCAGTTGGGGTTCGCGACGATGCCCTTGGGGATGTCGTTCAGCGCGTCCGGGTTGACCTCGCTCACCACGAGCGGGACCTCGGGGTCCATGCGCCACGCGCTCGAGTTGTCGACCACCACGGCGCCCGCCGCGGCGAACTTCGGCGCGAACTCCTTGGAGGGGCCACCGCCGGCGGAGAAGATGGCGATGTCGATGCCGGCATAGTCACCGGAGGCGATGTCCTCGACCGTGATGTCGCGGGCCAGGTGCGGCAGCACCTTGCCTGCGGAACGGGCTGAGGCGAAGAAGCGCACCTCGGCCTCGGGGAAGCGCTGGCCCACGAGCTCGCGCATGACGGTGCCGACCTGTCCGGTCGCACCCACGACGGCGATGGTCAGTGTCATCGTCCGGTTCCTCCGTACACGACGGCCTCGCCGCCCTCAATGTCTAGGTCGAACGCGGTGTGCACGGCGCGTACCGCATCGTCCAGGCTTGTCCGCCCGGGTCACGCAGGAGATGCGGATGTCCGAGGTGGAGATCATCTCGATGTTGACGCCCGCGTCGCGCAGCGCGGAGAAGAACCGAGCCGAGACGCCGGAGTTGGCGCGCATGCCGGCGCCGACCAGGGAGATCTTGCCGATCGCCTCGTCGGTACGCAGTTCCTTGTAGCCGATGCCCTCGTGGTCGGCCTCGATCGACTCGATGGCGCGCGGCACGGAGTCCGAGGGGAGCGTGAAGGAGATGTCCGTGTAGCCCGTGACCACCGCGGAGACGTTCTGCACGATCATGTCGATGTTGACGTCAGACTTCGCGACGGCCTCGAACAGGCGAGCGGCGGAGCCGGGCACGTCAGGAACGCCGATGACCGTGATCTTGGCCTCGGAGCGGTCGTGCGCGACGCCGGCGATGATCGGGTCTTCCATGTCTTCTCCTTCTTGAGTGTCGCCCGTGACCCAGGTTCCTTCAAGACCTGAGAAAGACGAGCGCACGTGGATCGGCACGTCGAAGCGGCGCGCGTACTCGACGCAGCGCGGCATCAGGACCTTGGCGCCGGAGGCGGCCAGGTCGAGCATCTCCTCGTAGGAGACGCGGTCGAGCTTGCGGGCGGTGGGGACGATGCGCGGGTCGGCCGTGAAGACGCCGTCCACGTCGGTGTAGATCTCGCACACGTCGGCCTGCAGTGCGGCGGCGAGCGCGACGGCCGTGGTGTCGGATCCGCCGCGGCCGAGCGTCGTGACGTCCTGAGTCTCGGGGTGGAGCCCCTGGAAGCCAGCGACGATGGCGACGTCACCGTCCGCGACGGCCTTCTGGAGGCGGCCGGGCGCGACGTCGATGATGCGGGCGCGGCCGTGGTGCTCGGTGGTGATGACGCCTGCCTGCGGGCCGGTGAAGGCCTGGGCGCCCACGCCGAGTTCGCGGATGGCCATCGCGAGCAGGGCCATCGAGATGCGCTCGCCCGCGGTGAGGAGGATGTCCATCTCGCGCGGTGCGGGATCGCTGGTCACCGCGTTGGCGAGGTCGATGAGGCTCGTCCGTCGTGTCACCCATGGCGGACACGGCGACGACGACATCGTTGCCGGCGCGCTTCGTCTCGACGATCCTGCGCGCGACGCGCTGGATCGCCTCGGCATCGGAGACTGACGAGCCTCCGTATTTCTGCACCACGAGTGGCATGCGGGTACTCCCGAGAAAGCGGCGGATGGGGCGCCCTGCGGCGGACGCGTGCCCATTCTAGTGGTGTCGCGCCCGTTCACCTATTCACACCTTGGACACTTGTGTCCACATAGTGGACCTCCTTTCCGTCGAATGGATCCATTTGGTTCTTCTACGGGCTTAGGCGAACCAAATGGATCCATTTGACGGATTAGGTGCCGGCGTTGGCGACCCAGCGCTCGAGGTGTGCCACCTCGCGCTCCAGCGGCTCGGCCTCGCCAAGGGCCCGGGCGAGTGCCGCGCCTCCCTCGACTCCCGCGAGCAGGTGAAGCGCGCGCGCCCGCGCCGCCGCAGCGGTGAAGCCCAGGTCTTCGAACCTCTCCTGGAGCCATGCCAGTGCCGCGCGGTGCGCGTCGCCACTTCCCACGGCCGATGCCGTGGCGAGCAGGGTGCCGTCGGTCACCGTCGCCTCAATCTCCGTGAGGTAGGAGCGCAGGAAGCCCGTGAGCGCCTCGCGGGCGTCGCCAGGCAGATCGGCGCGCGACTCGGCGAGGCGATGGCCGATGCCCGTGGCGACTGCCGCGGCCACGTCGTCCTTGGTTTTGAAGTAGTAGTAGACGCTGCCGGACGGCACTTGGGCGGCGTCGGCGATGCGGGCGATGGTGGCGGCGTCGAAGCCGCCCGTGCGGGTGAGGTCGATCGCCGCTGCCGTGAGCCGTGCGCGCTTGTCTGAGGCCGGACGGGGCATGTGTGCTCCTCGGAGATCGTGAAGGCGTATAACAGTTGGTTGACTCACTATGCCTTGGTGATACCAGGGCATGACAGCGACACGCCCCAAGATCAGGGGATTACCTCATGGGCAGGGAGCGACGCCAATGCCAGGGTGGGGGTGCCGGGGGCGCTCACGTCCTCCCCGCCCACACGAGGGAGTGACATGACGACCACCATTGAGCCCGAGGCACCGCCGCGGGCCGCCATCGTTGCGCAGGGGGTGGCGCGGAGCCTTCGGCGATGTGCGCGCCGTCGATAACGCGACCCTGACCGTGCAGGCGGGCAGCGTGACCGCGCTCATCGGCCCCAACGGCTGTGGCAAGACCACACTCATGCTGATGCTTGCGGGTCTCCTGCGCCCCAACGAGGGAACCATCTCCGTGGGAGGCAACGACCCGCGCACCGATGCGGCCGCCGTGCGCGGCTCCATCGGCTGGATGCCCGACCAGGCTGGGCTCGTGGGACAACCTCACCTGCCTGCAGACGCTGACCCTGATCGGCCAGGCGTACCGCATCCCCAAGGCCGAGTCCCGCGCCCGGGGTGAGGCGCTGCTCGCCAGGGTCCACCTCGAGGAGTTCGCGCAGCGGCCGGCCCGAGTGCTGTCGCGCGGCCAGAAGCAGCGTCTCTCGCTCGCTCGCGCGCTCATGCACGACCCGGAGGTGCTGCTGCTCGACGAGCCCGCCAACGGGCTCGACCCTCGCTCGCGCATCGAACTGCGCGACCTGGTGCGCGAACTCGCGGCCGAGGGCCGTGCCGTCCTCATCTCCAGTCACGTCCTCGCCGAGGCTCGACGAGATGGTCGACGACGCGATCTTCATGTCGAAGGGCCGCACGCTCGGCGACGAGGCCAGCGCCATGGTGGCCGAGGCCAAGACCAAGTACCGCATCGACGCGCTGGACCGCGACCTCCTCATCAGCACTCTGCGCGGATCCTCCGTGCCCGTCGAGGAGACCCCCACGGGCGTGGTGGTCCGCATCGACGGGGACACCAACGCGGCCGAGGCACTCGCCTGGCTCGTGAGCAAGGGCGTGCGCGTGCACCGGTTCGGCCCCGTGGGTTCGGCCCTCGAGCAGACGTACATGGCGATGAACGAGGAGCGACGATGAGCACCGACACCACTGAGGGACGCGTCACCACCGGCGCGGCCCACCACCCGCCCGCGCGCCGCGGTAACCCGTGGGCCCCCACGTTCCACGGCGTCGGGCTCGTCACCTCCATCGAACTGCGCCGCCGACGCCCCACCACCAAGGGCTACATCTTCTACGGGCTCTTGTTCGCGTTCGTGGCGACCATCTGCGTCCTCGCGGCAGTCTTCACGGAGGCGGACAGGTCATCGTCCAACTTCGAACTCGTGCTCATCATGGTGTTGGGCGTGGGCATGCTGATCGCCCCGTCCCTCTCCGCCACCTCGATCAACGGCGACTCCGGCGAGGGTGTCCTCGCGCCACTCCAGATGTCTCACCTCACCGCAGGGGACATTGCGTTTGGCAAGGTCATCGCGTCGTGGCTGGTCTCGGTCATCGCGCTCGTGGCGCTCTCGCCGTTCCTGATCTACACGTACCTGTCCTCGGGCTGGACTCTCGTGGAGGTACTCGCCACCGTCGCGGCCATCCTCTTCGTGGTGCTGGCGTTCACCGCGGTGGGCCTCGCCTGGTCCTCGCTTGCGGCACGCGCCGTGGGGTCCGTGTCGCTGGCGCACCTCACCACCGGCTTCTTCCTCATCGGCACCCTGGTGGCCTTCGCCATCGGCGGTGTTTTGGTCACCGAGGACACGGGGGTGCGGGACCGCTACATCGACTACGAGAACCTGAGCGCCGACGCCCAGTCGGCCCTCGAGGACGCCTGGGAGACCGGCGACTACTCCGCTCTCGACCCCGCCGACTACCCCTGCGTCGACGCCGAGTGGGGCTACTCGGTGACGCACACCGACAAGATCGCGTGGATTCTGCTGCTCAACCCCGCCGTCATGGTCATTGAGACGGCCCCTATCGTCGATCCCGAGACGTGGGAGAAGGACGGCCGCGCCGCACCCGGAACCTTCGCCCTGCTGCACCAGCAGATCTCGAGCGCACGCCTCGGACCCCAGGAGGGTGAGGCCACGCAATGGGTGTACGACGAGTGTGCCGAGACCTTCGGTACCACGGCCCAGGAAGAGATGACCGACGAGGAGATGGAGGCGCAGTGGGCCGCCGAGGAGGCCGCGGCTGCCGAGCGTGAGCAGGAGTTCGCGAACCTTCCGCGCGCCCCCTGGCCCGCGCTTGCCCTCCTCGCGGTGTTGTTCGTTGGCTCCATGACCATCGTGGTCCGCCGCCTCCGCGTGCCCTACAAGAAGCCTGCGCACCGGCACGCGCGTGGCGTAACGCCGGCATCGGCCTCCTGCTCGCCGTCCGCCGCCTCACGGCAGCTGGACCCACGGCGGACAGGGGGCCGATGCTGCGTGTGGGGCCTTAGGAGACCTTGCGGCGTCCCTCGAAGGCGCGGCCGAGCGTGACCTCATCGGCGTATTCCAGGTCGCCTCCCACGGGCAGGCCGGATGCCAGCCGCGACACGGTCACGCCCATGGGCGCGAGCATGCGGGTGAGGTAGGTCGCGGTGGCCTCGCCCTCGATGTTGGGGTCGGTCGCGATGATGACCTCTTCGATCTTCCCGTCGCCGAGCCGCGTGAGGAGCTCGCGGATGCGCAGGTCATCGGGCCCCACGCCGTTCATGGGGTCGATGGCGCCGCCCAGCACGTGATACCTGCCCCGATACTCGCGGGTGCGCTCAATCACCACCACGTCCTTGGGCTCTTCCACGACGCACAGCACGTCCTCGAGCCTGCGCGGGTCCGCGCAGATGCGGCACTGGGCGGACTCGGCGACGTTGCCGCACGTATCGCAGAAGCGGACCTTCTCCTTCACGGTGGTGATCGCGTCCGCGAGGCGGCGCACGTCCGTGGGGTCTGCTGCCAACAGGTGGAAGGCGATGCGCTGGGCGCTCTTGGGGCCCACGCCGGGAAGGTGTCCCAGGCTCGTCGATCAGATCCTGCACCGCGCCGTCATACATGGGGCTAAGCGTAGGCGGGCGCACCCACATCGCCGCACCGGGCGCGCGACGGCACCCCGTGCGAGGACGCTAGTTGTCGATGATGGTGCCGCCAAGCATCTTCGCGACCACGTCGGCGCCGCTCAACTGGGCGTCGGGTGCGCGCTCGTCATCGTCGGAGATGACCTCGTCGTCGTACTCGGGCGGCGGGGGAGCGTCGTCGTAGGGGGCGGACACCGTGGCCGATGCCGCCGCGGCGGGCGTGGCGCCGCGGACGGCCGATGCCGGCGCGGTGCCCACCGTCGCCTCCACCCGTACCTGGAGACCCAGCGTCTCGCGCACGGCGAGAGCGACGTTCTCGGCATGCGAGGAACCTGTGAAGCGTCCCGCGAGTGCCGAGTTGTCGAAGGCAAGGGTGAGGACGCCGCCCTCGACGGACGCCACCTGCGCGCTCTGGCTCACCATGGACCACGTCACGCGACGCCGTTCCAACGTGCCGAGCACCTCGGGCCAGCGACGGCGGAGGAGTTCCGCATCCGCGGCTCCCCCGCTTGGCTACCGGCCGGTGCCTCGGCGGGCGCGGCTGCGGGCGCGGTGGAGGGTGTCGTTGCGGTTGCCGAGGGCTGCTGCACCACGGGTGTCGCCTGGGTGGGGGGACCCCAGTCCGGCTCCGGTTCCGGCTCGGGGGCAGGCACTCGCTCAGGCGCAGGCGCGCGCTCGGGTGCGGGCGCGGCTGGGGCCGCGGGTGCCTGGGGCTGCTCGGGCTCGGGGCGGACCTGAGGCTCGGGATGGGCCTCGGGAAGCGGCGGCTCGATCTCCTCGGGCTCCTCCCACGGCGCGGGACCTCCCTGCGAAGGCGCGGACGCGGAAGTAGAGGGCGCGGCGGAGGCCGGAGCAGGCGCAGACGAGGACGGGCGGGACGCGGAGGGAGCGGAAGGTGCGGGCCCGCCCGCGGCCGGGGCACCGCCGCGCGAGGCGGCCAGTGCGGCGCGTGCTGCCTCGATCGCTCCGCGGGCATCGGACGCACCGGATCCGGACTGAGGCTCCGCCCACGGCGGCCGTGGAGGGGCTGCCCACGCCGACCGAACCGGCGCTCGGCGCGTTGCCGCCGGAGCCGCCTCCAGCACCGCCAGCCGCACCAGCACCGGCCTGTGGTGCAGCGGCCACGACAGGGACCTCCGCAGCAAGCAGCCGGGCGCACAGCAGTTCGAGGTGGAGGCGCGGCGACGTGGCGCCCACCATGGACGTCAGGGCGTCGTTGATGAGGTCGCCGGCACGCGAAGCGCGCGGCAGCGTCATGCGTCGAGCCTGATCGGTCATGCGCTCCAACTGGTCCTGCGGCACCTCGCCGAGCGCCTTGGCGCCCGCGCCTCCCGAGGCGGCGATGACGAGAAGGTCGCGCACACGCTCAAGGAGGTCCTCGACGAAGCGTCGCGGCTCGTGGCCCGTCTGGATGACACGGCCCACGACGTCGAACAGGGAAGCGCCGTCCGAGGCGGCGATGGCGTCCACGGCGTCATCCAGCAGGGTCGCATCGGTGAAGCCCAGGAGCGCGATGGCGCGGTCATACGTCACGCCGCCCGCATCGGACCCGGCGATGAGCCTGGTCGAGGACGGACAGCGAGTCACGGACGGAACCGCCACCTGCGCGCACCACAAGAGGCAGCACGCCCGACTCGACTTGCACGGACTCGGCCTCACACAGGTGGCCCAGGTAGTCGCCCAGCACGGGCGGGGGCACCAGCCGGAACGGATAGTGGTGGGTGCGCGAACGGATGGTGCCGATGACCTTGTCAGGCTCGGTCGTGGCGAAGATGAAGCGAATGTGGGGCGGCGGCTCCTCGACGAGCTTCAGCAGCGCGTTGAAGCCCTGCGGCGTCACCATGTGCGCCTCGTCGAGGATGAAGATCTTGTACCGGTCGCGCGCGGGGGCAAAGGCGGCGCGCTCGCGTAGGCTCGCGGGCATCGTCCACACCGTTGTGCGAGGCCGCGTCGATCTCCACGACGTCGACGGACCCGGAGCCGCCACGGGCGAGGCTCCACGCACGATTCGCACACGCCGCACGGGGTGTCGGTGGGCCCCTCGGCGCAGTTGAGGCAGCGGGCGAGAATGCGGGCGGACGTGGTCTTGCCGCAGCCGCGCGGTCCGGAGAACAGGTACGCGTGGTTGACCTTGTCGGCACGCAGGGCCTGCATGAGCGGCGTCGTCACATGCTCCTGACCCACGACATCGGCAAACGAGTCGGGGCGGTAGCGGCGGTACAAGGCTTGGCTCACGGGAGTGAGCCTAACCGCCACCGCCGACACGTGCATCGGCCCTCCTCAGCGGGTGCCGAGGAGGGCCGATGCGTGTGCCGTGGGACGGTGTCAGGCGGTGTGGCCGAGGTCCATCACGATGCGGCCGTCGATCTTGCCCGCGTGCATGCGAGCGAAGATGTCGTTGATGTTGTCGAGCGGCTCGACGGCGTAGGTCGGAGTGATCTTGCCGCGCGCGAAGAAGTCGATGGCCTCCTCCATGTCACGACGCGTGCCGACGATCGAACCACGCACGGTCCAGCCGTTCAGCACCACCGAGAAGATGTCGAGCGGGAACTGCTCCGGGGGCAGGCCCACGAGCGACACGGTGCCGCCGCGACGCAGCGAGCCCACAGCCTGCGGGAACGCCTTGCCGTTGACGGCGGTCACGAGCGCACCCTGCACGCCTCCGCCGGTCGCGGCCTGGATGGCTGCGAGCGCATCGGTCTCGGTGGCGGCATTGATGGTGACCTCGGCGCCGTGCTTGGTGGCCAGCGCGAGCCTGGAGTCGTCCACGTCCACCGCGACCACGCGGCGACCCATGGCGACCGCGTACTGGACGGCGATGTGGCCCAGGCCGCCGATGCCGGAGATGAGGACCCAGTCGCCGGGCTTGGTTTCGGTCTGCTTGAGGCCCTTGTAGACGGTCACGCCTGCGCACAGGATGGGGGCGGCGGCCGCGAGGTCAACGCCCTCGGGCAGCACGGGGCAGTAGCGGGAGTCGACCAGCATGTACTGACCGAAGGAGCCGTCGACGGAGTAGCCGCCGTTCTCCTGGGCCAGGCACAGGGTTTCCCAGCCGGCCTCGCAGAACTCGCACTCGCCACAGGCGTTCCAGAGCCAGGCGTTGCCGACGGTGTCGCCGACCTTGACGCGCTTCACGGAGTCGCCGACGGCGACGACGGTGCCGACGCCCTCGTGGCCGGGGATGAAAGGCGGGTTGGGCTTGACGGGCCAGTCGCCCTCAGCCGCGTGGAGATCGGTGTGGCACACGCCCGAGTACAGCACCTTGACGAGCGCCTCGAACGGTCCAGGGGTGGGCAACTCGACCTCGGAGACATCAAGCGGTTCGCCGAAAGTACGCACTACTGCTGCGCGGAAAGTGTCGGCCATGATGGTTCCCTTCTGTAGAGCCTTGCAGTCGTCGGGGGGCGTCTGCATTACCTTCACTTTACGTTCGGTTCGCGGCGTTTGCCGGGGATGAAGGTCCTCGCTCGTCTAGGGCCATATGCCCAGGTATGAGAACGGTTATCGTGGCCTCGGAGGGGGTCGCGCGCCCGCGCACGCGTAAGAGATCTGGGTGGCGGCGTGGGGGTTCCGGGGGCCGCTGCGGAGGGCTCCGGGGGCCGATGCGGCACGCACCCGGGCATGAAAGGACCCCCACGCACCCGAAAGAGCCCGCTTACCCTTGCTGCATTCCTGCCCTGGGGGAGTTGGGCGAGATATCGCCACGTGAGGGGTCGCCGTCCAGTGTAGCCGCACCCGGCCGATGCAGGGGTCGCCGGCTGCCGTCCCCGCGCCTGGCGAGGCCGTGGCCGTGCGGCGGTTAGGAGTTCGGGCCGCGCTCAGGTAGCATCTACGCGCCTGGAGGATTCGCCTAGTGGCCTATGGCGCACGCTTGGAAAGCGTGTTGGGTGCAAGCCCTCAGGGGTTCGAATCCCCTATCCTCCGCCAGAGAAGTCCGTGACCCCCGTGCGAGGTGACTGCGTGAGTGTGACGCGACGACGGCGCCGCGAGCGTCAGATCATCGTCTTCGGCGTGATCGCCATCATCCTCGCCGCGATCGCCGTGGCGTCCGCCGCCGTGTTCCGCGGCGACGCCGATGGCCCCTTCAGCGCGGCGTTTACGACGCCCGCCGGTGAATTCGAATCCGACGTCACCCTGGTGTGCCCGCCCGCCGACGCTATGCCGCTCGAATACGACCAGGTGGTGGTGCGCGTCAACAATGGCACCGACACCTCTGGCCTCGCGAGCACCGCGGCCAACCAGGCTCGGATCGCGCGGCTTCTTGGTGACCGGGTCCACCAACTGGGCGCGCGGCTACGGCGACTACGTGCAGATCCTGTTCGGCGCCGAAGGCGTGCAGCAGGCGTACACGCTCGCCACCCAGTTCGACGCGACCTCCGAGCAGAAGGTTGATCTGGTGCTCGACAATCGCGAGGGCACCACGGTGGACCTTGTCCTCGGCACCCAGTACGCGGAGAACCCGAAGGCTCCGCGACGCCCTCGCGCCGGAGCTCGACATGGACCTGGTGCTCACGGCCCAGGCCGAATGCCTGCCCGCCAACCTGGTGAACGCGCGCCCTGCACCCAAGACGCTCCCGGACAACCCGTTGGCCACCGCGAGCCCCGAGCCGTCGGCCTCCCCGAAGGCGAGACGGACGGCGAGTAGCGCGCCGCGCAGACGCGAACGCGGGGACCTGCCCGTCGGCTGATCCCCGCGTCCTTGTGCCGCCCACGGTGGCGATGGAGCCCCTGGAGGAGAGGTTCAGAGCTCCATTGCTCCGTGGAACGCTGTCCACGACTCCGGTGCGAGGCGGAGCGTGATGGTTCCCTCACCCTGTTCGACCGGCAGGGCGTCCACGGGGGCGTAGGCCTCCGCGTGTTCCTGAGTCTCGCGGGCTCCTTCGTGATCGGCAAGTACCGCGGTGCCGCCGTCGATGCGTGCCGTCACTCCGGGGTGGCGCAGCGTGACCGTGCGCTCCTGGTCGGAGCGGTTGGTGACGAACAGCGCGAGCGCGCCCGTGTCAGGATCAACGGTCGCGGCAGCGGTGATGGCGGGAACGTCGCCGTGCTTCGCGGTAGCGATCGTGTCGGTGTCGACCTTGACCTGCAACGCTTCACCGGTGGCCAGGCGGGCGGCCGTAGCGAAGGGGTGGAACGTGGTCTGACGCCAGGCAGCACCCTCGGGGTCGGTCATGATGGGTGCGATCACGTTCACCAGTTGTGCCAGGCAGCCAATCGCGACGCGGTCCGCATGGCGCAGCAGGGTCACGATGAGGTCACCGACCACGACGGCATCGAGGCCCGAGTAGCGGTCCTCGATGATGCGTGGAGCGTCACGCTGAATAGGCAGGTTCTGTTCACCCCCGAAGCGGCTCTGCTGATACCAGACGTTCCACTCATCGAACGAGATGGTGATGCGCTTGTCCGAGCGCTTCTGGGCTCCGATCGCGTCGGCCGAGGCGACCACACGCTCCACGAAACGCTCCATCGCCGTTCCCGAACCCAGGAACGAGGCACGGTCGCCATCCAGTTCCTCGTAGTAGGCGTGCATCGAGATGTGATCGACGATGTCGTACGTGTACGACAACACGGTGCGTTCCCACAACCCGAACGTGTCCATCTGCATCGACGAGGAGCCACAGGCCACCAGTTCAATGCTGGGGTCGGTCGCCTTCATCGCCTTGCCGGCCTCGGCCGCGAGCCTTGCCGTACTCGTGGGCGTCCTTGTGGCCAATCTGCCACGGCCCATCCATCTCGTTACCCAGGCACCACAATTTCACGCCGTAGGGTTCCTCGCGGCCGTTGGCGATACGCATATCCGCCCACTTGGTGCCTGCCTCACCGTTGCAATACTCCAACAGCGCGACCGCCTCGGCCACACCACGCGTACCAAGGTTCACGGCCATCATCGGCTCGAGTCCCTCACGCTCGCAGTACTGCAAGAACTCGTCAGTGCCCACCACGTTGGGCTCCACGGTGCGCCACGCCAAATCAAGGAACGGCTTGCGGTCCTCCACGGGACCCACGCCGTCTTCCCACACGTAGTTGGAGACGAAGTTGCCGCCCGGGTAGCGCACCAGCGTGACCCCGAGCTCCTTCGTCAACTCCGCGACATCGCCACGGAAGCCGTGCTCGTCCGCCGTGGCATGCCCTGGCTCGTACACGCCCGTATACACACACCTACCCAGGTGCTCAACGAACGACCCAAACACCCGCCGGTCCACAGGACCGACACGGAAATCGGGATGCAGGGTAATGATGGTCATGATGCTCCTTTGCGTATGGCCTGCTGTGGTCGGGACTAGTCGCTGAGCCTCGTCCTGGGTCCAGGCGACGGGCCAGCCGTCGTCCGTCCAGCCCAGGCTCACGAATGTCGAGGCGGAAGGCGCCGCCGTTGGCTCCGTCATAGAAGTGCGTGGCGAGGTAGCCGTGCGAGACGGACTGGCCGCCGGGGCCGATCATGTCGCCGCGGGTCGAGAGGAGTTCGTCGCCGCCGTTGTAGCGCATGTCGTTGCCCCACGAGTCGAGGTACGGGCCGGTCACGGACTGCGAGCGGCCCACCGCCACGGAGTAGGTCGAGTCGACGCCGGAGCAGCACTTGTCGCGGGACACGAACAGGTAGTACCAGCCGTCGCGTTCCACGACGTAGGGCGCCTCGATGGCGTTGGTGGGGGTGTTGCGGCTGGCCAGCAGCGTGGGTTCCGTGCCGTCCGCGGCGAGCCCCGACGGCCACTCGAGTTCGATCATCTGGATGCCGCCCCAAAATGAGCCGAACGCCATCCAGGGCGTGCCGTCGGCGTCCTCGACGATGCCGGGGTCGATGGCGTTGTAGGTCGAGGTGGCGGGGTCGGACGCCCACACCTGGCCCTGGTCTGTCCACCCGTAGTCCGCCGCGTCCATGTCGAGCGTGGGCGAGGTCATCAGTCCGATGACGGAGCGATTGGAGCCAAAGGTGGATGCCGCGTAGTACAGGTACCAGGTGCCATCGTGTTCATAGAGTTCCGGCGCCCAGAAGTTCTCGACCCCTGGAACCGCCTCGTAGACCCACTCGGGACGGGTCTGGGCGTCCCAGGCGGTGCCGACCATCTCCCAGGTCTCGCCGCCATCGGCAGAGCGACGAATCTGAGGCGCACCGAGACCCACGCGCACGTCGCCCGTCGAGTAGACGTACCAGTCCTCGCCCTCGTCGCCCACCACGAGCGCGGGGTCGTGAGTCGCGATCTCCCCTGCGATGTCGAGCCGCGTCGCGGCGGGTTCGCCCGCTCCCCATGGCGCCCACACCAGGAGGCCCGCTGCGACAAGCGCCAGGCCCACCACCCCCACGCCGCCGATGACCCAGCCGCGCCTGCGCGGCGGGGCCCTGCATCGGCCGCCTTCACATCGGTCTCGGTACTCATGCCGCCACCTCGTCCAGCGCGACCCACACCACGCCGTGCGCGGCAACGGTGGCCACCAGGTCGGTGCCGTCGACGCTCACCGTCGCGTCAGGCCACAGGCTGGTCACGGCGTGTGGCCGATGCGGCAGCCCGGTAAGGCTCGCCAGCGGCACCCTGGCGGCGTGGTCGCTCTCGCCGGTCCAGAACAGTGCCGCGTAGCGACGCCCGGAGTCCGCGGCTCGCGCGCTCCAGCCGATGAGTTCGCCGCCGTCGAGCGGCTCGCGGATCACCTCGCGCCCGTCCGTGGAGCCCTGGATGACCTCGGGGATCGCGGGGTTGGCGATCAGCGCGAGAGTGTCCTTGCGGGAGGTGGGAAGGTCGCCGCCGAGCATCAGCGGCGAGCGGGCCATCGACCACAGGGTGAGCAACGTGCGCTGCTCGTCGAGCGTGAGGCGGCTATCGCGCGGCTCGCCGCGCTCCGCGCGCAGGCCGATGCGTCCCAGGGGAATCATGTCGGCATCGGCCCAGGCTCCCGGCCGCTGGAACGGTGCCCAGCGGGCGAGGCGCGCGAACTGAGCGTGGATGTCCTCCCAGCGGTCCCACAGGTCGTCCGAGATGCGCCACATCTGGGCGTGCTCGCCGAGGTGCGGCACGTGCTGCGTCGACAGATGCGTGCCGGGCGACAGGGAGACGACAATCTCGCGGCCCGAGCGTGCGATGGCGATGGCGAGGGCCTCGATCGCGTCGTCGTGATACGGCGCGAGCATGTCGTCGACCTTGATGAAGTCGAGGCCCCAGGAGGCAAACAGGGCGATCTGTCCGTCCATGTACGCCTGCGCGGCGGGGTGAGTGAAGTCGAGGCCGTAGTTGTCGGGGTTCCACGCGCAGGTGTCGGTGGTGTCGGCGGCGTCGCGGGCGGTCCACGAGGTGCCCTCGATGGGGAGGTCTCGTTCCACCGCGAGGCGCGGAATGCCGCGCATGAGGTGGAGGCCGAACTTCAAGCCGAGTGCGTGCACCTGCGCCGCGAGCGGAGCAAAGCCTGTGCCGCCAGCAGCCGAGGGGAAGCGGTTCGTGGCGGGCTGTTGGCGGCCGTAGGCGTCGAGCCTCATGCGGGGCGTCCGCGTTGTACCCGTGAGCCTTGGCGGTGGGGTCGTACCAGGCGATATCCACCACGACGGTGTCCCAGCCGTGGGGGAGGAGGTGGTGGGCGAGGTGGCGCGCGTTCGCGAGCACCTCATCCTCGGTGACCGTGGTGCCGTAGCAGTCCCAGCCTATTCCACCCCATGGGTGGTGTGGTCGCGCGCATCGTTGAGCATCCTCGTCTGCGTTCAGTGTCTACATCGTTGTAAGCAAAATGGTGCCAATCGGTCACCGCTTTCGTCAAGGTTAGCGGGGTTCTGAGGGTCGATGCGACAGGCTACGGGTGCGCGTCGCGACGGCTTCCGGAGCGGACTCGCGGCCAGTCATGGCACTATCCTCCCTGGTAAACCACGTAAGCGGCGGCCCTTGTCCGAATCGTGACCAAGCCCGGCTTGACCCTGAGGGCGGCGCTGTGTCAAAGTTCCATCGTTGTAAAGGAGCCGGCGCGGTGCCGGATCCGAGCCTGGGGTCAAGGAGGACCGGGCGGTGCGACGGGTAGCGGATTCGTAGAATTGACGACCCGGAGGACCGGCGGGCGGGACCTCACTCATCAACGATGATCAGAGAGAGGCAGGCATCATGCGAAGGAAGGGACTCACGGCGGCGGCCGTGACCGTGGCGGGCGCTTTGCTGCTCGCCGCGTGCTCGTCGGACGGCTCCGGCGGTAACGCGAGCGAGGACCCCGATACCTCGGGCGGCGACTCCCCCAACGAGCCTCACGTTCATGTACCGCGGCTCGGACGCGGACAAGGCGGCCTACGAGACCGCGATCGCGGCGTTCGAGGAGGAGACCGGCGCTGAGGTGACGATGATCATCACCGACGCCGACCAGTACGCCACCAAGCCTTCAGGCAGCCATCGCGGGCAACAAGGTTCCGGACGTGTTCTACGTCGAGCCCGGCCGCATCCAGGGCTACGTCTACGCCAACGTCATCGCCGACCTCACCGAGTACGTGGACCAGGCCGTGGTCGACAACCTGTGGGACTTCGGTGTCGACGCGTACCGCTTCGACAAGGAGTCGGGCGCTCGCGGCCAGGACGGCGACCCGTTCTACGCACTGCCCAAGGACGTGGGTCCCTTCGGCTTCGGCTACAACAAGGCGCTGTTCGACAAGTACGACCTTGAGTACCCCTCGGCCGATGAGCCGCTGACCTTCGACGAGTTCCTCGAGGCTCGCCAAGGCACTCACCCAGGACAGCGACGGCGACGGCGAACTCGACACGTGGGGCACCGGCCTGAACGTGACCTGGAACTCGCAGGCCTTCATCTGGGGCAACGGCGCCGACTGGATCTCCGAGGACCAGAAGACGGTCACCGTGGACGACCCGGCCTTCGCCGAGGCGCTGCAGTGGTTCGCCGACCTTGGCCTCGTCGAGGGCGTGACCCCCTCCGCGGAGCAGGCGCAGACCCTCGACACCTACCAGCGGTGGATGGCCGGCGAGATCGGCTTCTTCCCCGTCGCCCCGTGGGACATCGCGACCTACTCGGCGCTCGCCGAAGAGGACCCCGAGACCTTCGACTACGACGTGATCCCCTACCCCGTGGCCGAGGAGGGTGACGACTGGTCCACCTGGATCGGTTCGCTCGGCATCGCGGTGTCGGAGAACTCCGCCAACAAGGAGGCTCGCGGCCCAGGCTCGCGACCTACCTGTCTACCGACCTCGAGGCCCAGAAGACCCTCGCGGCAGGCATGATCCAGATCCCGACCCTCAAGGACTACGCCCTTGGCGAGTGGATCGAGACCGACGCCGCCGCGGCCGGGTGGCCCGAGAACACCAAGGTGTTCCTCGAGATCGCTGAGGAGAAGGGCCGCCCGCTGCCGGGCACCTGGACCTACACCCCGGAGTGGTACGACAACTTCTGGATCGGCATCGAGAACGTGGTCGACAACGGCTCGCAGACCGCGGCCGACTACCTCGCAGCCAAGCAGCCCGAGATGCAGTCTCTGCTCGACCAGTCCTGGGTCTCCGCTGACCAGGCCAAGGCCGCAGGCTGACAGACGGACGGAATGGGGGCCGGCGCCTGAGCGCCGGCCCCCGGACCGCCCTCGAGGAAGGATCGAGGATGAGCATCACGGCACCACCCACGTCGCAGACGACGTGGACCAAGGAGGACGCCAAGGCTTCCCGCAAGGCCAATCGCAAGGCTCCATCGCAAGGAGTACATCTGGGCGGGCGCCTTCATGGCAGCCCCCGTCATTGGTTGGCTCGCGTTCCTGTTGTTCCCGCTCGCGTTCTCCGTGTACGCGTCGCTGACCAACTGGAACGGCCTGGGGAACATGACGTTCATCGGGTTCGACAACTACGTGATGCTGGTCCAGGATCCGTATTTCTGGAAGGCGCTGGGCAACACCGTCTTCTACATGATCGGCATCCCGATCGGGCTCGCGCTGTCGCTGGGACTGGCGTTGGCGCTGAGCCGCCGGATTCCCGGTCGCACCTTCTTCCGCACCGTCTACTACATCCCGGTGATCTCGTCCCTCGCGGCGATCGCGATCCTGTGGCAGTGGGCGTACAACGGTGACTTCGGCCTCGTCAACCAGTTCCTGTCGATCTTCGGCATCGAGGGCCCCAACTGGCTGATGGACCCGGCCTGGGCCAAGCCCGCGCTCATCATCATGGCGATCTGGAAGGGCCTGGGCTACTCCACGATCCTGTACTTGGCCGCCGTTCAGGCCGTGCCCCGCTCGCTGTACGAGGCGGCCGCACTCGACGGCGCTGGCGGCTGGCGCCGCTTCCGCACCATCACCCTTCCCATGGTGCGCCCGGTGACGTTCTTCCTGGTGGTGACCAACATCATCGGCGGCTCCATGATCTTCACCGAGATCAACATCATGACCCCCACCGGCGGCCCCTCGTGGTCCACCGCGTCCCTCGTTTGGTACATCTGGAACAAGGCGTTCAAGAACCTCCAGATGGGCTACGCGACCTCGATGGCGCTCGTGCTCGGAATCCTGGTCCTCATCGTCACGGTGATCCAGTTCCGCATGAACAAGCGCAACGACTTCTCGATCGAGTAAGGCGGAGATACCCATGAGCCTCACTACCAACACCGCCGCTGCGGCCGTCACGGCCGCTCAGGCCAACGAGACCGAGAAGCGCGCCCCCAAGATCTCGCGCAACCCGTTCGCGGGCCGCTCGGGCACCGAGGAGAACAAGGCCGTCAACTGGACCCTGTTCGGCATCCTGTCGCTCGGCGCCGTGTTCATGGCGGCCCCGCTGCTATGGATGCTGTCGACGTCGCTGAAGACCAAGGAAGCCGTCTACTCGCTTCCCCCGCAGTGGATCCCCGACCCGTTCGTGTGGGACAACTACGTGCGCGTCTTCGACGACACCTACGTCCTGTCCGGCATCAAGAACTCGCTTATCGTGGCGGGAACCGTCACGATCATCGGCACCGTCTTCTCTGCGCTCGCGGCCTTCGCGCTCGCCAAGCCTGCGCCTGCCGGGAAAGAACGCCATCTTCATCGCGCTGCTCAGCGGCATGATGGTGCCGTTCCCCACGCTGATGATTCCCCAGTTCGTGCTGTTCTCGAACCTGGGCTGGGTGGACACGCTGCTGCCCCTGATCGTCCCCGTGATCCTGGGCAACGTCATCATGATCTTCTTCCTGCGCCAGTACCTGCACAACGTGCCTGACGGACTGGTGGAGGCCGCGAAGATCGACGGCGCCTCGTACCTGAGGATCTTCTGGACCATCATCGTCCCGCTGATCCGCCCCGCCATCGCGGCGCAGTTCATCTTGTGGTTCATGGCGGTCTGGAACGACTACCTCGCGCCCATCATCTACTTGAACTCGCCCGAGAAGCAGACCCTTCAGGTGGTCATCGCGAACATGAACGTCCAGTACGCGACGCAGCGGGATTACCCGCTGATCATGACTGCGTCGGTCATCTCGGTGCTGCCCATCCTGATCGTGTTCCTCATCTTCCAGCGACAGATCATCGAGTCCGTCGCCCTGACGGGATCCAAGGTCTGACATGACTGACCTCGACGAGGCCCCGCGCGCCGCGCGCGGGGCCGGGGCAGAGCCACGCCTCCACACGGACGCCTCGGGCGTCACGGCCGGCTGGGGAGCGCGCCACGCGCACGACCCGACCGCCGTGCGCGACGACGACGGCACCTACTGGCTGTTCTCGACGGACGCGCATGCCGACGGCCCGCTGCCCGGCGCCGGCGCGCAGGTGCGCCGCTCCCACGACCTGGTGACGTGGGAGTTCGCAGGGTGGGCGCTCGACGGCGTCCCCGGACCCGCACGCGAATGGTCCGGCGCCGACGGGCTGTGGGCCCCCGACGTGGTCCGCGTCGCCCCTGACGAGTGGCGCATGTACTACTCGGCGTCGACCTTCGGCTCGCGCACGTCGGCCATCGGCCTCGCCGTCGCGCCGCATCCCGCCGGGCCATGGGAGGACCGCGGCATCGTGGTCGCCACCCAGCACGCGCGTGACGGTCACAACGCCATCGACGCCCAGCCTGGTCATCGATGGCGATCGCCAGCACCTGGTCTACGGCTCCTTCTTTGGCGGGCTGCATGTGCTGGAGATCGACCCCGTCACGGGCTTTTCCCTCGATGCGCCCGCGCCCGGCGCTCCGGCAGCGGACCTTGGCACCCTCATCGCGCGGCGCAACACCACGGTGGACACCGCCATCGAGGGCCCCTATGTGATCCCTCGCCCCGGCGGTGGATGGGCGCTCATCGTGTCCTACGACTCCCTGGTGAGCACCTATCACGTGCGGGTCGCGGTGGCCGATGCCATCGACGGCCCCTACGTTGACGCCGCCGGCCGCTCGATGACGGACCTCGAGGGTGACGCCGAGGGCATCGGCCTCACGGTGCTCGCGAGCCACCGGCTCGAGGGCGCCCCAGGCCTGCTCGCTCCCGGCCACGCGGCCGTGCTGACCGAGCCGGGACGCCAACTCCTTGTCCACCACACTCGCCTGCCCGACGAGCCGCGCCAGCACGAGGTTCAGGTGCGTCGACTCGTGTGGACCCAGCAGGGCTGGCCCTTGATCGCCATCCAGCCCTGGGCGGGCGCACGGGAGCGCGACGACGAGTCGTCGTGGCCGGCCGACGCGTCGGAGCCTGGTGGGCGAGTGGGAAATTATCGACTACTCGCAGCCCACCCAGGAGGTCCAGGCCTCGCGGCGCTTCACGGTGACGGCCGATGCCGTGGCCGGGCTCACGCCCCACGGCCGCGGGCGCTTCACTCGCGGCGGCGACGAACCCGTGGACGCGGTGGTGTTCCCCGCCTGGGACACCGTGCGTGGTGCCCTCACACTGAGTTTTGCCGCCCGCGCGCCTCACGGGGCCGTGGTGGTGGGCACCAAGGTCCCCGAAGGCCCGGTGGGATGATGGCAGTCATGGCTGCACAGGATCGAGACGAGCGCCGCGACCAGCGGCGCAGGCGCGTGGCGCCCGTCGAGGGCTCGCCGGCAGACCTCCAGGAGGTTCCCGGCTGGTCGGGGCGCATCATGGTGTGGCTGCGATGGATCGCGCAGATCATCGGCATCCAGATCTTCATGGTGCTGGGCACCCTCGCAGGGTTGGTGATCGCCGGGCTGGGCCCCGCCCTCACCTCCGGCGGCGCCTTGCTTGCGCGCCTCGTCGAGGGGGACGCCTCGGATCAGTTGTGGAAGGACTTCTGGGCCGGCTACCGCGCGCAGTTCCGGCGAGCGGCCCTCGTGACCGCACCGGCCCTGCTGGTGGTGGCCCTCGCCTGGTACGAGATGCTGGTGCTCCAGGCGCACGGCACCGGCGCAGTCAGCGCCATCCTCACCGGCACCACCGCGGCGCTTGCGCTTGCCGCCACCGCCTACCTGGGCTACGCGCCCGCGGTGTTGCGCCGCTACACCGACGGCCCGGCCCGCACCTCGCGCTTCCTCCTGGTGGCCCCGCTCGTCTCGCCGCTGACGGCGCTCGGCTGCATGGTCACCGTCGTCGCGTTCGTCGTGATCGGGCTGCGCTGGCCGTACCTGCTGGTGCTCGGCGGCGTCTCCGTGCCCCTGCTGCTCACGGGAACCCTGGTCGACCGCTTCCTCGACAAGGTGGACGCGCGCGACGAGGAAACCCCGGCATCGGCCACCTGACCGCCTACCCTCGCGCCACCACGTCCCGTCCCGTCTCGTCCCGCGCTGGTTGATTGTGGTCAATCAAGGGCCCTTAGTCGACCAAAACCAACCAGGCTGGGGCTGGGGCTGAGGGTGAGGGTCAGGCGGCGGTCGACTCCCGCTCCACGAGGGAGAAGTCCGCGATGACCCTGCGGTACGGATCCTGGGAGCCGCCGATGCGCTCCATCAGCACATCGATCGCGGTGGCGGCAATCTGCTCGCGACCCGGCGCGATCGAGGTCAGTGTGGGGGCCGCGTAGGCGGCGTCCTCAATGTTGTCGAAGCCCGCCACGGCGATCGTGCCCGGCACGTCGATGCGACGCGCATGGAGGGCGTGCAGCGCTCCGAGCGCGAGCGCGTCGTTCAGCCCGAACACCGCGTCGACCTCGATCCCCGCATCGAGGAGGCCGTTCACACAGGCCGCACCGGTAGCGCGATGCCAGAGGCCACCTTCGACCACCAGGTCGGGGTCGAACGGAATGCCGTTCGCCGCCAGCGCGGTCTGGTAGCCCAGGACGCGCAGGGCCGCGGAGCCCATCGTCTCCCCGGCGTGCGCGCCGATGACCGCGATGCGCCGCCTGCCGCGATCGATCAGGTGCTGCGTGGCCGCCCGAGCGCCATCCACGTTGTTCATGGTGACGTGGTCCCAGTCGCCGCCGAAGATGCGCTCACCCAGCACCACCAGGGGGTACGAGACGTCGAGGGCAGCGGCGTCATCGGGGCCAAGCGCGAGCGGCGAGAAGATGAGGCCGTCGGTCACCTGCCGACGCTCGGAGGTGAGGACGTCGAGCCTCGTGCTGCCGGTCCGCGCCGGTCTGCTCGATGAGCACCGTCAGGCCGCGCTCCTCGGCGGCCCTGATGACGGAGTCGGCAAGGCTCGGCGAAGTACGGCAGGGACAACTCGGGCAGCGCGAGGCCGATGATCCCCGTACGGCCCTGACGCAGATTGCGCGCCGAGAGGTTCAGCCGGTAGCCCAGGCTCGTCGATGGCACGCTGCACTTTCTCGCGGGTCGCCGGCCGAATGTGGGGATAGTCGTTGACCACGTTGGAGACGGTCTTGACGGACACGCCAGCCTTGGCCGCGACGTCATGCATCGTCACGGCCCCTCGCGTTCCGGTGCCCGCCATCCGCGTCACTCCTGTCCGGTCAGGGGAATCCAGACCCTCATCGCCCCTGACGCACGGTTCGCCCAGCGGGCGTACGGGATCGCGCGCAGGGGGATCCTGCCCGGAAGCATGCCAGATCGCTCGTCGTGGTGCGAGGACCGGGGGTGTGCCGTGCCGAGCGGCAGGCCCTCGCTGGGACGCACCACCGCCTCGGCCAGGATGGTCGCGCCCACGCGCAGCGATGACACGGCGGGGCCGATGCGTGGGCTGGCGGAGAGGTCGATCGACACGTCCTCGAGGGTCACGCCGGGCGGAAGGTCGGCCTGCTCGATGCAGTGGACCACCGGGCCGCGACGCAGTGCCACACAGCCGCGCACGGCGTCGACGCGAGGATCGGGGTCGAGGACGTCGACCGGCATCGGCAGGTCGAGCACCACCGTGACGCCGTCGGCGACCTGGACGCGGGCGTAGCCGTCGGCATCGGCGCTCGCGGCCGTGACCTCGCCATCGACCGTGATGGTGGCGTCACGCGACCAGGCCGGGATGCGCAGCGCGAGGGTTTCGAGCGGGCCATCGACCGTGACCGTCACGCGGCCGTCCCACGGGTAGTCGGTGGCGACGGTCAGCGTGGTGGCGCCCAGGCGCACCCGGCCCTCGCCGTAGAGATGCAGACGCGCGGACGTCTCCGTGCCGGTGGCGACGTACGCGCCGAGCGACGCGACCAGGCGCGCCAGGTTGGGCGGGCAGCAGGCGCAGGCGAACCAGTCGAGGCGCTCCGAGGGCTGATACTCGCTGGTGCCGTCGTGGCCCGTGCGCAGTTGCAGGGGGTTCGAGTAGAAGAAGCGCACTCCATCCACGCCCGTGGAGGACGCGATGCCGTTGTAGAGGGCGCGCTCCATGGCGTCGGCGTGCCGCGCGTCCCCGCTCGCGAGCAGCGCGCGCCAGTTCCACTGGAATGCCGCGATGGCGGCGCAGGTCTCGGCGTAGGACCGGTCCGGCGGCAGTTCATACGGGTCGCCGAAGGACTCGTCCTTGTGCCGCGATCCCATGCCGCCGGTGACGTACTCCTTGGTGCCGTGGGCCGAGCGCCACTGGGCGTCGAGCGCCTGGGTGAGGGCGCCATCGGCCGTCTCCGCCGCGAGGTCCGCGAGGCCCGCGTTGAGGTAGAGCCTGGCGGACGGCGTGGCCGGTGGCCTCGGTCGCCTGACGGACGGGCAGGTGGTCCTGGTGGTACGCGGACTCGAACGGGCCGATGCCCAGGGCGCCGGTGCCGCGACGCTCCACCATCGCGGTGACGGTGTCGAGGTAGGCCTGCTCGCCCGTGTGCCGGTACAGGCTCGACGAGGGCGGTCTCGATCTCGGGGTGGCCGCAGTAGCCGTCGGTGCGCGTGGAGTCGGGGCCGAACTCCTTCACGGCGAGGTCGGCGAAGCGGCGGGCGACGGCCAGGAGGTCGTCTGTGCCGGCGGCGCGGGAGCGGGCGACCGCGGCCTGGACCAGGTGGCCCAGCACGTACAGTTCGTGGCCCCAGCGCATGTCCCGCCACGGCTCCTGATCGTTGTGGCCCTGCACGTGCGAGTACAGGTAGCCGTCCTCGCGCTGCACGCGGGCGAGCAGCGCGGTGGCGTCGGCGGCGAACGATTCCCAGCGCTGGTCCTCGGGCACGCGCGCTGCCTCCCACGCGATGGCCTCGAGGGTCTTGTGGAGGTCGGAATCGGCGAAGTTGAAGCCCCGGTAGGGCGCTTCGGAGTCGCCAGTGAGGCGGCGCAGGTTGTCCATGACGCCGCTGGACTCGAGCCGCGCGACCACATGGGGGATGGTGCGCTCGCGGTTGAGGCGCTGCCATGCGCCCAGTTCTCCGGTGCCGTCGAGCGTGACTGCGGTGAGGGGCAGGGGCGTGAGGTCGGGGGTGGACGCGGTGCGCGCCGCGGGCGTGCAGGTGGTCCTTGCTGAGCGGGTCATGTGTCCTCGTCGTCGAGTGCTCGTCACGGTCGCTGCCGCATTTCTAACGTTGTAAATCATAGGGGAGGACCGGGGTGTGCCACCACCCCCGCATCGGGCGACTCCCAAGGTATGGCGTGACTGGTGGGAGCCATGTGACGAGGTGAGGGCGGCATCGGCCCCCACCCGTCACCTCCGTCACGTCTTACCTTGGGAATCGATGACAGCCGGCCGATGCTGGGGTTGGGGCCCGCGCCTCGGCGCGCCCCGGGCGCGGCTACGCTCGTGTCATGAGCAGCGAGCCCGACGAGTACCGCCCCGCCCAGCCCGCCTCGGACTTCGTGGCCCCGCGGATGAACCCGCTCGCGGTGGTGGCGATCGTGTTCGCAGCCATCGGCCTCGTGGGCCTTCCGCCCGTGATCTCGTCGGTGGTCGGCATCATCTGTGGGTCGATCGCGAAGAAGCAGATCGCGGCCAGCGGTGACGACGGCATCGGCATGGCGAAGGCCGCCGTGCTCGTGGGGTGGATCGGCCTCGCGCTTGTGCTGCTCGTGTTCCTCTTTGTCTTCGTGCTGATCGCCACCTCGGCGGCGCCGCAGTAGTCACGCCGTAGCAGCGCGGCCGCCGCTACCGCCGCGGGTACATGCGCCTGCGACTACAGCGGCAGGACCAGCGGCGAGCCGGCGTGCGGGTCAACGCCCACGGTGCACGGGAGGCCGAAGACCTCCTCCACGCGCTCGGCGGTCACCACGTCATGCGGATCGCCCGCCGCCACCACCTCGCCGTCGCGCATCATCACGATGGTGTCGGCGAAACGGGTGGCCTGATTCAGATCGTGCAGCACGGCCACCACGGTGCGGCCCTCGCGGTGAAGCGTCCCAAAGAGCCGCAGAAGGTCGTACTGGTGGGCGATGTCGAGGAACGTGGTCGGCTCGTCGAGGAGCATCGTGGGGCTTTCCTGCGCCAGGAGCATCGCGACCCACACGCGCTGACGCTGCCCTCCCGACAACTCGTCGACCAGCCGGCCCGCGAGGCTCCGTGGTCCCGGTGGCCTCGAGGGCGGCGGCGACGGCTTCCCTGTCCGCCGCCGACCACTGGCGCAACAGGGTCTGGTGGGGATGCCTGCCGCGGGCGACAAGGTCCACCACGCGGATCCCATCGGGGGCGATGGAGGTCTGCGGCAGGAGCCCCATGCGCCTCGCGACCTCGCGTGTGGGCACCGTCGAGATGTCCTTACCGTCGAGCGTCACGATGCCCTCCGCCGGCTTCAAGAGCCGCGCGAGAGCACGCAGAAGGGTGGACTTGCCGCACGCGTTGGGGCCCACGATGACCGTGAACGAGCCGGGCTCGATGGCCACCGAAAGCCCTTGAGCCACGGTCACCCCCTCGTAGCCGAGGGTGGCGTCGATGGTGGCGAGCCGGGGGTGGTCCACGGCGATCCTCTCGTCGAGATCGGTCATGACTTCCGTGCCTCCCTGATGAGCAGCCAGATGAGATAGGCGCCACCGACGGCCACCGTCACGATGCCGACGGGCAACTGGGTGGGCGCGAACAGGCGCTGGGCGACGATGTCGCTTGCCAGCAGCAGCACCGCGCCCACGGCCGCGGACGTGGAGATGGCGACGCCGGGGCTGGCGGACAGGCGGCGTGCGATCTGAGGCGCGGCCAGGGCGATGAACGCGATGGGACCGCAGATCGAGGTGACGACGGCGGTGAAGCCGACGCCCACCACCACCATGACGACCCGCACGCGATTGCGCCGCACTCCCAGCGCCGCGGCGGCATCGTCCCCCATCTCGAGCAGGTGGAGGCGGTCCGCGAACATCGCGCACAGCACCGCAAGCGGGGCAAGGATCGCGAGCCCCGGGCCCAGCCTGTTCCCAGCCCACCGCGTTGAGCGAGCCCATGCCCCAGGCGGCCGCGATCATCGCCACCGCGAGGTCGGCGTTGAGGATGAGCCACGTGTTGAAGGACGCGAGCATGGCGCCCACGCCGATGCCCACGATGATGAGGCGGAAGCCCTGGAAGCCGCGGCGGTATGCCAGCAGGTACACCACCGCGGCGGCGGCAAGGCCGCCAAGGTAGGCGCCTCCGGCGACGCCCGCGAAGCCGAACGAGCCGGCCAGCATCACCACCAGGGCGCCGGTGTACGCGCCCATGTCGAAGCCGACGATGTCGGGGCTTCCCAGCGGGTTACGGGTGAGGGACTGGAAGATGGCACCTCCCGCGCCGAGCGCCGCTCCCAAGAGGAGCGCGGCGGTGACGCGCGGCAGACGCCATTCGAGAACCACGAGGCGCGAGCGATCCTCGCCGCCTCCCGTCAAAGCGGCCAGCACCTCGCCGGGAGAGACTACGAAGTCGCCGAGCGACAGGGCGAGCACGGCCAGCGCGAGGGCGACCACCAGGGCGCCGACGGTGACCGTGAAACCTCGAACACTGACGCGCCTGGTGAGGGGGCCGCGGGCCAGCGTGAGCATCGGCCGCCCGGAATCGAGGACGGTATCGGTCGTGGCGCGTGTCATAGCCCGCTCGCATTCTTGCGCCGCACCAGCGCGATCAGGACCGGGGCGCCCACGAACGCGGTGACCACGCCCACGGGCAGGCTCGCCGGAGGACAGGACAAGGCGCGAGACCACGTCGGCGCTGAGCAGCAGCAGGGGCGCGGCGAACGCGGTGCCCAGCAGGATCCAGCCCTGGTGGGGCCCGACCAGCCAGCGCACCGCATGCGGCACCATGAGGCCCACGAAGCCGATGGGCCCGGCGGCCGCCGTGGCCGCGCCGCATAGGAGGGTGACGGAGACGACCGCGAGGATGCGGGTGCGCAGGACGTGCGAACCCAGCGCCGTGGCGAGGTCGTCGCCAAGGGCCAGCGCGTTCATGCCCGGTGCGAGCGTGAACGCCAACACGGCGCCGATGCCGATGAACGGCAGGACCGCCATCACATCGGGCGAGAGCGACTGGAGCGAGCCGGCGCTCCACTGGCGCACGGAGTCGAACACCTCGGAGCGCAGCAGCGTGATGCCGGAGGTGATGCCGCCGAGCACCGCGCCGATGGCCACGCCGGTCAGGGTCATGCGGATGGGGTCGGCGCCCCCGCGGCCCAGCGAGCCGATCACGAGCACCATCACCGTCGCGACCACGGCGCCTGCGAACGCAAACCACATGTAGCCGGACGTGCTCGACACCCCAAAGAAGGCGACGGCGCAGACGATGCCGGTGGAGGCGCCCGCGTTGACGCCGAGGATGCCCGGGTCGGCCAGCGGGTTGCGGCTGAAGCCCTGGATGAGGGCGCCGGCGAGGCCGAGTGCCAGGCCTACGCAGACGCCGACGATGGTGCGAGGGATCCTGAGGTCCCGCACCACGGTGGCGGCCTTCGCGTCGGTGCCCTGGAGGCCGGCCCAGACCTCCCCGAGCGACAGGTCTTGTGAGCCCAGCACGATCGAGGCAACGCACGCGAGGACGAGGCCCACGGCGAGGGCCGTGATGGCAAGCCCTCGCCGTGGCGGCGCTTCGTCGTGACGACGCCCGCGCATCGGCGCGGTATCGGTGCGCGCCTCGATCGTGCCGGTCATGCGGTCACAGCCCCGGCCTTCTCCAGGCTCGGCGTGATACTCGTCTTGGATCTCTTCCTCGTCGCGGCCCGAGTCGTCCCACATGGCCGCGAGACGGGCGTGGACGTCCTCGGGGAGGCTGTCGTAGCGCTCGCGCCACGCCTCCGCGTTCTCGGTCCAGTAGCCCACCACCTTGTAGGCGGTGGCGGGGAGGCCGAGCTCGTGACGCAGGTACTTGCGCACGCCGCGGGTCGCCTTGGTCTCGCCTGCGACCCACACGTATCCGGCCGATGCCGGGAAGTCGGCCGAGCGCACGATCTCCTCGATGCGGGTGGGGCCTTGGCCATTGCCGCCGTGGATCCAGTGCAGGTCCACACCGGCGGGAGCGTCGATGCGCTGCTCGTCCTCACCGTCCGCGACCTCGAGGACCACGCGAGTGCGCACGCCGGGGCGCGCGTTCTCGGCAAGCCTCAGCGCGGCCGGGAGGCCGGTCGCATCGGCCACCAGGAGCCTGCCACTCGATGTCCTCGGGGGCGGCGTACAGCGCGGTGGGGGTGTTCACTCCCACCACGTCGCCGGGACGGGCGGCAAGCGCCCACGCGGCCGCGACGCCGCCCTGGTGCACCACGAAGTCGACGGTCAAGATGCCGGAGGCCTCGTCCCATGCACGCACCGTGTAGGTGCGCAGCGGCGCGGGGTCGACGTCCTCGGGGTACTCCCAGTAGCCGTCGTCGGTGGGGGTGGGCAGCGCGGGCTCGGTCTCGCCCTCGTGCGGGAAGAACAGGCGGAAGTACTCGTCGCCCACGCCCGATGAGGTGAAGTCGGCGAGGCCTTCGCCGCCGAAGGCGACCCGCATCATGCCGGGGGTGAGGCGCTCGACGCCGGTGACGACGGCGCGGTGGATGCGGTTGACCCTCATCCGAGCAGCGCCTTCTCAACGACCTCGAGGAATGCCATCTGACCGCTGGGCGAGCCGTAGGCCATCTCGTAGTTGTAGCCGTAGATCTCGCCGTCCTTGACGAAGCCGAGGTCCTTCCACAGGGCGTTCGCGGACAGCGTCTCGTCGTCGGCCATGTTGCCGGAGCCGTCCTCGTTCACGCCGGTGAACACCACGTCGATCGAGTCGAGGTCGCCCAGTTGCTCGTTGGAGAACACCGTGGAGTCGCCGGCCGGGAGGCCGGCCTCATCCGCGTTCATCAGGGGGGACAGGGTGAGGCCAAGGTCGGCGAGCACCAGGCACGGGACGCCGTAGCATCCGGCGCTCACCTCGCCGTTCCAGTAGGCGACGTCCGCGACCACGGGGTCGATGCCCGCCTCGTCGATGCCGGCGCGCACCTCGGCCACCTTGGCCTCGTAGGCGTCGTTCCAGGCCTGCCACTGCTCGGTGCGGCCGAGGTCGGCCGCGAGCCTTCTCGAAACTGTCGCGCCAGTCGGCGCCGTCGAAGGCGTTGTACGTGTACGTGGGGGCGATCGCCTGGAGGTCGCCGTCGAGCGTCTCCTCGTAGCCAAGGCCGTTGAGGATGAAGTCCGGACCCACCTGGAGGATCTTCTCCAGGTTGTACTCGGGGAAGTTCGCGAAGCCGGTGATGCCCTCCAGGCTCCTCCTGGGGGAAGAACGAGGGGAAGGTCGTGAAGTCTTCGCGGATGGGCTGCTCGTCGGCAAGCGAGAAGCCGAGCGTGATGAGCATGTCGATGTCGGTGGTGTAGAAGCCGAGCGCAGACTCGGGCTCGGTGGGCATCTCGATGGTGGAGCCCGCGGGGCTCGTGACGGTCAGCGTGGTGGGTTCCACGGCGGCGGTGGCAGCAGAGGCGCTACCGGAGGCTTCCGGCGCAGAGGCGTCGTCCGAGGAGCAGGCGGTCAGGACGATGCCGGAGGCGGCGACGAGCGCGGCGATGGCGAGGGGCTGGGTGCGCATGGCGAACCTTCACTGTCGAGGGCAGGGGGAATTACGTAAGGCAAGCGTTGCCTAACTCCCGACAGTATGGTGCCCCGGCGTATAGGGCAGCCGTCAAGCGATGTCGCGTGCAGGCCGAGTATCCCGGTCCCCCGCACGAGGCCGGGCCGCCACGTACTCTCCCGGCGTGCGCCCCAACTCCCGGCGGAACGCCTGGACGAAGGCGCTGGGCGAGGCGTAGCCCACGCGTGCCGCCACGGACGTCACGGAGTGGTCGGCCGCCAGGAGCTCGACGGCGCGTCGCATCCGCGCCCGCGTGCGCCACTGGGCGAAACTCAGCCCCGTATCCGCGACGAAGAGCCGCGAGAGGTTGCGGGCGCTCGATCCCACGGCGTAGCCCCAGTCCTCGATGGACTGGTCGTCCGCGGGGTTGGCGAGGATGCGTTCGGCGACGGCCTTGGTGCGCACGTCGCGCGGCATGCGGAGGTCAACGGAGGCGACCTCCGCGGGCTCCAGCAGCGAGGTCACGAGGTTCTCCGCGTGCGTGCGTGGCGTGGGGGCGAGGTACGGCGGGTCCGCCAGGCGCTCCAGCAGCGACTGGACCAGTTCGGGCATCGCGATGGCGGTGGCGTGCGGCGAGGGGCCGGGCAGGGCCGAGTCGATGTACGTGCAGCGAAAGCGGGTGCCGGAGGCGGCCGTGACCTGGTGATGGACGCCCGCGGGGATCCACAGCGCGAGCGCATGAGGCACCGCGAAGAAACCGTCGTCCGTCGCGGCGGTCAGCGTGCCGCGGCAACCCCAGAGGATCTCGTGTGCGTGTTCATGGGCGTGGCGCTCCCATTCCACGGTCTGTGCGACCGCGAAGTCGGTGGTGTCGATGCGCCACTTCTCGTCGTCGCCATCCTGTCCGATCATGGACACATCCTGTCCGACTATCGCGTTGTCGCCAAGGGGTGCGAAACCTAGACTCGCCAACCATGCCCCGATCTCGCCCGCGTTCCTCCGCCTCGCCATGGCAGCCCGGCAGGCGTCTACGCATGGTGGCCGCCGCCTGCGGATTCTCCATTCATCAGGCCTGTGAGGCGCTGGTGCCCATCGTGGTGGGCATCGCCATCGACCACGCTCTTGGCGACTCGTCGCCGTGGCGACTCCTGGGTTCGCTCGGCCTGCTGGCCGCGGTCTTTATGGTCCTGATCCTCGGCTGGCGGTGGGGTGAACTCACCGCGATCGGCCTGTACGTCGACACCGGCTACGACGTGCGCCGTGACCTCGTGGCCCGCCTCATCACGCCAGGTGCTCGCTTCCGCGGCAGACCGGCGGAGGCCATCTCGATCATCGATGCCGACGTCGACGAGGCCGCTGGGGCGCCGTGGCCGCTCGGCTCGGGCGTCGCCTACCTGGTCGCCATCCTCACCGCCGCGGTCGCGCTGGTGCAGATTTCGTGGCCCGTGGCGCTCGCGGTCCTTGTCGGCACGCCCCTCCTGGTGCTGGTGATGCAGGCAGTCTCGCGGCCTTTGCAGCGGCGCAGCGCGTCCGAGCAGGAAGCGCTCGCCCAGTCATCGGCCATGATCGGCGACCTCCTCGGAGGCATGCGTACCCTGACCGGCCTGCGCGCGCAGGGCGAGGGAGTCGCGCGCTTCGAGCGCGTCAACCGCACCTCGCTCACCGCGGCCTTGAGGGCGGCCGATGCCGAGGGCGTCCACGCGGGTCTGTCGACGCTGCTGTCGGGTGCCTTCATCATCGCCCTCGCCGCGCTCGGCGCCCACTTTGTGTTGACCGGCGACATCACCGTGGGTGGCCTGGTAACGATGCTGGGGCTCGCCCAGGTGCTGCAGTGGCCCATCACGGGGCTCGGTTTCGTGGTGGCAGGCATGGCCCGCCTCAGGGCATCGGCCGACCGTGTCGCCACGCTCGAGGTGGACCCGGAGCGTTCCGGCCCGGCGGCTTCCGCCCGGCTGGGTGAACTCTCTCTGCGCTCGGGCGCGATCGCCTTCCGGGCCGAGGCGGGCGAGGTCCTTGGCGTGCGTGCGGGGCCCGCGGAGCGCGCGGCGATCATGGCCGCCCTCGCCGGGCCCGCCTCAGACGGCGCTGCGGCAGCGGCGGTGAGCGTCGACGGTCATGCCTACGTGCCCATCGCGCCCGATGGCGTCGTGCCCACGGTGGTGGCGCCCCCGCACGAGGACCTGCTGCTGCGCGGGTCAGTCGCCTCCAACGTTGACCTCGCCGGGCGCGGCCTCGACGACGGCGACCGCGAACGCCTCGCCGCGGCTGCAGCACTCGGTGACGTCCTCGCCGATGGCGGCTGGGAACGCGAGGTTGGCGAACGTGGCCGCCTGCTGTCCGGCGGCCAGCGTCAGCGTGTGGCGTTGGCCAGGGCCTATGCCGCCCGCGCGCCCGTCGTGGTGCTCGACGACCCGACCTCAGCGCTCGACGCCGTGACCGAGGCGCGCGTGGCCGCGGAGCCTTCCGCGCGCACGACGCGGGCAGACCACCGTGGTGCTCACCGAGAGCCCCGTGATGCTTGCGGCGTGCGACAGGACCGTCACGGTCGCTGCCGTGCCCGCCGATGCTGCCGTGAAGGATGTTCCTGTGGAGGTGGCGCCGTGAGTGCTGGATTCGCAACCGCCGCGCCCCGCGACACGTGGCGCGCTCTGGGCCGACTGGTGCGCCGCCACGCGGTGCGGTTCACCGTCGCGGTGGCCGCGCTCGCGGCGGTGGCCGCCCTCGCGGTCCTCACCCCAATGTTGCTGGGCGATGTGGTGGACGCGGTGATCGCCTCCGACGCCGCACAGTTGCGGACGCTGTTCATGGCGCTCGCGGTCGTGGTGATCGCTCATGCCGCCGCGACCGCGTGGTCGCGGGTGGCGGTGGCGCGCGTGGGCGAGCGGCTCCTCGCCGGCCTGCGCGCCGATGTGGTGAGCCATGTCCTGCGCCTGCCGAGCCGCCGCGTCGAGGCCGCCGGCCGCGGCGAGGTGGTCTCACGCGTCACGAGCGACGTGGCCATCGTGGGCGAGACCCTGTCGAACGTGTTGCCGGGGTCGGCGGCATCGCTGCTGACGATTGGTGCCACCGCGGTGGGTCTCGCGTCCATCGACTGGCGTCTCATGGTCGGCGCGGCCGTCACCGTGCCCATTCAACTCGTGGCATTGCGCCTCTACATCCGTGTCTCCCAGCCGCTCTACCGCGCGTCGCGCGCCGCCGCTGGCGAGCGCACGCAGCGCATCCTCGAGGCGCTTGACGCGCGTGAGTCGTTGGCGGCCGCCGGGGCATCGGCCACCGCCCGAGCCCACATCGATGGGTCCGCTCGCGAGGCCGCCGATCTCACTCGCCAGGCGGCGCGCGTGGGTGCGCGCTTCTGGGGGCGGCTGAACCTCGCCGAGCCTCGCGGGCCTATCCGCGATCCTGGTGGTCACTGGCTCCTGGTGTCGTCCGGCAGCGCCACGGTGGGTCAGGCCACCGCCGCTGCGCTGCTGTTCATGAGGCTATTTGGTCCCATGGGCGCGCTCGTGGCAGGGATGGATGACCTGCAGCGGGCCGCTGCGAGCCTCGCGCGCATCGTGGGCATGCTCGACGAGCCCGGGGAGCGGTCGTTGCCCACCGGCGCCTCGCGCAGGCATCGGGACGCGACGGTGACGGTGCGCGACCTCTCGTTCGCGTACGGGGAGCGCCTGGTGCTGGAAGGCGTCTCGCTGGCCGTCGCTCCGGGCACCACGGTCGCGGTCGTCGGTGCCAGCGGCGCCGGCAAGACCACCCTTGGCGCACTCCTCAGCGGCGACCTCGACGCGCCCCTCGCCGCCCTCGCCTTTTCTCCGGCCGATGCCGTGGTGGGCTTGGTCACGCAGGAGCCCTGGGTGTTCTCCGGCACGGTGCGCGAGGACTTGCGCATTGCCCGCCCCGACGCGTCCGATGATGACGTGCACCAGGCGCTGATGGACGTGGGGGCGTGGGAGTGGGTCGATGCCCTGCCCGAAGGCTGGGACACGGTGGTGGGAGCCGGGGGTCACGTCCTTGGCGATCGCGAGCGGCAACATCTCGCGCTCGCGCGGATGGGGCTGTTGGACCCGGACGTGCTGGTGCTCGACGAGGCAACGTCAGGCGACGGGCGTGACGCGGGCGCGCTCGATGCCGCGGCGGCCAGGCTCGCGAACGGCCGCACCACCATCGTGATCGCGCATCGGCTGAGCCAGGCGGTGACGGCAGATCAGGTGGTGGTGATGGACGCGGGCCGTGTGGTGGAGCAGGGCAGGCATGAGGACCTCGCGCACGCGCAGGGTCCGTACTCGCGGCTGTGGGCGGCGTGGTCGGCCTGAGACCGCGTGGGCGGGACGCGGAGTGATGCCGGTCTACGAGGAAGGACGCCTGGTGTGCAGAAGTCCGGTAAGGCCTGCGATGCTCGCGCCCACCACGGTGTCGATGACGCGTTCCGCGACCGTGGTCAGTGAGTCGGCCGTGCCGGTCGCCGCCGAGGTGAGGATGAGGACGAGCGGCGTGATGAGGGTCAGTGCCAACGCGTAGTGGCGCACGACGATGAGCCTCGACCGTGAACTGGAGTGCGCCGAGGACCAGTGCGACGGCGGCGGCGGGAAGCGGAATCCAGGCGATGCCCAGGTAGATGAAGGCACCGGCGATGGTGCCGACGATGCGGTGGAGGCTACGCGACGCGGCGACGCCACGGCCGGGCCGCGCGCCGATGACCGCGATGCCCGCGCCCACCACCCAGTAGGCACGGGTGGGGTCGACCGCGAGCATGGCGACCGCGGTGCCCGCAAGCGACACGATCGCGATGCGCGCCAGCATCTCGCGGGCGGTGCGGTCGAGGCTCGGGCCGGGGAGGATCTCGCCGAGCGGGCGGGCTCCGCCGCGGTTCGCTCGCCTCAGCAGCGGTGTGAGGGCCACCAGGTAAGCAAACGTGCACCCGCACGCCATGGCCGCCACCATGGTCGCGGGGCTCACGTGCGCGACGCCGTCGACCGGTGCCGTCACGTGCGCCGCGAGCCCGTAGACGAGGGTGACGAAGAGTGATCCGGGTGGGCCCACACGAAAGGCCAGGTAGGCGGCGGCGGTCACGATGCTGACGACCGCGAGGCCGATGCCCGTGGCCACCGGCGAGCCTTGACAGCGAGGAGCCGAGAGCCGCGGCAAGCACCAGTGCCAGCCCGAACATCGGCAGCACCTTGGCGCGTTCTGCGACCGGCAGCATTCCCACGTGGAGCACCGTGAAGGCGCCCGATGATGCGAGGAGGCCGAGGCTTTCGTTACCGGTCAGGACGCCCACGAGCACCGGGGTTGAGATGGCGATGCCCGCCTGGAGCGCGAGTGGCCAGCGCTTGCCCGGCGGCGGCTGGACCGTGCGGAGCGAACCGACGGCGCGGCGTGCGCCTCCCGACCAGCCTGCGACGGGCTGACGGCGAGCACTCACGGGGCCTCCGGGGATGGGGTGAATTCTCCCAATCTACGCCGCCGCGAGGATTGCGGGGGCCGAGCGGAAGCCGCGGGTACATTTGTGGCGATCTGTCCGTATTGTGATGCGGGGCGAGACGTGTCGGGGCATGGCCCGTGACGCGAGGGGAGGGTTGAATTGCGGCTGTACAAGGACGGCTCCGCTCTGGATCTTGTGCTTCGGGGCTTCCATGGGATCGCGCTTGCGGCGCGGACCGCCGGATCGGGGGCCTGGGCTCTTTCGGCGAGCGAGGATGAGGCGCTCGAGTATCAGCGGGCCCACGTCGCCCGACGTCTTGATCCTTTACGGGTGCGAGGAGCGCAGAGTGCGTTGGAGGACGGCGCCCGCGGCGCGAGCGTGTTGACGGTCCTGGGTCTGGGAGATCGCTACGGATTTCGTGCTCGGGACGTGCTCCGTGGCGTGCTGCCCCGAGGGGGCGCGAGCATGGCGGGCCGGATGGACGGGGGTCACGTGGACGCCGGCGCTGCCCTTCAGGGGCGCAGGAGCCACGCGACCGGTCTGTTCTCCCAAGGCTCTGCACTCGACCTCGCCGCACGCGGGTTTGGCCGGTCCGGGATCCGCCTGTGCGTGGGAGTCGACATCGGCGAGAACGGCGCGTTGTCGCGCGGCGCCCTGAGGGGCATCGACCTCATGAAGTACAAGGCTCTCCACGTGTCGCGACGGGTCGCTCCACGCATGTACTCGTTCGCGCTGGAGGAGTTCGCGCGGGGGCGGTGGGAGCGCGGCGACCTGTTGGAGGCGTTGGGCCTCAACCCGCATCTGACGGAGAACGGATGTAGGTTCGATGTGCTGTTCGGGGAACTCGGCTTGCGGGGAGACCTTGCGCGCGCCGTGCGTGCGCGGCGAGATCTGGCGGCCGCCTGCCAGGAGCGTGACGTTTCTCAGGACGGACCAGCGCGTCGGGACGCTGACAAGAGGAGGCTACTGAACGTGATCACCACTATTCTCGCGGCCTGTGCCTTGGGCCTGGCGGGGTTGGCGCTCTCGCTCGTCGAGGGCACCGACAGGCGGGGATCGCGCTCGCGCGCCGCGCCTGTGGTGGCGGCGCGTGTGGCACAGAGTGCACTGCCACTCGCCTTGCTCGCCGCCGCTATCTGGGGCGACCACCAGGACTTTGCCTTCGCACTCGCGGTGGGATGGGTCGTTGGCGCGCTGATCGGGACCCTCTGGGCCGTAGTGAGATCGGGTAGCGAGTTGCCTGCGACCGGTGCAGCCGGGGCCGAGTAGCGTTCCTGGCCGTCACGAGGCGTTCGAGTTTGAGTCGTCGCGCGCGCAGAGGCGCGTAGGGCCGCCGCCAACCGACGAATGTGTCAGTGTCAGCGGCGCTGGGTGAAGCGACGAGCGCCGTGCTTCGTGGTGTCCGGTCAGGCGCCCGTGAGATGCCTCTTGATGTCCTTCATCAGGAGAGTCAGGGTCATGGGTTCGCTGGGCATCTCGCGGAACCCCGGGATCATGCTCCGGTAAAACGCCTTGGCGCCGGCGTCTTTGCAGTGGACGACGACGGCTCGGGCGCCGACTTGGTCGGAGGCCGCGAGGGCCCTGTGAAGTGCGTCGAGCAGCAGTGCGCCGCCCAGGCCCCGTCCGCTGTGGCGTTCATCGACGGCGAGGCGTGCCAGGACGACGACTGGCACAGGGTGTGAGCCACCGCCTTGCTTGAGGCGAGCATCTGCGTCCGAAGCTCGCACGCTCCCGACGGCGATGGCGTAATACGCGACGACGGTGTCGCTATTGATGGGTGTGGTGACGGCGACGCGGGTGTGGCGCCCGTTGTGGGATCCAAGGGCGTGCGTCTTGAGCCACGTCGTGAGTTCGCCGCTGGAACAACGGAAACTCTCGACGTCGTGGTTCGGGGTGATGTGGACAGGGGTGGTGTAGTCGCTCAAGAGCGGGGGTCACCGGTCTGAGAACGGCGACGGACGCTCGAGCAGGGCGTCGAGGCCGGGGATCTTCTGCGCGGGTGCGTCAAGGCTCGCCATGAACTCGGCATAGTCCTCGTCCGACAGCGTGAAGGTCCAGCGCTCGGCGAGTACCTCCTCGGCCGCCTCCTTGGCGTGCTGGAGCACGAAGGTTGATAGGTCCTGACCAGAGGCTTCCGCGGCGCGACGGATGAACTCCTTGTCGGCGCTGGAAACGCGCACCTGGATCTGGGTGTCTCGGGAAATGGTGGCCATCGTCTCCTCCAAGAGGCGGAGTTCAAGCGTACGTCCGCCGTCATGACAACGTCAATACATCACTCCGTGACGCTCATGACGCGGCACACTCCGTGGGCGAGTTCTGCCGCTGGTCAGGCGCTGTGCGGCCTTCGCTCAACAATGGAAAAAGGGCCCGTTCCCCTGGATCTACCAGGAGGAACAGGCCCTCTTCAGTGGCGGTGACGGTGGGATTTGAACCCACGGTACGGGGTTACCGTACACAGCATTTCGAGTGCTGCACCTTCGGCCGCTCGGACACGTCACCGCGGAAAAGATTACAGGTTGGTGGCCGCAGAACCTAATCGGCCTCGTGCGGGGGAGCGTGCCGGTGCGAGGGGTCCGCAGGCGCGGGCGGGTGGAGGAGCGCGGTGGCCACCGCGATGCCCGCGCCCACCAGCGTGTCGGTGATCCGCTCACCCGTGATCGCCGTCTGCCCGAAGGTGCCCGAGGCGACGGTCACGATGACGAGCGCCATAGGTGTCACCGCCGCCACCGCGATCGCGTAGTGCCTCGTAATGGTGAACTCGGTGATGAACTGCAGTGCACCGAGGGTGAGGGCAAGCACCACCTCGGGCATGCCCGCGTGCGCGATCGCCAGGTAGATCCCCACACCCGCCACGGTGCCGACGGCGCGGTGAAGGCCGCGCGTCACCGCGGGACCTCGACCGGGCACCACGCCGATGACCACCACGCCGGCGGCAACCGCCCAGTACGCACGGTCCGCGTCGAAGAACACCAGGCTCACCGTGGTGGCAAGGATGGCAACCAGCGCAGTCCTCGCGACGAGGCTCCTTGGCGCCGTGATCCCATACCGGTCGCGCCAGCAGCACCTTGAGGGGGCGCGGAGTGATCTGCCAATGCTTGCGGCGGATGAGCGGCGCGATGGAGGCCACCACCGCCCAGGTACACCCCGCTGCGACGGTCGCAACGACAGCGACCGGGCTCATCCCGCCGTTCACTGCATGGCCGGACAGTCCGTAGATGAGGATGGGAAACAGCGGGCCTGGCGGGCCGAGCCGAAGGCCGTGGACCGCGACGCCCAGCACGCTGGTGACGACCATGAGGCCGATGGCCGTGAGCACGGGAGACGGGGCGAGGGTGGCACCCACGATGCTCGTGGCAACCATGACCAATCCCGCGAGGGGACGCAGCCGCAGCCGCTCGAGGCGTGGCAGGGCCGCGAAGTAGGGCACGGTGAACGCGCCGGTTCCGGCGATGAGGCCAAGGTCGATGCGGCCGAAAGCGATGCCGACCAGCACCGGCACCGTGAGCACGATGGCGGCCTGCAGGGCGATGGGCCAGCGCGGCTGCCCCTTGGGAGCGACCGTGCCGAGGCTCACCACGGCACGCTTCACGCCGCCCAGCCACGCTTCGCGATTCCACGCGTCGCGGCGGCGGAGTTCCTCCGCCATCTAGCGCCTCGCCTCGAAGAACTCCGTCAGCACGGCGGCGCAGGCGTCCGCTCGCACGCCGGCGATGACCTCAACCTTGGAGCCGATGCGGGCATCGCGCACCACGTCCCACTGCGAACCGGTCGCGCCCGCCTTCTCGTCCCAGGCGCCGATCACGAGGCGCGGGATGCGCGCCGCGAGTAGCGCGCCGGCACACATGACGCACGGCTCCAGCGTGACCACGAGCGTGCAGTCGTCGAGCCGCCACCTTCCCAGGGCCGATGCCGCGGCACGCAGCGCGAGCACCTCGGCGTGGGCGGTGGGGTCGCCGTCGGCCTCGCGGCGGTTGCGTCCCGAGCCGACGATGCGGCCATCGGGACCGACCACGACGGCTCCCACGGGGACGTCATGGTGTGCGGCCGCCTCGCGCGCGAGCGCGAGCGCGTCATCCATCGCCTGGTCCCACATGCCCACCCCACAAGGCTACCGGCGGCCGGAGGTCCCCTCCCGGGACGGGCGCAAGCCCGTAGAGTTGAGGCATGGAGCCTGCACGTCGCCGATCACCCGCTCATCCGCCACAAGGTCACCGTCCTGCGTAACAAGGAGACCCCGTCGCCGACGTTCCGTCGGCTCGTCGACGAGCTCGTCACCCTGCTCGCCTACGAGGCGACGCGTGAGGTGCGGGTCGAGCCTCACGTGGTCGAGACGCCGCTGACGTCCGCCACCGGCACCCGTATTGCCGACCCGGCCCCGATCATCGTCCCGATTCTGCGCGCCGGACTCGGCATGCTCGATGGCATGACGCGCCTCATTCCGAGCGCAGAGGTCGGCTTCCTCGGTCTCAAGCGCGACGAGGAGACGCTCGAGGCCGTCACCTACGCGAACCGTCTTCCCGAGGACCTCACCGGCCGCCAGGTCTTCCTCATCGACCCGATGCTCGCCACCGGCGGGTCGCTCATCATGGCTATCGACTACGTGCTCCAGCGCGGCGCCACCGACGTCACGTGTGTGTGCCTGCTGGCTGCGCCCGAAGGCATCGAGAACGTCCAGAACGCGGTGGGGGAGCGCGCCGACGTCAAGGTGGTCGTAGCCCAGGTCGACGAGAAGCCTCAACGAGCAGGGCTACATCGTTCCCGGCCTCGGCGACGCCGGAGACCGTCTGTACGGTGTGATCGGCGACTAGCACTTTCGTCGGCTGTCGCAAGGCTTGCAGAATCCTGCAAGTTCTTGCATAGTCTTGTCGCATGTCGAAGCGTCTGGCCGAGGTGGCCCGCAAGGTCGGTGTGTCCGAGGCGACCGTGTCGCGCGTCCTCAACGAAAAGCCGGGTGTCTCCGACTCCACCCGTGAGGCGGTGCTGACCGCGCTCGACGTGCTTGGCTACGAACGCCCCACCAGCCTGCGCGGCGAACGCGCGCGGCTCGTGGGCCTGGTGCTGCCCGAGCCTGCAGAACCCCATCTTCCCTGCGCTCGCCGAGATCATCGGGGGCACGCTCGCGCAGAATGGCTACACGCCGCTGCTGTGCACCCAGAACGCCGGCGGTATCACGGAGTCCGACTATGTGGACCTGCTGCTCGCTCAGCAGGTCAGCGGCGTCATCTTCCTCGGCGGTCACTACACGGAGGCCGATGCTCCTCACGGCCACTATGAGCGCCTGCGACGGGTGAAGCCTGCCCACCGTCCTGGTGAGCGCGCCGGTCGATTCCGTGGGCTTCGCGACCGTCTCCACCGACGACGGATCGGCCGCTGAACAGGCCATTCAGCACCTCCATCAGTTGGGGCACCGTAAGATCGGCCTGCTCCTGGGGCCCGCTGGACACCAGCCCTCCGTGCGCAAACTGGCCTCGGCGCAGCGCGTCTTCGCGCGGCTCGGCCTCGACCTTGATCCCGCGTTGGTGGTCAACGGCCTGTACTCGATCGAGTCGGGCCAGGCGGGGGCAACGCGATTGCTGCAGGCGGGCGCCACAGGCATCGTGTGCGCGTCCGACCCGCTGGCGCTGGGAGCCATTCGTGCGGCCAAGCGAGCGGGCCTCGTGGTCCCCGCCGACGTCTCGGTGGTGGGCTTCGACGACTCCGCGCTCATGAGCCTTCACGGAGCCCCCGCTCACCACCGTGCGTCAGCCCATCGATGCGATGGGGCGCGCGGTGATCGACATGCTGCTGGGCCAGATCGCGGGCACCATGGGCGCGGGTGACGAGCTGCTGTTCGAACCCGAACTGGTGCTGAGGGCCTCCACGGGCCCCGTCGCCGCGCGCTGAGCGCGACCCTCTCCTTCCGCTAGCCCTGGAACTCCCTTGCGGAGTCCCGGGGCTGTGTCGCGCCCGCCGACGTCCGTGATGAAATCGTGATCTTCCTATGTAGTGTCAAATTCTTGCGTAAGACAATGAAGAAAGTTACTGTCGCTCGTATTCAATCGTGACAACGAAGGAGCGACGTGGACAGCGACGTCCTGATCTCAACGACGCAGGGGAGTACCCCGACGGTCGTGGCGATCGACCCCGTGCTCGACGGTGACTGGTGGCGTACCGCCGTCATCTACCAGGTGTACGTGCGGTCGTTCGCGGACGGCTCCGGCGACGGCACCGGCGACCTGGCCGGAGTGCGATCCCGGCTGCCGTACCTCGCGCAGGCGGGGGTCGATGCGCTCTGGTTCAACCCGTGGTACCCCAGCCCGCTCGCCGACGGCGGCTACGACGTGGAGGACTACCGCGCCATCCACCCCATGTTCGGCTCGCTTGCCGAGGCGGAGGCGCTCATCGGTGAGGCCCGCGCCCTCGGGATCAGGACCATCATCGACGTGGTTCCCAACCACATCAGCCACCAGCACCCCTGGTTCCAGGAGGCGTTGGCCGCCGGCCCCGGCAGCCCCGAGCGTGAGCGCTTCTGGTTCCACGACGGCAGGGGCGCCCACGGCGAGACGATGCCCACCGACTGGGTCTCGAGCTTCCAAGGCCCCACCTGGACCCGGGTCACCGAACCCGACGGCACCCCCGGCCAGTGGTACCTCCACCTGTTCACCCCCGAACAGCCCGACCTCAACTGGAACCACCCCGACGTGCGCTCCGAGCACGAGGACGTCTTGCGTTTCTGGTTCGACCGCGGCGTCGCGGGCGTCCGCATCGACTCGGCCGCGCTCCCCATCAAGGACCCCACCCTCCCGCAGGCTCCCGCTCGATCCAGGCCCGGGCGAACACCCGCACGTGGACCGCGACGAGATCCACGACATCTACCGCTCGTGGCGGGCCGTCGCGGACTCGTACGAGGAGCCGCGCGTCCTGGTGGGTGAGGTCTGGCTCGAGGACTCCGCGCGCTTCGCGCGCTACCTCCGGCCCGATGAGATGCACACCGCCTTCAACTTCGCGCTCATGACCCAGCCATGGAACGCCGCGGCCATGAAGGCCTCCATCACCCGCACGCTCGCCGAACACGCGCCGGTCGGAGCACCCGCCACCTGGGTGCTGTCCAACCACGACATCACGCGCCCGGTGACCAGGTACGGCCGCGAGGACACCGGCTTCGCCTTTGAGCGCAAGCGCTTCGGCACCCCCACCGACCTCGACCTCGGCACGCGCCGTGCCCGCGCAGCCGCGCTGCTCACCGCGGCGCTGCCCGGCTCGCTCTACGTCTACCAGGGAGATGAGCTCGGGCTGCCGGAGGTCGAGCTTCCCTCGACGCGATCGAGGACCCGATGCACTTCCGTTCGGGTGGAGTTGACCCCGGGCGTGATGGCTGTCGCGTGCCGCTGCCGTGGACTAAGGACGGCGCGTCCCACGGCTTCGGCGACGGGGACGCGCTGCCATGGCTGCCCCAACCCCATGGGTGGGGCGACCTCGCGGTGAGCGAGCAGGCCGACCGGCCGGACTCCATGCTCACGCTGTACCGCGCCGCCCTGGCGCGGCGCCGCACCGACCCCGACCTGCGCATCGGCCGCCTGCAGTGGGTCGAGGCGGGCGAGCACGTCATCGCCTTCAGGCGAGGCGACCGGCTCTTGTCCCTGACCAACCTCGGCAGCGAGCCCATGGCGCTGCCCGACCACCACGGCATCGTCCTCTCCAGCACCCCGCTGGTGCACGGGGCGTTGCCATCCGATTGCACCGTCTGGCTCGACGTTGAGCCCGGCGCCCACAGCGCCTGAGGGCGCACACCAACCCCAAGGAGAATGACAATGATGTCGATCGGCCGCAGGACCGCCGCGGTGGGTGCCACACTCGCCGCGAGCGCCATGCTCGTCACCGCCTGCTCTTCGGACGGCGACCCAGACGCCACGCCCACCTCGGGAGGCTCCGCTGAAGCCGCCTCGGGCACCATCGAACTGCGCGTGGCGACCTTCCCACCCGGCGCGGACGAGGCGGCCTACGAGGCCTTCGCCACGCAGGAGGCGCAATTCGAGGAGGCGAACCCGGACATCGACGTCATTGGCGTCGAATACGAATGGACTGGCCCCACCTTCGCCGTGCAGGCTCGCGGGAGGAAGCCTCCCCGACGTCTTCACCGTCCCCTTCACCGACTCTAAGACGCTGCTGGAGAACGGCCAGGCTCATGGACGTGACCGCAGAGGTGGACGCGCTGGGCTACTCCGACAAGTTCAACCCGATCATCCTCGACGGCGTCACCGACGCCGAAGGCAACATCTTCGGCTTCCCGCGCCAGGCCTACGCCATGGGCCTTCACTACAACCGGGACCTGTTCGAAGAGGCCGGATTGGACCCCGACAACCCGCCCGCCACCTGGGATGAGGTCCGCGAGGCCGCCAAGGCCATCTCGGATAAGACCGGCAAGGCCGGCTACTCCCAGATGGCGATCAACAACACGGGTGGCTGGCAGGCTCACCGCACAGACCGTGTCGCGTGGCGGCCGCACCCAGGTCGACAACGGCGACGGCACCTACACGTCGAGCATCAGCAACGCCGGCACCAAGGCCACCCTTGAGTTCCTCCACGACGTCAAGTGGGAGGACAACGCGTTCGGCGCCAAGGTGGACCTCGACTGGGGCACCATCAACCAGGAGTTCGCCGCGGGCAACCTCGGCATGTTCACGTCCGGCTCCGACGTCTACACCGCTCTGGTGCGTGACTTCGGCATGGACCCCGACCAGTACGGACTGACCGTCATGCCCCTGGAGGGCGAGGACCCCGGCACGCTCGGCGGCGGCGACATCGCCGTGGTCAGCCCCACCGTCGACGAGACCACCAAGGCTGCCGCCGTGAAGTGGATCGACTGGTACTACATGCAGAAGGCTCATGAACGAGGACGCCGCCAAGGCCGATGCGCAGGCGCTCGCGGACTCCGGGCAGGCCGTGGGCACCCCCGTCCTTCCGGTCCTGTCCCGCGATCTCTACGACGAGTCGCAGCAGTGGATCGCCGAGTTCGTCAACGTGCCCCAGGACCAGATGACCCCGTTCACCGAGAACATCTGGGACCAGACCCCCGCGGGTGAGCCCAAGGGCAAGACCCAGGAGATCTACGCGCTGCTCGACCCCGTGGTGCAGGCGGTCCTGACCGACGAGTCGGCGGACATCGACGCCCTCCTGACCCAGGCCGACCAGGACGCCCAGGCACTGCTCGACCAGTAACGCCGCACGGACGGCCGGGGCGCACCCTCGCCCCGGCCGTCCGAGCCTCACCTCAAGGAGTGGCATGACCACCACGCAGGCACCCGCCGCGACGGCGCGACGGCGCCGCACCCCGCGCACCTGGGTCAAGGGCGGAGGGCTGACGGCCCTCGCCTTCGCGCTGCCGATGATCCTCATCTTCACCGTGTTCAGCCTGGGGGCCCATCGTGCGGTCCGTCGTCATGAGCCTTCCAGAAGACCAACCTTCTCCAGCCCGCGGAGTTCGTGGGCTTCGACAACTTCATCGCCGTCCTGAACGACCCCCTGCTCGGCACCGCGGTACTCAACACGATCTACTTCGCGGTGCTCGCGCTCGTCATGGGCTTCCCGATCCCGATCCTCATGGCCGTCCTCATGAGCGAGGTGCGGCGCGGCAAGGGGATCTACTCCGCCCTCGCCTACCTGCCCGTGGTGGTGCCGCCCGTCGTCGCGGTGCTGCTGTGGAAGGTGTTCTACGACGCCTCGCCCAACGGTGTGTTCAACACCGTGCTGGGGTGGGTGGGCATCGGCCCTCAGCCGTGGCTCCAGAGCCAGGCCCAGGCCATGCCGTCACTCGTCATCGAGGCCACCTGGGCCGCCGCGGGCGGCTCGATCATCATCTATCTCGCGGCGCTCCTCGCCGTCCCCCGGAGCTCTACGACGCGGCGGAGGTCGACGGCGCCAGCATCTGGCGCAAGGCCTGGCACGTGACGCTGCCGCAGGCGCGGAGTGATCTTCGTGATGCTGATCCTGCAGATTCTCGCCACCGCGCAGATCTTCCTTGAGCCCTTCCTCTTCACCGGCGGTGGACCCGTCAACTCCACCACCACGGTGCTGCTGCTCATCTACCGCTATGCCTTCCAGAACTCGCTCGGCGGCAACTACGGCATGGCCACGGCGCTGTCCGTGATGCTCGCCATCTTCCTTGCGCTGCTGTCCTGGATCTACTTCCGCCTCACCGCCCGTTGGAGCACCTCATGACCACCGAAACGACTACCCCTGCGGCGCAGCGCGCCGCCACGGCGGCACTCGCAGGAGGCGTCGACACGCGGCGCTCGCGGCCACTGCGGTGGCGCAAGCGTCGCGGCCCGATGATCGAGGACTCGCGCGGCATCGTGTCCGATGCGGACCTCCGCCAGCCGCGCGTGCGTCGCGGGATGCGAGTGGTGCACGTGTTCCTGTCCGTGACGCTGGTGCTCGCGGGGCTCGGACCCCTGCTCTGGCTCGCCAAGGCGGCCGTGACCCCCACCCAGGACACGCTGCGGGAGCCGTTCGCGCTGTGGCCGAACGGCATCGACTGGGCGAACCTCTCGACCGCGTGGAATGACATCCACATCGACCAGTACTTCTTCAACACGGTCGTCATCGCGTTGGGCGCGTGGGTGTTCCAGATGCTGGTGGCCACCACCGGTGCCTACACGCTGTCCATCCTCAAGCCTCGCTACCACCGCGTGCTGGGTTCGCTGGTGCTCGCGACCCTGTTCATCCCGTCGGTCGTGCTGCTGGTGCCGCTCTACCTCACCGTGGTGAGCCCACCGTTCCTGGGGCGCGACTACTCGCTCTTGAACAACTATCTTGCGGTGTGGCTGCCGATGGCGGCGAACGCCTTCAACATCCTGTTGGTCAAGCGATTCTTCGACAATCTGCCGCGCGAGGTGATCGAGGCCGCGCAGACCGATGGCGCGGGCCCCTTCCGCTTGTTCTGGTCGATCGTGTTGCCGATGTCGAAGCCGATCCTCGGCGTGGTGTCCGTCTTCGCGGTCATCGCGGCGTGGAGGGACTTCCTCTGGCCGCTCCTGGTCCTGCCCGATCCGGCGGTCCAGCCGTTGTCTGTCCGCCTGCCGGCCGTGCAGTCCCAGACGGAGGCTCGATGTGTTCTTGGCGGCGCTCGCGATCGCGACCATCATCCCCGTGGTCATGTTCCTGGCGTTCCAGCGGGTGTTCCTGCGCTCGGCGGGCCTGGGAGGTGCCGTCAAGGGGTGACGAGGCTGCCGTCCCATGGCGCGGGTCCCGCCCATGGTGCGGCTCCCGTCCCAACGGGAGGCAAAGCCCAGCCCAGGGTGTTTTTTACCGGCTGGTAGGGAATAGACTGCTGGTGTCGGAGTTGCATACGAGTGGCGCCCAATCCGGAGCCTGCCTTCGCAGACTGCCCCGACGCCGCCACCGCAGAAACCCTCCTAGCCTGGAAAGTACCTCCCGCTGTGTCTTCCGACATCCACGCCAGCAACGCTGTCCCTCCCACGATTCCCGTCGACGCCACCGTCGCGCAGAGCCTCGGCCAGACGCTCACGCGCCGCGAGAAGCCTGAAGTACATCCTCATCCTCGGTGCCCTGGTGGCGCTCGGCCCGTTCACGGTGGACCTGTACCTGCCCGCCTTCCCTGAGGTCGCGGCCGAGCTCCAGGCGAACGACTCGGCGATCCAGTTGACCCTGACGGCGACGATGGTGGGATTCGCGCTCGGTCAGGCTCGTGGTGGGCCCCCTGTCCGACGCACTCGGCCGTCGCAAGCCTCTGCTGATCGCCACGGCGATCCACATCGGCGCGTCCATCGCCGTCGCGTTCGCCCCCACGGTCGAACTCGTGATGGCCGGTCGCGTGCTGCAGGGCATCGGCGCCGCGGGTGCCGGAGTGGTGGCCATGGCCATGGTGCGTGACCTGTTCGCCGGCCAGCGTCTCATCCGCATGCTCGCGCATATGGCGCTGGTGAGCGGACTCGCGCCCGTTGTCGCTCCCGTGATCGGCTCGCGGCTCCTTGCCATCATGCCGTGGCGAGGCATCTTCTACGTGCTCGCCGCCTACGGACTCGCGATGATCATCGTCGCCGCGTTCCTGATGGTGGAGACGATGCCCGCGCAGAAGCGCGGAAAGTTCGAGGCCGCCACTGTGGCGCGCCGCTACGGTCACCTGTTCCGCGACCGCGCCTTCGTGGGCATCGCGCTCGTCGGTGCGATGTCCTTCACCGCGCTGTTCTCCTACCTCTCCGCGTCGTCGTTCGTCCTCCAGGACATCTTCGGCCTGAGCGCGCAGCAGTACGGACTCGTGTTCGCCATGAACTCCATCGGCCTCGTGCTGTGCAACCAGACCTCGGCACGCCTCATGCGGGTGCTGCCTCCCCGCACGGTCACTACCGCTGGACTGGCGGTGCAGACGCTTGGCGCGTTCGCACTGCTCGCCTCCGGAATGGCCGATGCCGGCATCGGCTGGGTCCTCGTATCCCTGTTCTTCGTGGTGGCACCGCTCGGCCTCATCATGCCGACGGTGCAGGTGACGGCTCTCGCCGGTCACCCCGAGGAGGCGGGCACTGCCGCGTCGCTCATCGGTGCCCTCAACATGGGCGTCGCCGGTTTGGCCACGCCGTTGATCGGCTTGGGCGGCATCTCGGTGACGTCGATGGCGGTCGTGGCCGTGGGTGCGATGCTCCTCGCGCAGGCGGCCTTCTGGCTGATCGTGTTCCCCCGCGCGTCGACCGAGGTCGTCAAGTAATTCGCTGCCGCCTGCCCCTAGGGTGGGCGGCATGACGAGCATCGGCATCCTGGTCTACGACGGCTTCGACCTCATCGACGCCGGCGGACCCTACGAGGTCTTCCTGACGGCCGCACGCCTCCAGCGGCGTGCCGGCGAGGCGCCGGGCTTCGACGTCACGATGGTGAGCCCCGGCGGGGCCGACGTGGTGGCATTCGGCGGCATGACGCTCACCTCGCTTGTGTCCCCCGAGGATGCGGGCCCGTTTGATGTGGTGGTGGTGCCGGGCACGGTCGACGTAGGCTGCCGCGACTGCCGACACCGGCCTTGCGTCTGCGGTGGAGGCGCTCGTCGAGGGAGCGGGCGTCACGACGGCGGTCTGCACCGGCTCGTTCCTGTTGGCGAGGGCGGGCGTGCTCGACGGCCTACCCGCCACGACGCATTGGGAGGACGTGGCGGACCTCGCCCGCGAGCGGGTGGCCGATGCGGTGGCAGGCGTGCGCTGGGTGGACACCGGGTCGGTGGTCACCAGCGGTGGCCTCACCTCAGGGATCCACATGGCGCTGCATGTGGTGGCGCGTGTGGCGGGCGAGGACCTCGCGCACGCGACCGCGCGTCGCCTCGACATGGACTGGAGCGCCACGCCCGAGCGGTGAGCGCTCGAGCCTACCGCGTAATAGTGACGGCGATGGTACCGATGAGGAAGTCGTCGCCCGCTGAGGTGACCTTCAACTGGTGAATTCCACTGGTCGCGATGGTTTGGTCTCGAACGGCTTCGCATCGGTCCCGAAAGTGTTGGCATATGCCGAACCGAACGCGTGTGAGTCGCCCGCATTCTCTGACGCACCTTGTCCGGACTGCCGCTTGGGCGTAAAGGCGTCTCCATCGAAACTGATGCGGTCGCCAGCGAGACTCCTGTCGGTCTCGAATGCGGTCCACTCAGAACGACGTCGGATTGCTCCGGGAGCGCCACCTGACGAGTCACCGGTGCGTCGGAGGACACCCAGTGCGGGCCTTCGAGGAGCGTGACCATTGACTCGCCGGAGAGAGACGGGTTCTCGTAGACGATGGTCAAGGTGAACCCTGCGTAGAGGTTGCGTCCCCAGCCCAACAGCGGGTCGGCGTAGGCGATGTCCGCGAGGGAATACTGTCCTGCACCGGCGGCTGCTACGACGTGCGTGACGTCGGCGCGCGCAAGGTAATAGGTCCACACTCCGTCGGTGACCGAATCAACGGAGTCCGCCTCGACGGTGATGTCGTCACCGTCCGGCGTGCCGAGTGTCGCACCATCGCGGTCGGCGGTCCACTTGTCGAGCAGGCCCCGATTCGCTGACCACTCAAGAGTGGCGCTCTTGACCACCACGCCCTCGGGGAGGCTCACGGTGGTCGAACCGGAAATCGAGGTGCCACCGGCTTCGTTGAGCGGGACCATCGAGTAGTCATTGTTGTTGGAATCGAACTGGCCCGTGCCGGTGGTGAATCCTGATTGGCGCGCCTCAGTGCAGCCGCTGCTTCGCGTGTCGCAACTCATGAGCGGCGCGCCGAACTGCGCTGCGGCGAGCCTTTCCATAGCCCGAATAGCCATACTCCACGTCGTCCGTGGTCTCCGCCGCGAGGCCGGTCGCCACGCTGTAGGTCACGTGCTGGTCGCCTGCGTCGACGGTGAACGTGGTGGTGGCGCCGTCGTTGAGCGTCCCTGACGTCACTGTCACGTCGAGGTCCAGCCCGGCACCGGCTCCGGCGCCCACGCTGGCGGTGTCGCAGGTCAAGACCCGTGCATCGGTGGACAGAGCGCAGAGCCAGCCATCGAGCGCGAAGGGTTCCGCGCTGCTCGGTGCTAGGCGAATCGCGAGGGCGTCCGCGGCTGGTGAGGCGAAGCGCGCTGCGGAGCCCGCTGAGGTAAACGCGAGGCCCTCGGGAAGGGCGATCGTCGCGGTGACGTCCTCGGCATCCGCATCGCCCGCGTTGAGGATGTCCATCGCGACAGTGGGGTTGGTGCGCGCCACGGTGAGGTAGTTGAGCGGCGACCTCGCGATGGACAATGCGACGTGCGAGTGCCGCCGGTCGAACCGCCATCGTCGGTCGAGCCACCGTCGTCCGTGGAGCCACCACCGTCAGTGGAGCCACCGTCGTCCGTGGAGCCACCGTCGGTCGAGCCACCGTCGTCCGTCGAGCCACCATCGTCCGTGGAGCCGCCATCGTCGGTCGAGCCACCGTCGTCGGTCGAACCACCATCGTCCGTCGAACCACCACCGTCCGTGGAGCCGCCATCGGTCGAGCCACCGTCGTCGGTCGAGCCACCATCGTCCGTCGAACCACCACCGTCAGTGGAGCCACCGTCGTCCGTGGAGCCACCGTCGTCCGTGGAGCCGCCATCGTCGGTCGAACCGGAGCCTTCGCCGTCATTGACCTGTGCACGCGGCGGAACATTGACGGACCCGGGTGAGCCGAACGGCACGCTCCCGCCGAACGCCCCAGCCGTGGCATCGTCCGCAGCGCCACTCAACGACGGGGCAGAGTCATCGGCGGCATCGTCCGGCGCGGCCGAAGGCTCCACGCCGGAACCGACGGCACCAGACTCGTCTCCAGGGGTCACCCCGGCCGAGCGGTCCGTGCCGCCATGCGAGGCATCATCGTCGCCACCGGGCAGCAGCGCCCCCAGGAAGCCGGCGCCATTGATCGCCAGCGCGAGGGCGCCTACGGCTGCCGCGGCGGGAAGCGCCACCTTCGTCAGGGCACCCACCACACCGAGAGTGCCAAGGCCGCCGAGGAAGCCCGAGCTCGCCGCACCGCCGGCCGCTCCGCCACCGGCGCCGGCAGCGCCGCCCGCGGCGCTACCGCCGGCCGAGGTCGCACCGGCGCCACCGGGGCCGTAGTAGCCGCCAATCGGAAGGCCGCCCTCGAGAGCGCCCACCCCAAGAATGCCCATGAACAGCGGCGCCACCACCGCACGCAGGCCCCGGTTGACGTCCTCAAGTTCCGCCACGAGGGCGCTACAGCGCTGGCACTCGCGTACATGGCCGTCGATGCGCCCGTGCTCGCGCTTGGACAGGCCGCCACGCACATACGCACCGAGTTGGGTGTTGGCCTCGAGGCAACTGACCTCTACCGAGGTGCTGAGGTGCTGCTGGAGGTACGCCTGGCGCAGGGCCTCGCGGGCCCTGTAGGCCAAGGCCGCCACGCCGTTCGCGCTGAGGCCCAGGAGCGGAGCAATCTCCTTGGGGCTCTTCTTCTCGACCTCGGTGTACCAGAGCACCGCCTGCCAACGCTCGGGGAGGGAACGGTAGGCATCGGCCACCATGGACTGCTCGAACCCGGCGAGAGCGGGCTCGTCCGAGGCGGCCTCATAGCCAAGCGCCGCCTCGTAGTGGCCCATGTCATCGCGGGGGCGCGTGCGCTTGCCCTTCTCGATGAGGTCCATGCCCGTGCGGCGCACAATCGTGAAGAGATATGCGCGAAAGGCCAGGTCAGGGCCGTCGCCGCGCTGCAACGCGCGCAGCACGCGGGAGAAGGCCTCGGAGACCACGTCATCCACGTCAGAAGGGGAGTTGGTGTACTGCGCCGCGACCCTGCGCGCCGCGTCATGGTGGCGCTCGTAGAGCACCCCAAAGGCCGCCGCATCCCCAGCGCGAACGCCGGCGATGAGCCTCAGGATCGCTGGACGTCTCCGTCCACAGCGCGATCGCCTCGGCGCTCATGTTCCCTCAGGTCTCCCCACCCATGGTGACAATCGCCACCTATCGTGTCGTTGACCACTGGTCAAAATCAAGACTCAAGGTGACGGATTCGTCACATTCTGCCCGAAGCGCGTGCAAAAAACTTCCTCGAAAACTCGCGTCATAGGTCCGGAGGCCATCCCTCTCATGGGGTATGACGGACATCGGAACCCACAGGGCACCCACCGCGGCCCTGCTGCGCTCGTGGCACTCCACGAGCGTGCAGAGCGTGTGGCGCCGCCCGGGGGACTGGTACACGCCCGCCGCCGAGGCCCTCGCCGAGGCACTCGAAGCCCGTCTCGACACCGCCCCCGCCGCCTACCGGCTGGGCCAGGCTCGCTCGTCGGCCGGCGTCGGTATCACCGAGGCGATCGACGATATGGCGGTGTTGTTCAAGGCGGCAGGCTTCGCGTCGGCGCCGATCCGTTCCGTCCGCGCACTGTGCGAAGGATGGACCGAGGGCGCGACCGTGGTCGCCGCTCAGCCTCCCGTCGTCGACGCCGAATCGGGCCTGGGAACGGTCGACTATCTCAAGCAGCGCCTGGCGGAGGTGTACGGCACCGCACAACGTCGCGGCGAGCGGGTCCCTGCCACGCATGCGCTCGTGATGGTCGACGTCTCCGTCGACAGCGCGGACCCGTGGCAGCGGATGGCGCGCAACGCGACCATCGGCGAGGCACTGCGCACCGCCTACGGCGACGGGCACCCCATCGCCCGCCTGGGCGACGGCCTCTACGGCGTGCTCATTGTCCGCGACGAGTCGCTGGGCGAGTCGCTCGCCATGCTGCGCGACCACATCGTCCTACGGTCGGCATCGGCCCAGGTAGGAAACCTCACCCGTCAGCCCGCCCGCCTCTGGGTCGAGCCGCTGCCGGAGACCCACGCGTACGCCAGCCAGTTGGTGGATTCCCTTCAGCGCTAGGCGAGTTGGGGGCAGTGGCCCGGTACCGAGCCGAGGGCGGTACCGGGCCATCGCTCTGTCTGGGCCGGGTGCGTCTCTTTTCGTGAGGCCGATGCGCCGGCTTAGGCGTCGTAGCCGCGCCACACCACGAGCGAGCGGCCCTCGTCGCGGTCCGCGCGGCGTCCGCGCTCGACGATGACCACGCGTCCCGTGGGGCCGGTGGTGAAGATGCGCGAGCCCACATCGGCCCGCGGGCGCAACTTCTCGACCTCCGCCTCGAGGCGGTCGACCTGATGCTGCAGGGTGAGGATGCGCTTGATGCCCGCGAGGTTGATGCCCTCGTCCTGGCTCATGCGCTGAATCTCGCGCAGGGTGGCGACGTCGCGAAGCGAATAGCGGCGGCCGCCGCCGGGACGGCGGCGTGGCACCACCAGGCCAAGGCGGTCGTACTGGCGCAGCGTCTGGGCATGCATGCCCGCCAGTTCCGCTGCGGCAGAGATGAGGAAGACGGGTTCATCCACATCGGGGCGTTCCATGTCTTCTCCTTCCCTGGGGCGTGACGCGCGTTGCGGTCAGCGTGTCACTACTTGGCGGCGTCCTCGTAGAGGTGCTCGCGCGGGTCGTGCTTCGCGTCGGCAAGGGCGTAGGCCTGGAGGGCCTCCTTGGCCTGACGGCTCGCCTTGTTCGGCACCGCAATCTGCACCGTGACCAGGAGATCGCCGGTGCCCTGCTTGGTGGTGAGACCCCTGCCCTTGACGCGCAGCGTGGTGCCGAGCCTGGTGCCCGAGGGCACCTTGACCTTCACGCGGTCGCCCTCGAGCGTGGGGACCTCGACGGTGGCGCCAAGCGCGGCCTCGTCAAAGGCGACGGGGAGGGACATGCGGAGGTTCTTGCCGTCGACGGTGAACACCGGGTGCTTGCTCACCCGCACGGTGAGGATGAGGTCGCCGGGCGGGCCGCCGTGGGTGCCCGGCCTGCCCTTGCCCGCGATGCGGATCTTCTGACCGTCGGTGACGCCCACGGGCAGTCGTGTCTTGACCGTGCCGGTCGAGGTGCGCAGCGTGACCGTCTCGCCCACCGCGGCCTGACGGAACGACACCTCGGTGGCCGCCGCCACATCGGACCCCTTCTGGGGGCCACGCTGGCCGCCGCCGAACATGTTGGACAGCACGTCCTCGAAGCCCTGCGCGCGGTACTGCTGCTGGCCGCCGCCGCCGCGACCGCCGCCGCCGAACATCGACGAGAAGACGTCTTCGAAGCCGCCGTTGCCGGTGCCACCGGAGCCCGCCTGAAAGCGCGGGCCGCCTCCGCCCATCGCCCGAATCGCGTCGTACTGCTGGCGCTGCTCCTTGTCGGACAGCACGCCGTAGGCCTCGCCCACGTCCTTGAACCGTTGCTCGGAACTCGCGTCACCGGGGTTGCGGTCGGGGTGGAGGTCGCGGGCGAGGCGACGGTACGCCTTCTTGACGTCCTCCTGCGAGGCGTCCTTGGAGACGCCCAGCGTCGCGTAGAAGTCCTTCGTGAACCAATCCTGGCTAGACATGGGCGTCTCCTTTCTGGGTGACGGCGGTGGGTTACTCGGGCTGCGCGACGATCACGCGGGCGGGACGTACCACGCGATCTCCGACGCGGTGGCCCGGCTGGGCGACCAGGCGAACCGTGGGAACGGTGACCTCGGTCGAGGCCTGCGAGGTGAGGGCCTCATGGATCTGCGGATCGAACTCGTCGCCCACGGCGCCGTAGGACGACCAGCCGAGACGGCCGAGCGTGTCCTCCAGGCTTGGTGGCGATGGAGGCGAACGGGCCGCCATCGAGTTCGCCGTGCTCGCGTGCCGCGGCGATGTCGTCGAGCACAGGGATGAGCCTGCTCGACGACCTTGGCGGTGGTGGCGCCTGCGGCGGCCTCACGGTCGCGCTCCACGCGCTTGCGGTAGTTCACGAACTCCGCCTGGAGACGCTGCAGGTCGGCGAAGTGCTCTGCGGCCTTCGCCTCGGCAGCCGAGAGATCCGAGTCGAGCGCGTCGCCCTCGGTGTCGCCCGCCTCGGCCTGCGCGCGCGCCGCCTCGTCGTTGATGATCGACTCGGCCTCGGCGAGCGGGTCGCGGTCGTCGGGCTCGGGGGTAGGGGTGGTGTCAGTCATGTCACGCCTTCCGTGAGCGGCCGAGGCGGGCGACCGGCATTGATGCCGGTCGCCCGCCCGCGGGTGCGCTACTTCTTGTCGTTCTCGTCGTCGACGATCTCGGCGTCCACCACGTCGTCGTCAGACGATGCGGTGTCCTCGGCAGGGGCGTCGCCAGCGGCGGCATCGGCCTGCTGGGCCGCGTAGACGGCCTCGCCGATCTTCTGCGCCTTCTCGACCAGCACGTCGTGCTTGGCCTTGATGTCGTCGACGTCCTCGCCCTCGAGCGCGGTCTTGACGTCCGCGATCGCGGCCTTCACGTCGTCGGCCACCTCGGCGGGAACCTTGTCCTCGTTCTCCGAGAGGATCTTCTCGGTCGAGTAGGCGAAGGTCTCCGCGTTGTTGCGGGTGTCCTGGTCGTCGCGACGCTTCTTGTCCTCGGCCTCGTGCTCCTCGGCGTCCTTGACCATGCGCTCGATGTCCTCCTTGGACAGTGCCGAGCCGCCGGTCACGGTGATGGACTGCTCCTTGCCGGTGCCGCGGTCCTTGGCGTTCACGTGGACGATGCCGTTGGCGTCGATGTCGAACGTGACCTCGATCTGCGGCACGCCGCGCGGGGCGGGCGCGATGCCGCCCAGGCTCGAAGGTGCCAAGCAGGCTTGTTGTCGCGGGCGAACTGGCGCTCACCCTGGTAGACCTGCACCAGCACGGAGGGCTGGTTGTCGTCGGCGGTCGAGAAGACCTCCGAGGACTTGGTCGGGATCGCGGTGTTGCGCTCGATCAGGGTGGTCATGACGCCGCCCTTGGTCTCGATGCCGAGGCTCAGCGGGGTGACGTCGATGAGCAGCACGTCCTTGCGCTCACCGGAGATGACGCCGGCCTGGAGGGCGGCGCCCACGGCGACGACCTCATCCGGGTTCACACCCTTGTTGGGCTCGCGGCCGCCGGTGAGGCTCCTTGACGACGTCCGTCACCGCGGGCATGCGGGTCGAACCGCCGACGAGGACCACGTGGTCGATCTCGGACAGGCTGGATGCCGGCGTCCTTGATGACCTGGTGGAACGGCGCCTTGGTGCGCTCGATGAGGTCCGACGTCGCCTGCTGGAACTGGGCGCGCGTGAGGCGGGTGTCCAGGTGGACGGGGCCGTTCTCGCCGATCGACAGGTACTGGAGCGAGATGTTGGTGCTGGTCGCGCTCGAGAGTTCCTTCTTGGCCTGCTCGGAAGCCTCACGCAGACGCTGGACGGCGGCCTTGTCCTTGGACAGGTCCACGCCCTCCGTGTTCTTGACCTCCTTGATGAGGTGGTCGACGATGCGCTGGTCCCAGTCGTCGCCGCCCAGGCGGTTGTCACCGGCGGTGGCGCGCACCTGGATGGTGGAGAAGTCGTCCTCGTCCTTGCCGACCTCGAGGAGCGAGACGTCGAACGTGCCGCCACCCAGGTCGAACACCAGGATGAGGCTCGTCTTCCTTGCCCTTGTCGAGGCCGTAGGCGAGGGCCGCGGCGGTGGGCTCGTTGACGATGCGCTGCACCTTGAGGCCAGCGATCTCACCGGCGTCCTTGGTGGCCTGACGCTCGGCGTCGTTGAAGTACGCGGGGACCGTGATGACGGCCTCGGTGACCTTCTCGCCCAGGTACTCCTCGGCGTCGCGCTTGAGCCTTGCCGAGCACGCGGGCGGAGATCTCCTGCGCCGTGTACTTCTTGTCGTCAATCTCGGTGGTCCAGTCCGTGCCCATGTGGCGCTTCACCGAGGTGATGGTGCGGTCCACGTTGGTGACGGCCTGACGCTTGGCGATCTCGCCGACCAGCACCTCGCCGGTCTTGGAGAACGCGACCACCGACGGGGTGGTGCGGGCGCCCTCGGCGTTCGCGATGACGGTGGGCTCGCCGCCCTCCAGGACGGTCACCACCGAGTTGGTGGTACCGAGGTCGATTCCGACTGCTCGTGCCATGAGATGTCCTCCTTGAGATGCGGCCGGGACCGGGGCCCTGGCCTGAGTTGTCGCCGGCTCCGATGAAGTTGAGCCGCCTACGCTCAAGTATGCGCGCTGTCTCGGCGATGTCGTTTGAAACGACAAAAGTTGAGCGAACTCTGCTCAACTTCTGCACATCGACTCCCAAGGTGCGATGTGACTGGAGTGACACGTGAGGCGGACTACGGCCCGGCTGCCGTCACATCGGCCCCATGCATCCCTCCGTACCTTGGGAGTCGTCGGTGCTTGGGGAGTCGTCCGCGTGGCAGGGCCGATGCCGGAGCCGGTTTCTCGCTGACAGGCACCGTGCGGCGGGGCTAGGTTGGCGCCATGACCGATGCGCCCGATATTGCCGCTGCCGCCGCGCACTTCCGCGCCAGCTCGCGTTCGAGACGGATCCGTCCGATGTGGCGGCTGCGCTCGCCGACGGTGGCGCGGACTTCGTCCTGATCGATACGCGCGACGAGCGTGCCTGGCGCCAGGGCCACGCCCGAGGCGCGGTACACATTCCCAAGCCAGACATGCCAGCGCGCATCCCCGAGTACCCCGCGGGCACACGGTTTGTCGTCTACTGCTGGGGTCCGGGCTGCAACGGCGCCACCCGAGCGGGCCTGATCGTCTCCGAGCCTGGGCTATGAGGTGAAGGAGATGATCGGCGGCTTCGAGTACTGGGCGCGCGAGGGCCTCCCGGTCGCCGCCCTCACCGTCGACGTCGACGGTCGCGAGGTAACGGTCGACGCGACCAGGGCGCCGGACCCGCTGACCGCACCGCTCGCATCGGCCGGCGGGGCCATCGCCTGCGTCTGCTGACGGCCCCCACCCAAGGCCCAGTCCCACGCCCCAGTCCCACCTCCCACTGGTTGATTTTGGTCAACGAACGGGCCTTATCTGACCAAAATCAACCAGTCGAGATGTGGGGGAGGAGGTCCGATGCGGGGGACGGTCGCCGGGCGACGGCGATCTACCGAGCGGCGCTCATGAGGTCGTTCAGCCAGGTGTAGTCGGCGCGGTCCCTGACTGAGGCGTAGGTGCCCTGCTCGACCAGGCTCGGTGGCGGCCCGACGGGCAACCTCGTACGCGGCCTGAGCCACCGAGGAGCCCAGGCTGACGCGCGCGACCCCCGCGGCGCCAAGGCTCAGCGATGGTGGGCGAGCCGTCGGCGACCATGATGTTCAGCGGTAGCGGCACCGCCGGCGCCGGCTCGGTGATGAGGCCCATGTCCGCGAGGCCGGGCACAAAGACCCCATCCGCCCCGGCATCGGCGTAGCGCTCGGCGCGTGCCACGGTCTCGGCGAGCAACCCATCCTCAGGCACGAGGCCGCGGAGGAACACGTCCGTGCGGGCATTCACGAAGAGCCCGATGCCCGCAGCGTCGGCAGCCTTGCGTGCCTGGGCGATGCGCGCGGCCGTCTCGACGGGATCGCGGTCGCCGTCTTCGATGTTGATGCCCACGGCACCCGCGTCGATCACCGCGGCAACAGTGTCGTACACGCCCGCGCCGTCGCGCGCGTGGCCACCCTCAATGTCCGCCGTGACCGGGACGGACACCGCGGCCGCAATGGCGCGAATGGCGTCGATGAGGCCGTCGCGATCCAGGCCCTCTCCGTCGCTGCGGCCGCGAGACCACGCGATGCCCGCACTCGTGGTGGCGATGGCCGATGCGCCACAGTGCTCCGCAATGATGGCGCTGCCCACGTCCCAGGCATTGGGGAGCGCGAGCGGTCGGGTCTGGTGGTGAAGGGCGCGGAAGTCTGCGGCGTTGGCCGTGCTGTTCGAGGTCATGGGGCCATCGTGTCGGACGGTGCTCCGGCGTGCTGGCGGGAATCGGACGATGCGGTGACTCCGTTGCGCTGGAGGGACATGGTGGTCACTTCTTGGCCCTTTCTGGCACTCATGTCCCGCCAGGGCGCGTGCTCGGGCACCAGGGCTACTGCAGGACTCCGGCGCTCATCCTCAGCACGCGGGAGGCCATCACCTCGGCCTCGCGGGCATCGTGCGTCACCACGATCGCCGCCGTGCCTGCCGCTGCAAGGATTTCCCTTACCTCGACGGCCAGCCTCGCCCTCAGGTCCGCGTCGAGCGACGAGAGAGGCTCGTCGAGCGCCAGCAGCCGTGGCCGCGGCGCGAGCGACCTCGCAAGCGCCACGCGCTGGCGCTGACCGCCCGAGAGTTCGGTCACGGCACGCTCGCCGTAGCCGGTGAGCCCCACCACCTCGAGGAGCCTCGTCCACGCGTTCGCGGCGCGCATCCCGTGCCATCCCCGACATTTCCAGGCCGAAAGCAATGTTGCGAGCCACGGTGCGGTGCGGGAACAGGCGGCCGTCCTGGAACACCAGGCCAAAGCCGCGCCGATGCACCGGCGACTCGGTGACATCCTCGTCGTCCCAGCGCACGGTCCCCGCCGCGGGCTCCACGATTCCCACGATGGCGCCCAGCAGTGAGGACTTGCCGCAGCCCGAGGGGCCCAGCAGGGCCACCGTCTCGCCCGGTGCCACCGTCAGCGACGCATTGTCGACGGCCAGCACCGGGGGACGGCCGGGGTACTCGACACGCAGTCCTTCGACCGTCAGCCCGCTCACAGATCGCCTCCCACCGTGGTGCGCATGCGCTCCGCCACCATCATGACGGCGGCCGTCATCACCGCGAGCACCACCGCGGCGGCGAAGGCCATGCCGATGCTCTCGATTCCTGGCCGCCCGAGCAGCCGGTAGATCGCCGTGGGCAACGTGGGACGGTCCGGCCTCGCCACGAAGGACGTCGCCCCAAACTCACCCAGCGCGATCGCGAAGGCGAAACCCACCGCCAGTCCGAAGGCTCGTCGCAGCAGCGGCCAGTCGACCGCCACCCACACGCGCCACGGCGCGGCGCCAAGCGTCGCGGCCGCGGACCGCAGACGCGGGTCGATGGCGCGTGCGGGGGCACGAGCGTGCGCACCACGAGCGGCAACGCGACAACGGCCTGCGCCACCGCCACCAGCCACCACGACCCTCGCAGATCGATGCCCAGCAGGGGGCGGTTCAGGGTGAGCAACATCCCGAGACCCACCACCACGGCGGACACCCCGAGCGGCAGCATCACCACCGCGTCCAGCGCGCCCGCGCGTCGCGACCGGCGCGTCAGAAGCGTGGCGACCAGTTGGCCGATGACACACGCGAGGGCCGCGGCGATCGCCGCCGTCACCAGCGAGTTCACGGCCGCCTGTGCGACCGACACGGGCAGCACGGTGCGTCCCGGTGTACTGAACAGGGCCGCGTAGTTGTCGAGGCCGATGCCGTCCGCGGTGCGGAGCGAGCGCCCCACCAGCGAAGACAGCGGGAGGGCGAGCAACACGCCAAGGGTGAGAAGCGTCGGCACCGCCACCCACGCATCGGCCCTGCGGAAGGGGCGTGTACCGTCCAGGCTGCGGCCGCCACTCACGCGCTCGCGGCGGCGCCGTGCGACCGCCGACAGCCACAGCACCAGGGCGACCACCAGCATCTGAAGGATGGACAGCACCGCCGCCGCACGCAGGTCCAGGAACTGGTTGACCTGCAGGTAGATCTCCGTCTCGAGGGTCCGCACCCTGGTGCCTCCCAGCACCAGCACCACCCCGAACGACGTGGCACAGAACAGGAACACCACAGATGCCGCCGACGCGATCGACGGCATCAGCGCGGGCACCGTGACGTGCGCGAACACGCGCCGCCTGTCCGCCCCGAGCGTGCGCGCGGCCGCGGCGGTGGCGGGGTCGAGCCCCGCCCACGTGCCGCCGACCATGCGGACCACCACGGAGACGTTGTAGAACACCAGCGCCGCAGCAATCGCGATGACCGACTGATCGAGGCCGAGGAAACCCAGGAGCCCCGAGCGGCCCAGCAGGGCCGAGAACGCGGAGGCGACCACGATCGTCGGCAGCACGAACGGCACCCCCACGATGGCGCGCACCGTGCGCTGGCCGCGCCACCGCAGCCGGTACAGCACGTACGCGCCCGGAATGCCCAGCACCAGCGACCCCACCGTGCCCGCGGCGGCGAGGCCAAGGGTGGTGACCACGGCATCGGCCGACCGGGAATCCGCGAGCACCGCCCAGGTTCCCGCCGCGTCGAAGCCGCCATCCAGGAGACCGTGCGCGATGACCGAGGCGAGCGGCCACAAGAAGAACAGGCCGAGGAACGCGAGGGGCACGGAGGCCAGCAGCCACCAGGCGAGGGTCCGGTGCGCGGCCCTGCTCATCACGTTCCTCGGCCTGAGTCGTCGCGGACGGTCAGTCGATGACGACCGACGTCCACTCGTCGATCCACGCGTCACGGTTCGCCGAGATCTCGGACGGGTCCAGCGTGTGGGGGGCGTCGGACAGGGGTGCGTACTCGGCCCAGGCCTCGGGAACGTCCACCGACGTCGACACGGGGTACACGTACATGTTGTCCGGGACCGATGCCTGGAACTCGTCCGAGAGCAGCCAGTCGATCACTGCCTGGCCGGCGGTGGGGTTCGCGGCGCCCTCGAGGACGCCGGCGTACTCCACCTGGCGGAAGCACGTGTCGAGCAGGGCCGCGGACGTGGGCTCGCCGTCGATGACCTCCGAGGGAGGCGAGGATGCGTACGAGAGCACCAGCGGATAATCGCCGCCATAGTTGGGCACCGAGAAGTCGGTGAAGTACGTGTCCGACCACGAGGCCGTCACGCGAACATCGTTCTCGCGCAGCACTTGCCAGTAGTGCTGCCAGCCGTCGGCGCCCCACTCGTCGACCGTCGCCAGGAGGAAGGCGAGGCCGGGGAGGAGGTGGCGGGGTTCGTGATGGACAGCAGGCCCGCGTACTGGGGGTCCGTGAGGTCGCCGATCTCCTGCGGGACCTCCAGGCCGTTGTCCTCGAAGTACGCGATGTCGTAGTTCAGACACACGTCCGAGTAGTCGATCGCGGTCAAGGCGGCGGAGCCGTCGATCGCGTACTGCGCGGCGTCGCCCGCAGCCGGGGCGGTGGACTCGTAGTCCGCGAACACGCCCTCATCGATGGCGCGCGATGCGAACGTGTTGTCGACACCGAACACGACGTCGCCGAGCGGCGCGTCCTTGGTGAGGATGAGCCTGGTTGACCAGCGCGCCGGCGTCTCCGGGCGCCGTGAACTCGACGGTCAGTCCCGTCGACTCCTCGAACGCCGCGAGCACGTCGTCCGGCACCGCGAACGAGTCATGGGTGACGACCGTGACGGTCTGGCCGGTGAAGTCGGTGGTGGACTCAGTGCTTGCGCCGGTGCTGGCCGATGCCGACGGTGCCGCTGCACTGGCGCTCGCCTCGGCATCGGCGTCCTCTGCGGAGCAGGCGGCGAGGGTCAACGTGGTCAGGGCGATGGCCCCGAAGGTGGTGGCGTGCGCGATGCGCATGCGTGTGCCTCCCATTGCTAGGAGGGGATCGAGTCTCGACTCCCTACGCCGGTATCACCCGGATCAGGTTCGAGGGTCTGCGGCGGTTCCGCACTCTCAGCGCTCTGATTCCCTTGCGGGAAGCGCTCCCCTGTCGTGTCCGGCCAGCATAGCGCCGGGCGCTCCAGCCAGGAAACTCCCTGCTAGACGTCGATGCGGTGGAAGTTCTGGAAGCCTGCGCGATGCCGTGGGGCCACGCTGGCCGCGGTAGCGCGAGCCGTACTTCTCCGAGCCGTAGGGGTGCTCGGCGGGGGAGGACAGGCGGAAGAAGCACAGTTGGCCGATCTTCATGCCGGGCCACAGGTTGATGGGCAGCGTCGCGGTGTTGGACAGGCTCGAGGGTGACATTTCCCTCGAAGCCCGGGTCGATGAAGCCCGCGGTCGAGTGCGTCAGCAGGCCGAGGCGGCCCAGCGAGGACTTGCCCTCCAGGCGCGCTGCGACGTCGTCGGGGAGCGTGACGGACTCGTACGTGGAGCCGAGCACGAACTCGCCGGGGTGGAGGACGAAGGGGCCCTCGGTGATGTCCACCAGGCGGGTGAGCTCGGGCTGGTCGATCGAGGGGTCGATCGACGCGTACTTGTGGTTGTCGAAGACGCGGAAGTACCGGTCCAGCCGCACATCGATCGACGACGGCTGAATCATCTCGGGGTCCCACGGGTCGAGGGCCACGCGGCCAGCCTCGATCTCGGCGCGGATGTCTCGGTCGCTGAGCAGCATGGCGCCCAATGTACTGGGCTGCGCTCGGTGCCGGTACTGGGTGATCGCTGCCGCTGCGGATCGAGGCCGCCGTGCGCACCACATTTCCCGTGCGTCCGCGTTGGCAATGGCCGGCTCGGCGCGGCCAGAACCCCGAGTCAGGGGGTGTGCGAGGAAAACTGTGGTGCGCACGGCGGCAACCCGGCCAGTCGCCCGCCGTTGGTCACAAAATCGAAACGTTTCGTCGCCGGGGTCGCAACGTTTCGATTCCCGCACTACGATGGGCGCGGATCACCCTGCTTATCGGAAGGCCTGCCCCCATGCAGTTCGGACACTTCGACGACGAGGCGCGCGAGTACGTCATCACGACTCCGCACACCCCGTACCCCTGGATCAACTACCTCGGCGCGCAGGACTTCTTTGGTCTCGTCTCGCACACCGGCGGCGGCTACTCCTTCTACCGCGACGCGAAGCTTCGCCGCCTCACGCGCTACCGGTACAACAACGTGCCGGTGGACGACGGCGGCCGCTACTTCACCATCAACGACGGTGGCGACGTGTGGAGCCCCGGCTTCCGTCCGTACAAGACGGAGCTCGACCGCTTCGAGACCCGCCATGGCATGGGCTACACGCGCATCACCGGCGAGCGCGGCGGCCTCGAGGCCTCGGTGCTGTTCTTCGTGCCCGTGGACACCAACGCGGAGATCCACCAGGTCACGCTGACGAACACCTCGGACGCCGACAAGTCCGTCTCGCTGTTCGCCTTCCTCGAGTTCTGCCTCTGGAACGCCGAGGACGATCAGACCAACTACCAGCGCAATCTCTCCATCGGCGAGGTTGAGGTGGTCGACGGCGCGATCTACCACAAGACCGAGTACCGCGAGCGTCGTGACCACTACGCCGTCTACGGCGTGAACGCCCCCATCGAGGGCTTCGACACCGACCGCGACACCTTCCTTGGCTTCGGCAATGGCTTCGACGAGGCCGCCGTGCCGCACGCCGCCAAGTCCGGCGACTCGATCGTCTCCGGCTGGTACCCGATCGCCTCGCACCACCTCAAGGCCGACCTTGAGCCCGGCGAGTCCCGCACCTTCACGTTCGTCCTCGGCTACCTCGAGAACGACCGCGACAACAAGTGGGAGGCGCCCGGCATCATCAACAAGTCGGGTGCGCGCGAACTGCTCGCCCGCTTCGCGACCAACGAGGCGGCCGATGCCGCGTTCGCCCAGGCTCAACGACTACTGGGACGGCCTGCTCGGCTCGTACACCGTCACCTCGGGCGATGACCGCCTGGACCGCTCGGTGAACATCTGGAACCAGTACCAGTGCATGGTGACCTACAACATGTCCCGCTCGGCTTCGTACTTCGAGACCGGCATGGGCCGTGGCATGGGCTTCCGCGACTCGTCGCAGGACCTGCTGGGCTTTGTCCACCTGGTGCCCGAGCGCGCTCGCGAGCGCATCATCGACATCGCCTCGACCCAGTTCGAGGACGGCTCGGCCTACCACCAGTACCAGCCGCTCACCAAGCGCGGTAACCACACGCTGGGCTCTGGCTTCAACGACGACCCGCTGTGGCTCATCCTCGGTGTGGCCGCCTACGTCAAGGAGACCGGCGACTTCGGCATCCTTGACGAGCAGGTCCCGTTCGACAACGACGAGTCGAAGGCAGCCTCCCTCATGGAGCACCTGCGCCGCTCGTTCAACCACCCGCTCGACAAGGCCGGCCCGCACGGCCTGCCCCTCATCGGCCGCGCGGACTGGAACGACTGCCTCAACCTCAACTGCTTCTCGACGGAGCCCGGCGAGTCCTTCCAGACCACCGGCAACAAGTCCGGCGGCGTCGCGGAGTCGATCTTCATCGCAGGCATGTTCTGCGCGATCGGCCCGGAGTATGCCGCGCTGGCGCGCCGCCGCGGCGACGTGGCCGAGGCCGAGCGTGCCGAGAAGGCCGTGGCGGATATGCGCGCCGCGGTCACCGAGCATGGCTGGGACGGCGAGTGGTTCCTGCGCGCCTACGACTACTACGGCAACAAGGTCGGCACCCACGAGACCCAGGACGGCCAGATCTGGATCGAGCCCCAGGGCTACTGCATCATGGGTGGCGTGGGCGTCGAGGACGGCAAGGCCGTCCAGGCCCTTGACTCGGTGCGCGAGCGCCTCAACACCCCGCATGGCATCGTGCTGCTGAACCCCGCCTACACGGAGTACCACGTGGAGCCTGGGCGAGGTCACGAGCCTACCCGCCGGGCTACAAGGAGAACGCGGGCATCTTCTGCCACAACAACCCCTGGGTGATCATCGCCGAGACCGTCGTGGGTCGCGCCGAGTACGCCTGGGAGTACTGGAAGCAGATTGCCCCCGCCTACCGCGAGGAGCAGTCCGAGGTACACCGCCTCGAGCCGTACGTGTACGCGCAGATGATCGCCGGTAAGGACGCTGCCCGTCACGGCGAAGCCAAGAACTCGTGGCTGACCGGCACGGCCTCGTGGAACTTCGTGGCCGTGTCCCAGCACCTGCTGGGCGTGCGCCCTGGCTACGACGGCCTGATCGTCGACCCGTGCATCGGCGCCGAGATCTCCGAGTACACGGTGCGCCGTGTCATCCGTGGCGCGACCTACGTCATCACGGTGACCAACTCGGGCGGCAAGGGCGCGACCCTCACGGTCGACGGTCAGCCGATCGAGGGCAACGAGGTCCCGTACGCCGAGCCCGGCGCGACCGTCGAGGTCACCGCGACCGTCTAGGCTCCATCCGTCATTTGGATCCATTTGGTTCGTCTAAGCCCTGAGGTGAACCAAATGGATCCATTTGACGTTTCTAGGGGCGGGTTTCGTCGTCGTCGGCCGATGCTGGCGTAGGCACCATCGGCTGCGGCGTCTGCGCGGCACTGGCGACGCCGCCGGGGCGGCGCGGGTGACGCTTGCGACGTGCCCGGACGGCGAGGGCCACCACGACGGCGACAACGCCCGCGACGACCGCCCACGGCAGCAGGACTCCGACCACGACCAGCGCGCCCGCAAGGAAGTTCACGAGCCCATTCCAGCCCGACTCGAGGCCGTCGAGGAACGACGCAGGTGAGTCGTCCACCTCGACCACGGGTTCCGTGGTGAGCGACAGGCTCGATGGTGGACATCGCCACTTGGTCGTTCAGGCCACGTTGGCGAGCCTCGAGGCTCTCGAGCTCGGCCTGACGGCCGTCGAGCCTCGTTCTCCAACGTGATGATGTCCTTGATGGCTTCCGCCTCGAGCAGCAATGCCTCGATGCGCTCGGTGGAGTTCTTGAGCGTCGAGATCTGCGCCTCGAGGTCGGTGACCTCGTTGGTGACGTCGGCGGAGTCGGTCGAGTACTCGTCGACCGTGCCGAGCCCGCGCAGGTTGGTGACGACGCCGTCCAGGTCTCCCGCGGGGATGCGCAGGGTCATCCATGCGGAGCCGCCGTCGTACTCACTCGGGGCAATCTCGTTGCGCGCATCGACGCGCCCGCCGGCGGCTCTCACGATCGTCTCGGCCTTGGTGGCGGCCGCGACCGGGTCGTCCACGGTCATGAACATGGACCCGGTGATGATCACGGCGCGGTCCGTGTCTGCGGCGTAACCCTCGGCGGCATCGGCATCCTGTGCGGATCCGCTCATGACGTCCTCGGACTCGCCCCCGCCATCCGCCATGTCTGCCTCGGAGTACGACATGGCGGACGCGCTGTCCCCGGCGCCGCCGTCGCTCGAGGAGCAGCCTGCGAGGAGCCAGGCGAGGGCGGCAAGGGCGACGACCGCGACCCCCGTGCGAAGGGGTCGCGACCCCGCGTCAGTGCGAGTGATCATGGCGCTCATGCTAGGGAGACGCCTGGGCGCGCGGAAGCGTTGGGGGGTTGCGGTTGAGTCACGGTTGGGTCACGGCATCGTCGCAGGTCAGCGCCCGTCCGGTACCGGGAATCCACCCCCTCCACGATCTGTTTGGCCCCCGCTGGGGACGGATGCGGACAGATGAGGCACATGAGGCCTACCCAAGGGCCACACCTGCATCACGCGTCACATGTGGGGGCCAAACGGAAGCGACGTTAGGGGCGCTGCGCGAACCGCTCGACGAGGTCGCCGTCTCCGCCGACCACCAGCAGGTCGTCGGCGTGGATCACGGTGGTCTTGGAGCCGTATTCGAACTCGCCTCCGGGGGACATGACGCCGATGACCTGGATGCCGTACTTGCCGCGCAGGTTGAGGTCCGCGAGCGAGAAGTTGTGCGTCTCCTGCGGCGGCGTCATCTTGACGATGGTGAAGCCCTCGTCGATCTCGATGTAGTCGAGCATCTTGCCGCCCACGGAGTGGGCCACGCGAACGCCGGACTGCGACTCGGGAAGCACCACGTGGTGCGCGCCGATGCGCCTCAGGATGCGTGCGTGCTCCTCGGAGATGGCCTTCGCCCAGATCTCCTGCATGCCCATGTCCACGAGGTTGCCGGTGATGAGGACCGAGGCCTCCAGCGACGTGCCCACGCCCACCACGGCTGCGGAGAAGTCCTTGGCTCCCAGCCTGCTCGAGCGCGCGGGGGTCGGCGGCATCGGCCTGCACCACGGGAAGGCGCTTGGAGACGCGCTCCACGAGCGCGGCGTCGCGCTCGACGGCGAGCACCTCGACGTCCATCGAGTCGAGGGTGTCGGCCAGCGCCGTCCCGAACCGGCCAAGGCCGATGACGAGCACGCCCGATGCGGTGGACAGGTTGCTAGCCAATGAGGGGCCTTTCTGACGGGTAGCGGATCACACGCCGCTGCTTGTTCAACGCTAGCGCCGCGGCGATCGTCATGGATCCCACACGCCCGACGTACATCATGACGATGAGCGTGATCTTCGCGTCGTCGGGCAGGTCGCTCGTAATGCCGGTGGTGAGCCCGCAGGTGGCGTAGGCGGAGATGACCTCGTACAGCGAGCGGTCAAGGGGGATGTCGGTCTGCGCCATAAACACGGTGGTGCCGACCACGATGATGGCGATACCGATCATCGTGACCGCGACCGCTCCGCGCAGCACCTCGGTGCCCACACGCTTGCCGAAGGCCTCCATGTCGCGGCGGCCGCGCGCCTCCGCCATGATCGCGAGCAGCAACACCGCGACGGTGGTGACGCGGATGCCGCCCGCTGTCGACCCCGAGCCGCCACCGATGAACATCAGCACGTCTTCGAGGAGCCAGGTCTGCTCGCGCGCGTCGCCAATGTCGAAGGACGCGAAGCCGCCCGAGCGTTGGTTGATGGACTGGAAGAAGATGTTGCCGATGGTGTCGGCCGTGGAGTGCGCGCCGAGCGTCGCCGGGTTGGACCACTCAAAGATGGCCAGCAGCACGGCGGAGATCACCATGAGTGCGCCGACCATGACGAGGGTGAGCCTGGTGTGCAGCGACCAGGTGCGGGGCCGGCGCCAGTTGCGGACCAGGTTGAGGTAGACGGGGTAGCCGAGCGCGCCGACGAGGACGCCGAGACCCAGCGGGACCAGGATCCAGAAGTCGTGGGAGTACGGGTAGAGGCCCACGGGGTCTGGCGAGAAGCCCGCGTTGTTGAAGGCGGAGACGCCGTAGAACACCGAGTAGCCGATGGAGCGTCCCCACCCGTAGTCGAGGGTGAGGAAGCGGGGGATCAGGATGAGCGCGATCGCGATCTCGACGGAGAAGGAGACCACGAGCACCGTGCGCAGCAGCGAGCGCAGGTCGCCAAGGCCGCTCGCACGGGCCTCGCCGGCTGCGAGGAGGCGCTGGGTGAGGCCCAGGCGCCTGGACACGGCGAGGCCGATGAGTGACGCGAGGGTCATGATGCCGAGGCCGCCGACCTTGATGCCGGTGGCGATGATCGCGAGGCCCCATCCCGACCAGTACGTGCCGGTGTCGACGGTGGTGAGGCCCGTCACGCAGACGGCGGAGGTGGCGGTGAAGAGGGCGTCGATGAAGGGTGCCCTGTGGCCGTCTGCGGTGGCGAACGGCAGTGACAGGAGGCCCGCGAACAGGAGGATGACCAGGGCAAACGATCCCAGCGCGAGCCGGGCGGGGGAGCGAAGCGCGCTACGGGAGAAGATCTCTCCCAGGGCGGCCTTGACTCCGCGCAGCCTCTCCATGGATCCCCTTCGTCGCGGCCGTCCCTGCGGGGCGGCGTCACGCGGGCGCGAGCGTGCTCGCGGCCCTCACCCCTCATCATCGGCCGTTTTCACTTACTTCACAACTGTCACTTCAGCCCCTACAGTAGAGCCAGGGTTCGGCCGATATAGCAGCCGGAGATCCTTCGAGGGGAGCAAGACTGCATGGCTGACAATGGCGCCGCACGGACCACCTTCCTCACTGTGGCCGAGGTGGCTGAGCCTGCTGCGCGTTTCGCGCATGACGGTCTACCGCTGGGTTCACGCCGGCGAGATCCCTGCCGTGCAGTTCGGACGTTCGTACCGCGTGCCCCGCGCAGCCGTCGAGCAGTTCATGGAGCAGGCCGGCTACGAGGGCTTTTCACACCAGAGTGACGACCGCCGCTCCGGCACGGTAGGCTAAGTCCTCGTCTGTCGCGTCCAGCGCGCACTGGACGCCGTAGCACTGTCAACGATTCGAGGTAGGTTCCGTGGGATCCGTCATCAAGAAGCGTCGCAAGCGCATGTCGAAGAAGAAGCACCGCAAGCTGCTTCGTAAGACGCGCCACCAGCGCCGCAACAAGAAGTAACGTCCCGCCGGGTCACGCCCGGCCGCACGTCACGCGCCCGTGTCACCTTCGGTGACGCGGGCGTTTGTGCATCCGGCCGATGCCGCCGTGGCGCCAGCGCGCCCCACCCTTAGAGCCTTGTGCGCCCGATCGTCGGCGACCACCTCGGGGTCGCGCCTGGACAGCCCGATCGCGGCCCTGCCCGCCGCGCGCGCGCCGCGTCCCACGGCCATGGTCGTCCACACCGCCCCGGCACCGGTGGCGCGCACGATGCCGCGCCTGCCGTCGCCTCTCCTGCCGCGGAAGTCCTCGGTGGCCCAGCCGCGTTCCTTCGCGAGGCGGCGCAGGCTTCGCATCGGGGTTGATGGCACACGGGTGACCGACGGCGGCGAGCATCGGCCCGTCGTGGATCGAGTCGCCATAGGCGGCGCTCGCGGACAGGTCGAGCCCGCGCTCCTCGGCCAGGACCTGGATGGCATCGGCCTTCGCCTGATCGTGGAGCATCGAGCCCACGAGCCTTGCCGGTGTAGAACCCGTCGACGTTCTCCGCGACGGTGCCCAGCGCGCCGGTGACGCCCAGGCGGGAGGCAATGATCGAGCCCACCTCCTGTGGGGTGGCGGTGACGAACCAGACCTCGTGGCCCTGCTCCAGGTGCGAGTCGATCAGCGCGCGCGTCCCGGGGAAGATTCTGAGGGCGAGGATCTCGTCGTAGACCTCCTCGCCGATGGCGATCATCTCCGCCACCGACCAGCCCTTGATGATCCCGAGCGCCTCATCGCGCACGTCGTCAATCTGCTGCTTGGACTCGCCGAGCATCGTGTACTTGGCCTGTTCCCACGCGAAGTGCAGGACGTCGCGCTTGCGGAAGAAGCCGTGCCGTTTGAGGCCGCGGGCGATGTGATAGGCGGAGGCGCCTCTGATCACGGTGTTATCGACGTCGAAGAATGCGGCCGCCGTGGCGGCGCGCGGAGTCGGCGTCTGTGGGGCCATCACCGTCCCACTCTAGCGAGGCCCCGCTTCGGCGCACCCGTATCCTGGCCAGATGCCCGCGCGCGTCGTCCTCTACACCCGCCCCGGCTGCCACCTGTGTGACGAGGCCCGGCCCGTGGTGGCGTCCGTGTGCGGCCGCTCCGTGGCCTGGGAGGAGGTCGATATTTCGGCCGATGCCGCCCTCACCGAGCGCTACGGAGAACAGATCCCGGTGGTCACCGTCGATGAGGCGGTGGTGGGGTTCTGGCGTATCGACCCCGCGCGGGTCAAGGCGGCGCTGAAGCGCCGCTGATGGGGGTTTTCGCGCACGCGTGCGGGTAAGCGACAATAGGCCCCATGCCCGTCGTTCATCTTCTGCGCCACGGCCATGTCCACAACCCGGACAAGGTGCTCTACGGGCGCCTGCCCGACTTCCGGCTGTCCGATGCCGGTCAGGCCATGGCACGGGCCGTCGCCGATGACCTGACGGCCCGTAGTGTGCCGGTGACGCGCGTGGTCGCTTCGCCCCTCCTGCGCGCCCAGCAGACGGCGCAGCCCATCGCCGACGCGTACGGGCTGGAGATCGCCACGGATGAGCGCCTCATCGAGGCACTCAACGCCTACGAGGGCACGGTGCTGCAGTCCGGCGCGAAGGACTTCCTGCACCCCCGCAACTGGTGGCTGCTGCGCAACCCTGGAAGCCGTCGTGGGGTGAGCCGTATACCGAGCAGCGGGACCGCATGTGGGCCGCGATCCGCGATGCGGCCGCCGCCAACCCCGACGGCGACACCGTCATGGTCAGCCACCAGCTGCCCATCTGGGTGGCGCGCATGGAGTTCGAGAAGCGCCGCTTCCTGCACGACCCGCGCTCGCGCCAGTGTGGCCTTGCCTCCCTGACGAGCTTCGATTTCCGTGACGGCGAGCCCGTCGCCATGTCCTACGCGGAACCGGCCGCGCACATCGAGGTGCCCAAGTGAAGCGGTCCGCGCGCTACGTGGTGATCGCCGCCATCCTCATCGCCGTGGTCCTGTGGCTCGCGGGCTGCGCCCCCGGTGACGCGACCGAGTCGCCCGGTTACGTCTCCGGCGACGGCACCGTCACCGAGTGGGCCGCTGGAGAGCGTGGCGAGCCCATGGCGCTGACCGGCACGTCGTTTGAGGGCGACGCCGTGGACCTCGAGGACTTCCGCGGCCAGGTGGTCCTCATCAACACCTGGTACGCCTCGTGCCCGCCGTGCCGCGCGGAGGCGCCCGAACTCGTGACCCTCGACGAGCGCGATGACGTGCAACTCATCGGCGTGAACTCCAGGGACGATGCCGCCACCGCCGAGGCCTTCCAGCGCACCTTCTCGGTGGCGTACCCCAGCATCGACGACTCCGACGGCAAGGCCACCGCCCAGGCTCCAGGGCCTTGTGGCCATCAATGCCGTCCCCACCACCCTGGTGGTCGACACCGAGGGTCGCGTCGCCGCGCGCGTGGTGGGCCGCGTCGAGCCCTCGACCTTGGAGTCGCTCGTGGATGCGGCGGCAGCCGAGGCCGCTTCGTGATCGTCGCCTCGAGCCTTGCGGGCCAGGTCCTGACCGGTTCGCTGCTGGCGGCGATCCCCATCGCCATCCTCGCGGGACTCGTGAGTTTCGCGTCCCCCTGTGTGGTCCCTCTCGTGCCCGGTTACCTGGGCTACGTCTCGGGCATGGCGGGAACCGGCGGCACGGGGAAGGCGAACAAGCCCAAGGCTCATCCTTGGCGTGCTGCTCTTCATCGCCGGGTTCACGGCGGTGTTCGTCCTGTTCGGCATCGTGTTCTCCGCGGCCGGAGCCCAGTTCAAGGAACAGGCTCGACATCATCACGCGCGTGATGGGAGTGCTCGTCATCCTGCTGGGACTCGCATTCATGGGCGCCGTCCCTTTCCTGCAAAACGAGCGTCGCCTCCACGTCAGCCCCCGCGCTGGCCTCGCCGGCGCCCCCTGCTCGGTTTCGCGTTCGGCCTGGGCTGGACCCCGTGCATCGGCCCCACGCTGTCCACGGTGCTCGCCCTCAGCCTCAACGAGGGCACCGCCGCCAGGGGCGCCCTGCTCGCCGTCGCCTACTGCATCGGGTTGGGGCTGCCGTTCCTTGCGCTCGCCATCTGGTTTGAGCGCTCTGGGAAGATCCTGGGTTGGCTGCGGCGCCACCGCCGCGCGCTGCAGGCTCATCGGCGGCTCCATGCTTGTGATTCTCGGCGTCATGCTCGTCACGGGCCTGTGGGCCAACCTCACTTCCCAGGCTCCAGGGCTGGATCGACGGATTCTGGGTGGCGATCTGATGGCCCGCGTGAAGCTCGACAACTACGCGTACCGCGACGTGCCGCGCCTGGGATTCACCGGGTGGTTGCGGTGGATCTGGCGTCAGGTGACGTCGATGCGGGTGGCGTTGATCCTGCTGCTTCTGCTGGCGATCGCCGCGATCCCCGGATCCGTGCTGCCGCAGTGGCCGCAGAGCGCGACTGACACCCAGGCGTTCATCAACGACAACTCGTTCTGGGGCCCGCTGCTCGACAGCCTCGGCTTTCTCGACGTGTTCGGGTCCGCCTGGTTCACGGCCATTTACCTGCTGCTGTTCGCGTCGCTGATCGGCTGCATCATCCCGCGCGTCGCCGTCTACTGGCGTGAGCCTGCGCGCCGAGGTGCCGCCCACCCCCAGCCGTCTCGACCGCTACGCGCCCGTGAGCGAGTCCAGCCCCTGAGCCCGGCCGATGCCGTCGCCGCCGCCCGTACCGAACTCACCGGCCGTGGTCCCGCGCCGTGGCGGTGGCTGGTGGGGCATCGGGTGCGCGTCGACGAGCGCACGGAGGCAGATGGCACCGCCGTCCTGGCGCTGTCCGCGCACCGCGGTCACCTTCGCGAGCCTCGGCAACCTCATTTTTCACCTGTCGCTCGTGGGCATCCTGCTGTCCGTCGCGGCCGGTTCGCTCCTCACGTATCGCGGCCAGGCCCTCATCGTCGAGGGTGGCGAGCTTCACCAACGCGGTCGTGGCGTATGACACGTACTCGGCGGGGCCGCTGTTCAGCGAGGATGACCTCGAGCCGTGGATTCTGACGCTCGACGAGTTGGACGCGCAGTTCGACGAGGCGACGGGGCGCCCCACGAGCCTTCACGGCGTTCGCGACGCTCACCGAGCCGGGTCGGGAACCCCGTCAGGTTGAGGCGCAGGTGAACCGGCCCATCCAGGTCGAGGGAGCCAAGATCTACCTGCAGGGCAACGGTTACGCGCCGTCGTTCACCATCACCGACTCGGCGGGCAACGTGGCCTTCGAGGGTGCGGTCCCATTTATCCCGCAGGACGACGTGTACACCTCGACCGGTGTGATCAAGGTTCCCGACGTCACCGACGGCGAGCAATTCGGCTTCAAGGGCACGTTGCTGCCCAGCGCGGTGGGCGAGGGGGCGGACGCCGTCTCGGTGTTCCCCGATGCCACGAACCCCGTGCTGCTGCTGCAGATGTACACCGGCGACCTTGGCCTCGACGACGGCGTGCCGCAGAACGTCTACACGCTCGATGAAAGCCAGGCTCAGCCCGGTGCGTGACGACAACGGCGACGTGGCGCTGATCGAGATCACCCCCGGTCAGACGGTCGAGCACCGAACGACCTGGGCACGCTGACGTGGAACGACCTTCCGCGCTACGCGGCGTTCGACCTTCGCCGCGACCCGTCGCTGCCGTGGCTGTTCGCGTTCGCGGTCGCATCGCTGATCGGGCTGGGCACCAGCCTCTTCGCCCCGCGCAGGCGCGTGTGGGTCACGGTTCCCGTGGCCGATGCCGCGGGCGGCGCGGCTACAGTGGTGACGGCGGCCGTGTGGTCGCCCCCGCACGACACGGGGGCGCGTTTCGAGCGAGCGCGCGCTCGCCGCAGCGACGGGGAGGCCCCGTCCCGCCTCGATCCCCCCGGAGGACGACGAATGAACGCCCAGTCACTGAGTGGCTCGCGCTGTGGGGCGCTACCGCGCTCTACGCGATCGCCATGGTTGCCTCGTCGATGCATCTGGCGAAGGTGGCCGACGCGAAACTGGCCGCGAAGAAGCAGCGCGCGCTGGTGGCTGCGGGAGCCGGCTCGGATGGCGCCGACGCGGCGCCCGCGCCTGCCTTCCGGCGAGCGGACGTGCATTCGAAGGCGCGCGGCATTGCCCGCGCCACGATGATCATGGGTGCGCTTTTCCAGGGCGTCGGCGTCGTGGCCCGTGGCATCGAGGCCGGGCACGTGCCGTGGTCCACGATGTACGAGTACACGATCACCGGTACCTGGGTGGCCGTCATGGTCTTCCTCATCGTCCAGTCGCGTCGCGACGTGTCGTATCTCGCGCCGGGTGTGACGGGCTTCGCCACGCTCGGTCTCGGCCTCGCGATGACGGTCCTGTACAACCAGTCCACCGGGCTGATGCCCGCCCTCCAGTCGTTCTGGCTGGTCATCCACGTGTCCATCGCGATCATCGCCACCGGCATCCTGACGGTCGGCGCGATCGCGACCGCGCTCCAACTGATGCGCGACTACCGTGACGAAAACATCGCAGCGGTACCCCCTCGCGGCATGCGCCGGGCCACCGTGCGCTGGCGCAACGCGAACGTGCGCATGCTCAAGCGTTGGACGTGGCTCGAGGCCGTGCCCGCGCCCGCGCGCCTGGAGGCCCTCGCGTTCCGCCTTCACGCCGTCGGCTTCGTGCTGTGGACCTTTACCGTGATGGCGGGCGCCGTGTGGGCCGAGCACGCGTGGGGCCGCTACTGGGGTTGGGACCCCAAGGAGGTCTGGTCGTTCGTCATCTGGGTGATCTACGCCGCCTACCTTCACGCCCGCACCACGCAGGGGTGGGCCGGACGCCGCAGCGCGGTGGTCGCCCTCATCGGCTTCGTGGCGCTGATCATGAACTTCACGGTGGTGAACCTGGTCTTCCAGGGCCTGCACACCTACTCGGGGACGTGACCTGAGTGAAGGTTGCGCTGGTCCTCGATGACTCGATCGACCGCCCGGACGGTGTGCAGCAGTACGTGCTGACGCTGGGCGCGTTCCTGGAGCGTGCCGGTCACGAGGTGCACTACGTGTGCTCGGACGCGACGCGCACCGACGTGACGGTGCACTCGCTGGCCCGCAACGTCGGCGTCACCTTCAACGGCAATGGGCTGCGCATCCCGTTGCCCACCTCGCGCGCCATGCTGCGGGAGTTTCTTGAGCGCGAACGCTACGACGTCATCCACGTCCAGATCCCGCATTCGCCGCTGTTCGCTGCGCGTGTGGTAGACGAGGCGCGGCGCGTGCAGGCACGCACGGTGCGCATTGTGGGGACGTTCCACATCCTCCCCGACGGTGCGGTGAGCGAGCACGGCACGCGTCTGCTCGGCCGATGGCTGCGCCGCAACCTGGCGAAGTTCGACGCGTTCTGCGCAGTCTCGCCGCCCGCGCGCGAGTTCGCCGGCCGCGCCTTCAGCATCGACCCGCGGGTCATTCCGTGCCCCGTGGATGTCACCCGCTTCGCACGCGAGGCGGCCGCTGCGACGCGCGCCCCGGGCGCCGATGGCCGCCTGGTGGTGGCCTTCCTTGGCCGCCTGGTGGAGCGCAAGGGGGCGGTCGAACTGATTGCCGCGCTCGCCGCGCTCGACCCGGTGGTGCTCGCGCGCATCGAGGTGCGCATCGGCGGCAAGGGACCGCTCATGGGGTCGCTCACCGAGACCGTCGCCCGCCACGGCCTGGATGACACGGTCACCTTCGCGGGCTTTGTGGCGGAGGAGGACAAGGCCGGCTTCTATGCCGACGCCGACATTGCCGTGTTCCCCGCCACGGGAGGCGAGAGCCTTCGGCATCGTCCTGGTGGAGGCGATGGCCTCCGGAGCAGGCGTGGTGCTCGCCGGCGCGAATCCCGGCTACCTGTCCGTCATCGGCGACCAGCCCCAGGTGAGCGTGGACGCCCGCAACGTGCGTGCATTCGCCGAGGCGCTCACGCTGCTCATCCAGTCGCCCGGGCTGCGAGCCTGATCTGCACGCTGAACAGGCGCAGCGGGTGCAGCGCTTCGACGTGGAGACCGTCGGCGCGCAGATTCTGGACCTGTACGGGATGTAGCGCGCCGTCGTCTGACGCGCGCGCTCGCGGCGCCCGCCGCTAGGGTCGAAGGCATGGACGCCTCCGACGCCGCTGCTGCCGCCTCACTCTCCGCCGATGGGGCGGGAGGACGGTATCTCTCGACCGTGGTGCGCACCCTGGAGGACGCGATCCGTGAGGAATCCGTGCGCCTGTCGCTGGCAGCCGAGGCCATCGCGGAGGCACTAGTCGCGGGCCGCACGCTGCACACGTTTGGCTCGGGGCACTCCAACCTGCTCAGCGAGGAGTTGTTCTACCGCGCGGGCGGCCTCAAGTCCGTGCGGCCCTTGTTCTTCGAGGGCCTCATGCTGCACGGCTCGAATCGCCTGGCCACGCAGGCGGAGCGGCTGCCAGGGCTCGCGGAGCAGCCTGCTCGACGACCACGGGCTGGAGGCGGGGGACGTCCTCATCGTCGGCTCGAACTCGGGCGGCAACGCCGTCTCGGTGGAGGCGGTACAAGTGGCGCGCGCCCGCGGCGTCCTCACCATCGCGGTCACGTCGGTGGCACACGCCACGTCGCCCGATGCCCGGCCCACACCCCATCCCAAGGCTTCACGAGGTGGCGGACATCGTGCTCGACAACCACGGGACCGTGGGCGACGCAGCCGTGCCCGTGGAGGCCGCGGGGACGCGCCTGGGCCCCACCTCGACCGTGGTGGGAACGGCGCTGCTCAACGCCGTGGTGGCCGAGGCGATCGAGAGGGCCGCACAGCGTGGCTGGACGCCCGACCTGTGGGTCTCGAGCGGCCTCGCCATCGGTGACGCCGCGAACGGGTAGGTCGCCTACCGCTGATCGCGACGGCGTCCCTGGTCACGCAGCCAGCGCAGGTAGTCGGGATCGTCGTCCGGGGCCCGCTGCGCCGGGGGAGCCGACGTGCCGTTGCCGCGCATCTGCAGCCCGATCCAGATCAGGGCGCCGATGTACGGGGCGAGGATGATGATCGCGATCCAGGCCGCGCGGTGCAGGCCCGCGTACGACTCCTGGCCCTTGTTGAGCACGTCGGTGACCGCGTAGGCGGTGAGGCCGACGTACAGGGCTGCCAGGACGAGGTACTTCATGTCTCTACTGTAGGCACGCGCGGCCCTGCCGTGGCATCGGCCGCAAGCACGATCGCGCGGCGCGAGGCGCCGCGAGGCCCGCGTACCCTAGTCCGCATGAAGATCCTTGCCTATTGGGGCGCCCGCACGGGCATTTTTCTCGCCGTGCTCGGAGTGCTGTACCTGGTGGGCTGGTTCGACGTGATCGCCTTCATCGCCGCCTTCATCGTGGCGTGGCTCATCTCCTACCTGGTGCTGCCGGGCATGCGCTACGAGGCGGGCAAGCAGATGGAGGGCGTGATCGACCGCTCCCAGAAGGGTCTGCGCAGCCTCGACGCGGAGGAGGACGCCGAGGCGGACACCGCCGCGACCACGAAGGAGGGCAAGGGCAACTGGCCCTACCCCGACAGCACCATCCGTCAGGACTGACGGGGCCGCTTCGCCTGCTCGCGCGCGACACGGCGCGCGAAGTGCGCGTCGGTGAACTGGTGCCACGCGCACGCCGTGAGTGCCAGCGTGAAGGCGCCGTAGAGCCACGGGTTGCCCTGGCCCGTCTGAATCGCCGCCAGCGTGAACAGCGCCTCGAAGGCCGTGAGCAGGACAAACACCGCGCCGAACACCACGTGACGTACGGGCTTGCCGTCGCGACCCCACCGCAGCCGGGCCCACACGATGCCCTCGTAGCGGACGGGCATCCCGCTCACAGCGCCAGCCCCAGACCGAGCAGGAGGCCGTAGGCCAGGCCGATGCCCGAGATGCCCTTGAAGATCAGCGGCATCGAGATCTTCTCCGCGCCCACGCGCATCGCAAACGCGATGAGGAGGCTGGGCAGCGCCACCACCGTGGCGATCAGCGCCCACGGGTGGACGAAGGCGACCACGACGGCGCAGACGACGGGCAGCAGGACCACGGACATGAACATGCGCCGCGCGCGCGCCTCGCCCACCCGCACCGGCAGCGTGCGCTTGCCCGCCACCGTGTCGGTCTCGATGTCTCGGATGTTGTTCACGAGCATGAGGGCCACGGAGTACAGGCCCACGCCCACGGAGGCCACCACGGCCCACCAGGTGATGCGCCCGGTCTGCGTGTACAGCGTGCCGAGCGTGGCGACGGGGCCGAAGAACACAAACGCGACCACCTCTCCCCATCCGGAGTAGCCGTATGGACGTGACGTCCCCGTGTAGCCCCACGCCGCGACGATGGCGATGGCGCCGACGATGAGTAGCCACCACGTGTCGGTCACCGCGACCAGGGCGAGGCCCGCGATCGCGGCCACGCCGAAGGCGAGGAACGCGGCGTTGCGCACCGCCGTGGGGGTGGCCTTGCCGGTCGCCACGAGGCGGTCGGGGCCCACGCGGTCCATATCGGTGCCGCGCACCCCGTCCGAATAGTCGTTCGCGTAGTTCACGGCGATCTGGATGGCGAGGCCGACGGCGAGGGCGAGCAGCGCGGGCAGGAAGCGGAAGCCGTCGAGCAGGACCGCCGCTCCCGTGCCGACCGCGACCGGGGAGATGGCGGTCCACAGGGTCCGCGGCCGGGCGCCTGCGACCCAATCCTGGGCGGTGGTCATGCGTGCTCCTCGAGGTCCGATGCCGCGGCGAGGTCTCGCGCGGCGCTCCGATCGATTTTGCCAGCCTCGGTGCGGGGCAGGGTGCGTACGCGCGCGAGGGCGCGCGGCAAGGCGTAGCGGGGAAGGGCGAGGCGGCCGCGCAGGGTGTCCAGCGCATCGGCGCCCTCGGGCACGAGCGCGACCAGCCGCTGTCCCCACTCGGGGTCGGGCAGCCCCACCACGATGGACTCGGCCACCCCCGCATCGGCCAAGGCGCGCTCGACGGCGGCCGGGTGGACGTTGTGGCCGCCGGTGATGATGACGTGGTCGGCGCGCCCGTGCACCGTGAGCCGCGCTCCGTCCCACTCGCCCAGGTCCGAGGTGCGGAACCAGCGGCCGGTGGCGTCCGTCACAAAGGCGGAGTTGTCGCCGTCGCGGTAGCCGTCCGCGAGCATCGGCCCCGCCAGGCTCGATGCGCCCGTCCTGGCCGATGCGCACCGCGACGCCGCTGAGCGGCATACCGTCGTAGACGCAGCCCCCGGACGTCTCCGTCATCCCGTACGTCTCCACCGCGTTGGCGGGCAGCACCATCCCCGGGGGTGCACCACCCACGAGGACCGCGTCGAACGACGCGAGGGCGTCCGCGGCCCGCGGATCGGCGAGGACCCGACGCACCTGCGTGGGTACCAGGGACACATAGCGGCGCCCCGGCGGGAGGGCCGACACGGCCGCGGCAAAGCCTGCCGCCGCGAAGGCGCCTGGTGGCATCGAGGCGACCTCGGCATCGGCCACCCGTGCCCTCGCCAGCACCATGGCGCCCGCGATCCTGTCGGCGGGCACCGCGAGCAGCCAGTGCCCACCACCGCCAAGGCGATCGAGGGTGGCGACGGCCGAGGCGCGCATCGCCGCCCCGCTGACCAACACCTCGCGGGGCTCGCCCGTGGAACCCGAGGTGCGCGCCGCGATGCCGGGCGCGGCGCCGTCGAGGGCATCGGCCACCGCCCGCCACGGGTCGTCGACGAGCCGCGCGAAGTTCATGCCCTCAGCCTAGGTGCCCCCCTACACTGGGCCGCATGAGGACCAGCCGCGCCCTGTCGCTTTCCGCCCTCGCCGTCGTCACCTCCCTGGTGGCGGCCGCGTGCTCCTCGCCCGATGTCGAGGAAGCGCCCGCCGTCACCGCGACGGCATCCCCCACACCCGTGGAGCGCACCGCAGTCCCCGCCGCCCCCGACGACGGCATCCCGGACGTGGTGTGGCCGCTCACCGGCGCGGACGCGACCAAGGCCGACGAGGCGGACCTCGCCCGCGCCGCGCTGTCCATCAAGATCGAGAACTCCGCCGACGCTCGCCCGCAGCAGAACGTCCAGAACGCGGACATCGTGTTCGAGGAGTACGTCGAGGCAGGCATCTCGCGCCTCATCGCGGTGTACCAGTCCGACGTCCCCGAGACGCTGGGCCCGGTCCGCTCCATGCGCCCGATGGACAAGAACATCATGGGCTCGATGGGTGGACCGCTGATCTTCTCCGGCGCTCAGGGCCGGTTCATCAACGCCACGCGCGACACCGGTCAGGAGATGATCGCGCAGGACACCGGCGGCTACGGCTTCTTCCGCACCTCGGACCGCAGCGCGCCGCACAACCTGTACGGGACGCCCGCCGACTTCTACGAGCAGACCGACGCGACCGCCCCCGACCAGCAGTTCGCCTACGCCTACGAGGGACAGACCTCCAACGTGGTGGACGAAGGCAAGAAGGTCTCCGCGATCGACATCTCGATGTCGCAGTACTCGCACCCGGGCTGGCGCTGGGACGCGGATGAGGCCTCGTGGATGCGTATCGAGGGTGGCGAGCCCCACACCCAGGACGACGGCACCCAGGTGAACGCCGAGAACGTGGTCATGCTGTGGGTCACCGTGAAGTACACCTCGTCGAGCGGCGGCTCGTCCGTTCCCGAGACGCTGGTCGCGGGCGAGTCCGGCACGGGCTATGTGGCCGCCGGTGACTCGATGGTCGAGGTCGAGTGGTCCAAGGCCGGACAGTTCGACCCGTTCGTCATCACCACGCCCGCTGGCGAGGATGTGGAACTGGTCCCCGGCAACACCTGGGTCGAGCTCATCCCCAACAAGGGCATCAGCAACGACACCTCAATCGACATCTCCTAATCCGTCAAATGGATCCATTTGGTGCGCCTAAGGCCCCAGATGAGACAAAATCCACCGCGGGGAGCGTGACGAGGGCCGATGCCCGGGGCGAGCGCCGTACGCGGCGCCGCCACGGCATCGGCCGTCAGAAGGCGTAGGGGAACCGCGTCCAGTCCGGGTCGCGGCGCTCCAGGAACGCGTCGCGACCCTCCTGGGCCTCGTCCGTCATGTACGCCATGCGGGTCGCCTCGCCAGCGAACACCTGCTGCCCGGCGAGGCCGTCGTCCGCGAGGTTAAACGCGAACTTCAACATCCGAATCGCCTGCGGTGACTTGGTCGCGATGACCTTGGCGTACTCCAGCGCAGTGGACTCGAGGTCCGCGTGCGGGACGGCCTCGTTGACGGCGCCCCAGCGCTCCGCATCCGCGGCCGAGTACTCGCGCGCCAGGAAGAAGATCTCGCGCGCTCGCTTGTCGCCCACCTGGCGCGCCAACAGCGCCGAGCCGTAGCCCGCGTCGAACGAGCCCACGTTCGCGTCCGTCTGCTTGAACCGGGCGTGCTCGAGCGACGCGATCGACAGGTCCGCGACCACGTGCAGCGAGTGCCCGCCGCCCGCCGCCCAGCCGTTCACGGCGGCGATGGTGACCTTAGGCATCGTCCGCATGAGGCGCTGCACCTCGAGGATGTGGAGGCGGCCGCCATGGGCGGGGGCGTCTGCTGCGGAGCCCTCGTACAGGTAGCCGTCACGGCCGCGAATGCGCTGGTCGCCGCCCGAGCAGAACGCCCACACGTCGTCCTTGGGGGCCGGGCCGTTGCCCGTGAGGATGACGGCGGCGACGTCGGCGGTCATGCGTGCATGGTCGAGAGCGCGGTACAGGCTCGTCGACGGTCTGCGGGCGGAAGGCGTTGCGCACCTCGGGGCGGTTGAACGCGATGCGCACCGCGGGCAGGTCGCGCTCCGTGTCGCCGTCGCGCGCCACCCAGCGGTGATACGTGATGTCGCCGTCGGGGAAACCGTCGATGGCCCGCCACTGCTGGGCGTCGAAGGTCGTGGAGACGGAGGCGGGAACGGAACTCATACGGTCAGCGTATCCGTGCGCCCCTCCGCATTTTGAACCGATCTGGGACCCGACACGCCGGCTGTGACGGGTGACAAGGGCCGATGCCCCGGCGCGTCGAGCGCGGAGTGGTTCAAACTGCGGGGGTGGCGGGGGCTGCGGGGCTGCGGGGGCTGGGGCGGTTGCAGCGGGAGAGAGCGGGGCGGACCGGCCGTAGGCTGAGCCCATGGAGTTCCGACCCTTCGCCGTCGAACTCTCCACCCGTTTCCGCTCCACCTCGCGCCGCAGCGGCGTGCTGATCCGCACCCGCGACGAGGCCGGCCGCGACCACTGGGGTGAGTACTCGCCGTTTCCCGATTACGACGCCGAGCGCTCCTCGCGCTGGTGGCGCGCCTCGCTCGAGGCGGCCCGAGGCGAGTGGCCTGCACTCCTCCGTGACAGCGTGGCGGTCAACGCCATCGTCCCGCTGGTGGACCCCGAGGCCGCGCGCGACTACGCCACCCGCAACGGCTGCACCACGGCCAAGATCAAGGTGGGCGGCGGCTCGGATCTTGCCGCGGACATCGCCCGTGTCGAGGCGGTGGCCGATGCCCTGGGACCCGTCGGTGCTCTGCGCGTCGACGTCAACGGCGGTTGGGATCTCGACGAGGCCGCACGGTGCCTGCCGCTGCTAGACCGCGCCGCACGCACGGGCGGCGCGGCGGGGCTTCAGTATGCGGAGCAGCCCGTCGCGTCGGTCGCCGACATGGCGGCGCTGCGCAGGCGAGTGGACGTGCCGATCGCCGCGGACGAGTCCATCCGCATCCCCGGCAGCGCCGACGCCGTGATCGCGGCCGATGCCGCCGACGTCATCATCCTGAAGGCGCAACCGCTGGGCGGGGTGCGTCGTGCCCTCGAGATCGCCGACAGCGTGGGTGAACTGCCGTTGGTCGTCTCCAGCGCGATGGAGTCGTCGGTGGGCCTCGCCGCAGGGGTCGCGCTGGCGCTGGCACTCCCGCGTGAGCCGCTCGCCTGCGGCCTGGGCACCGGTGCGTTGCTCGCCACCGACACCGTGGCGAAGACCTGGCTTCCCGTCGACGGACGCATGGGCGTCCAGGACCTTGAGGTGATCGTGTGAGCCATCCGTCCGCCGAGTTTGCCCGCGAGTAGTGGCATCCCTGGTGCACAGCGGGGTGCGAGAGTTCGTCTTGTGCCCCGGCTCGCGGTCGGGTCCGCTCGCGCATGCGCTCGCGGAGGCCGGCGCCGACAATCCGCCGCTGGGAGCACCAGGCGTCGACCTGCACGTGCGGATCGACGAGCGTTCCGCCGCGTTCTTGGCGCTGGGACTCGCCCGCGGAGCCGCCGCATCTGGCCAGCCGCGCGCCGTCGCCATCGTCACCACGTCGGGCACCGCCGTGGGCAATCTGCTGCCTGCGGTGATGGAAGGCTCACCATGCGGGTGTGCCGCTGGTGCTTCTCACCGCGGACAGGCCGGGCGAGTTGCGCGGTGTGGGCGCGAACCAGACCACGGACCAGGTGGGCATCTTCGGCACGTTTGTCAGGTGGAGCGCCGATGCGGCCGCCCCCGCCGCGGGGGACGAGCCCGGGCGTGCGGCCAGGTTGGCGATGCGGGCCGTCGCCGTCGCGCTCGGCGACCCCGCGCGCGACGACATGACGGGGACGCCTGGCCCCGTGCACCTGAACCTCGAGTTCCGTGACCCCCTCGGCCCCGACAACGGCGTGTGGGACGACGTCCCGCTGGTGGAGCCGCACCCGTCGAGCGGCGCATACGGTATCCCGGTGGCGGACTCGCCCGCGCCGCTGCCCGAGGTCGAGCGCGGCATCGTGATCGCGGGCGATGGTGCGGGAGACGTGGCGCGTCGCGTCGCGGAAGCTCACGGGTGGCCGCTCCTGGCTGAACCCACGTCAGGCGCGCGGTCGGGCGACGCATGCGTACCCGGCTACCTTGACCTTCTGGCGTCCGATGCAGGCGCCGCGTTGGCGCGCCAGGTTCACCAGGTGGTGGTCATCGGCCGCCCCACCCTGACCCGTCAGGTGCAGCGCCTCATCGCCGATGCCCCGGCGCTCATGGTCGCAGGCCACGGTGCCCGCTGGCGCGAGGCGCCGCGCCATGCGGAGCGCGTGCTGCGGACGGTGCCCGCGGTGTGGACGAGCCGTGCGGACGGCACTTTGTCGCTGGGGGATTCGCAGTGGCTCGGAAGGTGGCATGCCGCGGCGGCGCAGGTGGCTCCGCGTGAGCGCGGGTGGGATCGCGACGCGATTGCGGAGGCGTTCCTCGCGGCGCTCGCTCCCGGCGACCTCGCGTTCGTGGGCTCATCGGGAGCCGTCCGCGCCGTGGATCGGGTGGCGCCCGCCTGGCGGCCTGGCGACGCGCCGGTGCTGGTGGCGAACCGCGGCCTCGCGGGGATTGACGGCACCGTATCGACGGCGGCGGGCATGGCGCTCGCGGCCGGGCGGCCCGTCCTGGCGCTCATGGGAGACGTGACGTTCCTGCATGACGTGGGAGGGCTGCTGGTGGGTCCGCGTGAGCGCAGGCCGCGCCTGAGGGTCATCGTGATCGACGACGGGGGCGGCAGCATCTTTGGTGGTCTCGAGCACGCGGCTGCGCCCGCCGCCAATGTGGAGCGCGTGTTCACGACCCCGCATGGCGCGGATCTGGGTGCGCTGTGTGCGGGTTACGGCGTGAAGCACACCCGCGTCACCAACGCCGATGCCCTGGCGAAGGCGCTGACGGCGCCGCCGACGGGCATCGAGGTGGTCCAGGCGAAGCTGCGCTGAGCGCTCCGCGCACCCCTCTCGGCTGCCGCACATGGCCCCATTTGCGGCACTTTAGGCCCGAACGTGCCGCAAATGAGGCCATGTGCGGCACGGGGAGGACGGGGTGGAGCCCAGGCGTCAGTCGACGCTGAGGACCACCTTGCGCTGGCCAGGACGAGGCTGGCATGCGGCCGCGAAGGCGTCCTGCACCCGGTCGATGGGCACCACGTCGGTGACGATCCGCGGCGCAAACTCCGGGTTGGCGATGAGGTAGTCCTGGGCGCGTTCGAGCATGGCGCGGTGATGGGTCGTGACGCCCGTGACGAGCGTCCCGCCGCGGCGGAAGAACGCTCGCATCGGCAGCGCGTACCAGTCGTCGTCAGGCACCCCGAATGCCACCACGGTGCCGCCGGGCGCGACGGCGTTCATGGCATCGGCCACGGTCGCGGACTGGTGGCCCACCATCTCGATGATGATGTCGGGCCGGTCGGCATCGGCGATGCCCGCGGCCCAGACGCGGGAGTTTTGCTGCACCAGGGCGTCGAACGGGAGTCCCTCGGCGTCTGCCCGGCGGTCAAGGGGGTCGATGCCGGTGATGCGGCCCGCGCCCAAGTCATGCGCCAGCACGGACGTCATCAGGCCGAACGGCCCCACGCCCACAATGCCCACCGAGCGGCCGTCGAGCGGCCCCAGGCGGTCAAAGACCGTGAAGAGGCAGGCGACGGACTGCGCGACGGTGGCGAGCGCATCGGACGTCTCCATCCGCACCTTCGAGACCTGATCGCCGCGGGTGACGAACACCCCGCGCAACGCGTCCCAGTTGGACGCCCAGCCCACCACGCGGTCGCCCGGCGCGAAGTCCATATGCGCGCTGGCGAGGACCACGCCCACGACCTCGTGCATCGGCCTTCCGGGCTGACCGGGACCGCCAGCAGGGACGAGAGCCCCGCGGGCAAACGGCAGGTCGGAACCGCACACCGCCCCCGCGGTCAATCGCACGATCAACTCGCCGGGCTCGGGCGACGTGGGCACGGGCACCTCGACTCGCTCAAAGCGGTACGGCGCGGTCAGACGGTAGGCCCAGGTGGTGTCGACGCTCATGCTCGGACGGTAATCGTCGCTCCCCGCGTGCGCATGGGACCGAAGGCCGGGGTCGAGGGCGCGCCTCAGCCGTGGCGCCTGGCCACCAACACGGAGTCCCGCCACAGCCGCTCGTGGCCACCCTCGCCCCACGTGACGCGCTCGCGCACGGACGCGGAGACCTCCCACAGATCGCGGTCGAGGACATCGGCCACGTCCTCCGCGGCGAAGGCGGCGTCGGCGAGGTCGGGGTGATCGACGGCGTGCGGATCGGTCGGATGGTGGCCCACCACCAGCAACCTGCCGCCTGGCGCGACCGCGGCAGCAAGGGTCTCCACCAGCCACCGCCCGCCCTGAGCGGGGTGGGTGTACATCGAGGACACGAGCTCCCACGGGCCGTGGTGGCCGATGACCTCGTCGAGCGGGGCATCGGTGAACGTCACATGCGCCGCGACGCCCGACGACTCCGCATGCACCTGTGCGCGCGCCAGCGCCGTCGCGGACAGGTCCACCCCGGTGACGTGCCATCCCTGGGTGGCGAGCCACACGGCATCGGCGCCCTCGCCGCACCCCACCTCCAGGGCCGATGCCGGGGCCAGGTTTTCCGCCTCGTCCACCAGGGGGGCGTTGGGCTGGCCCGACCACAGCGCCTCGCGCTCGCGGTACTTCTTCTCCCACGACGCGCGGGAGAAATCCGCCATGGGTTCGGCGTGCGTGTGTGCGTGCTCCGTGTGGGTCATGGTGCCTCCCGTGCGCATGCGCCGTCGCGGCGTTCCCCTCATTGTGCCCATCGGGCGCCCGCCTCGCGAGAGAGAGACAGGCTTGGGTACGTTCGATGACATGAGAATCTCGGGGGCTCGTGGAGTCGTGTTGGCGGTCGTGGCGGGCCTGGTGCTCGCCGGATGTTCAGGGGACGGCGGCGATGAGGTGGACGCCACCGGCGCGCCGACGTCGAGTGCCGCGGCGACCGCCGCGCCGTCCCAGGAGGAGCAGGAGCCCGATGCGGGGGAGTCGTCCACCGACGCGGACGCGGGTGACGACGGCGCCTCCGGCACTGATGGAGGCTCCGGTGCCGACGCGGGCGACTTCTGTGCGCAGTACAACGAGGTCAGGGACTTCGGGATGTCCGCGGACAGCATGGATACGAGCGACATCGACGGTGCGCTCGCGTCGCTCGATGAGGCGCGCGCGACGCTGACTGGCCTCGACGTCGACGGCGAGGTGGCCGATGCTCGCGACACGATCGTCGCATCGCTGGACTCCGTGGCCGGAGCCATGGAGGACCTCCAGGAAGCGATCCCGGAGGGTGTCGACATCACCGACCCCGACTACACGGACCTCACCGAGGAGGAGATCGAGGCGCTCGCGAGCTTCGACTTCACCGGCTACATGGAGGCGATTACCCAAGCCACGGGCGAGGACTTCATTGCCGCGGCAGGAGTGCTCGAGCAGTACGCCTCCGAGGAGTGCGCGTAGCGCCGGTTCCAGTGACGGGCCGGCTGGCGTTACATCTGGCCGAGCGCGCGGCGCATGGGCTCGAGCGGCCTCCGACTCGGCCCACTCGGCGCCCGCCTCGCTCGCTGCGACGATCCCGCAACCAGCAAAGAGCCGTAGGCGGGTGGGGTCGTCGGCGGAGATCTCCGCCGAGCGCAGCCCGATGCACCACTCGCCGTCCCCGGCGGCGTTGATCCAGCCCACGGGGCCCGCGTAGCGCGCCCGGTCCAGGCCCTCGAGTTCGTCGATGACTCGCGCCGCCGTCAGCGTCGGCGTCCCACACACGGCGGCCGAGGGGTGCAGTTCACGAATGAGTTCCAGCGCGGACGCGTTGTGGCTGAGCACGCCGGTGACGTCGGTGGCGAGGTGCATGACGTTGGGAAGGTGCAGGACCGAGGGCTCCTCGGGCACGTTGACCGAACCGCAGTGCGCCTCGAGGACGTCGCGCACGGAGCGCACCGCGTACTCATGTTCCTCGCGGTCCTTGGACGAGCGTGCGAGCGCGGCGGCATGCGCGAGGTCGGCGGTCTCGTCGCCCGTGGGGCGAATCGTGCCCGCCAGCACACGCGACGTGACGAGACCATGGTCCACGCGAGCCAGCAGGCTCGGGCGTCGCGCCCACCAGTCCGTCGACGGCGAACGTCCAGCAACTCGGATAGTCCTCGGCGAGGCGCGCCAGGATGGCACGCGTATCGAGCGGGGCCGATGCCGTGGCCTCCACGGCCCGCGCCAGCACCACCTTGTCGAGTTCACCCGCGCCGATGCGCGCGACAGCCTGGGTGACGGCGGCCTCCCAGGCCGAGCGGTCGCCAAGGTCGACGGTGACCGCGGGCAAGGGGTGACGGGCAGCGGGTCCGCGGTGGCGTCCTCGAGGTCGGGCATCGCGGTCGCGCCGTCCTCCGAGATGACGGTGAGCCAGGCACTGTCGCCGCGCAGCCCCAGCACGTAGCGCGGGACGATCAGCACGCCGCCCGCCGCCGAGGAGTCGGCGAAGGCGAACGATCCGAAGGCGATCAGGCCGGTGCCGGGCTGGTGGACGTCGTCGCGCACCACCGCGTGCCGGGTGACGCGACGCCACCAGGCATCGGCCTCATCGATGCGATGCGTGCCGGCGGTGTCGAGGCGCGCGACCTCGCCCCAGGCCACCATGCCCTCGCCGCGACGCACCCATGAAATACCTGGTTGTGGCAGGCGAGAGAGGAGGTCGCCGGGGTGCTCGATCTCGACCGTGCGGACCGTCAGCGGACCGGGGGTTCCTGCTTGGACACTCACCCGACGAGGGTACGCCGCGTCGTGGCCTGTGCCCGACCCGGGGGCTACGAGCGGATCCCGAGCCGCCTGAGGTGCGCGTTCGCGAACCTGCCGTCGACGTCGAGGGCGTCGAACAGCAGCCGCGCCTGGGCGAGCCTGCGGGTGAGCGGCTGCCACGGCATCGGCCGTCATGGTGTGCACCTTGCCCCAGTGCGGCCGCGCGCCAAACGGCGCGAGCGCCTCCTCGATGCGGGGCGTGAGCGCCGCCACCTCGGCGGGACGGTTCCGCCACGTGAAGTGGATGGCAAGCGTGTCGCGTCCGAACGCCCCCGACAGCCACAGACGGTCCGCGGCCAGCGTGCGCAGGTCGGTCACGAGCAGGTGCGGCGCGATGTCGCCGGCCATCGCGCGGACGGCGAGAAGCGCATCGGCGCCATCCTCGAGCGCCACGAAGTACTCGGTCTGAATCTCATCGCCATTGGACGGCGTGTGGTCCAGGCGGAAGTGGGGCAGTCGCTCAAGCCAGGGGCCCTCGACTCCGCCGCGCACGGTGAGCCTGGGCAGGGTCGGCGCCCACGAGTCCTGACTCCTCGGGGTGCTCGAGCCGCGAGCCGAGCCACTGCGGCCCCGGCGCGTCCCCGGCACCGATCCTGGTCTTGCGCCATACCTGCTGGACGGTGTCCTCGTCCCACGTCGTGAACGCGCTCACGGAGTAGCCGGCACCCATCACGCCAGGAAGGTCATCGAGGAGCGCCTTCCACGGCAGGCCGCGGTAAACGTCCTGACGCACCGCGTACGTCGGCTGGATGTCGAGCGTCACACGCACCACGACGCCGTACGCGCCGAGCCCCACCGGCAACGCGTCGAAGCCGTCCTGGCCCCGCTCCATCGTGCGTAGCGCGCCCCGTGAGCCGACGTACGTGAGACCCGCGACGGCATCGGACAGGCAGCCGTGGGTGACGCCGGAACCGTGCGTGCCGGTCGCGATGGCGCCGCCGACCGAGATGTGGGGCAGTGACCCCATGTTGTGGAGCGCCCAGCCTCGTTCGTGGAGCCATGCGGCAAGCACGCCGTAGCGCACCCCCGCGCCCACGGTGACGGTGCGTGCGTGCTCATCGATGACAGGGTCGGCGGGGATGCCCGTGACGGTGATGAGGGTGCCGGGGGTGTCCGCGAGGTCATTGAAGGCTGTGCCGGGTGCCGAGCGCACGGACGGGGCCGGTGGTGCTACCCAGCACGTCCTCGACCTGGGCGATGCTCGTCGCCTCGATGATGTCCTTCGCGCCGAAGGTGTGCGTGCCAGCCCATGTCGCGCCGATGCTCATGCGGCCAGCCTAGGCGGCACCCGGCATCGGCTGGCCATGCCTGCGCCCCGCTGCACCCCAGGCGACATGCGACGACGGCATGAGCGCTGACGTTCCTACGGGGAGGAGCGGAACCGGGCGAGGGAACAGCGGCGAGGGCCGAGGCGTTGGCTCGGAAACGGTGCGGCACGAAGGGCCTGGGACCAGGGTCCTTGGGACGAAGGTCCCGATTTACGCAACGCGTCAGTTGCGTTTTATGTGCGGGAACCAGGGCATTTATGTGCACGGGCACCCCTTGACACCGCGTAGGCTGTGTGCGTGAAATCCACAGCCGATGTCATCGTGGTGGGCGCTGGGCCCGGAGGCTCCGCCGCCGCGTACTACCTGGCATCCGAGGGATTCAACGTCATCGCCCTGGAGAAGTCCCGCTTCCCCCGCGAGAAGGTCTGCGGCGACGGCCTCACGCCACGCGCCGTGCGCGAGATTGATCTGATCGGCCTGCCCACGCCACGCGAGGAAGGCTGGATCCCCAACTGGGGTCTGCGCATGGTCGGCGGCGGCCACCGCCTCGAGTTCCCCTGGCACGAGCAGGACTCCTTCCCGAACTACGGGCTCTCGCTCGCCCGTGCGAGCCTTGACCACCGCCTCGCCGAGCACGCCCGCTCCGCCGGAGCCGATGTCCGCGAGGGCTGGTTCGTCACCGGCGCCGTGCGTGACGAGCGCACCGGGCGCGTCATTGGCGTCACGGCCAAGGAGACCGACGAGAAGGGCCGCAAGATCGGCGACGAGGTGACCTTCACGGCCCCCGTCGTCATCGCTGCGGACGGCGTCAGCGCGCGCATCGCGCTCGGCCTTGGCATGGAGCGCAAGGACGACCGCCCCATGGGCGTCGCCGTGCGCACCTACTTCGAGACCCCCCGCCACGACGAGGAGTGGATGGAGGGTCACCTCACCATCTGGGATGGCGAGCCCGGCAAGTCCAACCTCCTCCCCGGCTATGGCTGGATCTTCCCGCTGGGCGATGGCACCGCGAACATCGGTCTCGGCACGCTCAGCCCCCACGGTCAGCCCTCGGGCCTCGACCACCGTGCGCTGTTCGATGGCTGGATCCGCAACGGCATCACCGACTGGGAGATCGACCCCGACGCCCCCACCGCCAAGGTGCAGGGCGCGGCCATCCCCATGGCGTTCAACCGTCAGCCCCACTACGTCCCCGGACTCCTCCTGGTGGGCGACTCGGGCGGCATGGTGAACCCGTTCAACGGTGAGGGCATCGCCTACGCCATGCAGGCGGCACGCCGCGCGACCGAGGCCATCGTGGGCTGGCGGGACGCCACCGATGACGTCGCAGCGGAGGCGGCACTTGCCGGCTATGCGCGCCAGATGAAGGACGACCTCGGCGGGTACTACTCGCTGGGCCGGGTCTTCGCCGAACTCGTCTCTCACCCGCAGGTGATGAAGGTGTGCACCCGCTACGGATTGCCCCAGCCGGTGATCATGCGCTTTACGCATAAACTGCTCGCGGACGTCTACGAACCGCGCGGAGGGGACTGGGCCGACAGGCTCCTGTCCACCCTGACCAAGATCGCGCCGGCCGCATGAGGCACGCGCAACCACCCATGGACCTGACAAGCGAGGGAGTCGACCAGTGAATCCGTACGTGCCGATCGTGGTGATGATCGTCATCGCGGGACTCATGGCAGCGGCCGGCCTCATGGCCAGCAACCTGATCGGTCCCAAGCGTTACAACGCGGCGAAGGTCGACCAGTATGAGTCTGGCCTGCAGCCCACCCCGGGAGCCGCCGGCGGCGGACGCATCCCGATTAAGTACTACCTCGTCGCGATGAGCTTCATCGTCTTCGACATCGAGGTGGTGTTCCTCTACCCCTGGGCCATCGCGCACGATGCCCTGGGCTGGTTTGGGCTCATCGCCACTATGACGTTCCTCGCCCTCATCACGATTCCTTTCGTGTACGAGTGGCGACGCGGCGGATTCGACTGGGAGTGATCTGACATGGCACACGACGACAGCGCACCTCCGTTCCTGCTGGGGACGGTCGAGAACTTTGTGGGCTGGGCGCGTTCCGGCTCGCTGTGGCCGGCCACCTTCGGCCTCGCCTGCTGCGCGATCGAGATGATGGGCACGGGAACGTCCCGCTTCGACATCGCACGCTTTGGCGCCGAGGTGTTCCGTGCCTCGCCGCGCCAGGCCGACATGATGATCGTCGCCGGCCGCGTGTCGCAGAAGATGGCCCCCATCGTGCGTCAGGTCTACGACCAGATGCCCGAACCCAAGTGGGTCATCTCGATGGGCGTGTGTGCGTCGTCGGGCGGCATGTTCAACAACTACGCGATCGTGCCTGGCGTGGACCACGTGATCCCCGTGGACATCTACCTGCCCGGCTGTCCCCCGCGCCCCGAGATGCTGCTGAACGCCCTCATCGAGGCTCCAGGAGCAGGTCAAGAAGTACCCGATGCTGTCCCACCGCAAGGAGATCGCGCGCAAGGCCGAGGCGGCCGCGCTCGCCGCGACCCCCACCTCCGAGATGAAGGGGCTGCTGCGGTGACCGACGACAAGAACCTCGAGACCGTGGCTCCTGCGGGCCGCGAGCCGCTCACTCTCATCAACGTCCGCGAGGGCCTGTTCGGCGCCAAGGGCGACACCTCGGGCTTCGACGGCCTGATCAAGGCCGTCCAGATGCCGGGCGCCTCCGAGCGCCCCTACGGCGAGTGGTTCGACGGCGTCGTCGACATCCTCACGGAGCCTGCTGGGTGACGATGCCGATGCGGCCATCGAGTACGTCGTGGTCGACCGCGGCGAGCTCACGCTGTACATCGCCCGCGAGCACCTGCTGGCCGTGGCGCAGCACCTGCGCGACGACCAGGACCTGCGTTTCGAGATGTGCCTCGGCGTGTCCGGCGTGCACTACCCGGCGGACACGGGCCGCGAGCCTTCACGCCGTGTACCCGATGCAGTCGATCACGCACAACCGTCGCCTGCGCCTCGAGGTTGCCGTTCCCGACGGCGACTCGCATATCCCGTCCATCACGTCGGTCTACCCGATGAACAACTGGCACGAGCGCGAGACCTGGGACTTCTTCGGCATCATCTTCGACGGCCACCCCTCGCTCGCTCGCATCGAGATGCCGGACGACTGGGTAGGCCACCCGCAGCGCAAGGACTACCCGCTCGGCGGCATCCCCGTCGAGTACAAGGGCGCCGAGGTTCCGTCGCCCGACGAGCGGAGGCAGTACCGATGAGCACCGACACGAAGGCCACCGGGCCTATCGTCGAGGACCCCGACGTCCCCGAGTACACCGTCTACGGTTCCGACTGGTCCGAGGTGGCCGACGAGGCTGTTCGCCTTGGCCAGCAGCGCATCGTGATGAACATGGGTCCTCAGCACCCGTCGACCCACGGCGTGCTGCGCGTCATGCTCGAGATCGAGGGCGAGACCGTCACGGAGGCCCGCGCCGGCATCGGCTACCTCCACACCGGCATCGAGAAGAACATGGAGTTCCGCACCTGGACCCAGGGCGTGACGTTCTGCACGCGCATGGACTACGTGGCCTCGATGACCCAGGAGCTCGCGTACTGCCTTGGCGTCGAGAAGTTGCTGGGCATCACCGATGACGTTCCGGAGCGCGCCTCCGTGCTGCGCGTCCTCATGGCGGAGCTCACCCGCATCGGCTCGCACCTCGTCGCGGTCGGCACCGGCGGTAACGAGCCTGGGCGCGACCACGATCATGACCACGGCCTTCGTGGCGCGCGAGGAGACCTTCCGCGTCATCGAGGCCATCTCGGGTCTGCGCACCAACAACGCGTACATCCGTCCCGGTGGCGTGGCCCAGGGCCTGCCCGAGGGTGGCGTCGAGATGATCCGCGCGATGATCCCCAAGGTGAAGGAGGGCCTCGACGAGCCTGGCCCTGCTCCAGATGGAGAACCCGATCCTCAAGGGCCGCCTCAAGAACGTCGCGACCATGAACCTTTCGGCGTGCATGTCGCTGGGCATCACCGGCCCCATCCTGCGCTCGACGGGTCTGCCGTACGACCTGCGCAAGGCCGAGCCGTACTGCGGCTATGAGACTTACGACTTCCAGGTCCCCACCGCCACCACGGACGATGCCTGGGCTCGCATGGTGATTCGCATGGAGGAGTGCTACGAGTCGCTCAAGATCGTCGCGCAGTGCGCCGACCGTCTGGAGAAGGCTCGGCGACGGGCCCGTCATGGTCGAGGACAAGAAGATCGCCTGGCCTGCTCGGCTCTCGATCGGCTCCGATGGCCAGGGCAACTCGCCCGAGCACATCAAGCACATCATGGGCGAGTCCATGGAGGCGCTGATCCACCACTTCAAGCCTGGTCACCGAGGGCTTCGACGTCCCGGCTGGCCAGGTTTACCAGGCCATCGAGGGACCCAAGGGCGTGCTCGGCGTGCACCTGGTGTCCGATGGCGGCACCAAGCCGTGGCGCGCGCACTTCCGCGACCCGGGATTCAACAACCTGCAGGCGCTGTCGATCATGGCGCAGGGCGGTCAGGTGGCCGATGTCGTGGTCGCCATCGCGTCGATCGACATGGTGCTGGGAGGCGTGGACCGATGACCTACGACGCAGACACCCTCGCGCAGGCTCGAGAAGGATGCCGCCGACATCATCGGCCGCTACCCCGTCAAGCGTTCGGCGCTGCTGCCGCTGCTGCACCTGGTGCAGTCGGTGGACGGCTACGTGAGCCCCGATGGCATCGCGTTCTGCGCGAAGACCGTTGACCTGACCTCCGCCGAGGTCAGCGCGGTCGCGACGTTCTACACGCAGTACAAGCGCCGTCCCAACGGCGAGTATCAGGTGGGCGTGTGCACCACCGCGCTGTGCGCTGTTATGGGCGGCGACGAGATCTGGCGACAGGTTTCCGAGAAGTGCGGCGTGGGCCACGACGAGACCACCGGCGACGGCAAGATCACGCTCGAGCGCATCGAGTGCAACGCGGCTTGCGACTACGCGCCCGTGATGATGGTCAACTGGGAGTTCTTCGACAACATGACGCCCGATCGTGCGCTGCGCGTGGTGGACGACATCCTCGAGGGACGCGACGTGAAGCCCACCCGAGGCTCGTCGAAGGTCGGCACGTTCAAGGAGACCGAGCGCGTGCTCGCGGGCTTCGAGGATGGCCGCGCCAACGAGGATCAGGGCCTGGGCGACCCCACTCTCGCGGGATTGAAGATCGCGCGCGAGCAGGGCTGGGAGGAGAAGCGATGACCGACCTGACCCCCGTCCTCACCGCCACCTGGGACGCCGAAGACTCGTGGAAGGCTCAGCACCTATGAGCAGCACGGCGGCTACGGAGCGCTGAAGAAGGCGCTCGGCATGGAGCCCGGCGACATCATCCAGATGGTCAAGGACTCCGGCCTGCGCGGCCGTGGCGGCGCTGGCTTCCCGACCGGCATGAAGTGGGGCTTCCTGCCCCCGGACGATGGCGGCCCCCGCTACCTCGTTGTCAACGCCGATGAGTCGGAGCCCGGCACCTGCAAGGACATCCCGACCATGCTGTCGGCTCCGCAGATCCTGGTCGAGGGCGTGGCGATCACGTCCTACGCCATCGGCTGCAACCACGCCTTCATCTACGTGCGCGGCGAGGTCACCCACGTGTACCGCCGCCTGCTGCAGGCCGTGCGCGAGGCCTACGAGGCCGGCCACCTTGGCAAGAACATCCACGGCTCGGGCTTCGACCTCGACGTGACCGTTCACGCGGGCGCAGGCGCCTACATCTGCGGTGAGGAGACCGCGCTCCTCGACTCGCTCGAGGGCCGCCGCGGTCAGCCGCGCCTGAAGCCTCCGTTCCCGGCCGTCGCGGGCCTATACGCCCGCCCCACGGTCGTTAACAACGTCGAGTCGGTCTCGTCCGTCCCCGCGATCATCGACCGTGGTGTCGAGTGGTTCACGGCGATGGGCACGGAGCGCTCGAAGGGCATGGGCATCTTCTCGCTGTCCGGCCACGTCAACCGCCCCGGACAGTACGAGGCGCCGCTCGGCATCACGCTGCGCGAGCCTGATCGACATGGCCGGCGGCATGCGTGACGGCAAGAAGGCGAAGTTCTGGACCCCCGGCGGCTCGTCGACCCCGATCTTCACCGATGAGCACCTCGACACCCCGCTCGATTACGAGTCGGTGGGTGCGGCGGGCTCCATGCTCGGCACGCGCGCGCTGCAGATTTTCGACGAAACCACCTGCGTGGTGCGCGTCGTCACCCGCTGGACGGAGTTCTACAAGCACGAGTCGTGCGGCAAGTGCACGCCGTGCCGTGAGGGCACCTACTGGCTCACGCAGATCCTGAAGCGTGTGGAGGGTGGCCGCGGCACCGACGCGGACATCCAGCAGCCTGCTGGACACCTGCGAGTCGATCCTTGGCCGCGCGTTCTGTGCGCTGGGCGACGGCGCCACCAGGCTCCATCTCGAGGCTCGGTGAAGGCTGTTCCGCGACGAGTATGAGCGTCACGTGACCGAGGGCTGCTGCCCGTTCGACCACGCCGCATCGGCGCTGTTCGACTACGAGACGAAGGCCATCGAGGAGGCCCACGCATGACCGCCACCCCCGAGAAGGCCGCGGCCGTCGACACCGTCTCGCTGACGATCGACGGCAAGGAGGTGAGCGTCGCCAAGGGCACGCTCATCATCCGTGCCGCCGAGCAGGTGGGCATCGACATCCCGCGCTTCTGCGACCACCCGGCGCTGAAGCCCGCCGGTGCGTGCCGTCAGTGTCTCGTGGACGTGGCGAGCCCCGGCCCCGACGGCAACCTGCGCGCGTTCCCCAAGCCGCAGCCGTCGTGCGCCATGACCGTGTCCGAGGGCATGGTCGTCAACACGCAGCACACCTCCGAGGCCGCGGACAAGGCGCAGAAGGGTGTGATGGAGCTCCTGCTCATCAACCACCCGCTCGACTGCCCCGTGTGCGACAAGGGTGGCGAGTGCCCCCTGCAGAACCAGGCGCTGAGCAACGGCCGCGTCGAGTCGCGCTTCATCGACGTGAAGCGCGTCTTCGAGAAGCCGCTCGCGCTGAGCTCGAGATCCTCCTCGACCGTGAGCGCTGCATCCTGTGCCAGCGCTGCACGCGTTTCTCGAAGGAGATCGCGGGCGACGCCTTCATCGACTTGCAGAACCGCGGTGCGATGCAGCAGATCGGTACCTTCAACGAGGAGGTGCTGGAGTTCGACGGCTACGAGCCCATCGGCGTCGCGGCCGAGGACGAGTCCGGCAAGGCGTTCTCCTCATACTTCTCCGGCAACACGGTGCAGATCTGCCCCGTGGGCGCGCTGACCAGCGCCGCCTATCGCTTCCGCTCGCGCCCGTTCGACCTCATCTCGAGCCCCGGCATCGGTGAGCACGATTCGTCGGGCGCCGCGATCCGCGTGGACCACCGCCGCGGCAAGATCCTGCGCCGCCTGGCCGACCAGGACATGGTCGTCAACGAGGACTGGGTTACGGACAAGGACCGCTTCGCGTTCGCCTGGCAGAACCTTGCAGACCGCATCACGCGCCCGCTGCTGCGCGGCGAAGACGGCGAACTGCACGAGGCCTCGTGGCCCGATGCGCTTGCCGCTGCCGCCGCAGGCCTCAAGGCCGCCATCACCGGTGACGAGGCTCTCGGAGCCGCCGTCCTGCCGGGTGGCCGCGTCACCCTTGAGGACGCCTACGCGTACGGCAAGTTTGCCCGCGTGGCGCTCGGCACCAACGACGTCGACGCGCGCACGCGCATTGCGTCGGACGAGGAGCAGGCGTTCCTCGGCTCGACCGTCGCCGGTACCGGGATGGGCGTGACCTTCGGTGACCTCGAGAAGGCCCCCGCGGTCCTTCTCGCCGGTTTCGAGGCCGAGGACGAGGGCGGCGTGGTGTTCCTGCGCCTGCGCAAGTCGCTGGGCCGCCAGCAGGTCTTCACCATCGCACCGTTCCGCACCCGTGGCGCCGAGAAGTTGAACGCGACGCTGATCCCCACCGCCCCTGGCGGCGAGGGCAAGGCGCTGGCAGCGATCAAGGCCTCGACGGACGCCGCCGAGGCCCTCAAGGCCGAGGGTTCCGTCATTGTGGTCGGCGAGCGACTCGCCGGATCGCCGGGTGCCTTCACGCAGGCTCTCGCGCTCGCCAAGCGCACCGGTGCCCGCCTGGCGTGGATCCCGCGCCGTGCGGGTGAGCGCGGTGCGCTCGAGGCGGGCGCTCTGCCCGGCCTGCTGCCCGGCGGCCGCGACGTCACCAGTGCATCGGCCCGCCAGACGGTGGCCGAGGCATGGGGCGTTGACTCGCTTCCCGAGGCCGCGGGCCGCGATGCGGCGGCGATCATCGCCGACGCCGCGGCAGGCAAGGTGGGTGCGCTCGTGCTGGGTGGTGTCACGCCGTCCGACCTCACTGGTCCGATGTCCGAGGCGCTCTCGCGCACGCCGTTCGTGATCTCGCTCGAGGTCCGTCGCGGCGAGGTCGCCGAGTTCGCCGATGTGGTGTTCCCCGTGGCGCCCCCGTCGGAGAAGTCCGGCACCTTCGTGAACTGGGAAGGCCGCCTGCGCGGCTTCGCGACGGCCATCAAGACCGACGCGATGGGCGACCACCGTGTGCTCGACCTGCTCGCCCGCGAGGCTCGGCGTCGACCTGCGCACGGCCACGATCGCCGATGCGAACGAGCAGGCGGCCGCGCTGGGTGCACCCGCCAAGGGTGAGCGCCTGGCCGCCCCCAAGGTTGATGCCGCCAAGGTGGACGCGAAGGCGGGTGCCTCCGTGGTGCTCGCCTCGTGGCACCAGTTGGTGGACGAGGGTGCTCTCCAGGACGGTGAGCCTTACCTCGCCGGCACCGGTCGCACCGCGGTGGCGCGCCTTTCGGCCGCGACTGCCGCGGCGGCGGGAGCCACCGACGGCGTCATCACGGTTGCCTCGGATAACGGTTCCCTTGAGTTGCCTGTCGCGGTCACCGATGACATGGCCGATGGTGTGGTCTGGGTTCCCACCAAGTCGCCCGGCTCGTGGGTGGCACAGGAGCTCGGCGTGGAGCCGGGCGCGCTCGTCACCGTGAAGGGGGAGTGGCGTGATCGCTCTCGAGACTGTCGACCCGGCGACGCTGTCCAACGCCGAGGCGTTGGCCAACGACCCGCTGTGGCTCGTCATCGTCAAGGCCGTCATCATCCTCGTGTTCCTCCTCACGAGCGTGCTGTTCGCCGTGTGGTTCGAGCGCCGAGTGATCGGTCGCCTGCAGCGCCGTCCCGGCCCCAACCGCAAGGGCCCGTTCGGCCTTCTGCAGTCGGTCGCGGACGCGGTGAAGGCTCCTCACCAAGGAGGACATCACCGTGCGCGCCTCCGACAAGGTGCTCTACATCGTCGCCCCGGCGATCTCGGTGTTCTGCGCGTTCCTCATCTTCGCGGTGATCCCGTTCGGCCCGGTGACGCACATCCCCGGCACGGACATCTACACGCCGCTGCAGGCTCACCGACTTCCCGGTCGCCGTGCTGTTCATCCTCGCGTGCGCCGCGCTCGGCGTGTACGGCATCGTGCTCGGTGGCTGGGCCTCTGGCTCGGTCTACCCGCTCATGGGTGCCGTCCGCTCGACCGCCCAGGTGATCTCCTACGAGGCTCGCCATGGGTCTGTCGCTCGTGACGGTGTTCCTGCTCTCGGGCACGATGTCCACCTCGGGGATCGTCGAGGCGCAGGCCGACCGCTGGTGGGCCTGGCCGCTGTTCCCCGCCTTCATCCTGTACGTCATCTCCATGGTCGGTGAGACCAACCGTCTGCCGTTCGACCTCCCCGAGGCCGAGGGTGAGCCTGGTCGCGGGCTTCATGACCGAGTACTCGTCGATGAAGTTCGCCTGGTACTTTCTCGCGGAGTACATGAACATGGTGAACGTCTCCGCCGTGGCCGCGACCCTCTTCCTGGGTGGCTGGCACGCGCCGTGGCCCGCATCGTGGGCCGGAGCCGACTTCCTCAACTCCGGGATCTTCCCGCCCATCTGGCTGATCATCAAGATCTGGCTGCTGATGTTCGTGTTCGTGTGGATCCGTGGCTCGCTGCTGCGCTTCCGCTACGACCAGTTCATGCGCTTCGGCTGGAAGGTCCTCATCCCCGTCGGCCTCGCCTGGGTGGTGTTCTTCTCCGTGGGCCGCGAGGCGTTTGACGCGTGGGGTCGTGACCTCAACGTGTACGACGCCGTCGCGGGCCTTGTCGGCATCCTGCTCACCATCTCGGTGATCAGTTTCCTCACCGACTCGAAGGAAGGCTCGAGCCGCGCGAGAGGCTGCCACAGAGGAGCCCGAGCCCGAGGTGCTCGACGCCTTCGCGGGCGGCTACCCGGTGCCGCCGCTGCCCCATCAGACCCTGCCCCCGTCGCCCCGGTCCGGACGGACCGTCGAGGCGAGCGCCACCCGAACCCCGGAAGGAGGCGAGTGACATGACCGAATCGGATGACGTCTGGAAGGTCAACCGCGAGCGCGACGGTAAGTCCGAGCCCTTCGTGTCGAACCTGCCCCAGGCTGGCCCCGTCGGCAAGGTTTTTGCCCCCGTCGCCGGCTTCGGCGTGACGCTGCGCAACTTCTTCAAGCCCACCGTGACGGAGCAGTACCCGGAGAAGAAGGTCGCGCCGATGCCGCGCTACCACGGCCGGCACCAGGCTCAACCGCTACGCGGATGGTCTCGAGAAGTGCATCGGCTGTGAACTGTGCGCGTGGGCCTGCCCCGCGGACGCGATCTACGTCGAGGCTGACTCCAACACGCCCGATGCGCAGTTCTCGCCCGGCGAGCGCTACGGCCGCGTCTACCAGATCAACTACCTGCGCTGCATCTTCTGCGGCCTGTGCATCGAGGCATGCCCCACGCGCGCGCTCACGATGACCAACGAGTACGAGCCTGGCGGGCCCCACCCGCGAGGGCCTCATCTACGAGAAGCAGGACCTGCTGGCGCCCATGGGCGAGGCGATGCTCGCGGCCCCGCACCCGATGGTGCCCGGCACCGTGGATGACGACTACTACCGCGGTGACGTCCTCAAGGTCGTCGAGGAGCAGACGGACTGGGTGCGCGAGAACCGCCCCGAGGACCCCACGCTCCCCGAGAACCGCGGCATGCGCGAGGAGAACCCCGAGCACCGCAAGACCGAGCACTCGGACGCCCGCCTGAACGTGGCGCGTCACCAAACGGCGGCGACTTCCTCCTGGCGCGGCGGGAGCATCTGACCCATGGTGAATGAAGCCCTCTTCTGGATCGTCGCCATCATCACGGTGACCGGATCGTTGTCGCTGCTGTTCGCCCGCAAGGGCGCGCACATCGCGATGAGCATCGTCACGGTGATGTGTGGCCTCGCCGCCGCCTACGTGGGACTCGGTGCCCCGTTCCTCGGCGTGGTGCAGATCGTCGTCTACACGGGCGCGGTCATGATGCTGTTCCTGTTCGTCCTCATGCTGGTCGGCGTCGACCAGCGCGAGTCGCTCAAGGAGACCATCAAGGGCCAGCGCTGGATCGCGCTCGCCGGCGCCGGTGGCATGGCGCTGCTGCTGATCTCGGTCATCGGCCGGGTCGAGCCGACGTCCTCCGACCAGTTCACCGACGGCAACCCCGAGGAGATCGCACTGGTGCTGTTCTCCCAGTACGTCCTCGTCATGGAGGTGCTGGGCGCGCTGCTCATCACCGCCGCGGTGGGCGCCCTGGTCCTGACGCACACGCCTCGCTTGAAGCCGCGCCACAGCCAGGTGGAGCGCAGGCGGCGCGCATCCTCGCCGGTGCCGACCCCGTCAACAAGCCGATGCCCGGTGTGTACGCGCGCCACAACGCGCTCGACGTGCCTGCGCTCGACCCCGAGGGCAAGCCCATCGACCACTCGATCTCGCGTGTGCTCAAGGCGCGTCACCAGACGCAGGAGGGCGCCGAGTTCCGCCACCAGTTGGCGGACCCGGACAACCCTGACCACGAGGCGCAGCCGGCCGATGCGCCGCCGCGCGACTCGCACGACCGCAACCCGCGCCAGGGTGAGGGGAGTCCCGATGAACCCCATGAACTACGTGATCCTCGCGGCCATCCTGTTCTCGATCGGTGCCGCGGCGGTGCTACTGCGCCGCAACGCCATCGTCGCGTTCATGGGCGTCGAGTGATGCTGAACGCCGCCAACCTCGCGCTCGTCGCCTTCTCCCGCATTCACGGAGAGGCTCGACGGCCAGGTCATGGCGTTCTTCGTCATGGTCGTCGCCGCTGCTGAGGTCGTGGTGGGCCTCGCGATCATCGTCGCGGTGTTCCGCGCCCGCCAGACCATCTCGCTTGACGAGCCGGCAGAGCCTGAAGGGATAAGCAACCAATGCAGTCACTCATCTGGCTCGCCATCGCCCTGCCGCTGGCCAGCGCAGCCGTGCTCCTGTGCCTCGGGCGCAGGGCCGATGCGTGGGGTCACTGGCTGGGGGTCGCCGCCTCGGGCGGTGCCTTCCTCGTGGGCCTCGGCGCTCTCATCGAGATGCTCGGCAAGCCCGCCGAGGAACGTGCGCTCGACACGACGCTCTACACGTTCATCCCCGGCGGAGACCTGCACGTGGACGTCGGCCTGCTCGCCGACCCGTTGTCGATCACGTTCGTGCTGCTCATCACGTTCGTCGGCACGCTGATCCACGTCTACTCCGTGGCGTACATGGAGCACGACAAGGACCGCCGCAGGTTCTTCGCGTACCTCAACCTCTTCGTCGCCGCCATGCTGCTGCTGGTGCTCGCGGACTCCTACCTCCTGCTGTTCGTCGGCTGGGAGGGCGTGGGTGTCGCGTCGTACCTGCTCATCGGCTTCTGGAACTACAAGCCCGAGTACGCCACCGCCGCGAACAAGGCGTTCGTCGTGAACCGCATCGGTGACATCGGCCTCATCATCGCGATGGGCATCATGTTCACCACCTTCGGTGCGCTCGACTTCGCGACCATCGGCGAACTCGCGGGCAACGCCTCGACCGCCACGCTGACCGCCGCGGGCCTCGCCCTGCTGCTGGCCGCGTGCGGTAAGTCGGCGCAGTTCCCGCTGCAGTCCTGGCTGGGTGACGCGATGGCGGGCCCCACCCCCGTATCCGCGCTCATCCACGCCGCGACCATGGTCACGGCGGGCGTCTACCTCATCGTGCGCTCCGCGCCCATCTTCGAGGGGGCGCCCAACGCCCAGGCTCGTCGTCGCGGTCGTGGGTGCCATCACCCTGACGCTCGGCGCACTGATCGGCATGGCGAAGGACGACATCAAGAAGGCGCTCGCCGCCTCGACGATGTCGCAGATCGGCTACATGATGCTCGCCGCGGGTCTCGGCCCCGTCGGGTACGCCTTCGCGATCTTCCACCTCGTCACGCACGGCTTCTTCAAGGCGGGCATGTTCCTGGGCGCTGGCTCGGTCATGCACGCCATGAACGACCAGGTCGATATGCGCCGCTTCGGTGCCCTCAAGGGCGCGATGGTCGTCACCTGGGTGACGTTCGGCCTCGGCTGGCTCGCCATCCTCGGTGTCCCGCCGTTCTCGGGCTACTGGTCCAAGGACAAGATCATCGAGTCCGCCTTCGTGGGCGAGGGATGGCAGCCGTGGGTCTTCGGCCTCACCGCGCTCATCGGCGCGGGCCTCACGGCCTTCTACATGTCGCGTCTGTTCTTCATGACCTTCCACGGCAAGGCCCGCTGGACCGACGAGGTTCACCCGCACGAGAGCCCCGCGCTCATGACCGTGCCGATGATCATCCTCGCGGTCGGCTCGGCCTTCCTCGGCCTCATCCTCGCCACCGGCGACCGCTTCTCGCACTGGCTCGAGCCGGTGACAGGTCATGTCGAGCACCACGAGCCCGTGCTGCCCGTCCCCGTCATCGTCGCGGCCACGCTCATCCTGGTGGCGCTCGGCGCCATCGGAGCCTGGCTGAAGTACGGCCGCGCCGAGGTCCCGCAGGAGGCGCCGTCGGCGTCGCTCGCGACCATCACTGCGCGCAACGACTTCTTCCAGGACTCGGTTAACCGCGCCGTGTTCCAGCGTCCCGGCCAGCACGTCACGCGCACCCTCGTCTACGCCGATGCGGCGATTGTCGACGGTGCCGTGAACAAGCAGGCGCGCGGCTGGAACAACCTCGGCGAGGCCTCTCGCAAGGCTCCAGACCGGTCAGGTCCGCTCCTACGCGGCGACGATGCTCATCGGTCTCGTTATCGTCGTCGCCGTCATCGTGGTGGGGGGTCTGTAAACCGTGTTCCCATTCCTGACCGTTCTCGTGGCGCTTCCCGCGCTCGGTGCAGCGCTGCTGTGGGCCCTGCCCGCATCGGCCCTGAGCCGGGTGAGGGAGATCGCCCTCGGCATCACCGTCGTCGAGGCCGTGCTGTTCGTCATCATGGCGCTGCAGTTCGACAAGTGCGACGCCGGTGCGTTCCAGTTCTCCGAGACCTACGCGTGGATCCCGCAGATCGGTACCAGGCGGGCGCTCGGCGTCAACGGCATCGGCCTGCTGATGATCGCCCTTGCCGTCATCCTGGTGCCGTTGGCGATCCTCGCCGCCTGGCGTGAGGACAAGGTCCCCGCGCGCCGCCGCCACTACCTCGCACTCGTGCTGCTCAGCCAGGCGTTCATGGTCGGCATCTTCGCCGCCCGCGACGTCTTCCTGTTCTACGTGATGTTCGAGGCGATGCTGATCCCGCTGTACTTCCTGATTGGCTCGTTCGGTGGCGCCCAGCGCCGCTACGCCGCAGTGAAGTTCCTGCTGTACTCGCTGGTCGGTGGCCTCATCATGCTGGTCGCCGTGGTGGCGCTGTACTTCGTGGGCCCCGGTGGCGAGCAGGCGTTCCTCACCGACAACCTCACGGGCACGCTCGACCTCACGACCACGCAGGAACGCCTCATGTTCCTCGCGTTCTTCCTGGCGTTCGCTATCAAGGCGCCCATGGTGCCCGTGCACACATGGCTGCCCGATGTCGCGGAGAATGCCCGTCCCGGCACCACCGCGCTGCTGGTCGCCGTGCTCGACAAGATCGGCACGTTCGGCATGCTGACGCTGTGCATCACGCTGTTCCCCGCGGCGGCCGACTGGGCCGCACCGGTGATCATCGTGTTCGCCGTCATCTCGGTCATCTACGGTGCGCTGCTCGCGATCGGCCAGAAGGACATGATGCGCCTGGTGGCGTTCACCTCGGTGAGCCACTTCGGCATCATGGTGCTCGGCATCTTCGCGTTCCAGCAGACCTCCGTCGAGGGCGCCGCGCTGTACATGTTCAACCACGGCCTCTCGACCGGCGCGCTGTTCCTGCTGGTGGGCTTCCTCATTGCCCGCACGGGCACCGCGGACGTCAACGCGTACGGCGGGCTCCAGCGGATCATCCCGGTGTTCGCTGGCACGTTCCTGGTGGTGGGTCTCTCGGCGCTGTCGCTGCCGGGCCTGTCGCCGTTCGTCTCGGAGATCATGGTCCTCGTGGGCGCCTACCCGGTCGCCTCCGTGGCGGTCATCATCTCCGCGGTGTCGGTGGTGCTGGCCGCCCTGTACATCCTGCTGACCTACAAGAAGGTCTTCACCGGTCCCGCCCCCGAGGCGGAGCCGGCGACGGCCCGCGACCTCACCCTGCGCGAGCGCCTGGTGGCATGGCCCCTCGTGGGCCTCATGCTGCTGCTGGGCTTCGTGCCGGCGATCGCGATCGACTACCTGCGCGAGCCGTCGGCTGACATCGTCGCGCACGTCACTGCCGAGGAGGCGAACGCGTGAGCTTCACCACCCCCACGATCGACTGGGCGGCGTTCGCCCCCATCATCATCGTGCTCGGTGCGGGTGCCGCAGGCATCCTGATCGAGGCGTTCATCAAGACCCCGGCGACGCGCCGCACCGTGCAGGCTCGCGCTGTCGCTGGTCGCCCTGGCCTCCGCGCTCGGCGTCATCATCGCCCAGTGGGTGGCGCTCGACGGCGCCGGCACCGTGGTGATGAGCGGCATGGTGACCGTTGACCGTCAGGCGCTCGCCTGGATGGCGATCCTGCTCGTCTTCGGCCTGCTGTCGATGCTGCTGTTCGCCTCCCGCGACGGTGGCGGCCCGTTCACCGAGATCGGTGCCACCGCGCCGGGCTCCATCGAGGAGAAGGCTCGCGCGCCGGGCCGGCCTCCAGGCTCACCGAGGTGTACCCCCTCGCGCTGTTCGCCGTCGGCGGCATGATGCTGTTCACCTGCGTCACGGACCTGGTGTTCCTGTTCGTCGCCCTCGAGGTGTTCTCGCTGCCGCTGTACCTGCTGGTCGCGATCGCTCGCCGCCGCCGCTACCTGTCGCACGAGGCCGCGCTGAAGTACTTCATTCTTGGCGCCTTCTCGTCGGCTATCTACCTGTTCGGCGTGGCGCTCATCTACGGCGCCACCACCGTGACCGACGTCAACATGATCGCCACGGCCATCGTCAACATCTCCGACGCCGACCCGCTCCTGCTGGCCGGCGCCGTGATGATCGTCGTGGGCCTGATGTTCAAGATCGGCGCCGTGCCGTTCCACTCGTGGGTGCCCGATGCCTACCAGGGTGCTCCCACGGCCGTCACCGCCTTCATGGGTGCCGCCACCAAGGCCGCCGCGACCGCGGCGCTGGTGCGCGTCATGTTCGTCGCGTTCGCGCCGCTCGAGTGGGAGCTCTCGTGGCTGATCTGGGCCGTCGCCATCGCATCGATGGTCTACGGCACCGTGGTCGCGCTCGTCCAGACCGACGTGAAGCGCATGCTCGCCTACTCCGGTGTGGCACACGCGGGCTTCATCCTCGTCGCCTTCGCGGGCCTCGAGGGCGAGGCTCTCGCCGCCCTGCCGTTCTACCTGCTCGCCTACGGCCTCGCGACGATCGGCGCCTTCGCCGTGGTGTCGCAGGTGCGTGAGCGTGCCGAGGACGGCGGCGTGGGCGCCGAGGCCGTGCGCCTGGGCCAGTGGGCCGGACTCGGTAAGCGTTCCCCGCTGCTCGCCGGATCGATGGCGCTGTTCCTGCTGTCGTTCGCCGGTATCCCGCTGACGGCTGGCTTCATCGGAAAGTTCGAGGCGTTCTCCGCCGCCGTCGCCGGTGGCGCGTGGCCGCTGGTGCTGATTGCCGTCCTGGCATCGGCCGTGGCGGCGTTCTTCTACGTGCGCCTCATTGTGTTGATGTTCTTCACCGACGCCCCCGAGGGCTCGGAGGAGACGATCGCGATCGAGGATTCCGCTCTCACCCGCGTGGTCATCTACGTGACCGCCGCGGCGGTGCTGGTGCTTGGCATCCTGCCGTCCGGCGTGCTCAACGTCTTCGCTGACGCATCGGTGCTGCTGGTGGGCGTGGGAGGCTAATCCCCATGACGCAGGCTTCCCTTCGGCAGTGCCGAGCTCGAGGAGCGGCTGCTGCCGCGCCTGGCCGTGGTGGAGGAGCGCCTGCGCGACGCTGTCGCGCAGTCCGACTCCCTTGCGGATGCGACCTCGAAGCACCTGGTGAACGCCGGAGGGAAGAGGCTGCGGCCGATGCTGACGCTGCTGGCAGCGCAGGCCGGTGACGGCAACCGGCCCGAGGTGGTCGAGGCTGCCGTGGTGGTGGAGCTCACGCACCTCGCCACGCTGTATCACGACGACGTCATGGACTCCGCGCCCACCAGGCGTGGAGCGCCCTCCGCCCACTCGGTGTGGGGCAACTCGGTCGCGATCCTGACGGGTGATCTGCTGTTCGCCCGTGCGTCACGGGTGGTCGCGGGCCTGGGCCCGGAGGCCGTGCGCCTGCAGGCTCAGACCTTCGAGCGGCTCTGCCTTGGCCAGGCTCCACGAGACCGTGGGGCCCGAGGACAGCGAGGACCCCGTCGCGCACTACATCCAGGTGCTCGCCGATAAGACGGGCTCGCTCATCGCGACCTCCGCGCGCTTCGGTGCGCTCATGGCCGGGTGCGACCCGGCCACCGTCGAGCGAGTCACGCGCTACGGCGAGGCTCGCCGGTGTCGCGTTCCAGTTGGCCGATGACGTCATCGACCTCCGCTCCGACGCCGCGACCACCGGCAAGACGCCTGGCACGGACCTGCGCGAGGGCGTTCCCACCATGCCCGTGCTGCTGTTGCGCGCCCGCGTTGCCGCCGGCGGCTCCGATGATGAGCGCCAGTTGTTGGCCGACATCGACGGAGACCTGTCGGACGACGCCGTGCTCGCCGACGTGGTCGCGCGGCTCGCGGCACACTCGGTGGTCGACGAGACCAGCGCGAAGGCCCGTGAATGGGCGGTCCGTGCCGAGGAGTCGGTGGCGGGCCTGCCCGACGGTGTCGTCAAGGACGCGTTCCGCGCCTTCTCCGACGCCCTCGTCGCCCGCGCCAGCCTAAGACACAGACCGCCCTCCCGGCCCGCGTCGCCGAAAACGCCCGCGCCCCGCCCCGCGTCCGTTTGGCCCACGGATGTGACCCGTGTGGCGCGTGTGACGCATGCACTTGTCACACGGGCACCTCTCATCACATCCGTCACAGGTGGGGGCCAAACGGATGCTGGAGGCGGGGCCCGGCGCGCTAGACAGGCTCTGCGGCCTCCACCTGCGCCACCCCGCGCCGCGGGCGTGCGCGCCAGGCGTCCCACGAGATGACGCCGAGCGCCAACCACACCAGCACGAATCCCGCCCACCGTGACGCGGGCATCGGCTCACCGAAGTGCCACACCGCGAGGGCGAACATGAGCGTGGGCGCGATGTACTGCAGCATCCCCATGACGAACAACGGCAGGCGGCGCGCACCGGCGGCGAACAGTAGCAGCGCACCGGCGGTAAAGATCCCGGTGGACATCATGAGGAGGTCATGACTGAGACCAAGGCCGTCCTCGCCCCGTGCTCCAAACGTCCCCGAGCCCCCGATGACCATGATCGCGATCAGGCCCAGCGGTGCGAGCACCATCGTCTCGACGGTGAGCCCTGTGATCGCGTCCACCGCGGCGCCAGCGCGCTTCTTCACGAGCCCGTACAGGCCGAACGTGCACGCCAGCGCCAGCGAGATCCACGGGAACTCGCCCATGCCGACGCCAATGACCAGTACGGCCGCCGCCGCGATGCCCAACGCGACCACCTGGAGGCGGCGTAGCCGTTCGCCCAACACCAGCACACCGAGCAACACGGTGAACAGCGGGTTGATGTAGTAGCCGAGCGACGCGGAGTTCACATGCCCCGAGCCGACCGCGTAGACGTAGATCAGCCAGTTGGCGCCCACGAGGAGCGCTGCCAGCGCGAACGCCGCCAGCAGGCGAGGATCGCGCAGCACCGCGCCGAGCGCTCGCCAGCCCCGCACCACCACCACCAGTGCCACGCACACCACCAGCGACCACACGGCACGGTGCGCCGTGATCTCGACGGCGCCCGCAGGCGCGAGCGCAGCCATGAGGAGGGGAAAAAGCCCCCACATCAGGTACGCGCCGCCGCCGTAGGCGAGACCGGGACGGGACGCGGAGGGTGGCATACGGGTCAGTCAACCACCGGCCTATGCCCCCGAGGCGCCATCACGCCCGGCACCGGGATTCAGGTGCCAGCGAGCCACGCGCTGGCACCGGGCGTCACCCCATTTGGGCCGCGATAAACGCCAGCATCGCCGCCCGGGTGTTGCCGTTGTCGATGGCGGCGTCGTCGAGCGCGACCGCTTGTTCCCAGGCATCGGCGGCGTCCTCGGGACCCGCCAGCGCCAGGTACATCAGGAGGTAGTCGCCGAACCCTGCCTCGCCGGCATCGGCCAGCGCCCCGGCGACGGTGTCGCGGATGATCTGCGCATCCTCGTCGGAGCGCGAGGCCAGAGAGACTCCTGAATGGGTGCCATGGGGATGAGTTCGATGCCCAGGCTTCGCCGCCTCAGCGTCGGAGAACCAGGTCGCGTGCTCGCGCTTTCCGCCCCATTCCAGCGAGATGAACTGGTGTGCATAGTCGGGGAACTCGGACAGGTCGGGGCGTACCCACCTGGTGAGAGCGGCGTGGGATTCGGCGGACAGGAGCCAGGTGGCGGTGTCCACCATGGCCTGGTCGCCGCGCACGGTGGCCCAGGCGGCGAGGCCGTTCCACGCGATGACGGCCTCCGAGGCTCGACTCCTGGTTGTTGCCGTCGCCGAACGGCGCCATGCCGGACGCCCAGGCGTGACCGTCGACGGGGTCGAACGACCTGAGTTGGGGGAACCGTTCCGTGGCCGCGGGGCTGGCGATGTCCGCGGCGAGGAGGTCGATCACGGGGCCGATGTCCTCCGCGAGAGAGGGGTCGTGTTCCACGGCGATGGCTGCCGCGGAAAGGAAATAGCCGTAGTGGAAGTGGTGGTCGTTGAACTCCTCGGACCCGAACGAAGGCTCGAGGCCTGTGACACCCCTGAACCCCGGGTCGTAGATGAAGCAGCGAGTGTCGCGTGCCTCGCAGCCGTCTGTCTCGGTCCAGGTGCGCAGGGCGTCGGCGAGGGGCTTCGCGAGCCTGCTCGGCCAGCGTGGTCTCGCCCAGTGCATCGGCCGTGGAGACGAGCATGGCCTGCCGATGCAGTGCCTTACCGCCGAAGTAGGTGTCGGCCGGGAGGTCTGGCTCGACGGCGGCCGCCGCCTGGAGCGCCTCGACGATGGCGGCGCGCTGGGTGGCGCCGATCCCGCTGAGGTCCAGCGTGGTGGTCGCCTGAGTGCGTGGCACCTCCCAGGTGACGGTCTCGGCGGTGCAGGCCAGCAGGGTGCCGTTGATGGTGGCGTAGGTTCCCAGCGTGCAGTCCAGGCCCGCGGCGCGGTCCTCGGGCACCGCCACGATGGTGCCGCCCGCGGCGTACGTGATCGAGGTGCTCGCGGAGTCGCCGTCGACGTTCATCGCGAGGGTGGTGGCCGTCACGGGCTCGCCCAGCGCGGCGGCAAACGCGACCGGGTCGCCGTCATCGGGCACCACCGCCAGGCTGTGCCGTCGCCCCCTCGGGAAGAGTGAGGGTGGTGCCGTCGACCGTGCCTCCGTCGGTGACGAGGACGTAGGTGGTGGCGCCGATGACGAGGGTGGCGGTGCCGTCGGAGGCGACGGTCGCGGGGGAGGACAGCGTCACACTCGCGTCCGCAGGGGCCGTGAGCGTGATCGCGGGCCAGCCCTTCGCGATGCTTGCCTGGAGCACCGTGGAGCCCTCGCCGCCGCGGAAGTCGAGGGTGGCACCCACGGGGTCCGCGGCCGATGCCGCGGGCAGCCCGACCGCGCCGTCCACCTGGAGTGTGATGTCCCGCGCGGCGGCGCCCGCGATGAGGTCCGCCGTCACCTGGACGCGTGGCAGGCCCAGCGCGATTCCGCCTTCGACGGCCGTCAACGACAGAGGGTCGGCGAAGGCAGAGTACGGCCCGGGCCCGAACACGAGGCCCGAGTACCACCGGTTGGTCGGAGCCGGCAGGTCTCCCACCACGCGCGCGAGGTCGGCGGGGGCGAGCGAGCGCTCGGGGAGGTCCGCGACGGACGATGCCGAGGACGCGGCCACGGCGTCGCTCGATGGTGTGGTGGCCGCGGCATCCCCGTCACAGGCGGCGAGCGTGACCATACCGGCGACCGCCGCCGCGGCGAGGAGCACGTGGGGGCGGCGCCTTCTCGCGGCTGAGGGCAGGAGGCGGGGGGACGATGCTGGCATGGGGCTCTCCTTGATCACGTGAGGCCGGAGGCCTGGGTGGCGGGATGGGCCGCGGACGTCGCCACGGTAGGCGGGTCACGCTCACAGAATCGCGGGTGTGGCTCTCAGAGTCCGGGGTGGCGGGAGGGCCCCGCCACCCCGGCGGCTCACGAGAGGCCGATGCGCTCGGACAGGTCTCGCAACGCATCTTCGACGCCCGCGAGGGGGCCGTCGTCACGCAGGTGCAGGGTCGCGTTCAGGGGAGTGCCCGCCTGGATGAGGCCGCCGTCCTCCGCCACCAGAGCATCCGAGTCGACCCGCATGGTCACGTGCGCGGTGCCGTCGATGGTCTCGACGGACATGTCGCTGACGGTTCCCGTCAACGTGCGCTCGTCCGGCAGCCTGAGGTCCACGGTCGCGCCCTGTTCCACGAGTCCAAAGTCGCGGGGCGTCAGCACGAACTCGAGGTCCGCGTACAGGGTGTTGGCCTGGTCGATGGTGGCGATGACGGTACCCGGCGCGGCGTAGGAGCCCTTGCCGACCGCCACCTCGGCGACCGTGCCCTCGGCACCCGCACGCACCAGCAGGCTGCCGTCCGACTGAATCGAGGCATCGGCCGCAGAGACCGCACCGGTGGAGACATCCTGTTCGAGCCTCAGGCTGGAGACGAGGAACAACTCGTCGCCCGGTGCGACGGTGTCGCCCTTGCTGACGTAGGCCTCCGTGACGAGGCCGCCGTAGTCGGTGCCCACCGCGAGTTCGGCAGCGCTGATCTCTCCCGAGGTACTGGCGACCTCGGTACGCCGTTGGTTGAACAGGAGGGTCGCCGCGGCGGCAATGACGAGCACCGCGATGATCCCGACGAGCAACTTGAAGCGATTGGCCCAGGTCATGGCACCAGGCTCCTTTCTTCTGGCGGCGCGGCGGCGTGGAAGCGCCACCTCGTCGTCATCGATGGGGTCAGGGGTGGGCGCCCCGGGCCGCGCCACGATGGTGCGTGGTGCCACCTTCACCGGCGCCTCGGGCAGCGGGGAGGGGCTGAGCGGCTTGCCGCGGCGAAGGGCGCGCGCCTCGCGGGACGCGGTCCAGACGAAGGCGCCAAGGATGAGCGTGTTCGTGATGTTCCACGCCGTGGCGAGAGTCAACACGCCGTTATCCATGTCCCGCCAGATCGCCACGGCGGAGGTGAGCGACAGGAACAGGAAGAAAAGGATCTGCGGAATGATGAAGTTGTACGGCGAATGGCCCTTCGCGGTGCCCGTCGACTGCCAGCCGACGTCGCGCCCGGTGAAGGCGTTGACGAACGCCTTCGTGTAGATGGGGAACGACACGGTGGCCAGGGTCAACGTCTCCCACCGGAAGGATCCGAGGGTGTACCAGGCCAGCAGCACCTGCATGAGGTAGAAGCCCGCGTAGTACAGGAACCACGTCATGACCGTGATGGACAGGTTCATGGGGCGCAGGTCGAAGTAGATCTCGAGGGGCGGCACCAGGATCAGCAGCAGCGGGCAGATGCCCGTGAGGTAGAACGATGCCGTGACGAAGTACTGCACGCGCTGATCCACCGTGAGCCTTGCGACTGAGCAGCGGCATGTGGGTCATGAGGATTTCGAAGCCGCCCGTGGCCCACCGCAGTTGCTGCTTCGAGTAGGCCTCGATGGTCTCGGGCGCCTCGCCCACGGCCAACACCTCGGGGATGAACACCGAACGCCAGCCGCGCTCATGAAGGTTGAGGCTGGTCCACACGTCTTCCGACTTCGAGTCGGTGCAGATGCCGCCCACGTCGTCGATGGCCGCGCGACGGAACAGCACATTGGTGCCCACGCAGAATGCCGCGTTGAAGCGGTTGCGGCCCGGCTGAATGAACCGGTAGAAGACGGCCTGCATGTAGGCCGCCCCGCGGGCCACGGTGGTGTGCAGGTTGCCGTACGCCTGGGGCGTCTGCACAAAGGCCACCTGCTCGTCGACCATGAAGGGCACGGTCTCCTCGAGGAAACTGGGGTCCGGCACGAAGTCGGCGTCGAAGATCGCGAAGCAGTCACCCTTGGCGATCGTCAGCGCGTGGTTGACGTTGCCCGCCTTCGCGCCGCCTGAGGCTCAGCCTGCGCACGTAGCGCGCGCCGATCTGAGCCGCCATGTCGCGGACTTCATCGGAGCGGCCGTCGTCGAGGATCCACGTGCGGTGCTCGCCCCGCAGAGCGAGCGCCGCCTCTGCTGTGCGCCGGATCACGGCGAGGTCCTCGCCGTAGACGGTGATGAAGACGTCGATGGTGAGGCGCTTGCCCGCGATCGTCACGGGCCACGTGCGCGGATCGCCATGAGGATCGGGGCCAAACATCGCGTCGCGCGCCTGGTGATAGGCGAACGAGCGGGGGTCTTGGCCGCCGGAGAGGATGGTCCACATGGCGAGGAGCGCGTGAAACACGAGCACCGACTCGGCCGCGATCACCATGAGCCACGGGATCATGTCGCCGCGGTTGTCTGGGTCGAGGAGGAACAGGGAATAGACGAGGATGCCGAACGTGCTGACGAGCACGATCAGGATCATCACGGGGGACTGACCAGCGAGGCGTTGACGGGTCGCCGCGTCGCGGCTGGTGGTGGACGAGGTCATGCGAGCCTCCGGACGCGGCGGCGTCCAGTGGGGGCAAAGGATTCCGGCAGGAGCCGGATTCGACCTCGTTGGCGGTGACGCGCCGGCCGCCTGCCGATGCATCCTGACGTGCGCCGGGGGTAGCCACCTCTCCCCGGTGCTGGTCAGGCTACGACATACAGGTGTGATGCACCAGACATCAACCGTGAATTTCGTGTGACCTACGCCTCACGCCGGCGTGTCATGCGCCTCACGTGTGAATGCCGCACTCCGTCTTGCCCTGGCCGGTCCAGCGGCCGGAGCGCGGGTCCTCGCCGGGAGCAACCTTGTTGGTGCACGGCAGGCAGCCGATGGACGGATAGCCCTGGGCCACGAGCGGGTTGCGGGGAAGGTCGTGGCGCACCTGGTAGTCCTCCACGGCGTCGTCGTCCCACAGCGCGATCGGATTGATCTTCACGAGGCCGTGCTTGGCGTCCCAGGCTCACCACGGGCATCTCGGAGCGCGTCAGGGCGTCCACCCGGCGTGCGCCGGTCACCCAGGCGCGATAGTTGCCGAGAGCGCGCTTCAGGGGCTCGACCTTGCGCATCTGGCAGCACAGGTTCGGGTCGCGCGCAAACAGGTCCTTGCCGTACTGCTCGTCTTGCTGCGCGACCGTGAGCTCGGGCTCCACGTTGATGATGGTGACGGGGAAGGCGGCGGCCGCGGCGTCGCGCGTCGCGATGGTCTCCGCGAAGTGATAGCCCGTCTCGAGGAACAGGATGTCGACGCCCTCGAGGCGGGTGCCGAAGAGGTGGGGCAGGATCGTGTCCTGCATCGACCCCGCGACCACCAAGTCGTGACCGAAGGTCGCGACCGCCCAGTCGGCGATGTGGCTGGCGGAGGCGTGCTCGAGGCGTGCGTTGACTTCCGCGCACGTCTCGGCGTTCCACTCCTTGGGGTTGAGCAGGGTCAGCGTGGCCGCGCCCGGCAGGATTGCTGTCATTTGATCAGGCTCCTCCTCCGCCCGGAAGGCCCAGTCCGCGAAGGACTCGGCCGGGCTGGTGCGGTGCGCCAGGTAGTTGGTGGTGACGCGCTCCACGTATTCGGGCATGCCCTTCTCGGTGACCTTGTGGGCGCGGATCTTGCGACCGAAGTCGTTGTCCTCGCCGCGGCCAAGCCTGCCGCCAAGGTGCACCTGGAAGCCCGGCACCTGCTCGCCCGACTCCTCGTCCAGCACCAGGCGGCCCTTGAAGCCGATGTCCGCGATCTGCACGCGGGCACACGAGTTGGGGCAACCGTTGACATGCACGGTGATGGGGTTGTCGAGCGTGGGGAACTTCTCGTCGAGAACCTTGACCACCTCGCGCGCCGTGGCCTTGGTCTCCACGATGGCGAGCCTTGCAGTACTCGATGCCGGTGCAGGCAATGACGTTGCGGTGGAACTCGCCGGGGTCCGACTCGAGCTCCAGGGCACGCAGCCCGTTGACGACGTCGTTGACCTTGTCCTCGGGCACGTCGAGCACGAGGATTTTCTGCAGCGGCGTGAGGCGAATGCGGTCGGAGCCCGCGGCCTCCGCGATGTCCGCGATACGGCTGAGGCTTCTCGCCGGAGACGCGGCCCGCCACGGGGGCGACGCCCACGTAGAACTTGCCGTCCTTCTGCGGGTGGATTCCCACGTGGTCGCCACGGTCGCCGGGCTTGGCGAGCCTGCGGGCCGGGGCCCTTCGGCAGGCTCGTAGCCCAGGTAGTCGTCCTGAAGCACCTGCAGGAACTTCTCGGGTCCCCAGGCCTTGAGGACGAACTTGAGGCGGGCGCGCGTGCGCAGGCGGCGGTAGCCGTGGTCGCGGAAGATCGACGCCACGCCCTTCCACACCTCGTGCACAATCTCCGGCTTCACGAACACGCCGAGACGGTGGCCCAGCATCGGGTTCACCGAGAGGCCTCCGCCCACCCACAGGTCATAGCCGATGCCCAGGCTCGGGATGCTCGACCGCGCAGAAGGCGATGTCCTGGACCTCGTGCAGGATGTCCGGCACGGGCATGCCGGTGAAGGCCGTCTTGAACTTGCGCGGCAGGTTCGAGAACTCGGGGTTGCCGATGTAGCGATCCATGATGTCGCGGATCTGCGGCGTGGGGTCGATTAGGCTCGTCCTGGGACACGCCCGCGACGGGAGAGCCAAGGATGACGCGGGGCACGTCACCGCACGCCTCGGTGCACAGCAGGCCCACCTCTTCGACGCGACGGAAGATTTCCGGGACGTCCTCGATGCGGATCCAGTGGAGCCTGGATGTTCTGACGGTCCGACACGTCGGCGGTGTCGCGGGCCATGGTGGTGGAGATGTCCGCGATGGTGCGAGTCTGCGCCACGTTGAGTGGCCGCCGTCGGAACGCACGCGCAGCATGAAGAACTCGTCGTCGAGCCTCGTGCGGCTCAAGGATGGCGGTCTTGCCGCCGTCGATGCCCTGGCGGCGCTGCGTGTACAGGCCCCACCAGCGGAAGCGGCCGCGCAGGTCGCCCGGAGGAATGGACCAGAAGCCCCACTTGGAGTAGAGGTTCTCGATGCGGCCGCGCACCTCGAGCGGGTCGCCTGCGGCCTTCATCTCCTCGTTCGGGTTCAGGGGCGTGCGGTCTCCTGCCGCCCATTGGCCGTCCTTCGACGCGGTGTTCTTGCGTGCGGCGGCCTCGCGGGTGCGAATGAGGCGCGCCTCTTCGCGGTGGCGGCGGCGCTCCTCCGCCTCAGCGGCGGCGGCATCGGGTGCAGGCTGGGTGGTGTCGGTGTCGGTCACCGAGACTCCTCGACTCGTTCATTTCTGGGAGCGAGGCCTTCGTCAGCGCGTCTGGTTCACGCTCGGAAGGCCGAGCGCCCAGGGCTACAGGGACTGTATCCGCGGGCGGTCAGGCCGACAGACACATGGCACAGCAGCAGCGGCACATCATGGATGCGCGAACGATCTGCTTCTGGGACATGAGGCCAAGTGTGCCATACGGCCCAGGTGATGTGAAGAGGCGGTCCTACGCTGGAAGTGACGTCAAGGAGGGGCCGTATGAGTGACACCGGACGGGTCGATGTGGCGAGTGTTCTGGCCGACCTCGACCGGGTCCACGCCTTGGGCGGCGGCCCCGACGAGGCCCGGTTGATCCTGTCGGAGGCACTCGGCCGGGCCGAGGCGGCCGGTGATGCCCATGCGCTCCTGACCCTGAGTAACGAGGCTGCGGGATTCCATCGGTCGGTGTCGGAGCATGACGCGGCCCTCGAGGCGGCGCAACGTGCCCTCGACCTCGTCGATCGGCTGGGTCTCCACGGCAGCGAGGCGGAAGCGACGACCTTGATCAACGCCGCGACCGCGTTGCGGGCTGCGGGACGGACGGACGATGCCCGTGACACGTATGCGCAGGCCCTCGCCGTAGGCGAGCGGCTCTGGAGGGATGACGATCGTCGCCGCGCGGCACTGCACAACAATCTTTCGCTCGCGCTGGTAGACGCGGGCGAGTACTCCTCTGCACTGACTGAGCAGTCGAAGGCGCTCGCGGTGCTCGAGCGTGGGTCAGTAGACCCAGGGCGTGACATCGACATCGCGATGACTCACGTCAATCTCGCGACCACGGCGTCGATGGCTGGCGACCTGGGCGCGCAGGAGACGCACGCGGCGCGGGCCATCGAGATTCTGTCGGCAGCGGGTGCGGACGAGGACCCGCATGCGGCCGCGGCCCACGCGGCGTACGCCGAGGTCCTTCTCCGGCAGGGGCGGGCCCACGAGGCCGCCGCGTCGCTCGACCATGCGCTGAGCGTGGTGGCCAGGGCATATGGCACCTCGTCAGACGCCTATCGGATCACCGCCGAGAATCTGGCGGCGGCCCGTGCGGAAGCGGAATCAGAGCCCGTGCCAGGCGAGCCAACCGAGCCCATCGAGGTCAGCGCGCACGACGCGGCGGGTGCAGCGCGCGAACCGCATGTGCCGGGCCTCATCCTCGCCCGCCAACTCTGGGTGGACCGCGTGCGGCCGATGTTGGCGGAGCGCTACCCCGATCATGTGGGCCGGATCGCCGCAGGGCTCGTGGGGCACGGCTCGGAGGCGTATGGCTTCGATGACGCGGTCAGTGTCGACCATGATTTCGGAGCGAGCCTGTGCTTATGGCTGACGCAGGAGGACGAGCAAGAGATCGGCGAGGCATTGCGGCGTGACTACGACGCGCTGCTGGCCATCGACGGTGCTGCGCGTTCCGCGATCTCGGCCGGTGGCCAGCGTCGTCATGGGGTGTTCTCGGTCGCCGAGTTCTTCACATCGTTGACGGGCATGGCGCAGGCGCCCGCGGCCGGCGAACCGCACCTCTGGCTCAGCCTGGACGAGCCAACGCTGGCCGCCGCAACCAACGGCGAGGTCTTCGCGGACCCGGTCGGAGCCTTCGGAGCCTGCGAGGGGATCGTTTCTGCGCATGCCTGAGGACGTGCGACTGGCCCACCTGTCGCGGCGCCTGGGGATGATGGCGCAAGCCGGCCAGTACAACGTCCCTCGGATGCTCGGGCGCGGGGATGGGGAAGCCGCGTTCCTGAGCATCGGTGAGTTTGTGCGCGCGTCCGCGTCCGCTGTCTTTCTCCTCAACAGGCCCACGGTGGTCGGATACCTGCCCTACTACAAGTGGCAGTTTGCGGCGCTGCGCCGGCTGGCTGAGCGGCCGCTCTCGCGTCTACCCGAAGTCCATGGCGACCTCACCGGTGTGATGCGGGTGGCCTCTGCTGCCTGCTGGGGTGGCGAGGGTTTTGGCGAGGGAGGAAAGGGTGCGGGCCCCGCACGTATCGCGCTGATGGACCGCATCGAGGCGGTGTGCGCGGCCGTCGCGGCCGAGGTGCGCGCCCAGCGCCTGTCTGACGAGCCCTCCGGCTTCCTTGAGCATCATCGAGCGGCGATCGCCGCCCGTATCACCGACCCCTGGCTCAGACAGCAGTAGAAGGAGTTCCATCCCATGGAAGACACCGACCTTGCCGTACGGCTCGACGCCGCCGAGGCTGTCGTGCGCCATGAGTTCACGCAGTTTGATCGCGTCGAGAACGAGGGGGACGGGCCGCGTGCCAAGACAATTGGCCCACCTTCAGGGCGCAGCGTCTCAGCCAGTTTCTGACGTGGCCCAGCCCTCTCCTCGCCTCGTACGCGGCCGACCTCCGCGCGGCCGACGCGGCAGGCCGCAATCTGCTGACCGAGAAGTACGCGCGGATGATGGAATCAACCGAACCCGAGCGGTACTACAGCGACCTTGCCCCGTACCTCCCGGCACTGACGGCCGACCGGGTGGCGCTCCAGGAGCGCATCATCGCCACTCAGGTGCGCTGGGCCGATGCGTTTCACGTGCGTTACCCACGCTTGGGTGAGGGCATGCGGTTGTTGCGCACCGCTCAGGACACCGTCACCGACACATCTTTCGAGACGTATCTGCGCGGTGAGTTGTCGTCGTACTCGGACCAGACGGTGGCGTTGTATGGCGAGATGATCGACGCGATGGCGGCTCGCCGCGAGAACCTCACGGAGGCTCACCGTGACGCTGACGGTGCGACTTTCGGGCTTCGCCGGGCTGAAGGACGCGGAAGCCGCTCAGGCATCCGGATGACGAGAGGCTGCTCGCGGCGCGTGGCCAAGCCGTGTCTATACTCGGTCCCTAGTGCCGTTCGAGAGCGCCCTCGCGGCCTGCTTCCCTGCCGCCAAGGAATGTGAGTCCCGTGACCACCGAACGTCCCCTGCGCGTCGCCGTGATCGGCGCCGGCCCCGCCGGAACCTACGCGTCCGACATCCTGTCCAAGTCTGGCCTCGACGTGTCGATCGACATCATCGAGCGCCTGCCCGCCCCCTTTGGTCTGGTCCGCTACGGCGTGGCCCCTGACCACCCCCGTATCAAGCAGATCATCGTGGCTCTCGCCAACGTGCTGAGCCGCGGCGACATCCGTCTGCTGGCCAACGTCAACATCGGTACCGACCTCACCCTCGAGGATCTGCGCGCCCACTACGACGCCGTCATCTTCGCCACCGGAGCCTTCAAGGACTCCGACCTCAACATCCCTGGTATTGACCTGGATGGGTCGTATGGTGCCGCGGACTTCGTCTCGTGGTTCGACGGCCACCCCGACGTGCCGCGCGAGTGGCCGCTCGAGGCCAAGGAGATCGCCATCCTCGGCGTCGGCAACGTCGCGCTCGACGTGGCCCGCGTCCTGGCCAAGCACCCCCAGGACATCAAGGTCACCGAGATCCCCGACAACGTGTACGAGGGCCTCGCGTCCTCGCCCGTCACGGACGTGCACGTGTTCGGCCGCCGTGGCCCCGCGCAGGTGAAGTTCTCGCCGCTCGAGCTGCGTGAGTGGGCCACGTGCCGGACGTCGACATCGTGGTGTACCCCGAGACCGACTACGAGTTCGACGAGGCTTCCATGGAGGTCGCCGAGAACAACAAGCAGCAGAAGCAGGTCGTCAAGACGCTGACCGACTACGCGCTCAAGGAGCCCGGCACCGCGTCGCGTCGCATCCACCTGCACTTCCTGCAGTCGCCCCACGAGGTCCTCGGCGAGGACGGCAAGGTCACCGGCATCCGCATGGAGCGCACCGCGCTGCAGGGTGACGGCAACGTCAAGGGCACGGGCGAATTCATCGACTACCCGGTTCAGGCCGTGTACCGCGCAGTGGGCTACTACGGCACCGCGATCGAGGGTCTCCCGTTCGACGACTCGAAGGGCACCATCGCCAACGAGGGTGGCCGCGTGGTCGACGGCGGTGACGTCGTTCCCGGCATGTACACCACCGGGTGGATCAAGCGCGGACCCGTGGGTCTCATCGGCCACACCAAGTCCGACGCCCAGGAAACCATCGCGAACCTCGTCGAGGACGCCGAGCGTCTCTACGCCGAGTCGCAGGCCGGTGCGCAGCAGGCTCAGCCCCGACAACGTCCTGCACCTGCTCAAGGAGCGCGGTGTCGACGTGGTGCAGTGGCACGACTGGGAGCTTCTCGACGCGCACGAGCGTGCGCTGGGCGAGGCCGACGGCCGCGAGCGCATCAAGGTCGTTCCCCGCGACGAGATGACGGACATCGCGCTCGGTCGCAAGTAACGCATGACCCCTCACGAGGCCGGCGCCGACACTCCTGTGGCGCCGGCCTTTGTGCGTCCAGGGGCGGCCGTTCGCGTGGCGATCCTTGACGCGCCGGAGGACCGGGCGGCCGTGAGCGCGATGCTCGCGGACTACCTGACCGTCACCGAACGCGAGAAGGGCGCGCGGGTGCTCGACGCATCGGCCCTACCCGAGCGCTACCGGCGCGAGATCGACGACCCAGCCGCCGCGCTCGCGGACGCCACGGTGCTGATCGCCGAGGTCGACGGCACGCCCCTGGGCATGGTGGTGCTCACCGCAGCCCGTGAGGGCCGATGCGAGATCAAGCGGCTCTGGACGTTGCCCCCGGCGCGTGGCCGGGGTGTGGGCGCGGCGCTGATCGAGGCCGCATGTGCCATGGCATCCGCGCGAGGCGACACCGTGGCGGCGCTGACCGTGTGGCGCTGGCGCGAGGGCGCGCGGCGACTGTACGGGCGCCTCGGATTCGTCGAGGTGGACTCGTGGGAGGAACGGGCCGACCTCGTCTGTTACCGGCGCGCACTCACGCCCACGGATCCGGCAACGGCTGGGCGCGAGCGCTCGTAGAATCCTTCCAGCACGGTGATCGTGCGATCGGTGGGCGCGAGTGCCGCCGAGAGGCGGCGACGAGGGAACCTGGCCGTCGCATCGGCCGTTTCCTCGCTGAGACTCACGTGAGGAAAGAGGAAGCGTGGCAGGCAAGTACTTCAACGGCGTGAAGACCATGGGGCTGTTCGTCCTGATGTGGGTCGTGCTGCTGGGGATCGGGTCGTTCGTGGGCAACGGCCAATACATCTGGCTGTTCGCGGCCTTCGGCCTCTTCGGCACCTTCTACGGGTACTGGAACTCCGACAAGGCTCGCGATCCGCGCGATGCATGCCCGGCCCGTCACCGAGGTCGAGCAGCCCGCGATGTACCGCATCGTCCGTGAACTGTCCGCCCAGGCAAACCAGCCGATGCCGCAGGCTGTACGTCTCGCCTACCGAGGCGCCCAACGCGTTCGCCACGGGCCGCAACCCGCAGAACGCCGCCGTGTGCTGCACGGAGGGAATCCTTCGCCTGCTTGACGAGCGCGAATTGCGCGGCGTGCTCGGCCATGAACTCCAGCACGTCTACAACCGCGACATCCTCATCGGCTCCGTGGCCGCGGCCTTCGCGGGACTCATCACGGCCGTCGCTCAGATGCTGTTCTTCCTTGGCGGTGGCGGCAATAACCGCGACAACCCGCTCGGCCCCATCGCGATGCTCGCCATGCTGTTCCTCGCACCCATCGCGGCGACGCTGATCCGCATGGCGATCTCCCGCACCCGCGAGTACGACGCGGACGAGGATGGCGCCACCCTCACCGGCGACCCGCTGGCGCTGGCCAGCGCGCTACGCAGGCGAGCGCGGCACCGCCGCGAGGCCGCTGCCCGCCGACCCGAAGCTCGAGAACGTCTCGCACATGATGATCGCGAACCCGTTCAAGGCCGAGGGCCTCGCCAACCTGTTCGCCACTCACCCGCCGATGGACCAGCGCATCGGCCGCCTGGAAGAGATGGCGCGCCGCAACGGCCAGCACTTCTAAGCCGCTGCCGCTCCCAGCGGCACCGTCAGCAGGAATCCCAGCAGGATGAGGGTCAGGACGACCTCGACGATGCCGATGACCGGCGCCCTCATGCGCGGCCGTCGCGGCATCACGACGGTGCGTGCCAGCATCAAGGAAAAGGGCACCGCGAACCACGGCTGCAGGGCCGTCGCCGCCGCCAGCGCCACCGCGTGATAGGTCACGGAGATGACCTGCTGGCGGCGTGACCCGTACTCACGGATCATCGCCTTCACGTGCACCACGGTGCCCGTCAGGTACAGCCATGTGGCGGTGGCGATGGGCACGCCCGTGGTCCATGGCAGGCCCGCGGTCACGGGGACGATCATCGCCATCATGGAGGCCATCGTCACGGAGGCGACCCCGTTCAGGGTCGCGCGCTCGTTGCCCCACCGGCAGAAGGCCGCATTGACCCCCATGAACACGGCGAAGGCCGGGGCGAACCAGGCCAGCGCGGGCCGGATCGCCACTACGGGAACGAGGCACGCGGCGCAGACCGCGCCAAAGGCGAGGACCTGCGAGCGCACCCGTCGCCATCGGCCCGTCTTGACCGCCAGGAGCGCGTGGTGCGACATCAGCAAACCCGAGAGCCAGCCGATCAGCAGCGGCACATCGAGCCACACCGCGCCGTAGCGCAGGCCCGCAAGGTACGGCAGCAGAAGCATGGCCCACACCCCGTGCTGCGGCGGGATCCATGCGCGAACGGAACGGCGCGAGCGCGCGCGGGCGGTCCGGGGCGGTCCGCGGTGGCTCCGCCCATGACGGCGGAGCCCACGATTAGCGGTAGTTGACGAACTGCAGCGCGGTGTCCACGTCCGCGTTCTTCAGCAACTGGATGGCCTCCTGCAGGTCATCGCGGCTCTTGGAGGCGACGCGCAGGCTCGTCGCCCTGGATGAGCGCCTTCACCGACTTGGGGCCCTCGTCACGGATGAGCCTTGGTGAGCCTTCTTGGCGACGTCGGTGGCGATGCCCTCCTTGATGGAGGCACTCAGGCGGAACTCCTTGCCCGACTGTGCGGGCTCGCCCTGGTCGATGGCCTTCAGCGAGATGCCGCGCTTGATGACCTTTGACTGGAAGACGTCGAGGATGGCGAGCACGCGCTCCTCGGAGTTGGCCTTCATCACGATGGAGTCGCCGGACCACTCGATCGAGGCGCCCACGCCCTTGAAGTCGTAGCGCTGCTGGATCTCCTTGGACGCCTGGTTGAGGGCGTTGTCGACCTCCTGGCGGTCCACCTTGCTCACTACGTCGAAGCTGCTGTCGGAAGCCATGTCATCCTCCTTGAGGGGCCGCCCGGTAGGCGGCCGATGCGTCTGAATCGGCTGCGGCGGCGACGGATTCGCGTCGGAGCCGCTTTCGTTGCTATCCTTCCATGCGCGCCAGGTTCCTCGTGGACCGGGAGCAAGGCAGGTTGCCCGAGCGGCCAAAGGGAGCCGACTGTAAATCAGCCGTCACAGACTTCGGGGGTTCGAATCCCTCACCTGCCACCACAGAAGGCCCCGCCACGGCGGGGCCTTCGCCGTTCCCGGGCATGAGAAAAGAGTCACAGCGGTTCGTGTCGGTGCGGCTGCTCGGGCTACTGTTCCCGTCAGTCAGACGCTGAGGGAGCACCATGACACCGCGAGGCTCACGCATGTCCGAAACCGTGCCCGTGCGCGCACGCGGCGCCCGCAACCCGTGGTGGTTGTCCTGGCCCGTCATCGTCGTGGGTTTCATGCTGTGCCTGCTGCCGGGGCTCATCCTGCTGTGGCTGCGCCGTGGACCGCGCCTCATCGCCAAGGTCATCGCCACCGCCGTGGTGATCGCGTTCTACGCGCTCGCGGCCGTCGCGGGGGCTCCGGAGCGGACGAACCCGGCGCTGACGAGCCCGGCGGGGCCCTCAGCGCCTCGCCTCCGGCCGAGGAGGCGGCATCGGCCGTACCCGAGAGCAGCGTGACGGCCACGGCGGCCGCAAGCCCCAGCGCGACCCCGTCCCCGACGCGGCCGGCGGCTTCTCCCAGCCCGTCCACCACGGCGTCCGCGGCAGCTCCCGCCGGTGACGCGATGGCAGCGCTGATGGCCCTCGACGTGCGCGACGCGGCCTCCAGCGACGGGTACGCCCGCGAGCAGTTCGGCGACGGCTGGGTGGACGTGGACCGCAACGGCTGTGGCACGCGAGACGACATGCTCGCGTTGCGCCTCGACAACACCGAGACGTCCGGATCCTGCGCCATCACCTCTGGAGACCTCGCCGACCCGTTCACGGGGGAGTGGATCCACTTTGAGCGCGGCGGGTCAAGCGAGGTGGACATCGATCACCTGGTGGCGCTGTCCGCCGCGTGGACCACGGGTGCGCAGGACCTGACGTACTCGGAGCGGGTGACCTTCGCCAACGACCCCCTCAACCTCGAGCCAGTCGACGCGGGCGAGAACCGCTCCAAGGGCGATGACGACGCCGCTGAGTGGCTACCGCCCGCCGAGGAGTTCCGCTGCGAGTACGTCGCGCGACAGGTCGCCGTCAAGACCAAGTACGGGCTGTGGGTGACTCCCGCGGAGCGCGCCGCCATGGTCGACGTGCTCGAGAGGTGCCCCGGTCAAGAGTTGCCCGCCGCGGGGGATCAGCCCGTGATCGCCAGCGGACTCGGCGAGGCGCCAGAGCACGTCGAGGCCGCCGAGCCTGCGCAGACCAGCAAGCCCAAGTCCACCGAGGAGTCCGCGGCCGGCTCGGGTGCGTCCGAGGGCGACCTGGACCCGCGCTACGAGTACTGCAACCGGCTGCCCGCGGGCCTCGGCCCGTACGTCAAGGGCGTGGACCCCGAGTACGACTGGTACACGGATCGCGACGGCGACGGGGTGGTGTGCGAGTAGGGCTCACCACCATGGCGCCGCCGTCCGCACCACAGTTGTCGCGCGGAGCGTGAGGGCGGGGTCGTGTCACACGGGCCACCACTGCGCGCGGCGAGGTCACCGGCGGAATTGTGGTGCGGACGCCGCGGTCCGGGCGCGCCCCCATGCTCAGGCCGGACTCAGGCCGGACTCAGCCTTGGCCCCAGGCCACCGCGTGGCCGGCCGCGACGGTGGCGCACGCATCGAGCACGCGCTGATTGCGCGAGCCGCGGAAGGCGAGCGAGAGGTCCCGCTGCTCCTCCTCGTAGGTGCCGTCCACGAGGACGTCGATGAGGCCGAGGAGTTCGCGCTTGTCCTCGGTGTCGATCATGAGCCGCTCGACCGTGTATCCGGTCCAGCACCACACGTCGCGCTCGTCGCCGAACTCCTCCCGGAGCCGGCGCACCGCTGACAGCGCCACCTGGGTGTTGAGGAAGGGCTCGCCGCCGAGCAGGGACAGTCCCTGCACCGCGGGGTGAGCGAGGTCCGCCATGACGCGGTCCTCGAGGTCGCGCGAGTACGGCTTTCCATAGCGGAATGACCATGCGGCCTCGTTGTAGCAGCCGACGCACTTGAAGAGGCAGCCGGCGACGTACAGCGAGCAGCGCACGCCCTCGCCATCGACGAAGGCGAACGGCTTGTAGTCCGCGACGTAACTGTGGGAGACCTTCTCGGCCCTCCACGTGCGGACGTCCGGCTCAAGTGCCACCGCGGGTCCCCCTAGCCGCCTGCGGCGACGCCCGAGCCGGACGCCGAAGGGTTCGACCCGGCCGCGTCCGCCGCACCGGTGGGTGCCGCGGGGTCCACGCGCACGGAGCCGGGCAGGTGCTTGACCCGCGCCGCGATCTCCTCGTGCCGTCCGTGGACCATCGGGCGCGCCTGGGGGTTGCCCAGGTACCCGCACGTGCGCTTGACGACGTCGCAGGTGCGCGGGTCGTCATTGCCGCATTCGGGGCACGCGAAGCCGCGCGCGGTCGGGTCGAAGTCTCCTGTGTAACCGCATGCATAGCAGCGGTCGATGGGCGTGTTCGTGCCCAGGTAGCCCACGCGGTCGTAGGCGTAGTCCCACACGGCCTCGAGGGCGGCGGGGTTGGTGCGCAGCACGGGGTACTCCACGTAGTGGATGAATCCGCCGGAGGCGAGCGCGGGGTACGGCGCCTCGAAGTCGAGCTTCTCGAACGGCGTGGGGTTCTTGCGCACGTCGTAGTGGAAAGAGTTGGTGTAGTAGTCCTTGTCGGTGATGTCCGTGACTGCGCCAAAGCGCTCGCGGTCGAGCCGGCAGAACCGGTCCGTCAGTGACTCCGACGGGGTCGAGTACACCGAGAAGTGGTAGCCGGACTCGGCCTTCCATGCGGCGGTGGCACCCTGGAGGCGGCGCAGGACCGCCAGGGTGAGGTCCTTGGCTTCGTCGTTGCCCTCCCAGGCGCCGCCGAAGAACGCCGCCGCCACCTCGTACAGTCCGATGTACCCGAGCGAGACCGTGGCGCGCCCGTTGCGGAACAGGTCATCCACATCGTCCTCGACCGCGAGGCGCTGACCGAAGGCTCCGTGCACGTACAGGATGGGCGCGTTGGCCGGGACGGCCTCCTTGCAGCGCTCCACGCGGAACACCAGGGCGTCGTGCGCCACCTCGAGTCGCTGGTCCAGGAGCCTTCCAGAACGCGTCGAGGTCACCCTCGGCCTCGAGGGCGATCCTGGGCAGGTTGAGCGTGACGACGCCGAGGTTCATGCGCCCGTTGACCACGTCGTTTCCATCGGCGTCCGTCCATCCCTGCAGGAAGGACCGGCAGCCCATCGGTGCTTTGAAGGAGCCGGTGAGTTCCACGATCTTGTCGTAGGACAGCACGTCCGGGTACATGCGCTCGGTGGCGCAGCGCACGGCGAGTTGCTTGATGTCGTGGTTGGGGTCGCCGGCCTCGAGATTGACGCCGCGACGCAGGGTGAACAGCAGGCAGGGGAAGATGGCGGTGCGGCCCTCTTTGCCCAGACCGCGGCGCCTGATCTCCAGGATCGCGGTCTGAATCTCGCGCTCGTACCAGGACGTTCCGAGCCCGAAGCCCACCGACGTGAACGGTGTCTGGCCGTTGGATGTAAACAGCGTGTTGATCTCGTATTCGAGCGACTGCATCGCGTCGTAGATGTCCTTGCGCGTGCGTTCTTCGGCATACGGCCGATGCTGGCTCGGGTCGGGAATCCAGGCGGCGGCCTCGGCGAGGTGCTTGTCGAAGTTCAGGGCGGCGTAGGGCGCGAGGACCTCGTCGATGCGGTCGACGGTGCAGCCGCCGTACTGGCTCGAGGACACGTTCGCGATGATCTGGGAGATCTGTGCGGTGGCGGTCTGGATGGAGCGCGGCGGCTCAATCTCGGCGTTGCCCATGCGGAACCCGTGGGAAAACATCTCGGGGATGTCGATGAGGCAGCAGTTCGTCATGGGGGCGTACGGCTGGTAGTCGAGGTCGTGGAAGTGCAGGTCGCCCTTGGTGTGGGCGTTGGCGACGTGTGGCGGTAGGAGACGCAGGCCGATGGCCTTGCCCACCAGCCCGGCGGTGAGGTCGCGCTGGGTGTTGAAGACGTCGGCGTCTTTGTTGGCGTTCTCGTTGACCACGCTGGAGTCCTTCTCCAGCAGGGTGTTCACGGTGTGGTTGAGGTCGGTCGCCTTGGCGCGGCGAAAGTCGCGTGCGACGCGGTAGTCGATGTACGCGCGGGCCACCTCGTATTCGCCGGCCTCGAGCAGTTCGTGTTCGACGGCACCCTGGATCTCGTAGATCTTGACGTCGCCAAGGTGGCTGTGACGCAGTTCGGCGACCACGCGGGCGGTGAGCGATGCCAGCCGCGACTCGTGGACCGGCGTCAGCGGGACGTAGACCTCGACGAAGGCCTTGCGCAGCGCGGCGTGGATGCGGCTCGCGTCGAACTCCAGCGTACGACCGTCGCGTTTGACGACGCGCAGGGCGGACTCGCCTTCGTGGGGCGTCGAGGCCGTGGCGGCGTGGTCAAGGTCGGTGATGCTCATGGTGTCCTCCCGCGACAGTGGTGCGTGTCCCCCGGGCTACCGAACCACTACATGTAGTGGTGGTGCCTGCGGAATGACACTAGATCTGCCGATGGCGGAGTTCTGGGCCCTTGGTCCCGGTTCGCGGCGTGTCGGGCGTCAGCGAGGCCACGACACGGACGCGACACGCCGGCCGAGCCTGCGGGTCGATCATCGCCCCGGTGGCACTCATGACGGCATCGGCACCCGCGGCGACGTGCGCCGCCACGTCCTCGACATTCATGACGCCACCCACGCCCACGAGGGCCACGTCGGCGCCCGCACCGGCCCGCCACCGCGCGATGCGACGGACCATGCCCAGCGCCGCGGGAAGGATCGCCTCGCCGCACACTCCGCCTACCTCCCGGCCGGCGCCGGGAAGTGCCGGGGCGCCCGAGGCGTCGACGAGGCGCGCGGGCACGGTGTTGATGGCCGCATAGCCGTCGACGATGGTGGCCGTCGCCGCGAGGAACTCCGTGAGCGCCTCGTCGGTGCGGAAATGAGCCACCTTGAGCAGGAGCGGAACGTCGCCCACGGCCTCCTTCACGGCGGCGGCGATGCGTGCCACGAGCGCCGTGTCGAAGCACAACAGATTGCCGGTGCCCTCGTTGGGGCACGAGAGGTTCATCTCGAGCACCGGTGCCCCGGCCTCGACACACAGTGTCGCCGCACGCACGTGGTCGGCGACGTATGCGTCCTCGCCGGTACCAGTCCGGGTTCCCTGGAACGAGCCGACGAGCACCTGGCCGGGAGCCGCGGCACGGACCGCAGCGGCCATGTCGCGCTGCCACGCATCGGGGTCGCGCGAGGGCACCCCGAACGAGTTGGTGATGGATCGCGCGGTGTCGACGTCCGCGTCCGCGCACAGGGTGTCGAGGCGGTCAGGGTCGAGGGGTCCGTTCACGCGCACGGCCAGGCAGTTGGGAAAGGGGTGCGACGCGTGCGCGGCGGTGCGGACCGTCTTGTACACGGCAATGTCGAAGTACTGAGTGAAGGCCGCGGCGCAGAAGGAGGCGTTGACCAGGGGGCCGGCGGGTATCCCGAAGGGCCGATGCACCGGCTGGCCCACGAAGGTGTGGCGAGGGTGCGACTGCCTGGTATTCGTGGCATCGGCCGCGGCATCGGGAGCCTGCGTCCTGCGCGAATGCCCCGAACGGCCCGTGGGCGAGGTTGTCCTCGTACGTGGCGCGCGGGTCGTAGAACCAGGTCACTTCTCCACGGTAGGTGCCGGAACGCACGGAGGGCCGGGACCCATGGCCCCGGCCCTCCGTCGCCGCGAGGCGGTTAGGAGATGACCTTCTTTTCGCCGTCCTCGATCGTCACGAACTTGCCGCCTCGGATCTCGACGCTGTCCATGTCCTCGAGTTCCATGCCCTTGGTCTCGGGGACCTTGAAGATCACGAAGAAGAGCGACAGGAGCGCCATCGTGGCGTAGAAGCCGTAGGCGAACGTGAGGCCGATGTCCGCGAACAGGGGGAACGTCATCGTGATGGTCCAGTTGGCGAGCCACTGCGCGGCGGCGGCAACGGCCAGCGCCACGGCGCGGATGCGGTTGGGGAAGATCTCGCCCAGCAGCACCCACACCACGGGACCCCACGTGGCCGCGAAGAAGGCGGTGAACAGGTTGGCGCCTGCCAGCGCGACGCCGCCCCAGGCGCCGTCGAGCACGGCGTTGCCCCTGTCGTCGAGTGTCGCCGTGGAAAAAGCGATCGCCATCGCCAGTAGCGACACGAACATGCCCGACGAGCCCACGAGCAGCAGCAGGCGCCGGCCGATGCGGTCGACGAAGATGATCGCGACGATGGTGAACACGATGTTGGTGACCGACGTGATGGTCGAGGTCAGGAACGCCTGCGACTCCTCGAACCCGACCGACTGCCACAGCGAGTTGGAGTAGTAGAAGATGACGTTGATGCCGACGAATTGCTGGAAGATGCTCAGCAGGATGCCGATCCACACGATCGGCATGAGGCCAAAGCGCTGACCGCGCAGGTCGCGGATCGACTGGTTCTCGTCGTGGCCGATCGAGCGCTCAATCTCGGCGATGCGGTGGTCGACGTCCGTCTCGCCGGAGAAGGTGCGGAGCACCTCGGCGGCCTCATCCTTGCGCCTGCGGTAGACAAGGTAGCGCGGCGACTCCGGAAGACGCAGCGCCGCGATGCCGTAGATCACCGCAGGGATCGCGCAGGCCATGAACATCCAGCGCCAGGCCTCGAGCCCGAACCACAGCACCTCGTCGGCGCCGCCGGCGACCTCGGCGAGGACCTGGTCCGACAGCAGCGCGGCGAAGATGCCGAGCACGATGGCCATCTGCTGGAGCGAACCCAGCCGGCCGCGGAACTTCGCGGGCGCGACCTCGGCGATGTAGGCGGGGGCTATGACGGAAGCCGCGCCGATGGCGACGCCGCCGACGATCCGCCACAGCATCAGGTCCCACACCGCGAACGCGAGTCCCGTGCCGATCGCGGATGCCAAGAAGAGTGCGGCGGAGATCACCATGACGCGAATGCGGCCGAACCGGTTGGCGATGCCGCCGGCGAACCAGGCACCGACGGCGCAACCGAGCAGCGCGGACGCCACGACGAAGCCCGAGAATGCTGCGGACAGCGAGAAGTCCTTTTCGATCGACTCGACGGCCCCGTTGATGACGGAGGAGTCGAAGCCGAAGAGGAATCCTCCCAGGGCGGCTCCGATGGTGATGCCGAGAACGCGGCGATTCAGGCTTCGCGTCGGCGATCGGAGCAGGGGACGGTGTGCTCACAGGGAGGCTCTCGCTTTCTCGTCAGCCGCGGCGGCCATCGCCGCGGGTGTCGCTCCGCTCACCCTAACGCGGCATCGGCGGCCCCGCCCGTGCGAGGGACCAGGGCTGATGCTACGTCGGGCGCGAGGTCGCCCCTGGGGGCGACGCTGACCGACTCCAGTCCTAACCACCGCGCCATCGTCGTCAATTCCCGCACGGCCGCGCGGGCGACCGCCGCCTGAGGAAGACGGCGGGCTCCGGGGGCACGGCCGGGTTCGCGCCATGCGGCTTGGACCAGCAGCGCGCCGGCCTTGCGATCCGCCTTGAGGTCGAATCGCGCCGGGATCTGGTCACCCACCAGCAGCGGGAGGCAGTAGTAGCCGTACTGGCGCTGCGGCGCGGGCGTGTAGATCTCGATGCGGTACTCGACGTCGAACATTCGCTTCAGGCGTGGACGGAACCAGCACACGGGGTCAAAGGGACTGAGGAGGGCCGTGGCGGTGGCGCGGCCGGGGTCCACGGCGCCGGTGGCGAGGAGCGCTCGTTCGGCCCATCCCTCGACCGTGACCCAGGAGGCGAGCCCGCGCTCGACGGCTGACTCGGCCCAGTCGAGTGCGCCGCGGCCCTCGGCGCTACCCGTGTACGGCAGGCGGAAGTGATCCGCGAGGTCGCGCGGCGTGCCGATACCCACGGCGACGAGCGCTCGATCGAACAGCGCCTGCCGCGCCTCCTCGGTGGGCAGGCCCCAGTCGGAGGTGGCGTCGGCGGCAGACAGGCCCCAGGCACGGGAGGCGGCATCGTACGTCCGGGCGAAGTGCCTGCCACGGGACGCCGCCACGCCTCCAGTGATGAAGAGGTACTCGAGGGCGCGTTTGACGTCGCTGCGGTCCCACCAGTCACCGCGCGGCCCCTGGGGCGGTGCGAGATGCTCGAGGTCGCGTGCAATGACGGGACCCTCCGCCTCAACGGCGCGCGTCACCCGTTCCAGCAGGCCGGGATGCCGCTCCTCGAGCTCGTCCCGCGTGCGCGCCTTCCATGACGTGCCTCCCACCATGCGGTGATGCATCAGGGGAAGGAGGTCATGCGGCATCACGGAGGCCTCGTGTCCCCAGTGTTCGAAGGCCTCGGCGGCATGGCCACGCTCGTGTCCCCACAGGACGTGGTCCGCCATCGCCGTGTCGTAGGGGCCGAGTCGGGAGTACAGCGGCATGTAGTGCGCGCGGGTCAGGACGTTCACGGTGTCGAGCCTGCAGGACTCCCTGACGCTCCAGGTACGCCGTCACATCGATGGGCCGGGCACGGCGCCGTGGGCGCGGTGCGGAAAGCGACTGAGCGTGCAAGAAGATACGCCGCGCCTCGCGCGCGCCGAGGTCTGCTGGGGCCGCTGCCACACCGGTATCCGCGCTCATGCCGACACCCTATTCAGGGGCGCTGACACGGGGGCCTGACGCGCGCATCAGCGCCCCGAAAGGCCGATTTCACTTTCTGGTCCCAGGGCGTGTACCCTAGTCCGGCTGGCCCCGATAGGCTCAGTCGGCAGAGCGTTTCCATGGTAAGGAAAAGGTCCAGGGTTCGATTCCCTGTCGGGGCTCCAAGGATGGCTCGCCGTCGTCTCTTTCTCAAGAGCGGCGGCGGTCCCATTCTCGCGGCGGGGTAGGCTCAGTTGGTTAGAGCACACGACTCATAATCGTGGGGTCGCGGGTTCAAGTCCCGCCCTCGCTACGACGCGGACGTTCCGTCTGCGCACCGCGCTTTCGTCAAGCGCGTCCTCACAAGGCTGGGAGAGAACCATGGCCAAGAACGACGTTCGTCCGAAGATCACGCTCGCGTGCACCGAGTGCAAGGACCGCAACTACATCACGCGCAAGAACCGCCGCAACAACCCTGACCGTGTGGAGCCTCTCCAAGTTCTGCCGGAAGTGCGGCAAGCACACCGCGCACCGCGAGACGCGCTGATCTTCTGATCTGCCAGGCCCGTTCCTCCGCAAGGAGGGGCGGGCCTTTCGCTTTGCCCTGGCGTGGCGCCCGCCGTGACGTTCCCGTGTGTGAGAAGGGGGCTCGCCGAAGGGGTACGCTAACGCCGCATCCCCACCCGGAAACGCGCCGTCCCCGCGCGCGCCGGGTGGATTCATTTTGGGAACTCAGCACCCATTAAGTCACTGAGGAGACACACATGTCCGCGCCTGCGCGCACTGGCCTGCTCGGCCGCGTCGACGGCTACTTCGAGATCACGGAGCGGGGTTCTACCTTCGCCCAGGAGATCCGCGGTGGCCTCACCACCTTCTTCACGATGGCCTACATCGTGGTCCTTAACCCCCTGATCATCGGCACCGTCGCCGACGGCCAGGGCAACTTCCTCGGCGGCGTGAGCTCGCCCAAGGAGGCCATCCCCCTGGTGGCCGCGGCCACCGCCCTGATCGCGGGTCTGCTGTCGATCCTGATGGGTGTGTGGGCACGCTTCCCGCTCGCCATGGCGGCCGGCCTCGGCATCAACGCCTTCCTCGCGTACGGCATCGCCTCGCGTGAGGGCATGACCTGGCCCGAGGCGATGGGCTTCGTGGTGATCGAGGGCATCGTCATTACGGTGCTGGTCCTCAGCGGCTTCCGCAAGGCGGTCTTCGCGGCCGTCCCGGCGTTCCTCAAGCAGGCGATCGCCGTCGGCATCGGCCTGTTCCTGGCCTTCCTGGGTCTGGCCGATGCGGGCATCGTCACCGCCGGCTCCGGCACCTTGGTGCAGTTCGGCCAGGGTGGCTACATCGCGACGTGGCCCATGGTCGTGTTCTTCATCGGCCTCATCACGGCCATCGTGTTGATGGTGAAGAAGGTGCGCGGCGCACTGCTCATCTCGATCGTGGTCGCGACCGTGGCGGCCGTCGTCGTCGAGGCCGTTGCTGGGCTTGGCCGTGCCGGTGCCGAGAACCCCGGCGGCTGGGCAAATATGGTCCCGACCCTCGGTGACGAGGTCGTGTCGGTGCCCGACTTCAGCCTCATCGGCCAGGTCGACATCTTCGGCGGCTTCACGTCGCTGCCGGTGCTCACCGCGCTGCTGCTGATCTTCTCGCTCCTCATCACCGACTTCTTCGACACCATGGGCACCATGACCGCCGTCGGTGCCGAGGCTGGTCTGAACGACAAGGACGGCAACCCGCCGCGCGCGCAGCAGGTGCTGCTCGTCGACTCGATCGGTGCCGCCGCCGGTGGTCTCGGATCGGTGTCCTCGAACACCTCGTATGTCGAGTCCGCCGCCGGTGTGGGTGACGGTGCGCGCACCGGTCTCGCCCCCGTGGTGACCGGTATCGCGTTCCTGCTGTCGACCTTCCTGACGCCGCTGTACGCCCTGGTGCCGTTCGAGGCCGCCGGTCCCGTGCTCGTCGTGGTCGGCTTCCTGATGGTGTCGCAGATCGCGGGCCTTGACTGGAAGGACTACCGGATCGCGATCCCCGCGTTCCTGACCTTCATCGTGATGCCGTTCGGCTACTCGATTTCCGCCGGTATCGGCGTGGGCTTCATCTCGTTCGTGATCATCCAGATCGCCACCGGTGGCGCGCGCAAGGTCCACCCGCTGATGTGGGGTGCGGCCGCGGCCTTCGTCGTGTACTTCGCGCTTGGCCCCATCATGGATGCCGTCGCGTAAGTCATCGCTTGACGCCGCGCCCCCGTCTCCCCGCTGAGGAGACGGGGGCGCGGTCGTTTCCGCGCCGGCTCCCAGTCCTTGCCGCCCCCGGTTGTCCCCACCTCCTTCCTCGTGCCGCAAATGCGGCCATTTGCGGCTCGACGAGGCGTGAAGTGCCGCAAATGCGGCCATGTGCGGCAGCCGGAGGGGTGGGGTGGGGCCGTTCGCTAGGCTTGAGGACGTGCCAGTGAATCCCGATGCCGTGGGCCGCGAATACGGCCCCTTCGAGCCGTACGAGGTGACTCGCGTGAAGATCCGCGAGTTCGCCGACGCCGTGGACGCCCGCTCGGGCGCCCACCAGGATGTCGCGGTCGCGCGTGCCGAGGGCTACGCCGACCTGGTCGCCCCGAGCACCTTCGCCGTGATCATCGCGCAGAAGGCCGAGTTCCACGTGGTGGTGGACCCCGAGGTGGGCGTCGACTTCTCGCGCGTGGTGCACGCCGAAGAGCGCTTCACCCACGTGCGACCGCTCGTGGCAGGCGACGTCATCTCGACCACCATCCACATCGACGCGATCAAACAGCGCGCAGGCATCGCCATGGTGACGACCCGCGCGGAGTTGGCCGACGCCGACGGCGCCCCCGTTGCCACGGTGGTCTCGACCCTGGCCGTGAGGGAGGACGCATGACCGAGTCGACCAGCCCCAGTTTTGCGGGACTTGAGGTGGGCCTGGTGGTCGCCGAACGTGAGGTCGCCCTCACGCGCGACGCCCTCGTGCGCTACGCAGGTGCCTCCGGAGACTTCAACCCCATCCACTACAACGACGTGTTCGCCGTCGAGGTGGGTCTGCCCGGCGTGATCGCGCACGGCATGCTCACCATGGGCGTGGGCGCCTCGGTGGTCGAGGAGTGGGCCGGCGCGGGAAACGTCGCCGACTACCAGGTGCGCTTCACCCGTCCCATCCCTGTGCCGAACCCCGGCGAGGCGGTGGTCTCCGTCCGCGCGGTTATTGGCGCACTGGACGAGGAACGCCGCACCGCGCGCGTGGACCTGACCGTGGAGCACGACGGGGCCAGGGTCTTGGGCAAAGCCCAGGCCGTCGTCGACTGCGAATAGTCCCGCCGCACCGCCGGGGCCTCAACCTCGCGCGTTGGCCCGGGGCTCAGCGCCCCGAGCCTCACCGGGGCCGTCGAGGTGCCGATGCGTAGGCTCGAGCGGGGTGAGCACGGATGCAGGCTCCTCGCCCGCGAGCAGGTCCTTGACGGCCTTCGCGAGCGCATGACCCTTCTCGACGCCGTCCTGGTAGACCGTCGTAAGTTCGAGTGGGGCGAGCCAGGGCAGGTCGAGTCCGTCGAACCCGGTGATCGAGACGTCGCCGGGGACCGAGAGATCGAGCTCACGCGCCGCGAGCACCACGCCCGCCGCGAGCAGGTCGGACTGCACCACCAGCGCCGTCGGCTGCGACTCGTGAGCCAGCGCCAGGTGACCGGCGGCGATGCCCTCCGCCACCATCGACTCGCGTGACTCGACCACCACACAGGGACGCACTCCGGCGAGTCGGAACGCCTCGAGGCGGTGGTGCATCGGCGCCCAGGACGTCTCCGGCCAGTAGTCGGCGGGACGCAGCGACGTCTCAAGGCCCGGGGCGTGCGGCAACGTGATGGTGCCGATGCGCTCGTGCCCGAGCGACACCAGGTGCTCGATGAGTTCGACCGTGGCCGATGTGTCGTCGATGGTGACCTGGCCGCCACCGGCGGGCGGTTCGGCGTCCATGACCACCACGGGCAGGCCGCGCTTGCGCAGGATGGCGAGGGCGGGGTCATCGTGGTCGCGGACGCGCAGCACGACGGCGGCGTCCATGGGGGCGGACTCGAGGAGCGACGTCTCTCCCTCGTCGCCGCGGGGCGCCGGGATGAGCAGGGCTCCAAGGCCCATCTCTCCGAGGTCGGAGATGAGGCCGTCCATGACGTTGAGGATGAGGGGGCGCGGAAGGCGAGCGTGAGCGAGTCGTGGATCACCACGCCGATGACCCCTGAACGGCCCGAGCGCAACGCCCGCGCCTGGGCGGACGGACCGGTGTAACCCAGGCTCGTCGGCGGCGCGCACCACCTTTGCCTTCATTTCGGGGGAGATGGGGCCGGCGCCCGAGTAGGCAAGCGACACCGTCGACAGGGACACCTTTGCCTTGGCGGCAACATCGGCCATCGTGGGTCGTCGGGTCCTGGCCACAGCGCCTCCTGTTCGTGGGTGCTCCTACACTAGTGCCGCCCCATTTTCCCTCGCGCCGCATGGATCCTTGCGACGGCGATGCGTCAGGAGTCCTGCCAGTGCCAAGCGCCCGCTTTGCCCCCACCACGACTCCCGATGCCCGGCGCGTCGCTCAGGCACGGCTCGGGGTCCTCGCGCTCTTTGCGCTGATGGGCGCCTGCATGGCGACCTTCTTGTCGCGCGTGCCCACCATCCGCGACCTGCTCGGGGTGAGCTCGGGTGAGTGGCGCTGCTCATCGCGCTGGGCGCCATCGGCTCGCTGATCGCGCTGCTGGTGACCGGGTGGGCGGCGGCCCGCTTCGGGACTCGTGCCCTGCTCGTGTGGTCAAGCGTGGGCTGGGCCGTGGCGATCATTCTGGTGGGGCTCTCGACGGCGATGTCGGCGACGTGGCTGTTCTCGCTCGGCTACTTCCTGGTGACGTTCTCGATGGCGTTTACCAACGTGGCCATCAACGCCGAGGCCGCGACGGTGGAGCGCTTCATGGGCCGGGCGATCATGAGCCAGTTCCACGGCACGTTCTCCCTGGGCGTGGCGATCAGCCTTGGCGTGGGCGCAGCGCTGAGTCATGTGGGCGTCAACCCCGTGTGGCATTTCCTCGGCGCCGCCGCTGTCATCACCGCCGTCCGCCTCGCGATCGTGCCGGTCTCCTGCCTCGACGGCAGCGCCCAGCCTGTCAGCGCATCGGCCACGCTGGGAGGCCCCTTCGCCACCGCGAAGGCCGAGTACCGCGAGCGACGCGTCATCCTCATCGGCCTCATCGTGTTCGCTGCCTCGATGACCGAGATGACGGCGGCCCAGTGGATGGCCCTCACCATCGTCGACGACTTCGACCGTCCGGAGGCCATGGGCGACGTCATCTACTGGGTGTTCGTGGTGGCCATGGTGACGGTCCGATGGTTTGGCGCGCCTATCATCGCCCGCCTGGGCCGCGTGGTGTCACTGCGCATCTCGGCGGTGCTGGTGGTGGCAGGCCTGCTGGTCTTCGCCTTCGCGCCGGCATTCTCGTGGATTCCGTTCGGTGCCGTGCTGTGGGGCATGGGAGCCGCCCTCGGTGTCCCGATCGCGTTCACGGCCGCCGCCGACGACCCCACGCGCGCCGCCGCCCGCGTCGCCGCGGTGGCGTCCTTCTCCACGGTGGCGGGCCTGCTGGTGCCGCAACTCATCGGCTTCCTCGGCGAGGTGGTGCCGCTGCGCGACGCGCTGCTGGTGGTTGCCGCGGCATCGGCCACGTCCTTCGCTCTGGCCCGCGCGGTGCGCACGGAGGGTGCCCTGTTCGGTTCGCAGCGTGCCGCGAGGCGCCGCGCCGAGCGTGCCGCCCTCGAGGCCGACGAGGCCGGGGCCGGCGGTGCGGGCTACATCGACGACGACGATCAGGGTCCGTCGTCGAGCTCTTCCACCCCTCACACCTCCTAGGCTGAGAGACATGACCACCCTCGCCGATCTCACCACCCTGCGCGTCGGCGGCCCGGCACGGAACGTTGTCGAGGCGCGCTCCGAGCGCGACCTGATCGACGCCGTGCGAGAGGCCGATGCCACTGGCACGCCCCTCCTGATGCTGGGCGGCGGCTCCAACCTGCTCGTGGGGGACCAGGGGTTTGATGGCGTGGTGGTGCGCGACGCCCGGTCCGAGATTTCGCTCCAGAACGATGGCGCATGCGGCGGAGTCTCGATCACCGCGACAGCGGGCACGCCGTGGGATCACCTGGTGGAGACCGCCGTCGCCGAGGACTGGATGGGGCTCGAGGCGCTGTCCGGTATCCCCGGCTCTACGGGCGCCACTCCGGTGCAGAACGTGGGCGCGTACGGTCAGGAAGTAGGCGACACCATCGCGCTCGTGCGCACCTGGGACCGCACCGAGGAGCGCGTGCGGTCGTTCCCGCTGGTGGCACTCCAGTTCGGGTATCGCGACTCGCTGCTCAAGCGGTCGATGCGCGGGGAGGCGCCGGACGGCGGCGTCTGGCATCCCACCCCGCGGTACATCGTCCTCGACGTCACGTTCCACACCCGGATGGCGACGCTGTCTGCCCCCATCCGCTACGCCCAACTGGCGGCCGCGCTCGACGTGGCCGAGGGGGAGCGTGCGCCGTTGACCGAGGTGCGCGAGGCCGTGCTCGCGCTGCGCCGCTCCAAGGGGATGGTGCTCGACTCGGGTGACCACGACACGTGGTCCGCAGGGTCGTTCTTTACCAATCCCCTTCTCGACGAGGCATCGGCGGCCGCACTGCCGCAGGACGCGCCGCGCTACGCCGCCGCCGGCGGCAAGGTCAAGACGTCGGCGGCCTGGCTGATCGAGCACGCCGGCTTCTCCCGCGGCTTCGCCGTCGCGGCCGATGCGCGCGCGTCCCTGTCGACCAAGCACACCCTTGCGCTGACCAACCGCGGAGGCGCCACGGCGGCCGATGTGGTGGCGCTGGCGCGCGCCGTGCAGGCAGGCGTTGCCGAGCGCTTCGGCATCGCGCTGGTGCCCGAGCCCGTGACCGTCGGCGTCACGCTCGAGGTCTCCGGTTCGCACGGCCGGAGTGTGCCACGGGTGTGAACCTGCATACGCTGTGCCCATGACTGAATCCGCACCGTCCGTAGACCCTGCACTGCCCGGAGGCCGCATTCGCTTTCCCGGCGTGGGTATCGCCTTGGTGGCCGTCGCCGTGGTGCTGCTGCCGATCGGTGTGTTGACGCTTCTCGGCACCTCCAGTCGGGGCTTCTTCGAGAACGCCCCCACCCAAGCGAGCATCGGCGCCCTCATGATCCTCATCGGTGCCGTCGCCCTCATCGGTGCCGCCGTCATCGCAGGTGTGCGCGCGATCGCGCAGCAGTACCGAGCGGCGGAGCGTCGCTAGCGCGCATCACGCGTATCTGAGAAGAGTTCTTGCTAGGGTCGCCGGTGACGCGCAGGCGTCGAGACACATCCGGGGGTTCATACAGCATGGTTGATTACGACGACCTCCCCACGATTGTGGGGCAGATGAAGCGCGCGGCCATCGATTGTTGGATGGCTGATCAAGGTTTCTACCCCAATTGGGGTAACGACATGATCTACGCCAAGTGGGGCTGGATGCTCAACTTCTACAACCGCCCCGCTGCAGACGGCTCGGGCGGCGGTGACGGCAATGGCGTCAAGGATTCGGTGGCCGAGGAGTTTGACGCGATTCGGGGAGTGATCGATTCCCGCGTTGCCAAGTGGCAGGGGCTCCCGGACGGCGCAGCGTGTGCCACCCCACGGAGCGCGGCCAACTCCACCACGGCTGTACTCGGGGGTCCTCCGCAACGGCGACCGTCCAGGGCGGCGGTGAGATCGCGACGGCGAACGGGACCATCGAGGCCGTCATCGTGAACAACCTGCGCGGGAGCTTTCCGGACGCCCTTCCTGGACAAGTACTACACCCAGTTCTCGAAGGTCACGCATGGCCTTGCGGACGCGTGCGTCATCCTCGAGGCGAACTATGCGGCGGAGCAGGCGATGTGGCCTGCCGCGCGCAAGGACGTGGCTGTCATCTGTGACGCCGCACGTGCAGCGTGGGAGAAGCAAGCGGGCGACTCCGCCGCCGCCAACGGCACTTTCGCCTTGACGGTGGTTGCCGCCGTGGCGGGCGTCGTGTCATCGGTGGTGACCGCTGGAGCCGGAACCGTTGCGGCGGTCTCGGTCCTTGGCGGCATTGCGACGCTCGCGAGTACCGGCGTGGCAGCCATTGCCCACGAAACGGCGGTCTCGGGAAGTTCCTACCTCGAGATCCTGGAGTCACTGACGGACTCGCTTGGCGATCTGGACGAGGCGCTCACGGCCCAGGAGAGTGCGCTCGTCACCATGCTGAACGATGCCGCATCGGCCATCCGCGATGAGCCTCGCGAGCTTCAACCTCGACGCGTTCGTACTGGGTGAGTACGAAACTCGCGACGACGCGATGATCCTGGATCGTTCAGACACGTCCATGGTGTCAACGAACATGGGCAGGGTCGAGACGGCGCTCGCCTCCGCAGCGACCACTCTCGGTAGTTCGCCCGTGACAAATCCGACCCCTCGCGAGCCAGGTGTCGGTCTCAGCACCGCAGGCTCCCACTATGCGGCGACCGACTTGTTCGATGTCGCGGCTCGGTGTCTCGAGCTCACGGCCGCTGAGTACACGCGTGGCCGGGAACTCTTCGATGCGATCGTCGACGACTACTTCGGCACGGATGCCGACGCGCGCGCGACGGTCAACCGGTTGCAGGCGGACGAGGCGCTGCAGTCTGAGTGGGGGTGTGACCGTGGAGAGCCAGTACCTCGGCGACATTCTCCTCGACGGAGGACCCGGCGGCGGCGCGATGGAAGCCGTGGTCACCGTGGACGGTCAGAGCCTCAACGTGCGGTTGGAGATCGACTACCCCGGGCGTTTGTCCGCAGCGGTCGTGCGGGACATCGACATGGTCTTTGACCAGTTCGCTTTCGTCGACAACCTCGGTCGCGAGACGGTCGCTCGCGGGCTCGCCCAGGAGGATTCGGCGCCCGCTCGCCTCCGCCGAGCGTGGGAGGACGCTCGCGGTGGTGAGGGGGACGCCGAGGAGTTCCTTCGGGACCTGGCGCCCCAGCGCATCGTCATCACTCCTGATGGGGGCTCCGCCAACCGGGACAGGGTCGTGTTGTCGTATGCCGTCGCGGGGTCCCGCGTGCCTGGCACGGTGACCGTTCGCTTTGTGGAACCCACGGGGCCCGAGCTCGTTCCGGCACCATCACGTTCCTTCGGCTGAGGCGTGGAGGCGCGGTGCCTGCGCCCGCCTCCACCGCCGTCACCATGCGAAAGGCCCGGCCACCCTTGCGGATGACCGGGCCTTTGGCGTGGTGAGGGTTAGCCGTCGGCGGCGATCGCCTGCAGGATGTCCAGGCGCGAGGCGCGGTAGGCCGGCCAGATGGCCGCCAGCACACCCGCGATGGCGGCGAGCACCGTGTAGACCACGAGCCAGACCCACGGAATCGTCACCCCGTCGAAGCCGAAGTCGGCGAGCGACAGCACCAGCGCGGAGCCGAGTGCGACACCCAGCACCATGCCCAGCACGGTGCCGAAGACCGCCATGATCATCGACTCGATGGTGATCATGCGCCACACCGCGCGGCGCTTCATGCCCACGGCACGCAGGAGGCCGATCTCGCGGGTGCGTTCCGTCACCGACAGCAGTAGGGTGTTCGCCACGCCCAACAGGGCGATGACGAGCGCCGAGCCGAGCAGCGCGGAGATGACACCCAGCAACAGGTCGATGAACTGGTTGGCGAGCCTGCTCGAGTTCACCCGGCTGCGCCAGCATGACGAGCGGATAGTCCTCGCTCAGCGCCTCCTGGATTCGCTCGGTCTGCTCGGTGAAGGTGACCTGGCCGGAGCCGGCCTCCTCGTCATCGGGCACCACCGAGTCGTCGAACACCACGAGCGTCTGCACGGCCTCGACGTCGCCGAACAGGCTCGTCGCCCGTGGGGAACGTGACGAAGAAGTCGCCCTCGTTCTCGTTGAGGTAGCGACCCGTGACCTCGAGGCTCACGTCGCCCTCCGAGCCGGTCAGCGTGATCTCGTCGCCCACCTCGACTCCGAGGCTCCTCGATCGCCGGGTTGATGAAGACCTCGCCGTCGGACAGTTCGTCGATCGCGGGATCCGTGGCGTACTCGTACGTCTCGGAGGCCGTCTCGGGCTCGATCACACCGACGGCGAACTGCGCGCCGTCAAACTCGGCGGTGCCGAAGCCGATCGAGCCTGGTGAAGGCCACGCCGTCCACGCCCTCGATGACATCGACCGCCCCATCGGGGATGGGGCCCTGCGTGGAGGTGGCGAAGAGGTCGGCCTTGGTCGACGCGAACTCCGACGTCACCACCGTCTTGAGCGACTCCGTGAAGGTCGCCACCAGCGCCAGCAGCATGACGCCGATCATCAGTGCCGCAGCGGTGTTGGCACTGCGCCGCGGCTCGCGTCGGATGTTATTGGCGGCAAGCCTTGCCGTCCACCCGGAACCAGGAGGTCAGCGGCTTGCGCATCAGGCTTGCGAGCGGCGACAGGAGCCTGGGCCGCGAGCAGGGTCACGCCGATCACGAGGATTGCCGCCCCCGCGCCCACGTAGATGTAGGGCCTGTCGAGGTCGACGTAGAGGCCCAGCGTCACGAGCCCAGCGCCGATCAGCGCCAGGGCTCCGCCCACGATGTTGCGCACCTTGAGCGGCTTCTTGCCGCCCGTGGCGGACTCGCGCAGGGCCTCCATCGGAGCCACGCGCGAGGCGTGGAGTGCGGGAAGCAACGCGGAGACCAGCGTGACCGCACCACCCATGACGTACGCCCACAGCACCGCGTCGAGCGGCAGCGACATGGTGCCAAAGATGTCCCCGGCGAAGAGCGAGACGAGTCCCGCAAAGCCGAGCGCGAGCAGGTATCCAAGGATGATGCCGAGGGTGGAGGCGAGCACGGCGACCACCAGCGCCTCGAGCAGGATCATGGACCGGATCTGCTTGCCCGTGACGCCGATGGCGCGCATGAGGCCAAACTCTCGCGTGCGCTGCGTCACGATGATGCGGAACGTGTTGACGATGATGTACGCGCCCACAAACAACGAGATGCCCGCGAACGCGATCGCGAAGATGTCGACGTACTGCAGCACGTCGTCGAGCGCCGCGGTCTGTTCGGCGGCCTTGTCTTCACCGGTGATGGCGCGGGTGCCGTCCGGGATGACCGCGTCGATGTCGGCCACGACCGAGTCGAGGTTGGCACCTTCAGCCGTGATGACGCTGACGGTGGCGTAGTTCGGGTCGTCCGCAAGGGTGTGCGAATCGGCATCCGAAATGTACGCGAGGGTGGCGCCCTGGAGATTGTTGTCCTCACCAAAGCGCACCGTGCCCACGAGCGTGAAGTCGGTGACGCCCGCCTCCGTCGCGATGCCGACGGTGTCGCCGATGGCGTAGCCCAGCGTCTCGATTGAGTCGACGTCAAGCACGATCTCGCCATCTGCCTCCACGCCCCGGCCGTCGACGATGGTCGACTGGTCGATGGTGGAGTCGCCGTACCAGTTGAAGATCTGGCTGGGGGCTCCCGAACCGGCGAGCGGGTCCGTGGTGCCCTCGCCCGTGTCGGCGGGCAGCACGGAGCCGGTGACCTGCACGCCACCCGCGGCGATCTCGACGCCGTCGACCTCGGAGATCGCGGCGACGTCGTCGGGCGAGAACACACCCGCGCCAACGCTGAACGGGTCGCCGCCCTGGTCGGACTCCTCGGCGGCGTTCGGGTCAGCCTCCACCACGATGTCCGTGCCGGAGTAGATGTCGTCGAAGAGGTCGGAGAACCCCGACGACAAGGCGTTCGTGAAGGTCTGCGTTGCCGCCACCAGCGAGACGCCGAGAGCCACCGCGACGGCGGTGAGGATCAGCCGTTTCGGATTGTGCTTGACGGACTTCAGTGCGAGGCGAAACATCAGTGCCCCATCTGCTTCATGCGGTCGAGCACGCGGTCGGCCGTGGGCTCACGCATCTCGTCAACGATCTGCCCGTCCTCGAGGAAGAGGATGCGGTCGGCGTAGGACGCGGCGGTCGGGTCGTGGGTGACCATGACGATGGTCTGGCCGAACTCCTTGACCGCGCGCCGCATGAAGGCGAGGAGCCCGGCACCAGACTTCGAGTCGAGGTTGCCGGAGGGCTCGTCGGCGAAGATGATCTCGGGCCGCGACACGAGCGCGCGCGCCACCGCGACGCGCTGCTGCTGGCCACCGGAGAGCTCCGCGGGAAGGTGCGTGAGGCGCTGGCCAAGGCCAAGGATGCCGATGATCTCGTCGAACCACGCCTTGTCGACCTTGGTGCCCGAGATGTCGAGCGGAAGCGTGATGTTCTCGCGCGCCGTCAGCGAGGGAATCAGGTTGAACGACTGGAAGACGAACCCGATGTACTTGCGGCGTACCTCGGTGATCTGCGCCTCGGACAGGCTGGGTGATGGTCGTTTCGGCGATGGTCGAGGACCCGGCCGAGAGCCTTGTCGAGGCCGGCAAGGGTGTGCAGGAGCGTCGACTTGCCCGATCCCGAGGGGCCCATGATGGCGGTGAACTCGCTGCGGGCGATGTCCACGTTGACGCCGTCAAGGGCGCGGACCGCCGCCTCTCCGGTGCCGTAGTCCTTGTAGCCGTCTCGCATGGACGCCGCGAGGGCGGGTGCGGCGGTAGAGGTCATGGTGGTGCCTTTCGTTGGGCAGGAAGGGGTGCAGACGTCAGCGTCGACGCGCCCAGTGTGGCAAAAACTCTGGCCCGCCGCCCATCCCCCACGCGGACGGTTCCACCTGAGTTCTCTCAGGGTTCACCCCTGGGACGTGCTGGGGCCGATGCTCGGCGACGGCCGCGGATCGGCGCTATCCGCGCGGAATGACGATGCCGGACTCGTAGGCCTCGACCACAGCCTGAACCCTGTCGCGCACCCCCAGGCTTGGTGAGGATGTGGCTCACGTGAGTCTTCACGGTGGTGGAGGAGACCCAGAGTTCCTGCGCGATCTCCTGGTTGGACATGCCGCGAGCGATGAGCCTCAGGACCTCCACCTCGCGGTCCGACAGGTCGCCGATGGCCTCCGGGGACGGGACGTGCTCGACGGCGTCGACGGTGCCGTGGGCGAAGCGTTCGATGACGCGGCGGGTGACCTCTGGCGCCAGCAGTGCCTCGCCCGCCGCGACCACGCGCACGGCGTTGACGAGGGTGTCGCCGTCGGCGCTCTTCAGGAGGAACCCGGAGGCGCCGACGCGGAGCGCCTCGTACACGTACTCGTCGTCGTCGAAGGTGGTGAGGATGACCACCTTGGTCTCGGGACTCGCCTCGATCACCGTGGACGTGGCGGCGAGGCCGTCCATGCCTGGCATGCGGATGTCCATGAGCACCACGTCGGGGGTGAACTGGCGTGCCATCGCAGCCGCCTCGGCGCCGTCGGCCGCCTCGGCCGCCACGGCGATGTCGTCCTCCGCCTCGAGGATCATGCGGAGGCCTACGCGCACCATCGCCTGGTCGTCCACTAGCGCTACCCGGATCATCGGTCCTCGTTTCCTTCAGCCTGAGCGGCTTCCTTCACCTGATCGTCACCCGAGGGCAGCACGGCGTGCACCTCGAAGCCACCGCCTCGTCGCGGCCCGTGCGACAGTGCGCCGCCGAGTGCGTGGACGCGCTCCGCCATGCCAGCGAGTCCGTGGCCGCCGCTGACCCTGGCACCCTCGGTGCCCACCCCGCGGCCGTCGTCCTCCACCGAGATGTGCACCGCATCGGCCGTGCGGTTCACGGTGACCTTGGCGCTGGCGCCGGGGCCCGCGTGCTTCATGGCGTTGGTGAGGGCTTCCTGGATGATGCGGTAGGCGCTCACCTCGACGCCAGCGGGCACGTGGGCGGAGCCGGACACGTCGAGCGTGACGGGGAAGCCTGCCTCGCGCACGTGGCGCGCGAGCGAGGGCAGCGCGGCGAGCGAGGGCATGGGCGCGAGGCTCGTCGCGTGCGGGTGCGCGGTCCGCGTTCCTGCCGCCAGCGAGCGCGCGGTCCACGCCTGCACGCTCCGCGGCCTCCTGCTCGGAGGCGCGCAGCACGCGGATCATGCGCTGCATCTCCTCGAGGCCCTTGCGGCCGGAGGCCGAGATGGTGGCGAGGGTGTCCGTGAGTTCGGGCGAGGCGTCGCGGGCGCGTCGCCTCGCACCCTCCGCCTGCAGGGTCATGACCGTGATCTCATGCGCCACCACGTCGTGGAGGCTCTCGTGCAATGCGGGCGCGTTCGGCGCGCACGGCATCGGCCGCGATCTCGTAGCCGGCCTGCTCACGCCGGGCGTGCGCGACCTCGCCTCCGAGACGCGCTCGCGGAGCCGACGGTCGTTCATGCCCAGTAGCAGCGGGATGGCGATACCGAGAGGCTCCATGAGTAGCGAGTAGCCCTCCACAGAGTCGAGCGTCACCACGCCTACCCCCGTCCAGGCCAGCATGATGGCCAGCAGGACCGCGCAGTGCTTGAGCGTGGTCGCGCGGGGAATGGACGATGCCACCGTGTAGACAGCGAGGAACAGCCCCAGCATGGCGGGCGTGGGTTCGTAACCGAGTCCCGCGACCACGAGCCACAGGGCGAAGGTGACCCACATGACCGCGCGCGGGTAGGCTCTGGCGCCAAATGAGCGGCAACACCAGGGCGGCCATGAGGGTCCACCCGAGCGGGTCCATGAGGCGGTAGGTCTCGATGGGGACGTCGGTGATCTGGAGCGTCCAAGCGATCGAGACGACCATCAGCCCTGCGGCGATGGCGGCGTCGATCCAGCGCGGTGCTCTCACGTCCATCCGCCCAGCGTAGGGCAGGGGCGCGGCCTGGCTTCGGCACCGATGGCCGATGCCGCGGCGGCTTAGCCGACGAACCGGTAGCCGATGCCGCGGATGGTTTCGATCGAGTCTGACCCGAGGTGCGAGCGCAGGTAGCGGATGTAGACATCGAGCACGTTGTCGCGCGCGGCCGAGCCCCACACGTGTTCGAGGGCCTCGGCGCGTGGCACCACATCCCCGCCATGGGTCATGAGGAGGTGTGCGAGCCTGGAACTCACGGGGGCTCAGTGGGATCTGCACGCCGTCGCAGGTGAGGAGCCGCGCCATCGGGTCCAGGCTCACAGCGGCCCACCACGATCACACCGTCGGGCGGTGGGGTGTCCTCGCTGGGCTTGCGAGCCCGCAGGCGGATACGTGCCACCAGGCTCGTCAAACACGAAGGGCTTGGCCATGTAGTCGTCGGCGCCGCGCTCGAGGCCCCGCACCGTGTCCTCGGCGGACGTGCGTGCCGTGAGGATGATCACGGGGAGGTCGGAGCCAGACGATCGTAGGCGGCGCAGCACCGTGAAGCCCTCCTGATCGGGGAGCCCGATGTCGAGCAGCATGATGTCGTGGTTGCCGTTGATGGCGCGCTCGAGGCCCTCGCGTCCGGTCCGCACCGCCTCGACCTCGATGTCGGCGGTGCGGAGTCCCTTGATGAGCGACGCGACGAGCCTTGTCTTCATCCTCGACGAGCAGCAAGCGAATCATGCGAGGGCTCCGTTCCGGGGAAGGATCATGGTGAAGGTGGAACCGCGGCCTGGCTCCGAGAACACGTCGAGGCGCCCACCGTGTGCACCGACGATAGCGGCGACGATGGTCAGTCCGAGACCGGAGCCCTCTACCTCAGGGTCGAGTCGCGTGAAGCGCCCGACGATTTCCTTGTGCTTGCTCGGGGCGATGCCGAGGCCCTCGTCGCTCACCCACATGCGGACCTGGGTGGGGGTGACGGCGGAGCCGACGAGGATGCGCGAGCCGGGCGCGGAGAACTTCACGGCGTTGGCGGCCAGTTGGAGCCACGCCTGGGTGATGCGCTGGGGGTCGACGATGACCGTGCCGTGGGCGAGGCCGTCCAAGTGCCAGTCGCGTTCGCCGAGCGCGCTCGCACGCGCGTAGGCGGACTCGGTGAGCCTCCGCCAGATCGGTGGGGGTGCGGTGCACGAACTCGGGACGGTCGGACTTCGCTAGCGTCACGAGGTCGTCGACGAGGCGCGCCATCATCGATACCTCGTCCAGCAGGCTCCTTCTGGGAGCGCTCCACCTCTTCCGCGTCGCGGGGCTCGAGGACCTCGAGGTTGGTGCGCATGATCGCCAGCGGCGTGCGAAGGCTCGTGCGAGGCGTCGTCGAGGAGCCTGGCGCTGGTCCTCGAAGGCGCGCTCGATGCGGTCGAGCATGGCGTTGACCGTGCTGGTGAGCCGGGCGAGATCGTCGTGCCCCTCCACCGGTACCCGCTCGGAGAGGTCATGCTCGGAGATGCGGCGCACGCGAGCCTCGAGCGTGGCGATGGGCTGCAGGGTGCGTCCCACGGTGGTCCAGGCCACGACGCCGATCATCGCCAGCGCGATCAGGGCCACCAGCGCGTAGAGCCTGGAACGTCTCGGCGAGATTCGCCTGCAGGGCGCCGCGATCGGTGGCGAACGAGAACACGCCCACCACGGTGCCGTCGGGTTCGACGATCGGTACGGCGGCATAGCGATAGTCCGCCGTGTCGGTCGTGACGGAACGGACCACGACCGTCTCCGACGCGTGGTCCGAGGCTTCTTCGAGGAACTGCTCGTCGTCCTCGAGCCGCAGGCGCGACGGAGCGGAGGGGACGTAGCGAGCCACCGTGCCGACGTGTGCGACGGCAGATTCTGTGGGGCTCGCGACCACACGGAGCATCGCCTCACGCATGAGGGCCTGCGACGACGCGTACGGCTCGCCGGTGGTGGGGTCCACGTCGGTCGCCAGTTCGGTGAAGGCCTGGGCACGGAGCGCGATGTCTTCGGTGATCTGGCTGTCAATGCGGCCGCGCTCGATGACCCACGCCGTGAGGCCCGCGATGACGAGGGCCGTGGCGGTCAGCGCAATGAGGTACGCCAGCAGGCGCGAACGCACGCTGGTGCGTTGCGCGGCAGCGGCCGCCTTGTCGAAGAATCGCGCGATGATGCCCTCCAGGCCCTTGCCGCTCACGGTAGCGCGCCTGGGGCGTGGTTCACGGACATGCGACGACGGCCCCGGCAGGTGCCAGGGCCGTCGTCGAGGCGTGGTGGTGGAGGTCAGCGGCGGCCGTCCCACGACCCACCATCGTGGTCGTGGTCTCCGCGCCGCGTGTCCTCCACGCCCCAGCCATCGTTGTCGCGCGAGCCTGTCCCGCTCGTCGTCGTGCGCGTCCCGCTGTGCGTCGTCGCGGCCGAGGTCCCCATCGGTGCTGCGCTCATCGCCGCCCCACGCGTCGTCGCTCTCCCCGTGGTCGCCGCGCTCGCGGTCGGGACTGTCCGCTTGCGTGCGTGCGTCACCACGGTCGGCTCGCGCCTCACGCGCGCCGCGCTCCTCGCCCCAGGCCTTGACGAGGCGGTCGCAGCCCTTGTCGTCGGCGAGGTCAGCGGCCGCAAGGTCGACGCCACACCCGTGTGCGGCCTCGACGATGTCCGCCTTCCACGCCCGGAGGGCATCCGTGCGTTGCTGGTGTGTTCCACCGGTCAGGTCCGGCTTTGACGGAAGGTCACATGCGGCGAGGGCCGCCCCTGCCGCCGCGAGATCGCGGGTCTTGCCCGCGGCATCGTCCTTAGTGGCGGAGCCTTCGCTCGTGGCGTCCGAGCCGGCGGCGGCCGCATCGGCCCCATCAGTGGTGACCACTGCGGTCGAGACCTCCGCCGCCTCGCTGTCGTCGCGCGAGGCCTTGCCCTTCTTCTTGTCGCCGCACGCGCCGTCCGCGTCGCACTCCAACAGAGGGTCCGCGCCCACCTCGATGGGTACCCCAGGCAGCAGGGCGGTGCCCGTGTGGGTCGGAGTGGGCTCGGGGGTGGCGCCGTCGGCCTGCTGCAGCGTGATGCCGGTGCCGATGGGTTCATCCGTGGGCACGCCCGCCATGGCGGTCGCCGTGCCCGCCACGATCATTGACAGCCCCAGGAACCCGGCGGCCACCGTGACGGTGCGAAGGCTCGGTGCGTTCATGGCCACCACTGTCCCGCGGTGCCCCTGAGGAATCACTCAGGTGATCGGGTCACCGATCGTCGAGGCGCAGCCACCTAAAGGTCTTCGCGGAGATCACGAGCCCGGCCACCAGCCACACCGACAGCACGATGGCGATCAGCGGCAGTTGCCACGAGCCGGCGGCCTCCGCCGCCGCGAACTCGTCGGGCAGGAACACGGCGCGCATGCCCTGTGCCAGCCACTTCAGGGGGAACACCTCGGCGAAGTGCTGAAGCCACGAGGGCAACTCCGTGAACACGAAGAACACGCCGGACGTGAACTGCAGGACCAGCACCACGGGCGTGAGGATGGCCGATGCCGCCTTGCCATTGCGCAGCAGCGACGAGGTGGCGATGCCCCACGCGGTCGAGCACGCGAGGCCCAGGACGAACACCCACGCAAACGTGACCCAGTGCCACGCGTCGGCGGGCAGCGACACGTCGAACAGGAGCGCGCCCATCGCGATGAGAAGCGCCACCTGGACGACCGACACGACGAGGACCTGAAGGATCTTGCCGAAGAAGTACGCGGTCGGCGGCAGGGGAGTGGCGTGGATGCGCTTGAGGGCGTCCTCGGAGCGGTCGATCGAGATCGAGATCGCCAACGACTGGAACCCCGTGTTGAGCATGCCGGACGCGATCATGCCCGCCAGGAAGTATTGCCCGAAGGAGACGCCGGTGCCGTACAGATCATCGGTGTTGAAGATCGCCCCGAACAGCGCGAGGAAGATCATCGGGAAGAAGAAGATGAAGATCATCTGCTCGCGCGAGCGAGTGAACTCCTTCACCTCGACCACAAACCGGTCCGCCGTCATGGACCACCACGAGGGTGCGGTGCGCGCGCTCATGACTGGACCTGCGCATCGGCCGCATCGGCCGCACCGGCAGCTGCCGCAGCGTCGCCGATGAGGTCGAGGTAGACGTCCTCGAGGCTCGGATGCACCACCTCAAGGCCCGGCACTTCGCCGTCGTGGCGCGCGAGAAGGTCGCGCAGCAGGGCCGTGGGCCGTGCGGTCGTCTCGGTGTGCGCCGCCCCCGCCTCCTCCCACGTCACGCGGGCGCCGCTGGCCAGCGAACGCAGGCCCGCCGGAGTGTCGAGCGCCACCAGGCGACCGGCGGCCAGGATGCCGATGCGATCGGCAAGGTGATCGGCCTCGTCCAGGTAGTGGGTGGTGAGGACCACCGTGGTGCCGTCGTCGGTGAGAGACTCGATGAGTCGCCAGAACTGGCGGCGTGCCTCGGGGTCGAAGCCGGTGGTGGGCTCGTCGAGGAAGATCAGTTCGGGGCGGCCGATGACCGCGAGCGCCACGTCGAGGCGTCGCCGTTGTCCGCCCGAGAGCCTCCTGAGGCTTCTCGTCGGCCTTGTCGGTGAGGCCCACCGCGGCCAGAGTCTCGTCGACGTCGCGAGGATTCGAGTACAGCGCGGTCGCGTGGGCAAGGGCCTCGCGAGCGGTCAGGAACGAACGCGGCGACGTGGACTGCAGCATCAGCCCCACGCGTTCGCGCCACGAGCGGGTCGCCATGATGGGGTCGAGCCCGAGCACCGCTACCTCGCCGGCATCGCGCGTGCGGAAACCCTCGAGGATCTCGACGGTGGTGGACTTTCCCGCGCCGTTCGGTCCGAGCAGCGCGAACACCTCGCCGCGCTCGATGGTGAGGTCGAGGTCGTCGACCGCCCTCACTCCGCCATAGGACTTCACAAGGCCACGGACCTGGACCACCGCATCGGACATGGCTACGAGGCTAACGGGCGGTTGGGCCCGGCGCCTCCACCGTCACAGGCCGTACGCCTCGGCAAGTCGCAGCCACGCCTCGCTCACCGTCGGGAACGCGGGGACGGCGTGCCACAGGCGATCCATGGGCACCTCGCCCACGACCGCGATGGTTGCGGCGTGAAGCATCTCGCCCGCGTCGGGTCCCACGAAGGTGGCGCCCACGATGACTCGGCGCTCGCGGTCCACCAGGACCAGCGCACGGCCCGCATAGTCGGGGTGCGTGACGCCCGCGCCCGCGACGCCGCCAAGGTCGACCGCGACTTCATCGACGGCGAGGTCCGCGGCGTCGCATGCGGCTCGGGTCAGTCCCACCCAGGCGACCTGAGGCCGGGTGAACACCACCTGCGTCTGGGCCCCGTGGTCGGCGGTGGCGCGCAGCGGGCTCCACGGGTGCTCGGCATCTTCGTTGCCAGCGGCCCGCGCCGCGATCACGTCGCCGCACACCCGTGCCTGGTACTTGCCCTGGTGAGTGGTTGCCACGCGTCCGGTGACGTCGCCGCACGCGTAGAGCCACGGATCGCCGTCGCCCACGGCGGCGATCACCGCGGTGGAGTCGTCGATCGCCAGGGGCGCCTCGGGGTCGAGGCCGATGCTGCCGAGCCCCACGTCGCCCGTCCTCGGCGTGCGTCCGGTGGCGACCAGGATCTCGGTGCCGGCCACCTCCCGCTCGGTGCCCGAGGCATCGGCGATCGTGACCGCGACGTCGGCATCGCGCGCTGCCCGTGCGACCCGCACCACCGAGGATCCCGTGTGCACGTCGACGCCCAGTTCCCTCAGGGACTGCTCGACGGCGGCGCCTGCAAACGGTTCCGCCGCACCGAGCAGACCCCCGCGAGCCACCAGCGTGACCCGCGACCCGAGGTCGGCGTACGCCGTGGCCATCTCACAGCCCACCACACCACCACCGAGGATGACGAGAGAGTCGGGGACGGCATCGGCGGCCGTGGCGTCACGCGACGTCCACGGATCGGCCTCGACGAGGCCAGGGATATCAGGCAACACCGGCACCGAACCGGTGGCGACCACCACGGCATGGGTAGCGGTCAGCGTGCGCGGGGCCTGCGCGCCGTCGCCGCGCTCACCCGCGGTCACCTCGACGGTCCTCACGCCGGCGATGCGGCCGTGGCCGCGCACCAGGGTGATCCCCGCCGAGTCGAGCCATTCCTCCTGGCCGGAGTCGTCGCCCTCGCCCGTCACGGAGTCGCGCCACGCGAGTACCGCCGCCGCATCAAGCGGGCCGACCTGGGGGACGCCGGGCACCCCCGTCGCCGCGGCACGAGCCGCGCCGGGACGCAACAGCGTCTTCGACGGCATGCATGCCCAGTACGAACACTCACCCCCCACGAGCTCCGCCTCCACGATGGCGACGCTGAGGCCGCCTCGCTTGGCGCGGTCCGCCGCGTTCTCGCCCACGGGTCCTGCGCCGATCACGATGACATCGAAGGTGTCCATCTCTGCATCGTCACCCGAGCCCGCCGCATGACGCAAGGGCAGCGGGGAGTGGGGGCCGCGATCCGCTCGCACGGGAGCCTGAGCGCGGCCGATGCTGGGGCGGACAGACGCGAAGGGCGGCCCCGGCCGGAGCCGGGGCCGCCCTGACGACGGAAGTGGTGCCTACTCGGCGAGCAGCGCCTGGATGCGACCCACACCCTCGGCGAGGTCGGCATCGGCCAGTGCATAGGACAGGCGCACGTAGCCCGAGGGGCCGAACGCCTCACCGGGCACCACGGCGACCTCTGCCTCATCGAGGATGATCGCGGCGAGCTCGGCCGACGTCGAGGCGACCTTGCCGCGGATCTCGCGCCCGAGCACACCCTCGACCGAGGGGTAGGCGTAGAACGCGCCCTGGGGCACGGGCACCTGGAAACCGTCGATCGCCGAGAGCATCTCGACCATCGTCTTGCGGCGGCGGTCGAAGGCGACGCGCATCGCCTCGACCTCGTCCATGGGGCCGGTGAGCGCCGCGATCGCGGCACGCTGGCTCACGTTGGCGACGTTGCTCGTCAGGTGCGACTGGAAGTTGGTGGCGGCCTTGATGACGTCCGCGGGGCCCTGCATCCAGCCCACGCGCCATCCGGTCATCGCGAAGGTCTTGGCGACGCCGTTGAGGACCAGCGTGGTGTCGGCGAGGGCGGGCACCTCACGCAGGATGGGCGTGAACTGCGCGCCGTCGTACAGGAGGTGCTCGTAGATCTCGTCGGTGATGACCCAGATGCCGTGCTCCAGCGCCCACTCGCCGATGGCCTTGGTCTGCTCCGGGGAGTAGACGGCGCCGGTCGGGTTGGACGGCGAGCAGAACAGCAGCGCCTTGGTCTTGTCGGTGCGCGCGGCCTCGAGCCTGCTCGACGGTGACGAGGTAGCCCTGGTCGGCGCCAGCGAACACCTCGACCGAGGAGGCGCCGGTGAGCGCGATCGCCTCGGGGTAGGTGGTCCAGTAGGGCGCGGGGAGGATGACCTCGTCGCCCGGGTCGAGGATTGCGGCGAAGGCCTGGAACACGGCCTGCTTGCCACCGTTGGTGACGAGCACCGTCGCGGGGTCCACCTCGTAGCCGGAGTCGCGCAGCGTCTTGTCGGCGATGGCCTGCTTCAGTTCGGGAAGGCCCGCCGCAGGCGTGTACCGGTGGTTCTTGGGGTCGCGCGCGGCCTCGACCGCGGCCTCGACGATGTGCTGCGGCGTGGGGAAATCGGGCTCACCCGCTCCAAAACCGATCACCGGACGGCCGGCGGCCTTGAGGGCCTTGGCCTTGGCGTCGACGGCGAGAGTGGCGGAGGGCGCGATGGCGCCGAGGCGGGCGGAGACGCGGCTCGAGGAGGTCATGGGGGCATTGTTCCACGCGAGCGCGCGAGCGAGGGCCGCCGAGGGTCCCACGCGGCGCTCCCCGCGGCGGGGGAGGTTCTCACTACCCCCGGGACGATTCCCAAGGTAGGAAGTGACTGGTGTGGTGCGTGGGACCCGGCGCGCGCCACGATAGGCGACTTGGGCATCGTCCATCACTTTGTACCTTGGGAATCGCTATGGCGAGCGTGGGTGTCACACCCCGTGCGGTTCTCGCGTTGTCCCCAGGCCGCGGGGATAAGGCACCGAGTCCACGGTGGGCGTCCCGCGCACCTGTCCTGAGGATCCGTCGCCGGAGAGTGGCGGGATGGATCTTCTCGCCGCTCTTGCCTCATTCGGTGGCGTGGCTCGTCGTCACCAGTTGCTCCGACTCGGGTTCTGCGATTCACAACTGCTTGACGCGGTTCGAAGAGGTGAGGTGTCGCGGCCACATCGTGGCTGCTATGCGTTGCCCGATGCCCCCGCGGAGGCAGTCCTTGCCCGCGTGCTCTCGGCGCAACTCACCTGCGTCTCGGCCCTGCGACACCTTGGTTTACCGAACCTCGCTGCGCCGATGGGGACCCACCTTGCGATACCCGTGCATCGGGGGGTCGCGCCGGAGGACCCTCGACTGCGCAATGGCTTGCGCTGGCATCGCGCCGATGACGCCGGAACCTCCTTGTGCGTCCGCCCACTCCGCGTCATCGATCACCTGGGAATGTGCACGGACTTCCGTGCTCAGTTGGCCGCCGCGGATGCGGCACTACGTGCCCGGCTCGTGCGCAAGGACGACCTCAGACACATGACCGCCACTGGAACTTTGCGCGCGAGGCGCCTGGCGAGGCGAGCGGACGGAAGGTCGCAATCGCCTGGCGAGACGGTGGTGCGCGACGCGCTCATGGATCGGGGACTGGTGGTGGAGCCGCAACGACTCATTGAGTTCGTCGGCCATGTGGACCTATGGGTCGAGGAACGCATGGTGGTGGAGATCGACGGATATGCATTCCACTCGTCGCGCGAAGCGCTTGGCGAGGACAGCCGCCGCAACAATGCGCTGACCCTTTCCGGCATCCCCTTCCTCAGATTTCCGGCGGTCGATGCGCTCCGCGACCCAGATCTCGTGGCGGCTCGGATCGAGGCGGCGTTGCGGGGGCGGACGAACCTCCAAAGACGACACCCAAGGTAAAAAGTGACGCACGTGACGGGAGTGTCCGGTGGTGACCGACAAATCGGCCACGCGGCCACTCCCGTCACTTCTTACCTTGGGAGTCGAGACTGAAGGCCACCCGATGCGAGAATGGCGGGGCACGAACGCAGGTCACGAGGCCGGGCAGTGCCGCCCGCCAGCACGGGTTCGCTTTTTGGCCTCGGACCCCGTACCATTGCAGTTCGGCGATTGACGATCGTCATGATGACCTGCGCCCTGGCGCCGGAACGCATGACGAGAATCAAGAAGCCACGGAGGTCCCAACGCCTCCGAAGGGTAGTGGCGCAATTGGTAGCGCATCGGTCTCCAAAACCGACGGTTGGGGGTTCGAGTCCCTCCTACCCTGCTGGGTGCGGCCCAGGTCGCGCGCACGAACACACCCCGATTCCGAGCAAAGGACCTACCTGGTGAGCGAATCTGCCGTGACGGATTCCGGAGAGAAGGACCCGCGGCACGAGAACCGCGAGGGTCTGAGCATCTTCGGGCGTATCGCGCTGTTCGTCCGTCAGGTCATCTCCGAACTCAAGCGCGTCGTGACTCCTACGCGCGAGGAACTGATCCAGTACATCTGGATTGTCCTCGGCTTCGTCGCGGTCATGATGCTGCTCGTCTTCGTTCTTGACGTGGGCTTCGGGTGGCTATCGGCATGGGTGTTCGGCGGCTGACAGCCGCACAACGAATCTAGGAAGTGGTGACTCGTGAGTGACGACAAGGCTCGACGCGGCCGGCGACAAGCCTGGACGCCCTCGTAGCCGACATCGCCGAGGCGACCGACCGCGCACAGGCAGCGGTGGACGCCCCGGAGGATGAGGTGACCCCTGCGGTCGACGAGGCTCAGCCTGTCCGATGCTCCCGCGGACACTGTGGTCGACGGCGACGATGACGCCATTGACGGTGAAGACCTGATCGAGGCGGCCGAAGAGGCTGCGCTTGAGGTTGACGACGAGGCCGCCGAGGCGGCAGCGCCGGTCGACCCGATCGAGGAGTTCAAGGCCCAGGTTGCGCATGCAGGAGGGCGACTGGTACGTGATTCACGCCTACTCGGGTCACGAGAAGCGCGTGAAGCAGTCGATCGAGCACCGCCGCGAGAGCCTTCACCAGGAAGACTTCATCTTCCAGGTCGAGGTTCCGATGGAAGAGGTCGCCGAGATCAAGAACGGCCAGCGCAAGCTGGTCACCCGCGTCCGGATGCCCGGATACGTCCTGGTACGCATGTACCTCACGGACGAGTCCTGGGGCACCGTGCGCAACACGCCTGGCGTCACCGGCTTCGTGGGCCACGCCCACCAGCCCGTGCCGCTGACCCCCGACGAGGTCTACGCCATGCTCGCCACCAAGGAGAGCGCGGACGGCACGTCGGAGGAGTCGCAGCAGCAGTCCGCGACGCCCGTCGAGGTCGACTTTGTGGTGGGCGAGTCCATCACGGTCATCGACGGCCCGTTCGCGACCCTGCCCGGCACCATCTCCGAGATCTCCGTGGAGTCCCAGAAGGCTCCAGGTTCTCGTCTCCATCTTCGGCCGGGAGACCCCGGTCGAGCCTGGCGTTCACTCAGGTCCAGAAGATCTGACTCTGACGCCAGCAATCACGGCGGCAGCCAGCCGCCCCCAGCAACAGAAGGACCCGAAACATGGCAGCCCCTAAGAAGAAGGTCGCTGGTCTGATCGCCTTCAGATCCAGGCCGGCGCCGCGAACCCCGCTCCGCCCGTTGGACCCGCGCTGGGTCAGCACGGCGTGAACATCATGGAGTTCTGCAAGGCCTACAACGCGGCCACCGAGTCGCAGCGTGGCAACGTGATTCCCGTGGAGATCACGGTCTACGAAGACCGTTCCTTCACGTTCATCACGAAGACCCCGCCGGCCGCAGAGGCTCATCAAGAAGGCCGCAGGCGTCCCCAAGGGCTCCGGCACTCCGCACACCACCAAGGTTGGTTCGCTGACCGAGGCTCAGGTGCGCGAGATCGCCGAGCAGAAGATGGCCGACCTCAACGCCAACGACATCGACGCCGCCGCGAAGATCATCGCCGGTACCGCCCGCTCCATGGGCATCACGGTCTCCTAAGACCACCCCTGAATTACCAGTGGGAGGGGTCGCGCTGACCCGCCACCACGACTGCAAAGGAAGAAGCAGATGACCAAGCGCTCCAAGGCTTACCGCGACGCAGGCTCACTCGTCGACCGCAGCCAGGCTCTACACCCCGCTCGAGGCCGTGCGTCTCGCGCAGAAGACCGCCTCGAAGAACACCGACTCGACCATCGACGTCGTGTTCAAGCTCGGCGTTGACCCCCGTCACGCGGACCAGGCTGTCCGTTCCACCACCATCCTGCCCCACGGCACCGGCAAGACCGCTCGGGTCCTGGTCTTCGCCAATGGTGACAAGGCAGAGGCTGCTCGCGAAGCGGGCGCCGACATCGTTGGTGGCGACGAGGCTCATCGAAGAGGTGGTCAACGGCCGCCAGGACTTCGACTCCGTGGTCGCGACCCCGGACCTCATGGGCAAGGTCGGTCGCCTCGGCCGCGTGCTCGGTCCCCGTGGCCTCATGCCGAACCCCAAGACCGGCACCGTGACGATGGATGTGGCCAAGGCCGTGTCCGACATCAAGGGCGGAAAGATCGAGTTCCGTGTCGACAAGCACGCCAACCTTCACTCGGTGATCGGTAAGGCGTCGTTCGGCGACGAGAAGGCTCCTCGAGAACTTCCAGGCCGTGCTCGATGAGGTCCAGCGCGTGAAGCCGTCGGCTTCGAAGGGTCGCTACATCATCAAGGCCTCGATCTCGGCCACGCAGGGCCCCGGTATCCCCGTGGACGCCCTCGCCAAGATCGAGAAGTAGAGCAGGCTTTACTCTCGCACGGTGGCCCGTCGTCCCTGAGGGGACGGCGGGCCATTGTCATGCGTGGCCGATGTCCGGGTGAGCCTGGCGCATCGGCCTCCGATCCGGGTGCGACACCCGGGCAAAACTCGTGTACGATAGACGACGCCCAAGACCGCCGGTCGTCAGGGCCGGTCATCCGGTCCAGATCGAAGTCCCGCAGCAGCGGAGGCCAGCGCAGGTGAACTGAGAAGCATGCACGTGAATCGTGCGCGCAACCCAGCCCCGCCTGCGCGGGGCTTTTCTGTTCTTCGGGGCGGGCCGTCTCCGCAAGGAGGCGCCGACGGTCACCCAAAGGAAGGACACCCCATGGCGACGCCAGACAAGGTGGCAGCAGTCAAGGAGCCTCGCGGACCAGTTCCGTGCCTCTGACGCTGTGGTCGTCACCGAGTACCGCGGACTGTCGGTGCCCCAGGCTCGCTGAGCCGCGCACCAGGCTCCGTGGCGCCGCGACCTACGTGGTCGCGAAGAACACTCTGACGGCGCTCGCGGCCAAGGATGCCGGCGTGGAAGGTCTTGACGACCTCTTCGTTGGCCCCACGGCCATTGCATTCGTCACCGGTGACCCGGTGGAGGCTGCAAAGGGTCTGAAGGGTTTTGCCAAGGAGAACGACAAGGCTCGTCATTAAGGGCGGCGTTCTCGAAGGCAACGTGCTCTCCGCTGAGGAGATCAACAAGGCTCGCAGACCTCGAGTCCCGTGAAGTGCTGCTCGCGAAGGCGGCGGGTGCCATTCAGGCCTCGCTCGTCAACGCCGCATACATGTTCCAGGCACCGCTGTCCAAGGCAGCGCGCGCCGTCGACGCCCTGCGTGCCAAGCAGGAAGACGCGGCCTAAGAGCCGCCACCCCCATCGCAAGAACCTGCGTCACGCAGTCATAACGTTAGGAAACCATCATGGCTAAGGCTCACCACCGAAGAGGCTCATCGAGCAGTTCAAGGAGCTTTCGCTCATCGAGCCTGTCGGAGTTCGTGAAGGCGTTCGAGGAGACCTTCGACGTCACCGCTGCCGCCCCCGCCGCTGTTGCCGTTGCCGCCGCCCCCGCGGGCGAGGCCGAGGCTGCTGAGGAGAAGGACGAGTTCGACGTCATCCTCACCGCCGTTGGCGACAAGAAGATCCAGGTCATCAAGGAGGTGCGCGCGCTCACGTCGCTCGGCCTCGGTGAGGCCAAGGCGCTCGTGGACGAGGCCCCCAAGGCCGTCCTCGAGGGCGCGAAGAAGGAAGACGCTGAGAAGGCCAAGGAGCAGGCTCGAGGCTGCCGGCGCCACCGTCGAGCCTCAAGTAAGGCTCGCCGATTTCGGCTTGAGGGCCGGGTCTCCCTTCGGGGAGGCCCGGCTTTCGTCATGTGCGGCCGATGCGTGTGCGGCCGATGCGTCGTGGGCGGGCGGACGCCTGGCGCTTCGGCGTGGGCTTGCCTAGTCGTCGCCTCCAAAGAGCCGCGCAAGGCTCGACATCGGCCGCTTCGTAGAGCGTGCCGATGCCTTCGGCGAGGGTGGCGCATGAGAGTAGTTGGAGCCGCTCGGCGGCCAGGTCCTGGCGCATGGTGCGGTAGCGCGCCGTGAAGGCGTCGGCGGCCTCGCCCTCCCACCCGGCGACCATGGTGGCGGCGGCGCTGTCGAGATCGGTGATCTCGTCAGCGATGGCGGTCGCGGCGTCCCGTAGTGACGCGCCGAGCAGCCCCAGGTGAGCTGTCTGGATGGAGATCTCGCCGTCCATCGCTTCCCTTCCTACTCGTAGCCCCAGGTGCGCTGCTCGCTGGTGAAGCGTTGCGCGGATTGCCTCAGTTCGGCGACCAAGGGGTGGCCTTCGCCCCAGCGTTCGGCCGATGCCGCCACCGCGTTCTCGAGCGCGCGGCGCTGTGCGGCGGCCACGGTCGCCGTCAGGGTTCGACTGGCCTGCGCGGGCGTGTCGTCGAGCGCAGACTCCGTGACGGTCACGTCGGTGACCGCTCCGTCGGCCGATGCGGTGACGCTGACGGTGCCGTCGCTGGACCGGACTGTCGCATGGGCGGCGTGGATCGCGGCGGCGGTCTCGCGGAGGGCTTCACGGCGCTCGCGGGCCTCGGCAGCCTGCGCGCGCAGCCGGAGTCGGGCCTCGTCGAAGGTCTCGGGCATGGGTGTCGTCATGAATGGCTCCTCGCGGGATGCGGTGGGCGGGTCACGATGTGCCGCCGAACTGTTCGATGAGCACGTCGGCGCCGAGACCCACGCGGGTGCCGTCGTCGGAGACCGCGACGCCAAGCGCGTCGCCGGGCTCCTGCAGGTTCACCAGGGGGTCACTGACCTCATCGCCGTCGATCACCCGAAGGGTAATGGAGTCGTAGCCTTCGGCATGGTCTGCCGTGATTGCCAGGACGGCGGCGAGATCCTCGGAGGACATGTCGGCGCCGTCCTGATAGATCAGGGTGCCAAGATCGATGCCCTGGAGGACGTCGCCGTCGCTGTCGACGGAGACCCCTGTGAACCCCAGTCCACTGTCCATGAGGGCCTGTTCGAGTTCAGCGGGAGCATCCTGGCGCGCGCTTGCGCCGCATGCAGAGGTCGCGAGCATGGCGAGCCCGATGGCGCCCACGGCGAGTACCCGTCTCATCTCACTCCTCGAACCGATAGACCTGGTGGTCCACTACGGTGCCGCCCATGAGGTCCAGATAGGTCTGGGCCTGCGCCTCATTCTCGCTCTCCCACTGAGCAACGGTGCCCGAGTAGCCCGCGGAACTGTGGACGGCGGCGGCCGCGCCCGTGGCGGGATCCTGATGCGTGGGGTCGGGCAGCGCGATGGTCTGTTCGTCGCCGTTGCCTTGGAGGAGCCTGTGAACCGATGACGACCCCGAGAGGGTTGCCGGTGGCGGCGCCACCCTGATCAGACTCCGTCCGGCTGCATCCATGAAGTCATCGATCTTGACCACGGGATCGCTTGCGTGGCCGAAGGCCGCGACGGTGACGCTCTCGGGGATGTCGAAGCGATCGACGGGGGCTCCGGTGGTGACGATCCCGATGGTGGAGTAGGGGCTCGAGCGGTCCGCGGCAAGGTTCGCCGCCATGATGCCGCCCTGACTGAAGCCGGTGTACACCACGGGGGCATCGGCGGGAGTGCCGGCCTGGCGCATCGCCTCGTATACGCCGCGTTGGTACTGCGTGGCGAGTTCCGGGTGGTCGGCGAGCATGAGGGCCACATTGGTGTCGAGGTCGTTCGTGGCGGGGTAGTCCGCGAGGGTGTCTTCCCACGCGTCGCCCATGACCCCCTTCAGCGAGTTCCATTCCTGGGTCGACGGCAATGACACCACGTAGTGCTCTTCGCCGTCGGCGCCCACCACCTTCTTGATGTCGACGACGGTGCGTTCGCTCTTGCCCATCGCATCGGTGTACCCATTGTTGACGACGAAGTCCTCGAGCGAGGTGAGCTCTCGCGTCCCCATGGCGTCGCGGAATGCCAACTGCTGCTCGAGGGTCTCCTGGTCCGTCGCGCCGGTGAGGTCGCTGATATCGACCTCGTCGACCGCCGGGGTCTCGGACAGGAAGTCGGACAAGAGACCGCCTAGGGTGTCGCCAAGAACGAGGCCGAAACCGCCCCCGCCCACCGAGCCAATGCCGCCGCCGATCAGCGCGCCAAGAGGCCCACCGATGAGGAAGCCCAACACTGTGCCTCCTGCGCCACCGACCCCAGACCCAAGAAGCAAGCCCAGCGGAGCGCCCGCGGCGTCAACGATGCGTGAGGCCAGGCTCCCGCAGGGCATCCATCGCTTCGTCGATCAGGGGGCCGAGCGCGTTGATGAGGCGCTGCAGGCTCTCCAAAGGAGTCGAGCATCCGCTCCATCAGCGTCTCGATGACATCGACGTAGGCGCCCACGTGGTCGGCAAGGTCGCTCGGCTTGCGCCACTTGTCGAGGGGATTGAGCGAGGCGAGGCCGATGTCGAACAGCGATCCGATAATGCCGGCCAGTTCGCTGAGGGCACCCACCACTGCCTCGCGAACCGCCACCACGATCTCGGACGCGAGCGTCAGCGAGGCGGCCGTCGCCTCCGTCCACTCGGAGGCATCTCGAGCGGTCGCGGCGAGCCTGTTCGCATGCCCGCGTGAGCGCGCGGATGGACTTGCCTTCCATGGCGGCGACCGCACGCGCCGCGTCATCGATCCGGCTTTCCATCGTGGTCAGTGCGCCGCTCGCGGTGTTCCAGTCGCGAGCGAACGCGGCGATCTGGTGCTCGTCGCCGAGGAGGCCGTCGAGCCATTGGGGCAAGGGGTAGACGTAGTCGAGCGCCCAGCCCACGATGCTCGCCGCCGTGTCGCCCGAGCCTACGGAACGATGTGTCGAAGGAGCCGGCGCCGCCCGGGCACCACGCGGCGGGGCTGAGCGCCGCGGTCACGGAGTCACCCCATCGACCTCGGTCAGCGCCTCGGCGAGTCGAGTCGCGCCTACCTGCGCCTCGTCCTCCACCTCGCGCCAGGACCTCGCCAGGGTGGCCGTGTTGCCTGCCACGGCATTGGCGACATCGTCGAGTCCGGTGACGAGGGCATCGGCCCTGCGTGCCATCGCGGCGACCGCGGCCCCCAGCGGCGCGTTGATCACGCCGAGTGACGTCGTGGACACGGTGGCACCATCGATCGCTCGCTGCGCGCTCGCGGCCGCCCGCGCACCGGCGGCCATCTGCTGGGCACTGCGGTCAAGACCCTCGAAGACCACCGCAATCTCGGTAGGCCCTGCCACCGTCTCGCCTGTCATACGTGTGCCCCCCGGGTCCTGGTATGTGGTGCCCGGAATGCTAGCGGACCGTGGCCGAGCGTGCCGAGCGAGGCCACGGTCGAGCGGTGATGACGGTGCCAGACGCGGCTCGTTCCCGCCTCCGTGGCGGGCCGATGTCTCCCATCGCGCCTTGTCGTTGGTACTCTCGTTCCCAGCGAACGATGCCCCCGGCGATGACGATGTGGTCACTGCCCGGCGAGTCGACTTGCGCCGTTGGACTTTCGGCGCGTTGGCGAGTAGGCTCTTGCTTTGCGCTGTCTATTGCCTTGCCCTCAGATGCCTACCCGGCGCGCCTCCGCTCCATAGCGGTTTGGCCCCGGGATCCGGTGGAGCCGCGGCTGAAGACTCGCGACACGCACGCTACAAAAAGGGAAGGACCCGCCCTTGGCTGCTTCGCGCACCCCCTCGGCTACCGCCATCGCCAACCGTTCCGCGTCACCCCGCATCTCCTTCGCCTCGATCGCTGAGCCGATCGAGGTCCCGAACCTCCTGGGGATCCAGACCGAGAGCCTTCGACTGGCTGATCGGCAACGACACGTGGAAGGGCCGCGTGGCAGCGGCCCAGAAGGACGGACGCGACGACGTCCCCGAGATCGCCGGTCTGCAGGAGGTCTTCGAGGAGATCTCGCCGATCGAGGACTTCGGCCAGACCATGGCCCTCAGTTTCTCGGACCCGTACTTCGAGGAGCCCCGCAGCACTCCCGAGGAGTGCAAGGAAAAGGACTTCACGTACGCCGCTCGCCTGTTCGTCACCGCTGAGTTCATGAACCACACCACGGGCGAGATCAAGTCGCAGACGGTGTTCATGGGCGACTTCCCGCTTATGACCCCCAAGGGCACGTTCATCGTCAACGGCACCGAGCGCGTCGTCGTGTCGCAGTTGGTGCGTTCGCCCGGTGTCTACTTCGAGCGCACTGCTGACAAGACGTCCGACAAGGACATCTTCACCGCGAAGGTCATCCCCTCGCGTGGCGCGTGGCTCGAGTTCGAGATCGACAAGCGCGACGCCGTCGGCGTGCGTGTCGACCGCAAGCGCAAGCAGCCCGTGACGCTGTTCCTCAAGGCACTCGGCATGTCCGACGAGGCCATCGCTTCGGAGTTCAAGGACTTCCCCGCGCTCCTCGACACCCTCGAGAAGGACACCGTGCACTCGCAGGAAGAGGCGCTCGTCGACCTCTACCGCAAGGCTCCGCCCGGGCGAGCCGCCCACGGTTGAGGCCGGCCAGAACCTGCTCGACAACTTCTACTTCAACTCCAAGCGCTACGACCTCGCGAAGGTCGGCCGCTTCAAGGCGAACAAGAAGGCTCAAGGTCGGCAAGGCCCTCGGTGACTCGGTGCTCACGCTCGACGACATTGTCGCGACCGTGAAGTACACCCTCGCCGCCCACGCTGGCCACGCGACCTTCGAGTCGCTCGCCGGCGAGGTCGAGGTGGAGACCGACGACATCGACCACTTCGGCAACCGTCGCATCCGCGCCGTGGGTGAGCCTGGTCCAGAACCAGATCCGCACCGGCCTTTCGCGCATGGAGCGCGTGGTGCGCGAGCGCATGACCACGCAGGACGTCGAGGCGATCACGCCCCAGACGCTCATCAACACGCGCCCGGTCGTCGCCGCGATTCGCGAGTTCTTCGGTACGTCGCAGCTGTCGCAGTTCATGGACCAGAACAACCCGCTTGCCGGTCTGACGAACAAGCGTCGTCTGTCCGCGCTGGGCCCGGGTGGTCTGTCCCGTGACCGCGCCGGCATGGAGGTCCGTGACGTTCACCCGTCGCACTACGGACGTATGTGCCCCATCGAGACCCCTGAAGGCCCGAACATCGGCCTGATCGGCGCCCTCGCGACCTACGGCCGCGTGAACCCGCTGGGCTTCGTGGAGACCCCCTACCGCAAGGTCGTCAAGGGCAAGGTCTCGGACCAGATTGACTACCTGACCGCCGACGACGAAGACCACTTCGTGATCGCCCAGGCCAACGCCGAGCCGACGGACGACAACACGTTCGCCGACGAGCGCGTCCTGGTTCGCTCGAAGGGCGGCGAGGTCGAGTTCGTCCCCCGCGACGCCGTGGACTACATGGACGTCTCGCCGCGCCAGATGGTGTCGGTCGCGACCGCCCTCATCCCCTTCCTCGAGCACGACGACGCGAACCGCGCCCTCATGGGTGCGAACATGCAGCGCCAGGCGGTACCGCTGGTCCGCGCCGACGCCCCGCTCGTGGGTACCGGCATGGAGCGTCGCGCAGCCGTCGACGCCGGTGACGTCATCGTCGCCACCAAGGCGGGCGTGGTGACCGAGGTCGGCTCTGACCTCATCACCGTCGCCAACGACGACGGCACCACCGGTTCGTACAAGGTGGCGAAGTTCCAGCGCTCCAACCAGGGCACCAACTACAACCAGCGCGTCCTGGTGGACGAGGGTCAGGCCATCGTGCCCGGCTCCGTCCTCGCGGACGGTCCGTCGACGGACGAGGGCGAGCTCTCGCTCGGCCGCAACCTGCTGGTCGCCTTCATGTGCTGGGAGGGTCACAACTACGAGGACGCGATCATCCTGTCGCAGCGCATCGTGCAGGACGACGACCTCACCTCGATTCACATCGAGGAGCACGAGGTTGACGCCCGCGACACGAAGCTTGCCCCGAGGAGATCACCCGCGACATCCCCAACGCCTCCGAGGAGGTGCTGGCAGACCTCGACGAGCGCGGCATCATCCGCATCGGCGCCGAGGTCCGTGCGGGCGACATCCTGGTCGGCAAGGTCACCCCGAAGGGTGAGACCGAGCCGACCCCCGAGGAGCGCCTGCTGCGTGCCATCTTCGGTGAGAAGGCCCGCGAGGTTCGCGACACGTCCCTCAAGGTTCCCCACGGCGAGTCCGGCACCGTCATCGGTGTCCGCGTCTTCTCCGACGAGGACGACGACGACCTGCCCGCAGGCGTGAACCAGGCTGGTTCGCGTCTACATCGCGCAGCGTCGCAAGATCTCGGAGGGTGACAAGGCTCGCCGGTCGTCACGGCAACAAGGGCGTCATCTCGACGATCCTGCCCGTCGAGGACATGCCGTTCCTCGAGGACGGCACGCCCGTCGACGTCATCCTCAACCCGCTGGGTGTTCCCGGCCGCATGAACGTCGGCCAGGTCCTCGAGACCCACGCCGGCTGGGTGGCCAAGAACGGCTGGGACGCGACCGAGTCGACCGAGGAGTGGGTCAAGAAGGCTCCCCGAGTCGGCACGCAAGTCCGAGCCCGGCACCCCCATCGCGACCCCGGTGTTCGATGGCCTGGAGGAGGACACCCTCGTCAACCTCCGCACCGTCATCAACCCCAACCGCGACGGCGACCGCCTGGTCGACGAGAACGGCAAGGCGCGACTGTTCGACGGTCGCACCGGTGAGCCGTTCCCCGAGCCCGTGGCCGTGGGTTACAAGTACATCCTGAAGGCTCCACCACCTGGTCGACGACAAGATTCACGCCCGTTCGACCGGCCCCTACTCGATGATCACCCAGCAGCCGCTCGGCGGTAAGGCCCAGTTCGGTGGCCAGCGCTTCGGTGAGATGGAGGTGTGGGCCCTCGAGGCATACGGCGCCGCATACGCGCTCCAGGAGCTCCTGACCATCAAGTCGGACGACGTCGTCGGCCGTGTGAAGGTCTACGAGGCCATCGTCAAGGGCCAGAACATCCCCGACCCGGGCCTGCCCGAGTCGTTCCGGGTGCTCATGAAGGAGATGCAGTCGCTCTGCCTGAACGTCGAGGTCCTGAACCAGGAGGGTCAGGTCATCGAGATGCGCGAGTCGGAGGACGACGCGTACCAGGCAGCCGAGTCGCTCGGTATCTCCCTGTCCAGCCGCCCGGACGCCTCCAGCGTCGACGAGATCTGAGAAGAGGAACCTGAATGTTCGATGTGAACGAATTCGGTGACCTGCGCATCGGCCTGGCGACCGCGGACGAGATCCGCAACTGGTCGCACGGCGAGGTGAAGAAGCCCGAGACGATCAACTACCGCACGCTCAAGCCCGAGAAGGACGGCCTGTTCTGCGAGAAGATCTTCGGCCCCACCCGTGACTGGGAGTGTGGCTGCGGCAAGTACAAGCGTGTCCGCTACCGCGGCATCGTCTGTGAGCGCTGTGGCGTCGAGGTGACCCGTTCGCGCGTGCGTCGCGAGCGTATGGGCCACATCGAGCCTCGCCGCTCCCGTGACCCACATCTGGTACTTCAAGGGCGTCCCGTCGCGACTGGGCTACCTGCTGGACCTCGCGCCGAAGGACCTCGAGAAGGTCATCTACTTCGCCGCGTACATGGTCACCGAGGTGGACGAGGAGGCGCGTCACCGCGACCTCCCCGAGCCTTCGCAACGAGATCGAGAACGAGAAGAAGTACCTCGCGAACCAGCGCGACGTGGACATCAACAACCGCGCCGAGAAGTTGGAGAAGGACCTCGCCGAGGCTCGAGGCCGAGGGTGCCAAGGCCGATGTGAAGCGCAAGGTCAAGGACGGCGCCGAGCGCGAGATGGCGAACCTGCGCAAGCGCGCGGACGCCGAGATCGAGCGCCTCGACGCGGTGTTCGACCGCTTCACGAGCCTCAAGGTCCAGGACCTCGAGGGCGACGAGCCTGCTCTACCGCGAGGCTCCAGCGCCGCTACGGCCCCTACTTCAAGGGCTCGATGGGTGCCGAGGCGATCAAGAAGCGTCTCGAGGACTTTGACCTCGAGGCCGAGGCCGAGCCTGCTGCGCGACATTATCGCCAACGGCAAGGGACAGCGGAAGACCCGTGCGCTCAAGCGCCTCAAGGTCGTCATGGCGTTCCTCACGACCTCGAACTCGCCCACCGGCATGGTGCTGGGTGCGGTCCCGGTCATCCCGCCGGACCTTCGCCCGATGGTGCAGCTGGATGGTGGCCGCTTCGCGACCTCCGACCTCAACGACCTGTACCGCCGCGTGATCAACCGCAACAACCGCCTCAAGCGACTGATGGACCTGGGTGCGCCCGACATCATCGTGAACAACGAGAAGCGCATGCTTCAGGAGGCCGTCGACGCGCTGTTCGACAACGGCCGTCGTGGTCGTCCCGTCACGGGACCCGGCAACCGTCCCCTCAAGTCCATCTCGGACATGCTCAAGGGCAAGCAGGGTCGTTTCCGTCAGAACCTGCTGGGCAAGCGCGTCGACTACTCGGGCCGTTCGGTCATCGTGGTCGGCCCCCAGAAGCCTGCACCAGTGCGGTCTGCCCAAGCAGATGGCGCTCGAGCCTGTTCAAGCCGTTCGTGATGAAGCGCCTCGTCGAGCCTCAACCACGCGCAGAACATCAAGTCTGCGAAGCGCATGGTGGAGCGTTCGCGTCCCGAGGTGTGGGACGTCCTCGAAGAGGTCATCACCGAGCACCCCGTGCTGCTGAACCGTGCGCCCACGCTGCACCGTCTCGGCATCCAGGCGTTCGAGCCCCAGGTCGAGGGCAAGGCCATCCACCTGCACCCGCTCGTCTGTGGCGCGTTCAACGCCGACTTCGACGGTGACCAGATGGCCGTGCACCTGCCGCTGTCGGCAGAGGCGCAGGCCGAGGCCCGCGTGCTGATGCTCTCAAGCAACAACATCCTGAAGCCGTCGGACGGCCGTCCGGTGACCATGCCCTCGCAGGACATGATCATCGGTCTGTACCACCTGTCGCTCCTCAAGGACGACGTCAAGGGCGAGGGCCTTGCCTTCACCTCGGCGTCCGAGGCACGCATGGCGTTCGACGCGGGCGAAATCGACCTCAACGCGCTCATCAAGCCTGCGCGTCGACGGCGACACCGTCCCGCCGGTGGACTTCGAGCCTGCCCGAGTCCTACGTCGAGGGCGAGCCCTTCGTGCTCGAGACGACGCTGGGTCGCGCGCTGTTCAACGAGACCCTGCCGGTGTCGTACCCCTACGTGAACCGCAACGTCGACAAGAAGGTGCTGGGCGACATCGTCAACACCCTCGCCGAGCGTTACCCCAAGGTCGAGGTTGCCGAGTCGCTGGACGCCCTCAAGGCTGCTGGCTTCCACTGGGCCACCCGCTCGGGCGTCACGATCGGTATCGGCGACGTGGCGATGCCCGCGCAGAAGCAGGAGATCCTGGAGCGCTACGAGGCCCTGGCCGAGAAGGTCCAGGTTCAGTACGAGACCGGTCTGATCACCGACGACGAGCGCCGTCAGGAGGCTCATCGAGATCTGGACCCAGGCCACTAACGAGGTCGACCGCGCGATGCGTGAGTCGTTCCCCAAGCACAACACCGTCCACACCATGGTCGGTTCCGGTGCGCGTGGTAACTGGATGCAGGTCCGTCAGATCGCCGGTATGCGTGGCCTGGTGGCAAACCCCAAGGGTGAGATCATCCCGCGTCCGATCAAGTCGAACTACCGCGAGGGCCTGTCCGTCCTCGAGTACTTCATCGCGACCCACGGTGCCCGTAAGGGTCTGGCCGACACCGCGCTGCGTACCGCCGACTCGGGTTACCTGACCCGTCGTCTGGTGGACGTCTCGCAGGACGTCATCGTGCGCGAAGAGGACTGTGGCACCGAGCGTGGCCTGACGATGCCCATCGTCGAGACCACCGCCGCAGGTGAGACCGTCAAGCACGAGCGCGTGGAGACCTCGGTCTTCGCTCGCACGCTCGCGACGGCCGTGACCGCCGAGGACGGCACCGTCCTCGGAGAGCCCGGCCAGGACATCGGCGACGTGCTGATCGACAACCTGATCGAGCACGGCATCGCCGAGGTCAAGGTCCGCTCCGTGCTCACCTGTGAGTCCGCTGTCGGTACCTGCGCCAAGTGCTACGGCCGTTCGCTCGCCACGCGTGAGCCTCGTCGACATCGGCGAGGCCGTCGGTATCGTCGCCGCTCAGTCGATCGGTGAGCCCGGTACCCAGGCGACGATGCGTACGTTCCACACCGGTGGTGTGGCGTCCGCAGACGACATCACGCAGGGTCTGCCGCGTGTCCAGGAGCTCTTCGAGGCCCGTACCCCCAAGGGTGAGGCCCCGATCTCCGAGGCCGCCGGAACCCTGAAGGTCGACGACTCGGAGGCCACGCGCCGCCTGGTCATCACCCCCGACAACGGCGACGAGCCGTTCGAGTACCCCGTGACCAAGCGTGCGCGTCTCCTGGTTCAGGACGGCGAGCACGTCGAGGTGGGCCAGCAGCCTGGTCGCTGGTGCCGTGGACCCGAAGAGCGTCCTGCGCATCCTCGGCCCGCGTGCCACGCAGAAGCACCTGGTCGACGAGGTTCAGAACGTCTACCGCTCGCAGGGTGTGGAGATCCACGACAAGCACATCGAGGTCATCGTGCGCCAGATGCTGCGCCGCGTGACTGTGCTTGACTCGGGCGACACCTCGCTGCTGCCCGGTGAGCTCGCGGAGCGTTCGCGCTTCGAGAACGCCAACCGTGAGACCGTGACGAAGGGCGGCAAGCCGGCATCGGCCCGCCCCGAGCCTCATGGGTATCACCAAGGCGTCGCTCGCGACCGAGTCGTGGCTGTCGGCCGCGTCGTTCCAGGAGACGACTCGCGTCCTCACCGAGGCCGCGATGTCCGGCAAGTCGGACCCGCTGCTCGGTCTGAAGGAGAACGTCATCCTCGGAAAGCTCATCCCCGCCGGTACTGGTCTGCACCAGTACCGCACGGCGACGGTGGAGCCCACCGAGGAGGCCAAGGCCAACCTCTTCCCGTCCTTCGGGTACGAGGAGTGGGACGGCCAGTTCTTCTCCGAGGGCACCGGCGAGGCTGTGCCGCTGGAGGAGTTCGACCTCCCGCGCGACTAAGCGCTTCTCTCACGAGGCCCGGTCACCCTTCGGGGTGGCCGGGCCTTCGTGCGTCATGAGCCGCACCGCGCCTGCCTCGGTACGCAGGCGGAAGGCCCAGGCTCGCGTCGGTTTGCGGACGTCTCGCCGATGCCGTGACTGGCCCGGGCGAGGCGTGCGCCACCGGGCACGGACGCGCTGGGAGGCATGGACGCGCCAGCAGGCGCGTGCGGGTGTGCAGACGCCAGACCGCTGGGGAACGCCCCCCGACCGTGAAGGTGGGGCCTAGAAGCGCGACGGCTGGAATGCCAGGCTGGGCCGTGAACACACCCCTGTCGCGGGACACGACCTGTGCCCGGCCCGCGGGGGCCTGCTGCGGACGCACCTTGCCGATCACGGGCCCCTCATCGGGGTTCCCACTGAGCACCATGCCGGTGGCGCCGATGTCCGTGAGCCGCTGGATGATGGGGTCGTAGGCGGCGCGGCCTGCACCGCCGGCACGCCTCGTGAGGATCAGGTGAAGGCCCAGGTCCGCAGCCTGGGGCAACAGCGCCGCGAGCGGTGCCAGCGGATTGCCCTGTGACGTGGCTACGAGGTCGTAATCGTCGACGAGGATGAAGCCTTCTGCGCCGGTCCACCATGAACGCGACCGCAACTGCTCAGGGGTGACGTCCTTGCCGGGAACGCGCGTCTGGAAGAACTGGACCAGGCTCCTGGACGCCGCTCGTGGCCTCCTCGTGCGAGCCGAGCGAGGCCCCGAGGTGTGCCTCGGGCAGGTCGCCCAGCAGCGAACGGCGATAGTCGATCACGAAGATCTTCGCCTGCTGCGGCGTGTACAGGCGCGCGATCTCGTGGGCGATGCCGCGCAGGAACGACGTCTTGCCCGAGTCCGAGTCGCCGTACAGATATAGGGCAGGCTCCGCAAGCGGGTTGAATCCGAACGGCGCGAGCGCCTGTTCGTCGACGCCCAGCAGAATCTCGCGGGTGTGCTGCGGTGCGATCTCGCGCACGCGCTGCAGCGTGATCTGTTGAGGCAGCAGACGCAACTTCGGGCCCGCGGGACCCTGGTAGGCCTCGGTGATGCGCGCAATCATGCTGTCGATGCCATCGGCCAGCGAGGCCGCCGCGGACATACCGTCGATGCGAGGCAGCGCCGTGAGCATCTGCAGCTTTGCGGGGCTGAGGCCGCGGCCAGCCGCTCCGGCGGTGACGTTGATCGCCGCCTTGCGGTCGATCTCGGAGTCAGAGGGGTCTCCCAGCCTCAGTTCGAGCCGGGTGCCGATGAGGTCCTTCACGTTGGTGCGGATCTCCAGCCAACGCGACGCGGTGACCACCAGGTGGACGCCGAAGGTGAGGCCACGCGCGGCGATCGCCTGCACCATCGGCTCGAGCGTCTCGAACTCGCTGCGTAGGGTTCCCCAGCCGTCGATCACCAGAAAGATGTCACCGTAGCCGTCGTCGACCGTGCCTGCGGCGCGGCGCTGACGGTAGGTCTCGATGGAGTCGATTCCGTGATCGCGGAAGTAGCGCTCTCGGGTATTGATGAGCGACAGCACCTCGGAGACGGTGCGGCGCACCACGTCCGGCTCGGAGCGTGTCGCGAGGCCCGCCAGGTGCGGCAGGGCGCGCATGCCAGCAAACGAGCCGCCGCCGAAGTCGAGCACGTAGAACTGGACTTCCCGGGGCGTGTGGGTCAGGGACAACGCGGCCACGGTGGTGCGGAGGAGCGTCGACTTGCCCGCGAGGGGACCGCCCACCACGGCCATGTGGCCGGCGGCGCCGCCCAGCGAGATGGTGAGGCTTTCGCGGCGCTGCTCGAGGGGGACGTCGACGATGCCGAGGGGTACCGTCAGCGCGCCGCGGCCGCGCCAGCCGGGGGAGATGAGGCCCAAGGCGGGGTCGACGGCGAGGTCCGGCATGAGCCTGGTCAAGCGTCGCCGGAGTCTCGAGCGGCGGGAGCCACACCTGGTGAGCCTGGGGCCCTGCAGTACTCATCATGTCGATCGCCAGATCGAACGTGGAACGCTTGTCGTCCGGCGTCGTCTCGAGGCTCGGTGACCGCGGGCTGGTCGGGGGAGACGTCTGTCTGCCGCACCGCCACTGCGGCGGCGGTGAACAGGCTCGACCACGGCATCGGCCCTGCCTGCGCCGCTGACGCCCTCGCGCGCCTTCGCCCGGCGCTGGGGCGGCCCCGACACGTAGGCGGCCCGGAACTGGGTCATGGTCTCGGTGTCGGACTTGAGGATTCCCACGCCCGGCTGTTGCGGCAACGTGTACGCATCGGGGACGCCCAGGATGGTGCGGGACTCCGCGGCGGAGAAGGTGCGCAGGCCGATGCGGTACGACAGGAACGTGTCCAGGCCACGCAGGCTTGCCTTCCTCAAGTCGCTGTGAGGCGAGGAGTAGGTGCACCTCGAGGGAACGGCCCACGCGGCCGATGTTGATGAAGGCTCTCGATGAACTCGGGCTTGGCGGCCAGCAGTTCGGAGAACTCGTCGGCCACGATCATGAGCGCGGGCAACGGTTCGAGTTCGGCACGGCCGCCCAGGCGCGCCTTCTCGTACTCGCGGACGTTGACGAAGTTGCCGGCCCGTCGCAGGAGTTCCTGGCGGCGGGTCACCTCGCCCTGCAGGGCGTCCTGGAAGCGGTCGACGAGCGCGAGTTCGGCTCCGAGGTTCGTGATCACCGCGCTGACGTGCGGCATGCCGGACATGCCTGCGAACGTTGCTCCACCCTTGAAGTCCACGAGGACAAAGTTCAGCCTGCTCGGGAGAGTGGGTCAGCGCGAGCGCGAGCACGAGCGTGCGCAGCACCTCGGACTTGCCCGAGCCCGTGGCGCCAATCATGACGCCGTGCGGCCCCATGCCTTGCTGAGCGGCCTCCTTGAGGTCCACGATGATGGGGGCGCCGTCGGTGGTCTGACCGATCGGCACGCGCAGGCGGTCGCGAGCGGGCCGGCTGCGCCACACGTGCGAGAAGTCGATGTCACGCACGTCGGGCAGTCCCAGCAGGTCGACAAGGCTCCTGCTGCTCGGCCGATGCGGTGGTGCCGGGCTCCACGTCCGCCGTCACCGGAATGTGTAGCGGCAGCAGGCGACGCGCCGTGGCCTCCGCCTCGGCCTGCGACATCGTGTCCGCTTCGACTGCGACGGGGGCGTGGGCGTGGCTGAGGATTTCCGCGGTGTCCGAGCCATCGGGCGCGAAAGCGATGCGGGTGGTCGCGGCCGACTCGAGGTCGCCCCAACGCGCGGGCATGTCGATGACGGTGACACCCTGGATGCCATCGGCAGTGACGATGGGGTCAGTGGGCGAGGCAACGACGCCGTCGGTGACGACGATGACGTGTGGAAGGCGCGGTTCGCCCGGTCCCAAGCGCGGGCGTTCGAGGACCTCCGGGGGAAGCATGGAGGCGAGGACGTCGAGGCGAGAACCGATCATGCGTGCCGCTCCGGCGCCGTCCCGTGCGGTCCGAGAGTGGGTGTGCGGAAGCCACTTGGCCCACTCCCAGTGGTGCAATGAACCCGCATCCGCCGCGATCACAATCTGGACGGCATCGGAGCCGTGCAGCGTGGCGATGGAGGCGACCATTGCCCGCACCAGCGCGCGGACGCGCTCCTCCTCGCCGGTGACCTCGACGCGGGCCAGGCCGCCGAGCGCCAGCGCGTAGGGGAGGTGGTGCTGGACCTCGTGGGTCAGCATGAAACGGTGGGCGGCCGATGCCGCGACAGGGTCGAGCCTGCGCAAGGGACGGCAGCTCGGGGGCCTCGAGTGAGACGCACAGGGGCTGGTCGTTACGCCCCACGCGCACCACGAGGAAGTCGTCGTCGCCGGGGGATCGCTCCCACGCGCGGGTGCGCTCCTCGGCGAGGTAAGGCAGCGCGGAGGGGGCCGGATTGGCCCAGTTGGCGGCCCGGCGCTGCTGCTTCGCGGCCACCCGCACGGTGGCCCGGAGGTCGGTGAGGTAGGCGAGGTACTCGCGTCGAGACGTGCGGACCTGGGCGTTGCGCTGGGAGCGCTGGCGCCAACCGTTGACGGCCACGAATCCCAGCGACGACAGGAGGAACATGCCTCCCGTGAGCAGGCCCGTCAACCCCTGGTTCGTCGCGGTCACCATGACGATGGCGCCCACAGACCCCAGCATCGGCAGCATCGACATGAGGATGCCGGAGCCCTCGGCGGGCGCGATCTCCGGAGGCGCTTGGACGGGGATGCGTCCCGTGGGGACGCGGGGAGGGGCGAGGCGCGGGCCGGTCATGATGCTCCCTCCTGGCGGGGCGGGGTGTCGAGCAGGACGCTCACGGTGAAGGCACGGTTGCCGATGCGCAGCCGGACGCCGTCGGGGACAAGAGTGCGTTTCCCGATGCCCAGAGGGACGATGCCGTCCTCGTCCAGGAGCCTCGGTGCCGTTGGTGGAGCCGAGGTCGGTGACCCACGTGGCACCGTCATCGTGCTCGAGGCGCGCGTGGGTCTTGGAGACCGTGCGGTCGGGGTCGTCGACCGCCACCAGGGTGTCGCCCGTCGCGTGGGGATCGGGCTGACGGCCGAGGTTGACGTGGGCGGGCAGCGTGATGGTCTCCCGCTGGCCGGTGTCGAAGACGAGGAGGAGCGCGCCCTCATGCTGCGGCGCGGCCGCCAGCGGCGCTGCCTGCGCGGCCGTGGGGGCGATGGGTGCGGACTGCGGCTCGTTGGCCTGCTGTGCGCTCGCGACTGCCGGGGCCGGAGTCGTTGCGGTGACAGGCGCGGTGCTGGAGACTGCCGCTCCGGTCGCCGGGGCCGTCGGCGCGGTTTCCGCCACCGGCGCGGCAGGCGCGACCGGCGCGGGAGCCGGGGTCGGTGCCACCGGTGCGGCCGGTGCCACTGGTGAGGGCGATGCGCCGGGCTCGACCCGCGCGGCCGGTGCTGGAGCCGGGGCCGCATGCGGGGACTGACGCGTGGCGACGGGCTCCTGCCGTGGCGGGACAGGCGCGGCGGCGTGAGCATCGGCGGCCTGAGCGACGGTGGTGGAAGCCTGCACGGGAGCCGAGCGTGCCGCCTCGTCGGGAACAACGCGAAGCGGCGCCGACTGCGTCACCACGCGCTCGGGAACACGGGACGCCACCGCGCCCGTGGTGCTCGCGGGCGATACACCTGCGCCCGGTGCGGTGGTGCGCACCGGCGGTCGCACGGTGACGGTGCCGCTGGCCCTGGCAGCCAGGCTGCGGGAGCGTCCTGAGGGATCCCACAGCCCCGAGGCGGCAATGACCCATGCGCCCACGACGGCCGCGAGGAAGCCGGCGCCGGTGATGACCAGGCGAATCAGCGAGCGGCCGGCGCCGGGGGAGTAGGCCGCATCGGACCTGCTGGTACGCAGGCCGAGCGCGGCGTTGCCAGCGGTGAGACCCGTGCGTGCCTCGAGGACCCACAGGGCCACGATCATCTCGACGGCGGCGAGCGCGCCGAGCGCGGCGCTCGACGTGAGTAGCGTGACGGCGGCGGACACGACGGCGACGGCAACCACATCGACGGTGAAGGCTGCCACCTGCCTGCCCACGCTCGCTGGGTTGCCCGCGATGGCGGAGCCCTTGGTGGTGCGAGGTCGCTGATGCGGCGCCGGAACCTGCGGCAGCGCGGCACCCGGCTGTACAGCGGGGGCAACCGTCTGAGCGGGCGGAAGCACCGACGGGATTTGGCGCGCGTTCACGGGGACTCCGCACCACAGGCAGGCAACGGCACTGGCCTGGACGGGCTCGCCGCAGGCTCCAGCAGGTGGTCGCCACCGCGGGTTCAGTCGCACTCATCCGGACACCATCGCTCGCACGAACTCGAGGGTACCGGCGGCCAGGAACCCGGCGGGAAGGGCGAGCACGACGCTGGCGGACTCGACCAGGTCGCCGAGGCGCGACCAACCCAGGGCGGCGCGACGCGCGGCGACGGGCGCAATCAGCATCGCGGCCACGGTGCCGATCACCAGGCCGGCCACCGCCAGCCCGAGCCGGGACGGCTCGGCCGTGTCGAGTGCCACTTGGGCGAGGACCACCACGACGATGGCGGCGGCGCTGAGCCTCGGCGTCCAGCGCAGCACCGGTCGCGAGGTCCTGCGCGGCCACAAGGTCAGCCCCATCACGGTGGCGACCAGCAGCACCATCGCCCCGATGCGCGGGATGAGTGAGTCGGAGCGGGTCAGGGGCGCCACGAAGGGGGCACAGGCGGCGGCCATCACGCTCAGCGTCACGATGCCGGCGTGCAGCCGCGCCTGCGCGGCATCCACATACGTGCGCACGGTGGGCATGGAGACGGCGCCTGGGTCGTCGGGGATGGCGCCGCGCACACTCCAGCGGTTGCCAAGAAAGTGGCGGTACTCGATGGCGTACCCCTCGGGCACGCGGAGCAGGAGTGCCGGTACGAGCCTGAGGCCGGGGGCGACAAGCCCCATGGTGATCGCCGCGGCGGACGCCACGGGCGCATTCACCATGAGCGTGATGCCCCAGACTGCCGCCACCACCAGCAGAGTGATCGCGAGCGCGCTCGCAGTCGCCCGTGCGCGTGGGTCGCGGGTCAGTGCGGCCGCCGTGGCGGCGACGAGAGCCGCGGCCACAAGGCCGGCAGTCACGGCCATGTGGGCACCGCGGAAAACCACGGGCGTGCCGACGGCGGCAGCGGCGAAGGCGAGGGTGAGAGGGGCGCCGATGGCAAGGTCAGGCAAGCGTCGGGGGAGCGGGTACGCCCACGCGCCGATCGACACGAGCGCACCGAGCGCTAGCACGCCTGCCGCTGCGGCCCTCGCCGTCGGGGTCGCGATCGAGCCGCCCTGCGCCAAGGCCAGGACGGCACTGGCAAGGAGAACTGCACCGATGGCCACCAGCAGAACCCATGGCCCTCCGTGGTCGGCGCGGCCCTGGGGTGCCACGGCATCGGACGGCTCGGAGCCGGTCGTGACGGCGTCGAACCCTACCCAGGTGAGGAGGGCGCCGTCGGGAAGGTCCGCGAGCGGCGTTGCCGCGTCGACGACGACGCCGGTCTCGGTCACGAGCGCATGCTGAGAGTGATCAACCCGGATCCCTACCGTGGCCAGTGCGTCCCCAATCGAGTGGTCGATGGGGGCGGCCACATCCGTCCTACCCTCGTGGCCGAGGAGCACGAAGCGGTGACGTTCAACGTCGGCGGTGGCGCTCATCGGGCGAGCCCCGGCCACGGCATACGTGAGCCGCTCGTCGCCTATCCCCCACCGTCTCCGGTCCCTTCTCTCACCCGGCGTGCGGACGCACCGCCGTTAGCGGGCACCCTAGCGCGGGTGTCCGCGTGTTCGTCAGTCCTGAAAGCGCTCACCTGCGCGCGCGGACTGAGACTGAGGGGTGAACTCGTCGTCGTCATCCAGCGTCGGAGCGACATGACCTGCAAGGCCGGGTGCCGTCTTCTTGCGGTCCTTGCCGCCGCCGGAGCCGCCCATGCCCGCACCGGCACCGGCACCGGCACCGCGGCCGCCAGCGGCGCCGCGCGCGCCAGACCCGCTGCCGCGTCCGGCGGCTCCACCCTGGCCCGTGCCTGCGCCCACGCCTGCGCCACCGGGAGCTCCGGAGGCGGACGTGCTGAGGCCACGTGCGAGTCCCCGGGCTCCCGAGGCCCCCGTGTTGCCGACGGCGCCGGCAGTCCGGCCGGCTCCCGCGAGTCCACCTGCCGGCGAGGCGCCGGTGGCACCGGCGCCGAGGAGGCCGCCGCTCGTCATACCACCGGGCGAGGTACCGTTGATGGCTGCCCGTGCGGCGCGGCCCGCAAGACCGATGCCCGCGAGCCCCGCCACCGAGCCGGTGGCGAGGGCGCCGACGCCAAGACCGGTGCCGGGAGCGGAGCCCGCGCTGCCGGAGTCGACGTCTGGCGAGCCGTACGTCCAGTCCTCGGGATCGTAGTCGGGGCCGTCCACTCCGGGCGTCGACGTCTGCCAGTCGCCGGGCACGGTGGTGCCGTCGGGCCACTCGCCGGGACCGGGGGTGTCGTCAGGGACGTAGCCGTCCGGATGGGTGCCGTCCGGAACGGTCGTCACCAAGTCCTCGGGGTTGGGCTCGACACCAGTGTCGATCCACTCTTGGAGGTGGTGACCGCCGTCCGACGGAGGGTTGCCCACGTACGGGCCGGGAACCGCGGTCACCGGCGGCACGGCGTAGGGACCCGAGCCGCCAGGAGTCCAGCCGTCCGACGTCGTGTCGTCCTTGCCGTGCTCCTTGGACCCGTCGTCGAGGTTGACGTCGAAATCGGCGCCGAGCCACCCGCGAGCGGTGCCGAGATCGGCCGTGGGCTTCACCAGGCTCGGACTGCAGCGTCTCGAGCGCCTGGCGAGCCTTCTCCTCGCGGTTGTTACCCAGCCATCCTTCGAAGATGCCTACGGCCTTGTCGGCGACATAGGCGTAGCCATCGATGATGACGTTGACCTCGCCAGCCGCCTGCGCGACATCCACGGCGGTGTGAATCCATGAGGGGACCGTGGCATCGGGAAGTTCCCCACCGCCGTGCGCGCGGTCGCGCGCGTCATTCGCAGTGGTGACCGCGGCGCGAACGTCGGCGAGTGCGTCCTTGAACTTGCCGTAGGTGGTCGCCATCTCACTGAAGCGCGCGGCGGCGCTGCGCGCGGCCTCGCCCGACCACTTCGCGGGGTCGACCTGTCCGAGGTCGTTGAGGGCCCGCTCGAGAGCACCGAGCGAGGTCTCCAGGTTCTTGAGCCTCGGGCGCATCCCAATCGGGCGCGCTCAAGATGGCGTTGAGGGCGTCTTCGTTACTCCCATGGGGTCCTCCTGAGCGACGGGTACGGGTCATGGTGATGATGACGGTCACGACTACGGCGGCCACGACCAGGACGGCGATGATGACGGGCAACATCCAGGACGGGGTGCCCGAGGCCTCGGATTCCGGCTCCGCGTTCGCGGAAGAATCCGCGGAAGTCTCCGCTGGGGCTGGCGCGGGCGTGCTGGCGGCGTCACTCGCGGAGGGTTGGGCGGCGGGGACTGTGGGCGTGTACCAGGGCAGTGGCCGCTGTCCCTCCGAGTAGACCGTGGGATCCGGCAGGCCCGGCCAGATATCGCTGACCCACGGCATCACGTCGGCAAAGTCCGCGACGAACGGATTGACATCCGGGTACGCCGTGGGGTCGGAGTCGAGGAGGCTCTGCGGCACCACGGTGCCGTATCCGAACTCGTCGTCATACGCGAGGTCGTGGGCCTCGAAGCCGGTGTTGCGGATGAGTGCCTGTTGGAGCCTGGTTCGGCGTCGCAGACGGAAAGGCCTGCATGGCGAGGGCGAGGGTCGCGGAGACGAAGGGTGTCGCCTCCGACGTGCCGTCCGCAAGTCCGTGTTGCTCCCAGTCTCCATCGATGCCCTGGTGGAGGATGTCCACGCCGGGCGCGACCACGTCAAGGAACTCGTCGTGGTGGGGCGCGGTGCCATCCCGGTCGCCCAGCGTGACGGACACGACTCCGTTCATGTCCGATGGCGAGGCGCCGCCGAACTGGACCCCGAAGTCGGAGTTCGGGACGGCCGCGACGAGGATGACTCCCTCGCGGACCGCCCGCGCCACGGCGTTGTTGAGCCCGAGGCTGCTCGAGATTCCCATGGACATCGAGATGATGTCGGCGCCGGCGTCGATGGCTGCCTCGATGCTGAGTGACGCCGCGCCTTCGTGGCCGTTCGTGTCGTCCGGATTGCGCGCCTCGGAGCCTGGGCACTCGTCCGCGATGTCGTCGGGCGGGTTGTCGAAGTCGAAGGGGTAGGTCAGCACGGTCGCGTCGGGTGCGATGCCCTTGACGCCCTGCTGGCCGTCGTACCCCTCGCCCGTACCCACCAGGAGTGACACGATTTGCGTGCCGTGCTGGGCCACGTCGTAGTCCGTGGACGTGCTCGCGATGCGCGGCTCACCATCGTCCAGGAGACAGGGACTCGTCTGGGGCTGTATGTCCGCCCCCGCGAGCGTCGGCACCTCGAGATTGATAGGGGAATCGATCACCGCGATGGTGACGCCTTCGCCCGTGATGCCGGAGTCGTGGATGGCGCCGATGTTCGCGAGGTCGTAGTACCACAGGCCCTCGTCCGCGATGTCGGCGACCGCAGGCACGGAACCCGCCCACGCCACGACCCCCGTGGCCGCAAGCGTCCCACACACGCGCCAAATAGGCTTCACGCGTTGTCCTCGCCGGAGCCCCAGGCATTGCCGCCTGTGGACTCGCTCCCGGTGGTGTCGACGGCGCTCCCCGGGTCTGCCGCGGAGCCCGCACCGATGGAGGTCGATGCGACGCGGGTGCTGCCGCCGTCGCTCGCGGCGCCGGTGTACTCATCCGACGAGTCAAGGAAGGACTCGAGTCGAGCCGCCGTTTGGGCCACGGCGGCGTCCTCGGCCACGAGGTCGTCGAGGGCCGCGCGGACCGTCGAGTCCATATCGGCCAACTGCTGCATCACCTTTTTTGCCGCCGTGGCAGCGGTTGCTGCGACATTTCCCAGCCCTTGGCGGAAGGGGCGAGTCACGGAGACGGCGGTGCCCTCGGTGCGTGCGATGGTGCTTGGCTCGGGGAACTCGTCAAGATGCTTGATCAGGCGCGCCAACTCGTCGTGAACATCGGAGATACGGGCGAAGATCTGCTGGGGCACGACCACGAGCCGGTCCTTTCACGTGGTCCGGCCGGCCCCCGCTCGGGGGCCGGCCGGGAACGTTCAAATGCTGAAGCGCTTGGCAGCCTGGTTGTCGGTCGAGACGTAGGAGTTCGAGATCTCGTCCGTCTTGTTCGCGATCTGGGCCAGCAACTGCTGGAGGTCGCTGATCGACTTGTTCCACTGGCGCTCGGCCTCGTCATACGAGGCCTGCGCCTGGCCGTTCCAGGACGCCTTCAGGGTGGCAACCTTCTTGTCGAGCCTCGTCGAGGCTCGGTGCGGATACCGGTCGCTCCAGTGCGAATGGACCCCGCCAGTTCGGTGACCTGCTCGGGGCGGACACTCATCGATTCCATCATGGGTTCGCTTCCTTACGATCCGGACATCATCGAGCCGAGGCCCGAGATCGTCTGCTGGTACTGGGCCTCGGACTCCGCCTGGTCCTTCTCGGTGCCCGAGAGGGCCTCCTCGAGAGTGACGAGCACGTTGTTGAGCCTTCTTGGACTCCTGGTCCCACCGGGTCAGCAACTGGGTGAAGGACGTCGCCGCCGCACCCGTCCAGTAGCCGCGCAGGCTGCTCGATCTCGTTGCGCACGTTGGTGAGCCTGCGTGTCGATGTTGCCCTTGGCGGTGTTCACTGCCACCGCGCCCTGGCGAAGCGCACCTTCTTCAGCGGAAATGTGCTGAGCCATGCCTGAACCTCCTTCAGGTCTGTCGTGGGACGGGACCAGCCGGAAGGCCTGCCGGGCGGCAATCAGCGCACTCGCCCCCAGCGCGCCGACCTTCGGACTGTAGCGTGTCTCGTTCTCAGACTCCACAGGAAAGCCGCATATCGCCTGGGTACGGGCCGACGTCCGCGCGGACGAGCCGTGACCATGTGCACCTGAGAGGCGGGCGGTTACACTCCGGTGAGTCCGACACGGCTGGGCGACCCGCCGTGAGTCCACCGCTCCCGGGGAGGAGTCACGTGAGCCAGCCCGTAGCCGCGCCGATGTCATTGGTGCGTGTCAGCATCGTGAGCGAGGACCGACGCCTTGATGTCGGAATCCCGAGCTCGGTTCCGCTGGTGGAGGTGATCCCGGGGTTTGCCAGGAGTCTTGGCATTCTCGACCCGACGCTGGTGCATGGGGGGTACGCCCTTCGACGTGCTGACGGCGGCGAACTCGATGCGAGTCTCAGCGCGACGGCGCAGGGTGTGCACGATGGCGACGTCCTGACCCTTGCCCGCGGCGGGCTCTTGGCCGAGCCACGGGTGTACGACGATGTGACCGAGGCGGTCCTCGATGCCACGGCGGATCAGCACCGGCCGTGGTCGGCCCTCGACAGTTCGCGCACGGCACTCACCGTGAGCCTGACGTTCCTCGCCGTCTGCGCCGTCCTCATCTTCATGCTCGGCCCCGCCGTCGCCCTGGCGCCCGTCCTTGCGGGCGGTGGTGCGGTGGTGCTGCTGGTCGCGTCCGCGGTCCTGGCGCGACTGGGGCAGCCGGAGAGTGGACATGCGTTTGGTCTCGCAGCCGTCGTCTATGCCTCCCTCGGGGGCTTCTCGCGACCGACGCGTCCGACCGGTGGGGCTGGCCGCTCGCGCTCGCGGGTGGTGCGGCTGTGCTCGCCGGGGCGGTCGCGCTGCTGGCGAACCCTGCGCGTCGGGAGATTCACCTCACGGGCATCGTCGGCGGCGTCGTGATCGCCGTCCCCGCATGCGTGACCGGCGTGAATCCCGATGCTGCGGTGCCGGCCTATGCCCTCACCGTTGCCGTCGCCGCCGCGTTGGGCAACCTGCTGCCGTGGCTCGCGTTCAGGCTCGACCCGCATCAAGGTGGTCTCTCCTCAGAGCGACCACGAGATCTTTGCGGAGCCCGCACCCATCGATGCCGATCAGGTCAGGGCACGTGCCGTCGCGGGAGCCCGCGTGCTGGTGGCATTGCGCCTTGGCATCGGCGCTGCGGTCATGGTCGCCACCCCCGTCGTCGCGGCCAGCGGGGTGGCGGGGGCACTGCTCGCCACGCTCGCGTTCCTGGGCATGATGTTCCAGTCCCGGCAGTCGTATGCCCGCTCCGCCGTCGCAGCCGTCATGAGCGTGGGCGCGGTGGGACTGGTGGTGACGGCGTTGACCGTCGCCGTGTCCCAGGCACAGCGCCAGGGTGCGCTTCTCGTGGTGCTGCTGGCGGCCACCGTGATCCTGGTGACGGTGACGCTGATTAACCCCCGGGCCCGCATCGGCCTGGCGCGCGCCGCCGACACGGTCGAGGTCGTGATTCTTGCGCTCCTCCTCCCGCTCGGGGTCCTCGCGGCGGGCTGGGCCTAGCCCATGGCGACCAAGAAAGACCTGATTGACGCGCAGACCTATAGCCGCCGGCGGCTGCTCGCGGCGTTCACGTCCGGCGCGCCGGGGGCAAAGAGGTCGAGCCCACTTCGCCGCTGAAGGCAGTGATCGGCGGCGTCGTCCTCGCGGCAATGGTCATCCTCGCGGGCGTCTTCTACGGGCTGATCAAGCCCGGTCTGCCCGCAGGCTGGGAGTCCAACAGCGTGCTCCTGGTCAAGGATTCGGGCGCGAGGTACGTCGCGAAGGAGGGCACGCTGTACCCGGTGCTCAACGCGACGAGCGCTCGGCTCGTTATCCCGGCCGACGAGTACGAGGTACTGGCGACAGACGCCGCGGCACTCGCGGAGGCCCCGCTTGGGCCGAGCATCGGCATCGTGGGAGCACCCGACGACGTGCCAGACGCCGATGCGTTGGTGGCCACGGGGTGGACCGCGTGCGTCTCACCAGGCGCCACGGACGTGAGCCTTCCTGGCGCTTCCGGTGTTTCCGCGACCTCGGGTGCCGCCGTCGCCACGAGTGACGGGCACACCTTCGTGGTCTTCGGCAGCACGCGGTACGCCGTTCCGGATGCCGATGCCGACGCGGTGCTGCGTGCCAGCGGCCTTGCTGACGTTGCTGCGCTTGAGGTCGACTCGCGGTGGCTCAATCTTTTTGACGAGGGCACGCCGCTGGCGCCCATTGACGTCAAGGGGGCCGGGCGTGCGGTGGGCGACAGCGGACTTGCGGTGGGAGCCGTGGTGCGGGCCGAGGGCACCACGAGTCGCTTCATGGTCACGGCCGATGGCGAACTTGCGCCGATGAGCGATCTTGCCTTCCAGGCTCTACATGCTGGGCACGGGGGCATCGCTCGGCGGCGAGCGTGAGGTCTCGGCGGCAGACACCGCGGCGATGCCCAATGCGGCGCAGCCTGCCGGAGGGGCCGACTGGCCCGACGCGGTCATGCAGGGGATTCCCGCGGATGCGGCTCCGTGCGCCAGCCTGGCGCATGGCGAAGGCGGCGATGCCGTGACGACGCTGACCGTGGGCGAACCGAACGATGTGGTGGGCGGAGTCCATGTCGCCACTCGCGGTGGTGCCTTGGTGCTGGCGGGCGGACGCGGTGCCGATGCTCCGGCGCAGTATGTGTTGGTCGACGAGTCCGGCACGGCATACGCGATGCCGGGTGCGGACGCCGCGGTGTTGGCGCGTCTGGGGTACGCCGAAGACGATGCCTCTCGCGTGCCCGATGTCTGGCTGCAGTTCTTCGCGGCCGGGCCCGCTCTCACTGTGGAGGCCGCAGGCGCGACTCCGCAGGGTGACGCCGCTCTCGGTGCGGAGACGTCGCCGTCATCAAGCGCCGAGCCGTCACTCGCGGTCGATGCGGCAGGAGGCACGTGCGAGCGCGGCGACGTGCAGTACTCCTCGGAGACGCCACCGGCGCTGACGATGCTGCAAAGCGACGGAGCATGGGAGAAGTCGACGGGGCAGGGCACCGTGGTCGCGGTGGTGGATTCCGGCATCGACACCGGCAATGCGCACTTGACGGATGCGGTGATCGGCGGGGTCAACCTCGTAGGCGACGGCGCCGACTGGAAGACCGACGCCGAGGGGCACGGCACAGCCATCGCGGGCCTCATCGCTGGGCGAAACGTCGAGGGGTCCGGGGTCGTGGGCCTCGCTCCCGAGGCCGACCTGCTCTCGGTGCGCGTCTTCCGCGCGACGGATGACCGGACCGTCGAGGAGGGCTTCGGTCCTGACACCCAGATTCTTGCCGAGGGCATCCGCTGGTCCGTCGACAACGGCGCGGACGTGGTGAGCGTGTCCCTGAGTGACGATGAGGACGTGCCAGCGTTGCGCGAGGCCGTGGCCTATGCGGTCGAGCACGACGTGCTCGTAGTCGCCAGCGCGGGTAACCGCACCACCGCGACAGTGAAGACCGACGGGCCCCGCTACCCGGCCGCTTACGAAGGTGTCGTGGCGGTCGCGGCGGCCGACCGCGACGGCTACGTGACGGAGGACTCGATCCATGGGCCTCACGTCGACATTGCCGCCCCAGGGCAGGACGTTCTGAGCGCGGCGGCCGAGGCGGGCGACTGCATCTTCTCCGAGGGTGAGGCGTCCTCGAGCCTACTCGACGGGCTACGCGGCAGCCGCGGCGGCACTCGTCACCTCGGCGTACCCCGACGACAGTCCCGACGAGGTGACCTACCGCCTCGTGGCGAGCGCCCTGCGGACCGACGCGGACCATCGGGACGATGTGAGCGGCTGGGGCCTCGTACAGCCGCTCGACGCGCTCTCGCTGGTGCCAGGCACCGAAGTCCGGGGTCCGGCGAATCCGTTCACCGGCACCGCCGCGGTCGCTGTCGATCCCGGCAGCGTCGCGTTGGCGCCGGAGGCGGCCGCGGACCCGTTCGCGCGCACCCTCACCCTGATGGCCGGCGGTGTGCTCGTGGGCACGCTCGCGCTTGCAGGGGTTGGCGCCGTCGTGGTGGCCAGACGCAGGGCCGATGCCCCTGCGTCGCCTTCCGAGCCGCGCGTCGGCATGCTCGACGACGCACGCGACGACGCGACCAGGATGTTGCGCTGAGAGCATCGCCTGCGGTGCGTGGAGACAGGCGCCGCGATCTGGCGGGGCCTAGCCATGCTTGCCAGACGCATGAGAACATGGTCCGCGAGCAGCGTCTTACCAGGCTCGCGGCCGCCATCCGTGGCGGCTCGCCAGGGTCGCGGCGCTCTGCTTTGACGGAGCCGCGCCCGCCGGGTATTGTTGATATTCGTGCCCGCGACGTCGGGCCCCTATGCGTGCCCTCCAGGGCAGGCCAAAAAGAAGGTGCGACACGCCCGGGCGCGGGGGTCGGACCACCACGAGTTTCGTCCACCGATCAAACGGAGAAGTAGTGCCTACGATTCAGCAAACTGGTTCGAAAGGGCCGGCACCCCAAGGCCAGCAAGACCAAGACGCCGGCCCTGAAGTCCAGCCCCCAGCGTCGTGGTGTGTGCACTCGCGTGTACACCACCACCCCCAAGAAGCCGAACTCGGCACTGCGCAAGGTTGCACGTGTGCGCCTGTCCAGCGGCATCGAGGTCACCGCGTACATCCCCGGTGAGGGCCACAACCTCCAGGAGCACTCGATCGTGCTCGTCCGCGGTGGTCGTGTGAAGGACCTCCCCGGCGTTCGCTACAAGATCGTCCGCGGCTCGCTCGACACCCAGGGTGTCAAGGGCCGTCAGCAGGCTCGTAGCCGTTATGGCGCGAAGAGGGAGAAGAAGTAATGCCTCGCAAGGGACCGGCCCCTAAGCGGCCCATCATCAACGACCCCGTCTACGGCGCTCCGATCGTCACGCAGGCTCATCAACAAGGTGCTGCTCGACGGCAAGAAGTCGACCGCCGAGGCGATCGTCTACGGCGCCCTCGAGGGTGTCGCCGAGAAGTCCGGCCAGGACGCCGTGACCGTGCTCAAGCGTGCGCTCGACAACATCCGTCCCGCCCTTGAGGTCCGCAGCCGCCGTGTCGGTGGCGCGACCTACCAGGTGCCGGTCGACGTGCGTCCGACCCGCTCGACCACGCTCGCGCTGCGCTGGCTCACCGACTTCTCGCGCGCTCGTCGCGAGAAGACGATGACCGAGCGTCTCATGAACGAGATCCTCGACGCCTCGAACGGCCTCGGCGCCGCTGTCAAGCGTCGCGAGGACATGCACAAGATGGCCGAGTCGAACAAGGCGTTCGCGCACTACCGCTGGTAGTCGCTGCCCTGTTCTGACGGACAACCCAAGGAGAACCACTCGTGGCACAGGACGTGCTCACGGACCTCACCAAGGTCCGCAACATCGGCATCATGGCGCACATCGACGCCGGCAAGACCACCACCACCGAGCGCATCCTGTTCTACACGGGTGTGAACCACAAGATCGGTGAGACCCACGAAGGTGCGTCGACGACTGACTGGATGGAGCAGGAGCAGGAGCGCGGCATCACCATCACCTCCGCCGCGGTGACCTGCTTCTGGGACAAGCACCAGATCAACATCATCGACACCCCTGGTCACGTGGACTTCACGGTTGAGGTGGAGCGCTCGCTGCGCGTCCTCGACGGCGCTGTCGCGGTCTTCGACGCGAAGGAGGGCGTGGAGCCCCAGTCGGAGAACGTCTGGCGTCAGGCGGACAAGTACGACGTCCCCCGCATCTGCTTCGTCAACAAGATGGACAAGCCTGGGCGCGGACTTCTACTTCACCATCGACACGATCGTGAAGCGTCTGGGCGCCAAGCCGCTCGTCATCCAGCCTGCCCATCGGCTCGGAGAACGACTTCGTCGGCATCGTCGACCTCGTCGAGATGAACGCCAAGGTGTGGCCCGGCGACGCCAAGGGCGACGTGACCATGGGTGCGACCTACGAGACCACCGAGATCCCCGCGGACCTCAAGGACAAGGCCGAGCAGTACCGTGCCGAGGCTCCTCGAGACCGTCGCGGAGTCGGACGAGGCTCTCCTGGAGAAGTACCTGGGTGGCGAGGACCTCACCACCGCAGAGATCAAGGCCGCCATCCGCAAGATGACGGTTGCCTCGGAGCCTGTACCCGGTCCTGTGTGGCTCGGCGTACAAGAACCGTGGTGTGCAGCCCATGCTCGACGCGGTCATCGACTACCTGCCCGGTCCGGCCGACGTGCCCGCCATCAAGGGTGTCGACGCCAAGGACGAGTCCATTGAGATCGAGCGCCACGCGGACGCGAACGAGCCCTTCGCGGCGCTCGCGTTCAAGGTCGTGTCGCACCCGTTCTTCGGTCGCCTCACGTATGTGCGCGTCTACTCCGGTCACCTCGAGACCGGTGCCCAGGTCATCAACTCGACCAAGGGCAAGAAGGAGCGCATCGGCAAGGCTCTTCCAGATGCACGCCAACAAGGAGAACCCTGTTGACAGCATCTCGGCCGGGCACATCTACGCCGTGATCGGCCTCAAGGACACCACCACGGGTGACACCCTGTGCAACCCGGACCACCAGGTTGTCCTCGAGTCGATGACCTTCCCCGAGCCCGTGATCGATGTGGCCATCGAGCCCAAGACCAAGGGTGACCAGGAGAAGCTGTCGACGGCTATCCAGAAGGCTCGCCGAGGAGGACCCGACCTTCCGCGTCCGCCTCGACGAGGAAACCGGCCAGACCGTCATCGGCGGTATGGGCGAGCCTGCACCTCGACATCCTCGTGGACCGCATGCGTCGCGAGTTCAAGGTTGACGCCAACGTGGGTAAGCCCCAGGTGGCGTACCGCGAGACCATTCGCAAGACGGTCGAGAAGTACGACTACACGCACAAGAAGCAGACCGGTGGTTCCGGCCAGTTCGCGAAGGTGCAGATCCGTCTCGAGCCTCTTGAGGCCGACGCCGAGGTCCTGTACGAGTTCGAGAACGCCGTGACCGGTGGCCGCGTGCCGCGTGAGTACATCCCGTCCGTTGACGCCGGTATCCAGTCCGCGATGGAGCCTGGGTATCCAGGCCGGTTACCCGGTCGTGGGCGTCAAGGCCACGCTGCTTGATGGCGCCTACCACGACGTCGACTCCTCGGAGATGGCGTTCAAGATCGCCGGCTCGATGGCCTTCAAGGAGGCTGCACGCCTCGCGAAGCCCGTCCTGCTCGAGCCGATGTTTGCCGTTGAGGTCCGTACTCCGGAGGAGTACATGGGTGACGTCATCGGTGACATCAACTCGCGTCGCGGTCAGATCCGCCAGATGTCGGACGCTTCCGGCGTCAAGGTGGTCGACGCGCTCGTGCCGCTGTCGGAGATGTTCGGCTACGTCGGCGACCTGCGGTCGAAGACGTCCGGTCGCGCCGTCTACTCGATGGTGTTCGACAGCCTACGCGGAGGTCCCGAAGGCTGTGGCCGACGAGATCATCGCGAAGACCCGGGGCGAGTAACCCCACCGGTTGAAAATCAGGAACAATAACGACCAGTAGGGATGGCCCCCCGGATGGCTTCGAGCCACATCAGGGATTAGCATCTTTACCCAAGTCTCACTAATCAGGAGGAATACCTCATGGCTAAGGCCAAGTTCGAGCGGACCAAGGACCACGTCAACATCGGCACCATTGGTCACGTTGACCACGGTAAGACGACGCTGACCGCCGCGATCTCGAAGGTGCTGCACGACAAGTACCCCGACCTCAACCCCTTCACGCCGTTCGAGGACATCGACAAGGCTCCTGAGGAGCGCGAGCGCGGTATCACGATCAACATCGCGCACATCGAGTACGAGACCGCCAAGCGTCACTACGCCCACGTGGACGCCCCCGGTCACGCTGACTACATCAAGAACATGATCACCGGTGCCGCCCAGATGGACGGCGCGATCCTCGTGGTTGCCGCGACCGACGGTCCGATGGCGCAGACCCGCGAGCACGTGCTCCTCGCCAAGCAGGTGGGTGTTCCTTACCTCCTCGTGGCGCTGAACAAGTCCGACATGGTCGACGACGAGGAGATCCTCGAGCTCGTCGAGGTCGAGGTCCGTGACCTCCTGTCCTCGCAGGGCTTCGACGGTGACAACGCTCCCGTCATCCAGGTCTCGGCGCTGAAGGCCCTTGAGGGCGAGCCCGAGTGGGTTGCCAAGGTTGAGGCGCTCATGGACGCGGTGGACGAGAACGTCCCCACCCCCGAGCGTGACATGGACAAGCCCTTCCTGATGCCGATCGAGGACGTCTTCACGATCACCGGTCGTGGCACCGTCGTCACCGGTAAGGTCGAGCGCGGCAAGGCTCGCGATCAACTCGGAGGTCGAGATCCTCGGCATCCGCGACCCGCAGAAGACCACCGTCACCGGTATCGAGATGTTCCACAAGCAGATGGACGAGGCCTGGGCCGGCGAGAACTGCGGTCTGCTGCTTCGTGGCACCAAGCGCGAGGACGTCGAGCGCGGCCAGGTTGTGGTCCAGCCCGGCACCACCACGCCGCACACCTCGTTCGAGGGTCGCTGCTACATCCTGAACAAGGACGAGGGTGGCCGCCACAACCCGTTCTACACGAACTACCGCCCGCAGTTCTACATCCGTACCACCGATGTGACCGGCGTCATCTCGCTGCCCGAGGGCACCGAGATGGTGATGCCCGGTGACACCACCGACATGACGGTTGAGGCTCATCCAGCCCATCGCGCTGGAAGAGGGCCAGGGCTTCGCGATCCGTGAGGGTGGCCGCACCGTCGGCTCCGGCACGGTGACCAAGATCCTGAAGTAAGTAGTTTCCTACTTCGCGTGAGCGGGGTTCGGCTTCGGCCGGGCCCCCGCTTTCGTCTGCATGGGCCGGCCGATGCCGCGCCGCCCAGGTCATTACCACGCTAGACTCGACGGTCGCGGGATCGGCGACCGCCGTGTTGCAACGGCCGTACGAATCTGGCACAATATTCAGGTTGCCTATTGCGGGCAGCCGCACACCTCACCCATGTGACCCTCGGGATATCGAGAGCGCACGAGTATGTCGAAGATAAGCGACACGCCCGAGCGCGGGGGTCGGTGGCTGGGGAGACCAAGTCGTCCGAGAGAAAAGGCAGACAACGCCATGGCGGGACAGAAGATCCGCATTCGGCTGAAGAGCCATGACCACGAGGTCATCGACTCCTCGGCCCGCAAGATCGTGGAGACGGTCACGCGCGCCGGCGCCTCGGTGGTGGGCCCCGTGCCGCTGCCGACGGAGAAGAACGTGTTCTGTGTGATCCGTTCGCCGCACAAGTACAAGGACTCCCGCGAGCACTTCGAGATGCGCACCCACAAGCGCCTCATCGACATCGTGGACCCGACGCCCAAGGCTGTCGACTCGCTCATGCGCCTCGACCTGCCCGCGGACGTCAACATCGAGATCGCCTTTAACCCCGAGATTTAAGGACACAAAGCACCATGACTACGACTTCCAATGCCCAGCGCACCACCCGTGCGCTTCTGGGTACGAAGCCGGGCATGACGCAGGTGTGGGACGACGAGGGCCGGGTTGTTCCCGTCACCGTCGTTCAGGTTGACACCAACGTCGTGACCCAGGTGCGCAACGTCGAGTGCGATGGCTACGAGGCCGTCCAGGCTCGCGTTCGGCACCGTCGACCCCCGTCGCGTCACGAACCCGCTGAAGGGTCACTTCGAGGCTGCCGGCGTCACGCCGCGTCGCCACGTGGCCGAGGTTCGGACCGCTGACGCCGCCGACTACTCGCTGGGCCAGGAGCCTCACTGCCGAGGTGTTCGAGGCTGGCCAGAAGGTCGACGTCACCGGCACCACCAAGGGAAAGGGCACCGCTGGTGTCATGAAGCGCCACGGCTTTGCCGGTGTGGGCGCCTCCCACGGTGCGCACCGCAACCACCGCAAGCCCGGTTCGATCGGTGGCGCTTCGACGCCGTCGCGAGTCTTCCGTGGCCTGAAGATGGCCGGTCGCATGGGTAATGACCGCAAGACCGTCCAGAACCTGACCGTTCACTCGGTCGACGCCGAGAAGGGTCTGCTGCTCGTCAAGGGCGCGGTTCCCGGTAACAAGGGCGGCGTCGTCCTCATCCGCTCCGCTGTGAAGGGTGCGTGACACCATGGCTGAGACCCAGACCGTCGACGTTCTCGACGCCGCAGGCAAGAAGGCCGGCACTGCTGACCTTCCCGCCGAGGTGTTCGACGTCGTCACTAACGTCCCCCTGATCCACCAGGTCGTCGTCGCCCAGCGCGCCGCCGCCCGTCAGGGCACTCACGCCACCAAGACCCGCGGTGAAGTCGCGGGTGGTGGCAAGAAGCCCTACAAGCAGAAGGGCACCGGTCGTGCCCGTCAGGGCTCGATCCGCGCACCCCAGTTCGCTGGCGGTGGCGTGGTGCACGGCCCCCAGCCGCGCGACTACTCGCAGCGCACCCCCAAGAAGATGAAGGCCGCCGCCCTCCGCGGTGCCCTCTCTGACCGGGCCCGTGCCGGCCGCGTGCACGTCCTCCAGGGCGTCATCGCGGGCGAGACCCCTCGACCAAGCAGGCCCTCGAAGCCGTCTCGAACCTCACCAACGGCCGCAGCGCCCTGGTGGTCCTCGAGCGCGGAGACGAGCCTTGCGTTCAAGTCGCTGCGTAACGCGGCGTGGATCCACGTCATCGCGGTCGACCAGATCAACACCTACGACGTCCTGGTGAACGACGACACCGTCTTCACTGCTGGCGCGCTCGAGGCGTTCCTGGCCGGCCCTGCCACGGGTAAGTCGGCGACTGCTGTCGCCACCGAGTCCGAGGCGGAGGAGACCAAGTGAGCACCCTGAACAAGAACCCCCGCGACATCCTCATCCGTCCGATCGTGTCGGAGAAGAGCCTACTCGCTCATGGACGAGGGTAAGTACACCTTCGAGGTCGACCCCCGGGCGAACAAGACCGAGATCAAGATCGCCGTTGAGCAGATCTTCAACGTCAAGGTCGTCTCGGTGAACACCATCAACCGCAAGGGCAAGACGCGCCGCACCCGCTTCGGGATGGGCAAGCGTAAGGACGTCAAGCGCGCGATCGTCACCGTCGGTGGCGGCGAGGCACTCGACATCTTCTCGGGCCACGTGGGCTAGGTAAAGGACTCAAGCAACCATGGCTATTCGCAAGTACAAGCCGACGACGCCGGGCCGCCGTGGCTCGTCGGTCGCCGACTTCGTCGAGGTGACCCGTTCGACCCCCGAGAAGTCGCTGACCCGTCCTCTGCACAAGAAGGGCGGCCGTAACAACACCGGCCGTATCACCACCCGTCACCAGGGTGGCGGTCACAAGCGCGCCTACCGCGTGATCGACTTCCGTCGTCACGACAAGGACGGCGTCCCCGCGACCGTCGCGCACATCGAGTACGACCCCAACCGCACGGCGCGCATCGCGCTGCTGCACTACGCGGACGGCGAGAAGCGCTACATCATCGCGCCGGACAAGCCTGTCGCAGGGCACCGTTGTCGAAGCCGGTCCCGGCGCCGACATCAAGCCCGGCAACAACCTGCCGCTGCGTAACATCCCGGTCGGTACGGTCATCCACGCCATCGAGCCTCAAGCCCGGTGGCGGCGCCAAGATCGCCCGTTCCGCGGGTGCCAAGGTGCGGCTCGTTGCCAAGGAGGGCCGCTTCGCGCAGTTGCGCATGCCCTCCGGCGAGATCCGCAACGTCGACGCGCGTTGCCGCGCGACCATCGGCGAGGTGGGTAACGCCGAGCAGTCCAACATCAACTGGGGTAAGGCCGGCCGTATGCGCTGGAAGGGCAAGCGCCCGACCGTGCGTGGTGTCGTCATGAACCCGGTCGACCACCCGCACGGTGGTGGTGAGGGCAAGACGTCCGGTGGTCGCCACCCCGTCTCGCCGTGGGGCAAGCCCGAGGGCCGTACCCGCAAGCCGGGCAAGGAGTCCGACAAGGCTCATCGTCCGCCGCCGTCGTACTGGCAAGAAGCGCTAAGGAGCCTGAAGAATGCCACGCAGTCTCAAGAAGGGCCCCTTCGTCGACGACCACCTGCAGAAGAAGGTGGACGCCCAGAACGATGCGGGTACCAAGAACGTCATCAAGACCTGGTCGCGCCGTAGCGTCATCACGCCGGACTTCCTGGGTCACACCTTTGCCGTGCACGACGGCCGGAAGCACGTCCCGGTGTTCGTCACCGAGTCGATGGTCGGTCACAAGTTGGGCGAGTTCGCGCCCACCCGCACGTTCAAGGGCCACGTGAAGGACGACCGCAAGGGCCGCCGCTAAGGCGCCCGAGCGTAGGTAAGAGGAGTTACTGATGGAAGCCAAGGCGCAGACGCGATACCTTCGCGTGACCGCCCAGAAGGCTCGCCGCGTCGTGAACCTGGTCCGCGGGCAGAACGCTGTCGAGGCCGCCGCCTCGCTGAAGTTCCAGCCCCAGGCCGTCGCCGAGGATGTGCGCAAGGCTCATCGAATCGGCGATCGCCAACGCGCGGGTCAAGGCCGACGCTGCTGGTGAGCGTTTCGACGAGCGCGAGCTCGTTATCCAGTCGATCACGGTGGACGAGGGTCCGACCATGAAGCGCATTCAGCCGCGCGCTCAGGGTCGTGCCAACCGGATCCTGAAGCGCACGAGCCACATCACCGTGGTCGTCGCTCAGCCCGCCGCCGTCAAGGAAGGGGCCAAGTAATGGGTCAGAAGATCAACCCGCACGGCTACCGCCTGGGGATCACCACCGACCACCGCTCGCGCTGGTTCGCGGACTCGACCAAGAAGGGCGAGCGCTACCGCGACTACGTGGACGAGGATGTCAAGATCCGCAAGCCGATGTCGCAGGGCCTCGAGCGCGCTGGCGTGTCCAAGGTCGAGATCGAGCGCACCCGTGAGCGTGTGCGCGTCGACCTGCACACCGCGCGTCCCGGCATCGTCATCGGTCGCCGCGGCGCCGAGGCCGACAAGCCTGCGCGCCAACCTCGAGAAGCCTGACCGGCAAGCAGGTTCACCAACATCCTCGAGGTCAAGAACGCCGAGGTCGACGCTCACTCGTCGCCCAGGGCATTGCCGAGCAGGCTCGCTTCGCGTGTCGCGTTCCGTCGCGCCATGCGTAAGGGCATCCAGTCCGCGCTCCGCGCCGGTGCCAAGGGCATCCGTGTGCAGTGCTCGGGCCGTCTTGGTGGCGCCGAGATGTCGCGTTCGGAGTTCTACCGCGAGGGCCGTGTGCCCCTGCACACCCTCCGTGCCAACATCGACTACGGCTTCTTCGAGGCGCGTACGACCTTCGGTCAGATCGGTGTCAAGGTCTGGATCTACAAGGGCGACATGACGGAGAAGGAGTGGGCCGCCGAGCAGGCGAAGGCCCCCGTCCCCAGCGTGGCGGCCGCCGTGACGGCCGTGGCCCGCGTCGCGAGGGTGGCCCCCGCGACCGCCAGCAGCAGTCCGCCTCCGGTTCGGCCGAGGCTCCCGCAGCCGAGGCTCCGGCCGAGGCCAAGAAGGAGGCTTAAGCATCATGCTTATTCCCCGTCGTGTGAAGTACCGCAAGCAGCACCACCCGAAGCGTTCGGGTATGTCGACTGGCGGTACCCAGGTGACGTTCGGCGACTACGGCATCCAGGCTCTCGAGCCCGCGTATGTCACGAACCGCCAGATCGAGGCGGCTCGTATCGCCATGACGCGTCACATCAAGCGTGGTGGAAAGGTGTGGATCAACATCTACCCCGACCGCCCGCTGACCAAGAAGCCCGCCGAGGTCCGCATGGGTTCCGGTAAGGGTTCGCCCGAGTGGTGGGTCTCCAACGTCAAGCCCGGACGCGTGATGTTCGAGCTCGCCGGTGTGCCCGAGGAGTTGGCCCGTGAGGCCCTCCGCCGCGCGCAGCACAAGCCGCCCATGAAGACCCGTTTTGTGACCCGTGAGGGTGGTGACATCTGATGGCTATCGGTACCAAGAACCTGATGCCCGCCGAGCCTCGACGCCATGGAGGACGAGCGCCTCGTGGAGGAGCCTCCGCAAGGCCAAGGAGGAGCCTGTTCAACCTCCGCTTCCAGTCGGCCACCGGCCGCCTGGAGAACCACGGCCGTCTCAAGGCCGTCAAGCGCGACATCGCTCGTATCTACACGATCCTGCGCGAGCGTGAGCCGGCATCCGCACCGCTCCGTCGGCGTCGGCCGAGTAAGGAATTTCGAGGAGTCATGGCAACCAAGAAGCAGAGCACGGCGACCGCCGAGCACCGCGCGTACCGCAAGACGCGTCGTGGCTACGTCGTCAGCGACAAGATGGACAAGACCATCACCGTTGAGGTTGAGGACCGCGTCAAGCACCCCCTCTACGGCAAGGTCCTCCGTCGTAACAGCAAGATCAAGGCTCACGACGAGCCTGAACACCGCCGGCATCGGCGACCTCGTCGTCGTGATGGAGACCCGTCCGCTGTCCGCTTCCAAGCGGTGGCGTCTGGTCGAAATCGTCGAGAAGGCCAAGTAACTAACGTTCGACCAGGCTCGGCGGGTGAGACCCGTCGAGAACCAGACGACAGGAGACAGACATGATTCAGCAGGAGTCGCGGCTGCGAGTCGCCGACAACACGGGTGCCAAGGAGATTCTTGTCATCCGCGTGCTCGGTGGCTCGAAGCGCCGCTACGCCGGCATCGGTGACACCATCGTCGCCACCGTCAAGGACGCCATCCCCGGCGGCAACGTCAAGAAGGGCGATGTCGTCAAGGCCGTGGTCGTGCGCACCGCTAAGGAGCGCCGCCGTCCGGACGGTTCGTACATCAAGTTCGACGAGAACGCCGCAGTGATCCTCAAGAACGCCGACTCGGGCGAGCCCCGCGGCACGCGCATCTTCGGCCCCGTGGGTCGCGAGCCTGCGTGACAAGAAGTTCATGAAGATCATCTCGCTGGCACCGGAGGTCATCTGATGGCGAAGATCAAGAAGGGCGACCTCGTGGTCGTCATCACGGGACGTGACCGTGGCCAGCAGGGCCGCGTGCTTTCGGTGAACCCCGAGACCGACCGTGTGGTCGTCGAGGGCATCAACCGCGTCACCAAGCACATCAAGCCGGGCACCCGCCGCGACCAGCAGTCGGGCGGCATCATCACCACCGAGGCTGCCATGCACGTCTCGAACGTGATGCTCGTCGACCCGGAGTCCAAGAAGGGCACCCGTGTGGGCTTCCGCACGGAGGAGGTCGAGCAGGACGGTCGCACCCGCACCAAGCGTGTGCGCGTGGCCAAGCGCTCGGGTAAGGACGTCGAATGACCACCGCCACGACCCAGCCGCGTCTCAAGGAGAAGTACCGCTCCGAGATCATCGCTGCGCTCCGCGAGGAGTTCGGTCACGAGAACATCAACCAGGTTGCTGGCCTCACCAAGGTCGTCGTCAACATGGGCGTCGGCGAGGCCGCCAAGGACTCGAAGCCTGATCGAGGGCGCGATTGCCGACCTCACCGCGATCACCGGCCAGAAGCCGACCGTGACCGCCGCCCGCAAGTCCATCGCGCAGTTCGCCTGCGTGAGGGACAGGCGATCGGTGCTCACGTGACGCTCCGCGGCGACCGCATGTGGGAGTTCCTCGACCGTCTTCTGTCGATCGCCCTTCCCCGTATCCGCGACTTCCGTGGGCTCAGCCCCAAGCAGTTCGACGGCCACGGCAACTACACGTTCGGCCTCACGGAGCAGTCGATGTTCCACGAGATCGATCAGGACAAGATCGACCGCGTCCGCGGCATGGACATCACTGTGGTGACCTCCGCGACGACCGACGCCGAGGGCCGCTCGCTGCTGAAGCAGCTGGGCTTCCCGTTCAAGGAGAAGTGACATGGCGAAGACTGCCCTGAAGAACAAGGCCGCCGGCAAGCAGAAGTTCGCCGTCCGCGCCTACACCCGGTGCCAGAAGTGCGGTCGTCCGCACTCGGTGTACCGCAAGTTCGGCCTCTGCCGTGTGTGCTTCCGTGAGATGGCACACGCTGGTGAGCCTTCCCGGCATCACCAAGAGCAACTGGTAAAACCACTACGCCACAGGTCCGCTGAGATCAGCGGAAACCACGGCGAGGAAGAGTTCAACACTCATGACGATGACTGACCCCATCGCAGACATGCTGACGCGTCTGCGTAACGCGAACGCGGCGTACCACGAGACCGTGTCGATGCCGCACCTGCTCAAGGCGAACATCGCCACGATCCTGGAGCAGGAGGGCTACATCACCGGCTCGGAAACTGCCGACGCCGAGGTGGGCAAGACCCTCACCCTGACCCTGAAGTACGGCCCCAACCGTGAGCGTTCGCTCGCGGGCGTGCGCCGCGTGTCCAAGCCGGGCCTGCGTGTGTACGCGAAGTCGACGAACCTGCCCAAGGTTCTCGGCGGACTTGGCGTCGTGATTCTGTCCACCTCCTCCGGTCTGCTGACTGACCGCGAGGCCGAAAAGAAGGGCGTCGGCGGCGAGGTCGTCGCGTTCGTCTGGTAACCGGAAAGGAAGAGCACTATGTCGCGTATTGGCAAGTACCCCGTTCCGGTTCCCGCCGGAGTGGACATCACCATCGATGGCGCGGTTGTGACCGTCAAGGGCCCCAAGGGTTCCCTGTCGCACACCGTTGCCGCGCCGATCACCGTGTCGCACGGTGACGAGGGCGTCGAGGTCAAGCGCCCGGATGACGAGCGCCTCTCGAAGTCCCTGCACGGCCTGACCCGCACGCTGATCGCCAACATGGTCGAGGGCGTCACCAACGGGTACGAGAAGAAGCTCGAGATTGTCGGCACGGGTTACCGTGTCGCCCTCAAGGGTTCGGACCTCGAGTTCGCACTCGGCTTCTCGCACCCCGTCGTGATCGCGCCGCCGCAGGGCATCACGTTCACCGTCGAGGGCCCGACCAAGTTCTCGGTCGCGGGCATCGACAAGCAGCAGGTCGGCGAGGTCGCCGCCAACATCCGCAAGATTCGCAAGCCCGAGCCGTACAAGGGCAAGGGTGTGCGTTACGCCGGCGAGCAGGTTCGCCGCAAGGCTGGAAAGACGGGTAAGTAGCCATGGCTATCACTATCAAGGGCAAGGGGAAGCAGGTTCAGCGCAAGCGCCGCCACTTCCGCCTGCGCAAGAAGATCTCGGGCACGACTGCTCGTCCCCGTCTGGTCGTCACCCGCTCCTCGCGTCACATGGTGGCGCAGGTGGTGGACGACACGATCGGCAAGACCCTCGTGTCGGCATCGACCCTCGAGGCCGATGTCCGCGCACTCGAGGGCGACAAGACTGCCAAGGCCTCGAAGGTTGGGCGCCTTGTTGCCGAGCGTGCGAAGGCTGCCGGTATCGACACCGTGGTGTTCGACCGCGGAGGCAACAAGTACCACGGTCGCGTTGCCGCGGTCGCGGACGGCGCACGAGAGGGCGGCCTGGCCCTGTAGGGCCCGGCCGAGGAGGTATTCGTATGGCTGACAACAGCAACCGTCGCGACAACCGTCGCGGCAACGAGCCTGACAACAAGTTCATCGAGCGTGTCGTCACGATCAACCGCGTGTCGAAGGTCGTGAAGGGTGGTCGTCGCTTCGCCTTCACCGCTCTCGTGATCGTCGGCGACGGCGAAGGCAACGTGGGCGTGGGCTACGGCAAGGCCAAGGAGGTGCCCGCGGCAATCTCCAAGGGCGTCGAAGAGGCCAAGCGCAGCTTCTTCCGCGTTCCGCGCATCCAGGGCACCATCCCGCACGCCGTGCAGGGTGAGGCCGCAGCGGGTGTCGTGTTCCTTCGCCCCGCGTCCCCCGGTACCGGTGTGATCGCGGGTGGTCCCGTGCGCGCCGTGCTGGAGTGCGCCGGCGTTCACGACATCCTGTCCAAGTCGCTCGGTTCGTCGAACGCGATCAACATCGTGCACGCAACCGTCGCGGCCCTGAAGTCGCTCGAGCAGCCCGAGGCGGTGGCCGCACGTCGCGGCAAGGCCGTCGAGGATGTGGCCCCGGCCGCGATGCTCCGTGCACAGGCAGCGGGAGTGAAGTGATGGCACGCCTCAAGGTTCAGCAGAAGAAGTCGACGATTGGCGTGAAGCCTCAGCACCGCGAGACCGTTCGGTCGCTCGGCCTGAAGCGCATCGGCGACATCGTCGTCAAGGAGGACCGTCCCGAGATCCGCGGGATGGTCAAGGCTGTCGCCCACCTGGTGACGGTCGAGGAGGTTGAGTGATGGCTGAGGAGAAGAACGCTCCTGCCGAGGCCGCTGCGGAGAAGAAGCCCGCAGCCAAGAAGCCGGCTGCTAAGAAGCCTGCCGCTTCGAAGGCTGCCGCCGAGAAGAAGCCGGCTGCTAAGAAGCCTGCCGCTTCGAAGGCGACCGCTTCCAAGGCTGCTGCCGAGGACAAGCCGGCCGTGAAGGCGACTGCCAAGAAGGCTGCGGCCAAGAAGGCCGACGAGCCCGTTGCCAAGGTGACGACCCTGAAGATGCACCACCTGCGCCCCGCCGAGGGTGCGCACACCAAGAAGACCCGCGTGGGTCGTGGTGAGGCATCGAAGGGTAAGACCGCTGGTCGCGGTACCAAGGGCACCGGTGCTCGTTACCAGGTTCCCGAGCGCTTCGAGGGTGGTCAGACGCCCATCCACATGCGCATTCCGAAGCCTGCCCGGCTTCAAGAACCGCAACAAGGTCGTCTTCCAGGTCGTGAACGTCGGCCAGATCGGTGAACTCTTCCCCCAGGGTGGAGAGATCACCAAGGCCGACCTCGTCGCCAAGGGTGCCGTCCGTCGCAACCAGCCCGTCAAGGTGCTGGGCGAGGGCGAAATCTCGGTCAAGGTGACGGTCGTGGACGCGGACAAGGTTTCGCAGTCCGCGAAGACCAAGATCGAGGCCGCAGGCGGCTCGGTCAACGAGGGCTAGAGTCTAGGGCGGGCCGCACCACGGTGCGGCCCGCCCTATGCTTTTCTCCGGCACACTGCCGGAACCCACTAGTGGAGGATCAATGCTGAGAGGCTTCGCCAACGCGTTCCGTACCCCGGATCTGCGCAAGAAGGCTCCTGTTGACGCTGGGCATCATCGCGGTCTACCGCATGGGCGTGGCTATCCCGACGCCGGGAGTCGCCTTCGAGAACGTCGAGTTGTGTGCGAACACGGCTTCGTCCAATAGCGCCTTCCAGATCCTCAACATGTTCTCCGGTGGCGCGCTGCTGCAGTTGTCGGTCTTCGCGCTCGGCATCATGCCGTATATCACCGCGTCGATCATGGTGCGCTGCTGCGCGTGCTGATCCCTCGCTTCGAGACCCTCTACAAGGAGGGCCCGGAGGGCCAGGCCAAGCGACGCAGTACACGCGCTACATCACGCTTGGCTTCGCCGCCCTGCAGTCGGCGTCCTACGTGACGCTTGCTCGCAACGACGTGTTCTTCCCCGGCTGCTCCTACCCGATCATCCCGAATGACTCGTGGTACGTGATCGCGATCATGATCCTCACGATGACGACCGGTACGGTCCTCGTCATGTGGCTCGGCGAGCGCATCACCGAGCGCGGAGTGGGCAACGGCATGTCGCTCCTCATCTTCACGTCGATTGCCGCGTCGTTCCCCGGCGCCGCCTCGACGATCTGGAACTCGTCGGACGGTGTGCGTAACACCATCCTGGTCGCGCTCCTCGTGCTGGTCATCATCGCGGCCGTCGTTTTCGTCGAGCAGTCCCAGCGCCGTATCCCGGTGCAGTACGCCAAGCGCGTCGTGGGCCGCCGCACCCTGGGCGGGTCCTCCACCTACATTCCGATGAAGATCAACATGGCCGGCATCATCCCGGTGATCTTCGCGTCGTCGTTGCTGACGCTGCCGACCGTGATTGTCCAGTTCTCGGGCAACAACCCCGCCGACTGGGTGATCTGGCTGCAGAACCATGTCGCGGACCCCGGCGCACCGCTCAACATCGCGTTGTACGTGCTGCTGATCATCTTCTTCGCGTACTTCTACACCGCCATCACGTTCAACCCGAACGATGTCGCGGACAACATGAAGAAGTACGGCGGCTTCATCCCCGGCATCCGTCCGGGACAGCCGACCGCCGACTTCCTGTCCTATGTGCTGTCGCGTATCACCGCGGCGGGCTCGCTGTACCTCGCGGTCGTGGCCCTGGTGCCCACCGTTGCCTTCGTCGCCCTCGGTCTTGGCACGTCGATTCCCTTCGGAGGGTCGTCGATCCTGATCCTTGTGGGTGTGGGTCTTGACACCGTGAAGCGCATCCAGTCGCGGCTCGAGCAGCACAGCCTACGAAGGGTTCCTCCGATAATGCGTACCGTTCTCCTCGGCCCTCCCGGCGCCGGCAAGGGCACTCAGGCCGCACTCCTCGCCGAGCGCTACGGCGTTCCCGCGATCTCGACGGGCGACATCTTCCGCGCCAACGTCAAGGGTGAAACCGCCCTCGGCCGTCAGGCACAGGAGTACATGTCTGCGGGCGCGCTCGTGCCCGACGAGGTGACGAACGCCATGGTGCGCGACCGCCTTGCGCAGGACGACGTCGCCGACGGCTTCCTGCTGGACGGCTACCCGCGCAACCCCGAGCAGGCTGTCGAGCCTCGACGGCATGCTCGGTGACCTCGGTGTCACGCTTGACGTGGCCATCGAGATCACGGCCGATGCCGATGCGGTGACCGCTCGCCTCCTGAAGCGTGCGGAGATCGAGGGCCGTGCCGACGACACCGAGCCGGTGATCCGCAAGCGCCTCGAGGTGTACGCGACCCAGACCGCGCCGCTGACCGCCTTCTACGAGGGCCGCGGGCTTCTCGTCCAGGTCGACGGCCTTGGTGAGGTTGCCGAGGTGACCGACCGCATCGTCGGCGCCGTCGAGTCTCGCTAACGTGAGCCGCGGCATCGAGTACAAGACCCGCGAGGAGATGCGGGTCATGGCTCGCGCCGGCGTCATCGTCGAGCGGGCCCTCGCTGCCGCACGCGCGACCGCTGCGGTCGGTGTGACGACCCGTGAGGTCGACGCCGCCGCGCGCGCCGTGATCGAGGAGGCGGGCGCCACGTCCAACTTCCTCGGCTATCACGGCTTTCCCGCGGTCGCTTGCATCTCCGTGAACGAGGAAATCGTTCACGGCATCCCTGGCGACCGGGTGTTGCGAGACGGGGACGTGGTCTCCGTCGACTGTGGCGCCATCGTGGACGGCTGGCACGGCGACTCGGCGGTGTCATTCGCCATCGGCGAGATCTCGGGAGCGCACCAGCGGCTCATCGACGCGACCAAGCGGTCACTGTGGGCAGGCATCGCCGCACTCGCCACCGCTCAGCGGTTCGATGATGTCTCGGCCGCCATCGAGGATGTGGCCGATGCCGCGGGTCTCCACCCGCTCGAGGGTTACGTGGGGCACGGTATCGGCACCGCGATGCACCAGGCGCCCGATGTGATGAACTACCGGACCCGTGGCAGGCATCCGCGCGTCAAGCCAGGCATGTGCGTCGCGATCGAGCCCATGCTGGTGATCGGTACGGGTGACTCGCGCGTCCTCGACGACCACTGGACGGTCGTTTCGGCCGACGGCTCGCGCGGTGCGCACTGGGAGCACTCCATCGCGATCCACGAGGACGGCATCTGGGTGCTGACGGCCACCGACGGCGGTCGCTCCCAACTGGAGCCCCTCGGCGTCATCCCTGTCGCGCCCTAACTCGCGTCCCCGCTCCGGCGAGGTGTGATGCACCCGACGGCGCGAAACGTAGGTTTCACGTGGGGGCCACGCCGTCGCAACGCCCGGCTCCTAGCGTGAGCCATGAGGGCCACGTGCACCCCGTGCGGGGTTCTCACGTGGAGGGGTCGTGGCACGAGGGTTCAACTACGCACCGGGAGCAAGCGCCGAGGTCGAACAGGCGGCGCAACCGGACCTGCATCGCACGCAGGTAGCGGTGCTCGCCACCAGCAAGAACGTGCTGGTGCGCGAGGCGATCGCCGCTCGGCATGATCTCCCGCTGGGCCTGATGGTGACGTTGGCGCATGACCGAAGCACCGAAGTCAGGGCGGCGATTGCCGCCAACCCCACGTCGACGGTGCCGATCATGGAACACCTGGTGGGGGACAAGCACGTCCCCGTCCTCGAGGCCCTCCTGCGCAACCCTGCGCTGGCGCCCGTCTTGGTCGAGCGCCTCGCGTTCCACCGCCGCGGGGAGGTGCGCTCGGCGGCGGCCGCTCGGCTGAACGACGCGGGACCTACGCCCGCACCCCCGTGCATATGCCCGCCGCGCCGGAGATCCAGGACCGTGTGGTCATCGGCTTCCCTGGAGCCGCGATCCCGTCGGCCGCACCCGCGTCAACAGAGCAGGTGCACCCGACGCGCACGGCACCCATACGGGGATTCCGCATCCCTGGGGCGTAGCGCGGCAGAGGCATCGGTGACACCGCGAACTGAACCGTCATCAGAGGTTCATGTCGCGCGGGCCGTCCGGCCATGTTTTCGACACGTGCAGTCCGTATCTTCGGTTCACTACAGGCCGAGGAGGACGCATGAGCACGCGGGACGACGATGGGTCATGGTCTCGCGCCTATATGGCGAGTTCCGGGCTCGCACTGAGTGGCCGAGGGCGCGCCGAATCTCCTGAGCCTTCACCTTGCTAGCGGCGCGGAACTGTCGCGCGAGAAGGTCGCCGCGCTCTCTCAGCACCGTGACACCGCGGTGCGGGAGGCCGTCGCTCGGCGCCTGGATTGCCCCTTCGGCGTGCTTGCTGCCCTCGCCCACGACTCCCGACCCCTCGTGCGCATCGCGGTCGCCTCTCATCCGCGCGCGGGCCGCACGGTCCTCGAACACCTCGCTGGCGATCGCGATCCGCACGTGGTGAAGGCGGTAGCGCGCAACGAGCACACCCCGCTCGATCTCGTGGAGCGTCTGCTGGGCCATCGACGCGAGGAGGTGCGCCACATCGCGAGCAGGATGGTGCACGAGCGCGCGGCCGCGATCGTCGAGGGGACGGCGGAGGACATCGGCGCTCCGTTTGCCCGCGGCACCGCCGCGGCGCTGACGCTTCACGCCGAGGCCGCCGTCCCCGCGCAGGGCCCAGACGATGGCGCGCGCCCCGCCCGGCGCCACGCACCGCATACCCTTGCCCCGCGCCCGTCGATCGGCCGCACTCGTCCGGCGTGATCCGTCCGATGCGCGCGGCACGGCGCGGCCCGCCGTGTCGGCTTGCTCACAACCAGGGGCGCGACGGGGCACCACGGATTACCATGTGTCCACAACGAGGTCGTAGGGAGGGACGCTGGCGTGAGCATGTCACCGATGCGCCAAAGCGCTGATGAGGTCCTGGCCGCGCGCGCTGAGGACCTCCCCCACGAGGAGCCTATTGCGGTTCGCGGTCCATCGCGACCCCCAAGTACGCGCCACTGTTGCCGGCCGCGCAGACACCCCGGCGGGCGCGCTGATCTCTCTCGGGTACGATTCTTCCCCGGACGTGCTGATGGCTCTGCTGGCCAACCCTCGCACCCCGTCGTCCGTCGTGCGCAAGCTTTCGGACCACCGCTTGTCGCTGATTGCGGAGGCTGCCGTGCAGCGCCTCCGCAACAACTACCGCTGAGTTCGGCACTCGCGGTTGAGTCAAGCGCGACACTCGCGTATAGTAGATCGTCGGGCGTTTTAGCGCGCCCTCACACCAGTCAACCAACGTGAGTGGAGTCCATGGCCAAGAAAGACGGAGTCATCGAGGTCGAAGGCACCGTGGTCGAGGCGCTGCCCAATGCGTCGTTCCGAGTGGAACTGACCAACGGGCACCTCGTCCTCGCGCACATCTCGGGCAAGATGCGACAGCACTACATCAGGATCCTCCCTGAGGACCGTGTAGTCGTCGAGTTGAGCCCGTATGACCTGTCCCGCGGCCGCATCGTCTACCGCTACAAGTGATCGTCGTCCGATGCGTCCGCGTCAGGACGTCTCGAGGCGAATGAAGGAATCATGAAGGTTAAGCCCAGCGTCAAGCCCATCTGCGACAAGTGCAAGGTGATCCGTCGCAATGGCCGTGTCATGGTCATTTGCGAGAACCTGCGCCACAAGCAGCGTCAGGGCTAGACACACCCAGAACAGACCGCGCTCATACAGCCCTCAGGGGCAATCCCCCGGCTCGGAGGCCGGGGCCCGCACCAGAACTCGCGGGACGTATGAGCGTCAGACCTCCGACTACTGAGGAGTAGAAGCAAGACATATGGCACGCATTGTCGGTGTCGACATCCCGCGCGAAAAGCGCATGGTGATCGCACTCACGTACATCTACGGCGTCGGCCGTACCCGCGCTCAGCAGATTCTCGCCGCCACCGGCATCAGCGAGGATCTGCGTGTCAAGGACGCGAGCGACGAGCAGGCTCGTCGCCCTCCGTGACTACATCGAGGCCAACTTCACCGTCGAGGGCGACCTGCGCCGCGAGGTGCAGGCCGACATCCGCCGCAAGGTGGAGATCGGTAACTACCAGGGTCTGCGCCACCGTCGTGGCATGCCTGTCCGTGGACAGCGCACCAAGACCAATGCGCGTACCCGCAAGGGCCGCAAGAAGACCGTCGCCGGAAAGAAGAAGTAACCCATGGCCGCTCCCACTCGTAAGCCGCGCAAGAAGATCAAGAAGACCGTCGCGCACGGTCAGGCGCACATCAAGTCGACGTTCAACAACACGATCATCTCGATCACGGACCCCTCGGGCGCCGTGGTGTCGTGGTCGTCCTCCGGTCAGGTGGGCTTCAAGGGTTCGCGTAAGTCGACCCCCTACGCCGCGCAGATGGCCGCCGAGGCCGCCGCTCGCCGTGCGCAGGACGCCGGTATGAGCAAGGTTGACGTCTTCGTCAAGGGCCCGGGCTCTGGTCGCGACACCGCGATCCGCTCGCTGACCGCCGCTGGCCTCGAGGTGACCTCCATCAAGGACGTCACCCCGCAGGCGCACAACGGCTGCCGCCCGCCCAAGCGTCGCCGCAACTAGCGAACAGGGGCCGCGAGTCCGCAAGGGCACCCCGCGACCCCGCCTACTCGTCGGCGGCCGGTGCCACGTGCATCGGCCGCGGACGGGATCCTTTCAACTGAAGAACCTCCACCCTGGCGGACCAATTCGTCAGGACTTGCGAGCATCAAATAGCGGGTGCTCGGAAAGGAAATGAACAGTGCTGATCGCACAGCGTCCCACCTTGACCGAGACGGTCATTTCGGACAACCGTTCGCAGTTCTCCCTCAAGCCGCTTGAGCCGGGCTTCGGCTACACGCTCGGCAACTCGCTGCGCCGTACGCTGCTGTCGTCCATCCCGGGCGCGGCCGTGACCTCGGTGCGTTTCGAGGGTGTTCTCCACGAGTTCTCGACCATCGAGGGCGTCAAGGAGGATGTCACCGAGATCCTGCTGAACCTCAAGAACCTGGTCGTCTCCTCGGAGCACGACGAGCCCGTCGTCATGTACCTGCGCAAGTCGGGTGCCGGTGCCGTCACCGCCGCCGACATTGCGCCGCCGGCCGGTGTGGAGATCCACAACCCCGACCTGCACATCGCGACGCTCAACGCCAAGGCGCGCTTCGAGGTCGAGCCTGACCGTCGAGCGCGGCCGTGGCTACGTGCCCGCCTCGATGAACAAGAGCCTACGACGCGGAGATCGGTCAGATCCCCGTCGACTCGATCTACTCGCCGGTGCTCAAGGTCACCTACAAGGTCCAGGCGACCCGTGTGGCTCAGCGCACCGACTTTGACGAGCCTGATCATCGACGTCGAGACCAAGAACTCGATCTCGGCCCGTGACGCGCTCGCGTCGGCCGGTTCGACCCTGGTCGAGCTCTTCTCGCTCGCCCGTGGCCTCAACGAGGCCGCCGAGGGCATCGAGATCGGCCCGTCGGACACCGACGAGTCGCTCGAAGAGGACTACAACCAGCCCATCGAGGAGCCTGAACCTCACGCAGCGTTCGTACAACTGCCTCAAGCGCGAGGGCATCCACACCGTGGGCGAGCCGACCGCCCGCTCGGAGGCGGACCTGATGGACATCCGCAACTTCGGGCAGAAGTCGATCACCGAGGTCAAGGAGAAGCTCGCGGAGCCTGGGCTTCTCGCTCAAGGACGGCGGCGTCGAGTACGGCGGCGCGTCCCAGGGCGTGTACTTCTCGGGCAGCGACGAGTAACTAGGAGAACGAATCACCATGCCTACCCCCACTAAGGGAGCCCGTCTCGGCGGTGGCCCCGCGCACGAGCGTCAGATCCTGGCGAACCTCGCGCAGAGCCTCTTCGAGCACGGTCGCATCACCACCACCGTCACCAAGGCCAAGCGCCTGCGCCCCTACGCCGAGCGCCTCGTGACCTTCGCGAAGCGTGGCGACCTCGCCTCGCGCCGCAAGGTCCTCGGCATCATCTCGGACAAGGGCGTGGTCCACACGCTCTTCACCGAGATCGGCCCCGGCTTCGCTGAGCGCGAGGGTGGCTACACCCGCATCACGAAGATCGGCAACCGCAAGGGTGACAACGCCCCCATGGCCGTGATCGAGCCTCGTCGAGTTCGGTGCGCCCGCCAAGAAGGCCGTCAAGGCCGAGGCGGAGAAGGCCACCAAGAAGGCTGCCCCCAAGAAGGCTGCGAAGGCCGAGAAGGTCGAGGAGCCCGCCGTTGAGGCCGAGGCCACCGAGGCCGTCGAGACCGAGGCTGCCGCCGAGGGCGACGACAAGTAATTCAGAAGGCCGATGCGTGGAGGCGACTCCTCGCTGACGCCGACGACGAGACGGGCCCGCATGACCGAGCCTTTCCAGCCAGGTCGTGCGGGCCCGTCTCGTTTTCTCGTATGACGGCACGGACTTCGCCGGATGGGCCACCCAACCGGGCCTGAGGACCGTGCAGGGGGTGCTGGAGGAGGCGCTGGGGCGCATCGTCCGCGAACCCTCAACCGGCGAGCCCGGCGTGCATCGGCTCACCGTCGCGGGCCGTACCGACGCCGGGGTGCACGCGCGTCACCAGGTGGCGCACGTCGACCTTCCCGCCGAGGCGTGGGAGCGGATGCCGGGGCGGTCGGACCGTAGCCCTGCTCAGGGGCTGCGTGATCGTCTCCAGGGCACCACGCCGGACGACGTCGTGATCGTTGAGGCGTCGGTGGCCCCGGAGGGTTTCGACGCCCGTTTCTCCGCCACCCAGCGCCGCTACGCGTACCGCGTCTGCGACCAGCGGGAGTTGCGGGATCCGCTGACCCGCAGGCACGTCCTGTGGCATGACCACGGATTGGACGTCTCGGCGCTGAATGAGGCTTCGGCCACGCTGACCGGGCTGCGCGACTTCGCGGCCTTCTGCAAGGCGCGCGAGGGCGCCACCACCATTCGGGATCTCGTGGAGTTCTCGTGGGAGCGCAGGCTCGACGGCCCCGACCAGGGCCTCGTCGTCGCCACCGTGCGCGCCGACGCGTTCTGCCACTCGATGGTCCGGTCGCTGGTGGGAGCGGTGCTGCCGGTCGGCCAGGGCAGGCGGGACCTGAACTGGCTCGCCGCCGCTGCGGCTCTCGACGCGCGCGCGCAGGGTGTCGCGGTGGCCCCAGCACACGGCCTCACCCTGGAGCAGGTCTCCTACCCGGCCGACGCGGATCTCGCCTCGCGCGCCGAACTCACCCGGGCGCGCAGAGAACCCGTCGACTAGACCGTCGCGCGCGCGGTGACCCGCTCGAGAAGGGCGGGGACTTGGACGGCCGCGACGGCGGGATGCTCGGGGTGCCACTGCACGCCCAACACCGGGGCGTCGGCGTGCTCGAGCGCCTCGACCACGCCGTCGGCGGCGCGTGCCACCACCGTGAGGCCCTCGCCGACGTCCCCGACAGCCTGATGATGTGTGCACCAGACGGGCGCGCCGGGCGTGACGGTCGCGTCCTCACCGAGCTCCGTGAGCACCCAGGCGTCCGCGCCCTGCCGGACGTGATCCTCCATGTGTTGCACCAGGGTGCCGCCACACGCCACGTTGAGCAGTTGGTGGCCCCGGCAGATCCCGAGCAGTGGTGAGCGTCGGGCGATGGCGTCGCGGATGACCGCCAGCAGTACCTCGTCGGAGTGCAGGACGTGGTGGCCGCCGCCGGGATAGTCCTCCGTGGCGCCATAGAGCGCGGGCGTGACGTCCTCGCCTCCCATGACGACCACAGCATCGGCCTTCCGGGCGACTGCCACGACCTCCTCCATATCCGCGTGAGCCGTCGCAACGAGCGTGGGCTCCCAACCCGCCCCGGTCACCGCGGCGAGCGTCGCGGCGTTCAGTTCGTCGAGCAGTTGCTGATAGCCGGGGGCGTGCGGCCGGGCATCGCTGACGTGCAGCACGAGCAGGGGACGCGTGGACGTCATGGGCACCTCCGGGGGATGATGATGGGGCGACAGTACAGTTCGGCAGACAACAAGCACATCCGAATTGACCGTCAAGGCACCACGCCGGTAGAATCATCTGTCGTTGTGCGTTCCGGCTGGAAGTGTCTCCCACTCGCCTCCGCAGGACCCGCCGACCGAAACTTCAGCGGTGCATTCGCGCCGCCCACCGTTCACGAGTAAGAAGGCTTCACAGTGCGTACGTATTCTCCCAAGCCGGGTGACGTCACCAAGAACTGGTACGTCATCGACGCTACTGACGTGGTTCTCGGTCGTCTGGCCTCTCAGGCCGCTTCGCTGCTCCGCGGCAAGCACAAGGCGACCTTCGCGCCCCACGTCGACGGCGGCGACTTCGTCATCGTCATCAACGCGGACAAGATCTCCCTGTCGGGCTCCAAGCCTGACCGACAAGATGGTCTACCGCCACTCCGGCCACCCGGGCGGTCTGAAGGCCGTTCCGATCGGCGAGCCTGCTCGAGAAGAACCCGCAGCGCGTCATCGAGAACGCGGTGAAGGGCATGCTGCCCCGCACCAAGCTCGGCCGTGCCCAGGCTGTCCAGGCTCAAGGTCTACGCGGGCTCTGAGCACCCCCACGCCGCGCAGCAGCCGCAGGCGTTCGAGATCACCCAGGTCGCGCAGTAAAGCGCGTACGGACACAAGGACTGATTGAAGTGGCAGACGTGACTGACACCGTCGAGAACGACACCCCTACCGAGTACACCTCCGAGTCCGCTCCTGAGCGTGGCAAGGGCACCTCGGCCATCGCCCCCGGCGCCGGCCTCGGTCGCCGCAAGGAGGCCATCGCCCGCGTGCGCCTGGTTCCCGGCTCCGGCCAGTGGAAGATCAACGGCCGCACCCTCGAGGACTACTTCCCCAACAAGGTGCACCAGCAGGCTCGTGAACTCGCCGTTCGCCCTGCTCGACATCGAGGGCAAGTTCGACGTCCACGCTCGCATCACCGGTGGTGGCCCCTCGGGTCAGGCCGGCGCGCTGCGTCTCGGCGTTTCCCGCGCTCTCAACGAGATCGACGAGGAGACCAACCGTCCCACGCTGAAGAAGGCTGGCTTCCTCACGCGTGACGCCCGCGTCGTCGAGCGCAAGAAGGCAGGTCTCAAGAAGGCCCGCCGCGCTCCTCAGTACTCGAAGCGCTAACCAGAAGAGCGCATGGCGCGACTTTTCGGCACGGACGGGGTCCGCGGCCTGGCTAACCGTGTTGTCACGGCAGAGCCTGGCCGTGGACCTCGCCGTGTCTGCGGCCCGTGTCCTCGCCGAACGTGGCGAATTTTCGGGACACCGGCCCAAGGCGGTACTGGGCCGTGACACACGCGTGTCCGGCCAGTTCCTCTCGCACGCCGTCGCCGCGGGCCTCGCGTCCGCGGGGGTCGACGTGCTCGACGTCGGCGTGGTCCCCACGCCTGGCGTCGCCTACTTGACCGATGCCGTCGAGGCCGACCTTGGGGTCGTGATCTCCGCATCGCACAACCCGATGCCCGACAACGGCATCAAGTTCTTCGCCCGCGGCGGACACAAACTTGATGACGCGGTGGAGGATCTCATCGAGGAGGGGCTGCGCTCGCCGTGGCAGCGCCCCACTGGCGCCGCGGTGGGCACCATCACCGACGCCGCTCCGCTGGCCGCCGACTACGTCGAGCACGCCGTCGCAGCCGTCCGATCCTTCGCCGGAGCGGAGGAGCCGCTGACCGGCCTCACCATCGTGGTGGACACCGCCTATGGTGCGGCCTCGTCCGTGGGTCCGCAGGCCCTTGAGGCCGCGGGCGCGACCGTGATTGCCCTCCATGACGCCCCCGATGGCTTCAACATCAACGACCAGGCGGGCTCGACCCACATGGGAGCGCTCCAGGACCGGGTGGTGGCCGAGGGCGCAGACTTCGGCATCGCCTATGACGGTGACGCCGACCGCTGCCTCGCCGTCGACCACACGGGTGCCCTCGTCAACGGAGACCAGATCATGGGGCTCCTTGCGATCGCCATGAAGGACGCAGGCAGCCTGTACCACGACACCCTCGTCGCCACGGTGATGAGCAACCTCGGACTCCACCGCGCGATGGACGCCGCAGGCATCACCATCATCGAATCCGCCGTGGGCGACCGCTACGTGCTCGAGGCGATGCGCGAGGGCGGCTACAGCCTCGGGGGAGAGCAGTCGGGCCATGTGATCGTCGCGGAGTACGCCACGACTGGCGACGGCGTCCTCACCTCGCTCCTGATCGGCGCGCGGGTGCGCGAGGCTGGACCCCTGCGAGACCAGTGCGCCGCCATCGAGACGCTGCCCCAGATCCTCGTCAACGTTGCAGGCGTGGACCGCAGTCGCGTCCACACGGACGCCGGCGTACAGCAGGCCGTCGCCGCCTCCCGCAGGGAACTGGGGAAATCCGGACGAGTGCTGCTGCGCCCGTCGGGCACCGAGCCGCTGGTGCGGGTCATGGTCGAGGCCTCGACCGCTGCCGATGCCCAGCGTCACGCCGACGCCCTGGCCGCGGTGGTGACCGAACGCCTGGCACTGTCCTGATCGCGGCGCAGGTCGTCCTGATGGAGGCCCCGGATCAGGGGATCTCCCCATCGCGTCGCGGTGCACAGACTGGAACACTGAAGCGGTGACCGACCACCCCTTCACCGATTGGATCCTGCACTTCTCGTCGATGGTGGAGGAGTTCATCCTCGCCCTCACCGAGTCTCTGTGGATCTACCCCGGCGTGCTGACGCTGTCTCTCATCGACGGCGTCTTCCCCGTGGTCCCCAGCGAGTCCGTCGTCATCGCGACGGCAACGGCCTCGCTTCAGACCGGCTCGCCCATCCTTATCATCGTCTTCTTGTGTGCCGCGGTGGGCGCCTGGTTGGGCGACCAGGCTCGCCTATCTCATCGGAGCACGGGCGGACGTGCGCCGCTGGCGCATCTTCAAGCGCGGCCGCTGGTTGCACGCCCTGAATTGGGCCGAGTCGCAGGTGGAAAAGCGCGGCACCACCTTCATCATCGCCGCGCGCTTCATCCCCATGGGCCGCGTGGTCGTCAACCTCACCGCCGGGGCGCTGCGCTTCCCGCACCGGCGGTTCATGGGCGTGGACGCGGTGGCCGTCACCATCTGGGCCCTGTGGAGCATCCTGCTGGGCACCATCGCCGGCGCCATCTTCCCCGAGGACAACCTGCTGATGTCCATCGCGGTGGGAGTCGCGGCAGGCATCCTGCTGGGCTTCTTCGTGGACAGGATCCTTGGCTGGTTCGGCCTGAGCCAGCCGGAACTTCCCGACCTTGCGAGCGACATCGAGGAGTCCCTCACTCCGGAGGAGCGGGCGCGCCAGGAGGAACTCGAGCGTCACCGCGAGGAGCGCAAGGAACATCGCGCGGAGCGCCGGGAGGCGATCACGGGCCAGTTGCCCATCACGCGTCGGCGCCGCGACGGCGAGCCGCACGACGACGACCCCGGAGACGACAACTAGGCACTGGGCGTGCTCCAAGGCGCCCCCGCGCACTAGCGTCGCCTCATGAGCGACGCACAGATGGGCATCGGCTGGGACGAGGCACGGGCCGTCAACCTCGCGAACTGGGAGGCGCGTGTCCCGCTCCACGTGGCGGCGTACGGTCTCGACGCACTCCGAGACGACCCGAGCCATCTCAGCCAGGTGGTGCGGACCGACCTGGCGGCGCTTGGACCCTTCCTGGCCGATGGCGTGGCCGGGCTCGACGTCTGCCACCTCCAGTGCCACATCGGCACGGACACGCTGTCGCTGGCCCGCGCGGGGGCGCGCGTGACGGGCGTCGATTTCTCGCCCTCCGCGCTCGCGGCGGCTGCGGACCTCGCGGAGGGACTGGGCCTCGCGGCCACCTGGGTCCAGACCGACGTGCTCGACGCCCGTGCCGCGGTGAAGGGCGACTTTGACCTGGTCTACACGTCGATCGGCACCATTACGTGGTTGGCGGACCTGGACCGCTGGGCCGCGCAGGTGCACGCACTACTGCGGCCAGGCGCGCTGTTCTACCTCCGGGACGGACACCCCGCCCTCTACGCCCTCGACGAGAGCGCCGACGGCCTCGTCACCGGCTACCGGTACTTCCCCAACGGCGAGCCGCTCGAATGGGTCGAAGAGTCGACCTACGTGGGCGACGGTGTCGTCTCCAGCCCTCGCACCCTCGAGTACCCGCACTCCCTCGCGGAGGTCATGACCGCCCTCCTTGCGGCGGGGCTCGCCATCGAAGCCTTCGACGAGGGAGACACCCTTCCGTGGCGCTTCAGCCCGCTCATGGAGGAGCCTTCCGGACGGAGACTTCGCCTATCCGGCGCCACTGCGAGAGCGAATCCCCACCACGTTCACCGTGGTCGCGCGTCGCCCCGCCTGAGCGGCAGGCCCGGCAGGGGCGCTTCGCGCCCTGCCAGCACCGGCATCGGCCGCCTACAGCCTTGCGCATGTGGACCGATTCGATCTGGTGGTCGCTGCCCTTGGACAGGATGATCGTGGCCCGTGAGCGGGTGGGGGCGATGTTGCGCGCCAGGTTGGGCGCGTTGATCGCATCCCAAATTTGGCCCGCGCGCTCGGTCGCCTCCTCGTCGGACAGGCTCCGCGTAGTTGATGAAGTACGAGTCGGGACGCGAGAACGCTGTGGAGCGCAGGGCGAGGAAGCGGTCGATGTACCAGCGACGCACGTCCGTGGGCTCGGCATCCACGTAGATCGACACGTCGAAGTAGTCGGACACGGCCAGTGCGGTCTCGTCCAGGTCGCGAGGGCTCGCGGGCTGCAGCACGTTGAGGCCCTCGACGATGAGGATGTCGGGGCTCCTCACCACGGCGCGCTCACCGGGGACGATGTCGTAGGTGATGTGCGAGTACACCGGCGCGCTGACCTCTTCCACGCCCGATTTCACGTCGGCAATGAACTGGCGCAGCGCACGACGGTCATAGGACTCAGGGAAGCCCTTGCGCTGCAGCAGGCCGCGTTCGGCGAGCACCGCGTTGGAGTGCAGGAAGCCGTCCGTGGTGATGAGGCTCGACGCGAGGGGAGTGCGGCCACCTGGCCATCACCACGCAGGACACGCGCCGTGGTTGACTTGCCCACCGCGACGGAACCGGCGATGCCGATCACGTACGGGGTGCGCCGCGCGGACTCACCCAGGAAGGCGCTGGTGGCCGAGTGAAGGGTGCCCACCGCGCCCGAATACAGGTCGAGCAGGCGCGACAGCGGACGGTAGATGCGGTCCACCTCGGTGAGGTCGATCGGGTCACCAAGGCCGCGCACCCTGCGAATGTCGCCATGCGTCAACGGCAGCGGTGTCGAGTCCGCGAGCGCGGCCCACTGGTCGCGCGAGAACGTGGTGAACGGACCGTCAGCGGTCACAGGGGGGACAGAGCTCACGCCACCATTGTTCCGCATCGGACGGCCCGCCACGGCGGCAGGGCGAGGCAGGAGGGTGTGAGCGTGACGCCACCGTAGACTCCTGCCTATGTGTGGAATCGTCGGATACGTGGGCGCCGGCGCGGCGGATGAGCGCGCGCAGGGCGTTGTCATGGGCGGCCTCGCCCGACTTGAGTACCGGGGTTACGACTCGGCGGGTATTGCGCTCGTCGCCGACGACCTCGAACGCGTCGCCACCGCGAAGAAGGCGGGCAAGCTCGAACGCCTCGCCACCGCGATCGCCGAAACGCCGCTGCCCGCCGCATCGGCCGCCATCGGGCACACGCGGTGGGCGACGCACGGCGCGCCCACGGACGCGAACGCACACCCCCACCTCGCGCTCGGTGGCCGCATCGCGATCATCCACAACGGCATCATCGAAAACCATGGCGAACTGCGTAACGAGCCTCGCGGCTCAGGGGATCGACTTCATCTCCGACACCGACACCGAGGTAGCCGGCCACCTGCTGGGTTCGCTCGTCGCCTCGGGGCTGAGCCTCGCGGACGCGATGCGGGCCGCCGCCCGTCGCCTCGAGGGCGCCTTCACGCTCCTTGCCGTGGACTCCGAGCAGCCTCACGTCGTGGTCGGAGCGCGCCGCAACTCCCCGCTCGTCGTGGGACTGGGGGAGGGGAGAACTTCCTCGGCTCCGACGTGGTGGCGTTCATCGAGCACACCCGCACCGCGCTCGAGCCTGGGCCAGGACGAGGTCGTCGAGATCACCCCCGAGGCGGTCATCGTCACCGACGCTCACGGCGCCGTGATCGAGCGCGAGCCGTACCACGTGGACTGGGACGCGGCCGCTGCCGAAAAGGGCGGTTTCGCCACCTTCATGGAGAAGGAGATCTACGACCAGCCCGCGGCGGTGGCCGACACGTTGCGCGGCCGCCTCGACGACCGTGGTCGCCTCAAGCTCGACGAGGGCATGGTGGACGAGTACATCCTCAAGTCCATCGACAAGATCATCATCATCGCGTGCGGCACCGCCTCCTACGCGGGCCAGGTGGCGCGCTACGCGATCGAGCACTGGACCCGCATCCCCGTCGAGGTCGAGCTCTCGCACGAGTTCCGCTACCGCGACCCGATCGTGTCCGTGAAGACCCTCGTGGTCGCCGTGAGCCAGTCGGGCGAGACGATGGATACGATCATGGCGGTCCGCCACGCGCAGCAGCAGGGCGCCACCGTCATCGGCATCGTCAACGCGCAGGGCTCCACCATCGCGCGCGAGGCCGATGCGGTGCTGTACACCCGCGCCGGCCCCGAGATCGCGGTGGCCTCCACCAAGGCATTCCTCGCGCAGATCACCGCCGGGTACCTGCTCGGCATCTACCTTGCCGAGCCTGCGGGGCAACAAGTTCCCCGACGAGATCGACGCACTCCTGGCGGAGCTCGACGCCATCCCCGCCAAGATTCAGCGGGTCCTCGACACCTCGGAGCCCATCCGTGAGGTGGCGCGCTCGATGGCGAATGAGCGGACCGTCCTGTTCCTCGGCAGGCACGTGGGCTTCCCCGTGGCACTGGAAGGCGCGCTGAAGCTCAAGGAACTCGCGTACATCCACGCCGAGGGCTTCGCGGCAGGCGAGCCTCAAGCACGGCCCCATCGCCCTGGTGGAGCAGGACCAGCCCGTCTTCGTCGTGGTGCCGAGCCCGCGTGGACGCGAGTCGCTGCACTCGAAGGTGCTGTCCAACGTGCAGGAGGTGCGTGCGCGCGGTGCGAGGACCCTCGTCATCGCCGAGGAGGGCGACGTCGTCGCCGCCGACCACGCCGCCCACACGTTCTTTGTGCCGAGCGCACCCGTGCTCATGACGCCGCTGTTGTCCGTCATCCCGCTGCAGATCTTCGCTCACGAGCCTGGCGAGCGCCAAGGGCTACGACGTCGACCAGCCCCGCAACCTGGCAAAGTCCGTCACGGTCGAGTGATGGCCGTCCTGGGGCTCGGCATCGACGTGGTCGAGATCGCGCGCTTCGAGGCCACCATCGAGCGCTCGCCATCCTTCGTGGAGCGAGTGTTCACCCCCGGCGAGCGCACGCTCGGCACGCGGTCGCTGGCGGCACGCTGGGCCGCCAAGGAGGCGCTCGCGAAGGCTCTCGGCGCCCCCGCGGGACTCCACTGGCATGACGCGGAGGTGCTGCGTGAGGAGTCCGGGCGGCCCGTGATGACGATGCGTGGCACAGTCGCGGCGCGCGCACACGAGTTGGGCATCACGCACCTCCACCTGTCCCTGTCGCACGATGCGGGTATCGCCTCCGCGGTGGTGGTCGCGGAAGGAGAACGATGAGCGCCCTGGAGATCACCGTCGACTACGACGCGATCACCCATAACGTTGAGGTCCTGCGTGGCATGGCCGAGGGGGCAGCCGTGATGGCTGTCGTCAAGGCCGACGCCTATGGGCACGGGCTGGTGCCCGCCGCCGCTGCTGCGCGTGCGGGGGTGCGGCCTGGCTCGGCGTTGCCCAGCCGGGCGAGGCGCTCGAGCCTGCGAGCGGCTGGCGACTCAGGGCGCATCTTCACCTGGTTGTTCGGCACCGAGGTCCCCGCGAGGGCCCTCATCGCCGCAGACGTCGACATGTCGGTGTCGTCGCCTGAGGTCCTGGGCGCGATCATCGCCGCCGCCCGCGACCTCACACTTCCCGCGCGGGTTCACCTGGCGATCGACACCGGTCTGGGACGCGAGGGCGTCACCCTTCCCGCGCTGCCGGGCCTCGTGGATCTCGCGCTCGCGGCCCAGGCCGAGGGACTCGTCCGGATCGTCGGCGCGTGGACGCACCTCGCGTGGGCCGACCAGCCGGGGCACGAGACCATCGACGTCCAGGCCGACAACTTCCGCAGCGCGCTGATGCTCCTCGGGGAGCGCGGCGTGGAACTCGAGGTGCGCCACATCGCCAACTCCGCGTGCACCCTCACGCGCCCCGAGCCTGCACTTCGACCTGGTGCGCCCCGGCATCGCGATGTACGGGCTCCCTCCCATTCCCGATCCCGACGGGCACGACTTTGGCCTGCGCCCCGCGATGGCGGTGCGCTCGCGGGTGGTGCTCGTGAAGGACGTGCCCGCCGGCCAGGGGTGAGTTACGCCCACCAGTACGTGACGCCGTACCCGACCACGCTGGGACTCATCAGCGCCGGGTATGCGGACGGCGTCTACCGAGCGGCGGGCAACCGTGCCGAGGTGGAGATCCGTGGGCGCCGCTACACGATCGCCGGGCGCGTCTGCATGGACCAGTTCGTCGTTGATCTTGGCCCTGCGACGGAGGTGCGCGAGGGAGATGTGGCGACCCTCATCGGCCCCGACGGCCCCACCGCGACGCACTGGGCCGAGGCCGCCGACACCATCAACTACGAGGTCGTGTGCCGCTTCGGTGGGCTGCGACCCAAGGAGAGCGCATGATTGACGCGACCGTCACGATTCCCGATGCCGAGGCGATGCGCGCCTTCGCCGCCAGGCAGGTCGCACCGCTCCTTCGCCCCGGCGACCTGCTCATCCTGAGCGGTGACCTCGGCGCGGGAAAGACCACGTTCACGCAGGGCCTCGGCGAGGCCATCGGCGTGCGCGGCCCTGTCGCTAGCCCCACGTTTATCATCGCGCGGACCCATCCGTCCGAGGTGGGCGGGCCCGGACTGATCCACGTCGATGCGTATCGCCTTGGCTCGCTCGCCGAGGCTCGACGACCTCGACCTCGACTCGACCCTGGAGGACTCCATCACCGTGGTCGAGTGGGGCGAGGACAAGGCTGAGCAGCTTGCCGAGGATCGCCTCCACCTGACCCTCACGCGCGAGCGCGGGGGCGACGTCGACCTGGCGAACCCCGACGTGGGCGTGCGTGAGGTTCGCGTCATCGGGCATGGTCCGCGCTGGTCGGACGTCACGCTTGACGCGAACTAGGCTTTTGCCGTGATCCTTGCCATCGACACCTCCGCCTCCGTGTCCGTCGCGCTGACCGACGAGACCGCAGACACTGTCCTCGCCGAGCGAGCGGAGTTCGCCCCGCGCGGCCACGCCGAGCCTGCTCAGCGGCTTCGTGGAGCACGTGATGGCCGATGCAGGGGCCACCGGTGCTGACGTGTCGCGGATTGTGGTGGGGACGGGTCCCGCACCCTTTACGGGCCTGCGTGTGGGCCTTGTCACCGCTCGCACCCTCGGCTTCGCCTGGGGCGTGCCCGTGCATGGCGTCTGCTCGCTCGATGCACTGGCAGCGGCGCACGGCTCGGAGGTGACTGTGGTCGCCGATGCTCGCCGCAAGGAGGTCTACTGGGCCACCTACCGTGACGGCGTGCGGCTCGACGGCCCGCAGGTCACGGCGCCCGCCGACGTCGTTGCTTCCGGCGCGGTCATCGGCCGTGGAGCCCTGCTGTACCCCGAGGTGTTCCCCGCCGCCGAGGGTGGAGACGTCGACCCCACGTGGCTGGCACGCTGCGCGGTCCGTGCCCTCGCCGCAGGCGACGCGAACCTCCCGGTGGAGCCGATGTACCTGCGCCGCCCCGACGTCCACGGCGTCCCCGGCGCCTGAGCACCATGTTTGACGCGGACACCACGCCCGAGGATGCGGGCCTGGTGTCCCTGCGTGACCTCACCGAGGCGGATCTGGATTGGGTGGCGCAGCGAGAGATCGAGATCTTCGGCCTCTCGGCCTGGTCGCCGTCCCTCATTCGCGAGGACTTCCTCCACGGCTTTTCGCGATGGCGAGGGGTGGAGGTGGACGGGGTGCTTGCGGGCTATGCCGTGTACGGGTTCGAGGGCGACGCGTTCCACCTCATGAACCTCGCGATCGCCCCGGAGGCACGCAGGCGCGGACTCGCGCGCGTCGTCATGGGCGACTTTCTCGCCGAGGCGAGGCGGCTGAGCGCGCCCGATGCGTGGCTGGAGGTCGCGACGACCAATGCCGCCGCGCTCGCTCTGTATCGCGACCACGGCTTCGAGGATGTGCGTGTGCGGCCCCGGTATTACCAGCCCGAGGGGCTTGACGCCCTCGTCATGCGGCTCAGGCTGCGCGACTAGCGGGAGAGCGGGTCGGCTGATCCGCGCATCAGCGGGGCGCGAGCCGTCCGGTGCGGCGCAGCCACATCTCCATGGGAAGGGTGGTGAGCGGCGGGACGGCGGCCACGAGCGCAAGGAGCGTCACGCCGAGACCCCAGCGCAGGCGCACGGCGGCGATCACCGTCACCGCGGCGTAAGCCAGGAAGGCGATGCCGTGCAGCGGGCCGAAGACGGTGACACCGATCTCGGTGGTCTGGGGCCCGTACTTGACTCCCATACCGATGAGTAGCCCGGTCCAGGTGATCGCCTCCACGAGGGCGAGGATCGCGTACGCGCGGCCGATGCCCGTGAGGCGCGCGCGGGCGGTGTCGCCCGGCGCGGTGGCGCCGGCCGTCATGCCTCGCGCACCGCGGCATCGGCGCCGATGCGGCCCTTGCGCTCGCCCGCACCGTGCTCCTGCGCGGGGTGACCCACCAGCAGAAGCAGGCTCCGAGCGCCATGAAGCGTCGGCAAAGAGTGCCGCATCGAGCGCGGCGCGGTCGAACCCTCCGACGGGGCGCACCGCGAGCCCCGCGGCACGGAGCCCCAGGATGAGGTAGCCCGTCTGCAGCATGGTGTTGGTGTGCGAGAACCGGGTGCGAGTCTCGGGGTCCGCCTCGAAGCGCGCCGCGGCCGTCTCGGAACCACCCGTGATGCCGAAGGTCTCGTGGAAGCGCTCGTCGCGCGCGGCCACCAGCACCAGCGGGGCAGCGGCGATCTTGTCGCGGTTGCCCGCGGCGGCGGCGTCGAGGACGGCGGCCCGCGCGGTGTCGGAGGTGGCGGCGAGGACGCGCAGCGGCACCGTATTGTTCGCGGTGGGTCCCCATTTGATGAGGTCCCAGACGTCGCGCACGGTCTCCATGGCGACCGGCCGGTCCGCGAACACCAGGTTCGAGCGGGCATCGGTGAAGAGGATCGCGCGCGCGGCGGCATCGATCGCAAAGTTGGTGGACATGTCAACCATCTTCTCATCGTCATGCGGATCCCTGTGACTCGCGTCAGGCGGTACACGACGAGAATCCCGCCGCGGGGGTCCGGGGTGACGGGCGGCAACTAGACTCCATGACGTGGATCCGTTGGTACTGGGCATCGAGAGCACGTGCGACGAGACGGGCGTAGCGCTCGTCCAAGGCACCGATCTGTTGGTTGACGTCACCGCGTCGTCGATGGATGAGCATGCGCGCTTCGGCGGCATCGTCCCCGAGGTCGCCTCGCGCGCACACCTTGAAGCCTTCGTTCCCACGCTCGAGGAGGCGCTCAGCCGCGCGGGCAAGACCCTGAGCGACGTCGACGCGATCGCCGTGGCCGCAGGCCCCGGGCTGGTCGGCTCCCTCACCGTGGGCAACGCCGCCGCCAAGTCCCTCGCCGTCGCGCTAGGCAAGCCGCTGCACGGGGTCAACCACGTCATCGGCCACGCCGCCGTCGACGAACTGGTCCACGGCGAGTTTCCCGAGAAGGTCATGGCGCTCGTGGTCTCCGGGGGTCACACGTCGCTGCTGAAGATCGACGACGTTGCCACCCAGGTCACCGAACTGGGCCACACCCTCGACGACGCCGCTGGCGAGGCCTTCGACAAGGTGGGCCGCCTGCTCGAGCTTCCGTACCCCGGCGGCCCGCACATTGACCGCCTTGCCCGCGAAGGTGACCCCACCGCCATCCCGTTCCCTCGCGCGCTCACGGCCCCCAAGTTCCAGGAGAAGCACGCCTACGACTTCTCGTTCTCGGGCCTCAAGACCGCGGTGGCCAGGTGGGTCGAGCGCGAGCGCGACGCCGGCCGCGAGATTCCCGTCAACGATGTCGCCGCGTCCTTTGCCGATGCGGTGGCTGATGTCCTCGTGATGAAGACCCTGAATGCGTGCCGCGAACACGGGATCGACACCCTCGTCGTCGGCGGCGGTTTCTCCGCCAACTCGCAGCCTGCGCGAGATGGCGACCAGGCGTGGTGAGGAGGCCGGGATCGACGTGCGCATCCCGCCCATCCGTTACTGCACGGACAACGGCGCCATGATTGCGGCCCTCGGCTCCGCCGCGGTACGCCGTGGCCTCGCGCCGTCGAGCCTCGGCTACGGCGTCGACTCGTCGATGCCGCTGACGCGAGTGGTGGCCTAGGGGGCGTGCGCTCCCTGCTTGGGCCCGTCGCGGCCCTCGGCGCAGCCACGCTTGCCTGGTGGGGCATCGGCTCGCTCGGGCCTGTCGTCGACCCCGCGCAGACCCTGGTGGCCGATGCCGTCGCGGCCGTCGCTTCCGCCTCGCCCACTGCGACCCCACAGGCGGCCGATGCTCCTGTCGCGGACGGCGCCGACGTCATCGGCGCCGTGAACGCGCCGACGGCGGTCGCCGCCGCGGCCCCTGGTGAGCCCCTGGTCACGGTGACCCCTCATCGGCCCGCCTGGAACCCCACCCGTGCGGAGCGTGAGGCGGCGCTCGCCGAGGCGCGCGCGCTGCCGCTCGAGGAAGCGGCCGGGCGGGTCATCGTCGCGTCCTGGTCATCCACGGATGAGGCGGCGCTTGGCGCGCTCGTGAGCGACCTCAGCCTCGGCGGAGTCATCCTCATGGAAGGTCACGGCGACGCCGACGCCGTCGCCCGCCTCACCGCCGCCGCGAACGCCGCGATGCCCCGCGACTGGGGCGCGATGATCGGCGTCGACGAGGAAGGCGGCATCGTGTCGCGCCTCGGCGGCGTCATCCCGACGCTGCCGGGCTTCATGGCGGCAGGGGCGGCAGCGTCCGCGGACGTCACCGCCGCCTACGAGCACCAGGCCGCGGGCCTCGCGGAGCCTGGGGTTCACGATGGACTTCGCCCCCGTCGCGGACGTCACCACCGGAGTGACCGACCCCACGATTCGTTCCCGATCCGCAGGTGACTCGGCCACCCGCGTTGCCGACACCGTCATCGCGGCCGTCGACGGCTATCTCGCCTCAGGAATCGTTCCCGTCGTCAAACACTTCCCTGGGCACGGCTCGGTCTCCACCGACTCCCATGCCGCAATCCCCACGCAGTCGGCGTCGATCGCGGCTCTCAGTGCGCGTGACCTGGTGCCCTTCCAGGAGGCCATCGACGCGGGCGCGCCGGCCGTGATGATGGGGCACATCGCCGTCGAAGCATGGGGCAATCTGCCAGCGACGCTTGACCCGCAGGCCTATGCCTACCTGCGCGACGAGATGGGGTTCACGGGGCTCGCTGTCACGGACGCGCTCAACATGGGTGCGGTGGCCTCGGTGCCGGGCGACGCGGCCGTCGCCGCGCTCGCGGCCGGAGCCGACGTCCTCCTCATGCCTGCGGACCCGCGAGCGGCGCGGGATGCCATCGTGGACGCCATCCGCGATGGTGACGTGCCGCGCTCCCGGCTCGACGACGCGCTCAGTCGCGTCATCCTCGCCGGACGCTGGCAGGGTTCGTTGGACGGCGCCGGCTCGGGAGGCAAGGCCGCTGGCGGTGGCGTGGCGGCTGGCGGCACGGCGTCCGGTGGCGCGGCGAGGCTCTGCGCGAGACTTCGCCGTGGCCGGGGCCAGCCTGGCCGCGAAGCACTGCGGCGCGGTGCTGGTGGGCGACTCCGTGACACTCGCGGGAGGCACGGACGGGGATCGCGCGCGGCTCGCGGCGGCGCTGACCCAGCGTGGCGTCACCGTCGGCAGCGGTGGCACCAGGGTGATGCTCCTGGGGACGGACACCGGTACGGGCGTGGGCGACGTGGTGGTCGCGCTGGCGGGACCCTGGGGTCTCGAGGGCTCGAAGGCGGACGCCTACCTGGGGCTTTACGGGCGTTCCGCTCCCGCGATGGCTGCGCTCGCTGACATTCTCACTGGCGCGGCGTCGGCGCGGGGGGACTGGCCGGTGTCGCTGGACTTACCCGCACCCGACTGCCGGTAGCGACGAGCAGGGCGCCGTCCGCACCACAATCTTGTTGCGCAACGCCGCGGGCGGTCGACCGGCAACGGGCCGCCAGTGACGTGGGCAGGATTTTGTGGTGCGCGCGGCGGCCCTACGTGGCTGGCTCGAGGGCGGTGCGGGCCGCGGCCGCCACCTCGGCTGCAATGTCTGCGAGCGTCGCCGAGTGCGTGCGCCATTGCTGCCAGTACAGCGTCACCGCGACGGGCTCCCCGCCAAGGTCCACCAGGTCCAGACCCTGGCGTTGGGCATCGGGCAACATGGCCCACCCCAGGCCGAGCGCGATAGCGCGTGCAAACTCCGTCGAGGACGGCACGTAATGCCGCGGGGGCGCGCTGGGCTCAATGCCGCGGCCGTCGAGATAGCGGCTTTGGAGGGTGTCGCGCCTGTCGAAGTCGAGGACGGGGGCGGCACGCAGCGCCTCGGCCGTCGCCCCGTCGGGGAACCACCGCGCGGCGAACTCGGGTGCCGCCACCGCACGGTAGCGCAGCCGTCCCAACGCGGTGACGGTGCAGCCGGGGACCGGCGCGGCGACCGTGGTGACCGCGGCGGTCACGGTGCCATCAGCAAGCAGGGCGGTGGTGTGTCCCTCATCCTCGCGGTGCAGGTCGAGGAGCACGCCGTGGCGGGTAGCCACGGTCGCGAGGGCGGGCAGGATCCAGGTGGCGAGGGAGTCCGCGTTGACGGCGAGGGCCACCGTGGGGTGCCCCGCTTCGACGCCGATGCGGCCCGCGAGGTCCGCGTCGAGGTGCGCCACCTGCCGCGCGTAGCGCACCACCTGTTCGCCCGCGGCGGTCGCTCGCACCGGGCGTGAGCGGACGAGCAACACCTGGCCCGTGAGCCGCTCGAGGGTCGCAAGCCGCTGGCTCACCGCGGACTGGGTCAGGTGGAGCCTGCGCGCAGCGGCGTCGAGGGTGCCTTCCTCGACCGCGACGGCGAGCGTGTGGGCAAGGTCGACGGGAACCTTCATGAAGTCAGGCTAAGGCAACTCAAGAAATCCTTGGTGGTGCTTATGAGTCCGCGCCATTAGCGTCGCGGTCATGACCTTCCTCGCGGGCCTGGGGCTCGGGCTCTCGCTGATCGCGGCCATCGGCGCTCAGAACGTCTTTGTGTTGCGTCAGGGGATGCGGCGCGAGCACGTGGTGGTCGTGGTGCTCGTCTGCGCGCTGTCCGACGCGATTCTCATCACGGCAGGGACGGCAGGGCTCGGCGCGCTGATCTCGGCCCACTCCTGGATCGAGACCGTCGCACGTCTGGGGGAGCCGCCTTCCTCGCCACGTACGGACTGCTCGCGGCGCGCCGCGCCTGGGTGGGCGGTGAGGAGGGGCTCGATGCCGACGCGGCCCGCCGGGGTGGCGTGGGGCCTCGCGCCGTCGCGCTCACCACGCTTGCGATCACCTGGCTCAACCCGCACGTCTATCTGGACACGGTGGTGCTGCTGGGCTCCGTGGCCGGCACCTACGGCGACGCGCGGTGGCTCTTCGCGGCGGGCGCCATCGTTGGCTCGTTCGTGTGGTTCACGGCGCTTGGCTATGGTGCACGTCTCCTGTCGGGCGTGCTGTCGCGTCCGGGGCCTGGCGGGTGCTGGATGCGGGTGTCGCGGTCGTGATGCTGGCGCTGGCCGTCGCGCTCCTGTGGGGTGCCTGACCCGGCGCTGCGACGGCAGGCGCCCCTAGCATGGGGCCCATGACACGGCTCAGCGACGACGACGTGGCGCGGCTGCGCGAGCGCTACGCGACCGGAGAGCGTCAGGCCGACCTCGCGGTCGCGTTCGGCGTGTCCCAGACCTCCGTCTCCGCGCTCGTGACGGGCAGGACACGGGCCGATGCAGGCGGCCCGCTCGCGCAGGCTCCGGCCAAGCCGCCTCGCGCGTCGCGGAGCACGCAGGCGTCGCCACGCGTCAGGCTCACGGACGAGGTGGTGGCGCAGGTGCGCCGGCGCGTGGGTGAGGGGGAGGCGCGAGCCGAGGTGGCATCGGGCCTGGGCATCTCGAAGGCGAGCGTCGATTCGATCATGGCCGGGCGTCGCGGTGGCTCGACGGCTGGGCGGGCCGGTGCGCTCGATGTCGCCGCCAGGGCGCGCGTTCGCGCCGCGCACGCCGCCGGGCAGTCGCAGAGCTCCATCGCGCGGGAGATGGGCACCAGCCAGCAGATGGTGAGCAAGGTGCTGCGCGCCGCCCAGGAGCGCTAACGTTCCTCAAGCGGGTGGGCGAGGAGTGCGAGGCGCCGGCCCGCCACGCGCGTGAGAATGACCGTCAGGCGCTCGTCGCCCTTGAGCCTTCAACTGCGGTCGCAGTTGCTCCGGCGTGATGTCGACTCCGCGCTTCTTGATATCGACGGTGCCCACACCACGAGCTCGCAGTGCCGAGGCGATCGCCTTGGCCTTGAGGGGAACCGTGTCGAGCACCCGGTAGCCGCGCGCGAAGGGCGTCTCCGCCGCTGCATCGGTGGTGAGGTAGGCGATCGTCGGGTCCACCAGATGGCCGCCGATGCGCGCCGCGACCTCGGCGACGAGACCCGCCCTGATGACGGCGCCGTCGGGCTCGTAGAGGTACTCGCCGAGGTTGCCGGCCTCGGCCTGGGCGGTCGAGCCCGTCAGGCGATGCGCGTCGCCCGAGCGAAGCACCAGCGCCGCGTGACCAGGCGCCGATGCGAGCGGGCCGTGCCACAGCGCCGCCTCCACCACCGCGCCGTCGACGGAGACCCACTCGGCCTCGGCATCGGCAGGCACGGCGTCGTGGGGGATCGCGGGCCCCACCTTGATGCCAAGCGCCGGGTGAGTCGCCCTGAGCGCCAGCACGTCATCGAGCGCGGGGGAGTAGTCCTTCGGGTCGTGGCGGCGCCCGCGCGCGGTCCGTCTGGCGGGGTCGGCGAACAGGGCGTCGACGTCGAGGCGCGCGGCGATCTCCATGGAGTCGGCGTGCACCACGCGAGCATGGTCCCAGTGGCGGAGGTTGTGGTCGGCCAGGAGGGCGGTCGCCTCGTCGCGTTCGATGGCGGTGACATCGATGCCGAGGGCCGCGAACGCCATCGCATCGGCGCCGATACCCGACGTCAGGTCGGCGACCGACCCCAGCCCCGCGTCACGAAAGCGCGCAGCGTGGCGGGCGGCCACCTCCAGGCGCGTGGCCTGCTCCAGCCCATCCTGGGTGAGGAGCATGCCTCCGGCAAAGTCCCCGAACTTGGCCCGAGCAGCCGTCCTGAGTCGCGACTGAGTGAGGGCCGCGGCAACGAGTGCAGGCTCCACGCCCTGGGCCCGCATCGACTCGCCGATGCCGAGCGAGAGCCGCTCGTCGTAGGGCGGTAGTGCATCGACCAGCGCGATACCGTCCGGAGACGTCAGCAAGCGGGCGGTGGCGGTATCCATGCCCCGATCCTTCCACGCCCCGGTTCGCGGGCGGTGAACACCCGGAGAACGGTTAGCACTCGAGGGGGTGAGTGCTAAATTGGGATCGTTCCGGCAACGGGACACGTGGCCTCCATCGGCCGTTCTGACCCCCGCGACGGCAGGTCGGACGAGGAGCCGCGATACACACATCTGTCATGGATCATGGAAGGTGAGGTCCGCTGTGTCGGTCTCTATCAAGCCTCTTGAGGACAAGGTCGTGGTGAAGCCCTCTGCCGCCGAGCAGACCACCGCGTCCGGCCTCGTCATCCCCGACACCGCCAAGGAGAAGCCCCAGGAGGGCGTCGTCCTTGCGGTGGGACCCGGTCGCGTCGACGACAACGGCAACCGCATCCCGGTTGACGTCGCGGTGGGTGACAAGGTCATCTACTCGAAGTACGGCGGCACCGAGGTGAAGTACGGCGGCGAGGAGCCTGCTGATCCTCTCGGCGCGCGACCTGCTCGGCGTCGTGCAGTAATCGCACTCGCGCACGCGAAGGGCCCCGGACCACTGGTCCGGGGCCCTTCCTGCTGTACGGGCTAGGCTTGCCTGCTTGAGACGGCCGGCGAGCATGGCGTGACGCTCGTCCTCGCTCATGCCTCCCCACACGCCGAACGGCTCGCGCGCGTCGAGCGAGCGCTCGCGGCACATATCGAGGACCGGGCAACGTGCGCAGTACTGCTTGGCGGCCTCCGCGCGACGCCTTCGCGCCGCACCTCGCTCGCCCTCAGGGTGAAAGAAAAGGTCCGGGTCGGCCTCGCGGCACGCACCCTCGTACTGCCATTCCCACTGGTCCTGCGTCGGCGCAGGCAGCCTTGCAATCGATTCCATGGCGCGCTCCTATCTCCCATCGAGACTGGCCGCGACTCGTCGTTGAGTCACAGTCCGTCGGTGTTCACACAGACCGGCCCAGAGGCCACCACCGGGGTGGGGGCCTCGGCCCGACAACGCCATCTAGACACATTCATACCTGGAAGAACACTGTTTGGCTAGCCCCTTTTGTCCAGTTCACCGAGTGTTTCTCCGGGCGCCCCACGTCGGTGTCCGGGGCGGTGTCGAGGGCGATCCCGGGGTGGCGGAATAGGGCGCCTGGGAGCCGTTCGCTCACGTCGGCGCACCCACGTAGAATCTGGCCATGGCGCCCGAGGCTCAACGATCCTTTCGCCTTCACTGGCCTGACCTACGACGACGTCCTCCTCCTCCCCGGACAGAGCGACGTCATTCCCTCCGAGGTCGACACCTCGACCCGCCTCACCCGCGACATCCGCATCGCCACCCCGCTTCTGAGCGCGGCGATGGACACCGTCACCGAGGCCAGGATGGCCATCGCCATGGCCCGCCAGGGTGGCATCGGCGTACTGCACCGCAACCTGTCCATTGAGGACCAGGCGCACCAGGTCGAGATCGTGAAGCGCTCGGAGTCCGGCATGATCACCGACCCCGTCACCGTGGGTCCCGAGGCGACACTCACCGAGCCTCGACGCCCTGTGCGGCAAGTACCGCGTCTCCGGCCTCCCCGTGGTCGACGAGGACCGGCGCCTGCTCGGCATCATCACCAACCGCGACCTTCGCTTCGTCGACCACGCCGAGTACGACTCGCTCAAGGTCCGCGAGGCCATGACACCCATGCCGCTCATCACGGCCACCGAGGGCATTTCGAATGACGAGGCTGCCGACCTTCTCGCCAAGCACAAGGTCGAGAAGGCTTCCGCTGGTGGACGCCGATGGCCGCCTCACGGGCCTCATCACCGTCAAGGACTTCGTCAAAACCGAGCGCTATCCCAAGGCCACCAAGGACGAGCAGGGACGTCTGCGCGTCGCGGCCGCCGTCGGCTTCTTCGGTGACGCCTGGGAACGCGCCGTTGCGCTGGTCGAGGCAGGGGTTGACGCCCTGGTCGTCGACACCGCTCACGGTCACGCGCAGGCCATGATCGACATGATCAAGCGCCTGAAGTCCGACCCGGCGACCAGCCACGTGCAGGTCATCGGCGGCAACGTCGCGACCCGCGAGGGCGCGCAGGCTCTCGTCGACGCGGGCGTCGACGCCGTCAAGGTGGGCGTGGGCCCCGGCTCGATCTGCACCACTCGCGTGGTGGCAGGCGTGGGTGTTCCCCAGATCACCGCCGTGTGGCAGGCCTACCAGGCCGCCGGTCCCGCGGGCGTGCCCGTCATCGCCGATGGTGGACTTCAGTACTCGGGCGACATCGCCAAGGCGATGGTCGCCGGTGCGGAGTCCGTCATGATCGGTTCGCTGTTCGCAGGCTGTGCCGAGGCGCCCGGTGACCTGGTGCTCGTGGGCGGCAAGCAGTACAAGTCGTACCGCGGCATGGGATCGCTCGGCGCGATGGCGTCGCGTGGACGCGTCTCGTACTCCAAGGACCGCTACTTCCAGGCCGATGCCCCGAGCGACGACGACATCATCCCCGAGGGCATCGAGGGTCGCGTGCCGTTCAAGGGTTCGCTGCACAACGTCGCCCGCCGCCTGGTGGGTGGCCTGGGGCAGTCGATGTTCTACGTCGGGGCGCGGACCATCGACGAACTGCGTTCGCGTGGCAAGTTTGTGCGCATCACGGCGGCGGGCCTCAAGGAGAGCCACCCGCACGACATCCAGATGACGGTCGAGGCGCCTAACTACCAGGGACGGTAACCCCGGGTGGAGACCACCTGGCGCCTGCTCGCGGTTCTCGGAATCGTCGCGCTGCTCGCCGGGTGCCTCGACACCCTCGCCGGTGGGGGTGGGCTCATCACCGTGCCCGCACTGTTGCTCGCGGGGGTGCCGCCGTTGCAGGCGCTCGGCACCAACAAGCCTGCAGGGCACTGCGGGGACGTTCATGGCGACCACGCAGGTGATTCGGCGTCACGGGGTGCGCCTTGCCGATGTCAGGCGGCCCATGCTGTGGGCATTCCTCGGGTCTGCGGCAGGGTCGGTGGCGATCCTGTTCGTCTCGACGGATGCGCTCGAGGTGGTCATCCCCGTGGTGCTCGCGCTCATCGCCGCGTACTTCCTGTTCGTGCCCAAGTCGCATGAGCCGCCGCCCGCACCTCGCATCGAGGACCGCACCTACGAGGCGGCGGTGGTACCGGTGATCGGCGCCTACGACGGCGCGTTTGGACCAGGCACCGGTTCGCTCTTCGCCCTGTCTGGAGTGGCGCTGCGTGCGCTGCCGCTGAGGCGCGCGACTGCGGTGGCGAAGACCCTCAACTTCGCGACCAACGTCGCCTCGCTGCTGGTGTTCGCGCTCGCGGGCAAGATGATCTGGGCGATCGGCGCCGTGATGATCGTCGGCCAGGCTCATCGGCGCGTACATCGGCTCGCACATCCTGTTGCGCGTGAACCCGCTGGTGCTGCGCGTGCTGATCGTCGTGGTCTCGGTGGGCATGCTGATCCGCGTCCTGGCCTCCTGAACCGCCCACACTCCCTCCTGGAGATCCGTTTGGCCCACACCTGTGACGGGTGTGCTCGGTGAGGTCGGTGTGACGTGCTCATTGTGCACACCGTGCACATGGGTCACAGGCGTGGGCCAATCGAACGGGAGCCAACAGATGTCTTCGGGCGGAGCGGGGAAGAGCAGGGACGGGCGCGGGTCAGGGGTAGAGGCCGCGGAGGTCGTGTGCCTCGATGACGCGCCTCACCGCCAACGCCGTGGCCGCCTCGCGATAGGTGATGCGGTGCGCGCCCGCATGCTCGACGACGGCGTGCCAGGCGTTCGTCATGCGCTCCGCGAGCCTGTCGTTTACCTCGGATTCGCGCCACTGGTACGCCTGATTCGACTGGACCCACTCGAAGTAGGACACGATCACACCGCCCGCATTCGCAAGGATGTCGGGCACCACCAGCACGTCCCTGTCGGTGAGGATCTCGTCGGCCGCCTGCGTGGTGGGACCGTTGGCGCCCTCCACCACGATGCTCGCCCTGACCTGCGCGGCGTTGTCTTCAGTGATGACGCCCTCCAGGGCCGCGGGCACCAACACGTCCACGTCGAGCGTGAGCAGCGCGTCGCGGTCCAGGCTCGTCGGCACGCTCGAATCCGCGCACGGATCCCGTGGCGTCGACGTGGGCCGCGAGGCCCGTGACGTCGAGGCCTCGCTCATTGATGACGGCCCCGTCGACATCGGACACGGCGACCACCGTGACGCCCGCCTCCTGCAGGAAGCGAGCGGCGTCGCGGCCCACCTTGCCGAACCCCTGGACGGCGGCCGATGTCCTCGCAGGGTCGAGCCCCTGCTCGCCATGGCGAGCAGGGCCACGTGCGCGACGCCGCGGGAGGTGGCGCTGGCGCGGCCGAGTGAGCCGCCGAGCGCAATCGGCTTGCCCGTCACGACGCCGGGCACGGTGTGGCCCTTCGACGCCGAGTAGGTGTCCATGATCCACGCCATCGTCCGCTCGTCGGTGCCGATGTCCGGCGCCGGGATGTCCATGTCGGGCCCGATGATGGGCAGGATCTCGGAGGTGTAGCGGCGGGTGACGCGTTCGAGTTCGCCGAGCGAGTGCTCGCGCGGCTCGATGGCCACACCGCCCTTGGCACCGCCGTAGGGGACGTCGACGAGTGCGCACTTCCAGGTCATCCACATCGCAAGCGCGCGCACTTCGTCGAGGTCCACGGCGGTGGAGAAGCGCAGGCCGCCCTTGGCGGGACCGCGCGAGAAGTTGTGTTGGACGCGAAATCCCTCGTAGACGGCGATCGAGCCGTCGTCGCGGCGCAGCGGTACGGCCACCGCCATCTCCCGCCGGGATGTGGCGAGCATGCGGTGCACGCCCTCGCTGACGTCGAGCCTGCGCCACTGCTTGGGCGAGCCTGTGCCTTCGCGTCGTCGAGCGGGCCCCGGGTCAGGGTCGCCTCGGCGCTGATGGATGGGTTCATCCGGGCCTCCTCGTTGAGTCCCTTCCGACTCTAGCCCCGGGAAGAACCCGTCAGACGCTCACCGGCCACTCGGGTCGCGGAAGGTCGTCCGTGCGTCCCTTGGAGCGCAGCCACGACGCGAACTCCGTCGCCCACACGCGATGAGCCTCGACCTGCTGGCCCTGGAGGTCAGCGAGCTCCACCTCGCCCAGCGCGCGGTGCTTCGCGGCCATGGCGGGCAAAAGATCAAGGGTGGCGGCCACGTCTGCATCAGCGGCGTGAAGGTCGTCGGCGACCACCGCGACGCCGTAGTGCTCGCACATGTTGAGGAGCCTTGCGGGGGCCACGTCGGTAGCGGTCGAGGTGGCGATCGAGCACCAGCGGATCGACCACCGGTGCCACTTCGCCGCCGGGCAGGCGCGAGGCGAGCGACGGCAGGCCGTGGCGAGCGAGCCTCGCTTTCCAGGATGGACAGGTCGAACTGTGCGTTGAACGCGACGAGCGGGAACCCGGCACCCATGGCGGCGGCGAGGATCGACGCGATCTCCTCGAGCGCGGTGGACGGCTGCACGCCGTGCTTGCGGGCATGTGCGGTGGTGATGCCATGCACCTCGGTGGCGCGCGCGGGAATCTCGACGCCGGGGTCGATCAGCCACGTGCGCGCGGTGGTCTCGCCGCCGGTGCGCGTGAGGATCGCGGCGGTCACGATGCGGTCATGCGCCGTGGACACTCCGGTCGTTTCGGTGTCGAAGCCCACCATGGTCTCGTCGAGCCAAGTCATGGTAACACTCTCCCACGCGGTGCCGACATCGCCTGGCGACTCCACGCATCGGCCCGCCGCAGGCCGATGCCAGGCACGCGGGGCTCCCGCGCCCGATAGGCTGGGGCGGTGAGCCTACGAGACCGAAATCGGACGCGGCAAGCGGGGGCGCCGCGCCTACTCCTTCGACGACATCGCGGTGGTGCCCTCGCGCCGTACCCGCGACCCGCAGCAGGTGTCGCTGAACTGGCAGATCGATGCCTTCCAGTTCGACATCCCCGTGATCGCCGCACCTATGGACTCCGTGATGAGTCCCGCGACCGCGATCGCGCTGGGTCGCTTCGGCGGGCTCGGCGTCCTCGACCTCGAGGGGCTGTGGACGCGCTACGAGGACCCGACGCCGCTGCTTGAGGAGATTGCGCAGGCTCGACGGCATCGCCGCCACGGCCCGCATGCAGGAGATCTACCGCGAGCCGGTCAAGGGCGAGCTCATCGCAGAGCGCCTGCGCGAGATCCGCGCCGCCGACGTCACCGTCGCTGGCGCGCTCAGCCCTCAGCGCACCCAGGAACACTACGAGACGGTCCTGAAGGCGGGCGTCGACCTGTTCGTGATCCGCGGCACCACGGTGTCCGCCGAGCATGTCTCGCCCGAGGTGGAGCCACTCAACCTCAAGAAGTTCATCTACGACCTCGACGTGCCCGTCATCGTCGGTGGAGCCTCGACCTACCAGGCGGGCCTGCACCTCATGCGGACCGGTGCCGCGGGTGTGCTCGTGGGCTTCGGTGGCGGTTCGGCGCAGCGGACCCGCGCCACGCTCGGCATCCACGCGCCGATGGCGACCGCGGTGTCCGACGTCGCCGCCGCGCGTCGCGACTACCTCGACGAGTCAGGTGGCCGCTACGTGCACGTCATCGCCGACGGCGGCCTCGGTCGCTCGGGTGACCTGGTCAAGGCCTTCGCCTGTGGCGCCGATGCCGTCATGCTCGGCGCCGCCCTCGCGCGTTCCGAGGAGGCCCCCGGCCGCGGGTACCACTGGGGCCAGGAGGCTTACCACTCCGAGCGCCTCGCGGCGAGCGTGTCGAGGTCGGCACCGTGGCGCCTCTCGAGGAGATCCTCCACGGACCCGGCCACCTCGCCGACGGCACCACCAACATCATGGGTGCCCTGCGGCGTTCGATGGCCACCACGGGCTACTCGGACCTCAAGGAATTCCAGCGCATCGACGTGGTGGTGTCGCCCTACCACCCCTCCTGATCGCTGCGCTCAGGCGTGTGGCCGATGCGGTGTCAACCACCGCATCGGCCACACGCCTTTGCTGTGCCTACACCCCGCTGACAGGTCATTCGCGCAGGAGATGCTGTCCTCGCGACAGGTCGTGCGACGTCGCGGCCGCGGCGCAGCGCGCGACCATACGCTGACGGCCGCACCCTCGTGACGCCCCGCAGGCATCCCGCCGCGGGGTGAGGCGAGGCCTGATCAAGGCGGCCACCATGTTCCGAAAGATTCTTCGTCCGTGGAAGCGGTTCGCCGAGCGCCGGCCCGAGACCGCACAGTTCATCGTCTTCATGGGCGTGAACACGGCGATGACGGTCCTGCAGGCTCGTGCTGATGCCGGTGCTGAAGGCCGGGTTCAACGGCACCGATCTTGTCGACGTCAACATGCAGGTCATGCCGATCGGCGACACGTTCGTGTTCGACTACCCGGCGGGGGCGCTGCCCGATGGTGGCGGCGGGCTCGCGTACTTCCTGGCCGTCCAGGTCACGATCGCCGTCGCCCAGACCATCAACTTCTTCCTGCAGCGCAACGTCACCTTCAAGTCGAACACCAACCCGTGGCGCGCCGCCGCCTGGTACGTGGTGGCGTACGTGGTGATCACGTTTGTCGCCGCGGTCGCCCAGGGCTTCTACAAGACCCCCATCTACGACCTGTTCATCGACACGTGGGGGCTGGGGGCGACGGGCGAGACCCTTGGTGACCTCACCACGATGCTCATCAACGCCGGCATCTCGGTCCTCGTCTTCTACCCGATCTTCAAGGTCATCTTCCGGCGTGAGCCCGAGGACGGCGACGATGACGGTCACGCCATCGGGCCAGGCGGCGCCGCGCAGGGCACATCGTCCGCGGGGATGACGACAGCCAGCATTTGACCTGGCTAGGCTCGTTCGGTCCCCTCGCCACCCTCACCAGGAGACCCCTGTGCCCGATCTTCACCTGGAACATCTCTCCAAGTCGTACGGCGACTTGCGCGCCCTCGACGACGTCTCGTTTAGCGTCGCCGGAGGCGAACTCTTCGGCTTCGTTGGCTCGAATGGCGCCGGCAAGACCACCACGATGCGCATCATCCTTGGCGTGCTGCGGCCCGATGCGGGCGTCGTCACGTGGAATGGCAAGCCCGTCGATCTCGAGGTGCGCCGCCACATCGGCTACATGCCGGAGGAGCGCGGCCTCTACCCTCGCATGAAGGTGGGGGAGCAGCCTACTTATCTGGCCCGGCTGCACGGCCTGAGCGAGCGCGACGCGACCTCCGCCATGGAGCACTGGACCGAGGTGCTCGGGGTCGAGCAGCGTCGCGGCGATGAGGTGGACAAGTTGTCGCTGGGCAACCAGCAGCGCGTGCAGGCTCGCCTCCGCGCTGGTGCACGGGCCGGAGATTCTGGTCCTCGACGAGCCGTTCTCGGGTCTCGACCCGGTCGCCGTCGGCGTCATGAGCGAGGTGCTGCGCGACCGCGCGGCGGCGGGGGTGCCCGTCATCTTCTCCTCGCACCAGTTGGAGCTCGTGGAGCGGCTGTGCGACCGCGTGGGCATCGTCCGCTCGGGGCGGCTCGTGGCCCAGGGCACCATCGACGAGTTGCGCGCCACCGACCGGCCCCTGTGGGAGATTTCCGGTTCCCTGCCTGCTGGATGGGAGGCGGGCGTCGCTGCGGTCACCGTGACGCAGGAAGGACCCGGCGCGTGGCGCGTTGAGGCGGCGTCGGCCGAGGCAGCCCAGGCGGGCCTCGCCGCGGCCATGAAGTCCGGCACCGTCACATCGTTCGCCCCCGTGCGGCCCAGCCTCACGGAACTGTTCCAGGATGTGGTGAGCGCTCCGGAGGAGGCAGCATGAACACCGTGTGGCTGATCGCGCGGCGCGAGTTCCGCGTCCGCACCCTGTCCAAGGCGAGCATCATCTCGTCCGCCATCATGATCGCGGTGATCGTGATCGGCGCCATCGTCGCCAAGCCCTTCCTCGCCGATGACGGTGAGCCCGCCGTGGTGCAGGTGGACACCGCCACGGCCGCGGCGCTCGTGCCGTACCTGGACGCCACCGCCCAGGCGCAGGACGCGGACTACGTCTTCGAGGAGGCCAACGCGCCGGCGGAGCCCGCACTGGGCGAGGATGTCTCCGCGCTGGTGGTGGGCCCCGTCGAGTCGCCCACGCTGTACGTCGAGGACGGGGACGACACTCTCGCAGGCATCCTGCAGGCGGCGACCCAGGCCGCCGTGCTCGACGCTCAGGTCACCGCGCTTGGCGGCGACCCGGCCGCGGTATCGACGGCGCTCGCGGCGTCCGTCCCCACCGTCGAGCTCCTGGGCGACGGCAGCAGCAGCTTCGACTCCGGCGAGTTCTTCGCGGGCTTCGTGGTGATCCTGATCCTGTTCTTTGTGCTGATTCAGAGCCTCGTCGGTCATCATGATGGGCGTGGTCGAGGAGAAGTCCTCGCGGGTCGTGGAGATCCTGCTGGCCACCGTGCGCCCCGCGATCCTGCTCGGCGGCAAGGTGCTTGGCGTGGGGCTGTACGCGCTGGTTCAGGCGGCCGCGATGATCGTGCCGCTGCTGTTTGCGTCCTGGTACCTGGGGCTCCTGGGTGATCTGTCGATCGGCGTGGGCGCGCTCCTGACGAACTTCAGCATCTGGTTCGTGCTCGGTTTCGCGCTGTTCACCGTGTTCTTCGGCGGACTCGCGGCTCTCGTGTCACGCCAGGAGGACATCGGCGCGGTCACCACGCCCATGATGCTGCTGATGATGGTGCCGCTGTACCTCGCGATCTACCTGGTCCCCAGCGATCCCGACGGCCCGCTTACCTCGGTCTTGACGCAGGTGCCTTTCTTCGCGCCCTTCATGGTGCCGATGCGGGCTGCGTTCGGCGCCATCGCCCCGTGGGAGACCGCGCTCGCGATCGGCCTGTGCGTCATCGCGATCCCCGTTCTGGTGTGGGTGGCCGGCCGCGTCTACGCGGGCGCGGTCCTCAACACCGGAGGACGCATGAAGCCTGCGCGACGCGTTCGCGCGAGGTTAGGCGGCGCTAGGCGCCACACGAGCGAGGGGCCGATGCCGTGGTGACCACGGCATCGGCCCCTCGCTATGTGCGCGACAGACCTAGGCGAGACGGAAGGTGTCGACCCCGGCGGCCAGATCGGTCGCGATCGTGGTGAGGCTCGGCGACGGCAACGCCCACGTCGCTTGCGCCCCGCTGGGCGTCCTGCGCGGACAGTGCCAGTTCGTGCGCCGCGTCGGAGATGTCGTTGGCGCCTCCGGCGGCGACGATGAGGTTGCGCTCGATCTCCGAGGTGGTCGCGGTCTGCTCCTCGATGACGGCCGAAATTGACGTCTGGTGCTCGTTGACCAGCGCGATCGATGCCGCCACCCGCTCCACGGCGTCCCTCACCTCGGCGGAGTCGGACGCCACCTCTTCGAGGACGGGCCTGATCGTGTCAATCGCCACCGCAGTCTGTTGCGCGAGATCCTTGACCTCGCCCGCCACCACGGCGAATCCCTTGCCCGCCTCGCCCGCCCTGGCGGCCTCGATCGTGGCATTCAGCGCAAGCAGGTTGGTCTGCGCCGCGATCGCCGTGATGGCCTTGAGGACCTCGGCGATGCGGGACGAGGAGTCACCCAGCCGGCCCGTGAGTGCCGCGGCCTCGTCGGTGGTGTCGACTGCGGTGCGGGTCTCACCAGACGCCGCCTGGACGTCGCGGGCCACGGATTCGATGGAGGCACGCATCTCGGTCATGGCCGCGGTGACGGCCTGGACCTCTGCGCTCATAGAGGCCGATGTCTCGGCTGTGCCTCCCGCGTGGGAAGCAGTGCCCGCGGCCACCTGCTGGAGGCTGGTGCTCGAGCCGCCCAGTTGCAGGGCCGTGCCGTGGACCGCGGAGGCGCCGTCGCGCAGGCTGCTCACCGTGGTGCGCATGCTGACGATGGTGGCGCCGAGCGCGTCGCCCATCCGCCCGATCTCGTCGGTGCCTTCGCCGGTCACCTCGCGTGAGAGGTCATGGTCGGCTACGCGGCGCAGCGCCTCGGTGAGATGCCCGATGCGGCGCACGATGCGGCCGGACGCCACCACGATGAAGGCCACGGCGAGTGCGGTGACCGCGAGCCCGGCGCCGATCAGGCGCCAGGTGAGAGAGGCGATGCCCGCCTCCAGCCCGTCCGGCACTGCGCGCAGGTCCGAGTCGAACCCCCACGCCCCGATGGTCCAGCCCCACGGCGCGAACGACGCCACCTTGACCTGGGCGGGGCCCGCCGTCCCGGTCAGCCGCACCGAGGCAGCCTCCGACTGGGCGGCCTCGGTCATGGCTGACGCCATCTCGGCATCGACCGCGTCGCCGGCTGCTGCGCCAGGCGGCGGGACCGCCCACGTGCCGTCGGAGGCGAGGACGGTCACGTAGCCGTCGGCGCCTACCGTCACGTGCGCGAGCGACTCCCGCAGCGGCGCGTCCACCTCGCTTTGCGGCAGGCCAACGAAGAGGGCGCCCACCACCTCGTCGCCCACGGTGAGCGGCGCATACGCCGTCACGTACTGCTGGCCGACGACGGTGGCGGTGCCGTAGTACGACTGGCCCGCGAGCAGGGCGCCCACGACGGCGTTCGGGGTGCCGTCCGCGTTGGTGGCCCCGATCGACGTGCCGATGGCGCGCCCGCCGTCCGCACCGGTGACGGTGGTGGCGACACGAAGCATGTCGCCCTCGTCGTTCATGCGCTGGAAGAGGGTCGCCGACGCGCCGAGCAGTGCGGTGATCTCATCGACAGCGACGGCGGGGTCGTCGAACGACGCGACCTGGCCGACGGGCACGCCGCCCACCTCCATGCCTGGAAGCGTCACGGACGCGACGTCGCCGGTGGACTGGTCGGCGGCCTCCCAGGAGACGGGGTCGCCGGTGCCGAGAGCCGAGGGAGTCCAGCGTGGCGAGAGCCACGGCCAACTCCGACTCCATGCGGTCGGTCACGGTCTCCACCTGCGTGGAGACCAGGTCAAGCGCTGTCGACGTGGTCTGGGAGAGGTTCTCGTCGGTCAGTCGCTCCACGTCGGCGGTGGCCTGGGCGGCGAACTGGGATGCCTGGTGTGAGGCGATGACGGTGAGGGTTCCTGAGGTGGCGAGGACGGCGAGGGCGCCGAACGTGACCAGTTGAAGCCTCAGGCTCGAACGGATACGGAAGGGGGCATGGGTACCTCGGTCTGGATGGGGTGTTCCTGACCGTTGCCCCATCGGCCACGCACCCAGCAAGTGAGAGTTTCGTCACGTTCTGGGCGTGTCGCCGCACAGGCGAGGGGCCGATGCCGTGGTGACCCACGGCATCGGCCCCTCGCTGTCAGCGGTGGCGGGTGCTACTCGTTGTCGCCGCCCGTGTCCTGCGTTCCGGCCATGGCGGCGCGCGCCTCGGGACCGGCATCGGGCCACACCCAGTCGGCCACCTCGGGCAGGTCCGCTCCGTGTTCGCGGGCGTAGCGGCGGGCCTCGAGGCGCTTGTCCTCGAGGTTCTGGCGCAGTTGCGCCGCCCGGGTGCCCAGCCTCGGTACCCGGTCGATGACGTCCATGGCGAGGTGGAAGCGGTCGATGTCGTTGAGCATCGCCATGTCGAACGGTGTGGTGGTGGTGCCCTCCTCCTTGAAGCCGCGCACGTGAAGGTTCGCGTGGCCGTTGCGGCGGTAGGTGAGGCGGTGGATGAGCCACGGGTAGCCGTGGTAGTTGAAGATGATCGGCTTGTCCGTGGTGAACAGCCTGGTCGAAGTCGCGGTCCGACATGCCGTGCGGGTGCTCCTTCTCGGGCTGCAGGCGCATGAGGTCGACCACGTTGACCATGCGGATCTTGAGGTCGGGAATCTCACGACGCAGGATGTCGATCGCGGCGAGGATTTCCAACGTGGGGACGTCGCCGGCCGCGGCCATGACCACGTCGGGCTCCTCGCCGAGCGGCACGTTGGAGGCGAACTCCCAAATGCCAAGACCCCTGGTGCAGTGGTCAATCGCCTGGTCCATCGTGAGCCACTGCGGCGCCGGCTGCTTACCCGCGACAACGACGTTGATGTAGTCGCGCGAGCGCAAGCAGTGGTCGTAGGTGCTGAGCAGAGTGTTGGCATCGGCGGGCAGGTACACGCGCACCACCTCCGCCTTCTTGTTGACCACGTGGTCGATGAAGCCGGGGTCCTGGTGAGAGAAGCCGTTGTGGTCCTGACGCCACACGTGGCTCGACAACAAGTAGTTCAGCGAGGCGATGGGACGGCGCCACGGCAGGCTCCTGAGACACCTTCAGCCACTTGGCGTGCTGGTTGAACATCGAGTCGACGATGTGGATGAACGCCTCATAGGACGTGAACAGGCCGTGGCGGCCGGTCAGGAGGTAGCCCTCCAGCCAGCCCTGGCACTGGTGCTCGGACAGCATCTCGATGACGCGGCCCGACGGTCCGGTGTGCGCGCCATCGTCCTCACGCCTGCCCTGCCACACCTTGTCGGTGACGTCGAGCACGGCCTGAATGCGGTTCGAGGCGAGGCTCGTCGGGCGCGAAGATGCGGAAGTTATCATCATTCGCGGCCATGATCGCCTTGAGGAAGTTGCCCAGTTCGCGCGTCGCCTCCACCTGGCCGGCCCCCGGGTTGGGGACGTCGACGGCGAAGTCGCGGAAGTCGGGCATGCGCAGGTCCCGCAGGACCAGGCCGCCATTCGCCTCGGGGCGCGCGGACATGCGCAGATCGCCTTCGGGGGCCATCGCCCTGGTCGCGGCCTTGGGGGCGCCGGCCTCGTCGAAGAGGTCGTCGGGCCCGTAGGCCTGCATCCACGACTCGAGCGTGCGCAGGTGCTCCTCGGTGTCGCGTGCGCTGGACAGCGGCACCTGGTGCGAGCGCCACGAACCCTCGGTCACGTTGCCGTCGATCGCGTCGGGGCACGTCCAACCCTTGGGGGTGCGGAACACGATCATCGGCCACATGGGGCGGTCCATGGCAGGGTTCTCGGCCGCCTCCGCCTTGATCGCCGCGATCTCATCCATGACCTCATCCAGCAGGGTGGCGAAGCGAGCGTGGATCGACTCGTGGCTCTCGTCGTCGAAGCCCGCGACAAAGACGTGGGGCTTGTGGCCGTAGCCGCGCATGAGGGCGTCGAGTTCGTCGTCGCCGATGCGCGCGAGCACCGTGGGGTTCGCGATCTTGTAGCCGTTGAGATGCAGGATGGGCAGCACCACGCCGTCGGTGGCGGGGTTGATGAACTTGTTCGAGTGCCAACTCGTGGCGAGCGGGCCCGTCTCGGCCTCGCCGTCGCCGACGATGGCGGCCACGAGCAGGTCGGGGTTGTCGAAGGCGGCGCCGTATGCGTGGCTGAGGGCGTAGCCCAGTTCGCCGCCCTCGTGGATAGAACCGGGGGTCTCGGGAGCGACGTGCGAGGGGATGCCGCCGGGGAACGAGAACTGCTTGAACAGGCGGCGAAGGCCCGCCTCGTCTTCCGAGATGTCCGGGTACGTCTCGGTGTAGGTGCCGTCCAGGAAGCCTGGAGGCGACCAGGCCGGGGCCGCCGTGCCCGGGGCCGATGATGTACATAGTGGGCTGCTGGCGCGCCTTGATCATGCGGTTGAGGTGCGCGTAGAGGAAGTTGAGGCCGGGCGTGGTGCCCCAGTGCCCCACGAGGCGCGGCTTCACGTCGTCGCGCTGCAGTCCACCGCGCAACAGCGGGTTGTCGAGCAGGTAGATCTGTCCGACCGACAGGTAGTTGGTGGCGCGCCACCATCGGTCAATGCCGTCGATCTCCTCCGCGGATGCGGCGTCGGAAGTGCGGGTCTGCCAGGGATGCTGTGTCATGTGGACCTCCGTGTCGTGGGCCTTCATGCCCAGCATTCCACCGCGACCCCCGTTGCGCGAGGGCGAAAGTCCTATGGCGTATGTCGGTTGGGTGACGCCCCGATGACGGTCCCGCGTGCCCGCTCAGATGCGGGAGTGATCGCCCAGCCGGTGCCACGTGCGGTCGTGGTACACCAGGGCTCCCTCGCCATCGCTCACGTCGACATCGCGCTCGATGTGTGACTCCAGCGCCTGCGCGGCAAAGATGGTGGACGAGCCGGCGTTGAGGCGATCGATCACCGCGCACCGCACCCACGCACGCACGTCGTGATACACGGGCTCACCCGTCGCGAGCCGCGTCCACTGGTGGGTCGAGGCGAACCGATCGATGCCTCGCGCGGCGCCCAGGCTTTGCGAGCTCGAGGTCGCGGGCATCCAGCAGGTGCACCACGACCGTCTCGGCGCGCGACAGGACATCGGAGGCGGACGACGACGCAGAGATGGAGAACACCAAGAGCGGCGGGTCCGCGCTGACCGATGACACCGACGAGGCGGTCAGGGCGACCGGGCCGTCGCCCGCATCGGCCGTGATCACCGCAACGCCGCCGGGGTGGCCGCGGAAGACAGCCTTGAAGTCGTCCGCCGGAAGGGACGGCGACAGGTCGTGCGGCGGTGCCGCGAGCTCGGAGGCGGCGCGTGGGGGACGGCGAGCCAAGGTGTCGCTCCTAGTCATGGACCGAGGCGGAAGACGCGCTCGCCACGGTGCCTGCGAGTTCGTCCCGCACGATGCTGGCGCCAGCGCTGAGGGCGCTGAGCCTTGGCCAGGGCGATGTCCCGGGGGAACGGCGCGAGCCCGCAGTTGGTGCTGGGGATGAGGTTCTCGGCGTCCACGAACGCGAGGGCCTTGCGGAGCGTGTCCGCGACCTCGTCGGGCGTCTCGATGGCGTGGTTGGCCACGTCGATGGCGCCGAGCATGACCTTCTTGCCGCGCAGGATCTCGATGAGGTCCATCGGCACGTGGGAGTTCTGCGACTCCAGCGAGACGATGTCCAGCGACGAACGCTGCAGCAGCGGGAACGACTCCTCGTACTGCCGCCACTGCGACCCGAGGGTCGCCTTCCAGTCGGTGTTCGCCTTGATCCCGTAGCCGTAGCAAATGTGAACGGCGGTCTGTGCCTTGAGCCCCTCGGTCGCGCGCTCCAGCGCCGCCACGCCCCAATCCTTGAGCCTCGTCAAAGAAGACGTTGAACGCGGGCTCGTCGAACTGGATGATGTCGACGCCTGCCGCCTCGAGTTCCTTCGCCTCCTGGTTGAGGATCCCGGCAAACTCCCACGCCAACTGCTCGCGGCTGCGGTAGTGAGCGTCAAAAAGCGTGTCGACCATGGTCATCGGCCCGGGCAGTGCCCATTTGATGGGACGGTCCGTGGTGGCACGCAGGAACGCGGCATCCTCGACGAACACGGGGCGCTCGCGGGTCACTGCACCCACCACCGTGGGCACGCTGGCGTCGTAGCGGTCGCGGATGCGCACGGTCTCGCGGCGCTCGAAGTCGACGCCGCTCAGGTGCTCGATGAAGGTCGTGACGAAGTGCTGGCGGGTCTGCTCGCCGTCGCTGACGATGTCGATGCCGCGGCGAGTCTGCTCGTGGACCGCGATGCGCAGGGCGTCCTGCTTGCCCTCGACGAGGGCGTTGCCCTCGAGCGTCCACGGCGACCAGAGGGTCTCGGGTGCGGCGAGCCAGGAGGGCTTGGGCAGGCTACCGACGATGGACGTCGGCAAGAGCGTGTGAGTCATGAAGGATCCCTGACCGGTCACGCGACGGGGGCGAGGTAGGCTCGCGGACCACTCGTCGAGGATCTCGCGGTGAGGCTCGATGAAGTGCTCCTGCGTGTACTTGCCCTGCAGGGCGCCCAGTTCGCTGCGCTCGACACGGTCGTAGTCGATCTGCGTGCGCGAGAAGTCGCCGCTGTCCAGGCTGGGGCGGTATTCGACGGGGGCGGCGGAGTTCGCGTTGTAGATCTCGGGGCGGTAGATCTTTTGGAACGTCTCCATGGTCGCGATGGTCCCCGCGAGCCTGGAGATCCGTGTAGTCGCTCACCAGGTCGCCGCGGAAGTAGAACGCGAGGGGCGCGACGCTGCCGGCAGGCATGAAGTAGCGCACCTTCAGGCCCATCTTCCCGAAGTACGCGTCGGTCAGCGAGACGCCGTCCTCCTCGAGGATGTACTCGACGCCAAGCACCGGGTGGATGTTCGCGGTGCGCACGTACGTCTTGCTCGTCGAGACGCTGATGCAGATCACCGGCGCCTGCGGGAAGCGCTCGCGATAAGCCTCGGAGTCAACGAAGTGCTGGAACAGGCTTGCCGTGAAGGTCGCCGAAGTCCTCGGGGAGCACGGGCTTGCCCGCGCCTGCGCTGGCCGCGGGCAGCCGCACGCTGAAGTCGTAGTCACGCACGTACGAGGAGAAGTTGTTGCCGACGATGCCGTGGTGGCGTGCGCCGGAGTGCTGGTCGACGATGTGGATGTCGAGGACCTCCAGCAGGGGAAGGCTCTGCTCCTCGCCGTCGGCCTCGAACCGCAGGCTCGGCGGACACGATGTCCAGGTCGAGCGAGTAGCGGTCGCCGCGGGGGTTGTCCCAGCGGGCGAGGTCGTTGACGCGGCGGTTGATCATCGTCAGCGCGGACCGCAGGTTCTGCTCGCGCTGCTCGCCGCGGGCGAGGTTGGCGAAGTTGGTGGTCGCGCGGGTGTTCGCGGACGGGGTGTAGTCCTCGTCGAAGCGCGTGGTGGCAAGGCTGAACGTGAAGGCGTGCGTCATGGTGATCCGATCAGGGGTGGCCGGGGTCGGCCCTGGTGGATGGATGTCTCTATGGTGAGGCAATCGGCAGATATCGTGTAACTCGACTGATCTATGCCTTTGTATAGGATTTGCCTATGGCGCATGGAACGAGCGGTCTGACCCTCCAGCAGTTGCGGTACTTCATCGAGGTGGCCGCCGAGGGATCGATCTCCGCGGCGGCCGACGTCCTCTACGTGGCGCAGCCCACCATGTCGGCGGCGATGAAGGACCTCGAGTCTCGGGTGGGGCGCGCCCTGCTGGTGCGCTCGACGAGGGGCATCAGCCTCACCGACGACGGCGCGGAGTTCCTGGGCTACGCCCGGCAGGTCGTGGAGCAGGTGGCGCTCCTCGAGCAACGGTACCTCGGGCGACCGCCGTCGCGGCGGCTCCTGGGAGTCTCCACTCAGCACTACTCGTTTGCGGTCGATGCGTTCGTGCGCATGGTCAAGGCCAGCGAGGCAGCGGAGTACGAGTTTGCGCTGCGAGAGACGCGCACGTGGGACATCATCGAGGACGTCAGGACGCTGCGGAGCGAGCTCGGCATCCTGTACCGCAATGACTTCAACCGCAAGGTCATCGACAAGCTGTTGCGTGACTCGGGCCTCGCGTTCCGGACACTTTTCCTCGCGCGGCCCCACATCTTCGTGGCTCGCAGCAACCCGCTCGCGCGCCGCGCAAGTGCGACGCTTGCCGACCTCGAGGGTCTGCCGCGGCTCACGTTCGATCAGGGTGCCAACAACTCGTTCTATTTTGCCGAGGAGATTCTGTCGACGCTGTCCTCGGAGCAGGAGATCCGGGTCTCTGACCGCGCGACCATCTTCAACCTCATGATCGGACTCGGCGGCTACACCATCTCGACAGGCATCGTCAGTGGCGAGCCTGGACCCAGAGATTGTCGCGATCCCGCTCGACGTCGACGATCACATCGAGATCGGGTGGATTGGCCATGCCGCGATCCCGCTGACCCAGCAGGCGGAGCGCTACCTCGCGGAGGTGCGTGCCGTGGTCTCGGAGTTCGGGGTCGAGGTGCTCGGGTAGCGCTGCTGGTGCGCCGCATCCGCCAGCCCTCCCTCCCCCACTTTGAACCGGTGGCGGCGGCGCCACGCCGGTGCGAGTGGCCGATGCGTGGGTTCCGCCGGCGTGTCGGCCTGCCGTCTGGTTCAAACTGTCGGGCGGGGCGGGGTCGAGCAGGTGCGGGTGGACGGGGCTCAGTGGGGCGGGGCCCATACCAAGCGCGGCGCCCACGCCAAGCACGGGGCCCGGGGCGCGCGCCTGCGCTCCCCGGGCCCCGATGGCGGCCCCCGACTACTGCAGCGTCTTGTAGGTGTAGACGGCCTTGATGGTCTTGGCCTGGGCCGAGGCGTACTCGCCCAGACCGTAGGTGACGTGGACGGTCCGCGAGGTCTCAGGGAGCCTTGAGCGCGCCGAGGGCTTGCGTTCCCTTCTTGGCGAAGGCGCTCTTGGCGGTGCCCATTTCCTTGGTGTCGTATGCCCACAATGTGTCGCCATACAGGTAGCCCCACGTGGTGGTGAGTTTCACCGTGGTGCCACCGAACTTCTGTGCGGCAACGACGTCGGCGGGCACCGTGATCTTGCCCTGGCTGATCAGCGCGAGCGAGTCGTAGTCGTAGGCGTCGTACGCGTCGCAGAAGACGTCGCCGGCAACGCCCCAGTTGCGGTAGCAGGCACCGTCGTAGGAGTAGTCGAAGGCCGTGTACGTCTTCATGACCGCGGAGGCCTTGTACTGACGCGTCGCCGTCTTCGTGACGAGCTTCTTGGAGCCGACCGTGAGCGACTTGCTGGCGGTCTTGGTGGTGCCCTCGGGCCCCTTGATCGAGACGGTGACGACGTAGGTCCCCGGCTTGATGCTGCCGTTGTTGCGCCCGCCCCAGGTGAAGGTTCGCTTGGCCGTCGAGGTGAGCTTCCACGACGTCACCGTCTTGCCGCCGTGGGTGATCTTGACGGTGCCCGTCGCGGGAACGGAGCCGCTGACGCTCGATGTGGGCGTGACGGTCGCCTTGACGGAGTCGCGGTAGCCGTCCTTCACCGGGAACACGGACGTCGCGCTCGCGGCGAGCCTTCACCCCGGTCACGGTCGTGTGGACCACCTTGAGGGTGCGGCCCGCGCTCGACGCCTGAGCGCTGCCGGCTCCCTTCACGGTCGCTTTGACGGTGCCGGTTCCTGCCTTCAGCGCCGATGCCTTGATGACGGCCTTCGCCGAAGCCACCGTGCCGGTCGCAGGGTTGCCCTTCGCGGTGACGGGAAGCGAGACCGTGGTGCCTCCGACCGTCGCCTTGACGCTGCCGGTGAAGGCGACCTTGAGGCCGGTCTCGTCCGTAGCGGTGACGGTCGCGGTCGAGGTGTTCGGCGACTTCTTGGTCCAGGAGTAGATGGTCGGGGCGGACAGTGCGAGAGCGACCGAGGTGGGCTTGCCCGACCCCACCGTGAACTCGGTCACGGTGGGGCTGCCCACCTCGGGCGTGACGACGAGGCTCGTAGATTCCCGGCACGTAGGTGTCGAGCGTGGGGACCGTGATCGCGTACTCCACCCCGGGTTCCGCGAGGTAGAGCGAGGCGAGGTCGAAGACGCTCTCCTCGGTGCCCGCCTGACGCACGTAGGCCGTGGCGCGCGTCGTGGCATCGGTGGTGGCGTTGACGGTGATGGTGTCGCGCACGTTGTCGGACGCGGGCAGCGTCAGCGTGCCGCCCTTGCCCAAGGTGATGGTGGTCTCAGGCACGTCCGCGGACGCGGTGGTACCGAAGGCTCCGAGCAGGAGCACGGAGGTGATGGCGGCCGCGAGCGTGCGCGCGCCGGTGGACAGATGCATGGTGAATCCCCCAGTCGAAATGTTCTGACGGGCGGAGCGTATCGACAGCCACCGACACTTGTCGCGGGAACGTGAGGAACACCGCCGCGGCGCGCGGGACATACCGGTCGATACCGGGACGAACCGCGGCGCGACTACCTTCCCGCCTGCTCGCTGAGGTCCAACCAGCGCTCTTCGAGGTCCGAGTTCTCGGCCTCGAGTTCGCCGATCTGCTTGGTGAGCGCGGCGAGCCCTGCGAAGTCCGACTGGTCGTGCATCACCATCTCGTGGTGAACGCCCTCGGTGAGTTCGCCGATCTTCGCCATGCGGCGCTCGACCGACTGCAACTCCTTCTCGAGCGCACGCTGCTCGGATCCGCTCAGTTGGACCGCCCGGGGTGCGGGGGCGGCCGTCGCGGAGGAGGAGCCGCCTCCAAAGGTGCCCACGCCATCGGCCGCTGCTCGGCGAGTCCTGGTGAGTTCGACGTACTCGTCAACGCCGCCCGGCAGGTGGCGCAGCCCGCCGTCGAGGACGGCGTACTGGTCGTCGGTGACACGCTCGAGGAGGTAGCGGTCGTGGCTGACGACTACGAGCGTGCCCGGCCACGAGTCGAGCAGATCCTCCATGGCGGCCAGCACATCCGTGTCGAGGTCGTTGGTGGGTTCGTCGAGCACGAGCACGTTCGGCTCGCTCAGCAGCACCAGCAAGAGTTGCAGGCGGCGCCGCTGCCCTCCCGAGAGGCGCTTGACCTGGGTCTTCAACTGAGCGGAGGTGAAGCCCAGCCGCTCGAGCAACTGAGTGGGGCTCATCTCGGAGCCATCGGCGAGAGCAATCGAGGTGAACTGCTTGACGACGCCCGAGACGCGTTCCTCCGCGTGCTCGTCGAGGCTCGGCGAGTTGCTGGCTGGCCTGCGCGACGCGGACGGTCATGCCGGTCTTCACGCGGCCGCTCGTGGGTTCCTGGTCTCCGGTGATGAGCCGCAGCAGCGTGGACTTGCCTGCCCCGTTCTCGCCGAGCAGCCCCACGCGTTCGCCGGGTCCGATGTTCCAGTCGATCTCGTGCAGGACCTCGCGCGTGCCGCCTTCGGCGGTGGGGTACGAGACCGAGCAGCGCACCAACTCGACCACGTCCTTGCCGAGACGTGCCGTGGCCATGCGGTTGAGCCTGGACGGAGTCGCGGATGGGGGGCACATCCGCGATGAGGGCGTTGGCGGCGTCGATGCGGAACTTGGGCTTGGAGGTGCGGGCAGGGGCGCCGCGGCGCAGCCATGCGAGGCTCCTTGCGCATGAGGTTCTGGCGCTTGGTTTCGGTGGCGGCGGCGATCCGGTCGCGCTCGACCCGCTGGAGCACGTACGCGGCGTATCCGCCCTCGTACATGTCCACGATGCCGTCGTGCACCTCCCAGGTGCGTTCGGTCACCGCATCGAGGAACCAGCGGTCGTGCGTCACCACGGCGAGCGCGCCACGGCCGCGGGCCCAACGACGATTGAGGTGATCGGCGAGCCACGCCACGCCCTCGACGTCGAGGTGGTTGGTGGGCTCATCGAGGAAGACCACGTCGTAGTCGCCCGTGAGGACCGCGGCCAGGGCGACACGGCGCTGCTGGCCACCGGAGAGGGTGCCGACCTTGGCGTCGGCAGGGAGGTCGGGCACCAGCCCCGACATGATGTCGCGGATGCGCGGGTCGGAGGCCCACTCGTGAGTGTCGGCATCGCCCACGATCGCCTCGAGGACGCTCAGCGACTCGTCGACGTGGTCCGACTGGTCGAGCACCCCCACGCGAGTGCCGCGGGTGGTGGTGACCTGGCCGCTGTGAGGTGCGAGGCGGCCCGCGAGGATCGCCATCAGCGATGACTTGCCCGCGCCGTTGGAGCCGACGATGCCGATGCGGTCGCCGTCCTCGAGGCCGACGGTGACGCCGTCGAGGACGGTGCCGGTGCCGAAATCTAGGCCGATGGACTGCGCGCCGAGGAGATGTGCCACCCGACAAGGGTAGTTGCGGCCGGCCGGGCCGGATGCGCCACACTGGCAGGCATGAACATCAGGCAGGCGGCGCTGGGCGCCGCGGGGATCGATGTCGCGGCCATCGGGGTCTTCGCGGCGATCGGCAGGGCAAGCCACGACGAGGGGATCCTGGGCGAGAACGGCCTGGGCTATCTCACGACGGTGTGGCCGTTCCTCGTGGGCGCTGGCATCGGCTGGCTGCTCGTGCGTGGGTGGACGAGGCCGTGCTCGTGGCGGCCCACGGGCCTCGTGGTGTGGGCGTCCACGCTGGTGGGCGGCATGCTGTTGCGCGCCGTCACGGGTCAGGGGGTGCAGGTGTCGTTCGTCATCGTTGCCGGCCTGTTCCTCGCGTTGTTCCTCGTCGGATGGCGCGTGATCTCCGGCGCGGTGGCACGCCGCCGAGGCCTCAAGGGCTGACGGCGCGCCACCGTAGCGGCTGGCCTGCCTGACGTCACCCGTCGGATTTGGCCGCGGGTGACCAGGTCCAGGGGCGTACGCGGATCACCACGGTTGCGAAGCACAGGGCGCAGATCGCCGCCACCACGGTCAGGGTGAGCGCGTAGGGCGCTGCGGAGAGGGTGGCCGCCAGCACGGTGGGCAGCAGGAAGCCCGTGTACGACAGGGCGTAGTAGATGCCCGTGAGGCCCGCGAGGTCGTCTGCCGTGGCGATGGCCATGACGTGCGTCAGGCCCGCGACCACCGTGATGCCGTAGGCGGCGCCCAGGGTCGCCGCCACGCCCATCGCAAGCCAGGGGTCGCCGGCGCGGGCCGCGAGCGCGGCCAACACCATGCCCGCCGTCATGAGGGCCAGCCCCACCGGGAGCGCGCGCCCGCCGGTGCGCCGGTCCAGCGTGGCAACGAACGGCTGCACGGCCGCGCCAATACCCAGCGTGATGACTGTCAGCACGGTCGCGTAGAGGGTTGACCAGTCGCCGAGTGCCTTGTCGGCGATCGCGGGCATGACGGCGTACGCCACCCCGGCGGCCGCGAATACCCACGGTGCTGCGGGCAGCACCACGCCCACAAACCTCTTGTGGCCCGCGGCGGGCACATGGAGGTCGCGCCACCAGGCGCCGGACGCCCGATGCTCGGGGCCCACGGTCTCCGTCGCGCCGATCACGAGGACGGTGGCGACGAGGGTGCCCGCGAGGTGCGCGGCATAGGGCCACACCACCGGCGAGCCGCTCCACTGCGCAAGGGCTCCGGAAACGGCGGCACCGGTCGCGAATCCCAACGTGAGGGTCAGGGCGCCGCGCCTGGCGCGCGCACCAGCGCCGGCATCGGGGTCGTAGCGCGGCGAAGACAGGCTCCGCGATCCAGGCTCGCACCGACCGACATGGCGATGCCCACGCCGATGCCCGCGAAGGCGCGTCCCAGCGCGAGCAGCGCGAGGTGGTGGAGTCCTGCGGCCAAGATCAGCGAGCCGATGGTTCCTGCCGCCAGTCCCGCCAGCATCAGCGGCTTGCGGCCGAGCCGATCGGACAGCGCCGCGGCGACGAGCAGGCCAGGGACGAGGCCGATGACGTAGAGCCCCAGCAGCAGGTTCGCCTGCCATGGCGCGTACGGACCGAGGCTCCTCGTAAACGTGGAGCAGGGGAGTGAAGTGATTACCGCCCCACGCCAGCATGAAGACGGCGGGGGCAACGAGGCGCCAGTCGGCGCGCCCCGTCATCGCACGGCGCCGGTAGGGCGGCTGCCTGCGATGTGGGTGTGGACGGAGCCGGCGAAGGCGTCGCCGTCTCCCGAGCCGATGACGGTGGCCAGGTCGCGGTGCTCCTCCAGGAAGCGGCTCGCGGCCTTGAGGTCTCCCGCGACGGCCATATACGTGACGCGTGCGAGACGCGGGCCGAGGAGGTCCACCACCTGTTGCACCACCTCGTTGCCGTCGATCGCGATGATCTGGAGGTGGAAGGTCACGCACAGACCCGCGAAGGCCAGGGCATCCTCGCGGCCGATGGCCTCCTCCTGTTGCGTACAGAGGTCTCCGAGCCGGTCCCCGAGTTCGCGAGCCAGGTCTGGGTCGGCGGTGATGACGTCGCCCGCGCGCTGCTCGAGCGAGGCGCGCACGTCGAGGAGGCTCGTCGCGCTCGCGGTCGCTCATGACGCGGACTACGGCGCCCTTCTTGGGCATGAGGCGCACGAGACCCCAGGTCTGAAGCTGCACCATGGCCTCGCGTGCGGGGGTGCGGCTGACGCCACCCTCATCGGCGAGTGCGGACTCGGTGAGGACGGTGCCTGCGGGGATGGAGCCGTCCACGATGCCGCGGGCGGCATTCGCGGCGAGGCGCCAGGAGATGGAACGGAGGTCGGAATACTCCCACGGGAGCGCTGCGGTAGGGGACATAGGTCCCAGATTACACCTTGCATGCGTTGATGTATGCATCAACGCCTGGGTTCGGCACCCGCCTAGACTCGCCGCATGAGATGCGTCGCGGTGCGTCACGTGAGGTTTGAGGACCTGGGGGTGTGGGAGGCGGAGATCCGCGCGCACGGCTACGAGGTGATCTACCTCGACGCGGGCGTTGACGATCTCGCCCCTGCGGCGAACGCGGACCTCGCCGTGTTCCTTGGTGGCCCCATCGGCGTGGGCGATCGCTCCACCTATCCCGTCCTCGACGAGGAGATCTCCCTGCTCCGTGCCCGGCTCGACGCCGGGCTGCCCACCATCGGCGTGTGCCTCGGAGCCCAACTTCTCGCGTCCGCGCTCGGGGCGGAGGTCAGGCCAGGCGCGGTCGAGATCGGCTGGGGAGCCGTTGACCTCACGCTCGAGGGACGTGCGGGGCCGCTCTCGGTCCTTGCCGATGCGCCGGTGCTGCATTGGCACGGCGACACGTTCGCTCTGCCCGACGGGGCAACCTTGCTTGCCTCCACGGCGGCGACGCCCCACCAGGCCTTCAGGCGGGGGTCCGCGCTCGCGCTCCAATTCCACGCGGAGGCGGACGGCGAAGCGATAGAGACCTGGCTCATGGGTCACGCGGTCGAACTCGCTCAGCGCGGCATCGACCCCGTGGCATTGCGGCGCCGCACCGCCGTGGTGGCCGATGACGCGGCCGTCGCAGGAATCGTGCTCCTGCGGTCCTGGCTACGTGAACTGACCTAGGTGCCCGCGGGCGCCGCGCCCCGCGGTCGCACCACGTCCACCACAAGGGCGACCACCGCAAGCGCGCTCACGGCCAGGAGTGCCAAGGGCCACCAGGTGGCCGAGCCGCCCGCGACGCCGAACGCGTCTGCGACGTCCATCGAGGCCGAGAAGCCTCCCAGCACCAGGGCACCCGCATTGGCACCGAGCAGCGCGAGGATGACGCGCCGGCCGGCCGCGGCGGAAATCCGGCGCAAGGACACCAATGTGGCGGCCGCCACGGCACCGAGCGTCGCGAGACCGCCCCACACGGCCAACAGCGCGCCCTCACCCGCGAGGCTCAGGCCCGCCTCCTCGACGCCCGCGAGGACATCGGCGTACGGCAAGCCTTCGACAGCCGCGACCGGTTCCTTCACCAGCACCACCCAGGCCGTCGCGATCGCCACCAGAGCCACCGCGAGCACGCCCAGCCACACTCCCGCGGCGCCACGGGAGCGCGCGGGGGACTGAGATGCGGCGTGCGACGTCATCGACGCGCCACTCTTACGGAAGGCTCGCGGCGCGCACCCGCTCCGTCGCGCGCGTCGTCGGCGCTCAGGTGACGTTCAGGGTCCCAGGTCTCTGGGGCGCGTACCGTGACGAGCGGCCACAGCGGGGCGCCGAGCAGAACGCGTGCCGCGGCATCGGCCTTGTTTTGCGCGATCTCGCCGCACAGGTCCTCCAGCAACACCGCGAGGTGGCGGTGGACGTCGAGAGCGTCGTCCGTCGAGAAGTCCACGTCGACGGTGTACGTGCCGTACCCGGAGGCGCGCAGGAGGTCCTCGCGCTCGATGGTCTCGTCAAAGGGCTCCGACAGGGGCGCATACATGAAGGGCAGCACCACACCGTGATACTCGGGGCGCAGGAGCGAGGCCGAGTGGGCGTCGAAGACGTCGATGTCCGCGAACTGGCGCTCGGTGAGCACCGGCACCACCAGGACGTGAGGATCGGTCTTGGCGAGGCTCGAGCGCGGCCGCGAGCGGTGAGCCATCCCCGCAGTGGAGCACCTCAAGCCTGCTGGGGGCCGAACATGTCGCCGGGCACCAGATCGGACATTGGCGTGAAGCCGTGGTCGCCGTCGTGATCAGCCCCGGGCATCACGAACACGGCGCGCAGGCGGCGCTTGTGCGCGGCTCTGTCGACGTGGGAGATGACGAACGACCGGAGCGGGTCGGTCAGGGGAGCGCACGTCGCGGAACCGTCGGTCACGGCGCTGCGCCACCGGCGGTCAAACGCGGTGAGGAAGTCGTCGCTGGGCTCGCGGGTGGCATGGGTGACCCATGCGGAGACGTCGATCATTGGTGGAACTCCCAACCGGCCTTCCGCGAGGGAGGGAGGGCCGTGAAACTCCACTGTAGGCGCCCGGAATGCCCTGATAGTGCCCGTGTGGAGTGGGATAGGTCACAACGATGCAAAGGGGTGTCGGCAAACGCCGACACCCCTTCTTCATCGTTGCGAGGGCGCTACGACACCGCCGCGATGGACTGCAGCGCGATCTCGCGCTCTTCGTTGGTCGGCACTACCCAGACCTGGACCCGCGAAGCATCGGTGCTGATCAGGGTGGCCTCCTTCTTGCGGCCAGCGTTGCGCTCGGGGTCGACCTCGATGCCGAGGCTCCTCGAGGCCGGCGAGCGCGCCGGCGCGGACCACGGGGTCGTTCTCGCCCACGCCCGCAGTGAACGTGATCGCGTCGAGGTGGCCGAGCCTGCGCGTAGTAGTTGCCCACGTAGCCGCGGATGCGGCGGCAGTAGACGTCCATGCCGACCTTCGCCTCGTGGCTGCCGGCCTCGATTGCCGCGTTGACGTCGCGCATGTCGGAGTAGCCGGTGAGGCCCATCATGCCGGAGTGGCGGTTCAACAGGGTGTCGACCTCATCGGGAGTCATGCCAGCGGTGCGCGCGAGGTGAAGCGTGACGGCCGGGTCGACGTCGCCCGAGCGGGTGCCCATCACCAGGCCCTCGAGAGGCGTCAACCCCATCGAGGTATCCACCGACAGGCCACCCTTGACGGCGCACGCGGAGGCGCCATTGCCGAGGTGGAGGACGATGGTGTTGACCTCGTTCGTGGGGCGGCCCATCAGGCGCGCGGTCTCGCGGGAGACGTACGCGTGCGAGGTGCCGTGGAAGCCGTAGCGGCGCACCCCGTGCTCGGCGGCCACGCGGCGGTCCACCGCGTAGGTGTACGCCTCTTCCGGGAGCGTCGAGTGGAACGCGGTGTCGAAGATCGCGACGTGGGGCAGGTTCGGGAAGGCCTCGCGAGCGGCGGAGATGCCGGCGAGGTTGGCAGGAATGTGCAGGGGTCCCAACGGTGCCGCCTGCGCGATCGTGCGCTCGACCGCATCGTCGATGATGGTGGGCGCGGAGAACTCCTCGCCGCCGTGAAGGACGCGGTGGCCGACGACCGTGAGCATGCTGAGGTTCACGCCGGAATCCGGCTCGGACAGCCTGCGCGATGATCTCGCGAATGGCCTCCGAGTGGTGCGTCACACGCTCCACCAGACCGACGGCAAGCGGCTCGTCCTGGGTGGTGTCCACCACCTGGTACTTCACCGAACTCGAACCGCAGTTGAGGACCAGCGCGAGCCCCACGTAGTTGACGCTCATGCGTTGTCCTCCTTGGCCTTCAGGCCCTGTGCTTGGATCGCGGTAATCGCGACAGTGTTGACGATGTCCTGGACCAGCGCACCGCGCGACAGGTCGTTCACGGGCTTGCGCAGGCCCTGCAGGACGGGGCCGACCGCGACGGCGCCAGCCGAACGCTGCACGGCCTTGTACGTGTTGTTACCCGTGTTGAGGTCGGGGAACACCAGCACCGTGGCGCGACCCGCGACCTGCGAGTGCGGGGCCTTCGACGCGGCCACCGACGGCTCCACGGCCGCGTCGTACTGCATCGGCCCGTCGACCAGGAGGTCGGGGCGACGCTCGCGCACGAGGCGTGTGGCCTCGCGCACCTTGTCGACGTCCTGACCCGAGCCGGACTCGCCGGTCGAGTAGGACAGCATGGCGATCCGCGGCTCGATGTGGAACTGGGCGGCCGTCTCCGCCGAGGAGATCGCGATGTCAGCGAGCCTGCTCCGCGGTCGGGTCGGGGTTCACGGCGCAGTCGCCGTACACCAGGACCTTGTCCGGCAGACACATGAAGAACACGGACGACACGATGGAGACGCCCGGGGGAGTCTTGATGACCTGGAACGCAGGCATGATCGTGTGCGCCGTGGTGTGGGCAGCGCCGGACACCATGCCGTCGGCGAGGCCCTGGCGCACCATCATCGTGCCGAACATCGACACGTCCTGGACGGTGTCGCGAGCCTGGTCGAGGGTGACGCCCTTGGCTTTGCGCACCTCGGCGTAGTCCGCGGCGAAGCGCTCCACCAGGCTCCGGGTCCGAAGGCGAGACGATGCGTGCGGCCCCCAGGTCCAGCCCGAGTTCTCCGGCGCGGGCTCGGATGGAGGTCTCGGTGCCCAGCACCGTGATGTCGACCACGTCGCGGGTCATCAGGGTCGAGGCGGCGCGCAGGATGCGGTCGTCGCTGCCCTCGGGAAGCACGATGTGCTGGCGCTCGGACCGGGCGCGGTCCAGCAGGTCGTGCTCGAACATCAGCGGCGTCACCACGTCGGTGCGTGCGACGTCGAGCAGGGCGAGCATCGCCTCGGCGTCGACGTGACGCTCGAACATGCTGAGGGCCGTGTCCACCTTGACCGCCGACTCACTCGACACGCGGCCACGGGTGTTCCAGCATCGGCGCGCCGTGCCGTACGTGCCGATCTCCGTCGTGATGACCGGCAGCGACGACCCGAGGCCCTCGATGAGGCGGGCGATCGACGGTTCGGGCGAGAACCCGCCGTTGAGGATGATGCCCGTCAGCGACGGGAAGCCCTCGGCGGCGTGAGCCGACAGCAGCGCCAGCAGGGTGTCCGAACGGTCGCCGGGCGTGATGACCACGGTGCCCTCGTCGATGCGCTCCAACAGGTGCGCGGCCGTCATCGCTCCGATGTTGACGGAGCGCACCTCGCGATTGAGCAGCGCGGGGTCACCGGAGATGAGCGTGCCGTCGACGGCCTCCACCAGGGCACTCAGCAGAGGTGCCGTGAGGATGGGGTCCTCCGGCAGCGCGCCCATGCCGATGTCGGCAGGCAGCGACTCCCGGATCGCCTGGAGGCGCGACGGCTCGCAGCGGTTAGCGAAGACCGCGGCCACGCGGGCGTGATCTTCCTCAAGTTCCGCGCGGGTTTGCCCCACCACGCGAGCGATCTCCGCCGGTGTGCGGTCGCGGCCATGGACCACGAGCGCCACGGGCGAGCCGAGGTTCGCGGCGATGCGCGCGTTGAACGCGAACTCCGCGGCGCCTGACACGTCCGTGTAGTCGGTGCCGACGATCACGACCACCTCGGCATGCCGTGCGACCTCGTGATAGCGCGCGACCACCGTCGCGAGCGCCGTCTCGGGGTCGGCGTGCACATCCTCATAGGTGACGCCGATCGCGTCGTCATAGGAGGTCACTACGCCGTCCTGCCCGATGAGCAGGTCGAGGACGTAGTCGGATCCGTCGGCCACGCGCGCGACGGGTCGGAAGATCCCCACACGGCCGACCGTTCGGGTCAGCAGGCGGGTGATCCCGAGGGCGATGGTGGACTTACCGGTATCGCCCTCGGCCGATGCGATGTAGATGCTTCGAGCCACGCGACCATCCTTACACGTCTCGCGGGCATGCATGCCATGACGATAGGCCCGGTAGAACGGCCCACGGGGGCGTAAGGGATGAGCCGCTCCCGTTGGCAGCCTGACGCGAGCGGAACTAGGCTGGAGCGCGCTGAGGCGGCGGGCCCCGCAAAGCGCCTGTCGCATCGCGGTCCGCCAGAGATGGGGCACGCGATGACGACTACCCCCGCACGCGCGCGAGGGACGCTGACCGGCATCGCCGTGCGCGTTCTCGACCGCCGCGTGGGGGCCCTCACGGGGGCCGCGGGCCGCGCCGTCAGCACCACCCACTCGTTCCTCGTGTTCGCGCTGGTGCTCACGTTGTCCTACGCCGCGTTCTTCCTGACGTACGACATCATCGGGCTCGGCTCCCTCATCGTGGCCCACATCTTCTGGGTGGCCGGCTACGTGGCCGGAATTCTGCTGGCACGGCTCGGCCGTCAACTCGCGGCCGCCGTCATCGCGTTCGCCGTGCCCGCCGTGCAGATGGTGACCGCCACCGCGTTCGTCGGCTGGGAGGCAGGCATGCACCTCTACCTCCTGACCGGAGGTCGCCTGGTGTACGTGATGCTCACCGAGAGGCAACGGTGGTGGCGGTGGGCGACGCTCATCGTCGCGCTGATCGCCTTCCTGCTGTGCCAGGTGGTCTTGCCCGCCGACGGCGCCATCTACGCGATGCCCGATGCCCTCCTGCAGACGCTGTTCTCGATCAACGCCCTGCTGACGGCGTTCATCCTGTTCATGGCGGCGGCGCTCGCGCACTACCGGGTGGAGCAGGCGCGCGCGCTCGCGGACCTCAACGCCCGCCGAGCGGAGTTCCTTGCCAATACGGACGCGCTGACGGGGCTGGCGACGCGCAGGCCCGTCCTCGACCGCCTCGCGGTGCTTGCCAGCCCCGACGGCGAGGACTTTTGCCTCGCCATTGGTGACCTCGACCGGTTCAAGGCGCTCAACGACGAGCACGGGCACTCGTGCGGAGACACCGTGCTGGAGCACCTGGGTGCGCGTCTGCGCACGCACCTGAGGCTCACGGATTCCGTGGGACGATGGGGCGGCGAGGAGTTCATCTTCGTGTTGCCCGAGTTGTCGCTTGAGGACGCCGTGGGAACGATGAAGCGCATCCGAGCCGCCGTAAGTGATGCGCCCATTGCCTGCGACGGCCATACACACCACGTGACGATGTCGGTGGGACTGACGGTGGGCGACCACTCCGGGACCGCGCACCACGCGCTGATCCGGGCGGACGATGCGTTGTACGACGCGAAGCGGAAGGGACGTGACCAGGTGTCCACCACCATGCCGGACTCACCCGTCGACGCGGAGACTTCCGGGCGCCATCGCGCACGTGACGGCGCATGAGTGACCGCGTGGGCGGCGTCCGCTGGGGCGTCGTCGCCGGCACGTGCGCCGTGCTGGCCGTGGTCCTTGCGGTCTGTGTCTCGCTGGGCACGTGGCAGTGGCGCGTGGGGACCGAGGAGGGCACCGAGGTGGCACCGGCCGCCGCAGTCCCGTTGGCCGATGCCCTCGCTCCCGCCAGCGCATCGGAGCCGGGCGTGGGTAAGTCCGTCACCGTCACCGGAGAATTTGCTGAGGACGACGCCGCCCTGGTGGGCGGAGGCCGTGTGATCGATGGAGTCGAGGCGGTGCTCGTGGTGCGGCCCTTCACGGTGGCGGCCGATGCGACGGGCACCGGCGAGGAGGCGACGCTCCCCGTCGTGGTCGGCTGGCTTCCCGCGGATAAGGTCGACTCGCTCGGCGGCCCGAGCACGGCCACGGACCTGAGCGGCTACCTGCGCGGCGCCGAGGGCGCCTCCGTCCTCGTCGAGGAGGGTGCGCCCGCCGGCACGTTCTGGGCGGACACACTGTCGCCTGCCGTGTTCGCACAGGCCTGGGAAAGCCCCCTGTACTCCGCGCTCCTGGTCACGGACGAGCCGGAGGCGGGACTGAACCCCATCCCGGAACCGACCCCCGAGCATGAGGCTCAACTTCCGCTCGATCGTCTACGCCCTCGAGTGGTGGCTGTTCGGCGCGTTCTTCCTGTTCGTCGGCGTGCGCTGGATACGGGACAATGGCCGGGTGCAGCCGGACGCGGACGCCTCCGCGCCGCCCGCATCGGAAAGCGTCAAGGAAGGATCCCCGTGACCTCGCCCGCCACCCGCCCCGCCGTCACCCCCGGTGCCGTCACCCGCTACAAGGTGATGGCAATCATCACCGGAACGCTACTCATCCTGGTGTTCCTGGGGATGCTCCGCTACCTGCCGGGGCTCGACAGCCTCGAAGAGCAGGCTCGACCCCACGATGTTCGCTCTCGCCCAGATCCACGGCTTTGTCTACATGGTCTATCTGGTGACCGTGCTGCAACTGTGGCTGCAGGCCAAGTGGGACTACGGCCGCCTGTTCACCATGTTCCTCGGCGGCATCGTTCCGTTCCTGTCCTTCGTCGTCGAGCGCCGCATCTCCGACGAGCCTCACCCCCGCCAAGGAGGCCACCGCATGACTGCAGCCGAGACCGCAGCCGAGACCCAGCATCGGCCCGTCCTGGTCGTCGACTTCGGCGCCCAGTACGCGCAGGCTCATCGCGCGCCGCGTGCGCGAGGCCAGCGTGTACTCCGAGGTAGTGCCGCACACCATGAGCGCCGAGCGCATGCTCGCGAAGAACCCCGCCGGCATCATCCTGTCCGGCGGCCCCTCGTCCGTGTACGAGGAAGGTGCCCCGAGCATCGACCCCGCCATCTTCACCGCAGGCGTGCCGATCATGGGTATCTGCTACGGCTTCCAGGCCATGGCGCAGGCCATGGGTGGCACCGTCGCGCAGACCGGTCGCCGCGAGTATGGCCGCACCGTCGCCACGGTGGCCGATGCCGGCACGGCCCTCGCCGGTTCCGGCGCCGAGCAGACGGTGTGGATGAGCCACGGTGACTCCGTCCAGGAGGCCCCCGAGGGCTTCACCGTCCTCGCCACCACCGAGGGCGCCCCCGTGGCCGCCTTCGAAAACCTCGACGTGAAGATGTGCGGCGTGCAGTGGCACCCCGAGGTCAAGCACTCGCCCGAGGGCCAGGCCGCCATCGAAAACTTCCTGTACAACGTCGCGGGCATCGCCCCCGACTGGACCAGCGCCAACGTCATCGACGAGCAGGTCGAGCGCATCCGTGCCCAGGTGGGCTCCAAGCGCGTCATCTGCGCGCTGTCCGGCGGCGTCGACTCCGCCGTCGCCGCGGCGCTCGTCCAGAAGGCCGTGGGTGACCAGGCTCACCTGCATCCACGTGGATCACGGCCTGATGCGTGCGGGCGAGGTGGAGCAGATCGAGAAGGACTTCGTCGCCTCCACCGGCGTGCGCCTCATCATTCGCGACGAGAAGCAGCGCTTCCTCGACGCGCTCGCGGGCGTCAGCGACCCGGAGACCAAGCGCAAGATCATCGGCCGCGAGTTCATCCGTGTGTTCGAGGACTCCGCGCGCCAGGTGGTCGAGGAGGCCGGCGCGCACGGCGAGGACGTCGAGTTCCTGGTGCAGGGCACCCTGTACCCGGACGTCGTCGAGTCCGGCGGCGGCGAGGGCGCGGCGAACATCAAGAGCCACCACAACGTGGGCGGCCTTCCCGATGACCTGCAGTTCTCCCTGGTGGAGCCGCTGCGTGCCCTGTTCAAGGACGAGGTCCGTGCCGTGGGCCGCGAGCCTGGGTATCCCCGAGGAGATCGTGGGCCGTCAGCCCTTCCCCGGCCCCGGGCTCGGCATCCGCATCATCGGCGAGGTGACCGAGGAGCGCCTGGACATCCTGCGTGCCGCGGACGCGATCGCGCGCGAGGAGCCTCACCAAGGCGGGCCTCGATCAGGAGATCTGGCAGTGCCCCGTGGTGCTGCTCGCCGACGTCCGCTCGGTGGGCGTCCAGGGTGACGGCCGCACCTACGGCCATCCCATCGTGCTGCGCCCCGTGTCGTCCGAGGACGCCATGACGGCCGACTGGTCGCGCCTGCCGTACGACGTGATCGCCCACATCTCGAACCGCATCACCAACGAGGTGCGCGAGGTCAACCGCGTCGTGATCGACGTCACCTCGAAGCCGCCGGGCACCATCGAGTGGGAGTAATCCCCACGCCCGTCCGCCGTCGGTTTGGCCCACGGATGTGACGGCTGAAACGCCTGAGGCGCGTGTGACAGTGCAGAACTGTCACACGCGCCTCAGGCGTTTCACGTGGGGGCCAAACCGACGGTGGGGCGTCTAGTCGCGCTTGGCCTCGGGCTCGTCGTCCTCATCGTCACCCACACTTTGAACCAGATCCGTGTCCGCCACGCCGTTCTCGCTGGCCGATGCGTCGGTGTCCTCGGCGTGTCGCGGCCCGTTCTGGTTCAAAGTGTCGGGGGCCGAAGCGGCTGACGAGGCCGCGGCCTCGGTGAAGATCACCTCGGTGGGGGTGGCCTGCGACGGCGCCGTGGGCAGGGGCTCGGTGGGGGCGACTGCGGGGACGGGCTCGGTGACGCCAGCATCCGTGGCGTCGTCCGCCTCGGAGCCGTCGGCCTCCGTGGCGTCAGATGCGCTCTGGCCGTGCACCAGGGGCTCCTCGACCACGGGGGCGGTCGCCTCACGGATTTCCCTCGACCGGCCGATGCTGGACAGAGCCGCGGAGAGCACCAGCCAGCCGCCCACGGCGGCCAGGGCGATGATGGCCGCAAGGCTCGAGATCGATGTCCGTCCCGGAGAACGCGACGGCGAGCATGACGCCAGCGCCAATGACGAGCAGCGCCCACAGGGCGGAGGCGATGCGCTGGCCCGCGCGACGGCGGGGAGTGGCGGTGGTGATCACGGGGTGACCTCCTCGATGATGGAGATGGTGGAGGACTCGGCGGCCGCGAGGGTGAGTACCGGGGCTCCCGAGTCGGTCAGGTCGAGCACTGTCGCGTTGGACGCGCCGTCGTTCCAGAGATCGCACCAGAGGTCGCGATCGGGGAAGTCGACCGTGACGGAGTCGGCCGCGGTGACGGAGAGCGACGTGCCCGCGGGCATCACGACCTCCGAGGTCGTCCCGCGCAGGCTTGATGGACGTGTCCTCGTCAACGCTGTCCAACTGCACGTAGGAGTCGGAGGGGCCAAAGAGGTCCTCGTCGCCGGAGTCCGCGTAGTAGTAGCAGGCGCCCGCGGCGAAGATGGTGGAGTAGTCATCCCCGAAGGCTTCGCGGATGCTGATCTCGGCGGGTCCTTCGTCGATGGTGTCCTCGGTGGTTCCGTACTCCTCCTCGTAGGTGACGGTGCCGTCGATCCAGTCCCAGCCGTCGGCGTAGCGCTCACGCAGTTCGTCGGCGTTGGCCACCAGCGGGATGGAGATGAGGACGGCGCACACCGACAGGAAACCGAGGAAGCCGAGCCTGCGGCCCGACAAGGCGACCACCAGGAGCACCGCTCCCAGGCCGATGGTGATGGCCGAGCCCCATGCGAGCACCGGGTTGATGACGAGCCTGGTCCGAGCGGTCGATCGCGAAGACGACCGCGACGGCGATGATGAGGACACCCAGGAAGGCGAGCCAGGCGGCCTTGCCCGGGCCGGGCACACGCGCCGGCTTGGGGGCCGGGGCGGCGCGTAGGCGGGCGGCACGGGGGCCTGCCGGCCGGTGGTGGAGTTCCACGAGTACGCGGAGCCGCCGGAGCCGGTCCAGGCGCCGGCCTGGTGCTGGGGCTGCGGCTCACCGTGGCGCGGGTTCGGGCGGCCCTGGTGGGCGCCGCCCGGCACGCTCGCGCGGGGGTCGCCCGGCAGGAGTGCGTGCTCCCAGGGCTGTGGCTGGCCGGTCGCGGTGGCCGATGCAGTGGCCGCCGTGGCGGCCGCCGCCGCAGCGCTGGCGGCAGGCGAGGCAGGGGACTCGCCTGACTCACTGGCGGCGTTCCTGGGCTCCTCGTCGCCTGAATCGTCGGCGGTCTCGGTGGACTGAGCCGAGGCATCGGCTGGTGTGGGCGTGTCGCTCGACGCCTCACCCGTGGAAGCGGCGCCCGCGTACGGCGGCGGCGTCGCGCCATGCGGCGCGGAGGCCTGGCTGGTCCAGTACGTGCCGCCGGGGCCCGTGTGGACCGAGCCGGCCTTGTTGCGTCGCACCAGGTACACGATGAGGAACACCAAGCCGCCCAGAATGGCGAGCGGAATCATGACGCCGAAGAACGCCGCGACGAACTCGAAGGGGCCAAAGTTGCTGAGGCTGTCCCACGGGAAGACGTCCCCGCCCAACACGCCCCCGAAAAGTCCGCCGTTGTCGAGCGTCACGAAGCCGAGGACGCCCATGACGGCGATGCCGATGAGCGCGCCCACGTTGGTCACGCCGCGGCCGAAGTCCTGGATGACAATCGCCCCGCGGCGGTCGGGAAGAAGGGCCCAGGCCGCGGCGTAGGCGAGGAGTACCAGGCCATTGAGGAGGATGCCGGCGAGCACCATAAGGAGCCGCGCGGGAACCGGGGCCATCCCGACGCGTGCGCCGAGGCCCGAGGCGACGCCGCCGAGGATCCCGTCTCCGCGCTGAATGTTCCAGCCACGGATGGCGCTGAAGAACGCGGCCTCCTGTGGCGGCTGCGGTGTCTCGCTCATGTCACTCCTGATGATCCTGAGGCCACGAGGGGTCTCGTGACGATGCCTCCACTGTCGCAATCCTGCGGCCCTGCCCGCTATGAGGGAACGCCCTGATCGTCACCCTGATCTTCAGGAGGACCCACCCCTGATATCGGGCGAAAGGCCTGCTCGGGAGCCTCGCACTATGTGACGATGGGTGCCGTGACCACCACTCAGGCCCCCGGGTCGCCCGCCCGCTTCAACGGCGCCGCGGCGCGCCCGTGTGGTGGCGTGCGCTCGGAGGCGTGGCGCTGCTCGCGATCGCCGGGGTCCTGGCGTTCGACCGGTGGGGAGGTGAGGACCTCCCCGGCTGGATGATTCCGCTCATCCTGTTCCTGGTGTCGCTTGCGCTCACCTGGAGTCCCCTCGACGGCGCGTTCGGTCAGGATCCGTGGCGCCTGGACGTCCCCGGCCTGTTCCGACGCGACGACTGGTGGCGTCTGCTGGTGGGGCTTGCGCTGGGCATTACCGCGCTGTGGTGGTTCGCGCTGTGGGACTACACGGATCGCATGTGGGTGCGTTCCATCGTCACGACCATCGTCGTGATCATCGGGCTCGGACTGATGCTCGCCCCCTGGTGGATGCGCGCCATTCGTCAGGTGTCCATCGAACGCCAGGCGCGCATCCGCGAGCACGAGCGTGCCGAGATTGCCGCGCACCTTCACGACTCGGTGTTGCAGACCCTCACCCTCATCCGTGCCCGCGCCACCGATCCCGATGCTGTGGCGCGACTCGCGCGTGCCCAGGAGCGGGACCTGCGCGCCTACCTCTACGGCGAGCGCCGCGACCCCGATGCCTCCGTCGCGACCGCCGTCGCCGAGGCCATCGGCGAGGTGGAAGACGCGCACTCGGTGGTGGTCGACACGGTGACGGTGGGCGACGCGCCCCTGACCGAGGACTTGCGCGCGGCCGTGGCCGCGACGCGCGAGGCGACGAAGAACGCCGCTCGCCACGGCATCGGCCCTATCTCGGTGTATGCCGAACTCACGGCCGATGCGTTTGAGGTCTTTGTGCGTGACGCCGGCCCCGGTTTCGATCCCGGCGCGATCCCGGATGACCGCCTGGGCATCCGCCAGTCAATCATTGGCCGCGTGGCCCGTCACGGCGGTCACGCGGAGATCCACTCGTCCGAGGGCGGCCGCACCGAGGTCGCCATCTCCATTCCCCGAAGGGAGTCCTGATGTCTGTCTCTGTGGTGATCGTCGACGACCACGACGTGATTCGGGTCGGCGTGCGCGAGTCGCTCGACGACCAGATCGAGGTGGTGGGGGAGGCCCGTGACGTGGAGTCGGCGATCGCCGAGATCCTCGACAAGCGCCCCGAGGTGGTCATTCTTGACGTGCATCTGCCTGGGGGAACGGGTGGCGGGGCGCTCGATGTCCTCGCCGAGATCAAGGGCCGCGTGGAGGGCACGCGGACCCTCGCGCTGAGCGTCTCCGATGCCGCCGAGGACGTAGTCTCGGTGATCCGGGCCGGCGCGCGCGGCTACGTGACCAAGTCCATCTCTGGCGCCGAGGCTCTCCGATGCCGTGCGCAGGGTCGCGGGTGGCGATGCCGTCTTCTCGCCGCGCCTGGCGGGCTTTGTGCTCGATGCGTTCGGCGCCGCCGGCGGCGAGGTCGCCATCGAGGACGATGAGCTCGATCAGGCTCACGGCCAGGGAGCAGGAGGTCATGCGGCTCATCGCACGTGGCTACACCTACCGCGAGGTGGGGAGAAGGCTCTTCATCTCGATCAAGACGGTCGAGACGCACGTGGGCAAGGTGCTGCACAAGGCGTTGTCCAACCGCCACGAGCCTGGCGCACTGGGCGGCGCAGCGGCGGATCGTGTAGTTCAGTTCGCGATCGGTGAGTGATACAGCGCGAAGTCGTCGGGGTCCGCGACAGCGGCGTCGTCGGTGATCCACACGGTGAGTTCGTGTCGTAGAGGGGTGTCCGCCTCGATGTCGATTCCGTCCTCGGCCGCTTCCTCCAACGAGTGGAGGGTGATGCCTGCGTTGACCACCACGTACTCGTCGTCGTCCTCCCACACTGAACGGCAGGAGGTGGCGCGCCCCGTTGCAGCGCCCTCCATGCAACTCGGCCCCAACACAGGGTCGGCACCGAGGGTGTCGCTCGACTGGGCTGTCAGTGTCAGGAAACGATCCGCGAGTCCCGCGCCCTCTTCGAAGGTCCAGCAGGCCTCGGGAGCGTCGCCGGTAGCCCAGTCCTCAAACACCTCCGCACAGTCGAGGCTGGTGAGCCCCGGCGTGTCCGGCTCCCACGCCGCGATCGCCTCGGCGCCACGTCCCTCGGACGATGAGCAGGCCGCAAGGGCGACCACAGGCGGGGCGATGCTGATGAACGCGAGTGCTCGGCGCGGAGTCATGGCCAGACTGTAGCGAGTGGCCCACACGATCGCGCGACGGGTGGGCGCCGGGGACCTACGATGTGCGTTCATGGGGCGGATTGATGTGGGGGCGGCGGCGCGCGTCGTGAGGGCGGGCTATGACCGCCGGGGAGAGCCGAGCACGACCGTGGTGATCGTGCTGGCGCTCGCGTGCATCGGGTTCAGCCTGGCGTTCATGGCGGCGTTCCTCTGGTGGCAGCCGCCGCGCTACGCCTTCTTCATCACCCTGGGTGTGCTGGGCCTGCCCGCGTACGCGGGTGCCGCCTTCGGCGCGTGGCGCGGCCACGTCATCGGCGCTGCGATCACGGCCGTCGTCACCACCTACGTGTCGCTCCTGCCGTTTGCGGCGACGTTCTCGATCGCCTCCGGGGTGCAGTTCCAGTTTCTCGCAGCCGGCTTTCTCACCCTCGTCATGGTGCCCGAACGGTTCGTGGCGACGCGCATCGTGTTCTGTGGTGTCATCATCCTCACGATGATCGGGGTGGAGGTCTTCGCCCAGCCGTCAGTGGCGGTGGTCCCCATCGATGACCCGGTGTTCCGTGTCATGGCCTCGGTCACGCGGCTCGGTGGCATCGCCATCGTGCTGACGTCGCTCGCGCTGATCCTGATGCGCACCGCGCGAGCGGAGCGCGAACTGACACGCCTCGCGGCCATCGGCGAGCAGCGCGCCAACACCGATGACCTCACCGGCATCGCCAACCGGCGTCCCGCCATGCGGGCGCTTGCCGAGATCGATGCCGAACCCGCACGCACCGCGTGCCTGGCGCTCATCGACATCGATCACTTCAAGGACATTAACGACGCGCGCGGTCACGCCGTCGGCGACGACGTGATCCGTGAGATCGCACGGCGGCTTGACCGCGACCTCGGTGCGCGGTGCGTTGTCGCGCGCTGGGGAGGTGACGAGTTCTTGGTGATCTCCCGTGACGCAGGGCTTGCCGTGGCCGATGCGCTGAAGCAGGTGCGCGCCGACCTCGCCTACGAGGAGGTCGCCATCGAGGGCGACATCGTCACGTTGACGCTGTCCGTGGGACTTGCCTACCGCGCGCCAGGCGAGGGAACCGGCGCGGTGCTTGCTGCGGCGGACCGGGCGCTGTATGAAGCCAAGACGTCGGGACGCGACAGGATCTCCGTGGCGGGTCCCCGCCGCTGACTTTCGGCCCCCGGTGTCAGCGTCAGCACCTAGACTTTTCGGGTCATGGATGCGCTCTTCGAACTCGACGGCCCGGACCCCCTCACGCCCGCAGCGAAGGGCGGTCGCACGTCGGCTGCCCGGCCCGCGGCCGATGCCTCGACGGCGGCAGACGCCCCGCGCGCGCAGGCCCCCGAGGCGATGCCCGCCTACGAGCCCGCGCCGTGGCCCGACGAGGAGCCGGACTGGGAGCCTGGCCCCGAGCCTGCACCGGAGCCAGCCGACGAGGCCATGCCCGAGGAAGCCTGGACGCCACCCTCGACCCCGGCGGTACCGGCATCGGCCGCACCCACGGGTGGCGGCTGGGGCGCCCCGCTGCCCGACGCATCGGCGCTGGTCGAGGGCCTCAACCCGTCCCAGGCCGAGGCAGTCGAGCACGCAGGTGAGGCCCTGCTCATCATGGCGGGCGCGGGCTCGGGCAAGACCCGAGTCCTCACCCACCGCATCGCCTACCTGCTCGCGACAGGACGCGCCCGGCCCCACCAGATCCTCGCGATCACCTTCACCAACAAGGCCGCGGGTGAGATGCGCGAGCGAGTCGAGAACCTCGTGGGGCCCGATGCCAGGCGCATGTGGGTCTCGACGTTCCACTCGGCGTGCGTGCGCATCCTGCGCGCTGACCACGCCGCCGCGGGCCTGAAGTCCACGTTCTCGATCTACGACCAGACCGACTCCGCGAACCTCATGAAGCTCGTGGCCAAGGAACTGGACATTGATCCCAAGAAGTTCACCCCCAAGGCGTTGCTGAACCGCATCGGCAAGTTCAAGGACGAACTCATCAGCCCGATGGAGGCGCTGGCCGCCACGGAGAAGGCGTCGAAGTTCTCCATCGACTACGCCGCTGGCCGCGCCTATGCGGAGTACCAGCGCCGCCTCGACGCCGCCAACGCCGTGGACTTCGACGACATCATCGTGCGCACTGTGCGGCTGCTGCAGCAGAACCCGCAGGTGGCGCGCGCCTACCGCGAACGCTTCCGCCACGTCCTCGTCGACGAGTACCAGGACACCAACCACGCGCAGTACATCCTGGTGCGCGAACTCATCGGCAAGGCGGGTGACCCGGAGCCGCCGCCCGGTGAGCCTCACAGTCGTGGGTGACGCGGACCAGTCCATCTACGCGTTCCGTGGCGCCACCATCAGGAACATCCTGGAGTTCGAGGCGGACTACCCCGCCGCGCACATCGTCCGCCTCGAGCAGAACTACCGGTCGACGCAGAACATCCTGAGCGCCGCCAACGCGGTCATCAAGAACAATGAGGGTCGCCGCCCCAAGAACCTGTGGACCGACTCGGGTGCGGGCGCCAAGATCGAGGGCTATGCGGGCGAGTCCGAGCAGGACGAGGCCCAGTACATCGCGGGCGAGATTCGTCGCCTGATCGACGCCGGTGACTACGCCGCAGGCGACATCGCCATCATGTACCGCGCCAACGCGCAGTCGCGCGCGCTGGAGGAGCGGTTCATGCGTGCCGAGATCCCTTACAAGGTCATCGGAGGCACGCGCTTCTACGACCGCAAGGAGATCAAGGACATGCTCGCCTACCTCTCGGCGATCGTGAACGAGGATGACGACATCGCGATGCGTCGCATCATCAACACCCCGCGCCGCGCCATCGGCGATACCGCCGTCGAGGGGATCGACGGGCTGCGCCGCTCGCTCACGACGCCCGAGGCGTCCGTCGCTTCGGCGACGCCCTGCGCCGCGCGGATGAGGCGGGCCTGCAGACGCGCGCGGTGCGTGCGATCGGCGATTTCGTGTCTCTCATGGACGACCTCCGCGCCATCGCTGCCGACAACGGCCCCGCCGGCGTGCTCGACGCCATCGCGGACCGCTCCGGCATGCTCACCGCGTACCGCGCCTCGGATGACCCCCAGGATGCGAGCCGGGTCGAGAACATCATGGAGGCTCGTGGCCGTGGGCCGCGAGTTCACCGAGGAGAACCCTGAGGGCACGCTCGAGGACTTCCTCGAGAAGGTGGCGCTGGTGGCCGATGCCGATCAGGCTTCCCGACGAGGACGGCTCCGGGGGCGTGGTCACCATGATGACGCTGCACACCGCCAAGGGCCTCGAGTTCCCCGTGGTGTTCCTCACCGGCATGGAGGACGGCACGTTCCCGCACATGCGCTCCATCGAGTCCGGCGAGACCAAGGACATGGAAGAGGAGCGCCGCCTCGCCTACGTGGGCCTCACCCGCGCCCGCGAGAAGGCTCTACCTCACGCGCGCGCAGGTGCGCTCCAGGCGGGGAGCACCCCAGTACTTTGGTGCGTCTCGCTTCACCGAGGAGATCCCGGCGGAGCCTCATCGAGTGGAAGATCGCGCAGGCCTCCATGGCGGCGCTTCGCGCGCGGTCCGATCGTGGCACCAGCCGCGCCGGGTCCTGGGGCGACTCCGGAGGCTACGGCGGGAACCAGGACCGCGCGGACGGCAACGCGTACTCGCGGGCGGGCGCGGTCACGTCGCGCTATGTGCCTCCCAGCCCTCCCGGCGGTGGCGTCGGGGGCGATGTCGGCTTCGAGGTGGGCGACCGTGTCATGAGCGACAAGTTCGGCATGGGCAAAGTGGTGGGCACCGAGGGTGCGGGCCGCAACGCGGTGGCCAAGGTCGACTTCGGCACCGAGGGCGTGAAGCGCCTGGTGCTGCGCTTCAACGCGCTCGAGAAGGCGTAGGCAGCCGGGTCCACCACGCGCTCACGTCGCGTACGGGAGGACCCTCGCCACCTGGTCGCGCAGAGGCTCCGCGGCGCCGCCAGCCCGATAGGCTGGCGGCGGAACCGATCCCTCAAGGAGGACCGCGTGGAAAGCAAGACCTCGAAGGTGTCGATTGTCGGTGCGGGAGCGGTCGGTGCGACCCTCGCGTATGCGGGCCTGATGCGCGGATTCGCGCGCACGGTGGCGCTGTACGACATCAATAAGGCAAAGGTGGAGGCCGAGGCGCTCGACCTCGCCCAGGGCATTCAGTTCATGCCTGAGGCGACCGTGATCGGCTCGGACGATGTGGATGTCGTGTCCGGCTCGGACGTGGTCGTCATCACCGCAGGCGCCAAGCAGCAGCCGGGCCAGTCCCGCATGGACCTGGCCGGTGCCACCATCTCGCTGATGGACAAGGTGTTGCCGCCGCTGCTGAAGGTGGCGCCCGACGCCATCTACATCCTCGTCACCAACCCCGTCGACGTGGTGACCTATGCCGCCATCAAGAAGTCCGGCATGGACCCCGCGCAGATGTTTGGCTCCGGCACCGCGCTGGACACGTCGCGCCTGCGTCACCAGATCGCGGCCACCTGCGACGTCGCTGTGGGCAACGTCCACGCGTACATCGCTGGTGAGCACGGCGACTCCGAGGTCGCGTTGTGGTCCTCGGCCTCCATCGGCGGCCAGTTGCTGACGGAGTGGCGTGACCGCGATGGCAACATCGTGATGACGCCCGAGAAGCGTGAGCAGATCCACCACGACGTCATGCGCTCCGCGTACACGATCATCGAGGGCAAGGGCGCGACCAACTACGCCGTCGGTGCCGCGGGCGCGCGCATCGTCGAGGCCGTCCTCGGCGACCAGCGCCGCATCATGCCGGTCTCGACGCTGATCGACTACCCCGGCGTCGGCGAGGTCTGCATGTCGCTGCCCGCGGTGGTGGGCCGTCACGGCATCGAGCACCACGCCACGGTGCCGATGAACGAGGCAGAGACCGCCGGCCTCCTTGCGTCGGCACAGTCCATCAAGGACGTCGCCAACAGGTTCGGGGTCGCCTAACCCCGCACCCCTAGACGCGTCGAATGGATCCATTTGGCTCGCCTAAGGCGATAAAAGAACCAAATGGATCCATTTGACGGGGGGTTAGGGCAGCAGGGCCGGCTCGGGCTCACGCTCGACTCGGGCGGCCGATGCTGCGGCCGGGGCGCCCTCGATGCTCACCCGGGGAAGCCACTGAAGCCAGCGCGGCAGGTACCAGTTGCGCTCGCCCAGCAAGGTCATGACGGCGGGCACGAGGATGGAGCGCACCACGGTGGCGTCGATGATGACGGCCGCCGCGAGACCAAAGCCCATCTGAGCGAACTCGGCCAGGTCGCCCAGGGCGAAGCCCGCAAACACCGCCACCATGATGAGCGCCGCGCCCGTGATGAGGGACCCGGTCCTCGACAGCCCGAAGGCGACCGCCTCACGCGTGCCGTACCCGGCATCGTGCCGCTCCTTGATGCGGCTCAGCAGGAACACGTGGTAGTCCATCGATAGTCCGAACAAGACCGCGAACAAGAACAGCGGAATCCACGGCGCGATGCCGTCCACCTGCGGGAAACCCAGCAGATTGTTGCCCCAGCCCCACTGGAAGACCGCGACGACGAGGCCGAAAGCCGCGGCGGTTGACAGCAGGTTGAGGCCGATGGCCACGGTGGGCACCACGATCGACCTGAAGGACACCAGCAGCAGGACAAAGTGGCCCCCAACACCGTGAGCAGCACCCACGGTGCGGCGCCGGCGATGACCGCGGAGAAGTCGACGGCCTCTGCCTGATCGCCTCCCACGTGAGCCACCGCATCGGTCGCGGCCACGGCATCGGGGATGATGACGTCGCGCACGCGCTCGATCGCGGCTGCCGCCTCGGGATCGGCGCCGTCCAGCAGGTCGGTGGTGGTGATCATCGCGTCGGCACCGAGGTACTCGACGATGGCCTCGCCGAAGGCCGGGTCGGCGCTCACCCGCGACGCGATCTCCTCGACCGCCACTCGCGCGTCCGCCCCGCCCTCGACGGCCACCGTGGTGGTCGCCTGCCCCACGCTGTAGTCCGCGGTGAGGGTCTCCACGGCGATGCGGAGGTCGTTGTCCTGGGGCAGGGATTCCGTGCCCGGGAACGCGAGGCGCATCGACGCGGCAGGGATGGCCGCAAGGCCGAGCACCGCGAATCCCGTGATCGCCCAGGCGACAGGCCGGCCACTCACGGTGCGAGCGATCGCGCGCCAGGCCCGCGGTTCGGCATCGGGGTGGCGCAGCGGCAGACGCCCGGCGTTGACGCGGTGGCCCAGGAGTCGCAGGATCGCGGGCAGCAGGGTCAGCGACGCGGCGACCGCCATGACGGCAACCACGATCGCCCCCGTGCCGAGCGAGCGCATCACCGTGGAAGGCACCAGCAGCAGGCCAAGGAGCGAGATCACGACCGTGATGCCGGAGAAGAGCACCGCGCGGTTGGCGGTGCCGCCCGCAATGGTGACGGCGTCGAGCACGGAGTGGCCGTGGGTCAGTTCCTCGCGGAAGCGCTGCACCATGACAAGCGAGTAGTCGATGCCGAGCGCGAGCCCCATCATCGTGATCATGTTGACGACGAAGAAGGACACCAAACGCCTGACCCACGAGCGCCGTCGCTCCCACCGCCATGATGATGGACGCGATCGCTATGACGAGCGGGATGCCCGCGGCCATGAGTGCGCCGAACACCACGACAAGGATGATGAGCGCGACGCCGATGCCGATGGCCTCGCCGCGCACCAGCCCCTCCTCGGCGAGCGTGTCAAACATCACCTCTCCCGTGGCGTCTCCCACGGAGCGCGCCTCGAAGCCCTCAGGAGTCGCCTCCTCGAGGGCGGCGAGGTAGTCCTCGACCACCACGCCGTCCTCATCTGGGGTGACCTGGGCGGCCAGGAGGGCCGATGCTTCGGCGGCGTTCGCGGGGGACTGTGCCCCGGTGGTCGACACGTTGGCGACCCCGTCGACGGCGTCGAGCGCGCGCATGATGGCGGCGATGGCCGCGTCGAATGCGCTGCTGCCGACGGCGTGTTCGCTGGAGGACACGATGACGGTCTCCGTGGAGGGCCCCTCGGTGTCGGTGTCCTGGTGAGAGGCCACCAGATCTTCGGCGGTGTCGGACTCGGTGGCGATCTGCACCGAGTCTTCCTGGGTGAGGGCGTCGCCGAGCCCGGTGGCGGCGTACGCGGCCGCAGCGAGCGCGAGGACCCAGACGGCGATCGTGAGCCACGGCCTGGTGGCCGCGGTGCGGGCGAGGCGCCCGGTCAATCCCTGGGGATTCATGTTTTTCTCCTTGCCTCGGGAACACCTCGACGCTAGGAAGCCGACCCGTGGTCGGTCAGCCCGCCTGGGAGCCATTCGTGGCCGGTGCGCGGGGGAATCGGCCTCACCGCAAGAGGGGCAGTTGCCAGGGCGGTCTCCCTCGCGTGGGGGAGGAGAGAAACGTCCGCGCGAGCGTGGGCAGAAGGGGCTTTGACCGGGCACGATGGTGCCCATGAAGGCTCTGCGCACCTACTTTGGCGCCACCTGGTCCGCCAGGACATGGCGCGAAGTGGGCTATCTGCTCGCGGGCCTGCCTCTTGGCATCGTGTGGTTCACCTACGCGATCACCATGTATGCGGTGGGCATCGCGCTCGTGGTCGTGTGGGTCGGCGTGCTCATCCTCGCGGTGGTGCAGTTCTCGCTGCGCCCGCTGGGGGCGGTGGAACGCCGGCTCGCGAATGCCGCACTGGACGCCGGTATCGAGGAGGTCGAGCCGCGCGGCTATCGGCTCCACCCGCGGGGCGAGAGCCTGACTCTTGCGGGAGCGGGCCGCTGGGGACATGCGCTCCTCCACGACGGCACCTCGTGGAGGGTGCTCGCATGGGTCTTCATGCGGGTGATTCTCGGACCCGTCGGCTTTGTGCTCGCGATCCTCACCATCGTGGTGCCGGTCTCACTCGTGGCCGCGTGGCTGATTGCCGTGGGCTACGCCGTCGGCCTCGTGCCAGGGGCGGGGGCGGACGAGCCCCAGGCGCAGGCGATCGTCGACACGGTGACGTTCTGGGTTCTCGTCGGGACCCCCGTGGTGGCATTCGCGGTGCCGATGTTCGCGTGGATCTCCCACCACTTCGCATGCCTTCACCAGCCGCTCGCGCGCTGGGCGCTCGGCCCCTGCGCCGACGAGCGCGTCGCCCGCGCGACGGCGCGAGCCGAACTCGCCGAGACGCAGGTACGGATCGACCAGGAACTTCACGACTCCATCGGTCACATGATCACCATGAACATCGTCCAGGCGGGCGCGGGGGCGCACGTGTTCGACACGGACCCCGAGTTCGCTCGCCAGGCCCTGCGCAACATCGAGGAGCGCGGCCGTGCCGCCATGGGCGAACTCGACAGGATCATCGCCGCGTTGCGTGGCGACGAATGCGAGCCCCGCACCCCGCTTCCCGGCCTCGCGCAGGCCCGAGGCTCGTCGCCGCTGCCAGGGCCGCCGGGCTCAGCATGGAGGCGGTGCTGGAGGCACAGGGCGCGCCACGGCCCGTGTCGAGGACCGCGTACGCGATCGTGCGCGAAGCCGTCACCAACGCGGCCAAGCATGCGCCCGGCGCCGAGATTTCGCTGCTGGTGACGGAAACGGTCGATGCCGTCGGTATCAGGGTGACCAACGCGCCGGGCCACCGGGCAGGACAGGCCCCCGCGCGGGCATCGGCCGGCCGTGGCCTCGCGGGGATCAGGGACCGCGCCGTGCTCCTCGGCGGGGTGAGTCGTGCCGCGAGCACCGCGGACGGCGGGTTCGAAGTGCTCGCCCTGCTTCCGCTGGGGACGGCGCTCGCGGACGCTGCGTATGGTGCGCCGTGGGACGTGCTGAGGGAAAAGGTGGACGCGTGAGGATCCTGATCGTCGACGACGATCCGCTGGTGAGGATGGGATTGCGCGCCATCCTCAGTTCCGTGGACGGCTGGGACGTGGTGGCCGAGGCAGGCGACGGCGAGGCGGCGATTGGTGCCGCCCTGACGCATCGGCCCGATGTGGTCCTCATGGACGTACGGATGCCCGGCCTCGATGGGCTGGCGGCGACCCGGCGCATCGTCGACGAGGGGTGCGATGCCAACGTCCTGGTCCTCACCACGTTCGAAGTGGACGAGTACGTCTTCGAGGCGATGCGGTCGGGTGCCTCGGGGTTTGTATTGAAACGGGTGCCGCCCACGGAACTGATCGAGGCAGTGCGGATCGTGGCCTCGGGCGAGTCGCTACTGTTCCCGTCCTCGACCCGCGCGGTCATCGAGCGCTTCGCAACCCCCGCCGAACGCGCGATGCCCGACCTCACCGAGCGCGAGCAAGACGTGCTGCGGCTGCTGGCGCGGGGCCGGTCTAACCAGGAAATCGCTGGCGGGCTGTTCGTCTCGCTGGAAACGGTGAAGTCGCATGTCGCGTCCATCCTCACCAAGTTGGGGGTGCGGGACAGGACGCAGGCCGTGATCGTGGCCTACGAGGCGGGGTTCGTGCGCCCGGGGGACGCCGCGGATCTGTAGCCCTTGCGGTGGATTTTGTCTCATTGGTGCCCTTAACCGAGTCACATGGATCCATTCGACCCAGAAGGGGAGTGTCACCTCGGCGCAACACGAAGCCGGTATCGTGACCCCCACGTACTGGCGCGCGAGACCCGCGTGGCTTTCACGACAGCAAGGACGCACATGGACCTGTACGAGTACCAGGCTCGTGACATGTTCGAGAAGCACGGAGTCCCCGTGCTGCCCGGCATCGTCGCCGAGACCCCCGCGGAGGCCAAGGCCGCCGCCGAAAAGCCTGGGTGGCGGCGTGGTCGTCGTCAAGGCCCAGGTGAAGACCGGAGGACGTGGCAAGGCTGGCGGCGTGAAGGCTCGCCCGCTCGCCCGAGGAGGCCGAAGCGGCCGCCCAGCAGATCCTCGGCATGGACATCAAGGGCCACACCGTGCATCGCGTGATGATCGCGGCAGGCGCGGCCATCGCGGAGGAGTTCTACTTCTCGGTCCTGCTCGACCGCGCGCAGCGTCGCTACCTTGCGATGTGCTCCGTCGAGGGCGGCATGGAGATCGAACAGGCTCGCCGTTGAGCGCCCCGAGGCGCTCGCGCGCGTGGCGGTGGACCCGCTCGTGGGCATCGACGCCGCCAAGGCCGCCGAGATCGTCGACGCCGCGAACTTCCCCGAGGACCTGAAGGCCCCCGTGGCCGAGGTCATCCAGAAGGCGTGGGGCGTGTACGCCAACGAGGACGCGACGCTCGTCGAGGTCAACCCTCTGGTGCGCACCGAGGACGGCTCGATCATCGCGTTGGACGGCAAGGTCACCCTTGACGAGAACGCCGGCTTCCGTCACGAGGACCACGAGGCGCTCGAGGACAAGGCCGCCGCGGACCCGCTCGAGGCGAAGGCCAAGACGCTCGACCTCAACTACGTGAAGGCGACGGCTCCGTGGGCATCATCGGCAACGGCGCAGGTCTCGTGATGTCGACCCTCGACGTGGTCGCCTACGCAGGCGAGGCGCATGGCGGCGTGAAGCCCGCCAACTTCCTCGACATCGGCGGCGGCGCCTCGGCGGCCGTGATGGCCAACGGCCTCGACGTCATCCTGAATGACCCGCAGGTGAAGAGCGTGTTCGTCAACGTGTTCGGCGGCATTACCAGCCTGCATCGAGGTTGCCAACGGCATCGTGGGCGCCCTCGAGACGCTCGGCGACGCGGCCACCAAGCCCCTCGTGGTGCGCCTCGATGGCAACTCCGTCGACGAGGGCCGCGAGATCCTCGCCGCCGCGAACCACCCGCTCGTGACCATCGTCGACACCATGGACGGCGCCGCGGCCAAGGCCGCCGAGCCGGCCAACGCGTAAGGGAGCCTCACATGTCGATCTTCATCAACAAGGACTCCAAGGTCATCGTCCAGGGCATGACGGGCTCCGAGGGCTCGAAGCACACCGCCCGCATGCTCGCCTCCGGCACGAACATCGTCGGTGGCGTGAACCCCCGCAAGGCGGGGACGTCCGTCGACTTCGACGGCACCGAGATCCCCGTGTTCGGCTCCGTGGCCGATGCGATGGAGGCCACCGGTGCCGACGTCACCGTGCTGTTCGTGCCCCCGGCCTTCACCAAGGCGGCGGTCATCGAGGCCGTGGACGCTGGCATTGGCCTCGCGGTCATCATCACCGAGGGCGTGCCCGTCGCGGACACCGCTGAGTTCTTCGCGTACGCGCAGTCCAAGGGCGTCCGTCTCATCGGCCCCAACTGCCCCGGCCTCATCACGCCGGGCGAGTCGAACGTGGGTATCACCCCCGCGAACATCACCGGTCCCGGCCGCATCGGCCTCGTGTCGAAGTCGGGCACGCTGACCTACCAGATGATGTTCGAGCCTGCGCGACATCGGCTTCTCGACCGCGGTGGGCATCGGCGGCGACCCCGTCATCGGCACCACGCACATCGACTGCCTCGAGGCGTTCGAGAACGACCCCGACACGGATGCGATCGTCATGATCGGTGAGATCGGCGGCGACGCCGAGGAGCGTGCCGCGGCCTACATCAAGGAGCACGTCACGAAGCCCGTCGTGGGCTACGTCGCGGGCTTCGAGGCTCCCGAGGGCAAGACGATGGGCCACGCCGGCGCCATCGTCTCCGGCTCCGCGGGTACCGCGCAGGCCAAGAAGGAGGCCCTCGAGGCCGCGGGCGTGAAGGTGGGCAAGACGCCCACCGAGACCGCCGAGCTCATGCGGGCCATCCTCACGAAGTAGGCTCCCAGGCGCCCTGGGAGTCACTGGGTGCGCGGAATCCCACGATTCCGGGCACTCCGTGACTCCTGGGGCGCTGGCATGCGCGCGCCGATGCCCGGATTCGGTTCGCGCGCGGGTGACCATAGGAACCATGCGTCGCCCGTCCACCGCCCCGCTGAGGTCCGCCTGGGCCTGGCTCAAGCACTGGTTCTCGGGCTACCCCGGCTGGGTGGGCGGAGTGCTTGCGGGCCTCCAGGCCGCGCTCGGCCCGTACCTCGCGGTCAGCATCCTCGCCATGGCGGTCATCGCCGCAGACCCCGGCCCCGCGACGGGTGACGGGACCCCGTGGGGCTCGGCCTTCACCGTGGCCACCACGGTGTTCCTGATGGCTCACGGCGTGCCTGCCGTGACGAGCATCGGCACCATCACGCTGCTGCCCCTCGGGCTCACGCTGCTCAGCGCGGCGGCCATGGTGGGACTCGCCCGTCGGTTCGCGACCCGCACCTGGACCAGTTGGTCGCTCGCGGTCGTCGCCTATGTGGCCATCGTGGGCATCATCGGTGCCATTGCCCTTGGCGGGCAGCCGGACGGTGGCAGCCTGATCGTGCGCGCCTGCACCGTCGCCGCGCTGATCGCCGGTCCGGCCGCAGCCGCCGGAATCTGGCGCGCCCATGGGGCCGAGTTCTCCTGGATGACCCAACTGCCCGCCTGGAGCCTTCGTGGCGTCAGGCGCGGCACCGCTGCCCTTGCCGTGGCATTCGCGCTCGCCTCCGTGGTGGCCCTGGTGTTCGTGGTCGTGGGCCGCGCCTCGGTGGCCGATGCGGCGACCGGCCTTGGGGTCGACGGCGTGGGCGGCATCGTGCTCGCCATCGGCGAACTGGCGTATGCGCCCACGTTCATCGTGTGGATGCTGGCCTGGCTGACGGGTCAGGGATTCTCCGTGGGGGTGGGCTCCGCGTACGCGCCCGGCGAACTCGCGCAGGCGGCGCTTCCCGAGATTCCCCTGCTCGGAGCGCTCCCCGCCCACGCGGGCGGCTGGCTGGTGTGGGCGCCGTGGAGCCTCGTGGTCATCGGCGTCCTGGTGCGCGTGGCGACTCGCAGGCGCGGGGCCCTGGGCTGGGACGAGGCGAAGGCCGATGCGCTGGCGCTGGCCGTGGTGACGGGTGGCGGCATCGCGGCCTTCGCCATGGCGTCCGGCGCGATGGGCCCTGGCCGCCTCGCCTCCGCCGTCGGAGTGGACCTGGTGCCTGCGGTGACCGCGCTCGCTGGCCTCGTGCTCGCGGGGCTGCTGCTCGGTACGGGCGCGATCGCCCTCAAGGATGTGGTGGTTCGGCGTCGGTCGGGCGCCACTGAGCCCCCGGGGCGCGCGAACGCCCCTCATCGGACGCGTCGACGTCCGTGGAGCCCGAGGGCGTTACGACCCGGTCGTGACGCCGAAGCGCTCGTAGATGTCCTCGACCACGTCGTTCAGCGCGTCCTGGTAGTCGGCCTCGCACTGGTCGACGGCGGAGCGAGTCACCGCACGGTCCATGCAGTCGGAGAGGTCTGTCACGATCCCGTTGAACACCACGAGGCTGAGTCCGGTGACGGTCATGAAGCCCGCCACGATGATCCCGAACGTCATCGACAGGCGGAAGTAGGCGAGCGCCTTGTCCTTGCGCGTCACCCACAGGGCGCGCAGACCCACGATCGCGGCGGCGGGGCCCGTCAGGAGCATGCCGTAGGCCAGCGGGATCGAGAACAGGTACAGCAGCAACGTCAGGCCGAGCAGCACCATGAACGGCACCGAGTAACGGCGCACGGCAGGGGACAACTGCGGGGTGGGGGTCTCGGTGTCGGGCACGGTGCTCCTGGGATCGAAGGTGACCCCAGCATGCCGATAGGCTCGCCCCGTGACAAACCGGCACGCCCCCGCCCGGCTCGTGGTCCTCGCCTCTGGCGCCGGATCGACCATGAGCGCCGTGCTCGACGCGACGGCCGATGCCGCCTACGGCGCCGCCATCGTGGCCGTCATCACCGACAAGGCCGGCGTGGGCGCGCTCGACATCGCGGCCGATGCCGGGATTCCGAGTGCCGTGGTCTCGCCGCGCGACTTCGCGGACAGGGCCGCGTGGGACCTGGCGCTGGCGGACGCGATCGCCGCGCACGAGCCCGACCTCGTGCTGTGCCTTGGCTTCATGCGCATCATCGGCGCTCCCACCCTGGACCGCTGGGGCGGCAGGCTCGTCAACACACATCCCGCGCTGCTGCCCTCGTTCCCGGGCGCGCACGGAGTCCGGGACGCGTTGGCGCACGGAGTCAGGGTCACGGGATGCACCGTGATGCTCGTGGACGCCGGCGTCGATACGGGTCCGATTCTCGCCCAGGCCACCGTCGAGGTCTGGGATGATGACACCGAGTCCTCCCTTCACGAACGCATCAAGATTGCGGAGCGTGCCCTGGTCACCGAGACGGTGGGCCGGATGGCGCGCGAGGGGTGGACCGTCGACGGAAGACGTGCGCGCATCGGCGCGTGAACCAAGCACAACGGAGGGCGCAGCATGGCTGAGCGGCAGGCAGTGGCACGGGCACTGATCTCGGTATACGACAAGACGGGAATCGAGGACCTCGCGCGCGGACTTGCGGCAGCGGGCGTCGAGATTGTCTCCACGGGGTCCACGGCCTCCCGCATCGCCGATGCGGGCGTGGCGGTCACGCGTGTCGAGGAACTGACCGGCTTCCCCGAGTGCCTCGACGGCAGGGTCAAGACGTTGCACCCTCGCGTGCACGCAGGCATCCTGGCCGACCGTCGCCTCGAGTCGCACCGAGCACAGGCTCGACGAGGCTCGGGGTCGCGCCCTTCGACCTCGTGGTCGTCAACCTCTACCCGTTCACGCAGACCGTGGCCTCCGGCGCCGCGCAGGATGACGTCATCGAGCAGATCGACATCGGTGGGCCGTCCATGGTGCGCGCCGCCGCGAAGAACCACCCGTCCGTCGCGGTCGTGGTGGACCCCGCGCGCTACGCCGAGGTCCTTGCGGCCGTCGCCGACGGTGGCTTCACCCTGGCCGAGCGTCAGGCGCTTGCCGCCGCGGCTTTCCGCCACACCGCGGACTACGACATCGCGGTCGCCTCCTGGATGACCTCCGTGGTGGCGCCCGAAGAGGGTGCCACGCTCCCGCAGTGGGTCGCCGCGTCGTTCGACCGCTCGGCCACGCTGCGCTACGGCGAGAACCCCCACCAGGCGGCCGCCGTGTACACGGACCCCGCTGTTGCCGGCGGACTCGCCCAGGCACGCCAGGCTCCACGGCAAGGAGATGAGCCTTCAACAACTACGTCGACGCCGATGCCGCGCTGCGCGCCGCCTTCGACTTCGACGCGCCTGCCGTGGCCGTGATCAAGCACGCTAACCCGTGCGGCATCGCGGTAGCGGACACCATCGCGGAGGCTCACGCCAAGGCCCACGCGACCGACCCGATCTCCGCGTTCGGCGGTGTGATCGCTGCCAACCGGCCCATCTCCGTTGCTGCCGCCGAGCAGATCAAGGACATCTTCACCGAGGTGGTTGTGGCGCCCGGCTTTGAGGACGGTGCCGCCGAGGTGCTCATGGCCAAGAAGAACATTCGCCTGCTCGTGGTGGAGCCGCGCGCGCAGGTGGCCGAGTGGCGCCGCATCACGGGTGGACTGCTGGTGCAGGCCGCGGACGCGATCGACGCCCCCGGCGACCCGGTCGACACCTGGGAACTTGTCGCAGGCGAGGGCGCCGACGAGGCGACGCTTGCCGACCTCGACTTCGCTTGGCGTGCCTGCCGCGCCGTGAAGTCGAACGCCATCCTGCTGGCCAAGGACGGCGCCGCCGTCGGTGTCGGCATGGGACAGGTCAATCGCGTCGACTCGTGCGGACTCGCGGTGACGCGTGCAGGCGAGGAGCGGGCACGCGGTGCGGTCGCCGCATCGGACGCCTTCTTCCCGTTCGCGGATGGCCTCCAGGTCCTCATCGACGCCGGCGTGAAGGCCGTGGTCTCGCCCGGTGGATCCGTGCGCGACGCCGAGGTCATCGAGGCCGCCGCTGCGGCAGGAATCACCCTGTACCACACCGGTACCAGGCACTTCTTCCACTAGGACGCATGATGGCCGACCCCCACGAGGACACGGTGGAGCCTTCGGCTCCCGCCGAGGAGTTGCCGGCGCGGGACAACACCACCCAGTCGAGTCTGGTGACGGCGCTGGTGGCCCTCGGCGCCGTGGCGGTGTGCGTGCTGGTCGGCTCGCTGGTCGACGCCCAAACGGGCACGCTGATGCTCGCGGGCGTCGCCTATGGCGGCGCGGCGGTGCGGATGGCGCTGCCCGCCGGTCGGTCGTTCTCGGTGCGTCGGCGCGCCATCGACGTGACGCTGATGGTGGGCTTCGGCGTGGCCCTGACGGTGCTCGGGCTCGCCGTGCCGCTCGACTAAAGACCGGCATCGGCCGCCTGGAACCCGAGCCCTGATCTCGGACCGAGGCGAACGCCGGGTCACACGCGGAAGGCCCCCAGCCACATGGCTGGGGGCCTTCTGCGGTGCAGGCGAGGGTTAGTCCTCGATGACCTCGACGGTCTCCTCGATGCGCTCGACGGAGATGAGGTCCTCCTCCGGCCCGAAGGCACGGAACAGGAGGCCCGCGATCGCCGCACCGATGATCGGCGCGACCCAGAACAGCCACAGCCTGCTCGATCGCCCACGAGTCCGACCACACAGCGGTACCGGTGGCGCGAGCGGGGTTCAGGGCGCCGTTGGTGAAGGGGATGGCGACCATCACCAGGAAGCCGACCGTGAGGCCGATCGCGAAGGGGGCCGAGGACGCCGCAGCCTTGTTGCGCACGGACGTCACAGCGAGGACCACGGACACCAGCAGGGCCGCGATGATGATCTCGACGATGCCCCCGGCCAACCAGTCGAACTGGGTGGGGAGTGCTCGCCGTAGCCGTTCGAGGCCGTGCCGATGAACTCCTTGGTGGTACCGAGCCTGGTCGTACAGGCTCATTGGTCGAGACCAGGAACGCGAACAGGCCGGAGGCCAGCACCGCACCGATCACCTGGGACACGATGTAGGGCGCAACGTCGCGGCCGGGGAAGCGGCCGCCCAGCCAGGCGCCGATGGTCACAGCGGGGTTGAGGTGGGCTCCGGAGACACCGCCGAAAATCAGCGCGGCGATGATGACACCCAGCGCGAAGCCGAAGGCCACCGCGAGGAGCCCCCATCCCATCACGGACGAGAACAGCGCGGCGCCCACACCCATGAGGACCAGGATGAACGTGCCAGCGCCCTCGGCGAGCATCCTCGCCACCAGGCCGGGACCGCTCGTGTCCTCAATCCACTCCTCGACCTCGAACTGCTCCTCGACAACCTCTTCGGTCGTGTCGAGCCTCGGGGGTCACATCCTCCGGTCGGCTCTCCGACATCTCCTGCACCTTTCGTCTGGGTAGCGCGGGACGCGCACAGTGGCATCGTGGCACGTCCCCGCTGGTATCGCTCTCCAGCCGGGCCGGATTCTGCGCTAATCCTCAGGATTGCGCGGGGGCGCCCTCGGCAGCGTCGGGGCGCGCGAGCCTCGCCTCGATACGCACGCGGGCGCGTTCGGTGACGGCGTGCGTCGCCCTGAAGACGGTGGGTTGGAGGGCGAAGATCACCAGGGAGCATGCGACGTAGATCGCGAGGGTCCACGCGACCGCGTGAAGGGGCAGCCACCATTGGCCCGCGGCCGCCGAGGTGTCGACGAACCGATCCCACACAAAACGCCGCACCAGGGGGTTGTCGTGGATCAGGTAGACGCCAAACGCGGCCGCCGCCCAGTAGTTCACCACGCCCGATGCCCATGGTCGCGCCTTAGTGGCCCACACCACGATGGCGAGCGCCGAGGCCACGGCCAGCGGGGATTCGGCGGAGGCGTAGACGTCCATGGCCCACCCCACCGTCGCCGGAGCACTTCCGCGCGCGATGAGCGCCGAGGCGAGTAGCGGGGGCAGCGTGGCCAGCAGGACCGCCGAGGCGATGGTCACGGTGCCCCACAGGCGGGCGTCCCCCGGCAGCGGGTACCTGCGCACGTAGGCGGCCATGAGGTACAGCAGCGCGAACCAGGCGAGGTTGGAGATCTCGAGGCGCACGCCATCGGTCAGGGTCAGCACGCTCCACAGGGCGATTCCCGCCAGGAGGAGGCGCCGATGCTGACGCCCAGTGAGCGCGTCCGCGACCATCGAGAGGTAGGGGGCGATGAGGACGAGCACCACGAAGGACGTGACGAACCAGTACTCGCCAAACACCACGGGGAAGAGCCCCTTCTGGATGTCGCGCGGCGAGAGGTGAATGCCCACGATGGCCGCCGTGAGCAGGATGAGCCACGAGACCGGCAGCACCTGGGAGTACACGGACGACAACGACTTGCCGCGGCGCGGGGTGCGATCCATGAAGAAGGCGCTGACAAGGACAAAGACGTCGACACCCCACTTGCCGAACGCGCCGATGCTCGACAGCACGATCGCGGTGCCCGCGGACGCCGTGTGGTCCTGCACGCCGCCGTGGACCGTGTAGTGGTGCGCGACGATCGCGATCATCGCGACAATCCGCAGAGCCTTCGATCCTCGAATTCCGCGTGGCAGGCATAGCGGGCATGCTACGCGCGCACGGTCGGCCCGGTCGCATGGACTAGCCTGGGTGCGGAATCTGCTCCCCGAAACCCACCTGTGTGAGGCACCTCAATGGCGAAGATCAAGGTCGAAGGCAAGGTCGTCGAGCCTCGACGGCGACGAGATGACGAGGATCATCTGGCAGTTCATCAAGGACCGCCTGATCCACCCCTACCTGGACGTGGACCTCGAGTACTACGACCTCGGCATCGAGTCACGCGACGCGACCGATGACCAGATCACCATCGACGCCGCGAACGCGATCAAGAAGCACAACGTCGGCGTGAAGTGCGCGACCATCACGCCCGACGAGGCGCGCGTGGAGGAGTTCGGTCTCAAGAAGATGTGGGTGTCGCCCAACGGCACCATCCGCAACATCCTCGGCGGCGTCGTGTTCCGCGAGCCCATCATCATCTCGAACATCCCGCGTCTGGTCCCCGGCTGGACCAAGCCGATCATCATCGGCCGTCACGCGCACGGCGACCAGTACAAGGCCACCAACTTCAAGGTGCCCGGCGCCGGCCAGGCTCACCGTGACCTTCACGCCCGAGGACGGCTCGGCCCCCATCGAGCACGTGGTCGCGAACTACGGCCCCGACGGCGGCGTCGCGATGGGCATGTACAACTTCAACAAGTCCATCGAGGACTTCGCTCGCGCCTCGTTCTCGTACGGTCTGCTGCGCGACTACCCCGTGTACATGTCGACCAAGAACACCATCCTCAAGGCCTACGACGGTGCCTTCAAGGACATCTTCCAGCACATCTTCGACACGGAGTTCAAGGCCGAGTTCGAGGCCAAGGGCCTCATCTACGAGCACCGCCTGATCGACGACATGGTCGCCTCCGCGATGAAGTGGGAGGGTGGCTACGTCTGGGCGTGCAAGAACTACGACGGCGACGTCCAGTCCGACACCGTCGCGCAGGGCTTCGGCTCGCTCGGCCTCATGACGTCCGTCCTGATGACGCCCGACGGCCAGACTGTCGAAGCCGAGGCAGCGCACGGCACCGTGACCCGTCACTACCGTCAGCACCAGCAGGGCAAGCCCACCTCCACCAACCCGATCGCGTCGATCTTCGCGTGGACCGGCGGCCTCAAGCACCGCGGCAAGGCTCGACGGCACCCCCGAGGTCACCGGCTTCGCCGAGACCCTCGAGGACGTGGTCATCAAGTCGGTGGAGTCCGGCAAGATGACCAAGGACCTCGCCCTCCTCGTCGGCCCCGACCAGGAGTGGCAGACCACCGAGGCCTTCCTCGCCACGCTGGACGAGAACCTCTCGGCCCGCCTGGCGTGATCGCAGGGCCCGCAGGCAGACCGCCTGCGGGCCCTCTTTCATGCAGTCCCCTCAAGTCCCCACCCAGACAAGGAGCCACACAGACGTGAGCACCACTCCCGTGACCGTCACCGTCACCGGCGCCGCTGGCCAGATCGGCTACGCGCTTCTCTTCCGCATCGCCTCAGGGCAGATGCTCGGCGCCGACACGCCGGTCAAGCCGAACCTGCTGGAGATCCCCCAGGGCCTCAAGGCCGCCGAGGGCACCGCCATGGAGCTCGACGACTGCGCCTTCCCGCTGCTCGCGGGCGTCGACATCTACGACGATGCCAAGGCGGCGTTCGACGGCGTCAACGTGGGCCTCCTCGTGGGCGCCCGTCCGCGTGGCGCGGGCATGGAGCGCGGCGACCTCCTCGCCGCCAACGGCGGCATCTTCGGTCCGCAGGGCGAGGCGATCAACGCGGGCGCGGCCGATGACGTGCGCGTTCTCGTGGTGGGTAACCCCGCCAACACCAACGCCCTCATCGCATCGGCCCACGCGCCGGACGTCCCCGCGGAGCGCTTCAACGCCATGATGCGCCTCGACCACAACCGCGCGCTCGCGCAGCCTGGCCGCCAAGACGGGCACCACCGTCGCGGACGTCAAGCGCGTCGCCATCTGGGGCAACCACTCAGCGAAGCAGTACCCGGACATCGCCCACGCCGAGATCGCCGGCCGTTCGGCGACCGAGGTCATCGGTGACGACGCCTGGGTGGCCGACACGTTCGTGCCCACCGTCGCCAAGCGTGGCGCCGCCATCATCGAGGCGCGCGGCGCATCGTCCGCAGCCTCTGCGGCCAACGCCGCGATCGACCACGTGCGCGACTGGGTGCACGGCACCGCCGAGGGCGACTGGACCTCGGTGGCGCTGCCCTCCGACGGCTCCTACGGCGTTCCCGAGGGCCTGGTCTCGTCGTTCCCCGCCGTCTCGCGCGGTGGTGCTTGGGAGATCGTCCAGGGCCTGTCGATCGACCCCGTGGGTCGCGACAAGATCGACGCCTCGGTGGCCGAGTTGGTCGAGGAGCGCGACGCCGTCAAGGAGTTGGGTCTCCTCTAGGTCGCTCACCCGCAACGCAAGGGGCGCCCGGCCATTGGCCGGGCGCCCCTTGCGTTGTCTGGGTGGGCGGGTGCCGCGCTAGACTGCGGTCACCTCGCCGCCAAGGCTCACCACCTGCGCCTCGAGGCTCCGCGACGCGATCACGCAGCGTGTTCCCGCGCTTGCGGTGGAACAGCGCCATCTTGTGGAGGTCCGCGATGCGGCGACCCAGGCTCGGACTCGTGCTCACCCGCCGCCGCCTGCGCGGGCGTCCACGGGTCACGCATCTTGACCTTCGAGAAGTCCCACAGGTGTCCAAAGCGTTCGAAGTCCGCCGCATAGATGCGTTCGATCGCCTCTTTCACACCGTTGCCGAACACCTCTGCCGTCACCGGCAGGGGAGTGGGGTTGGCACGCGGCATGTAGAGATCCTGGTTCTGACCGCGGGCCTCGAGGTGGGCGTGGAGGTCCTGCTTGAGGTCAGCCATCTCCGACAACTCGTAAATGCGCGAGTAGGGGACGACGTCTTCCGCGAGCATCTCGACCTGGTCCCGGAAGTGCGGGTCCTTGGCGCGCAGCCACATCTCCGGGTCGTTCTCCATGTGGAACACGAACGTGGCGAAGTCCTCGATGACCGTATCGCGGGTCATGGGATGGCGGGGGAACCACGGCTCGTCACGCCACCGCTGGCTGTTGGGGATCTCCAGGAGGATGCGGTTCTGCCACGCCGAGAAAAGGCGCAGGCGGGGGTCACGAATGACGGCGAAGATGAACCAGCCGTCCTCAGGGGAGATCGTGGCGCGCTCCTCGGCCGACAAGCGATCGAGCTTGGGCGACTGCACCCACAGATCGCGGTGGTGGACCGCCTCCGTGTCGTCAATGAAGGGCTGCGCGCCCGCGCGGAACGTGGAGAGGTCCTCGCCTGCGAGGTCGGCCATCATCCACTTCAGGCTGGTGCAGGCGTTCTTGTTGATGGCTTCGTAGATCACCTTGACGTCGGGCGCGATGTAGGTGCGCCAGACCCCGCCGGGTACCTTGCGGAGTCCCTCGAGCAGGGCGTCGTCGGTCGTCTCAGTCATGCTGTGATTCTACGGAGTTCGTGCGGGCACTCGTGCGCGTGTCGACGGTGCAGCGCGCCGTCTGCTTGACTGTGTCACCAATACCGTCCCCCACAGAACCTTGAGGTCCTGACGTGTCGAACCCCGTCGCCGCGCTGCCCGCCAACGCCGTCCTCGTCCACATCGGTCCTCACAAGACCGGTACGACGGCGATCCAGATGATCCTTGGCCAGTCGCGCAAGGCTCCTGAAAGAGCACGGTGTGCTCTACCCCGGCGGGCGCGGTCAGTGGCACCACCACAGCGAGGCGAAGGCGCTGCGAGGCTTCACCGACGGATGGTCGGGCGATGCGGACGCCAAGGCGGACGAGTCCCACTGGCTCGCCGTGGTGGAGGCTGTGCGCGCCCACCCGGGGCGCGTGGTGATCTCCAGTGAGTACTTCGCCCAGGCCGATGAGGCGTCGCGGCTGCGCCTCCTGCGCGACCTGGGCGAGGACCGCGTCTTCGTCATCTTCGGCACCCGCAACCCCGTCGCCATTGGGCTCTCCACGTGGCAGCAGGGCATGCGCATGGGCTATGCGGGAGCGCTTGACGAGTGGCTGGAGCGCACCTACCGTCGCGAGGTGGGTGGCCCGGTCAACAAGTTCTGGACACAGGCAGACCCGGCGGAACTTGCCGCGACGTGGTCCCAGCAGGTGGCGCCCGAGCGCGTCATCGCGCTGGTCATTGACGAGAAGGACCGGCTGCTCCTGCCGACCACGTTTGAGCAGTTGCTCGACCTGCCTGCAGGGTCGCTCGCGTCCCAGAAGCCTCGCCAGTCCAACCGCAGTCTCACCGCCGTCGAGGCCGAACTCCTACGCCAGGTGATCGCCACCGTGCGGCCGCACGTGTCATGGGACGAGTTCTCCCGAATGATTCGGGGAGGCACCACGCTGCGCCTGCTGCAGAGCAGGACCCCGGCACCCGGTGAGGCGAAGACCGTCTTGCCTCCGTGGGCGCTCGACCAGGCGGCCGTGGTGGCGGCCCACTCCATGGCGAGGTTGGAGGCCTCCGATCACGTGATCGCGGGCTCCCTGAGGCTCGTTGGCGGACATCCCTGCGCCGGTGGAACAGCCGGGACCCTTCACCGAGGTGCCGATTGACCTCGCCGTCGAGATGGTTGCCGGTGCGATCGGGGTGGCGACGCGAGGGCACTGGTCGTTCGACGAGAAGCGCAAGCCCAAGGGCTCGCCCGCACCTGCCGTTAAGTCCTCCCCCAGCCGAAGCCCGTGGCAGCAGCCAAGAAGCCCGCGGCAACGTCCGTGAAGGCCATCGAGGAGTACCGCACCGGGGAGCTGCTGCGTTACTCGGCCTCCCGCGTGCGTCGTGCGGCGTCGTCACGCGTGCGGCGACTGGTGTCGCGCCCCGCGGGGAAGTGACCACGGGCACCCGGCGCGTCAGCGCCGGGTGAAGAAGCGCCGCAGGCGCTCGCGCAGGCCCTCGGACGTGCGGGGGCCTCCGGAGCCTCGGTGAGGTCCCAGTAGGGCGATAGGTCGCCGAGGGAGGCCGCATCGGGCTTGTAGTACGGGGGCTTCAGCGTGAGGTGGGTGCGCTCCCACGCGATGTCGCGGCGCACCACGCGTGCGGGCGCGCCGACGGCGACGCAGTTGTTCGGCACGTGACCGGTCACCACAGACCCGAGACCGATCACGGAACCGCGCTCGATGCGTGCGCCGCCCAGCACCACGGAGCGCATGCCAAGCCAGACATGCTCCCCGATCTCGATGTCCTTGACGGGGTTGACGCGCTTGCCGGTGCGGATGCTGAAAATCGGGTGCGCGTCGTCCGCGCGGATCTGGCATTCCGCGGCCACCATCACGCCCGCGGCGAGGCGAATCGTGCCGCCCTCGGCAACGGACATCGCCAGCCGGCCCGTGGTGCTGAGGTCGTCGCCAAGGTCGATGGTGGAGTCCTCGCCGATGCGGGCCGTGACGGTGATCTTGCGGCCGCGAGGGTTGTTGCCGATGCGCATGGTGCCGTTGTTGCAGTCGAAGGACACGTCAAGGCCCTCCAGGCTGGCGCCAGGGTGAACGACGAGCCGGTTGCCCGAGCCGGAGAATGCGACCCTGATCTTCCCCTGCGGCTTGGTGCCGCGGTACTCAACCACGTTGCCGTCGGCGTCCTCGAACGACTCCAGCACCGTGATGACCGTCATCCCTGCTCCGCGGAATCTGCCTGCGGATTGAACTCCGCGAGGGGAGAGGGCACCGCCTGACGCATCGCGAGGATCGCCTGCGTGACGCGCTCGGAGGCCCCCGCGTCGCGGAAGGCGAAGGTTGCATCGGCCCTGGCGGCGTACTCCGCCGTGGCCTCGTCTCCCTCTTCGAGCGCGGCCTTGACCGAAGCGATCACCTCGTCGACCTCGTCCACCACGGGGCCGAAGCCATCGCTCTCGTAGGAGAAGTAGCCGGGTCGCGAGGTGTGTCCGCCGTTCATGAAGCGCTCGGCGTCGAACTGGAAGTAGACCACCGGGCGGCGCAGAAACGCCGCGTTGAACGCCATCGACGAGTAGTCGGTGATGAGGGCGGCTGAATCGACGAAGTTTGCCTGCGCCTTGCCGTCCTCGAAGTCCAGCAGCGTCACGTGCGCGGGGACTCCGAGCGCCTCGAGAGCCTGACGGAGGTTCGGGTGGGGCAGGAGGGCGAGCGAAAGGCCGGCACGCTCCGCGACGGAGCGCAGGCTCGTCGGAGCGCAGCAGCGCCAGCCAGTGCTGGGCGTAGTCCGAGGCCTCGAACGCCGCGAGAGACGCCGGCGTGATGCCGTGCTTCACGGTGCCCTCAAGCCAGTGGCGCCAGGTGGGTGCGAGGGTGATGTACTTCCCGCTCGAACCCTGGGCGGCGTCGTCGAGCCGACGGAGCGCATCGAAGCGCGGCAGGCCCGCAAGCACCACCTCGCGCGACGAGTACACGTAGTTGTTCCCGTCGCCCACGATGGACTCGTGCTCCGGCAGGGTGCTCGTGATGAAGAGGTCGATCTCCTTGGGGTTCACGTAGCGCGACAGGTCATCCTTGATGACGCCGTGCTGCAAGAAGACGAACCGCCACGGCTGACGGCCCACCACCTCGCGGTAGCGCAGCGGCTTCATCACGGAGTCGTCGGCGTGCGAGGAGATGAGGAACTCGGTATTCATCAGCAGCATCAGCCACAGGCGGCTTCCGTAGCGCACCACCTTGCGGTTGCCGCGACGCAGGCGCTTCCACGCGGGCGCCGAGCCGTTGATGACGAACCACGAGTTGATGCCGGGGTGGTGCGCACGCACGTGGCGGTACATGACCTCGGCGCTGTCCTCGGCATCGGCCGGCCGGTCCATGAACACCCACGCGCGGCGCAGGAAGTGCTTGGCCACACGGCTGCGGCCAATGGCGATGGTCGCGCTATCCAGGAGAGGCATGCGCATGCGCCGGGGCTTGGCGCCGATGGGTGCCTTGGGGAATCCGAACTTGCGCTCCACGTCGCGCGGCGCGTACTCGGTGCGGGTGCTGCGGGGCCAGTCGGCGCCCAACGGATAGCGGTGGCCGTCGAGCCAGGCCGAGACGTTGTGGCGCGCCGACAACCAGACCAGGCGTTCGTAGACCATGGGGGCGCCAAAGATGTCGTGCGAGCGCACCTTGGTGTGGAGGGGCTCCACGACCTCGCCCGACGACTGGAAGACAAACTGAGGCTCGGCGCCCACAAAGCGGTAGGCCAAACGCACCAGGCTTGCGCTTGTCGTCGTAGCGGTCGAGCACGACCTCGGAGGAGACCCACTGCTCGTCACGCAGGCCGTGCTTGAGGGCCGCACGCCACGGGCCGTCGAACCGGCGGATGGAGAAGGCGTCGATCGCCGAGGGCTCGAGGTGCGCCGCGATGTCCTTGAGGTGAGCGCGGAAGATGGCGAGGGTCTCGGGCGGCACCGAGGTTCCCGAGTTGAACGACACATCCTGCTGGAAGTACCAGGACAGTTCGTAAAGGATGACGTTCTGCAGCCAGACCGGAGGAGTCTTGTTGCCCAGGCTCAGCGCTCAGGCGCAGCGCACCGAGGAAGCCGTGCTCCGCGGTGGTGGTGAAGCGGTGCTCGCTCGAGTTCGTGGACTGCAGCGTCGACGAGTTGTCCGCGCGCTTGCGGTAGAAGTACTCGGCGGACTTGAGGAAGGCGATCGACGGGTCCTCGCAGTGCAGCAGATAGGCTCGCGTTGAACAGTCCGTCCTCGAAGTTGGCGCGGATGCGCGTATCGAACTCGAGGCCGTGTTCGCGCAACAGGTCCAGCGGCATGAAGGCGGAGTTGGACCCGCCGTGGAAGTAGTCGGGCCTGCGCTCCAGGCGGACTACGTGATCGCGGTAGAAGAACTTCGCGAGCGGGTGGTTGTAGGCGATCTCGTTCTCGGCCTCGTGGAACATCACACGGTTGGTGGCGATCATCGACACCGAAGGCGTCTCATCGAGTTGTTTGGCCACGCGCTTGAGATACGTGTCGCCCACCCAGTCGTCGGGGTCGGGGAAGGTGATCCACTCGGCCGTGGCGGCGCGCATGCCGGTGTTGCGCGCGGCGCCCTGCCCGGCGTTGGGCTGGCTCAGCACGGTGGCGTGAAGCGGCGTGCGCTCGGCCCACGCGTCGAGCCACGCGCGGGTGTCGTCAGTCGAGCCATCATCGACGAAGATGACCTCGAACGTGGACGGGTCGACCTTCTGACGCTCGAGCGACCGGGTGAAGTCGTCCAGGTAGCGACGGACGTTGTAGGCCGCGATAACGAGCGCAAAGCGCTTCCTGGGAGTGCCGGTGGGGCTCTGATCGTCAGTGTTGACCACGCGTAGCGCCTTCGATGGGGGGCAGTATCTCGGGGGATTTTAGCGGAGACGTGTGTCACGCAGCGCATTGTGGGCCTGGCGTCGGGAGCGTTCCAGTCGCCGTGGGCTAGCCTTGGCCGTGAACAGCGGGGGCCGCCCTCTTCATGACACCGCGACCACATGACGGCGGTGCCGACGGGGAGAGCGAGGAGACCACTTGTGACACGCGAGCGCCTGATCACCTTCGTGGTGCCCTGTTACAACGTCGCTCGCTACCTGCCTGACTTCCTGGTGTCGCTCGAGAGCCAAGGAGACGCGCTCGCGCAGGTGGAGCCTCGTTTTTGTCGACGACGGCTCGACAGATGGCACCAGCGACGCCCTCACCGCCTGGCTCGATGTCCACCCAGGCGCCGGCCGCCTGGTGACGCAGGTCAACGCCGGGGCGGCCGAGGCTCGCAACACCGGCCTGGCGCTGGTGGAGACGCCGTGGGTGAGTTTCCCCGACCCGGACGATGTCCTCGCAGACGGCTACCTGGACGCCGCGATTGCCCTGCTCACGTCCCCACGGGCCGATGCCGTCGTCGCCGTCGAGACCAACATCGTCTTCCTCGACGACGCGACCGGGGCGCTCAGCGACTCCCACCCCCTGCGCGGAAAGTTCTCGCACGGCGTCCGCACCGTGAGCCTCGACGACGACCCGCGGCTCATCCAGGCTCTCCGCCGCCACCTGTTTTCTGCGCATGGACGCGATCCGTGCCGCGGGCGCCTCGTTCAACCCCGACATCCGGCCCAACTTCGAGGACGCGGAGTTCCTCGCCCGGGTCTTCCTCGCCGCGCCGCAGCCCGTGGTCGCGACGCTGCCCGCTGCCCGGTATCACTACCGCAGGCGCGCAGACCAGTCCTCGCTCGTTCAAGGGAGTTGGGCCAATCCCGTCAAGTACGACGCGGTGCTGCGCCGTGGCGTTCTTGCCCTGTTGGTCGATGCGGCTGCCGCCAGGGGAGCGGCGCCACGGTGGCTCGAGTACCTCGCGCTGTACGAGGTGCAGTTCTATCTGCGCAACGACGAGAAGACGCAGTCGGGCACCGCGGCGCTGAGCCCGAGGTGAAGCGCACATTCGTGGAGAACCTCGCTGCCATCCTTGAGTACGTCAGCGTCGAGGCAATCGAGGAGTTCGACGCGTCAGGCATGCAGCGCTGGATCCGGGTGTCGTTGATGGCCCGCAAGACCGGCACCGTGCCGAGGGAGCCGGTGCTCGTGGGTCCTCGCGACCCCGCCCGCGGCCTGGTGCGCGTGCGGTATGAGTTCGCGGGCGCGCGGCCGTCCGAGCGGTTCACGGTCGCAGGCCGCGAGGTGGAGCCCGTGCACGCGAAGGACCGCGCGCTGGTGCACTTCGACACCGTGTCGTACACGGAACGCATCGTGTGGCTTCCCGAGGGCCGCGACCTCGCCGTCACCCTGGACGGCGCCGAGCGCGATCACCAAGGCTCGGTGGTACACGTGGAAGCCGCGCCGGAAGCCGGCGGGGGCATCGGCCGCGAAGGCGAGCGCGAAGGCCACGCTGCGTGACCGCGCCGCGCGGCGTGCCGCGAACGCGCGGGCCGCGGCGGTGGCGCGTGCGGAGACGTGGGCGGTGCGTGTGGCGCGTCGTAGCCCGGTCGGCGCGCGGTACCGCGACGCGTGGGTGCTGTGCGACAGGGATGTTCAGGCTCACGACAACGCCGAACACCTGTACCGCTACCTCGCCGCAGAGCGCCCTGACATCAACGCGTGGTTTGCGCTGTCGCGGCGCTCGCCCGACTATGCGCGGCTCAAGCGCGAGGGCTTCCGTCTGCTGGATTACGGCTCGTGGCGCCACCAGCCTGGCGCTGCTGAGCGTCACCGACTTAATCTCGTCGCAGATCGATCACTACATCGTGTCGCCGCTGCCGAAGCGATGGAAGCGTTTCGGTCGGTGGCGCCTGACCTTTTTGCAGCACGGGGTCACTAAGGACGACCTGTCGCGGTGGCTCAACAGCAAGGACATTGCGCTGTGCATCACCACCACGCCTGCGGAACACGCCTCGATCGTGGGAGACGGCACGTCCTACAAGGCGACGAGCCGCGAGACCGCGCTCACCGGCCAGCCGCGCCACGACCGGTTGGTCCGCCTCGCGAAGGCGCCCGGCGAACGCCAGCCCACCATCCTGGTGATGCCCACGTGGCGGCGCGAACTGATGGGCAAGAACGTCGACGGCGGGAATCTGCGAGAGCCTGTCCGAGGCGTTCTGGTCGAGCGAGTACTTCACCCGGTGGAATGCCCTGCTCGCGTCGGAAAGCCTCGCGACGATCGCTCGGGACGCGGGTGCCGAGATCGTGGTGCTACCCCACCCGAACCTTGAGGCCTACCTCGACGAGAAGGCTTTTCCCGCGCATGTCCGGCTGGCCTCGTACGCGCGTGACGACTTCCAGGAACTGGTCGCCGAGGCGGGCATGGTGATCACCGACTACTCGTCCAACGCCTTCGAGGCAGCGATCGCGGGGCGGGCCGTTCTGTACTATCAGTTCGACCGGGACAACTTCTATGCGGGCGGGCACGTCTACCGCAAGGGCTACTTCGACTACGAGGCCGATGGTTTCGGTCCCGTGGCGACCGACCTCGACGGCGCGCTCGCTGAGATCGCGGCCCTGGCGGCCACGGGCTTTTCCAGGCCCGATCTGTACGAGGAGCGTGCCCGTGCGGCCTTTGCCGCCTGTGACGGCACGTCCTGTGCGAAGGTCGTGGAAGCGATCGAGGCCGGCATCGTGGGACGGGCTGGCCGCCGCACATCGACCAACGACAAATGAGAGTGGGTTCACGAGTGACTATCCCGTTGACGGTGGTGATCCCGGCATACAACGTGTCGGCATACCTGCGCCAAGCGGTGGCCTCGGTCGCCTCGGACCACACTCAGGTGCTCATCGTCGATGACCGCTCGACCGATTCGACCTCGGTCATCGCCGACGAGGCTCGCCGCGGCGCACGACTCCGTGACGGTGGTGCGGCCCGAGACCAACGGCGGCCTCGGCCGCGCCAGGAACCTCGGGCTCAGCCACGCCACCGGCGAGTACGTGCTGTTCCTTGACGGCGACGACTACCTGGTGCCTGGTGCGCTCGACGTGGTCCGCGAGGCGGCCGATGCCACGCGGCCAGACATCGTGATCTTTGGGTACGCGCGGCTCCACCCCAACGGGCGTGCCGACGAGGGCGTCAAGCGTGCGCCGCTCCAGGTGGAGGGCCCGTACACCGCGGCGGAGGTTCCCGAGGTCTACGAGGTGCTGAACGTCGCATGGAACAAGGCGTATCGCCGCGAGTTCCTGACCGCGACGGGGCTTGAGTTCCCCGTGGGCTACTACGAAGACATCCCGTGGACGTACCCGGCGCTGGCCCAGGCACAGTCCATCGTGGGGGTAGACCAGCCCCTTTACATGTACCGTCAGCGCGGCTCGGGGTCGATCCTGCGCTCCACGGACGCTCGGCACCTCGAGATCCTCGACCAGTTCGAGCGCCTGATGGCGACGCTGGACCGGCTCGAGGTGCACGGCGAGGCGCGCGCGCAGATCTTCACCTGCGCGTTCCGTAACCTCGCCACCCTGCTCACCACCCAGCAGCAGCGCATCCCCGCCGAGGCTCGCGAGGGGTTCTACCGGGACGTCCGCGCCGCTGTGCGTGCGCACGCTCCCGCCGGATGGACGCCGCCGAGCACGGGCGACAAGGCCAAGGCGATGCGCACCATCTGGACGAGCGCGTACCCGGTGTTCCGGGCCGATCTCGCCGCGCGTGAGGCATACCGAGCGGGACGCACGAAGCCCGCGCGAGCCATGGACATCGCCAAGCGCCTCGCGAGGGTGGGTTATCACCACCGACGGGCCTACGACGTCCTGCGCCGCACCACGTCGGTGGATAAGGACCTCGTGATCTTCGAGGCCCTGTGGGGCCTGTCCCCCCGGTTGAACTGCCTCGCGGTGGCCGCCGAGGTGGAGCGGGCACACCCCGGCAAGCGCATCATGTGGCTGGTCAAGGCCAGTGAAGTCCCTGGGGTGCCCGAGGGAGTCGACTACGCCGTCAAGGGCACCCACAAGTACTACCGCGCGTGGGCGACCGCGAAGTTTGCGTTCGTGGATGCCAACCCGCCCGAGTGGTGGCGTAAGCGTGACGGCCAGGTGCTCGCCCAGGCTCTTCCACGGCACGCCGCTGAAGTACATGGGAGTCGAGGAACGGGGCAAGACCCCGCAGTGGAAGGACTCGCTTCTGCGTCGCTGTGCGCAGTGGGACTTCGCGGTGGCCTCCAACTCGTACTCGGCGGAGGTGTGGAAGCACAGTTACCCCGTGCGCTGCGAGATGCTCGAGGTGGGCTACCCCCGTAACGACGTGCTCGTCAGCGCGGGCGCCGCGCAGACGCAGGCCGCACGCGAGGTGCTGGGCATCTCGCCCGAGGCAAGGGTGTTTCTCTACGCGCCCACGTTCCGCGACGGCGGCATGGGGGCAGCAGCGGGTCTCGACCTGCGGGCGCTCCAGGAGTATCTCGCGCCCGACGACGTGTTCCTGGTGCGTGGCCACTACTTCCACGGGCGACAGGCGTCGATCCCGGGTCAGGGCCAGATTGTGGACGTCTCCGATCACCCGTCGGTCGAGGACCTGTACCTCGCCGCCGACGTGCTGATCACCGACTACTCATCGGTGATGTTCGACTACGCCAACCTTCGCAGGCCGATGGTGATCTTCCCGTACGACTGGGAGCCTGTATTCACAGGTGCGAGGCACGTACTTCGACATCACGGAGGACGCTCCCGGCGCGGTGGTCTGGACCACGGCGGAACTGGGCGACCTCATCGGCTCGGGCGCCTATGCCTCGGCGGAGAACCAGGCGCGCCTGGAGCGCTTCGCGGAGATCTTCACTGACTTCGAGACCGGCCACGCCGCGAGCGACGTGGTGGCGAGGATCATCGACGGCGTCGAGTTGCCGGCGCGTGAGCCTCGCGCAGTGCCGCCGCTGCGATCGTGGAGCATGGAGCGCTCCGCCTGACCGCAGCGACGGCGGCGGTCAGCGTCCCAGTTTGTCGAGCAGCCGGACGGCCTTGCGGTTCTTGTAGCGCTTGAGCCTGCGCCGCGGTGGAGGACCCCTGTTCGCGCGCCGCGGCAAGGGCCTCACGGGTAGCGCCAGTTCCTCGGTGGCCGCGGTGAGGTCCTCCTGGGCCTGGACGAACCGGTCGGTCAGTGGCTTGCGGTCCTCATTGCGCACCGACCACGTTCCCGTGGGGGTGTACGGAGCGACCTCGAGCGTCGCGGTGAACTCCACGGGCGTGCCCGCGGTGATGGACGCGGCGAGAGCATCCCACCACGCCGACTGGAAGGCGACGGCCGCGGGGCCTGCGGTCGCGAGGTGGGCGGTGAGACCGTTGGAGCGCTCCGTGGCTTCGCGCACGGCGTCGAGCAGGAGGTCGAGCGAGGCGGCGGGGACCACAAACCCGCCCAGCCCCACGTTGCCAAGGGAGCCGCCCATGCGAATGGACGAGTAGTACGACGGTGCGATGGCGACGGCGGGCGTGAGGGCGGGCGCCGCGAACACCGTGGGGTGATAGCGGGTCGAGAGCGATGCTGCGGCACCCTCGATGAGTGCGACGTCCTCACGGGCGGTGACCATGCGGGTGGCGCGTACTCGCGGGTGCGCCGCCAGCGCGACGATGGCATCGTTGCTGAGTGGTCGCGGTTGGCGTTGTCGGCGTGGAACGACCCGGCATGGGGTGCGAGGAGCACGTCGAGGTCGAGGCGCTCCGCGATGTCGGCGCAGACGGTCGCCATGGCGGCGTGATACTCCTCGACGGTTGGCCACGCTGCGCCTGCGTGCCAGGTGAACGAGGCGACCACGTACGGTGCGCCCGCCGAGAGCTCGCGGGCCGCCTCACGAGCGGCATCGTCTGCCGTCAGGAGCACGGCGTCGTCGAGGGTCTGGAACACGGTCGTGGGGTCGGGAGCGAGGTCCTTGAGCAGCGCGTACGTGGTCTGCTCGCGAGCGCCGAAGGCGCGGGCGTACGTCAGGAGCTCGACGATGAGCGCGCGATCGGGCTCGTCGAGCATCGGCCCCACCGTCTGCGACGTGATGTACAGCGGCACGCCGAAGTGCTCGGCGATGCGCTTGGCGGCTACGCGCTCGAACAGCAGGTGATAGTCGCGCGAGTTCATGTTGCCGCCGCCGGCGATGATGACCGCATCCGCGTCGCGGATGGCGGGATAGATGGGGTGGTCGTCCCAGTCTTGCTCGGCGAGCACGCGCGCGACGTCGGCGAGGCGCCACTCGTTGCGGCCCCTGCTCCAGTCGCCGCGGAAGCGCACGCGCCGCACCGCCGGAAGGCCGTAGAACTCCTCCGCCACCCCGGGGTTGCCCGCGACGAGCGTGATGTCGTCGAAGCCGCGCGCGCGCAGCATGTCAATGGCCGCCTCCGTCATCGCCTCGTCGCCGAGGTGGTAGAGGTCGGGCCACGAGATGTCGCCGATCAAGACTGCTTTCATGGTGTCCTTCGCGAGGGCAGAGGCGGCGCCGTGAGGGCGTCAGGCCGATGCGTCTGTGGGGGAGTAGCCGAGGCGACGGTAGTCCTCGGCGTAGAAATCCGCGACAAGGGAGCGTGCCTTGTCGGTGATGGTCACGTCTGACGGCTTGACGGCCGAGACGTCCGCGCCGGAATGGCGACGCGGTGCCGAGGTGGGCACGGACAGCCCCGTGACATTGGCGAGGCGGGCAAGCCCCTCGTCAATGCCGTCCTCGACACGGAGCGTGAGTCCGCCGCGCACCAGGAAGTCGACCTGGGGGCGGATGTGGTTGTCGTACAGCCACGGGTTCTTCATCTGCTTTCGGAAGGTGGAGCGCAGCCAGCGCTCGAACGCCCGGCCCGAGGTGTCGATGCGGTCGTCGTCACGGTGCCGCCAGAGGTACTCCGAGCGCAGGCGGGGCAGCGGGTCGCGCACAAAGGTGAAGATGCCGTCGAAGCGTTCAAGACGGAATGTCGCCTCGATATGGGAGGCGTCGGCGTGCTGGGGGCTGTGGCGGCGGAGGTGGTTCATCGAGTCGGGGCCACTGGTGCCGTCGAAGTGGTTGACCTTCCACCCGCCCTTGCGGAAGGCGGTCTCGACCGAGCCGCCGCCCGTCTTGGGGATGTGCACGAACAGCAGTGCCACCCCGTCCTTGCGTAGGACCGGCATGCGGTCTCCTTACTCGTCAGGGTGGATCGATTTTACCCGCACCGCGCCGATGTTTCGGCACGTTTCGGGGTGGTCACGGATCGGTAACTTTCCGCATCGAAACGATCCGACCCCTTGCGCTGACATTGGTTAGTAATCTTTACTAACTAACTATGACGACCAAGGGAGCGCAGCGAGGCGCCGTGACCGAGGGGGCCGCAACGGCCACCCGGACCGGACGCCCCACCGCCACGAGTGCCCGCCCCGTGAAGGCGGCCACCGCACGACCCACGTCGCGCCTGCGCCCCGAGCACGCCCGCCGCCACAACCGCGCGCTGGTCATGCAGGCGCTCTACCGCGCCGAGGGTCTATCGAGGGCGGACCTCGCCCGCGAAGTGGGCCTCACCCGCGTCACGATCTCCGACCTCGTCGCCGACCTCATCGCCGAGGACCTCGTCATCGAGCCTCGGCCTGCGCCCCGACTCGCGCCCCGGAAAGCCCGCCACCCTGCTGGACCTCAACCGCCAGGGCTTCTCCATCATCGGCCTCGACCTGTCGAACAACTCCGCGTTCCGCGGCGTCGTCACTGACCTCGACGGCACCGTCGTGGGACGCGCCGAGGTCCCGGTGCGGGGCATCACCGGGATGGAGGCCGTCGACGCTACCTACCGTCTGCTCGATGAGCCTGTTGGCGAGCGCCACCGCATCCGTCATCGGCATCGGCATCGGCAGCCCCGGCCTCGTCGACCTCGACGGCACCGTCGTCTCGGCGCCCAACTTGGTGGCACAACGTCCCGCTCCAGCAGGCTCGTCGCCGAGCGCTACGACCTCCCCACCCAGGTGGCCAACGACGCCAACATGGCGGCCCAGGGCGAACGCACCTTCGGCGGTGCGAGCGCCGACACGATGCTCATTCGCGTGGGCCGCGGTGTCGGTTCGGGCCTCATCGTGGGCGGACACCTGGTACACGGCTCCGGTTTCGCCGCAGGCGAGATCGGCCACGTCGTCGTCGGCACGGATGGTGGTGCCGACTGCGCATGCGGCAAGGCAGGTTGCCTGGAGACCTGGCTCGCGTCGCCGCGGCTCGAAGCGCACCTCGCCGACGCCGCCGATGACGCGAGCCGGGTCGCCGTGTTGCGCGAGGCGGGGGAGAGGCTGGGCATCGCGCTCGGCCCCGTCGTCGCCGCCCTCAACCTCGGCGAGGTCATCCTCGCCGGACCCCATGATCTTCTCGCCGGGGACCTCCTCGAGGCCACCGCCGAGACGCTCCGCAGCCGCACCATGGGAGAGCTCCACGGAGACCTCTCGCTGCGGATGACCGCACTCGGGCGCGACATCGTCGTGCTCGGAGCGGTGGTCACAGTCCTCACCGGACAGGCGGGGATCTCCTGATCCCCGACCCACAACGACGTGGCTTCCATAAGTCACGGACGGCACACACAACAGAAGGAAGTATCACCATGAAGAAGATGACGCAGGGAGCGGTGGCCTTCGCCGCCGCCTCGGCCATCGTCCTCGCCGGATGCTCGTCGTCCGGATCCGATGACGACGCGACCACGGAGCCCACGGGCTCCGCGGCTCCGAGCACCGAGGAGACCTCGGCAGCGGAGGACATCACCCTGTGGCTGATGGGCGAGCAGGACACGCCCGAGGCTCTGGTCGACTACCTCAAGGAGACCTACACCGCTGAGAACGGTGGCGCGCTGACCGTCGAGCGCATCGGCTGGGGCGACGCCATCACGTCGCTCACCACCGCCCTGCCCGACAAGGCGAACACCCCCGACGTCGCCGAGGTGGGCAACACCCAGTCCTCGACGTTCACCACCGTGGGTGCGTACCTCGACATCACCGACATGTACGAGGAGCCTCGGCGGCGACTCGCTGCTCCCCGGCTTCGTTGACGCCGGCAAGGTGGGCGAGCAGAACTTCACCCTCCCCTACTACTTCGGTTCGCGCCTCGCCTGGTACCGCAAGGACATCTACGCCGCTGGCGGCGTTGAGGTCCCCACGACCCTTGCCGACGTGACCACGATCAACGCTGACCTCAAGGAACAGGGCATCGGCGGCTTCTACATGGGTGGTCGCGACTGGCGCAACGGCGTCTCGTGGATCTTCGCCAACGGCGGAGACCTCGCGACGTATGACGGCTCCGCATGGGCAGGCGCACTGTCCACCCCCGAGGCCATCGAGGGCATGACCCAGTGGCAGGAGCCTCTTCACCACCGCCTCGGTCGCGAAGTCGACCGACACGGACGAGATCTACCAGGCCATCAACGACGACATGCTCGCCGGCACCCCCGCCGCGACCGAGATGGCGCCGAGCCTGGGCAGCCTGCTGCCTCGGTGACGTGAACGACGACGAGACGTTCACCTGGAACGACGAGAAGTTCGGCTACTTCGCACTGCCGGGTGCCGACGGTGGCTTCGCCCCCGTCTTCGCCGGTGGCTCGAACATCGGTATCTCCGCAGCCTCGCAGCACGTCGAGGGCGCCAAGGACCTGATGCGCATCATCTTCTCCGAGGACTACCAGGCTCCTGCTGTCGGAGAACGGCCTCGGCCCCGCCAACCTCGACTACTCCGACGCGTACGTCGAGCCTGGCCCCGCAGAACCAGGCCGCGCTGGACGCCGCCTCGAACGCCAGGCGACCCCGGCCGCGCCGGGTTGGGCCGCGATCGAAGAGGCTCAGATCCTGGAGGACTACTTCCAGGCCGTGTCCGAGGGTGGCGACGTCACCAAGGCTCGCCGCTGAGTACGACGCCAAGGCTCAACGAGGCTCATCAACGGCTAACACTCTCGCGACGGCTCTGCCGTCCCCGCGTGGGCCCGGGTGCCGCCCCGGCGCCCGGGCCCACGCCATGCCACCCCATCGCGTCCCCTCTTTCAACCCCGCGAGGCACCCCTCATGACTTCCCCAGCGCCCGCGCCGTCGACCCTCGACGCGCCGCCGCCCGTGGCCGACGAGCCACGGACCCCCTCGAAGCGCCCGCTACGTCGGCGCCTCATCCCCTACTTCCTTGTCATCCCGGCGATCATCACCCTGCTCATCGGCATGGGTTACCCGGTCGGATGGCAGATCCTCAACTCCTTCCGCGAGTACGGACTGGCCCAGCAGTTCGGGCGGCCGCCGGCGTGGGTGGGACTCGAGAACTACATCGGCCTGCTCACCGGCAGCGAGTTCTGGACCGTCCTGATCCGCTCCGTCGTGTTCATGGGTGTCACCGCGCTCGCGACGATGGTGCTCGGCATCGGACTCGCGCTGCTGATGAAGTCCATCCCTACGGTGCCTCGCATCTGCCTGCAGATCTCTCTGCTGCTGGCGTGGGCCATGCCCATCGTGGCCCAGATGACCGTGTGGAACTGGCTGATCGACGACCGCAACGGTCTGGTCAACTACCTCCTCAGCCTGCTACCAGGTGTCGACTTCATCGGCCATGACTGGCTCCAGAACCCCCTGAGCTTCTTCGCCATTGCGTCGATCATCATCACCTGGGCATCGGTGCCCTTCGTGGCGTTGTCCGTGTATGCGGGCCTCACCCAGGTCTCCGACGAGGTCGTCGAGGCAGCCCAGGCTCGACGGCGCACACGGCCTGTCGATGCTGCGCCGCATCACCCTGCCGATTATTCGCCCCGTGCTTGTGATCCTCCTGCTGCTGCAGATGATCTGGGACCTGCGTGTGTACGCGCAGATCCAGTTGCTCCAGGGCTTCGGCGCCGCGGGCATCCGCTACGACCTGCTCGGCACGTACGTGTACGGGCTCGGCGTGGGCCAGGGCAAGTTTGGTGTCGCGGCCGCCGCCGCGATGATCGTCATGATCTTCACCATCGCTCTGTCCTGGTTCTACGTGCGTGAACTCCTCAAGGAGGACGACTGATGAAGACCAAGGCCTCCACCGGGCGCCGCATCGGCGGCACCGTTGCCATCGTTCTCGCTCTCCTGTGGGCGTTCCCCGTCTACTGGATGATCAACTCGTCCTTCCAGCCGGCCTCCAAGATCACGGCCCTCACGCCGACCTGGCTGCCGTTCGGCGGCTCGCTCAACAACTACAAGGCAGTGTTGGACGGCTCGACGGGGTTCGGCGCCGCCATGCGGATCTCGCTGTCGGTGACGGCCATTGCGCTCGTCATCTGCATCGTGGTCGCGTTCCTGGGCGCGCTGGCCGTGTCCCGCTTCAAGTTCAAGGGCCGCAAGTCGTTTGTGCTCGCGGTCATCCTTGTCCAGATGCTGCCCGCCGAGGCGATGTTCATCGCGCAGTACAAGATGATCGCGAGCCTCAACCTGCTCAACACCATTGCCGGTTTGTCCATCATCTACGTCGCCATGGTGGTGCCGTTCACGCTGTGGATGCTGCGCGGCTTCGTTGCCGGTGTCCCCGCAGACCTCGAAGAGGCTGCCATGATCGACGGCTGCACGCGCTTCCAGGCCTTCATGCGGATCACGTTCCCGCTGCTGGCTCCCGGCCTGGTGGCCTCCGGTGTGTACGCGTTCCTGCAGGTATGGAACGAGTTTGCGCTCGCCTCCGTGCTGATGACGTCGGAGAGCCTCCGAGACCCTGCCGCTGTGGCTGCGAGGCTTCTCCGAGCCCACCCAGTTCGGCGCCGTCGAGTGGGGCCAGGTCATGGCGGGCTCCGTGCTAGTGGCTGTCCCCGTGATCGTGTTCTTCATGATCGTCCAGAACCGCATGACCTCCGGCATGGTGGGCGGGGCGGTGAAGGGATGAGTACCTCTGTCACCCCTCTCGCCGTGCTGATGCCCGGTTTCGAGGGCACCACGCTTCCCGAGTGGGTGGAGCGCCGCCTGCGCGAGGGCATGGGAGGCGTGTGCCTGTTCGCCACGAACGTGTCGACGCCCGCCCAGGCTCAAGGAGCCTCACGTCCGCGATCCTTGCGGCCAACCCCGACGCGGTCATCTCGATCGACGAGGAGGGCGGCGACGTCTCCCGCCTGTACCAGGCGCAGGGGTCTCCGTTCCCCGGCAACGCCCTGCTGGGCAGGCTCAACGACCTGGAACTCACCCGTGCGGTGGGTGCTCAGGTGGGCTGGGAGCCTACGGGACGTGGGCGTGAACCTCACGTTGGCTCCCGACGTCGACGTCAACTCCAACGCCTCTAACCCCGTGATCGGCGTGCGTTCCTTCGGGGCGAGCCCCGCGCTCGTGGGCGAGCACGGCGTGGCCTGGACGCAGGGTGTCCAGTCGACCGGAGTCGCGGCCAACGCGAAGCACTTCCCCGGCCACGGGGACACGGCGCAGGACTCGCATGTCTCGCTTCCCACCGTGGACGTCGACGCCGAGACCCTCGCGTCGCGGGAACTCGCCCCCTTCGCCGCGGCCATCGCGGGTGGCGTCGCGAGCATCATGAGCTCGCACATCATGGTGCCTGCGATCGACCCCGTGAATCCCGCCACGTTCTCGCACGCCATCCTTGATGGACTGCTGCGGGGCCAGATGGGCTTCGAAGGCGCCATCGTGTCGGATGCCCTCGACATGGTGGGCGCCTCCGGCGAGCTCGGCATTCCCGCCGCCGCTGCGCGTGCCCTCGCGGCCGGCTGCGATCTGTTGTGCATCGGCACCGCCAACACCGATGCCCAGATGGACCAGATCGTGGCCGCTATCGAGGGGGCCATGGCCTCCGGGGACGTGACCGAGGAACGCCTGGCCGATGCTGCGGCACGCATCGGCCGCCTGGTGGCGAGCACGCGCGAGGCTCCTGCCGCTCCCGCGGACCTCGTCCGTGGAGAGGTGCCGGGTCTCACCTCCGCGCGCATCCGCGACTCCTTCTACGTGTCCGAGGCCGCCCTCAGTGGCCTTGAGGCGCGGGAGGGGGCGCCGGTCGCCTGGGTGTGCCTCGAGCCCGCCGCGAACATTGCGGTTGGCCCGTCGCCGTGGGGCCCGTTCGCCTCGGCCGTTGAGGCCGATGCGGTGGTCACCCCCGAGCACGGCCTGGGTGACTGGGCGCCGCGAGAGGGTCGGCTCGTGGTGGTGGTAGGCAAGGACAACCACCGTCACGCGTGGGCCCGCGAGGCCATTGACGCGCTCCGCGTCCACGGCGCGATCGTCGTGGACATGGGGTGGCCCTCCCTCGAGGACGGCTACGCGGACATCGCCACCTACGGTGCCTCGCGTGCCGTGGGCGCCGCGCTCCTGGAGCTCCTCCAGTGACCGGCGTGAGGATCGGCGTCGACATCGGCGGCACCAAGATTGATGCCGTCGCTGTCGACGAGCGGCTGCAGATCCTCCAGCGCCACCGCGTCCCCGTGGAGCGCGGACCCGAGGGCGTGGTGCGATCGGCGCAGGCCGCCGTCGAGGTCGTCACCCGCAAGTGCGCCGTCGACGTGCGTGACGCCCTCAGCGTCGGCGTCGGCATCCCCGGCGCGGTGCGGGGCGGCGTGGTCCGTCACGCCCTCAACCTCGACCTCGTCGAACTCGACCTCGCGCGTGCCCTTGGCGACGCCTGGGGCAGGCCGGTGCAGGTCGAGAACGACGTCAATGCCGCCGCGGTGGGCGCGTGGCGCCTGGTCGGTACCGACGCACGTTCCGTCGCGTACCTCAACCTCGGCACGGGCCTGGCCGCGGGCATCATCCTCGACGGGCAACTGTGGAGGGGATCGCGCGGCACGTCCGGCGAGGTGGGTCAGATCTCGGTCGACCCGAGGGGGCCGGTGGACGCCGAGGGCAATCCCGGCGGCCTGGAGACGTACGCGTCGGGTTCCGGCATCGTGCGCCAGTGGGGCGACCCGACGGCCGATGCCAGAGACATCCTGGCGCTCGCCGCCAAGGGCGACCCGCGTGCCGTTGAGATCAGGGAGCGGCTGTTCGTTGGCGTGGCTCATTCGATCCGTGTGCTCGTGCTCGCCTACGACGTCGAGGAGGTCATCGTCGGCGGTGGCCTCACCGGACTCGGTGACGTGCTGCTCGATGGGACCGCCAAGGTCCTGAAGGACTGGGCGGATGGCTCCCGGTTCATCGCATCGCTTGGTGGCGCGCCGCACCCGCATTCTTGAAGGACATCGACCCGTCGCGGCCATGGGCGCGGCGCTGCTGGGAGTGACCAATGGCTGAAGTGCTGATTGTCGAGACCAAGGAGGCCGCCGGCGCGGTGGTCGCCGACCACATTGCCGCACAGGTCGCCGCGAATCCCGCCTTCACGCTTGGTGTGGCCACGGGCTCGACCCCGCTGCCCGTCTATCAGGCCCTCGCGGCGCATGCGGCGGCCGGGGTGGACTTCAGCGCGGTGACGGCGTTCGCGCTCGACGAGTACGTGGGGATCGCGGAGGACCACCCGGAGAGCCTACCACTCGGTCATCGCACGGGAGGTGACGGGACCGCTGGGCCTCGACCCGGCTCGGGTTCACGTGCCCGATGGCACTGGCAGTGACGTCGCCACGGCGGGCTCGCGCTATGAGGCGGCCCTCACGGCACACGGCGGCGTCGACCTCCAGGCTCCTCGGCATCGGTACCGATGGGCACCTTGCCTTCAACGAGCCCGGGTCCTCCTTCGGTTCGCTCACCCGCGTCAAGACGCTCACGGAGCAGACCCGCGAGGACAACGCGCGGTTCTTCGACTCGCTCGACGAGGTGCCCATTCACTGCGTGACGCAGGGCCTTGGCACCATCCTGCGCGCCGGACACTTGGTGATGCTGGCCTTCGGCGAGGGCAAGGCTGAGGCGGTCGCCGCGGCCGTCGAGGGCCCCGTCAGCGCAGGCATGCCCGGCTCCGCGATCCAGGCTCCACGCGCACGTGACGGTAGTGGTGGACGAGGCCGCAGCGTCCCGCCTGGCGCATGCCGACTACTACCGCTATTCGCAGGCCCACAAGCCGGCGTGGCAGGGTCTGTAAGGCTTGCATCATGAGTGTCCTGACTGACATCCACGGCCACGGCGGTGGGGGCCACGCCTTCGGCGACTCCGTCGAGGGCACCCTCGCCGCAGCCGCGGCGCATCGCGCGCACGGCACCGGTGCCATGGTGGCGTCGCTGGTCTCGCTTCCGTTGGAGGTGACCCGCCGCCAGATGGACGTGGTGCGTGAGGCGATGGCCGACGACTCGGCGATCATCGGTGTGCACCTCGAGGGCCCGTTCCTGTCTCCCGAGCGCAAGGGCGCGCACGCGCTGGGCAACCTCGTCGCCCCCACGCCAGAGGCGGTCGACGGACTCATTGCCGCGGGTGACGGGCTGATCCGTCAGATCACGATCGCGCCGGAGCCTTCCCGGAGCGCTCGACGCGATTGAGCGGTGTGTGGACGCGGGCATCGTGGTCGCGGTCGGACATACCGACGCCGATGCCGCGCTCGCCAGGCAGGCGTTTGACAGGGGAGCGACGCTGCTGACGCATGGCTTCAACGCGATGCGAGGGATCGTGGGCCGGGAGATTGGGCCCGTCGGTGCGGCGCTGGACGACGATCGCGTGTCGATCGAGCCTCATCGCGGACGGCATCCACCTGGACCCCGCGCTGATCGCGGCGGTCTTCCGCGCCGCGCCCGGTCGCGTTGTCCTGGTGACCGATGCGATGGCCGCCGCCGCGGCATCGGACGGCGACTATGTCCTGGGTGACCTGGCGGTCGAGGTGCGGGACGGCAAGGCGGTGTTGGCAGGCACCGACACGATCGCTGGGTCGACCCTGACGCTTGCCCGCGCGATCGAGGTGTGCGTCGCCGCAGGCGTGCCCCACGCGCAGGCCGTGGCCGCCGCCTCAGACGTGCCGCGGGCCGTCCTCGGGCTCGCCTGACCGGGGGCGCGGGCGGCGCCTCGTAGGATTCTCCTTATGCCCACACCCGTGCAGCCGGATTTCGGCGTCGTGATCCTCACCATGGGCAAGCGGCGCAAGCGTCTCGTCATGGCCATCGAATCGGTGCTGAAGCAGCGCGATGTGACCACGGACATCCTGGTGGTCGGCAATGGCTGGGACCCCGCCTCGTTCGAGGCGCTGCCCCCGCAGGCGCGCACGCTCGCCCTTCCTGAGAACCTTGGCATTCCCGCGGGACGCAACGCGGGGATCGGCCACGTGACCGGCGACTTGGTGTTCTTCCTCGATGACGATGCCGAAGTGGTGGACGACGACTTCCTGTCCGAGGTCAAGGAGCGGTTCGAGGATGATCCGGGCCTCGGCGCGCTGCAGGGACGCGTGTTCGATCCCAAGGGGAAGGGCTCGCCGTCGCGATGGGTGCCCAAGCTGGGCTCGGGCGAGGTCGAGAAGCCGTTCGCCGCGTTCTCGCTGTGGGAGGGCGCGGTGGCGATTCGCCGCGACGTGCTCCTCGCGGCCGGAAGGTGGCCCGGTGACTTCTTCTACGCGCACGAGGGCATCGAGCTCGCGTGGCGCGTGTGGGAGCAGCGCAAGAAGGTGATCTACGACCCCGACCTGCGCATCTACCACCCGGTCAAGAAGCCCACGCGCCACGCCGACTACTACCGGCTGTCCGCGCGCAACCGCGTGTGGGTGGCACGCAGGAACCTCCCCGCGCCCCTGTCGGTGGTGTACGCCACCTCGTGGGCGGTGCTCCAGGTGCTGCGTTCGCTGAGGTCTCCGCGGGGCCTGAGGCCGTGGTTCGGCGGCTTCCGCGAGGGGTGGCGTGAGTGCCCGCGTGACCAGCGCAAGATGTCGTGGGGCACGGTCGCCTACATCGCCCGCAAGGGCCGCCTGCTGGTGGTCTAGCGGGGGCGCTTCTGCGGGGCAGATGCGTCCTCGTGCGAGTGCGCAGTCGCGAGGCCGAAGGCGAACTTTTGGTGACGTGGCCTGTTGTCACCCCAGTCACATCTGTAACATCAGTACACAATGATTGTCACGGGTCACCGCCAGAGCAGGGCGCGCCGCTTGCTGCGCGTCGTACCAGGCGTTGCCTTTGCGGCTGTGCTGGCGCTCGCGCTGCCCGTCCTCGCCTCGGTTCCCGATTGGCTCGAGGAGCCCCAGCCCACGGCCGTGTCCGTGGGCCCCTCGCGGGTGGCGGAGGAGGACGTGCCGTTTGGTGCTGACGACCTCTCTGCCGACGACCCTGAGGCCGAGGCCACGCCCGAGCCTTCGCCCTCCGCCACGGCCACCGCGGATCCCACGGCGGAACCCGCGCCCGAGGTGAGCGTGGACGCCGCGCCCGTTGACGACGTGGTGGGTGCCGTGGTCGAGGAGGCCGATACCGAATCCGCGAGTGGCCCCGGCGGTGGCGCGTCGGGCTCCGGAGGTGAGCCTTCCCGACGGCGTGACGCCCGTGGACCCCGGCGATCTGCCGAGCCCGGAACCCGAGGCGACCGAGCCGGAAGCCTCCCGCCCCCGAGACGCCAGCACCCGAGGAGACGGAACCCGCGGACCCCGAGCCCCAGCCCGAGCCCAGCGCGACGCAGACCCCTCAGCCAGAGACCCCGCCGACGTCGACCCCCACGCCGGACACGTCGACCACGCCAGAGACGTCGCCGACGCCGCGGCCGACCGACTCGGGAGAGCCGAGCGACCCTGGCACCCCCGATCCCGAGACGCCCGGCACCGAGACGCCCGCCCCGGAGCCGACGGAGCCCGAGGAGCCTCAGACGCCGGATCCGGAGCCGACGGAGCCTGAGACTCCCGACCCCGAGCCCACGGGAATCCCGGCCTCCTTCACCCTTGCAGGCTCCGGCTGGGGCCACGGCATCGGCATGTCGCAGTACGGTGCGCAGGGCATGGCGCTCGAGGGAGCATCGGCATCCGAGATCCTCACCCACTACTACACGGGCACCTCCGTGAAGAGTGCGTCGACGTCCCGGGACATCCGCGTGGAGGTGTTCGGGTCCGGCTCCGACAGCCGGGACACGGTGACGTTTGTGGTGCGCTCGCCCGGCTCGGGCGACGGCCAATGGGCGATGCTCTTCTACCCCTCGGGGTCCTCGACCGCGACCACCACGTGGACCGGCAAGGAGGACGAGAAGCCTTCGCATCACGCGCTCGGGGACGTCGATCACGGTCACCCGGCCATCCGGGGCAAGTGCGACCGCGACGGGCACCGTGGAACTGCGGTGGGAGGGAACGTCGTACTACCAGTCGGGCTCGTCGGAGTCGGCCTACGCGGACATCCTGACCTCGTCGGGAAGCGCGGCGACCCACGGCGACTACCGCCACGGCCGCCTCCTCGTCACCGTTCCCGGGACGCGCCTCATCGTCGCCAATCGCCTTGACCTCGAGACGGAGTACCTGCGCGGTATCGCCGAGATGCCGTCCTCGTGGGACTCCGCCGCCCTGCAGGCGCAGGCCATCACCGCGCGTGGCTACGCGCTACGTCAGCTCGCGACGTACAAGACCAGCCTGCAACTGCAACCTCTACGACGACGCGCGCAGCCAGAACTTCACGGGTTGGATCAAGGAGTCTGAGGGCACCAACGCGTACTACGGCAAGCGATGGACGAGCGCGGTCTCGGCCACGGCTGGGAAGGTCCTCTACACGGGCTCCTCGATCGCCACGACGTACTACTTCTCGTCGTCCGGTGGGCAGACGGAGAACTCCGAGGACATCTGGACGTCGCGCCTCAGCCACTTGCGTTCCGTGGATGACCGCTGGTCGCTCAATGCCCGCAACCCCATGCGTGCCTGGACGCGGACCATCACGCAGGCGCAGGCGCAGAGCATGTTCGGCCTCGACGACGTGGTGAGCATCAAGGTCACCAAGCGCACGGCAGGTGGAAGCGACGCTGCCGCGACCCAGGTGACGGCGACATCGGCCTCGGGGGAGACCGCGACCATCACGGGCGCTGACCGGATCCGCAACACCGTCGCGGGCGGTGTCTCGCCGTGGCTGTGGAGCCTTTACTCCCCGCTACTGACGCCCGGGACCCGCCTAGCGGAAGACGATGGTGCGGTGCCCGTCGAGGAGGACGCGGTGCTCGGCATGCCAGCGCACGGCGCGGGCGAGCGCGCGTCGCTCCACGTCCGCGCCCACGGCGGTGAGGCTTTCGGGCGTGTGGGTGTGATCCACGCGCTCGACCTCCTGCTCGATGATGGGGCCCTCGTCGAGGTCGCTTGTGACGTAGTGCGCGGTGGCGCCGATGAGCCTTGACGCCACGGTCGTGTGCCTGGAAGTAGGGGCGGGCGCCCTTGAAGGACGGCAGGAACGAGTGGTGAATGTTGATGGCGCGCCCGCGCAGGGCCTCCGAGAGCTCGGGGGAGAGGATCTGCATGTAGCGAGCGAGGACCACGAGCTCCACGTCCAGGCTCGTCGACGAGCCTCCAGGAGGCGCGCCTCGGCCGCCGGCTTGGTCTCGGCCGTGACCGGCACGTGGTGGAACTCCTTGCCGTAGAACGCCGCGAGCGGGGCGAGCGTCGCGTGATTACCCGCGACGGCAACGATGTCGATGGGGAGGGTGCGGGCGCGCTCGCGGAACAGCAGGTCATTCACGCAGTGCGCGGACTTCGAGACCAGCACCAGCGTGCGCATCGCGCGTCCGGCGACGTCGAGCTTCCAGTCCATGCCGAAGCGCGCGGCAAGCGGCACCACGGCGGCCTCGATCTGGTCTCGCGGCGCAGGGCTCGTCACCTCGACGCGCATGAAGAACAGGCCCGTGTCCGGGTCGCCGAACTGCTGAGACTCGGTGATGTTGCCGTCGAGGCTTGCGAGGGCGCCCGAGACGGCGTGGACGATGCCGGGGCCGTCGGGGCAGGACAGGCTGAGCACGTAGCGGGTGTCCGTGGCGGTCATGGCGCCCAGCGTACTGACAGTGTGAGGCGCCGCCGTCGCGTCGACTTTGTCACGTCCCCTTGACCCTGTTGTCACATGTGTCACACTGGCCACTCTGGTCACAGGATGGGGAAGCGGATGGCAGTAGGGACGGCTCGGCGCGGCTCGGCGCGAACGCTCATGGCGGCATGGAGTGTGATCGCGGCGCTCGCGGTGACCGTCCTGACCGCGGGGCCCTCCGCGGCGGCGACCCGCTTCACGGACGTGCCGGCGAGTCACCAGTTCAACACCGAGATCACCTGGCTCGCGGGCAAGGGCATCACCACCGGCTACGCCGACGGATCCTTCAAGCCCAAGGCCGAGGTCTCCCGTGAGGCCTTTGCGGCCTTCCTGTACCGCCTCGCGGGTTCGCCCAAGGTGTCCCTTCCCTCCACCTCGCCGTTCAAGGACGTGCCCACGAGCGCGCAGTTCTACCGCGAGATCGTGTGGCTGTCGAAGCAAGGCATCACCACCGGCTGGCCCGACGGTACGTTCCGTCCCAAGAACACCATCGACCGCGACGCGATGGCCGCCTTCCTGTACCGCTACAAGGGCAGCCCGTCGTTCTCCGCCCCCAGCTCGTCCCCCTTTAAGGACATGTCGACGTCGTCGAAGTTCTTCAAGGAGGTGACCTGGCTACGCAGCACCAAGATCACCACCGGGTACGCCGACGGCACCTACCGCCCCCGCTCGGGAGTCTCGCGCGAGGCCACGGCCGCCTTCCTGTACCGGCTGAGCGGAAGCCCGACCGTCAAGCCCACCGTTCCCACGAGTTTCACCGTCAAGGGCGCCGGCTACGGCCACGGCGTGGGCATGTCGCAGTACGGCGCGCAGGCGATGGCGCTGGAGGGGTACAGCGCGGGGTCGATCCTGCAGAAGTACTACCAGGGCACGTCGGTCTCCTCCGTGGAGGCGGACAAGAAGATCAGGGTCGAGGTCTACGGCTCGGGCTCGGACTGGCGCGACTCGGCCACGGTGGTGGTGCGTTCCATCGGCGATGACAAGACCGACGACGGCCAGTGGCGCCTGCGCTTCTACAACAAGGGCAGGCTCGACGCCGCACACCACCTGGTACGGCAAGAACAACGAGAAGGCTCCACATCACCCGCTCGGGCAACTCCGTCACCGTCGAGCGCGACGGGGGCAAGAAGGCGACCGCCACCAAGGATGTGGCGCTCCACTGGGAGGGCACCAGCAACTACCAGTCCGGCTCGAACGAGGACCCGTACGTCGACATCTACAACGGCAACGGTGCCTCGGAGATCCGCGGCACCCACGGCAAGTACCGCCACGGCAAGCCTGCTCATCAGCGTGCCGTCGACCACCTCGCCGCGCATCATCATCGCCAACGAACTGAAGGCTCAACACCGAGTACCTATACGGTATTGCCGAGATGCCTTCCTCATGGGACACCGACGCCCTCCAGGCGCAGGCCATCGTGGCGCGCGGCTACGCGCTGCGTCAGATGAACAACTACTCGGCGAACTGCAACTGCCACATCTACGACGACACCCGCGATCAGAACTTCACCGGGTGGAACAAGGAGAACGAAGGCACCAACGCCTACTACGGCAAGCGCTGGGTCGACGCCGTCAACCGCACCACCAGCGGCTCCAAGGGCAAGGTCCTCACCTATGGCGGCTCGATCGCCCAGACCTACTACTTCTCCTCGTCCGGCGGCCAAACCGAGAGCAGCAAGGACATCTGGGGCGGAACGTTCGCGTACCTGACGTCGGTCGATGATCCCTGGTCGGAGTCGAGCATCAATCCCATGCGCTCGTGGTCGCAGACGCTGACCCAGGCGAAGGCCCGCAGCGTGTTCGGCCTGAGTGACGTCGTGTCCATCAAGGTCACCGGACGCACCGCCGGCGGGTCCGATGCCGCCGCCACCAAGGTGACGGCCACCTCGTCGACCGGCAAGACCTCCTCCATCACCGGAGCCGAGCGGATCCGCAGCAACCTCGCGGCGGGCACGTCGCCCTGGATCTGGTCCTTCACCGCCAAGTACTGAGTCGCCCAGTACTTGGCGGTCGGCCCTGACGCGTGAGGCGGCCGATGCGGGTCAGGACTCGGGGGTCGCGGGCACCTTGAGTTGGGACGAGGTGAGGATCGCGAGGGTGTGACCCGCGATGACGAAGGGCGCGGCCACCAGGAGGATGACGACGGCCACGGCGACGCCGTTGAAGCCCGCCACGAGCCCCACGGTCGCGAGCGCCAGCATCACCAGCGTCTGCTCGACCGAGTGGTAGGCGCGGTGGATGGGGACCAGGTTCGCGGCGCGGCGCGCGCGTGCCACCCAGCCCACGGTCGGCACCTTGATCCCGGTGTCCTCCTTGGCCAGCGGCATGCCGCCCTGAACGCGGGCGAGGCGCGAGCCGTCGTTGAGCGACTTGTTCCACAGCACGAGCATGCCGAGCAGCGTGCCCGCGAACGCCCAGCGCCAGTCGATCGGGTCCGCCTCGAGCGCGATCCTGAAGCCCGCCGCCATCGGCACCAGGGATTCGGTGGTGGTGTGCGCGATGCGGTCGAGGAAGATCCCGCGCGGCCCCATCTTGCGGGTCCACCTGGCGACCTCCCCGTCGGAGGCGTCGAGCAGCATCTGGCCCATCGCCAGCACGGCCGCGAGAAGCGGCCCCCACCAACCAGGAATGAGCAGCGCAGCAGCCGCCGCCCAACCGCACAGGATCATGCCGACCGTGACGGCATTCGCGCTCAGGCCCGCGCGCACAAAGGCGCGGGTGAGGTAGGGCGACAGCGACCGCGTGAAGACGTCGCCGGTCCAGTGCTCGGAGTTCTTCCGGCCACGAATCTCGGGCGGCTGGCAGACCTCGCGGATCTGCTCGATGGTGGGATGGGCGGGACGGTCCTCAGGACGGTGCATGACCGGATTGTTTCACGGCACGCTCACGGTCCCGCTCGGCGGCGATCTCGCGGCATGCCGTCACGAACGCCTCCGTGGCCTGCGCCGCATCGAGTCCACCCAGGTAGTGCTCGGCCAGGGTGCGAATGCGAGGTAGGTGAGCGGGGTCGGCGACCGTCTCCCTGACCAGCGCCCCGGCATCGGCCGCCTGCTCCACCGTGATGCGAGGCACCTGGGCGTGCAGCAGCGACGGTCCCGCCGGCCGCGCCTGCGGCACCGTGGGGACCGTGACGAGCAGCGGCTTGAGCCTGGGACAGCCAGTCCGAACTCATCGCCGAGACGTCGGTGATGAGGACATCGGCTTCCTGCATGGCGGGGCCGGGGTCCGCGGAGGTGTCGACGCGGCCACGTTCGCCCGCGGCGGTCACCAGGGCACGCACCGCCTGATCGGCGGCCCGGAAGCGCTTGTCCGAGACCCCCAGGCGCGGGTGGGGCCGGTAGAGAACGGTGTAGCCGGCGTCGAGGAGCGAGCCCACCAGCGGCTCGCCGTGGGAGACGGCGGAACTGTAGGCGTTCGTCTCCTGCGAACCCTCCCACGTGGGCGCGTACAGCACCACGATGGCCCCGTCGCGAGACACCCGCGCGGGCAACTGCGGCCGGCCGATGACGCGCAAGTGACGGTCAGCGTCGAAGAACAGCACCTCGGCGGCGTAGCGGTCCACCGCCGCCTGTCCCGCCACGAGCGTGTAGTCGAAGCCCTTCACCTGGTTCGAGACGGACACGGACTTATCCGAGTCGCCGTGCGCGAGGAAGATGTGGGCGAGCCCCGTGGCGCGCAGGCCCACCAGGTTGTTGTTTGCGTGGCCCACGTAGATGGCGATCTTCGCGTTTCCGCGGTCGACGAGCCCCGCAAAGGTGCGATTGCGCGCGACCACCAGCACCTCGAAGTCGGTCTCTTCCCGCACGGCCCGCGCGGTGCGGCTGTCCTGCGTGATGACGCTGACGCCGCCGAACTTGTCGAGCTCGCCCAGCGCGCCGTACCACTGGCGCAATTGGTACAGGTTCTCCGGGGGTCGGGGAAGAACACCAGCGATTCGGAGCGGATCACGTGAGCGCCGAGAGTGTCGTCGTCGCCGAGCCCGTCCGGCACTCCGCCGGGGAGAAGGCCGAGGCGGCGGATGGCCAAGCCCGCGTACGAACGCAGGCGCCCTAGCATCGGGCACCTCGTTCATCGGCGAACGGACGGGCGGGCGCCAGGGAAAGGTCTCGCACCCGGTTAGCCTACCCGGCGCCGGGCAGCCGCGAACCGGTGCGCGCGTCTCGCTTGGGCGCTCGATGGGGAACATGCCAGGATGGTCGTATGGCTGAGACCGAGAGTGTGCGCATCGACGTGGTGGGGATCGATCACGCGGGGGAGTTGCTCACCGTGAGGCGTGCCGCGTTCGTGACGGAGGCGCAGGCTGTACGGCGACCCGCACATCCCCGCGCTGACGCAGACGCTCGAGGAGCCTCATCGTCGACCTTGAATCCGATGACGTGGTCACCCTCGGCGCTTGGGAAGGGCACCGCCTCATCGGTTCCATCCGGGTGGGCCTGGAGGGGGACAAGGCCACCATCGGACGCCTCGCCGTCGTGCCTGACCAGCAGGGTCACGGCATCGGCACCCAGGCTCCTGTTCGCCGTGCTCGGCTACCTGCCGGAGACCACCCGCGAGGTGTGGGTCTTCACCGGGCAGAACTCGAAGCACAACATCTCGATGTACAACAAGGCCGGCTACGAGCACCAGTTCGACCAGATCAACGGCGATCTCACGTACGCCTACCTGCGCAAGGTGCTGGAGTCGGGAGCCATCGTGGACGACGACGCCGACCTTCCCGCGGTGCGCGGCGACAACTAGTGCCACGCCTTCCTGAGTAAACGCTCAGGAGGAGGCGACGCACAATGAAGAAATGGTGAACACCGATGCTTCCGCGCGCCCGGACGTCGCCAAGCGTCCGCGCACTCGTGACCGCTCGATCGACACCGCCGTGGGACTCCTCATCGTGCTGGTGGTCTGGGGGCACGCGATCGCGCCGCTCTCGGGGCCCATCGCAGAGACGTTCGAGCAGTGGCTGTACATGTTCCACATGCCCGCGTTTGTGTTCCTCTCGGGGTACCTGACACGCAAGGCGTCGCACTGGTCTCCTGCCAAGATCGCGACCCGGCTCCTGTTCCCGTACGCGGTGTTCCAAGTGCTCCACTCTGTGGTGCTCTCCCTCACCGTCGGTGACCTCCACCCGCCGCAGTTGCTGGTGCCCGCGTGGACCACCTGGTACCTGTTGTCCCTCTTCGCGTGGCGGATGGCCGCGCCGTGGATCCAGCGGATCCCGTACGCGGTGCCCGTCACCTTCGCGGTCGCGCTCGGCGCGGGCACCATCGCCGTCATCGGTCCCGACCTGTCGTTGGCTCGCACGCTGGGCTTCCTGCCGTTCTTCGCGCTCGGCCTGGTGTGGCGCGAGGAGTGGTTCGCGAAGGCTCAGGCTTCTCCCGGTGCGGATGCTGGCATTCGCGGCCTTTGTCGCCGCTGGAGTGTTCTCATTTCTCACCCACGACGGCCTGAGCCGGCGCATCTTCTTCCTTCACGAGGACTACGCCGACCTGCACTACACCGACGTCGATGGCATCGCGGTGCGTGCTGGCGTCCTGCTCGCCGGCTTCGTCCTGACCCTCGCGTTCGTCTCACTGACCGGCTGGACGCGTCGCTGGCTGGCGCAGGCCGGCGCCGCGTCCCTCGCGATCTACCTGCTTCACCCGCTGTTCCTGTACCCGGGCCGCGAGAACGGCTACAGCACCGCCATCGGCGAAGGCGCGTGGATGGGGTTGATGGCGGTAGCCGCCGTGGGGTTTGCGTTCCTGGCGTCGCGCCCGATCGTGATCCGCGTGACCCGCCCGCTCATGGACCTGAACTGGTGGATGTCGCTGGTGCGCGAGCGCCGGGCGCGTGCGAAGGGTGCGGCCTCCTAGAGCCACTCGCGGACGATGCCCGCAAGCCGTGCGGTCGCGGCTCCATCGTCGAGGTGGTTGAAGCGGGTCCGCCACGCCGCGTACCTGGTCGACGTGTCCGCGCGGCCCTCCCACGCACGGCGCACCGCCGCGGGAAGGCGGTCCTCCGCTGAGACGACCGGCCCGGGGGCATGCGCGGCGAGGTCGAAGTACACGCCCCGTCCGTCCTGCGCGTAGGCGTCCATGTCCGGCGTGAAGAACACCACGGGCCGGCGGGTGGCGGTGAAATCGAACATCACCGAGGAGTAGTCGGTGATGAGGACATCCGCGACGGCGAGCATGTGCGAGGACTCGGGGTAGGAACTCACGTCGAGGACCCGCGAGGTGCCGTGGTGGGTACCGAACTTCGAGGCAGCGCTGTGGCCCCGGACGAGGAGCCGATAGCCCGGGCCAAGCCGCCGAGCCAGCGCCTCGACGTCGCAGAACACGCTGCGCCCCTGGTCGGCCTCGCGGAAGGTGGGGGCGTAGAGCACGCACACGGTCCCTGCGGGAATGCCGAGCGCGGCGCGCACCCGGTCGCGCATGCCGTCGTCCGCCACCAGGACGTCATTGCGGGGGTAACCCGTCTCGGCGATGGCGCCGTCATACGCATAGGCGCGGCTCAGGATCTCCGTCGAGTAGGCGTTGGGCGAGACGAGCAGATCCCATTTTGAGCCTGCCCCACCGAAAACTCTGTGGAGTCGCGGTGCGGCCCTCGTGCTGCGAGCGGTCGTACCCCAGCCTTCTTCAGAGGCGTGCCATGCCAGGTCTGCACGACCTTCTGGCCGGGTCGGCGCTTGAACTCCTTGGGCGTCCAACTGTTGTCCACCACGACGCGTGACGAGGTGATGGCCTCCCACCATGCCTGCGTGCCGATGACGACGGGTGTCATGTTGTCCGGGACCTCGACCGAATAGTCCCTCACGCCGACGATGACCTCGCGGCAATCGTCGCGCAGAGCCTCGGCGAGCCGCGCAGGGCTATCGGAGAAGGACTTGCCGAACCAGGACTGCACGTAGACCGCGTCCGCGACCATCGGGGTGGGCCGCTTCACGGCGGTCACGGCGGCGTAGCCTGCGGGCCCCGCCTCGCTGGCGAGCAACGGCGGCGCGACCGTGACGGTGATCTGGCCGCGTGCCGTGCAGGTGACCCGGACGTGGGCGTGGGTCTCACGCTCCTCGTGGGGCAGCGTTGAGCGCAGTGCCGCTGGCGCGAGGAGGACCCGGGGCTCGCCTGTGGCGAAGTGGGCCTCGAGGAGGTAGGTGTCCGGGGGGACGATGCGGTGCTGGCCCTGCCAGCCGAGTGCTCGCAGGGGCAGTTCACACTCGAATGCCTCCGGTCCCGCGACGGTCACCTCGCCGCGTGCGGCGACGCGCGAGCCTGCGGAGCGCCACGGCGGCCGGGGTGCTCCCCGATATGTGCCGCGGACCAGCACGCCGCGCCCGCCGTCGGTCACAGTGACGGATGCCACGGCGCAACGTCGTTCGATGCGCACCACGTGGAGCGCGCCGCTGGCGCCTGCGGCGAGGATGAGGTCGGTGCCGGGCAGGGGCCTGGTGGGGCTGCTGGCGAGCCTGGTGGCGCGCGCCGCCTCGCGGCTGACGATGCGCCTGCGCGCACGGACGTGCAACGTCGTCATGCCCGACGGCAGTGTTCCCATGCCCTGTTCGCCCCCAGCGGTCCTCGGCACACCCGTGCCTCATGAGACACCGTGTGGCAGGCATCGTACTGGGCCTGGCGCGCGGCATCCGCGTTGGTAGACTGGCGCGCGTCGCGACTGGCGCAGTGGGTCACCACGAGGGAGCGGCACGCATTCGCCGACTGTTGGTCGTACGCCTGGGCCAAGGTCACCGGACAACCGGCGGCCCCGTGCCGCCAGCCAGAAGGGGATGACATGACCACCGACTCCAGCGCCACGCACGAGGTAATGAACGCCTCGCTGCAGGACTTCGACCCCGAGATCGCTCAGGTCCTCGACCGCGAACTGGGACGCCAGCGCACCTACCTCGAGATGATCGCCTCGGAGAACTTTGTTCCCCGTGCCGTGCTGCAGGCTCAGGGCTCCGTCCTGACCAACAAGTACGCCGAGGGCTACCCCGGCCGCCGCTACTACGGCGGCTGCGAGGAAGTCGATGTTGCCGAGACCATTGCCATCGAGCGTGCCAAGAGCCTGTTCGGCGCCGAATACGCCAACGTCCAGCCCCACTCTGGTGCGACCGCCAACGCGGCGGTGCTGCACGCGCTTATCAGCGCGGGCGACAAGATCATGGGCCTCTCGCTGGCGCACGGCGGCCACCTCACCCACGGCATGAAGGCTCAACTTCTCGGGCAAGCTGTACGAGGTCGCGGCCTACGGCCTCGACGAGACTACCCACCGCATCGAGATGGACCAGGTGCGCGAGCAGGCGCTCGCCGAGCGCCCCGACGTCATCATCGCCGGCTGGTCGGCCTACCCGCGCCACCTCGACTTCGAGGCGTTCCGCTCGATCGCCGACGAGGTGGGCGCCAAGCGTGGACCGACATGGCGCACTTCGCGGGACTCGTGGCCGCGGGCCTGCACCCCAGCCCCGTGCCGCACTCCGACGTGGTCTCGACCACCATCCACAAGACCATCGGCGGCCCGCGCTCGGGCATGATCCTGTCGCGCGACACGGCCCTCGCCAAAAGGCTCAACTCCGCGGTCTTCCCCGGCCAGCAGGGTGGCCCCCTCATGCACGTCATCGCCGCGAAGGCGGTGGCGCTGAAGGCAGCCGCGCAGGACGAGTTCAAGGAGCGCCAGGCGCGCGTCCTTGAGGGCGCACGCATCATCGCGGAGCGCCTCACGGCGGCCGACGCGATCGAGGCGGGCGTGAACGTCGTCACCGGCGGCACCGACGTCCACCTGGTGCTGGCGGACCTGCGCCACTCGGAGGCTCACCGGCCAGGACGCCGAGGACCTGCTTCACGAGGTCGGCATCACCGTCAACCGCAACGCCGTGCCGTTCGACCCCCGTCCCCCGATGGTCACGTCAGGCCTGCGCATCGGCACCCCCGCGCTCGCGAGCCGCGGCTTTGGCGCCGAGGAGTTCACCGAGGTTGCCGAGGTCATCGCCCAGGCGCTCATCGGCGGCAAGGCGGCCGACATCGACGGCCTGCGTGCGCGCGTGAAGCGCCTCGCGGACGACTTCCCGCTGTACGAGGGCCTCCAGCAGTAATGGCTCCGCAGAAGCTCGACGGCACCGCCACCGCGGCGGCGATCAAGGCCGAGCCGACCGAGCGAGTCGGCGTGCTGAGGGACCGGGGGTCACCCCCGGCCTTGGCACGCTGCTCGTCGGCGCGGATCCCGGCTCGACGTGGTACGTGGCGGGCAAGCACCGCGACTGTGCGGAGGTCGGCATCGCATCGATCCGCGAGGACCTGCCCGAGTCCGCCACGCAGGAGGAGATCGAGGCGGCGGTGGCCCGCCTCAACGAAGACCCTGCCTGCACCGGCTTCATTGTCCAGCCTGCCGCTTCCCCGGGGGATCGACACGCACCGCGTGCTCGAACTCATCGACCCCGACAAGGATGCGGACGGCTTGCACCCGACCAACCTTGGCCGCCTGGTGCTGCGCATCGCCGAGCCGGTCGAGTCGAGCCTGCCGTGCACGCCCAAGGGCATCATCGAACTCATCGAGCGCCACGGTGTCGACCTTGCTGGCAAGCATGTGGTCGTGGTGGGTCGCGGCACCACGGTGGGCCGGAGCATCGGCCTGCTGCTCACCCGCAAGGACGTCAACGCGACCGTCACCCTGTGCCACACCGGCACCGCCGACCTTGCGTCGCACACCCGCACGGCTGACGTCATCGTCGCCGCGGCGGGCGTGCCCGGCATCATCACTGGCGACATGGTCAAGGACGGCGCCGTGTTGGTCGACGTGGGTGTGTCCCGTGTGACGGACCCCGAGACGGGCAAGTCCAAGGTTGCGGGCGACATCGCGGCCGATGCCGTGGAGCGTTCGTCCTGGTACTCGCCCAATCCTGGGGGAGTGGGCCCGATGACGAGGGCGATGCTGTTGGCGAACGTCGTCGAAGCATGTGAGAGGAAGGCGGGGATTCGCTGATGCGCATTGTGTCGGTCAACGTCAACGGGGTGCGAGCCGCCCTGCGTAAGGGCATGCTGCCGTGGCTCGACGAGGTCGGAGCCGATGTGGTGTGCCTCCAGGAGGTGCGCGCGCCCGAGGACCTGCTGGTCGCCGAGCCTGGGCACCACCTGGAACGTGGCCGACCACATCAGCGAGCAGAAGGGCCGCAATGGCGTCGCGATCCTTTCCCGCGGCACGCTCACTAACGTGCACGTGGGCGCCGAGGCGCTCGGAGAGACCGCGACGGCGGCGACCCACACGGGCCGCTGGGTTGAGGGCACCGTCGAGTCCGCCTCGGGACCCGTGCGCATCGTCAGCGTCTACGTCCACTCCGGCAACGCCGAGGACGAGGTCAAGATGGCCGACAAGTACGCCTTCCTTGAGGCTCATGACCGCTCGCCTGGAGGCGCTCGCTGCCGCCCACGAGCGCGTGGTGGTGATGGGCGACATCAACATCGCCCACACCAACAACGACATCAAGAACTGGAAGGGCAACCTCAAGTCCGCCGGCTTCCTGCCCGCCGAGCGTGCCTACGTTGACCGCTGGCTCGAGGCGGGCTGGGTGGATGTCCACCGCGTTCACGCGGGGGACACCCCGGCCCGTACACGTGGTGGTCGCAGCGCGGCAAGGCGTTCGACAACGACTCGGGCTGGCGCATCGACTACCAGTTGACGTCGCCGGCGCTGGCAGCGGCTGTCACGGACGTCCGAGTCGACCGAGCGCCGTCCTACGACACGCGCTGGTCCGACCACGCGCCCCTCGTCGTCGACTACGCGCTGTAACTACACGAGCACGAAGCCTGGCCGCGGGTCGCCCGCGGCCAGGAGGTCTTCCTGGATCAGGCGTGCGGTGCGCTCGGCCTCGGTGCGGCGTACTAGCGCCATCGCCGAGCCGCCGCGTCCCGCCCCAAACATGCGCGCCCCGAGCGCGCCGGACCGGTAGGCCGCGTCGACGGTGCGGTTGAGGGCGGGAGACGACACCTCGAAGTCCAGGCTCAAGCGAGGCGTGAGACCGGTAGAGCAGGCGGCCAATCTCAGTGAACCGTTCGTGGGCGGGTCCCATCCCGGTCGCCTCGCGTTCGATGGCTCTCACCCGCGCGATCTCGGTCACGAGGTGCCTGGCGCGACGGCGCAGCACGGGGTCGTCGAGGGCCGCGACCCTGGCGACCGCATCGGGCTGCTCCGCGATCTGACCCACCCAGGTCACCCCGAGCGTGGCGGCAGCGGCGGCACACTGAGCCTGGCGGGTCAGGAACAGCGGGTCCGCCATCGGGTACTATCCGCGGTGTTGATGATGAGGAGCCCCAGCCCGTACTCGCGGAAGGGCAGGGGAAAGCGCTGCGCCGGGGGAGGGATCAGCGCGCCAGGACCCCGCGGCTGCGAGAAGTCCAGCGAGAGAGCCTCGCCGTCGCGACAGCGCAACGCGGTGTGCTGATCGGTGCCGCCGAATGGCGAGCCCACGAATCGCAACTCCCCGTCGTAGCAGACCTCGGCCAGTTCCAGTCTCCCCGCGCCCGTATCGGCGAGGGCGAGACCCCAGAGGGCATCGGCCGCCTGGGCGGTGGCGGCCTCGAGCGCGGCCCACCCGGCGAGCCCTCCCCCACGGGAAGGCAACTGGTCGCCGCGATGTCCAGTCCCGGACCGTCATAGCCGCGCTCAAGGAGCGCCCACAGTGCGGCCGCCACGTAGCGCGGCCATCCGTCCACGGTGCCGGGCACCAGATCCCGCAGGTCGCTCTCCCAGACTCCGTCTGGCCCGGGCAGCGCGCTCGCCTGGCCCTCGACGACCCGGATGCGGGCATCGGGACGAGGGCTTGCCGCGAGGTACAAGCGGTGCGGAGTCGCGGTGGCGAGAGTGATCCCCGCGTTGTAGTCCGCGTGCTCGCCGATGATCATGACGCGGCCCGGTGCGGACCACACCCCGTGGGGTGGCGCTCCGAAGGTCGCGGCGAACAGTTCGCGCGCCTGGTGCTCTCCCTGACCGCGGGTCCAGGCCGGGGTCCAGTCGAGCGCGGAGGACGCGTCGGGAGCCTGGCATGGCCCCAGTATCGGACACTGTTACCCCTGGTGCGCAAGCCGTACGATGGGCGAAGCACGGTGACACGGCAGCGAGGAGCCTGAACATGACTGAGCAGTCCGGTGAGCAGGCGCCCGCAGCGCCTTCACCTTCGGTTCTCGAGCGGGTGCGTCGTACGCCGATGGCGCCCCTCACGGCCGCTCTCGCGGTGGGTCTGGTCCTCGGCCTCCTGCTGTCGCCCCTGGTGCCCGACGACCCCGGAGCCCTCGCCCTGACCGTTCTCGGTGCGGCGATCGCGGCCGCGGTCGGATTCACGATGCGCACCCTGAGCCGCGATGCCTCGTGGAGCACCCTCGGTGCCGCCGCGGTGGCCGCAGGTCTCGGCGTCCACCTCATGGCAGTCGCTGGAGTGGTCGGCGGCCAGAACGAGGCTCCTCGACATGATCGGCGCCGCGGGCCCAAGTTTCAACGACGCGGTGCTTGCCGCTCTCGCCACGCCTCCGCTCAGCGCGGGGACGTTGCTGGCCGCACTCGTGGCTGGCATCGTGGCGGGGTGGGGGCGTCCCAGGGCTTGAGCGTCCCTGAGGCTGAGTGTCCCTAAGCCTGAGCGTACCTAGGCCCGAACCCGCGTCGGCGACCCGTCAGCGCTTGACGGGAGTGACGCCAAGGGAGCGGCCCGCCAGCCCGCGCTGCCGGCCAGCGAGGGCGCGAGCCACGGCCGTGATCGCCTGCGCGGCGCTCGACTCCGGGTCCGAGATGACCACTGGCGTCCCCGCGTCGCCTGCCTCGCGCGCGGTGATGTCGAGGGGCACCTGACCCAGCACAGGCACCGCGGTACCGAGCGTCTTGGTGAGGCGGTCGGCGACCACCGGCCGCCGCCCTCGCCGAAGATGTGCAGGCGCGAGCCGTCGGGCTGATCCATCCACGCCATGTTCTCGACTACGCCGACGACGTTCTGCGAGGTCTGCGTCGCGATCGAGCCCGCGCGCTCGGCAACGCCCGCGGCCGCGGACTGCGGCGTCGTGACGACCACCAGTTCGGCGTGGGGAAGCAGGCTGTGCCACCGAAATGGCGATGTCGCCGGTGCCGGGCGGGAGGTCAAGCAGCAGTACGTCGAGGTCGCCCCAGTAGACGTCCGCGAGGAACTGTTCGATGGCGCGGTGCAGCATCGGGCCACGCCACACGACCGGCTGGCCCTCGGGGACGAACATGCCGATAGAGACGGCCTTCACCTCATGTGCGATGGGAGGTAGCAGCATGTCGTCAAGGCGCGTGGGCTGACCCGTGACGCCCAGCATGCCGGGGATGGAGAAGCCGAAGATGTCGGCGTCGAGGATGCCCACCTTGAGGCCATCCTTGGCCATCGCGGCGCCAAGGTTGGCGGTGACGGTGGACTTGCCCACCCCGCCCTTGCCGGAGGCGATCGCGTAGATGCGCGTCATGTTGCCCGGCTGGGTGAACTGGATGACGGGCTCGGGCTTGCCCCGCGCAGCCTTCGAGCGCAGGTTGAGGCGCTGCTCCTCGTCCATCACTCCCAGGCTCGATGCGCACCTCGGTCACCCCCGTGACCTTGGCGGCGGCGTCGGTGACGTCGCCCGTGATGCGCTCCTTCATCGGACACCCCTGGGTGGTGAGGTCGATGCCGATGACGGCGATTCCTGCGTCGTCGACCTCCACGGAACGAACCATGCCGATTTCGGTGATGGGACGGCGGATCTCGGGGTCGATGACCTTGCTGAGGGCGTCGCGGACGAGGCTCGACGGTAGGCATGGCATCCATCGTAGGCGCTCGCGCTCGGCGTCCCCGACGAGCGGATGGTCCGCAGTGCCCCGGTTTGCGCTGTGGTGTGCGCCACAGCGCGAGCGGGTTTCGTTGCCCTGTGCACGCGGCGATGGAAGCGTGAGGCTTGTCGGTTCCGGGGCTGAGTACGAACCCAGAACCGTGAGGTGCGACGGGGGCGCCGCACACGGGCAGTTTCGCCATGAGGGGGCGGGTTGCGGTGAGCACTGACGACGATGATGGCGGAGGCCGGGGGTACGGGCCATCCGTGTACCGGCCAGACGAGGCAACGGTGGGCGGGTGGCGTGCCGCGCCCGCATGGATGCGGGCGTTGCCGCCGCCGCCCCTGTCGCCCGACGTGGAGCCGATGCCGCCGACGGTGCGCCGACGCTGGCTTCCATCCGTCGCGGCGGGGCTGGGCTTCGGCGCAATGGGCGCCGTGATGTACACGTCGCTGTACATCTTGGTAGGCCAAGAGGTGATGGCGGCCGCCGTCGTGGTGGGGGTCCTCGTGGGGGCAGGGCTACGCCTTGGCGGACGTGCCGAGGGGTGGGCCACGGGCGTGGTCGCCGCGGGGATCGCGGTGCTCTCGCTCCTGGCAGGGGCGGTGGTGGGCCAGGCGTGCCTTGACGCCATCACGCTCCCTGCACCTCTCGCGACCACAGTCTCCGCCGCCATCGAGGCTCCAGTGACGGCGGTAGCGGCCTATCTCAGCGAGCCGTGGGGCGCGACGGTGGCAGTGGTCCTCGCGGTGTGCGGGGCGCTGGTGGCGACGCTGACGTTCCGTGCAGCGCGGGAGTGAGGGTCAGTCGCGCCTGCGGTGGTGGCGGTCGTCGCGCTTGTCATCGCGGCGTTCGTCGTCTTCGCGCTGAAGGCTCCTCAAGCAGCGCGCGCAGGCCGAGCGCACAAAGTCGCGTGTGGCGGTCTCATTGACGGCGTGGCGCAGCGCGGCCACCTCGCGGGCGAGGTACTCCGTGTCGGCAAGTGAGCGCTCGGACCGCTGACGGTCCTGCTCAGCGGCCACGCGGTCGCGGTCGTCCTGACGATTCTGCGCGAGCAGGATCAGCGGGGCGGCGTAGGAGGCCTGAAGCGACAGCACCAGGGTGAGTGCGGTGTACCCGTTGGAGGCCGAGTCGAAGCGCAGGGACTCCGGCGCCCAGGTGTTCCACACCAGCCACACGATGCAGAACACGGTGAGATAGATCAGGAACCGTGTGGTGCCAAGGAAGCGGGCGATGCCCTCGGTGGCGGCGCCCATGCGGTCCGGGTCCGAGCCGAGACTTGCGCGGCAGGAAGCCGAACCGGCGCTGCTCCGCCTTGGGGCGGTCGAGGCGCTCGCTCATGAGATCGCCTCCTCGTCGTCATCCAGGTGCTCGCGCCAGTCGCTGGGCAGCAGGTGGTCGAGCACATCATCGATGGACACGGCGCCGAGGAGCCGGTGCGCGTCGTCGACCACGGGCATCGCGAGGATGTCGTATGCCGCCATGCGCCGCGACACCTCCTGCAGCGAGTCTTCTGCCTCCAGTGGTTCGATGGCGGCGTCGGTGTAGTTGCCGACGGGCTCGTGGGGAGCCTCACGCAGCAGGCGCTGGATGTGCACCAGACCGATGTAGCGGCCGGTGGGAGTCTCGGTGGGCGGGCGCACCACGAACACCATGGACGCCAACGCGGGCGGGAGCTTCTCTTTGCGCACCATCGCGAGACAGGTCGCGACAGAGGTCTCTGGGCTCACGATGACCGGTTCGGTGGTCATCAGACCGCCGGCCGTGTCGTCCTCGTAGTGCAGGAGCCGACGCACCTGGTCGGCGTCGTCGGGCTCCATCAACTCGAGTAGTGCTTGAGCCTGCTCGTCGGGGAGATCGCCCAGGAGGTCGGCGGCGTCATCGGGGTCCATGGCCTCGAGGACGTCGGCCGCGCGGTCGGAGCGCAGGGTGCCCAGCAACTCGATCTGGTCCTCTTCGGGCATCTCCTCGAGCACGTCCGCGAGACGCTCGTCGTCGAGCGCGGCGGCGATCTCCGCCGAGCGTGACGGCGACATTTCCATGAGGGCGGCAGCAAGGTCGGCGGGCTTGTGGTCCGCGAATGACTGGATCACGAGCCTGAGCGCCCTGAAGCTCGTCGCGCTTCCACACGCCGGTGACGTCGTCGAGCCGGACCACCACGGCCTCACCGCGGCGCGAGAAGCCGAGGACGCCCTTGCGACGCTCGGCCTTGCGCACGTAGAGCCTTGGTGACCTCCCACGTGCCGTCCCGGGTGGGCTCGATGGCCAGGTCCTCGATGAACGCGGGCTCGCGGCCCGCCTTGATCGTGACGGAGCGCTCGAGGAGTTCGGCGATGGCCAAGGTCTCCGAGGTGCGGGCCTTGAAGCGGCGAAGGTTCAACACACCGGTGCAGATGACCTGGCCAGGGGCGATGGAGGTGACGCGGGTGAGGGGGAGGAAGACTCGGCGTCTCCCTGGAACCTCCACCACGAGGCCCACAGCGACGGGGGCGTTGCCCCGACGCATGAGCAGCACGACATCGCGCACGCGGCCCACCGCATCGCCCAGGGGGTCGAAGACGGTGGTTCCCGCGAGGCGCGCGACATACACCCTCTCCGCTGCCTGGCTCATGCGCTCAGCCTAGCCCCGCACCTGGGCGTTTCCCTGCGGCGCGGCCCGAGGGTTCCACCTCGCAGGCCGTGCCGCAGGGGGTTACCTGGTCACGGCGGCGGCCTCGAGAATCGCGGCGGCCGCCGCGCGAACATCGTCGACGGTGGTGGCGGTGTCCGAGACGGATAGACGCATGGCGTGCCTGCCGCGCCACACCGTGCCGCCAGCCCAGGTGGTGCCTTCGGCCTGGACGGCCGCGATCACCGTCTGGGTCGCAGCGTCGTCACCGAACCTCACCAGAACCTGGTTGAGTGCCACGGGTGCGATGATCTCGGCGCCGCCATCGGCGAGCAACTGCGCAAGGAGCGCGGCGTGAGCGCACGAGCGGTCGACGATGTCTGCCAGGCCGGAGCGACCGTGCGACGCGAGCATCGCCCAGGCCTCGACACCGCGTGCCCGCTGGGAGATCTGGATGCCACGGTTGCGCATCGCCCTGGGGTCTGCCGGGAGGTAGTCGGCGTCCGAGTGCATCGCCCGATGCAGGTCGGCGCCGTCTCGGACGGCCACCACGCCGCTGTCGTAGGGAAGATTGAGCCATTTGTGGCCGTCGGTCGCCCACGAGTCGGCGAGGTCGACACCTGCGACGAGGTGGCGCAGCCGGGGTGACGCGGCCGTCCACAGTCCAAAGGCTCCGTCGACATGGACCCAGCCTCCGCGCTCGCGGACGCCCGGAATGATCGCGGCGAACGGATCGGACGCGCCGGTGTTGACATTGCCCGCCTGCAGGACCACCAGGGTGAGCGCGTCGGTGTCCTCGGGGAACTGGGTCGCATCGATGGCCCCGGTGGCATCCGTGGGCACGCGTTCGATGTGCGCCTGGCCGAATCCGGCGAGACGTAGTGCCTTCAGGACGGAGACGTGTGCCTCCTCGCCCACGATGACTCGCAGCGTGGGGGCACCCGCGAGTCCGCGCTCCGCGACATCCCAGCCGTGGCGTGCGAGCAACGCGTCCCTGCCCGCGATGATGCCGGTGAGGTTGGCGATGGTGGCGCCGCCGTTGAACGCGGCGACCGTGGTGGACGGCAGGCCGAGCGCATCGACGATCCACGCGCACGCGACCTCGTCGATCGCCTCGGCCACCGGAGAATACGCTCCGGGGTTCTGATCCCATGCCCCGGCGAGGATGGCCGCGGCGCCCGCGGCCGGATCGGTGCCGCCCGTGACGAAGCCGAAGTGGCGTCCGTGGGTGGTCACCACCGTCGCGGGGGAGCCGAAGGCGTCGAGGCTCCTCGAGGACTTCCCGTGCCGGGCGGGGGTTCTCGGGCAGGGAGGTGCGGAACGCGCCCAGCCCGGCGACGGCATCGTCCGTGGGGGCGACGGCGCGAGAGCCTGCGCCTGCGACGTAGGCGCCGGCGCGCCGTGCAGCCTCGGTGATGAGGCCGATGCGCTCGCGGGTACGCGCGAGCGAGGCAGGGTTGGTGTGGACCCTCTCGAGCGGTGTGAGTGCGTTCATAGACCGAGCCTCGCCTGACTGGCTCCTTCCTGAAAGGTCCAGATGGGCGCATACTGGCCCTTGCTGTGAGGGGCCAGTTGCGACTTGGATGGCACCATGCGCACCACCGCCGACCAGGCTCCGCGACGTCCTCGACCACTGGCAGTCGGGCACTGGCCCGTTGTACCAGCAGGCTCGCCGACGCGATCGTGCAGGCTCGCGGAGGCGGGCTCGCTCGAACACGGAACCCGGCTGCCGTCGGAGCGCGCGCTCGCCACCAGCCTCCACCTGTCGCGCAACACCGTGACCGCCGCGTACCAGCGGCTCCGTGACGACGAGTGGCTCGACGTGCGTCCCGGCGCGGCGCCGCGGCTCGGCTCCCGGGCGCGCGGGCTCGATGGCATGAGCCATCAGGAGCGCTTCTCCAAGATCTTGCCTGGCGCCCAGGTCCCGCTCGTCGGGCTCTCCTCCGCCTGCCCTGGCCCCGCCCCGGTGGTGTCCGAGGCCTTCGCGGACCCAGGGCTGCTGCTCGACGGCGCTCCCACCGTGGGTACCGGCTATGCCGCGCTCGGCGACCCCGATCTGGTCGCCGCGATCGTGGAGCGCCTGGGGCTCCAGGGCATTCCCGCGCGGCCCGAGGAAGTGGTGGTCACCTCCGGCGGCCAGCAGGCACTTTGGCTCGCGGTGACCGGGGTCGCGAGCGCGGGAGGGCCCGTGGCCATGGAATCGGTGACATATCCGGGGGTGTTCGATGCCGTCGCGTCTGCGGGAGCGCGCACCCTCGCGCTACCGATGGGTCCCGATGGTCTCGACGTCGCCGCCGCCGTGAAGGCTCTTGCGCGCGGCGCGCCCCGGCGCCGCCTACGTGACGACGTTCCACAACCCCACCGGCACCGCGATCACGGAAGTCGACGCCGTGAGGCTCGCCGAGATGGCATCGGCCTGCGGCACCACCCTGATCGACGACAGGATCACGGGCGAACTCGCACTGACCGGACGCCCGTCGCGGCCACTTGCCTCGCTCGGGACGGGCGCGTCGGTGGTGACCATCGGGGGGCTGTCGAAGATCTTCTGGGGTGGCATGCGCATCGGCTGGCTGCACGCCAATGCCACGCTGGCGGCGCAACTGCGCCAGCGCAAGGCGGCGATGGACCTGGGCAGCCCGGCCTTCCTGCAGCGACTCGCTCGCGTCTTCCTCGAGGACCACTACGACGCCACGCTCGCGTGGCGCGTCGCGTCGATGCGCGAGTCGCTGGACGCGACCGTGGAGGCCCTCAAGGAGTTCGCGCCCGAGTGGGAGTTCCGCATGCCCGACGGTGGGCCTTGCCTGTGGGTCAAGGTGCCAGGAGCCAACGCCGACAGGTTTGCCGCCAGGGCGGCCGATGCCGGCGTGCCGGTGGCGCCAGGCTCGGCCTTCGAGGTGGTTCCCGGCGGCGGTGCGTCTCGGTTCAGGCTGCCGTTTTACCTGCCACCCGAGGAGATGCGGGTAGGGGTCAAGGTCCTGGCTGAACAGGCCCCGTGAGGCTGCGCCCCCGAGGGTGAGGCTGATGACTCGGTCTCGGGAGTGACGGCGCCTTAGCCCGCCGCCGTGAGACGCACAGAGTTGACCCGCGCCGCAGGCTCGAGCGCGCCGTGCGCCGTGATGACCTCGTCCGCTCCCAGCGAGGTGGCGAAGGTCTCTAGCCAAGCGCGGGTCTGCGCGCCCGTGCCGACGGCCGTGATGCGCATCATGTCCGCGAGCCTGTGCACCCTGCTCCGACGCGAGGAAGGCGTCGATCTCGGCATCCGAGTACGACGGCGCGGACACGCCTCGCTGAATCATCATGCGCACGCGCGAGCGCCTGGCGGCGACGAACTGCTCGTGCGCCTCCTCGCTGGAGGCGGCGGCGAACACGTTGGCGCCCACGATGACGTACGGCTCGGCGAGCCTGCTCGGACGGCTGGAAGCCCGCCCGGTAGGCGGCGACGGCCTGCTCGAGCGCTGCGGGGGCAAAGTGCGAGGCAAAGGCGTACGGCAGCCCCAACTGCGCGGCGAGCCTGCGCACCGAAGAGTGACGACCCCAGGATGTACAGGGGAACGTGGGTGCCCTTGCCGGGGGTGGCCTCCACGCCGTGGACGCGTGACTCGTCGCCAAGGTACGCCTGGAGCTCAAGGACGTCCTGGGGGAAGGCATCGGACGCCGTGGGGTCGCGGCGCAGTGCGGCGAAGACCGCGCGGTCGCCGCCGGGGGCGCGTCCCAGCCCCAGGTCGATGCGGCCGGGGTGCAACGTCGCGAGGGTGCCGAACTGCTCGGCAATGGTCAGCGGCGAGTGGTTGGGAAGCATGACCCCGCCTGCGCCCAGGCGGATGGACGCGGTGTGCGCCGCCACGTGCGCGATGAGCACCGAGGTGGCAGACGAGGCGATGCGTGCCATGTTGTGATGTTCGGCGTACCAGACCCGCGTGTAACCCGATTCCTCCGCCGCCCTCGCCAGGTCCACGGAGTGGGCGAGCGCCTGGGCAGGCGTCTCATCGGCGGCGATCGGTGCGAGGTCAAGGACAGACAGGATGGTCATGCGTCTCCAAGGTTGAGGGGCCTGAGACACAACGCTCGCGGGCCGCGCTCTATGCCCCTCGCTGGGTCACTGCCGTGCGCGCTCCTGGCGGCGCGGCTCGATGACGCGCGAGTACAGCACGTGGATGCCTGCGGCGAGGACGAAGGCACCGGCGAACAGGCCGAGCGCCATGAGTGGGCTCTCCATCAGCGTGGGGTTGATCGCCATCACCGCGGCGAGCACCAGCATGGTGACGCCCGCGAACAGGCGAGCAGTTCGCCGTGCTTGTCCTGCATCTTGGTGGCCTTCATGGTGGCGACAGCGATGCCAAAGATGATGAACTCGTCGAGGAGGAACGGCACCATGTACGCGATGAAGAGCAGGCCCGTCTCCGCCAGCCCCACATCGTTGGCGTGCAGCATGCCGGTCCACAGCACCGGGAAGCCCGCGGTACACGGGGTCTCCAGGAGCGAGACGCCGATGGCGAGCACGATGGTCGCCCCGAGCGCCGGAATGAGTGCCTTCTTGCCGGCCGCGGCGCGCATCTTCGAGTAGATGCCCGGTTTGTCCTCCTTGCGGATGGTGAAGGACACCCCCTTGCCGAGCGCGAAGTAGTCCTTGATCGACACCACGCCGAACACGCCCGCGACGAGCGCGACCACCGCCTGGATCCAGCCCAGCATGCCCACCACGGCCAGCGCGGAGTAGAAGGCCGCCATGTACAGGGCGTACATGATGGCGGTGACCGCGAGGAAGACCGAGCCGATGGCGATGACCCGCCTGCGCGAGTTGGTGCGCAACACGATGGTCAGCAGCACCGACAGCACCCACAGGGAGCACGGGTTGATGCCGTCCACGAAGCCGATGACGATGGTCGACATCAGCAGGGAGTCGGCAGAGACCGTGACCTCGCCGAACAACGGCACGTCGACCACGGTTTCGGGAGCATCGCCCGAGCACACCTCGCCGTCCTCGGCGCACGTGCCAGCACCCTCGGTGCCAAAGATCCCGGGCGCGGGGTCCTCACCGCGTTCCACCAGGGAGATCGCGCCCGCCATGTCCTGCTCGATGGCGTCGGTCCAGCCGATCCACACGCGCTCGCCGATGATGGTCGTGGGAACCGATCCCGCGGTAAAGCCCAGGCGCTCAGCCTCAACCTCGAACAGGCTCGCGGTTGGCTTCGTCGTTCCACACCTCGTACTGCGCGATCTCGAGGTCCGGATAGTCGCTCTCGACGGTCTCGAGCCAGGCCCGTTCCTTCTCGCAGTTGGGGCAGCCGTCGCCCCAGAACAGCACCAGGTCGGCATCGGGGTCGATGCCATCGGTCACGGCCGATGCCGCGGCGCCTGTGGAGGCGGGTTCGACCTCCGCGGTGAGAGCGGCGGAGGAGCCGGAGGCGTTCGCGGAGCCGTCGACCGAGAGCCACGCGGAGATCGCGTTGCCTGCGCTGGCAAGCAGCAGCACCAGGGCCAGCAGGGTTCCCGCGAGGCCCGCAAGCACGCGCTGGCTCCTGGAGGCGGGTGCGTGCATCGGTGCTCCTCGAGTGGTCGCGACGCGCACAGCCATGCCCTGCGCGGAGGTTGCCGCCAGGCTACGAAACGTCACAGGCCCGGGCTCGGGCCGATGGTCCTGGAAAGCAGGCCATCGACCCGAGCCCGGGCCTGAGGAGGGTGGTTACGCGCGGCCGTGCTTGACCATCCACGCTTCGATCGCGTCGGGATCGCGAGGGAGCGCCGCCGAGAGGTTCTCGACTCCGGTCGCGGTCACCAGGACGTCATCCTCGATGCGGATGCCGATGCCGCGCAGGCTCGGCGGGCACCGCGAGGTCGTCCGCCTTGAAGTAGAGGCCCGGTTCGATGGTGAACACCATGCCGGGCTCCAGGGGGCCGTCCATGTAGGTGTCGCGCTTCGCGGCGGCACAGTCGTGCACGTCGAGGCCAAGGTGATGCGAGGTCGAGTGCACCATCCAACGGCGGAACAACTTGGACTCCTCCGCCTCGGCCTCGGGCACGATGCCCCACTCGGTGAGGCGTGCCTCGATGACGTCCATCGCGGCCTCGTGCACGTCGCGCAGCGTGGCGCCGGGGCGCGCGACCGCGAAGGCAGCGTCGGCGGCCTCGAGGACCACGTCGTAGACCTTGCGCTGGGCAGGCGAGAACTCGCCGTTGATGGGCATGGTGCGAGTGACATCGGCCGTGTAAAGCGACTCGACCTCGACGCCTGCGTCCAGCAGCAGGAGGTCGCCCGAGCGGACCTGGCCGTGGTTGGTGATCCAGTGCAGGGTGGTGGCGTGCTCGCCCGCAGCGGCAATCGTCTCGTACCCGACGGCGTTGCCCTCCTCGCGGGCGTGGCCGTCGAAGGTGGCCTCGATGACGCGCTCGCCGCGTTTGTGGGCCACCGCACGGGGCAGCTCGCCCACCACGCGCTCGAAGCCCGCGATGGTGGCGTCCACGGCGTCACGCAGGCTGCTGGACCTCCCACTCGTCCTTGACGAGGCGCATCTGGTGAAGCGCCGCGCGCACCTTCTTCTTGGGGTGCTTGGCGAGGTCGATGCCCCCGGGCAGGTCGGCCAGCGGCGCGGTCGGGATGCCGGTCAGCGCCGCGAACTCCGCGAGGCCGGGGCGACGGCCAATCCAGAACTCGCCGGTGCGCGGGTCCGTGTAGAAGCCGTCGTCGTCCTTGCCTGCCGGCGGCTCCAGGTAGAGGGTCGCTTCGTGACCATCGGCGGTGGGCTCCATCACGAGCACGGCGCCGGGCTCACGGTCCGTCCCAAGGCCCGTGAGATACGCGAAGTCGCGGTCGGGGGAGAAGCGGTAGTCGGTGTCGTTGGAGCGCACCTTGAGGTCTCCCGCCGGCGCGACGATGCGCTTGCCGGGGAACTGGGCGGACAGGCGCGCGCGACGCTCGGCCGCGAAGGGTGCGGAGGCCGATGCCGTGGTCTCGAGGTCATCTGGCTCGGCCCACTGGGAACCAATCCACGTCTTGAACTCGTCGTTGTCGGGGCGCAGGGCGCGCGCCTTGTTGGTCTTCTCGGTGGTCTCGTCGCTCACCTGCCTATGGTCGCACGGTGCCACGGAGGTGATGCGCGGCGCTCGTCCCGTGTGGCGGCATCGTCCCTGATGCAAGGACACGTGACGAGCCTCATCTTTGTTGTCGGCGTGCCGATAAAGGATGACGCAGGTTCACGGTTTGCTGCCACCCTTCGAGAAAGAGTCTCCCGTGCTCGCACGCGTTCTTCCCGCCGCCGCCGCGTCGCTCGCGGCGGTGGTGCTCGTCGCCGCCCCCGCTGGCGCCGATGCCTACCGCGACTTCCTCACCGAGGCGCAGGCGCCCACGGCCGCCGCCCGGGACGCCCAGGCCGCCGCGTACCGAGCGTACGTCGACCGCGACTTCGCGGCGATCGCCGGCCTCGACGTCACGGTCGCCGCATCCGCCGACGCCGTCGAGGGCCTTCGGGACGAGGCGCAGGACGTGCTCGACGCGGCCGAGTCGCGTGTCGCAGCAGCGCAGCGTCAGGTGGAGGAGGCGCGGGACGTGGTCGACGCGTATGCCGCCCAGGTGGCCGTGGTCGACCAGGCGCAGCGCACGGTCGATGCCGCACAGGCCGATCTCGACGCGAAGGTCCCGGCAACCGCGGCCGCGTTGGCGACGCTTCAGGGCACGTCGCAGACCCTGCCGACCCAGGAGTTCTGCACTCCGGGAGCCCCCGTCCCCGACCCCATCACCGGTGAGTCCGTGCCGGGGCCTCAGAATTGCACCTGGACGGGAGGCGGGCCAAACCCCGCCTATGCCACGGCGCAGACGATCTACACGAACGCTCAGGCCGCCGAGTCCATCGCGCGCACCGCGCTGACGAACGCGCAGACGAATCGCGACAACCAGCAGGGCGTCCTCGACGGCATGGACGACGGCATCGTCCGCCTCGCCGGCGCCGAGGAATCGCTTGGCTACCAGCAGTCCAGCCGTGACGACGCCGCCGACCAGGTCGACGGTCTCGACTCGCTCCTGTCCGAGTTCGGGCTCATCGCGTCCACCCTCGTGGGCATCGAGGACGCCGCCGACGAGGTCGTGGCGTTCGAGCACCGGGAACTGGACCGGTTCGGCCGGCGCGTCGGTCGTCAAGGCGGGCGACAAGGTGAAGCGGACCTACACCGTGGTCAACGCGTCCGCGTACGACCTCGCTGGCGCGGTGGTCACCGCGACGCCGGCAGGCGCCACCACCGCATCGTGTGACATCGTCAACGGCGCTGTCGCCGCCGGCGCGACCGTGACCTGCCAGGTCACGTACGTCGTCACCGCCGAGGACATCGACAATGGCTCGTTCGACGTCGGTCTGACGCTGTCAGGCACGCTGCCCGTCGGTCCGGCGAGCAGGCTCCGCCCGCGCCATGCCCAGCACCGAGGTGTCGGTCACGCGCACGTTCTCCGTCGCAGTCGCGGCGCCCGTCGCTGACGACGAGCCGGCCGGCAACGATGACGAGCAGGTCGCCAACGAGACGCCCGCCGAGTCCGAGTCGTCCGCTCCTGCGGACACCACCGAGACGGCCGTCGAGTCCGAGTCGTCCGCCCAGACGGACACCACCACCGATGCCGCGGTGTTGTCGGACACCGGCGCGGATTCCGCACCGCTTGCCGCGACGGCGGTGCTCCTCGTGCTCGTGGGCGCCGCCCTCGTGCTGCGTCGCCGCGCCGAGGCGTAATCACCCCATCGTCCACGAAGGCCGGGCTCCCGCGGGGTCCGGCCTTCGGCGTGCCTAGGCTGGGAACATGCGCATCGACCTCCACACGCACTCGACCGTCTCTGACGGCACCGGCTCACCCGCCCAGGTGATGCGTGAGGCCGCCGATGCGGGCCTCGATGTGGTCGCGCTGACCGACCACGACAGCATCAGGGGCTGGGACGAGGCGACTGCGGCGGCGCACGATGCCGGGGTGCGATTCGTCCCCGGCATCGAGGTCTCGTGCCGTCATCGCGGCACCTCGATTCACCTGCTCGCCTACTGGCACGATCGCACCGACGCCGACGTGCGGGACATGCTGGCGCTGACCCGAGAGGCGCGTGTGCACCGGGCGCAGGCGATCGTGGGGGTGCTGGCCGACGACTTCCCCCTCACCTGGGATGCCGTCGCGGAGAGGGCCGCGGGCGGCACGGTGGGACGGCCGCATATCGCCGATGCGCTCGTCGACCTGGGTGTGGTGCCTACACGCGATGCCGCATTCGACCGCATCCTGGCGCCGGGTTCGCGCTACTACGTGCCGCATTTCGCCCCGGAGGTCACCGCGGCCGTCGCGACGATGAGGCGAGCCTGGCGGCGTGACGGTCTTCGCACACCCGGCCGCGAGCGCTCGCGGCAAGGTGGTCCCCGACCGCGTCATCAAGAGCATGGCCGATGCGGGCCTGGTCGGCATCGAGATCGATCACCGAGACCACGATGCTGCGGCGAGGGACCGGCTGGTCGCGGTCGCCGATGCGTGGGGGCTGGTGCGCACCGGTGCCAGCGACTATCACGGCACAGGCAAGGCTCAATCGGCTCGGGGAGCACCTCACGAGCCCGGAGGCGTTCGCCGCGCTCGAGGCGGCGCGGGGGCGGTAGCGAGCACCGGCATCGGCGCACCGCATGTCACTACGCCTGCTTGCGCATCTTGACCGTAGTGATGTCGTAGCCGACCGAGGTATAGAGGCGTCGTGCGGCGTCGTTGTGCCCGAAGACGCTCAGCCCCAACGTTCGTGCGCCGTTGTCGCGGGCGTGGTCTTCGGCGAGCAGCATGGCCGCTCGTCCATAGCCCTTTCCGCGATGCTCGGGCTCGACGAGGACATCCCACACCCACCATGAGGAGGGGTCCCCGGAGTTGTCGCGGCCGATCCAGAGGTACCCGACAGTTTCGCCATCGTCCACGAGGTCGAACGCCGCGTGGTCCGCCGTGTCGGCGCCTCCGGGGAAGGCTTGTTCGAGGGCATCTCTGGCACTGCCTCGGCGGAGGCCCGGTCTTGCCCGGCCGCGATGAGATCCGCTGTGTAGGCGGCGTGGCAGCGCTCTTGCCATGCGGGAAAACTGTCCATGCCCATGGGGGCCAGGGAGATTGTCATGGCCCCAGTGTCGCAGCCACCCTTGTCACGGTGTCCGAAACGTCCCTATGATTGCTCTCGCCGAATGTTAACGTCAACATTCGACGCCCGACCACCGCCGCAATGACGCGGCCACCGCCAACGGAAAGACGACGATGTCTCGACGAGCGATCACCAGCGCGACCCTCATTGCCGCGCTTCTCGGCACCACCATGGTGGCGATTCCCACCGCCGCGCACGCGGCCGAGCAGGTCACGATCACGCCCAACCCCGCATACGCCGGCGACGAGTTCGAGGGCTGGGGCACCAGCCTCGTGTGGTTCGCGAACGCCACAGGCGGCTACCCGGCGGATGTCCGCCAAGACCTCTTCGACAAGGTGTTTGGTGACGACGGCCTTAATCTCAACATCGCCCGATACAACATCGGCGGCGGCAACGCGACGGACGTTCCGTCGTACCTGCGCCCCGGGGGCGCCGTGGAGGGGTGGTGGAACCCGGACCTCGAGGCCGAGGATGACGAGGGCACGGTGACCGCGACGTACGCCGATCGCGACCGCTACGCGGCAGTGTGGGACGGCGACGACCCTGCCTCGTACAACCTCGACGCCGACGCGACGCAGCGCTGGTGGCTCGATGCGCTCGCGGGCACCATCACGACGTGGGAGGCATTCTCGAACTCCCCGCCCTACTTCCTCACCGAGAGTGGCTTCGTCTCCGGTGGCATCAACAACGGCTCCTCTGAGCAGGCTCGCGGCCGAAGACATGGACGCGTTCGCCGACTACCTCGTGACCGTTGTGGAGGAGCCTCGAGAGCGCACACGGCATCGATTTCGATTCTTTGGAGCCGTTCAACGAGCCCAACACCAACTACTGGTCCACGCGGCTCGGTGCCGACGGCTGGCCCACCACGGCGAGCCGACAGGAGGGCGCCCACATCGGCCCCGCGGCCCAGGACGCCATGATTCAGGCGCTCGCGTCTCGTCTTGCGGAGCCGGGTACGGCGACGGACGTGCCGATTGCCGCCATGGACGAGACCAACCCCAGCACCTTTGTCACGAACTGGAATGGGTGGAGCGGTCAGTCGCGCGATGCCGTGGCGCGCCTCAACGTCCACACCTATGGCACGGGCGACCGGATGGTGGCCCGTGACGTGGCAAAGTCTAGCGACAAGCCACTATGGATGAGCGAGGTGGGCGGCGACTGGGATGGCACCGGATTCAACCTCACCAACATCGACAACGGGCTGGGCCTTGCCACGCGGATCGTGGATGACCTGCGTGAGCTCGAGCCTTCCGCATGGGTCTTCTGGCAGCCCGTCGAGGACCTGTACAACATGGAGAAGGTCGAGAACCTCAACTGGGGAAGCGTCTTCATCGACTTTGACTGCAATGCCGATGGCGACTCGGAGCGGCGTCTTGCCGATGGCGACGCGGACCCCTCATGTGGCGTCTCGACCAACGCGACCTACAACACCGCACGGAACTTTACGCACTACATCGAGCCGGGCGACCGCCTGATTCCCACGAATGACGGCCAGACCACCGCGGCCGTCGCCGCGGAAGGTGACGGTGCCGCGATCGTTCACGTCAACGACGGCGACGAGGAACGCGCTGTGACGCTCGACCTGTCGCTGTTCGGCAACATCGAGGCCGGTGCCACGGTGACTCCCATCGTCACCACCGAGTCGCCCGCCTCCGACACCACAGCGAACGCCCTGGTCAGCGGCGCCGCCGTCGCAGTGGATCCCTCCACCGGTTCCGCGACCCTGACCGTCCCGGCCAAGTCCGTGACTACCTTCGTGGTGAACGGCGTCTCGGGGGTTGCCGCCGAGGCGCCCGCGTTCCGCGACGGCGACAGCGTGCAGCTTCAAGGCATCCAGAGCGGGAAGCCGCTCACGGTGGACGGCGACGCCGTCGTGATCGACTCGGTCGACACCAGCACAGCGGGCGTCGCCGCGCAGTCGTGGACCGTTCACGGCGTCTCGGGTGAGGGCTCGCAACGCCAGCACGTGGCGCTCGAATCGGGCGATAGTACCTTCCTCGCGCTCGATGGCACGTCGGTGGTGATGGCTGATGCGACGCTCGCCGAGGCGCTCGCCGACGAGTCCCTTCAGTGGATTCCGACGACCACGGACGGCTCGACCTTCGCGCTCGTGTCGGCCGCGGACGCGCGGGTGCTTGACGTCAACGGGCAGTCGAGCGCCGATGGTGCAGGAGTGGGCTCGTGGACGTCGAACGGCGGAGGCAATCAGCGGTGGAGCCTCGAGGCGGTCCCCGAGGTCGAGGACCCCGGCACGGACCCTGAGCCTGAGCCAAGCGACGGGGTCCCCTCCACCGACGACCCGCCCATCTACAGCCGATTCGAGCCGCTCGCGGATCCGGGCGCGAGCGCCGCGAACTACTTCCAGCCGTACTGGTTTGATTCGGACGGCCGGCACATTCAGGCGCATGGCGGGCAGATCGTCAGCGTCACCGCAGAGCAGGCTGGGCGTCGACTCGGAGGACGTCGTCGCCGCCGAGGAGGGCGGTGAGAGCGTCTACTACTGGTACGGCGAGGACCGTAGCAACGGCTACTGGGGTAGCCCCGGCGTTGCCGTGTACCGCTCGACGGACCTCATGAACTGGACCAACAAGGGCACCGCGATGCGCGCGGTCGCCTCGGACTCCGAACTCACGGAGCCCTACTTCGACGCCCTCTACGACACCGTGGGCGACGACGGCAGCGTGGACCAGGCACGGGTCGACGAGGTGGGTTACTACCTCAACACCACCCAGGCCGACGACCAGACCGCGATCTTCGAGCGTCCCAAGGTGCTCTACAACGAGCGGGACGACACGTGGGTCATGTGGTGGCACGCCGACGGGCGGATGACGCCAGGGGGAGCACCTACGCCCGCTCGCTTGCCGCGGTCGCGGTGGCCGACAGCCCCACCGGGCCGTTCCGCATGACGGGCGCCTACCGCATGTACAACCGCGAGAACTATCAGGCCTGCACCGCCTCTGCGGTGCCGGGTCAGGCGCGCGACATGACCGTGTTCCAGGACGATGGCGGGACCGCGTACCTCGTGTACTCGTCCGAGGAGAACAACTCTCTGTACATCGCGAAGGCTCAATGACTCGTACACGAACGTCGAGCGCACCACGACAGAGGACGCGGTGGGCATCCAGTACTCCGAGGACGGTACCTACCCGTATCTGTTTGCCGACGGCAGCGCAGATGCTCCCGTGCGCGGCGTCGACTTCCAGATCGTCAAGGAATGCGGCCACCTGGAGGCGCCTGCGCTCTTCACCGAGGGCGGGAAGTACTACGTGATCGCCTCCGGCGCGACCGGCTGGGCCCCGAACCCGCAGACCTACCATTCGGCCGACGAGATCCTCGGCACGTGGATCCGCGGTGTCGAGGCGGACGACGCCTACGAGAACGTCTCCTACAACTCCATCCCGGAGGGCGGCGACGGGCTCCTGTCGGTCGGGGACACGCGACGCACGACGTTCGGTTCGCAGTCGACCAACGTCGTGACGCTTGCCCCAGGCAAGCACGTCTACATGGGCGACCGCTGGAACGCTGGCGCGTCGGACTCTACGTACGTGTGGCTGCCCATCACCATCGGCGAGGGTGGGCGTCTCGAGATGCGAAACCCCGCGGTCGAGGACCCCGAACGCTGGGGTGACGGCTGGGACGAGAGTTACTGGGACGACAAGGGTGCTGGCGAGGGCGTCTGGACAGTGGCAGACGACAGCCTGCCCGAGACAGTGAGGCGAGGCGCGGACCCCGCGGAGGTCCTGCCCGACGCGGTCGAGGTCACCACGGATGGCGTCGCGTCCACCGTAGGCGTGACCTGGGAGGACGCCGACCTGTCGAGGCTGGGGGTCGTGACCCTGACGGGCACGCTTGACGCAGACGGTTCCTTCGGGGCCGGCCGCGCCTTCACCCGCGAGGTGCGGGTATGGGACTACGGCATGGTGAACCTCGCCGGTGCGTCGACGGTGACGGTGTCGAGCCGCACATCGCTCGCCGCGACGCTCACCGACGGTGATACCGCCGCCAAGGGGTGGGACGACTGGACCGGATCCGGCTACCCGCTTGCCTCGACCCTGGCGTTCGCCTGGGCCTCGCCTCAGCGGGCCGATGAGGTAGTCGTGCACACCTATGCCGACGGTGGCGCGACGTGGCCATCCCGCATCGCCGTGGAGTACCGCGACGCTGCAGGCGCCTGGGCGGCATCGGATGTCGCGGTGGATGTCTCTCAGGAGCCTGGGCGACGGTGCACCGGTGGTGACGCTCGACACCTCCGGTCTGCCCACGACGAGCGGCCTGCGCCTGAGACTCACCACCGAGACGAACACCTGGCAGTCGATCGCCGAGGTGCAGATCTGGGGCACGCCGGGTGCGACCGATCTGTGCCGTGCGAGCGGCGCGACCGTGACCGGCTCGTTCCACCAGACGGAGTACGAGACGCTACCTGCCGCAAACGCCTGCGACGCCTCGACTTCGACGGCGTGGTCCACGTGGACCTCGGGGACCAAGCGCGACACCGCGGTCCTGACGGTGACAACGCCGCTCACCTACGACGTCGACGGCGCCACCTTTACCAACGCGGAGGGCGTCATCCGGTCTGTCGCCGTCGAGTACCGCACCCCGGCGGGGGAGTGGGCGCCCGTGAGCAACCCGGCTGTGGCGCTGGGCGCTAATGGCACGGTCAGCACCGTGAGCCTTCGATGGGGTGGGGGCGAGCGGGCTGCGTCTGACCTTCTCGACGCCAGGCTCGTACGTGAAGATCACGAATGTCACGATTCCCGGCGACGGGCCGGTGAGCCTGTGCCAGGGAGGCGAGGTGAGCGCGAGTTTCCACCAGACGGAGTACTCGACGCTGCCCGCGACGCTCGCGTGCGACGGCTCAGCATCAACCGCGTGGTCGACGTGGACGCAGCAGGGCTGGCGCGACGCGGTCGACTTCACCATCCAGGCGGCGACTGCACTGCGCCTGGATGAGGTGTCGTTCACGGCGAGCGAGGGCGAGATTGACTCCGTCAGCGTCGTCTACCAAGGCACGGACGGCGCCTGGCACGGCACCACCGCACAGGACGCCGCGGTGTCGCCTGCGGGCTCTGCCAGCGTGGTGGCGTTCGACCCCGTCGTCGCGATCGGCCTGCGGATCACGTTCGCGACCCCGGGCTCCTACCTCAAGATCCCCGAGGCTCGTCGCCGCGGGTACCGTCGTGGCCGCACCGGACGGTATCGCCGTCGAGGGCCCGGCGAGCGTCGTGGCCGCCGAGTCGATCCCGCTGTCGGCAACGGCTACGCCCGCGGGAGCCGATGCGACGGTCACCTGGGCCACATCCGACGCCTCGATCGCGACGGTGAGCGCGTCCGGCGTGGTGTTGGGCGTCGCGCCGGGAGTGGTCACGATCACGGCGACCTCGGGAGCCGATGCGGCGCTCGCCGACGCTGTCGTGGTGACGGTCCTGCCGTTCGCGTGGGACCCTTCCGCCACCTATGTGAAGGGCGACCAGGTGACATTTGAGGGCGCGGTCTACACGGCCCAGTGGTGGACCAGGGGCGAGGTCCCTGGTTCCGTCGCGGCGGGTGCGTGGGCGCGAGTCGGAGCCCTCGAGACGTGCACGGCGGGCGACGTGACGCAGTGGACGGCGAGCGCGGTGTACGTCGCGGGTGACCGCGTCGTCTACGACGGACGCGTCTATGAGGCCGCCTGGTGGACCCGTGGCACCGTGCCGGGTGGTGCGAGCGGCCCATGGCAGGACCGTGGCGCGTGTGTCGACAGTGGTGAGTCCACGGTCGAGACGTGGGCGTCAAGCACGGTGTACGTCGCGGGTGATCAGGTCGCCTTCGATGGTCACCTCTGGCAGGCGCGGTGGTGGACCCGAGGCACCGAGCCCGGCGGCCAGTGGGGTCCGTGGCAGGACCTGGGGGCACTGCCCGCCGCCTCGTAAACTCACCCGAGCGGTCTCGGTTCCGCGTGGAGCCGAGACCGCTTGCGCGGAACTCGACGACGGCATCGGCCTCTTCCCCTCCGGAGATACGCCGAGGGGCGGTACCGTCCTTCGACGATGCCGCCCCTCGGTCTACTGAGGTCTAGCCCTCCTGGGCGGGCGCTGCCTGGCTCGCGCCGCCCTGGCCGCCGGAACGGCGACGACGACGGTTGCGGTTGCGGCGGGGTGCGCCGTCGCCCTCAGTGGTGGCGCCGCCCTCGGAGCGAGGCGCCTTGGGCTCGTGGCTTGCTGCCGATGCCTCACCTGAGCCGCCCGAGCGGCTGCGGTTGCGGTTGCCGCCCGAACGGCCGCCGGAGCGGTCTCCGCCCTGGCCACCGCGACCACCACGGCCACCCTCGCGGTTGCCGTCACGGCCGCCACGGCTTCCGCCGGACGGCTTCTTGCCGGTCTCGCCGAGGTCCTCGAGCGTCTCGCCCTCGAGTCCCTCGAGCGTGCGCTTGTCGCGCGGCAGGCGGCCCTTGGTGCCCTCGGGGATCTCGAGGTCGGTGTAGAGGTGCGCGGACGACGAGTAGGTCTCGACGGGCTCGGGGAAACCGAGGTCGAGCGCCTTGTTGATGAGGCTCCAGCGCGGCACGTCGTCCCAGTCGACGAACGTCACGGCGGTGCCGGTCTTGCCCGCGCGGCCCGTGCGGCCGATGCGGTGCAGGTACGTCTTCTCGTCCTCGGGGCACTGGTAGTTGACCACGTGGGTCACGTCCTCGACGTCGATGCCTCGCGCCGCGACATCGGTGGCGACGAGCACGTCGATCTTGGAGTGGCGGAACGCGCGCAGAGCCTGTTCGCGAGCACCCTGACCCAGGTCGCCGTGAATGGCGCCCGCCGCGAAGCCGCGGTCGCGCAGGCTCGTCAGAGACCTTGGCTGCGGTGCGCTTGGTGCGTGCGAACACCACCGTGCGGCCGCGGCCGTTGGCCTGCAGGATGCGGGCGAGGACCTCGATCTTGTCGAGCGCGTGGGCACGGTAGACGACCTGCTTGATGGCCTTGACGGTGGCGCCGTCATCGTCGGGGTCCGCCGCGCGGATGTGGGTGGGCTGCGTCATGTAGCGCCGAGCCAGCGCCACGACGGCGCCGGGCATGGTGGCCGAGAACAGCATGGTGTGACGCGACGCGGGGGTCGCGGCGAGCAGCCTCTCGACGTCGGGGAGGAAGCCGAGGTCGAGCATCTCGTCGGCCTCGTCGAGGACGACGGTGCGCACGAACCGCAGGTCGAGGTGACCCTGGTTGAGCAGGTCGATCATGCGGCCGGGGGTGCCGACCACGACCTCGGCACCCTTGACGAGTGCCTCGATCTGGGGCTCGTAGGCACGGCCGCCGTAGATCTGAACGATGCGGGTCGAGCGGTTCTTGGAAGCCGTCTCCAGGTCGCCCGCGACCTGCACGGCAAGCTCACGCGTGGGGGCGACCACGAGGGCCTGCGGCTTTCCGGGCTCGGCGAGGCTCATCGAAGCCGTCCTCGCCGGGGGAGACGGTGCGGTGCAGCAGCGGCACGCCGAAGCCGAGCGTCTTGCCGGTTCCGGTCTTGGCCTGGCCGATGATGTCGTGCCCCGAGAGCGCGACAGGCAGAGTCATGGCCTGGATGGGGAACGGCGCGACGATGCCGGCGGACGCGAGAGCCTCCACGATGGCGGGGTTGACGTTGAAATCGCCGAAAGTCTGATCGGGCGTATGCACGCTGGCATGCGTGTCTGTCATGTGGTCCTCTTTGGATGTGCGTGCGCGAGGGGTCGCGCGGGATCGGCGGGCAGCCGATCGCGAACCATCCAACGCATACGGCCTTCGCTGTCTGCAGCGGCGCCGCGCTTCACATGACGACCGGTCAGCCCCGGGTCGTGGACCATTCTACGCGTAGGACGCGCGAGCAGGCCATGGTCGTGCGTGAAGCCGCCTGAGACGTCACGCTTCCGAGTCGAACGGCGAGGGGCGGGGGTCGAGCGCCTGGAGCGCGATGGCCTCGATGGCAAAGGCGCTGGATGCGGCGAGTTCTACCTGCGTGGGATCCAGCAGCCACTGGACCTGAAGCCCGTCCATGACGGCGAGGATGGACGCCGCGGCGCGCTCGACCTGCACGGGGTCCTCGAGGCCGCGCTCGGCGCACATGGCGCGGAAGGCGTTCACTACCTCGCCGCGGAGGACGCGGTAGCGGTCCTCGAAGTACTCGCGGCCGGGGTTGGCGTCGGTGACGGATTCCGCGGACAAGACGGCATACGCCTGGACGATGCCGGGGCGGTCCTGGTTGGCAAAGGCGGTGCGGATGAGGTGGCGGAAGAGTTCGGTGCCGTCGGGAATGTGCTGACCCTCGATGCCCTCGACGTCCGACTCGTCGCGGTAGCGCAGCACCTCGACAAGGAGGCGGTCCTTCGAGCCGAAGTGGTGCAGGATCCCGGCGTGGGTCATCCCCACTTGCTCCGCGATCTCCGCGAGGGGGCCGTTGTTGTAGCCCTTCGCGCCGAAGATCTCCAGTGCCGCGGCGAGGATCTCTCGACGCCGCGCGGCCGTCTCGGGACGCGGGGGAGTTGTCGTCTGGTGGTCGCCATCGTGATCCTCGTTGCGGTGGTCGTCGCGGCCGGCGCGGGTGCGTCGAGCGGTCAGGCCGAGTCTAGGGCGGTGTCTCGCGGGCCGTTCCCGCGGTGTCATGAGGTCACGAAACGGTATCGATGCCCGCCTCGTGCTTGTTACTTACTGACAGCATTGTAAGTTAGTCGCAACGAGGCCGCCAGGCCCTGATCCCCGACGACGAGGAGCCTTGCCGTGACGACGACGTCCGAGCCGACGAGCATGACGCTCAAGGGTTGCCGCGACCGTGCCGAGCAACTTCCGCTCGAGCGCAAGGTCGAGCCTGCTGACCGGTGCCACCATGTGGCGGCTCATCGCGTTGCCCGAGATCGGCATGCGGTCCATCTCGTTCTCCGACGGCCCCGTGGGAGTGCGCGGACTCGGAGAGACCGAGGGCGAGACGTCCATCCTGATGCCCACCCCGTCAGGCATCGCTGCCGCATGGGATCTCGACCTCGCGACCGCTGTCGGCGAGGCCTTCGCGCAGGAGGCGCGGGAGCACGGCGTGGACGTGGTGCTCGCCCCTCAGGTCAACATTCAGCGCACACCCGTCGGCGGCCGTCACTTCGAGTGCTTCTCCGAGGACCCCGCGCTGACATCGGCCATCGGCGCTGCGCTCGTGCAGGGCATCCAGAGCCAGGGCGTCGCCGCCTGCATGAAGCACTATGTAGCGAACGACTCCGAAACCGAGCGGACCTCGATGGTCTCCCGCGTCGACGCCCAGACGCTTCGCGAGGTTTACCTCGCCCCGTTCGCAGCCGCGATCGACGCCGGCGTCTGGTCCCTGATGGCCGCCTACAACGGCGTCGATGACGGTGTCGAGACGTCCCCGATGACCGAGCACCGCCGCCTCAACGTCGACCTCCTCAAGGGCGATCTCGGCTTCGACGGGGTCCTGGTCTCCGACTGGGAGGCGACCCGTCGCACGGTGCTGGCGGCTACGGGCGGGCTCGACCTCGTCATGCCGGGCCCCGGTGGACCGTGGGCCGAAGGCCTCCTCTCCGCTGTCCGCGACGGCGCGGTTTCGGTTGCAGAGATCGACGACAAGGTGGCGCGGGTGCTGCTGCTCGCCCACCGCGTGGGCGCCTTCGCGCCCGCGCCGCACCCCACCGTGCAGCGCGACCTGCCGGCGCTTGCCCGCGCCGCGGCCGCCGCGGGCACCGTGGTCCTTCGTGCACCCGAGACCGACGCGCCGTGGGACCGCCCCGCGCCCTCGACGATCGCGCTGATCGGCGCCAACGCCGAACGCCCCCACGTCCTGGGAGGCGGTTCATCGACCGTGCACCCCGAGCATGTGGTGACGCCGCTCGAGGGCCTCGCCGCGCGCTGGCCCCACGCCACCATCGTCTCCGAGCGCGGAGGCGACCCTCGTGTGTTCGCCCCGCGGCTCGATGTCGCCGCGCGGACCGCCGATGGCCTCACCGCCCGGTGGCTCGATGCCCAGGGCTCCACGGTCCGCGAGGACCGGATCACCGACCACGACGGTTGGGTCCGCGACATCCCCGACACCGCGGTCGAGGTGGTCCTCACTGCCGACGTGGCGGTGGAGGAGCCCGGCGTCCATGTCCTGTCCGTCGGCACGGTGGGGATCCACGAGACGCGCATCGACGGCGTCCTTGCCTCCACTGGCACCCGACGCGTCGGCGTGGACTGCGTGCTCGACTCGTCGGTGAACACCCCCGATGGGGTGCCCGTCGAGGTGGAGATCGTGGCCGCGCGGACCGCGCGCATCGAGAGCCGCCACCAGGTCATCGACGCCGCGGGCTACGGCCGCATGGTGCGCGCCGAGATTCGCCACGCCCTTCCCCGGCGCACGGACGAGCAGGAAATCGCCGATGCGGTGGCCGCCGCTCGCGCGGCCGACCTCGCCGTGGTGGTCGTCGGCACCAACGAGGAGTGCGAATCCGAGGGCTGGGACCGCGAGACGCTCGCACTGCCCGGACGCCAGGACGAGCCTCGTCACCCGAGTGCTCGCCGAGGTCCCCAACGCCGTCATCGTCGTCAACGCAGGTGCACCGGTTCTCCTGCCGTGGCTTGAGCAGGCCACGACCGTGCTCTGGGCGTGGTTCCCCGGCCAGGAGGCGGGACACGCGCTCGCCGACATCCTCGCGGGCGTCGTTGAGCCCGCGGGGCGACTGCCGTGGACACTGCCCGCTCGGACGGACGATGTCCCCGTTCCCCACGCGGTGCCCATCGACGGCGTCGTCGAGTACCGCGAGGGCGTCCACGTCGGTTACCGCGCGTGGGAACGCTCGGGTGCCACACCTGCCGCGCCCTTTGGCCACGGCCTCGGCTGGACCCGCTGGGAGTACACGCTCGGCGAGGCACGAGTCACCGACGCGGGCGTCGAGGTCGATGTCGTCGTCCGTAACACCGGCGCCCGTGCGGGGCGCGAGGTCGTTCAGGTCTACGTCGAGGCGCCCGCAAGCGACCACGACCGCCCCGTCCGATGGCTCGGTGGCCACGCCGCCGCGACCGTGGCACCGGGCGACGAGGCGAGCGTGACGGTGCGGATCCCGCGCCGCGTGCTCGAGACATGGGATGTGCGGCAGGACGCATGGGTCCTGCCGGAGGGCGAGTATCGCCTGCACACGGGGCGGTCGGTGCGAGACATTCGAGGGGTGGTCTGCGTACCCCTCGGTGCCACGCCCTGATCCGTTCTCAGAGGTTCAGCCAGCACGGCTCACCGACGGTGAGTCACCACACCACGGCTCCGGCGCCGCCGGGCCGCTCTTCAAGGAGGAAGACATGAGGATGAGGAAGTCCTCGATCGTGGCGCTCAGCATGGCCACCGCGCTGACGCTCACCGCGTGCAGCGGCAACGACAACCCCGACACCGACCCGAGCGCAAGCGGCTCCGGCGGCGACGGCGGCACCGCATCGGGCGCCGCCCTGACGATCGCCAAGCCGGACGGCGCCATCACCACGGAGTCCAACAACCCGTGGATTGGTGACTCGTCCGCCCTCGCCTGGGCTACATCAACGCCCTGTACGAGCCCCTGGCGATCGTCAACCTCGTGGACCCCTCCGCCGAGGTCGAGCCGTGGCTCGCGGACACCATCGAGTGGTCCGCCGACTACACGTCGCTCACCCTGACGGCGAAGGACGGCGTCACGTGGTCCGACGGTGAGCCCTTCACCGTCGAGGACATCGCCTTCACCTTCCAGCAGTTCATCGACTTCCCCGAGCTCGACGCGGCCGCCATCGGCCTCGACTCGGTGGCCGTCGAGGGCGACGCGGTGACCCTGAGCTTCCAGGCGCCGATGTACGTCAAGCAGGACAAGGTGCTGCACAAGCTCATCGTCCCGAAGCACATCTGGGAGGGCGTCGCCGACCCGACCGCCGAGGTCAACCTTGACCCCGTAGGCACCGGACCGTACTCCCTCACCCAGTTCACCTCGCAGTCGGTGCAGGCTCGACGCCCGCGATGACTACTGGGGTGGCGAGGTGGCCGTCCCGACGCTGTTCTACGTGTCGTACAACGACAACACCGCGCTCACCACCGCGCTCGCGAACGGCGACGCCGACTGGGCACAGGCGTTCATCCCCAACGTGCAGTCCGCGTACCTCGACAAGGACGAGAACAACGTCTACTGGGCGCCCGCTGGCCTCGGCATCGACACGATGTTCGTGAACACCACCACCGCTCCGTTCGACGACCTGGCCTTCCGCAAGGCCGTGAACATGGTCGTCGACCGCACTCAGCACCAGGCGATCGCTCGTGAGGGCGGCGTGCCCGAGCCACGTCGGTGACCGGACTGCCCACTCCCGCAGGTGACGCCTTCATCAACCAGGAGTACCAGGGCGTCAACTACGAGGTCGACGTCGACGGAGCCAGGGCCGTTCTCGAAGAGGCCGGCTACGCGTGGGAGGGCGACGCCCTCATGAACCCCGACGGCGAGGCCGTCACGTTCACCATCCAGGTGCCGCAGGGCTGGAACGACTACGTGACGGGCATCTCGCTCATCGCGGACTCGGTCGCGGCGCTCGGCGTCGAGGCCACCGTCGCCACGCCTGACGTCGACACCTGGTGGGCCGACCGCTCCAACGGTGACTTCCAGGCCGTCCTCAACTGGACGGACACGGGTGCTACGCCCTACGACATCTACAGCAACATCATGGATGGCCGCTGGCTGATGCCTGTGGGCGAGGCCGCGAACTACAACTTCGGCCGCTACGACAACCCGAAAGCGACCGAGGCGCTGAACGCCTACGCGACGGCCACCGACGACGCCTCGCGCGCCACGGCACTCGAGGAGGTCCAGCAGATCTTCGTCGAGGACGTGCCGGCGATCCCGATCGGCACCCGCCCGTTCATCAGCGAGTTCAACACCCGCAACTACGTGGGGTGGCCCTCGGACGCTGACCCGTACGTCAACGCCGACCCGACCCAGCCCACCACCGTCAAGATCCTCACGAGCCTCACGCCCGCGAGCGACAGACGCCCCCTGCGGTGGGGCCGGGGATGGCACCCGGCCCCACCGCCCGCACAATTCAAGGAGACCTGCGTGACCTCCGACCCTCTGCTCACGATTGACGGCTTCAGCGTCGTGTACGACGTGGAGCCTCCCGTGGAAGCCGTGCGAGACGTCTCGCTCGAACTCGCCCGCGGTGAGATTCTTGGCCTCGCCGGTGAGTCCGGCTGTGGCAAGACCACCCTCGCCTACGGCGTGCAGCGACTGCTCAAGGCGCCCGCCGTCATCACCGGCGGCTCCGTCGTGTTCCACGACGCTTCCGGGGACGACGTCGAGATCAACGCCCTCGATGAGGACCAGATGCGGGCCTTCCGCTGGGACAAGGTCTCGATGGTCTTCCAGGGCGCGATGAACGCCCTCAACCCTGTGCTCGCCATCGGCAGCCAGGCTCGACGACGTCTTCACGACGCATCGGCCGCGCATGTCGAAGGCCGAGCGCCGTGAAGAGTGCGGAAGGCTGCTCGACGTCGTGGGCGTCGGCCGTGACCGTCTGCGGTCCTACCCGCACGAACTTTCGGGCGGTATGCGCCAGCGCGTCATGATCGCCATGGCGATGGCCCTGCGGCCCCAACTCATGATCATGGACGAGCCCACCACGGCACTCGATGTGTTGGTGCAGCGCGAAATCCTCCAGCAGATCAGCGCGCTGCGACACGAGTTGGGGTTCTCCGTCATCTTCATCACCCACGACCTTCCGCTGCTGCTGGAGATCTCCGACCGCATCGCCGTGATGAAGGACGGACAGATCGTCGAGATCGACTCCGCGCAGCAGATCTACCGCGACCCGCAGCATCCCTACACGAAGCGCCTGCTGGGGTCCTTCCCCAGCCTCACCGGCGACCGTGGCGACTTCGTGCGTGGCACCGACAAGGCGCCCGACGCGGCCCAGGCATCGGCCGTCGATGCCGGCGCCACCGAGGAGGACCCCTCATGACCACGCTTGAGTTCCAGGGCGTCTCCAAGCGCTACCACGTGCGCGGTGCGGGCGACATGCTCGCGCTTGACGACGTGAGCTTCACCCTCACCTCGGGCCAGACCATCGCGCTCGTGGGCCAGTCGGGCTCGGGGAAGTCGACCATCGCCAAGATCCTGACGCAGGCGGAGCGCGCTACGAGCGGAGACGTCCTCCTCGACGGCGAGCCGATCCCGCGCCGCGGGAGTGGGCTCCGTCGCTACCGCCAGCGCGTGCGCATGGTCTTTCAGGACCCCTTTGCGTCGCTGAATCCGTATCACACCATCCGTCACCACCTGGCGCGCCCGCTCGCACTTGACCACGTGGTGCCCAAGGACCAGATCGAGGACGAGGTGCGCAGCCTGCTCACCCGCGTGCGGCTCGATCCCGACGCCACCATCGACAGGCGTCCGCACGAGGCTCTCCGGCGGTCAGCGTCAGCGCGTGGCTATCGCCCGCGCGCTTGCCTCGCGCCCCGAGTTGCTGATCGCGGACGAACCGGTGTCCATGCTAGACGTGTCGATCCGCCTGGGCGTCCTGAACCTCCTGGCGGACCTCCAGCGCGAGTCGAACCTCGGCGTCCTCTACATCACCCACGACCTCGCCACCGCGCGCCACTTTTCTGACCAGATCATGGTGCTTCACCACGGTGTCGTGGTGGAGCGCGGCCCCGCCGATGACGTGATCCTGAATCCCCAACACGAGTACACGAGGGCGCTACGTGACGCGTCGCCCGATCCCGACAAGCACTTCGCCGGTCCCGCTGGCGAGGCGACCACGAGGAGCGATGCGTCGTGAGATTCCTCCTGCGCCGCCTGGCGTTCTACCTGTTCACCGCCTGGGCGGCGATCACCATCAACTTCTTCCTGCCGCGCATGCTCAAGGGCGACCCGGTCACGGCCTACCTGCAGAAGAATCAGGGAAAGGTCAGCCCCGAGGCGATCGACTCCCTGCGCACGCTCTTCGGGCTCGACTCCGACGCCTCCCTGTGGCAGCAGTACCTCGACTACTGGGGCCAGGCTCCTGCGCGGCGACCTGGGAGTGTCCTTCTCCAACGGCCTCGCCCCTGTGTCTGAGGTCATCGCCTCGGCCATCCCGTGGACCGTGGGTCTCGTGGGACTCGCCACCGTGGTGAGCCTTCCTCCTGGGCACCACGCTCGGGTCCGTGGTCGGCTGGCGTCGCGGATCCCGAGCCGATTGGGTGGTGCCGTTCGCCACCTTCTTCTCGACGGTGCCGTACTTCTGGATGGCGCTCGTGGTGATCGCGATCTTCTCCACCACCCTGGGCTGGCTGCCCGCCTCGCACGCCTATGACAAGGGTTCGGTGCCCGCGTTGTCGTGGGACTTCATCGGCGAGGTCATCGCGCACGGCACCCTCCCCGCGCTGACCATCATCGTGTCCTCGCTGGGTGGCTGGATCCTCGGCATGCGCAACATGATGGTCACCGTCCTCGACGAGGACTACGTGACCGTCGCGCAAGCCAAGGGCCTTCGACAGCGTCGCGTCCTCACCCAGTACGCGTCGCGCAACGCCGTGCTGCCGCAGTTGCAGTCGTTCGCGCTGTCGCTCGGCTTCATCGTGGGCGGCACGCTCGTCATGGAGATGGTGTTCTCCTACCCGGGCCTCGGCAAGGCTCCTGCTCGACGCGACCAACGCGAAGGACTACCCCCTGATGCAGGGACTGTTCCTCGTCATCACCCTCGCGGTGCTCTTGGCCAACATCCTCGCGGACGTCGCCTACGCGATTCTCGATCCCCGCACCCGGCAGATGGAGTCCTGACATGACCTTCACCTCCATTCCCGACGCCTCCGACGGCGCCCTCCCCACCGAGCCCAAGCGCCCCACCGCGGCCAGTCGCGTCAGCGCCTCGTTCGCGATGTTCCGCAATGGCAAGTCCATCGCGGGTCTCGTCATCGTGGGCTTCTTCGTGGTCCTCGCGGTCTTCGCCGAGTGGATCGCCCCCTACGACCCGCTCGAGAAGGACTTCCAGGCGCTGCGGCAGGGACCCTCCGCGCAGCATTGGCTCGGCACCACCCACATGGGCGAGGACGTCTTCAGTCAGATCGTCTACGGCACCAGAGGCGTCCTCATCGTGGGGCTCGTGGCCGGTGTCCTCGCGACGCTGGTCGCCGTCATCGTGGGAGTCACCGCGGGCTACGTCTCCGGCTGGAAGTCGGAGTCGCTGTCCGCCCTCACCAATGTGTTCCTCGTGATCCCGGGGCTGCCGCTCATCATCATCGTCGCGTCGCAGTACGAAGACCCGTCGATTGTGTTGATCTCCGCGGTCATCGCCATCACCGGCTGGGCGTGGGGAGCGCGCGTGCTGCGCGCCCAGACCATGTCGCTGCGGCATCGGGACTTTGTCCAGGCAGCCAAGGCCAACGGCGAGAGACTGCACCGCATCATCGCGGTGGAGATGCTGCCCAACCTCACGGCCATCATCGCGTCGAGCTTCGTGGGCACGGTCACCGCGGCCGTCCTCGGATTGACCACGCTGGCGTTCATCGGGGTGATCCCCATCACCAACCTCAACTGGGGCACCATCCTGTTCTGGGCGCAGCAGAACGGAGCCTTTCCGGACTATTGGTGGTGGTACATCCCCGCCGGAGTCTGCATTGCGCTGCTCGGCATGGCGCTGTCGCTGATCAACTTTGGTATCGATGAGTACGTCAACCCCCGCCTGCGGTCCGCGGGCGAGAGGGCGCGTGCGATGCGCAAGAAGGGGCTGTCGACCTCGTCGGGAGTCACCGCCGTGCGGACTGCACCCACGGACGAGTGAGCGCCGCTACGGTGACACCCATGCGTGTTGTGGTCATGGGTGTCACCGGTTGCGGCAAGACGACGGTGGGCATGCGCCTCGCCGATGCGCTCAAGGCGGAGTTCATGGACGCGGACGACCTTCATGCGGCCGATGCGGTGGCACAGATGGCGGCGGGTGTGCCCCTGACGGACGAGGACCGCTGGCCGTGGCTCGCCCGCGTGGGGGAGTGGCTGGAGGGCCGCGACCGTGCAGTCATCGCCTGCTCGGCGCTGCGGCGGGTCTATCGCGACTGCATCAGGGACATCGCTGGTGAGGACGTGGTGTTCGTCCATCTCGCCGCGCCGCAAAGCGTGCTGGAACCGCGCGTGCGCCTGCGCGCCAAGCGCGACGGCCACTTCGCCGGTGCCGGGCTGCTGGACTCGCAGTACGCGACCCTCGAGGCGCTGGAGGCTGAGGAGATCGGTGGCACCGTCCGCGTCGAAAACTACGACCCCGCGGGCGCCGCGCTGGTGGCGCGCTCGATTGTGGAGTCCGCGGGGCGATGAACGACTGGTGGCCGGTCACGGGTGCGGTGCGCGGCCACGCCGCGAGCCTCGGGCCGGTCGACGCGGAGTCCATGACGCGGGTGTTCCTGCCCATCGAGGGGAGGGCGACACGCTGCTCACGTGGCGCGATGTCGCGCGCGTCGACGAGGCTCGACGCCGACGCGCGGTTTCAGGAGCCTGGTGCCGGATCACGAGAGACGAGACCTGTTCCCGTGCTCGGCCGCTGTGCCGGTTGACGTCGTCGAGCGACTGCTTGCCGCGCTCGCGGAGACGGGGCTGGGCGGGAACGTCGACCTCGTGAGTTGGGACGTCTATGCGGAGGATCGGCTGTGGCGTTCGCTTGGCGCGCGGCCGATCGCATTCGCGTACGGCGCTACGCGCTGGCACGATGGCGAACATGTGCGGCTGGCAGACCAACCACTGGAAAGCCTGCTGACGTGGGCGGGAGACGCGCTGTTCTTTCCCGTCGCCGTCATACCGGCGTCGCGCGACTGGATGATCGGCGCGCCCGGCTATTCGGACTCGCTGTACGTCTCGGGACCGTGGGCCCTCTGCCGTGCGCTCGAGGAGCACGGTCTCGAGGTGGCGACGGTCGACCGCCGATCGACCGTCTACCTGCCCTCCGACCAGGACTGACGGGGGTTAGGCCCCGAAGCCCACGCGGCGCTTAGCCTCTTCGCCGATCTCTACGTAGCCGAGCGAGCCAGCGGGAACCACCACGCGGCGGCCCTTCGCGTCGGTGAGGTCGAGCGTGGCGCCGGCCACCGCATCGGCCACCTTGGCGGCGACCTCGTCGCCGGACAGGCTCCGTCTCGATGACAATCTCTCGCGCCACGTTCTGCACGCCGATGCGAATCTCCACGGTGTCCTCCCAAGGTCGGGGTGTTGAGGTCTGGCAACTATCGTAGGGGGTGATGGACGAGGAGAAGCGACTGTTCGCGGGCAGGGGAATCACGCCCCGAGGCGCCCTAGTGGTCGCAGGCATCGTGGTGGGCGCCTTCGCGCTCGGCATCGGCGTCGGATGGGGGACCAGCCTCGTCGGAGACCAGGCTCGCTGCGCCCGATCCGTCCGTCACGGCCTCACCGTCGCCCTCCGACACTCCGGCTCCGGACGTGTCGGTCGCGCCCATGGAACCCATCGAGCGTGACCTCGACGAGGCCGATGCCACGGCTGGGCTGGTGTCCCTCACCGTGCCCGAAACCGCGGACGGCACTTTTCACACGGTCACGACCGATGCCGAGCCCACCGGAGACGCGAAGTCGGTGAAGTGGGTGCGGGTCGAGACCGAGGACGGCCTCACGATGGACGGCGACGCGTTGTCGACCTTCGTCCTCGACACGCTCAACGACCCCCGCAGGCTGGGGCGCCAAGGGCCTATACGAGTTCGTGCCCACCACCGGAGCGCCCGACCTCCGCATCGTGATCGCGAGCCCCTACACGGCGGCGCTGAGGTGCCCCACGCCGCACGCGGCCGCGCGCATCGGCGCCGCGACGGAGGCCACGACCTCGCCATCGCCGACCCCGAGCCCTGAGGTCAGCGCGGCCTCGACCTGTGCCGACGAGGGACTCGTGATCGTGTCGCAATACGACTGGGCCGCAGGGCTTGCCGCGTTCTCAGAGGACCGCACGGCCGCTCGGGAGTACCTCGTCAACCATGGCGTGGGACACGTGCTCGGTGAGGAAGACGCGGTGTGCTCATCCGGCAGGGCAGCCGTCATGGTGGACCAGACCGACCTGTCCGACGAGTGCGACGCCAACCCGTGGCCGTGGCCGGACGAGCCGGTAGCGAGCGACGAGCCATCCGTCGCACCCAGCGCTAGCACCGAGGACGAGTAGCGCGCGTGCCACGCCCGGCGATGTCGGCGGCGTGTGGTGAGGTAGGGCCATGTCGCTGATCGCACTCGTGCAGCCCACCCGTCGGGGTGCGGCCATCGTGCTCGATGCCGACCAGGACGCGGCCGTGACCAGCATCGTGGAGGGGCCGGGCAACGTGGTTGTGGTGGGTCCGCCCGGCTCGGGCAAGACCAGCGTTGTTGCCGCGGCAGCCGCACGGGCGGTGGCCGCGGGCGTGCGCCCGGACCGACTCCTCGTCCTCGCCCCCACCCGTGCGGCAGCCGCCTCGCTCCGCGACGTCGTCTCCGCGGCCGTCGACAAGGCCACCGGCGTGCCCGTGGTGCGCACGGCTGCCTCGGTGGCTCACGCGATCCTCGCCGCGCGCGCCGAGAGTGAGGGCGAGCCCCCTCCCAGCCTCATCACTGGTGCGGACCAGGATGCGATCCTGCGCGACCTCCTCGCCGGTCACGCCCGCGGCGAGGGCTCGCGCCCTGACTGGCGCGACGTCGTCCCCGACGAGGCGACGCTGCTGCCTGGCTTTCGCGCGGAACTGCGTGACCTCATCATGCGTGCCACCGAGGCGGGCCTCGACCCCGAGGGGCTGAGCGATCTCGCTGCACGTACCGGGCGCCGCGAGTGGGCCGCCGCGGCCGAAGTGCTCGGCGAGTACCTCGACAACGTCATGTGGCGCACCCTACTCGAGGGTCAGGGTCTGCGCTACGACCCGGCGGGGGTGGCGCGGGAGGCCGCAGTGGCGCTCGATACGTGGGAGCCCGCATGGGGGCCGGCGCCCGAGTGGGACCTGGTCATCGTCGACGACTACCAGGACGCGACCGCAGCGGTGATTGCGCTCGTGGAGGCCATGGCGCACGTCGGAGCCCGCGTGGCGCTCGTCGGGAACGCCGACGAATCCGTCCAGGGCTACCGAGGCGCCGTTCCCTCGGCCCTCGGCGAGGCGACGAAGGCAGCGGGGAGGCACGCGTTTGATGCCTCGCTGGTTCGGCTCACCACGAATCACCGCCAGCCCGAGGCCCTTGCGAAGGCCGTCGACGACATCGTGGCGCGGATTGGGACGCAGTCGGTGGGCTCGGCGCGCAGGCCGTCGAGCGACCTGATGCCCGAGCACGACGGCGCAGACGCCGGAGCCTCCCGCCGAAATTCTCGTGGCCCCTCACCGGTATGCGCAGTCGCGTGCGATCGCCGCGGCGCTCAGGCGCTCGAGGCACGGGCTCGACTCGGAGCCGGTCCCGTGGCATCGCATGGTGGTCATCGCGCGCTCCAATGGTCAACTGCGGGCGCTCCGCGAGGACCTCCTGTCTGCGGACGTGCCGTGCGAGTCGCTCGGCGACGGAGTCGCGCTTCACGAACAGGCGGTCATCGAGCCGCTTCTTGGCATGATGCTCGTCGCGGCTGGCGCGCGTGAATGGGACGAGCACCTCGCGACCGCGGTCTTGGCATCCCGCCTGGTGGGCCTCGACCCCGTGGCGCTACGCCGCCTGCGCCGCGCACTGGTGCGCGAGGATCGCGAGGCCGGCGGGCTGCGACCGGCGGGCGACCTCCTCGCCGAGGCCATGAGTGACCCCGCGCGTTTCGCGAGTGTTGGCGGACCTGAAGCCCGGGCGGCACAGCGCGCGGCGGCAGCGGTCGCGGCCGCGCGGGACGCGGTGGCCGAGGGGCAGGCGGCACCCCGGCGCGTGATCTGGACGCTGTGGCAGACGCTCGACCTTGCCGACCGGTGGAAGGCCGCCGCGCTCGCGGGCTCGGCGCGCGACGATGCCGACCTCGACGCCGTGATCGCGCTCCTGCGCGAGGCCCAGAACGTCGAGGAGCGCATGCGAGGCGCCACGGCGCAGAGCCTTCGTGGACCACCTCACCTCGCAGGAATTCGCCGTCGACAGCCTGGGGGCGAGGGCTCAGGGCACCGATGCCGTCTCCTTCGCCACGCCAGCATCGGCCGCGGGCCGCGAGTGGGACGTGGTGGTGATCGCCGGAGTCGAGGAAGGGGTGTGGCCCAACCTGCGACTGCGCGACTCCGTGCTGGGGGCCCAGCACCTGTCCGAGATCCTCGCGTACCGGGCGGACCCAGAACCGCTCGACGCCGAGCGCCGGTCGCAACTGGCCCGTGCCGCACGCCGTACCGTCCTCGACGACGAGGCTCGGGCCTTCGCCGTCGCCGTGTCCCGCGCGCGCCGAAGCGTCGTCGTCGCCTGCGTCGAGGATGAGGACACGCGCCCGTCGCGCTTCGTCGACTGGTTGTCCACCGCGGTGGGTGTGGAGCCACAGGCGACCGGCACCGTGCCGCGCGTGTCCGACCTGCGACACGCCGTCGCGACCCTGCGCGCCCATGGTGCGAGCGCGGAGTCCGAGGCTCGCTCCGGGTATGCCGCCGCGCTGGCGCTGCTCGCTCAGCGGGATGTCTCCGGCGCACACCCGCGGTCGTGGAGTGGCGTCGCCGAGCCGTCGACCGCTGAGGGCTACTTTGCCCCAGATGAGCCCGTGAGGGTGTCTCCCTCCCGCGTCGAAGCGGTCGAGCGGTGTGCGTTGCGCTGGGCGCTGGAAAGCGCGGGTGGCGTGGGCCAGGACAGCGAGAAGCAGCAACTCGGCACGCTGATTCACGAACTCGCGCAGCAGCATCCCGCGGGCACCTACGACGAGTTGATGGAAGCGCTCGACGCCCGCTGGCACGAACTCGCGGGCACCGAGACCCTCCCCGACAAGATGCTCCGCGAGAAGGCGGAGGCGATGGTGTGGCGCCTCGCCAGTTACCTGGGATCGAGTCCCGTGGATGCCGTGGAGGCTCGAGGCACGATTTGAGGTGACCATCGATGATGCGCTGCTCACGGGCAGCGCCGACCGTGTCGAACACCGGGGCGAAGCCTACGCGCATCGTCGACCTCAAGACCGGCAGTGCGGCCTACGCGGGAGACCCCGCGACGCATGCCCAGCTTGCGATGTACCAGGCGGCCGCCGCCCACGCGGCCTTCACCGGCGTCGATCATGCCGACGGTGCCGCACTCGTGTTCGTCGGGGGCTCCACCAAGGGTCACTCGGTGCGCGAGCAGTACCCATCGACGTGGAGGAGCAGCGCGCCAGGCTCGGCGACGTGGTGTCCACCATGCGATCATCCGCCTACGTGGCCACCGCCAACGACATGTGCGAGCACTGTCCCGTGCGCCGCGCCTGCCCCGTCCAAGCCGAGGGGCGCCAGGTGAGCGAATCATGATGACAGAGGACCTGGAGACGGGGCGCGTCGCGGGCCAGGCGCGGTCGGTGGCGGAGCCTGTCCGCGCTCATCGACCCGGACACGACTCCCACCCCCGAGCAGGCACAGATCATCGGCGCGGGGCTTGAGCCAACGCTCATCGTCGCCGGAGCGGGGTCCGGAAAGACCGAAACCCTGTCGATGCGCATGGTCTACCTCCTCGACCACGCGCACGACCTCTTTGGTCGCGCGCTCAGCCCCGACGAAATCCTGTGCCTCACGTTCACCCGCAAGGCCGCCGCCGAGATCGCCGAGCGCGCCGGGGCCCGCATCGCCGCCGTCTTCGGCGAGGACCCCGCTCGCCCTCCCGTCAGCGTGGCGACGTATAACGGCTACGCGGCCTCGCTGGTCGCCGAACACGGCCTCCGGCTCGGCGTCGACCCCGACGCCGCCACCGTCACGGACGCGGCGCTGTGGCAGATCGCAGACGACATCGTCACTCACTGGGAGAGCCCCGTCGCCTCGGGGGCGGCAGTGAGTACGCTCACGGGCGCCGTGAGTCGGTTCGCCGCGCAGACCCGCGAGCATCTCACTGACCCGGCCGCCGTGCGTGACTGGGCCGAGCGAACCCTGACGAGTCTTCAAGGCCTCCCCGGGGCTAGAGGCGGCACCGCGCTGGTGAACGCGAACGGCAACCCCACCGAAGAGGCGAAGCAGGCTCAAGCAACTCGCGACGCTCATCGACCTTGCGCCCATGGCGCAAGAATTCCTGCGCCGCAAGCGCGACGGGTCCTTGCTGGACTTCTCCGACCAGGTGGCATACGGCGTCGCCCTCGCCGACCTCGCACCCGTCCAGGCCATCGAACGCAGCCGGTTCCGTGTGGTGCTGCTCGACGAGTTTCAGGACACCTCGCCCGCGCAACTGCGGCTGTTTGCACGCATGTTCGGCCCGGGCCACCCCGTCATGGCGGTCGGTGACCCGAACCAGGCCATCTACGGCTTCAGGGGTGCCTCGGCGAGTGCGCTGTCCTCTTTTGTCGCCGAGTTCGGTGGGGACGATGCGGTGGTGAGCCGCACGTTGTCCGTCTCGTGGCGTAACGAGGCCTCGATCCTCGCCGCCGCGAACTCCGTCGCGAAGGCGCTTCCTCTTCATCCCTCGGTGCGTGTGGAGCCCCTGCGGTCCACCGGTCAGTACCTGGGCCGTGACGAACCGCGTCGTGCCGCTCCCGGCGTCGCCGCACACATGGCGATGGACCTCGCGGCGGAGGCCGATGCCATCGCAGCCTTCATCGTCGCTCGCCGCAGCGAGGCTCGCTCGGCGCGGAAACATCCCCTCTGCGGCGGTCCTGTGCCGACGGCGCGTGCAGTTCGGCCCGCTCGTCGAGGCGTTCACCCGCGCCGGCATCGACTTCGAGGTCGTGGGTCTCGGGGGCCTGGTGGATACCCCCGAGGTGGCGGAGGCTCATCGCCTTGCTCCAGGTCGCTCACGACCCCTCACGCGGCGACTCCCTCATGCGACTCCTGGCCGGCGAGCGGCTCGCGCTCGGACCCGCAGACCTCATGGCACTCAAGGACTGGAGCGATCGCGACCGCGACCGCAGGGATCCGCGCGAACACGCCCCCACGATCGTGGACGGGATCGACACGCTGCCCGCACCGGGCTGGGAGTCTCATGCGGGCCGAGTGTTGTCCGCGGCCGCGCACGCGCGGCTCGGTGATCTTCGTGCCGTCATCAGGGCAATTCGCGAGCACACCTACCTGTCGCTGACGGAACTCATCGTGTTCGCCGAACGAGCCTGGGGGCTCGACATCGAGGCGGAGGTAGCGCGGCCGGATGGCCGGGCCGCCAGGAACGTGGACGCCTTCCTGGACGCCGCACGCTCCTTCGCGGCTGGTGCGGAGCGCGCCACCCTCGGAGCGTTCCTGACGTGGCTCGAGGCCGCCCGCCGCGAGGAACGGGGGCTCAGCGCGCCGGTCAAGGAACCCGAACCCGGCGCGGTGCAGATCCTCACCGCCCACAGCGCCAAGGGCCTCGAATGGGACATCGTCGCCATTCCCGGCATGACCCACGGCACGGGGAGCGGCGCCAAGAGCCAGTTCCCCTCGGGGTCTGTGCCCAAGGTCTCTCACATCGACGGCGAGCGCCGCATCCTTGTCAACGACAGCGCATGGCTGTCGGAGGCGGGCGCGCTCCCGTATCCGCTGCGCCTCGACCGCGACGACCTCCCCGCATGGGACCTCGGCGACGTCGCCGACAGGGACACTCTCAAGGAAGCCATCGCGGCCTTCAAGGCGGAGGCGGGCGAACACAGCATCGACGAGGAACGCCGACTGTTCTACGTCGCCGTGACCAGGGCGCGCTCCCACGTCCTTCTCACCGGCTCGTGGTGGACCACGTCCGTCTCGCCCTCCGCCCCGTCTTTGTTCCTGCGGGACCTCCTGGACGCAGGCATCGTCAACGACGCCGGCTGGGCGCCGCCCCCCGCAGCCGACGACAATCGACCCGTCGCGCCTCCCGCCACCGGAGTTTGGCCTCGCCCCGCGACCCCGGAGCAGAGCCGTCGCCGAGCCTTCGCCGCGGACGTGGTGGCGGCGATGCCCGCCGTTGCGGCCGAGCCGCCACCGTGGTCCACGCTGCCGTGGGGCCGAGACATCGAAGCCATGCTCGCAGAGAGGGCGTCCCGCTCGGACGGCCGCGGCACGGTCGCACTTCCCGGGCACCTGACCACCTCGCAGTTGGTGTGGATGCACCGCGACCGCGCGGGCTTCGCCGACCACCTCCGCAGGCCGCTACCCCAGGAGCCCACCCTCGCCTCGGCCCGAGGCACCGCACTGCACGGCTGGATCGAGTCTCACTTCGGGCACCCCACGCTGCTCGGCGCGGAAGACCTGCTCCCCGAGGACGCCGTCGAGGACGGCGAGGTCGCGGCGCTGCGCGCCACCTTCGAAGCCTCGCCGTGGGCGCGCAGGACGCCGTCTGACATCGAGGTGCGCGTCGAGCCGCCCGTCGACGGCATCACCCTTCGCTCGCGCATCGACGCGGTCTTCCCCGCAGGCCACGGGCTCGAACGCGTCACGGTGGTCGACTGGAAGTCCGGCAGGCCCCCGCGCGACGAAGCAGAACGCGCCGCGCGCGAGGTGCAGGCTCGCCGTCTATCGCCTCGCCTGGGCGGAGTGGAAGGGACTGGCGTTGGAGGACGTCGACGCGGCCTTCTACTACGTGGCTGCGGATGAGACCGTCTGGCCGGAGCGACTGCTGGGACGCGCGGAGATCGTCTCGCTACTACGCGGCGACACGACCGCGTAGCAGCCGCGTCAGCGCCGCTGGCGACTGCGGTAGCCGTCGCCCTGGTCGTCGAACAACATGGTCTCGAGGTCGGCAAGCATGCCCTCGCCATCAGAGACCACATCGGCGTTGTCGGTCCGGACGCCGTACATCAACCAGCGCAGCAGGGCCATCTCCGACGAGAGGCGGGCGCGGTCGATGAGGTGCGGGTCGCGCATCTCGCGGCGGCGCATGCGGTAGGCCTCGAGGATGGATTCCAGGATGTCGTCCGGTGCGGCGGCGACGAGCCACGCGAGGTCATCGGCCGGATCCGCCACCCGTGCGTCCATCCAGTCGACCACTCCGCGCACGCTGTCACCGGCCACCATGACCTGGTGCTCGCCGAGGTCGCCGTGCACCACGGTGGGCTCGAAGCGCCACCACGCGACGTTCTCGAGTTGCTGCTCCCAGCGGTCCGCGAGGCGAGGGGGCACCTTGCCGGTCTGCATGCCGCTGTCCAGGCTCCGAGAGGCGCCGCTGGCGATACTCCTCGGCGTCGTAGGCGGGAAGGCCCTCGTCTTCGACGAGCGACGGGGGCAGGCTCATGGATCTCGCCCAGCGCGCGGCCGAGCGCCGCGGTCAGGCCGGGGCCGGGCTCAAGGCGAGACAGCACCAGGGGGCGCCGGGAACCTCGCTGTAGACGATCGCCCTGCCGTCGCCTGCGGGCTCCATCTGTGCCGCGCCGCGGGGGCGCGGGACGTCAAAGGAGAGGAGGCCGGTGTCATGCGCGCGGCCCAGAGCCTTCAGGAGTGACCGCTCGGCCTCGAGGGCAGCGCCGGCGGCGGCGCGGCGCGGTGCGCGAACGATCCACCGGGTGCCGGTCGAGTCCTTGACCACCACGACGTCGAAGTCGGCGTCCGAGTGGGGGCTGCGCAGCACGTCGTAGACATCGAGGCCGGGAACGGCTGCCGATGCGAGCGCTGCCAGCGCGAGAGGAGAACGAGGCACGCCCTCACGCTAGAGCAACCAGGCCCCACGCCGCCACGCTCCACGCCGTCATCGGGCGTTCACCGGTGCCGTAGCGTGGGGCGAGTGAGTGCGCCCGTGTTTCTTGATGCCCCGTTGCTTGTCGACCGTGCGGCCGAGTGCCGTGATTCCGTCGACCTCGCCGCGGCCCACGCGGTGGTGGTCGTCGACGGCGCGGTGCTGGTGCGCGACGGCCAGGTGGTGAGGCTCGCGCCAGGCTCCCACCCGCAGGCGGCGCTCGTGGCGTTCCTCGGGCAGGCACAGGGTCAGGACCTCGCCCTCGTCGTGCCCGAGGACGGTGCACAGGGAGTCGCGGACGTCCTCGCGGCCGGCGCCGAACTCGTCGCCCTTCGACCGCTGCTTGCCACCCTCGACGCGCGTCACGATGGCGCACTCGACCGCGAACTTGCCACCACCGCCGTGGCGCTAGCGCGCTGGCACGGCAACCACCCTCGCTGCGCCCACTGCGGCGAGCCGACGGTGCCGACCAGCGGAGGGTGGGTGCGACGGTGCGAGGCGGAGGAGCGCGACCACTATCCGCGCACCGATCCCGCGATCATCGTGGCCGTCACAGATGCCGACGACCGCCTCCTCGTGGCGCACGCGTCGACCTTCTCCGCGGGCCGCTACTCGCACCTCGCGGGCTACGTCGAGCCGGGCGAGAGCTTTGAGCAAGCCGTCCACCGAGAGGTGGCGGAGGAGGTGGGTCTTGCGGTCGCGGACATCGAGTACGTCGGGTCCCAGCCGTGGCCCTTTCCGGCCTCAGTGATGGTGGGGTTCCGTGCCACGGCGGTGTCGCTGGCGCTGAGCCCCGATGGCGTGGAGATCACCGACGCGCTGTGGGTGACGCGCGCGGAGTTGGACGCGGCGACCGAGGCCGGGCGCATGGTGCTGCCGCCAGCAGGGTCGATCGCGCGCAGTCTGCTAGAGCAGTGGCGCCAGGGCGCAGCGGCCGATGTCGGCGCCGCCTGACACGATGTCCGCGATGTCAGCAGATCAGATCCTCGAAGCCCTCGACCCCGAGCAGCGCCAGGTCGCCACGGCGCTGCACGGGCCCGTCTGCGTGCTCGCAGGTGCGGGTACGGGCAAGACCAGGGCCATCACTCACCGCATCGCGTACGGCGTGCGGGTCAATGCCTACAACCCTCAGTCGGTGCTCGCCGTAACGTTCACGGCGCGAGCCGCGGGCGAGATGCGTCAGCGTCTACGCGCACTGGGCGCCCCCGGTGTGCAGGCCCGTACGTTCCACGCCGCGGCGCTGCGCCACCAGGTACTTCTGGCCCCAGGTCGTCGGCGGTCAGATCCCGGGACTGGTGGAGCACAAGGCGCCCCTCGTGGGCAGGGCCGCGCGCGTGGCGGGGCTACAGCCCGACCGCCTGACGGTGCGCGATCTCGCGAGCGAGATCGAGTGGGCCAAGGTGTCGCTCGTCTCGCCCGATGACTACGTCAGGGTCGCGGCCGATGCCGGACGGCCGGCGCCCGCAGGTGTCGAGCGCCGCCAGGTCGTTGACGTCATGCGCGCGTACGAGGAGGCAAAGACGGAGTCGGTGGTCCTCGACTTCGAGGACATCCTGTTGCTGCTGGCGGACATCATCGGCCGCCATGGCGAGGTCGGTGAGCAGATTCGCCGCCAGTACCGGCACTTCGTCGTCGACGAGTACCAGGACGTCTCCCCGCTGCAGCAGTTCCTGCTGGAGCAGTGGATGGGGGACCGCAACGAACTGTGCGTGGTGGGCGACCCGGCGCAGACCATCTATTCCTTCGCGGGCGCCAGCCCTCAGCACCTGCTCGGCTTCACCCGCACCCATCCGAACGCGACCGTGGTGCGCCTGGTGCGTGACTACCGCTCGACGCCTCAGGTGGTCAACCTAGCCAACGGCCTCATGGCCCAGCGTGGCGCGGCGGGCATGGGTGTCGAGCTCGTGTCACAGCGCCCGTCGGGCCCAGATCCGGCGTATCTCACCTATGAGGACGACGCGGCGGAGGCCGCGGGGGTGGCGGAGCGCATCTCGCGGCTTGTCGCCGCGGGGACGTCGGCGTCCGAGATTGCCGTCCTGTACCGGATGAACACTCAATCGGAGGCAATCGAGGAGGCGCTGAGTTCGCGCGGCATCGGGTACCTGGTGCGGGGCGGCCAGCGCTTCTTCGACCGCGAAGAGGTACGCAAGGCCATGGTGCTGCTGCGCGGGGCCGCAGTCGCGCCGTCCGACGAGCCGCTCGGGTCGCAGGTGCGCTCGGCGCTCGCGGACGCGGGCTGGACCGAGGAGCCTCCCGCCGCGCGAGGCGCGGTCCGCGAACGCTGGGATTCTCTCCAATCGCTTGTCCAGGCTCGCCGACGACGTCGACGAAGATGCCGGGGGAGGTGCCACCATGCGCGAGTTCGTCGAGCACATGGTGGAGAGGGCCCAGGCACAGCACGCGCCCGCCGTCGACGGCGTGACGCTGACCACCATGCACGCGGCCAAGGGCCTCGAGTGGGATGCGGTCTTCATCATCGGCTGCTCGGAGGGCCTCCTGCCGGTCAAGATGGCGGAGACGCCCGAAGCCGTAGAGGAGGAACGCCGCCTGCTCTACGTGGGGATCACCCGTGCGCGCGAGCACCTCCACCTCGCCTCGCTCGCGCGCGCAAGGAGGGCGGTCGTGCCACTCGCAAGCGCACGCGCTTCCTGGACCGATGGTGGCCCGATGCGACCCGGCCGCGTCCGCGCCGTGCCACCACGACCGACTCGCTGCGGGATCTCGATGCCGACCAGTTGCGCCTCTACGAGGCGCTCAAGGCCTGGCGCCTGGCGATTGCTCAGCGCGACGCCAAGCCTGCCTTCACGGTCTTCGTCGATTCGACACTCGTCGAGATCGCTCAGCGCCGGCCGGGCACGAGGGGGAGCTCGCGCAGGTGCGCGGAGTGGGCGCCTCCAAACTCGAGGCGTACGGCCAGCAAGTGCTGGACGTGGTCGCCGAGACCTGAGCGACACCCGAGCGTGCCCGCACCGTCATGGCCAGCGGGCTCGCTCGGCCGCCTCGACATCGCCGACAGGACCCGCGGCGCCGCATCCGCAGGCGGGGTGCGCGGTCACATCGGCCCTGGTGATTTCGCCGACGAGAGGCACCCGCCACGCCATGCCAGCGGGCACCCCGGAGGTGACGCACGCGTGTGCGGCGAGCATCGCCGCGACGGCGAGGGGAGCATCGGCCATCAGCGGAGCCCGCGTCGAGCACTGGGCGGCGAGCCAGGCGTGATCGGGATCGGCATCGACCTTGGCGAGGTCGGCGCAGGTGCCACAGGCGCCCTCACCCGGCACCACCAGGGGGCCGACGGTGAGCCCCGCATCGTCGGTGGTGACCACCAGATGCGTGCGGTCGCACGCCATGAGCCGGTGGGCGACCGGCGGAGTGACGCCGACCCCGATGAGCACGTCGAGGTCCGTCGCGGCGTGGGAGCCGAGCGCGACGGCGCGTGGCGCGATGCGCTGCAACTGCCCGAGCGCGCGCGTCAGCGAGGCTCCGGCTCTCTCGCCGGGCTCATCGCAGGCGAATCCCGCGCTGCCGCCCAGGCGAATGATCGCCGCCACGATGGCGGCGCCGAGCGGACCCGGATCGTGCACCCTCACCCTGACGGCGGGCGGCGCCGCGTCTGCGACAAGCGCACCGTGCTCCGCGAGGCGCTGCCAGATGAGCGCGTGCCTGCTGACGTCAGCGGGGGATGGGGGCACACCCGATTCGAGGGACTGGACAAACGCGACCTGCTGAGGGTCGAGGTCACGAAGCACCAGTGGCGAAGCCAGCCCGATCTGCAGGCTGCCGTCGGATCGCACCAGCACCGGTACCGAGGGTCGAAGTCGCATGGACCGAGACTTGCATCCTGGGCCGCGCGCAGCGCGTTATCCACAGCCCGTGATCGACGCGCGGAAACGACGACGGCGGGCCGCCCCTGAAGGGGCGACCCGCCGTGACGCGTAGTTCGCGGTAAGGCGATTACGCCTTGCCGAGAATGCGGTTCAGGCTTGGTGCCGCACTCGGGGCAGACAGCCTTCGCCATACGGCGGCCGTTCTCCGAGACAACAACGTCACCCTCGGTGGTGCGCTTGTCCTTGCACTTCACGCAGTAGAACTCGCCCTGGTACTTGTCGGCCATGTGCCTTCTCCTTCTCTTCGTCGCATGACGCGTGAACGCCCTGCAGTCTGGTGGCCCAGCGGGCCGATCAGGACCCAGCGTAGACGGGGACGGTGCATTTGCAGCACAAGCGCCCCGCCCCGTGTCGCGCTGAATCACACCTGGGGGGTGGCGGCACCGTCCTCGTCGTCGCCGGACGCGTCGCCCGACCCGTCGCCGGATTCGCCCTGCGCCGCGCCCCGGAGCAGGCTCCTCGAGCGCGCGATCCACGTCATCGGCCTCGCCGCCGCCATCGACCCACCGCGTCACCCAAGCGGCGCGGTCGTCGAGGTCGCTACTGGTAGGCAGCATGTCGGGGTGGGCCCACACCGCGTCGCGGGATTCGGTGCCCGCACGCGCGGTCACCTCGCGCCACAGCGCCGCGGCCTCGCGCATGCGTCGGGGCCGCAACTCGAGGCCGAGAAGTGTCTTGAAGGCGTCCTCGGCGGGACCGCCTGCGGCGCGACGACGTCGCAGCATCTCGCTCAGCGCGCCGATGGACCCGAGGTGCGGTGCAGCCGCGCGGAGCGTCACCTCGTCGACCCAACCCTCGATGAGGGCGAGCAGGGTCTCGATCGACGCGAGCGTCTCCTCCTGCTCCTCCGAGTGGCGCGGGTTGAAGATTCCCTCGGTCAGCGCTGCCTGCAGGCTTTGCGGGATCGGTGACACCGATCTCGGACACGGCGCTATCCAACGCCTCGAGATCGATGCGGATGCCGGCGGCGTAGCGCTCGATGAGGTTGTGCACGTGGCCCGTGAGCCATGGCGTGGCGGCGAATAGCCGCACGTGCGCGGCCTCACGCAGTGCGAGGAACGTGAGGACCTCGTCGTCGGGGATGTCGAGCCCCGCCGAGAACTCGCGGATCACGCTGGGCACGAGCGTCACGCGGGGCTCCGCCAGCAGCGGGAAGCCAAGGTCGGTGACGCCGAAGGTCTCGCGGGACATCTGGCCCGCTGCCTGGCCCATGTGCATTCCACATACGGTGGGGCTCACGGACTGCACCAGAGCGCCAGCCTCCTCGCCGCCGAGGCCCATGGCCTCCATGGCGGATCCGGACCCGTCCTCGCCCTTCAGGATCTGGCTCAGTGCCTGGGAGACGCTCACCGCGACCGGTCCCGCGATCACGCGCCACGTCGGCAGCGTCGCCTCGACCCATTCCGCGCGGCTCATCACGCGCGGCTCCAGGACGGCGGGATCGAAGTCGGTGGCGGCATCGAGCCACAGTTCCGCACGCGACACGGCGGCCCGATGCTGTTGCGCGACGGCCGCGGTGACGGACGGGTCGCCGCTTTGCGCGGCAACCCCGCGGGCGACGTCGTGCGCGAGGGTCCAGTTGACGTCCTCGCCCTGCGACTGCGTGATGAGCGAACGGATCTGGCCGAGGACGTGATCCATCATCGCCGGGTTGCCGAGCATGCCCGAGGCCTGCGCGAGAGCACTCGGGTCCATCCCCATGCGCTCAAGTTCTGCGAGGGCGGCCTCGGCGTCGTCGCCGAAAAGCTCTCGCAGGAGGCGCATCCAGGGGGTGTTGTCGTCGGTCACGCGGGCTCCCGGGGTCGTGCCGCCCGCGCGGTTCGCGGGCGTCGGGTCAACGGTAACGCGGGCAGGCGCGAGTTGGGCTGGTCGTTCGCTATGAGCAATGATGGAGCGGTGACGAACGAGCCGGACCCCTTCGCCCCCGTCGAAGATGTCGTCGAGCCCACCGCCCGCAAGGACCTGGTGCTCGCCATCACCGGCCTCGGCGCGGCACTCATCCTGGCGCTGCTGTCGGTCCTTCCCGCCCAGTTCGCCGTCGGGTCACCGGGCCCCACGTTCAACACCCTCGGCGAGGATGAGGACGGCACGCCCGTGGTCGAGATCTCCGGCGCTCCCACGTATCCCGCCTCGGGAGAGTTGCGCCTGACCACCGTGTCAGTGGGGAGTGCCTCCAGCGGGTGGTTCACGCTCGGGCAGGTGCTGCGCGGCTGGGTCTCCGACGCCCGCTATGTGCAGCCCGAGGAGGCAGTGCTGGGCGATCCCGATGAGCGCGACGCCGTCGAGCAGCAGTCGCAGGAGCAGTGGATCACGTCTCAGCAGTCGGCCACCGTCGCGGCGCTGGGGGCGCTGGGCCAGGAGGTCCCCGCCACCATCACGGTCGCGGAGTTCACCGACGAGTCGAACGCTCAGGGCCTCCTCGAGGAAGACGACGTCATCACGGCGATGAACGGCACTCTGATCGACTCCTACACCGACGTGTTCGACGTGCTGGGCACGCTCGACGCCGGCGATGACGTGACGGTGACTGTGACCCGTGGCGACGAGACTTTCGATGAGACGTTTGCGACGCTCGACGATGGCAGTGGTGGCGCGGTCATGGGCATCTACGTGCAGCCCGAATTCGACATGCCCATCGACGTGACGGTGAACGTCGAGCAGGTGGGTGGTCCGTCCGCTGGCCTCATGTTTGCGTTGTCGATCATGGACCAGGCTCACCGAGGCCGACGAGCCTGCGTGACGCCCACGTCGCGGGCACCGGCGCCATCAGCGCCGATGGCGATGTCGAGCCCATCGGCGGCATCCGCATGAAGCTTCACGGTGCCCGCGATGCGGGCGCGACCTACTTCCTGGCACCCGTCGAGAACTGCGACGAGGTCGTTGGGAACATTCCGGACGGCTTGTCCGTCTTTGCCGTCGACGACCTCGACGACGGCTACACGGCCATCCAGGCGATCGGCGCGGGGGACACCTCCGGGCTGGCCACCTGCGAGGCCTCCTGATTACGCTGGACCCCATCGCTTCCGCTGACGACCAAGGACACTTTCCGTGACGTTCGACGACAGACCTGACCGCCCGCAGCGACCTGCGGCGCCGGTCCCGCCCAAGCGCCGTTCTCCGCTCCTGATCGCCGGCATCGCCATCGCGATCCTGGTGGTGTTGACGGTGATCGCCGCCAACGTGTGGACCGAAGTCGCCTGGTATCAGCAGGTCGGCTACACCGGCGTGTTCTGGACCCAGTGGATCGCGAAGGCTGGTGGTGTTCGCCGTCTTCGGCATCGTCGCCGCCGCGGCCGTGTTCTTCACGTTGTGGATCGCGAAGCGTGTGCGCCCCGCAGCCGGGGGTCGCCGAGGCGCCTTCGACCAGTACCGCGAGCAGATCGAGCCCGTGGAGCGCGGCATCATGGTCGCGCTGCCGCTGTTCGTCGGCGTCATCGCGGGCTTTGCCATGGCCGCGAGGTGGCAGGACGTCCTCGCCTGGCTGAACCACACGTCGTTCGGAGAGGTTGACCCCGAATACGGGCTCGACCTATCGTTCTTCGTCTTCACGCTGCCCGTGCTGCAGGCGATCGTGGGCTTCTGGCTCGTGATCACCATCCTGTGCACCCTGCTCGCCGCGTTCGTGCACCTGCTGTACGGAGGCATCTCCGGCGGCGGTCGCGAGTTCGTCGCCTCGGGTGGCGCACGCATCCAGGCTCGCCGTCTCGGGCATGCTCGTCATGTTCGGCATCGCCGCGAACTACTGGCTTGACCGCTACGCGCTGCTCAACAACGCGTCGGGGAACTACTACGGCGCGTCCTACACCGACATCAACGCGATCCAGCCTGCCAAGGGGATTCTGTTCGGTATCGCCATCGTGGTGGGGCTGCTGTTCCTCGCCGTCATTTGGCGCGGAGACTGGCGTATCCCCACCGTGGGTGTCGCGATGATGGTGCTTTCGGCGCTGGTCATCGGCGGCGTCTACCCGGCCATTGTGCAGAACTTCCAGGTGGACCCGAACGCGCAGGACTACGAGTCGGAGTACATCCAGCGCAACATCGACGCCACCTTGGCGGCCTATGGGCTCGAAGACATCGAGACGACGTCGTACGACGCCACCACCGAGGCCTCGGCGGAGGCGCTGCGTGCCGATGCGGAGACCACCGCACAGATTCGCCTGCTCGACCCGAACATCGTGTCCCCTGCCTTCCAGCAACGCAGCAGAACAAGCAGTACTACAACTTCCCCGAGAAGGCTCGCGGTGGACCGCTACGAGGTCGACGGCGAACTGAGCGACACCGTGATCGCGGTGCGCGAGCTCGACCTCGAGGGCCTGGGTGCTGAGAACCGCACGTGGGTCAACGACCACACGGTCTACACCCACGGCTTCGGAGTGGTCGCCGCCTACGGCAACCGCACCACGTCCGACGGCCAGCCCGCGTTCTTCCAGGGCGGGATCCCGTCCGTGGGTGAGCTCGGTAACTACGAGCCCCGCATCTACTTCGGCACGACCCTGCCGGACTACTCGGTGGTCGGCGCGCCGGAGGGCACCACGTCGTGGGAGGCGACTACCCCACGGACGAGGGCGAGACGGGCCAGGTCAACACGACCTACACGGGCGACGGCGGACCGTCGATCAGCAACCTGTTCGAGAAGGCTCATGTACGCCATCAAGTTCGGCGAAGAGCAGATCATGTTCTCGGACCGCGTGACGAGCGAGTCGCAGATCCTCTACCACCGTGACCCGCTCGACCGTGTGGGACGCGTGGCGCCCTACCTCGAGGCTCGACTCGACCACGTACCCCGCGGTCGTGGACGGTCGCGTGGTGTGGGTGGTGGACGGCTACACGACGACCGACAAGTACCCCTACGCGGCCTCGCTGCAGTCGACCGCGCTGTTCGCCGGATCCGAGGACTCGCCGCTGCCGACCACGCTGAACTACATGCGCAACTCGGTCAAGGCGACCGTGGACGCCTACGACGGCACGGTGACGCTCTACGCGTGGGATACCGAGGACCCGCTGCTGCAGACGTGGGAGAACGTCTACCCCACCAACATTCAGCCGATGTCGGAGATCTCCGGCGAGCCTGATGAGTCACCTGCGCTACCCCGAGGAGCCTCTTCGAGGTCCAGCGCTACCAGGCTGCAGCGCTACCACGTCACCGACGCGGCATCGTTCTATTCCGGTCAGGACACCTGGACGCTTCCCGATGACCCGACCGTGGGCGAGACCACCACGCAGCCGCCGTACTACCTGACCCTGCAAATGCCGGGCCAGGACGAGCCCTCGTTCTCGCTGTACAGGCTCGTACATCCCCGGTGGAGAGACCGACCGCAACATCCTCACGGGCTACCTCGCGGTGGATTCCGAGACGGGGAGCGCGGACGGCGAGGTCGCGGAGAGTTACGGACAGGCTCAGGCTTCTCGAGCCTGCCGCGCAACACGACCATTCCCGGCCCCGGCCAGGTGCAGAACAACTTCAACGCGGACTCCGATGCGCAGACCACGCTGAACCTGCTGCGCCAGGGTGACTCCGACGTGGTCAACGGCAACCTCTTGACCCTGCCCGTGGGCGGCGGATTGCTCTACGTTCAGCCCGTCTATGTGCAGTCGTCCGAGGGAACCCGCGTGCCACTGCTGGAGAAGGTGTTCGTGTCGTTCGGCGAGGAGATCGGCTTCGCCGACACCCTCCAGGAGGCGCTCGACGACGTGTTCGGCGCCGGTGCTGCTCCCGAGGTCGAGGACACCGAGACCATCACGGACGACGGTGAGGTCACCGACGAGGGCGATGTCGAGACCCCGGTCGACGGCGGCACCTCGGCCACGCCGACGCCGGAGCCGTCGTCTTCCGAGACCACCGAGCCCACGGAGACGACGTCGCCCGAGACGACGCCCACTAGTGGCACGGACGACCGCGACCTCGCGACGGCTCAGGCCGACCTCGATGCCGCTCTCGCCGACGCCCAGACGGCGCTCGAAGAGGGCCAGGCCGCGCTCGCGGACGGCGACTTCGCCGCCTACGGCGAAGCCCAGGATCGCCTCGCCGAGGCCCTCGACGCCGCGGTGTCCGCCGACAACCGTGTGAGCGAGGCTCGAAGGGTAACGCCAGGGGCGATTTGGTTCCTGTCCCCGCGTCGGGTAGAGTTATCAGGCCGACGCGGGGTGGAGCAGTTCGGTAGGCTCGCCGGGCTCATAACCCGGAGGTCGCAGGTTCAAATCCTGTCCCCGCTACGAGATACGAAGGCCCGGACCATTTGGTCCGGGCCTTCGTCGTATCCCGGCTTCGTGGTGCCTCACCGTGTCGCGTGTCAGTGGCGCCCGGCGTTACCGGCCGTTCACTGGCGCGGTCTCCCCGCGGCCGCTAGCGTCGCGCTCGTGACCGACTCTCGCCGCATCGGCCCTCTGTCTGCCACCGGCATTGGCGTCGGCTCGATGCTGGGCGCGGGCGTGTTCTCCGACATGTGGGTCGACGTCCTCGCCGTGGGCCGGTGGGCCATCGCCGCCGTGGTGTGCGCGGGACTCGTCGCTCTCCTCAACGCCTTGTCCACGGCGCAGGCTTGCCGCCCGCTACCCGGTCGCGGGAGGTGCGTACGCCTACGGGCGTGCGGAGCTCGGGCAATTCGCCGGGCATCTCGCCGGCGCGGCGTTCGTGGTGGGCAAGACCGTCTCGGTGGCGGTCGGCGCGACGGTGTTGGGCGCCTACGTCCTGCCAGGGCACGCGCAGGGCATCGGGACGGCGGGGATCGTGGCGGCCTGGGCCCTCAATGCGCGGGGGGTGACGCGCACGGCGCGGGGGCCACGCTGATCGCGCTCATCGTCGTCACGGCGCTGGCCGTCATTGTCGCCCTGTCATGGCGGGGTGACCCGAGTGCCCTGGGTCCGGCGGTGCCTGTCCAGGCGGCCGATTCGTCTGCAGGGACAGCCTTCCTTGTCGCCGTGGCAGCGTGCTTCTTTGCCTTCGCGGGCTACGCGCGTATCGCGACGCTTGGCGAAGAGGTGCGGGACCCCTCGCGCACCATTGTCCGCGCCATCCTCGGCGCGCTCGCGGTGGTGGTCGTGCTGTATGTCGGCGTCGCCGCGGCTCTGGTGCGTCTGGGTCCAGAGCGGCTCACGCCCACCGCTGGCGCCGACGGCGAGGTGGTGAAGCACGACGCAGCCCTCGCTCCCATCGCGCAGTTGGCGCGCCTTGGCGGAGTCCCGGTGTGGCTGGTGACCGTGGTGGCAGCGCTCAGTGTGGGCGGCGCGATGCTCGCCGTCATGGCGGGTGCCGGGCGCACCGCGATGGCGATGGCCCGGGAAGGGGATCTCCCTCGCGGCCTCGCACGGCAGGGGTCCAGCGGGGCGCCCTGGAGGGCGGAGGCGGCGATCGCGCTCGGCGCCGTCGCCCTGGTGTGGACCAGCGGTACGAGCCTGGTGTTGGTCTCTGCCGCGACCATCCTCACGTACTACGCGGTCGCCAACCTCGCCGCCGCGCGGCAGTCGCGTGCGGGACGCACGGCCGGCATGACACTGCCGTGGCTGTTGCCGCTGCTGGGCCTCGTGGCCTCGCTCACGCTTGCCGTCGTGGCGCTGGCGCAGGCCTCCGACGGGTGGTGGGCTGCGGCACTCGTCATGGTCGTGGTGGTCGGCTGGCCCGTGGCGGCCGCCGTGGTGCGTCGTCGCGGCGCTACGAAGTGAGGAGCCAGCCGCACCAGGCCGCGAGTATCCCGAGCGTGCCCGTGAGGGCGAGGTAGAGCGTCGCCCGCCGGCGCTCGGACGCCTCCCACATGCGCGCGGCGTCCACCGCGAGCGTCGAGAACGTCGACAGGCCGCCGCCGATGCCGGAGCCGAGCACCAGGAGCATGGCGGGATGCGCATCGGCCACTCCCGCGGCGGCACCCACGACGGCCGCGGCGAGCGTGTTGGCGACGATGGTGTGCCACGCCAGGCCGGTGACGGGTAGCGAGCGGGCGAGCAGGTGGCGCCCCAAGGCGCCGATGCCGCATGCAAGGATCGCCGCGGCGTAGGCCCAGGCGCTCATGCGCGGGCCGCCGCGATGGCCGCTCTGCGTGCGGCGACGGCGACGATGACGGTCACCACGAGTGTGACGGCAAGGACGGAGAGCGCGAGGAGGAGTCCGCATCGGCAGTCCAGGTCAGTGCCGCGATCGACGAGAAGGTGGTGAAGCCCCCAGCATCCCCGTGCCCACGAGCGGCTGCCACCACACGGCGCCGCGCACCTCGATCCGACCGTCAAGCCAGCCGAGCATCGCGGAACCCGCCACGTTGATGAGCAACAGGTCCCAGGGCACTCCGTGGGACGTCGGTGGGAACGCCACGTCGATCCCGATGCGCAGCGCGCCACCGAGCATGCCGCCCAGGAGTACGAGCAGCGCAGGGGAGCGCATCGTTAGTGGGCGGCGAGCCAGGCGTCGGCCTCCGCGAGCCTCCGCCTCGAGGCCGCGCAAGACCGCCTTCGACACCGCTTGGGCGATCATGGCGCCGAACAAGGGCACCTTGACACTCACGGTGCCGTCCACCTGGAACACGCTGCCGTCGCCGTCGGGAGTGACGGACAGGCGGCCTGAGGCGTGGCCGGGCGCACCCATGATCTCGACGGAGAAGGTGGCGTGCCTCCCGTCCTCGGCCGGACCCTGCCAGGCCTCGGTGTACTTCACCGTCAGCGACGACCCCACGAACGAGCGGAACTCTTGCGGGATGGTGGTCGACGGCATGGTGCGCCTGATCGACACGTGGAACGGGCCATCGGCGGTGCCACTGACCACGGCATCACCGTCTTCGGCGTCGCCGGTCGCACCTCGCACATGAGCGAACGACTCGTCGGCGAGCATGGACATGACGTCCTCGACGCTCGCGTGGAAACGGTGCGTATGGGTGATCTGCATGGCTGCCCTTCGACGGTGGCACCAGGCTACCGCGCACCCGCGCGCCGCTTAGGCTAGGGGCGTGGCCACCCTGAGAGAGACTGCCGAAAAGTATGCCCCGCTCACTGACGCGGAGGCGGAGTGGCTTGCGCTGCTCACCGCTGACTGGCAGATCATCGCCGACCTTTCGTTCGCTGACCTCGTCATGTGGCACGCGGTTGACGACGGGTTCGTGGCCATTGCGCAGTGTCGGCCCTCGACGGGTCCCACGGTCCATCAGGACGATGTGGTGGGCACGATGGCGGCGCCAGGGCGCGTGGCGCACCTGCAGCGCGCCCTCGACGAAGGCGGCATCACCGCCTCGCGTGAGCCCCGATGGGATGAGACCTATGCGGTCCGTGAGGACGCGCTTCCCATCGTCATGGACGGGCGCCGCATCGCGGTGCTGACGCGTGAGGTTTCGCAGGCGGTGTCACGGTCATCGAGCCGCCTGGAACTGAACTACAAGGGGGCCGCCGACGACCTCCTGCACATGATCACCCGCGGAGAGTTCCCCACGCAGATGTCGGTCACGGGTTCGCGCCGCGGCGCGCCCCGCGTGGGAGACGGCGTGGTGCGCCTCGACGCCGCGGGACACGTCACGTACGCCAGCCCCAATGCGCTGTCGTGCTTCCACCGCCTTGGCGTGACCGGCTCGCTCATGAATCGGTCACTTCCGCGCGTCACGAGTGAGCCTCATTACCGACAAGGGACACATCGACGAGACGCTCGCGATGGTGGTGATGGGGCGCGCGCCCTGGCGCGCCGACATCGAGGCCAACGGTGCGACGCTGTCCATGCGGGCCATCCCCGTGACCGAGCACGGCGAGCGCATCGGCGCCGTGCTGCTGTGCCGCGACGTCTCGGAGCCTTCGTAGGCGCGAGCGTGAGCCATCACGAAGGACGCGACGATTCGTGAGATCCACCACCGCGTCAAGAACAACCTCCAGACGGTGGCCGCGCTGTTGCGCCTGCAGTCCAGGCGCGTCGAGGCGCCCGAGGCGAAGGAGGCTCTCGCCGAGGCGATGCGTCGCGTCTCGACCATCGCGTTAGTGCACGAGACGCTTTCGGGCACGCTCGACGAGTTGGTGAACTTCGACGACCTCGCCGCACGGTCGATGCGCATGGCGGCCGATGTGGCCTCGTCAGGGGTGCAGGTCAAGCTGCTGCGCGAGGGCGACTTCGGTTTGATCCCGGCGCAGTACGCGTCGTCGCTGGCGCTCGTGATGACCGAGCCTGGTCACGAACGCCGTCGAGCACGGCTTCGAAGGGCGTGAGTTGGGCACGATCACCGTGACCGCGCGCCGCGACGACGAGGCGCACCTTCACGTGGTGATTGCCGATGACGGCGTGGGTCTCAGCACCGAGCCCTCCGGTCTCGGGTCGCAGATTGTGCGCACGCTCGTGGAGAACGAACTGGGCGGTGCCATCGTGTGGCGTCGGACCGAGACGGGCTCCGAGGTGGATGTGCGCGCGCAGGTGGGGGACTAGCGCCGCAGTCGCCTGACCCGCTGGTGCGCGACAGCATGAGGGGCGGGGCACCACACGGTGCCCCGCCCCTCATGCTTCGGCCGCAAGGGCGGCCGGACGGATTACTTCGACGCGCGGCGAGCGCGAGCGGCGCGGCGCTTCAGCGAGCGGCGCTCATCCTCGGAGAGGCCGCCCCAGACGCCAGAGTCCTGGTTGTGCTCCATGGCCCACTGCAGGCACGTGTCACGCACCTCGCACGTGGTGCAGACAGCCTTCGCCTTCTCGATCTGTACGAGGGCGGGGCCGGTGTTACCGACCGGGAAGAACAGGCTCCGGGTCGTCGACGTCAAGACAGGCAGCGCGGTCACGCCAGTCCATGAGGACCTCCTAGGGTTTGGAGGCGCGGCGAAGCCCAGTGGGGGTGAAGGGGGTCATGCCGCTGCCATCGCGAAATGTCACTCCCACAAGGTTCTCATTGTTAACAACAGATGACAAGACCCCTTTTTTGTGGGATGGATCACGTGTGGCGTCGACTATTTTGGGGGCCATGAACTCCGTTGTTGCCTCATCGGGTCGGTGGGCGCGCCCCGTCGCCGTCACGCTCCTGTGGGTGGAGACCGCGGTCCTGGCGGTCGCGGCCGTGGCGTACGCGATTCACGGAGTCGCGGGCAGTTCCGACGTGGAGTTGAGCTTCGCCCTTGCCGCCATGGTCGCGGTGCTCGCCGTGCCGCTCGGTGCCGCCGGTCGCGCCGTCGCGACGGGCAAACGTTGGGGGCGTTCCTACGGACTCATGTGGCAGGTGCTCCAGGTGGCGGTCGGTTGGTACGTCATGAGCGCATCGCCCCTGCTAGGCATCGGTGTCATGGCGTTGGCGATCGCCGCGGCCGCCGCTATCGTTCTCGACACCCGGCTCGACCCCCAGATCTGACCGCAACTGGACCGCCACCGCGGCGCCGGCGGCGATGACGACCACGCGATGGGGCACAGGCGCGGGGTCCACGATGCCCGCATGGTCAAGGGGAGCCGCGAGCCTGACCGCGCGCGCCGTCGGCTGAATCAAGACGACCGAGGCTTCGGACGGCGCGAGTGCTCCTGTCTCCGACTCGGTGGCATGAGCGCCGATGGAAGCGGCAACGGCGCTGCGCCAGCGACCCGCGGGCCCCACGACGACGGTGGGACCACTGGGCGGCGACCACGGGCAAGCGTCGTCTCCGCCCACTCCCCACGCCGGCCCTTCGTGGCGGCGGGGCAGGGGCGTGACCAGGGGCCGCGACTCGGCGGCGGGAGCATGGGCGAGTTGCGCCTCCACGGCGCGGCCTTGTCCCATGGCCCATGCGCGGCCCGGCGCCTCGGGAAGGGTGGCGTCGCGGGTGGCGCCCCACGTGGTCGCGGCCGCCGGCGCGATGGGGCCAAGGAGGAGGACCAGTCCCGCCCCGCGCGCCAACCGTGAGGGTGCGGCCGCGGTGCAGGCGATGACCGTCGGTAGCCCGCGCGCGAGGCGCTCCTGCCAGGCGTCCGCCGCGGCTCCGTCATCGGCCGCTCCGAGGGCGGCGAGGACGGTGTCCGCCTCATCCATCACCACCAGCACGTCGCGACGCCCGGCGAGGGCGAGGGTGCGAGCCGCCTCGCGCGGGTCCTGGGGAACCACCACCGTGGCGAGGCCGTCTCGCGCGGCCTGGGCGGCCACCGCACGCCACACGCCGGCGCGGTCGTCACGCCTCGGACCCACCACCACGAGTGCTCCATCGCGCGGGTCCCACGTCAGCGTCTCCTGACGGCGCTCGCGGGGGAGATCGACGAGAGCCGCCACCCACGGTTCGCCCTGCTGTGTTCGGGGGACCTCAAAGTGCGGCGGCAGCGGCGGAAGCCACAGCGGTTGGGGTGGGTTGTTGTGCGCCCAGCGCTGACGGACGCGATGCGACAGGAGGCGCGGGGTCGCGGGCGGCGTCCCCACGGGAGCCACCGCAGGTGTGGTGTGCGCGTGTGGCGACGCGGTCTGAAGCGGCGTCAGGGTGCCGCCTGTGAGGAGGACGGCGCGGCCGGGACAGTCACGCGGGATCTCGGCGGCATCGGCCGTGCCGAGGAGGTCGCGTGACTCGCCCTCGGAGGCCACCCGCAGAGCGAGGGTGGCGCCGATGTTGGCACGGACCGCGGGCGTGACGGCCCCCGCGGGACGTTGGGTGGCCATGACGAGGTGGAGCCCGAGCGAACGCCCCTGTGCCGCGAGCCGCGCCATCTCGGGGATGAAGTCGGGAAGGAGCGCGGTGATCTCCTGGTACTCGTCGATGACGATGAGGAGGCGCGGCGGTGCTCCTCCGCGCTCCTCCCACGCGTGCATCGACGTGAGGTCCTGCTCGGCCAGCGCCTGTTTGCGCGCACGGAGTTCGGCGGCCACGCCCTCCAGGGCGCGTCCGGCGAGCGAGCCGTCGAGGTCGCTCAGGGTGCCGCACACGTGAGGGAGGTCGCGGCAGCCCGCGAGCCCTGCGCCTCCCTTGAAGTCGATCAGCGCGATCGCGAGATCCTCGGGACCGCTGTCGTGGGCGAGCGACATGATGAGGGTCTCGAGCGCGACCGACTTGCCCGCGCCGGTGGTACCCGCGACGAGGACGTGCGGGCCGTCATCGTCGAGATCGAGCAGCACCGGGCCGTCCTTGCCCATGCCAAGGGTTGCGCGCACCGTGCGCCTGCGGCGCGACGGCGGAGGCGGAGCGGGAGAAGGGAGGTCCGCCCACGTCACCGCACGAGGGAGGGCGGGCGGGGTGTGCGCGCCCGCGAGGCGCCGTGCGGCCGTCTCGGCGCGTGCGCGCGTCAGGCGCAGTGGGCCCGCCATGTGCGTCACCCCCGCGGCCGTCACGGACACGCCCGTCGCGCCCACGTCGACCGTGGCGGTGCACCACGACGGAACGTCGTCACCATCGGCGAGCAGCGCCACGCGGTCGTCGTCCCCCGCCGCATCGAGCCAGCGCATCCACGGCTCAGCGGCGACGCCGTCCAGTCGCCTGCCCCGGTCGATGGCGACGGCCCTCGCGTAGCCGCGGGCCCACGAGCCGTCCCCGCGGATGGCGAGTGGTCCCGCAGGAGTCCGCGGCGCGGGGTCCTCCTCGCGTGGGTGACGCGCCCGAAGCAGGGGCGCGAGTGCCACCGCTGCTCCAAGGCCCACCACGACGAGCGCGAGCCACCACCGCCCCGTGATCGCCGCGAGCATGACGGCGCTCACCCCGCTGCCCGCGAGGGTGGCCCACCGGGGCCGCGGAGCGGGATGCGGTGCGGCGGCATCGGCCCGCGCGGGGTCATGCCATCTGAGCCTCGGTCCTGCCCAGGGTCAGGGTGTGGTCGGAGCGGAATCGGCGCCGCCAGGTGCCGGGGCCGTTCGTAGACCCCGCATCGGTGACGGCCCTGCGCGCGCGGAGCCAGACCCGGGCATGGCGCGCGGACACCGCGGGATCGTCGACCACGAGGTCGCACGCGGAATCGCGCCCCACCAGGATGCCGTTCGACGGCACCGTGAGGCAGGCACCCGCATCGGGACCTCGGACTACCTCGAGCCATGCCCCCACGGGAGTGCACTGGGCCTCTCCGGGGCCGGAGGAGAGCCGCGCCCCGTGGAGCAGGGGCGCATGCCCGGCGCGGTGCAAGGGGTCCAGCCGTATGTCGCCACACCACAGCGGGTCGATGCCGAGGGCGTCGGCAATGACCGCCGCGGGGGTGCCATGACGGACTTCAAGGTCGGTGCCGGAGGGGTCGGTGACAATCACCGTGCCACGCTCTCAAGCGAGAGTGCAGGCCGCGAGGGGACCGCGGCTGCCTGTGGACAGCGCGGCTACGGCGCTGTGGCTGTGGGAACCGCGGCGACCGGCTCGACCGCCCCCAGTTCCGTGGCCACGCCCGCGTACCAGGTGTAGTCACGGTCCATCAGCGTGCGAGGAAGGCGTTGCAGCGTGTACGCCGAATGCTGGACCGTGGCCGTCAGCACCGGCGACGGGGCCGTGCTCCACGGCACGTCGCCGACCTGACGGGTGAGGATCAGCGGAGCCTCGCCCCACGCCTCGGTCATCTCGACGATCTGCTCCTGCGTGGGCGCGGCCAGGGCCAGGACCACCGGCTCGTCGCACATCACCCTCAGACCGCCATACAGTTCCGAGGTCCCCACCAACACGATGGGCCTGCCCTCGTCGAGCCCGCAGAGGCCGTCGATCATGTCGCGCGCGCCGATCATCTCTCTGGTGGTGACGTTGACCGCCGACGAGAGCGGGTACTCGGCGCTGGGCAGGATGGAAACCCAGGTGGTGAGCGGAAGGGCCACGATGCCGATGCCCGCGACGCGCCGCGCGACGGCCCGCGCCGAGCCGCGCGGCAGCAGACTGGCGAGCCACCACGCGGCGGCGCCAGCCATCAGCAGCATGCCGGGCAGGGTGATGGGCTCGAAGCGGCGAATCGCCCAGAGTTGGTCCGGGACGATGGCGGGCTTGACCAAGTACAGCAGGGTGGGGGCGAGCATCGACCCGAGCATCACGGCCCACGCGGCGTCGCGGCGCACCATGCGCATCGCGGCCCAGCCCAGGCCGATGATGCCCAGAATGATCAGCGGCCACGTCAGGTAGTACGAGAGCCACGTCACGGTCGACTCCGCATAGGTGCGGGTGCCGTCCACCGGGAGGCCCTGGGCGTTCTGGAAGGCTCTCCACGACGCCGTTGGTGAACTCTTCGCGCGACGTCTCGGTCCCGCGGTGCGCGGTGGTCCACAGTGGCCGCGACGCGAGCACGGTCATGACGGCGATGACCCCGCCTCCGACCCACCAGGCGCCGCGCGCTCCCAGACGCTCGGCCAGGCCCGGGAGCCAGGCGTCGCCTCGCAGGCGCTCGGTCCACGTCGCCGCCCAGACAAGGATGATGGCGACCAGGACGCCATACGCGGCGAGCAGGAGATAGGCCTCGGAGGATAGGCGCTCGAAGTACTCGGTGCTCCACCGATGAAGCGAGGCGTAGCCTGCGACGAGGACGGCGGCCTCGATGAGGGCGAACGTGACCAGCGCGCGTCGTCGCCACGCCCGCGGGGCATCGACGATGGCGAGGGCGACCGCCAGGCCCACGAGCGTGCCGATGGCTCCAGAGGCACCGTCGATGCGCACAAAGGTCGTGGCGCCGGTCGCCACCGCCCCGGCCACGATCAACCCGGTGGAGCGCCGTTCCACACCTCGCCAGAGGTACAGGATCCCCGCGACGGCAAGGAGGAGAGCGAGCGGCTCCGTGTAGGCGGGGCGCGACAGCCCGATGTGCGAGACGGTCAGCGCCAGCGCCCCGGCAGGCGCGAGAGCGGCCAGGGGCGTGAGGAACCTCCGAGCCAACGCATATGTGGCGAGGATGCCCGCGGCCCCGATGACGACGTTGGCGGCGAGTACGCCCGTGTCACCCGCAAACCATCCGCCGACGGCGATCGTCGCGGGCAGCATCTTGGCGCCCTGGGGTTGGATGACGTCGCCTGCAAGGTTCCACGCCTCGGAGGCATCGGCGAGGAAGCTCGCGCTCGCGGCGGCGGCCTCCACGGCGCCATTTGCGGGGATATCCGTGGAGGGGTGGTCCACGAGCCACATGCCGGAGAGCGTCAGGAATCCCGGGTCGCGTACCACCAGGAGGTACTCGGCGGCCATGGCGATGTTCACCACGGTCCACAGGGCCGTACCCGCGACCGCGACGATGCCCGCCACGGCGCTCGCGGCTGCCTCGCGCGCGCGCGGCGCCTCGGGGGCCAGGGGGCGCCACGCGAGGGCCACGAGGATGGCGGCCAGCGGGAGCACCGTCCACCAGTAGTGAAGGCCAACGGACACCATGGCTCCGGCGGCGATGGCCACGGCGACGACCACGAGGACGATGCGTTCGGGGGCCGCGGCTGCGATGGCGCCGAGGCGGCCTTCGAGGCGACGGGGCGCGACGGGCGTGCTCACGGTCGCCCAGCGTACCGGTGGGGCGCGGACGAACCCCAGCACGGGCATCGGCCACGGGCGCGTCGCGCGTCGTTGCAAAGCCCAGCACCACCGGTATCGTTGCCTCATGACGCGAATTGTCTTGGTCGAAGATGACCCGACCATTTCAGAACCCTTGACCCGCGCTTTGGGTCGCGAGGGTTACGACGTGGAATGGCACGGGACAGGCATGGGAGGAGTGGGCGCGGCGGATGACGCCGACCTGGTGATCCTTGACCTTGGCCTGCCCGACATCGACGGCGTCGACGTTGCTCGCCGCATCCGCGACAAGGGCCTGCAGGTGCCGATCCTCATGCTCACCGCGCGTGCCGACGAGGTCGACCTGGTGGTGGGCCTCGACGCCGGTGCCGACGACTACGTGACGAAGCCCTTCCGCCTTGCCGAGTTGCTGGCGCGCGTGCGCGCGCTCCTGCGCCGTCGCCTGGTGGGCGACGCCAACGGCGAGCTCTCGGTCGCGGGCATCCGAGTCGACGTGGCGGGCCACCGCGCCTTCCTTGACGACCGCGAGTTGCAGTTGTCCGGGAAGGAGTTCGACCTCCTGCACCTGCTGGTGGCGAACGCAGGCTCCGTGGTGTCGCGTGACACCCTCATGCGTGAGGTGTGGGACGCCGACTCGTCGGCCCCGTCCAAGACGCTCGACATGCACGTGTCGTGGTTGCGCCGCAAGGCTCGGAGACGATGCCACGTCGCCGCGGTTCATCACCACGGTCAGGGGCATGGGCTTCCGCTTCGAGAACGACGAGTAGCGGCCGATGCGCCGCCGGGTGCTGCGCGCGACGATTTCGGCCCTCGCGGTCGCGGTGATCCTGCTCGGAATTCCCCTCGCCGTGCTGGCGGCGCAGATCGTCAAGCAGGACGCCCTGCGCGACCTTGACCTGCGCACCACGACGGCGGCGCGTGCGCTCGAGGTGCGTTACCGCGCGGGCGAAACCATCACCGAGGACGTCCTGAACTCGTACGTCTCGGAGAGCCAGGCTCGCTCCCACCTACATCTATGTTCAGTTGCCCGACGGCACGGAGCCTCACGGCAGGTGAGGAGCCGCGGCCCGCGTTCTCGGATAGCCATGTCACAGACGACGGCCTGGTGGTCGTGATGTACATGGACTGGTGGGACGTGTTCTGGCTCGGCGCCCAGTTCGTGGGGCTCGTCCTCGGCCTCGGCATCATCGCCGTGGCCGCGGGGCTCGCGATGGCCCGCTGGCAGGCGAACCGCCTCACGGCTCCGCTCGTGTACCTCGCCGCCTCCGCCGAACAGGCTCGGCACGGGGCAGGTGCGCCCGCGACTGGACCGTACGGGCATCGAGGAGATCGACCTGGTGGCGGACGAGTTGTCGCGTTCGGCGGACCGCATGGCGGCCCGTCTGGCCACGGAGCGCCAGTTCGCGGCCGATGCCTCACACCAGTTGCGTACGCCCCTGACGGCGCTGACGATGCGCCTGGAGGAGATCGCCGCGCTGTCGACGCAGGACGATGTGCGCGAGGAAGCGGAGAAGTCGCTGGAGCAGGTGGAGCGGCTCGTGGGAGTGGTCGATGAACTCCTGGGACGGTCCCGGCGTGCGCTGGGCGCCGGCACGGAACTCGTCATGCTGGCGGAGCTTTTCGAGCAGCAGCGGGAGGAATGGTCGCAGGCCTTCCGCGCGGCTGGCCGTCACCTCGAGATCCACGACACCGACGCGACGGTGTTCGCCACTCCAGGCGGCCTGGCGCAGGTGCTGGCGACGCTCATCGAGAACTCGCTGCACCACGGCGGCGGCACCACGTCGGTGCTGGCGCGCGAGTCGGGCACCAATCACGCCATCGTGATCGAGGTGCGTGACGAGGGAGAGGGGGTCCCGGAGGAGCCTTGCCCCGCGGGTCTTTGAACGTGAGGTGACCTCCGGTCGTGGCACGGGCCTTGGCCTCGCGCTCGCTCGTGACCTCGTCACCGCCGACGGCGGACGGCTCGAGTTGGCGCAACGCGCGCCCGCGGCATTCGCGGTGTTCCTGCAGGGCGTGCCCCGCATGGTGGACCTTGGCACGGTGGTGCCGCACGGCCGCTCCGGGGGACGCAAGCGCCGCTGACGCGCGGGACCTACTCGTCGTGGATGCGGTCCAGGGGGCCGCGGGGTCCGCGGCGACCTCAACCGCGCTGACGTGGGGAGCCTCGGCCTCCGAGGAGAAGACGAACAGTGAGAAGCCGGCATACCGGGCGATGGTGCCGAGCCCGATGCCGACCACGGACGCGAGGTTGTCGGCCGCGAGCGACGTGTAGCCCAGCCCGTGGTGGCTGATGGCAACCGCGCCGGCCTCGATGAGCAGCGCGATGGCGTTGATGAGCCCGAAGAGTGCCAACTCCGCGAGGGGGCGGTGCCTGCTGGGCCCTCGGAACGTCCACCCTCGGTGAGCGATCCAGGCGAACAGGATCGACACCAGGGTCGCGATGATCTTGGCGGTGACCACGCGGTCGTCGTCGCCTGCCACGTGGGCGTCGGGCGCGAGGGGCCCGAGGCGCAACAGGTTGAAGACGCCGAGGTTGACGACGATGCCCGCTAACCCCACGGCGCCAAAGCGCAGCAGGCTCGCCGGCGCGCGCACGGACTCGGTCGAGGATCGTCACGAGTGACGAGCGTAGTCGCGGGTAGGGTTCAGCCATGACTTCCCCCATCGTCGCCGTGATCGGCGGAGGCCAACTTGCACGCATGATGGCGCCGGCCGCGACGGCCCTCGGAGTGACGCTCAGGGTCCTCGTCGAGTCGGACTCGGCCCCGGCCGCCGCTCCCGCCCACGAGACGGTGGTGGGACTTCCCACCGATCCCGAGGCGATTGCCCGGCTGCTCGCGGCACCGCGCCCCGCGGCGGTCACGTTCGAGCACGAGCACATTCCTGCGGAGGTGTTCGCGGCGTGTGACGCGGCGGGCGTTCCCGTGCGTCCTGGTCTTGCGGCGCTGACCTTTGCTCAGGACAAGATCGAGATGCGAGCGCGCATGGACCAGGCTGGGCCTGCCGAACCCCGCGTGGGCCGAGGCTCGCTCGGAGGCGGACGTCGCCCAGTTCCTCGCGGAGCACGGCGGCGAGGCGATCCTCAAGACCGCACGCGGCGGCTACGACGGCAAGGGCGTCATGGTGCTCAGGGACGTGGCCGATGCACGGCCGTGGCTGGACGCCGCGGCCGCAGGCGGGCCGCGGCTCCTGCTGGAGCAGAAGGTGCCGTTCGTGAGGGAGCCTCGCGGTGCAGATCGCACGGCGGCCCTCTGGTGAGGCGAGGACGTGGCCCGTGGTCGAGTCCCTGCAGCGCGACGGTGTCTGTTCGGAAGTCACGGCGCCCGCGCCCGACCTTGACCCGCAGCGCGCGGCCGAGGCCGAGGAGATCGCGCGCACCGTCGCCGAGGCGCTGGACGTCACGGGCGCGCTCGCCGTGGAACTGTTCGAGACCGCGGACGGCATCCTCATCAACGAACTGGCCATGCGCCCCCACAACTCGGGGCATTGGAGCATGGATGGTGCGGTGACGGGCCAATTCGAGCAGCATTTGCGCGCCGTCCTCGACCTGCCGCTCGGGGACACCACGCCCACGGCGCCGTGGACCGTGATGGCGAACGTGCTGGGTGGCGCGCGCACCGATCTGGAGTCCGCGCTCGGCGACGTGACGGATGCCGCGGCGAAGATTCACCTGTATGGCAAGGATGTGCGCCCCGGCCGCAAGGTCGGTCACGTCAACCTGTCCGGCACGGACCGTGCCGAGACCTACGAACGCGCGGTGGCTGCGGCCGCCGTCGTGAGGGATGGAGCACCCGCATGAGCGACGCAGTCGTCGGAATCGTCATGGGATCCGACTCGGATTGGCCGACGATGGCCGCCGCGGCCGAGGCCCTCGATGAGTTCGGCATCCCCTACGAGAAAGACGTGGTGTCCGCCCACCGCATGCCCGACGAGATGATTGCCTACGGCCGGGACGCCGAGGCCCGCGGCCTCCGCGTCATCATCGCCGGAGCCGGGGGAGCGGCGCACCTGCCGGGCATGTTGGCCGCCGTCACCACGCTGCCCGTGGTGGGCGTGCCCGTGCCGTTGAAGCACCTGGACGGCATGGACTCGCTCCTCAGCATCGTGCAGATGCCCGCTGGCGTCCCGGTGGCGACGGTGTCGATCGGTGGTGCACGCAACGCTGGCCTGCTGGCGGCCAGAATCCTCGGCACCGCCGACAGCGCCAGTGGGGCGGCCGTCCGCGAGCGGATGCGTCACTTCCAGGCGCGCCTGCGCGATGTCGCCTACGCCAAGGGCGAGGCGCTGCGCAGGCTGTAGGACACACAGAGCGAGGGCCCCGACGCGAGTGCGTCGGGGCCCCTATGCGTGCTGGCGCATCGGCTCGGTGGCCGATGCGGCGCCGGCTTACTCGTCGATCACGCAGCCGGCGAGGATCTCGTCCTCGGTCTCGCGCAGCGGCGAGGGGCTGACGGATGGGGTGGGCTCGGTCGCGTCGGGCGTCGCGGTGGCGCTCGCCGTGGCGATGGCGTCCGGCTCCTCGGTGGCCGACGCGTCCGCGCTCGGCTCGGCGGAGCCTGCTGGGCTCCGGCGTGGCGTCCTCGACGTTCTCCTCGGCGGACTCGATGGGCTCGTCGTTGACGATCGCTTCCCACATCTCGGTCGCGGCGGGCTCGGACCACACGACGTCTCCGCTTCCGTCACCGGCGTACTGCCACGGCACGGTGTAGAAGTTCAGGTTGTCGGTGTCGAAGGCTCCGCAGGCTGTAGGCGAGGCCGATGATGTTGTTCAGCGAACCGAGGTCGGAGTCCATGGTGAGGGACTCGGCGCCCGCGCGCACGAACTGCGTGAGGTCGGCGACGTCGGTGAGGTAGTTGAGGCCCAGCACCTTGCGTGCCGTGTTGGTCAGCAACTCCTGCTGGCGCTCGATGCGGGCGAGGTCGGTGCCGTCGCCGCCGAGGCCGCTTCCGGTGCGGGCGCGAGCGAAGGCGAGAGCGGTCTCGCCGTCGAGGACCTGGGCACCCGCGGTGAGATCGCCGGCCTTCTTGGAGGACATGTCCTGGGTGATGCACATGGGCACGCCACCGATGGCGTCCACCATGTCCTCGAAGCCGGAGAAGTCGACCATCACGAAGTGGCCGCCAAGGTCGACGCCGGTGAGGTCCTGAATGGTCTGCATGACGCATGCGGCGCCCTCGCCGCGGTCGCCGTTCTTGCCGCCGTTGGCGAGCGCGATGTTGAACTTCCCGGTCCAGCCGGTGACGGTCGAGCCGTCGTACATCTTGCAGTCGGAGATGCGCACGCGGGAGTCACGGGGGATGGAGACCACGTCGATGCGGGAGCGGTCCGCGCTGATGTGCATGACCATGGTGGTGTCACCGCGCATGCCGGACGCGACGTCGCCTCCGATCTCCGCGTTCTCGCCGTTGCGCTCGTCGGTACCGATGAGGACGATGTTGAGGTCCTCGCCAGCCGCGAAGTCCTCGGGTCCAGCGGCGGCGGCCACCGTGTCATCGTCGCCGCTTGCCAGCAGGCTCGTGACGTCGTGCGTCTCGAACGAGTTCTGGAGCAGGAGCGCGTTGGTCGCGCCATACACGACGGCGAAGCCGGTGACAGCGGCGACGCCGCTCATGATGCCGACCAGGACACGGCGGTGCGCGGCGCGCGCTCCGTGGCGGGCGCGGGGCCGCGTAGGGGCTGGGCTCACGTGCTGGTCCTCCTCAAGGATGGGCGCGAGGGCGCTCGCGAGCCTAACGTGCGGTATCCGAGGCGAGTTCCCTCACCACCCGGGCGTCCGGCTCCACGCCGTCGACGCGCGTGCTACGCCCCCATTATCGGCATCGGCGCGCCAGTCCTTGACCACCGCGCTCTGGCGACACCCCGCTACTCGATCGCGCAGGACTCCAGAATGTCCTCTTCGGTCTCGCGCAGCGGCGTGGGCGAAGCCGAGGAAGTGGGGGTGTCGGATGCCGTGGCGTTCGGGGTGGTGCCGGGCTCCGTCGCGGTGGCCGAGGGCTCGGACGAAGCGCTGGGTTCAGGGGAGGCGTCGTCGTCCGCGAGGTCGATGGGCTCGTCGGCGACGATGGACGCCCACATCTCGCTCGCGTCCGGCTCGGTCCACAGCACGTCGCTGGTGTCGTCGCCGGGGTAGTGCCACGGCACGGTGTAGAAGGCGAGGTTGTCGGTGTCGAAGCCTGCGCAGGCTGTAGGCGAGGCCCGCGATGTTGCGCGGGTCCGCCAGTTCCGTGTCGAGCGTGACGGAGTCGAGGGCGGCACGCAGGAAGCCGTTGAGCCTGGGTGACGTCCGTCAGGAGATTCATGCCCAGGATCTTGCGTGCCATGTTGGTCAGCAACTCCTGCTGACGCTCGATGCGAGCCAGGTCCGTGCCGTCGCCCCCGAGGCCGGTTCCGGTGCGTGCTCGCGCGAACGCGAGAGCCTCCTCACCATCGAGGACCTGGGCGCCCGCCTCGAGGTCGAGGTTCGCCTTGGAGGACTTCATGTCCTCGGTGATGCACATGGGCACGCCACCGATGGCGTCGACCATGTCCTCGAAGCCTGCGAAGTCGATGAGGGCGAAGTGGCCGTTGAAGTTCACGCCCGTGAGTTCGCTGATGGTCTTCATGACGCACGCGGCGCCCTCGCCGCGATCTCCGTAGCGGCCGCCGCTGGAGAGTGCCTCGTTGAACTTGCCGGTCCATCCGGGCTCGGTGGTTCCGTCGTAGAACTCACAGTCCGCGATCTGCACGCGGGAGTCGCGGGGGATGGAGACCACGTCGATGCGGGCGCGGTCGGCGCTGATGTGCATGACCATGGTGGTATCGCCTCGCATGCCGCTGACGTCGTCGGTCGCGATCTCGCCGTTGTCACCCTCGCGTGAGTCGATGCCGATGAGGGCGATGTTCAGCGCCTCACCGCCGGCAAAGTTGGTGGGAGTGGACTGGCCGTCACCCGCCGAGTCGCCGTCGGCTGCGGAGATGTCCCGCACATCGGCCTTGTCCGCACTCGCATAGGCCAAGGCGCCGTAGGTGACGGGCCCGATGATGACGAGGCCGAGCACGGCGGCGGCGCCGGTCGCGATCCACGTCAACGCCCCCGGCGCGCGCCATGCATGCTGTGCTGCGGGGCTCCACCGGACGTCGAACTCACGGCCACTCCTTCTTGCGCGGCACCGCTGCCCCGCCTTCACCGCACACTATCGGGTGGGGGTCAGCGGGACCACGGTGAGCGCGCCGTTACCCTGGTGCACGTGACCTCTCTTCCGCCCCTGCCGGCTCGCCCGCCGGTCAGCGTGGTCCTTCCCGTCCGTGACGAGGCTGCTCATCTCAGGGACGCCGTTCGCGCCGTGTTGTCGACCGGCTACCGCGGCGAGGTGGAGGTCGTGATCGCGGTGGGGCCGTCGGGAGACGGCACCGAGCGGGTTGCGGCGGCCCTGGCGGACGACCCCCGCGTGACGGTGGTCGACAATCCCTCCGGCCGCACCCCGGATGCCTTGAATGTCGCGATCGCTGCCGCGCGTCACGACGTCATTGTCCGCATGGATGGCCACGCGATGATGCCCCGCGGCTACATCGAGCCTTGCCGTAGATGCGTTGCGCACCACCGGTGCGGGCAACGTGGGCGGCCGCATGGTGCCCGAAGGCACGACCCCCTTCCAGAAGGCGGTCGCCGTCGCCATGTCCTCCGTGTGGGGCCTCGGTGGAGCGGGGCACCGTCAGGGTGGCGTCGCGGGCCGAGCGGACTCCGTTTACCTCGGTTCCTTCCGGCGCGAAGCGCTCGAAGACGTGGGCGGATACGACTCCCACTTTGTGCGAGCGCAGGACTGGGAACTGAACCTGCGCCTGCGCCACGCGGGCTACACCGTGTGGTTTGTGCCACAGATGCAGGTGCCGTACTTCCCGCGCGCCTCGTGGCGCGACCTCGCTCGCCAGTTCTTCAAAACCGGTCAGTGGCGCCGTGAGGTGGTGCGTTTGCACCCCGACACGGGCTCGCCACGCTACCTCGCCGCGCCGATGATGACGGTGGCGGTGGCCGCCGGACTCGTGCTCGGCCTGCTCGGCATCGTCGCTGGTGCGGCCTGGCTTTCGTGGCTGCTGATACTGCCGCTTGGCTACCTCGCGGGAGTGCTGGGGGCCTCGGCCCTGCTCGCGTCACGCGCGGGGAGCGATGCCACGCTCCGGATGCCGCTGGTGCTAATTACCATGCACCTGGCCTGGGGAGCGGGATTCTTGCGGGGCGTCCGCTGATCTCGACTTGACGCAGGCGGATTACACAGGTGTAATTCCTACATCGCAGGTCCTCGTTCTGCGGTGAAATCGGAGGGAAGCCTATGTGGAATATCTACGAAGGCGCAGTGCCCTCGGACGCGGGCAGGCCATCCCCGACACTGGCGTCGGTGGTGGACATCTTCGACGGCGTCGAGGATGACGGCCCCCTGGCATGGCAGGAACGCGCGCTATGCGCTCAGACCGATCCCGAGGCCTTCTTCCCTGAGAAGGGCGGCTCCACTCGTGAGGCAAAGAAGGTGTGTGCCTCCTGCGACGTGCGATCCGAGTGCCTCGAATACGCACTTGCTCACGATGAGCGGTTCGGGATCTGGGGTGGGCTGTCGGAGCGCGAGCGGCGCAGGCTCAAGCGCCGCGCCGTCTAGCCGGTCAGTCCGCGTGGGAAGGGTATGAGTCCGGCGCGCCTGGTGGTGCGTGCCGTAGTGGTCAGCGACGGGCAGTCCCCGCGCCTGGCCGCGGTCCTCGACGCCCTGACCCAACAGGACCCCGTCCCCGACAGCATCGACCTGGTGCTCGTGGGAGGGGCCAACCCTCCCGAACCTCCGGACCACCCCGACGCCACCCTCATCCGTAGCGCGGCGCCGCACTTCGGCTCCGCCGTCGATGCTGCGCTCGCCGCGCACCCCGCCCAGCCGGGCGAGATGCTGTGGATCCTTCACGACGATTCCGCCCCCTGCCGGGCGCACTCGCGGCCCTCACGGCGACCGCGCGCAAGCGTGGCAGGGCCGCGGTCATCGGCGCAGTGCAGGTGCGCTGGGACGACCCCTCGCGTCTCGTCAGCCTCGGCACCACCACCACGCGCACCGGTGCGCGGCGCGTCACGCTCGTGGACGAGGACGACGTCAACCAGGGCCAGTACGACGCCCGTGACGACGTCCTCGCCGTCTCCCTCGCGGGCGCCCTGGTGCGCCGCGACACATGGGAGCGCCTCGAGGGACTCGACCCCGCGTATGACGGTTGGGGCGACAGCCTGGACTTCTGCCGCCGCGTCTGGCGCTCCGGCGGTGACGTCGTCGTCGTCCCCCAGGCCCGCGTCCGTCACGCGCAGGAAAGCCTCTACGCACGCCGCGGCGAGCACGATGGTTCGCGCCGCGACACCTATGGCGCCCGCCGCGCGGCCGAGTGGTTCCACGCGCTCGCGTATGCGTCATGGTGGGCGATCCTTCCGCTGCTGATCGCGCCCTTCGTCTCCGCCGCGTGGCGCGCCGTCATCCGCGTGGTGCAGAACGACGCGCGCCTGCTGGCCGCCGATCTCGCCGTTCCCGTGCGCGTCCTGGCGCGGCTGCCTCGGCTGAGGAGTTCCCGCGCGCTCGTCACCCGCACCGCGGGCCGCGGACGCCGCGCGCGCGCCGCCGAACAGGCGCTTCTCGCCACGGGCCGGCAGGTGCGCCACGACATCCGCGTGCGCGAATGGGGTGACTACGAGACCTGGCGGGCGGCATCGGCCCCCTCGGACGTCGCCCGCACCGAGCCGACCTCGCACGCCGTCGCCGCCGTCAGGTCTGGGTCGGCCTGATGATCGCGGTCACCGCCGTCGCGGCCTTGCTGCACGGCGCGTGGCTGCTGGCCGTGGTGCGCGGAGACATGCTGGTGGGGGATGCGCTCGGCGTGACCGACGTGTCGCTCGGCGACCTGTGGGATCGCGGACTCGGCGGCTGGACCGAGCAGTCGCTCGGCGCGCCATCGATCGACGGTGGCCTCGCGCCCCTGCTCTTGCCCCTCGCCCTCGTGCCGGGTGGACTGGCCGTGGGCATCGGCCTGCTGTTGTCCCTCGCTCCGCTGTGGGCCGCCATGTCGGCATGGGGCGCGGTGGGCGCCTTCACCCGCTCGCTGTGGATTCGCGCGCTGACCGCCGGGGCCTACGCGCTGATGCCGGCGTTCCTCATCTCGATCGACGAGGGGCGGCTCGGGGCCGTCATGGTGCACGTCCTGCTTCCCGTCGTGGCGCTTGGCGTAGCGCGAGGCGGAGGCTGGCACCGTGGCGAGCGCCTGGGCGACGGCGAGGAGTATCCCGCTGTCCGCCTGCCCTCGTCGTCCGCCGCGATGGCCGGCGCCCTGGCGCTCGGTGGCTGTGTGATCGCCGCACCGGCGCTGCTGGCTCCCGCGGTGGTTTTCCTGGTGGTGCTCGGCCTGCTGGCGCGCGGTTCACGCTGGCGCATCATGTCGATGGCGTTGCCCGCGCTTGTCATCGGTCTACCCGGACTGATCGCGGCCGTCGAGCAGGGGATTGGCACCGCGGACGCGGTCAGCATCCTTGCCCGCGAGCCGGGGCCTTCCGCCGCATCGGACGCGTCCGTCCTCGACCTTCTCCTTGACCCCTTCGGCACTGTCGGCGGCGTGCCCGCGATCCTCGCAGTCGCCTCAGGCGCGATGGTCGCCGTGGTGCTGGTGGCCGTCGCCGTGGCGGCGCTCGGCGGCCGGCGCTGGCGCGCCGTGACGGGTGGCCTGGTCCTCATGGGGCTCGGCGTGGGCACCGCCGCGGTGTCGGCGGCCACGGTCGTGTCGCCCGATGCCGGGGCGGGCACGTCTGCCGTCAACGGCTGGGCCGGGGCGGGCCTCAGCGTGGTCGCGGTGGGCGCGATGGTCGCCGCTGCGGCGGGCCTCGACTCCGTCACCATGGTGGGGCGCGGCTGGCAGCGCATCGTGGTGCGCAGCGGGGCAGCGCTCGGCACCGCCGTCATCCTGGTGTCCGTGGCCGGACACGCGCTCGCCGTCGCCTGGCCGCCCCGCGACGACGCCTCCACGGTTCGGGCAACCTCCCGCGACGTGATCCCGCTCGTGGCAGCGCTCGAGGAGGACCAGTCCACCCGGGCACGAGTCTTGTTGGTCGGCGAATCGGGCGACACCGTGACCGCCACCGTGGTCGCGGGCGACGGCACGGAGGTGATCTCCACCGCTGGCGAGCCTGTTGGCCGATGGTCGCTCCGCCGTCCGCACCGACGGCCTCACCGTGGTGGGCGCCGACGTCCTCGCCGAGGCGACCGCCGACCTACTCGGCGCCGTCGCAGGGGCCGGTGACGCACTCGCCGAGTGGGGCATCGGCGTCGTGGTCGCGGAGCCCGGGGCGGACACCGTCGCGGACTCTCTTGCGCAGGCCCCGGACCTCACCCTGCTCGGTTCGTCGGATCGCGGCACCTCGTGGCGCGTGAACCGCACCGAGGGTGTGCCGGTGTCACGGGCCTGGGTGGAGACCGACGAGGGAGACGTGACTGTCCTCGACATGGGCCGCTCGGCCGGACGCGGCGACGTCACCGCGGCGGGCACCTTGGTGGTCGCGGCCGCGGAAGATGCCGCGTGGACCGCAACGCTCGATGGGGTGGCGCTGGAACGGGTCGAGGACCCACTGGGCCGCGTCGCCTTCGCCGTGCCCGCCGATGGCCGGGTGGCCGTCGCGTTCGACGACACCTCGCATCGACTCTGGTGGTGGCTGGGAGCCGCCGCGCTCGCGTGGGCGGCGTTGGGTGCGATCCCGCTGCGAACGCGCACGTTCAAGGAGGTCCGGGTATGAGAGCCTCCCGTTTTGCGCGCCTGGTGCCGCTCGGCGTGGGCGCGGGCCTGGTGGCGGCGGCGTCCCTCGTGAACCTGCCGGAAGCGGCGGAGCCGGTGGCGGCAGAGGTCCAGGAGATCGCGGTGACACCCACCGCGCTGCCGCTGGCGTGTCCCGGCCCCCTCGAGGTGCCCGTGGGCGCCATCGAATCGGGTGACGCGGACCTTGACGCGGGCTCTGACGACCGCACCTTCACCGTGTCTCCCGACGGCGTCGACATGGGGGAGGGGACCGCGGTCGATTCCGCCGTCGCCTCGCAGATTGAACGCGTGGGCGGTGGAGACATCGCGGGTCTCGCCGGGGCATCGTGTACCGCGGCGAGTCAGGATCAGTGGATCGTGGCGGGCTCAACCTCGCTCGGCTCGAGCGCGCGCCTGGTGCTGTCGAACTCGTCGGAGGCTTCCGTGCGCGCCAGGGTGACGCTCCATGGGCCCACCGGCCAGGCTCGCAGACCCCACATCCATCACGCTCGGACCGGGCTCACAGCAGTCCATCCTCCTCGAGGGTGTCGAGGCCGAGGTGCCCGCGCTGGCCATCCAGGTCGAGTCGGGTGGCGTGGGCGTGAGCGCCGCGCTTCAGGACTCGCGCCTGACGGGCTTCGTCGCGGCGGGCACTGAGTGGTCCACAGGCACCAGCACCTTCACCGATCAGATCGTGCCCATCGCCGCGCCCGTCACGGGCGAGGCTTCAGGCTCCCTGCGGGTGGTCGCACCCGAGGGGCGGACCTCACGCTGACGCTGCTGGGCGAGGACGGCACCGAGTCGTGGCTTTCGGGAACCACGGTGACGGTGGACGAGGGGGCGGTCACCGACATCGCCATCCCCGAAGGCGGGGTCGCCGCCGTCCGCGTCGAATCCACCACGCCTGTCGCCGCCGCCGCCATGGTGTCGGTCGCGCGCGAGGCCCCCGCCGACTCCGGTGCGGACAACGCGCTGGACCTGGCCTGGACCGAGGGTCAAGAACCGACGGAGGTCGAGCGCGGATTGGTGGTGCCGGAAGGTGCCACCACCATCGTCGTTGCCGGTACCTCGGGAGGCCACCTCACGCTCACCGACGAGGCGGGCGAGACGGTGGTGGACGAGGACATCGCGGCGGGCCACACGGTGCAGATCCCCGTCGACGTCGACGCAGGGACCGTGGTGACGAGCAGCGACCCGGTTGCCTGGACCCTGCGAGTGGACGATGCCGACGCGGGCTATGTCACGACGCTGTCGCCGCAGCCCACCACCGTCCCCGACCGGGTGGTGCGTGTGGTGCCAGGGCCCTACGTGGGCAACCCGTAGTCGGGATCCACGTCCTCGGGGTCACGGTTCACCAGGTGAGCCACGTGCTCCGCCACGAGGTCTCGCACCAGCGCGGCGCGCTCGGGACCGTCCGCGCGCAGTTCGACGGGGCGGCGATACAGCACGACCCGGGCGGGCTGCCCGAGGTCTGCGGGGAACAGCCTGCCGAGCGGCACCCCCGTCTCCCACGGCGTGGGGTCCGACGGCGGAATGTCCTCTGTCCCGAACTCGACCCGGCCCCACTCACCCGCCCAGCGGCCCTCCAGGCGTTCGACGGCATCGCGGACCAGGTCATCGAACTGCTCGGCGCGAGACGTCCACGCGGGCACGTCATAGGGAAGGAGCGGGGAGCGCAGCCCCCTGTCGTGACGATCGCGCCTGCCCATGCACCCGAGGCTACCCGCAGCCCCGGCGTGGCAGTGGCCACCACTCGCTCGCCGGGGGTAGCGTCCCGTGTGTGAAGTCCACCCGTCAGTGCTCCCGCACGTCGTGCTCCCGCGCCGCGGCCGCGACGCTCACGTACGTCTATCAAGACTCGACGGTCGTGGTGGGCCGCCTGTCCGCTCAGGCGGAGCCGCACAGCCTATGACCTCTGCGCCCTGCATGCCGACCGCCTGACCGCGCCGCGCGGGTGGGACGTGGTGCACATTCACCAGGACCTCATCGACGCCGGCCCCACGCCCGATGACCTTGACGCCCTGGCACGGGCGGTGCGCGAGGCGGGCCGCCCGGCCCCCGCGCCGTTGGCTCCCGTCGCCGCACCGGTGGCCTCCGAGCCGCGCCGTGGACACCTCCGCGTGGTCGCCTCCGACGGCTAGGCGTTAGCCTTGCAGGCGTGAACCACGCACCCGATCTCACCGGCCTCATCAAGTCTTACGACGTCCGCGGCATCGTGGGCGACGACCTGACCGACGAGGTCGCTCGCGCTATCGGCGCCGCCTTTGCCGATGCCGTGGTGCTGCCCGAGGGCGGTACCAGGGTCGTCATCGGCCACGACATGCGCGACTCGGGGCCGGGGCTGGTCGCCGCCGTCGGAACGGGGCTGCGCGACCGCGGCGTCGACGTCACCGAGATCGGGCTGTGCTCGACGGATGGCCTGTACCACGCATCCGGTGTCCTGGAGCCTGCCCGGCATCATGGTGACGGCGTCGCACAACCCCGCGGCGTACAACGGGATGAAGATGTGCCGCCCGCTCGCGCGTGCCGTCGGCGAGACCACCGGACTTGGCGCGGTCCGTGACCTCACGGCGCGCTACCTCGTCGACGGCATCCCCGTCGCCGAGCGCCGCGGTGACGCCACCGGTCAGGACATGCTCGCCGAGTACGGCGCGTTCCTGCGCACCCTCGTGGACCTCACGGCCATTCGTCCGCTGAAGGTGGTGGTCGACGCCGCGAACGCGATGGCGGGCCACACCGTGCCCGCCGTGCTCGGCACCGCCGCGGGCCTCGCCGAGCCTGCCGCTCGACATCGTCCCCCTGTACTTCGAGGCTCGACGGCACGTTCCCGAACCACGAGGCCAACCCCCTCGACCCGGCCAACCTGGTGGACCTCCAGGCCGCGGTGCTGGAGCACGGCGCCGACCTCGGCCTCGCCTTCGATGGCGACGCGGACCGCTGCTTCGTGGTCGACGAGCGCGGCCAGGTGGTTCCCGCCTCGGCGATCACCGCGCTGGTGGGCCTGCGCGAGGCGGCGCGAGAGTCCGCTGCGGGCGGCCAGCCCACCGTGATCCACAACCTCATCTCGTCGCGGGCAGTGCCCGAACAACTGCCGCGGCGGGCGCCACGCCCGTGCGTTCCAAGGTGGGGCACTCGAACATCAAGGCGATGATGGCCGACCTCAACGCCGTGTTCGGTGGCGAGCACTCGGCCCACTTCTACTTCCGCGACTTCTTCTACGCGGACACCGGCATGCTGGCCGCGATGCACGTGATGGCGGCCCTCGGCGAGCAGGACGGTCCGCTCAGCGCCATGATCGCTCCCCGCGACCCCTACGTTGCCTCCGGCGAGATCAACTCGACGGTGGCGGACGCCGACGCCGCACGCGCCCGCGTGCGTGAGGCCTTCGCCGCCGAAGGCGCGGTCGAGGACGGCCTGGACGGCATGACGCTGTCGCACTGGGACGCCGAGCCCCGATGGTGGCTCAATGTCCGTGCCTCCAACACGGAGCCCCTGCTGCGCCTGAACGTCGAGGCCGCCGACGCCTCCGTCATGGAGGACATCCGGGACCGCGCGCTCGCGCTCATTCGGGAGGCCTAGGTGGCCGAGGGGGAGGGCACCAGGGCCATCATCGCGGCCCTGTCAGCCAACCTCGGCATCGGCGTCACCAAGTTCGCCGCCTGGGCCCTCACCGGCGCTTCCTCGATGCTCGCTGAGGCCATCCACTCGGTGGTCGACTCCGGCAACCAGATTCTGCTGCTCGTGGGCAAGCGCAAGGCTCTCAAGGCCGCCGACGACACCCACCCCTTCGGATACTCGAGGAACCGCTACTACTACGCGTTTCTCGTCGCGATCATGCTGTTCTCCCTCGGAGGGCTGTTTTCGCTGTTCGAGGCGTGGGAGAAGTGGCACGATCCCGAGCCGATCGAGTCGTGGGCGTGGGTGCCGCTCGTGGTCCTCCTCATCGCCATGGCAATGGAGGGGATGTCGCTGCGCACGGCCGTGCGGGAGGCGAACGAGAGCCGCGGCGACCTGGGATGGTTCGCCTACATCCGGCGCTCACGCTCCCCGGAGATCCCCGTGATCCTGCTCGAGGATTCCGCGGCCCTGGTGGGCCTCGTGTTCGCCTTCTTCGGCATCTCGATGACCCTCATCACCGGGGACGGAATCTGGGACGCGGTCGGCACCGCCCTCATCGGCCTGCTGCTCGTGACCAACGCCATCATCCTGGCGCGTGAGACGAAGTCCCTGCTCATGGGCGAGTCCGCGACGCAGGAGGACCTCGGCCGCATCCGCGCCGCGTTCGCCGACTCGGCCCTCACGGATATCATCCACCTGCGCACGATGCACCTGGGGCCGGACGACCTGATGGTGGCGGCCAAGGTGGGAGTCCGCCCCGGCACCACCATTGAGGTCCTGGCGCGCGACGTCGACGACGCCGAGCGCCGCATCCGTGAGGCGGTACCCGTCGCCCGCCTGATCTTCATCGAACCCGACCTGCGGCATGTGCTCACCGAGCCCGCGCCCGACAAGGAGAACACCCCGTGACCCACGAGCATGTTGTTGCCGACCTGGCCCTCGCCGAGGCAGGCCGCCACCAGATCCGCCTGGCCGAGCAGGAGATGCCCGGCCTGACCAGCCTCAGGGAGCAGTACGGCGACTCGCGTCCGCTCGCAGGCGCCCGCATCGCCGGATCGCTGCACATGACCACGCAGACGGCGGTGCTCATCGAGACGCTGACCGCGCTTGGCGCCGACGTGCGCTGGGCATCGTGCAACATCTACTCGACGCAGGACGATGCCGCCGCGGCCGTCGTGGTGGGCCCCGGCACGTTCTCGGCGCCCGCGGGCCCGCCCGTGTTCGCCATCAAGGGTGAGACGCTGGACGAGTACTGGGAGTACACGGACCGCATCCTCACGTGGGAGGGCTTCGACGGCCCCACGATGATCCTCGACGATGGCGGCGACGCGACTCTCCTGGTGCACGAGGGCGTCCGCTTCGAGGCCGCAGGCGAGGTGCCCGCGCCGCTCGAGGAGGAGGACCCCTCGTACAACGAGGAGGTCGAGTCGATGCGCAAGGTCCTGCGCCGCTCCCTCGCGGCGGACCCCACGCGCTTCACGCGCATGGCCGCGGGCATCCTCGGCTCCTCCGAGGAGACCACTACCGGCGTCCACCGCCTGGACCAGATGCACGCTCGCGGTGAGCCTGTTGTTCCCCGCGATCAACGTCAACGACTCGGTCACTAAGTCCAAGTTCGACAACCGCTACGGCATCCGCCACTCGCTGCCCGACGGCCTCATGCGCGCCACCGACGTCCTCATCGGCGGCAAGCTAGTGTTCGTCGCCGGATACGGCGACGTGGGTAAGGAGCCGCGGAGGCGCTGCGGGGCCAGGGTGCCCGCGTGGTCGTCGCCGAGGTGGACCCCATCTGCGCGCTGCAGGCCGCCATGGACGGCTACGAGGTGGCCCGCATCGAAGACGTGGTCGACCGCGCCGACTTCTTCGTGACGACCACCGGCAACAAGGACATCATTCGCGTCGAGCACATGGCCGCCATGAAGGACAAGGCGATCGTGGGCAACGTGGGCCACTTCGACAACGAGATCGACATGGCGGGACTCGCGCGCTCGGGAGCCAAGCACCAGCCCATCAAGCCCCAGGTCGACGAGTGGACGTTCGCCGACGGCCACTCCGTCATCATCCTGTCCGCGGGCCGCCTGCTGAACCTTGGCAACGCGACGGGCCACCCGTCCTTCGTGATGTCGACCTCCTTCGCCAACCAGGTCCTCGCGCAGGCTCGAGCCGTGGGTCAACCTCGACGCCTACCCGCTCGGCGTGCACCGTCTCCCGAAGGTGCTCGACGAGAAGGTGGCGCGTGACCACCTCGACGCACTCGGCGTGCGGCTCACGGAGGCTCTCGGTGGAGCAGGCCGACTACCTGGGCGTCCCCCAGCACGGTCCGTTCAAGCCGGACCACTACCGCTACTGACGCGTCCCGCGCGACTTGCCGGCCGCATCGGCGCTCCTCAAGGGAGTGGCCGATGCGGCCGCGCTAGTTTTCGACGTCGCGCACGCCGTAGGGCAGGGTGCTGACCCGCGCGTCCTCGGCGGCCGCCCTGGATTGGCGGCCCATTTCAAAGCCGTACTCGCGCGAGGCACGCTCGGCGAGCACCGCGGCAATGGCGTACTCGGGGTGCGTCCCCGCGGGCGGGGAGGCGACACGTGCTCGAGGACGCGTGCCCCGAGGTCGGTGCCGAGGCGGGCGCGGGAGTCGGGGCGTAGCGCGCCTGCGCGCGCGAGGAACATCCTGCTGGTGAGCGCGAGACCGTCGGGAAGCCGGCGCATGTCGGCGCTGGCGGCCCAGGGGGCCAGGTGGGCTGGCATCACGAGCGGCGGGAGCGACTTCGTGCCGCCCCTGACGCGCATCGCGTAGGTGCCCGCCAGGATGTCCCCCAGCCGCTTCCCGCGCGCCGAGAGCAACGATGACGTGATGGCGAGCATGCCGAGCGTCATGTACTCCTCGAAGAGCCCCAGGAACGCGCGGATGAAGGCGTGGCGGAAGGCGATGGGACCGCCGTCGTCGCGCACCACTCGCACGCCCACGGCGAGCCTGCCTGTGGACAGGCCGCGGGTCAGTGTCTCCACGGTCGCAGGCAAGAGCACCAGGGTCGCCACGATCGTGATGATCGCGACCGCGCGCCACGCGGCGCCATTGAGGACCCCGCCAAGGGTGTTCGCGATGGCGGTGAAGGCGAAGAAGGCCGTCGCGCCGTACACCAGCATGTCGATGATGCCGGAGAGCATGCGAAGCGTCACGGGGGCCGCGCCTGTGGACAGGGCCACGCCTTCTCCGATGAGGATCTCGTCGTCCTGCATGGTTCCTCCGCGCGTCGTCGGTGTCATGTGGCATCGTAGCGGCGTGGATGTCGATGCCCTCACCCGAGCGCGAGAGCCCCGTTGGGCGCGTCTCAAGGAACTGACGCGCCGTCGGCGCCTGACAGGTGCCGAGGCGGATGAACTGACGCGCCTGTACCAAGCCACGGCGGGCGACCTCTCGGCGGTGCGCTCGGCCGCTCCGGAGCCCGCGCTCGTCACGCGCCTGTCGATTCTGGTGGCGGGCGCGCGCGTGTGGCTGACGGGCGCACACGAGTCGTCGACCCATCCCGTGCGCCACTTCCTGCTGTACGGGCTTGCCGCGGCCCTCTACCGCGTCCGATGGTGGGGCGTCATCGTGTCGCTCGCCGTGGTCGCGCTCGCGACGCTGTCCGGCTGGTGGACGCTGAACCACCCGGAGTCGCTCGCGTTGGTGGGCGACGCCGAGGCCCGCGCCGCCATCGCCAATCACGAGTTCGCGAACTATTACGTCGAGTACGACTCGGGGTCGTTTGCCGCCTCCGTGTGGTCCAACAACTGGTTCATCGCCGCCCAGTGCATCGCCCTGGGGATCACGGGAATCTACCCGCTCATCCTGCTGTACAACACCGTCATCCAGTTGGGCGTCGCCGGTGCCGTGATGGCCGAGGCGGGCCTGCTCGACGTGTTCTTCCAGCCTGCTTGCTCCCCATGGGCTGCTGGAGCCTGTCCGCGGTGTTCGTGGCCGCGGCCGCTGGCTTGCGCCTGTTCTGGACGATGCTCGTGCCCGGACCCCGTTCGCGCGGCGAGGCCCTCGCGCAGGAGGGACGCACGGCGTTTGGTGTGGCGCTCGGCCTCGCGGTCGTCCTGCTGATCTCCGGACTCATCGAGGGCTTCATCACCGGTGCGGCGATCCCGTGGGCGATCAAGGTTCTGATCGGCGTCGCGGCGTTCGCGGCGTTCTGGATCTACGTGTTCGCGTTCGGCAAGGTGGCCGTGCGTCGCAGCGTCTCCGGGGACGTGGACGGCGACTTCGCGGTCGACACCGTCGCGGTGAGTTCCTAACGCGTGCCGTGACCCGGCGGTCGCGCCGGGCGTGAGCCTAGAGGCGTCCCGCCGCCTTGAGCGCGAGGTAGCGGTCGGCGACGGCCGGTGCGAGGTCGTCGGGAGCGGCGTGGACGACTTCTGCGCCCATCTGGCGCAGCCGCATGCCGACTCCGTCGCGCTCGATCCTGGCGCGCGCGGCGGCGGCGGCGGAGTACACCGCATGGACGTCGTCGCGGCCCTCAAGCATCGCTACCTCGTCGGGGTCGTCCACCGAGGCGACGAGCACCACATGCGAGCGCGACAGCGAGCGCACCGTGTCGAGCAACCCCGAGTCGATGGCCGAGACGTCGATCGTGGTCAGGAGCACCACGAGCGCGCGCTGGCTGAGGCGTCCCTGCACGAGGCGAGCCACGGCCGCCCAGTCCGGTTCGATCAATGCGGGCTCGACCGTGGCGAGGGCATCGGCGAGCGCTGGCATCACGGCGGGGCCGCTGGTGCCTGCGGCACGAGCCCGCTCCACACGGTCGAAGGCGGTGACCTGAACGCGGTCACCCGCGCGGGAGGCTAGCGCCGTCAGGAGCAGCGTGGCCTCGATGGACGCGTCGAGCCGAGGGGAATCGCCCACGCGGGCGGCCGACATGCGGGAGGTGTCGAGCACGGTGAGCACCCGGCGGTCGCGTTCGGGACGGTAGGTACGCACCTGGACGTCGGCGTGACGGGCAGAAGCCCGCCAGTCGATCGAGCGGACGTCGTCCCCGATGACGTACTCGCGTAGCGAGTCGAACTCGCTGCCCGCGCCCTTGAGCCTGAACGGCCGTCTGGCCATCGATCTCACGCAGGCGCGCCAGGCGCGAGGGGAGGTGGCGGCGCGAGGCGAACTCGGGCAGCACGCGCAGATGTCCGCTGGCCTCGATGGAGCGCTGCCGTCCCGCGAGGTGCAGGGGGCCCGCGACGCGGACGGTGACCTTATCCGCCTGCCGGTCACCTCGCCGGGTCGGGGTGAGACCCGTGGTGAGGCGCATCGACTCGCCGCCTGCGAGCCTGAGGCGATGACGCGTGTCGTCGGCGCCTGCCGACGGCTGCCACGCGTCACGCACCGTGAGGCGCATCCGCCGGCGGCCGAGGTTGGCGACCTCAAGGGTGGCGTGGGTGGACTCGGTGAGGCGCACGGCGCCGGGAGCCGTGCGCCTCACTCCCACCTGCGTCGCGCGCGGCGCGAGCCACGCATCGATCGCGGCGAGCGCGAGGACGCTCAGCACCCACACCCACGCGAACGTGCGGCCGGAGGACCACACCGCAGGCACCGCTCCCAGCGCCGCCAGCAGCGCCGTCCACCCCGTGATGTACATGCTTAGCGCGGTACGGGGACGGAGGCGAGCACGGAGGCCAGCACCGCGCGGGTGGTGACCGCCTCCAGGCTCAGCCTCGGCCCGCAACTGAATGCGGTGCGCGAGGGTCCACTCCACGAGGGTCTTCACGTCGTCGGGCGTCACGAAGGTCGAGCCGCGCATCCACGCCCACGCGCGAGCGGTCTTCATCAGGGCGGCTGCACCACGCGGGGACACGCCCACGGCCACCGACGCCGCCTCACGCGTCGCGCGGCACACGTCGACGATGTATCCGGCGACCTCGTCGCTCAGGGTCACGGTCGCGACCTCGGCCCTGGCGGCGGCGAGGTCATCGATGGACGCCACCGTCTGGACACCCGCGGCGTCGAGGTCACGGGGGTCGAAGCCCGCCGCGTGACGGCGCACCACCTCGACCTCCGCCTCACGGGCGGGAAGGGGCACGGGCAGCAGAGCAGGAAGCGGTCCAGTTGCGCCTCGGGCAGGGGGTAGGTGCCCTCGTACTCGATGGGGTTCTGGGTGGCGATGACCAGGAACGGGTCGGGCAGGGGGCGCGAGTCGCCGTCGACGGTGACCTGACGCTCCTCCATGGCCTCCAGCAGCGACGACTGAGTCTTCGGGGGAGTCCTGTTGATCTCATCGGCCAGCAGGAGGTTGGTGAACACCGGGCCCTCGCGGAACGAGAACGCCGCCGTGCGGGCGTCGTACACGAGCGAGCCGGTGACGTCGCCGGGCATGAGGTCGGGGGTGAATTGGACGCGCGAGGACTCGACCCCGAGCGACCGCGACAGCGTGCGCACCAGCAGCGTCTTGGCGGTTCCGGGGACGCCCTCGAGGAGCACGTGGCCGCGGCACAGAAGCGCGATGACGAGTCCCGTGACGACCTGGTCCTGGCCCACGACGGCCTTGCCGACCTCGGTGCGGACGCGGCCGAGGGCCGCGCGCGCATCGGATGTCACGGGCGCGAGTGCCGCGGGTGCCGCGGGTGCGGTGGCAGGTGCTGCTGGCGCCGCACCGGTGTCCGCGGGGGCCGGTGCAGGGGGCTCCGGCGTGGGTGCTGCGGTGTCGTGCAGGGGCTGCTCGGGGGTGTCGGTCACGGTCGGTGAACCTCGCTTTCCAAGGTGTCGAGGCTCGGCGATCAGGGACATCATGGCGGCGTCGTCGGCAGGCGGCGGGCCGTACAGCAGGTGTGCCACGTGGGCGCGGTCGCGCCCGGTGGCTCGTGCTACAGCGTCAACGAGCGCGTCGGCGCCGGCGCTGCGAGGAACACCAAGGCGGCGGCCGATGCGGGTGGCGGTGTGAGCGCGCATCGCCGCGGTGGCGCGTCCCGAGGCGCCGGCGCGGCGGTACAGCCGGGCGCGTCCACGGGTCGCCTCGGAGGCGCGCACCACGACGGGCAGCGGCTCGCGGACGAGCGGTCCGAAGCGGCGCGCCTTCCACAGCGCTGCCACGACCACGGCGAGGCCCAGGGCGAAGGCCGCCTCAAGGGTGCCAGGTGGCAAGAAGTCGGGGGAGGTCTCCACCGATGACGGGGGCTCGACGCCGTCGCCGCCGTCCCACGCGGGCACCGACGAGTCGTAGAGGTCGGCCACGTACCACTCAAGGTGGTGGTGGCGACCGAGCGTGCGCAGCGTCAGTGCCGCGTTGCCCGCCGCGTCGAGGTGCTCGTTGGTCACGATCTGCGGCGACGCCAGGATGGTGAGACGCCCCGCGTCGCGCATCACGTCCACGTACGCGTAGCCGCCGTCCGGGTGGGGGAAGCAGGCGACCACGTCGGCCCCGGCGATGCCGGTGACCAGGTCAGGTCCCACGTCGATCTGCTCGGCGGCCAGGGCGTCGGGATCGTCGCAAGCAGCGGGGGCGCGCACGCTGGCGCCCCACGAGGAATCCCAGGCAAGGCCCGTGTCCGTCTCGGTCAGCACGCGGTCATCCGCGCCCAGGAACACTAGGTCGCCGGGGTACTCCAGGAGCGCGTCGATCTGGAAGTCCTGAAGGAGGTCGGGCGTCGCCACGACCAGCGTGGTGTCCGCCGGATCGGTGACCCTGATGGACCCGAGCGTCGAGGCCTTGCGGACGTCCACACCCTGGGCGCGCAGAATCTCCGCTGCGGCCCGAGCGCCGTCGGGCGTGGCGTTGCCGGGGGACAGGGGCGTGTAGTCCTGGGGGCGCGCGGACCACACCAGCACCACCACGATCGCCACGAACAGCACCGCGGCGATCAGCGCTCCGGGGCGCTTGCGGGCGCGTGACGCGACCGAGGGGCGCTCGGTCGCGCGCGCGTAGTCCACGCTCATGCGGAGGCCTCCGAGACGGCGGCGGCCCGTCGCGCCGAGCCCAGCGCCGCGTAGGTCGACAGCGCGCGCTCCCACGCGCGGGAGGTCAGCCCGCCCGAGCCGTAGCGTGCCACATCGAAGTCGGTCGCCACCTGGGTCACCGCGAGGGCCTCGTGAGGCACCGCGGCGCCGATCGCGCGTGCCGCTTCGTCGGCTGTCATGCCGTCGGCGACGTCGACCACGCGGCGATCATCGAGCCTTGCGCACGGTGGCGCGGAAGATCTCGGTGACGGCGAGGTCCCAGTCGCCGCGGTCGGCGGCACCGCGCGCGGCGGCCTCCATCTCCTCGGCACTGCGGGCGTCGTCTTCCCACACGGGAGCCGATGCCGCGGCGGCTCGCGACCGGCGCATCGGCCCCATGACGAGCCATACCACGAGACCGATGAGCGCGGCGATGAGCACGATCACGGCGATGGTGCCGCCGGGCGAGAAGCCCACGCCGAAGTCACCGAAGCCGTTGATGAAGTCCTGAATCCAGCGGGAGATCGAGTCGAGCCACGTCGAGGGCTCCGTCTGATACTCGGACTTGGCGAGGCTCCTCGGTGGCCCAGCGACGCGCTTCGTCGGCGTCCGGCTCCACCGGAATGGTGAGGTGCATGTGTCAGGCCCGTCCGGCGGCGCGCGCCTCGGCGGCTCGCGCCAGGTCGATGTCAAATCCCTCGTGGCGCATGCGCAGATCGATGTAGATCAGCGCGAAGACCGCCCCGAGGTAGGAGTAGACCATCAGCATCGACAGCACGTAGGCGAGACCGTAGACCACGAAGAACGCGATGCCGAAGATCACATCGGACTCGGGGGCGATGGCACCGACGGCTAGCGCGCCGAACTGTCCGACGTTTTGGACCACACCCGCCGCGATGTTGATCAGCAGCAGCGTGACGAAGGCGATCAGGATCGACCACCAGAAGCGGCCCTTGATGAGGGAGAAGGTCCGCTTGAGGCCCGCCCCGATAGAGACGTCTTCCAGCACGATGAGGGCGCGCGCGATGCCCTGCAGCAGCGTGATCGCGAGGAACACGGGCACGCACAGCGCGAAGGCGACGAGGGTGAGCAGGATGCCGATGGCGATCGCTCCACCATCGCCGGTGATCAGCAGGAGGAGAGGAAGCAGCGCCAGGCCTCCGACCACACACATCGAGGCGAAGGCGGTGAGGTACAGGAGCACCAGCGACCCGAGGCGACGGCGCACCTGCCGCCAGGCGGTTCCGATGGTGATGCGCTCGCCCAGCACGGCGCGAGCGACGCCGGGGGCAATGATCGAGCTCGACAGCACATCGGCCAACAGCATGCACGCCACCGCGATCACGATGAGTCCGATGGATTCGCCCGAGATTCCCGACATGGTGGGCGCGACGGACAACAGGCCGAGCCGAGGGTCGTTGAACACGACCCACAGCGCGGTAAGGGTGAGGATGGTGGAGACGAGGGTGAACAGCAAGGGCGCGCCGAGCATGACGCCCCGGTTGTACCGGATCGCGCGGAAGGGGACGCTGAGGAAGTCCCCGAACGACATCGGCTTGAGCGCAAGGATGCCGGGCTGCCACGAACGGTAGGTGGGCGCCGCGTAGGTCGGCACGGACGCGCTCGACGTCGTGTACTGCGCGGGGCCAGGCGCGGCGTGAGGGGGGACGGGTGCGCCGGGCCCAGGGCCGGCACCCGGCTGCGCCGCGGCACCGGACTGGCCCGATGCCGGGGTCACCCATGCGGGCACTCCGGAGTCGGGTGTTGCGCCCGGCCACTGGGGCGGCGCGGTGGGGTCCTGCGGTTCGACGTTCGACACGTGCATCCTCCCTGACCGGCCCTATCCTGCCACGCGGGTGCGACGCGGCGCGGGGTCCTGGGGGCCGGGACGTGTCGCATGGCAAGATGGCGGCATGACGGCACGTATCTTGGTGGTCGATGACGATCCCGCTGTCGCAGAGATGATCGGCATCGTCCTGCGCGGCGACGGCTTCGATCCGATTTTCTGTGACCATGGCGACCGCGCGGTGGACGTGTTCCGCGCGGAACAGCCGGACGTGATCCTGCTCGACCTCATGCTGCCCGGACGGTCGGGCATCGACATCTGCCGTGAGATCCGCGGCGAGTCCGGCGTCCCCATCATCATGTTGACCGCGAAGTCGGACACCGTGGATGTGGTGCTTGGCCTGGAGTCCGGCGCGGACGACTACATCCCTAAGCCGTTCAAGCCGCGAGAGCCTGATCGCGCGTGTGCGCGCTCGCCTCAGGCGCCACGACTCGGCCGCGGCGCCGGTGCTGCGCATCGGCGACCTCGAGATCGACGTCACCGGTCACCGTGTCACCCGCGACGGCGACCTGATCCCGCTGACGCCGCTCGAGTTTGACGTGCTCACCACGCTCGCCCGCGCGCCTGGCCAGGTGTTTACTCGCGAGGTGCTCCTCGAGGACGTCTGGGGGTATCGCCACGCGGCGGACACCCGCCTCGTCAACGTCCACATCCAGCGACTGCGCGCCAAGATCGAGCGTGATCCCGAGAACCCGGAGATCATCCAGACCGTGCGCGGCGTCGGGTACAAGGCAGGCAGCCACACGCCGTGAGAGTTTCGGCGCGCGCCATCGGCGCCGCGCTCGTCGCCCCGGTGAGGTCAGCGACTCGCCGGTGGTCGCGGTCGATGTCGTTGCGCATCGTCACGACCACGCTCGTGATCGGCATCGGCACGGTCATGCTGCTGGGGGCGTATGCCACCACCCAGATCCGCGACGGACTCGTCGAGGACCGCGTCGACCGTGTGCTGGCGGAGTCCGCCCGCGACGCGGCGACCGCGCAGGACCTCGCGTCGTCGACCACCGCGGCCAACGCCGCCGACATGCAGCAGTTCGTGCTTGACCTCCTGATCGAGCCTGCGGTCCGTGGGCGGGTCGCAGCGCGGCATCGTGGTCCTGCGTTCTCCTGACAACACCTCGCAACTTCCACTGCTGGTGGGTGCGCTCCCGACCGGTATCGGTCCCGCCGTCTCCACCGACATGCGCGCGGCGGTGGCGGATGGTCAGTCCCTGTCGTGGCAGTTCGTCGCACTTCCCGAGTCGGAAGTGCCCGGCGTGGTGGTCGGCACCCCGCTCGATCTGGGGGTGGCGGGCCCCTACGAGCCTGTACTTCGTCTATTCGTTGTCCGACGAGCAGGACACCCTCGCGCTTATCCAGCAGGTGCTCGCGATCGGCGCCGTGGTGCTCGTGGGGCTGGTGGTCGTGATGACCTGGTACGTCACGAACCAGGCGGTGCGGCCCGTCCGGCAGGCGGCGAGGGTGGCCTCCCGCCTGGCCGAGGGGCGCCTGTCCGAGCGCATGAAGGTCCGTGGTCACGACGAGATGGCCACCCTCGCGCAGACGTTCAACGACATGGCCGAGTCGCTCCAACGCCAGATCACCCGCATGGAGCACCTGTCGCGGCTTCAGCGTCGCTTCGTCTCCGACGTCTCGCACGAGCTCCGCACCCCGCTGACGACTATTCGCATGGCTTCCGACGTGTTGCACGACGCACGCGAGGACTTCGATCCCGCCGCGGCGCGCTCGGCCGAACTGCTCAGCACCCAGGCTCGACAGGTTCGAGGCGCTGCTGGCGGACCTGCTGGAGATCTCCCGCATCGACGCGGGCGCGGCGCAGGCGGAGTTCGAGGCGATGGATGTGGGCGACTTGGTGCGCGATGAGGTCGAGGCGATGATTCCGGTCGCGGGTGGGCTCGGTATCACGCTCACCATGCGCATGGGGCCAGGGCCACATACGGCCTCCATCGATCGCCCGCGCGTGGGGCGCATCGTCCGCAACTTGTTGTCGAACGCGGTGGAACACGCGTCGCAGGCAGGCGTCGAGGTGGCCGTCGCGTCGAACCGACGCGGCGTGGCGGTGCTGGTGCGTGACTACGGCGTCGGCCTCACCACGCAGCAGGTGGATCGTGTCTTCGACCGCTTCTGGAGGGCCGATGCCGCCAGGGCGAGGACTCTCGGCGGCACCGGGTTGGGGCTGTCGATTGCGCGCGAGGATGCGCTTTTGCACGACGGCGCTCTCGAGGTCTGGGGCGCCCCGGGCCAGGGGGCGAGCTTCCGGTTGCTGCTGCCGCGCACCTCGGAGGGCCTTGGCAAGAACCCACCGCTGCCGCTGGTGCTGCGACAGGGGGCTTCGCGAACGTCGGCGAGCCTCGTGGAGTTCTCGGCCGCCGTCACGGCAGCGGCGCCGCACACGACCAGGCGCAGGCGTCGCCCGCGTCACCGCTCGAGGAGGAGGCACCGTGAGGCATGCGATGCGATACGTCGCGCTGGGGACGGCAGCGGCGCTCGTCCTGGGGGCGTGTTCCTCGATTCCGACGGACGGTCCCGTGCAGGAGGGCGACGCCGACGTTGACCCCGTCGAGCCCTTCGAGCCCATCGTCCAGGGGCCGGGCGCGACCGACGGCCCCGCGGCCATCGTGACGGGCTTCCTCACGGCCGCCGCGGGCGGCGTCGCTTCGGACTTCACGGTGGCGCGCGAGTTCCTCACTCCCGAGGCTGCGGCCACGTGGGACCCGTCCGCGCGCACGCTCGTCTACGACTCGGGTGCTGTCGCTCCCGAGTGGGACGAGAACGCGGGCACCGTCACCTATGAGGTGCCGCTTGCCGCGTCGGTGGACGACTCCGGACGCCTCACCGACGCCGCCGACGAGACGGTCGAGCGTGTCGAGTTCGAGATGGAGCAGGACGATGACGGCCAGTGGCGCATCGCCTCGCTCGCCGACGGGGTCGTGGTCTCCGAGGCGAACTTCACGGGATTCTTCCGGGCCGTGCAGTTGGTCTTCGCGACGCCAGACCTGACCACCGCCGCCCCGGAGCCGAGGTGGCTCCCGCGCGTGAATGCCGCCACGGCCGCGGCACGCGAACTCATCGAGGGGCCATCGCCATGGCTGGCCGATGCGGTGGTCACTGGCTTCCCCGCCACCGCCGCGCTCGCGGTGGAGTCGGTGCTGGTCGAGGGTGGCGTCGCGACGGTCGACCTCACGGCCCAGTCAGCGGGCACGCCCCAGGAGCGTGCGCTTGCTGAAGAGCAGTTGACCATGACGCTTGGCTCGCTGCCAGACGTCACCGACGTCGACGTGCGCATTGGCGGTCTTCCCATCGCGGCAGACGACGAGGTGGAACTGGAACAGCCGCCCGTGCCCGAGGCGACGGCGGCGGTGCTCGTGAATGACCGACTCGGTCTGTGGGACGGCGACGACCTGGTGGTGCCGGATGGGACGGGTGCCGTGGCCGCCGACGCCTACGGCCTTGCGTTGTCCTACGACGGCACCGAGGCGGCGTTCGTCACGGACGGTGTCGGAGTGCAGACCACCACGGTGTTGAGTGTGGGATTCGACGCGATGGTGCCGGTGGAACAGGCGGGTGACCTCACGGCACCCGTGGACGCCGCCACCGTGATTGAAGGCTCGAACCTCTTGCCGCCCAGTTATGACCGGTACGGCGACCTGTGGACGGTGGAGCGTGCCGGTGGCCCGCTCCTCGTGGACACGGGCCAGGGCGAACCCCTGAGCCTTGGCGACACCTGGCTCACGGGTCGCTCGGTGCTGTCGCTGGCCGTCTCTCGTGACGGCAGCCGCATCGCTGTGTTGTCGAAGGCGGGAGGGCAGGCGTCCCTCGAGGTGGCCGCGATTGTGCGCGATGCCGAGGGTGTGCCGACCGGCATCGGCGAGCCGCTCGGTGTCGGCGCAGGCATTGGGTCAGGCGTGGACATCGCGTGGACCGATGCGTTGACGGTCGCCGTGCTCGGGGAGCCGGTCGATGGCACCGCGTCGCCGTTGTGGTTGGCGAGCGTGGGCGGATTCACCACCGCGCTCGTCACCCTGCGCAACGGGAACACGGTGACCGCGAGGTCCGGAGAATCGTCGCTCGTCGTGGTGGGCGAGGACGGGACCGTCGAGGAGCGCGCCGGTACCTCGTGGGCGACGGTCCTCGAGGGCGTGGAGGACGTCGCCTACGCGGGCTGAGCGCGTCGTCCCCAGCCGCGGCCCGCATCGGCCGTTGTCAACGTCTCGCTGCGCATGCCGTGAGAACGTGCGCACGCCGTGGCACCGTCGCCCCATGGCTGGAACGCGCAGGGCCATCGAGGTGGCGACCACGGCGGTCAGGGACGTGGTGCGCGCCGTCGTGCCCGTCGAATGCCCCGGCTGTGGCGCCCTCGACGTTCGGTGGTGTGACACGTGCGCGGCCGTGTGGTGGGAGCCGCCGCTGCGTTCCGAACAACTCGCCCCGCGCCTCGACGTGGAAGGCAGGGCGCCGTTTCCCGTGTGGGCACCCGCCACGCTGGCGGGCCCCGCGCATGGCTTCATCGCCGCCTGGAAGGACGCGGGCCGCCGCGACCTTGACGCCGTGCTGGCCGATGCGATGCGCAGGTCCGCAGCCGCCGTCGCCCCCGCGCTCGCGGCGATCCCCACGCGCCTCACCGTGGTGGACGTGCCTTCGCGTCCCGGCGCCAGGCGGCGGCGAGGGCGAGACCTGGCAGCCCTCCTCGCCTCCGCCGCGGTCGAGGGGCTAGGGGACGGCGGTCTTCCGGGTGTGAAACATCGGCGTGTGGTCCGGCTCGCACACGGCGAACAGCGCGGAGGATCCGCGCGCAGGCGCTGGTCAGGCATGAGCGCGGCCGTGACCTCGGCACCCGTTCCCCAGGGTGAAGCCGTGGTGCTCGTCGACGACGTGATGACCACGGGGGCCACCCTCGCGGCCTGCCTCAGGTCGCTCGAGGGCAGGGGAGTGCCCGTCGTGGGAGCGATCGTCCTCGCCGTCGCCGATGCTGGTCGCGCGACGGCTACTTCGGGGCTAGGGTGAGAGACCACCGGCCACGTGGGCCGGCACCTTCGAGTATGGGGAGGTGATGCCGCAGGCGCGAGAGGCGCCGCAGTCACCCAAGCCCCAGGCCGCCTGGCCGCATTCAGAACTGCGAAGGAGCCTGCACCCATGGACATCGCGATTGTCGGACGTCACACCAAGGTCTCCGAGGACGTGCGAGAGAAGATCTTCGAAAAGATGGACAAGATCTCCGGTCTCGCCACCCGCGCGACCCGTGCCGAGGTCACCGTCGTCCACGAACGCAACCCCAAGGCTCTCCGGCGATCGAGAGCGCGTTGAAATCACCCTCCATGGCAAGGGAGGGGTGATGCGTGCCGAAGCCTCGGCCGACGACCGACTGGTCGCGCTGGAGAAGGCATCGATCCGCATCACCGAGCAGTTGCGCAGGCTCCACGAGCGCCGCGCCAAGCGCCACGTCGGAAAGCCATCGCTGCACGAGGTGGTGACGGACCTGCAGACCAAGGACGACCCCGCCGTCACGGCAGGCGAGGGCGCGGTCGAATCCGTCGAGTCATGGGAGGGCGCGCCCGACGACGCCACGCGTGAGGTCGCGATCGATGGCACCCCCATCGTCATCCGCTCCAAGACCCACGCCGCCGCCCCGATGACGGTGGCAGAGGCGATCGACCAGATGGAACTCGTGGGCCATGACTTCTTCCTGTTCCACGACGCCGACTCCGACCTCCCCTCGGCGGTCTACCGCCGTCGCGGATGGACCTACGGAGTGCTGCACCTTGAGGCGGCACCGGTGCACGACGAGGCACTCGAAACCGTCTAAGCGTTGACGCGCCAGGAGCGCACGCCGGTACTGTGCCGGCGTGCGCTCCTCTCATTTTGGCCTCGTGGTGCTCGCGGCTGTGCTGTGGGGCACGGGAGGCGTGGCGGGGGCCCTGCTCGCCGACCACTCGGACGTGCCTGCTGTCTCCGTCGCGATGTGGCGCATGGTCATCGCCGGCGTTGCCCTGACCCTTCTGCTCGCCGTCACACGGCGCCTCTCTCCGCGCTCGCTCAGCGCGCCCATGGTGCGGCGCATCCTCCTCACCGGTGCGCTCACCGCACTGTTTGAGGTCCTCTACTTTGGTGCCGTCGCGCTCGCGGGAGTGTCGCTCGCGACCCTCGCGACCATCGGCTCCGCGCCCCTTTGGGTCGCCGTGGCCGATGCCGTGGTGGGCCGCACCCGACCCGCCCCTCGCACCGTCGCGGCCCTCGCGCTCGCGCTTGCGGGACTCGTCGCGCTGCTTGGCGGGTCGATCGACGCGGGCAACGCCGCGCTCGCGGGCGTGGGCGTCGCGCTGGCCGCGGGCGCCGCATTCGCATCGCTGACCTTCGCCAACCGCCGTCCCGTGCCTGGACTCGGTGCGGTCAGGCTCACCGCGCTGTCGTTCTCCGCTGGCGGCGTGATGCTGGTGCCCGTGGCGCTCATCGGCGGCTGGGGTGTGCCCCACGGCGTCGGGGGATGGGGCTACGCGCTGGCGTTGGGCATCGTCTCGACGGCCTGTGCGTACGTCGCCTACCTCACGGGCCTGGTGACCGTGCCACCGTTCGTCGCCACGATCGTCACGCTGCTCGAGCCGCTGGTTGCCGCCGTGCTTGGTGCGCTCGTCCTCAGCGAGAGCATCGGCCCGTGGGGCATCGCCGGTGGAGCGGCACTTGCCTGCGCCATCATCCTGTTGCGCCCACAGCGAGACGGGGCCGAGGCCCCCGCCGTGACGCCCTACGATGGTTCAGGATTCCCGAGTCGTCAGGAGTAGTGACTGTGTCCGTACTTGATCGCGTCATCCGCATGGGCGAGGGCCGGACGCTGCGCCGCCTGCAGAAGATGGTCACCCTGACGAACGCCATGGAGAGCGTCTACGAAGAGCTCTCCGACGCCGAAATCCGTGCGCTCACCGACGAGTTCAAGCAGCGCTACGCCGACGGTGAGAGCCTCGACTCGATGCTCCCCGAGGCGTTTGCGGCCGTCCGCGAGGCCTCGCGTCGCACGCTCGGCCTGCGTCACTTCGACGTCCAGATCATGGGTGGCGCCGCCCTTCACGGCGGCGACATCGCCGAGATGAAGACCGGTGAAGGTAAGACGCTCGTCGCGACCCTCCCCGCGTACCTCAACGCGCTGACCGGTGAAGGCGTCCACGTCGTCACCGTGAACGACTACCTCGCGTCGTACCAGTCCGACCTCATGGGCCGCGTGTTCCGCTTCCTCGGCATGGAGACGGGCTGCATCCTCTCCGGCATGTCGTCCGAGCAGCGCCGCGAGCAGTACGCCGCCGACGTCACGTATGGCACCAACAACGAGTTCGGCTTCGACCACCTGCGGGACAACATGGCGCTCGACGTCAAGGGCCTCGTCCACCGCGGCTACCACTACGCAATCGTGGATGAGGTGGACTCGATCCTCATCGACGAGGCGCGTACGCCGCTCATCATCTCCGGACCCGCCTCGGGCGACAACGGCCGCTGGTACACCGAGTTCGCGCGCATCGCCCGCGAGCCTGGTGCTGGACGAGGACTACGAGGTCGAGGAGAAGAAGCGTGCCGTGGGCATGCTGGAGCCCGGCATCGAGAAGGTCGAGCGCGCGCTCGGCATCGAGAACCTCTACGAGCCCCAGAACACCCCGTTGATCGGCTTCCTCAACAACGCCGTCAAGGCGAAGGAACTGTTCCGCCGCGACCGCGATTACGTGGTGCAGGCAGGCGAGGTCGACATCGTCGACGAGCACACCGGCCGCCTCCTCAAGGGCCGCCGTTACTCCGAGGGCCTCCACCAGGCGATCGAGGCCAAGGAAGGTGTGCCGATCAAGGCAGAGAACCAGACCTACGCCTCGATCACCCTGCAGAACTACTTCCGCCAGTACGACAAGGCTCGCGGGCATGACCGGTACCGCACAGACCGAGGCGGCCGAGCCTTCACTCGACGTACGGCCTTGGCGTGGTGCCGATTCCGACGAACAAGCCGATGCAGCGCGTGGACCAGGCGGATCTCCTGTACAAGACCGAGGCCGCCAAGTTCGACGCCGTGATCGACGACATCACCGAGCGTCACCAGGCGGGCCAGCCCGTCCTCGTGGGCACCGTGTCCGTCGAGAAGTCGGAGAAGGCGTCGAAGGAGCCTGCGTAAGCGCGGCATCCGCCACTCCGTCCTGAACGCCAAGCAGCACGAGCGCGAGGCCAACATCGTGGCCGATGCGGGCCGCAAGGGTGCCGTGACCGTCGCCACCAACATGGCGGGCCGAGGCACGGACATCATGCTGGGCGGTAACCCCGAGTTCCGCGCCGTGCAGGAGATGGCGGAGCGCGGGCTCGACCCGAACGAGAACCCCGAAGAGTACGAGCGCGTGTGGGACGACGTCCTCGCACAGGCGCAGGCGGACGTCGCCACGGAGCACGACGAGGTTCTCGCCGCGGGCGGACTGTACGTGCTGGGTACCGAGCGCCACGAGTCTCGCCGCATCGACAACCAGCCTGCGTGGTCGTTCGGGACGTCAGGGCGACCCCGGTGAGTCGCGCTTCTACCTGTCGCTCGAGGATGACCTCATGCGCATGTTCCAGTCGGGCATGGCGGCGACGATGATGAACTCGTCGGCCATCCCCGATGACATGCCGATCGAATCCAAGGTCCTGACGCGCGGCGTGCGCTCTGCCCAGGCACAGATCGAGGGCCGCAACGCCGAGATTCGCCGCAACATCCTGAAGTACGACGACGTGATGAGCCTCGCAGCGCACCGTGCTGTACGGCCGTCGCCGCGAGGTGCTCTCTGGCGAGGACTTCTCCGAAGAGGTCAACACCTTCATCGATGATGTGGTTGCCGCGTACGTCAAGGGCACCACGGTCGTCGGCTCCGCGGAGGACTGGGACCTCGAGGCGCTGTGGAAGGACCTCCACACCATCTACCCGGTGTCCGTGACGGTTGACGAGATCCTCGATGAGGCCGGTGGCGTCGAGCGCATCAACACGGCGTTCCTCGAGCGCGAGCTCAAGGCCGACGCCCACGTGCAGTACGAGGCCGTGGAGGAGCGCATCGGCACCGACCTGATGCGTACCGTCGAACGCCAGGTGGTGCTCCAGGTGCTGGACGCCAAGTGGCGCGAGCACCTGTACGAGATGGACTACCTCAAGGAGGGCATCGGCCTGCGCGCGATGGGTCAGCGCGACCCGCTGACCGAGTACCAGCGCGAGGGCTACCAGGCTCTTCGAGGCGATGAGCGATGGCATCAAGGAGCAGTCGCTCAAGGTGCTGTTCCGGGTCGAAAAGCGTGAGAAGCAGGCCGAGGCTGCCCCCGCGGCACCGTCCGCTCCTGGCGCCTCGCGTGGCACCCAGGGTGCCGCGCAGACCCGTTCGCAGTTCACCGCGTCGTCCACGACCCCCGGCGCCCTCATGCAGGCATCGATGGGTGCGCTGACGTATTCGGGTCCGTCCGAGGACGGCTCGGCGACGGTGCGTCGCGGCGATGGTGCGGCCACGGCGCCCGGTGGTTCGGGTGCGGCGGCGAAGCCCGAGGCCGATGGCTCCACCTTCCCCGGCACCGCGAAGAACTCGCCGTGCCCCTGTGGTTCGGGCAAGAAGTACAAGGCTCTGCCACGGCAAGAACGAGGACTAAGCGCTAGAGGACTTCGATGACGGTCGCGAGCCAGCGGCCGTGATGGTCCTCGAACCGCATCGCCACCGCAACGGTGCGCGTGCCGTCGTCGACGATCGCGCACACCTCGGCGGCATCGGCGGCGGTGCGGCACACGCGTGCCCGCTTGACCCTCGCTGTGGCGGGCGCCGACACGTCCTGTTCGTGAGCGGCGCGGCGACGGGCGATCGTCCTTTGGCGTGTCAGGGCCGCACGCACCTCCGGCGCGATCCAGCGAGCGAGCGTGGTGAGGTCCTCGCCACCGCGCAGCGACTCCACCACCGCCTTCGCGAGCGTGCAGGCCAAGGGTGCGGGGTCGCCCAGCGGCTTACGGTGGCGTGCATAGGCTCCACGCTGTGGATGCCTGATGGCCGGGGTGGGGGTGGACGGGGTCGACACCGTCGCGGCGCTCATCGGTCCCACTCCGGCGGCAGGGAGAGCACGGTGCCGGGATGGATGAGCGACGGATCGTCGCCGATGGCCTCGCGGTTGTCCTCGTAGAGGAGGGGCCACGAAGCCGCGACCACCGCGGCGTCCTCGGTGCCCAGGGCGTCGGCAGTGAGGGTCCAGAGGCTGTCGCCGGTGCGTACGGTGACGGTCGACGACGGTGCCGGAGACGATGGTGCCGGAGCGGAGCGCCGCGGCTCTGCAGAGGCGACCGCCGGTGCCTCCTGGGGCGCGGCCGACCCACCGTCGGGGCCACCGCCGCGCAGCGCCACTCCCGCCAGAACCGTAGTGCGGTGGGCATCGGCGACCTCCAGCGCGGCGCGTCCCGGCACGGGTGCTGCCGCCGCGACCCATCCAGCGGACGGTGCGGGAGGCTCCACCCAGCCGGCGCCCGTGTGGACGTCGGCGGTCGCTGGCAAGGCGACAGCGGCGGCGGCCGAGGCGCCCACGGCGATGGTCACCAGTCTGCGCAGCGCGGCCGGCGTGCCCCGTGCGACCCGATGGCGCCGGTGGGCGGGGGACAGGGCGATGGTGAGGCACGCGAGGGTGAGCCAGGCGCAAGCAGCCGCACCGCACGTCGCGATGGCCGCGACGATGACGACGTCGATGCTGGGCAGCCCCGTGACCGCATGGGCCCACCACTTCCATGCGAGGACCGCGAGCCCCATCCCCACGATAGGCAGCGCGAGAAGCGCGCTTGCGGCCGCGAGGCGTGCCTTGAGGCACGGAGCCGAGGAGATGTCCCCGCTGTCGGTCGTGGGTGGCAATGCCGAGGTGGACCCCATGTGAACTCCTTTGATGCTGTTTGACCACATTTGATGTCACTAGATCTACCTTGCTGGGCGGGCGCTGTCCACCGGAGCCGGAAGCCTGTGGACGGGGCGCGCTAGCGTGTGGGCATGCGCTGGGATGCCTTGTTCGCCGACATGGCGGCTCGTGTCGACGCCGACGAGGCCGAGGGTTTTCGGGCGGAGGTCGCCGCTCGTGAACGTTCCGAGCGCGCGAGCGTACGCCTGACCGACAGGCTTGCCGCGTCCCGTGGCGTGACCCTGACCATTCACCTCAACGACGACAGTTGGTGCGCGGGCACGGTGGCCGATGGTGCCGATGAGTGGGTGCTCATCGAGGGAGACGACGGCAGGCAGCATGTGATCCCGGTACGCGCGATCGCCACCGTGGAGGGGCTTGCCGGTGCGGGTGTGGTGCGCGGGCGGGTGGAGCGCGGGCTCACGCTCGCCCACGCGTTGCGCGCCCTCGCGCGAGACCGAGCGCGGGTGGTTGCCGTGACGGCGTCAGGTCAAACGTCGGGCCTGGTGGTGGCCGTCGCTGCCGACCACGTGGACGTGGCTGAGAGGGGCGCCGCACCGGTGACGGTGGCGCTGGCCGCGCTTGTGCGGGTCACCGCCCTGTAACGGAGTCAGGCGTCGCGGGAGGCGCGCTCGCGCGACGCCGCATACTGACGCTCGATGTACGCCTCGAGGCTCGCTTGCCTCCACGCGCCAGACGCCGCGACCGCCCACCTGGATGGCGGGCAGTTCGCCGCTACGCACCAGGGCATATGCCTGTTGCGATGAGACGTTGAGGATTTCCTGAACGTCCTCGATCTTCAGGAAGCGCGGTGCCATGGCGTCATTGTGGCACGGCCGCACGCGGCGTTGGTCGAGTTTTCCACAGCGGTTGCCCGCCGTGGCGTGAGCGGGCATTCTTACCAGGCATCGGACGCAAAAGACTCGGGGGCCAGTCATGAACGTTGCCGGACCGACGGTGGGACGCCTGCGTCGACCCACCTGGCGTGATCCGCGCCTTCTCATCGGCGTGGTGCTCATCGCGCTATCCGTGGCGGCCGTCGCGATGATCGTGAGATCCGCCGATGCGACCGCGCCGTACTACGCGGCAAAGGACACCCTCGCCCCCGGCACGGTGCTGACCGCAGACGACCTCGTGGTCGCTCACGTCAAGGTCGCGTCGGACACCTATGTGGGCGCCATGGCCGAGCCTCCCGTGGGAGACGTCGTCACACGCACGGTGGGAGCAGGCGAGCTCCTCCCGGCATCGGCCCTGGCCGCCGAGGACGAGGCGGCCGTGCGCTCCATCGCCGTCTCGACGTCGCTGCCCCTCGAGGAGTCGATCGGTACCGGCTCGGTGGTCGACGTGTGGCTCACGACGGTCAACGACGCGGGGGAGGCCACCACGGTGTTGTTGGGGGACAGCCTCGTGGTCGCGGCCGTGGCGCAGGCGGACGGCGCCTTCGCCGTCGACGCGGACCAGATCGTGCACGTCTCCGTCCCCTCCGCCGACGTCGCCGCCTTTTTGCAGGCGATTGCGTCCGGTGGTGACGTGACGGTGCTCGGTTCGGGTGCGCCGTCGTGAGCGTTCCGGGCGTCATCCTAGCCGTCGCCGCGGGGCGCGAGGCCGCCATCGCGGAGGCCCTTGCCCGGCGCCGCGACCTTGAGGTGGTGCGCCGATGCGCCGACCTCGCCGAGGCCGTGGCCGCCGCACGCGCGGGCGTGGGTTCCCTGGTGGTGGTCTCCGATCATCCGCGTCTCACGCGCGACGTCGTGGCGGATCTTCGCTCTCACGCGGTCGCGGTCGTGGGCCTCCCGAGCACCCCCGAGGCGGGGGAGCAGTTGCGGCGTCTCGGCATCTCCGTCGTCGCCGCCCACGATGCCGATGCCGCCGCGGTGGCCGACGCCGTCGCGCTGGCCCTCCACGATGACAGCCCGGCGGCTGCTCCGGCGCCGGAAGAGGTGCCGCTGGCCGCGGGCGGGCGGATGATCGCCGTGTGGGGTCCCACGGGGGCGCCCGGCCGGACCACGCTCGCGCTGACCTTGGGCGCCGAGGCTCGCCTCGCGTGAGGTTCAAACTCTCGTCGTGGACGCGGACACCCACGGTGGTGCGATGGCACAAGCGTGCGGGCTGCTCGACGAATCTCCTGGTATTGCCGCGCTCGCCCGCATTGCGCAGCACGGCAGTGTGACGGCGGCCGACATCGCCGTGCATGCCCAGCGCATCGGCGACCACCTCGCCGTCGTGACGGGAATCTCTCGACCCACGCGGTGGGTAGAGCCCGGGAGCGGCGCTCGACGAGGTGTGGAATGCGGCCAGGGACGCGGCGCACGCGACGGTGGTCGATTGCGGCTTCGGTCTCGAACGCGACGAGGAACTGACCTACGACACGCGCGCGCCCCAGCGGCACGCCGCCACCCTGTCCGCGCTCGAGGCGGCGGATGTGGTGGTGGCGGTCGGAAGCGCCGAGCCGCTCGGTATCCAGCGCCTCATCCACGGTCTCGCGGACCTGCGCGAGGCGGGGATCACACAGCCCGTCGTGGTCGTGAATCGTGTGCGGGCCGATGTCGCGGGTTCGCGCCCCGACGAGGCGGTGGCGGACGCCCTCACGCGCTACGCGGGTGTCGAGCGCGTCTGGACGTTGCCGTGGGACCCCACGGCCGCCGATGCGGCCACGCTGGCAGGCAGGACACTCGTGGAGCGGGCTCCCCGTTCGCGCCTGCGCAGGGCCATCGCTGGCCTCGCGCAGTTCCTGAGCGACGACCCGACCTGGCCGGCATCGGCGCGGACGGTGCCCGCGCCACCCGCGGCGCTGTCACACTGACGTCATGCGCGTGTACGTACCGGCAACCTTTGCGGACCTGGAGACCATCTCCCGGGGCCTGTTCGAGCCCGCGCGGGGCTACGCGCTCACGCATCGGATGCTCGAGATCTCGTCGCTCGATGACGAGGAGGAGATCGCGGAGCAGGTGCGGGACGCCGCCGCCTGGGCGTCGGTCAAGGACCTCGGATCGCCCGTGCGCGTCGTTATCGTCGTCGACCACCCGCGTGCAGACGTCGAGGAACTCGCGGGTGAACACCCTGCCGCGGTCGCCCTCCAGGGGCGCATCGGGGTGGCCGAGATCGCCTGCGCGTTCATCGACGAGCCCGATGCTGTGGCCGATGTGCGGTCGGCGCTCGACGGCGGCGAGGACGCCCGCGAAGCCCTCGAGGCGAGAGACCTGCTGTGGTGGGGTCCGGGTGAGTTGGGGTCGGTGCCCGCCCCGGACGCGTCCTCGTCAGGGGCGTAGGGCCTCGACCATCGCCGCGTGAAGGATGCCGTTGGAGGCGATGGCATCGCCCCCGTGCGGGCCGGGTACTCCGTCGAGTGACGTGAAGGTGCCGCCTGCCTCGGTCACGATCGGCACGAGCGCCGCCATGTCGTGCAACGCGAGTTCCGGCTCAAAGGCGGCGTCGACGGCACCCTCCGCCACCATCATGTACGACCAGAAGTCGCCGAAGGCGCGCGTGCGCCATACGGTGCGCGACAGGCTCGAGGAACGCCTCGAGGCGGCCCCGCTCCTCCCAGCCCGTCAGCGACGAGTACGAGACGCTCGCCGCCGCCAGGGTGTCCGTGCTCGACACCCGCAGCGCCACGGCATCGGCCGGGCCCAGGCCCCGCCACGCGCCCTCCCCGATGGCGGCGAACCAGCGCCGACCGAGCGCCGGGGCGCTCACCACCCCCACGACCGGCTGGCCGTCCACGAGCAGCGCGATGAGGGTGGCCCACGCGGGGACGCCGCGGATGAAGTTCTTGGTGCCGTCGATGGGGTCCACCACCCACTGACGCGGGCTGTTGCCACTGGCGCCGAACTCCTCGCCAAGAATCGCATCTCCGGGACGGGCGGCCTCGAGGTGCTCGCGGACGATGCGCTCGGCGGCGCGGTCGATTGCCGTCACCGGGGTCTCGTCGGCCTTGAGTTCTACGGTGAGCGACGCTGGGTCGGCGTTCGCCATGGTGAGGTCGTCGACCTCGTCCGCGATGGCGAGCGCAAGCAGGAGGTCGTCGGCGTGGACTCCGGAGGGCTGCATGGCGCCAGGCTACCGGTGTCCTCCGCTCCACCCGCAGCCCAGCCTCCCCTCCCTCTTCCGTCACATGGATCCCTGTGGTGCGCCTCAGGCCTGAGACGAGACAAATGGATCCATTTGACCCGGGGGGCGGGGCGGTCGCCCTTGACGCGCGAGAAGGAATGCGCTTACCGTATGAGAAACCGGTTTCCGACCGTCCTCAACGACGAGGGCGCGGCCGTTCGAGATTCTCAATGGGGAGATTCATGACACCGACCGTCGCACGATTCCGCACGCCGATCGCCGTCCTCACGGCGGCGGCACTGAGCCTCCTGGGCGTGACCTCCGCCGCGGCGGCCGGGCCCGACGGGGCGCTCGACGCCTCCGACCTCGGCCCGGGCGCGTACGCCTTCGACACCGTGGTGGGGGACTTCACGCTCCGCGCCACCGCGGCCAAGGGCGTGACCGTCGACGCAAGCGACAGGCTCTCGGACCGCGGCGACGTGTACACCCAGCGCGTCAAGCTCAACGGCTCGGGCGACGCCGCCCAGCGCTCCGTCGCGTTCACCGCCGACGGCCCCGCCGAGGTCATCGTCCACGCGCGCAGGCTCGAGCGGCACCGCGGACCGCGCCCTCGCGCTGTTCGACGAGGCGGGCACGGAGGTAGACCGCGTCCCCGCGCTCGCCGACGACGACGGCGCCCCGATCGTGACCGAGACCCTCGACGTTCCCGCCGCGGGCGAGTACTGGATCGCCTCGCCCTCGTCCGGCGTCAACGTGTACTACCTGCAGGCTCGGCGCCGATGCGCCGGTGGACCGCGCCGCGTGGGCCGACGTCGTTGCACCGGTTGTCGACTCCGTCGTGCTCGACCCCGACGACCCGTCCCGCCTGCTCGTCACCGCCACGGGCCTCGTCGGCACCGACGGCGCCGACCTCGCCCGCGCCACCCTGATGGACGCGGCGGGCACCGTCGTTGACCGTGCCCTCAACGCGACCGACGGGGCATCGTCCAGCCTCGCCCTCACGCCCCCGGCCTCGGGCGCCTACACGGTGCAAGTGGCACTCACCCGCGCGGGGGAGCCAGACTCGCTCGTGTCCGATGCGGTGGCCGCGCCCGCGTTCTCCCTGCCCCTGGCGGCCCCCGAGGTCACCGGCGCGCTCACCACGGCGGTCGCAGCCGGCGGCGCCACGGTGACCCTCGACTGGACCGCAGTGAAGGAGGCCGAGACCTACTCCGTCGAGGTCGACGGGGGAGGAGGCTTCGTCGAGGCCGTTGCCGGCGTGGCGGGCACTAGTGCCGACCTCACCGGTCTGACCCCCGGCGCTTCCTACCAGGCGCGCGTCGTCGCCCACCGAGGCGAAGACTCGGCGACGGGGCCCGCGGCCCAGGTCGACGTGGCCGTCGCCGTCGAGCGCTGGCTCAGCGCGGACATCGGGTCCAACGCCGGCACCGGCGGCTCGATCACCGACAACGGCGACGGCACCATCACGTTTGATGCGCGCGCCAGGCTCCACCAAGTTCGCCTCCTCCGAGGACGGCTTCCAATACTTCTACACCGCCGTCGACCCGGCCACCGAGAACTTCACCCTGACCGCGACCTTCCGCGTCGACGACGCCGCGGCCAAGGACAACCAGTCAGGATTCGGCGTGATCGCAGTCGACGACCTCGTGGCCGGATCCTCGCCCGACCGCTACTTCAACTCTGCCGGCGCCCTCGTGACCCGCTACGGCGAGGGCACCGTGAGCGTCGTCGACGGCATGCCCGGCGCCCGCTTCGTCAACGGCTATACCGGCGCGACCGACGACAACACCGCGGGCGCGCGCGACGCGAGCGGCTCCGCGGTCTTCGACCCTGCCTACCGGGCCGAGGCATCGGGCCCCAAGTTCGCCACGGGCGACACGTACACGCTCTCCCTGCGCCGCTCCAACACCGGTTTCCACGCCGTGTGGGACCGCAGCGCGGACGGCGGCGAGGTGCACGAGGTCATCGAGTACGACCCCGACGCGCTGCTGGTGCAGGACGGCGGCGCGTTTTATGTCGGCATGGCCGTGGCTCGAAAGATCGCCGTCACGGTCACCGATTGGGAGTTCACCACCATCGACCCGTCCGATGACGAGCCCGCCCAGCCACGGCCCATTGAGCAGGTATCGACGTCGCTCAAGGTCGACGTCACCTCGACCACCCCCGAGCGCGAGCCTGGACATCCCGCTCGTGGCCGACTTCTACGGCACCGGCCAAATCCTCGATGCCGACGGCGACGTGGTGGTCGACGGACTCGCCCTCGTCCCCGGGGAGCGGGCGCTCGGCACCGTCGCACTCGAGCCGGGCGACAACCGCTTCACGGCCCGCGCCATCCCCGACGTCGACCAGCCGCAGGCTGGACGAGTTCGAGGAGCCTCGCGTCGATGGACCCTGTCGACGAGGAGGTCACGGTGACCGTGCGCTCCTACGGCGAGCCCGGCCAGTCGCTGTGGGTCGCCCCCGACGGCACCGCCGACGGCGACGGCACCCGCGCCCGTCCCCTCGACCTCCACACGGCCGTGGCCTTCGCGCAGGCCGGGCAGCAGGCCGTGCTCGAGGGCGGCACCTACACGCCCAGGAGCGCGATCGTCGCCGACCGCGGCCACGACGGCACCGAGGCCGCCCCCATCGTGCTGATGTCCGAGCCCGGCGAGCGCGCGGTGCTCGACCTTTCGGGCTCGTCGGGCGGCGGCATCAACCTGCGCGCCGACTGGTGGCACGTGTACAACCTCGAGATCACGGGCTCGCGGGACAAAGCGAAGCCGATGCTCGTGCAGGGCCACCACAACATCGTCGAGCGCGTGGAGTCCCACCACAACCAGGACACCGGCATCCAGATCTCCGGGTTGTCGGCAGAGCCTCCGTCGATGTGGCCCTCGGACAACCTGGTGGTGTCCTCGATCGCGCACCACAACGCCGATGCCGGCGGCAACGACGCGGACGGCTTCGCCGCGAAGGCTCACCGTGGGCGAGGGAAACGTGTTCCGCTACAACATCGCTCACCACAACATCGACGACGGCTGGGATCTCTACGCCAAGTCCACCACCGGGCCCATCGGCACCGTGGTGGTCGAAGAGTCTGTTGCGTACAACAACGGCTGGCTCACCGAGGACCCGAGCCGGACCGGTGAGGGCAATGGCTTCAAACTCGGTGGCGAGTCCATGCCGGGCGATCACCTGCTGCGCAACGCCGTCAGTTACGGCAACCTCGCGACGGGGGTGACCTCCAACTCGGGCCCCGACGTGCGGCTCGAGGACGTCACCTCCGCCGACAACGACCGCGGCATTCGCCTCGAGACCAACGCCAAGGTCACGGACTACCGCGCGAGCGGCGTCATTTCCTGGGCCAACCCGCAGGCGGACGTGCTCGGCCTCCTCCAGGACGACGCGTCGCTCCTGACCGACCCCAGCAACCACTTCGACGGCGCGGGGGTCACCGCCGCCTGGTTTGAATCGACCGACACGGGGACCGTGACGCCCGAGATTGCCGCCGACGGGTCGATTGAGATGCATGGGCTGTACGAGCTCACCGACGAGGCGGCTGCCGATGCCGGCGCACGCCTGACCCCGAACCCCTCACCCACTGTCATCGAGCTCCTTCCCGAGGTCGCCGGCGCGGAGCCCGGTCCTGACGCCTGGTACCCGTCGACGATCTACGTCGCCGGCGACACGGTGCAGCACGAAGGCGCGGTGTACGAGGCGCGCTGGTGGACTAGGGCGCAGGAGCCCGGCGCAAGCGCCTGGGGCCCGTGGGTGCTGGTGGGCACGGCCGATGCCCCCGCTGCCTTGGGCGAGTGCGCCGCCGCGTGGGATGCGGGCGCCGTGTACCTCCCGGGGGACGCCGTCAGCATCGACGGGGTGACCTACGACGCCCAGTGGTGGACGCGGGGTCAGGAGCCCGGAGCGAGCCCGTGGGGCCCGTGGACCGCCGTGGAGGCGTGCGAGTAACAGTGCCTCATTCGCGGAGTCCAGTGCGGCCGGGCAAGCGGGAGGCCTTCGGTCGCGCGGCGCTACGGGGCCGACAGGGCGGTGGACTCGCGCTCGACGAGCGTGAACTCGGCAACCTCTCGCCTGCCGGGTGTCGGATCGTCGGGGTTCTCGATGCGCTGCATGAGCATGCCGACGGCCGATGCTGCCAGTGCACTCACCCCGAGATCGATGGTCGACAGCGACGGCACCGACAGTTGGCCCTCGAGCACGCCATCGAAGCCCATGACCTTGACCTCTCGGGGGCAGTTCACGGACCGGTCCGCGAGGCCGCGCAGCGCGCCAAGGGCCACGGAGTCCGTCATGGCGAAGACGCCGTCGAACCCGATCCCTGCGTCGATGGCTTCGACGACCGCGCGCCTGGCGTCGAGGGAGTTCCAGTCGCATGGCAGGGGGATGCCCTCGACGTGGGGGTTGGCGGTCACGGCGCCGAGGGCGCCAAGCCAGCGAGTATCGGCGGTCATCGGGGAGACGTGGGGTTCGTCGACGCCCTCGCGCGTGCCCAGGATCAGGATCCGGCGGCACCCGCGATCGATGAGGTGCTGGCATGCGGCGGCCGCGCCGGCCTCGTTGGGGAGCACACGATGTCGAGCATCGTGTCCGTAATGTGTTCGTCGAACAGCACCACCTTGGAGTGCTGAATCTCCTGCTCCACTTCGTGGATATCGAGGCCGAGGGCGCACATGATGACGCCGTCCACGATGCTGCCCGGCAGGTCGTGAAGGATGGTGCGCTCGACCTCTGGGCGTGACTGCGTCTGCTGGACGACCACCCTCACGCCCTGCCGGGCGGCGGCGGTGGTGACCTCTGCCGCAAAGTGGGCGGGGAACGGCATGTCGAGTTCGGGAACGGCGAGCGCGATGACCCCCGTGCGCCCCGAACGCAGGCCCTTGGCAAGCACGTTCACGCGGTAGCCGAGTTCGGAAGCGGCGCGCAGGACCCGGTCGCGCGTGGGCGGGGCGACATTGTCCTTGCCGCGCAGGGCGTTCGACGCGGTCATGGTCGAGACGTTCGCCGCTCGAGCGACGTCGGCGAGAGTGACCACGGCATCCTCCTCAGATGGGGCGGGTGGCCCCGCGGCGAACCTACTACGAGAGACCCTTGCGAGAGCGATTGTATCGATATAGTGTATCGTTAAAATCGCGACTCATCAGGGAGCCGCACACACGGGGACTGCAAGGGAGCACTCACCATGACCATGATTCGCACCTCCACGCGCGTCACCACGGCAGCCGCCGTGACCGCGCTCGCGACATTGGGCCTCGCCGCATGCACCGGCGCCACGGACGAGGCCGACACCACCACCATCTCGTACCTCTCGTGGAACAGCGAGGCCGACGCACAGCCCGTGATCGACGCGTTCGAGGCCGAGCACCCGGACATCACCGTCGACCTCGCCTACTCGCCGCCCGTCGCCGAGTACATCCAGACCCTCCAGACCCGCATCGCGGGCGGCCAGGCCCCCGATGTCTTCCGCATCGCACCCGAGAACCGTGCCACGCTCATCTCGGAGAACCTGGTCGCCGACCTCTCCGACCTCTCGTTCGTCGACACCCTTGCGGACGCCAACCGCACGGCGTACACCTCCGATGACAAGGCTTTACGGCGCCTCGTTCGGGGCCTGGGTCGCGGGAGTGGTCTACAACAAGGACCTGCTCGCCCAGGTGGGCGTCGACGAGGTACCTACCGACTGGGACGGCTTCCTCGAGCCTGTGCCACACCCTCCAGGATGCGGGAATCACCCCCTACCTCGAGTCCGCCTCCGAGCCTGTCGCGCATCTTCCAGGGCTTCCTGGGAGACGGCTACGCGGCCGACGGCAACGCCGTGGGGGAGGCCATCATCTTCGACGGCGAGTCCACCTTCGCCGAGGAGTGGCCCGAGCCAATGACCCAGTGGATGCGCATCTACGACGAGGGCATCGTGGGCGCCGAGACCATCAGCCTCACCGGAGACCAGGTCCGCGACGAGTTCGTCGCAGGCAACGTCGCGATGTACATCACCGGACCCTGGGACCTCGCCACCCTTGACGAGAGCGGCATCGACTACGGGATGACCTTCCAGCCGGGCATCGGCGGCGAGAACGTCGGCGCAGGCGCGAGCGACCCCGGCTTCGCCATCTCGTCGTCCGCCGAGGGTGCCGAGCTCGAGGCCGCCAAGGAGTTCGTCGAGTGGCTCGCGACCCCCGAGGCGCTTGCGCTGCAGTCCGAGCATTGGGGAAGCATGAGCACCTCGACCGCCTACGACACCGAGGTCAACCCCGCCTACACCCAGGCTCTACACCGAGTCGCTCAAGACCTCGCAGTTCTACCTGTCGATGGAGCACTGGCTCGCTGGCGCCGAGCCGCTGCAGGTCGAGGCACAGGCGCAGCAGCAGTTGCTGATCCAGGGCAGCGTGACCGCGGATGAGGTCGCCGCGGCCATGGACACGAAGCTCGGCAACCTCTGATTCCAGCGTGTGACGGGCCGGCTTGGTGCCCCGTGACCGAGCCGGCCCTCACCGCGAGGTGACCCCTATGGACAGCACTACCGATGCCTGGCTGCGCAATCGACGCCGCCTTCGCCTGACGCAGACCGCCACCAGCGGAGCCTTCTTGCTCCCCATCATGGCCGTGTTCGTCATCCTGTTCGCCGTGCCCTTCGCACAGACGATCTACTACGCCTTCACCGACTTCTCCGGCTACTCCACGGACGTCTCCTTCGTGGGTTTCGCGAACTACGCGAAGGTGTTCGCCGACCCCGCCCTCATGCAGGGCCTCGCCTTTACGCTCTTGTACGCGATCGCCACCACCGTGCTCATCACCGTGTGCGCGATCCCGCTCGCGATCGCGCTCAATCAGCGGTTCGTGGGACGCAACGCCGTGCGGTCGGTCTTCTTCTTCCTGTCCGTGCCGTCGATGGCCATCCTCGGCATCGTCTGGCAGTACATCTTTTCCCCGCTCGACAGCGGCGTGCTCAACACCATCGTCCGCAGCCTCTTCGGCGCCGATGCCGTGCTGTGGCTGTCCGAATCGTCGCTCGCCAGGGGCTGCGTGATCTTCGTCGGCGTGTGGGCCGGTGTCGGCTGGCACGCCACGCTGTACCTCGCCTACCTCCAGGCCGTGCCGCGTGACCTCTATGAGCAGGCGGAGGTCGACGGGGCCAATGCCTGGCAGAAGTTCGTGGCGATCACGCTGCCTCAACTCATTCCGTGCATCGTGGTCTCGACCTTCCTGCTGATGACCGCCGGACTCAAGGTCTACGACCTGCCGTACACGCTGACCAAAGGCGGGCCAGGCTTCGCCACCAACACCTTGACGCAATCGATCATCGTCCAGGGCATCGCGCAGGGACGCGCCGACCTTGGCTCGGCGCTCGCGGTGATCTTCACCGTCGCCGTCGCGGCTGTGGTGCTCGCGCAACTGGCGCTCGCCAACCGTCTCGAAAGGACGTTGTCATGAACGGGCGCAAGGGCCGGCTTGGCCCCGTCCTCCTGTCGGTCGGGCTGCTCACGCTCGCGGCCATCGCCGCGGTGCCGCTGTACTACATCGTCGTCAGCACCTTTAAGACACCTGTCGAGATGTCGCAGTCGCCGCTTGGCCTGCCGCTGTCGCCCACGCTCGACGCCTACAAGGACGTGTTTGCCACGACACCCGTGGTCCAGTCCTTCGTCAACACCGCCATCGTGACGGCGTTCGGCGTGGGCATCCAGGTGGTGGTCGGCTCGCTCGCCGCCTACGGAATGATTCTGCGCCGCGGACGCTTCACGGCGATCGTGGGATCGCTGCTCATGGTGGCGTTCGTCATCCCCGCTCAGGCCACCCTCATCCCGCTGTACCAAATGGAGGCGAAGGTGGGCCTGGTCGATACCCTCGCCGGCCTTGTCGTGATGTACCTCGGCGGTGCGGTGTTCTGCTACTTCCTCATCGTGGGATACATGCGAAAGCCGCCTCAGGAGCTCTTCGAGGCCGCGCGCATCGACGGCTCGGGCCCGCTGCGGACCTACTGGACCATCGTTCTGCCGCTGGTGCGCCCCATCATGGCGACCGTGGTGGTGTTCCAGACCATGTGGGTGTGGAACGACTTCCTTTACCCCAACGTGTTCATCTCGTCGAGCGACAACCGCACCATCGTGCTGCAGGTCTACAACGCGGTGGGGCAGTTCACCACGAACTGGCCGGCGTTCATGACGCTGACGGTGATCGCACTGATCCCCGTGGTGGTGTTCTTCATCTTCTGCCAACGCTGGATCGTGGCAGGGCTCGCCGCCGGGAGCGTGAAGGGATGACGGCGTCCAAGACCTCGCACGGCTCGCCGATCGACCGGCTGTTGGGCGACCCCGACCTGACGTACTTCGATGGCCGCTACTGGCTGTACGCGACCAATGACGGCGTCGAAGGCTGGGTGAACTCGACGATCAACGCCTTCTCGTCGACGGACCTGGTGACGTGGGTGGACCACGGTGTCGCCCTCGATTCGGTCGCCACGGTCTCGTGGGAGCGAGTGAAGGCACGGACGTGGGCCCCGGCGGTCCTCCACCTGGCCGACCGCCACGTGATCTACACGGCGGAGGATGGCAACATTGCCGCCGCGGTCTCGGCGTCCCCCGCGGGCCCGTTCGTTGACGTGGGGGCGCCCCTGGTTCCCGCAGGATCATTGCCCGGCTATCAGATCGACCCCGCCGTGCTGCGGTTCGCCGATGAGTGGTGGCTCCTGTGGGGAAACGGCGTCGCGCATATGGCTCCTCTGGGCGCCGATGGCGTGACGCTCGACCTCGGCAGGCTCCACTCGTGGACTCCCACGGGCTTTACGGAGGCAATCGACATCAAGGAGCGTGACGGCATCTTTCATGCCACGTGGTCGGTGGGTGACACCCGCAAGCCCGACTATCGCGTGGCGTATGCGACGGCCCCGTCACCGTTTGGCCCGTGGAGCGACCGCGGCCTGTTGCTCGAGGCGAGGCCAGAGGCAGGAATCCTGTCGACGGGTCATCACTCCATCCTTCAGGTGCCTCACACCGACGAGTGGATCATCGCCTACCACCGGTGGGCGGGCGAGGACGGAGCGGGGTGGCGCCGCGAGTCGATGTTCGCGGAGGTGACCTTCGTTGACGGGGTGATGCAGCCCGTCGTCCCGAGCCACGACTGGTATCGGCTCGAACTCCCAGAGTGGCAGGCCCCGTTCGAGGAGCGGACGGGTCAGTAGGCGTCGGCCTCGGCGCGGGCCGTGAGAAGGCGGCGGATGGAATCCACCCTCGCCTCGCGGTCCGCGTCGCCCGCGGCCCACGCGTCGAGCCTCGCAACCTGACTCGGCGGATTCGTGCTGGCAGCCGCGCGGGCACCGCTCCGCCGCAGCCTCGGCCACGTCAGGGAAGGCCTCGACAAAGTGCTGCGGGTCCACATGGGCGAGACCGAAGGTCCGCACGCCGGGGGTGTCGATGATGCGGCCGCCGTCGGGCAGGTCGAGGGCCACCGCGGAGGTCGAGGTGTGGCGCCCGCGTCCCGTGACGTCGTTGACATGCCCCGTGGCGCGTCGAGCGTCCGGCACCAGGGCATTCACGAGGGTGGACTTGCCCACGCCCGAGTAGCCGACCAGGACCGTCGAGCGGTCGGTCAGGCGTGCGCGCAGGTCCTCGATGCCCGCGATCTGACGTTCGCCGTCGGCTCCGTCGGTGACGGTCGTGACGAGGACGGTCACGCCCAGCGGCTCATACGCGGCGCGCAGCGCGTCGCCCGAGGCGAGGTCGCCCTTCGTGAGCACCAGCAGCGCGTCCATGCCCGCGTCGAGAGCGGCGACAAGGCAGCGGTCGATCATGCGGGGGTTGGGCTCGGGGTCGGCTAACGCGGTGACGATGCCGAGTTGGTGCGCGTTGGCGACGATGACGCGCTCGGTGGGGTCGGTGTCGTCCGCGGTGCGACGCAACTCCGTCGCGCGCGTCTCGCGCTTCACGATGCGTCCGAGCGTTCCCTCGGCCCCGGAAACGTCGCCCACGACGCCCACCCTGTCGCCCACCACGAGTCCGCGGCGGCCCAGTTCGCGGGCCTTGACGCACGTCAGCGCGGTGGCGTCATCGAGCTCGACCGAGAATCGACCTCGGTCGACTCCGACCACGGTGCCGGGCACCGCATCGGCGTGCGCGGGTCGCTTCTTCGAGCGGGGCCGAGAACCCTTGCCCGGGCGGACCTTGGCGTCGGACTCGTCGTAGCGGCTCCAGTCGCTCACGCGCCGAGCATCCCCGTCCACATGGCCGGGAAGTCGGGCATGGTCTTGGCGGTGGTGCCGACGTGGATCACCTCGGTTCCGGGCACCGCGAGTCCGACGATGGCGGCAAAGGTCGCCATCCGGTGGTCGTGGTAGGCTCTCCATGGCGGCGGGCGTGAGACCCGCCTCCGGATGCCCCGCGAACGTCAACGAGTCGTCATCGGCGACGCAGCGTCCGCCGACTCGCTCCACCTCGGTGGCGATGGCGGCAAGACGGTCCGTCTCGTGGCCCCTCAGGTGGCCGATGCCTCGGATCACCGAGGGGAGGTGGCCAGGGCGCACAGCGCCGCGATGGTCGGCGTGATCTCGCCAGCGGGAGACAGGTCCGCGTCGATGCCGCGGATGCCGCCGCCGGCAAGCCCCGGCGCGCTCACCGTCAGAACGCCGTCCTCCAGCGTGCAGGTGGCGCCCATGCGCTCGAGAATCTGCGGGAACAGAGCCCCTGGCTGCGTGGTCCGTGCGGGCCATCCCGGGATGCGCACCGTGCCGCCAGCGACCAGGGGCGCCGCGATGAACGGTCCCGCATTCGACAGGTCGGGCTCGACGCGCACCTCGCCAAGCGACAGAGGACCGGGGTGCACCACCCACGTGCGCTCGTCGGGCTGATCGACCCGCACCCCCGCCTGGCGCAGCGTCTCGCACGTCATATCGATGTGGGGGAGGCTGGGAAGACGTTCTCCCGTGTGCCGCACGGTGAGCCCGTGCGGAAGGCGCGCGGCGACCAGCAGCAAGCCGGTCACAAACTGCGAGGAAGCCGACGAGTCGACGTCCACCTCGGCCGGAATCGACGCCGGGGGAGTCACCGTAAACGGGAGCGTTCCACGCCCCTCATCGTCCACGGTGGCGCCCAGTGCCCGCAGCGCGTCCAGCAGCGGGCCCATGGGGCGTACGCGCGCCTCGGGATCGCCGTCGAAGGACACGGGGCCGTCGGCGAGCAGCACCAGCGGCGGAACAAACCGCATCACGGTGCCGGCAAGGCCGCAAAAGACGTCCACGCCACCACGCACTGGTCCGGGGGTGACGGCCCACGCCTCACCCGAGTCGTCCACCTCCTGACCGAGCGCGCGCAGGGCGGCGATCATCAGTTCGGAGTCGCGCGAGGTGAGGCCGCCGCGAATCGTCACGGGCGCATCGGCCATCGCGGCGAGCACGAGGAAGCGGTTGGTGAGCGACTTGGAGCCGGGGACCTCGACGGTGGCGTCGAGCGGACCGGTTGCTGCTGGGGCGGGCCAGACCTGGCCCGGGCCGGTGCCGCGGGGCAGATCCACGGCGGTCACTTCTTCTTGGCAGTCAGTTCAGCGCCCTTGCGGCCCTTCTTCGCCACGACCTTGGCCTTCTTGGTCTCCAGCCTTGGCCTTCTTGGCCTTGGCCTTCGCCTTGCGCTTGGGGCTGTGGCCGGCGGTGGCGGCGAGCAGCGTGCCGCCGAGTAGCGACACGTTCTTGAGGAACAGGCTCCAGCCTGCTCCTCCTTCTTCGCCTCGTCCGTCTCCAGCCAGAACGGCCGCCCCACGGCAACGGTCGCGGCTGTCAGGCCGGCGAGCACCAGGCCCGCGGTACGGGGGTGCGCGACAGCGCGAGCACGGAGGCCGCCGCGATCGTGACGGCGCCGTGGACCTTGACGAGGTCGGTGGTCTTGACGTCCTCGACGCCCGCCTGCTCAAGCAGAGGCTCGACGACTGGCGCGGCACGCTCCGCGCGCTTCTCGGGCTCGAGGACGGACTGCACTCCTCCGTACACGAACCAGGTGGCCAGCAGCGGTCGGGCGAGATGACGCAACATGCCCCTACGCTACCAACCTGCCAGCGCATGCGGGAGGGCGGCCGTCGCATCGGCTCCGGGTGTGCAGGGAATGGGGACCGGTGCGCGAGCGTTGCCTCACGCATGACAGCGACCATGACTCCGGAGCGGAGCGCCGCTTACGGCGAGCCAGCGCCTAGCGTAGGCTCGCGATTCATGAGCGACACAGTGCAGGATTTCGACTTCGAGACCGACGCGCTGTCATACATGGACCAGGCTCTACGCCGCGGCCCTGCGCATGACGCGCAACGGTGCCGATGCCGAGGACCTGGTCCAGGAGACGTACGCGAAGGCGTTCGCGGCGCAGGACAAGTTCACGCCGGGCACCAACCTCAAGGCGTGGCTGTACCGCATTCAGACCAACGCCTTCATCAACACGTACCGCAAGAAGCAGCGCGAGCCCAAGCGATCCGATGCCGAGAACATCGAGGACTGGCGGCTCGCGGCTGCGGCCGAGCACACCAGCACCGGCCTGGTCTCCGCGGAGCAGCAAGCCCTCGAGATGATCGGCGACGACGACATCAAGCAGGCGCTCGACGAGCCTCAGCGAGGACTTCAGGATGGCGGTCTACCTCTCCGACGTCGAGGGGTTCGCCTACAAGGAGATCGCGGAGATCATGGACACCCCTGTGGGGACCGTGATGTCTCGACTCCATCGCGGCAGGAAGGCTCCTGCGCGAGAAGGCTCAGGGAGTATGCGGCCGAGCGCGGGTTTAGTGACAAGCGACCGGTCGCCCAGAAGGACAGTAAGGGAGGTGCGTGATGCCGGGTAGGGAGTGTGAAGAGGCGCTGGATCGTCTTTTCGAGTACATCGACGACGAGCCTTCCCAGGACGAGCCTGCAGCGCATCGGCGCACACTTGAAGACGTGTCCGCCGTGTGAAGCGGAGCACCAAATCAAGGAACGGATCAAGAATCTGACGTCCCGCGCGGGCGGCCAGACGGCACCCGAGGAGATGCGCGCGCGCATCCTCGAGTCGATCCGCTCCGCCAGCGCATAGGGCAGGGCGCGGCGGCCGCGTCGCGCACCGCGACGCTCGCGGCGGGCGCCGCCTCACGCGGCGGCAACGCCCCGATCGACGTCCCCACGAAACGACGAAGCCCGCATCGGTTCCCCGATGCGGGCTCGTGCGTGCGTGCTACCAGGACTTAGGCGTTGGGACGCTTGCCGTGGTTGGCTCCGCCCTTGGCGCGCGACTTACGCTTGCGGCCTCGCTTGCTCATCGGGTTCCCCCTTTCTCACACGGGCTGACGATTCGACCCCCGATTATCTCACACTCGTGTTCGAGGCTGAACAGCGGGGTCTAGGCTCTCTCAAGAAGTGTCCCGTTCCTGCCGATGGAGGTCCCGTGAGCGACCAGCAGCCCGTATCCGTGATCCCCTTCCTCCACGCCCTGGCGTCGACCGGCGGATCGGACCTCCACTGCAAGGTGGGCTCGGCTCCCCGCATCCGTGTGGACGGACGACTGCGCAAGCCTTCAGGTGCCGGTGCTGACCCCCGAGGACACGCGCAACATGGTGGCGCAGGTGCTTCCGGAAGACCTGGTCGCCCAGTTCCGTGACACCCACGAGGCGGACTTCGCGTTCTCGCTATCGGGCGTGGGGCGCTTCCGCGTCAACACCTACGTGGCGCGCGGCACCGACTGCCTCGTGTTCCGTCGCGTCGCCGTGGGCGCCACGCCGTGGGAGGAACTGGGCCTGCCCCAGGTCATCGCCGACCTCGCGCTCGAGCCCCGCGGGCTCGTCCTGGTGACCGGCCCCACGGGTTCCGGAAAGACCACCACCCTGGCGTCGATGATCGACCTCATCAACACGCTGCGTGAGGTCAACATCATCACCATCGAGGACCCCATCGAGGTGCTCCACAAGGACAAGAAGGCGATCATCTCGCAGCGCGAGGTGCGCTCCGACACCCTCGACTTCACCTCGGCGCTGCGTGGCGCCATGCGTCAGGACCCCGACGTCATCCTGATCGGTGAGATGCGTGACATCGAGACGGTGCGCGCGGCGTTGTCCGCGGCGGAAACCGGCCACCTGGTGCTCGCGACGCTGCACACGGTTGACGCGCAGGACACCATCAACCGCATCATCGACTTCTTCACCCCGCACGAGCAGGGCCAGGTGCGCACGGCGCTGGCAGAGACGCTGCGCGGCATCGTGTCCCAGCGACTCATCCGCAAGGCCGACAACTCCGGCCGCACCGTCGCCGTCGAGGTCATGGTCAACCACGGCCGCATCGCCGAGGCCATCGTCGACCCCTCGAGCCAGCCGCCCATCATGGACCTCATCGCCGAGGGCGAGTACTACAAGATGCAGACCTTCGACCAGCACCTGTTCCGCCTGGTCGCGGACGGCACCGTCACGCTCGACGAGGCCGTCTCGATCGCGTCGCGTCCGCACGACCTCACGGTCACGTTGAAGAACGAAGGTGTCATCGCCTGACCCGCACCAAGGACGGGCCGATGCGGTGGTCACCCGCGGCATCGGCCGCGCGCCGAGAGATGCGGCCTACGCCTCCGTGCGCACGGGCTCGACGCCCAGCCACGAGTGCCACGTCGAGTGCAGCACCAGCCACGCCATGAGGCCGTAGCCGGCCTGCAGGGGCACCGTGCCGCCCGAGGCGTCCATGTCCGTTGCCCACTGCTCGTGACGAGCCAGGGGGCCGTACATGTCGATGAAGGGCACGTCGCGACGGGCGGCGGCCTCCTCGACCAGCGCGGCGTACTCGGCGATCGCACGCTTGTCCGCGGCGGCGATGGGCGGCGGTCCCGCCACCATGGCGCGGAAGCCGAGCGCTGACGCGCGATCGAGCGTGTTGGCCATGTGCAGGCGCGTCATCGTGGGGGACACCCCGCGTTCGACGTCGTGGCGACCGAGCGCGAACAAGACGTAGTTCTGCGAGCCGGCGACGCCATCGGGCCCCACACGACGCAGCGCTTCCTCGTCCCACCGGCTCGACAACTCGGCGGTGTTCTCACCGGGAACGGCGAGCGTGTGGAAGCGGAGGTCCTCCGCGAGCGGCATGGTCCTGGCAGCCACGCGTCCGGTCCAGCCGAGCGCCTTGGGGTCGCCGTGGCCCGCGACGAGCTCGTCGCCCACGAAGAACACATTTCTCATCGAGTGAGGGCCCTTTCCACGAGGTCCGCCTGCTCGGCCTGGTGGCGCGAGCCGAGGCCCGATGCCGGCGAGGCCGATGCGGGACGGGTCACGCCGCGGACGTCACGTCCGATGACGTGCGGCAGTGCGTGCGCAAGATACGTCCAGGCGCCCTGGTTGCGAGGCTCCTCCTGTACCCACACGAGCTCCGCGTCGCCGTACGGGGCGAGGGCCGCGTTGATCGCGTCGTGGTCGAGCGGGTAGAGCCTGCTCCAAGCGCAGAATCGCCGTGGCGGTGTCGCCGTCCTTGTCGCGCTTGGCGGCGAGGTCGTAGTAGACCTTGCCAGCGCACAGCAGGACGCGCGTCACGCCGGCGGGATCAAGCGTGTCCCCGATGACGGGCTCGAAGGTTCCGGTCGTGAAGTCCTGAACCTCCGGCCGGCGGCACGCAGGCGCAGCATCGACTTCGGGGTGAAGACAATGAGCGGGCGGCGCGGGCGCTGGTACGCCTGACGGCGCAGCAGGTGGAAGTACGAGGCAGGGGTCGACGGCATCGCCGCGGTCATGTTCTCCTCAGCACACAGCCTGCAGGAAACGCTCGGGACGGGCCGACGAGTGGTCGGGACCCTGGCCCTCGTAGCCGTGAGGCAGCAGGAGCACCACCGAGGACGACTGGCCCCACTTCTGCTCTGCCGAGGAGATGAACTCGTCGATGATGGTCTGCGCGCCGTTGACGAAGTCGCCGAACTGCGCCTCCCACAGCGTCAGCGCATCGGGACGCTCCACGGAGTAGCCGTACTCGAAGCCGAGGCACGCGTACTCCGACAGCGACGAGTCGTAGATGTGGAGGCGGGCCTGATCGGACGCGAGGTACTGAAGCGGGGTCCACTCGGCGCCGGTGGCACGGTCGTGGAACACCGCGTGACGTTGCACGAAGGTGCCGCGGCGTGCGTCCTGGCCGGCGATGCGCACGGGCACGCCTTCCTGCAGCAGCGAGCCGAACGCGAGAATCTCTCCGTAGCCCCAGTCGATGCCGCCCTCGCGGCTCATCGCCTCGCGACGCTCCAGTAGGCTTGGCGAGCCTTGGGGTGAACGGCGAAACCCTCGGGCGGGCGCGTGTGCGCACGGCCGATGCGCTCGACCTGGCTTTGCGAGACGGCCGTCTGCCACCCCACCATCACCCCGGCATCGGACGACTGGGAGCCTGGGCAGTTCGAGGCCCGAGATCGACTCGGTGTCGGTGCCGGTGAAGCCCTCGCGGGTCTCGAGGAACACGCGCTCCAACTGGGCGAGGTAGTCCTGCGAGACGGCCTCCGCCTCGGCCTCGGTGATGTCACCGCGGCGGATGAGCGCCTCGGTGTAGAGGTGGCGGACCGAACGCTTTGCCTCGATGAGGTCGTACATGCGCGGCTGAGTCATCGAGGGGTCATCGCCCTCGTTGTGGCCGCGGCGGCGGTAGCAGACCATGTCGACGATGACGTCGCGGCCGAACGCCTCGCGGTACTCGAAGGCGAGCCTGCGCGGCACGCACGACGGACTCCGGGTCGTCACCGTTCACGTGGAAGATGGGGACTTGGTAGCCCTTGGCGAGGTCCGTGCAGTAGCGCGTGGAGCGCGAGTCGCCGGGGCCGGTCGTGAAGCCCACCTGGTTGTTGATGATGACGTGGACGGTGCCGCCGGTCTTGTAGCCGCGCAGGCCCGAAAGGTTGATGGTCTCCATGACCACGCCCTGGCCCGCGAACGCCGCGTCTCCGTGCACGAGGACGGGCAGGACCGGGTAGCCGTCCGTGGCGGGGTCGGCACCCGCCTGGTCCAGCTTGGCGCGCACGATGCCCTCAAGGACGGGGTTGACCGCCTCAAGGTGCGACGGGTTCGCCGCGAGGTACACGTTGGTGGTGGCACCGGACTCGGCGGTGAAGGTGCCCTCGGTGCCGAGGTGGTACTTCACGTCACCGGAGCCCTGGACGGATCCGGGCACGGCGGTGCCGTCGAACTCCGAGAAGATCTGCGAGTACGACTTGCCTGCGAGGTTGGCCAGCACGTTGAGGCGGCCACGGTGGGCCATGCCGATGCAGACCTCCTGGATGCCCGCCTCGGCGGCCGAGGACATGACGGCGTCCAGCAGCGGGATCAGCGACTCGCCTCCCTCGAGGGAGAAGCGCTTCTGGCCCACGTACTTGGTCTGCAGGAACGCCTCGAAGGCCTCCGCGGCGTTGAGCCGACGCAGGATCCGCAGGTGCTCTTCGGGGAGGGCTTGGTGTAGCCGACCTCGAGACGGTCCTGCAACCATGCGCGCTGGGTGCGGTCCGCGATGTGCATGTACTCGACGCCGATGGTGCGGCAGTACGCGTCACGAAGGCGCCCAAGCACCTCGCGCATCTTCCACCGGTCCTTGCCGCCGAAGTCGCCGGTGGCGTAGGTGCGGTCGAGGTCCCACAGCGTGAGGCCGTGGGTCTGCACGTCGAGGTCGGGGTGCTTGCGGATACGCGTCGACAGGGGGTCGACATCGGCCATGAGGTGGCCGCGGGAGCGGTAGGCGTGGATGAGGCTCCGCGATGCGCGCGGGCTTCGCGGCCTCCGCGGTCTCGTTGGTGGCGGCGTCCTGGACCCAGCGCACCGGCTCGTAGGGCACGCGCAGGGCGGTGAACACGCGGTCAAAGAAGCCGTCGAGACCCAGCAGCCTTCTTGTGCACGGCTGCGAGGAACTCTCCGGACTGTGCGCCCTGAATGACGCGGTGGTCGTAGGTCGACGTCAGCGTCATGACCTTGGACACGCCGAGGCGGGTCACGGTGTCGATCGACGCGCCCTGGAACTCCGCGGGATAGTCCATGGCACCGACGCCGATGATGGTGCCCTGGCCCTGCATGAGGCGCGGCACGGAGTGCACGGTGCCGATGGTGCCGGGGTTGGTCAGCGTGATCGTGGTGCCCTGGAAGTCGGCGGCCTGGAGGGCGCCAGCGCGGGCGCGCTTGACCACGTCCTCGTACGCGCTCCAGAACTGTGCGAAGTCCATGGAGTCCGCGTCCTTGACGTTCGGCACCAGGAGCCGACGAGAGCCGTCCGGCTTCGCGAGGTCGATCGCGAGTCCAAAGTTGACGTGCTCGGGGGTCACGACGGCGGGCTTGCCGTCCTCGATTGCGTAGGCGGCGTTCATGGCGGGAAGTTCCGCAAGCGCCTCCACGATGGCAAACCCGATGAGGTGCGTGAAGGACACCTTGCCGCCGCGGGTGCGCGACAGGTGGTTGTTGATCACGATGCGGTTGTCCATGATCGCCTTCGCGGGCACCGAACGCACCGAGGTGGCCGTCGGCACCTGGAGCGACGCCTCCATGTTGGTGACGACCTTCGCGGCGGGGCCACGCAGGCGCTCCACACCACTCTTGACGTCCTTGGCGCTGAGCATCTGGTGCTCATCGCGCTGGAGGTACGCGGCGAACGGCGCCTGGGCGGTCGCGATCGGCTGCGTGGGAGGGTTGTCGCCGTCCTCATCGGGGGAGGCCACCGGCTGGACGGCGGCGGCAGGCACCACGGGAGATGCGGCGGCGGGCGACGGGGTCGCGGGCTGCGCCACGGGGGCAGGCGTGACGGCGGCAGCGGCGGGGCGCGCGGAGGAGGCGTCCGTGGACGCCGGGGCGATGACGACCTTGCGGGCCGTCTCATGGCTCGCCGGGGACGGGGCCGACGCCTCGGCCTTCGCGGGCGGCTCGTCACCCGCGGTTACCCGCTCGCCGGCATCGGCCGCGGGCACCTCGGACGGCTTGGGGGAGCGACGCTCGGCTCACTCGTCCGGCCCACGATCAACGATGCGACAGAAGGCGCATCGGCGGGGCGAGAGACGGTGGTGCGTTCGATGTCAGGCGAGGAAGTGTCGGTAGACACAGCGGGACCGCTCGCTTTCTTGGCGCTGTAGCGTCAGATACGTCAGTGTGATCGGGTCCAAGCCTAGTCGCACCGCCGGGGTGGTCGGCACCTTACGCGCGGTCACGACAGGTCCCGCCGGAAGGTCACGAGCCACCCCACCACTGCAGCGATGGCGCCGTACGCGAGGAGCACGCCAAAGCCCGCCCATGGCGACAGCAGCCCCGCGCTACCGGTGCTGGAGTAGAACGACGCGCCCACCATGGCATCTCCCGCGGCTCCAGGCAGGTAGGCCGCCACGCCCGCCAGCGGCTCGATGAGGCTCAAGACGAGACGCAGGACGGGCTCGACAAGCCTGGGTCCAGCCGATGAGGGCCACGATGACGACGACCTGGTGGGGCACGGCTGCTCCCAGCCCCACGCCCACGAGGCCCCACGTGGTCAGGGCCACCACGCCCATCCCGATGGAGCCCCACGTCGCCGGGTCGTCAAGGTAAGTGGGGGAGTCTGCGAGCGCCAGGCCCGCAGCGCCGGTCGCCACGGCCGCCGCCATCCCCGCGATGCCGAACAGCGCCGCGAACGGTGCGACAGCAGCGAGCCTTGGCGCCGATGACGCGGCCGCGGCGAGGATCGGCCAGCAGTGTGGTGTCGATGGTGCGGTGGCGCATCTCGCCCGTGACCGCGAGCGCGCCAAGGATGGCGGGGAACACGTAGCCGAAGGACACCGCGAGGCCATAGATGGTCATCGCCATGGCGCGGGGATCCATGCCCGCGGGCACCGCCGCCTCGCCGCCGAGGTCATCGGCGAATGCGAACGAGAAGGCCACCACCCCGGCCATGAAGCCGGCGCCGGCGATCATGCAGATCAGCAACACCCACCACAGGCGAGTGGTGGCGATCTTGCGGTACTCCGAGACGAATGCCGCGGTCATCGGGCTACCTCCATCGTGGCGGTGAGCCTGAGGAACAGGTCCTCAAGGCTCTCGCCCTCCTCCGTCAATCCGTGCACTTCAAGCCCATCGGCGAAGGCGGCGCCGCCCACCTCGGCGGCCGTGACCCCCGCGATGCGCGCGCGGTTGGCGGTCTCGACGGTGGCAGCCTCGCCGAAACGGCCGCGGACAAAGGACGCGAGGGCCGCCGCGTCGGGCGAGCGCAGCACCACCCCGGGGCGTGTCATCGCCCGCAGGCTCGTCAAGCGACGACTCGTGCCGCAGGCGGCCTTCCGCGATGATCACCACGTCGTCGACCGTCTGCTCGACCTCGCTCAGCAGGTGGGAACTGAGCAGGACGGTACCGCCGCCGTCCGCGAACTCCCTGAGGAAAGACCGCAGCCACCGGATGCCTGCCGGGTCGAGGCCGTTGGCCGATTCGTCGAGCACGAGGACGCGAGGATCGCCCAGCAGCGCCGTCGCGAGCCCAAGCCGCTGGCGCATGCCGAGCGAGAAGCCGCCCACGCGGCGGCCGGCGGCCTCCGTCATCCCCACCATCGCGAGCACGGCGTCGCAGCGTGCGTCGTCGACGCCCACCACGGGCGCGTACACCCTGAGATGGTCGCGCGCGGTGCGGCCGGGGTGGAAGGCGCCTTCGAAATGCGCGCCCACGGTCGCCGCCGGACGCGCCAGCGATGCGTAGGCATCGGCGCCGAAACGGGCCTGACCCGCGGTGGGGGCGACGAGGCCCACGAGAATGCGAAGCGTGGTCGACTTGCCTGCGCCGTTGGGCCCGAGGAAACCGGTGACGCGACCAGGCTGTGCCGTAAACGTCAGGTCGTCGACCGCGGTGACGGCCCCAAATCTCTTGGTGAGGCCTCGCACCTCGATGGCCTGCTGCTCCACAACGGTCCCTTCCTTCGGCGGCGGCGGACCCTGCCGATGGTAGCCGTGGCTCGGTATGCTGGCCGGATCATGGACTTATCGAGGCGTCGCCTGAGATGACCGCATGGCTCCTGGTGGGGGTCGGCATCCTCCTCACGGCCGGTACCGCCGTCTTTGTTGCCGCCGAGTTCTCCCTTGTCGCGCTCGACCCGGCCCACGTCGATGATTCAGGCAAGAACCGGCGCGTGCGTCGTGCCCTGAAGAGCCTGTCGACGCAACTGTCCGGCGCCCAGGTAGGCATCACCCTCACCACGATTCTGTTGGGCTACACCGCACAGCCCGCGCTCGTGGAACTCCTCAGCCTGCCGCTCGAGTCCACGGCGCTGGGCCGAGGCGCCGTCGCTGGCCTCGCCGGGGCGCTGTCGCTCGTCATCGTGAACGCGTTCTCCATGGTGTTCGGTGAGCCTGGTGCCCAAGAACGCCGCGCTCGCCGACCCTTCGCGCACGGCGCGCTGGGTGTCGCCGGCGATGATGGCCTTCACCACCGCGCTGAAGCCCCTGATCGCGGCACTCAACGGCAGCGCCAACGCGATCCTGCGCCTCATGGGCATCGAGCCACGCGAGGAACTCTCCGGCGGCCGCTCCCCGCAGGAACTCGCGGCGCTGGTGCGGCGCTCGGCGGAGGCGGGGACACTCGCGCCCTCGACGGCGCTCCTGCTGAAGAACACCATCGAACTCGACCAACTCACCGCCATCGACGTGATGACGGACCGGACGAGGCTCGCCACCCTGCCCAAGGACGCGACCGCCGCCGACGTCCTGTCGCTCGCCCGCGCGAGCGGACACTCGCGCTTTCCCGTGCTCGGCGAGGGACTCGACGACGTCATCGGGCTCGTGCACCTGCGCGCCGCCGTGGGCGTGCCATTCCATGACCGCGACCACACCGCCGTCACCGACCTCATGGTGGACGCCCCGCGGGTTCCCGAGACGCTGCAGATGCGTCCCCTGCTCCTCGAACTGCGCGGCCTCGGTCACCAGGTCGCGATGGTCGTGGACGAGTACGGCGGCACCGCGGGACTGGTGACGCTCGAGGACGTCGTCGAGGAACTCGTGGGGGACGTCGCCGACGAGCACGATCGCCGGCGCAGCGCCGCCCACCGGATGCCCTCCGGCGACTGGGTGATTCCCGGCGTGCTGCGGCCCGACGAGGTGGTCGAGGCTGTCGGCGTACACCTGCCCGAATCCCCGGCATACGAGACCGTCGGCGGCTACATCATGGCGGAGCTCGGCCGGGTCGCAGAGGTGGGCGACGAGGTCGAAGCGGAGGAAGCCGTGCTGCGGGTGGAGCGCATGGTCGGCCGTCGCATCGACCGTGTGCGCCTTCGCCCCAGGGGTGGTCGCCGATGAGCGTGCAGATGGTTCTCCTGGTCCTCGGGCTGCTGCTTGCCAACGCGTTCTTCGTGGGCGCGGAGTTTGCCGTGATCTCCGTGCGCCGCTCCTCGATCGAGCCGCTCGCCGAGGAGGGGTCGCGTGCCGCGCGCACGGTGTTGTGGGCGCTCGAGCACGTCTCCCTGATGCTTGCCGCAGCGCAGTTGGGAGTCACCGTGTGCTCGGTGTCCCTCGGTGTGGTGGCCGAGCCGGCCGTCGCGCACGCCCTCGAGGGACCGCTGCACGCGCTCGGGATTCCTTCCGAGGCGTCGCACGTGGTCGCGGTCATCATCGCGCTTGCCATCGTGGTGGGACTGCACGTGGTGGTGGGGGAGATGGTGCCCAAGAACTCCGCCGTCTCCAACCCCGAACGCGCGGCGCTCCTGCTTGGCCCGCCGCTGGTGTGGGTGGCGCGGGCCCTGGGCCCCATCATCGCCGCGCTCAACTGGCTGGCGAACGGCGTGCTGCGCATGGTGGGGATCGAGCCGCGCGACGAGGTCACCAGCGCCTTCACCGCCGACGAGGTGCATTCGATCGTCGAGCGCTCCAGCGAGGAGGGAACCCTCCAAGACGCCGAGGGCCTGCTGGCGGGGGCGATCGAATTCTCCGACCGCACCGCCGTCGAGGTCATGGTGCCGCTTGCCGAGGTCGAATCGGTCGACGCGGGGGTGTCCGTCGACGAGTTCGAGGCCGTGGTCGCGCGCACCGGATTCTCGCGACTGCCCGTCCGTGACGAGGGGCGCCTGACGGGGTACCTCCACATCAAGGACACGCTCTATGCACGCCCCGGCGAGCGGGAGGAGCCCATCCAGGAGTGGCGCGTGCGCGCCCTGCCTCAGGTAGGGGCCGATGCGGGGGTGGAGTCCGTGCTTGCCCTGATGCGCGCCCAGGCGGCGCACCTGGCGCAGGTGGTCAAGGATGACGAGACCGTGGGCATCGTGCACCTCGAAGACATCATCGAAGAACTCGTGGGAGAGGTGCGTGACTCGATGTCGCGCGAACAGTGACCTGTGCGGGAGCGCGACGAGTTTCTCAAGCGTTGGGCTCCCCGTGACGATGACTACTGCGACCGAGGGGTGGCAATCGTCGTTACCGTTTGGTTACAATCGACGGCATCCAGGGCCAGGGGACGGTCCGGATGCGATGGCAATCGACTTGTGTGGAGGCTTGTGTGAGCAAGCGTGAGGACGCGTCTGTGACGCACCCCCGCTCGCGTCGCCTGCGACGCCTCCAGGAGACTCAGGATCTCCAGGTCCGCACCACCCACCGACGCCGCCGTCTGTTGACGCGCTCGGGAGTGCTGGCCGGCTTCGCCGTCGCGATGGTCGTCTACCCCATGGTGGGCACCATCACCCCCTACGCCGAGGCCGACGACGCCGCGGAGGCGATGGCCACCGCGGGCGTCTCCACCGCATCGGCCGCCTCCACTCTTCTCAGCGGTGGCGCGGCTCTCGACAGCCCGAGCCTGCCGCTGCCGAGTGTCGACGAGTCCTCCTCGGCGCTCGCGGCCTCCGCGGAATACATCGTCGCGACGAGCCTCGAGGGCTGCGACCCGTCGCAGGGCTGGGCCGGACGCAACGGCCGTCTCGAGGACGGCTCCCTGTGCGACCTGTGGAACGGCGTGGAGCCTGCGCAGTGACGCGGCGGTGGCGCTTGCAGAGCCTGAACGAGCAGTTCAAGGCTGCCTTCGGGCGTGACCTGTGCGTGGGCAATGGCTACCGCACGCTCGCCGCCCAGTACGCCACCAAGCGCAGCCAGGGCTACCTTGCCGCGACCCCCGGCACCTCGGTGCACGGTTGGGGCCTTGCGATCGACCTGTGTGGCTCGGACGACACGGGCTCCGCCAAGCGGTGGCTCGAGGCCAACGGCCCCATCTGGGGTTGGGAGAACCCGTCGTGGGCCAAGTCCAGCAAGTGGGAGCCGTGGCACTGGGAGTACGTTCCCGGCACTGACGACCTGGGCGTCTATGAGAGCTCGTACTGGTCCAGGCTCCGACGCGTACTTCTCCTCCGACGACTAAACGACGTCGATCACCGGGCCCGGACAGCCGCATGGCTGGCCGGGCCTTCGTGCGTTAGCCCTCGGTCAGCCACCGCGAAGCGATCGAGAAGGTGGAGCCGACGGCGGCGATCTCCGCGCGCGTGAGCCCCTCGGCCAGCCCGCCGGCCACGATGTCCATGTACTCGTATTTCGCCGCGGTCTCCGCGTACTCGACGCGGTCGACGGCCCGGTACACCGAGACATCGGACCGCGACATGGTGCCGTGCTTGGACCACAACACGATCTCGTGCTCGCGCAGCCCCTCCACGTTGGCGGCGCCCATCTGTGCCGAGCCGGGGATGAAGAAGGGCAGGACGCCGATGCCTGCGGACAGCGACACGATGGTCTCCGGTTCCCAGCGGAGGATCGCACGGTTCATGGCCTCGGTGGTGCGGTAGGCGGGGATGTGCGACAGGTAGGTCAGGTGCGGGGGCTGGGCGTGGACCACCGCCTGGAAGTCGATGCCGCGTGAGGCGACCTGGTCCTCGTGCACGGCCAGATGTGAGTTGAGTTCTGAGGTCAGCCGGACAAATCGCCGCGCAGGCGAGGTGTGGAGGGTCGCGCTGCGGCCATCCGCGTGGATGCGCAGGGCGCCGATGGCGGACAGGGGATCCGTGGAGATCTGGCGGAGCCTCCGGCCGGAGCCGGTCGCGAGCACGGCGCCGCCGGCGAGGTGAGGCGCGGGGTCGGGCAAGTCGACCTGCTCGGTGTGGGGGAAGTGGTGGCGCAGTTCGACGTCCCAGCCGAGGAAGACGGAGATGTTGCCTGCGCCCGCCTCCGAGGCGTCGATGTCGCAGATGCGTGCGCCTGCCTCGCCCATCTGCTCGATGAGGGCATCGAGGGTGGGGCGGGGTGCGTCGGTAGTCATGGGTCCTCCTGGAGCGACGGTGCTGGGTCAAGGCTCGAATGAAACGATTCAAATCTAGTGGTGCTCTCGCGGACACGCGCGGGACGAAGGTCCGCCGCCGCCCCTTCCCGCTGCCGCACATGGCCCCATTTGCGGCACGTCGCGGCGCTTCGAGCCGCAAATGGGGCCATGTGCGCCAGGTAGGGGCGGTGCTCGAGATGCGCGAGAACCCGGCATAGACCAGGCTGGACGGTGAGGCGAACCGCCATCCATGGCTCGCCCACGGGTGCGTCCACCCGGCCACCAGCCGGGTGGACGCCAGACCAGGAGGCGACATGCGCATCGGCGTACCCACCGAGGTGAAGAACCGCGAAACAAGGGTCGCCCTCACACCCGAGGGAGCGAGGCGGCTCGTGGCCGCCGGGCACGATGTGGTGGTCCAAGAAGGTGCCGGGGCCGGGTCCTTCCTGACGGACGACGCCTACCGGGCCGCGGGTGCCCGCATCGGCTCGCGCGACGATGCCTGGGGCGCCGCGCTGGTGCTGAAGGTCAAGGAGCCCGTGCCCGAGGAATACGCGCTCCTGTCCGACAACCTCCTCTTCACGTTCTTGCATCTCGCCGCCAACGAGCCCCTCGCGCGGGCGCTGATCGCCGCGGGCACCACGGCGGTGTCGTACGACACGGTGCAAGAGGACGACGGCTCGCTGCCCATCCTCGCGCCGATGAGTGCCATCGCGGGTGCGCTCGCCGTGATCGAGGGCGGTCACCACTTGCTCTCGCCCTACGGTGGACGCGGCGTCCTGCTCGGGGGAGCGCCTGGGGTCGCGGGCGCACGGGTGGTGGTGATCGGCGCTGGCGTCGCCGGGACGGCCGCGCTACATCAGGCCGTCGTCGCGGGGGCCGATGCCGTGGTGCTCGACCTCGACGCCGCGCGGCTCGATGCGGCCGCGCAGCGCTACGGTGATCGGGTCCGGGCGGTGGCCTCGAGCCCCGACGCGATCGAGACGGAACTCGCCGATGCCGACCTCGTCATCGGCGCCGTCCTGGTGCCGGGGCGACCGGCTCCGATGGTGGTGCCGCACCGGCTCGTCGAGCGCATGCGCCCCGGCTCGGTGCTCGTCGACATAGCGATCGACCAGGGCGGATGCTTCGAAGACTCCCGGCCGACCACCCATGATGACCCGGTCTACGTCGTCGCCGGCTCCCTCATGTATGCCGTGGCCAACATGCCGGGCGCCGTGGGGGCGACCGCCACCGCCGCGCTCGCCCACGCCGCCGCGGGCTACGTCGACGCTCTGGCCGCCCGCGGACGGTCGGCGCTGGAGAACCTCCCCGCATTGGGGCGCGGACTCAACGTCGATGCAGGAACCCTGCGATGCCGTGCGGTCGCTCAGGCCCATCCGCATCTGCCGTCCCTTCCGCCGCTGCGGGAGGCTGCGGGTCGGTGATACGGCCGATGTGGTGGTCGTCGGCCGTGGGATGCGGCGGACGTGCGTTGATGACCGGATAGTCGTCGAACTCCTCCTCGGCCGCATCGCGGCCGAGCCTGCACGAGGGCCGCGAGGTCCTTCACCTCCCACGCGGTGTGACCCACCAGCCGTGGCGTGATCACCGTGACATCGGCGCGGATCTCCCACTCGTGGACCCTGACCGTCGACTCGAAACCGGGGAAGTCCCACTCCGGTTGGAGGCGCACGCCGATCACATGCTCCGCGCCCAGGCCGAAGCACGCCTCCAGGGGAGGTTCTGGACCAGTCCGCCGTCCAACAGATGACGTCCCTGGTGAGGGACCGGACGGAATACTCCTGGCACCGCGATGGATGCCGCGACCGCGAGCGAGAGCGAGCCGTGGTCGAGCACCACGGCCTCCCTCGTGTTCACGTCGGTCGCGACAGCGGCGAACCGTGTGGGAAGGTCCTCGATCTGCGGGTCGCCGCCGGTGACCTCGGCGAGTCCGTCGAGGAGGGCATCGGCCGTGAGAATCCCCAGGCCGGGCCGCGGCGTCCAGCGCCCAAACGTGCTCCACGACCAATGCACCACGCGGTCGGCAAGGTCGTACGGGTCGATGCCGAGCGCATACGCGCCGCCCGCAATCGAGCCGGCGGACGTTCCCGTGATGATGGACGGCACGATGCCGCGCTCGTGGAGCACCTGCAGGACCCCCACATGGGCGGCGCCGAGCGCGCCGCCACCGCCGAGTGCAAGCCCGAGCCGTGGCATGTAGCGCAAGTCGTCGGTGGCGGCCATGGCCCCCATCGTAGGAAGGGCTGTGCCGGGGCGCTCGGCGGCGCGCCTATCCTTGGTGGCCATGAGCGACTCCTCCTCCGAAGCCCCGCGTAGGCGGGTGCCCGTCGCCGCGGCAGGCGGTGTGGCCCTCGTGGTGCTGATCGGCGCCGTTATCTGGTGGATTGCGGGCGCAGGGGTGTCCGACGATCAGCAGGTGGGCATCGCGGCATGTGAGCGGCTCGCGGTCGACGCGGGGCTGCCGGACATCGCCCGCGGCGATGTTGAGGGCCCCTCGGGAGACGGCACCGTGACCGTCTCGTGGGAGTTCTCGGACGGCACTTATGGCGGCTGCGAGGTCGTGGTGACTGACGCGGCAGCGGGGGAGCCGGTGCTCGTGGGTGACGCCGCGCCGTCGCCGAGCCCCTCGGCGTCACCGTCTGAGTAGCGCTCGCCTGCGCGCTTGAGGCTGCGCGCCAGCCCCGCTACGTTCGAAGGGGACCCGGACGTGAGGAGAGGCATGGACCAGCGCAGGATCGGCACCGCGAGCGTGAGCACGATCGGACTGGGCGGCATGCCCATGTCGATCGAGGGCAGACCCGACGAGGCGCGCTCCCTTGCCACCGTGCATGCCGCGCTCGATGCGGGAGTCACCCTCTTCGATACTGCCGACGCCTACCTCCTCAACCCCGGCGAGACCGGTCACAACGAGCCTACTCATAGCGAGGGGCGTCGACACCTATCCCGGCGAGACCGACAACGTCCTCATCGCCACCAAGGCCGGGACCCTGCGCCCCGGTGACGGCACGTGGTATCAGAACGGCGACCCGGCGTACCTCAAACAGGCGGCCAAGGCCTCGGCGCTACGCATCGGTGTCGACAGCATCGGCCTGTTGCAGTTCCACCGTCCCGACCCGCGGGTGCCGTTCGCCGACTCGTTGGGTGCCTTCGCAGAACTGCTCGATGAGGGAGTGATCCGTCAAGCGGGCGTCTCGAACGTCAACCCGGACCAGATCCGGGAGGCCAACGAGGTGCTCGGCGGGCGTCTCGCGAGTGTGCAGAACCAGTTCTCACCCGCCTTCGTCAGTTCGTACCCCGAACTCGAGGTGTGCGTCGAGCCTGGGCATTGCCTTCCTTCCCTGGAGTCCACTGGGTGGGATGGGGAGGGCAGGGGACATCGGCTCCCACGTTGCCCCCTTCCAGCAGGTGGCCGATGCGCGCGGCGTCTCGGCTCAGCAGGTGGTCCTGGCCTGGGAGTTGGGGCTTGCTGACGTAGTCATCCCGATCCCCGGCGCCTCACGTCCCAGTTCGATTCTTGACTCGGCGGGCGCGGCCGAACTGAAGGCTCAGCGAAGATGACCTGGCGCTCCTAGCCCCAGTGCTGGGAGACTCATGACATGGCTGGACAGCGACTGATCACGAGCGCCTCGCGGACCGCGGGCCTTGCCCTCCTCGCCGACGGCGTGGTGGGTCTCGCCGTCCCCGGGCAGCGCGCCAAGGACTGGGCAGCCCCGCGCGCCCTGTGGCGCCGCTCAGTGCGCCGTGTGGTGGGCGAGGCCACCGGGACGCGGGGTTTCGCGGTGGCAGAGGTAGCGGTGGGGTTGGCGCTCGTCGCAGTGGTGCCGCGCCTGCTGACGCGCCGCTGACGACGCGCAGCACTTCTAGGATGGCGCCATGACCCGCACTGTTGCTGCCATCGTTGCCCGCACTCCCGACGGTCCCCTCGAGCCCGGTGTGGTCGAGCGACGTGAGGTAGGGCCCCGGGATGTGCGCATCGACGTGGTGTGGGCCGGGATCTGCCACTCCGACATCCACACCGTCCGCGGTGACTGGGGTGCCCAAACCTATCCGCTCGCGGTGGGTCATGAGATTGCGGGCGTGGTGGCCGAGGTCGGTGCCCAGGTCGAGGGGCTGGCGGTGGGTCAGCGCGTGGGGGTGGGCTGCATGGTCGGCTCGTGCCGCGACTGCGCGAACTGCCGCGCGGGCCGCGAGCAATACTGCGAGCGAGGTTTCACGGACACGTATGGTGCGCGCGACGCGGACGGCACCATCACGCAGGGCGGCTATACGGCGTCGATCGTGGTGGACGAGCACTTTGTGCTGTCGCTGCCGGATGTCCTGCCGTTCGAGAAGGTCGCGCCCCTGCTGTGTGCGGGGATCACCACCTATTCGCCGCTCCGGCGCTGGGGTGCGGGACCAGGGGTGCGGGTCGCGGTGGTCGGCATGGGCGGGCTCGGCCACATGGCCGTCAAGGCTCGCGGTCGCCATGGGAGCCGACGTCACCGTGCTGTCACAGACGTCCTCGAAGCGGGCCGACGCGCTGGGCTTTGGTGCCGTCGCCCATCATGCGACGAGTGACCCCGCCGTCTTCGATCGCCTGGCGCGTTCCTTCGACCTCATCGTCAACACGGTCTCGGCGTCGCTGGACTTCGATGCCTACCTCGGGCTGCTCGACTTCGGCGGCACGATGGTCAATGTGGGGGCGCCGCCCGAGCCGGCGCCCGTGACGCTGTTCACCCTGTTCACCAATCAGCGTTCGTTCGCCGGCTCGACCATCGGCGGGATTGCCGAGACGCAGGAGATGCTGAACTTCTGTGCCGAGCACGGCATTGTGCCCGAGGTGGAGACTATCCGCGCCGACCAGGTGAACGATGCCTGGGAGCGGGTGCTGAAGTCGGACGTGCGCTACCGGTTCGTGATCGACGCCTCGACCCTGAAGGGTCCGAGCGGCGCTACACCTGCGTGAGCAGCAGGATCCACGCCACCCCGAACGCGATGCCTGCGTAGCCGAGCGCGGTGCCTGTGAGCGCCATGCCGCGCCCGGGAAGGCAGTGGGGGTGCTGGTCGATCTGCCTGAGCGCGCCGTGGCCCAGCACCGTCGCGATCGCGCCGAGCACGATGCCGAGGTAGGGTACGAATCCCAGGCCGATGGATAGACCGCCAAGCGCCAGCGAGATCACGGCCCACAGCGGGCGCTGCAACTCTTCGCGCGGCGGCACCTGAGGCGCGGGGCCGTCGAGGTCGTCCATCGGGTCGCGGGGAGTGCTCATGGGGTCGATCTTCTCAGGTGAAGGTCCCGGAGACGACAAAGCCGCAGGAGTCCGCGCCTTTCAGCGCGCCCTGCGGCTCTTGTGTCGCGAGCATACGACGCGCCCCCGACAGGAATCGAACCTGCGACCTTCGGTACCGGAAACCGGCGCTCTATCCGCTGAGCCTACGGGGGCATGCGGGGTGACCCGCGAGGGTCAAGACTAGCAGGGGGCGGCGGTGGTGCCCCGCACCGTGAGGCTGGGCTCAAGGGTCACCTCGACGGTGTCCTTGTCGCCGTCGATCCTGGCCAGCAGGAGGCGGGCGGCCTCGCGCCCAATCGCCTCGCGCGGTTGCGCCACGGTGGTGAGGCCGGGGCGCACCTGGCGCGCGATCTGGGCGTCGTCGTAGCCCACGATGCTGAACGCCGCGGGCACGTCTAGCCCCGCGTCGAGGGCGTCGTGGAGGAGGGCGGCCGCCGTGCGGTCGTTGCCTGCGAAGCATGCGGTGGGACCTGCGGACCCCACGGCCCCCGCGATGAGGGTCTCGACGCCGCCCTCGTCGACCCAGAGCGTGGTCGAGGGCAGGCCGGCCCTCGTCATCGCCTCGCCGTAGGCGAGCCTGCGCGCCGATGCCGCGGCGCGGTGGGACGAGGCGAGGTGCACGATGCCGTGGTGGCCCAGGTCCTGGAGGTGAGCAACCGCAAGCGCGGCCCCGCGTTCATCGTGGTTGCGCACCACGCTGACGCGGCGCGGCTGCTCGAAGGGGCGGCCCACCATGACGACGGGGCGCCGCGCGGCGGCCGTGTCGAGTGCCTCGGCAGGGAGCATGGCGGAGACGACGATCACGCCGTCGACGCCGAGGTCGAGCATCTGGTCGAGCCTGGCGGCAAGGACCGCGGGATCGCCCTGGCCGTGGCCGATGACGGTGCCGAGCCCGGCGCCTTCCGCGCGAGCCTCGATGCCCGCGACGACGTCCGAGTGGTACGGGTTCGACAGGTCTGACACGAGGACGCCGAGGACCTGGGTGCGTCCCCTCGCGAGGCCCCTGGCGAGCACATTCGAGCGATAGCCCAGCGTGTCGGCGACGGCGAGGATCCGGGTCCGCGTCGCCTCGGACACTCCGGCGTCGCCCCTGATGGCGAGCGAGACGAGCGACTTCGAGACTCCGGCGGCGCGCGCCACATCCACGATGGTGGGCGCCGCGTGATCGGTGGAGTGCACAGCCCGATTCAAGCAGAGATGGAGGTGAACATCCGGAGAACGAAAACGAACATCAGGCAACGCTACTGGAACGCTCCAGACGGGTCTCGTTAGCGTCGCCGTCGTGACCGAGAACCAGCCCATGAACACCCTGCCCACGCCGAGCGCCCTCCTGCTCGACTTTGGGGGTGTCATCATCACCACCGCGAAGCGCCCCACGGGCCTCGAGGACGCCACTGCCCACGTGACTGACCTGCTTGCGCGAGGCCTCATTGACGTGCCCGCCGCTCGGGTGCGGGCCTCCCTTGAGGCGGGGCTTGCCGCGCTGACCCACTGGAAGCACGCCTCAAGCCGCCGCCGGCAGCCACGGGAACTCACGCATCGGGAGATCGTGGGCGACTTCCTCGCCGCCGACCTCCCCGAGGACGCCCGCGCGCTCCTGGTCGCGGAGGCCGCCGAGCTTCTCGACGCCTTGCAGACCCTCATCACCGACCACCACCTGCGCCCCGGCATCCGCCGCTTGCTCGACACAGCCGCGAGCCACGGCATCCCGGTGGGCATCGTCTCCAACGCCCACTCGGGCCGCTCGCATCGCCGCATCCTCGCGGAGTTGGGGCTCTACGACGCGTTCGCGGTCCAGGTGTACTCCGACGAGGTGGGCATCCGTAAGCCTCACCCCGGGATCCTCACGCTCGCCGCCGACGGCCTCGGCGCGCACCCGTCGGCCTGCTGGTACGTGGGCGACACACTCGACCGCGATGTGGTCGCGGGACGCAGGGCGGGCATCGGCCAGGTACTCATCACTCGCGACAAGCACACCGACCACCCGCCTTTCGCGGTCGCGCACACCGCCGATGCCACGTTCGACACCCCCGAAGGCCTCGCCGACGCCCTCGCTGCCTCGCTCGCGTCTGGCACCCGTGCCACGGTGAGCACCGGACCCGACCGGACCGGCGCATCGGCCCGCCGTGGTGCCTTGCTCGTGGACCACGGCGGCGTGATCTCGCTGTCGGAGAAGAACCCCGACGCGATGATGCGGCTGGGGGAGCGGCTCGCGTTCCTGCTGTCGACCCCCGAACATCCCCTCGACCCCGGCGACGCCATCGCGGGCATCGCCACCGCGCGCGAGCGCCGGGCGGCCGCCAAGGGCGACTCGCTCGCGGAGACCAGCCCCCACGAGTTCTGGATGGATCACTTCGGCCGCAACCTCGATAGCCGTGCGCGAGCCGTCCTGGCCGCCGAGGCCGTGGACCTGATGCACCGCTACGGGCGCGCCAAGAGCCGCCGCGTCCTCAGGGACGGCGTGCGCGAGGCGTTCGAGGAGTGCCGCGCTCAGGGGATGCCCGTCATCGTGGTGTCCAACACGTTGTCAGGGCGCGCGGTGCGCGACGCATGCCGGGAGCACGGCCTCGCCGAACTCATCGGCGCGTACGTCTGCTCCGACGAGGTGGGTGTGCGCAAGCCCGATGCCGACATCGTTCGCGAGGCCCTCGCGATCGCCGATGCCGACCCCACCGCCACCTGGTTCTACGGCGACAAGCCGCATGCCGACGCCGCGGGAGCACTCGCGGCAGGCATCAGTCGCCGTGTCATCGTCCGCGGCGGAGCCGTCGCGGACGCCCCCATCGACGAGGCGCTCCGCTCGGGCCTCGCCACCGACGTCGTCGACGACGCCACCGGGCTCACCGCCCTGTTGCGCGACGCCGTCAGCATCTCCCTTCAGTCCTGACCCCACCATCCAGCAGCATCCCTTCCCAAGGAGCAGACATGTCCCAGACCACCGTTCCCGATGAGCGGGCCGGCCGTCTTCGAGGCACCGCCGCAGGAATCCGCCGCGACCTGAGCGGGTCGCAGAAACTCATGATCTTTGTCCTCTCGATGGCGCTCTCGGGCGTCGCGAACATCGTCATCGAGGTCATCCCCGAGGTATCGATCGGACCCGTCGACGTGTCCGTCGCCTACTTCGTCTTTGTGCCGCTGACGCTCGTGGCCCTCCTCAACCCGTTCTGGGCCGCTCTCGGCGCCCCCGTGGGAGAGGTCATCTTCGTCGACCTCCTCATGGGCGACTTCTCCGGCCTCGCCGAGATCGAGGGCATCATCCAGATGTTCCTCGCGCTGTTCATCGCGGGCTCGATGATCCGCAACCCCAAGAACCGCCTGCAGATCGCGCTGGCCGCCGTCACCGTCGTCGTCATCGACAAGGCACTGTCTGCCATCGTGGACCTGTCCAAGGTATGGATCGGCGTCGAGGACGCAGAGTTCGTCGAGGGTCTGCCCGAGTCGATCCTGCTGCTGGAGGGCATCGGTTTCGCCGTCGACATCCTCATGACGGGTGTCCTGTTCGGTGTGATCCCCGCCATCTGGCTCATCCCCGCCCTCCACGGCCGCATCGAGCCGCTGCTCGGCATGCGTCCCCGCGTCCCCGGCGAGCCGATCCAGGGCTCGGCGCCGCGCACAGGACTGTTCGTGGGTGTCGCCCTTGCGCTGGCCGTCGCATCCTTCTTCTTCGCCTTCCTTGAGGCCTGGGACGTGACGCTCGGCACGGTCGACACCGACTGGCTGGGCGAATACGGCTCCGGCTGGCTGTGGGTCGGCGTCGGCGCGGCCGCGATCGCCTTCCTCGTGGGCGTCGCGCTCGTCGGCTCAGCCGCAACAAGACCGAGGACTAGCGTCCACGCCGCGGGCGCCCGCTCAGGGCGCCCGCGGCCCCTCTGCACTGGAGTGCCCCCGCATGAACCCCATCATCGAGATCGATCGCCTGAGCTTCCGCTATCCGGGCGCCGAGCGCGACAGCCTGCGCAACGTGTGCCTGACCATCAACGAAGGTGACTTCGTCGCCGTCATCGGCGGCAACGGCTCCGGCAAGACCACGCTGTGCAAGACCTTCAACGGACTCGTCCCCCACTACTGGGAGGGCGACTTCGCCGGCGAGGTGCGCGTGGACGGCATCGACACGTACGAGTCGTCGGTCGCCGTACTGTCGTCGACGGTGGGCTACGTCTACCAGGACTTTCAGAATCAACTCGTGCGTCCCCGGGTGCGTGACGAGGTCGAGTTCGGTCCCACCAACTTCGGGATGCCCGACTATGCCGAGCGCGCCACCGAGGCGATGGAGATGCTCGGAATCTCCCACCTCGCAGACCGCTTCGTCTGGCAGCTGTCCGGCGGCCAGGCACACCTCACGGCACTGGCCTCCGTGCTGGCGATGCGCCCGCGGATCATTGTGGTCGACGAGCCCGTGGCGGAGGTCGACCCCGCCGGCGCCCACGCGCTGTACGAGCGTCTGACTGAACTCAACCAGATCCACGGCATCACCGTCATCGTGATCGAACACCACGCCGAGTTCATCGCCCAGTACGCCAAGTCGGTGGTGCTCATGCACGACGGCGCTCCCGTCTGGCACCTCCCGGCCCCCAAGCGGCCGCCCGTGCCGCCGAACTCGCCGCTCACGGCATCCCCGCGCCGCAGATCGTGGCCGCGTGCGAGGGCTCGAGCTCGCGGCCGCGCCCCGTACCGTCGAGGAGGCGGCCGCCGTGCTGCGCACCGCAGGCGCACACCAGCGCGCGTCGTGGACGGCCGATGCCGTCGCAGGCGCCGAGAGCCATGACCCCACCGTCGGTGACGAGCGCCGCCCGGTCGCGGTGGCATCGGCCGTCTCACACGGCTACCGGTCGGTGGCGGGCGATCTCATGCCCGTCCTCACCGACGTCGACCTCACCATCCGCGCGGGCGACCGGGTGGCGCTGGTCGGAGGCAACGGCGCCGGCAAGTCGACCCTCATGCGCTTGCTGTGCGGGCTCCAGGTGCCGCGCGGTGGCTCGGTCACGCTGGACGGCATCGACACCAAGAAGTCGTCGGCGACCAGGCTCGCTGAGCACGCCGCCTACCTGTTCCAGCGGCCCGAGCAGATGTTCCTCAAGGACTCGATCCGCGCCGATGTGCGACTCTTTCCCGCGGGACGCAAGCGCGCCGACGCCGACGCCCTCGTGGATCGCGTCCTCGACCGCGTGCGCCTGAGCGACTTCGCCGACCGCGACGGGCGCACCCTGTCGGGCGGCCAGCAGCGCAGGGCGACCCTCGCCATCGGCCTTGCGATGACGCCGTCACTGCTCCTTGCCGACGAGCCCACCGCGTCGCTCGACGTGGCGAGCCGCGACTCGGTCATCGCGATGCTCGACGAACTCTCCGGGGCCATCGCCGCCGCAGTGGTCGCGACCCATGACATGCACCTGGTCGCCGAATGGGCCACCCGCGTGATCGTGCTGGGTGGCGGGGAGTGTTGGCCGACGTCACGCCGTCGGAACTGTTCGCCTCGGACGCCCTGCTCAAGGGCGCTCACGTGGTGCCGCCGCAGATCACCGCGCTCGGATGCGCCCTGGGTATCGACCCGGCGCCGCTGTCGGTGGAGCAATGGAACCGGGCCGTCGCGCTCGCGGAATCGGAGGTGACGGCATGAGCCGCAAAACCCGGGACTTCTTCTCCGTCGAATGGGTCAAGCCTGGAACTGATTCGTACCGCGTATGCGACCCGCGGCGGACTGTTCGCCAAGATGGACCCGCGCATGGTGATCAGTTGGTACCTGATCCTCGCGGTGGTGCCGTGGCTCACCCATGACCTCGTGACGATCATCGCACTGTTTGGCATCACGGCGGCGTCCGCGGCGCTGGCTCGGGTGGGGCCACTGGTGCTGGGGCTGTTCCTCATCGGCTTCATCACGGACTTCGCCTACGCGTTCGGTGCCGCCTGGGTGTTCGGTGGTGATCACGAGACCGCGCTCGCGCTCGTGGAGATCACGCTGAAGGCTCGCGACAGTGTCGCTTGCCTCGATCGCGGCGTTCGTCTCGCTCGACCCCGAGGAGCCTCAGCACCGGCCTGCTCGCGTGGAAGGCGCCAGAGCCTGCTTGCCTTCGGCGTCTCCTACGGCTACCGCATGATGCCCATCCTGTTCGAGGAGTTCGGCACGGTGTTTACCGGTCTGCGCCTGCGCAGCCCGCAGGGCAAGAAGGGCTTCCTCGGGCTACGAGCCCTGTGGCGCTGGGGCACGTGGGCGGTCCAGGCGTTCTATCCGATCTTCCTCAACACCGCGAAGTCGGTGCGCACCACCGTCGAGTCGCTCGAGACCAGGGGCTTCACCGCCGCGCAGGGCAGGGACCTCCGCATCGCGCGCCTGAGCATCGGCGCGCTGGACGTGGCCGTGGTCGCTGTGACTCTCGTGGCGGTGGTGGGGGCGTTCCAGGCCTGGGAGCGCTGTTCACGATCGCGTGAGCGGTGGGGGCGCGGCTTATCCTTGTCCGTCGGTAGTCGGCGGCACAGGAGGAGACACATGAGCCACGCAGCGGACGTCACGGTCATCGCCACCGGCGGCACCATCGACAAGGAATACCTGCTCTCGGGTGACCTCGCGGTGGGAGAGCCGGCGGTGACGCGCATCCTGCACACCATGGTGCCGTCGGTGACGGTGCGCGTGGTGGGAGTGCTGGCGATCGACAGTCGTGACATGACGGATGCGGACCGCGACGTGCTCGCGCGCGAGATCGGCGCCGCCGAGACCAGGGCGATCGTCGTGACCCACGGCACCGACACCATGGCGGATACGGCGGAGTATCTCGCCGCGCGAGTGGCGGACGGCGTGACCGTGGTGCTGACAGGGGCGCTGCGTCCCGAGTCCGTCGCCGGGAGTGACGCGCACGTCAATGTGGGCTTTGCGCTCGCGGCGGCGCAGGTGGCGAGTCCGGGCGTCTACGTCGCGATGGGCGCGCGGCTGTTTGCCGCCGGGGCGGTGCGCAAGGACCTCGCGACCGGTGCGTTCGTGGACAGCCCCGTGCGCCCCGCGAGTCACTACCGCCCGGTTTTCGCCTCAAGCGGGCACTTAGCGACTCGCAGGGCAACAGTGACGGCCTACGTCACCGTCCCCGCCTGCCAGGGCACGAACTCGTCGGCGCCGAGGTCCAGTTCCTCGGACACCGTCTGCTTGCCCGAGGCGACGGCGAGGATCGTCTCGAAGATCTCCCGCCCCACCTCCTCGAGCGTCGCGGTGCCGTCGACGATGCGGCCGGCGTTGAGGTCCATGTCCTCACGCATGCGCTCGAAGGTCTCGGTGTTGGTCGCGACCTTGATCGACGGCGAGGGCTTGCACCCCAGCACCGACCCGCGGCCCGTCGTGAACACCACGACCGTCGCGCCGCCGGCCACCAGCCCGGTGACGGACACCGGGTCGTAGCCGGGGGTATCCATGAAGGTCAGGCCCGGCAGGTCGATCTTCTCGGCGTACTCGCGCACCGCGACCAGGCTCCGACGTGCCCGACTTCGCGACCGCCCCGAGTGACTTTTCCAGGATGGTCGTCAGCCCGCCTGCCTTGTTGCCTGGTGACGGGTTGTTGTCCAGGGTGCCGCCGCCTGCCTCCGCGTATTTCTCCCACCAGTGCAGCCGGGCGACCAGGGCATCGGCCACGTCCTGTGACACCGCGCGGCGCAGCAGCAGGTGCTCGGCGCCGTAAACCTCGGGCGTCTCGGCCAGCGCCGAGCGCCCACCTTGCGCGATGAGCAGGTCGCTCGCGAAGCCGAGCGCCGGATTGGCGGTGATGCCGCTGTACCCGTCGGAGCCACCGCAGTTGGTACCCAGGACCAGGGCCGATGCCGGGGCCGTCTCGCGTCGGAGCGCCTCGACGCCGGGGAGCATCGACTCGATGGCGGCGACCCCCGCACGCACGGTGGCGCGGATGCCGCCCGTCTCCTGAATGGTGAGCGTCGTGACCGGCAGGTCCTCGCGCAGGGCCACCCCGTCCAGGATGGTCGCCGCCGGCAGCATCTCGCAGCCGAGCCCGAGCACCAGCAGGCCCGCCATGTTGGGGTGCGAGGCGTAGCCCTGCAGGGTGCGCCGGGTGACCTGCGCGCCTTCGCTCGTGGGGACCAGCCCACAGCCCGTGTCATGCGTGAGGGCCACCACTCCGTCGACGTGCGGGAAGGCGTCCAAGACAGGCCCGCGGAACTGGTCGGCGATCATGCGTGCCGTCGACGCGGAGCAGTTCACCGACGTGACGATGCCGATGTAGTTGCGCGTCCCCCACGTGCCGTCCGAGCGCCGGTAGCCCTCGAACGTGCGGTGCTCGGTCGCCGGCACCGTGGGGCGGCGGTCGACCCCCACCGCGATCTCGCGCTCGCCGTCGTCCATGCCGAGGTTATGGGCGTGGACGTGGGCGCCGGCGTGAATAGGCGCGGTGGCGCGGCCGATGACCTGGCCGTACTTGCGCACGGGAGCGCCCTCGGCGATGGCCCGCAGCGCCACCTTGTGTCCGCGCGCGACGTTCGAGCCGACCGTCAGGTCGCCGTCGGGAGTCCCGCGCAGCATGGTGCCACCGGGCAGGTCGCGCGTCGCCACGGCGACGTCATCGCCTTTGGCGAGCACGATGGTGACGTCGGCGAAGTCCACCGCCGATGCCGTGGACGGCGCGGTCATACCGTCACCGCCCGGAGGTCCGCCACCGCGGAGCGCACCGCGCCACGGAAGCGGTCGTTGCCAGCCAGGGCGGCGGGGAAGATGCCGCTGCCGTCGATGAGCCGATCGGCCAGCCCCTCCATCGGCCCCACGGCGAGGCCTCCCAGGCGTGCCGCGAGAGGGTCGTCCAGTTCGACGCGCCGGCCGGAGACCTCGAGGCTCGCCCGAGGTGGTCGCCCGCACATAGAGCATCCACGCCGCGACGGCGCGGGCGACCGCATGGGGCACGGCGCCGGCGGCAAGCCGGTCCTGGGCGGTGGCAAGGAACCGGATGGGGAGCTTCTGCGACCCGTCCATCGCGATCTGCACGGTCGTGTGGCCGATGGCCGCGTTCGCGAACCGTGCGAGTACCGACTCCCGGTATGCGGCCAGGTCGATCTCCTCGACGCGACCCAGCGACGGGATGGCGTCCTCGTCGATGAGTGCCCGAGCGTAGGCGTGCAGGTCGGGGTCGGCCACCGCATCGGCGATGAGCGCGTGGCCTCGCAGCGCGCCGAGGTACGCCAGCGCCGAATGCGTCCCGTTGAGCACGCGCAACTTGGCGTGCTCGTATGGGCTCACGTCGTCGGTGGGCGCCCCGGCCTCCTCCCACGCGGGCCGCGGCCCGGCGAAGCGGTCTTGGATCACCCATTGCATGAACGGCTCGGCGACGACGAGCCCCGCGTCACTCGCGCCCAGCAGGGCCGATGCGGTGGTCCGGTGGGCGTCGGTCGTCGCGGGCACGATGCGGTCCACCATGGTGGCGGGGAAGGTCGCCGAGGAGCGCAGCCAGTCGCCGAACGCGGCTGCGCCCGCCGCCGGGCAGGCGTCCACGATGGCGTGCACGAGGGCCTCCACCTGCGGGCCGTTGTCTATCAGGTTGTCGCACACCAGGACCGTGACGGGCTGGCCGCCCGCATGCCAACGGTGCGCGAGGCCGCGCAGGAGAAGTCCCACCGCACTACGAGAGGTGACGGAGGCATCGGCCGCACCGTCGATCTCGCGGGTGAGGACCTCGAGGTCGAAGGCGAGCGCCGCGTCGGCGAGGTCGGGGCCGCCGCCTGCCGCGCGCCGGTAGCCCTTCTCGGTCACGGTGAGTGACACGAGGTGCGTGGCGGGGGCCGCGATGGCGGCGAGCACGTCGCCCGTCTGTTCGGCAGGGAACAGGACGTCCCGCACCTGGCCGATGATGTCGAGACGAGTGCCGACGTCGGACAGGCCGAGTACCCCGTACAGGCCGTCCTGCGGTGCGAGCCTGCTCGCGGACCCCTGCGCTGCGCTGGGTGACGCCCACGATGCCCCAGCGGTCGTCGTCGGTCGCGGCCGCGGCGGCCTGGGTGAAGACCGCCTGGTGCGCACGGTGGAACGCGCCGATGCCAAGGTGGACGATGCCCGGGGCCGCGGTGCGGTCCAGGTCGGCAGGGGGTGGACGCCGTCGGGAAGCCCTGCCGCTGTCAGGGCGGCGAGGGAGGCGGCGTTCAGGCGGGGCAGAGACGTCATTGTCATCCTTCCGAGGGTCAGGGGCGCGCGGGTCCCGTCGAGTCCCGCACCACGAGGCTCGACGGGCAGGCGGATGGTGGGCGGCTCGACGGCGTCGTCGAGTCCCTCCAAGAGAGTGGTGGCCTCGTGGCCGGCGCGGGTGAGGGGCAGGGCGACGGTGGTGAGGGCGGGCGAGACGTAGGACGCGGCGGGAATGTCGTCGAATCCCACCACGGACACGTCCTCGGGAACGCTGAGGCCGCGTGTCCGCAGGCGGCTCATCACGCCGAGCGCCACCAGATCGTTGTAGGCGAGCACCGCTGTCGCCCCCGCCGCGACCACCAGGTCAGCGGCGGCGACCCCGCCCTGGTGGACCGGGCGTTGTCCGCCGATGTCGACGATGTCGAGCCCGGTGACCTCGCCCAGCGCGGCGCGGCGTCGGCCGTCTGACCACGACGTCGCGGGCCCCCCGACGTACGCGATACGCCGGTGCCCTAGCGCGCGCAGGTGCTCGAGCGCGGCGTGCACTCCGCTCGCGACGTCGAAACTCACGGACGCCAGGCCGTCCACCTCGCGATTCACGATGACGACCGGGCCGTGCGAGGCGATGGCGCGGATTTCGTCCTCGCCGATGCGCGGCGAGCACAGCAGGAGTCCGTCGACCCCCGGCTGGAGATCTTCGACGACCTCGCGCTCGGCGCGCACGTCCTCGTCGGTGTCGGCCACGAGGACGGAGCGGCGCGTGCCGCGCGCCTGGGCTTGCACCCCCTTGGCGACCGTGGCGAAGAAGGGGTTGGCGAGGTCGGGAAGGACAAGGCCGAGATGCCTGCTGCGGCCCGAGGCGAGCGCCTGGGCGGAACGGTTGGGGCGGTAGCCCAGGCGATCGGCTGCCTCCAGCACCCGGTGGCGTCGTTCGATCGAGACCGATGCGGGGGCGCTCAGCGCGCGCGATGCCGTGGCGGGGGACACGCCTGCGGCGAGCGCGACGTCCTGCAGTGTGGCCATGCTTCGCTCCTTTCCGCGTGGCGCAAGAACCCTCCCATCATGGCACATGAGTTTTCATCTTGGTAAGCGCTTGCCGTTTTGGTTTGTGCGTGAGACAGTGGTCGGAGCGCCGTGAAAGCGCATTCAAAGTTTTCACGTGGCGCGCCGCCGCAACCAGGACGAGGAGGTCCAGGTGACCGCCACCACCACGCCGCTCAGCACCCTTCACGACGACAGGCTGCTGCCCGCCCAGCCCGAGGAGCGCGCGATCGCCCGCGAACTCTTCGCCGCCACGCGGTCGCTTCCGCTCGTGTCGATGCACGGGCACGTCGACGCGGCGATGCTGGCCCAGAACGCGGCGTTCCCCGACCCCGCCTCGCTGCTCGTGATCCCCGACCACTACCTGGTGCGCATGTTGATTTCGCAGGGCGTCTCCCACGACTCGCTCGGCGTCTCGCGCCGCGACGGCGGGCCGGTGGAATCCGATGCGCGCGAGATCTGGCGCGCCTTCGCCTCGCGCTGGAAGGCTGTTCCGCGGCACCCCCACCAGGCTGTGGATGGAGCACGTGCTCGAGGAGGTGCTCGGCGTCACCTCGCGCCTGAGCGCCGAGAACGCCGACCAGACCTTCGACGCCATCGCCGAACGCCTCGCCGAGCCCGGCTTCCGCCCCCTCGCGCTGCTCGACAGCCTCCACATCGAGATTCTCGCCACCACCGATGCCGCCGACGATCCGCTCGCGTCGCACGCCCGGCTTGCCGCGGACGGCTACGGCGAGCGCGTGGTGCCCACCTTCCGGCCCGATGCCGTGGTGAACCTCGACCGGCCCGACTGGCTCGCGAGCGTGCGCGCCATGGGGGAGCGTGCAGGCGTCGACATCGTCAACTACGCGACCTACATCGAAGCCATCGAGTCCCGCCGGGCGGCTTTTGTGGCCGCCGGTGCCCGCGCCACCGACCACGGCCACCTGTACGCCGAGACCGCTCCGCTCAGCCCCACCCAGGCCGACCGCATGCTCCAGGCCGCGCTCGCGGGCAAGGTCGATGCGGCATCGGCCAGGATCTTTGCGGGCCACATGCTCACCGAGATGGCGCGCATGTCCTGCGAGGACGGCCTCGTGATGCAACTCCACCCGGGGGTGCTGCGGGACTATGACGCCAGGGTGTTCGCCGAGCGCGGCCCCGACGTGGGCTACGACATCCCGATCCCCATCGACCACGCCAAGGCGCTGCGCCCGCTGCTCAATCTGTATGGCCACGATCCGCGCCTCACCCTGGTGCTGTTCACCGTCGACGAGGACGTGTTCGGCCGCGAGCTCGCGCCGCTCGCGGGGTCTACCCCGCGGTGCGCCTCGGTGCCCCATGGTGGTTCCTCGATACGCCCGATGCGATGCGCCGCTTCCGTGACACCGTCACCGACACCGCCGGCTTCTACAACACGGCCGGGTTCGTCGACGACACCAGGGCGTTCCTGTCGATCCCCGCCCGTCACGACGTGGCCAGGCGCATCGACGCGGGCCACCTGGCGCGGCTGGTCGCCGAGCATCGGCTGTCCCTCGAGGAGGCGGCCGAGACGGCCATCGACCTTGCCTACGAGATCCCCCGCGCCGTCTACCCGGCCATCTCCCGCTGACCCCGATTGGAAGAGCGCACCGTGACTCAGGTTGCCGACCAGAACCCCACCGCCCCGCCGCGCTATGAGAGCGCCGACGGACCCAGTCCGCTCGTGATGCCGGTCTTCGAGACGCCTGCGGCCGACCGGCCGCGTACCCGCTACGCGGTGATCGGCACCGGTCACCGGGCGGGGATGTACGTCGACGCCATCACCGGTGACCATGCCGATGTCGCCCAGATCGTCGCGTGGCTGGACCGCAACCCTGGCCGCATCGACTACTACGACGCGGTGGTGGGGGAGCGGTCGGGCTCCAACGGACCCGCGGGGCTGCCGCGCTACGACGCCGACGGCCTCGAGGCGATGATCGCCGAGCAGTCGGTGGACACCGTCATCGTGACCACCATCGACGCGACGCACGCCGAGATGGTGGACCGCGCCATGAGGGCGGGCGCCAACGTGGTCGTGGAGAAGCCTCTCACCACCACCGCGGAGGGCTGCCGCACCATCACGCGCGCCGTCGCGGAGACGGGGCGCGACCTCGTGATGACGTTCAACTACCGGTACGCGCCGCGCAACTCGACGCTGCGGGAAGTGATCGCCTCGGGGCGCATCGGCCGCGTGACCGCCGTCCACTTCGAGTGGGCGCTCGACACGGTGCATGGCGCCGACTACTTCCGCCGCTGGCACCGTCATAAGGAGAACTCGGGGGGCTGCTGATCCACAAGTCCTCGCATCACTTCGACCTCGTCAACTGGTGGCTCGGCGACGTCCCCGAGCGTGTCTACGCGCGCGGCGGCCTCAAGTTCTACGGCGGCGACAACGCCCGCGCTCGCGGCCTTGGCGAGCGCCCCACGCGTGGCACCGGCGTCGAGGGCGATCCGTTCACGCTTGATTTGCGGAACGACCCGCGGCTCGAGGAGCCTCTATCTCAAGTCCGAGCACCACGACGGCTACCTTCGCGACCGGGACGTTTTCGACGACGGCATCGACATCGAGGACAACCTTGCGCTGGTGGTCGACTATCGCTCGGGCGCCGTCATGACGTATTCGCTGAACGCCCACGCCCCGTGGGAGGGCTACCGCGTCACGGTGAACGGCACCGAGGGTCGCGCGGAGTTGGAGGTCGTCGAACGGGGTGCGGTCATCGCCGACGAGGACGGCCGCGTGACGCTCGACCCGTCCGCCACGCCCGAGGGGCTGGCCGCCGATGCGCTGCGCCCGCACGGCGAGAAGGCTGGTGGTGCAGCGTCACTGGGAGGCGCCCGTCGAGGTGGACATCCCGGCGGGCATCGGCGGTCACGGGGGCGGCGACGCGATCCTGCTGATGGAGGTGTTCCGTCGCGACCTGCTGGTGGGTGAGGACCCGCTGAGGCGCGCGGCGGGATACCGCGATGGCCTGCGTGCCGTCTCGGTGGGCATCGCGGGCAACGCCTCCCTCGTGTCTGGCGAGCCGGTGGACATCGCGCGCCTCGACCTGGGGGAGTCGCTGTGAGCGACGTGCTGGCGGGCCTCGGACGGCACCGGCTGGTGCCGGTGGTGGTACTGGATTCTGCAGCGGATGCTTCGGGTTTGGCCGATGCTCTCGTGGCCGGAGGCTTGCCGGTGGCAGAGGTGACCTTTCGCACGGCCGCGGCCGTGGAGTCGATCCGCGTCATGGCCAAGCGTGGGGACATGCTCGTGGGCGCCGGCACGGTGCTGACACCTGAGCAGGTGGATCAGGCGGCCGACGCCGGAGCGTCGTACATCGTCTCGCCCGGATTCAGCCGCGAGGTGGTGTTGCGGTGCGCCGAGCGCGGCGTGCTGGCGCTTCCTGGCGCGGTGACGGCCTCCGAGGTGATGGCCGCCGTTGATCTTGGCGTGACGACCGTGAAGTTCTTCCCCGCAGAGACCTCGGGTGGTGCCGCGGCGGTGAAGGCGCTCGCGGCGCCGTTCAAGGACGTGAGGTTTGTGCCCACGGGCGGCGTTGGGCCGAAGAATGTGCGGGACTACCTGGCCATTCCGTCGGTCCACGCGGTGGGTGGGTCGTGGATGGTCCCCAGGGAACTCATCGCGTCCGGTGACTTTGATCAAGTGCGGCGTTTGACGGCCGATGCCGTGGCGCTGGTGGGCAGGGAGGCCCTGGTATGACCGTGCTGAACGTGAAGCCCGCTTCCGAGTGCCGTTTCGATGCGGTGTCCCTTGGCGAGGTGATGCTTCGCCTGGACCCCGGCGAGGGCCGCATCCGCACCGCGAGGAATTTCACCGCCTGGGAAGGCGGCGGTGAGTACAACGTGTCTCGCGGCCTCGCGCGGGCGTTCGGCTACCGCACCGGCGTGGTCACCGCGCTGGCCGACAACGAGGTGGGCCACCTGGTGGAGAGCCTCATCCTCGCCGGCGGGGTGGACGTCTCGCACCTGGTGTGGAAGGCCTACGACGGCATCGGCCGGTCGGTGCGCAACGGCCTGAACTTCACCGAGCGTGGCTTCGGCGTGCGCGGCGCCGTGGGCGTGTCCGACCGCGGCCACACCGCCGCCTCGCAACTCAGCGCCGACGATGTCGACTTCGACCACCTGTTCGGGGAACTCGGCGTGCGCTGGCTTCACACCGGTGGCATCTATGCGGCGCTGTCCGACACGGCCGCCGAGACCGTGATCGCGGCCGTCGAGGCCGCCCACCGTCACGGCACCGTCGTGTCCTATGACCTGAACTACAGGCCGAGCCTGTGGAAGGCCATCGGGGGCAAGGAACGGGCGCAGGAGGTGAACCGGGCCATCGCCCCGCACGTGGATGTGATGATCGGAAACGAGGAGGACTTCACTGCTTCGCTCGGCTTCGAGGTCCCGGGCGTCGACGAGGACCTCGCCGAGGCTCGACGTCGCGGGCTTCGCGTCGATGATCGGCGCGGCTGCGCAGGCGTTCCCGAACTTCCACGTCATCGCGACCACGATGCGCGGCGTGAGGTCCGCGACCGTGAACGACTGGGGCGCGTTGGCCTGGTCGCGCGACACCGGAGTGGTGCGTGCCACCCAGCGGGACGGGTTGGAGATTCTTGACCGCGTGGGTGGGGGAGACTCCTTCGCGAGCGGCCTGATTCACGGCCTCCTCGAGGGCGAATCCTTGGAGCGCGCCGTCAGCCTCGGTGCCGCCCACGGGGCCCTGGCCATGACCACCCCGGGCGACACCACCATGGCCACCAAGGCCGAGGTGCACAAGGCTCGCCGCCGGGGGAGGCGCGCGCGTCGACCGCTAAGCCACAGCATCGGCCGCCTGGCCCGCCGCATGCGTGCGGGCGGGACATGGAGGTCACTTTTGCGCGAGATGTGGCACTCATGTCCCGCCAGGGCGACGTCGGGGCGTGAGCCCGAGCGGGTTGCCGCTTGGTCGTGTTACTGTACCGACCAGACGGTTAAGTAATTCGAAGGGACTTCACTCATGTCTGTGGCACGTCGTTGGGCCGCGCTCTCGGTGCTCGTGGGTGCCGTGCTGCTGCTCGCCATCGACAGCACGGTGCTGTACCTCGCGGTGCCGGCGCTCTCCGCTGACCTCGGCGCCACCTCCACGCAGGTGCTGTGGGTGGGAGACATCTACTCGCTCGCCATCGCGGGCCTTCTTGTCACGATGGGCAACCTCGCCGACCGCATCGGCCGCAAGCGCCTCCTGCTGATCGGTGCCACGGGCTTCGGCGCCGCCTCTATCCTCGCCGCGACCGCGTCCAGCCCCGAGATGCTCATCGCTGCTCGGCTGCTCCTGGGCGTCGCGGGCGCGACCCTGATGCCCTCGACCCTGTCGCTGATCCGCAACGTCTTCCCCGACCCCACGGAACGCACGCGCGCGATCGCCATCTGGTCGGCGGCCGCGGCCAGCGGACTTGCCGTCGGCCCTCTGGTGGGTGGCGCACTGCTGGAGCACTTCTGGTGGGGTTCCGTGTTCCTCATCAACGTGCCCGTGGTCGTCATCCTCGTCATCGCCGGCGCATGGCTGCTGCCCGAGTCGCGCGGCCCCGCGGACGGAGGATTCGACCTCGTGTCGAGCGCGTTGTCGATGGCCGCGATCATTCCCTTCGTCTATGTGGTGAAGAAGGCGTTCGGAGGAGACCTCGGTGGTGCCACCCTCGTCGCGGCGCTCATCGCCGTGGCGGCCGGCTTCGCCTTCGTGCGCCGCCAGCGCACCTCGCAAGCGCCGATGGTCGACGTGCACCTGTTCCGCGTCCCGGAGTTCGCCGGAGCCGTGGCGGTCAACTTCATCACGGTGTTCGCGCTCAGCGGTGTCCTGTTCTTCTTCTCGCAGTACCTGCAGGCTCGCACGTGGCATGAGTCCGCTCCAGGCGGGTGTGGCGCAGTTGCCGATCGCCGTCGCAGGCATGGCGGTCGCGCTCGTCGTCGCCGTAGCGCTGCGCGCCTATGGCAGGGGACCGGCCATCGCCGGTGCCCTCGCCCTGGCCGCCGCGGGGCTGGTGCTCTTGGCCATGGTGGAAGGCGCATCGTCCTACTGGTGGGTGGCGCTCGCGCTGATTCCCGTGGGACTGGGCATCGGGATGTCCGAGACGCTCAGCGTCGACGCCGTCGTCTCGGCGGTGGAGCCGCAGAAGGCAGGTGCCGCGTCGTCGATTTCCGAGACCGCCTACGAGCCTGGGCGTGGCCATGGGAATCGCGGTGCTGGGATCGCTCGCCTCGCTCGCGTACCGCCTCCACCTCGACGTGCCCGCCGGCACGTCTCCTGAGGCCTCAGCGGCCGTCGAGGACTCGCTGGCGACGGCATCGGCCGTCCTGGAACCCGGCGACCCGCTCCTGGTGCAGGCGCAGCAGGCCTTTACCGACGGCATGCAGATCACCACGGTCGTGGCGGCCGCTGTTCTCCTCGTGGGTGCCGCGGTGGCGTGGCGTAAGATCCCGGCCAACCGCACGGCGGTTCTGGTGGAGCACGGAGGGTGATGGCATGGGGCGCGTCGAGGGACGGACGGCCGAGGACACCAAGCGCTTGATCCTCGAGGCGGCGAGCCGGGTCGTGTTGCGTGATGGGCTCGCCGCGAGCCTCGCCGCCGTCGCCGCCGAGGCGGGCGTCTCCAAGGGGGCTGCTCTATCACTACGCCTCTAAGGCGGCGCTGACCGAGGCGCTTGCGGTGGAGCCTGTACGAGTCCTTCCGCCGCTCGGTTCACGACGCCGTTGCCGACGGCGACGACCGGCCCGGAAAGCTGCTGCGCGCTTACGTCCGGGTCTCCATGGCCGATGCCCGCGACGCGGCCGGCCTGCGTGACAGCGTCGCGCTGGCCGCCCACGTCATGGGAGAGCCCGCGCTCCAGCACATCGCCGACGCGGATGCGCGGCGCTGGCGCGAGGAGCTCGCGGACGACGGCCTTCCGCCGCGCGTGGTGCGCCTGGTGGTCGCCGCGAGCGACGGGGTGAGCGTGGCGCCCCTGTGGGGGACGTCGCTTGCCCACGAGGACATCCACGCGCTCGAGGAGGAGCTCCTCGAACTGACTCGGCTTCCGTAACTCCTGCGCCTACGCGGGGCTCCAGGGGGCGAGTGCGCGTAGGCGAGTGACGTGGCCGGGGTTCAGGTCGGCCACCGACGCGACTCCCAGGAGTTTCATGGTCCGCACGATCTCGGTGCGGAGGATCTCGATGGTGCGGTCGACGCCCTCGCGCCCGCCCGCCATCAGCCCGTAGAGGTACGCGCGGCCCACCAGCGTGAAGTCAGCGCCCATCGCCAGAGCCGCCACCACGTCGGCCCCCGACATGATGCCGGTGTCGAGGAGGATGGTCGCCTCGGGCCCGAGCGCGCGGCGCACGGTCGGGAGCAGGTGGAACGGCACGGGGGCGCGGTCCAACTGGCGGCCGCCATGGTTGGACAGCACGATGCCGTCCACGCCCAGGTCCCACACGCGCCTGGCGTCGTCGACGGTCTGGATGCCCTTCACGACCACCTTGCCCGGCCACTGGTCGCGAATCCATGCGAGATCGTCGAAGTCGACGGTGGGGTCGAAGAGTGCATCGAGCAGGCTCGCCGATGGTCCCATTCCACTCCGAGAGCGAGGCGAACGCGAGCGGCTCGGTGGTGAGGAAGTTCCACCACCACTCGGGCCGCGGGATCGCGTTGAGCACCGTCCGCGGCGTGAGCCTGCGGCGGGATGGTGAAGCCGTTGTAGGAGTCCCGCAGGCGCGCGCCGGCGACCGGCACATCGACGGTGACGAGGAGGGTGTCGAAGCCGGCATCGGCGGCGCGGGAGACGAGCCCCATCGATTTGTCGCGGTCCTTCTGCATGTACAGGCTGGAACCAGTTGCGGCCCTCGGGGTTGGCGTCGCGCACCCCCTCGGGGGAGGTGGTGCCCACGGTGGACAGCGAGAACGGAATCCCTGCCGCGCCCGCCGCGGAGGCGCCCGCGCGCTCGCCCTCGGCGTGCATCATGCGCGTAAAGCCGGTGGGGGCGATACCGAAGGGCAGCGCCGACGGCCCGCCCAGGATGTCCACCGAGGTGTCCACGGCGGACACGTCGCGCAGGATCGCGGGGTGGAACTCGATGTCGCGGAACGCCTGGCGGGCGCGCCCGAGCGACAGGCTCGAACTCCGCCGCGCCGTCGGTGTAGTCGAATGCGCCTCGGGGCGTGCGACGCTTCGCGATCGCGCGCAGGTCCTCGATGCGGTGCGCCTTGGCCAGGCGTCGCCTGCGACCGTTCGGGTCGAAGCCCTTGAACCGCATCAGCGGGGCCAGGTCGGCGGGACGCGGGACGCGTCGCTCCATCTTCATCGGGTGCCTCCTCGAGGCTGATACGTGCGGACGTGCTGCGTGCGGGCCACGAGGTCCCGCAGCGACTCGATGCTCTCACCCGTGGCGCCGAGCGCGCGTGCCTGCACCAGCACGTTGCCGAGCGCGGTCGCCTCGACCGGCCCCGCGACGACCGGGAGCCCGGCGCGGTCGGCGGTGCGCTGGCACAGCAGAGTGTTCAACGACCCGCCGCCGGTCAGGTGGATCGTGTCGACCGCCTGACCGGACAGGCGCGAGGCCTCGGCGACGGCATCGGAGAAAGCGACGGCGAGCGACTCGACGATGCAGCGGGTGATCTCCGCGCGCGTGGCCGGGACGGGAAGCCCGTGCTCCGTGAGCCACTGGGAGATTCGCGCGGGCATGTCGCCGGGTGCGAGAAACGCTTCGTCGTTCGCGTCGAACACGGAGACGTCGCCGCCCACGGCCGCGGCCTCGGCGAGCAGGCGTTCCAGGTCGACCGTCTCGCCCGCGCGTTCCCAGGTGCGGATCGTCTCGCTCAGCAGCCACAGGCCCATGACGTTGTGCAGGAATCGCGTGCGGCCGTCGACTCCGCCCTCGTTGGTGAAGTTCGCCTCGCGCGCGGCATCGGTGAGCACCGGCGTCTCCGTCTCGACGCCCACGAGGCCCCACGTGCCGCAGGAGATGTAGGCGCCACCGGCCTCCCGCATGGGGGTCGCCAGGACGGCCGATGCCGTGTCGTGGCTTCCCACGGCCGTCACCGGGGTGGACGGCGCCAGGCTTGTCGCCTCGGCGACGGACGGCAGGAGGTGGCCGATGCGGTCGCCGGGGGAGACGAGGCCCGGCAGCAGGGAGGGGCGCAGGCCGAGCGCCTCGACCAGGGACAAGTCCCACTCGCGCGTTGCCACGTCGAGCAGCCCGGTGGTCGAGGCATTGGTGCGCTCGGCGACCTCGGCGCCGGTCAGCCAGAACGCCAGCAGGTCCGGTACCAGGAGCATCCGGTCGGCGATTCCGAGCACCGCGGGGTCCTCCGCCGCGAGCCTGGTACGCGGTGTTGAAGGGGAGGTACTGCAGGCCGTTGCGCGCGTAGAGCGCCGGGAAGCCCACGCGAGCGTGTACCGTCTCGACCCCCGCATCGCAGCGCGCATCCCGATAGTGGAACGGTTCGCCCAGCAGGCGGCCAGAGCGCAACAGTGCATAGTCCACGGCCCACGAGTCGATGCCGACGGAGGCGATGCCGGGCTCCCAGGCCTGCGCGTCCCGCAGTCCCGCCAGGGCGGCGCGGAACAGCGCCTGAGAGTCCCAGTGAAGACCATCGGGTAGGGCCACGGGACCGTTGGGGAACCGCGCCGCCTGGTGCAGGCGCAGTTCCCCGTCGCCGACGTGGCCCACCATGACCCGGCCGCTCGTGGCGCCCAGGTCGACGGCGGCGACGGCGAGGGTCCCCGTGGTGGTTGCGCTCATCGCAGGAATGCCGCCGCGACACCCGCGTCCACCGGCACGTGAAGGCCGGTCGTGTGGGTCATGTCGGGACCCGTGAGGACCGCGGCCGCATTCGCCACATGCTCGGGGAGCACCTCGCGCTTCAGGATGGTGCGCTGGGCATAGAACTCGCCGAGGTTCTCCTCGTCGATGCCATAGGTCTTGGCGCGGTTGGCGCCCCAGCCGCCGGCGAAGATGCCGGAGCCGCGCACCACTCCGTCGGGATTGATGCCGTTGACCTTGATGCCGAACTGTCCCAGTTCCACGGCCAGCAGGCGCACCTGGTGGGCCTGATCCGCCTTCGTGGCGGAATAGGCGATGTTATTCGGGCCCGCGAACACGGAGTTCTTGGAGGCGATGTAGAGGACGTCGCCGCCCATGTCCTGGTCGATCATCACGCGCGCGCCGGCCTGGGAGACCAGGAACGATCCCTTCGCCATCACGTCGTGCTGCAGGTCCCAGTCCCTCTCCGTGGTCTCCAGCAGAGGCTTAGACAGCGACAGGCCCGCGTTGTTGACGACCAGGTCGACGCCGCCAAACGCGAGGACGGCCTCGTCGATGGCGGCGGCCACGGCATCGGCCCTGCTCACGTCGATCTGCACGCCCACGGCGACGTCCGTGGAGCCCAACTCCGCGGCGGCCTCCTGAGCCTTGGCGAGGTCCAGGTCGGCGATGACGACGCACGCGCCCTCGGCCGCGAGGCGGGTCGCGATGGCCTTGCCGATGCCCGAGGCGGCGCCGGTGACGAACGCGACGCGGGTGGCGTGGCTCTTGGGCTGGGGCAGGCGCTGGAGCCTGGCTTCCTCGAGCGCCCAATACTCGATGCGGAACTTCTCCGCGTCCGAGATGGGCGTGTAGGTGGACAGCGACTCGGCGCCGCGCATCACGTTGATGGCGTTGATGTAGAACTCGCCGGCCACGCGCGCGGTCTGCTTGTTCGCACCGAACGAGAACATGCCGACGCCGGGCACCAAGACGATGAGCGGGTCGGCGCCGCGGATCGCAGGCGACTCCTCGGTCGCGTGCGCCTCGTAATAGGCCTGGTAGTCGGCCCTATACGCACCGTGGAGGCTCCTTCAGCCTGGCCTTGGCGTCGTCGATGGAGGCGTCGGCGGGCAGGTCCAGCACCATGGGCTTGACCTTGGTGCGCAGGAAGTGGTCGGGGCAGGCTCGTGCCGAGCGCGGCGAGGCGCGGATGCTCGGCGCGGCTCAGGAAGTCGAGCACCACGTCGGCGTCGGTGAAGTGGCCGACCATCGGTCGGTCGGTCGAGGCGATGCCCCGGATCGTCGGGGCGAGCGCGGCGGCCTTCTCCCGGCGCTCGTCGGCCGCGAGGGCGCCGTAGCCGTCCAGCGCGGGGCCGAAGGGCTCGGCCTTGCCGTGCCGCTCGATGTACGCGGCCGCCGTGTCGATGATGTGCTGCGAGCGCTCCTCGCACACGGCGGAGGTGTCGCCCCACGCGGTGATGCCGTGGCCGCCGAGGATGCAGCCGATCGCCTGCGGGTTCGCCTCCTTGATCGCCGCGATGTCGAGGCCAAGGCGGAAGCCGGGGCGGCGCCACGGCACCCACACCACGGCGTCGCCGAAGATGGTGCGGGTGAGGCTCCTCGCCGTCGACGGCGGTCGCGATGGCGATGCCGGAGTCGGGGTGGAGGTGGTCCACGTGGTTGGCGTCCACCAGGCCGTGCATGGCGGTATCGATCGAGGGGGCCGCGCCACCCTTGCCGTGCAGGCAGTAGTCGAACGCCGCGACCATCTCGTCCTCGCGCTCGACGCCGGGGTACACGTCCACCAGCGCACGCATGCGGTCCAGGCGCAGCACGGCGAGGCCGGACTCCGTCAGGGTGCCCAGGTCTCCGCCCGAGCCCTTGACCCACAGCAGGTCCGTCGCCTCGCCGGTGACCGGGTCGATCTCGGAGCCCTTCGCAGACGTGTTGCCGCCGGCGAAGTTGGTGTTCTTGGGGTTCGCGCCCAGGCGGTTCGAGCGGTTGATGAGGTCGGTGACGGCGGGGTTCGTCATGGTGATCCTTTGGTGTCAGGGACGCAGGCCGGCATCGAGCCAGGCCAGCGCAGCGGTGAGGGTGCGCTCCGCGTGGGGAGGCTCAGGGCGGTTGAGATGTCCGTGGGTGGTGCCGGGCTCGACGGCATAGGTGACGTCGACGCCAGCCGCCGCGAGTTCGGAGGCGAAGGCCTCGCCCATGGCCCGCAGATCGTCGGCCTCTCCGTCGACGATGAGGGTGCGCGGCATCCCGGCAAGGTCATGCCCGCCCGGGAATGCGTAGGGCTCACTCAGCAGCACGGCGTCGCCCACGTAGTGCAGGTTCATCGCGGCGACCTTGGCGGGCCGGAAGCGGCTGGCCTCCGGGGCCGTGGCGACGGCCGATGCCGCCTCGGGGCTCGCGGTCGGCAGGCTCGCGTGGGTGACGGGGTAGGCAAGAAAGAGGTGGGTAGGCGCGGTGGGTGCTCCCTCGCGGACGAGGCGCAGGGCGACGCCCGCGGCGATGTTGCCGCCAGCGCTCGCGCCGCCAAGGATCAGCGCCCCGGGATCCACGCCCAGGTCCTCGGCGCTCGCGGCCATCCAGGCGAACGCGGCGCGGACGTCGTCATGCGCCGCGGGGAAGCGGTGCTTCCCGCCGCCGCTGACCAGGCGGTAATCCACGGACAGGGCCACGTGGCCCGCGTCGGCAAAGCGCCTGGCCACCGCATCGGCCTCCGGCATGTCCAGGTCGCCGTGGACAAAGCCGCCGCCGTGGCACCAGACGATGCCGAGCGAGCCAGCCGTGGCATCGGCCGGGCGGTAGAGCCGCGCCGGGACCGTGCCGTCGATGAGGACGTCAGCCACCTCGGTCATGCGCGGCCCGCTTCGCGCAGTTGGGTCTCGAGGTGGAAGACCTCGGGTAACTGCGGCGCGCCCTGGTCGGGCCGGTCACCGTCGAGCGAGACGAAGAAGGGGGCCATGGTGGCCTCCCAGCGCGCGGTGCGCGGGTCGGCGGCGAGCGCCGCCGCGGAGGCGGCGTCGTCATCGGTCTCGTAGACGCCGACCAGCAGGCCGGTGGGGGACAGGAACAGCGAGTAGTCGCGCCGTCCCGCGTCACGGATCGCCTCTAGCATCTCGGGCCAGACGGCCCGGTGGGCTTCGACGTACTCGTCGAGCCGCGTCGGGTCCACCTGGAGCGTGAAGCAGATGCGCGGCATGGCCTACGCGCCCCAGCCGGCCTGGGTGCCACCCACGCGCTCCTGCGCGGCGCGGGCCAAGTAGCCCGAGTCGGCGAAGGCCTGCATCGGGTCGGCGGGGAGGCCGCGCGACTCGCGCCAGGCGGCGAGGTCGGGGCGCACGTCCGTATAGAAGGCGTCCATGAGGATGCCGTTGGCGGTCAGGACGTCGCCGTCGATCTGGGCGGCCGTGAGTGCCTCGCGGTCCACCAGCAGCGCCCGAGCCGTCATCTCCTGGACGTTCAGCACGGAGCGGATCTGGCCGGGGATCTTGTCCTCGATGTTGTGGCACTGGTCGAGCATGAAGGCCGTGTCGCCGTCCTTGCCGTAGCCGCCTCCGCGGATCACCTCGACGATGATGCGGAACAGTTGGAAGGGGTCGGCGGCGCCCACGATGAGGTCGTCGTCGGCGTAGTTGCGCGAGTTGAAGTCGAACGAGCCGAGCCTTGCCCAGGCGCAGGAGCCGCATCACGATGAACTCGATGTTGGTGCTCGGGGCGTGGTGGCCGGTGTCGAGGCACACCGTGGCGCGGTCGCCGAGGGCGGCCACCTGCGCGTAGGCTGGTACCCCAGTCCGGCACGTCCATGTGATAGAACGCCGGCTCGAAGATCTTGTACTCGAGAACCAGGCGCTGGTGCTCGCCGATGCGGGCGTAAATCTCCTGGAGAGCCTCGTGCATGCGGTCCTGGCGGCCGCGCATGTCGTCCTGTCCCGCGTAGTTGGTGCCGTCGGCGAGCCAGATCTTCAGGTCGCGCGAGCCGGTGGCGTCCATGATGTCGATGCACTCGAGGTGGTGATCGATGGCCTTGCGGCGGATGCGGTCATCGCGGTGGGCGAGGAGCCGAGCCTTGTAGTCGGCGTCCTGGAAGGTGTTCGAGTTGATGGTCCCGAGCGCGACGCCGTGGTCCTTGGCGTGGGTCGCGAGTGGCCGTAGTCGTCGACCTTGTCCCACGGGATGTGGAGCGCGACGGTGGGGGCGAGGCCGGTGAACCTGTGCACCTGGGCGGCGTCGGCGATCTTCTCGAACGGATCGCGCGCGGTGCCGGGCGTGGTGAAAACCCGGAAGCGGGTACCGGAGTTGCCGAAGGCCCACGAGGGCAGGCTCGATGGCCTGCTCCTCAAGGCGGTGCGCGATGCTCGCGAAGTCCGTCATGACGTCGTTGTCCTTAGTCGGTGGGGCGGGAGCGCGGGTTTTAGGTCCCGATGCCTCCGCTATGAATCGTTTCAACTCTGTCGAGGCTAGGTCTCGGGTGACGTGTTGTCAAGGCCGGTCGCGGCAGTGCGCTGCACGGTGCATGGGGTCATCGTGGCACACTTGGGAAGCGCTTTCCAGCGGCGCGCCAGGAGAGGCGCCGCAGCGCATCGGCGCAGGTGTGTCACGATTCAACGCATGAACCACGACGGAGGGACCGGGGCATGGCGGTGAGCGTGCGCGAGGTCGCGCGGCTGGCGGGAGTGTCCGTCGGCACCGTCTCCAACGTCCTGAACCGGCCCGACCAGGTCAAGGACGCCACGGTGGAACGCGTGCGCGAGGCGATCGCGGAGCCTGGGCTACGTTCCGAACGCCGCCGCGCGCCAACTCCGCGCTGGCCAGTCCACCACGGTGGCGCTCGTCGTGCTCGATGTCTCGAACCCGTTCTTCACCGACGTGGCACGTGGCGCTGAGGCGCGCGCCGAGGAGGCCGGGCTTACCATCACGCTGGCAAACTCGGACGAGTCCTCGGAGAGGAGCGCAAGCACCTGGAGCAGTTCGAGACCCAACGCGTCGCGGGCGTGCTGCTGGTGCCCACGGCCGATGCGGCGGACGCGGTCGCCGGTCTGCGCGAGCAGGGCATCCCCGTGGTGCTCGTGGACCGCGGCGCCGCCGACGCAACTGTCGCCTCGGTCGCCGTGGACGACGTGGTGGGAGGTCGCCTCGCCGCCGCCCACCTCCTTGACGGCGGCCGTCGCAGGCTCGCCTTCGTGGGAGGGCCGCGCGGGATCCATCAGGTCGCGGATCGCTTCGAGGGTGCCGCCCAGGCGGTCGAGGCCGTCGACGGGGCCACGCTGATCCGCATCGAGACCGAGGCGTTGACGCTCGAGGAGGGGATGCGCATCGGCGCTGTGGTACGCGAGCCTGGTACGGGCCGGGGAGGTGGACGCGGTCTTCGCGGCCAACGACCTGCTGGCGATCGGCGTGCAGCAGGCGCTCCTGTCTGGTGCGGAGCCGGTGAAGATTCCCGGTGATGTGGCGCTCGTGGGGTACGACGACATCTCGTTCGCCGCGGCCGCTGTGGTCCCAATCTCGTCAGTTCGCCAGCCTCGCCGCCAGATCGGATCGACCGCAGTGGACCTCCTTCTTGCCGAGCGCGACAAGAGGCCCGATGCCACCAGGGAGCACGTGCTCTTCCAGCCGGAGGCTCGTGACCCGCGCGTCGTCCCTGATGCCCTGACGCCCCACACTTTGAACCGGATCGGCGCCCGACACCCCGGTGGGACCGCCGGACACGAGGCGACACGCCGGGCCGCGGGCTCGCGACTGGTTCACACTGTGGGGATGAAGCGAGTGCTCGCCGTTCCCGCCGTCGTGGTTGCCGTCGCCGCCTCCCTGGCACTCGCGGGCTGCTCCGGCGGCGCCGCCCTGCCCGAGCGGGAGCCCGAGGCAGTCGGCACGGCCGATGCGGTGGTCACCGAAGGCGACCAGACCCGCGTGAGTTTCGTACCGGACGCCGGGTACGAGTACTTCGATGGCACCACGTTCGTCCTGACGGACGATATCCCCGTGACGGGGGCGGTGGAAGATGCGGCGGACATCGCCGAGGGGGACAGCATTCAGGTCTGGTCGGAGGCGTGCGCCGAGTCCTTCCCGGTGCAATGCCAGGTAGAAGCGGTCGAGGTGCTTGACTAGCGCCATGACGGCGCAGGCCACGTTCACGCTCATCGGCGGTCCCACGGTGCTCATCGAGTATGCGGGGCTGCGCTTCCTCACGGACCCGACCTTCGATGCCCCTGGCCCGGTGGGCAACCTCACCAGGCTTGCGGGGCCCGCCGTCTCGAGGGTCGAGGTGGGCCACATCGATGTGGTGTTGCTCAGCCACGACGAGCACGAGGACAACCTCGACGTCTCGGGCCGCGCCATGCTCGACGACGTCCGCCACATCCTCACCACCCCCGAGGGCGGCGACCGGGTGCCTCGCGCGCAGGGCATGCGCCGCTGGGATCAGGCGATCATCCCCGGCGGCGCTACGGCGGTCACGGTGACGGCGGTGCCCGCCAGGCACGGTCCCTCGGTGGTGAAGCAACTCGCCGGTCAGGTCACAGGCTTCGTTCTCGAGGCCGAGGGGTGGCCGACCGTCTACGTGTCGGGCGACAACTCGTCGGTACGCAAGGCAGGCAGGGTGGCCGACCGGTTCCCTGGCGTGGACGTCGCGGTGATCTTCGCCGGGGCCGCGCGCTCGCCGCGCCTGAACGACATGATGCTGACGGCCGATGCCGAACGCGCCCTGGAGATCGCGGCACGGTGGCCTGAGGCCACCGTCGTCCCCGCGCACATTGACGACTGGGCGCACTTCTCCCAGCCGCGCGCCGCGTTCGTCGCAGCGGTGGCCGATGCGGGCCAGACGGACCGCGTGACCCTGCTGGAGCGCGGCGAGACGCGACAGGCGCCCTGAGGCTCGCGCCTTAGTCCAGGACGGCGCGCGCGAGCGCGATCGGGTCCATCCCCTCGCCCTCAGCACCCGCCACGTTGGTGAGCCACACGAACGCGATACCGCGCTCGGGGTGGACCCAGAACTCGGTGCCCGCCCAGCCGGCGTGCCCGAATCCGTCGGTGGTGCTCAGTCCCGGCACGGCGCGCCGCAGGCAGAAGGTGACGCCCCACGCGCACCCGCGCTCGGGCGGGTACGGGTCGAGGAGCCGGGCGCCGTCCACGAGCGACGTGCGCATCAGGGCGAGCGTCTGGGACGGCACGAGCGCGCCGTCATCGGCGAGCAGCGACCGTCCCACGGACAGGAGGTCCTCGGCGGTCGCGACCGCTCCCGCGCCGGGGTGGCGCAGCGCGGCGAAGGCCTGCCAGTCGAGCGCGGCGTCGCCGCGCAACACGGGCCGGTGCTCGGTCGCGGCGGTGTCCAGCGTCACGCCTGTGGCGCCCACGGCCGCGAGGTCGGCGGCCAACACGTCCTCCCACGCGCTGCCCGTGGCGTGCTCGATCATGCGGACGATGCCCTGGTATCCGATCGAGGAGTACCGCGACGCGGTTCCGGCCGCGAAGTCACGGCCTGGCGCGAGGAGGGCGTCGTCGAGGTCGCCCACAAAGTCGAGCGCAGGTTCGGGGATGCCGGCCGAGTGCGACACGAGGTGGCGCAGCAGCACGTCGTCGTCGCGATCGGCGCCGAAGCCCGGCACCGCTTCGGCCAGGCGGGAGTCGAGCGACAGGTCGCCTGCAGCGAGCAGTCGGCCCACCGACACCCCCACGAGGGCCTTCGTGATGGAGAACAGGGGATAGGGGTCTTCGGGACGGGCATCGCCCACGGCGTCCAACTCCACGGCGCCGTCGGCCGTCACGACACCCAAGACTCCTCCGGGCACCATCCCCGTCTCGACCTGCGTGCGCGCCCAACCGAGCGCCTCCTCGAAACCCATCGCGACCCCTTCGTCTCCTACGGAACCCGGCCCGAGCATCGGCCGCCTGCAGTGGACCCTACCGACGACGGACAGCACCGTGCGCGCGCCGATAGACTCGCCGGGTGACTCCCGAGGAACTTGCCGCACAGATCCGCGCCGCCCTGCTTCAGGGCATCGACGACAGTGACTTCCAGGCTGTCCCCGTTCGATGTCCCGGAGGACATTCGCGTGGAGCGACCGCGCCAGCGCGAGCATGGCGACTGGTCCACCAACATCGCGATGCAGTTGGCCAAGAAGGCCGGCACCAACCCCCGCGAGTTTGCGGACACGCTCGTGGAGCGCCTCGCGGAGATCGACGGCATCGACGCCGCCGACGTCGCGGGCCCCGGCTTCATCAACATTCGCCTCGCCGCGGGTGCTGCTGGCGAGCCTTGCACGCGGCATCGTCGAGTACGGCGCCGACTACGGCCGCGGCGAGTCCCTGACCGGCAAGACCGTGAACGTCGAGTTCGTGTCCGCCAACCCCACCGGCCCCATCCACCTGGGTGGCACCCGATGGGCGGCCGTGGGTGACTCGCTCGCACGCCTGCTCGAGTTCCACGGCGCCATGGTGACCCGTGAGTACTACTTCAACGACCACGGCAGCCAGATCGACAACTTCGCGGCCTCGCTGTTCGCCGTGGTGGCGGGCGAGGATGCTCCCGAGAACGGCTACGGCGGCCAGTACATCCAGGACATCGCCAACGAGGTGATGGTCGAGGCGATGGAGAATGGCGACCGCGACCCGCTCGAGCCTGCCCCGTGACGAGGCCATCGAGTTCTTCCGCCAGCGCGGCGTGCGCCTCATGTTCAACGAGATCAAGCAGTCGCTCAAGGACTTCGGCGTCGAGTTCGACGTGTACTTCCACGAGGACTCCCTGCACGAGTCGGGCAAGGTGGAGCGTGCGCTCGAGGAACTCAAGGCCTCCGGCGCGCTCTACGAGGCTGAGGGCGCCTGGTGGCTGCGCAGCACCGACCACGGTGACGAGAAGGACCGTGTGGTCATCAAGTCCGATGGCAACGCCGCGTACATTGCGGGCGACATCGCGTACATCCGTGACAAGGCCGAGCGCGGTGCGGACCTCTGCATCTACCTGCTCGGCGCCGACCACCACGGCTACATCGCGCGCCTCAAGGCCGCCGCGGCGGCCCTGGGCTACTCGCCCGAGATCATCGAGGTCATCATTGGCCAGATGGTGAACCTGGTGAAGGACGGCCAGCCCGTGCGCATGTCCAAGCGTGCCGGCACCGTCGTCACCATGGAGGACCTCGTGGACGCCGTGGGCGTGGACGCCGCGCGCTACTCGCTGGCGCGCTCGAGCGCGGACTCGTCGATCGACATCGACCTTGACCTGCTCGCCTCCAAGACCAACGCGAACCCCGTCTTCTACGTCCAGTACGCCCACGCCCGCACCTGCGGCGTGCAGCGCAACGCCGCCGAGTACGGCATCGGCCGCGAGGACGGCTTCGACGCCTCGCTGCTGGAGCACGAGTGGGACGCGAAACTGCTGGGCGTGCTCGGCGAGTTCCCGCGCGTGGTGACGCAGGCGGTGGAGTTCCGCGAGCAGCATCGCGTGGCGCGCTACCTCGAGGAGCCTCGCGTCGACGTATCACGGCTGGTACGACCGCACTCGCGTGACCCCGCAGGGCGACGAGGAGGTCACCGACCTGCACCGCACTCGCCTGTGGCTGAACGATGCCGCCCAGCAGGTGCTGCGCAATGGCCTGCACCTCATCGGCGTGTCCGCGCCCGAGCGGATGTAACCGGAATGGGCGTCTGGTCGCGCACGGTCGTGCGCGATGAGCACGGCGTGCTGACGGTCGGCGGGATGGACGTCCGCACGCTCGCCGCCGAGCACGGCACCCCGCTGTATGTGGTGGATGAGGACGACTTCCGCGCTCGCGCGGCCGGCTTCCGCGACCACTTCACGGCGGCCTTCGGTCGCCACCGCGCCAAGGTCGACGTGTTCTACGCGGGCAAGGCGTTCCTCGCGTCGCAGGTCGCCGGCTGGATGCGCGAGGAGGACCTGTGCCTCGACGTCGCCTCGCGTGGTGAGCTCGAGATCGCGCTGCGTGGCGGAATGCCGCCCGAGCGCATCGGCCTGCATGGCAACAACAAGGCCGAGGATGAACTGCGCCGTGCCCTGTCCGTGGGCGTGGGACGCATCATCGTCGACTCATTCACCGAGATCGAGGTGCTGGACGCGCTCGCGCGGGAGATGGGCGTCACCGCCCCCGTCCTGGTGCGCGTGACGACCGGCGTCCACGCGGGCGGTCACGAGTACATCGCCACGAGCCACGAGGACCAGAAGTTCGGCCTCTCGCTCGCCTCCGGCGCCGCCTACGACGCGATGCTCGCGTGCCACGATGCCGTGGGGCTGAACCTGCTGGGGATTCACACCCATATCGGCAGCCAGATTCTGTCGATCGATGCTTTCCGTGAGTCGGCGGACCGCATGCTGCGTCTGCGCGCGGCGTTCATGGCGGACACGGGTGCCGAGCCTTCCCGAGGTGGACCTGGGCGGCGGCTACGCGATCGCCTACACCGAGGACGCCGAGGCGCTCGAACCCGCCGTCGCGGCCTACGAGATCGCCGATGCCGTGGCCTCGGTCATGGATCCCATCGGCGGTCAGTGGCCCCGCTTCTCCATCGAGCCGGGCCGTGCGATCGCCGGCCCCGCAGGCCTCACTCTGTATTCGGTGGGCGTGACCAAGGATGTGAAGGCTCGACGAGGGTGGCTCCCGCCAGTACGTCGCGGTGGACGGCGGCATGAGCGACAACCCGCGCACCATCATGTATGGCGCGCAGTATCACGCCGAGGTGGCCTCCCGGGTGTCCGATGCCCCCGCGACCCTGTCACGCGTGGTGGGTAAGCACTGCGAAAGCGGCGACATCATCGTGCGCGACGTGCAACTGCCCGAGGACACGCGCCGCGGCGACCTGCTCGCCGTGGCCGCCACGGGCGCGTATGGACGCTCGATGGCCTCGACGTACAACGCCGCGCTGCGTCCCGCCGTGGTCGCCGTGCGTGACGGCGCCTCGAAGGTGCTGGTGCGCCGCGACACCCTCGAGGACCTGCTGAGCCTGGGACGTCGCGGGGGACTAGGCCCGGCATCGGCCAGACGTGAAGCGGCCCGGCACTCCCTCCGGAGTGCCGGGCCGCTTGCTGCCGGTGAGGCGGTCGCGTTAGAGCGCCGTGCGCACCGCGTCCTCGAGCGAGGTGGGCTCGTGGCCGATGAGGTCCGCGAGGTCGGTCGACTCGGTCACCAGGTCGCCCTTGGCGATGGAGGCATCGACGCCCGCCCAGAAGCGTGCGGTGCCCTCGTCGAGGCCCGCCTGGACCATGCCGCCCACGAGTTCGTCAACCGAGACCGCGTGGTGGCGGACGTCGGTGTTGGTGACGCTCGTGAGGACCTCGGCGAGGTTGGTCATGGTGAACGGGGCGGCGCCGAGGCTCGTAGACCTTGCCCTCGACGTCGCTGATCGCCGCGGCGGCGGCGGCCTCCGCGTAGTCGCTGCGGGTGGCCGCGGAGATGCGCGCGTTGTTGGTGGCGGTGGTGATGGCGCCGTCGGCAAGGTACTGGGGGATCTGTGCCGTGTAGTTCTCGAAGTACCAGGAGTTACGCAGGATCGTGGCGGGAATGGGTGAGGCGGCAAGCGCCTCCTCGGTCGCGACGTGCTCGCCCGCGAGCGGGTTCGTGGTGGTGTCTGCCGCCAGCAGCGACGTGTAGAGGATGCGGCTCACGCCTGCCTTCTGGGCAGCGGTGATGACGGCCTGGTGCTGGGGCAGGCGCTTGCCGGGCTCGGAGGCCGAGACGAGGACCAGGCGGTCGACGCCCTCAAGCGCGGTGTCGAGCGAGGCGGCATCGTCGTAATCGCCGTGGCGGACGGTCACGCCGCGCTCGCCGAGGTCGGCAACCTTGGACTCGGTGCGGGCGATCGCGACCACGTCCGCGGGGGCGATGCCGCGGGCGAGGAGGTGCTCGACGATGAGGTGGCCGGTTCGTCCGCTGGCGCCGGTGACTGCGTAGGTGGTCATGAGGGTGTCCTTTCGAAGCGGGTGATGCCTTGACGTCGATGCTAACGAATCGTAAGCCACTATCTATTCCGAAGTTTCGAGAGTATTCTTGACCACATGGAATCGAGCGTCGCGCCCAGTCAGGCCATGGTGGCCGACGTCTTCGCGCGCGCTTGCACCTCCCGCTCCACCTTCGAGGATATCGCGGGCAAGTGGCCCTCCTCATCCTCATCGCGCTCGGCGAGGGCCCTCAGCGGTTCGGTGCCCTGCGCGACCGCGTCGACGGGGTGAGCGAACGCATGCTGTCGCAGTCGCTGCGCACGCTCGAGCGCGACGGCATGATCACGCGCACGGTCCACGCCGAGGTTCCCCCGCGCGTCGACTACGCACTGACCGAGTTGGGTGGCCAGGTCGCCACCCGCCTGCGCGACCTCGCGGACGTGCTCGAGGCCGCCGTGCCCGAAGTGACTGAGGCGCGCGCCCGCTACGACGCCTGACCCGCGCACCGGCCGGAAGGTCTGCGGTCCCTGGGGCGTTGACCTAGGCACGGCGGCGACCAGCCGCCCGCGACGGAAGGAAAGGTCATGGACGACCCCACCGACAAGGACATTCACGAGGGCACCGCTGCCCTGCAGGAGCTCGCGGAAGAGGTCGAGGCTGAGCGCGCCAGCGGAAACGCGGTCGCCATGCCGAACGACAGCACCCCAGAGGACGACGGGGACACGCGCGAGGACCACGAGGGCGAAGACACCCCGTTGCCCACGGTGCCCCCGGGCGCCGTCTACCCCAACGGCCGGACCTGAGAAGTATCTGAGAGGGTCCCAGACGTTCCCTCTACGTGGCCGGGACAGCGGCCTCACGAGTGGAAGGAGAAGGCCATGAGCCTCCATGACCACGAGGGTACCGACGCCCTGACCCGCCTCGCCGATGAGGTCGAGGAGGAACGTCGCACCAAGGGCCACACGGCCTTTGATGCGCAAGACGAGTCAGAAGACCGTCAGACCGGCGAGACGCGAAGTGACGAGGACACTGTCAACGAGAGCAGCGTTGACTCACGCGGCGACACCCTGCCGCCGCTGCAGTCCTTCGGCCACTGACGCGCCGCCCGGCGGCGACCCGAGGAGTCCCCTCAGCACTCGGGTCGCCGCCTTTGACGTGTCTGGCGTCAGGCGTCGTTGAGGCCCGCCCAGGAGGTGAGGATGGCGATGTCGTCGATGATCTCGTCCATCACCCGGTTGTAGGTCGCCTGATCAAGCGACCACGGATCGTCGAGGCTCCGCAGCGGGGCCGGGACCTGCTGGCGCGCGGCATCGAGCGCGGCCGCGGCGTTGACGAGGCGCTCCGCGGCGGTGTCGCCATGGGGGCTGTCGGCACGGCCGGCCAGTGCGGCCGCCTCCTTGATGCCGAACACGTGCGGGGCGACGCCACCCCACTCCGCCTCGATCCAGCGGGCGTGCTGCTGGGTGGCGACCAACACCAGATCCGCCTGACTAAGGATGCGCCGATCGTGGGTGGGCCGATGCCGGGGGATGGTGAGGTGGTGGCGCGCGGCCGCGCGACGCATCGGCTGGGGCACGTCCAGCCCGATCTCCGCATAGATGCCTGCGCTCGTCACCTCGGCCGCGTCGCCCCATTGCTGGCGAGCAAGGTAGTGCATCGCGGGGGAGCGGCAGATGTTGCCGGTGCAGACCATGGTCACGCGTGCGGGTCGTGTCATGGCACGCAGGCTACGGCAGGGTGCGCCTCATGCCGACCGCCGGCGCGTGACCGTCGCGACGTCGCCGGGGTGACCGTAGAAGGTGCCCTCGAACTGCTTCAGGGTGGCGACGATGACGAAGGCTCAGCGTCACCAGCAAGGCCCACGAGCCGAGTTTGCCCATGTGGACCGCCTGCCAGAACGCCTCCTGGTCGGGGTAGCGCCAGGCCCCGAGGAACGTCCCCATGTTCTCGGCCACCCACAGGAAGAAGCCGATGAGGACGAACGCGATCGCGAGCGGCATCCTCAGGCGTGTGGCGCCAAGGCTGTAGTGCACCCATGTGCCCCACATGGCCGCCACGAAGAGCAGCGCGATGAGCCACCGCAGGTCCCAGATCCAGTGGTGGGTGAAGAAGTTCGCGTAGGCGGCGACGGCAAGGATTGCCATGGGGATGGCTCGGTAGCCGGTGATGCGAAGGTCAAAGCGCCGCCAGGCCTGGCACAGGTACGAGCCCACGGCGGCGTACATAAAGCCCGAGTACAGCGGAACGCCCGCGATCATCGTGACCCCGGCATCGGGATACGTCCACGACCCCTGACTGACCTTGAAGAGCCTCGAGTCCCAGCCCCAGCAGATGGAAGGCGAAGATCACGGCGACCTCGCGGCCGGTCTCGTACCCCGTCCACCACAGCACCGCCGTGATCGCGAGCCCCGCGATGAGCAACGCGTCGTAGCGGCCGATCCCCACGTCGACTACCTCGGTGACGCTCATCGCCGCGAAGATGAGGATCGCAAACACCAGGCATCGCACCTGGGTGGCGACGAACACCCACAGCAGGCGCAGGCTCGCGCGGATGCGTGCGCCCGGCAGACGCGGCCTCGTGGTGGTCACCGAGCCATTGAGCCCGAACCGACGCGTCTGCGCGGGGAGGCGCACCGCTTCTGGGCCATGGCGGCACCCGTATAGAGTTGGGGCCGTGCCCACCGCCGTTAGCCCCGTCAAGATCGCCATCCTCGGATGCGGGACCGTCGGCACCCAGGTGGTGCGACTCCTGACCGAACAGCGCGAGGACCTTTCCGCGCGCGTTGGCGCGCCCGTCGACATCGCAGGAATCTACGTCCGCGATACGTCTGTGCCGCGCGACGAGGTGGTGCCGGTCAGCCTGCTGACCTCGGACGCCGAGGCCCTCGTGGACTCCGCTGACGTGGTGGTCGAGGTCATGGGCGGAGACGAGCCGGCGCGCACCCTCATCCTGCGCGCGCTCGCCGCCGGTACCGGCGTGGTGACCGCGAACAAGGCCCTGCTCGCCACGCGCGGTGCGGAGCCTGTACGAGGCTGCGGACGAGGCGGGGGCCGATCTGTACTTCGAGGCCGCCGTCGCCGGCGCCATTCCGCTGGTCCGTCCGGTGCGAGAGTCGCTGGCCGGGGACCACGTGACCCGCATCCTCGGCATCGTCAACGGCACCACCAACTATGTGCTCGATGAGATGACGTCCAAGGGGCTGGACTATGCGGACGTGGTGGCCGAGGCGCAGCGCCTGGGCTACGCGGAGGCCGACCCCACCGCGGACGTGGGCGGCCACGATGCCGCGGCGAAGGCCGCGATCCTCGCGTCTCTCGCCTTCCACCAGCGCGTTCACCTCGACGACGTCTACTGCGAGGGCATCACCGAGGTCTCCTCGGATGACATCGCCGCCGCGAAGGAGACGGACCGCGTCATCGCCTTCTCGCGATCGCCGAGCGCGCCGAGGGAGGCGTGAGCGTGCGCGTGCACCCCACGCTGCTGCCCTCGTCGCACCCGCTTGCGAACGTGCGCGGTGCCTTCAACGCGGTGTTCGTCGAGGCCGATGCGGCCGGCGAGTTGATGTTCTACGGCCAGGGCGCAGGCGGCGCCCCCACGGCATCGGCCGTCCTGGGTGACGTCGTGTCCGTGGCTCGCCACGTCGCCACCGGCGGCAGGGGGCCGCGCGAATCGAACTACGCGCGCCACCACGTGCTGCCGATGGATGCGGCACAGACGCGCTACGCGGTACGCATGAGCGTGCCCGACCGCCCCGGCGTGCTGGCGTCCGTGGCCCAGATGTTCGCCAACCACGGCGTGGGCATCGAGTCGGTGAGGCAGATGGCAGGCAAGGGGCACGCGGGACTCATTCTGTCCTCGCACCGCGCATCCGAGGCCGCGCTCGCGGCCACCGTCGAGGACCTGCGGGCCTCCGATGCCGTCAACGATGTCTGGTCCGTCCTGAGGATTGAGGGAGAGTAAGTGGCACACGTGTGGCGCGGAGCCATCCGCGAGTACCTGGAGCACATGCCGTTCGACGAGGGCGATCGGCTCATCTCGCTGGGCGAGGGCGGCACGCCGCTCGTCCACGCGCCGTCCATCTCCGCCGAGGTGGGTGCCGAGGTCTTCGTCAAGGTGGAGGGCATGAACCCCACCGGGTCCTTCAAGGACCGCGGCATGACGAGCGCTATCACGCAGGTCGTGAAGGAGGGTGACCACACCGTCGTCTGCGCTTCGACGGGCAACACGTCGGCATCGGCCGCCGCCTATGCCGCCCACGCCGGACTGAACTGCGTTGTGATGATCCCCCAGGGCAAGATCGCGGCGGGCAAGATGGCCCAGGCCATCGTTCACGGAGCGAAGCCTGGTCCAGGTGGACGGCAACTTTGACGAGTGCCTCGACATCGTCCGCTCGCTGTCCGAGGACTACCCGGTGGCCCTCGTGAACTCGGTCAACCCCTACCGCCTCCAGGGTCAGAAGACCGCCGCGTTCGAGATCATCGACCAGTTGGGCGACGCGCCCGACATTCACATGCTTCCCGTGGGTAACGCAGGCAACATCTCGGCGTACTGGATGGGCTTCAACGAGTTCGCCGACGCGGGCCGAGCCACCAAGCGACCCAAGATTTGGGGCGTGCAGGCCGCTGGAGCCGCGCCGTTCGTTCAGGGCCACCCCATCAAGGACCCCGAGACCGTCGCCACCGCGATCCGCATCGGCAAGCCCGCCTCGTGGGACCTCGCTGTCGCCGCGCGGGACGAATCCGGCGGCTGGATCCGGGCCGTCTCCGACGCGCAGATTCTGAACGCGCAGGCGCGCCTGGCCGCCGATGTGGGCGTGTTCGTGGAGCCCGCGTCCGCGGCGCCCATCGCCGGCCTGCTGGCCGCGGCCGCGCTGGGCGAGGTTCCCCGAGGCGCCACCATCACCTGCACGGTGACCGGTAACGGACTCAAGGACACCGCCACCGCGCTGTCCGGCCGCGAGGTCGAGCCCACCGTCATCCCCGTCGACGTCGCCGCGGCGGCTGAAGTCCTGGGGCTGTAGCGATGCGTCTTGGCGCCGATCATGTGGTGGTGACCGTTCCGGCCACCGCGGGAAACCTCGGGTCCGGGTTCGACTCCCTGGGGCTCGCGCTCGGTCTGACCGACGAGATCGAGGTACGTGCTGTCGCGTCCGCCTCCGTCGAGTTGGAGATCGAGGGCGAGGGTGCCGAGACGCTGCCCCGTGATGAATCGCACCTGGTGGTGCGGGCATTGCGGGCCGCCCTGGACCACGTCAACGCGTCGCAGACGGGCCTCGCCATCCGTGCCATCAACCGCATTCCGCACGGCCGCGGGCTGGGGTCATCCGCCGCCGCCGTGGTCGCTGGTATCTCCGCGGCGCGCGGACTGATCGCCGAGCCAGAGGCGCTGTCCGCCGAAGTTGCGCTCGAGATCGCCACGCAGTTTGAGGGCCACCCCGACAACGCCGCGCCCGCCATCTACGGTGGCGCCACCGTCGCCTGGATGGCTCCGGGCGGTGCCAAGGCTGCCAGCGTCCCCGTCGTCGATGGCATTGAGGCCGCGGTCCTCATCCCCGGTTCCGTCCTGCCCACCGAGCAGGCGCGCTCGGTGCTGCCGGCGATGGTGCCGCACCGCGACGCCGCGTTCAATGTGGGCCGAGCGGCGCTCCTCGTGGCCGCGCTCGGCGGTCAGCCCGAGCTCCTCTTCGAGGGCACGGAGGACCGCCTTCACCAGACGTATCGCGCCGAGGTCATGCCGTCCGCGATGGCGATGCTTGATCACCTTCGAGCTCAGGGCCTGGCCGCCGTCGTCTCGGGAGCCGGGCCCTCGGTGTTGGTGCTGGGGACCGATCTCGCGGCTCGTGGACTCGCGTCGGGCATGCCCCAGTGGGCGCGCGGCATCGGCGGCGAGAACTGGCGCGTGGTCCACACCGTCGAGCAGGTTCCCGGCGCAACCACGCACCGGCTGTAGCAGGCACCGGCTGTAGCGCGCCCCTGGCCCGCGTGGGCGGCTCGTCCTAGGATGGCCGCACGCGAAGGAGCGAGGGGAGACGCATGTCCAGGCAGTGCTTGATTGTCCGCGGAGGGTGGCCTGGCCACGACCCCGTGGGGTCCACCGACCTCTTCCTTCCGGCCCTTGAGGAGCAGGGCTTCGTGGTCGACATCGAGGAAACGCCTGAGGTGTACGCCGATGCCCATGCGATGGCTCGCTACGACCTCATCGTGCAGTCGGTCACCATGGGCAGTGCCACCGTGGACGAGGTCGCTGGTCTGCGTGCGGCCGTCGCCGCAGGAGCGGGTCTCGCCGGGTGGCACGGCGGGATCATCGACTCCTTCCGTAGCGCCACCGACTTCCTGCAGGCGACGGGCGCCCAGTTCGCTGCGCATCCCCATGCGCCCGAGGACCGGGGCAGCACCGATGTCGAGGCATACCGCCGGTACACCGTGCGCTTCACCGACGCCGCCGCCGACCACCCCATCACCGCTGGCCTTACCGATTTTGAGGTGCACACCGAGCAGTACTGGGTGCTCGCCGACGGGCTGAACGAGGTCCTCGCCGACTGCGAGTTGGTCGCGGGTGAAGGAGATGAGTGGACGCGTGCCGTCACCATGCCCGTCGCGTGGACGCGGCACTGGGGCGAGGGACGCATCTTCGCGACCACGTTGGGGCACACGCTCGATGTGCTTCGCCTTCCTCCCGTCACCGCCATGATCGAACGCGGCATGGCCTGGGCGGCGCGCTGACGCTGGTCGGTGCGCCCCGTAGTCTCGAGTGTCATGACCATCCGCGCGGCGACGCCTGCCGACCACGACGAGATCGCACGGATCTGCCTCCTGACCGGCAACGCGGGTGGCGACGACACCGGGCGTCATGGCGACGACGCACTGCTGGCCGATGTCTATGCGATCCCCTACCTGCACGGCCCTGCCGGCTTTGCGTTGGTGTGGGATGAGGGCGACGGTGCCATCGGCTACGTCATGGGGACCGCGGACACCCGTGCCTTCCAGGGGTGGTTCAGCGATAGTTGGTGGCCCTCGGTGGCTCACCGTCATCCGCTGCGCGTCGAGGCCGATGAGAGCGTGCTGCGCAGCGCCGCAGACCCCGAGCGCCTCCTGACCGCCGTCGTGGACGACTACCCGGCGCATCTGCACATTGACCTGCTGCCCCAGGCGCAGGGCAAGGGCGCCGGCCGAGCGCTCATCGAGGCGGCGTGCGCGCTGCTGACCGAGCGTGGCGTGGCAGGCGTCCACCTCGACATCGACCCACGCAACGACGCCGCCCGCCAGTTCTATCCGCGAGTGGGGTTCTCGACCCTGGCCGGCCAGCCTGCCGAACTGTTCGTCCGCTCACTCGGGTAGCCGATGGCGGTGACCAGAACCGGACGCCAGCGTCACGCCTAGCGCGAACGCGCGCGCGCTTGGGACGGTGCGTGTCCCCGGTGAGTTCTACTGTGGGTCTATGACCAAGACTCCTCAGCCGCGGGATGCGGCGTGACGGCCGTCGCGGAGCGCACGGGCGCAACGACGGGGGATAAGGCCAAGGGCGCGCTGTGGCCGCTGCTGGTCGAATCCGTGAAGCCCTACTGGAAACTGCTCCTCGGAGTGGTCGTGTTCCAGGGGGCGCAGGCCGTCTGCAACCTGTACCTTCCCAGCCTCAACGCCGACATCATCGACAACGGCGTCGCAACCGGCGACATCCCCTACATCTGGCAGGTGGGCGGCATCATGCTGGCCCTGTCGCTGCTGCAGATCGTGTGCGCCATCATCGCCGTGTACTTCGGCGCCAAGGTGGCGATGGCCGTCGGCCGTGACCTGCGCGGACGCATCTTCACCCGCGTCGGATCGTTCAGCGAGAACGAGGTGCAGAAGTTCGGGGCGCCCAGCCTCATCACCCGTTCCACCAACGACGTGCAGCAGGTGCAGATGCTGGTCCTCATGGCCTGCACCCTGCTGGTCACCGCGCCGTTCATGGCCATTGGTGGCGTGTTCATGGCGCTGCACCAGGACGTCGCGCTGTCGTGGATCTTCGTGATCGCGATTCCTCTGCTGCTGATCGCGGTGATCGCGATCATCTCGCGGATGGTGCCGCACTTCCAGCGCATGCAGAAGCGCATCGACGTCGTGAACCGCGTGATGCGCGAGCAGGCTCACCGGTATCCGTGTGGTGCGCGCCTTCGTGCGAGAGCGCGAGGAGGTGGACCGCTTCGCCGATGCGAACGCGAAGGTCACGGAGTCCGCCTACAAGGCCGGGCGCCTGATGGCGGCGATGTTCCCCATCGTGATGCTCGTCATGAACCTGTCCTCGGTGGCGGTCCTGTGGTTTGGCGCCGACCGCGTGGAGAGCGGCCAGATGGAGGTCGGTGCGCTCACCGCGTTCCTCACCTACCTCATTCAGATCCTCATGTCCGTGATGATGGCGACCTTCCTCTTCGTCCTCTTGCCGCGCGCCTCGGTCTCCGCCGACCGCATCGGCGAGGTCTTGGGCACGTCCAGGCTCCGTCGTAGAGGCGGCCGATGCCACGGCCGGCTTCACCGAAAAGGGCACCGTGGTCTTTGACGACGTGACGTTCGCCTACCCCGGCGCCGAGGAACCCGTGCTTCAGCACATCGCCTTCACGGCGCGCCCCGGCACCACCACCGCGATCATCGGCTCGACCGGTGCGGGCAAGTCCACCCTGGTGGGGTTGGTGCCGCGCCTGTATGACGCGACGAGCGGCACCGTGCGCATCGACGGCCTCGACATCCGCGAGGCGGGGCTCGAGGACCTGTGGAAGCGCATCGGCCTCGTGCCTCAGCGGCCCTACCTCTTCTCCGGCACCGTGGGCTCGAACCTCCGTTACGGCAATGAGTCCGCCACGGATGAGGAGATCTGGGAGGCGCTGAAGGTCGCGCAGGGAGCCGACTTCGTGAAGGCGATGCCCGAGGGCCTCGACACCCCGATGGCCCAGGGGGCACCACGGTCTCGGGAGGCCAGCGCCAGCGCCTGTCGATCGCCCGTGCGCTCGTGCGCCAGCCCGAGATCCTGCTGTTCGACGACTCGTTCAGCGCCCTCGACACGGCCACCGACGCGCGGCTGCGTGCGGCGCTGAAGGAGGCGGCGGCCGATGCAACCGTCATCGTGGTGGCACAGCGCGTCGGCTCGATCGTGGACGCCGATCAGATCCTGGTGATCGAGGACGGCGTGATCGTCGATCGCGGCACGCATCGCGAGTTGCTCGAGACGTCGCCCACCTACCAGGAAATTGTCAGTACCCAGCCTGCGGGCGGAGGAGGCGTGATGGCCGAGCAGACCGAGACCAAGCCCGCCCAGGACGCAGACACCAAGGCGGCCGCTCGCAGCCGTCGCCCCGGCGGCGGCCCCGGCCCCATGGGCGGCGCGGGCATGCCCACGGAGAAGGCGATGGACTTCGGCGCCTCGCTCAAGCGCCTCTTCGGCCAACTGCGCCCCGAGCGCACCCTCGTGGGCGTCGTCATCCTGCTCGGTGCCGCCTCGGTCGCACTCGCGGTCATCGGCCCCAAGATCCTCGGCAACGCCACAACCGTCATCTTCGAGGGCCTCATCAGCGGCACGGGCATCGACTTCGGTCATCTTCACACCATCCTGTGGTGGGTGGTCGTGATCTACGTCGCGTCCTCGATCCTGTCGCTGATCCAGGGCTGGATCCTCAACGGCGTCACGCAGCGCACGGTGTATCGCCTGCGCGAGGACGTCGAACACAAGGTGCATCGCCTGCCGCTCGGTACTTCGACAAGCACCCGCGCGGCGAGGCTCCTCAGCCGCGTCACGAACGACATCGACAACGTGTCGCAGACGCTTCAGCAGACGCTGAGTCGCCTGTTCACGTCGGTCCTGACGGTCATCGGTGTGCTCGTCATGATGGTGGTGATCTCGCCGCTGCTGGCGCTCATCGCCGTGGTCTCCATCCCGCTGACCCTCGTGATCGTGACTCAGGTGGCGAAGCGCTCGCAGACCAAGTTCGTCGCGCAGTGGAAGCACACCGGCGAACTGAACGGCCAGATCGAGGAGACCTACACGGGCCACTCGCTGGTCAAGGTCTTCGGACGCCAGGCGCGCACGCAGGAGGAGTTCGACGCGAAGAACGAGGAGCTCTATCAGGCCTCGTTCGGTGCCCAGTTCATCTCCGGCATCATCATGCCCGCGACGATGTTCATCGGAAACCTCGTGTACGTCGCGGTAGCCGTCGTGGGTGGAGTCATGGTCGCCAACGGCGCACTTCCGCTGGGCGACATTCAGGCGTTCATTCAGTACTCACGCCAGTTCCAGCAGCCGCTGAGCCAGTTGGGTTCGATGTTCAACCTGCTGCAGTCGGGCGTCGCCTCGGCCGAGCGTGTCTTTGAGTTCCTCGATGCCGATGACCAGAGTGATGACCCGGACCCGGCGGACACCCCGGAGCAATTCCGTGGCCGCCTCGAGTTCGAGGACGTGAAGTTCTCGTACGACCAGGACAAGCCGCTCATCACGGGACTGTCGATGGTTGCCGAGCCGGGCAAGACGGTCGCGATCGTGGGCCCCACCGGTGCGGGCAAGACCACGCTGGTGAACCTGATCATGCGCTTCTACGAGGCTCGACGGAGGACGCATCACGCTCGACGGCACGGACATCGCGCACATGACCCGTGACGACCTGCGCAGCCGCACCGGCATGGTGCTGCAGGATGCGTGGCTCTTCGGCGGCACCATCCGCGAGAACATCGCGTATGGCCGTCCCGACGCGAGCGAGCAGGACATCCTGGACGCGGCGAAGGCGGCGTACGTGGATAGGTTCGTGCACTCGCTGCCCGACGGCTACGACACCGTCCTCGACGACGATGCCACGAACGTGTCGGTCGGTGAACGCCAGGCGATCACCATTGCGCGTGCGTTTGTGGCGCGCCCGAGCGTGTTGATCCTCGACGAGGCCACGAGGCTCGGTGGACACCCGCACCGAACTACTGGTGCAGCAGGCGATGGCTGACCTGCGCAAGGACCGCACCAGCCTTCGTCATCGCTCACCGACTCTCGACGATCCGTGACGCGGACGTGATTCTCGTCATGCAGCACGGCGACATCGTCGAACAGGGCAACCACGAGGAACTGATCGCCGCAGGCGGCGCGTATGCGGCGCTGTACGAGGCGCAGTTCTCGGCGCCTGTCGACGCTGTCGACGACCCCCTGACGGGCGGCGCGGTGACCGAGGAGCAGGCTCGTCGTGCGCGATGCAGGCGTCGAGGTGGCCCCGATCCCGCCGGCGCCGGTCGAGGAGGGCGTGGTTCCCGAGGCCGTGCTCCCTCACGAGGTCGACCCAGCCACGGCATCGGCCGCGCAGGAGGACCCGACGGAAGGCGACGCCAAGGCCTAGCCGCCACACACGAAGGCCGCCGGACCCGTGAGGGACCGGCGGCCTTCGTCATGGGTGCGAGGGCGTCAAGGAGAGGGAGAACCGCCCTCGCGGTTGGCGAAGCGCTGCTGGAGCATCACGGCGCCCACGATGATGACGCCCTTCGCGACCAGGCTGCACCGAGGTGGACAGGTTGTTCTGGGTGAACACGTTGGTGAGCGTCGAGAACAGCAGCACACCAAGGACGGTGCCGCCGATGGTGCCGCGTCCGCCCACCAAGAGCGTGCCGCCCACCACGACTGCCGCGATGGCATCGAGCCTCGTACAACTGGCCATGCGTGGACGTGCCCGCCGTGGTGCGCGACAGCAGCATGGTGGCCGCGATGCCCGCGCAGGCGCCGGCAAGCATGTACAGGTACACGGTGTGCCTACGGACGTTGACACCCGCGAGCCGCGCGGCGGTGGCGTTGCCGCCGATCGCGACCGTGCGGCGTCCGAACGTGGTGCGGTTGAGGAGGAACCACCCGCCGACCGCGACCAGGACGAAGATCCACACCACCCAGGAGACGCCCAGGAGGTCCCCGCGGAAGAAGTCGAGGAAGCCGTCGTTGCTCACCACCTGCGTCTGACGCTGGGAGATAAGTTCGGCGAGGCCCCGCGCCGCGACCAGCATGGCGAGCGTGGCCATGAACGCGACCACCTTGCCGTACGCGATGATGAAGCCATTGGTCAGTCCGGCGAGGGTGCCCACCGCGACCGCAACAAAGACCATGAGCGGCCAGAAGCCGTCGGCGGCGGTCTGGATTGCTCCGAGGCTCGCCACCACGGAGGATAGCCCGAGCACCGATCCCACGGAGAGGTCGATGCCGCCTGCGGTGATGACGAAGGTGACTCCGACGGCCACCACGCCGATCACCGACGCGAGGCGCGCGATGACCAGGAAGTTGTCGTAGTTCATGAAGTTCTCGCCTGCGGTGACGGCGCCCACCACAACGAGTAGCGCCAGCGCGATCACCAGGCCGATGTTGCGGCCAGCGGTGGAGGAGAACATCCGTGCCAGCGCCGGGCGGTCATCGCCTGGAGGCGCTGCGGCGGCGGTGCCGGGAGCATCGGGGGTACCCGATGCCGGCGCGGACGGGGTGGTGGTCGGCTCGCTCACGCGGCACTTCCCTTCATGACGAGGTCGAGCACGCCGTGCTCGTCGATCTCGGTGGCGGGACGGACGTCGAGGATGCGTCCGTCGGCGATCACGTGGACGCGGTCGGCGAGGCCGAGCACCTCCTCGATCTCGCTCGACACGACGAGGATCGCCGTGCCGGCCGCCGCGAGGCGGCGGATGAGGGTGTAGATCTCCACGCGCGCGCCCACGTCGACGCCGCGGGTGGGTTCGTCGAGCAGCAGCACGCGGGTGCCGTGGATCAGCCACCGCGCGAGCATGATCTTCTGCTGGTTGCCGCCCGAGAGCGTGCGGGTGATGCGGTCGGGCTCCGCGGGGCGCAGGTCGAGGTCCCGCATCTGCTCGGCGGTGGCGCGGCGTTCGGCCGCCTCGTCGAGCAGCCCTCCTTCGCGAAGCGCGAGAAGGTGGACAGGGTGGCATTGCGGTAGATCGGCTCTTCGAGGATGAGCCCCTGGCTCTTGCGTTCCTCGGGGGCGAGGCCCATGTCGGCTGCCACCGCGTCCCGCACGGAGCCGGGACGCAGGACTTTGCCGCTGACCCTCACCGTTCCGTTGGATGCCTTGCGGTGCCCCGCGATGGTTTCGAGGATTTCGGAGCGCCCGGAGCCCACCAGGCCAGCCAGACCCACGATCTCGCCTGCCCGAATGGTGAGGGACACGTCCTCGAAGCGGCCGGCGAGTGCGAGCGAGTCCACCTCCAGCACCACCGGGGCGTCGGCTGCCACCGGCACGCGCGGAGGGAACACGTTCTCCACGTCGCGCCCCGTCATGAGGGAGATGAGCTCGCGAGTCGGGGTGGAGGCGACGGGGAGGTTGGAGGCCTCAGAGCGGCCGTCCTTGAGCACGGTGATGCGGTCGCCGATGCGCTCGATCTCCTCGAGGCGGTGCGAAATGTAGATGACGGCGATGCCCTGGTGGGTGAGGCTCCTCGACCACGCGGAAGAGGTTGTCGACCTCCTCCGAGTCCAGCACCGCGGACGGCTCGTCCATGATCATGAGGCGAATGTCGTGGGACAGCGCGCGTGCCATGGACACGATCTGCTGATTGGCGGGGGAGAGGGTCCCCACCTCGCGGGTGGGCGACAAGTGTGCGTGTCCCAGGCGCGTCATGATCTCGCGCGTGCGCCGGTTGGCCTCTCTCCTGCGCAGCACCCCGGCCTTGTCGAGCCTCGTGGCCCAGGAAGATGTTCTCGGCGATGGTGAGGCCCTCGACAACATCGAGTTCCTGGTACATGGTCGCGATGCCGAGTTCGAGCGCGGCGACGGGGCTGTCGATGGTGACGGGCTGGCCGTTCCAGACAATCTCGCCCTCGTCGGGCTGGTGGGCGCCGGACAGGGTCTTGATGAGGGTGGATTTGCCGGCGCCGTTTTGGCCCAGCACACAGTGGACCTCGCCTGGGCTCACCTGGAGGTCGACTCCTTTGAGCGCGCGGGCGCTGCCGAAGGTCTTCACGAGGCCCCGGACCTCGAGTAATGACACGGGGTGGTCGTCTTCGATCACGCGACGAACATAACATGCACGTCCGGCGCCGTCGCAAGGGGCGGCGCAGCGCGCGAGACGGCGCGTCGTGTGTGGCTGAGGTGGTCGCATCGGCCATTTACCTGGTATTTCGTCTCCATGGCAGCGTGAATCGGCATCGCGACCGTTGCCAAACCGTTATGACGAAGAACAAGCAAAAGTTGCGCGTTGGCCGCAAAACGCTGCTAGCGTGACGAATGTCAGTGTGGACATCAACCGCCCGAACCCGCGAGGGGAGGGGCCCTGGGTGCACCGCATCGCTGGCAACGACGACAGTGATCCACATCAGGAGGAATCCATGTACGCATCCCGCTCGACGCGCAGGCGGATGCTCGCGGCCGGCACCATGGCGATCGCCACGGTCGCCCTGCTCGCGGGCTGTAGGCTCCGACGACACCGACGGCTCCACCGACGACGCCTCGACCGACACCACCGCAGAGGCGGCCGCCGAGGAGGGCGACTCGGGAGAGACGGTCGTGATCGGCTTCTCCGGTCCCGCTGCCGACCACGGCTGGCTCGGTGCCATCAACTCCGCGGCCATCGCCGAGGGTGAAAGCTACGACGACGTCGAACTCAAGGTCGCGGAAGGCACCAACGACGCGAACCTTCAGATCAGCCAGGTGGAGACGTTCGTCAACGACGGCGTCGACGCCATCGTGCTCCTGCCCACCGACGGTGCGGCACTCACCGAGGCCGCCATCAACGCCATGAACGCCGGCATCCCCGTCGTGAACGTGGACCGCGAGTTCTCCTCCACGGAGGCGGCGCGCGTCACCATCCTCGGCGACAACTACGGCATGGGCGTCAGCGCAGGCGAGTACATCTGCGGCAAGGCTCGGCGACCAGCCCGACGCGGTGGTGGCAGAGATTGCAGGCATCGACTCGCTGCCGCTGACCCAGGACCGCACGGCAGGCTTCAACGACGCGCTCGCCGAGTGCGGCTTGTCCGTGTCCGCCCGCGTCGCGGCCGACTTCACCATCGCCGGTGGCCAGGAGGTCACCGCACAACTGCTGTCCGCCAACCCCCAGATCGATGCGATCTGGAACCACGACGACGACCAGGGCATCGGCGTCCTGGCCGCCATCGACGAGGCGGGCCGCGACGAATTCTTCATGGTGGGCGGTGCCGGTTCCGCCAACGCCATGAACGACATCAAGGAGGGTGACACGGTCCTCGAGGCCACCGTCATCTATCCCTCGACCCAGGCGGCGGACGGCATTGCGCTCGCCCGCCTGCTTGCTCAGGGCAAGTCCATGGGTGACCTGGTGTCGCCCGGAGTTCCGCACCGCATCGTGCTCGACGCCCCCGTGGTGACCGCGGAAAACGTCGACGAGTACCTCGAATACGGGTTCGAGTCCTGACCTCCCGGTCGGGGCGGGGGAGCCATCGCCCCCGCCCCGACCGGTGTCGCCGCCCGCACCCCCATCTGACAGGAAGAGACTCACACGATGACCGACACCCTTCGCGTCGCCATGATCGGCAACGGCTTCATGGGGGCAGGCTCATTCGCAAGGCTGGCGGGTCGCCCCGCGGTTCTTTGACCTCCCGGCACGGCCGCAGATGGCGGTGCTGGTGGGGCGTGACCCGGAGAAGAACGCACGGCTCGCGGATCAATGGGGGTGGGAATCCGCGTCCGAGGACTTCGCCGCCGTGATCGCGCGCGATGACATCGACGTGGTCGACATCGTGACGCCAGGCGACCTGCACTGCGAAATGGCCATCGCGGCACTCGAGGCGGGAAAGCACGTCCTGTGTGAGAAGCCGCTCGCCAACACGGTCGACGAGGCACGACGTATGGCCGATGCCGCCGCAGCGGCCGCCGCGCGTGGGGTGTTCGCGATGGTCGGCTTCACCTACCGCCGCGTGCCAGCCGCCGCCTTTGCTCGCGAGCCTGGTAGCCCGCGGCACGGTGGGAACGGTGCGCCAGGTGCGCGCCCAATATCTCCAGGACTGGCTCGCCGATCCCCAGGCGCCGCTGACGTGGCGCATGGACAAGGCGAAGGCGGGGTCGGGGGCGCTTGGCGACATCGGCGCCCACGCCGTGGACCTCGCACAGTTCATCACGGGGGACGTCGTGACCGACGTCTCCGGCGTCATGGAGACGTTTGTGAAGGAGCGGCCGATGCTCGGGGCAGGCCAGGGCCTGTCGGGTTCGGTCGGTGAGGGGACAGGTCCCGTCACCGTGGACGACTACGCCTCGTTCTCCGGACGGTTCGCGTCCGGCGCGCTCGGCGTCTTCGAGGCGACTCGCTTCGCGACGGGGCACAAGAACGGACTGAGGATCGAGGTCGCGGGGGACAAGGGGGCCGTCCTCTTCGACCTGGAGGACCTCAACGCGTTGCAGGTCTACGACGCGACGGCTCCGGCGGGACAGCAGGGCTTCACGCGGATCCTCGTGACCGAGCCCGAACACCCCTACGTTGACGCGTGGTGGCCGGCGGGCCACATGCTCGGCTATGAGCACGGCTTCGTGCACCAGGCGAAGGACCTCGTCGAGGCGCTGGCAGCAGGCGTGCAGCCGCGGCCCTCTTTCGAGGACGGATACCAGGTGCAACGGGTGCTCGACGCTGTCGAGCGGTCCGCCGGCGCGGGCTCCGCCTGGCAGGCCACGGCGGCCTGAGACTACTGAAGAGAACTCAAGGAAGAGGACTGACGATGACCCGACCCATCTCCCTGTTCACCGGCCAGTGGGCCGATCTCCCGCTCGAGGAGGTCGCCGCGCTCGCGGCTCGCTGGGGCTTCGATGGCCTCGAGCCTTGCGTGCTGGGGCGACCACCTCGACGTCAGCCGCTGGGACGATAAGGCCTACGTCCAGGGCAGGCTCGACCTCATGGAGCGTCACGGGCTGCGCATCGTGGCGATCTCGAACCACCTCACCGGCCAGGCGGTGTGCGACGACCCCATCGACCGGCGCCATCAGGAGATCCTGCCGGCGGCGGTCTGGGGTGACGGCGACGCCGAGGGTGTGCGTCGGCGCGCCGCTGAGGCGATGATGGACACTGCCAGGATGGCTGCGCGGCTCGGCGTGCGCACCGTGGTCGGCTTCTCGGGCTCCAAGATCTGGAAGACGGTCGCGATGTTCCCGCCGGTGCCCGCCGACATGATCGACGAGGGGTATCAGGACTTCGCGGACCGGTGGAACCCCATCATGGACGTGTTCGAGGCCGAGGGGGTCCGGTTCGCTCTCGAGGTGCACCCCAGCGAGATCGCGTACGACTATTGGACCGCCAAGCGCACCCTCGAGGCCATCGGCCATCGCGAGTCGTTTGGTCTCAACTGGGACCCGAGCCACATGGTGTGGCAGGACGTGGACCCGGTGGGGTTCCTGTGGGACTTCCAGGACCGGATCTATCACGTGCACTGCAAAGACACCCGTCGCCGTCTCAACGGTCGCAACGGCCGTCTGTCCTCGCACCTCGCGTGGGCGGATCCGCGGCGCGGCTGGGACTTCATCTCCACCGGGCACGGCGACGTGCCGTGGGAGGACGCCTTCCGCATGCTCAACGCCATCGGCTACGACGGCCCGCTCTCCATCGAGTGGGAGGACGCGGGGATGGACCGTCTCAAGGGTGCGCCCGAGGGCCTCGCGTTCGTGCGCGAGCACGCCTTCGATGCCCCCGATGCGGCCTTCGACTCGGCCTTTACTCGACCGACTGATTGCCTGGCGCGCGGCGGGACCGGAGCATCGGCCCGCCGCGTCGTCTATGCGGTGACGTCGCGGACGAGCGTCTCGACGCTGTCAGCGGACAGCGCGAGCCTGAATCGCCATCGACGAGGCGCCCGAGACGGCGGCCTTGTCGGTGCCGCGGGACCGGACAATCTGGAGATTTCCCGATGCCAGCGGCGTGGACCGGGCATACACGGCTTCCCGTGCACCCGCCAGGAGGTGGTCCCCGGCATTCGCGACGGGCCCACCGAGGACGATGACGGCAGGGTTGATGAGGCTCACGCACGTCGTGAGCACGCGGCCGATGATGCGGCCGGCTTCGCGCACGGCACGAATCGCGTCGATGTCGCCCTGGTTGACGGCCGCGGCGACGTCCTGGGGGCCGTGAACGTCGAGCCCGCCTTCGCGGAGGTGGGCCGCGATGGCGGGACCGGCGGCGATGGCCTCGAGGCAACCGGTGGACCCACAGCGGCAGGGGACTTCGTCGGCCTCCGGCACCCAGACGTGCCCGATGTCGCCCGCGATGCCCATGGCTCCGCGGTGGACACGGCCTCCGGCGATGACGCCCGCGCCGATCCCGGTGGACACCTTGATGAACAGCAGGTCGTCCACCTCGGGCCAGTGGTCGTTGTGCTCGCCCAGCGCCATGACGTTGACGTCGTTGTCCACCAGGGTGGGTACGCCGAACGCGCCGGTGAGGGTGGCTGGCACGTCGAAGCGGTCCCAGCCGGGCATGATCGGCGGGTCAACGGGACGGCCAGTGGTGTGCTCGACGGGACCGGGAAGGCCGACGCCGACGGCCCTGAGGAACCCGGGACGGTCGAGTCGTGCGAGCAGTTCCTGCCCGTGCTCCACCACCCAGGCGAGAACCACATCGGGCCCCTCGGCGACGGCAAGTGATTCCTTGAGGTCGACCAGCAGCGTGCCTTCGAGGTCGCTTACCCCGATGTGGACGTGGGTCGCGCCGATGTCCACGCCCAGCACTCCGTACGACGTGCCGTCGAACGCGAACTGACGGGAGGGGCGCCCTCCGGTGGAGGCGGCATCGGCCACCGACCGGATGAGCCCGGTGCGCAGAAGGGCGTCGACGCGGGCTGCCACGGTGGAGCGCGCGAGGCCGGTGAGGGTCGCGAGCTCGGAGCGCGTGCGGGGCTGGCCGTCGCGCAGCAGTTGGAAGATCTCCGACTGCGCGGAGCCGCTGAGGGTCTCTTGTCCGCGCGGGTCGAGCATGGGTGAATGCTACCGGACTAAGGAATCCAGAGGCGTCTTGCTGGGGCCCTCCTCGCCGACTTATGGACTGTGGTCGTCATAAGTCGGCGAGGGGAGCCTGTCAGAAGTTGTCCCGCTCGCCGTTGATGTCGAAGGTGTACGACGGGATGAACTCGATGACGATGTGGTCAGCGTCGAGCCCCGCCTCCTCCATGCCGGCGTAGATCGCCTCGGTATCCGGCAGCGGCGGCGTGCCCTTGGCCACCACGTAGATGACGTCGTCCTCGCGCGGGGTGACGGACACGATGGACCACTGGGTGTCCGCCGTGAGGTCATTGAGGTAGTTCTGGACCGACGAGATTCGACCGCTGTTCTCGATCGCGTGGGCCGTGGACCACGCGAGCGGACCGGACACCAGCAGGATCAGCGCAGCGGTGGTCAGGTAGACCCGCGCGCGCCGTCGTCGCTCGGCCTCCTTGTCCTCCACCTCGAGGAGCCGCAGTTTCGAGTATCCGTACACCGCCATCACGATCGCGCCGGTCGCGAGGATCGCGGCAACGTTGGTGACGAACAATAGGAGCGCGCCGAGCGCCTGTGCCCACGCGCCCGATTCGAGGGTCAAGCCCACGACGCACAGCGGTGGAACCAAGGAGATCGCGATGGCGACGCCGGGCAGCGTGTCCGAGATGTCGGACCGTACCAGCGCGATGGACCCCACCACTCCCGTCGCGAGCGCCGCAAAGAGATCGATCAGGCCGGGGGAGACGCGCCCTGCGACCTGAGCGTTGGTGGAAGCCACCATCGGCTGGACCAGGAGCAACCCCAGCAGAAAGCCCACCGCGACGGCCGCAGCGGCGCCGGCGCACATGATGATGATCGATCGGACCAGTTGCTTGCGATCGCCCAGCACGGTGGCGAGCATCGTGCCCTGAATGGGCCGCATCAGGGGCGCCACAATCATGGCGCCGATGACCGTGGCGGTCGAGTCTGCCGCCACACCCGCCGTCGCGATCGCCGCCGCAAGGGTCAGGAGAAGCCAGAAGCGCGTGTGCTGTGAGCGCACGGTGGGGCCTTCGAAGAAGACCGCGTCGCGCATGTACTCGACGCTGTTGAGCCTTTCCTGACCAGCGAGTCTCCCGCGTCTGGGAGGCCCACGTCGTCATCCGAGAAGCCTTCGCCTTCGCCGCAGCGAACTCGGCCTCGGACAGAATGCCGGCGTTCTTCATCTCCGCCGCCTTGCTCAACTGGGACATCAGGTCATCGCCCACCGAGACCGCCGGCGCGGCCTGCACGGGTGCCGCCTGAACCTGGGCCGCCTGCGGCTGTTCGACGTATGCCTGCTGCGCGTATGCCTGCTGCTGGCGCGCCTGGGCGCGGCCAGCCTGACGCCTCGCAACGCTGCCCGAGACGGCCGTGGCCGTGCCGGAGATCACTGCGGTGCGCGCCATTGTTCCCAGAAGGCCGGGGCGGCCAATCCTGCGGGGCATGTCAGTTCTCCTCGTTCTCGAGGGCCTCGATCTCGGCGAGAACCTCGCTGACGACCGGGCCAGGGACACGGATAGATTCGGCGAGTTCGCCTCCGGCGGCCGCGACGGCGTCGCGCAGGGGCTTCACCCAGGTGTGCTCGAATACCAAGATGGCGGCGGCTCCGCCCACGGGAAGATCGGCGGCGAGCTCGTCAACATCGTCCGAAGACACCAGACCATCGATGCGGTCCGCGAGGGCGGCAAGGCGGCCCACCTCGGTGCCGTCTGCGACCTGATCCAACTCCACGAAATCCAGGCTCATCCTCGCCCGTGCGACGCACAAAGAGGCCATCCACGATGCTGATGGTGCCGGCCTCGACCAGCCTTCCGAGCTCGCTCACAATGCTGCCGTCGAAGGTGCCGGACTCGAAGCCGATCACCACGATCTCAATGGGTCCCAACGTCATGGGTTGGTCCTTCCCGTGAAGATGCGGGCGCCGCGTCGACCCCCGTCACGGCGAGGCTATTCCTGGTGGCACGGCACGGCAACATAGACACGCGTGTGGGAGGCGCCACGCCGTGGGCGAACGGCGGTTGAGCCCGCGCAGGCGCGAGTGCTAACCTGGCCGTGTTCCTCCCGGCAGACACCAGGTCGCGGGTGAGGAGCGATCCCCAGACTTCCAGGCGTCAGCGGACGACGGCGTACGCGCCTACCCGGACGCCACCAGGGGATGACTCGCATTCACATTTCTCCAGAGCCGCCCCGGCTCGTGCGAGGGAAGGATCAGTGTGACCGACACCACCGTGGCCAGCGCGGACAACAGCGCGGCCCTCAGCGCCATGAAGGCTTCCTCGCCTTCAGGCACTCGCCTCCGAGCCTCGGCGTTTCTGGCGTGAAGAAGATGCGCAAGGGCGACCTCGTCGAGGCCATCAAGAATGGGGGCGTTGTGCCCGCCAAGGCCGCTCCCAAGAGGGCGCAGGCGCCCAAGACCGAGGCCCCGAAGCAGGATGCTCCCGCCGTGAAGGCAGACGCGCCGCAGGTCGATGCTGCGAAGGCGGACGCCGCGCCGCAGACCGACGCCGCACCGCAGCGCTCGCGCCGGAGCCAGTCGCAGGGCGGCCAGCCGCAGCAGGGCCGTCAGACCGCGCAGGGCGACGCACCGCAACGCTCCGCCGGAGACGAGGACCGCTCCGAGCGTGCCCGTCGTGCTGCCGAGGCGCTGCAACTGCCCGGCACCGAGCAGGCAGAGAAGGACGCTCAGGACGAGCGTCAGGGCGGCAACCGCGGCGAGAACCGCAACAACGCGGCCAACGATGACGACGACGAGCGCGGCGGTCGCCGTCGCCGTGGCCGTGGCCGTGGCCGTGGACGTGGCCGCGACCGGGACGACGTCGTCGTCGCAGGCGGCCCGCAGGGCCGTCAGGACGAGGACGACTTCCGCGACGACGAGGAACTGACTCCCGTCGGCGGCATCGTCGACATTCTCGACAACTACGCGTTCGTGCGGACCACGGGCTACCTTTCCGGGAAGTCGGACGTGTATGTCTCGATGAACCAGATCAAGAAGTACGGCCTGCGCAAGGGTGACGCGATCACCGGTTCGGTCCGTCCTCCCCGTCCGGGTGAGCGCGGCCAGCGCCAGAAGTTCAACGCCCTCGCCACGGTCGACACCGTCAACGGCGTCTCGCCCGAGGAGGCGAAGGGTCGCAAGGAGTTCGGCGACCTCACGCCGCTGTACCCGCAGGAGCGCCTGCACCTCGAGACCGAGTCGCGCCTCCTGTCGACCCGGGTGATCGACATCGTCGCTCCCATCGGTAAGGGCCAGCGTGGCCTCATCGTGTCGCCGCCCAAGGCCGGTAAGACGCTCATCATGCAGAACATCGCGAACGCGATCGTGGCGAACAACCCCGAGGTTCACCTCATGGTGGTGCTCGTCGACGAGCGTCCCGAGGAGGTCACCGACTTCCAGCGCTCCGTCAAGGGTGAGGTCATCGCCTCGACGTTCGACCGTCCCGCAGGCGACCACACCCAGGTTGCGGAGCCTCGCGATCGAGCGCGCCAAGCGCCTCGTCGAGCCTGGGCCAGGACGTCGTGGTGCTGCTCGACGGCATCACTCGCCTGGGCCGTGCCTACAACCTGGCCGCCCCGGCATCGGGCCGCATCCTGTCCGGTGGTGTCGACTCTGCCGCGCTGTACCCGCCCAAGAAGTTCTTCGGCGCCGCGCGCAACATCGAGAACGGCGGCTCGCTGACCATCCTCGCGACCGCGCTTGTCGACACCGGTTCCAAGATGGACGAGGTGATCTTCGAGGAGTTCAAGGGCACCGGCAACATGGAGCCTGCGCCTGTCGCGTCAGGCTCGCCGACCGTCGCATCTTCCCGGCCGTGGACGTCAACGCGTCCGGCACGCGCCGCGAGGAGATCCTCGTGTCGCCCGAAGAGCCTCAAGGTCATGTGGAAGCCTGCGTCGCGTGCTCACCGCGCTCGAGCCGCAGGCCGCGACCGAGCTCCTGCTGGGCAAGCCTGCGTGAGAACAAGACGAACGCCGAGTTCCTCATGCAGGTCGCGAAGACCACTCCTGGCAAGGACGACGTCGACAACGAGTTGACCTCCAAGTAGCTCGTACGCCACAGGGCCCCGGAACCGCCATCAGGTGGTCCGGGGCCCTGTGCTGTTCTTTGAGCGCTGGCGGGACATGGCGGTCACAATGTGGCGAAATCTGGTCCTCATGTCCCGCTAGGAAGCGCGAGCCGCGTCGCGACCGTCGCGAGCACGAGTTCGCGGCACCAGTCCGGTCGCCGCACAATGTCGTTCCACCCGAAGCGCAGCACTGTGTAGCCCGCGGCGGCCAACTCCGCCTGGCGCGCGCGGTCGGCGTCGCGGGCGTCGCGCGTCGAGTGGTAGCGGTCGCCGTCGAGTTCGACAGCAACCTTGGCGCGCATGTGGAGCATGTCGACCACGGCTCGGCGTTCCCGCAGGATGAGTGGCACCTGCCACGCGAAGTCTCGAAACCGCGCGTCCGCAAAGGTCTCGTGCTTCGCTCGTACCTCTAGCGGTGACGTGGCGCCATCGGCGAACCATGCGAGGACGCGCTGAAGGTCGCGGCGGGCGGGGATGCGGGGCGTCCGAGTCAGGGCAGCACTCAGCGCGTTCGCCGCACACACCTTGGCCCACAGGGCGCGCCACAGCAGATCCAGCCTTTCTGCGGGCGCTGCGGCGCGCCACATGTCGAGGACGGCGATCTCGGCCACGGCACACGCGACGCCGTGCGCGTAGCCCCATGCGCTCTGGCGGTCGCCCTGGACCACATGCACCCACTCGGGCGCTCGGGGCCGGTGACCATTCGGTACCCGGATCTGCGCGTCGTGTCCTGGCGCGAGTGACGCGTCGTAGAGATGCACTGCCAGGCGCCCCGTGACGAGCGCTCCCGGTTGCCAGAGATTGAGTGCTTCGCCTCTCACACGGGGTGTGCCGGCGTACCGTGCGCCCGCGTACACGCCGGGCAGTATGCGGATGGCGTCGCCGCGACGCAGGGCGCTCTCCAGGGAGCGTCTGGACCAGCCAGAGATCACGTCCGCCCGGGTGAACGCGTGCTCGTTGGACGCGAGGAACTCCCCGAGCGAGCGGTCGCGAGCAGCGAGGTTGGGGAGGGGGCGCATGACCGCCATCCGATCACGCGGGCCGGCGGCGGTGGGACGGGCGGGACGATCTGTGGACAGCGGCGTCGCGCAACGGGACATGAGAGTCACTTCTGGGCAATATCTGGCCCCCATGTCCCGCCAGGAGACACCGTTGCATTTCTACGAATCTGAGAGCGCAAGTCAGATGTCGAGAACTCCACAAACCAGGACAAACGTCACAATGAGTGCTACCCCTGGTCCTCAGGTCGTGACGAAGCGACCTGAGGCCCCGGCACAACCGTCGGGACCGCAGGCGTCACGTACCGGGAGGGCCGGACCGGCCTTTCCAGCATGACGTCGCGGCCGCCCCCGCGTCCGCGGCGTCCTTCACGCACGGAGGACTGGATGCGCAAGACCATGCTGGCAGCGACCACAGCAGCGCTTCTTGGGGGAGCATGCTCGCGGGGCCCGCCGCGACGGCGGCACCGCCCGAGGAAGACGACGTGGCGCAGGCGCCACCATCGGACAACATGCCCAACCCGCTCGACGAGAAGCGCTCGGCGCTGCGCGAGGCGGCCATCACCGGCGTGCTGGACGGCGAGTTGGAGACCGAGGAACGCGACGGCAGCACCGTCGTCAAGGTCGGCGAAACCACCGAGGCAGCGACCAACGCGAATGCCCGCGGCGGCAAGGGAAAGCACTGGAACACCAAGGACCAGTACGTCGAGGCTCTCCCGCGAGGCGACGGACAGGATCTTTGTGGTCCTCGCGGAGTTCGGCGACACCCCGTCGCCCACGGGCACCGCGGAGGACGCGCAGCGATCGGAGGGTCCGCTTCACAACGAGATCCCCCAGCCCAACCGCAAGGTCGACAACTCGACCGTGTGGCAGGCGGACTACAACCAGGAGCACTACCAGGACCTGTACTTCGACGGCGACGAGTCGCTACGCGACTACTACGAGACGCAGTCCTCAGGCCGGTACAGCGTTGACGGAGAGGTCACCGACTGGGTCAAGGTCGGCTACACCCAGGGTGCCTACGGCAACGATGCGTGCGGCTCGAACGTCTGCTCGGACGTCTGGGACCTCGTGAAGGACGCCGCGAACGTCTGGTACCAGGACCAGGCTGGACCAGGGCCGCTCGGTGGACGAGGTGAACGCCGACCTCGCGTCGTTCGACGTCTGGGACCGCTACGACTACGACGGCGATGGCGACTTCAACGAGCCCGACGGCTACATCGACCATTTCCAGATTGTTCACGCGGGCGGTGACCAGGCGGACGGGGACCCCATCTACGGTTCAGATGCCATCTGGTCGCACCGCTGGTACGCGTACTACACGTCGGCCGGCTCGACGGGTCCGGACACCAACAGGCTCGGCGGTACCGAGATCGGTGACTCCGGCGTGTGGATCGGTGACTACACGATGCAGCCGGAGAACGGCGGCCGGAGCGTCTTCTATCACGAGTACGGTCACGACCTCGGGCTTCCGGACGACTACAACGTGCAGTCCGGTGGAGACAACAACAACGAGCACTGGACGCTCATGGCGCAGAGCCGACTGAACGCCAAGAAGGACGGCGGACTCGGCGAGCGCGGCGGCGATCTGGGCGCCTGGAACAAGCTCCAGTTGGGCTGGCTCGACTACGAATACGTCGAGTCGGGGACCAAGAAGATCGTGAACCTCGGCCCCTCGGAGTACAACACCAAGAAGCCGCAGGCCGTGATCGTTGGCCTTCCCGAGAAGACGGTCACCACGGATCTCGGCGCGCCCGCCGAGGGTGATCTGCAGTGGTACAGCGGCACGGGTGATGACCTCACCAGCACGTTGACCAGGGACGTTTCGGTTCCGGCCGATGGCGCGGCGCTCACGTTCCAGGCTCGCTATGACATCGAGTCGGGCTACGACTACTTCTACGTCGAGGTGGATTCCGGCTCGGGTTACGTCCCGATCCAGGGCAGCCTCACCACGACGGAGGACATCTTCGCGACCGATGGCACCGAGGCGGACTGGGTGGATGCCACGTATGACCTGAGCGCCTTCGCGGGCCAGGACGTCTCGCTGCGGTTGCGGTACACGACCGATGGCGGCGTCGCAGGCAATGACCCCGACGTGGCGGACGGCATCTTCCTTGACTCGATCGCGGTGGATGGGGTGTTCGCGGACGGTGCCGAGGACGGTGACAACGGCTGGACGGTCGATGGCTTCACGGCCGTGGGCACGGAGAGCACGGAGTCATACCCGAACTACTACATCGCCGCGAACCGCACTTACACCTCGTACGACAAGTACCTCAAGACCGGCCCGTACTTCTTCGGGTACGCCAGCGCCAAGCCGGACTTCGTGGACCACTATTCGTACCAGGAGGGATTGCTCATCTCGTATTGGGACCTCTCGTACTCGGACAACGACACGTTTGCCCACCCGGGTAGCGGTAGGAACCTGTACATCGATGCTCACCCCAAGCCGCTGAAGGACGTCAACGGCAACCTGTGGCGCTCGCGCGTGCAGGTCTATGACGCCCCGTTTGGCCTGACGCGCACGGACACCGTGAAGGCTCCATGTCGACGGCAAGAAGAGCACCATCAAGGGCACGTGGGGCAACCCGGTCTTCGATGACACGGATCAGTACTGGTACGAGGAGCCTGCCGAACCACGGCGTCGCCTCCCGGCGACCGGTACCGAGATCCGGGTGCTGTGGCAGCACGGCACGTCGATGACGGTGAAGGTCTCCTAACCCTCGGGGTGGCGGCCCGGGCACCCGGGCCGCCACCCTCCCTCATGAAGGCGGGCCGATGCGCAGGCTTGCTCCCGTAGCGCTCGCGGCGGTAGCCGCCGCGCTTCTCGCCGCGTGCGGCGGGGGAGAGGACGATGCCGTGACAACCAGCAGCGCTCCCGAGCCGACCGAGGCATCGGCCGCGTCGACGCCGAGCCCCACCGCGCTCCCGACCCTTGCCGGTGCCACGGCCCCGCCCACGTCGCCCACCGACGTCACCCCCGCCGCCGTGGTGGCGGGCAGGGTGACGGCCGTGTCCGCGGGATGCGTGGAGGTGACGACGGACGATGCGGTGGTGTGGTCCTTGTCGGGGGAGGCCCATGCCGTGGTCGGCGACACCGTGCTCGCCAAGGTGGCGCCGCTTGCCGAAGGCGTCGCATCGTGTGGTCCCGGCCGCGGTGCGCGACTGGAGTCGCTGGAGGTGGCCGGGGGTTGACGCCCGTGGCACAATAGAGGGCTGGCCGTCCGGTTCACCGACCGCGAAGTACGCGCAAGGACCCGGAGGCACTCTTAAGGGAGATCATGAAGAAGGACATTCACCCCGAGTACGTGGCCACCACTGTCACGTGCACCTGCGGCAACACGTTCGAGACCAACTCGACCGTCAAGAGCGGCGAGATCTCGGTCGAGGTCTGCTCCGCTTGCCACCCGTTCTACACGGGCAAGCAGAAGATCATGGACACCGGTGGCCGCGTCGCGCGCTTCCAGAAGCGCTACGGCAACCAGAAGTAACCCGAAGCCTTACCGACGACGACGTGGCCGAAGCCTTCGCAGCCGTCCAGCCTCTGCTGGACGAGTATTCCGACATTGAGCGTCGCTCGCCGACCCTGCCATCCATGCGGATGCCGGGAGATCGCGCACGCTGGGCCGTCGGTTCGCGGAGCCTCGGCCGCGTCGTCGCCGCGCATCGGGCCTGGGAGTCCGCCCAGGATGACCTCGCCGCCGCTCGGGAGATGGCCGATGCCGACCCCGAGTTTGCGGCCGAGGTGCCTGCCCTGGAGCAGGCAGCCGAGGGCGCGACGGAGACTCTCCGCCGCATCCTCATCCCTCGCGACCCGGACGATTCCCGCGACGTGATCCTGGAGATCAAGTCGGGCGAGGGTGGCGAGGAGTCCGCGCTGTTCGCGGGCGACCTGCTGAAGATGTACTTGAAGTACGCCGAGTCCAAGGGCTGGAAGGCCGAGGTCCTCGAGTCCACCGAGACGGACATGGGCGGCTACAAGGACATCTCCGTGGCCGTGAAGGCCAAGGGTTCCGTGGAGCCCGAGGACGGCGTGTGGGCGCACCTCAAGTACGAGGGCGGCGTCCACCGCGTCCAGCGCGTGCCCGCGACCGAGTCGCAGGGCCGCATTCACACCTCCGCTGCCGGCGTGCTCGTGTACCCGGAGGCCGAGGAGGTCGAGGACCTCGAACTCGACATGAACGACGTCCGCGTCGACGTCTACCGCTCGTCTGGCCCCGGCGGTCAGTCCGTCAACACCACGGACTCCGCAGTGCGCCTGACTCACCTGCCCACGGGCATCGTGGTGAGCCTGCCAGAACGAGAAGAGCCAGGCTCCAGAACAAGGAGTCGGCCATGCGGATCCTGCGTGCCCGCCTGCTCGCCGCCCAGAAGGAGGCGGCAGAGGCCGAGGCTCAGGACATGCGTAAGTCGCAGGTGCGCACGGTGGACCGCTCCGAGCGCATCCGCACCTACAACTTCCCCGAGAACCGCATCGCGGATCACCGCACGGGGTACAAGGCGTACAACCTTGACCACGTCCTCTCGGGCGACCTCCAGCCGGTCATTCAGTCCGCGATCGATGCCGACGAGGCCGCGCGCCTTGCGGCGCACGAGGCGTAGTTGCCTACCGTCGGGGCGCGTCTGAAGGACATCACGCGCCGCCTTGCCGATGCAGGCGTGCCGTCGCCGGAGACCGATGCCGTGGCGCTGATGGCGCACACGTTCAAGTGGGAGCCCGGCCAGGTGCGTACCGCCGCGCTGCGGGATGACTGCTGGCCCCTCGATCCGCTGGACCACGACCTCCTTGAGGCCCGTGTCGCGCGCCGCGCGATGCGCGAGCCGCTGCAGCACATCACGGGCAAGGCCTACTTCCGCAACCTCGACCTCCAGGTGGGCGCTGGCGTCTTCGTGCCGCGCCCCGAGACGGAAGTGGTGGCGCAGGCCGCCATCGATGCGGCACGCGCCGCGACGCCGGGGCGCGACGGCAAGGTCCGCGTGACGGACCTGTGCGCGGGCTCGGGCGCCATCGGCCTGTCCATCGCCGACGAGGTCCCGCACGCCGAAGTGTCCATGGTGGAGGCCTCCGAGGGAGCCCTCGTCTATCTGCGCCTCAACGCCCGCGGCCAGCGCGCGGACGTGCGCGAGCGCACGCGCACCCTCCTGGGCGACGCCAAGCGCTGCCTGCACCTGTTCGAGGGCTGCGCCGACGTCGTGGTGTCCAACCCGCCGTACATCCCGCCCGACGGGGTGCCGCGCGACCCCGAGGTGCGCGACTACGACCCGCCTGTGGCGTTGTACGGCATGGGCGAGGACGGGCTCGACCTGCCGCGCGCGATCATCGACGAGGCGGCCCGACTGCTACGCGTGGGCGGCACGCTCATCATGGAGCACGCCGAGAATCAGGGCCCAGCGCTGCGTTCCTACTGCGAGCGCTCGGAATTCTGGGCGGGTGCGCGCACGGAGCAGGACCTCACGGGACGCGACCGGATGCTCATCGTGACGCGCGTGGGAGTCTGAGACACTACTTGTCGTGATCTTCCCCTGCTCTGACCCTGCGACGTGGGGTCCCAGCCTCGACGCCGCCGTCGACGCGGTGAGCCGCGGCGCTGTGATCGTTCTTCCTACCGACACCGTGTACGGGGTCGGGGCCGATGCCTTCAACGCCGATGCGGTGGCGGCAGTCCTCGCGGCCAAGGGCCGCGGACGCCAGATGCCACCGCCCGTGCTGATTCCCGACGCCCGCACCGTCGATGGCCTCGGCTACGACGTCCCCGCCGCCGCGAAGGCCCTGATGGAGGCCTGCTGGCCGGGGGCGCTCACCGTCATCGTCCACGCCCAGCCGTCGCTTGCGTGGGACCTGGGCGAGACCCACGGCACCGTGGCGCTGCGCGTTCCCGACCACCCGGCGGCGCTCGCGCTACTGAAGCGCACGGGCCCCCTCGCGGTCACGAGCGCGAACAAGACGGGGCAGCCTGCGGCGACCACCGCATCGGACGCGCAGGCGCAACTGGGCGACGCGGTCGCCGTCTACCTGGACGGCGGCGACAGCCCGCTCGGCACCGCGTCCACCATCGTCGATGCGACCGACCCCGCGGGCCTGCGCGTCGTGCGGGATGGCGGCATCTCGCGGGAGCGTCTGGTGGAGATCGTCGGCGTCGAGGCCTTCGCGCCCGAGGCAGACGCGCAGGAGGCCGACGGGTGAAGGTCTACCTCACGCTCCTGGTGATCGCGGCGCTCGTCACGTACGCCGCGACGCCCGCGATGAGGCATCTCGCGTTCAAGGTGGGTGCCGTCACCGCGGTGCGCGACCGAGACGTTCACAAGGTCGCGACGGCACGCCTCGGCGGTGTCGCCATCTTCTCCGGCCTGGCGGCCGCCATCGCCTTCTCGAGCAACATTCCGTTCCTCGAGCCGGTGTTCGAGACCAGGCTCGGCGGCGTGGAGCGTCGTCGCGGGGGCCGGTCTCGTATGCCTGCTCGGGCTCGCGGATGACATCTGGGACCTGGACTGGATGGCGAAGCCTTGGCGGTCAGGTGTTGGCCGCGCTCGTGATGGCCTGGGGCGGCGTCCAGGCTGGTGTCGGTGCCGATCTTTGGCCTCACCATCGGCAGTTCGTACCTCTCGCTCGCCGCGACCGTCATCGTGGTCGTCGTGGCCATGAACGCCGTGAACTTTGTGGACGGCCTTGATGGGCTCGCGGCAGGCGTGATCGCCATTGGAGGCGCCGCCTTCTTCACGTACACGTATGTGCTGGCCCGGTCCGCGTCGCCGGGCGACTACTCGTCGCTTGCCTCGCTCATCCTTGCGGTCCTCGTGGGGGCGTGCCTGGGATTCCTGCCGCACAACCTGCATCCCGCCCGCATCTTCATGGGTGACTCGGGGTCGATGGTGCTCGGTCTCACCATCGCGGGTGCGGCGATCATCGTCACGGGACAGATTGATCCCGAGGTGGTTTCGCAGCGCGAACGCATCCCCGCGTTCATCCCCATCGTGCTGCCACTCATGGTCGTCGCAGTGCCGCTGATCGACATGACGGCGGCGGTGATCCGGCGCACGCTCAAGGGTCAGAGTCCCTTCATGCCCGATGCGCACCACCTGCACCACGTGCTGCTGCGCGTGGGTCACTCTCACCGCTGGGCCGTCTCTGTCCTGTACCTGTGGACCGCGGTGCTGTCGTTCGGCACGGTGTCGTTGGTCTTCCTGCCGCTCGGCGCGGCGCTAGTGCTTGCCGGGACGGGCCTCACCGTGGCGGCGCTGTTCACGTTCTCCCCGCCGCTCAGGCGCCGGCTATCACGCGGATGGCGAGCCGCGGGCAGGGGAGTCAAGCCGCTGCAGCGCCTCACGCCCGAGGGCCGCAGGGAAGACGACGAGCCCGACGCCGACGCCGCCACTGACGCCGACGCCGCCACTGACGCCGACGCCGCCACGGCATCGGCCCCTGTTCTGAACTCCGGCGACGACGCCGCCCCCGCCGGGGGCGTCGCCACTCGCCATCGCCCCGCAACCGAGGAGGAGACGTGACCGAGGAGTCGCGCACCTACCGACGCGCGCTTCGCGTCACCATCATCGTCATCGTCGCCCTGGCGGTGATTGCCGTGCCTGTGGGCCTCCTGGTCGCGGGCGGCGCGGGCCTGCTCGCCGCGGAGATCGGCGTCGCGGTCGCGGCGCTGGCGGGCCTCACCACGCAGATCGCGATGCTCGTGGCTCACCAGAAGCCGCCTCACCTCATGGCCGCCTACATCGGCGGATCGTGGCTCGCGAAAATGCTCATCATCATCGTCGCGCTGCTCGTCCTGCAGGGCGTCGAGGGCTTCGAAAAAGAGATCTTCGCTGGTTTCGCCGTGGCGGGAGTCCTCGCGACCCTCGCCGTGGACTTCTCTGTCATCCGCAAGGCTCGCATTCCGTACGTGGATGGCGGTTCCTAGGAACGCCCCACATGCGTTAGGCTTCCTACGCATCACGGCCCCCGGCGTGCTCGGCAGCCCCGCCCGCGCGTGCTCACAACACCAGGAGAAACTTCTGTGGCGAATTTGGCCCTGGTTTCGGCGATGACCGCCGCGACCGAGACCGCGTCCGACGCCGAGTCCTCGACCGGCTTCTTCGGATGGCTCTTCGGATCTGACGGCTTCCATGCCCCCACGGTGGATGAGTTCTTCCCGCCGGCACTCCTCTTCGAGGGCACCATCTTCGAGTTCAACCGCATCGAGCCTGGCCCGCGTCATCGCGGCGATCGTGCTCATCGGTCTCGTCTGGCTCGTTGTCCGCAACGCGAAGCTCGTTCCCGGGCGCGGCCAGAGCGCCTTCGAGATGGTCCTCGACTTCGTGCGCTTCCAGATCGTCGAGCAGGTGATGAGCCCGGCAAACGCCAAGCGCTTCCTGCCGTTCCTCACCACCCTGTTCCTCGCGATTCTCGCGTTCAACATCACTGGCGTGGTGCCTCTGATCAACATGGCGGGCACCTCGCTGATCGGCCTGCCGATCATCATGGCGATCTGGGTCTACGTCCTTTACCTCGGCGTCGGCATCAAGCAGCACGGTCTTGGTGGCTATCTCAAGATGAGCCTCTTCCCGGCCGGCGTGCCCAAGGGCATCTACGTCCTGCTGACCCCCATCGAGTTCCTGCAGGTGTTCATCCTGCGTCCGGCCACCCTTGCGCTGCGACTGTGCGCGAACATGATGGCCGGCCACCTGCTGCTGGTGCTGTGCTTCGCCGCCACCCAGTTCTTCTTCTTCGAGGCTGCCGGGTTCATGAAGTCCATGGGCGCCGTCACCTTCGTCGCAGGCTTCGCCTTCACGCTCTTCGAGATCTTCGTCGCAGCGCTGCAGGCCTACGTGTTCGTCATGCTGTCGTCCGTGTACATCAACATGGCGATCGAGGAAGAGCACTAAACCCTCACCCCAAAGACGTGCGACGCCGCCCCGGCGTTCGCATCCAACGGAAGGAACCCCACGTGGACACCACCACTCTCGCCGAGGTCTCCGGCAACGTCGCGACCATCGGTTACGGCCTCGCCGCCATCGGCCCCGGCATCGGCCTCGGCATCCTGATCGGTAAGACCGTCGAGGGCATGGCACGTCAGCCCGAGGTCGCCGGCCAGGCTCCGCGCCACCATGTTCATCGGTGTGGCATTCGTCGAGGTGCTCGCGCTCCTCGGTCTGGTCACCGGCTTCCTCTTCTGATGACCGCACTCAGCCTGGTCGTTGCGGCCGAGGAGCACGGGGAGTCGTCCGCGAACCCCCTGATCCCGGCCCCGTACGACATCCTGTGGTCGGCGATCATCTTCGTGATCATCATCGTCGTGTTCATGAAGGTCCTCCTGCCCAAGATGCAGGCGGTCCTGGATGAGCGGGCCGAGAAGATCGAGGGTGGTCTGAAGAAGGCTGAGGAGGCACAGTCCGAGGCGGCAGCGGCACTCGAGGAGTACACCGCGCAGGCGACCGAGGCCCGCGCCGAGGCGGCGCGCATCCGCGAGGACGCGCGCTCCGAGGCGACGGCAATTGTCTCCGATAGCCGTACCGCGGCCTCCGACGACGCCAAGCGCATCGTCGAGACCGCGCACAAGCAGATCGAGGCGGAGCGCCAGCAGGCGATCGTGTCGCTGCGTGCCGAGGTCGGTTCGCTCGCGACCGAGCTCGCATCGCGCATCGTGGGCGAGTCTCTCGCCGACGACGCTCGTCAGCAGCGCATCATCGACGGCTTCCTGGACTCCCTTGAGGCCTCGGTGAACGACAAGCAGAAGGCGGAGGGATAGGCCCGATGCGCGGAACCAGTCAGGCCTCGCACGACGCGGTGATTCGGGAAGCAGACCCGATCCTCACTGCGGCGGGCAAGGACGGCATCACGATCGCTGAGCACCTCTTCGTGGTGGTGGACGCCCTCGATTCGTCGGGCTCGCTTCGCCGTGCGCTCACCGATCCGGCCCGTCCTGGCAAGGACAAGGCCTCGCTGGTGAAGCAGGCTCTTCGGCGCCCTTGACTCGCGGGCGGTGGACATCGTCTGTGCGTTCGTCGAGTCGCGTTGGTCCGCCGAGGCCGATCTCTCCGAGTCCATCGAGGACGCCGGCGAGATGGCGATCTTCGCGTATGCGGAGAGCCAGGGCACCCTGCCCGCCGTCGAAGAGGAGTTGTTCCGGGTGGAGCGACTGCTCGTCGCCAACCGTGAACTGCTCATCGCCGGCTCCAACCGTTCAGCGACCAAGGAGCAGCGTCTTCGCCTGCTCGAGGACACGCTGGGCGGAAAGCGTACCCGACGACTCACGCGCTCCTTCAGCGCGTGATCGGGGTGCCGCGTGGACGGCGCCTGATCCCCGCGATCAACGCCCTTCTCGAGCAGGCCGCGGCCCGCCGTGAGCGTCTGGTCGCGTCGGTGACGGCCGCCGTGGAGCCTGTCCGCAGCGCAGCGGGAGCGCCTCGCCGGCATCCTCAAGGACGCCTACGGCCGCGACATCCAGATCAACGTCGCCGTGGACCCTGAGGTCCTCGGCGGCATCCGAGTTCAGGTCGGCTCTGAGGTGGTGGACGGCACCATCATCAGCAAGCTCGACGACGCACGACGACGACTCGTCGGCTACCAAGACGACAACCGCTCACGCGGTAGTGACAGGAGAGAAACATGGCTGAGTTGACGATCAGTCCGGACGAGATCCGGAGTGCGCTCGACAGCCTACGTGAAGTCGTACGAGCCGTCCGGCGTCGTGCGCGAGGAGGTGGGCCGCGTCACGCTGGCCGCCGACGGCATTGCAAACGTTGAGGGCCTTCCCGGCTGCATGGCGAACGAGCCTGCTGCGTTTCGAGGACGGAACCCTGGGCCTCGCCCTGAACCTCGACGTCCGCGAGATCGGCGTCGTCGTCCTCGGTGAGTTCACGGGCATCGAAGAGGGCCAGAAGGTCCACCGCACCGGAGAGGTGCTGTCCGTCGCCGTGGGCGATGGCTACCTCGGCCGTGTCGTTGACCCGCTGGGTAACCCCATCGACGGCCTTGGCGAGCCTGGAGACCACCGGCCGCCGTGCCCTCGAGCTCCAGGCGCCCGGCGTCATGGCGCGTAAGTCGGTTCACGAGCCGCTGCAGACCGGCCTCAAGTCGATCGACGCGATGATCCCGATCGGCCGTGGCCAGCGCCAGCCTGATCATCGGTGACCGCCAGACCGGCAAGACCGCGATCGCGATCGACACGATCATCAACCAGAAGGCCAACTGGGAGTCGGGCGACCCGACCAAGCAGGTCCGCTGCATCTACGTAGCCATCGGTCAGAAGGGCTCGACCATCGCCTCCGTGCGTGGCGCCCTCGAGGAGGCTGGCGCGCTGGAGTACACGACGATTGTCGCCGCTCCCGCCTCGGACCCCGCAGGCTTCAAGTACCTCGCCCCCTACACCGGCTCGGCCATCGGTCAGCACTGGATGTACGACGGCAAGCACGTCCTGATCGTCTTCGATGACCTGTCGAAGCAGGCCGAGGCCTACCGTGCCGTGTCCCTCCTCCTGCGCCGCCCGCCGGGCCGCGAGGCGTACCCCGGCGACGTGTTCTACCTGCACTCCCGCCTTCTCGAGCGTTGCGCAAAGGCTCTCCGACGAGCCTGGGCGCGGGCTCGATGACCGGTCTTCCCGTCATCGAGACCAAGGCGAACGACGTCTCGGCGTACATTCCGACCAACGTCATCTCGATCACGGACGGCCAGATCTTCCTGCAGTCCGACCTGTTCAACGCGAACCAGCGCCCCGCGATCGACGTCGGTATCTCGGTGTCCCGCGTGGGTGGTTCGGCGCAGGTCAAGGCGATGAAGAAGGTCTCCGGCACGCTGAAGATCGACCTCGCCCAGTACCGTTCGCTTGAGGCGTTCGCGATGTTCGCGTCCGACCTCGACGCCGCGTCCCGCCAGCAGGCTCACGCGAGGCGCACGCCTCATGGAGCCTGCTCAAGCAGGCCCAGTACACCCCGTACCCGGTGGAGGAGCAGGTCGTCTCGATCTGGGCCGGCACCAAGGGCAAGCTCGACAAGATCCCCGTGGCCGATGTCCTGCGCTTCGAGCGCGAGATGATCGATCACCTCCGCCGCGGCACCTCGGTGCTGTCGGACATCGCCTCGACCGGCCAGGCTCTCGGACGAGAACGAGGAGACCCTCCACACCGAGGTCGACTCGTTCGTGTCCACGTTCCTCGAGACCGAGGGCACCGAGCCGACGACCTCCACCTCCATTGAGGGTGGCGGCGAGGCGCAGGTCGAGCAGGAGCAGATCGTCGCGAAGAAGAAGAAGTAGCCGATGGGTGGACAGCAGCGCGTCTACCGGCAGCGGATCCGGTCGACACAGTCGCTGAAGAAGATCTTCCGTGCGATGGAGCTCATTGCGGCTTCACGTATCGGCAAGGCTCGCGACCGTGTCACCGCCGCCGCCCCGTATTCGCGTGCCATCACGCGCGCGATCAGCGCCGTGGCGACCCACTCGAACGTCGATCACCCTCTGACCACCGAGCGCACGGACACCAATCGCGTAGCCGTGCTCGTCATCACCGCGGACCGCGGTATGGCGGGCGCGTACTCCGCGAACGTCCTGCGTGAGGGGGAGCGCCTCGCCGAGCGCCTGCGCGGCGAGGGCAAGGAGATCGTGCCGTTCGCGTTCGGCCGTCGTGGCGTGGGCTACTTCAAGTTCCGCAAGCGCGAGGCTCGCTGGCGAGTGGCAGGGAGAGTCGGACTCGCCGACTCTCGCCACCGCCCAGGAGATCGCTCGGGCGCTGTACGGCGCGTTCACGGCATCGCCCGAGGAGGGCGGCGTGAGCGAACTTCACATCGTCTACACGCACTTCTCGTCCATGGTGTCGCAGGAGCCTCGCGTCATCCGTCTGCTGCCGATCGAGCCTGGTCTCGGGCGTCGCGGAGCCGGGTGAGGACGTCGAGCCCCTGTACGAGTTCGAGCCCAGCGCCGAGCAGGTGCTGGACGCGCTCCTGCCGCGCTACATCGAGTCCCGTATCCACGCGTGCATGCTCCAGGGCGCCGCGTCCGAGCCTGGCCAACCGCCAGCGCGCGATGCACACCGCTGTGGAGAACGCGGAGGACATCATTCGCCAGTACACCAGGCTCGCCAACTCGGCGCGCCAGGCCGAGATCACCCAGGAAATCAGCGAGATCGTCTCGGGCGCCGATGCGCTCGCGGCCTCGTGACCGGAAGGCACATCCATGACCCCCACCGCTAAGACCGACGCCCCGGCGTCGCAGGAGGCCGCGAACACGCCGGTGATCGGTCGCGTCGCGCGCGTTATCGGCCCTGTCGTCGACATCGAGTTCCCCGCGGACGCGATTCCCGACGTCTACAACGCTCTGACCGTCGACATCGACCTGTCGGCCCAGGGCGAGGACGAGGGCGTCCTCCACATGACCCTCGAGGTTGCTCAGCACCTCGGTGACAACATGATCCGCGCCATCGCGCTGAAGCCCACCGATGGCCTCGTCCGTGGCGCCGAGGTGACCGACACCGGTGCCCCCATCTCCGTCCCCGTGGGTGACATCACCAAGGGCCACGTGTTCAACGTGACCGGTGAGGTCCTCAACGCGGAGGAGGGCGAGACGATCGAGATCACCGAGCGCTGGCCCATCCACCGCAAGCCCCCGGCCTTCGACCAGGCTCGAGTCCAAGACTCAGATGTTCGAGACCGGCATCAAGTCGATCGACCTCCTCACGCCGTACGTGCAGGGTGGAAAGATCGGTCTGTTCGGTGGTGCAGGTGTCGGTAAGACCGTCCTCATCCAGGAGATGATCTACCGCGTGGCGAACAACCACGACGGTGTGTCGGTGTTCGCCGGTGTGGGTGAGCGCACCCGTGAGGGCAACGACCTCATCGACGAGATGACCGAGTCGGGCGTCATCAAGCAGACCGCCCTGGTCTTCGGCCAGATGGACGAGCCGCCGGGCACGCGTCTTCGCGTGGCCCTCTCGGCCCTGACGATGGCGGAGTACTTCCGCGACGTTCAGGCCCAGGACGTGCTGCTGTTCATCGATAACATCTTCCGTTTCACCCAGGCCGGTTCGGAGGTGTCGACCCTGCTGGGCCGCATGCCTTCGGCGGTGGGTTACCAGCCCAACCTGGCGGACGAGATGGGTCAGGCTCCAGGAGCGCATCACCTCGACCCGCGGTCACTCGATCACCTCGCTGCAGGCGATCTACGTCCCCGCGGACGACTACACCGACCCCGCGCCTGCGACCACGTTCGCGCACCTCGACGCCACCACCGAGCCTGTCGCGTGAGATCGCTTCGCGCGGTCTGTACCCGGCCATCGACCCGCTGACGTCGTCCTCGCGCATCCTGGACCCGCGTTACGTGGGCGCCGACCACTACTCGGTCGCGTCGGACGTCAAGGCGATCCTTCAGCGCAACAAGGAACTTCAGGACATCATCGCGATCCTGGGTGTCGACGAGCCTCTCCGAAGAGGACAAGATCATCGTCGCCCGTGCGCGCAAGATCCAGCAGTTCCTGTCGCAGAACACGTACATGGCGACGCAGTTCACCGGTGTGGCCGGCTCGACCGTTCCGCTTGCCGAGACCATCGAGGCCTTCGGCGGCATCGTGAACGGCAAGTACGACCACATCTCGGAGCAGGCCTTCTTCAACATCGGTGGTCTTGAGGACCTCGACAAGGCCTGGAACCGCATCCAGAAGGAGATCGGCTGATCATGGCCGATGCCCTGACCGTCGACATCGTCGCGCCGGACCATGTCATGTGGTCCGGCACGGCGAGCCGCGTCATCGCGCCGTCCGTCGAGGGTGAGATTGGACTGCTCGCGAGTCACGAGCCCATCCTGTCCATCCTCAAGGCCGGCACGATCCGCGTGACGTCCGAGAGTGAGAACCGCGAGTTCGCCGTCACCGGCGGGTTCGTGTCGTTCGACCACGACACCATCACCATCGTTGCGGACCCCGTCGTTACCGACGAGGACTAATCCGTGCGCGTGGTTATCGCGCGCTGCGCCGCCCGGTACTCCGGGCGGCTCAGCGCGCATCTTCCTTTGGCGACCAGAGCGATCATGCTCAAGGCCGACGGCTCGGTGCTGCTGCACTCCGACGGTGGGTCGTACAAGCCGCTGAATTGGATGAGCCCGCCGTGCACCACGCGCGAGGTCGCACCGTCCGAGGCGCAGACGGAGGCTGGCGTCACCCAGGTGTGGACCGTCCAGCACGACAAGACCGACGACCGTCTCGAGATCGAGATCTACGAGGTCATGTCGGACGCCGAGCACGAACTCGGCACGGACCCCGGCCTCATCAAGGACGGGGTCGAGGCTCATCTGCAGGAGCCTGCTCGCGGAGCAGATTGCGTTGCTCGGTGACGGCCACACGCTGGTGCGCCGCGAGTACATGACGGCGATCGGGCCCGTGGACATCCTCGCCAAGTCGCCGTCGGGTGGCTCCGTGGCCGTGGAGATCAAGCGCCGCGGCGAGATCGACGGCGTGGAGCAGGCTCACGCGCTACCTCGAACTCATGAACCGCGACCCCCTGCTGAGCCCCGTGGAGGGTGTGTTCGCCGCGCAGGAGATCAAGCCGCAGGCGCGAGTCCTTGCCGAGGACAGGGGCATCCGCTGCCTCCTGCTTGACTACGACGCGATGCGGGGCGCAGAGGACCCCACCACGCGCCTGTTCTAGGCCCCGTCGGGGTGCCAGCCGGTCCGGCGCTGCCGCACAGCGGGATGCCGATGACCGTGCGTGAGCGCCGAAATCTGCACTGCCGCACAGTGATCCGGCAACGGGTGGGCTGCCGTGCACGCCCCATGCGGGATAGTGCGAGGACGGGTGCTCCCTCAGGTGCCCCGGACGCTGTCGATCCAGTCGAGGACGCGCGGGATCTGTGCGTCCCACGCCGGCCAGTCGTGCGAGCCCGGGGACTCCGAGTACTCGAGCCCCAGGCCCGCCTCGTCGCATGCTCGCGCGAACGTGCGGCTCTCCTCAAGCAGGAAATCCTCGGTGCCGCACCACGCCCACAGGCGTGGCACCGCGGCCGGGTCCGCCGCCCTGGCGAGGGCCACCACGTCCTCGCCGGCCTCGCGCGCGGCCTCGGGAGAGCCGAACGTCCGGCGCCACTCCTCGGGAGCGAGGTTGGGCTTGGCCGTCACGTCGAGGCCGCCGGACAGGCTGGCGGCTGCTCCATACCGCTCGGGGCGCGTGAGCGCGGCCTTCATCGCGCCGTAGCCGCCCATGGAGAGCCCCGCGATGAAGGTGTCCTCGCGGCGGCGCGAGAGCGGGAAGAAAGCCCCCATGATCTGCGGAAGGCTCGTCGACCAGGTGGTCGCGGTAGCGGTAGCCGTCCGCCTGGTTCGCGTAGTACGACCGATGCACGGCGGGCATCACCACGGCGATCCGCCGATGAGCCACGTAGCGCTCCAGCGACGTGTAGCGGGTCCACGAGGCATCGTCCTGAGACAGGCCGTGCAGGAGGTAGAGCACCGGAAGCGCAGCGCCCTGGACCGCTGGCGCAGCGGGTACCCCGGCCTCTGTCGCGGGCTCGGGAAGTAGGACCGTCGCGGTCGTGGACAACCCCAGGACGGGGGAAAAGTATCGGCAGGTGAGCAGCGCCATCGGTGACCTCCTGGCCGGAAGTCTGCCAGGAGCATCGGCCGACCGCACCACTCGTCGCCCGCGATTTCCAAGGTACGGCGTGAACAGAGTGGCGGGTGGAGCCGATGCCATGGCGCCATGGGGCACATGCGCCACATCAGTCGCGGCTTACCTTGGGAGTCGCTGGGCCGGTATTGGCCTTACCGACTGGTAGAAAACCGCGAAACGTTTCGCTTATACTGGGCGCATGACAACGACGCCTGCGAAGTTCCCCGACGGCTTCCTGCTCGGAGCCGCGACCGCCTCCTACCAGATTGAGGGCGGTGCCCACGAGGGAGGCCGCGGCACCTCGATCTGGGACACGTTCAGCGCCACGGACGGCAAGGTGGTGGGAGGCGACAACGGCGACGTCGCCTGCGACCACTTCCACCGCTGGGAAGAGGACATCGACATGATGTCCGAGCCTGGGCCTCGAGGCCTACCGCTTCTCGATCGCCTGGCCGCGCGTGCAGCCGGGCGGCTCGGGGAGTTCAACCCGGAGGGCATCGCGTTCTACCGCGGGCTCATCGACCGCCTCCGCGAGAAGGGCATCCGCCCGCTCATCACGCTGTACCACTGGGACCTCCCGCAGGAACTCGAGGACCAGGGTGGGTGGCTCAGCCGCGACACCGTCGACGCGTTCGTCACCTATGCCGTGCGCATGGTCGAAGAGTTTGGTACGGACGTGGAGACGTGGACCACGTTCAACGAGCCGTGGGTCAGGCTCGTTCGTGGGCTACGGCGCTGGGGCCCACGCCCCGGGTCACGCCGATGACGTCGAGGCCCTCATCGCCGCGCATCACCTGAACCTCGCTCACGGTCGCGCCTACCGCGCCATGAAGGCCGTGAACGCCGACCTGCAGATTGGTCTGGTCAACAACTGCCACACCCCCGCCCGTGGGACCCGTCCAACCCCAAGGACGTGTGGGCCTCGCAGCACATTGACTCGCTCGCGAACACCATGTTCCACGAGCCGTTCACGCACGGCACGTATCCCGCGAACCTCAAGCCCAATACGGCGCACCTGACCGACTGGTCGTTTGTCCACGAGGGTGATCTGGCTGAGATGCACGGCGCGGTGGACTGGTTCGGCGTGAACTACTACGCCTCGCACCTGGTGCGCCACAACGCGAACAAGGGCGCGGCCACCTCGGAGCTCGCCACGCTGGCCGACGGGCACAAGGCAGGCGCGAACTCGCCCTGGCCCGGCGACGAGGAAATCGAGTTCATGCCCCTGACGGGCAAGGCTCACGGCGATGGGCTGGAACATTGACCCGTCCGCGTTGCACGCCCACCTGCTGAAGATTCACCGTGAGACGGGCAAGCCCATCTACGTCACCGAGAACGGTTCGGCCTGGGATGACGTGGTGGACGCCGATGGTCGCGTGCGCGACACGGACCGCGTCGAGTACTTCGAGGGCCACCTGAAGGCAGTGCTGGACGCGGTCTCCGAGGGCGCCGACGTGCGCGGCTACATGGCGTGGTCGCTCATGGACAACTTCGAATGGGCGCAGGGCTACGCCAAGCGTTTCGGCATCGTGCGGGTCGACTACGATACCCTCGAGCGCCGCTGGAAGGACTCCGCGTACTGGTACCGCGAGGTGCTGCGCCGCCGCGAGGTGGTGCCTGCGGGCGAGGTCGACACCTTCGCCGACACCCCCGCGCGTCACTTCTGAGGTCACTCGCCCCCACCATGTGAACCGGATCGGCGGCCGCCACGCCGCGTCGAGGCCCGCGTCACGCCCACTTCACGGCGTGTCGCGGGCCGCGCCGGTTCAAAGCGCGGGGGTGGTGGCGCCCGTAGACTGGCGTCATGCCGAAGTCCCGCCGCTCGCGCAAGCGCCCGTACGGGCAGCCGCACGAGGAACTGGACGTCGAGCGCCTCTCTGGCAGCCTCGGGGGACGCCGCGAGAGCGGGCCAGGGGGCGAGGAGTACCTCGTCGCCACCCCGCGGCCCAGCGAGAAGACCTACACGTGCCCCGGCTGCTCGCAGGAGATCGACGGGCAGACCGTCCACGTGGTGGCGTGGCCCGCGGACGGGCTCTTTGGGCCCGAGGCCGCCGCCGCGCAGCGCCGCCACTGGCATACCCATTGCTGGAACACCTTCGGGAGGACCCGTGGCTGACGCCGCAAGCGAGACCCCAGGCATGGAGGAGATCCGTGCCATGACCGTGCTGCCCGCCCAGCGCGAGGAGATCACCCTGACCACGGAGGACGGGCTGACTCTCGTGGGAGAGCCTCGCCCTGCCACCCGATGGCAGGCCCCCGTCGCGACGCTCATCACGCTGCACCCGCTTCCCACGCACGGCGGCTTCATGGACTCGCATGTGTACCGCAAAGCCGCCTGGCGCCTTCCGTACCTCGCGGATATCGCTGTGCTGAGGTTCAACACTCGCGGCACGTCATCGCCGCGGGGTACCTCCGAGGGCGAGTTCGGTGAGGGGATCACCGAGGGGGCCGATGTGCGGGCCGCCGTCGCGTTCGCCGTGGAGCGGGGTCTTCCTCGCCGGTGGTTCGTGGGGTGGTCGTTTGGCACCGAGCCTGACCCTCATGCACGGCGCCGACCAGGACGTCGAGGGCGCGATCCTGCTGTCGCCGCCGCTGCACCGCGCGAAGGACGCCGACCTGGAACGCTGGGCGGCCACCGGTCGGCCCGTGACCGCGCTGGTGCCGGAACTCGACGACTTTCTCCAGCCCGAGGAGGCACGCGAGCGCTTCGCGCCCCTGACGCAGTGAATCTCGTGGCGGTCGAGGGCGCCAAACACCTGTGGGTCGGGGAGAAGTACGTCAAACTGGTACTGGACGCCATTGTCGACACCGTCGCCCCTGGTGCCGCGCCGCTGCCCACCGCCGTCCCTCACGAGGTGCTCGCATGACCGGAACTCCCATCGTCCTTCTCAATGCCTTTCCCGTGGACCGAGCGCAGTGGGAGGGTCTGCTGTCTGTGCTCGGTAGCGATGTCCGCGGCGACGTCATCACCTTCGACATGCCTGGCATCGGCGAGATGCCCCTGCCCGACGAGGAGCCGGGGCTCGAACTGATCGCCGATGCCGCCGTGCTCGCCATGCGTGAGGCGACGGGCGCCGACGCCGCGCACTGGATCGGGTGTTCCATGGGCGGCTACGTCGCCATGGCCGTCGCCGAGCGCCACCCGGACGCCGTGGCGGGACTGGGGCTTATCGCCACCAAGGCCGCCGCCGACACCGAGGAGGCGGCCGCGAAGCGCCGTGCCACGGCCGATGCGGTGGAGAACCGCGATGGCGTCGAGGATGCGGCCGCGTTGGCCGAGGGATTGGTGGGCACGCGCGGCCCGCGCCGCGAGGAACTCGTCGAGTGGGTGACGCGCAACATCGCCCGTCACCGAGGCGACGGCGTCGCGTGGGGGCAGCGTGCGATGGCCTCACGCCCCGACCGCCTCGAGGTCCTGCGGGGCGTCGATGGCCCTGCTGTGGTGATCGCGGGGGAGTGGGACTCCATCACGCCCCGTGAGCAGGTGGATGCCATGGCCGATGCCCTGGGCGTCACCACGACCGTGATCGCAGGCGTGGGACATCTGGCTGCGTTCGAGGACCCCGCGGCCGTCGCACGCGCCCTCGCGCCCCTGCTGCGGTAGCGCCACGGCCGGGTCACCAGGCTCAGCCCCACGCGTTGCCCGCCTCGAGGCGCTGGTCGAGCGCCTGACGCATTGGCATGGACTCGCCGTCGCGCCCGCCCTTGCCGAGTTCGAGCGGGGGCTCGGCCGGGGGAACGGAGGCACCGGCGATCCTCCCGCGCAGGCTCGCGGGCACCGAGAGCACGTAGAACTCGCCGTCCGTGCCCACCGCGACCGAACGGTCGTGCTTGAGGTACCAGCCCTCCAACGCCGTGCGGTAGCGCGCCTTGCCGTCGTACGTCCTGGCCGTCAGCCGCGTGGGTGTGAGGCCCGCGGACACGGCGTCATCACGAAACTGACGCACGAGCGTGGCCGCCTGCGCTACCTCCGCGAGGCGCCGGCGCTCCAGCGCATCGGCCTGCGCGAGGCGCCGTGCGGTGTCCTCGTCCCTGTTGCCGTCCATGGATCGGTGGCCTTTGAGCCCGTCAGTCCTTGGCGCCGGCGGCGGCTTCGGCGGCCTCCACCTCGGCGCGCAGGGCGCTCGCCTTCGCCAGCCCTGCGACGGGGTCCGCGCCCAGGAGGTTGCGCAGGCTCGTCGAGGTAGCCGGTGATGGACTCGCGCTGGCGGTTCAGTTCGTCCACCTCGCGCGCCGCCATCGTGCGCTCGCGCTCGGCGTCGCTCACGGCCTCGGAGATGATGGCCTCGGCGTGCTCGCGGGCGTCCGAGACGATCTCGTCGGCGTTGTTGCGCGCGTTGGTCAACAGGGTCTGGGCGTGGACCTCGGCGTCGCGACGGGTCACCTCGGCACGCTCCAGCGCACCCGAGAGCCGCTCCTCGGCCTCGTCGGCGCGAACGCGGGCGTCCTCGACCATCGCGGCCGTCTCGGCCTTGGCCTCCTCGTGGCGGGCGGTGAGTTCCTTCTCGGCGTTCTCGCGGCGCTGCGCGATCTCGATCTGCAGGTCCTCCCGCGCGCGGCGGGCTTCCTCGCGGGCGGCGTCGGCATCCGAGGTGCCCTCGGCTCGCGCCTGATCGGCGTCGCGCTGCGCGATGCCCATCATGTGCTTGGCCTCCTGCTGTGCCGCGGTGACCCGCTGCTCGGCCTCGTCGGCGGCGTCCTGCAGGGACTTGGCGGCGTCGCGGTCGGCGCCCTCACGCGTGGACTGCGCGTAGGCGTCGGCCTCACGGCGGGTGACCTCGTCATAGGTGCGAGTCTCGCTGCGCGTGGCGGCGTCGTAGTCGTCCGCGTCACGGCGCACCGCTGCCGAGTCGTCGTCGGCGGCCGTGCGTGTGGCCACGTCGTAGTCGTCAGCGGCCTTGCGCGTGGACTGGTCGTAGAGGTCGGCCTCCTTGCGCAGCCTGCCTGCTCGCGGTCTCTGCCGCGGCGCGCGTGGCGTCGGCATAGGCGTCCGCGCCGCTGCGGATCGACGCGTCGTACTCGTCGGCGGTGCCGTGGGTGTCCGCGGAGTACGTGTCGGCCTCCGCACGGGTCACCGCGCTGTAGTCGTCTGCCTCGGCGCGGATGGTGTCGCGGTACTTGTCCGCCTCGGCCCGCGTCTGGCCGGCGTAGTCGTCTGCGTCCGCACGCGTCGCCGCGTCGTACTCGTCGGCCGCGCCGCGCGTATCGGCGGAGTAGGTGTCTGCCTCGGCGCGGGTGGTGTCGCGGTACTGGTCCGCCTCGGTCCGTGTCTGGCCGGCGTACTGGTCTGCTTCGGTGCGGGTCGTGTCCGAGTAGCGGTCGGCGTCCGAGCGCGTCAGGCGCGAGTAGGCGTCGGCCTCGTCCGTCAGCGTGGTGAGGTAGCCCACCGCCTCGGCACGGGTCACGTTGCTGTACTCGTCTGCCTCGGCGCGGACGGCCTCGAGGTGCGCGGCGGCGTCGGCACGGACCTGCGCCTCGTAGGCGGAGGCGGCATCACGCACGTTCGTCGCGTCGTCGTCCGCCTCGGCTCGCGTCTGGGCCGCGTACTCGTCGGCACCCGTGCGGGTGGTCGCGTCGTACTCGTTGGCTGCGGCCTCGGTTTCGGCGCGGTGCGCTGCAGCGGCGGCGATCACCTCGTCACGGTGCGCTGTGGCTTCCGCGCGCACCTGGGCGCCATCCTCGTCGGCCGATGCGCGGGCGGCGTCCGCGTACTCGTCCGCCTCGGCGCGGGCCGCGGCGGAGTACTCGTCCGCCTGGGAGCGCGTGTCACGGTCGTACTTGTCGGCTTCGGTGCGGGTACCCGTGGCGTAGAGCTCCGCGTCGGCCCGCATGGCCTCGTCGTACTCGTCGGTGTCGGCGCGGAGGGACGCCACCTCGGCGGCGACGGCGGCGCGCAGATCGCGGGCGTCGGTCTCGGCGGCGGCGCGGGTGGCGTCGGCCTCCCGGTTGGCCTGAGTGAGGAACGAGTGCGCCTCGTTGCGGAGGTTGGCGGCGTCGGCCTCGGCGGTGGTCCTGATGTCCGATGCCTCGGCGTCAGCAGCGCCGCGCGTCTCACGCGCCTCGCCCTCGAGTCGCTTGGCCTCGGCGCGCGCGTCGGCGAGAGCCTGCTCGGCCTCGGCGGCCACTCGCTCGGCCTCGGCGACGGCAGCGGCGGAGACGGAGTCGGCCTCGGCCTTGGCCGCCTCGGTGAGCTCCTGCGCCTCGCGCTGGGCGGCGACTCGGATCTCGGTGGCCTCACGCTCGGCTGTGGCACGCAGCGCGTGCGCTTCACGGTCGGCGCCTGCCTTCAGTTCTGCGACCTCGGCGTCGATGCCTGCCTTCACGCGTTCGGCGTCGCGGCGAGCCTTCTCGACCGTCTCGGCCGCGGCGCGCTGGGCTGCCTCCTTGACGCCGGTGGCCTCGTGCTCGCTGGCGGTACGGATCTCCTCCGCCTCGCGACGGCTCTGCGCGAGGATCTCGGCGACCTCGTTGTCCGCGCGGGCGCGCAACTGCTGGGCGGCGACCTGGGCGCGTGCCACGGTGTCCTGCGCGTGGGTGTTGGCGCGCGCGACCACATCGGACGACTGCTCCTCGGCGGAGCGCAACAGCCTGCTCCACGCGGGCACCAAGTCCCTTGTAGGTGGGCTGCTCCGCCTCACGCAGGGTGCGCTGTGCCTCGTCGAGCGAGGAGCGGGTGCTGTCCGCGTCCTGGCGTGCCTGCTGGGCGGCGTCCTGCGCCTCCCGCACCGCATCCTCGAGCCGTGCCACGTGGGCGGCGACGGCCTCCCGGTCGTAGCCGCGCATGGCAACGGGGAAGGGCAGGTTGTCCTCTGGCATCACTCAACTCCTTGGGCGCGGCCGCTGGGATGGCGTGCGCAATCCGCTCCAGAGTAATGGCCCCCCACAGGTGGCACAAAGCCGCGAACTGGGACGTTGGGCCGTCTGTCTCCTAGAGTGGACGGGAATGAAGGAGGTCCGACGTGACTGTGAGGACGACCGCGCTGATCGCGGGCGTGATTGGCGTGCTGCTTCTAGCAGCGGGTCTGATCGCCGACGCGCAGCGGCCGCCGACGGAAGTCAGTGCTGAGGCGACGCTCACCACATCCGTGGTGGTGTACGAACCCGCGATGATTGCGTTCGCAGAAGACAGCACCATCGGTTTTGAGGGTGACGGTGACCTGGTGGCCGTCACCGCGCGACCCGTCGACGCTGACGCCTGGCTCGCCGAGCATGAGGCGACAGAAGTGACGGGCCTGCCCGAGTGGGAGGTGCTGTCGGTGGAGGACTACGCCAGCGCCGCCGCCTCGACGGCGAGCCCCAGCCCCTCGGCCTCCGCTTCACCCAGTGACGAGGCATCGGACGCGGCTTCGGCATCGGCCAGCCCCTCGCCCTCTGCCTCCGCGAGCCCCGCGCCTGAGATTGACCTCCTCGCCGACACTTCGGCGGACCACTGGCGCGACCAGTGGGAGGGCGCTGACCGGCTTGAGATCACGGCATCGGACATCGCCGATGGCGAGACGCTCGTGGTGATGGACCGGGACGGTTCGCCCCTGGCCAGCACGGACGTGGGCTTCGAACGCGAAGTCAACGACGGCTGGATCACCCCCTCATCTGGTGGGGCGCCGTCCTCACCCTCGTCGGCCTGGTGGCGCTGATCCTGCGCTTCATCGACCTGCGTCCCGCACAGGCCCGCTACGAGGAGTGGACGGCGAAGCGTCAGCGCACCGGTGACCCCGACGTGGAGCCCGGCACGCGCCGCGCCCGCCGCGCCGCAGGGGAGCACCTGCCCGCGACGTCGCTGGAGGAGCCCGAGCAGGGCGTCGTGGCACCCAGCCCCGGCACCCCCGCTTTCCCCGCCACAGGCGCCACGCCCGTGACCCCGACGACTGGCTCGACCCCGGCCACCGGCTCGACCCCGACGACGCCCGCATCGGAGCCCACCCCCGAGCCGGGCGACGGCACCGACGAGGAGGGACGCTCATGAACCGCCTGATCGCCGCCTCCGGGCTTGCGACCGCATCGGCCCTCCTCCTCACCGGCTGTGTGGCCGATGTCCCGGCCCCGGTCACCTCGCCGCCGCCGCTGACCGAGTCGGCGGCGCTGCTGGACGACCAGTCCGCACGCGTCATCGAGGCGACGATGGAAGAGCTCGCCGCCGCGGACGAGGAACAGGACGCCGAACTGCTCACCGATCGGGTGGGCGGCGACGCCGTCACTATCCGCGAGGCCCAGTACACCAAGGCCACCGGCGACGAGACCCCCGTGGCGCTGCCGCCGGGTCAGCAGGCGGTCTATGCGTCCGCCGCCGAGACGTGGCCGCGCACCCTCGCCACCGTCTCCGAGCAGGCGTCCGAGGACGAGACCCCGGTCATCTATCTGTGGGTCCAGGACTCCATCGACGACGACTACCGCCTGCGTGGCTGGGCACACATGATTCCCGGCGCCACGGTGCCAGCCATGCCCGGCACCACCACGGGAGCGCAGCAGTTCAGCCTCGACGATGAGTCGCTCGACCCCACCGCCCAGGCGGTGCTCGACGACTACCTCGACCTCCTCAGGGAGGGGTCGGACTCCGACCTCGAGGACGCCTTTGAGGCGGACTCGTACCGCGAGCAGCTTTTCACCGCGCGTGACACCCTGACCGATGCCGCCACAGAGCAGGACGGCGAGTACATGGACACGATCGAGTCCAAGACCGACTCGACGTATGTCATGGGCACCGCCGACGGAGGAGCGCTGCTGTTCGCGCCGATCGAGATCACCTCGTCGTTCACGGTCGAGGACGCGACCGTGTCGATTCCCGAGGCGGATGAGCCACTGCTCGATGGCGAGCTCGACGACACGGTGACACACCACTACCTCGACATGATCGTGATGGCGATCCCTGGCCCCGACGCGGACGCCAAGCCCGCGGTCGTCGCTGCCGACCACAACCTGATCCAGGTCTCTGGAGAGTAAGGAACCATGACGCAGAATCCCGACGTGCCGCTGCGCGGCGCGCCCGACCTGTCCCAGTTCGCCCAGGCCGCACCCGTCGCCGCCGCAGGAAACGAGGCACCGGCATCGGCCGTTGTCCCCGTCATCGAGGTCACCGAGGCGAACCTCAACGACCTCGCCCAGCAGTCGACGCAGGTGCCGATCGTCATCGTGTTCCTCTCGTCCGCGTCGCCCGCCTCGCGGGAACTGGTCGAGACCGTGCGCACGGTCGCCGGCGGCTTTGACGGACGCTTCGTGGTGGGTCGCTGCGACATCGACGTGCACGGCAGCATCGCCCAGGCACTGCAGATCAACGCCGTCCCCACCGTAGTCGCGCTCATCGCGGGCCGCCCGGCCCCGCTGTTCCAGGGCAGCGCGGACCAGGCCCAGATCAAGGAGATCCTCGACCAGGTCCTCGAGGTAGCGCAGCAGCACGGCGTGACCGGACGCGTGGACACCGCAGCGCAGGCGGCCGAGCCTGTGCCCGAACCGCTGCCGCCGCTGCACCAGGAGGCTTACGACGCCGTCGAGCGTGAGGACTACGACGCCGCCATCGCTGCGTACGACCAGGCGCTCCGTGAGAACCCCAAGGACCACGAGGCAAAGGCGGGACGTGCCCAGGTGGCGCTGATGAGCCGCACGCGGACAGCCGACCTTGCGGCGGTACGCAAGGCCGCGGCCGATGCCCCCGGCGACGTGGACGCGCAGATGGACGTGGCGGACCTGGACATCATGGGCGGTCAGGTCGAGGACGCGTTCGCCCGCCTGCTCGACGCCGTGAGGGGTTCGCAGGGAGACGACCGCGAGAAGGTGCGCCTGCGCCTCATCGAGCTCTTCGATGTGGTCGGTGCTGCGGACCCCCGCGTGGCAGACGCCCGCAGGGCGCTGTCGACCGCGCTGTTCTAGGAGCGACACCCGTCACACGACAACGAGGGCCCGCTCGCCATCTGGCGAGCGGGCCCTCCTTCGTGATGCCGCACGCGGCGCCCCCGTCAGCGGCGGCGCCGCAGCGCGGTGATGTCAGTCGCGGTGCGGGCGGAGGAACACTGCGCCCAGCGGAGGTAGGCGCACGAGGGCACTGTGGTCCCAGGTGCCCTGGCGGACGTCCTCGGCCTCGACCCTGCCGAGGTTGCCCACGCCGGAGCCGCCATACAGTTCGGAATCGGTGTTGAGCACCTCGTCCCACGGGCCGCCGGCGGGCAGGCCAAGACGGTAGCCCTCGTGAGGGTTGCCCGCGAAGTTCACCACGACGGCCATGGGCTCGCCGCGCGAGTCCCAGCGCAGGAACGCGAGGACGTTGTGGCTCGCGTCGTCGGCGTCGATCCAGGTGAAGCCCTGGGGGTCGGTGTCTCGCTCCCACAACGCAGGCGTGGCGGTGTACAGGGCGTTAAGGTCGCGCACGAGGTCTTGGACGCCCTGGTGCAGCGGGTCGTCGAGGTGCCACCAGTCGAGCGAACGGCCCTCGGACCACTCGGCCTCCTGGCCGAGCCTCGGCCCCCATGAAGACCAGCGCTTGCCCGGGTGCGCCCACTGGTACGCCAGGAGCGCCCTCACGCCTGCCGCCTTCTGCCAGTGGTCTCCCGGCATCCGTGTGACGAGTGACCCCTTGCCGTGCACCACCTCGTCATGGCTGAGCGGCAGCATGAACTGCTCGGAGAACGCATACATGAGCGAGAAGGTCGCGGTGTGGTGGTGGTAGTGGCGGTTGACGGGCTCCTCCGCGAGGTAGCGGAGCGTGTCGTTCATCCAGCCCATGTTCCACTTGAGCCCGAACCCGAGGCCGCCGCCGTTGGTGGGGGCGGTGACGCCCGGCCAAGCGGTGGATTCCTCCGCGATCATCACGATGCCCGCGTTGGTGCGGTACGCGGTGGCGTTCGCCTCCTGCAGGAACGCGATCGCGTCAAGATTCTCGCGACCGCCGTGGACGTTCGGACGCCACTGTCCGGCCTGGCGGGAGTAGTCGAGATAGAGCATCGACGCGACCGCATCGACCCTGAGCCCGTCGGCATGGAACTCGCTGAGCCAGTACACCGCGTTGGCGACGAGGAAGTTGCGGACCTCGGGGCGGCCGAAGTCGAAAATAAAGGTGCCCCAGTCGGGCTGTTCGCCGCGTAGGGGGTCCGGGTGCTCGTACAGCGGGGTGCCGTCGAAGCGGCCGAGGGCCCACTCGTCCTTGGGGAAGTGCCCCGGCACCCAGTCGAGGATGACGCCGATGCCCGCGCGGTGCAGGACGTCGACGAGGTAACGGAACTCGTCGGGCGACCCAAAGCGCGACGTGGGCGCGTAATAGGACGTCACCTGATAGCCCCAGGAACCTCCGAAGGGGTGCTCCATGACGGGCAGGAACTCCACGTGAGTGAAGCCGAGCCTGCGTCACGTACTCGACGAGCCTGGTCGGCGAGGTCAAGATAGGCTCAGGCCCTGGCGCCACGAACCGAGGTGGATCTCGTAGACGCTCATCGGTGCCCGATGCGCCTCGGACTGGCCCCGGCGCGTCATCCAGTCCTCGTCGCCCCACGTGTAGGTGGAGGCGGCGACAATCGAGGCGGTCTGCGGCGGAACCTCGGCCGAGCGCGCCATCGGGTCGGCCTTCTGACGCCACGTGCCGTCCTTGCCCAGCACCTCGTACTTGTAGATGGTGCCGTCGCCGATGCCGGGGATGAACAGGCTCCCAGACGCCGGACGACCCGAGTGAGCGCATCGCGTGAGCGACGCCGTCCCAGTGGTTGAAGTCGCCGACGACTCGGACGGCCCGCGCGTTGGGGGCCCACACGGCGAAAGAGACACCGTCGACGTCGCCAAGGACCGACGGGAAGTGGCGCACGTTGGCGCCCAGCGCGTCCCACAGACGCTCGTGGCGGCCCTCGCGGATGAGGTGAAGGTCGAGGCTCGCCGATGGTCGGCAGGAAGCGGTACGGGTCGTCCTGGCGCATCGGCTCACCGTCGTAGGCGACGTGAACGCGGTAGTCGGGCGCCTCGTCGCCGGGGACCTCGGCACGCCAGATGCCGGCGTCCTCGTGGATGGCGTCGAAGGTGCCCTCGAGGGTCTCGATCGACACGGTGCGTGCCAGGGGTCGCAGCACCCGAATCGACACCCCCGCGTCGTGGACGTGCGGGCCGAGCACCGCGTGGGGCTCGTGGTGGGTGCCCGAGGCGATCTCGTGGAGCACCGAGGGGTCGATGGCCTTGTCAGCCATGCGTCACCGCCTTCCGTTCGTCGTGTGGGGGGCCGATGCGTGCCTCACGGGGTGCGTACCTCCGCGATATGCGCCATGGTCACTGCCGGGTCGAGCCTTCACGTAGAACTCGCGGGCCCACGTGTAGGTCGCGTCGGTCAGGGCGTCGTCGACCACCAGGCGTGCGTCGCTCGTGAGGCCGATGGCCTCCATGTCGAGCCGGATGATCGCGTCGTGGGTGACGGCGGGTTCGAAACTGACGACCACGATGACCGTGTCGGCCTTGCCGGTGGGGGACTGGTCGGCGGGCACATGGCGCGAGTAGCAGAGGATGTGCGGGTTGGAGGCTCTCGTGGAGGGTCAGACCGCGCAGGCGACGCAACGCCACGTGGCGCTTGCGGGCGGCGTTGACGCGGGTGATGACGTCACGCACGCCGTACTTGTCCGCGGCCGTCCAATCGCGCTGCTTGAACTCGTACTTCTCGTTGTCGATCTGTTCCTCGACGCCGGGACGCGGGACGTTCTCGACGAGCTCGTAACCGGTGTAGATGCCGTAGGACGGCGCACCGGTACCGGCGAGCACGGCGCGGGCGCGGTAGAGCGGGGCACCGCCCGCCTGCATGTCGGGAGTCAGGATGTCGTGGGTGGTGGGCCAGAAGTTGGGCCGCATGTAGAAGGCGGCGTCACCGGAGACTTCCTCGAGGTACTCACCCATCTCCTCGGCGGTGGGGCGCCACGTGAAGTATGAGTACGACTGGTGGAAGCCGATCTTGGCGAGGGTGTGCATCATCGCGGGCCTCGTGAAGGCCTCCGCGAGGAAGATGACCTCGGGGTGGGTGCGGGCCACGTCCGCGAGCAGGCGCTCCCAGAAGGTCAGCGGCTTGGTGTGGGGATTGTCGACCCGGAACAGCGTCACACCCGCATCGATCCACACCTGCAACATGTCGCGAATGGCGTGATAGATGCCCTCGGGGTCGTTGTCGAAGTTGAGGGGATAGATGTCCTGGTACTTCTTGGGCGGGTTCTCCGCGTAGGCGATGGTGCCGTCGAGACGCTGCGTGAACCACTCCGGGTGCTCGGTGACCCATGGGTGGTCGGGGGAGCACTGGAGCGCGACGTCCAGCGCCACCTCGAGCCCGTTGTCGGCCGCAGCCTTGACGAAGTTCCTGAACTGGCGCATGGTGCCCAGTTCGGGGTGGATCGCGTCGTGCCCGCCCTCGTCGGAGCCGATGGCGTAGGGGCTTCCGGGGTCGCCTGGCTCGGCGGTGAGCGAGTTGTTGCGGCCCTTGCGGTGCGTGACGCCGATGGGGTGAATGGGCGTGAGGTACACCACGTCGAAGCCCATCTCCGCGATGGCGGGCAGCCGCTTCGCGGCGGTGGCGAAGGTGCCCGAACGCCACTCGCCCGTACGTGAGTTGAAGCGGGCACCTTCCGAGCGCGGGAAGATCTCGTACCAGGCGGAGACGAGCGCCTTTTCGCGCTGAACCAGCAGGGGGTACTCGCGGGAGGGGCTGACCCAGTCGCGCAGCGGCCTTTCCGTCGGCTCGGCTCGGACATCGTCGGCGAGCGAGGGTGCCAGCCTCAGGCCGGGGGAGAGGGACTTGTCCTGCAGGGAGGCGATCGCTGCAGCAATCAGGTCCTTGCGTGCCGCCTTGCGGCGCACCTCCGTCAGCGCCCTGGTGAGGACAAGGACGCCTTCGTCAAGCATGAGTTGGACGTCCACGCCAGCGGCGACCTTGACCTCGGCTGCGTGCGCCCACGTGCCATACGGGTCCGACCATCCCTCGACGCGGAAGGTGTGCATGCCCTCGAGATGTGGGATGTAGACGCCTTCGTACAGCGAGATGCCCCATTCCTTCACGGGCATCGGCCGGATGTCGCGCTTGCCGTCGGGACGCGTCACGACGATGGTGGCGCCTTCGGCGTCGTGCCCCTCGCGGAAGATCGTCGCGCTGATCGGGACGGCCTCGCCCACCACCGCGCGCACGGGCCATCGCCCTTCCTCGAGCGTGGGCTCCACGCCCACGACCGGGATTCGTCCAACAGACAGTTCACCAGGGAAGGCCATAGGGCGAACCTACCGGGAACTCGCGCCGGGCAACACCCGCCCACGAGGGGCGGGAACCAGGCCGGACGTGCGCGCCCTCACGCGCTGGCGCGGGTGACGAGGGAGGCGGGCAGGGTGACCGACGCGGGGTCTTTCCCCGCGATGGCGTCGAGCAGGAGGCGCACCATTTCCGCCGAGATCTCATCGAACGGCTGGTGCATGGTGGTCAGCGGCGGATCGACGGAGGCGGCGAGCCCCGAGTCGTCGAATCCGACCACCGCGACGTCGTCCGGCACGGAGCGACCTGCGGCCCGCAGCGTCGCGATCGCGCCTGCGGCCATGCGGTCCGATGCGGCGAACACCGCGTCGATGTCGGGATCGCGTGCGAGGAGCGCGGCCATCGCGGCTGCGCCGGACTCGTGGGAGTAGTCGCCGCGCTCGACCCTGTCCGCGTCGAACCGCTCGCCGAGTTCTTCCTGGAAGCCGACCACGCGGAAGCGGCCGCCGGGGGTGTCTTCCGGGCCGGCGATCATCGCGATGCGCTCGCGGCCAAGCCCCGCGAGATGGCGGGCTGCGGTGCGAGCGGAGCCCACCTCGTCGATCGACACCGTGATCACGTCATCTTGGTGACCCAGGGGGACACCACAGGCAACGGTGGGAACGCCTGCGGCGATGAGGCTGTCGAGGAGAGGGTCCTTCTCGTGCGACGAGATCAGCAGGACTCCGTCGACGTGACCCGCTCCCACGAAGTGAGAGACGTTCTCGCGTTCTTCGGGCGTGCCTGCCACCAGGAGGACAAGCGTCTTGCGGCGCGCGGCAAGTGCCTCGGCGGCGCCACGCAGCAGGAGCGCGAATGTCGGGTCCGCGAAGAGCAGGTGCTGCGGTTCGGTCAACAGGAACGCGACCGAGTCGGAGCGCCCCGTGGCGAGCGAACGCGCGTGGGTGTTGGCGTAGTAGCCCGTGGTCTCGATGGCCTTGTCGACCTTTTCGCGGGCCTCGGGGGATACCCAGTGGCCGCCATTGATGACGCGCGAGACGGTTCCTCGAGACACGCCAGAAGCCGCCGCGACATCTCGGATGGTCGGCTTGCGCCGTTGCTGGCGCCCCGCGGGTGCATCGATGGGTTCCACGAGCACAGAGCCTAGCGGGACGTGTGGCGGCCTTGACCGATGCGGAATGCAAGCGGTTACAATTAGGTCACGAACTGAGCGAAACGAAGGCATCGGCCTGAATGGCGAGGCACAATGTAAGCGATTCCAATCGACGCCCACGGTGACGGTCACAGTGAAGTCACAGTTTCGTCACGATGACGTCGACGGTTTGCGAACCGCTCCGGTGGTGAGTAAGACTGGGACCGGTCACAGTCCCCCGACAGGGTGACCGAAGATGTTGCGACCCTCGTGGTCGCCCGATCCAATGGAGTGTCATGTCGATGAATCCCTGGCCCGCTCTCGACGGGATGGCCTACGGCGGGGACTACAACCCCGAGCAGTGGTCCCGTGAGGTGTGGGACGAGGACGTCGCGCTCATGCGCGAGGCCGGAGTCAACCTGGTTTCCGTCGGCATCTTCTCGTGGGCCATGCTCGAGCCCAAGGAGGGTCTGTACGACTTCTCCTGGATGGACGAGCCTGCTCGACCTCCTCCACACCAACGGCATCGCCGTCGACCTCGGCACACCGTCCGTGTCGCCGCCAGCGTGGTTCTTCCACGCGTACCCCGAGTCGCGGGTCATCACCAAGGACGGCACCGTCATGGGCTTCGGCTCGCGCGGTATGGCGTCCCACGCCTCGACCGAGTACCGCGAGGCGATCGCGCGCATGGCCACCGAGCCTGGCGCGCCACTACGCCGACCACCCGGCCGTCGTGATGTGGCACATCCACAACGAGTACGGCGTGCCCGTGGGCGAGGACTTTGGCCCCCGCGCCGTCGCCAACTGGCGCCTATGGCTCCAGCAGCGCTACAGCACGCTCGAGGCCCTCAATGACGCCTGGGGCACCGCGTTCTGGGGTCAGCGCTACGGCGACTGGGAGCACGTTGTTGCCCCCGCCGCGACGCCCACCATCGCCAACCCGGCCATGAAGCTCGACTGGGCGCGCTTCACCGACGACCAGGCTCCGCGAGTGCTTCCGCATCGAACGCGACGCCATCCGCCAGGCTCTCGGACAAGCCCGTCACCACCAACTTCATGGCGCACCAGTCGTGGAACACTGACCTGTGGAAGTGGGCCAAGGAGGTTGACGTCGTCTCGGACGACCACTACCTGTGGGCCCCTGACCCCGATGCGCACGTGGGCCTCGCGCTCTCCGCTGACCTCACGCGCTCCGTGGGTGGTGGCGCCCCGTGGATCCTCATGGAGCACTCGAGGCTCTGCCGTGAACTGGCAGGGCCGCAACGTCGCCAAGCGTCCCGGCGAGGAGCGCCGCAACGCTCTGACGCACGTGGGCCGCGGTGCCGACGGCATCCTGTTCTTCCAGTGGCGCGCCTCGCGCTCCGGCGCCGAGAAGTTCCACTCCGCGATGCTTCCTCACGCCGGCAAGGACTCACGCGTGTTCCGTGAGGTCACGCAGCTGGGCCAGCACATGAAGGACCTCGCCGAGGTGCGCGGCTCCCGCGTGGTCGCCGACGTCGCGGTGCTGTACGACTGGGAATCGCTGTGGGCGCACGACCTCGAGTGGCGTCCCAGCGACGACATGCAGTTCCGCGAGCGGATGCGCGCTTACTACGAGCGCCTGTGGCTCGATGACGTGACCGTGGACTTCGCCCACCCCGAGGCGGACCTGTCCGGCTACCGCCTCGTCGTGGCCCCCTCGTCCTACCTCCTCACCTCGGCAGCGGGGGAGAACCTCTCCGCGTACGTCGCCGGCGGTGGCACGCTCCTGGTCGGTGCCTTCTCCGGCATCGTCGATGAGCACGACGCCGTCCACGTGGGCGGCTTCGGCGCCCCGCTGAAGGACGCGCTCGGCCTCACGGTCGAGGAGTTCCTGCCGCTGCGTGAAGGCGAGACCTGCGAGGTCGTCTTCGACGGCACGGCGCTGACCGTCGACGCATGGGCCGAGGACATCGCTCTCGCCGGCGCCGAGGTGCGCGGGTCGTTCGCCGGGGGCCCCGGCGACGCGCTCCCCGCTGTCACCCGTCACCAGCACGGCGAGGGCACCGGCTGGTACGTGGGTGCACGCCTGACGCCCGAGGCGCTGGCCCCCGTCATCGCCCAGGTCTACGCCGATGCGGGAATCACGCCTGAGGGTGTGGCCGAGGGCCTCGAGACCATCACGCGCCGCGGCGCACATCACGATTTCGTCATTGCGGTGAACCACCGCGAGGACGCCGTAAGCCTGTCGATCACGGGTACCGAGCCTGCTGAGCGGTACCGAGATCGACGGAACGCTCGACCTCAAGGGCGGGGACGCAGCCGTCGTCCGCATCGCGAGGGCGCAGCAGGGGGTGGTGCTTGAACCGACCACCCACGAAGCGGTGACGCAGACGCACCGCACCGACCCGAACCCGCACTACCGAGCGGGGGCCGACCGGCCCTCGTGAGCACCACGGTCGTCGGCAGAGCCTCAAGGCAGAGAAGCTCGGCGACCTGACTTCGGAAGGAAACATCATGCGCAAGCAGATCGGAATGGGAGCCGCCGTCCTGGCGACCGCGTCGCTCCTGGCCGCGTGCAGGCTCGGACCCTGAGCCCGCGGAGACCACCAGCACCGAGCCCGCCGCTTCGGCCTCGGCCTCCGAGGCCCCCGCGATCGACGCCTCGGGCCAGACCCTCACCATCTGGACCGACGCCGAGCGCGAGGGAGCGATCCAGACTGTCGCCGACACGTTCGAGGCCGAGACCGGTGCCACCGTCGAGATCGTCCAGAAGAACTTCGAGGACCTTCGCAACGACTTCATCGCGCAGGTTCCCACCGGCGAGGGCCCCGACATCACCGTCGGTGCGCACGACTGGCTGGGCGCCCTCGTGGCGGCCGGTGTGGTCAACACCGTTGACCTCGGCGAGACCGCGGACGACTTCGAGCAGGTCGCGGTGGACGCGTTCACCTACGACGGCCAGGCTCTACGGCCTTCCCTACGCCACCGAGGCGATCGCCCTCATCCAGAACGCTGACCTCGTTGGCGACACTGCCCCCACTACGTGGGACGAGATGATTTCGATGGCCGAGGAGGCGGGCTTCGAGGACCGTCCGTTCCTGCTGTACACGAACGGCACCGCGGGTGACGGCTACTCGTCGTACCCCCTGCAGACCTCGTTCGGCGCTCCGGTCTTCGTCCAGGACGAGTCGGGCTCCTACACCACCGAGGTGGGCATGGGCGGCGAGGCAGGCGAGGCGTACGCGCAGTTCCTGTACGACAACGGCCAGGCCGGTACCGGCTACTTCTCCGACACCATCGACTACGACACCTCGAACGAGCCTGTTCGCGTCGGGTGAGGTGCCCTTCATCCTGCAGGGCCCCTGGATGCCGTTCTTCGACGATGACTCGATGAACATCGTGGTGTCGCCGATGGTCTCCGCCGGTGGCGAGACCGCCGCTCCGTTCGTGGGCGTTCAGGGCTTCTACGTCTCCGCGCAGTCCGAGAACACGCTGCTCGCCAACCAGTTCCTCACCAACTACATGGCCACCGAGGACGCTCAGCGTGCCCTGTACGAGGCTGACCCCCGTCTCCCCGCGCTGACCTCGCTCGCCGAGGAGTTCTCGGCCGACCCGATCACCGCTGGCTTCGTCGCCTCTGCCTCGCAGGGTGTGCCGATGCCGTCGATCCCCGAGATGGGCAACGTCTGGGACCTCTGGAACGCCGCTGAGATCCAGATCATCACGGGCGCTACCGACGACCCGGCCGGCACCTGGTCCGACATGGTCGCCGAGCTCGAGGCCTCGATCGGCTAATGTCGAAAGTGAGGCGGGCCGGTGCGCCGGCCCGCCTCACTCTCCACCCGGGCGCGAGCCCGGCCAGTTAACGAAGACGAAGCAGGAGAGATGATGGCGAACGATGACGCGGTCGCGTTGAAGGAGCCCAAGGCTCCGCAGGAGTCGCACGCGCGGCGCTGGAGCGGGCTCGGGTGGGGGTTCATCGCGAAGGCTCCTGATGATGGCCCTGGTCAATGCGCTGGGTCTCTCCATCGTCTTGTCGGCCTGGAACGCGGAGGCCTGGGCGATCCTGGTCGCCTCGGTGGTTCTGCTCATCGCGGCAGACATCATCTACTTCGCGAAGAAGACGCTCCCGCTGAAGTACCTCTTCCCCGGACTGATCTTCCTCGCCATCTTCCAGATCTTTACCCTGGGCTACACCGGCTATGTGGCCTTCACCAACTACGGCACGGGCCACGCGGGCTCCCAGGAGCAGGCGGTCGATGCGACCCTGATCCAGAATGAGCGCCGCGTCGACGGCTCGCCCACGTACCCCCTCGCCATCGTTCGCGACGGCGACACCATCGGCTTTGCGGTCAACGAGGACGGCATCGTCTCCGTCGGCACCGAGGAAGAGGTCCTTGCCCCCGTCGACGGCGCGACCGTCGACGGCAGCGGAAAGCCCACCGAGGTGCCCGGCTGGGAGGTCGTCTCCCAGAACGCACTGTTCTCCGACCAGGACCTGCAGCAGGCGGTTGTCGACCTGCGCGTCCCGGTCTCCGACGACGCCGAGGAAGGGTCGATGCGCACGCGCGACGGCTCGTCCGGCGCTGTCTACCAATCGTCGCTTGAGTGGGACGACGAGGCGCAGACCTTCACCGACAAGGAGACGGGCACCGTCTACTACGCGGACCAGGAGACCGGCAACTTCGTGGCCGACGACGGTTCGCAGCGCCCACCGGTTGGTATGTGACCGTCGGCTTCGACAACTTCGTCAAGGCCGTCACCGACAAGGCCCTTGCGGGCCCGCTGCTCAAGGTCACCGGCTGGACGTTCGCCTTCGCCATCCTCACGGTGTTGACGAGCCCGGGCTCGGCCTTCTCTTTGCGCTCATCTACAACGACCCGCGGATCCGCGGACGCAAGTGGATGCGCACCGTCTTCATCCTCCCGTACGCGTTCCCCGCGTTCATGTCCGCGCTGCTGTGGCGAGGCATGTTGAACCGCGAGTTCGGCATCATCAACGACTGGTTCTTCTTCGGCGCGGACATCAACTGGTTGGGCGACCCGTTCCTCGCCAAGGTAGCGATCCTGTGGGTCAACCTGTGGCTGTCGTACCCGTACTGGTTCCTGGTGTGCACGGGCGCCCTGCAGGCGCTGCCCAGCGAGACCATGGAGGCCTCGCGCATGGACGGCGCCGGACGCTGGCGCCAGTTCCGCTCCATCACGCTGCCCTTGTTGATGGTCTCGACCGCTCCGCTCGCGATCTCCTCGTTCGCGTTCAACTTCAACAACTTCACGATCATCTACATGCTGACGGAGGGTGGGCCGCCGTTCCCGGGCACCTCAGGGCTCGGCTCGACGGACATCCTGATCTCGGCCATTTACCAGATCTCCGGTGTGTCCGGCGGCTCCGCGGACTACGGTCTTGCGGCGGCCCTGTCGATCATCGTGTTCATCTTCGTCGGCATCGTCTCGGCGATCGCCTTCCGCCAGACCCGCAAGGCGAGGAGATCTAGCCATGGCTGACGTGACCACTCAGGCACCCGCCCGTCGCAGCCCGACTCGCCGCACGCGGTGGTTCGCGGAGGTGGGCTGGAAGTACCCCGTCGCCGCGATCATCATCTTCTACGCGGCCTTCCCGCTGGTCTACGTGCTCTCGGCGTCGCTGTCCTCCTCGGGCACGCTCGCGAGCACCTCGGCGATGTTCTCGGACATCTCGTTCAGCAACTACGCGGCCCTGTCCGACACGTCCTACTGGACGTGGGTGGGCAACACCCTGATCGTGGGTGCCGCATCGGCTCTGGGGGCCGTCTTCATGGGTGCGTGCGCCGCCTACGCGTTCTCGCGCTTCCGCTTCAAGGGCCGCCGTGGCGGCCTCACCACGCTGCTGATCATCCAGATGTTCCCCCAGACGGTGGCGTTCGTCTCGGTGTTCCTGCTGCTGACGGCGCTGGGCAACGTGGTGCCGGCCCTCGGTATCAACTCGAAGATCGCGCTGATCTGCGTCTATCTCGGTGGAGCGCTCGGCGCGAACACCTTCCTGATGTACGGGTTCTTCAACACGATTCCGAACGACATCGACGAGTCCGCCAAGGTCGACGGCGCCACGCACGCACAAATCTTCTGGAAGGCTGATCATGCCGCTCGTGACGCCGATCCTCGCGGTGGTGGGCCTACTGGCCTTCATCTCCGCCTTCGGTGACTTCATCCTCGCAAAGATCGTCCTGGTATCGCAGGACCAGTGGACGCTCGCCGTGGGCATGTACCAGTGGGTCTCGAACCAGTTGAGTGCCAACTGGGGCCTGTTCTCCGCCGGCGCGGTGCTCGCGTCCATCCCGGTGCTCATCATCTTCCTGTCGCTCCAGAAGTACATCGTGGGCGGCCTCACCGCAGGCTCGGTCAAGGGATAACCCAGGGCCGATGCTCTCTCACCCTCGACGTAGCGCGGCGTTCTCACCGCTGGGACCGGTCCCAGCGGTGAGAACGTTCGTGTGCGCCGAGGGTTCTGTTGTCGCGGGGGTGGCTCGCGCCGCCGCCCGTGAGTCGCGTCACACGCAGCGACATCCGCGAGCCTGAGCTCGTTCTCTCACTACCCGCTCGGCGCACCTCGCGCCTCTCCCTCCACTTGCAGTACCCCGGATCAAGGACGATCGAAAGGAAGATCGATGGCAAAGTTGCGATCAAGACTGGGAGCGGTCACAGCCACGGCTGCGATCAGCGCCCTCACGGTAGGAGGGTTGTCGAGCGCAGCCCTTGCCGCCGTGGACGAGCCGGTGGACGCCGGCATCACGGTGCCCAAGGTTGACGGGCTCGCCGACGACTTCATGAACGGCGTGGATGCCTCGTCGATCCTCTCGCTCGAGGAGTCTGGCGTCACGTTCAAGGACTTCGAAGGCAACGAGGCGGACGTCTTCGACGTCATGGCGGACGCCGGCGTGAACTACTCGCGCATCCGCGTGTGGAACGACCCCTTCACGGCGGAGGGCGAGGGCTACGGCGGAGGCAACGTCGATGCGGAGCGCGCCACCGAGATCGGCCTGCGATCGACCGAAGGCGGCATGAAGGTCTTCCTCGACTTCCACTACTCCGACTTCTGGGCCCACCCCGGACAGCAGCAGGAGCCCAAGGCCTGGTCCGAGATGTCGGCCGCTGAGAAGGCTGACGCGCTCTACGACTACACCTACGAAACCGTGTCCGACATGAAGAACGCGGGCGTCGATATCGGCATGGTTCAGATCGGTAACGAGACCACCAACCTGGAGGCGGCAGGGGAGTCCTGGCCCGCTTCCGGGGCGCTATTCAAGGCAGGCGCGGACGCCGTGCGCGACGCGCTTGGCGACGACGCCAAGGTCGCGATCCACTTCACCAACCCCGAGCGCGGCACCTACATGGGCTACGCCGAGAAGCTCGACAAGGGCCCCGACGGCAACGCCAACACGGGTGACGAGATCGACTACGACGTGTTCGCCTCCTCGTACTACGCGTACTGGCACGGGACGCTGACGAATCTGACCTCGCAGTTGTCAAACGTCGCCACCACGTACGACAAGGACGTCATCGTCGCTGAGACCTCGTGGAACTACACCCTCGAGGACGGCGACGGTCACGAGAACACCATCCGCAAGTCGACGCAGAGTGACAAGTACTCCTCCTCCGTCCAGGGCCAGGCCCTTGCGGTGCGCGACGTGATCGACGCGGTGGCGAAGGTGGGCGACGCCGGCCTGGGTGTCTTCTACTGGGAGCCCGCGTGGCTACCCGTCGGCACGGCCGATGACGTCGAGAGTAACAAGCTGCTGTGGGAGGAGTTCGGCTCCGGCTGGGCGTCGTCCTATGCGGGCGAGTACAGCACGGATGCAGGCAAGAACTATGGCGGTTCGGCGTGGGACAACCAGGCGATGTTCGACTTCGAGGGCAACCCGCTTGAGTCCCTGCGCGTCTTCGACTACGTGAAGACCGGCTCAGTCGCACCCCGCGAACTCGACTCGATTCAGCAACCGGCCATCACTGTGACCGAGGGCGACGCCATCACGTTGCCCAGGCTCCGTGGAGGTGTCCTACACGGACGGCACCACGGAAACCGAGACCGTGACCTGGAACGGCAAGGCCTCGTGGATCGACGGACGTGGTGTCTACGAGATCAATGGCACGACGGAGAGCGGCTACGACACCGTCGCGACGATTACCGTGCTCGACGCCTCCGGCGCGGGCGAGAACCTCGTGGTCAACCCCGGCTTCGAGGACGGCAAGTCCCCGTGGGAGACCACGGGTAGCGGCATCACCATTCCGTCGACCTCCGATGTCATCACGGGTTCCTACACGGCCCACTTCTACAAGGCCACGGACTACACGTTCACCGTGTCACAGACACTCACCGATGTGCCCGCGGGCGACTACCGCCTTTCCGCGACGGTTCACGGCGTCGCGAATGGTGACGCTGACAGCGCCTACACCACGGTGGCGTCCGGAATCGCTTCCAACAGCGCGGACTTGTCGCTCGATGGGTGGCAAAACTACGACACCGCGACTACCGATGTGATCAGCATCGTCGAGGGCGCCGACGTACAGGTGCAGGCGACCTTCAAGCTCACGGCTGGCTCGTGGGGAGCGATCGACGACTTCCAGTTGGTCGCGGAGAACCCGATGCCAGTGGCCGACACGGCTGCGCTGGAGTCGCTGCTCGACGAGGCTGCGGCCTACAGTGCCGACGACTACTCGGTGGCGTCCTACGCGGCTCTCACCAGGGCCGTTGCTCGCGGCGAGTGGGCCCTCGGCGCGTCCGCTCCGAGCCAGGCCACGGTCGACAACGCCGCAGAGGCGCTGCAGTCCGCCATCGACGGGCTCGTGCCAGGCGACGGCACCATCCCGGACCCGACGGTGGAGCCCGTCGCGATCACGGTGGTCGACGGCGAGGACATCGTCCTGCCCTCGACGGTCACGGTGACGTCGTACGACGAGACCACCACGACTGAGTCGGTCACGTGGAACGACTCGGTCTCATGGATCGACGGTCCCGGTGTTTACACCGTGACCGGCACCACCGCGAACGGCTGGACCGCGACCGCGACCATCACCGTGACCGAGTCCGCGCTGCTGCTCAACGGTGGCTTCGAGAACGGCTTCGAGGACGTGTCCCCCTGGGACATCACCGCGTCGCCGTGGCCGGATGCCGCGGCCGGGACCTTCTGGGTCTCGGGCGACGACAAGCGCTCGGGCGACTACTCGCTCAACTTCTGGAACGGCACGGGGGCGGAGTTCTCCGGCGCCGCCACCCAGAACGTCACCGGCCTCGAGCCGGGTGCCTACACGCTCAGCGCGTGGCTCACGGGTGGCGAGACCGCCGACGTCACGCTCACCGCGACCACGTCCGAGGGCTTCGAAGCGACAACATGGTGCTGCCCGGCTGGGGCAACTGGGCCGAGTACACCACCACCGCGGTGGTCGGCGACGACGGCGTGCTCACTGCTGAGATCGGCGGGACGTTCCAGGACGGCGCTTGGGGCTACGTCGATGACGTCACCCTGACCGCCGACGACGAGCCGGTTGCGGCAGACACCGCCGCTCTCGAGGGAGCCATCGCGGACGCGGCGGCGATTGACCGCAGCGGTTACACCCCCGGGTCGCTCAAGGTGCTCGACCTCGCGGTCGAGAAGGCCAACGTGGTGCTCGGTGCCACCGCTCCCTCGCAGGAGAAGGTGGACGCTGCCACCGTGGGCATCGAGTCCGCGCTCGACGCGCTCGTGGAGAAGGCCGACACCTCGGCCCTTGCCGCGATCATTGACGAGGCGCTCGCGATCGACACCTCCGGCTACACGGATGAGTCGGTCGAGGCACTCGAGGCCGCGATTGCCGCGGGTGACACGGTTCTCGCTGACGCGAATGCCACCCAGTCCGAGGTGGACGGTGCAGCGGCGGCGATCAGCGACGCGATCGACGGCCTCGTGAAGGTCACCGGTCCGGTCACACCGACCCCGGAGCCCACGGTCGACCCGACCACGGACCCGGAGCCGACCACCGACCCGGAGCCCACGACGGACCCGGAGCCGACGGTCGACCCGACCAGTGACCCCGAGCCCTCGGCGACCCCGTCGGAGACCCCGAACGCCACGGATGACCCGACGATTCAGATCGGCGGGTTCGAGGACGGCGAGGTGCCCACCCTGCACCCCGGTGACTCGATCACCCTGCGCCTCACCGGGATGCCGGGAGACCAGGTCGAGGTGGGTATCGCGTCGACGTACCAGCGTCTCGCGACCGTCGACCTCGTCGACGGAGCCGCGACGGTGACGGTGACCATCCCGCTCGACATGGAGCCTGGTACTCACCACCTCCAGGTCCGTGACGCGGACGGCAACATCCTGGTGCAGTACGAGGTCACCGTGGTGGCGGAAGCCGCGTCGGAGGGCGACCTGTCCACGACCGGCATCGATGGTGCCGCCTCCGTGGCGTTCCTCGTGCTCGCGCTGGGGCTGATGGCGGCAGGTGGCGTGGCGATCGCCCGCTCGCGCCGCTCGGACGCCTAGTCAAGAAACACGAGGGGGCGGCACCCGCGCGGGTGCCGCCCCCTCGTCGTGTCTGGCGGCTTCTACTCGATCGACAGGAGGAGGCGGACAGTCCTCGCCTCGAGCACCTGGTCCTCACCGGGCTCCACGGTCTCGAGTGGAACGCCGACCGGGGACTCCCATGCGGAGTCCCAGACGATCTGCCAGGCGCTGCCGTCATCGGCGGGAGTGACCACCGTGGCCGCATCGTCCGAGCCGTTGACGATGAGGAGTGCGTCGCGCTCGCCCTCGTCAGACAGGGAGCGCATGAACTGCAGGACCCTCGTCGCGGGGTCCTCCCACCAGTCCTCATGCTCCGGCTGGCCGTCGGCGGTAAACCAGGCCGAGTCGGCGCGGCGGCTCTCATCCTCGGGGTGCGGGTCCCGGCCCTCATAGAACTCCGCGGGGCGGAGCACCCGGTTCTCGCGCCTGAGCGCGATGACGTGCTGCACGGAGGCTCGAAGGTCCGCCTGCCACGGGTGCCATGCCCAGTCGAGCCAGGAGATCTCGTTGTCCTGGCAGTAGGCGTTGTTGTTGCCGCCTTGGGTGTTCCCCATCTCGTCGCCCGCGAGCAGCATCGGAGTGCCGGCACTCAGCAGGGTGGTGCCCAACAGGTTGCGCACGGCACGCCTGCGCATCGCGTTGATATCGGCGTCGCTCGTCTCGCCCTCGAAGCCGTGGTTCCACGAGCGGTTATTGTCCGTGCCGTCGCGGTTGTCCTCGCCGTTGGCCTCGTTGTGTTTGCCGTTGTACGCCGTGAGGTCGTAGGACGTGAAGCCGTCGTGGCAGGCCACGAAGTTGACCGATGCCATGGGCCCGCGCATCAGGGGGGATCGGTGTGGCCGAACAGGTCCGATGACCCTGCCAGCCGGGTGGCGAGTTCCGGCGCCGTGGGGTGCTGACGGCTGCCGCGCGCCATGTCCTGGAGCCAGAACGAGCGCACCTTGTCGCGGAAGCGGTCGTTCCACTCCGCCATCGGCGCGGGGAAGTTGCCCACCTGCCAACCGCCGAGGCCCGTGTCCCACGGCTCGGCGATGAGCCTTCGAACCGCCGATGAGGGAATCCATGGTGATACCCACCAGGAAGGGGTGGCGCGTCGAGAACCCGTGGCCGGTGCGGCCGAGGGTCGCCGCGAGGTCAAAGCGGAAGCCGTCGACCCCGACCTCTTCGACCCAGTAGCGCAGCGAATCCATCGCCATCTGGACCACGCGCGGGTGGGCGAAGTCGAGCGTGTTGCCCGTTCCCGTGGTGTCGTCGTAGTGGCCGGGGGAGTGCGGCTGGCGGCGGTAGTAGTCGTGATTGTCGAGGCCCCTCCAGGCGAGGGTCCTGTCGCCCCAGCCTGCCTCGGCCGTGTGGTTGTAGACCACGTCGAGGATGACCTCGAGTCCCGCCTGATGGAGGAGATCGACCATGCCCACAAACTCGTCGAGAACGCCCTGCGCTCCCTTCGCGCGCGCCTCCTCGGTGGCGTACGCCGCGTGAGGTGCGAAGAAGCCCATCGTCGAGTAGCCCCAGTAGTTGGTGAGGCCGCTGTTCTCGAGGTGCGGCTCGGAGGCGAAGGCGTGGACCGGCAGGAGCCTCCACGGTCGTCACGCCAAGCGACGTGAGGTACTCGATGGACGAGGGGTGCGCGAGCCCCGCGTAGGTGCCGCGCAGATGCTCGGGCACGTCCCGCATCTGCTGCGTGAAGCCCTTGACGTGGAGCCTCGTAGACGACCGTGTCCTCCCACGGGATCTGCGGGCGCGGGGTCTGCCACGAGCCGCCCGGCTCCGCCGTCACCACCGAGCGAGGCATGAGTGGCGCAGTGTCGGTCGCGTCCTTGTTCGACAGCAGCGCATGCGCACGCGGGTCGTTCATCGGAGTGAGGGTGCCCTCGATCCCGCGGCCGTACGGGTCAAGGAGCAGGCTTCGCGGGGTTGTACCGGTGGCCCTTCTTTGGCGCCCAGGGGCCGTGCGCCCTGAAGCCGTACCGCTGGCCCTCGCCGATGCCGGGGACGAAGGCGTGCCACACCCCGGCGGTGGGACCAAACAGCGGCAGCCGTACCTCGGCATCGGCCTCATCAAAGAGGCACAGGTCAACCTGGGTGGCGTGCCCGGCGTACACCCCGACCACGGCTCCGCCGTCGACGAGGTGAACGCCCAGGCGGTGCGGCGTAGGGGACGGTGTCGCGCCATCGATACTCATACGTTCATTGTGCCTGGCAGTCGTTGCGGCGCCATGTCTTGGGCGTGTCGTTCCGGGAGCGGTCTCAGTGGCGGGCCTCGCCGAGGCCACCCCGAGCCATGTGTGCGGCACCTTGTCGAAGCACCAGCCGAGCCTTGGGGCGCGCTCCGAGATCCACAGAGCCTGGGACGCGCTTGTCGCCCCGTGTCGAGCCGTCGAGCATGAAGCAGTGATTCTTGACGAGCATCTGCGGATACGCGGCTACCAGGGACAAGCCCTCGGCGATCGTCAAGGGGTGCGGCCGCGCTCGGCGAGTACCGTGCGGGTGCCCAGCGGCGCTACCGAACGGAACTCGTCACCACGGTCGATGCCGGTCAGGAGATACACCGGCGCCTCGGGTACCTCCAGTTCCGCACGGACCCGGTACGGGGCCAGGCCCTCGTTGCCGTGATTGCGGTCGAGGATGCCCTCCTTCGTGGAGGACGGCAGACGCAGCAACGGGACGCGTGCCTCCGGCGCGATCAGGGTATCCGCCACGACGGCGAGATAGGGGAGTGTGCCCGCCTCGGCATCGGCCTCCTGGGGCAGGGCCGATGCCGCAGGCTCGAGCGGCGTGAAGAGGTCACGGAACTCGGCTTCCGTGAGGCCGGCAAGAGCGGGGTATCCCGCGGTCACGTAGGTGTCGATCTGAGCGGCAAGAGCGGTGGCGGTCAAGGCGTCTCCTCGTCGTCGGCGGCGTGCTGCGTGCCAACGCTCGGCATGCCCCGGCTGTTCCACCGTGCGGCGCGTTCACTGCCCGCGAAGTGGCAAAACCCGGGCAAAAAGTTGACTAGACTCGTGGCACGTCAGGACTTCGGTCCCGACCATGTGTGCGCCCCTAGGTGGGCGAGCGCAGCCGTCTCGGAGGCGAGCTTCTCGTCCCGTCCACCGTCCCGGCCCGCGAGGAGTAGATGTGATCGTCCTACTCGCGATGTTTGGAGCCCTGGCGCTGGCGACGCCGCTCCTCGTCAAGGTCATGGGCCGCTGGGCCTTCGCCGTCCTTGCCGCCATGCCTGGCGCGGCCGCGGTCTGGACTGCATTGCAGGCCCCTGCCGCCCTGGGGGACCATCCGCCGACCGTGAGCGTCGAGTGGATCCCGGTCTTGGGCATGGACCTGTCCTTCCGCATGGATGCGCTCGCGTGGGTGATGGCGATGCTCGTGCTCATCGTCGGCGCGCTCGTCTTGCTGTACTGCACCTGGTACTTCTCCGACGACGAGCCGGGTCTGGGGCGGTTCGCCGCCTTCCTGTTGGCCTTCGCCGGCGTGATGTTTGGCCTCGTGACCGCCGACGACATCATCGTGATGTTCATCTTCTGGGAAGCGACCAGCGTCCTGTCGTATCTGCTCATCGGGCACTACACCGCACGGCGTGAGAGCCGCGGAGCCGCGCTCCAGGCGCTCCTCGTGACCACCACCGGCGGACTCGCGATGTTCGTCGGCATCGTCATCCTCGTCGCACAGACCGGCACCACGTCGCTCACGCAGATCGTCGCCTCTCCGCCGTCGCTGACCGACCCGCTGACCATCTCTGCCGTGATGCTCGTGCTTGCGGGCGCCGTGTCCAAGAGCGCCCTGGTGCCCTTCCACTTCTGGCTGCCCGCGGCGATGGCCGCTCCGACCCCGGTCAGCGCGTACCTGCACGCAGCGGCCATGGTGAAGGCAGGCATCTACCTCATCGCGAGGTTCGCGCCCGGGTTCGCGGACGTCCCGGGGTGGCGCGGCGTGCTGGTAACGCTCGGTGTCGCCACCATGCTCGTGGGCGGCTGGCGTTCCCTGCGCCAGACCGACCTCAAACTGCTGCTCGCCTACGGCACCATCAGCCAGTTGGGCTTCCTCACTCTGGTGCTCGCCTTCGGCGAGCCCAACATCGCCCTCGCGGGGCTCACCCTGCTGGTGGGCCACGCCGCGTTCAAGGCGACCCTGTTCCTGACCGTCGGCATCATCGACCACGATGCCGGCACTCGAGACCTCCGTGAGCCTGTCCGGCATCGGACGTGCGCGCCCCGCGCTCGCGGTCATTGCCATCCTGGCCGCGGCGTCGATGGCGGGCATCCCCCGCTGCTGGGTTTCGTGGCCAAGGAGGCCGTGCTGACCTCGCTCATCGAGCAGCCTTGCGCTCACCCCGCTGTGGGGCTGGGTGGCGCTCGTGGGCGCGGTGGTCGGATCGATCTTCACGGTCGCGTACTCGGCACGTTTCGTCTGGGGAGCCTTCGCTTCCAAGCCCAAGGTTGCCTCCACGAAGATTCACCGCTCCAGCGCCGCCATCCTGGTGGCGCCGGCGCTGCTCAGTGTGTTCGGCGTCGCCACTGGTCTGGCGCCGCGCATCCTCGAGCCCTACCTCGAGCCGTACGCGGAGTCCTACGGTGAGGAGCCGACGTACCACCTGGCGCTGTGGCACGGCTTCGAGCCCGCGCTGTGGCTCACCATCGCGGTCATCGTGGTCGGTACCGCGATGTTCGTCTGGCGCGGTCCACTGCTGAGGATGCAGGGGCGCCTGCCGCGAGTGCCCGATGCGTCACGTGGGTACACCGCCTCGATCAGGGCGATCAACTGGGCCGGCCTCGTCACCTCGCGCGCGCTGCAGCGCCGCGGTCTGCCCGGCTACCTCGCGATGATCCTGGGCGTCTTCGTGTTCTCCGTGGTGGCATCGGCCATCGCCGGAGCGGACCTGGTGGGCTCCATCGTGCCGTGGGATTACCCCACGCAGGCCGTGGTCGCGGCCTTCATGATCGTCGCGGCCATCGCCTCCGCCATGGTCCGTCAGCGGTTCACCGCCGTGCTCCTCGTGGGCATGGTCGGCTACGGCATGGTGGCGCTGTTCGGCATGCACGGGGCCCCCGACCTGGCGCTTACGCAGGCTCTCGTCGAGACCGTCACGCTCGTGGTCTTCGTGCTCGTCCTGCGGCGTCTGCCGCACCGCATCGCGGAACGCAACGTGCCGCGACGCCGCCTCCTGCGTGCGGGCATCGGCATCGCCGTCGGCCTCGCCATGGCGCTCGTGGCGGTGGTCGCGCTCGGTTCGCGCACCGCGGACTCGATCTCCGCGGAGCCTGCCCGAGATGGCCCTGAACGAGGGCCACGGCCAGAACGTGGTCAACGTGCTTCTCGTGGACATCCGGGCTTGGGACACCATGGGCGAGATCTCCATGCTCGTCGCCGTCGCCACCGGCGTGGCAAGCCTCCTGTTCGTCACCGGACGCGAGGGCTCCGAGGAGCGCCTGGCGCGTCCCGGGTCAGGCATCTCGCTGCGCAGGCGCGCCGCCACCGCCGAGGTCGTCACCGAGCCAGCCGTCCCGGACGCCGTCACCAGCATCGAGACCGCCTCGTTCTCCGTGGTGGACGAGTCGCCGTCTGACTTCTCCGCTGGCGAGAACAAGGCGCCCACGCGGCGGTCGTGGCTCCTGGCGGGCCGCACCCTGTCGGCGTCGAACCGGTCAATTCTGCTCGAAGTCCTGGTGCGCTTCCTGTTCCACCCCGCCATGGTGGTGTCCGTGTACCTGCTGTTTGCCGGGCACAACTCGCCAGGCGGCGGCTTCGCGGGCGGACTGCTCGCGGGACTCGCCCTCCTCGCGCGCTACCTTGCGGGTGGCCGCTACGAGCTCGGGGAGGCCGCACCCATCGACGCCGGCAAGCCTGCTCGGCACCGGCATCCTGTTCGCCGCAGGCACCGCCGCGGGGGCGCTCGCATTCGGCATGGAGGTCCTCGAGTCGACCTGGTTCGAGTACTCGTGGGGCCCCCTCCACCTCAGTGCGGGAACCTCGACGCTGTTCGACATAGGCGTCTACCTGGTGGTGCTCGGCGTCTCCCTCGACATCCTGCGAAGCCTGGGGGCCCAGGTGGATCGCCACCAGCAGGACCGTGACTCGACCGAAGAGGAGGCCCGCGCATGAGCGCCTCGCTGTCCCTCGTCGTCGTGATGGCCGTGCTGTACGCCGCGGGCGTCTACGTACTGCTCGAGCGCTCGCTGACCCGCGTGCTGATCGGCTTCCTGCTCATCGGCAACGCCACCAACCTGCTCATCCTCATCATGAGTGGCAGGGCTGGCGACGCGCCGTTCATGACAGACGATGCCGACCCGTCCACCTTCGCCGACCCGTTGCCGCAGGCGCTGATCCTCACGGCGATCGTCATCAACTTCGGCGTCACGGCGTTCCTGCTGGCCCTGATCTACCGCTCGTGGTGGCTGGCCCGCCTGGGTGACAGCGGTGACTCGCTCGTCACGGAGCACGATGACGACGACGCGCTCGTCGACGAGGTCTTCGAGTCCTCGTCCGACGATGACGATGCGGTGGCGCAGGCGCTCGGCGCCGGCGAGGAGACCCTTCCCGAGCCCGCCCCCAAGACGCCAGGGGAGGACCGCGCATGACGCACGTGCTCGTCCCGCTCGTGGTGCTGCTCCCGCTGCTCGGCGCCGCCCTTGCGCTCGTCACCGGGCGCTTCCCGCGCCTTCAGATCCTCATCAGCACCGGCACGCTCGCCCTCGTCACGATCGTGTCGATCGTGTTGCTCGTCATGGTGGACGCCGACGGTCCCGCCGTGATCGAGGTTGGAGCATGGCCGGCGCCGTGGGGCATCGTGCTCATGGTCGACCGCCTCAGCGCGATCATGCTCGTGATCTCGTCCGTGGTGCTCCTGGCGGTGCTCCTATATGCGATCGGCCAGGGTATCGCCGACGGCGACCGTGAGACCCCCGTCTCGATCTTCCACCCCACGTATCTGATGCTCGCGGCGGGCCTCGCGGTGGCGTTCGTCGCCGGTGACCTCTTCAACCTGTACGTGGGCTTCGAGATCCTGTTGGGCGCGAGTATGTGCTGCTCACGCTCGGCGGCACCGGCGTGCGCATCAGGGCGGGCGTCACGTACATCGTGGTGTCGCTCGTGTCGTCGGTGTTCTTCCTCGCGGCCATCGGCCTTGTGTACGGCGCCACCGGCACCGTGAACATGGCTCACGTGGCCGAGCGCCTTGAGACCATCCCCGAGAGCACCGCGCTGATGCTGCACGTGATGCTCCTGCTCGCCTTTGGCATCAAGGCCGCGTTGTTCCCGATGTCGTTCTGGCTGCCGGATTCCTACCCCACGGCGCCAGCACCCGTCACCGCCGTCTTCGCGGGCTTGCTGACCAAGGTCGGTGTCTACGCGATCATCCGACTCGAGACCCTGCTGTTCCCCGACGAGGGGCCAGGCGGTGACCTCACCACACCGCTGCTGTGGATAGGCCTGCTCACGATGGTCGTGGGCATCCTCGGTGCCGCCGTCCAGGCGGATATCAAGCGACTGCTGTCCTTCACCCTGGTGAGCCACATCGGCTACATGATCTTCGGCATCGGCCTCGGCTCCCAGTTGGGACTGGCGGCGACCGTCTACTACATCGTCCACCACATCACCGTGCAGACCACACTGTTCCTTGCGGTGGGCCTGGTGGAACGCGTGGGCGACTCCACCTCGATCTCGCGCCTGTCCGGGCTGATGAAGGCGGCGCCCGCCATCGCCGTGCTGTTCCTCATCCCCGCGCTCAACCTCGGCGGCATCCCGCCGTTCTCTGGCTTCCTCGGAAAGACGGGCCTGCTGCTCGCCGGTGCCGAGGAGGGCGGTTGGGTGGTGTGGGTCGTCATCGGCGGTGCCGTCTCGACGTCGCTCATCACGCTCTACGCGCTGATGCGGGTGTGGAACCTCGCGTTCTGGCGCTCCACGGTCGAGGTGGAGGCGGGCTACCGGTCGCACCTCATCACCGACCTGGTGGAGAGCCCCGAGATCGACGTCGCGTCGAACACGGCGTCCGCCACCCCGCGCCTCATGGTCGGAGTCACCACCGCCATGGTCGCGATCACCGTGGCGCTCACCGTGTTCGCAGGCCCACTCTTCGCGCTCGCGGACCGCACCGCGCAGGAGATCGGTGAACGTGATGTGCTGATCTCCACCGTGCTGCCGCGGGAGGTGACCGATGCCGAAGCGTGACAAGATCCGCGCCGCGCGCCGGGTGCGCCGCCAGCAGATCCCGCTGCGGCTCTCGCTCGTGGTCCTGTGGGTGTTCCTGTGGGGCACCTTCGACGCGACCACGATCGTGTCGGGGATCGTCGTCGCGGCGCTCGCGCCGCTCGTGTTCTACCTGCCCCCGATCGAGACCAGCGGGCGGCTGCACGTGGGCTGGCTCCTGTGGTTCGTCGTGGTGCTCATGTGGGACATCGCGCGCTCGTCGATCACGGTCGCGGGGCAGGCGTTCGGCATCGGCTACTCGCCCAAGGAAGCGATCATCGGCGTCAAGATGCGCTCGTCGAGCGACCTCATCCTCACCGCTACCGCCGAGGCGTCGTCGCTGGTGCCCGGCACCCTCGTGGTCGACGTGGACCGTGCCGGCGGCGAACTGTTCATCCACATTCTGTGCGTGAAGGACGCCGCGCACATCGAGCGTGCCCGCCAGGAGGTCCTCGCGACCGAGGCTCGACTCATCCGCGCCGTCGGCTCCGCCGCCGACGTGCGGCGTGTCACCGGCGGCGTGCCGGGACAGCGGAAGGGGGCCACCCGATGACCGTGGTGTTGCTGGCGGCAGGAGCGATGTTCTCGTTCGCGGTGTTCGCCGCGCTCGTGCGAATCGTGCGCGGACCTTCCATTCTCGACAGGGTGATCGCGGCTGACGTGCTGACCGCCACTCTCGTGTGCTGGCTTGGAGTGTGGATGGTCGCCAACCGCGACACCACCCTGATGCCGGTGCTCATCGCCCTCGCCCTCTTCGCCGTGGTGGGCTCCGTCAGCACCGCGCGCTTCATGGTGGGTAAGGAGGAGGACTGATGCTTGTCTGGACGCCTGGCGCCCACCCGCTCGCCGATATCCTCGCCGCGGTCCTCGTGCTGCTCACTGGGGTGATGTCCCTGGCCGCAGGAGTGGGCCTCTTGCGCTTCCCCGACACCCTCCAACGGCTGCATGCGGGCGCCAAGCCACAGGTGCTCGGTGTCATCGTCATCTGCATCGCGATCGTGCTGCGTTCCCCGAGCCTGGCCCACCCTCGCGTTGGCCTCCCTGGTGGTGGTCTTCCAGATGCTCACGCAGCCCATCGCGGCCCACATGGTGGGGCGCGCCGCCTACCGCGACGAGCACCTGGACCGCGCCTGCTGGTGGTCGACGAACTGGCCGATGACGTTCGCGCCGCGGATCGTGCCGCCGACCGTGCGGCGAACCGCGCGGCGGGCCATCCGCAGGGCAAGCGCCACGGCAGGGACCAGCGCCGCTGACACCCGTCCCGTGCTACTAGGCTGGCCCTCATGCGCATTCTGGTCACGGTCAAGCACGTCCCCGACCTTCAGTCGCAGCGGTCCTTCACCGAGGGCCGCGTGACCCGCAACGGGGACGACGGCACGATGAACGAACTGGACGAGAACGCCGTCGAGGCGGCCCTCCAGGCTCGTCGAGGCGGCAGGCGAAGGCGAGGTGTACGCCCTCACGGTGGGCGGCCCCGATGCCGTCGCCGCGGTCCGCAAGGCGCTCCAGTTGGGCGTCCACCACGCGATCCACGTCTGTGACGAGGCGATCGCCGATTCCGATGTGTTCGGCACCGCGAAGGTCATCGCCGCAGCGGTCCGCAAGGTTCACGACGAGGCTCCGCTCGACCTGGTGATCACCGGCATGGCGGCACTGGACGGACTGACTTCCATGCTGCCCACGGCGCTGGCGGCCGAGCCTGGACTGGTCGCAGGCGACCCTCGCATCGGCCCTGTCGGTGTCCGACGGTGAGGTCACCATCGAGCGCCACCTGCCTGATGCCCACGAGACGCTCGTCGCGCCCCTGCCCGCGGTGGTCTCCGTGACCGACGAGGCGAACAAGCCGCGCTACCCCAACTTCAAGGCTCATCATGGCGGCCCGCAAGGCGCCCGTCACGCAGTGGTCGCTCGCCGACCTCGGCGTGGACGCCGCGACCGTCGGCAAGGCCGCGGCGCGCACGGTCGTGGTCGATGCGTCGCCGCGCCCGCCGCGAGCGAACCGCGTGAAGATCACCGATACCGGGGACGCTGGCACCCAGGCTCGCCGACTTCCTCATCGAGAAGGGACTCGCATGACCACCGTTGCCGTCCTCGTCGACCACCGCGACGGCGTGGTCACCCGCCCCTCGCTGGAGGCCCTGACGCTCGCGCGTTCGCTCGGCACGCCCGTCGCCGTGTGGCTCGGTGCGGTTCCCGCGGCCGATGCCGTGGCGCTCCTGGGCGAGTACGGCGCCGCCGAGGTGCGCGTCGTGGACGCCGCCGATGCTCGCATCGCCTCTCAGGCGGCGGCCGCCCTCGGCGCGGCGTCCGCAGACGCTGACGTGGTGCTCGTTATTTCCACGTTCGTCACCAAGGAGATCGCGACGCGCCTAGCGCTCGCCACGGGAGCCGGCGTGGTGGTCGATGCCGCCGGAGCCAACCTGGTGGACGGCAAGGTTGAGGCGTTCCAGACGGTGTTTGCCGCCACCTGGGATGTGCGCACCCGCATCGAGTCCGACAAGGCCATCGTCGGCATTCGCCCGAACACCACGCTCGCGGTGCCCGCGGACGCTCCCGCGGCTGCGACCGTGGTGGAGGTGGCGGTCGAGCTTCCGACCACCCGCGAGCGCATCTCGCACGTGGAGCCCGTGGCCCAGGCCGAGGGCGTGCCGCTCGCCGAGGCGCCCGTGGTGGTGTCCGGCGGTCGCGGCACCGGCGGTGACTACGCGCTCGTATCGGAGCTCGCCGACCTGCTCGGTGGAGCGGTGGGCGCGTCCCGCGACGCTACCGACGAGGGCTGGATCAGCCACGAGCACATGGTGGGCCAGACCGGTACCACGGTCACCCCCGCGCTCTACGTGGCAGCCGGCATTTCCGGCGCCGTGCACCACCGTGGTGGCATGCAGGCGTCCGGCACCATCGTGTGCATCAACATGGACCCCGAGGCGCCCATCTTCGAGATCTCCGACTTCGGTGTGGTGGGGTCGCTGTTCGACGTGCTCCCGCAGGCCATCGCGCGGATCAAGGAACACCGCGGGGCCTAACCCCGCTGAGAACTCGGCCCCGGCCACCCGCGAGGGTGACCGGGGCCGAGGTGCGTCTGGACGCGGGTCTGGCTGCTACCGGGTGTGCCTGGCACGGCGCTACGCGCGCGTGTCGATGGACAGGCCGAGCTCTTCCCAGCGCTCGACCTCGTCGGCGAGCGCCGCAGCCTTCGCCGCACCCTGCGTGAGCGCGTGCCTGCCCGCCAGCAGGTGCAGCGGGGGAGCGTCGAGGTCCGCGATGTGCACCATCACCCGTGCGAGCGCGTCCGGGTCGCCCGGCTGGTTGCCCGGCAGGTGGTCGATGCGCTCCCAGTACGGCTGCATCACCTCGGCGTAGTCGGGGTGAATCTCGCGCTGCTTGGCTCCCGAAGGGATCCACTGCGACAGCACGGGGCCTGGCTCAAGGATCGAGACCTTGATGCCCAGGTGCGCGACCTCCTTGGCAAGTGACTCCATGAAGCCGGAGATGGCCCACTTGGAGGCGCAGTAGTAGCCCATGCCCGCCGAGCCGCGCACTCCCGCGATCGAGGACACCGTGATGATGTGGCCCGCGCGGCGTTCGCGCAAATGAGGCAGCAGCGCGGTGGTCAGATCCGCGGCACCCCAGAAGTTGGTGTCCATCACTCGCCGCGCCTCGGCGGGGTCGGATTCCTCGATGGTGGAGAAGTAGCCGATGCCCGCGTTGTTCACCAGCACGTCGATGGGCCCCGCGTCGGTGGCGGCCGCGACGGCGGAGGCGATCGACGCCGGCGAGGTGACATCGAGGGCGAGCGCCGTGACCGTCTCGGGATGCGCCGCGACAAGGTCGTCGAGCGTGTCGGGACGCCGCGCGGTCGCGATCACCGTGTGCCCAGCCGAGGCGGCAGCCTCGACGGTCGCGCGGCCGATGCCGGTGGAGCAGCCGGAGATAAACCAGGTGGCCATGATGTCCTTCCGTCGGTCTGTGTCACCAGCCTACGGCGCTGGGCAACATGGGTGACATCGACTGTTTACGGAGATTTATCCGATTCGCCAGGCATCTGAGAACCCGCGTCGCTAACGTGAAGGGCACGTCTACTGCCAGGGAGTTTTCTATGCGTCTTCGCGTTCCCGCCGTTGCTGCACTGTCGCTGATCGGGGTGAGCGCGTTCGTCGCTGCCCCCGCTCAGGCAGCCGATGGCACAGTCTTTGCCGACGACCTTTTCATCTCCGAGTACGTCGAGGGAGGGGGCTTTAACAAGGCCCTCGAGATCTACAACGGCACCGATGCCGAGGTTGACCTCTCCGCCTACTCGATCGAGCCGTATCAGAACGGCACCACCACCCGCTCCGCGAGCATCGGTCTCGACGGCACGCTGGCGGCGGGCGACACGTACGTGGTGGCGAGCAATAACACCACGAGCACCAACGACGTGGCCGCGCTCGCGGACCTCACGTCCGGCTCCATCCAGTGGAACGGCGACGACGCCGTCACGCTGGTCAAGGCGGGCCAGATCATCGACGTCATGGGCATCATCGGCGAGCGGCCCTCGTGGGGCACCGACGTCACTCTGGTGCGTGACGCCGCCGTCTGCGCAGGCGTCACCACCTACGACGCATCGCAGTGGGACAGCCTTGCCAAGGACACCGTGACGGGCCTCGGCACGCACGAGTCGGTCTGCGGTCCCGCGGGTACCACCGGCCCCGGCGACGGTGACGGTGATGGCGATGGCGACGGAGACGGCGAGGTCACTCCCATCGGCGCCGTGCAGGGCGCTACCGACACCTCGCCGAGCGCGGGCCAGGAGGTCACCGTGGAGGGCGTCGTGGTCGGCGACTACCAGGGTGCCTCGAGCGCGGGAGCGCTGCGCGGCTTCTACGTGCAGAGCCGCGATGGCGAGCACGATGACGACCCGGCGACCTCGGAGGCGATCTTCGTCTTCAACGCGGGCGCCGACGAGGTCGACCTCGGTGACGAGGTGTCCGTGACGGGGGCTGTCGCCGAGTACCAGGGCCAGACCCAGATTGCGAACGCCGCCGTCGAGACGCTGTCCACGGGCGCCGAGGTGACGCCCACCGAGGTGTCGCTGCCGTTCACGGATGCCGCCGAGGCCGAGCGCTACGAGGGCATGCTTGTCACGTTCCCTGGTGAACTCACTGTGACCGAGATCTACCTGTTGGGTCGCTTCAACGAGGTGACGCTGTCCGGCATCGGCAAGGCTCGACCAGCCCACCGCCGTGGTGGAGCCGGGAGCCGAGGCCGCCGCGCTGCAGGCCAGCAACAACCTCGCCAAGATCAAGGTCGATGACGCCGTCAACCTCCAGAACGTGGACCCGATGGGCCGCGGCGGGGAGGCGCTCAGCGCCGAGAACACGCTCCGTGGTGGCGACACCGTCACCGGACTAACGGGTGTCATGACGTACACCTGGTCGGGCAACTCCGCCTCGGGCAACGCGTGGCGCGTGCGCCCCGTGAGCGCCGAGGCGGCAACGCCGGACTTCCAGGTGACCAACGCGCGACCGACCGCCGCGCCCGAGGTGGGCGGCGACATCAAGGTGGCAGCCTTCAACGTCCTCAACTACTTCCTCACCACGGACAGCGGCACCGTCTGCGGCCCCGAGGGCTTCAAGCAGGAGTGCCGCGGCGCGGACAGCGCCGAGGAACTCGACCGTCAGACGACCAAGGCTCGTCGAGGCGCTGGTGGCCCTCGACGCTGACGTGATCGGCATGGCCGAGCCTCGAGAACACCACCGGAGTGGAGCCGCTGGCGGCGCTGGCCGAGGCGATGAATGCCGCGACCGACACCGACTCGTGGTCCTACGTCGACACCGGCATCGTCGGCACCGACACGATCAGGGTGGGTTTCCTGTACGACTCGGCGGCGGTCAGCGAGGTCGGCGACTTCGCCGTCCTCGACAACTCGGTGGACCCGTCGTTCGATGACGACAACAACCGCCCGTCCGTGGCTCAGACGTTTGAGGACGAGGCGGGGGAGACCTTCACGGTGGTCGCCAACCACTGGAAGTCGAAGGGCTCCTGCCCGAGCTCCGGCGTGAACGCCGATGCGGGTGATGGCGCGAGCCTGCTGGAACGGTGCCCGGACCGCGGCCGCCGAGTCGCTCGTGGCCTGGCTCGACACGCACCCGACGGGCGTGGAGGACGATGACTACATCGTCACCGGCGACCTGAACTCGTACGGCCAGGAAGACCCGATCCAGGTGCTGCGCGACGCAGGCTACGTTGAGCCTCGGCGAGGACTACTCGTACGTGTTCGACGGCCAGTGGGGCTCGCTCGACTACGCCTTCGCCTCGGCGTCGATGTCCGCCCAGGTGACGGGCGCCGAGCACGTCCACATCAACGCGGACGAGCCGAGCGTTCTCGACTACAACACCGACTTCAAGTCGGCGTCGCAGATCGAGTCGCTGTACGCACCGGACATGTACCGTACGTCCGACCACGACCCGGCGCTCATCGGCCTGTCTCTCGGTGACGGGGAAACGCCAGCCGAGACCACGACCGTCCAAGTGTTGGGCACCAACGACTTCCACGGCCGCATCCTGCCCAACTTCGCCTCGGGCGAGGCGGGCGCCGCGGTCATGGCGGGCGCGGTCGACCAGGCTCCAGTCCGAGGACCCCAACTCGGTATTCGCCGCGGCTGGCGACCTCATTGGCGCCTCGTCCTTCGCGAGCTCCGTGGCACAGGACAAGCCCACCATCGACGTGCTGAACGCCATGGGCCTCGACGTGTCCGCGGTGGGTAACCACGAGTTCGACCAGGGCTACGACGACCTCACCGAGCGGGTCATGAACCCGGACGCGGAGATGGGCGGCGCCACCTGGGAGTACCTCGGTGCCAATGTCCGTCTCCCGGATGGTTCGGCGGCGCTGCCCGAGACGTGGATGGCGACGTTCGACAACGGCACCGCGGACGAGTCGGACGATGTCCGCATCGGCTTCACCGGCGTCGTCACCGACGAGACCCCCACCTTGGTGTCGCCTGCTGGCATCGAGGGCCTCACCTTCGAGTCCGAGGCGGTGGCGGCCAACCGCTCCGCCGCGGTCCTTCAGGAGGAGGGCGCCGACGCGATCGTGCTGCTGGTTCACGAGGGCGCTCCCTCGTCGGAGTACGCGGACGCCGTCGATACGAGCAACGACTTTGGCGCGATGCTCGCAGACCTCGACGACTCCATCGACGCGGTCATCTCCGGCCACACCCACATGCTGTACGACCACGAGGTTCCCGTGGCCGGCTGGACGGACCGAGACTTCGGCCGCCCCGTAGTCTCCTCGGGCCAGTACGGCATGAACCTCAACGAGCCTGGTCTTCGAGTTCGACAACACCACCGGTGAACTCGCGGGCATCGACACCCGCGTGGTCGACCTCACCGAGACCCGCCAGGTGGACCCGGAATGCGAGGCCAAGGAGTCGGAGCCCTGCGCCACCGAACCCGTGTTCGCCGCCGACCCCGAGGTTCAGGCCATCGTGGACGCCGCCTCCGAGGCCTCTGAGGAGCCTCGGTGCGCGCGTCATCGGCGAGGTCAGCGAGCCGCTGTACCGGGCCCGCACGGCCACCGGCGTCCCCGGGTCCAGCCGTGGCGCCGAGTCGACCCTCGGCAACGCCGTGGCCGACGTCCAGGCTCTGGGCCACCCGTGACAACGGCGCGCAGATCGCGTTCATGAACCCCGGCGGCCTGCGCGCCGATCTGCTCGGGACCGCCGCTGGCACGGGTACCTACCCGTCGCCCGTGACCTACCGACAGGCGTACGACGTGCAGCCGTTCGGCAACACCCTGACGACGATGACCCTCACGGGCCAGCAGATCGCCAGCGTGCTCGAGGAGCAGTGGCAGCCGGGCGAGACCCGGCCGTTCCTCGCTCGGTGTGTCCGAGGGCTTCGAGTACACCTATGACCCCGACGCCGCCGAGGGCGAGCACGTCCTTCAGATGTGGCTTGACGGCGAGCGGGTGGATCTCGACGCGGAGTACACGATCGTCACCAACTCGTTCCTCGCGAGCGGCGGCGACGGCTTCTCCACCTTCGCGGACGGTGCCAACGCCACCGATACGGCGCGTGTGGACTCCGACATCATGGTGGGCTACCTCGCCGCGAACGGATCGCTGGGCACCTTGTACGACCAGCGCGCCATCGGCGTCAACACGGAGTCGCTGACGGTCGGCGCGGGCGACGAGCCTCACGTTCGACCTGTCCTCGCTGATGTTCACCGGTGCGCCCGACAAGGTGGACCAGAACGTCGTCGTGTCCCTCGACGGCACCGAGTTGGGGACCTTCCCGGTGACCAACACGCTGCCCACCGACCTGTTCGATGAGCAGGGCACCGCGACGGCAACCGTCACGATCCCGGCCGATGCCGAGGGCGAGACGGTCCTCACCGTCGAGGGCGACGTGACGGGAACCTCCTTCCCGATCGCGCTCACCGTCGAGGGTGCCGAGCCCGTCGAGCGGGTCTGCAAGGTCTCGTATGACATTCACGGTCAGTGGCCCGGCGGGTTCATCTCGCAGGCTGTGGATCACCAACACCGGTGAGGAGACCATCAACGGCTGGGAGTTGGGCTGGGAGTTCACGGCGGGCGAGAAGGTCGGCAACGGCTGGTCCGGCGTGTGGAGCCAGGACGGCGCGGCCGTCACGGTCGACTCGATGCCGTGGAATGGCACCCTGCGTCCCGGCCAGTCGGTGACGATCGGCTTCGTGGGTCAGTCCTCGGTCAACGCCACGGACGTCACGGAGTTCACGCTCAACGGCGAGGCCTGCACGGCCTCCTAACCACGCACGGAGGGCCGATGCGGATGGCGACATCCGCATCGGCCCTCCGTCGTGTCTAGGGCTTGTACAGCGGGTCCGATGGCCCGCCGTAGCCGGGGTTGCCGAGCGTCGTGAAGCCGCCCTCGTGGTCGGACGGCTGGTAGCGCTGGAAGAACGACTGCGAGTGCTCCATGCCGCGCTGCTGTGCCATCACCCAGACCGCGTCGAAGCGTCCCTCCTCGAGGGTGACGAAGCCGTCGAAGCAGACGGCGATGAGTTCGGCACTGGACTCGCGCAGGTGGGCGCGTGCATGGATGAGGCTGTCCTCAAGCGTGTCGGAGGCGAACCGTGCCATGGTGCGTTTGCCGTCGGCTGCCTCCTCGACCGCGAACGCGACCACGGGGCCGTCGGGGGCCGACGCAATGCCGTGATCGAGGGTGAGGAGGGCCAGTTGGTGCAGGCGCTGGCTGCCGGGAATCTCGGTCATGCGGCCACGGTATCGCGGCGCTTCCTACACTGGACGCCGTGACCTACCTCGACCACGCCGCCACCACGCCGATGCTGCCCGCGGCACGCGAGGCGTGGCTCGAGGCGTCCGCGCAGGTGGGCAACGCCTCAGCCCTGCACGGCGCGGGGCGCAGGGCACGCGCGATCGTCGAGGAGGCGCGCGAGCGGCTGGCCCTCGCGCTCGGCGCCCATCCCACCGAGGTGATCTGGACCTCGGGAGGCACGGAGGCGGACAACCTCGCCCTCAAGGGTCTGTACTGGGCGCGGCGAGACCACGATGCGGCGCTCACGCGGGTCGTGACGAGCGCGATCGAACACCACGCCGGCCTCGATCCCGTGCGCTGGCTCGCGGCACACGAGGGTGCCGATGCCGTCGAGGTCGGGGTGGACGCGGCGGGCGTCGTCGACGTCGCGGGCGTCGCCGCGGCGCTCGCGGACGCTCCCACCGCGCTCGTGAGCGTCATGTGGGCAAACAACGAGGTGGGCACCGTGCAGCCCGTGGCCGAGGTGGTGGCAGCCGCCGCACGCCACGGTGTTCCCGTGCACTCGGACGCGATCCAGGCGGTGGGGCACCTTCCCCTCCATTTCGCGGACTCCGGGCTCGCGACGCTCGCGCTGTCCGCACACAAGGTGGGCGGCCCCGTGGGGGTGGGGGCGCTGCTGGTGCGCCGCGACGCGCGCCTGACGCCCGTGGTGCACGGCGGGGGACAGGAACGCTCCGTCCGGTCGGGCACCCTCGACCCCGCAGGCGCGATCGCGGCGGCCGTCGCCGTCGAGGAAGCGGTGGCGGCGATGGAAGGCGAGGCCGCGCGCCTGCGCGCCCTGCAAGCGGACCTCGAGGCGCGCATCGGCTCCGCCGTCGACCGGGTGACCGTCTCCGGGCCGCCGCCGGGGCCAGGGCGGCTGCCAGGCATCGTGCACCTGGTGGCGCCGGGAGCGGCGGGTGAGGCGATGCTGTACGTCCTCGACAGTCATGGCGTCGAGGTCTCGAACGGTTCCGCATGCGTGGCGGGAGTGGTGCAAGCCAGTCATGTGGTCGCGGCCATGGGCAGATCGGACGCGGACGCAGCGTCGACCTTACGTATCTCGATGGGAGCCACCACCACGGCGGACGACCTCGACGCCCTGATGGCGGTGCTGCCCGACGCCGTCGCTCGGGCGCGAAGGGTCGCGAACCGATAACATCCCTGGTTCTCGCCGTGCACTGCGGCTGACGCCGTCGTACGTTGAAACCATGAGGATCCTGCTGGCGGGAGCGACGGGCGTCATCGGCGCGCGGCTCGTGCCGCTCATGATCGGGGCCGGCCACGAGGTCGTGGGCATCACTCGCACCCCGTCCAAGGCTGCGCTCCTCGCGGCGGCGGGGGCCACTCCCATCGTCGCGGATGTGATGGACAGGGCGGCCATGCTCACCCTCGCCCATGAACACCACCCCGACCTGGTCATGCATCAGGCCACCAACCTGCCCGACCGGAAGTCGGCGTTGTTGCTCAAGGCTCGAGGCCTCGGTCGCGTGCGGACCGTGGGAACCGATGCGCTCGTCGCCGCCGCATCGGCCGTCGACGCTCGGGTGATGGCCCAGTCGGTGGCCTTTCCCCTGCCGGGGCTCGCGCAGCGGGCCGTGGACTACCTCGAGGCGGCCGTCGATTCCGTGGACGGGCTCACCATCCGGTACGGGCTGTTCTACGGGCCCGGCACGTGGACGGAACAGGCTCCGCGAAGCGACCACCGCGTGCACATCGACACCGCTGCGGCCGCCACCATGGAGGCTTCTCGACGCGCCCGGAGGGGTGGTCGAGGTGCGCGACGAGGGTGTTACTCGGCTGAGATGAGGCCCCGGTCGACGGCCTCGATGAGCGCGGCCTTCGCGTTCACGATGCCGTTGCCGAGACCGGCGCGCCCGTCCGGGTTGTCGGCGGTCTCGGTGATGAGGTCGATGACTTCCTCACTCGGGACGCCTGCCGAGATGAGCCTGGGCCGCCACGCCCGCCACGAGAGGGGCGGCCATCGACGTGCCTGCCATCGTGGCGTAGCCGTCCGAGCCCTCGGGGAACATTGTGGTGGGGTAGGTGGGCACCGTCGAGAGGATGTCGACCCCCGGCGCCGCGACCGCGCGCGCGTCGCCCACGTTCGAGAAGTACGCGGCCGCGCCCGCCTTGTTCGACGCATTGACCACGAGGACGTGCACGCCGAAGCGGTACTGCTGACCCACCTCGCCCGCGTTGCCCGAGGCGGCGACCACCACCACGCCCGCCTCGTCGGCACGGGTGATCGCGTCGTTGACGGGGCCGCCCTTCTCGATGCGGCCCAGCAAGCCCGTCTCGTCGAGCGACAGGTTGATGACGTCCGCGCCGTGCTCGACGGCCCAGTCGATGCCTTCGGCGATCGACTCGTTCGAGCCGGCGCCGTCGGCGTTCAACGCGCGGATGGGCATGATCTTGGCCAGCGGCGCTGCGCCGATGGTGCCGTAGTCGTTGGCCGCGGCGGCAGCGATGCCCGCAACGTGCGTGCCGTGGCCGTTCTCGTCCTTGGCCTTACGGTCGCCATCGACGAGGTCGATGCCGCGCACCATCTGGCGGCGGAGGTCCCGGTGGCCGTCGTCCACACCCGTGTCGACGATCGCGATGACCACGCCGTCGCCCGTCGCGTACTCCCACGAATCACGTGACCCCACGGCGTCCAGACCCCACTGTTCGTCGACGCGCGGATCCTGCGCGTTGACGGGGTCGGACGATGCCGCGCACGAAGACAACAGGACGGCGCCGAGAATGACGGCGGTAGCAGGCAGGATGCGACGCATGGCGGATATTGTTCCACGCCTGGGTGACCTGCGGGGGGCTATCGGGTGCCGCGTGGCGGTTTCGCGCGAGCGTCTTCGCACCGTGGCCGCGACAGTGGCATCCCTCTGGCAGGGTAGAAGCATCCCGCGCGCCCAGGAGGCCACCATGCTTGATGCCCTTCCCGACCCCCAGTCACATCTCGCGAATGCGCGGGACCTGGCCGACGCCTCCGCCAGGCTGAGCCCTGGCATCGTGTATCGCTCGGACGCCCCGGCCGAGGGAGACGAGCCGCCCGCAGGGATCGCACCCTGGCCCCCGGCCACGGTGCTCGACCTGCGTGGCACGGCGGAGAAGGCGCGCGCTCACGCGCTCGCGGACGTGGCCCGCGTCGTCGACCTGCCCGTGCTTGACGAGGCCGACCTGACGGGTGAACGCGCGCGCGAGACCACGATGTCGCTCGAGTCGCTCTACGCGCGGATGACCGAGGGTGCCTCCGCGGCCGCCCTCACGCGCGCCGTCGAGGTGATCTCCCGCTCCGATGGTCCGGTGCTCGTGCACTGCTCGGCTGGCAAGGACCGCACCGGAGTCCTCTCCGCGCTGGTGTTGGTGCTACTTGGGGTGGAACGGCAGGACATCGTCGACGACTACACGCGGACCGCCGCGCACATGCCCGCTGTCCTTGCCCGCATGCTGCGCGGCGTTCCCCGGAGTTTGCCGCCGCCGCGACGGGGCAGATGCCGAGCGAGGTTCTCGATGCGCCCCGCTACGCCATGCAGTTCGTGCTGGATAGGTGGGAGCACGAGGGTGGCGTCGAGGCCTGGTACCTCGCCCATGGTGGCGACCGTGCCACCCTTGCCAGGCTCAGGGCGAGGCTACTGGCCGCCTGAACCGCGGCATCGGCCACCTATGCGAAAGGCCCGGCACCCCGCCAGGGGAGCCGGGCCTTTCGCGAGCGTGGCTACGCGTCGACGCCGAGCCTCGCGGCGGACGCGCGCGACGTGGCCGGTGGCCTTGACGTTGTACAGGGCCAGTTCGACCTTGCCCTCGGGGTCGACGACGATGGTCGAGCGGATCGAGCCCACGATGGTCTTGCCGTAGTTCATCTTCTCGCCCCAGGCGCCGTACGTCTCCTGGATGGAGGTTTCCGGGTCCGAGACCAGGGAGAAGGTCAGGCCCTCGGCCTCGCGGAACTGTGCGAGCTTCTCCGGCGAGTCCTTCGAGATGCCCACCACCTCGTAACCCTTCGCCTGCAGCGCGTCCAGGGAGTCGCGGAAGTCGCAGGCTTCGGTGGTGCAGCCGGGGGTCATCGCGGCCGGGTAGAAGTACAAGATGACGTGCTTGCCGCGCTGCTCTGACAGGGTGAAAGTGCCCTGGTCGGTGGTGGCGGTGAAGTCGGGGGCGGTGTCGCCGATGCTCAGCCGGGTGTCGCTCATGGGTCCACGGTATCGTCGCTCCAGTGGCGGCTGAGGCCGATTTCGCGCTGGTCGAAACTGGTGCTACAGTTGATTCTCGCACCGCACAGAAGCGCGCATGCACCTCTACTCAATTGGCAGAGCAACTGACTCTTAATCAGTGGGTTCTGGGTTCAAGTCCCAGGGGTGTACCAGTGAAGGCCCGGTTCCAGATGGAACCGGGCCTTCGTCGTTTCCGGGCGGCCGATGCGCCGGTACGGGCCGTTGCCGTCTCACCGTGGCGGGGCGTGCGCCACCGTGTCTTAGGGTGTCGGAGGCGAACGCATCGGCGTGGGTCCGACGTCGCCTGAAGGAGCGCCGCGACACCATGGAACGTGAAGGGCACAGTCGAGCGCTGAGGCGGGGCGCGATGGTGGGCGGAGTCGGCGTGCTCGCGGTGATCGTCGCGATCGGAGTGCTGCTGTGGAGTCCCGCCGACGCTCCGCCGAGCGCGACCGGGGCCATTCCCGACAGCAAGATCAGCGCGCAGTTGTTCGACTACTTCTACTACATCGGGTTCGGAGAAGACGACGAGACGCGCGCCCGGCAGGATGAGGTGCTCGCGTCCCTGGCAGACGCCGGATACCGCTCAGTGGAGGTGGTGGACTACGCCGGATTCCACGGCCTCGACGCCCAGCAGTACCGCGACGTGCTCGACGGTCATGGACTGGAAGCCAGTGCGCTCCATACGTCGGTGACGATGGGCACGAGCGACGAGCAGTGGGCCCAGAAGGTCGACACGGCCCTCATCCTTGGCGCCGACTTCGTCGGGGCGGGTGAGACTCCGCGCGACTTCACCGCCAGGGGCGAATGGGTGGAGTTCGCGCAGAGGATCGACGAGCCTGGGCCGGCAGGCCCGCGAGCAAGGGCTGTAGTTCCTCGTGCACCTCCATGACTGGGAGTTCGCCAGCGTGGACGGAGAAGAGACCGCGTTTGACATCCTCGTCGAGCACACGACTCGGGACAACGTGGTGTTCGAGGCTCGACCTGTATTGGGCGGCCGTGGCGGGTGTCGACTCCCGGTCGCTCGTCGCCGAGCATCGTGATCGCATCGGGCTCCTCCACGTCAAGGACATGGGTCCGGAAGGGGAGATCGCCACCGTGGGTGAGGGCACGATCGACTTCCCTGCGATCTTCGCCGCTGCCGGGGACGCGGTGCACTGGTATGCCGTGGAGCGTGATCCGATCGACGATCCTGGCTACGACCCCTTCGGCCCGTCCGCGGCCGGGCTGGCGTACCTGCAGTCCGTGGACTTCTGAGCAGACTGTCAGCGTCCGCGGCCTACCGCCTCGCGAATCACCAGCGTGCGCGCGAGCGAGTCCGCGAACGTGCGCCGTTCCCGGTGCCACAGGGGGCGGAGGTAGCCGATGAGAAGCAGGCTGTCGATCAGGTGCAGGAACTCGCGCACCAGTGTCAGCACGAATCCCGGCGGCCGGCCCGACGAGTCGGACACGAGGCGAATGCCCAGCAACGCCTTGCCCGCCGTGTAGCCGGTGAACGCCTGGACGGTGAGCATCGCCAGGGAGGCGCCGAGGTACCACCACGTCGCTGGCGTCGTGAGGCTTTCGCCGCTGCTGTCGCCCACGCCCGTGATCCACAGGGCATTGCCCCATTGACCCGTGACGGCGCCCACCAGGGTATTGATGACGAGGGAGTCGATGATGACGGCCAGCACACGCACGATCCAGGGCGCCGTGCTGAGTTGCGGGACGATGCGCGCCGGTGACCCCTCGACGCTCGCGAGTTCCATGGCGCCAACGTAACGGCGTCTCGCTCCCGGCGCACGCACTGCGGCACGCTGATCTGCATCCTGGGGTGCCTGGGCGCAGAAATCTGCGCACCGTACCCGTGATCGAGCGAAGGCTGGGCGTGATCGCCGTCCGCAGGGCCGATGCTGCCGTGGGCGCCGAGCCGCGGCTACGGCAGCGCGCCGCCGTCGAGCGCCGCGGCGTCGCGCCGGTACAACGCCGCATGTGCGGCGAGCTCCGGGCGCCTTTGCGTGACGGACTGGGCGTCGGAGAACTCTGCCAGTGCGCGCAGTCGCTCGGCCGCGACCCGGATGACCTCGCCGGCGGAGGCGTCGCTCCCGTAGGCCGCGAGGAGCAGGTCGAGCCGCGTCGCCCGCTCGCGCGGACCGAATCCGTCTCCCACGTCCTCGGTCGTGAGCGGCACGATGCGATAGGCGAGATACGCGAGATCCCACACGCGTGGTCCCGGCGCGGCGAAGTCCCAGTCGATCGCCCCCACCGCAATGCCATCGGCGTACACAAGGTTGTAGGGCGCCGCATCGTGGTGGCAGATCACCTCCGCGGGTTCACGCGCGGGGGAGCGCCACGGTCCGTCGTGGGCGACGTCTACCGTCGCGTCATGCAGCCGCCTCAACAGCGCGGCAGACGAGGTGAGCGCGGGTTCGCCCCACACCCACGCGGGCATCGGGTATGCGGGGACCTCGCCATCGACGTACGTCACCGTCTCGCGTGACCCGTCGGGACTGATCGCCACGGGCAAGGGGATGCCCGTCACGCCCGCGTCCGCGAGGTGGTGGAGGAGGCGGTGCACGGCGGGAGTCCAGGGGCCCGCCGGCCGGGTGACCGTGCCGCCGGCACGGCGAACGTCACCCATGTTGCCGCCGCTCATCCGTTCGCCATCCATGAGGTCACCCTAGGGCGCGCCAAGGCCCGGCCGCCGAGAGAAGGGCGGCCGGGCCTCGGAGGGTGGGGCTGTGGGAGTGCGGGTCGGTTAGGCGGCGGCGCGTGTGCCGCTGTGGTGGCCTGCGAAGGTGATTGCCGTCTGGGCAACCTCCTCCCAGCCGGAGTCGATGGTGAGTGAGTGGCCGCGGCCGTCGAGTTCCACGAACTCGGTGGGGCTCGAGTTGCGCGACTGGAGGCGGTAGGCGGCGTGGGCGATGGCCCGGGGGACGATGGTGTCCTTCTCTCCCGAGATCACCAGCAGTGGTCCGCGCTCGGGGTTCGTGACGTCGAGGGCCGTGGCGGCCTTGGGGTTGAGGTTCGCGGTCGCCGCCTGGAACAGGGGGCGCCCCGGGGCGGCGATGTGGTGTGTCTCGTACAGTGCGCGAGCCTCGTCCTCGGTGACGGCGTTGGCGAAGCCGTAGCGGAACTGGTCGAAGGTGAGGGTGACGGTGCGCTTGCGGTTGGCCGGGTTTCCCAGGACGGGGAACGAGGCCTTGAGGGTGGAGGCCGGCAGCGGCAGGACACCCTTGAACGGTGCCGGGTCGATGGCGACGGTGGCGCTGGCGAGGCCGCGGTCGGCCACGCGCTGCACCAGCAGGCCGCCGAATGAGTGGCCGATGAGTAGGGGCTTGCGCGACAGCGCTGCGGCCACCTCGGCGACGTGATCGGTCACCTCGCCGACGCCGACGCCGGCGAAGAAGGACGGGTCGCGGCGGGCGGTGGCGACGTCCTCGACCTCGGCGGGCCATTCAGCGACGACGACGGCGTAGCCGGCGTCCTCGAGAGGCGCCTTCCAGGAGTCCCAGGCTCTCGGCGAGCAGCCACAGCCCGTGCACCAGGAGCGCGGTGGGGCGGCCGGAGGCGTTGGCGGCGGAGATCTGACGGGCTTCGCGGGGGGTGATCGTGGTGGTCATGATGGTGTCCTTTGTGCGAGGGACTTCCGGTCCCGGGTGGGCTGTGTGGCCCGTGGCATCCGGGTCGGTTGGCTCGGACATGAGGGAGAACGTTCGTTCTCGTTTGTTTCATTCCGCATGTGCCGAGATTCTCTGTCGAGGTTTTGAGAATGGCTTGTTATCTGGGGTAATGTCGCACAGCCTTCGATGCCTGGGCATGCCTGGGGCAGAACGAGCGTTCCCGTATCATGACGACCATGACCTCATCGCGACCCGCCTCCGCAGCCGATGGGCCCCGCGATCGCCTGCTGGCGACCGCATCGGCCCTGTTTTATGAGGAAGGCATCCACGCGATCGGCATCGACCGCATCGTGAGCGAGGCGGGAGTGCCTCGCGCGACCCTCTACCGCCACTTCGCGGGCAAGGAGGGCCTGGTGCTCGCCTACCTGCGCGGCGAGGACGCCGCCATCCGTGGCCTGGCCGCTGCCGCGGCGGCCGCGCCTGCGCACGAACAGGCTCGGGCTCGCCATCCAGGCCATCGCCGCCGACATCGCCGAGCGCCACACTCGCGGCTGCCCCTTTATCAACGCCGCCGCCGAGTACCCGGACCCCGCGTCGGATGTGCGTGTGCTCATCGACTCCCACCGCTCCTGGTTCCGCGGCACGCTTGCCGCCGCGGCCGCCGCCGCGGGCGTCGACGACGCGGAGGGTGCCGCCGCGCAGTTGGTCATGCTGCGCGATGCGGCGCTCGTGGGGGATACCTCGACGGCGCCGATAGCGTCGCGCGCACGTTTGCCCGCGCCGCCCGCGCTGTCACCGGCACGGGGCCGTCCGCCTGAGCCCGGCGACGGGGCCGCGGGGTGCGTCGGCCCTCGTGGCCCGCGCATGACAGAGCCCCGGCCACCTCTCAGCGGTGGCCGGGGCTCCGGGCTCTGTGGCCCCGTCTCGGCGGTGGCGAGCGCCCCGTCGGAGGAGAACACCAGGCCCAGCGCGATCTCGCCGGTGGTGATCGCGTTCTTGGTCAGCGGACCTCCCGCATCGAGCGAGCGGAACTCGGCCACCTCGATGCCGTACGTGTCCTCAAGTCCCGGCTGGCAGAAGGGCCGCTCGGGGCACTCCGGCGGGCCGCCGAGCACGATGCCGCCGCACGAAGCGGCAAGGCTCGGACAGCGTGGTGACCCCGTACTGGTCCACGAAGCCCTGGGTGACGGCGAACGCGTTCTGATCCTGCGCATCGGCCGGCTCTCCTACGACCAGGCCGCGGGCCTCGGCCAGCGGCGTGAGAGCCGCCACCGTCTCCGCGATGTCGCCCGAGGCGACAGTGTTCTCGACGTCGCCGTCGAGGAACTCCGCGAACGTGGCAGCATACTCGGGCACGATGTCGATCTCGCCGCTCTCGAGTGCGGGCAGGTAGGTCTCCCTGTTGCCGATCTCGCGCACGTCGGTCTCGTAGCCGGCGGCATCGAGCGCGTCGGCATAGATCTCGGCAAGCGTGATGTTCTCCGAGAAGTTCGCGGCGCCCACCACGATGGTGCTGTCGTCGCCGGTCTCGGCGATGCCGAGCGCAGCCTGGTCGAGCCACGCCTCCGCCACCTCCTCGGAGGTCTGGCGGTCGATGTCCACGGACTTGTTGAGGCTCGATCAGGCTAGGCGTGTCGAGCGCGCCCGAGACGGCCGCAAGCACGTCGAGGACGTCCTGAGTCGCCACGTCCTTGTTGAGGGCGGGGATGATGTTGTCGCTGTTCTGGAGCGCCATGTCGTCCTCGAGGACGACCAGGCTGGTCGCCGGGGACCGGCAGGCACTCCTGCGCGGCAGCGGCGCTCTGGCTCGCGGAAGGACTGGAGGCTCCCGTGGCGGAGGGAGACGCGTCCCCGTCGCTGCCGGAACTACACGCTGTCAGGGCAAGGGACGCGACGGCCGCGGCCGCCACCAGGTAAGAACGGGTGTGCATCGGTGCTCCTCGTGTCAGGGTCGGTCACCGGGGCAACCAAGGCGGCGCCTCATCTGTTCCCACCAGGACGTTTCCACTGTAGGCGCGTGTCGCGTCGGGCGCTGAGTTGGGGCCGATGCCGCCGTCAGGCAGGTGCCGCTGCGGCCTCGCGGAGGGGAGCGGGGGTGGCGGTCCGCTGAAGCCGCGCCATGGCGGCGTCAACGGTGAGGGCGAGCGCCGCGATGATGACGGCGCCCGCAAGGACCTGTCCGTAGCGCTGCGTCGCCAATCCCGTGTTGACGATCACGCCCAGCCCACCGCCAGCGACCAGCGCGGCCAGGGGCACCGTCGCGACCGTCTGGACGGTTGACGTCCTGAGCCCCGCCGCGACCAAGCCGATGGCGAGCGGGAGCTCGACCTTGAGCGCCACCTGCCACGGCGTGAGACCCTGGCCGACCGCCGCGTCACGGATGTCGCGGTCCACGTCCGCCATGCCCGTGTAGGCGTTGGTGAGGATGGGAGGGAACGCGAAGATGGCGGCGGCGAGGATGACGGCGGTGTTTCCGTAGCCGATGGCCGATGCGGCAAAGAGTGTCAGCAGCGCGAGCGTCGGCATGGCACGGGTGACGTTGGCGACCACGACCGTGGTGCCGCCGCCGCGGCGCACGTGGCCGAGGAAGAGCCCCAGCGGCAGCGCGACGATGACGGCGAGGGTGACCGCCGCGAACGAGAGCCACAGGTGCTCGAGTCCGAGCGCCAGGATCGAGTCTTGGGCGAAGCGCCACCCGCCGTCATACGTGGGGGTGGTGAGACCGTTCGCGCCCGTCCAGTTCTGTGCGGTGGTGAGGTAATCCCACGCGTCGCCGATGGTGCTCACGATGCCCGTCCCCTCAGCCACGGCGTCGCCCACCGCCCCGCCAGGGCGAGGACGAGATCCAGGAGCAGCGCGAGGGCGAGGCACAGCAGGGTGGCGGTCATGATCTGTGCGCGGTAGTCCGACTGCAGCCCACGGAACATGAGTTGGCCGAGCCCTCCGTAGCCCACCACGACGCCCACGGTGACGAGGGCCACCGTTGACACCGTCGCAATCCTCAGCCCGGCGATGATGGACGGCAGAGCGTTGGGAAGGCTCGACGGTGAAGAGCATTCGCAAGGGGAATAGCCCACGCCGCGCGCGGCGTCGATCACGTCGCGGTCCACGCCCTGGAGCCCCACGAGGATGTTCCTCACCAGCACCAGGAGGGCGTAGGCGACCAGGCCGATCAGCACCGTGGTGCGGCCGATGCCCGTGAACGGAGCCAGGAGGCCAAACAGCGCGAAAGACGGGATGGTGTACAGCACCCCCGAGACGCCCGTGATGGGTCCGGCCAGCCGGGGGATGCGGCGAGCGAGCACCGCGAGGGGGAACGCGATAGCGAGCGCGATCAGGACGGCCTGGAGTGTCAGCGTGGTGTGGATCACGAGCCGATCGGAGACCTCATCCCAGTTGCGTTCCACGTAGTCCCACGAAAACCACGGGTTGGGGGCGGCATCCATCCCTTGACCGTACATGCCATGTCCACGGGCGCGCTGGGGTGCTGCGGGGCGCGGCGCGATAGCGTGGCCGGATGGACCACGCAGGCATCGTCTTCGACCATGTACGCAAGGAGTACCAGGACGGCACCGTCGCGGTGGGTGACCTCTCGCTCACCGTCACCCCCGGTGAGGTGCTGTGTCTGGTGGGGCCGTCGGGATGCGGCAAGTCCACGACCCTGCGCATGGTCAACCGGCTGGTCGAACCCACCTCAGGCACGATCACCGTCGACGGGACCGACGTGCTGGGTCAGGACCCGGTGCGCCTGCGCCGCTCCATCGGGTATGTCATCCAGCACGTGGGGCTGTTCCCGCATCGGACTGTCGCGCAGAACGTCGCCACCGTGCCGGGCCTGCTGAAGTGGGACAAGGCACGCATCGCCGAGCGCGTCGAGCAGTTGCTTGACCTCGTCGGGTTGCCGCATGCGACGTACGGCAAGAGGTATCCGCACGAGCCTGTCGGGAGGCGAGCGTCAGCGCGTCGGAGTGGCGCGGGCGCTCGCAGTGGAGCCGCCCGTCATGCTCATGGACGAGCCGTTTGGAGCGGTGGACCCCCAGGGCAGGCGACGGCTCCAGCAGGAGTTTCTTGAGCCTGCAGCGGTCGCTGGGGCTCACGGTCATGATGGTGACGCACGACATGCGTGAGGCCGTCATCCTCGCCGACAGGATCGCCGTGCTGTCCAAGGGCGGCGTCCTCGAGCAGGTGGGGACCCCCGCGGAGGTCACCGGGGAACCGGCCAACGCGTTCGTTGCCGACTTCCTCGCGGACTTCGGGGCCGTCGCCGACTAGGGCCACCGCGCCACGGCGCGGTCAGGGGGCCATCGCACTACGCCCCCAGCGGGGGCTTACGGGCGAGCCGCGTCCTCGTCGGGGGTCGCGGCGCTCGCGGGTGTCCCCGCGCTCGGGGCGGTGCGGGGCGAGACGTCGGAGTCGACCGGCTCGGGGCGGCGGGAAAGGAGCCGGGGTTCGCGCCACTTGGAGCGCCACCAGGCGACCATGCCGCCTTCGGCCTCCTGCGCCTCCCGCTCGAGGCGTTCCTGCGCCTGCCGCATCTCGCGATGCCTGCGGCGCCTGCGACCCGAGGTGACGATGCGGTAGATCGCGATCGCGATGACGATGAACACTGCGATGACGAGGACGGGCACGAAGATCGCGACCATGCACAGGGTGAGCGAAATGGCGTCCTCGGCGAACGAGGCGAGCGGGGCACCCGTGCCGCCAGTGGTCGCGTTGACGGCCGGACGCGAGGCGGCTTTGCCCACGTGGACCGCGAGCGTGAGGACGGCGCCCACGAGGCCCGCGATCAAGGGGTTGTCCTGCCAGAACGTGGACGAGTCCACGGCGGTCGCGGCGGCGGTGGCGGCGAAGATCACGCCACCGACGAGCGGACGGATGGCGGTCTGAATGAGGTCGTTGACGTGGTCCACTCCGGGAATCTTGTCCACCACCAGTTCCAGGGCGAGCAGTACCGCGGAGACGATGATCATGGGCCACGACTCGAGCCACAGGAGGTGGTCCGGCAACACGATGTAGTCGGTGAAGCGGGCGAACAGCCCCACCACGAGCAGGGGGATGAAGGCGTTCAGGCCGGCGGCAGCCGACAATCCGGCACCGGTAAGCGCTGCAAGCATCCTGGTCCTCCTGGTCAATCCTGGACTCGACGGTCAAGGGTACCCGCGCCCGCGGCCGTGGCGGGAGCCCCGGGTGGTCGTGGGTCGACGATGGGGGAAACCCCTGGCGCCACGGGGTGTGCGGTGGGTGGAGATATCAGGGGCTTACCCCATGGAAACCAGGGTATACACCCAACGTATAGTCGAAACATGGACAAGATGCCGGCCCTTCTGGGGCTCATGACAGAGGGGCCGACGCACGGCTACGACCTCAAGCGCCGCTACGACGGCGTGTTCGGCCACGACCGTCCGCTCGCCTACGGCCAGATCTACGCGACGCTGGGACGGATGATCCGTGACGGGCTCATCGTCGCGCTGGGAGCACAGGCGGGCGACGGCCCCGATCGCAAGCGCTACGAGGTGACCGAGCGCGGACGCGATCATCTGCGCGCCTGGCTACACACCGCGGACACTCCCGCCCCCACGCTGCAGGAAAACCTCTTCGCCAAGACGGTCATCTCCCTCCTCCTCGACGACGACGCGGACGCCCTCCTGGACATCCAGCGCGGCTCGCACCTGGCGCGCATGCGCGAACTCACGATTGCCAAGGCCTCCGCGCCGCTGCTGGAGCGCCTCGCCATCGACCACGCCCTTTTCCAGATCGAGGCCGATCTGCGCTGGATCGACCTGACCTCCGCACGCCTCACCGATATCCGCAAGGAGCTTCGCCATGCCTGAACCCCTCATTCGTGCCACGGGACTGCACAAGTCCTTTGGGCCCACCCATGCGCTCCGTGGAGTCGACCTCGACGTCGCGAGAGGAGAGGTGCTCGCCGTCATGGGCCCGTCCGGGTCCGGAAAGTCCACCCTGATCCACTGCCTCGCGGGGGTCCTCGCCCCCGACGAGGGCACGGTGGCCATCGGTGACACCGATCTGACGGGATTGACGGCCGATGAGCGGGCGCGCTTCCGCCTGGAGCGCATCGGCTTCGTCTTCCAGTTCGGTCAGGCTCCTGCCCGACCTCAGTGCCGCGGACAATGTGGCGCTCCCGCTGCTGATGGGCGGCATGCGTCGCAGGGCCGCCACCGCCAAGGCGACGGCGTGGCTCGACCTTCTGGGACTCGCCGACCAGGCCGCGAAGTCGCCGGGCGACATGTCCGGTGGCCAGGCGCAGCGCGTCGCCATCGCGCGTGCGCTGGTGACCGAGCCCAGCGTGGTGTTCGCCGACGAGCCGACAGGCTCGCTCGATTCCCTCTCGGCCGAGCATGTCCTGAACGCCATGCTGGGCGCGACGCGCAATCTCGGCACCACCGTGGTGCTCATCACGCACGACGCCAGGACCGCCGCGTACGCCGACCGCGAGGTCATCGTTCGCGACGGCCGGCTCAGCGGCGTCGCCGAGGCCGTGCGATGAAGCCCGCAGCGGCGCGGCTCCTGCTGCTGGGCACCGCGGGGGCTACGCGCAGGCTCCTGGGCATCGTCGCGGGCGTCGCCGTGGGTGTCGCCATGCTGCTGGTGCTGCTCGGCGCCTACCTCCACATGCCCGAGCGCGACGCGCGGTCGGCATGGCAGGTGGGCGTGGGTGAACGCATCGCACTCGATGAGGAGGGCAACACCCTCCCGCCCGCCCCGTCCGACGACGTCCTGCTGCACGGCTCGCGTCAGGACTACTTCGACGGCCAGGTGATCTCCGTGACCTCGGTCGCGGTCACCGACTCCACCTCCGTCGCATTCCCCGCCGGTCTCGACGTGCTCGCGCCGGGAGAGTTCTACGCCTCGCCTGCCGTGATGGACCTGGTCGCGACCACGCCTGCAGACGAGTTCAAGAACCGCTACGGCACCCTCAAGGGAGTGATCCCCGAGGAGGCGCTGCGCGGGCCAGACGAGTTGGCCGTGCTGGCAGGCGCGGACTGGGACACGCTCGCCTCCGATTCCAGCACCCGCGTGCAGGAAGAGTTCGACACGGTCGGTCAGCGTTACAACGCCACGACCTATCGCACCATCTTGGCCATCGGCTCGGTGGCGCTCCTGGTGCCCATCGTGCTGCTGATCGGCGTGGTGGCGCAGGCTCGGCGCCGCCCAGCGCCGGGAGCGACTGGCCACCGTGAGGCTCATCGGCGCGGGCAGGCGTGCCGTGGCGGCGCTGTCCGCCCTCGAAATGGGCGTGGCAACGCTCGCCGGTGGCCTTCTCGGCATCGCCCTCGCGATCCCGTTGCGCAACGCGGCCGCGACCCTCGCGATCAACGGCACGCAGTCATTCGTCGCGGACCTCGCTCCGTCGACGCTGTGGACGCTGGCGGCCGTGGCCGTCGTGACCGTCCTCGGTGCAGGCATGGCGTGGTGGCAGGCGTTTCGCGATGACACGGGAGCCCTCGGCGCAAGCCGGGAGCGTGCGGAGAAGCCCGTGACAGCGTGGCGCGCCACCACCCTGGTGGTGGGCCTCGTGATCTTCGCCGGCTCGGCGTGGCTCGCGATGTCCGTGCCTGAGGCGGCCAACATCGCCGGCTTGACGCTCATCGCGGGGTTCGCGCTCGTGGCCTTTGGCGTGGTCATCGCCGGGCCGTGGCTGACCCGCGCCGCCGCGCAGGTCTTCGGAAGGCTCACGGCAAGCGCGTCCGGAGTGGTCGCAGCGGGGCGCCTGCGCAGGCACCCGCGCTCGACGTTCCGCTCGGTGGCGGGGCTGGTGGTGGCGGTCTTCCTCGTCAGTGCGCTCGCGGGCGTCGTCAGTTCGATCACGCGGCTGTCCACGGCCGAGGAGTCCCAGGGCATGCTCTCGCTCGACGCGGTCCTGGCCTACACCGACGCCGACCATGCGCAGGCCATGGAGGAGGCGGCGCGGGCGACCGACGGCGTCCAGCATGTGTCCGTGGGCTACACGCCTGCCGACATGGAGACCATCGGCGTCGTGATGAGCCGGGAGGACGCCGCCGCGATCGGCGCCTCGGACCTGCCCGACGCGGACTATGTCACGGTGAACCTGTACGCGATGCTGGAGGCGACCACCTTCAGCGCTGATGCGGAGGCCCCCGTGCCCGTCGCGGCCGACGGGATCGACGGGCTCGAGCCCGCCACGGTGCTCGCGGTGACGGACGGCTCTCAGCCGTCGATCGAGCGTGCCCGCACCTCGCTGGACGTCGCTGGAGACAGGTCCATCTCGCCCACGACACGGCGTGATTTTGCCGCGGCAGGCGCGACGGACATCATGCAGGAGCCTGTCCGTGCTGGCCTACGTGGGCATGGCCATCGCCGTGGCGATCTCGGCGCTGTCGCTCGCGGTGGCGACCATCTCGGCGGCGCTGGAACGCAGGCGGACGTTCGGATTGCTGCGGCTGGCGGGCATGCCCGTGGCGCGTCTGCGGGCCATGGTGGCCACCGAGGCCGCGGTGCCGCTGGGATCGACGCTGCTGGCCTCCGCGGGGCTGGGCTTCTTGGTGGCCTGGATCCTGGTCACCGTGCTCGGCAACGGGCTGGAGTTCGTGTGGCCCGATGGCCGGTACTGGGTGACGCTGCTGGCCTCCGCGGCGTTGGCGGCGGCGGCCGTGGCGGGCTCGTTTGGGGTGGTGCGCCGCTCCACGGAGATCGAGTCCACGCGTTTCGAGTAGGAGCGGGAACGACGAAGGCCCCCGGCGTGAGCCGGGGCCTTCGTGCTTGGGGTGGCTAACGGGACTTGAACCCGCGGCCCCCGCGACCACAACGCGGTGCTCTACCAGGCGGTATAGCCACCATGCGGCCCTGAATCAGGACCGACGACGATCATACCGTGTCGATACGGGTGCTCGCGACGTGCCCGCACGCGGCGCGGAGCCTACGGCTGCGCCGGCTCCGCGGATTCAACGCTCTGGCGCTCGGTGACCTTGGCGGCGGCCGCTGCGGCGGTGTCCGAGTCGGGACCGGGAAGGGGGTGAGGATGACCTCTCGGTAGTACCGCAGGCTCCGTGATGGAGTCGCGGATGTCTCCGAGCGCGCGGTGCCCCCGGTCTTGGCGGGGGCGTTGAAGAACACGCGCGGGTACCAGCGGCGGACCAGTTCCTTGAAGGACGACACGTCGACCACGCGGTAGTGGAGGTGGCCCATGACCTCGGGCATGTCGCGCTCAAGGAAGATCTTGTCCATGCCGACGGTGTTGCCCGCCAGCGGCGACTTGCCTGCCGTGGGGACGTGCTCGCGGATGTACGCGAGCACCTGCGCCTGCGCCTCCTCCATGGTGGTGCCGTGCTCGAGCTCGGGGAGCAGGCCCGAGGTGGTGTGCATGTCGCGCACGAAGTCGTTCATGCCATCCACTGCTTCCTGGGACGGTTTGATGACGACCTGCACCCCCTCGCCAAGGATGTTGAGGCTCGGAGTCGGTGACCAGGCAGGCCACCTCCACGAGGGCGTCGTTGACCGTGTCGAGGCCGGTCATCTCGCAGTCGATCCATACGAGGGGTGTGTCTGACATGTCACCCACTGTAGGGCCAGGCTCCGACGTCAACGCCCTGCGTCTCGCACTCCAGCGGCATCGCACCTGGTCAGAGGCCTATCTCGGGCCCGCCGTTGACAGGCCGTCGCGTACATGGTTGGTTAGTTACACAAGTAATTAACCGATGAACCGAGGGGTGTGGCGAGATGGATGACGGTCGGCCGATCTTCCTGCAGGTTGCTCAGCAACTTGAGGGGCAGATCCTCGAGGGCGCGCTGGGGGAGGAGTCCCAGGTGCCGTCCATCAACGAGCTCGCGGCCTTCCATCGCATCAACCCCGCCACCGCCCTCAAAGGTGTGAACCTCCTGGTCGATGCCGGCGTGCTGTACAAGCGCCGCGGCATCGGGATGTTCGTCGCCGACGGCGCCAGGGCCCGGCTGCTCGACGAGCGCCGTGCCGAGTTCCGGGATGCCCATGTGCGTCCCCTCGCCGACCGCGCGCGCGGCCTCGGCCTCACCACCGCACAACTGCAAGACATGATCGCCAAGGAGATGAACCGATGACCGCCATCGTCGAGGCCGCGGGCCTCACCAAGCGCTTCGGCAAGGTCACCGCCGTGGATGACGTGTCGTTCTCCCTCGAGGAGGGCGGCATCCACGGCCTGCTGGGCCGCAATGGCGCAGGGAAGACCACCCTCATGCAACTGCTGACCGGCCAGGATTTTGCCTCGGCGGGCCGCGCCCGCATCTTCGGCGAGAATCCCGTCGAGAACGCCGGAGCCGTGGGCCGCACCTGCTTCATCAAGGAGTCGCAGGTGTATCCGGATGACTTCAAGGGGCGTCACGTCCTCGCCGTCGCCCCGCGATTCTTCCCCCACTGGGAGGCCGATCTCGCGGCGCGCCTCGTGGAAGCCTTCCAGGTGCCCCTCGATCGCCGCATCAAGAAGGCTGTCGCGAGGCCAGCGCAGCGCCATCGGAGTGGTGGTGGGCATCGCCTCACGCGCCGAACTCACGCTGCTCGACGAGCCCTACGCGGGTCTCGACGCGGTGGCCAGGCGCCGCTTCTACGACCTGCTCCTCGAGGACTATGCGGAGCACCCGCGCACCATCCTGCTGTCGACACACCTCATCGACGAGGCGGCGGCGCTCCTGCAGCGGGTCCTCGTCATCGACAAGGGCCGCTTGGTGATCGACGCCGATGCGGAGGACCTGCGCGGCTCGGCGACCACCCTCGTGGGACGCGCGGCGGACGTGGATGCGTTTGCGGCGCGGCACGAGGTCCTCGAGCGCACCGCGATCGGCGCCATCGCGTCCGTCACCCTCGCCGGTCTCTCGGCAGAAGACAAGCGAGCCGCGACATCGGCCGGACTCGAGGCGACCGCCGTGTCGCTCCAGGAACTCATCGTGCGTCGCACCGGCGGCGCCGTCACCGAGGAGGTGTCCGCATGACCGCCGTGGCTCTCGAGCACAGCGTGCCCGCCGCGCCCAAGCGCATCTGGAACGTGGTGCGGCTCCACGTCGCCAATCCCCTCGCCACGCTGGTGGTGCCGTGGGCGATCACCGCCGCGATCTTCATCCTCAACATGGCGATCTTCCTCATCGTGGTCCAGGCCGCGGGCGGCGCGGAGAACCTGGAGCCCGACGCCTTCCAGTACAGCGGCGGCATCACCTGGATCGTCTGGTTCATGACCGTCGTCGCGGTGCAGGCCATGAACCTCACCTTCTCCTTCGCGCTCGGCTTCGCGGTCACGCGCAGGGACTTCTACCTCGGCTCCGCGCTGTACTTCGTGCTCCTGTCGGTGATGTACGCCACCGGACTGACGCTCATGGCGGCCATCGAGAAGGCCACGGGTGGCTGGGGGATCGACGCGGCGTTCTTCGCGCCCTGGGGTCTCCAGGACGAGTCCGTCCTCACCCTCTGGTTCCTGTACCTGTGCACAATGCTCCTGTTCTTCTTCCTGGGAGCTGCCGTGGCCACGGTGTGGGTGCGGTGGAAGGCCTACGGGCTGTACGCGTTCTTCGTGGGGCTCGCCGCCATCCTGGTGGTCGCCGCCTGGCTCATCACCACCACCGAGTCGTGGGGCGATGTGGGCGAGTTCCTCACCACCACACCCCTGCCGTGGCTTGCCGCGGCGACCTTGCCGCTGACCGCGGTGTGCGGCGTGGCAGGGTACGTCTTCCTGCGCAGGGCGACGCCCAAGTCCTGACGGACATGCCAAGGGCCGATGCGGTGGCCGGGTGGCCACCGCATCGGCCCTTGGTGCGTCTTAGGAGGTCGAGCCGGTGCCCGTCGGGGCGACCACGACGGTGATGAGGCCTGAGTCGCCGCCCGGCTCCGCCGCCCATGCCGTGGTCACGGAGTGCGTACCGTCGCTCAGGTGGTGCGTGCTGGCGGCGTCGCCGACGGCGCCGGAGGCGCTCGCGGTGAACCCCGCGTCCTCGAGCCTGCTCGACATAGTCGGTCAGGGTCAGCGACGGCGCGGTGGCCGCGATGGTCCAGCCCTCGCCGGTGACGGCAGCGGCCGCGAGGCTCGCCCTCGGGGACGGGGATGGAGTCTGGCCAGTCGGCAGGCAGGGTGGCGCCGTCGCCGAAGTTCAGCGAGATGTCGCCGCCCGTGGCGTCCTCGACGGCCTGCTGGGCTGAGTCGCGCGCGAAGGTGCCGACGGCGTCGCCGAGGCCCTCCGCGCTGCACCCGGCGAGCATGGTGGCGGACAGGGTGGTCACTGCTGCGGTGGCGGCGAGTCTCATGGTGGCTCCTCGGTGAGTCGTCATCTGCACGACCAACGACTCGGGTGTCGATCGAGTTCCTGTGACCGGTCCCAGCCTACGGGTTGACGGTCGACGAGGCGATGCTCACAGCGCCGCGGGGCGCGCGGCCCACGTCCCGCGGCGGTACTGCGCCGGCCAGTAGTCGAGATCGGCGCCGAGGTCGTGCGCCGCGCGCAGCGCGAAGTGGGGGTCGCGGAGGAACTCGCGGCCGGCCATCACCGAGTCGGCCTCGCCCTTGGCAACGATGTCCTCGGCCTGCGCCGGCTCCACGATGAGGCCCACGGCGCTGACGGGCACCCCGGCACGCTCACGCACGGCGCGCGCGAAGGGCACCTGATAGCCCGGTCCCACCGTGATGGTCGCGTCCGCCACGTTGCCACCGGTCGAGACGTCGATGAGGTCCGCGCCCGCATCGTGAGCCCACTGGGAGACGGTCACGGTGTCGTCGAGCGTCCAGCCCTCGGGCTCCTTCCAGTCCGTGGCGGACAGGCGCACGAACACGGGAACCTCGTCTCCCGCCACGCGCCGCACCTCGCGCACCACCTCAAGGAGGAAGCGCGCACGGTTCTCGAGCGAGCCGCCGTAGTCGTCGGTGCGGTCGTTGCTCAGCGGAGACAGGAACTCGTGAAGCAGGTAGCCGTGGGCGGCGTGCACCTCCAACACGTCAAAGCCCGCCTCGAGGGCGCGGCGCGCGGCCGCGCCAAACGCCACCACCGCATCGGCGATCTGCTCCTGGCTCATGGGCGTGGGGTCCGCGAGCCCGTCGAATGCGAGGGTGGACGGAGCCAGCGGCGTCCAGCCGCCATCGGCGTGCCCCACCACTCCGCGGCCCGACCAGTCGCGGTAGACCGACGCCTTGCGTCCGGCATGCGCGAGTTGAATGCCGGACGCGGCGCCCTGGGAGCGGATGAACGCGGTGACGCGCTTCCACGCGTCCCGTTGCGCGTCATCCCAGATCCCCGTGTCCCACGGCGAGATGCGCCCCTCGGGCACCACGGCCGTCGCCTCCGCCACGACCAAGCCCGCCCCACCCCGCGCGATCCCGCCCAGGTGGACCAGGTGCCAGTCGGTGGGCACGCCGTCGCGCTTCTCCACGGAGTACTGACACATCGGCGCGGTCCACAGGCGGTTGCGGAAGGTGGTGCCGCGCAGCGTCAGCGGCTCAAACAGTGCGGGAGTGGTCATGGAGACAGCCTTTCGTGGACGATGACGAAACACCAACACTCGCCACCGGCGTGGCGATTCCCCTGACGGGTGATCCACCCCGTGCGAGGTGGCGGTAGCGTGGCTCGCAGTGGCCGATGCCGGCCGCGTCACCCGGGGGAGTGTCATGACCGACGACGCCGCGATCAGCGTGCGAGGGCTCTACAAGGACTTTGGGCACGTGCGGGCCGTCAACGGCCTCACCTTCGAGGTGCCCCGCGGCGCCTTCTACGGCATCGCCGGCCCCAACGGCGCGGGCAAGACCACCGCGCTGAGGATGGTCATCGGCGCGCTGGAGCCCCTCCAGGGCGAGATCGCGGTCGACGGCGTCTCGGTCTGGCCGGACCCGCTCGAGGCGAAGCGCCGCATGGGGTTCGTCGCTGACAACCCCGCCCTCTTCGACCGCCTGACGGGGCGCGAGATGTGCGAGTACGCGGGCCTGCTGCGCGGCATGGCGCCAGACGAGATCGCGCGCCGCACCGGGGAGTTGCTGCGCATCCTCGACATGGACGAGGCCGCCGGACGCATGGTGGCCGACTACTCCCTCGGCATGACCAAGCGCATCGGCCTCGCCGTCGCCTTGCTGCACTCGCCCCGCGTGCTGATCCTCGACGAGCCGTTCGGCTCCCTGGACCCCGTCAACACCCAGGTGATGGTCTCGATGCTTGAGCGGTATCGCTCAGGAGGCGGCACGGTGGTGTTCTCCAGCCATGTGATGGACGTCGTGGAACGGTTGTGCGACCGCGTGCTGGTGGTTGCCGAGGGAGCAGTGCGCGCCGAGGGCACGGTCGCTGAGGTGCGCGGCCTGCACGCGAACCTCCAGGACGCCTTCATCGCGCTCGTGGGGGGCCGCGACCTTGGTGATGAGGAGGCTCTCGTGGCTCTCGTCCTCCTGAGGCTTCGCCTCGCGATCTCGCGACGTGCGTACACCCGCTGGGGCGGGCAGTTCCTGTGGGTCGCCGTGTGGTGGGCTCTGGGGCTCGTGGGCCTCGTCGTGGGTGCCGGGCTGGTCCTCATCTCGACGCTCGACGGCGGCCTGGCGGCGGTGGTGACTTCCGTGGCGGCCTGGTGGTTCGGCTGGTTGCTGCTGCCGATGACCTCGCCCTCGCTGCAGGCCCAGTCGGTGGATCCCGAGCGACTCGAGCCGTATCCGCTGACGGTGCGTCAGAAGGTCACCGGGATGCTGTGGGGTGGGCTGGTCGCCCCCACCACGCTGATGACGCTGGCGTTCGCCGCCACCCTCGCCGCGCTCCCGGCGCTTCGCTGGTACGCGCGCCCGGCCATGGTGCTGGGGGCTGTGCTGTTCACGCTGTCCTGCGTCATCACGTCCAAGGTGGTGCAGGCGGCGCTAGCGCGCATGGCGCATACCCGCCGCGGACGCGACCTCTCGTTGATCCTCGCGGCCGTGCTGAGCGCGGGCTCCTACGGCGGCTACATGTACGTGCTGAACACGAGCGGGTCCGCGAGCCTCGGAGCGCTTGATCCCGCGGCGGAGGTGGCGTCATGGAGCCCGCCGGGAGCGACGGTGGCGTGGGTGCTTGACGTGTCCGCAGGCCGCGGCGGCCTCGCACTCGCGCATCTGGCGATCGCCGTGGGCTGGGTGGCACTCATGTACGTCGCCTGGGTGGCGGTCCTCGCGCGGCGTGCCAAGGGAACCGGTCAGTGGCGACGCACGCGCACCGTGCGAGCCGCAGCAGGGCTTGCGCTCGTGCGCGGGCGCCGCGCCGCGGGGCGCGGTGCCGTGGCGGCATCGGCCGCTCAGATGAGGCGCTACCTGGTCTTTCGTCATCCGCGGGCGGCGCAGCAGGTGGTCATGACCGTCGTGATCGCGGCGTTTGTCACGCTGTCGCCAGGCGTGCAGTTCGACCTCGAATCGTCGACCGCTGTGTTCGCGGGATTCTCCACGGCCATTCTCGCGGTCGGCCTGCTCAACTATGACGGCCGTGCCTTCGAGTTCCTGGTCATCGCGGGCGCGCCCCTGCGCTCGGTGCTGGTCGGCAAGGCGCTCGCGGTCGCGGGCATCACTGGCGCGGCCACGGTGGCCTTCGCCGTCGCGACCGCCGCCTGGCACGGGCAGGGCGAGCGACTTCCCGCGGCCTTGCTCAACGGTGCAGGTGCGCTGGCGTATGCGTTGGGGGTCGGGGCCGTCGCGAGCGTCATGGCGCCGATGGATGCCTCACGCAGGTCCGGCGGGCGCATCGAGCCGGTCGTCGCCGTCTTCGTTGCGATGTTTGCGGCACCGGGCGGCATCGTCGTCGCCGCGAGCCTCATGAGCCTCGCCGGGATTCCCGCGCTCGCAGGCGGCGTGATCGCGCTGGTGGTGGGCGGCGGGCTCGGCGCGGCGCTGCTCCACCGAGCCGGTGGGCGGCTCGCGGCGCGCCAGTTGACAGTGGCGCGGGTACTCCTCGACTAGGACCCGGGCGTCGCCGTTGTGGGAGGCAGTGGGGGCGACCAGCCGGCATCGGCCAGCCGTACGGCTCCCTCGAGGATGAGGTCGAGCGCGAACGCGAACTCCGCGTCGTCGTCGCACCCGGGACCCACCGTGCTGCCCACCTGGTGACGGGCCGATGCCGCGGAGGCGAGCACGCCCGGCCACCTTGCCGCCAGCATCGCCAGCGTCGCCTCGTCGGGAACGCGGCCGGCGTCCGCCGCGGGCGACGCGAAGACCTCCTGGCTGAAGCCCCACAGGCGAGAGCCGAGGGCGTGCATCGTGTGATGGGCGAGGTCGACGCTGAGACCGCCATCGCCGAGGATCTGGAGCATGGCCTCCATGTGGTCGAGGACCGGGGGCTGGGGGCCTCGCGAGTCTCGATCGCCCTCCACGCCCACGGGTGGCGGAGCATCTCGTGACGTGCGGCGCCGATGAGCGCGCGGGCGCGCGTGAGCCAGTCGCCGCCGGTGGGTGCGGGGCCGATCGCCGTCACCACCGCATCGACCATCGCGTCGAGCAGTTCTTCCTTGTTGCGCACGTGCTTGTACAGCGCCATCGGCACCACGCCGAGGCGATCGGCCAGGGTGCGCATGCTCAGCGCCTCGAGCCCCGAGGTGTCTGCCAGGGCCATCGCCTCGGAGACCACGCGCTCGCGGCTCAGCGGCGGCCGGTCGTGGGTCATCGTTTACCTCGCGAGCTCTTGACGGTGTACGCCATACACCTTACAGTCGACGCGTCAGGTGTACGCCGTACACCTCGAACACGTCGAGGGTGAGGAATGGATATGGCGAACGATCGGACGCTCGGGGTGTTGGCGGGGGTGAGTTACCTGGTGACCCACGTGACGTCGGTAGGAGCGGTGACGCTGTACGGCGCGATGCTCACCGACGACGGCTGGGCCGGTGCCAGCGACGGCGACGCGCGATACCTGGCGGGCGCAATGCTCGACGTGGTGCTTGCCGTCGCGGTGGTGGCGACCGCGGCCTTCCTGTGGCCACTGCTCAGGCGGCGCAGTGCGGTGGGCCCCGTCGCGTACCTGGCGCTACGCGTGACGGAGGCGGCGACGATCCTCGCCGGGGCATCGGCCGTCGTGGCGGGAGTGGCGCTGCGTGGAGCAGGCGAGGCCGCGAGTGCGGGCGCGATGGTGGAGCTCTACCGGGCGGCGTTCCTGGTGGGGCCCGGGCTCGTGGTGCCGTTCCACACCGTGGTGCTCGCCGCGGTCCTGTGGCGTCACCGGCTCGCGCCGCGCTGGATCCCGCTGCTCGGGTTCGTGGGCGGGCCGCTGGTGCTCGTCTCGAACCTCACGGTGTTGTTGGGGCTGCAGGAGCAGGTTTCCGCGCTCGTCATGGCGGCCGCCGTCCCCGTGTTTGCGTGGGAGATCTCGCTGGCCGTATGGCTCATCACGCGGGGCATCGGCGCGGGTGCGGCCACGCCTCGCGCGGCGCAGGCGACCGCGTATGTGAGCGCGTGAGCCTTCACATTTGACTGGCCGATGCCGCCTGGTGGCGAGCGGCATCGGCCAGTCGACGCGGAGCCTCGTTACGTAATTGTGATGTGAAACCCCTTGTGAACGCTCACAATGTGAGCGCTATCATCCAACTGCGGCACACTGTGGTGTCGCAAGGAGAGAACAAGGCTTCCCGGCACCGACGCCGGGGGTGAACGAGGAGGTTCACGGCATGAAGAAGCGTTTCCTGACCACCATCGCCTTCGCGGGGGTCGCTGCCTTCGCCCTGGCGGGCTGCACCACCGAGAGCGGCACCACCACCGAGGAGTCCTCGACCGCCGACGGCGGCTCGGCAGACGCCGCCTCGGAGGTCATCACCGTGGGCTTCGCCCAGACCGGCGCCGAGTCCGGCTGGCGCAGCGCCAACACCGAATCCATGAAGGCCGCTTTCTCCGAGGACAACGGCTTCGAGCCTGATCTTCAACGCCGCGGACAACGACCCGGCCGCGCAGATCTCCGCCGTCCGCAACTTCATCAACCAGGGCGTCGACGCCATCGTCATCGCGCCCGTGGTCGAAGACGGTTGGGACGACGTGCTGCAGGAGGCGAAGGACGCGGGCATCCCCGTCATCCTTGAGGACCGCACCGTGTCCGCCTCCGAGGACCTCTACGACACCTGGGTGGGGCTCGACTTCCACGCCGAGGGCGTCCAGGCGGGCGAATGGGCCGCCACAGAGTTCGGCGACGCCGAGACCAACATGGTCGTCCTCGAGGGCACCACCGGCTCCGCGCCCGCCAACGAGCGCGCCGCCGGTTTCGACGAGGCCATTGCGGGCACCGGCATCACCGCCATCGACTCGCAGACCGGGGACTTCACCCGCGACGGCGGCAAGTCCGTCATGGAGGGCTACATCGCCAACTACGGCCTCGACGGCATCGACCTGGTGTATGCGCACAACGACGACATGGGCCTGGGAGCCATCGAGGCCATCGAGTCGGCGGGCGGCGTGCCCGGCGAGGACATCAAGATCGTGACCATCGACGCGGTCAAGGACGGCATGCAGGCGCTCGTCGACGGCAAGATCAACTTCATCGTCGAGTGCAACCCGCTCCTCGGCGAGAAGGCCGCCGAGCTGGTGAAGTCCGTGCTCGCCGGTGAGACCGTCGACAAGGCCTACTACGTTGAGGACCAGTCCTTCACGCAGGAGCAGGCGGCCGAGGTCATCGACTCCCGCGCCTACTGATCCCTCGCGGGACAGCACCACCGGTTCCATCGCGTCCGCCGGGAGCCACGCTCCCGGCGGACGCGCCACCGCATGCATGACAAAGAGGTCACTCACCCATGACTGTGGACACTGACGTCCCGCCGCTCGTTTCGATGCGCGGCATCACCATCTCCTTCCCCGGCGTGCTCGCGCTCGACGGCGTCGACTTCTTCCTCCGGCCCGGCGAAGTGCACTCGCTCATGGGGGAGAACGGTGCCGGAAAGTCGACGCTCATTAAGGCCCTCACGGGCGTGTACGCCATCGATGCGGGAACCATCGAGATCGCGGGCGAGCAGCGCCGTCTCGATTCGACGGCCGATGCCCAGGCGGCCGGCATCTCCACTGTGTACCAGGAGGTGAACCTGTGTGCGAACCTCTCGGTGGGCGAGAACGTGATGCTCGGCCACGAGCCGCGGGGCGTGTTCGGCATCGACTGGAGCGCCGCGCATCGCGAGGCCGCCGAGTACCTCGCGAGCCTCGGACTCGACCTTGACACCAGGTCGCCACTGGCCAGCCACTCCATCGCGATCCAGCAGGCTCGTCGCCATCAGCAGGGCCATGGTGCTCGATGCGAAGGTCCTCATCCTCGACGAGCCCACGTCAAGCCTTGACCGCGGCGAGGTGGAGCAGGCTCTTCGCCGTCATCCGCGACCTCAAGGCTCGCGGCGTCGCCATCCTCTTCGTCAGCCACTTCCTCGACCAGGTCTACGAGATCTCGGATCGCATCACGGTGCTGCGCAACGGACGTCTCATCGGCGAGCATCTCGTGGGCGACCTGCCGCGCGAGGCCCTGGTCACCGAGATGATTGGCCGCGCCCTCGACGAGGCTCTCGGCGCTGTCCGACGCCGCCGAGCGAGAGATCGACCGCACCGGCACGCCCGTGCTGAGTGCGTCGGGCATCGGCCGCAAGGGCATTCTCGAGCCGGCTGACCTCGACATCTTCGAAGGGGAGGTCGTCGGCCTCGCCGGGCTCCTCGGGTCGGGACGCACCGAACTGGTGCGCCTCCTGTACGGCGCAGACAAGGCCGATGCGGGCGAGATCACCGTCCGCGGCCAGCGCGCCAAGATTCACGCGCCGCGCCACGCCATCGACCGGCGCGTGGCCTTCTCCTCGGAGAACCGCCGTGCCGAGGGCGTGATCGCCGACCTCACGGTCGCCGAGAACATGGTGCTCGGCGTGCAGGCGCAGCGCGGCTGGTTGCGCCGCCTCAGCAAGGCCGAGCAGGACGCGATCGTCGCCGAATACATGGAGGCCCTCGGCGTGCGGCCAGCGGACCCGCATGTGCCGATCGGCACGCTGTCCGGCGGCAACCAGCAGAAGGTGCTGCTGGCCCGCTGGCTCGCCATGCAGCCCGAACTGCTGATCCTCGACGAGCCCACCCGCGGCATCGACGTGGGCGCCAAGGCCGACATCCAGCGCAAGGTGGCCGAACTCGCCGCCAAGGGGCTGTCCGTGGTCTTCATCTCCTCCGAGGCTCGAGGAGGTCCTGCGCATCACCCAGCGCGTCGCAGTCCTGAGAGACCGTCGCAAGATCGGCGAACTCGACCCCACCGCGGTGGACCTCGACGGGCTCGTCGACTTCATCGCCCATGCCGAGCACGACGAGAGGAGCGTGTCCCGATGACACTGCTCAAGCATCACCTGTTCTGGCCCTCCGCGGCGCTCGTCACGCTCATCGTGGTCAACGTCATCGCGAACCCCAACTTCGCGAAGATCACGCTGCGGGACGGCGACCTGTACGGCAACCCCGTCACCATCCTGCGCGAGAGCGCGCCGCTCATGCTGGTCGCGCTGGGCATGACGCTCGTCATCGCCACCCGCGGCATCGACCTGTCCGTGGGAGCGGTGATGGCGGTCTCGGGTGCCGTGTCGCTGACGATCATCGCGGACGCGCCGGACCCCGGCAGCCTTGGCATCGTCGTCACGGCCATCGTGACCGCCGTGCTCGTCGCGCTCGTCCTCGGCGCGTGGAACGGCTTCCTGGTCTCGGTGCTCGGCATCCAGCCGATCATCGCCACCCTGGTGCTCATGCTCGCCGGACGAGGGGTCGCGCTGCTGATCACGGGAGGCGCCATCACCACGGTGACGAGCGCGCCATACAAGTTCATCTCCAACGGCTATCTGATCCTGCTGCCGGTGGCCTTCTTCGTCTGGGTCGCGGTGGTCGCGGCCGTGGCGCTGCTGGAACGCCGCACCGCCCTGGGCATGCTCACGGAGGCCGTGGGCATCAACCCCGAGTCCTCCCGCCTGGCGGGGGTGCGCTCTCGCGGCATCATCTGGGGCGCCTACATCGCCTCCGGCGTCCTCGCAGGCGTGGCGGGCATCATCAACGCCTCCAACACCATGGCGGCAGATGCCAACAACGCCGGCTATCTCATCGAGCTTTACGCGATCCTCGCGGTGGTCCTCGGCGGCACGTCGCTCATGGGCGGCAAGTTCTCGATCGCGGGCACCGTCATCGGTGTGCTGACCGTCACCACCCTCGACAAGACCATCCAGTTCCTCGGCGTCCCGCCGGCACAGAGCCCCGTGTTCTTCGCCGTGGTGGTCGTGATCGTGGTGCTCGTCCAGTCGCCGCGGGTCCACCAGTGGGGCCGCTCACTGTCCAGGCGCCGCGCCGCCACCGACCGGGGTGACGGCGGCGGAAACGCTGCCGCCGCATCGGCCGCCCCCACCCGTAAGGAGGTCGGCGTATGAGCGCCACCGTCGTCGACGCCCCCGCCCCCACGGCCATGGACAGGGTGCGCACGTTCACCGCGCGCCGCGCCTCCGTGCTGCCCACGTTGGCGGCGGTCGTCATCCTCGTGATCGTGCTGATCGGTGCGCAGGCGGAGTTTGGCAACTTCCTCAGCCCGCGCAACCTCTCGGCGCTGCTGCTCGACCACGCGTACCTCATGGTGCTCGCGGTCGGGATGACCTTTGTCATCGTCACGGGCGGCATCGACCTGTCCGTCGGCTCGGTCATGGCGTTCACGGGCATTCTCGGCTCGTCGATGCTCGCGTCGGGCACGCCCGTGTGGCTCGTGATCCCGATCATGCTCGCGGGCGGCGCTGCGATCGGCACGCTCATCGGCGTGCTGGTCCAGTACTTCAACGTGCAGCCCTTCATCGCGTCGCTCGCGGGGTTGTTCCTGGGGCGCGGTCTCGCGTACGTGGTGAGCCTGTCGTCGATTCGGGTCGAGAACGAGCCCATCCTGTGGCTGCAGCAGACCCGCTTCCTCATCGGCGACTGGTACATCACTCCCACGGGCATCATCGCGCTGCTCGTGGTGGCCGCGGGTGCCGTCGTGATGGCGCTGACGCGCTTCGGTCGCACGGTGTACGCCATCGGCGGTTCCGAGCAGTCGGCCCGCCTCATGGGGCTCTCGGTGGCCCGCACGAAGGTGCTCGTGTACGTCATCTCGGGCCTGTGCGGCGGACTCGCGGGCCTCCTGCTGACCGCCTACTCGGGGGCCGGCTACCCGCGCAACGGCATCGGCACCGAGCCTGGACGTCATCGCCTGCGTGGTCATCGGCGGCACCCTGCTGACCGGCGGCCGCGGCTACGTGCTCGGCTCCATGATCGGCGTGTTCGTGTTCGCCACCATCAACACGATCATCTCGTTCATGGGCGCCGAGCAGTCGTGGACGCACATCATCATCGGCGCCCTGTTGCTGCTGTTCATCGTGGTGCAGCGGGCGATCGTGGCGCGCTCCGACCGGCGCACGTGAGCCCTGGCTCGAGCGCCGCGGCGCCTCGTCCACCTCGCTCCTCGAAGGTGCGGCCGATGCCGTGCCAAGATGGCCCGGTGGACGAGGCGCAGGCGCTGGTGCAGGCTCGAGGGAGCGACGGTGCGCTTCGGCGCGTTCACCGCCCTCGACGGCGTCGACTTCCGCATGTTTCCCGGCGAGGTGCACTCGCTCATGGGCGAGAACGGTGCGGGCAAGTCGACCCTCATCAAGGCCCTCACGGGAGTGCTGAGCCTCGACGACGGCCGCCTGACCCTCGCCGGCGAGGAGTGCGAGTTCGCCGGCCCACGCGACGCGCAGGAAGCCGGGGTCTCGACCGTCTACCAGGAGGTTGACCTCTTGGAGAACCTGTCGGTCGCGGAGAACGTGTTCCTGGGGCGCGAGCCGCGGCGGTTCGGCCTCATCGACCACGCCGCGATGCGCCGCGACGCCGCCGCCGTGCTGCACGACCTCGGCCTCGATCTCGACCCCGCGTCGCCGCTCGGCCAACACTCGCTCGCGGTGCAGCAACTCGTGGCCATCGCGCGAGCCATCTCGACCGACGTGAAGGTGCTCGTTCTCGACGAGCCCACGTCGAGCCTCGACCTCGACGAGGTCGCCGAACTGTTCCGCGTGATCCGCGAACTGAAGGACCGCGGCGTCGCCATCCTGTTCGTCAGCCACTTCCTCGACCAGGTGTACGAGATGAGCGACCGCATCACGGTCCTGCGCGACGGCCACCTGGTGGGGGAGTACCTCACGACCGAGTTGCTGCGCATCGACCTCGTGAAGAAGATGCTCGGGCGCGACGTGGCCGAGATCGCGCCGCGCGAGCATGTCGTCGACGCCGAGCAGGAGATCGACCCCATCCTGTCGGCGCGCGGGCTCACCAGGGCGCCGGGCATTCGGGACGCCGACATTTCCGTGGCGGAGGGCGAGGTGCTGGGGGTCGCGGGCCTGCTCGGCTCGGGCCGGACCGAGTTGGCGCGGCTGCTCACCGGAATCGACCGAGCCCAGGCGGGCATCATCCGCATCGAGGACCGCGAACACCGGCTCGATTCTCCCCGACGCGCCATGCAACTGGGGGTGGTCTATTCGTCGGAGAACCGCCGCACCGAGGGCCTCATCGGCGACCTATCGATCGAGGAGAACATCGTCCTGGCACTCCAGGCCCAGCAGGGTGCACTGCGTCCCATCGGAGCCGCGCGCAGGCGCGAACTCGCCGTGAGCCTGGATCGAGGCGCTCAACATCAAGCCCGCCGACCCCGAGCGGCCGGTGCGCACCCTCTCGGGCGGCAACCAGCAGAAGGTGCTGTTGGCCCGCCTGCTGGCACTCAGCCCGCGCGTGATCGTGTTGGACGAGCCCACCAGGGGTATCGATGTGGGCGCCAAGGTGGAGATCCAGCGGCTCGTGGGTGAGCTCGCGGACAACGGGTTGTCGGTGGTGTTCATCTCCGCCGAGCTCGAGGAGGTCCTGCGCGTGGGCGACCGCGTCGCGATCCTTCGCGCGGGGGAGGTCGCCCAGACGCTCCCCGCGGCTAGCCTGAACCCCGACACCCTGATGGCGCTGGTCGCGCAACCCGACCTCCCGGAAGCGTGAGGAAGGAAGCAGTGGCCAAGGACAAGCCGGCGCGCGCCGCGAACATCTTCGATGTCGCGCGCCTCGCGGGCGTGTCCCACCAGACGGTGTCGCGCGTCATCAACGGCATGCCCAACGTCCGTCCCGCCACCAAGGAGCGGGTCGAGCAGGCGATGAAGCAGGCGCTACTCGCCGTCTCCCGCGGCGCGTGCGCTGGTGACGCGGCGCACCCGCACCATCGGCCTCGTCAATCCGGCCGTGGCCGACTTCGGCCCCACCTCGATCGCGATGCACTTCACCATCGCCGCGCGCGCCTCGCGCTACAGCGTCGACGCCGCCCAGACGGCCGATGCCGCCCCGGCCACGGTGCGTGCGACCGTCGAGGGGCTGCTGAGGCAGCGCGTGGATGCCGTGGTGCTCATCCTCACCGATGCCGCGGCGCTCGAGGCGGTCCAGGCGCTTGACCTGACGGTGCCGCTCGTCGCGGTTGCGGCGTCGGCGCGGCGCTCGCCTCACGTGGTGTCCATCGACCAGTACCGGGGTGCGCGGGCCGCGGTGCGCCACCTTGCGGAGTTGGGGCACGAGCGGGTGCTGCATCTTGCAGGGCCGGCCCAGGCATCGGACGCCACGGAGCGTGAGCGCGGGTGGCGAGACGAACTCGCCGAGCGGCGCCTGGAGGCGGTCGAGCCGCTGCGCGGTGACTGGTCGGCACGCTCGGGCTACGAGGTGGGGGAGCGCCTCGACGTGGCCGCGGGCGACGCCGTGTTCGTCGCGAACGATCAGATGGCGATCGGGCTGATGTCCGCGCTGCGCCATCGGGGACTCGAGGTGCCGCGCGACGTGTCGCTCGTAGGGTTCGACGACATTCCCGAGGCCGCGTACCTGTACCCGCCGCTCACCACGGTGCGCCAGGACTTCGCGGCGCTGGGCACCATGATGATGCAGAAGGTGCTGGTGGCCCTCGAGGAGGGCGGCGAGCCCACCGTGGACACTCCGATGCCCGCTCAGGCTCATCGAGCGCGAGTCCGCCGCGCGCCCCGCGAGTCGTTGAGTGCGCGTTCTCGCGCGAAACCGGGCAGGAGACGACTCGCAGGACGCCCGAGGTCGGCGGCGCCCCCGGCAGGACTCGAACCTGCAACCTACGGATTAGAAGGCCGTTGCTCTATCCATTGAGCCTACGAGGGCAGCGGACCGGGGCGACAACCGGCCACACGCCTCAGGGTAATGGGCGCGGAACCTCACCCCGGCATCGGCCGTTGACAGATCACCTCACTCCTGGGAATGCGTACCCTCGCATGCCCGGGATAATGGTGGGGATTCCAGGCACGGTAGCCTATTCGGAGCCTGAGGACGGAGGGAACGCGGGATGTCGATCCGCCCCATCAAGACGTGGTCGTACCCTGGCGCCCTGCTCGACGCGCTCGTGGACACCCGCCGCGTGGTCGGGGGCGTCGAGTTGCCGATCCCGCTGGGAGATGCCGAGGCCACGCGCGAGGCTCGTGGCCCACATGGTTGATCAGGCTCGATCACCACCTCATCCCGCGCGTGCGCGAGGAGGCTTCGCCCGCCGTGGTGGTCGTCGCCGGCTCCACGGGCGCGGGGAAGTCGACGGTGGTCAACGCGCTGCTCGGCGAACCGCTGACCCCCGCAGGAGTGCTGCGCCCCACCACGCGCGTGCCCCATGTTTTCCACCATCCGCTCGACGCTGACGTCCTCACCTCGGTGGCCGACGGCTCCGAGGTGATCGCGACCGATGCCGTCCCGCGCGGACTCGCGATCGTCGACTCGCCTGATCTTGATTCCGTGCGCGGCGAGAATCGTGACGTGGCGGAGAAGGCTGCTTGAGGCGGCCGACCTGTGGATCTTCGTGACGACCGCCGCGCGCTACGGCGACGCGGTCCCGTGGGAGGCGCTGCGCAGGGGAGCCGAGCGGGGGCCTCCATCGCGATGGTCCTGAACCGCGTGACGGCCGATGTTGCCGCCCAGGTGCGCTCCGAGGCTCGTCGAGCGTCTGGCCACCGAGCAGGCTCGAGGCGCTGCCGCTGTTCGTGATCCCCGAGGACGAGGTGGGCGGAGCGGAGCCGCCGCGCGACGTGGTCGACGGCCTCGGCCGCTGGCTCGAGGGTGTCGCCGCCGCCTCGGCAGCCACCATTGTCGAACGCACCATGCACGGTGCCACGGAGTCCCTCAAGGAATGGCTCGAGACGCTCGCCGAGCGCATGGACGACCAGACCGCCGCCGCACGCGAGGTCCGCGCCGAGGTACGCCGCTGCGCCGCGCACGCCGAGGCCAAGGGCGGCCCCGACTGGTATCTGCAGATCCCCACGGGCTCGCTCGCGGCACGCTGGGAGGCGGCGTCCGCGGAGGGTGGCCCGCTGCACAAGCTGCGCCACTCGTCCTGGGCGAAGCGTCGCTCGGCGCGCGAGAAGCGCGACGCCGTGGTCCGCGAGATCCACAAGGACCTCCTCGACTCCGTCGAGGCCGTGCTGGCGCTCGCGGCGGCCGATGCCGCGCAGTCCATGGTCGACACCCTGACCGACGGCGAGGAGTCGCCCGGCATGTGGCTCGCGACCAGGCAAGATGCGCGCGACTCGCGCGTCATCCGTGAACGACGGGCGGCCGATGCCGCACGGGCATGGGTGACCAAGTGCGGCGAACAGGTGATGCGCCTTCCCGGCGCGCCCCGCGGCGCGGAAATTGTGGGCGAGGACGGTCTCGCGGTCGCGATGGCCTGCGCCGCGCTCGGCGTCGAACAGGCGCGAACCGTGCTGGGTGTCCTGGTCGCCCCGAGCCTGTCCGACCCCATTCATCACGCCCGCGCTGAACTCACCGGCGCCCGCCGGTACTGCATCAACCGTGAGGCGCTCGACATGATGAAGCCCACGGATGTGCCCAGCCTCACTGCCGAGGCTTCGTCGACGGTGCGCCTGCGACGCGCCGAACTGCGAGGCCTCCTGTGAACCTCCAGTTCGTTTCCCAGGACGAGCCCAGCGAGGCCGCCGCGCTGAGCCGCAGGGTGGCGCGCCTGCGTTCCTCGATGGAGTGGGCATCGGACGCCATCCCGCAGGCCGTGCGCGAGGAGGTCGCCGCGACCATCCAGCGTTGCGACGAGCGCCTCGCGCTCGGGGTCGAGCACACCGTGGTGGCGCTCGCCGGCGGCACCGGCTCGGGCAAGTCGAGCCTGTTCAACGCGATTCTTGGCCGCGAGTTCGCCGTCGCGGGCGTCGCGCGCCCCACCACGTCGCAGGTGAGCGCCGCCGTCTGGGGCGGTCGTGGCATCGCGCTGCTGGACTGGATTGGCGTCGACCCGCAGCGCAGGCTGGCGCGCGGCATCGATTCGCTCGACGCCGCCGACGAGTCGCAGGCTGCGCGGCATGGTGCTCCTCGATCTTCCCGACCACGACTCCATCAACCCGGAGAACCGCGCCGTCGTGGACCGCGTGGTGCCCATGGCGGACCTATTGCTGTGGGTGGTGGACCCGCAGAAGTATGCGGATCACGCCCTGCACTCGGCGTATCTCGAGGCGGCCTCGCGCCACGGCAGCCCGTCGTTGGTGGTCCTCAACCACGTGGATCGCCTCACCACGGCCGATGCGTGGGCCGTGGCGCGCGACCTACAGCGCTTGCTCGCCGCCGACGGCATGACGCAGGTGCCGGTGATGCCCGTGAGCGCCAAGACGGGGCAGGGTCTCGACATTCTGCGAGCCGAACTGGCCGGCGCCGTGGCGGCGCGGTCGGTGGCGGCGGAGGCGGTCCGCGCGGACCTGGTGTCCGCGGGACGCGCCCTGGCGGGGGCGCTGACCAAGGGCGCAGAGCCGCAGGCGCCTGACGTCGAGGAGCCTCGTTCACGCGCTCGCTCGTGCCGCGGGCGTCGACTCGCGGGCCGAGCGCGCCGCCGCGATCGCGCGCGGAGCACACCCCGGCGAGCGCAAGCCGATGCGCCTGTCGGTCGCCACCGTGGAGCGCGAGCGTCTGGACTGGGTCGACGCCGCCACCGACGGGCTGCCGCCGCGCTGGCGCCAGGTCGTCGCCGACACGGTCGAGGACGCCGAGAGCCTCGGACACGAGATCGAGCAGTCGCTCGAGGAGGCCGCCTGGCCGTCGGTCGAGCCGCCTCAGGGGTGGCGCGCGCTCTTCGCCAAGGCGACCCTCGCATCGTCCGCTCGCAAGAAGACGCTCGAGGCGGGGCGTGCCGCCGTGCGTGCCGTCGTGTTGCCTCGCGTCGTGGAACCCACGGAGACCATTCACCAGGCGTATCGCGCGATGGACGAGCCTCACCGAGGCTCGACTCCGCGGCCAAGGAGGACCAGTGACCGCCACCATCCGTACCGTCGCCGTGCTCGGCGCGGGCAACATGGCGGGGGCGATCGCCCAGTCGCTCGCCGATGCCGGGACGGTCGACGCGATCCGGCTCACCACGCGCACGAGGCAGCCCGCGTGGGCCGAGCGGCATGGCCATGTGGTCCACCGCGCGCTGGCGGCTGACGAGGGCGCGACCGCGTGGGCGCTGGAGGGGGCCGATGCGGTCATCCTTGGCGTCAAGCCGTATGACATCGTCGCGCTGTGCCGTGAGATCGGCCCGCTGCTGGCCCCCGGAGCGCTCGTCATTTCGGTGGCCGCGGGCGTGACGCTCGACGCCATGAGGACGGCACTCGGCGACGGAGTGCGGGTGGTGCGCACCATGCCGAACACCCCGACGGCGATCGGCCGCGGTGTGACGGCGCTGACGGGCGAACCCGCCGACTGCGGGGCCGCCTCCACGCTCCTGGCGCCCACGGGCATGCGGGAAATCGTCGACGAGTCGCTCATCAACGCGTTCTCGTCGGTCGCGGGCTCCGGCCCCGCGTACGCGTACGCGTTCGTGGAGGCGCTCGAGGCCGCCGCCGTGGGACTCGGGATTCCCGCCGAGCAGGCCGCGCGGATTGTCCCCGCGATGATGCTGGGATCGCTGGCGTACCTGGAATCGTCGGAGCATGATGCGGCCGAACTTCGCCGCCAGGTCACCAGCCCCGGTGGCTCCACTGCCGAGGCGCTCCGGGTGTTCGGCGAGCGCGACCTCGACGGGCTCGTGGCCGATGCCCTCGCCGCGGCCCTCGCGCGCAATGCGGAGATGGGCAAGTAGCCGGCCTCGTCCCCAGGCCAGCCGTGGCATCGGCCACGTCCACCGTTTCTCGGTGACCCCCGACGCGTCCGCGCGCCCCGCCCCAGGCTGAGCGGGAGGCCGCACGGTGCGGCCCATGGGAGGACACGATGAGTGATCTTGACGTTACGGTGACCGGATGGGTCGCCACCAAGCCCGTGGTCAGGGAACTGGCCGAGGGCAAGCAGATGTGCGCGTTCCGCATGGCGCACTCGTCCCGCTACCGCGACGCGGCGGGCCAGTGGAAGGACGGTGCCACCGAGTGGATCAGCGTGCGGATGTTCCGTGCCGGAGCGCAGCGCGTGGGCCAGTCCATCAACGTCGGCGAGCCCGTGATCGTGAGCGGCAGGCTTAAGACCAACACCTGGATCGACAAGGACGACGCCGAGCGGCACGAGCTCCAGATCGACGCTCGGGTGGTGGGGCATGACCTGACGTGGGGCACCGCGTCGTTCGTGCGGCACATCGACCCCAAGGCAAGCGACGCGGACGAGGAGTCGCGCGACGAGCCGGCGGGCATGCCCGACTCGTTCGAGCAGCCCGACGACGAGACCCCCGATGGGGTGGAGGAGGACGACGCCGCCCGCCTGGCGGTGTGACAGGCCCTGCCCCGCGCGTCCGTCCCCTCAGGCGCGCGGGGCGGCTCGGCACCACCGCATCGGCCGGATGCTCCGTGACCGCGTAGGCTGGTACGCGGTTCAAGCGGGCGCCGTCGCGGCGCCACCCCACGAGTTCACGGAGCAGCAGTGGCAGAGTTCATCTACACGATGCACAAGGCGCGCAAGGCGCACGGTGACAAGGTCATCCTCGATGACGTCACCATGGCGTTCTACCCGGGCGCGAAGATCGGCGTCGTCGGTCCCAACGGTGCAGGTAAGTCGACCATTCTGAAGATCATGGCCGGCCTCGAAGAGCCGTCCAACGGCGAGGCACGCCTCAGCCCCGGCTACACGGTGGGCATCCTTCTCCAGGAGCCGCCGCTCAACGAGGAGAAGACGGTCCTCGGCAACGTCGAAGAGGGCGTGGCCGAGATCAAGGGCAAGCTCGACCGTTTCAACCAGATCTCCGAGGAGATGGCGAACCCCGACGCCGACTACGACTCCCTGCTTGCGGAGATGGGCACGCTCCAGGAGGAGCTCGACCACGCCGACGCCTGGGACCTCGACGCCCAGGCTCGAGCAGGCCATGGAGGCACTGCGTTGCCCGCCGGCCGACGCCGACGTCTCGGTGTTGTCCGGTGGTGAGCGCCGCCGCGTCGCGCTGTGCAAGCTGCTGCTGGAGAAGCCCGACCTGCTGCTGCTCGACGAGCCCACCAACCACCTCGACGCCGAGTCGGTCCTGTGGCTCGAGCAGCACCTGTCGAAGTACGCCGGTGCCGTGATGGCCGTCACCCACGACCGCTACTTCCTCGACCATGTCGCGGAGTGGATCTGTGAGGTCGACCGCGGCCGCCTGTACCCCTACGAGGGCAACTACTCGACGTACCTCGAGAAGAAGCAGGAGCGCCTGCAGGTGCAGGGCAAGAAGGACGCCAAGGCTCGCCAAGCGCCTCAAGGAGGAGGCTGGAGTGGGTCCGCTCGAACGCCAAGGGTCGCCAGACCAAGTCGAAGGCCCGCCTCGCGCGCTACGAGGAGATGGCTGCTGAGGCGGAGAAGACCAGGAAGGCTCGATTTCGAGGAGATTCAGATCCCGCCGGGCCCGCGTCTGGGCAACGTCGTGATCGAGGCCAAGGATCTCAAGAAGGGCTTCGACGAGCGCGTCCTCATCGACGGCCTGTCGTTCTCGCTGCCCCGCAACGGCATCGTCGGCGTCATCGGCCCGAACGGTGTGGGTAAGACCACGCTGTTCAAGACCATCGTGGGTCTCGAGCCCCTCGACGACGGCGAGCCTCAAGGTCGGCGAGACCGTGCAGGTGTCCTACGTGGACCAGTCGCGCGGCGGCATCGACCCGAACAAGTCGCTGTGGGAGGTCGTGTCCGACGGCCTCGACTACATCAACGTCGGCAAGGTCGAGATGCCCTCGCGTGCCTACATCTCCGCATTCGGCTTCAAGGGCCCAGACCAGCAGAAGCCCGCAGGCGTCCTGTCCGGTGGCGAGCGCAACCGCCTCAACCTGGCACTGACGCTCAAGGAGGGCGGCAACGTCCTGCTGCTTGACGAGCCCACCAACGACCTCGACGTCGAGACCCTCGGTTCGCTCGAGAATGCGCTGCTGGAGTTCCCCGGCTGCGCCGTGGTGGTCAGCCACGACCGCTGGTTCCTCGACCGCGTCGCGACCCACATCCTCGCGTACGAGGGCACCGAGGAGAACCCCGCGAACTGGTACTGGTTCGAGGGCAACTTCGAGTCCTACGAGAAGAACAAGGTCGAGCGCCTCGGCGCCGATGCGGCTCGTCCGAGCCGTCAGACCTACCGCAAGGCTCACGCGCGACTAACGTCCGCCGGTTCCTCAGGAGCCCTCGCCGTCCGCGGCGGGGGCTCCTGTGCGTGTCCGGCGCTAGCGTGAGGGCATGAGCCGCCTTCACGTCCCCATCTCGCTGCGCTGGTCCGACATCGACGCCTACGGCCACGTCAACAACGCGGAGATGCTGAGGCTGCTCGAGGAGGCCCGCATCCGCGTGTTCTGGGCGGACGACGCGGGGGCCGAGGAGTCGGCCGACCCCGAGGCGAAGACGGACTCGCCCGCCGCGGTCCTCGCGGGCGGGCCCGGCGCCGAGACTCATACCCTCATCGCGAGCCAGCAGATCGAGTACCTGGCTCCCGCGCCGTTCCAGCGGCGGCCACTCGATGTCCAGGCGTGGATCGGGCGCCTCGGGGGCGCGAGCCTGGAGATTTGCTACGAGGTGCGGTCGCCGCGAACGGGAGAGGGTGAGCAGACGGTTTACGCGCGGGCCGCGACCACGCTGGTGCTGGTCGACGCCGCATCGGGCAGGCCCAGGCGACTTTCGGACGAGCAGAAGGCGGCATGGCTGCCCTATGTCGACGAGCCGGTGCAATTTCGGCGCCGCTGACCGGGCGCCATGCGTGCTGGCGGGACATGGGCGTCACATCTGCGCGAAAAGTGACCCTCATGTCCCGTTGGGAGACTCCGAGAACGCGACTGCGCCGGCCGCCCCGAGAGGGGACGGCCGGCGCGAAATGCCAGGGAAGACTTACGCGGTGAGCGAGTCGACCCACTCCTGGTTGGCGGCAACCCAGTCGGTCACGACCTGCTCGTAGTCACCCTCGGACGCCTCGTTGAGCCTTGTTCTCGAGGTCGTAGAGGTGCTCGGCGTCCATCGTGAATCCGGAGAACCACTCGGCGACCTGGGGGAACTCCTCGGTCAGCCCGGTGCGACCGTAGGTCACGATCTCCTCGGCCTCGCCCATGATGCCCTGGGGGTCTTCAAGGTTCTTGAGGTCGTAGGCGCCATAGGCCCAGTGCGGCTCCCACAGCGTGACGACGATGTTCTCGCCCTTCGACGTGGCCGAGTCGAGCTCGGACAGCATCGCCGGGGTCGACGAGGTGACGAAGTTGAAGTCTGACAGGCCGTAGGCCTCAATGGCGTTCTCGGTGGCGGCGGTGAGGCCGGCCCCGGGCTCGATGCCGACGATCTGGCCCCCCATCTCGTCGAGGTACTCGGGGAGATCCTCAAGCGAGTCGACCGGGGCGTCGGCGTTCACCGCAATGGTGAGCGCGGCGGAGTCGAACCAGGCGCCGAGCTCCTCCATGTCGTCGCCGTACTGCTCGATGTACTCGGCGTGGGTGAGCGGCAGCCACACGTCGGTGACCACGTCATAGTCACCGTCGGCGACGCCCTGGAAGGCGACGGCGGCGTCGGCGTACTCGAGCGAGACGTCGTAGCCCTGACCCTCGAGGACGTGCTGCCACAGCAGCGACGAGGCGAGCGACTCGTCCCAGCCGTTGAAGACGGCGAGGGTGAGCTCACCGCCCGCCGTGGTCTCCTCCGAGGACTCTGCCCCGGCGGTGGTGCCGCTCGTGGCCTCGTCAGTGGTGTCGTCCGAGGACGAGCAGCCGGCGAGCGCGAGGCCCGCGACAGCAGTCACCGCGAGGGCGGTGCCAGTGCGCTTGAACATATGTCTTTCCTTTCTCGGCATGGGGATCTCCTCACGCCGGGGAAGCACCCCGCCGCTGTCGGGCGGTGTGCCCGCGGCCGGCAGGCCGCGAAGTTCTTGGGGTATCGGCGATGGCCGATGCCGTGGTGGGGTTAGGCGACGCCGCCCGGCGACCGCAGGGGGTGGCCGATCTCGAGGTTCTCGGCGTCGATGCGCGCCTGCTCCACATCGGACTTCCTGGAGCGGCGCTTCTTGGCCCAGGTGGCGTACAGACCGAGGCCCTGGCCGAAGGAGGCGGTGAAGCGGTCCAGCAGGATCGCGAGGATCACCACGGAGATACCGGCCTCCGCGCCAATCGCGATGTCGAGGGCAGAGACCGCACGGGTGACCTGGCCGCCCAGGCCGCCGGCGCCGACCATTCCCGCGATGACGACCATCGACAGCGACAGCATGATGACCTGGTTGACACCGGCCATGATGGACGGCATCGCGAGCGGGAGCTGAATCTGGCGCAGGATGCGTCGGGGTGAAGCGCCGAATGCCTGGCCGGCCTCGACCACCTCCTGGTCGACGCTACGGATGCCGAGGCTCCGTCAGGCGCACTCCAGGAGCGATGGCGAACAGGACCGTCGCGAAGATGCCGGGGGCGACGCCGACGCCGAAGAACGCGATCGCTGGGATCAGATAGACGAAGGCGGGCATCGTCTGCAGGAAGTCCATGACGGGCTTCACGATGGCGGAGACGTGCTGGTTGCGCGCGCTCCAGATACCAAGCGGTATGCCCAGCAGCAGGGCGAGGAAGGCTGCTACGAGGACGAGGAGAGGAGTCCATCGAGTTCTCCCACTGGTCGACGCCGATGATGAACACGAGGCCAACCACCGCGCCGACCGCGAACTTCCAGCCGCGAGCGAGGAGGGCGGCGAGTGCGAGGGCGATGATGACGGCGATCGCGGGCGGCGTCGCAACGATCCAGTTCACCGCGTCGTACAGCCCGGTCCACAGGTCACCGAGGAAGGTCAGCAGCCAATCGAGGTTGTCCTCGATCCAGTCCTTGCCGGTCTCCACCCAGTCGCCGAACGGGATACGGAAATCCATTACAGGTCTCCTTTCGTCGCGGCGGCATCAAGCACCTTGTCCACGATCTCGGTCGGTAGAGGCTCGATGACGGGCTCGGCAGACGTGGCGGCGTCGGGCTCGCCTCCCAGCGCAGCCAGCAAAGTGACGCGGGGGACGACTCCCACGAGGCGACCGCGATCATCGGTCACGGCGAGCGCGAGGGCTGCCTCGAGGGAAGGGATGAAGAGGTCGATGAGGGACGTGTCCTTCGACACGGCGCCGTGATCGGTCTGGATGGCGGAGGTGAGCGACCGCTCGCCGCGCCGTACGAGGTTCATCACGTCGCGGTCGCGCACCCATCCCACGATGGTCCGGTCGCGCTTGGTGACGTACAACGCGGAGATCTCGTTCTCGCGCATGGCACTCAGGGCGGCGTGGGGGCCCGAGCCTTCGTGAACCACGGCGCGCGGCTTGCGCATGACCGACTCGGCGGTGAGCACCCTCGCACGGTCCACATCCTGGACGAACTGCTCGACGTAGTCATTGGCCGGGCTCGTGAGGATGTCCTCCGGTGAGCCAATCTGGACAATGCGGCCGTCGCGCATGACGGCGATCCGGTCACCCAGGTACATCGCCTCGTTGAGGTCATGCGTGATGAAGATGATGGTCTTGCCGAGCCTCGGCTTGGAGTTCGAGAAGTTGGTCCTGCATCTCGCGGCGGATCAGGGGATCGAGCGCGGAGAACGCCTCGTCCATCAACAGGACATCGGTGTCGGCGGCGAGGGCGCGGGCGAGGCCCACACGCTGCTGCATGCCGCCCGACAACTCGGAGGGGAACTTCTCCTCCCACCCGGCGAGGCCCACGATCTCGGTGACCTTGGCGGCGCGCTGGAGGCGGTCGGTCTTGCTCATGCCCTGGATCTCGAGTCCGTACGCAACGTTGTCGATCACGGTGCGGTGCGGCAGGAGGGCGAAGTGCTGGAAGACCATCGAGACGCGCTTGCGGCGAATGTCGCGGAGCCTTGGCGGGTGAGACCCCGGTGATGGAGTCGCCGCCCACTTCCACGGTGCCCGCCGTCTGGGGGTGGAGGCCGTTGAGCATGCGGATGAGGGTCGATTTGCCGGAGCCGGACAGGCCCATGACGACGAAGATCTCACCCTTCTTGACCTCGAACGAGGCGTCGATGACGGCCGCGGTGGCGCCGTCGAGTGCGGCGCGGGAGAAGCCCTCGCGCAGGCTTTCTGACGGCGTCATCCGCGTGGCGGCCGAAGACCTTGTACAGGCCTTCCGCCTTCAAGGCGATGTCATTCACTGAAATCCTCAGTCGCCCCCGCGTCGGTGGGGCTCAGTTGCGGCCTCGATCAGGCGAGGGGGCTCGCAGCCGTCGGACGGCAGTCACGGGCCCTCGGGAATCCTCATCGGGAGGACGCCGCGCTCGCCCGGGGCGCTGCCGATACACGGCGCAGCCACGAGGCCTGGGCTGGTCTTTGACGACTCGGTCGTGACTGACGCGGACCCCGAGGCGGCCTGTCGACGCTATCGACCTCGGGGGAGCACTTCAAGCGAGCAGGCGGGAATAACGTCCTGACACGCCCGGATGGACACGCTGACATGCCTGGTAGATTGCCGACATCGGAAACCGTGTCACGATTCGGTAAAGAAAGGGTCTGGAGTTGTCCTCGAGGCCCTAGTCGTCGAGGGGGAGGCGGAACATGCCCTCCTGCGCGGCGGAAGCGACCAGGCGCCCGTCCTCCGAGAAGATCCACGTGCCGCCGAGGCCGCGACCACCCTGGGCGGTGGGGGCGTCCTGGAGGTACAGCAACCACTCGTCGGCCCGCGCGGGACGGTGCCACCACATCGCGTGGTCGAGGCTCGCGAAATTCAGCCCCGGCGTCATCCACGAGGCCCCGTGGCGACGCAGCAACGGCTCCAGCATCACCTGGTCGCAGCCGAAGGCGAGCAGCGCGCGATGCGTGAGGTCCGAGGCCTCGATGGGCTGACGCAGCCGCACCCAGGTGGTCTGGTACTGCTTGGGGGAGCGGTCGGGCTTGAACAGCAGCGAGCCCTCGATGTGACGCAGGTCAAAAGGCGTGCGCTTCAGCCAGTAGTCGGCGCGAGCGTCGCCCTCGAACGGCGCGAGGATGTCGAGCGCCGAGACCACCTCGTCGGGCCTCGGAACCTCGGGCATCGTGACCTGATGGTCGGGGCCCTCCTGCGGCAGGCTGGAACGACGCGATCATCGACAAGATGGGCTGGCCGTCCTGGAATGCGTGCGTGCGCCGCGCCGAGAACGACCGTCCGTCGCGTAGCACCTCCACCTCGAAGGTGATGGGCCGCGACGCGTCGCCTGGGCGCAGGAAGTAACCGTGCATCGAGTGCATCAGCCGCTCCGCCTCGACGGTGTGACCCGCAGCGAGCAGGGCCTGCGCGAGCACCTGTCCGCCGTAGGCGCGGCCGCCGGGCATCGGCAGCGAGTCGGCCTCGAACGAGGTGTCCCCCAGGCGGCGGAGGTCAAGGACCTGCATGCCCGATGCGACGGCCTCGCCCGCCCAGATGTCCTCGGCGTGCGGCATTTAGGCCTCCTCGGCGGCGGAGCCCGGCGTGGGCTCGAAAGTGTTGATCATGGAGTGCGCTGCGCGCTCGAGATAGTCCATCAGGGTGACGGCGTGCAGGGGAGACAGGTTCTCCTCGGCGACTGCCTCGCGCATGAGATCCACCCAGTGGTCGCGGGCCTCGGGGTTCACGTGGAATCCGTGGTGGCGCTTCCTCAGGCGCGGGTGGCCGCGCTGGTCCGAGTACGTGGTGGGTCCGCCCCAGTACTGCTCGAGGAACGCCGTGAGACGCCACTCGGCGCCCTCCATGTCGTGGCTCGGGTACATGGGGCCGAGGATCGGGTCGCTCGCGACCCCCTGGTAGAAGCGGTGGACGATGCGCGCGAAGGTGTCGTGGCCGCCGATCGCCTCGAAGAAGGACTGGCCCTCGTCCTGGGTAGGGCCGGAGCCCACGTTCATGCCGGGCTGGGTCACGTCAGTCGGACTCTCCGTCTCCATCAAGGTCTCCCGAGTCGGGAGGAAGGGGCTTGCCATCGGCGTCCTTGGGCTGTTCGTCGCCGTGGCGACGCGGCGAGTCCGGGGCGATGAGGCTCGTCCGTGTCCCGTGCGTGGCTATCCACCACCATCGCATCTCCAGGCACCGCGAGTCGAATCCCGCGTTCCGCAAAGATGCGTCGCATCTCGCGACGCACCTCGCGCTGCACGTCCCACTGCATCGCCGGGTTGACCTGGCACATGAGGCGCAGCATGACGGCGTTGTACTCGAGCGATTCGATGCCCGCGACTTCGGCGTCGCCGAGGAGTGCGGAGGCCACGGACTCGGACTCCTGCGCGGCGGCGGTGACGGCATCGATCATGGCGCCCTTGGCCGCCTCGACATCGGTGTCGTAGGCGAACCGCACCTCGATCATCACGCGGCTCCACAGGCGCGTCATGTTGCCCACCCTGGTGATCTCACCGTTCGGGATGTACCAGACGGTGCCGTCGAGCGCGCGCAGTCGGGTGCAGCGCAGGCCCACCTCCTCCACGGAACCGGAGGCCTCGCCGAGGTCCACCACGTCGCCCACGCCGTACTGGTCCTCGATGAGCATGAAGACGCCTGCCAGGACGTCCTTGACGAGCGACTGGGCGCCAAAGCCGAGGGCGACACCGAGGATTCCGGCCGAGGCAAGCATCGGCCCCACCGGGACTCCCAGCACGTTCAACACCGTCATGAGAAGGAGGATGACGATGAGAATGGCGAGCGCCGAGTCGAGGACGCGTTTGATGGTGTGCGCGCGCTGACGGCGGCGCTCCGCCTCCAGGCGCGCCTCCGTCTCATCGGTCTCGGGGACCCGGATGCGTGCCTTACGCAGCGCCGCCAGCGTCTTCGGGTCCGCAATCTGGGCACCTCGCTCGATGGACGCAGCGAACGCCTTGATGAGGAAGTGGCCGATGAGCCACACCACCAACGCGACCACGCCGGCGGCAAGGAGGCCCGATGCGCGTGCCTCCACGCCCTCGAACCACTCGGCGACCTGGTCGGGGTCGACATCGAAAGTTTCGGCCGTGGGCTCGACGGTGGGTTCCGGTGACGTGGACGCGAAGATGAGGTTCAAAACAGTCACGCCTCCCAGCGTAACCACGTCGTGCCCTCCCCAAGCGGCACCGGGACCTCAGGCACCGTTGAAAATGGCCCCGAACCTGGCAGGATGGGCGTCGTGGAGACGAACGCTGAGGACGCCGCCCCGAGCGAGGCGCTTGCCGCGCTCGCGCGCGCCTGCGGCGTGGCGCTGACCTATACCGGCTGGGACGGCACGCCTCGGGCGAGGCTCGACGTCCGCGGTGCGGGCCGCGCTGACCGCCATGGGGGTCGCCGCAGGCGACGACGACGTGTGCCGCGGATCCCTCGCCGCGCTCGCCGACCTCCCGTGGGTGAGGGTGGTGCCGCCGGTGACGGTGGTGCGCGCAGGCCAGTCCGCACAGCCTGCCCGTCCACGTCGCCCATGGCGACCCTGCCGCCGCCACGGTGACCCTCGAGGACGGCTCGGTCCGGGCGCTGACGCAGGCTCGACGTGCTGGTGGAGCCTCGCCAGGTCGGCGCCAAGGCTCGTCGGCCGCGCGACCTTCGAAATTCCGGGCGACCTGCCGCTCGGGTGGCACCGCGTGGAGGCCGCGACGACCGGCCTGCGTGCGCGCGGCTACGTGGTCGTGACGCCCGAACGCGCGCCCCTTCCGGCGCGCATCAGGGCGCGTCGACCCTGGGGACTCGCGGCCCAGTTGTACTCGGTGCGCTCGGAGCGCTCCTGGGGCATCGGCGACTTCGCCGACCTCGCGGACTTGGGGGCGCTCTCCGCCGCGGCGGGCGCCGACTTCCTCCAGGTCAACCCCCTGCACGCGACGGAGCCGGTGCCGCCCATCGAGCCGTCCCCGTACCTGCCCACGTCCCGGCGATTCCTCTCGCCGTTGTACATCCGCGTCGAGGACATCCCCGAAGTGGCATACCTTCCGTCGCAGCAGCGCGCCGTGCTCGAGTGGGAGGCGGAGAAGCCTCGCCGCATGAACGCGTCGACGGACCGCATCGACCGCGACACCGTGTGGCGGCTGAAGTCCGCCGCCCTCGAAAAGATCTACGAGGCCCCACGCCCGGCCGGCCGGCAGGCGGCCTTCGAGGCGTTCTGCCTGCGCGAGGGCCACGCGCTCGAGGACTTCGCCACGTGGTCATCGATCGCGGAGGCGCACCGGGGCGTGCCGTGGCCCGACGAGCTCGCATCGCGGCTGCCCGCAGCGGTGGAAGCGTGGCGCGAGGAGCACGCCGACCGCGTGCTCTATCACGCGTGGCTTCAGTGGATCTGCGACGAGCAGGTGGGCCGTGCGCAGCACGCCGCCACCGCATCCGGCATGGACATCGGCCTGATGACGGACCTCGCGGTGGGAGTGCACCCTCAGGGGGCCGATGCCTGGTCGCTGGGTCGGGTCCTCGCCTCGGGCATCGCGGTGGGAGCCCCACCGGACATGTACAACCAGCACGGCCAATCCTGGTCGCAGCCGCCATGGCAGCCGCGCGCGCTGGAGCAGGCGGCCTACCTGCCGTTCCGAGACGTGGTGCGCGCCGCCGTGCGCCACGCGGGTGCCCTGCGCATCGACCACATCCTCGGACTGTTCCGGCAATGGTGGGTGCCCGAGGGGCACTCGCCCGCCGACGGCGTGTACGTGCACTTTGACCACGAGGCCCTGATCGGGATCTTGGCCCTGGAGGCCGAACGCGCCGGGACCATCGTCATCGGTGAGGACCTCGGCACCCTCGAGCCGTGGGTCTCGGACTACCTGAACGCCAGGGGGCTGCTGGGCACGGTCGTGGCGCTGTTCGAGAAGCAGCACGACGGCTCGCCCACGCCGCCGGAGCACTACCGCGCCGATGCACTCGTGTCCGTGACCGTGCACGACCTGCCGCCGACTGCGGCCTACCTCGCTGGCGAGCACATCCCGGTCCGCAAGGAGCCTGGGGCTGATCGACGACGTCGCCGCCGAGACCGCCACGTCCGAGGCGGAGCGTGCAGCGATGGTCGCCTACCTGCGCGAGCGAGACTGGATGATCGAGGACTGGGAAGAGGAGGACCTCGTGGCCGGGGTCCACCGCCTCGCCATGCACACGCCGGCTCTGCTGACCGCGGTGGCCCTCACGGACGCGGTCGGTGAACGCCGCTCCCAGAACCACCCCGGCACGCACACGGAGTACCCCAACTGGCAGGTGCCGCTCGCGGATGCGAACGGCGTGCCAGTGCTGTTGGACGACATGTTCGATCACCCGCGCCTGAACCGGCTGCTCGAGGCGGTGCGCACCGCGCGTCAGTCGTGATGCGCGCGCTCTCGCACGACGTCCGTCGGCGCGCCACCACCGGGACGGACGCCGTTCCTCCTCATCACCGCATCCGCGGCATGGACGAGCGGCTTGCGCGAGACACGGTGTGGGAGGAGCACGCCCACGCGTGGGGGAGGCTCGCGTGGAACGAGCACGGGGCCTCGACGGCCACCCTCGGGGTGCGTCGGTTCACCATCACTCCGGCCGTGGGGCTGTGGATCCCCGCCGGCGCGCCGCACTCGGCGACCGCACGCGCCGGCACGTGGTTTCGCGCCGCACAGTTCACCGGAACGCCTGCGACGTTCGGCACACAGCCGGTCGCGGTCGACATCACGCCGCTGCTGCGCCTGCTGCTCGTGCGCCTCGACGAGGATCTCGCACCGTCGTCAAGGGCCCTCACGGAGGCCCTCATTCTTGATGTTCTGAGTCCGTCGCCGCGCGAGAACGAGGTGCGATTGCCCGGCAGTGGCCTCCTCGAGCCCATTGCCACGGCCTACGCACGCGCGCCCCACGATGCGCGGACGCTCGCCGACTGGGCGGACCGGCTCGGGGTCAGTACGCGCACGATTACTCGCGCGTTTGAGCGCGAGACCGGCATGACCTTTGCGCGCTGGGTTGCGGCCGTGCGAGCCGAGCGAGCAATCGCCATGTTGGCGGCAGGGGAGGACACGGAGGACGTGGCGAGCGCCGTCGGCTATGCGTCGGTCAGCGCCTTTGGGGCAGCCTTCCGCCGCGTGACGGGAGTGACGCCAGGGTCTTACCGGCCCGCGGCTGAGTGACACGCCAGGTCCACGAGGTGCCGGTGGTGTCCGAATCGCGACACATTGCGTCACAATTGCGTGATTGACGCGTTGCGTAAATAGGTCCTAGGGTCATCGCCTGGGCCACGCATCGATCGCGTGGACGAGTGGCGCAGGGCGCCTGCGCCACGGGCACGCCGTGAGTTGCGGACGCGCGCCACAGCCCCCACCCCCACCCGAGGAGAGATACCCATGGCGAAGACGCGACTTCTGACCGCTGGCGCCACCGTGGCGGCGCTCGCCGCCCTCACCGCATGCTCCGGCGGCGCCGACGAGCCCACCGCATCGGCTTCCGCGTCGGCGACCACCGCGGCGACGGCGACGGCCAACGCGGACGGATCCGTGACCATCGAGCACGCCTTCGGGACCACCACTATCGAGGGCACTCCCGAAAACGTCGCCACCGTGCAGTGGGCGAACCACGAGGTGCCGCTCTCGCTGGGCGTGGTGCCAGTGGGAATGGCGAAGGCGAACTTCGGTGGATCCGACGTCCTGCCGTGGGTCGATGAGGCGCTGACCGAACTCGGTGGCGAGCCCGTGCTGTTTGACGAGACCGACGGTATCGACTTCGAAGCCGTCGCGAACACCGACCCCGACGTGATTCTGGCCGCCTACTCCGGCATCAGCCAGGAGGACTACGACACCCTGAGCGCGATTGCGCCCACCGTCGCCTTCCCGACCGAGGCATGGGCGACCACCTGGCGCGACATGATCACCTACAACGCGATGGGCATGAACAAGGCTTGCCGAGGGGGAGGCGCTCATCGCCGACCTCGAGGAGCAGATGGCGGATGCCATGGCCGGATATCCCGAGCTCGAGGGCAAGACCGCCATGTTCATGACGCACGTCGACACGGCCGACCTGTCGACCGTGAACTTCTACACGACCAACGATCCCCGCGGTGCATTCTTCGCGGACCTTGGCCTTGGCGTTCCTGCCGCCGTTGAGGAGGTCTCGGCCTCCGGCGAGTTCTCCGGATCGGTCTCGGCCGAGCAGGCTGGACATGTTCGACGACGTCGACATCATCGTCACCTACGGCGACGACACGCTGCTCGACACGCTTCAGGGCGACCCCCTGATCAACCAGATCCCTGCGGTCGCCGCAGGCGCCGTCGTCGCGTTGGACGGCACCACGCCGCTCGGCACCGCCGCGAACCCGACCCCGCTGGCCATCCCGTACGTGCTTGACGACTACGTCGGTCTGCTCGCGGAGGCAGCGGCGAAGGGCTAATGAGCGCTGTCATCAGCGCACCCGGGTCGAGCGTCGTCGTGAGACGGCGCTCGACCCGCGTCCGCGCACTGTGGCTCGTCGCCGCGATCGTCGTCCTCGTCGGGCTCGCCTGCCTTTCCGTTGCCGTCGGGTCACGTGCGGTGACGTGGGAAGAGATCGGCCTCGGTGTGACGGGCCACGTCGACACCATCGGCCAGGCGGCGGTATACAAGCGCGTGCCGCGCACCATTCTGGCGATCGTGGTCGGGGCCGCGCTCGCCGTCTCCGGAGCCGTCATGCAAGGCGTGACAAGGAACCCGCTCGCCGACCCCGGCATCCTTGGCGTCACCATGGGAGCCTCGCTCGCCGTCGTGACCGGCATCGCGTGGTTCGGGTTGTTCTCGGTGCAGGGCTACATCTGGACCGCGATCGTGGGCGCCGGCGTCACGGCCGTGGCGGTCTACGCCGTGGGCTCGCTGGGGCGCGGGGGCGCGACGCCGTTGAAGCTCGCGCTCGCGGGTGCCGCGACCTCCGCCGCCTTGACGTCCCTGATCTCCGCCGTCGTGCTGCCGCGAGGCGACATCGTGGAGATCGTCCAGTCCTGGCAGGTGGGCGGCGTCGGCGGCGCCACCTACGAGCCGCTCGCGACCGTGGCGCCCTTCCTCGTCGTCGGGTTCGTCATGAGTTGGGGCTGTTCCCGGTGGCTCAACTCGATGGCTCTCGGCGATGAGGTCGCTGCCGGTCTCGGCGTCAAGGTCGCGGGAGCGCGCGCGTGCGCCGCGCTGGGGGCGGTGATTCTCGCCGGTGCGGCCACCGCCGTCGCCGGGCCGATCGCCTTCGTGGGCCTGGTGGTGCCGCACGTGTGCCGGCTCCTCGTCGGCGTCGACCATCGCTGGCTCATCCCCTTTTCCGCCGTGGTGGGTGCGTGCCTGGTGACGACCGCCGACGTCGTGGGCAGGCTGATCGCTCAACCGGCAGAGATCCAGGTGGGGATCGTGACGGCCATCGTGGGGGCCCCCGTCTTCATCGCCATCGTGCGTCGGACCAAGGTGCGTGAACTATGAGGGCAGCGACGACGACCCCCGCGCTCGCGGACCTGCTGTCCCGCGCACGGTCGCGCCGCGCGCTCAGGCGCCGCATCGTGATGACCGCGCTCGGTCTCGGCATCGTCGCGGCTTTCCTCGTGTCTCTCATGGTGGGGCACACCTTCTATGGCCTCGACGATGTCTGGAACGTGATCCTTGGCCATGAGGTTGAGGGGGCCACCTTCACGGTGGGGACGCTGCGCCTGCCTCGTGCGACCCTCGCGGTGGCGGCGGGCGCCGCGTTCGGCATCGCGGGCGTCACCTTCCAGACCCTTCTGCGCAACCCCCTCGCGAGCCCGGACATCGTCGGCATCTCGTCCGGAGCCTCCGCAGCAGCCGTGTTCGCGATCGTGGTGCTCGGGCTTTCGGGTGCCGCCGTCTCCGTGATCGCCGTGGTGGCGGGCCTCGCCGTGGCGCTCCTGGTGTACCTCCTGGCCTATCGGCACGGAGTCGCGGGCACCAGGCTCATCCTGATCGGCATCGGCATCGCCGCGATGCTGAACGCCGTGGTCTCCTACCTTCTCGAGCGTTCGAGCCAGGGGGAGTACCAGGAAGCCTTGCGGTGGCTTGCGGGATCGCTGAACGGCGCATCGTGGACGGCGACGGTTCCGGTCGTGCTCGCCTTGGGTGTTCTCGTACCGGTGTTGATGTCTCACTCGCGTCACCTTGGCCTTATGCAGATGGGCGATGACGTGGCGGCGGCTCTGGGTGTGCGCGTCGAGGTGGCACGCATCGTGCTGGTCGTGGCGGCGGTCGCCTTGGTCGCGATCGCCACGTCTGCCGCGGGGCCCATCGCATTCGTGGCGTTCCTCTCGGGTCCCATCGCGGCTCGCCTCGTCGGCCCGCACGGGTCCCTGCTGGTCCCCTCCGCGCTCACGGGAGCACTGCTCGTCGTCGTCGCCGATTTTGCGGCGCAGTGGCTGTTCGGCACGCGGTACCCCGTCGGCGTCGTCACGGGAGTCCTCGGCGCCCCGTTCCTGATCTATCTCCTCGTCAGCATCAATAGGAAGGGCGGTTCCCTGTGACCGCGTCTCACGACCTCGCCGCACGCGCCCTCGCCGTGGGCTACGGCGAGCGCACCGTCATCGACGACCTCGATCTTCAGGTCCCCGGCGGCAAGATGACGGCCATCGTCGGCGCCAATGCCTGCGGCAAGTCGACACTGCTGCGAGCGATGTCGAGGCTGCTCAAGCCGCAACGCGGACAGGTGTTGCTCGATGGCAGGGAAGTGCACTCGATGCGCTCCAAGGAACTCGCGCGCACCCTGGGTCTCCTCCCGCAGTCCCCGCTCGCGCCAGAGGGGATCACCGTGGCGGACCTGGTGGGACGCGGCCGCCATCCTCACCAGAAGTTGATGGCGCGGTGGTCACGCGATGATGACAAGGCGGTGGCCGATGCGCTCGAGGCCACGGACACGGTCGCGCTCGCCGAGCGACCCATCGACGAGCTCTCGGGAGGTCAGCGTCAGCGGGTCTGGATCGTCATGGCGCTCGCGCAGGACACCGATGTGCTGCTGCTCGACGAGCCCACCACGTTCCTCGACGTCGCGCACCAAGTCGAGGTGCTCGACCTGTTGACAGATCTCAACCGTGATCGTGGCACCACCATCGTCATGGTGCTCCATGACCTGAACATGGCGGCGCGCTACGCGCACCACCTGGTGGCCATGGTCGAGGGGAGGATCCACGCGTCGGGGACGCCAGCGGACGTCCTCAACGCTCAAACCGTGCGAGCGGTGTTCGGCATGGACGCCGTGATCATCGACGACCCGACCTCGGGGGCGCCTCTCATGCTCCCGCTCGGACGGCATCACGTCGCCGAGCGGGAGCACTAAGTCAGCGCGCCTGCTGGGCGCGCAGGGAGCGGCGAATCTCGTCGAGCCCCTCGGTGACCACCTTGATCAGGGTCGATGGGGCGTCGGCGTTGGCCTCGAGCCACGCCTCGACGCGCGCGTCGAGGCCATCGACGCGGCCCGCCAGCGCCGTGGGGAACACGTAGTTCGCGGTGCGCAGTGCCATGAACGAGGACATCGACTCGTACATGGGGCGAAGGCTCGCCAGGATGTCGTCGAGCAGCGGCTCCAGGTCTTCGGGACGGTGGGACCGCCCCAGCCCCAGAGCGGTCGCAAACGCGATCGCGTTCGGCGGCACGGCGCCGTCGGGGTGGGCGATGGAGTCCCACGCGCGACGCTTGGCGTCTGCCCCCGCGATCGCGGCCCTCGCGCCTGCCGCGCGACGCTGGCCCGCCGTCGAATTGTCCTGCGCGAGGCGATCGTCGATGCCCGCGTCATCGATGCGGCCCGCCTGTGCGAGAGCGGTGACCAGGTCCCATGCGAGTTCGGAGTCGATCTCGCGGCCGCTGATCGCCGTGGTGCCGTCCAGGAGCCTCGGCCGCGATCTGCGCCTGCTCGTCGGTGGTCACCAGCGACGCGAAACCCCGCAGCAGGTGCAGTTGGGCATCCGAACCGGGCTTCGCCTCGCCGAGCAGGTTGCCACAGGCGCTGCGCGGTCTGCCCTGCGAGGCTCCTCCCTGGTGGCCGGGGGAGCGTAGCGGCGGATCGCCGTCGCGATGGTGGTGAGATGGGCACCCAGGACCTCGGAGTTGGTGATGGTGCCCGCGGCCTCGAGAACCACGCCCACGTAGCGGTGCGCGGGCAGAACGCCGTCGCGGCACGCGTGCCACATCGAGTCCAACACCAGGTGCTGAGCCATCGGGTCGGCGAGGCTCGGCGATGTGGGCCTCGACGGTGGCGAGGGAGCGCGCGTCGAGGCGCACCTTGGCGTACGTGAGGTCGCCGTCGTTGACCAGCAAGAGGTCGGGCGCCACCTTGCCGACGGCTTCCGAGATGGGGGTCGACGCACCCGCCACGTCCGCGGCGACCTTCCATGCCCGCGTGAGGCCGTCGTCGCCCAGGGTGTAGGCGCCGATGACGAGCCGATGCGGGTGGTGGATGGCGCCCTCGGGCACCTCCTCGTCCACGATGAGCGATGTCACGGCCTCGGCATTGTCCGTGGTGACCTGTGCCGAGAGCGTGGTGACGCCCGGCGTCTCCAGCCATGCCCGCGACCAGCCCGAGAGGTCCCGGCCCGAGGCGGACTCGAGGCTCCGCGAAGAGGTCCGCCAATGTCGCATTGCCGTGGTGGTGCGCGTGCACGTAGGCGGCCACGCCCGCGAAGAACACCGGCAGGTCGAGCGTCGCGGCGAGCGACGCAGCGCGGACGCTCCCTTGGCGTACGTGATCATGTCGAACGTGCCGGTGACCGCCTCGACGGTGGGCACGTCTCCCAGCACCGGATGGGTCGTGGGCAGGCGATCCTGGACGTACCCCACGGACTTGCGGCCGGCGCCGAAACTCACCCAGGCATCGGCGTACTCGGTGACCTGGGTCGCGGCGTGCGTGGCGACAAAGTCGGCGAACGACTCGTTCAGCCACAGGTCGTCCCACCAGCGCATGGTGACAAGGTCGCCGAACCACATGTGCGCGAGCTCGTGCAGCACGGTCACGGTTCGTCCCTCGAGCTCTGACTCCGACACCTCGGTGCGGAAGAGGAGGCGGTCTTCGGAGATGGTGACGCAGCCGGCGTTCTCCATGGCGCCCCAGTTGTACTGCGGCACGTAGATCTGGTCGTACGAGTCGTAGGGGAACTCCGTGGCGAAGATGCGCTCGAACAGTTCGATGCCTGCCTGCACATCCGCGAAGAGGCGCGCTGCGGCGAGGTGGTCGCGCACCTCGGAGCGGCCGTAGACGCGTGCCGGGATCGGCCCCTTCGCCGACTGGAGGACCGTCTCCTCGTAGACGTACGGCCCCGCGACCACGGCGGCCGCGTAGCACGGCAGCGGCACGGTGGGGGAGAACTCCCAGGTGAGGGCGCCGTCGCCGGCCTGCACCGGCTGCGGCTGCACCGTGTTGGAGATGACCTGCCACGCCGAGGGGGCGGTCACCGTGAACTGGAAGGTGCCCTTGATGTCGGGCTGGTCGAAGACGGCGAAGGCGGCGCGGGCATCGTCGGTCGCGAACTGGCTGTAGAGGTACCACTCGTCCGTGACGGGGTCGATGAAGCGGTGGATGCCCTGGCCGGTGGTGCGGTAGTCGCACTCGGCCTCGACGGTCACCTCGGTGGGCCCGTGCAGGCCGCTCAAGTGGATGCGGTCGTCCACGTGAACGATGGAGGGATCATGCTCCTCGCCGTTGACCGTGATGCGGTGGGCGCGTCCCACGAGGTCGAGGAACGTCGAGGACTCGCGCGCTGCGTCGAAGATCACCGTCGACGTCGAACGAAACGTGTCACCTCCGCCCGTGAAGTTGAAGGTGACGCGGTACTCGGCGGACGAGAGTACGGCGGCCCGCGCCGTCGCCTCGTCCCTCGTAAGGGTGGTGGCCATGCGTGCCAGTCTTCCACGCCGCGCAGGGTCGCGCCGCGCGTGTGCGGCCGATGGATCGGCCCGAAACGCGTGATGGGGGCGGCCCGGGTGGGCCGCCCCCATCACGCGGTGGGTGAGACGCGGACTTAGTAGTCGCGCTCCTGGTTCTTGAGGGCGCGACGCACGCCGTCGCGGCCCTCGATGATGAGGCGCTTCAGTGCGTCATGCGCTTCGGCGTTCTCGGCGAGCCACGCATCGGCCTTGTCCTGGAGGTCAGCGACGCGGCCGGCGAGCTCGGCGGGGTACAGGCCCTCGATCAGGTTGGTGGCCATCTCGTTGGTCTTGTCCGCATAGATGCGGCGCACCGACGCGAAGTACTCGTCGACGTACGGCTCGAGCAGGGCGGTGTCGTGCACGTGTCCGAACCCGGCGGTCGCCTCGAACTGCAGGGCGTTCGGGAGGTCCTTCTCGGCGTTGACGAGCGAGTCCCACGCGGCGCGCTTGCCCTCGACCGTGGGGATCGCGGCCGTGGCGTGTGCGGCGCGGCGCTGGCCCGAGGCCGAGCCGTCCTTGGCGAGCCTGCGGCTCGATCGCCACGTCGCCCGCACGGCCACCGGCGACCAGGCCGATGAGCAGGTCCCACTGCAGGTCCTTGTCGATCTCGAGACCCTCGAGGTGGAGCTTCTCGTCGATGAGGCCCTGGAGGTTGTCCAGGTGAAGGTCGGACTGGGCGTGGGCGGCGAAGGCGCGCACGAACTGGAGCGGCTGTCCGAGCCCGGCTCCGCCTCGATGGCGAGCTTCCACAGCCTGTTCCGCGACGTGCTGGGCGGCGTCGCCCTCGTGCACCGGGTGCACGTACAACGCGAGGGCCGTCGCCAGGCGGCGCAGCAGCACCATGATGGTGGTCGACTCGGACTCGCGGCCGATGTTCTTCAGCACCAGGTCGATGTACTGGCGGGCGGGCATTTCGCCGTCGCGGGTCATGTCCCACGCTGCCGTCAGCACCATCGAGCGAGCCAGCGGGTCGGCGAAGGCGCCCACGTGCTCGACCGCGGTCGCGAGCGACTGCTCGTCGAGGCGAACCTTCGCGTAGGCGAGGTCGCCATCGTTGATGAGGAGAAGGGCGGGGCGGTGCTTACCGACCAGGCTCCGACACGTCGGTGCGCTCACCGCTGACGTCGATCTCCACGTACATCGAGCGCTCGAGGCGGGTCACGCCGGTGTCGTCGACCACCACGTCGTAGCCGCCGATGCCGAGGCGGTGAGGGCGCTGCGTGGGCCACTCGGCGGGCACCTCCTGCAGCACCGCGAAGGCCGCGATGTCGTCGTTCGAGTCCACCTCGATGGCCGGGCGCAGGGTCGTGATGCCTGCCTTCTCCAGCCACACCTGGGACCAGCCGGACAGGTCGCGTCCCGAGGTCTCTTCGAGTTCGACCAGGAGGTCCTTGAGCGTGGTGTTGGAGTGGTGGTGCTTGCGGAAGTACTCGGCCACTCCGGCGAAGAACTGGTCCTCACCGACCCATGCGGCGAGTTGTCGGAGCACCGAGGCGCCCTTGGCGTAGGTGATGCCGTCGAAGTTGACCTCGACATCCTCGAGGTCCTTGATGTCCGCCATGATCGGGTGTGTGGACGGCAGGCTGGTCCTGGCGCGCGGCCCACGTCTTCTCGAGCGCGTTGAACGTGACCCAGTTGTTCTTCCACTTCGTGGTCTCCACGGTGGCGACCGTCGAGGCGTACTCGGCGAAGGACTCGTTGAGCCACAGGTCGTTCCACCACTTCATGGTGACAAGGTCGCCGAACCACATGTGGGCGAGCTCGTGCAGCACGGTGACCGTGCGGCGCTCGACGCGTGCCTGAGCGGGCTTGGAGCGGAACACGTAATCCTCGAGGAAGGTCACGCAACCCGCGTTCTCCATGGCGCCCGCATTGAACTCGGGGACGAAGATCTGGTCGTACTTCTCGAAGGGGTAGTCGTACTGGAACTTGTCCTCGTAGAACGTGAAGCCCTGCTGGGTGTCGTCGAGGATGACGTCAGCGTCCAGGTAGGGCGCGAGGGCCTTGCGGCAATACACGTTCGCGCGCAGTTCGCCCTTGCGGGACGTGACGGTGCCCTCGACCTCGTGGTAGGGGCCGGCTACGAGCGCCGTGACGTAGCAGGGGAGCGACCGTCTCGGTGAAGTCCCAGCGCAGGCTTGCCGCGCTCGGTGCCCGCGATCTCGATGGTGCCGTCGACGGGCGTCGAGGTGCCGGGGTTGTTGGACAGCACGTGCCAGTGGTCGGGGGCGGTCACGGTGAAGGTGAACGCCGCCTTGAGATCGGGCTGCTCGAAAACGGCATACATGCGGCGCGTGTCGGCGACCTCGAACTGGCTGTAGAGGTACACCTCGCCGTCCTCGGGGTCCACGAAGCGGTGCAGGCCCTCACCGGTGTTCATGTACGCGCACTCGGCCTCGACGATGAGCCTCGTTCGACTCGGCGAGGTTCGGCAGCAAGATGCGGCTGTCCACGAAGTGCTCCGCGGGGTCCAGTTCGGTGCCGTTAAGGACGATCCGGTGGACGGTGGGCGCGATGAGGTCGATGAAGGTCGACTCTCCGGCAGTGGCGGAGAAGCGGGCCGTCGTCGTCGAGTGGAACGTCTCCTCGGAGGTGGTGAGGTCGAGCTCGACGGTGTACGTCTCGGTGGAGACGATGGCGGCGCGGGCCTCGGCCTCGGCGCGCGTGAGGTTGGTACCAGGCATGAGGGGATCTTCTCACGGGGGCCATGAATGGTGCGCATCGGAGCGTCGGCTCTCGGCGAACGAGACAGGCGTCAGGGAGCGACCGCGGCCACCACGGACTGCGCGAGTGCCAGCGCTGACCCGAGCCTGTCGGGGTGACGAGGCGCGATGTAGATGACCTGGTGGACCACGCCATCGATAACCACGGCCACGGCCGCAAAGTCGTCGTTCTCGCCGCCAAAGGCGAGGTCCGCACCGTTCACATCGAGACGTGAGACGGGCTGGCCCGCTGCGGCGGCATCGGCGCTTGCCTGGAGAAAGAAGTCATCGATGTCGGTGATGGTCGGGTCGATGAGTACCGAGACCTCGTGTCCGTCGTCGTCGGTCCACCGGCACCCGAGCACTTCGGCAGCATGCGCGTCGCCGGTGGGGATGGCGACCGGTGCGGGCTGGAGGACCTCGCCCGTGGCGTCCGCGATGACCTCGGGTGTCAGTAGCGAGCACGGCTCGAGATCGACGGTGGCGGGCTCCACGAAGCCTTCGGGTGGGGCGGTGGTGACGGTCGGAGGCGGCGGAGGGGGCGACGGGATGAACTCACCTGGGCCGTGCAAGCAGCCCGTCAGGCACAGCGCGGCCACCGCGGGCACGACGATGCCCGCGACGCACACGCGCCACCGAGCCCCTCGCATCGGCACCTCCCCTCCGGCCATCATCGGCCGGTGCCTTCACGCGTCAGGCTAGTTCCGGTTGTCCGTTCTGTCTCGCTTTGGGGCACAGGGCGTGGCGTGTGAGCCTCGTGCGGCTCGCCTAGACTGCGGCGGTGACACCCGACGAGCCGCAGGCCACGGGGTCTCCATCTCCCGCGAGGAAGCGTCGATTGGTTGACCTCGCGCCGTTGAAGCATTCACCCGCGTTTGCGCGCCTGTGGATCGGCGGCACCGTGTCTGGCATCGGGGCCCAGATGACTGTCGTGGCCGTGGGTCTGCAGATCTACGAGATCACGGACTCGACCTTTGCGGTGGGCCTGGTGGGTGGCTTTGCGCTGGTGCCGATGATCGTGGCAGGCCTGTGGGGCGGCATGCTGGCCGATGTCTTTGACCGGCGCCGTCTCGCGGTTGCCTCGTCGTTGGTGGCGTGGGCATCAACCTTTGCTCTCGTGCTGCTCGCCGTATGGGATGCCGCCGCGCACGCTCACGGTGGACACGCGCCGGTGTGGCCGTTCTACGTCGTCACCACCGTCAACGCCGTCGCCGCCACCATCTCGAGCACGACGCGTGGGTCGGTGGTGGCACGGATCCTGCCGCCTCACCTGGTGTCGAGGGCGACGGCGCTGAACGGCATTGCGTTTGGGGCTGCGCTGACGCTCGGCCCCGCGGCGGCGGGGATCCTTGCGTCCTCGGCGGGGCTGGCATGGACGTTCGCGGTCGATGCGGTGCTGTTCACGGCAGGGTTCTTGGGAGTGTGGTCGTTGCCGGCACTGCCGCGACTCGGTGAACAGGCGCAGGCGGGCTGGGGCATGCTGCGCGAGGGCGCTGCATTCTTAGGGCGCAGCCCCAACATTCGGATGTCGTTCATCGTGGACGTGATTGCGATGACGTTTGGGCGCCCTTACGTGCTTTTCCCTGCGCTGGGCGCGACGGTGGTCGGTGGTGGGTCGCTGACGGTCGGGGCACTGACGGCGGCGGGTGCTGTGGGCACCATCCTGGTCTCGTTGTTCTCGGGGCCAGTGGCGCACGTGCACCGGCACGGTGTGGCGATCGCGAGGGCGATCACCGTCTTCGGGTGCTTTGCGGTCGTGTTTGGTGTGGTGGTGCTCGTGATGGGACTCGTTGACCACGACGCTGCGCCCGGATGGGCAGGGATCTACTGGCCGGCGATGGTGTTGCTGGGAGTCGCGATGGCGGGTCTCGGCGCGGCCGATGAGGTCAGTTCGATCTTCCGCCAGACGATGATCATTCAGGCGTCGCCGGATGAGATGCGCGGTCGCTTGCAGGGCATCTTCGTGGTGGTCGTGACGGGCGGCCCGCGCATCGGCGACATGTATGCCGGTGTGCTCGCGACGGCGGTGGGTCTGTGGTGCCCGCCGCTGCTTGGCGGATTGGTGATAGTGGTCCTGATCGCGGTGGTGACTCGTGTGCGCCGTGCCAGTACCGGCGTGAGTTTCCGCGACTACGACGACCGCCACCCGGTGGCGTAGGAGCGCTCGAGTAGCGGAGCGCTACCGCATCGGAACGCGGCGGCGTTCCCACCGCCACAGTGCCATGCCGGAGGCGACGTAGTCGTCGATGCTAGGGGCTTCGTCGGCGCTCCGGGCGGTGGCGAGCCGCCATCGTTGGTCGTGGCGTGTTGCCGCACCGATGGCCCAGTCGTAGTCGCGGTACCCGCGGTCGGTGGGGACGACGAGTTTGCAGCGCCCGTCCCTGGGGTGCTGCTCGACGTCGACCAGGCCCTTGCGCGCCATGCGGTCCACCATCTGGGACACGGCTGCGGCGCTCGTCTGGAGCCGTTCGACGAGCGTGGCGAGCGGCAGCCCGCCGGGTGCCCGCGCGATGTGCTGGAACAGGAACGCCTGGTACAGGGTCATGAACGAGATCGGGTCGGGCGCCACGGCCGCTGCGGCGTCCCTCATCTGCGTCTGCAGCAGTCGCACGGCCTCAAGAAGTGGCGCGCGGGAGCTCAGGGCGGGGGTGTTCTCGTCGTACATAGTGAAGACGTTAAGTAATCGCGACGAGGCAACCGTCCCCCTACCAGGGGAGGTGGAGATGGCCGATGCAGGCGTGAGCCTGGGGACGACGCCGCGGCTACGACGCGGACGCAGCCAGGGATGGGTCCAGCGAGGGAACGAGGCCAGGGAAGTACTCGTCGACAGCCTCGCCCGAGACGGTGAATTGATCGAGCGACAGCACCGAGAACTTCAGGCCATCGTCTGCGAGGCCGGCGACCAGCGTGACGCTGACCTGGACCGATCCGGACTCGTCCTGGCCGATCGCGAAGGGATCCCTGTCCGCGCCCTGGGTGCCGTTCATCTGCACTGTCGTCAGGTCAACCAACCCAGCGGCTTCCATCGCGGACTCAAGGCTGGACTGGGCTGGCAGTGGACCCACGAACTTGCCGTCGACCTCGAAGGCAAATGTCGGGGCAGCGCCCTCCAAGCCGCCGCCGGTGGCCGGGTCCGCCCGGGCGTCGGCGATGGTGAGGTCCAGGTGGGCCGCGATCGCCGGCACTACCTGCTCGGCGATCGCCACCACACGTTCCCCCTCGGCGACCATCTCATCGGTGCCCTTGGCGCCCGCCGTGCAGCCGGCCAGGACGACGATCCCCGCCGCACCGGCGGAAACGACACGCACGGTAGGAGCAAGGCGCGGGGGAGTCATGTGTGGACGTTAGCAAGGCGCGAGTCGGTGCGCGCGGGGTCAGTCGGCCGCGAAGCCCGCCTGACGCCACGCCTCGTAGACGACCAATGCCGACGAGTTCGACAGGTTCAGCGAACGCCGGCCGGGCAGCATCGGAATGCGCACACGGTCCGTGACGCGGGGATGAGCCATCGCGTCCTCTGGAAGGCCCGTGGGCTCGGGGCCAAACAGGAGAACGTCGTCCGGCCGGTATGCGATGTCGGAGTAGACGGTCGTCGCGCTCGCGGTGAAGGCGAACACGCGGGAGTCAGGCATCGACGCCAGGAACGCTTCGAACGAGGGATGCACCGTGACCGTCGCGAGGTCGTGGTAGTCGAGGCCTGCACGCTTGAGCTTGGGCTCGCTCAGGTCAAACCCGAGCGGCTCAATGAGGTGGAGCGGCGACCCGGTCACGGCCGACTGACGAATCGCTGCGCCCGTGTTCTCCGGAATGCGAGGCTCGAAGTACGCGATGTGAGGTGCGGCAGACATGCCCCTAGTGTCCCGCACGCCGCGCCAAGGTCCGGCGCACCGCCCACGTCGTGACGCCCACCGCGACAGCGATGAGGACGCGCTGGGGAGCGCCGCCATTGGGTCCGAGTGCCATGCCCAGCACCTGCAGGCCGGCCGGCACCAGTTCCGCAGGATTCTGGAGGTAGATGCGCGAGCCCACCGCATACGACAGCGCCGTCGCCAGCGCGGGAAGGGCCCACAGCGCCAGCAGCGATGTCGCCGCGCCCACGGCACGGCGCACCGTCGCCACCCCGCAGACGCCGAGGGCGACTCCGACGATGACGCTGGGAAGCCATGTCGCGAGTCCGTACAGCCACGAGGGCGGCGTTCCTGCGATCCCCCACGTCGCCGCGACCAACGCGGAGATCCACATGCCGAGTGCCAATGCTCCCGCCGTCGCGCCGAGCATGACGGCGGCGGGTCCCCGGCCCGCGAGCCCGCGCTGCACGAGGACCGACGTAGCGACGCTCACGAGCGCAGCGAGAACGAGCCCTGCGAGATACACCGAGGCGCGCGACGAGTCCTCGAGCCCACCGCCCGTCACGACCGCCGCCTGCGCCACACACACCACCTGGGTCGCGGCGAGTCCAGTGGTGACGAGGTTTCGCCGACCCGCGCCCCAACGGTCCAACAGCCACCGCTGAGCGGCTCCCGCGACCGCTCCGCCCATGACGAGCATCGCCGCGATGGTTGTCACGTAGTACTGGCTGAACGGCAACAGGGCGAGCGGCATGGCACCGGGCATCGTCTCGGTGGCCCAGATGTTCTGGAGCGGAAGTGTGATCCCTTCCACCCACCATGGCAGCAGGCCGATGCCAGCGGCCACCACCCCGCATAGCACCGAGGCCAGGGCAGAGGTGGCGGCGCTCGGCTCGCTGGGGGAGGAGGCGGGATCGGTCACCTCGGCAGGCTAGCCGGGTGGCACGCATCGCGCAGGGGAAGGGGTGGGCCGCTGGCGAACTAGGCTCTGCGCATGAGCACTCCCGCCCCTCCCGGATCGCGCCGCGCAGCGCTTGGGGGCGGGGGACCCCGAGGCATCTCCGGGCGCGACGAGGCTGCCCAACGCGCCGCCAACGCCGATGCCCCCGAGATCCCGAATCTGTGGGGCCGGGTCCTTGCTCTTTTTCGGCCGTACCGAGCCGCGCTCGCGCTGACGGCCGTCCTGGTGGTCGTGACGGCATCGGCCGCCGTGGTGCCTCCGCTGCTCATCGAGCGCATCTTTGACGACGCGCTGTTTCCCCTGGCGCGGCCGGCCCGCGCCTAGGACTGCTCGCGGAACTCGTGGGCGTCGTCATCGTCATCTTCGTCGCAACCGCGTCGCTCGGCGTGTGGCAGACGTACGTGACCGCGTCGGTCGGCAACCGCGTCACGGGTGACCTGCGCACACGCCTGTTCGACAAGCCTGCAGTCCATGGATCTCGCGTTCTTCACTCGTACCAAGACGGGCGTCATTCAGTCGCGGCTGCAGAACGACGTGGGGGAGTCTCGGGGGTGCTCACCACGTTCGTGTCGTCGATCATCGGCAACACCGTGACCGTGCTCGCCTCCCTCGTGGCGATGATCCTGCTCGACTGGCGACTCACGTTGGTGGCGGTCATCCTCATGCCTGCACTCGTGACGGTCCAGCGACGCGTGGGACAGGTGCGTGCGCGGCTCGCGTCGCGCACGCAGGAGTCGCTCTCCGAGATGACGGCCATCACACAGGAAACGCTGTCCGTGAGCGGCATCCTGCTGTCGAAGGTCTACAACCGTCAGCGGCTCGAGTCGGAGCGCTACCGCGCGGAGAACGACAACCAGATCGACCTGCAGGTGCGGCTGTCGATGTCGGGGCAGTGGTTCTTCGGCCTCGTCACGGTCATCATGAGTTCTGTTCCGGCGGTCATCTACCTCGTCGCGGGCCTCTTGATCGCCGATGCCTCGGGCCGTGGCATGGAGCCGACGATCACCGCTGGCACCGTGGTGGCGTTCACCGCGATTCAGGGCAGGCTGCTGTTCCCGCTGATGGCGCTGATGCGCGTCGCGCTCGAGGTCCAGACGTCGAAGGCGCTGTTTGCCCGCATCTTCGAGTACCTCGACCTGACTCCGGCCATCCAGGATGCGGCCGATGCCCACGACGCCTCCGTCGCGCCGGGACCCATGGGTCGCATCGAGTTCCGCGACGTGACGTTCCGCTATCCCGACTCCGGTGAGGAGCGCCCCGCGACTTTGGACGGGGTGAGCTTCACGGCCGAGCCGGGCAGCACGGTCGCGTTTGTGGGGCCGTCCGGTGCGGGCAAGACCACCGTCGTCTATCTCGCCGCAAGGCTCCACGAGGCAACGTCCGGCGCGGTGCTGTTCGCGGGCGAGGACGTGCGCCACCTCACCCACGAGTCGATCGTCGAGCGCATCGGCGTCGTCAGCCAAGAGACCTATCTGTTCCACTCCACCATCGCGGAGAACCTGCGCTACGCGCGCCCCGACGCGACCGACGCCGAGCTCGTCGACGCCTGCCGCGCGGCTAACATCCACGACCAGATCATGTCCTTCGAGGCGGGCTATGAGACGGTCGTGGGGAGCGCGGCTACCGGCTCTCGGGTGGTGAGAAGCAACGCATCGCGATCGCCAGGGTGCTGCTCAAGGACCCGCCGGTCCTGCTGCTCGACGAGGCGACCAGCGCACTCGATACGGTCTCGGAGCGCGTGGTCCAGGCCGCGCTCGACCGCGCCTCCCAGGGGCGTACCACCTTGGTCGTGGCGCATCGCCTGTCCACGGTGGCCGATGCCGACGTGATCCACGTGGTCGATGGTGGGCGCATCGTCGCCTCGGGCACGCATGCGTCACTCGTGGCGCAGGATGGCCTCTACTCGCGGCTCGCCGCCCAGCAGGGCGCCTCGTAATCAGCGGCCCGGTTGCGGCCGAGCGGAAGGAGCCGGAAACGCCGAAAGGCGGGGCCGGATCTCCTGGATCCAGCCCCGCCTTCCGGGTCTCGAAGGTTGCGGGTCGACTAGTTGCCGCAGCCGCAGCCGAGCCGCAGCAGCCGCCGGTCTTCTCGGCGGCCGCGTCATCCGCGGTCACGTCGATCAGGTCGATGTTCGTCTTCTCAGCCATAGGTGGCCTCCCGTCTCGCGGCAACAGCCCCACCGCGGGGCCTGGCACCACTGTAAACCTGGTCGCTACCAGATGGACACCCGCTCCTCGGGGGCGAGGTACAACTCGTCGCCCTCGGTGACGCCGAAGGCGTCGTACCAGGCATTCATGTTGCGCACGATGCCGTTGACGCGGAACTCGCTGGGGGAGTGCGGGTCCATCGCGATGCGCGTGATGAGGGCCTCGGAACGCACCACCATGCGCTCGGTGAGTGCGTAGCCGATGAAGAAGCGCTGCTTGGCGGTCAGCCCGTCGACCTCCGGCGCCTCGTCGATGGGGTGTCCCAGGCGATCTCGTATGCCTTGAGCGCGATCTCGACGCCCGCGAGGTCGCCGATGTTCTCGCCGACCGTGAGGGCGCCATTGACGTGGTGCGAGCCGTTCAGCCTGCTTCGGCGAGTAGCCGTCGTACTGGGCGATGAGGGCGTTCGCGCGCTCCATGAACGCGGTGCGGTCGTCCTCGGTCCACCAGTCCTCGAGTGCGCCGCGGCCGTTGTACTTGGAGCCCTGGTCGTCGAAGCCGTGGCCGATCTCGTGGCCGATCACGGAGCCGATGCCGCCGTAGTTGATCGCGTCGTCGGCCTCGGGGTGGAAGAACGGAGGCTGCAGGATGGCGGCGGGGAACACGATCTCGTTCGCCATCGGCAGGTAGTACGCGTTCACGGTCTGGGGCGTCATCAGCCACTCGGTGCGGTCGACGGGCTGGCCGATCTTCGACCACTCCCAGTCCTCCTCAAATGCCGAGGACGCGCGCACGTTGCCGACCAGGTCCGTGGGGTTGGCCGACAGTCCCGAGTAGTCGCGCCACTTCTCGGGATAACCGATCTTCGGCGTGAACTGCTCGAGCTTCTCGAGGGCGCGCTCCCGGGTGGCGGGCGTCATCCATTCCAGGGACTGGATGGACACGCGGTAGGCCTCGATGAGGTTCGCGACCAGCACGTCCATGTGCCGCTTGTGGTCCGGGGGAAGTGCTCCTTGACGTACTCCTGGCCCACGACCTCGCCTGCGACGGCCTCGACGAAGCCCACGCCGCGCTTCCACCGGTCGCGCTGGGTCAGCGCGCCCGAGAGCACGGTGCCGTAGAACTCGAAGTTTGCCTTCGAGATCTCCTCCGTGAGGTAGGCGGCGCGCGAGTTGACGATGCGCCACGCGAGGTAGCGCTTCCAGGTGTCGAGGTCCGTCGCTCCCCACAGGCGGCCGATGGCCTCGACGTAGCTGGGCTCGCCGACCACGAGGAGCCTCGTGCGCGGCCTCGGGCATCTGAATCGCGTCGGCCCACGCCGCCCAGGGGAAGCCGGGCGCATCGGCCGTGAGGCCGCTGAGGGTGGTGGGGTTGTGCGTGAGCTCGGCCTCGCGCGACTTCACCACGTCCCAATGGTGCTTCGCGATGGCGGTCTCGAGCGCGAGCACGTCGGCGCCCGCAAACGACTGACCGGTGAGCTCCGCCATGCGGTCGATGTGCGCGACGTACTTGTCGCGGACCTCCGCGTAGGAGTCCTCGCGGTAGTACGCCTCGTCCGGCAGGCCGATGCCGGACTGGCCCAGGTAGACCACGTTGCGGTCAGGGTCGATCTTGTCGGCGAACACGTAGTAGCCCACCAGGCCGGAGACGCCGGAGCGCTGGAGGCGGCCGATGGCGGCGGCGAGCGCGTCGTGGTTTGTGGCTGCCGAGACCTCGTTGAGGTCGGCCGTGAGCGGCTGCGTGCCAAGCGCGCCGAGGCGGCCGACGTCCATAAACGAGGCGTACAGCGCGCCGAGGAGCGAGTCCTCAGGCGCGGCCTCGATGATCGCCCTCGTGTGCTTCTCCGCCTCATCGCGCAGCGTGTAGAAGCTGCCGTCGGCCGAGCGGTCGTCGGGAATGACGTGCGCCTCCTCCCACGGGCCGGAGACGTAGCGGAAGAAGTCGTCGCCCGGACGGACCGTCGGCGAGAACTCGTCAGTATCGATGCCGGAATGCAGTGCCATGACCTCACCCTAGGGGCGGGGCCCGACGCCGGCGGGGTCGTTTCGCTCTGGGCGTGTGCGGTGCGGCATGATGGGCGCATGCGCATCCACATCGCCGCGGACCACGCCGGGTACGAGCTCAAGGAGCACCTGAAGAAGCACTTCGCCGACGGAGGCTATGAAGTGGTCGACCACGGCGCCCACGAATACGACGCCCTCGACGACTACCCCTCCTTCTGCATCGATGCCGCGGAGGCGGTCCTTGCTTCGGCTGGTGACCTTGGCATCGTCATCGGCGGTTCCGGCAATGGCGAGCAGGCTCGCCGCCAACCGTGTGGCGGGCATCCGCGCCGCGCTGGTGTGGTCCGAGGAGACCGCGCGCCTCGCGCGCCAGCACAACGACGCGCAGGTCGGCTCGATCGGCGCCCGCATGCACTCGCTAGCGGAGGCGACCGCGATCGCCGATGCATTCATCCACGAACCCTTCAGCGAGGACGCGCGCCACCAGCGTCGCATCGACGAGATGATGGCGTACCGCCCGCAGGGCTGACGCCGCCGCTGACGCGTCTCGCGCGGCGACTCCCAAGGTATGCCGCGACAGTTGTGGCCCATGTGAACGATCCCGCTCTCGCGGGCGTCACATGGGCCACATGCGTCTCCCTCTACCTTGGGAGTCGCTGGAGGGCTAGAAGTCCCAGTTGGTCAGCGGCGCGACGGGGGAGAGCATCGCGACCGCGAGTTCACGCGCCTGACCCGGTGTGTGCTCGTGGACGAGCCCGGCCGCGGTGAGCGCCTCCACTGACGTGCCGCCCAGGTAGATCGTGGACAGGTGACGGGCGTCCATCGAGAGGTCGGCCGCACCGTGGGGGTCGTTGGACACCTTCGTCACCTCGGCGTCACCGCCGCGCACGTCGATGCGCCACACGCCCGCGTTGGCGGGCACGTGCTTGTCGGTGAGGGCGAAGGTCACGGCGCAGTCGTGGAAGTACTCGCGCGCCTCCAGGGCGGCCTTCACGTCCAGCAGGCGCACCCACAGGTTGTCGATGACCTTGGAGCGGATGCCGCGCGAGTCCTTCAGTTGATACAGCAGCGGGTCGTCGGTGGCGAGGTTTTCGGTGTGCGTGGTGCCCACCAGGTCGAAGTCCGTGAGGGTTGCCCACAGCCGCTGCGAAGCGGCCGGCGTCAGGGAGCCGTGCTCGCGCACCTGGCAGACGCCGTCGTGAATGCCGAGGCTCGGAGTCCGGCTTGCGACGGAAGAACGCGTACGCGACGGGCTCGCCCGCGTCCTCCACGATGGCGATGCGCCACTTCTCGTAGCCGTGGCGGTTGCCGACAGGGTCGGTGAAGCGCGCGTTGCGCCCCGAACCCACCGGGTTCAGGATGGTCGCCGGGCGGGTGAGCCTTCGCCTGCAGGTCCGCCACCAGGCGATCGTGCGCGTCGAAGTCGGCGCGCTCCAGGCGCACCGTCAGCGCGTCCGCGCCCGCGACGGGCCACATCCGCGAGCCGCGGGGGATCGAGGCCTTGACGGTCTGCGACGCCATGCCGTAGCCGAAGCGCGAGTAGATCTCCGCCTCCATCGCGTACAGGGCGCTCACGGCTTCGCCGCGCTCGAGGCACCGCGTGAAGTGGTCGTGCATCATCGTCGTCATGAGGCCGCGGCGACGATGCGCGGGGTGGACGCTCAGCCACGACAGGCCCGCGGTGCGCACGCGGCGGCCGCCCGGCGTGATCATGTCGGTGCCGAAGCCTTGCGTGGACGGCGGCGAGTTCGCCCTCGGTGCCGCGACGCGCGTCCGTGACCTCAAGTGCGCGGGCGCGGTCGCCGGGGATCGCGTCGACGTAATCCTGTCGATCCTCGCGCAACCATTCGCCGACAAAGGCCCACTGGACCACCTGGAAGAGATCGTCGAGTCGGTCCTCGGGGACGGAGATGGACTGGTAACCCTCTGCCTTCTTCATGCGTTCCACCCTTTCAGGTTTTGGCTCGGTAAAGAAATCGTGAGGGTTGTGCAGTGCCTGCCCGGTGGGCCGATGCGGGTCGCCGCGCGCCTAGAAGCCGAGGTTGGAGACGGGGTCCTGGTCGCCGCGCATCGCGGCGGACAAGGCGGCCACCGCCGTAGGCGTGTGTGCCGTCACGAGGCCGATGCGCGCCAGGGCAGCGATGGACGTGCCGCCGAGGTAGGCGGCGCCGAGTTCCTGGATGTTGAGGCTCAGGTCCGCGGCGCTGTCCGTGCGCGTGACCGCGGCCTCGCCCCCGGCGACGACGATGCGCCAGGTCCCGGCGTTGTCCGGCACCTGGGAGTCGGTCAGCGCGATGGTCACGTCACAGTCGGCGGCATAGCCTCGCCCCTCCAGCGCGGCCTTGACGTCGAGAATCCTCACCCAGACGTTGTCGATGAGGCTGGGGCGGGCGGCGCGCGGGTCACTCGCGAGCAGGAGCGTCTCGTCGTCCATCGCGAAGCGACCGAGCCTGGGTCTTGGCCATGAGGTCGAAATCGGTCAGCACACGCATGAGCCGCACCGTCGCGCGCGGCTCGAGCGAACCCCAGGCGCGCACCTGGACCACGCCATCGGGCGTGCCGATGTTCCACACCTCCTTGCGGCTGAGCAGCGCCCACGCGAGAGGAGCCTCGCCGTCGCGGACCACGACCACGCGCAGTTCCTCGGCCCCACCGCGCTCCACCTCCGAGTCCAGGAACTTGTCGGCGAGCAGGCTCGTCGCCGAACTCGACGATCGAACCAGGGCGCGTCATCCGCTCCTGCACTGCGCGAATCACCGGTGCGTGACGCTCGAGCGAGGCCGAGTCGATCTCCACGATGAGGTCATCGGCCCCTGCCACGTCACGCAGCCTTGGTGCCGCGCCCGAGTTCGGCGATCGCCTCGCGGGCAGCGAGGCCGTAGCCGAAGCGCTGGTAGATCTCCGCCTCGGCGGCGTACAGGACGCTGACGGACTCGCCGCGCTGGAGGGACCGCGCGAAGTGGTCGTCGATCATCGCCCTGAGTAGGCCGCGCCTGCGGTGCCCGGGGTGGACGCCCACCCAGGTGAGCCCCGCGACCGCGAGCGAGCGCTGGCCGGGCACGGCCATGCGGAAGCGGAAGGACGCGTGGGCCGCGGAGAGGGAGCCGGGGGTTCCCCTGGTCGCGTCGACCACCTCGATGCCGCGTCCCGCGTCCCACGGGTAGGTCGCGTCGATGAACCCGGCGTCCTGGGCGTGCGGCGTGAAGCCAAAGGCAAAACCAGTGACGTGCAGCACCTCGCGGGCGCGCGAGATGTCGGTGGAGACCAGGCGATAGCCCTCAGGGATGCTCATGCGGCGATTCTTCCACCGCGGAGCGATCGGCGGCGGGTCAGCCCGCCATCGTCTGCTCGATGGGGTCACGCAGACGGTCGTACTCGACCTTGAGGCAGTGGTTCTGGACCACGGTGAGGCCGGCGTCGCGTGCGACGCTTGCCGCCTCGTCGTTGACTACGCCCAACTGGAGCCACAGCACCGATGCCTGGGCGGCCACCGCATCGGCCGCCACGGGGCCCACGTGCTCGGAACGGCGGAACACGTCGACGATGTCGGGGCGCACCGGAAGGTCGTCGAGCGAGGCGTAGAACGCATGCCCACGAATCTCCTCACCCACGGCGACAGGGTTCACGAGGAACACCTCGTACGGGGTGTTCTCCATGAGCCACACTGCGATCGCATAGGACGTGCGGTGATCGCTGGGGGAGGCGCCCACCACGGCGACCGTCCTCGCGGCCGCGAGCGCGGTCACCAACACGTCGTCGGCGGGCAGATGTCCTGGGGCGGGGGCGGGGCACGTGGAGGCGCCCTCGAAGGACACGGGTTCGATGCCAAAGGTGCTCATAAGGACGAAACCGTACCGGGGCATCGGCCATTCCCCGCGCTGGGCCGCGCCGTCGGAATATCCGGCCCCGTACTCATCGTTATGCCGCGTGACAGTGCCAGTGACGGAAGAAGGAGATCTGACATGAGCAACGAGCCCACCACCCCCGCGATCGGTATCGACGAGAAGGCGCTGAAGGACATCAACGCCGGTCTTGCGCAGACCCTCGCCGACACCTTCACCCTGTACCTCAAGACGCACGGGTACCACTGGAACGTCACCGGGCCCCACTTCCGCTCCCTTCACCTGATGCTGGAGGAGCAGTACCAGGCGCTGTTCGCGGCGACGGATGAGCTCGCCGAGCGCATGCGCGCCCTGGGCGACACCGCGCCCGGCTCGATGGCCGAGATGCTGGAACTGGCGACCCTCAAGGACCACGAGCCCACCGACGACGCCCTGCAGATGGTGAAGAACCTTCAGCGCGACCACGAGAAGGTGGCCGCCACCATCAGGCCGCTCGCGGAGGCGGCCGATGCCGCAGGTGACGGCGCCACGGGCGACCTGTACAACGCGCGCCTGAACTTCCACGAGCAGACGGCGTGGATGCTGAGGGCATTCGCGTCCTAAGCCCTCACCCGAGACGACAATGGGCCCCCCGCCGCGAAGGCGAGGGGCCCGTTGTCGTTGGCGCGGCTGAGGGGGCGCGCCACGGGGGTGAGCCGAGGCTCTGCGCTCACCCTAGCGACTGAACCCCTGTTCTGTCAGGCACGACGCAGCCGCGTGTGGCACATCCGGCTGGCCGGCGTGGCGGCCGACTAGATGTAGTACATGGCGGGTTCGCGCTGTTCAAACGCGATCGGCACGGCGTCGGGATCGGGGTGCACGTGCGAGTCGCCCGCGTCGATGGAGGACGCGGCGGTGCCCGCCTCGCGCTCGCTGGGGTGCTCCCGGATCTTCGCCGGGATGCCCACTGCGGTGGCGCCGTCGGGGATGTCCTTGACGACCACGGCGTTCGCGCCGATGCGGGCATCGCAGCCCACATGGACCGGGCCGAGGACCTTGGCGCCCGCGCCCACCACCACACGGTCACCGACGGTGGGGTGGCGCTTGCCGGGGCTCATAGTGGTGCCGCCGAGAGTTACCCCGTGGAACAGCAACACGTCGTTGCCGACCACGGCGGTTTCACCGATGACCACACCCATGCCGTGGTCGATGAACAGGCGGCGGCCCAGCGTCGCACCGGGGTGAATCTCGATCCCGGTGCGACGCCTGGCGTGCTGCGACCACAGGCGGCCATAGGTCTTCAGGCCGTGCGTCCAGAGCCAGTGGGCGATGCGGTGATGCCACACTGCGTGGACGCCCTGGTAGGACAGCGCGATGACGAGACGAGAGCGCGCCGCGGGGTCGCGGTAGTGCGCGGTCGTCACATCCTCGATTGCCCTCGCCAGGGGGCCGATGCGGTCAGTCATGCGGGGACGGTGCTCCTCTTAGTCCATCAGGTCGGCGTACAGCACCGACGACAGGTAGCGCTCACCGAACGAGGGGATGATCGCGACGATGGTCTTGCCCTTGTTCTCGGGACGCTTCGCAACCTCGATGGCGGCGTGGATGGCGGCACCGGACGAGATGCCGACCAGCAGGCCCTCCTTGCGGGCCGTGGCACGCGCGGTGGCGATGGCGGTCTCCGAGTCCACGTCGAACACCTCGTCGTAGATCTCGGTGTTGAGGACCTCGGGCACAAAGTTCGCGCCGATGCCCTGGATCTTGTGGGGACCGGGCTCGCCGCCGTTGAGGATTGCCGACTCCTTGGGCTCCACGGCGATGATCTGGACCTCGGGCTTCTTGGCCTTCAGGACCTCGCCGACACCCGTGATGGTGCCGCCGGTGCCGATGCCGGCGACCACGATGTCGACCTCACCGTCGGTGTCGGCCCAGATCTCCTCGGCCGTGGTCTTGCGGTGGATCTCGGGGTTGGCCTCGTTGGCGAACTGGCGGGCGAGGATCGAGCCGGGGCGCTCCTCGGCGATCTTGTTGGCGGCCTCGACGGCGCCCTTCATGCCCTCGGGGCCGGGGGTGAGGATGAGGCTCCGCGCCGAAGGCACGCAGCAGGGCGCGGCGCTCCTTGGACATGGTCTCCGGCATGGCGAGCACAACGTTGTAGCCACGGGCGGCACCCACCATCGCCAGCGCGATGCCGGTGTTACCGGAGGTTGCCTCGACGATGGTGCCGCCGGGCTTGAGGGAGCCGTCGGCCTCGGCGGCGTCGACGATGGCCACACCCAGACGGTCCTTAACGGAGTTGGCGGGGTTGTAGAACTCGAGCTTGCCGAGCACGGTCGCCTCGACGCCCTCGGTCAGGGTGTTGATCTTGACGAGCGGAGTGTTGCCGATGAGGGCGGTGGCGTCCTCGTAGATCTTGGCCATGGATCTCTCTTCCTAGTGATGTGGCAGGCCCCACAGCGGGGCGGGCACAGGGTGGGAACGCGGCCGACAATGTGTCGATTCCGCGCGGGGCGAGCGCTGGCGGCTTGGTGGCGTCCGGGACCTTGTGGCCCTCGGCGCTGATGCCAGCGCTCTACAGACAGCAGCCCTCGCAGCACATGCGGCAGCACATGCTCGAGGGCTGGGGGCACATCGGGGCGGCAGAGAACAGCGTCGTGGCGACGCCGCTGCCGTTGCTCATGGTGAGGTCCCTCCGAGTGCGTGTGCGGCCAGGCTAGCGCCGATGCTGGCGCGGCGGCAAGGTCGAGTCGCGCATCGGCCGATGGAGGGCCCGAATACGCGTGCCGCGCGTCGTGCGGCAGCGAGCGCTGGGCCGAGGAGCGCCACGCTAGTGTGAGCCTGACGACAACGGCGTCGCCGGCTAGAGGGGAGCCCAGTCATGAATGACGAGAAGATCGAGGTATCTAAGGAGATCCTCGCCGCCCCGGAGGCGGTGTGGCGGGTGATCACCGACCTCGACCGCGCGGCAGAGGTGATGCGCAACATCGTCTCCGTGGAGCGGCTTGAGGGCGAGGGCTACACGGTGGGCGTGCGGTGGCGCGAGACGCGGCGCATGTTCGGCAAGGACGAGACCGAGGAGATGTGGGTCTCCGACATCGACGAGCCGCGTTCCACGACGGTGCAGTCGCGCGCAGGCGGCGCGCTGTATACGACCGTCTTCACCCTGGAGCCCTCGGATCTCGGGGCGACGCTGGCGGTGCAATTCTCGGCTGCGACCGAGGACCCGGGGTTCGGCCAACGCCTCATGCTGGCCGTGTTCGGCAAGACCGCGATGAAGGCCACGAGCAAGGCGCTGGTCGAGGACCTCGATGACATCGCCACAGCGGCGGAGGGAAGGAACTGAGCATGGACTGGCTGACCTTTGAGGGAGTGCCCTGGTGGGGCGTGCTGGTCGCGTTCCTCGTGACCTTCATCTTCGGATGGTTCTACTACTCGCCCGCCGGCCAGTTTCCGCTGTGGAGCAGGCTCGCGCGCGTCAAGAACACGGACGTCGAGAACGCGTCGATGGGTGTGGCGTTCGGCGGGACCATCCTCGCCAACGTCCTCGGGGTGATCCTCCTGGCGGTGCTCATGGTGGGTCTCGGAATCGATGACTGGGGCTCGGGCCTGGCCTTCGGTGCCGTGGTGGGCCTCGTCTTCCGTGGGGGAGCGCACGCGCTTCACAACGGCTTCGCCGTCCGCCACCCCGGCGTCACGGCGCTCGACACCCTGCACGACACGGTGGCGCTTGGACTGTCAGGACTGGTGCTGGCGCTGTTCATGTGACGTTGGTGCCGGGAAGCCGTGGCCGGGAATCCGCGCGGCACTCCGGCCGTTGGGACGGGCATGACTGCGATTCCCGATACCTCGACCACGCTTGGCTCACTCGACCTGGCAGACGCACCCCTCGCGCTGGGCGGCAACGTCCTCGGCTGGACCGCCGGGCAGGATGACTCGTTCGCCGTCCTCGGCGGCTTTGCCGACGCGGGCGGGCGCCTCATTGACACCGCGGATGTCTACTCCGCGTGGGCTCCCGGGCACGCGGGAGGTGAGTCGGAGGAGATGATCGGGCGCTGGCTGGCCGCGACCGGCCGCCGCGAGGACGTCCTGATCGCGACCAAGGTCAGTCAGCACGCCGACTTCCCGGGGCTGTCCGCAGCAAACATCCGCGCCGCGGCCGAGGCCTCGCTGCAGCGCCTCGGTACCGACCGCATCGACCTGTACTACGCGCACTTCGACCACGACGAGCCCATCGAGGAGACCGCCGCCGCGTTCTCGGCCCTCGTGGACCAGGGGCTCGTCCGCGAGATCGGCATCTCCAACTTCTCCGCCGAGCGGATCGACGCCTGGATGGACGCGGTCGCCGCGAACGGGCTGCACCGTCCCGTCGCCCTCCAGCCGCACTACAACCTGGTTGAGCGCGGCTTCGAGGGACAACTTCGCGACGCCGCCGAGCGCCACGGACTGGGCGTCCTGCCGTACTGGGCCCTTGCGAGCGGATTCCTCACGGGCAAGTACCGCGATGCGGATCAGGACACCCACAGCCCGCGCGCGCCCGAGGCGCTCAAGTACCTGGATGAGCGCGGCCAGCGCGCGCTCGCGGTGCTCGACGAGGTCGCGGCCGCTCACGAGGTGCCGGTCGCGTCGGTCGCGCTCGCGTGGCTGGTGGCTCAGCCGACCGTCGCGGCTCCCATCGCGTCCGCGCGCCACGCAGGCCAGGCTCGAGGCGCTCCTGGCAGGCATGCGGCTCACCCTCGCCGCCGACGAGGTGCAGGCGCTCACCGACGCATCGGCCTAGGTTGCCGGCGCCCTGGCGGGACATGACGGTCACTTTCGCGTGATTGCTGACCCTCATGTCCCGCCAGGGAGCACGCGCCCGAAAAGCGAAGAGCGCCGGCCCCTGGTGGGGGACCGGCGCTCTTCGCGTGGTGGAGCGGGTGACGGGAATCGAACCCGCGTAATCAGTTTGGAAGACTGAGGCTCTACCATTGAGCCTACACCCGCATCGCTGGCTGACCAGCGCACTTAGCGTAGCCGAGACGAGGGCCGATGCGTTAACCGGCCCGCCGCCCTACAGTGCAGAGACCGCGAGTGCGACGAGCGCCAGAGCGGGAAGCGTGCCCTGCTTGAGGGCGGCCGGCACGTACTTCTTGTCGGAGATGATCAGGACCACGGCGGCGGCGGCCATCGACCCGCAGCCCGCGATCAGCAGCGCCGCGCCCACGGCGCCGGACCCCTGTGCCGATGCCACGATGCCTGCGATGGTGACGAGCGCGAGGAACAGGTTGTAAAAGCCCTGGTTGTAGGCCATGCCGCGGGTGGCGGCCGCCTCCTCCTCGGTGGTGCTGAACGTCGCACGCGTGGCTGGGCGAGTCCAGGCCACGGACTCGAGGTAGAAGATGTAGACGTGAATGGCCGCCGCGAGGCCAGCAAGGATGAGCGCGAGAGTCAGCATGGCTCTGAGCCTAGCGCCGCGCATACTAGAGTGGGCGGGCCCCGATGGGGCAGTCGCGGGGTGTAGCGCAGCCTTGGTAGCGCATCTGCTTTGGGAGCAGAGGGTCGCAGGTTCAAATCCTGTCACCCCGACGGTGAATGTCCTGGTAACTCGCGGGTTTCCACGACCTTCATTGGACGTGAAACATGACTAAGTCATCGTTTACCCATCTTTGTGACGACTGCCGCAGCCCTGCTGGCATGCCTGCATGACCCCATGGCTGACAGCAGACGACAACTTCCCGCGGTCCCTCCCCGCAGGGTTGACTCCCGCGGACATCGCACGGATCGACGCAGCGGTCGCGGCCCACCACGCGCCCTCGACGCTCGAGACATATGCCTCTGCGTGGCGAGGATTCGAGACCTGGTGCACCGCGCGCGGCTTCACGGCGCTGCCCGCGGCACTCGAGGTCATCTGCGCCTACATCACATAGCAAGCCGAACGCGGACTGACGATGGGGATGGTCACCTGCACGCTTGCCGCCATCTCCCACCGCCATTCAGCCTGCCGGCCTGGACAGCCCGACCGACAGCGAGCCTGGTGACACGCGTCCGCCGAGGATTGCGCCGCATCCTCGGGGTCGCACCCCGCCGACGGGCACGCCCGCTGCTGGTCGAGGACATCCGGGAGGTCCTTGCCGCTATCGACCGCGCCGCCGCGATCGGCAAGCGCGACGCCGCGACCATCCTCCTGGGCTTCGCCTCAGCCATGCGCCGATGCGAGGCTCGCCGCACTCGAGGTGGGGGACATCGCCCGTGCTGAGGGTGGTCTGCTGGTCACCGTGCGCCGGTCAAAAGGCGACCCCCACGGCGCCGGCCAGACCATCGCGATCGCCCGCGGCCGGTCGCCCGAGACGGATCCAGTTGAAGCGCTGGACGCATGGCTGCGCACTCGCCCGCGCGGGGCCGGGCCCGTCTTCACCCAAGTCCGCACCAACGGCGCAGTCTCGAGCCACCCGATCAACGCCGCCTCCGTCGTGCGGATCGTCAAGACCCGAGCCCACGCGATCGGATTCACGGGGGAGATGATCACCGCCCACTCGCTACGCGCCGGCCACGCCACCGCAGCCGCCATGGCCGGCGTGCCACTCGACCGCATCGCCGCCCAGACCCGCCACCGCGACCTCGCGATGCTGGTGAACTCCTACATCCGACCCGCCGCGTCGATGCAGGTGACGTCGAGCCGCTACCTGGGTTTGTGAGCCAGGTAGCCGCTCGACCCAAGACGTGCCGTCCATCTGCGGGAGCAGCAGTCTTCGCCGAGCCGGGCACATGGAACGCAATGAATGGGCTTGGTTCTCGTTGCGCCCCGGTGCGCGACGCGGAAGGACGCCGCGCCAATGCAGTCGATATCCCTGCTAACCAATAGCCTATGGCCCATGAGTGAGGCTCACGGATCGCGTTGGCAGTCCGCTGTGTGCGACGCCGATTTACAGGCCGCCTTGGCCGATGCCGTTACAGGCACACTTCTCATGGGCGGTCCGCTCCGTGCCATAGCAGACGACGCCAATGCTGGTGGCGACGTCCGGTACGTCGCAGGCCTACTTGCGACGGTGGCGTGGTTCATGCCGAACGGGAGCGACTGGACCAACCCCTACGGACCATTCGCCACCTTCGGTGATCGACGAAGCCCGATTCCCGGAGATTTCACGGAGGCGGACCTAGCGGCACTCGCCGAGATCGCCGACTCCATACCCAGTCTCGTGCTTCGCAGTCGAGTCTTTGACGTTCTGGCAATAGCGGGCGACCCGGGCCTGCGTCCGAGCAGACACACTGCGCAACTTCAGGCTCTGGCCGATCACGGCGTGACGAGCGACGCGATGACGCACGCCGGCGAGCAGTGGGACCGTGCTCTTGCGGTTGGCGTTCGTTTTCGAGGAGTTGCTGCCGCCCCATTCGGCGACATCGAGCGTCAGGCTGGTCGAGGCTGCCTCAACTTCGTCCGATGGCGGGATGTCGGTGCGGGCCGCGCGAATGCTCGGCGACCACGGACTCGGGAGCGAGCATGCCTCCACGATCGCCGCACACCTCGCCGGTCATGCCGTCGGAGTCGAGTCGATCGCGGCTCAGAACACGCTCGAGGTCGCATCCCAGTGGTACCGGCGTGCAGGAGAAATCGAGGCCGCCGAGGATGCGACGTATGCAATCGTCCGGCGCCTCATTGCTGAGGCCGACCGGAATGAGCCTTTCCGTGCGTCCATCCACCTTGAGATGGCGCTTAAGACCCTCCGGACACTGCCCCGCCGGTCCCGGGCACGCCTCGGAGCGGAGAGTTTGCCGGCGGAGCCTTGCCCGTCGCATCCGGGAGAGCGGCGCGGCCGCGCTCGGCGAGATGCAGGTGTTCACCATGGAGACCAGCGACATTGGGGAGCATGTCGTCGACTTGCTCGCGAGTATTCGCAGTGACGACCCCGTCGAATCACTTCGGCGTTTCGCGGGCATCCAGCGCCTGGCGAGCCTCTCCGAGGCGAGGTCGGAAGCGGAACAGCGCCAGCGCGACTCCCCACTGCTCGCCTCGATCGGGCGGCGGACACTTGCCGCCGACGGCCGCACGATCTACCGCTCGCCCACCAGCGACACGGCTCAGATCTACGGCGAACCCGCGGCAGCCTGGGAACGGATGATCCAGCACTACCAGATTCGCGTCAGCATTCTTGGGGGAACCGTGTTGCCGAGGGCCTGGCAACAGATCTCTACCGAACACCGATTTCATATCGGTGACTTCCAGGCACTTGCTACGGGGAGCGCCACTGTCCCGAGCACGCACGAAGGCGCATTCGCGCGCGGACTGCACTACGGGTACAGCGGGGACTTTGGAACTGCGGTGCACCTCCTCGTGCCAGTATCGAAGCCCTCGTGCGGCTGCACTTGGCGAATGCCGGCGAACGCACGAGCACGATGGGGGCGGATGGGAATGAAAACGAGCCTTGGCCTGTCCGCGCTCATGGAGAACGAGCGAGTTGTAGACATCTTCGGCGAGGACTTGGCGTTTGAGCTTCGTGCGCTCATGTGCGGGCCCATCGGACCCAACCTTCGCAATGAAGTTGCGCATGGACTCGTTGGCGACAGCACTTTCTCCTCGGGTGTGAGCGTCTACCTGTGGTGGTTGACTCTCAAGATTGTCTTCATGCCGTACTGGAACGCGTTGCACAATTCCGAGGCGGCTGAGGCGCGCGAGCCAGACGCGCCGCACAAACCATCGGAGTAGCACTGCTGTGCGGGCGGCTGCGACGCTTGGGGTCGCTCGTCGTCGGCGGCGAAACAGCATGGCCGCTGGCGCGGGCAAGCCGCCCTCCACGTTGGGTGTCAGCGTGGCGTCGATGAACGTGTGGGCGAGGCTCGCTGGTCTGGGCCCCATGCCTGGCCGGTGCGCTCCCCGCCGCCGGCGTCGCGAAGGCCATCGAACAGCGGCCAGGTCTGCCATTCGCGATCGGAGAGCGCGCCTTGGGTGCGCATCTGCTCCGCGCGGACAAGGGCCTTGCGCCGCTGATTCATGAGGACAAGGCGGGCGAGCCTCAAGACTGCTGTAGTGAATCGCGGGGCCCCACGGGTTGAGGCTCGCGCCGGTACTCGCGCTGTCGATTCAGCCGCAAGAGCGCTAGCCACCCATTGACCTGTGAGCGCCTCCCGCCTGGTACCGAGCGACTGTGCCGGGGCCTCGCACGTCACCTCTGGGATGCGGCGTGACGGAGATGAGCATGTCGTTGTGTTGATCCTGAGCGAAGTGCTCACCGCCTCGCACTAGCGTCGGTACGAACTGAGCGGGACAATGTTCGACCTGTTGCTGACCTTGTTGTCGGATGCGGTTTCAGTTCTCGGAGCGGGTGCGATCGCGGCGAGTATGGCACGCCCAATTCCCAGAGATTCCGCGCCCTCGCTGTATGGCTGGTTTGGCCATGCGGCTGAGAGTGCTCTGTAAATGAGCAGCGGGTTCTCGTGCGGAACGTCGACGGGTTCGCTCTTGCGCCAACCGCGCTGACTGATCTGGCGGAACAGCGAAGCTTTGCGGTCGGCATCGATGATGTCGAGCCTGTGCAGCGCGGTAGATCGATGCCTGAATAGAAACGCCGAATAGCGCCTTAACGCGAGCGAAGTTGTCGAGGGTGGTGCGTGCGTCTACGAGCGTGTCGACGCGGCTCGCCGGCAGGAGCAAGGCTCCGGCAAACTGGTTGGCTTCTTTCTCCGCGTCGTCGCCCGGGTCGCGGAATGAGTGCAAAACAACGTGGCCCAGGCTCATGGGCGAGAGTGAAACGGTCGCGGTCTCCCGAGGCAGACGAGTAGGCAATCGCGGTCCGCGACGCTGGAGCAGCGCTTGCGGACACTCCGTAATGACCTTTGCCGACGACGTGCCCTTCCTCGATGCCTGGGAGTGTGAGTCGGAACACTGGTACACCGGTACGTTCGATTGCACGGGTGAGGTTGCCAATCGGCGCGTCCGCCTCGATCCCTAGCGCCAGGCGCGTCTTCGCGGCGTAGTCCTCGATGGCCACTGCAGTCATGGTCGAAAGCCTGGCATCGGCGAAGGGAAGCGAGCCGATGGGGTATTCGATTCGGTCAAGTGCGGCACCTGCGACGCGCCGACCCTCACTGAAGTAGGCCTTGACCTGCCGTCCTATCTTCACTGAAGCGCTCTTGTTGCGTCGGAAGTGAAGTGAGTCGGACGGTGCGTCCGACCCGGTCACCTCAAAGAAGGAGAACGGGGTATCCGCTGCGTTTGCGATCGCGCGAAGGGTCTCGTCGGACGCGTCGCGCCGGAGGTTCTCGATGCTTGACAGGAGCGGCTGAGACACGCCAGAGGCACCGGCCAACTCCGCCTGAGTCCAGCCGTTGAGTTCGCGCAGCGTCCGGATCCGCTCGGCGGCGTTACGCGAGTCGACCACGACGTGCATCCTGCTCTGCAGGTGCGATCACGATGTCCTCGTCCGTGCCAACGAACGCCAGGCTCGCGAGCCCTGCCGAGGTCCGGGGAGGATGAAGTCGAGGTCGGCCTTGCCTGCCTCGCCGTGGCGCCAGGTGCCGGTCGGGCGAACAATGCGGATTTCTACCTCGCTTCGGTGATCCAGCGACCAGAGCGCCAGGAGGTTGTCCGAGGGCGGCAACATCTCGTCGTCCAGCGTGGGGTTGAGGTAGAAGTTCTGGCGCGCCAAGTTGCGCCCAGGCGAGGGGATCGCGCCGCCGGAGGAGCCATGGAGTACGCGCATTACGAGGCCGTCGTGCCGCAACGTGATTCCGGAGTTGTGGGTGACCGTGACGCTCCAGGGATCAATATCGCGGCGCTCCAACTGGTACGCGACCAGGCCGCGGACGGCGTGGGTGCGCGACGGGCCCGTCGCCAGAGTCTCCGACAGTTCGGGCACCTTGACATCCAACACGGACTCGGCATCGGCGATGCTGCCGTAAAGCGGCTCGACGAGGGGGCCCAGTGCGTCGAGAATGCGCTGCATGTGATCCACGGGGGTAATAATATCACAGCGAAAAGTTCCATCAAGCGCGTGGCCGTGACTCCCGCCCCGGGTTGTGCCGGGAGTGTTGCGGCAAGTCTCTGGATGAGGCATACTTGCTCCTGCGGACCCGCCCCACTCTCGTGGACAAGCGGGTCTTGCTGTATCTACAGCAACAACGGGCCGCCGTTGACGTCGCTTGGCTGGATGTAGCGCTCGTACCAGTCCCAGCCGAACTCGTTGTTCGGGTGACGATTCAGGTGGGTGAAGACGCTGTACGCGACCAGGTCCGCCATCTGGACCCACTGCGAACTCTTTGAGTCGTGCATCATCGGGTCCTCAATGACGTGCCGCGTGTCCAGCGGGAGCGACCTGTGGGCGTTGAGGTAGGTCGCGTCGCTGCCGTCTCCGTCCATGCTGACGAGCGCGTAGGTATCCGCGGCGCGATGCTCCGCGTCCCAGCGGTGGACTAGGTTGCGGTAGACATCTCCACGTTCGCGGTGGTAGTCGCGGCCCTTGGCTTCGGTGCGCCGGTAGACGGCGCCCGTGGAGATTGCGGGTTGCGAGGCGAGGGTCTCGAGGCAACGTTCCGCGATCGCTCGCCCGAGCGCCTTGCGCTCTTCGAGGTCGTCGCTGAACGCGGTGGTGATGCTCGTGCGGCCGTTGACGTACTTGGTGGCATGCAGTTCGGCGGATGGGGGGACCTGGTGATCACGATAGAACTCCTTGCGAAGGCTCAAGGAGGGTGCGCAAGGCGCCGCGCCAGTGCTCGGGAGCAACCTCGATCCAGGCTGTAGACGATCAGCCCCTGGTCGACCGTGCCGGAGTCGTCGACGTAGACCATTCGTGAGATGCTCACGATCCCTCCTTAACGCGCGCCAGACGGGTTTCGCGCCGCAGACGCGCGCGTCGTTCGCGGGCGGCTCGTTTCTGAAGGGCCGCACGCGACTTGTGGGAGTAGACGCCGGTCAGCGAGTACCAGGTCCGGGTCGTGTAGCCAGGTGCTGCGAGCGGCGCCTTGATGCGTTCGCGCCGTCGGTGGATCAGGCCAAGGCTCGTCGAGCGCCTCCACGCCGTTCTGGTGACTTGCGCTTGATGCCGTACCAGTCCTCCAGGCCGTCGTAGGTGAACCAGACCTCCTCTTTGCTGTTGGTTTCCTTGGCGATCACGAGGAGCATGACCAGTGCAGGCAGGAGAGCCTTCGCGAAGAGTTCGTCCTTCCAGAACTCGTCCGGCAGCGCGAAGTAGGTGTTGAACCGATCGCGCCTGCCTCCGGGGAACTCGTAGTCGGCGGCTGCGTCCTCCCGACGAGGTGCGGGGCGGATCAGGCGCCCCTCACGCTTGGCACCCTTGGTCACTAGCCCGAGTTCGGCCAGATCCGCCCACGAGCGCGACAGGGTCGAGGCGGACCATGTGGGCGCTCCCTTGGCGGTGAGGGCCCGGATCCACACGTCGCCCTCAAGCGGGCGCTTGCGGTCGTGCAGCCAGGGCCAGCACGTCAGCAGGAGGAGGTACAGCAGGAGCGCGCGGTGCTTGCGCTGGTGAAGCATGCGTGCGAGGGTCGAGTCTCGGGGGCCTGTGGGGTCGGGAAGGCTGTACGAGGACATGGCGCAACTGGGTATAGCCGCGCGCCGACAGTCGCGTAAGGTCGGCCCTCGTGTCTTCCGGTGTGGCGTTCGCCAGTTCGTCGTTCATGGTCGACATCAAACCAGAACCACGTGGTGACCAGCCCAGAACTGGTGGGTCCTGACTTGCCGTCTGACGCCACCCAATGGGATACCGTTTCGATTCTCCGATGCGACACTTCGTTCGACGCTTCGGATACCCCTCACGCGGATTGCGCGCGAGTGTCTTTCAACTTCTCTCTAAAGTCTGCCACCGTACGAATCTCAGGTTCTTGAGCGGTTCAGGCCCGATGTGAGGCGCCGAACCGGTTTCCGGGCCGCCGGCGCCGCGCTCTGGTTCGGCTGGCGCGGGAGGACGACCGAGCAGAAGCTCGCGAGTTCGAGCGACGAGCTCGGACGCGACTGCCGAGAGAACCCGGTCGCGGCGCCGGCGGCCACCGTGTGGGTGCGGGCGTGGCTGTCGATTCCGATGACATATTGCGCCCCGGGCTTCGTGGAGACCGTGGCGTGACGGGTGCCGAAGGTGCGCGGGCGTCGTTGCCTGCATCGCCGTGAGCGGCATCTCGGTCGGTTGCGCGTCGAAGCGGCGGCGCCGGCCGCTCAGGGGTCGAGGTGTGCACGTTCTTGATCGACGGAAATAGTGACAGGTATGATTTATCTGTTCATGTTTTCGTCGGCGTGGCTGGGAGGGCGCGGGCATGGCTTCATCTGCAGATCCCATGATGCTCCGCTACGAGTCGCTCGCGGATGATGGCCTGACCAGGCATCGGCTCCGGGCCTTGCTAAGCGCGGGGAGTACGAGCGCATCGCGCCCGGCCTGTTCCTGCGTGCCGGTGCGGCTGACGACACGACCGCGGCATGGATGACCATCGCCGCCAAACGTCCGCAAGCGACGCTGTGCCTGCTCTCGGCGCTCGCCTTGCACGAGCCTGACCGACGAGATCCCCACTCGCTCGCACATCGCGATCCCGCGCGGGATGCAGCCGATCGAAGCGCCGACGGCTCCCATCGCGTGGCACCGATTCGACGCAGCGACATATGACATCGGGCGAGGCGAGTACCGGCTGCCGGGCGGACTGACTATCGGCCTGTACTCCGCGGAGCGGACGATCGTCGACCTGTTCCGACTGCGCCACGACTGGGGCAGCGACCTCGCGATCGGGGCGCTGAAGCGATGGCGGCGCGCTCGCGAGAGCAGCCCGTCTGCGCTGCTCTCGATGGCCGCATCGTTCCCCAAGGCCCAGCCTGCGATCCGGACTGCATTGGAGATCCTGTTGTGAGTCCGAACCCTCAGCGCGGCACGCCCGCCGGTGATGCGGTCCTCGCGATCCGTGGTCTCGCGCGGGCAACCGGCGGGGACGTCCAGGAGCCTGCAGGCGCTGTATGTTCTCGAGGCGTTCCTCGTTCGGATCGCTGCGAGCGACCATCGCGATGACTTCGTGCTCAAGGGCGGCGTCCTTCTCGCGGCTTTCGCGCTGCGCCGGCCGACGAAGGACATCGAACTACAAGCGACGGGGCTTGCGAACGATGCGGCCGACGTCGCCGAGCGAATACGTGCGATCGCTTCGATCGATATCGAGGACGGCGTCGTCTTCGACGTTGACAGCGTGGCGGCAACCGCGATCCGCGACGCGGATGAGTACGCCGGGGTCCGCGTGCGACTCGCCGGACATCTCGGCCGCTCGCGGGTGACGATCGGTATCGACGCCAACTTCGGCGATCCCATTTGGCCTGCCCCCACTCTCGTGGAGGTGCCCGGACTGCTCGAGCCTGGGCAGGAGGGGATCAGGCTGCTCGGCTATCCGCTGACGATGGTGCTCTCCCAGAAGATCGTCACCATGGTCGACCGCGGCGAGGCGAACACCCGCTGGCGAGACTTCGCCGATGTTTAAACGCTCACTCGCTCACCGCCTGTGGACGCGGGGAGCCTCCGCGCATCGTCTGAGACCGTCGCCCGCTACCGCGGCGTCGAGCTCATGCCGCTTCTGCCCGGGATTGCCGGCATGCCGGCATTCGCACAGGCGAAGTGGGCCGCGTGGCGACGCCGCACCGGCAGGCTTGGCGAGCCTCCCTGAGGCCTTCGGCGAGGTGCTGGCGGCAGTCTCCGTGTTCGCCGACCCTGTCCTCGGATCACGGGTCGTGCGCGTCTGGGATCCGGTCGCGCGGCGCTGGGGCTGAGCGCGGCCGATGGGGCTCTGCAGCGCGCGAGCCTCATCAAGAACCCATCAGATTCAGCCGTGACCAACCTGAGGCATCCGGGTACAGTCGGAATGAGCGAACCGCCGCCTTCCTTCGCATCGCCAGGGAACTCGCGTATTCCCTGGACAACCGTGAAGGTCCGGAAAGTCGCCGGATCCTCCAGAGGGTCGCAGGTTCAAATCCTGTCACCCCGACTTGTTGCCGGGGCCGCGTGGTAATGCGCCCCGCGCGCCACCACGCAGCCCCAAACCAGGCTCCGCGCCTTACGGAACGGTGTGGCCCGCAGCGCGGAACATCTCGTACCACTCGGCCCTGGTGAGGACCACATCGGCGCCCTGGGCTGCCGCCTCCACGCGCGACGGCGTCGTGGTGCCCACGACCACCTGCATCTGCGCGGGGTGACGGGTGAGCCACGCGACGGCGATGCCCTCGGGCGGCACGTCGTACTGGGCCGCGAGACGATCCACGACGGCGTTGAGTTCGCCGTACTTGGGGTTGCCGAGGAACGGGCCGTCGAAGAAGCGTGCCTGGAACGGTGACCATGCCTGCAGGGTGATGTCGTTCAGGCGGCAGTAGTCGACCACGCCGTTGTCGCGGTCGATCGACTGGTCAAGGTCGCCCATGTTGGCGGCGATCCCGCTGGCGATCGCCGGGGCGTGGGTCACTGACAGGCTGGATCTGGTTGGCGACGAGCGGCTGCTCGACGCTGCGCTTCAGGAGTTCGATCTGGCCGGGCGTGTGGTTCGAGACGCCGAAGTGGCGGACCTTGCCTGCGGCGTGGAGGTCGGCGAACGCGCGCGCTACCTCGTCGGGCTCCATGAGCGCGTCGGGGCGGTGCAGCAGCAGAATGTCGAGGTAGTCGGTGTCCAGCGCCGCCAGCGACGCGTTCGCCGACTCGACGATGTGCTCGTACGAGAAGTCGAAGTACGGTCCCGGATGGCGGATGCCGCACTTGGTCTGAATGGTCAGCGCCTCACGCTGCGCGGGGCTGAGCCGCAGCGCCTCCGAGAACCGCTGCTCGCAGCCGTGATACGGCGGGCCGTAAAGGTCGGCGTGGTCCATGAAGTCGATGCCTGCGTCGAGGGCCGTGCGCACGAGGGTGCGGATCTCCTCGTCGGACTTGTCCTTGATCCGCATGAGTCCCAACACCACGGCGGGCGCGGTGATGTCGGTACCAGGCAGCGTGAACGTCTTCATGGATGGGCTCCTCGTTGGGCTCAGGGGACGACCACCACGGTAGTCCCGTCCCGCAGTCCTCAGGTTCAGCGAAGAGCCGGGCGCTCGTGATGCGCCCCCGCCCGGTGCGCGCCACACTGGAGGTGGGCGCGGACGCGCCGCGCTCACGCGTCGAAGGAGTCCGCCATGGCCACCACCGCCCACATCGTCGTCGGGGTCGTGCCCGGCCAGCCCGATGCCGTCGTCGCCACCGCGGCGCACTTCGCCCGCCTGCTGGGCGCCGACGTGGTCTGCGCCTGGGTGGACTCCGTGCGCCTGCCGATCGAGCGTCGCCTGGATGGCTCCGTGGTGTCCGTGTCGATGAGCGTGGAAGTCGCCGACACCCTCGTCGAGGTGATGGATCCCGAGCGAGGCGCGCCTCGGCGCGGTGCTGAACGACGCCGGCGTTCAGTGGAGCACGCGCGCGCTCGCGGGCCTGCCGTCGCAGCAGGCTCGCGGACGTCGCCGATGAGGTCGATGCCGCGCTCATCGTGGTCGGCACGCGTGAGCCAGGCCTTCGCGGCACGCTTCACGAGTTTTTCTCCGGCTCGGTGGCGGCACAACTGTCGCACCGGCAGCATCGTCCGGTCCTGGTGGTGCCGCTCGCGCCCGTGGGGCCCGAGGGTGAGTTGCCGTGGGAGGACGGCGCGGGGGCCTGATCACCGCATTCGTGCGGACCGTCAACATATCTGTTGCGAGTGTCGAATCGCTTCGATAGCGTCGCAGGTGGCGTCCCTCAGCGCCGCCGTGGCGATGTAGCCACGGAGCACCGACACAAAGGAGTGTTGACCGTGAGATTCCTGACCGTGGCCGCGTCCCTCGCCGCCACCGGCACCGCGCTTGTCGCCGCGGTGCCCGCCCTCGCCGCGCCGCAGGGCGCCACGGGCGGCGCCCACCGAGCCGAGGCATCGGCCGCATCCCACCTGGCCGAGGCATCGGCCACGCCCGAGGCCGCCACCTACGACTGGTCCAACGCCGCCATCTCCGGCGGCGGCTATGTCCCCGGCATCATCTACAGCCAGACTGAGCCTGGCCTCGTCTACGCCCGCACGGACATCGGCGGCGCCTACCGGCTCGACCGCGCCACGGACACCTGGGTGCCGCTCCTGGACCACGTGGGCTGGGACGACTGGAACCGGCTCGGCGTCCTGAGCCTCGCCACCGATCCCGTCGACACCCACCGCGTCTACGCCGCGACCGGCATGTACACGAACGAGTGGGACCCGGACAACGGCGCGATCCTGCGCTCCGACGACTACGGCGAGACATGGGAGGCGACCGAGCCTGCCGTTCAAGGTGGGCGGCAATATGCCTGGGCGTGGCATCGGCGAGCGACTCGTGGTGGACCCCGGCGACAACGACGTCCTCTACTACGGCGCCGAGACCGGAAACGGGCTGTGGCGATCGACGGATGCGGGCGTCACCTTCTCGCAGGTCGAGTCCTTCCCGAACGTCGGCGACTTCATCCCCGACGCGGGCTCGGGCAACTCCTACCTCGAACAGAACCTGGGGGTCCTTTGGACCGCCTTCGACGCGGACTCGGCCGAGGCGGGCCCCTCGCAGACCCTCATCACGGCGGTCGCCGACGTCGACGACCCGCTGTACCGCTCCGATGACGGCGGCGAGACCTGGACGCCGATCGCCAACGCGCCCACGGGCTACATCGCCCACCACGGTGTCATCGACCAGGCGAGCCGCTCGCTCTACCTCACCACCTCGAACACGTCCGGCCCCTACGACGGGTCCGACGGAGAGGTGTGGCGCTACGACCTCGACTCGGGCGCCTGGACCGACATCACGCCGCAGGGGCGTCCCGTGGGTGGCGACTTCGGCTTCGGCGGCCTCACCGTGGATCGCTCCGACCCCGACACCCTGATGGTCGTCTCGCAGATCCAGTGGTGGCCGGACGTGCTGATCTTCCGCTCCACCGATCGCGGCGAGACCTGGAGCGCCATCTGGGACTACGACTACAGCAACGGGGGAGAGTTCTCCTCCCGTTACGACCAGGACATCTCGGCCGTGCCGTGGCTCCGGTTCGGCAAGGAGGTGGGGGAGCCGCGAATGTGGGCCGAGCCCACGCCCAAGGCTCGGCTGGATGGTATCGGCCCTGGAAATCGACCCGTTCAACTCCGACGAACTGATGTACGGCACGGGAGCCACCATCTATCGCAGCGGCAACCTCACCGACTGGGATCTGGACGGAGGCGTGATCGATATCGCGCCCGCCGCCCAAGGGATCGAGGAGACCGCCATTCAGGATCTGGTGGCGCCCACGGGCGACGTGGCTCTCGTGTCGGCGATGCTCGACCTCGGGGGCTTTGTCCACGAGGACATCGCGACCGTCAGCGATGCGTTCCAGGGGCCCTACTTTGGCGGCGGCACCAGCGTCGATGCCGCCGGACGCGACGGCGCGACCGTGGCGCGAGCGGGCACCGACGGGTCCGGCGCGCACCTCGCTGCCGTGTCGCACGATGGGGGTGGCACCTGGGTTGCGTCGCCCGCGGCCGCAGACGCGAGTGGTCCGGGGACGGTCGCCGTGGGCGCGGAGGGAAGCGCCGTCGTGTGGTCGCCCGCGGGGGCCGATGCCCTCTTCAGCACGGACGGCGGAGACACCTGGGAGACGGCGGCAGGGCTGCCCGCAGGCGCCAGGATCGAAGCCGACCGGGTGGATCCGCATGCCTTCTACGGCTTCCTCGGCGGCGACTTCTTCGTCTCCGCTGACGGCGGGGCCACCTTCGTGGCGACGCCCGCACAGGGCCTGCCGGTCGAGGGCAACGTCCGCTTCGCCGCGGTGCCCGGCGCCCCGGGCGCGCTCTGGCTTGCCGGAGGCGAGGAGGACGGCACATACGGCCTGTGGCGCACGGCCGATGCTGGCAGCACCTGGCAGCGCGTCGACGGCTTCGACGAGGCGGACACCGTGGGGTTCGGCAAGGCGGCCCCCGGTGCGACATCGCCCGCGATCTATGTCGCCGCCAAGCGCGACGGCGTGCGCGGTGTGTGGCGCTCGATCGACGGTGGCGACACCTGGGTCCGCATCAACGACGACGAGCACCAGTGGGGCTGGATTGGCGCCGACATCGAAGGAGACCCGGACGTGTTCGGCCGGGTCTACATCGCCACCAATGGACGCGGCATCGTGGTGGGAGATGACTCGACCGCCGCGGCTGCGGACCCGTGGTCGCCCGCGGCGACCTACGGCGCAGGTGATGTTGTCACCTACGACGATGCGACCTGGGTCGCTTCGTGGTGGACTCGAGGCCAGGCGCCTGGCGGCGTCTCTGGGCCGTGGCAGGAGGTCGCCGCGGAGGACTCGGGGATCGCCGTGTGGACTGCGTCGCGGACGTTCACGCGCGGCGACGTGGTGACGCACGGCGGCGAGCCTGTGGCGCGCGAAATGGTACGCGCGGGGCAGCGAGCCGGGGGCCTCGGAGTACGGCCCGTGGGAGGCGCTTCAGTACTGAGTTGCGTCGAGGCTGAGGCGCCGTGCCGAGGGGGATCCGGATCCGTGCACGATGGTGCGGATCCGGACCCCTCGGTCAGCCGTCAGGCGTCGACGCTCTCGGCGAGGGCATTGCCGACCACGAAGCCCATGACCTCGGGAAGGCCGGCGGCAATCTTGCGTCCCGCGACGAGCCAGTACAGCCAGCCGAGCGGACCAGTGCCCTGCACGCCGTGGCGCACGCGCAGCCCCTCGGCCGAGGGGGCCATGTGGTGCGGGAAGCGCAGCGACCCGAGCGGCAGCACGATCTCGAATGTCATCTCCTCGCACTCCTTGAGTTCCAAGAAGCGGATGCGCTGAGCACCTCCGGACACAAGGGTGCCGCGTGTGCCCACCGCGGGCGGGGTGGCGAAGTCGCAGGCGTCCACGCCGGGATCGTCCGTCACCCAGTCGGCGGGCGTGGTCCAGCGCTTCCACACGGCATCGGCCGATGCGGTGGTGAGGACGGTATGGGAGCGGCCAAGAGGCATGGGGGTCTCCTTCGAGGGTGCGGGTCAGGCGGGAATGGCGACGGCGGATGCGGGGGATACGGGCCGAGCTTCCAGCGTGCGGCGTGCCTCGCGGGCGGCGCGCTGGCCGGCGCGGACGGCGCCGTCCATGAAGCCGGTCATGGTCTGGGCGGTCTCGGTGCCCGCCCAGTGCAGCGGGCCGACCGGTGTCGCGACGCCCGCGCCCACCGCGGTCCATGCGCCCGGCCCTGGGACGGCGGTGGGTCCGCCGAGCACCCAGTCCTCGTGTGCCCACCGCTGTTCGGTGTAGTCCAGCGGGGCGAGCGCGTCGGGCCCGAAGATCTCCGCGAACGATCCGAGGGCGCGGGCGCGTCGCTCCGCTGCGGGCAACGCATCCCACGCGCGGGCGTCATCGCCGCCGATGAACCCGAGGAGGACGCCGCGCTCGCCGTCCGCCGGACTCGCGTCAAACGTGGCGCAGACCGGCCCGGACGATGACTGTGACTGGCCAGACAGTTCGCTGCGCAGTCCCGTGCCGGAGCCGTCGCGCCAGAAGGGGCGCTCGTAGACGGCGTAGGCCTTCGACAGCGTTCCCTGCGGCCAGCGCGACGGCAGCGACGCCCACGGTTCAGGCAGGGCGGGGGAGAAGGCGAGCCGCCCTCGAGCGGCGGGCGGGACCGCAATGATGGCGGCCTTGGCCTGCACCGTGGCGCCATCGGCGACCACGCTCACACCGTCGTCGGCCCACGCTACCGAGCGCACGGGCGAGGACAGCCTCACCCTGGCGCCGAGGGCATCGGCCATCCGTTCACTGATGGCCGCGGCGCCCTCGTGGAAGTGGCGTTCCTGAAGCCCGCCGGTGGTGCCCAGCAGCGGCCACAGGCCACCCGCCTGGCGCGCGTAGTGCAGGACGTGCAGGAACGAGATCTCGCGAGGCTCGCAGCCCCACGAGGTACGCGTGACGAACGAGAACAGCGTGACCAGCAGGTCGCCGCCGCCGCGCGAACGCAGCCAGTCCTCGAGGGTCAGCGCGTCCCATTCGCTGGCGCGGGGCGCCCTCCATGGTGCCCCGCTCGGGACGGTGGCGGCGAGCCTGTCGATGGTCGCCATCACCGTCCCGAGCCTGAGCCAGGCGCAGCGGACCGATCGGAAACGTGGATCCTTGGTACTCGCGCCTGCGGGCGCCCACCGCCATCACCTGGGCGCCCTGGTCATAGGTGGGGAAGGTGGTCAGGCCCAGTTCGGTGGCGAGCGCGACCACGTGATCCTGGCCGGGACCCACGAACGTTCCGCCCAGGTCAACGGTGAGGCCACCGACTTCCTGGTTGCGGGTGCGGCCGCCCACGCGATCGCTTGCCTCCAGCACGACGACGTCGACGCCACTGGCCGTGAGATGGCGGGCGGCGGTGAGGCCGGAAAGGCCGGCGCCGATGATGACGACGTCGGTGGTGAGGGTGTCAGGCATGGTCTCCTCCTGGGGACGTGGGGATGGGACGCGGGGTGCGATACGCGCGCACGGCGAAGAGAGCGGCGGCGACGAGTACGGCGGGCATGACGATCGCGGCGCGCAGCCCGAGGCCGTCGGCGATCATTCCGGTGGCGCCCGAGCCGACCACGACGCCGGCGTAGTTGAAGAGGTTGAGGCGCGAGACGACCTCGTCCTGGTGATCGGGGGCCAGGTCGCCCGCGGCGGAGAAGGACAGCGGTGCCATGAGGCCGATGCCAAGTCCGGCGGCGCCGAAGGCGGCCACCGCGATCCACGGTTCGGGTGCCGCGGCGGCCACGAGCAGCGAGCCTGCGGCGAGGATGGTCGCTCCGGTGAGGACGCGCGCCCGGCCAAGGCGGGTGACAAGGCGGTCACCCGCGAGCCGGCTCGCCAGTGAACAGGCCTGGTAGGCGGCGTAGCCGAGCGGTACCACGACCGCGATGGCCGCGAGTTCCTTGTCGAGGAAGACCGAGCTCCAGGTGCCGATGACGGAGTCGCCCACGTAGGACACCGCCACCACGATGCCGAACACGATGATCCCCGACCACGGCAGTGCGGCACGCTCGGACGAGGGGGCGGCGGCCTCGGGGTCCGGAACCAGTCGGCCCCGCACCGCGACGGCGATCGCGAGACCCACGGCCGCCGCGACGGCGAAGGTGACCTCGAAGGGCGCCTCGAGCGCGGCGATCCCCGACACCAGGAGTGCCCCCGCGATCGCCGCCGTGGTCTGGACAGCGTAGAACGACGAGATCAGGGACCTGCCCGCCTGGCGCTGCAGGGTGAGTGCCTGCATGTTGTTGCCGGCATCCGCGAGCCCGACGCCGAGCCCGAAGACGGCGAAGATGGGGAACAGCAGCGCCAGCGGCGCGTCGAGCATGACGAGGGCGACGGCGATCGACTGCAACGCGAAGGCCGGTGGCAGAAGGGCGGCGGAACCCCAGCGCGTGGCGAGGAGCCGGCCCAGACCGAGCCCGCGCCGGCGAACAGGACGGTGCCGAGGATGACGAGCGACACCTCGGTCTCGCCGATGCTCGTGCGTTCCTCGATGCCGGGCAGGCTGGTGAGCACGGCGGCCATGAGGAGGCCCTGGGCGAAGAAACCCGCGGCGACCCAGGGGCGCGCGGAGGTGGTGACGGGGACGGTCATGCGTACCTCTCCTGAGGCGGCGGGGACGAGCATCAGGTTATGGAGCAACTGATCTAAAAAGGTTGCCGCCAGGTAAAACCTGTGTTTCGCGTCTCCGGGCCTCGTCCGTGGTGACCCGCCTCATTGCGGGTGACTCGGATACCATCCTGGCCTCAGGGAGGTGTCATGCCGCGCATCGTCGATCACGCCGCGCGCCGCGCTACGGTGCACGAGGCGTTGTGGCGCGTCATCGGCCGCGTGGGACTCGAAAACGCTTCCACGCGTGAGATCGCACGGGAGGCCGGGCTCTCGCTCGGAGCGCTCAACCATTACTTCGCGAACAAGGACGAGCCTGCTCATCTCCGCTCATGAGCCTCGGCTTCCGGCGGGCGCGCGACAGGATCCTCGCCACGGGCCGCGGAAAGCGAGGGCTCGAGGCGTTACGCCACGCGCTATTTGAGTCGCTCCCGCTGGACGAGGAACGGCTCCTGGAGGCGCACGTCGACATCTCGTTCTGCGCGCATGCGGTGACGAGTCCGCGCTTGGCGCAGGCACGGCGTGAGTCGCACATCGAGCCTTCGCAGGCTGCTCTACGGAGTCCTCGCGGAGGCGCGCGAAGACGGGGACCTCGCTGCCGGGCTCGTCGACTCGGCGATCGTGGACGACTGGGTGACGCTCGTCGACGGCGCCTCCGTTCAGGCGCTGATGGAAGGGCCGAGCGAGGGGCTCAAGGCGCGTCAGGAGGCCCAGGCCGAGCGATTCCTCGAGGGGCTCCGCGCGACCTGAGTCGCCGCGGACCTGCGCGCCGCGCAGTGGGTGAGCCCCTCGAGGAAGAGGTGCTCTAGTGAATGGCCTCGACCGCCGCGCGCTCGATGGCGAGTCCTGCGCTGTAGGTCTCCAGCCACGCCGCGTAGCCAGCGACGTCGCCGGAGTCCGGCTCGGCGACCGTGAGGTCAGCCCCGGCGAAGACGCGCTGCGCCAGATACGCATCGAGCGCCTGGCCCTGACCGGAACGCACCTGCTCGGCGAGCACCGCGATGCCCCACGCGCCGCCTTCCGAGGCGGTGTCGCCCACCGTGACGGGGGCGTCGATGGCCGCCGCGAGCAGGCGCTGCGCCACCCCGGCGGTGCGGAACATGCCGCCGTGCGCGAACATCGAGTCGAGCACCACTCCTTCGCCGTGGAGCACCTTCATGCCCAGGCTCAGGGTGCCGAAGGCCGCGTAGAGCCTGGGTGCGCATGAAGTTGGCGAGCGTGAGGCGGCTGCCGGGAGTGCGGACCACCAGAGGGCGGCCCTCCTCAAGCCCGGTGATGGGTTCGCCCGAAAGATAGTTGTAGGCGAGAAGGCCGCCGCCGTCGGCCTCGCCTTCGAGTGCCGCCGCGAAGAGAGCGCCGAACACCGCGCCCGAGTCGTCCTTGCCGCCCACCGCGGTGGCGAACTCCGTGAAGACCTGCGCCCACGTGCCCAGTTCCGAGGCGCCGTTGTTGCAGTGCACCATCGCGACCAGGTCGCCTGCGGGAGTCGTGACGATGTCGAGTTCCTCATGCACGGACTCGAGCGGCTTCTCCAACACCACCATCGCGAAGATGGACGTGCCAGCAGAGATGTTGCCCGTGCGCGGCGCGACGGCGTTGGTCGCGACCATGCCCGTACCCGCGTCGCCCTCCGCGGGAGCCAGGGGAGTGCCCGCCTGGAGCGCGCCGCTCGGGTCGAGCAGCGCCGCGCCCTCGGCGGTCAGCGTGCCCGCCTCTTGGCCGGCGACCAGCACCCGCGGCAGCAGGCCTGCGACGTCGAGCCCGGGGTGACGGGCGTCGACGAGTCCCTGAAAACGCGCCAGCATCGCGGCGTCATAGTCCCGCGTGGCGGGGTCGATGGGGAACATGCCGGAGGCATCGCCCACACCAAGGACCTTCTGGCCGGACACCTTCCAGTGGACGTAGCCCGCGAGCGTGGTCACGAACGCGAGATCCTTCACGTGGGACTCGCCGTCGAGAATGGCCTGGTAAAGGTGCGAGGCCGACCAGCGCAGCGGGAAGGCTGAAGCCCAGTTCCTCCGTCAAACGCGAGGCCGCGGCACCCGTGTTGGTGTTGCGCCACGTCCGGAACGGCACCAGGAGGCGACCGTCGGCGTCGAACGCGAGGTAGCCGTGCATCATCGCCGAGAAGCCCAGCGCTCCCACCGAGGCGAGGCTGACACCGTGGCGCTCGGCGGCATCGGCCTTGAGGGCGGCGATGGCGCCCTGAAGTCCTTCCCAGATGGCCTCCTCGGAGTAGGTCCAGAGGCGGTCGACGAACTGGTTCTCCCAGGCGTGCGAGCCCGTGGCGAGGACCTCGTGGTCCGGGCCGATCAGGCAGGCCTTGATATTGGTGGATCCCAGGCTCGATGCCGAGAGAGGTGTGGCCTGCGGCGATGGCCGCGGCGGCGTCAGTGGTCTGCTCCGTCACCGGTGCTCAACTCCCTTGCGATGGTGGGTCCGCGCCGATGCGGACACCGTCATGTGAACGTTCACCCACGAGTCTAGGCGGTGCCCTCCGCCGCCCGCGACCCCTAAGGTCCCGACCCGGCGCATCGGCCCTGAGCGAACTGATTGGGCACACGGGGCGCGCCGGACTAGACTCGTGGGGTTGCCCGACTGCGGTTCCTCCGCACACGGCGCGGCCAGAACCCCAATCCAGGAGCACATCAGTGACCAGCGCCCTCGAGAAGATCGACGCCACGACCGTCAAGGCGACGGTCACCCTCACCGAGGAGGACCTCAAGCCCTCCATGGATCACGCCTACGAGCACATCGCTCAGGAGGTTCAGATCCCCGGCTTCCGCAAGGGCAAGGTGCCGCCGCGCATCCTCGAGACCCGCGTGGGCAAGGGCGCCATCATCGAGCACGCCGTCAACGACGGCCTGCCCGGCTGGTACGCCGAGGCTGTCGAGGAGCAGGGCATCCGTCCCTTCGGCCAGCCCGAGGTCGAGGTCGTCAAGATCCCCGGCTCCGAGGAGGGCTTCGAGGGCCTGGAGTTCACCGCTGAGGTGGAGATCCGCCCCGAGGTCGAGCCTGCCCGCCGCCGAGTCGCTGACCCTTGAGGTCGACCCCATCGAGGTCTCCGACGAGGACGTCCAGCAGCGCCTGGACAACCTCCGTGAGCGCTTCGGCTCGCTGAAGACCGTTGACCGCCCCGTCGCGGACGGCGACTTCACCACGATCGACCTCGCCGCCAAGGCTCGACGGCGCGGACATCGACAACGTCCAGGGCACCTCCTACCAGGTGGGTTCGGGCAACATGCTCGAGGGCCTCGACGACGCTCTCGTGGGCCTGTCCGCCGACGAGGAGACCACCTTCGAGGCGCCGCTCGCCGCGGGCGACAACGCCGGCCAGGTCGCGCAGATCACCGTCAAGGTGACCGCGGTCAAGGAGCGCGAGGCTCCCCGAGGTGGACGACGACTTCGCCCAGGCTCGCGAGCGAGTTCGACACCGTCGACGAGGCTCAAGGAGGACCTGAAGGCTCAGGTCTCCAAGATCAAGACCAACAACCAGGCCGTCCAGGCCCGCGAGAAGCCGATCGACGCCCTGCGGGACGCGACCGACTTCGAGCTCCCCAAGAAGGTCATCGAGAACGAGGTGCACTCGCACCTCGAGAACGAGAACCGCCTGGAGGACGACGAGCACCGTGCCGAGGTCACCGAGGAGGCGCACAACGCGCTGCGCGCGCAGATCCTCCTCGACCAGGCTCGCCGAGGACCTCGACATCGAGGTCCAGCAGAACGAGCTCCTCGACTACCTGCTGAACCAGTCGCGCCAGTACGGCATGGACCCCAACACCTTCATCCAGCAGGTGGAGCAGGCCGGCCAGATCCCCGCGATCGTTGCCGAGGTTGCCCGCTCGAAGGCCACCGCCTTCGCGCTGCGCCGCACCACCGTGAAGGACACCGCTGGTAACGCCGTGGACCTGTCCCCGGTGATCGGTTCGGTCGAGGACGAGAAGACTGAGGAGGAGGCCGCCGAGTAAGGCGCCTCACCCACGACGAAGGCCCCGTCTCCCGTGAGGGAGGCGGGGCCTTCGCGTTGGCTCGGCGGATGATGGCGGTCGGCCGATGCCGGGGGTGGCTCTCGCAGCGGGGTACGGCCGATGCGAGAGCCAGGTCTGGGGTTAGAGGCCGCCTCCCGTGACGGCTGCCCACGCGTTGACGGCCGTGGAGTCGGAGCACCACTCGGCGGGCGAACTGCCACCGCAGTCCTCCACCACGCCGGTGACGAGCGTCGCGAAGAGCACGGTGGCGACAACGAGTCCGATGACGATCAGCGCGAGCATCACGTAGCCAATGATCAGTCCGGCGAGACCGAGCCCGCGGTTATCGGCCTCGCCACGCTTGGCGGCGCTGAGCCCGAGGTGCCCGAACACGATGCCGGGGATGAAGGTCACTCCCGTGACGAACCCGCCGAGCGACAGCGCGAGCGAGGTGATGTTCATCCAGTTCTTCTCGGTGCCGGGGCGCGGACCGACGGGGTAGCCGGGCTGGCTGTACTGGGGCGCGCCGTAGTGAGGAGTCCCGTACGGAGTGGAGCCCTGCGGCGGGACTGCGTACTGCGGCTGCGACGGCTGCTGCGGGTCCTGCTGAGGCTGCTCGGTCATGGCGGATCTCCCCTCGGATGCCTGATGACTTGAGCCTAGGGACGAGGCGTCTCAGGGGGCATCGGCCGTGGGGGCGAACCTGCCCCAGGGGAGTCCCCGAGTCGCCTCTCAGGGTCAGCCAGTGATCCCTGCGGTCACGGTGGCGGCGAGGATCGGGATGGCGAGCCCGCCCACCACGCCAAGGGCGAGGCCCACGCCGCCGATGCGGCGGTCCGACGCGCGCTCGCATCGCGCGATGGCGATGGAACCGGAAGCGACCGCCACGAGGTCGAGCACGAGGAGCAGCGGCCACACCAGCGTGGCGCCCAGGCCGATCACCACCGTGCCGGCGACACCCAGGGCACCGGTCACCAGCGCGACGGAGGCCCACCTGGCCACCTTCATGCGCTCCTGAGCCGTGCTCATGGCGCGAATCTAGCGGCCACGCGCGCCTCCGGCGGCAGCCCGCGCCTGGAGCGGCATCAGTCCATGCCTGACATGGCGCTGGACCAGGCGACCGTCACCAGCGCCCACAGCACCAGCGCGACCACTCCGAGTCCGATGGCGCCCCAGGCGGCCCCGCGCGCCGCACCCCGAGGACGAGCGGTCAAGGCCACGGAGGCAAGAATGAAAGGCAGTGGCACCACGAAGGGCACCACGACGGCAACCACAGCCGTTGCCATAGCCACATAGGCGAGCCAGGAGCGGTCGGTGGGAGGGGCATCGGCCACGGACCCTGCGGTCATGCGCCGAGCGTACGCGGGCGGTGTTCACCCCGTAGCGAAACGAGGCCACAAACGGCAATGACGCGCGGGTCGAGGGCGTTAGGGTCATGCAAGACGTTCGATCAGGAGGAAACGTGAACGACATCACGGCACGAGCCGACGGGCCCGGCATGGGACTGAGCGACTCGATCTTCAACCGGCTGCTGCGCGAGCGCATCATCTGGCTGGGCGACGAGGTTCGCGACGACAACGCCAACGCCATCTGCGCGCAGATGATGCTGCTGGCCGCCGAGGACCCGGACAAGGACATCTACCTGTACATCAACTCGCCCGGCGGCTCCATCACCGCGGGCATGGCGATCTACGACACGATGCAGTACATCAAGCCCGACGTCGCCACCGTGGCGATGGGCATGGCTGCCTCGATGGGACAGTTCCTGCTGTCCTCGGGCGCCAAGGGCAAGCGTTTCGCGACGCCGCACGCCCGCGTCATGATGCACCAGCCCTCGGGCGGCATCTACGGCACCACCACGGACATCCGCATTAACGCCGAGCCTCATCATGCACATGAAGAAGACGCTCGCGAACCTCACCGCGGAGCAGACCGGGAAGACGCCCGAGCAGATCAACAAGGACGCCGACCGCGACCGGTGGTTCACGGCCGACGAGGCGCTCGAGTACGGGTTCGTCGACAAGGTCATCACTCACGCCGCCGAGACCGGCGACGCGTCGCAGGGAGGCAAGGCATGAGCGAGATCTACCAGGCCATTCAGGCTGGCGGACGCACCGCAGGCTTCGGCGGAGCGGCGCCTACGGGACCCGCGTCGCGCTACATCCTGCCCTCCTTCGAGGAGCGCACCGCTTACGGCTTCAAGCGCCAGGACCCCTACGCGAAGCCTATTCGAGGACCGCATCATCTTCCTCGGTGTGCAGATCGATGACGCCTCGGCCGATGACGTGATGGCCCAGCCTGCTCGTGCTCGAGTCGCAGGACCCCGACCGCGACATCACGCTGTACATCAACTCGCCCGGAGGCTCGCAGACCGCGCTGACCGCGATCTACGACACCATGCAGTACATCAAGCCGCAGGTGCAGACCGTGTGCCTCGGCCAGGCAGCCTCCGCGGCCGCCGTACTGCTCGCGGCCGGCTCGCCAGGCAAGCGCCTCGCACTGCCCAACGCGCGTGTCATGATCCACCAGCCCCGCATCGAGCAGGGCGCCCGCGCGCAGGCCTCGGACATCGAGATCTACGCCGAGGAAATGATCCGCATGCGTGAGTGGCTCGAGTACACGCTCGCCAAGCACACGGGCCAGACGGCGGAGAAGGTGCGCGAAGACATCGAGCGCGACCGCTTCCTCTCGGCACAGGAATCCAAGGAGTACGGCCTGGTAGACCAGGTGCTCGCATCGCGCAAGGGTGTCGACACCGTGGCCCCCGAGGACCGCGCCCTGGGCAAGGCCGAAGGCTAAGCACCCACGTCACACGGCGGCCGTCTCCCGATGCGGGAGGCGGCCGCTGTGCTGTCTCAGGGCCCGCATCGGCCTCCGTGACACCGGACACGACGCTCCGCCGTGAGCGGACGCGGCGGAGTGTCGCTCTGCGCGTGTCACAGGGCCTGGGTAGCCTGAATGAGTACGGCCCGCACAGATGGCGTGAGGGTGCGTGGAGGGAGAACTCGATGACTCGACCGGCAGACAGCGGCGACCTGCTGAAGTGCTCGTTCTGCGGCAAGACGCAGAAGCAGGTGCGCAAGGCTCATCGCCGGGCCAGGCGTCTACATCTGCGACGAGTGCATCGAGCCTGTGCAACGAGATCATCGAAGAGGAGTTCGCAGAGGCGGCCGAGGCCGAACTCACCGAACTTCCCCGCCCGCGAGAGATCTTCGACTTCCTCGGCCAGTACATCGTGGGCCAGGACTCCGCCAAGCGTGCGCTCGCCGTCGCCGTGTACAACCACTACAAGCGCGTGCGCGCCGGCGATGCCTCGCCCAAGGCTGGCGAGGACCAGGTCGACATCGCGAAGTCGAACGTCCTGTTCATCGGTCCCACGGGAACCGGCAAGACCTACCTCGCGCAGACCCTCGCCCGCATGCTCAACGTGCCGTTCGCGATCGCCGACGCCACCGCGCTCACCGAGGCCGGCTACGTGGGCGAGGACGTCGAGAACATCCTGCTGAAGCCTGCTGCAGGCCGCCGACTACGACGTCGAGAAGGCCCAGCGCGGCATCATCTACATCGACGAGATCGACAAGGTGGCCCGCAAGGCCGAGAACCCGTCGATCACGCGCGACGTCTCCGGCGAGGGCGTGCAGCAGGCGCTGCTGAAGATCCTCGAGGGCGCGCAGGCGTCGGTGCCCCCTCAGGGTGGCCGCAAGCACCCTCACCAAGAGTTCATTCAGATCGACACCACCAACGTGCTGTTCATCCTCGGTGGAGCCTTCGCGGGCCTGGAGGAGATCATCTCCTCGCGCGTGGGTCGCAAGGGGATCGGCTTCGGCGCTCACTCAAGGAGGCCGACAACTCGGACCTCTTCGCGCAGGTGACGCCGTCCGACCTTCACAAGTTTGGTCTGATCCCCGAGTTCATCGGCCGTATGCCGGTGATCGCGACCGTGTCGCCGCTTGACGTGGACGCCATGGTGTCGATCCTCACGGAGCCCAAGAACGCCCTGGTGAAGCAGTACCAGCGCATGTTCCAGATCGACGGCGTGGAGCCTCGAGTTCGAGCAGGACGCGGTGGAGGCGATCGCGACTCAGGCGCTTGACCGTGGCACGGGCGCCCGCGGCCTGCGCGCCATCATGGAGGAAGTCCTCCAGGAGACCATGTTCGATGTGCCTGGCCGTGAGGACATCGGCCGCGTGATCGTGACCCGGGGGACGGTCCTCGACCGGGTGCTCCCCGCGTACGTGGAGCGCGAGGAGCGTCAGGAAGGCGCTGCGTAGCCCTAGCCTGTCGGCGCGTGCCTCGTCGTGCGCCCCGATGCGCCATGGTGGACTGTCAGGGCGTGATCCGGGACGTCAGCGCACCCCAGCGGACTCTCAGGGCGTGTGTGAGCGTGACCGCACCGCGAGAACGTGCCGCACCACCTCGCGGCACCACTGGGGACGCTCCACCATGTCCTCGTAGGCCGAACCGCACGGTCTGAATGCCCACGCTCGCGAGCGCCGCGTCGCGCCCGATGTCCGCCTGGCGCTGAGCCGGACTCCCGTGTGTCGCGGCGCCGTCGAGTTCGATCGCGGTCCGGCTCGCGGGGTCGTACAAGTCCAGGCGCCACCGCCGCCCTGCGCACACCACGGTGTGCTGACGGATGAGGCCGGAGAACTCCGCCGTGCCAAACACCTCCGTCAGGCCCAATTCCTCGAGCCGGCTCTCGGCGCCACTCATGGCTGCCGAAGCAATACGCGTCAGGCGGCGGCGCTCGGCCACCCGAGGCATCGTGGCGAGCGCCAGGCACAAATCCTCCACGTGCCCCGGGCCCCTGCGCAATACCCCGTACGCGGTCTCGGTGCGCGTGCCCGGCGCGAGCGTGCCGAACGCCTGCGCCAGCGCGAAGCCGGCGGTGGCCACCTGCATCCCCGAGACGCGGGCCGTCGAAACGTCATAGGAAATCCGCGTGAGTGAGATCCAGGCGGGAGGCCGTCGACGCCTTTCGCGTGGCACGGTCAGCGTGATGCGCGTCGGCGGTGACGTGGTAGCCCGATGCAGGAACAGCGCCGCCATCCCGCCGACGGCCGCACCGTCGCCCGCCCAGGCGAGGGCGGCATCGGCCCGTGCCCAGAACGACGCGGAGTGTTGGGCGGCGACGTAGCAGTCCGGCAGGAGCCTCACCACCTCGCCGCGGTCGATCGCGCGTCGAAGGCGATCGCGGGAGGACATGGCGACGAGCCTCACGCGACGTGAACGCTCGTGGGCGCGCGGCCACCACCTCGTGGAGTGAGGAGTCCTTCCCGGAAGGGAGCGCGCGAAGCGGTCGCATGGCATCGATGCAACCGCCGTGGGCGGGTCGAGGCACAGGCGACCCGGTCGTGGGGGATACGGACGCTTAGCCGCCGAGGCTGGGGACGAGGCGAGCACCTGCTTGACCGTCCGCTGCGAGACGCCCGGGAACGAAAACGCGCCCTGAGCGTCCACTAGGGAGGCTCAGGGCGCGTTCGTGAGGCTTAGGCCTCGGCGAGGACCACGTTCTCCGTGCGCATGACCGTGGGATCGGCGATCTCGGTCGCCGAGCCGTCGGAGTCGCCGCCATCGACCGACGAGTCGAGCGCGGCCACCGCGTCGACAATCTGCATCGCGCGCACACGGCCCGCGGACATCACGTCGGTCTTCGCCGCGTGCACCGCAGCAACCTTGGCCTCGGGAACCAGCAGGTCAACGGAGACGATCTCGGTGCGCTGCGACACCTTGGCCTCCGACTTGATCTTGCGGATCACGGCCAGTGCTTCGCCTGCATCGGCCACCAGGGATGCGTCAGCACCTGCGGCCGCAACGCGCAGCGGCTCCGCCGACGGCCACGCGGCGCGGTGCACCGTGCCGGGACGGAACCACGACCACACCTCCTCGGTGGCGAAGGGGAGGAACGGCGCGAACAGGCGCAGGAACGTGTCGAGGGCGATCACGAGCGTGGCGCGCGCGGACGCGGCACCGGGGGAGCACGGCGCGAGCGGGTCGATGTCCTCGCCGGGGGCCGCGCCGTCGTAGGCGCGAGCCTTCACGAGCTCCACGTAGTCGTCACAGAAGGTCCAGAACAGCGTCTCCGCCTGCTCGAGAGCACGCGTGTGATCGTAGGAGGAGAACGCCTTGGTGGCGGTGTCCACGACCTCGGCGAGCGCCGCGAGCAGGGCGCGGTCAAGCGGGTCCGTCACCACCGAGCCGGAGGCGTCCATGGCCGCGGGGTGTGCGTCATTCGCCGCGCTTGCCCCCAAGCCGTCGAGCACGCCGCCCGTGACGTGGGCTGCGGCCGCGATGCCTGCCTCGAGTGACTCGTTGGCCGCGGTGCCGATGCCCGTGGCGCCCAGCGCGAACTTCGAGGCGTTGAGCACCTTGTTGGCGAGGCGGCGGCCAATCTTCATCTGGCCCTCGTCGAAGGCGGCGTCAGTGCCCAGGCGCGCCGATGCCGCCCAGTAGCGCACCGCATCGGAGCCGTGCTGTTCGAGCAGCCCCAGGGGCGTCACCACGTTGCCCTTGGACTTCGACATCTTCTTGCGGTCAGGGTCAAGGATCCAGCCGGAGATCGCGGCATGCTTCCAGGGCAGGGCGTCGTGCTCGAGGTGCGAGCGCACCACAGTGGAGAACAGCCAGGTGCGGATGATGTCCTGGCCCTGGGGGCGCAGGTCCATCGGGAAGGTCTTTGCGAACAGTTCGGCGTCATCGCGCCAGCCACACACAATCTGGGGCGTGAGCGACGAGGTCGCCCAGGTGTCCATGATGTCCTTCTCGCCCGTGAAGCCGCCGGGGACGTCGCGCTGCGACTCGTCGTAGCCAGGGGCGGCGTCGGCGGACGGGTCCACCGGCAGCGACTCCTCGGAGGGCACGATGGGGGAGTCCCACACCACCTCGCCCGCCTCGTCGAGCGGGTACCACACGGGGATCGGCACGCCGAAGAAGCGCTGGCGCGAGATCAGCCAGTCACCGGTGAGGCCGTTGACCCAGTTCTCGTAGCGCTTGCCCATGTGAGCGGGCACAAACTCGAGGTCATCTCCGCGGCCCAGCAGAGCAGTGCGGAGGTCGGCGTCGCGGCCACCGTTGGAGATGTACCACTGGCGCGAGGTGACGATCTCGAGCGGCTTGTCGCCCTTCTCGAAGAACTTCACCGGGTGCTGGATGGGCTTGGGGTCGCCGTCCATGAGGTCCGCCTCGCGCAGCATCTCGACGATGCGCTTCTGGGCAGAGAACACGGTCATGCCGGCAATCTCGGCGTACGCGGCCTGCGCGGCGTCGGATTCGAGTCCCGCGGGAGCCTCGGGGAGCACGCGGCCGTCGCGGCCCAGGATCGAGCGCATCGGCAAGCCGAGCTCTCGCCACCAGATCACGTCGGTGACATCACCGAACGTACAGATCATCGCGATGCCGGAGCCCTTGTCGGGCGACGCGAGGCGGTGCGGGACCACGGGCACCTCGACGCCGAAGAGCGGGGTGCGGACATGCGTGCCGAAGAGCGGCTGGTAGCGCTCGTCGTCGGGGTGGGCCACGAGCGCCACACAGGCCGCCAGCAGGCTCGGGGCGGGTGGTCTCGATCCACACCGACTCGAACGAGCCGGTCACGGCCTCCATATCGGCGCAGGGCTCGAACGCGAGGCGGTGGTAGGCGCCGGGGCGCTCGCGGTCTTCGAGCCTCGGCCTGGGCGACGGCGGTGCGGAAGGTGACGTCCCACAGCGTGGGAGCCTCAGCCTGGTAGGCCTCGCCACGGCCAAGCGAGCGCAGGAACGCCTGCTGGGCGACTGCCTGCGAGGACGGCGAGATGGTCTGGTAGGTGCGCGACCAGTCCACGGACAGGCCGAGGCGGCGCCACAGGTGCTCGAACTGCTGCTCGTCCTCGGCGGTGAGGCGCTCGCACAGGCTCGATGAAGTTGCGACGCGAGATGGGCTGCTGGTCCGCGGCCTTCGACGACTTTCCATCGCCACCGACGAACGGCGGCTCGTAGCCCTCGACGTACGGCAGGGTCGGGTCGCACCGCACCCCGAAGTAGTTCTGGACGCGGCGCTCGGTGGGCAGCCCGTTGTCGTCCCAACCCATCGGGTAGAAGACCTCGCGGCCGCTCATGCGCTGGAAGCGCGCCACCACGTCGGTGTGGGTGTACGAGAAGACGTGGCCCACGTGCAGCGAGCCCGAGACCGTGGGGGAGGGGTGTCGATCGAGTACACCTGCTCACGCTCGACGGAGGCGTCGAAGCGGTAGGTTTCGTCGTTCTCCCAGACCTCGTTCCAGCGGTCCTCAAGTCCGTCGACGGTGGCCTTGTCTGGGATGCGCGCAGTCATGCCGCTCATTCTTCCAGACCACACGGGTCCCGCCCCAATCCGTCGTCCGGCCGATGCCTCGGCGAGTTGCGTCTCGCCCCTAGCCGGGGTAGGAGGCCGCTTGATAGCGTCGCTGGGGTGAGTGAGGCGAGGGTGCGTCCGGAGTTCATGAAGGCGCTTGAAGATTGTGATGCCGAGGTGGGGGCATCGTTGAAGCCGCGCCTGCGCGACATGATCCGCCTGCGATGCTCACACCTGAACGGCTGCACCTTCTCCGTGCGGCTGCATTCCGAGTCGCTGACGGCATTGGGGGCACGCCCTGAGGTGATCTCCGCTCTCGCGCGGCCGGTCAGGGCGATGCGCGAGGGGTTGGTGAGCGAAGGGGACGAGGCAGCGCTTCGATTCGCGGAAATCCTGACCGACCCGCCGCGCGGGCTCGAGACCGAGGCGCGCGACACCGCGGCAACGTACTTCACGCGGCAGCAGGCTCGGGGCGATCGTCGAAACCGTCGCCGTCGTCAATGCGTGGAATCGGGTGCTGCGCGGCGTCGAGTAGCACTAGGAGGCTCGCCGCGCCCTGCGGTAAGAGCCGACGACGTCCCATACGGCGATCGCGGCGACGATCACCAGGATTCCCCACTCGAGGTTGGCGATCGTCAGGTCGGTCGCGGCATCGGGCCAGCCGATCTCGGCAAAGAGCGCCCTGTTGAGCAGTTCGCCTTCGACGACGGGGATCGCGACGAGGGCTACGGCGACGACGTTGACCGCCACGTTCAGCCACCAGTCGCGCATGGTCCAGTGGCCCCGCATATGACGCGCGATGGCGGCCGCGAGCTCGATGCCCATCGCGACCAGCAGTGCGGGCAGCACGAACGTCCACAGCGAGGGGTCGAGCAGCGGCAGGCCCTCGCCGTCGGCTGTGCGGGCCCACGGCCACGCTGTTGCCACACGAGCGCCACCGTGGTGAGCGCGATGACCACCACGGTGCCGGCGGTGTCGCCCCACGTGACAGTGGCGTCCCGCTCCTCGGGCAGCCGGTCCACCGTCCATGGTTCCGTGACCTCGCTTGCCTTCACGCGCCCCCGCTCGATCGCAGCGAACACGAGCGTCACCCAGAACACCAGGTGCACGCCGACGGTAAGGGTCCCGCCCACGGTGGTGCCGATGATGGCGCCCACGCCATCGCCGTCGATCCACCCGCCGAGCGGGATCAGCACCGCCATGATGGGCAGCACGATCCACAACAGCAGGGTGGTGAGGCGTTTCCAGGCGAGGAAGTACTCGGGGCCGATGAGGAACAGCGAGCGGTCGGCGTAGGACGCCGCGAGCCGCTCGGGATCGCCCATCTCGTTCAACGTGTCCCGTTCGGCCTGACCGGCGGTAAGCCCCGCGCCGATGCGGGCGTCGATGGCGTCGCCGATGGCCTCCCTGAGTTGGGCTTCAACATCGGAGCGCTGGTCCTCGGCGAGGCGCGCAAGTGTCGCGGCGACGTAGCGGTCGGTGAGCGTCATGGTCGGTCCATCCGGTCGAGTGCCTCGGAGAGGCGGTTCCAGTCGGCGCGCAGCAGCGAGACGAGGCTCGATGCCCGCGGGGGAGGTCGCATAGATCTTTCGTGGGCGGGCCTCGGAGGTATCCCAATCGAAGGTGAGCAAACCCTGCTTGTCGAGGCGGCGCAAGAGCGGATACAGGGTGTTGGCCTCAACGTTCAGGCCCAGGCTCTGCGAGGCGGCCGATGAGGCGATAGCCATAGTCGGGCGTCGCGGCGAGCAGTGCGAGGCACGCGAGCGACGTGGTGCCGCGGCGCAGTTCCTGGCGGTGTTGCGCGATGAGGTCGGGATGCAACATGACGAACACGATAGTGTGTGTCGCACACTATAGCAATTCCGCACATCGATAGTCCGCACGGTACATTCGTCGATGCACCGCACCGCCGTGCGGGCCATTGCCGCGTGTCGCAGGGGTTTTACCGCGCGAGTGGGTGCCCCACGGAGTAGCGTCTGCCCCATGGTGCGATTCCTGTGGAACCTGGTGGTCACGCTCATCGCTGCGGCAGTGGGCCTGTGGTTGACCTACTTCATTCTCGGTGCGGACGACTTTGACATGAACGTCGGCGGCTTCCTGCTGGCGCTGGTGATCTTCGTCGTAGCGCAGGCGATCCTGTCGCCGTTCATTCTCAAGATCTCGGTGCGGTACGCGAGCGCACTCACCGGCGGTGTGGCACTGATCTCCACGTTCGTGGCGCTGCTGCTCGCGAACATCTTCTCCGACGGTCTCGACATCAAGACGGCCACCGGCTGGCTGGTGGGCACGGTGCTGGTGTGGCTCCTCAGCGCGCTCGCCGGATGGCTCGTCGGCGCCTTCGTCCTGAAGAACAAGGCTCAGTAAGGACTGACTCTCGACGACACGCGGGGCCCGGCACGGTGACGTGCCGGGCCCCGCGTGTCGTCTGTCGCCGGGACAGCCGGCCGATGCCTGGGTTGCGTCAGGCGCTGAGGTTGTCGATCATGCGGCCCAGGACCGCGGCAGCCGTCGCGTAGTCGGCGTCGCCGATTCCCGCCACCGTTGCATCGTGCAGCCTTGTCACCTCTGCCTCGATCTGCGCGTAGGCGTCGTGGCCGGAGTCGGTCGCGACGCGACCGCCGTCCTCGACCGCCACCCATCCTCCCGCTGCCAGCCCCTCCCAGGCGGAGGCGAGCGCCGCGGGCGAGGCGTGACCGGGCGTGCGTGCCTCCAGGGTCTCCCACGACATCGGCCCATCCGCATGGACGAGCCGCGAGAGCATCAGGAACTCGTCTTCGGTGGTGGAGCGATCGGCGAGGACATCGCGGAAGGCCGCACGCAGCGTCGCGTCGAGAATCCTGGCGAGGGCATCGATCCTGGTGGCGGCGTCGCTCATGCTCGCCACCCTACGCTCGCGCACGCACCCGGCGCTGGAGTTAGTGGGTTCCGGTGCTCTCGTCGAGCACGTCCGCGGCCATCAGGTCCGCGATCTCGTGGACCCCGACCAGGACCCGGTCGGCACCCATCTCGGTGAGGTACTCGACGTCGGCATCGTTCTGGCCGCGCGCGAGGACCCGCACGTGGGGTGAGAGGCGGGTGATCTTGGCGGTGATGGCGCCCGCGTTGAGGGGATCCGGGATGGCGATGACCACCGTGGTGGCGTGGTCGAGGCCCGCGGCCTGCAGGACCTTGGAGCGCACCGCCGAGCCGAGGATCGCCTCGCGGCCGTCGTCACGCAGCGCGCGCACCTTGTTCTCGTCGTCGTCGATGATCACGGTAGGGACATCGGCGTGCCAGAGCGCCATTGCGGTGCGGGTGCCCACCCTGCCGAACCCGACCACGATGACGTGTTCGGTGCCCGCGTAGGCCACGCGTGCATCGTCGATCTCGGCGCCCGGCTCCTCGGCGCCGTCGCGATAGAAGCGTGCGACGAGCGTGAACAGGAACGGGTTGATGAGGATCGACAGGATGGCGGCGCCGAGCACCAGGTCCTGCGCTTCCTGCGACAGGATCTCGAGGTCACCGCCGAGCGTCACGAGGATGAAGGAGAACTCACCGATCTGCGCCAGCGCTGCCGCCACCACGAGCGACATGCGCTTCGAGTAGCGCAGCGCGCGCACCAGGCCGAACGCGACCACCGACTTGCCGAACACGATGACGAGGGTGGTGACGAGCAGCGCCAGCGGGGCCTCGATGACCACGTGCCAGTCCACGAGCATGCCCACCGAGACGAAGAACAGGACCGAGAAGGCGTCGCGGAGCGGCAGCGAGTCCTCAGCCGCCCGGTGCGAGAGGTCGGATTCGCGCATGATCATGCCCGCGAAGAACGCCCCGAGCGCAAACGACACATCGAACAGGTAGGCCGCTCCCACCGCGACGCCCATGGCGATCGCGAGAATGCTGAGCGTAAACAGTTCGCGCGAGCCGGTATCCGCGACCTTGGCGAGCAGCCAAGGGATGACGCGCTTGCCCACCACCAGCATGAGGGCCACAAAGACTGCGACGCGCAGGATGGTCCATGCCAACTCTCCGGCGAGGGCGCCAGCGCCGCCCGCATCGGCCGCGAGGACGGGAACCACGACGAGGGCGAGCACCATCGCCAGATCCTCAACGATGAGCCAGCCCACGGCGATGTGGCCCGCGCGGGTATCGAGCAGCCTGCTTGTCCTCGAGGGCGCGCAACATGACGACCGTCGACGCCACGGACAGAGCAAGGCCAAAGAGCATGGCGGCGCCAAGGGACCAGTCGAGCCAGAGTCCCACGAGCGTGCCGAGCGCCGTGGCGGCCACCATCTGGAGCACGGCTCCTGGAAGCGCCACCTTCTTGACGGCCAGCAGGTCGCGAATAGAGAAGTGCAGACCCACGCCGAACATCAGCAGGATGACGCCAATCTCGCTGAGCCTGGTAGGCGACTTCGGTATCGGCATCGAACCCAGGGGTGAACGGGCCGATGATGAGTCCGGCCGCGAGATAGCCCACGATGGGTGAGAGGCGCAGGCTTCTGAGCGACGAACCCGAGGATGAAGCCCAGCACGAGTCCCGCCGCCATCGTGGTGAGCAGGGGAGCGTGGTGCAGCATTGCCACATTCTACGTGGCGGTATGTGTCCAACAGATGGCCGAGCATCGTCCCCGCGGGCGGCGACGCAGAAATTTGTGTGACAGGGCTCTTGCGTAATTGGTAGGCTCGCCGCATGACTCACGCTGAGGACACCCCGGGCCTCGCAGCGCGACTGCGCGATGCGACCGCCGTGGAGCACAAGGACACCGAGAACCGCTCCTTCATCACGCGCCTCATGGGCGGGGAGCTCGACCTCGAGGCGTACACGCGCTACCTCGCGCAGTACGCCTACGTCTACCGGGCACTCGAGGCCCGCGAGCCCCAGCCCGGCGACCCGGAGTTCCTCGCCGACCCCGCGCTGCCGCGCTTTGCTTCCATCGTCTCCGACCTCGAGAACCTTGGTGCCGCTGACTGGGAGGCGACTCACCCGGCACGCCCCGCCACGCTCGACTACGTCCAGCACCTCGAGTCCATCCCCGCCAGCGACGTGGCCCGCTACCTCGCGCACCACTACACGCGCTACCTCGGTGACCTCTCGGGCGGCCAGGCGATCGCCGCCCTCGTGGCGCGTCACTATGGAGCCTCGGACGCCCAGGCGGCGTTCTACCGCTTCGAGGACATCGACTCGCCCGTGCGTTACAAGCGCTCCTACCGTGACCAGGCTCGACGCGCTCGACTTCACCGAGGAGCAGGAGCAGGCGCTGTTCTCCGAGGCCAAGGGTGCATTCCACTTCAACGCCGCGATCTTCGAGGCGCTGGGCGAGTCCGAGCCTGCGCCTGTGGCGTCCTGACCGTGATGCGACGTGGCGCCTGGGCGGGCGCCGCGTCGCTCCTGGCGGCGCTCGCGCTGAGCGCATGCGTGCCGCTGACGCCCGAGGCGGACTCGTCGTCCCAGGCCGTCGCCACCGGCAACGCTGAGGCCGCGGTCCAGGCCAGCGCCACCCCGGCATCGGCCGCACCGACGCCGCTGGCCGAACTGGACCTGCTCGCCGACCCCCACGCGTACGAGGGCCCGTCGACGGCCGTCCTTGCGGACGCCGCGGTCGCCACGCTCGACCCGGCGCCGACGCCTCGCCTGCCCGTCACCGTGACGTCGCACACCCGGGACGGGGACGTGGACGTCGAGGTGGCCGATGCCTCGCGTGTGGTGGTGTTCGACATGTCTGGCTCCATCGCCGCCACCGTGTGGGCGCTGGGACAGGGTGACGCGCTCGTGGGGCGTGACGTCGCCGCCGAGTTCCCCGGCACCGAAGACCTCCCCGTCGTCACGGGGTCATCGCACACCATCAACCCCGAGGCCGTCCTCGCGCTCGAGCCCACGCTCGTGATCACGGACGGGTCGATCGGCCCCACGGACTCGGTGCAGCAGTTGGCCGATGCGGGGGTGACGGTCGTCGTCGTCGAGAACGAGTCGTCGTTCACCGGCGCAGGCGAGTTGGCGCGCCAGGTGGGCGCCGCCTTGGGTGTGGCCGATGCGGGCGAAAGGCTCGCCGACCGCATCGCCTCCGAGGTGGCCGCCACTCAGGCGGAGATCGCCGACGTGGCGCCCGACGAGGGCCTGCGCATCATGATGCTCTACCTGCGCGGGGCCTCGGGGATCTACTACATGTTTGGCGAGGAGTCGGGCGCCGATCGGCTCGTCAACGGCCTGGGCGGCGTGGACGTGGCGGCCGAGATCGGCCTCGACGGGATGAAGCCGCTGACGGATGAGGCCATGCTCGCAGCCGATCCTGAGCCTCATCTTGGTGATGAGCCACGGCATCGAGTCGGTCGGAGGCGTCGACGGGCTCCTCGAGGCCAAGCCCGCGATCGCGCTGACCGCAGCGGGACAGCACCGCCGCATCGTCGATATGGCCGACAACCAGCCTGCTCGCCTTCGGGCCCCGCTCGGCAGACATCCTCGACGCGCTCGCACGGGCCGTCTACGCGCCGGAGTCGTGATGTCGGCAGTGGTGTCGGCGCCCGCGCGGGCGTCCGTGCGGCGGCCGCGGCTGCGCGCCACGCTGTTGTTCTGCGCGCTCGCAATCCTGCTCGTCGCGGGGGTGATCGCCTCGGCGGGCATCGGCCAACTCACCGTGTCCGTGACCGAGGTCATCGGCGCGCTGCTGCGGGGGTCGGGATCGACACGTCGTGGGCGCCGGCATCGGACGTGACCTACGAGGCGCTGTGGCAGATCCGCTTCCCCCGCGTGGCGATGAGCCTTCTGGTGGGCGCCGCGCTCGCCGTCGCTGGCGCGGTCATGCAGGCGATCTTCGGTAATCCCTTGGCAGAGCCTGGCGTGGTGGGCGTTTCCTCGGGTGCTGCCTTGGGTGCGGCGCTCGGCATCGTGTCCGGAGGCGTGCTCGCCGGAGTGCTCGGCACGGCATCGATGGCGTTCATCGGCGGCGTGGGTGCGACCCTGCTCGTGTACTTCATGGCGCGGGCGGGCGGTCGCACCGAGGTAGTGACGCTGCTGCTGACCGGTATTGCCGTGAACGCCTTCGCAGGTGCCGGACTGGCCCTCGTCATTTTCGTGGGCGACTCCGCGGCACGCGAGCAGATCGTGTTCTGGCAGGCTGGGCTCGCTCAACGGCTCGCGGTGGATGGAGGTGGCCGTCGTTGCCGCCTTCACCGCCGTCGCGTGCGTGGTGGCCTTCTCCTACGCGCGCCGTTATGACCTGCTGGCGCTGGGGGAGCGCACCGCCGGGCATCTTGGCCTCAGGGTCGAGCGACTGCGGGTGGTCTCGATCATCCTGGTCGCGGTCCTCACGGGTGCTGCCGTTGCCTTCGCGGGCATCATCTCCTTCGTGGGCCTGGTGGTGCCGCACGCCGTCCGCATGGTCCTTGGCCCCGCGCATCGGCTCCTGCTGACGGGCTCACTGCTGGGCGGCGCGACGCTGCTGGTCTGGGCAGATCTCTTCGCGCGGACGGTCGTCACCGGTGCCGAAATGCCGATCGGTCTGCTCACGTCGCTCATCGGCGGACCGTTCTTCTTCTACCTGTTGCGGCGCGCGCGGTCGCGTCAGGGAGGCTGGGCATGAGCGATGCGCTGACTCCCGCGTTCCACGCGGAGCACGTCACGGTACGCGTTGGCGCCGCCACGCTCGTCGTCGATGCCTCACTGGACGTGGCGCACGGCGAGCCTGGTGGCGCTGGTGGGCCCCAACGGCGCTGGCAAGTCCACGCTTCTGGGCGTCTTGGCGGGCGACCGCACGCCCTCCTCCGGTGCGGTCGCCTTCGATTCCAGGGATGTGCGCGAGTGGTCACCCGGCGACCTGGCGCGCCGCCGCGCGGTGCTCGCCCAGGACAACCAGGTGGCGTTCCCCTTCCGGGTGCGCGAGGTGGTCGAGATGGGACGCGCCCCGTGGCAAGGACGTGCGGAGCAGGACGACGACGATGCCGCGGTCGACGAGGCGCTCGCGACGTGCGACGTCGCGCACCTGGCGGACCGCACCTTCACGTCGCTGTCGGGTGGCGAGCGTGCGCGCGTGTCGCTCGCTCGCGTCCTTGCCCAGCGCACGTCCGCGGTCCTGCTCGATGAGCCCACAGCGGCACTCGACCTGCGCCATCAGGAGGACGTGCTGCGGGTGGCTCGCTCACTCGCGCGCGCGGGGACGGCGGTGGCGGTGGTGTTGCATGACCTGTCGCTGGCGGCGGCCTACGCGGACCGGATCGCGGTCATGCAGCGGGGGAGTGTCGCGGCGGTGGGCTCACCTGCCGATGTGGTCACGCCAGCCTTGATCGAGGACGTGTACGGCGTCGCGGTGCACGTCCTGCCCGGCCCCGACGGGACGCCGCTGGTGGTTCCTCGCCGCTAGGTCAGTGCCCGCGTCATGCGCGAGAGCAGTGCAAAGGCGGCGCCGCGCTCGCTGTCCGAAAGCCCGCTCGTCATGCGTGCCTCGACGGTGCGCACCGCCGCGCTCGCGCGTGCGCGCTCGGCGCGGCCATAGTCGGTCAGGGACGTGGGGATGGCGCGGCCGGTCGAGGCGTGCGCCGCGCGTGTGACGTAGCCATCGCGCTCGAGGGCGTGGAGGAGGACGTTCATCGATTGCCGAGTCACGAAGGTGCCCCGCGCGAGTTCTGAGTTGCTCAGCCCGGGGCGCTGCGCGAGCAACTCCAGGCAGGAGTAGTGGGTGACCGTCATGCCCAGAGGCTTCAGTGCCTCTTCCATCGCGGCGCGCAGCGCACTGGAGGCTTCCTTGAGGAGGTAGCCGAGTGAAGATGAGAGCTCGATCTCATCGGGCGTTTGCGTCATGTCAGTATTCTGACATACAGTGATGAATGTCAGATAACTGACACTCATCGCGAGGAGCCCCCATGCCCGTCATCGGACCCGATTTCGTCTCCCTCCAAGTGCGTGACCTCGATGCGTCACGCGCCTTCTACGAGAACTACCTCGGCGTGGAGCGCTCGCCCGCTGGACCGCCGCACGCGGTGGTGTTCGCGACGCAGCCCATCGCGTTTGCACTACGCGACGTCGTCGAGGGCTTCGACATCGACGTGGTGCCGCTGCGGGGCGCGGGGGTGGCCTTGTGGATGTATGCCACGGGAGTTCAGGAGATCCACGACGCGCTGGTCGCTGACGGCCACAGCATCGTGACGCCGCCGTACGAGGGGCCATTCGGCCTGACCTTCACGTTCGCGGATCCCGACGGCTATCACGTGACGCTTCACGACCGGCCGTGAATGCCATCTGAAACGCCACGGGGCGGCCGACCCGAAGGTCGACCGCCCCGTGGCGTGTGTCCGGGCGTTAGCGGCGGCGGATCACCACCACGGCGGCGCCCGCGGCACCGACGACGGCCACCGCGAGGACGATCCACACCCAGGCGTTGCTCGAGGACTCCTCAGCGGGAGCCTCGGCCTCCGTGGTGACGGCCTCTGCGCTGGGCTCCTCGGAGGGCTCCTCGGCGGCCACGGTGGACTCGCCCGCGAGGGCGGCGATGCAGCCATCCTCGGAGGTCAGTGCCACGGTCAGCGAGTCGAGCGCCTCGCCCGCAGGGTAGGTGCCGAACGCGCTCGCGCCGGCGTCGGTGAGCGTCGCGGGCAGCGCGGTGATGGTCACCACCTCGCCCTCGGACGTGATCTCGGCGGCAGCAAGGTCCAGGCTCCGCGAATCGGATTCCCGTCTGCTCGACCGTCTCGCCTGCCTGGGTCTCGCCAGAGACGTCGAGCAGCAGGTAGGTGCCGTCTGCCGAGAGTTCGATCACTGGGTTGGCGATGGTGGTGTCCAGCGCTCCGTCGTGTCCGGTGAAGTCCACGGCACCCTCGAACGCGACCGTGCCGGTCGTCGTGGCGGCATCGATCACGGCCTCACCGGCCGACCAGGTGAATAGGCCGCCTTCCTCGGTGACGCCGTCCAGGGTCCACTCACCGTTGGCGATGGTGGATTCGATGTACGAGCGGAACGACTCCTTGAAGCCCCACGTGAGGGTCGCATCGGCCACACACATGCCCTCGGTCGAAGCCGGGATGTCGAGGACGATGCCCACGTTCTGCGAACCCTGGAAGGTGAGCGTGTGCTCGCCGGTCAGGGAGGCGGGAAGCGCTCCGGTCCACGTCGCGACGCCGTCGGCATCGGCCGAGATCTCGGCGAGCAGCGTGGGAGTCGAGTACACGACCACCTTGATGCCCTCCTCGTTCGGCTCGAAGCCAGGAACCGAGATCGTGACAACCTCGCCGGCGAGCAGGGCGGCGAGAGTCTCGCCGTCCAGGCTCGATGCCGGTGGTGGCCGGGGAGTGGCGGGGATCTCGTTGTCGTTTTCGACCACAGCGGCCGTCTGCACCACGCGGGTGCCGCCGGACGATGCCGTCGAGGCTGCCGCGCCGAAGGTCACGGTGACGGGGTCAACGCCCATGCTCTGTCCGCCGGGGCCGGTCAGCACGTTGCGTCCGGCCGAGGTCAGCGTCGCGGGGACGCCCTCGAACCGCACGGCGTTGTCGAGCGTGGTCCGCGTGCCGAACGCCAGGTTCAGCGTCGCGAAGTCCATGCGCGAGCCGTTGACCGAGACGCTCAGCGTCGCGGTGCTCGGCGACGTGAGGGTGACCTGCGGGTTGGCGAACGTGTAGTTCAGGGCGCCGTGGTGGCCGGTGAAGGTCACCGAACCGCCGTAGGACGCCGTACCGGTGCCCGCAGAGGCATCGGCCGATCCGCCCGACTGAAGGAACGTGAACGTGGAGCCGTTCGAGCCTGCCCGAGACGGCGATCTGGCCCTGAGCGATCGGTCCGGTCACGTAGGACCGGAAGCCGGAGGCGATGCCCCAGGTCAGTCGGCCGACGACCGCGGTGCTGGTCTCGGGCTCGTCGACGACGATCACGCCGCCGTCCGTGGAACCGCCATCGTTGCCGTTGTCCGTGCCGCCGTCCGTGCCGTTGTCGGTACCGCCGTCGGTTCCGTCGCCGTCACCGGTGGAGGGCTGCGAGGCCCCCAGGGTGACCTTGACCGAGTCGAGGGCGGTGCCGGCGACGTAGAAGCCGCCGAAGGCCTTCGAGCCGGTCTCGGTGATGGTGGCGGGGACCGACGTCAGGGTGACGGAACCCTTGCCTGCGGTGCGCGGTGAGGCGCCGAGGTTGAGGTCGGCGAGGTTGACGCGCTTGCCGTCCACCACGACGCTCAGGACCGCCTTGGTGGAGGAGGTCAGGCGGATCTGCGGGTCGGCGAACTTCATGTCGATGCCGTGCGAGGGGTACTGGAATCGCACGGAACCCTTGAACTTTGCGGTGCCGCTACCGGTGGTGATGTTGGCGTCGCCGCCGTTCGTCTTGAAGGTGAACGCCGAGCCGTTGTTGACGGCGCCTCCGCCGACGGAGATGCCGCTGGCGCCGATGTAGTTGCGCCACGACTCCTTGACGCCCCACACGAGGTCACCGCTCTTGGGGTCGACCGGCGTCGTCGGGTCGGTGGGGTCGGTCGGGTCGGTGGGGTCCGTCGGGTCTACCGGCTCGGTCGGCTTCGAGGCGCCGAGGGTCACCTTGACGGGGTCGAGCGCGGTGCCCTCGTCGTAGGTGATGAGCGCGGAACCCGCGGCCGTCAACTTCGCGGGAACCTTGGTGAGGGTCACCGACGCGTCGCCGGGGGTGCGAGGTGAGGCGCCGAGGTTCAGGTCCGCGAAGGCGATGCGCTTGCCGTCGACCAGCACCGTCAGGTTTGCCTTGGTGGTCGACGAGAGCGTGATCTGCGGGTCGCTGATGGTGATGTCGAGTCCGCCGTGGTGGCCGGTGAAGCGCACGGAACCGGAGAACTTCGCCGTGCCGGTGCCCTTGGTGAGGTCGGAGTTTCCGCCTGCCGCAGCAAACGCAAACAGGTCGCCGGTCTTGATAGCACCGTCGCTAGCGGTCACCGTGCCCTGCGCAATGGATCCCGTGACGTAGGAGATGAACTCCTTGTCGATGCCCCACACCAGGTCGCCGCTCTTGGGTTCCACCGGAGGCTCGTCTTCGGTGAAGGTGATGGGGGTGTAGGTCTCGAAGTCGGCGTTCTTGGCGCCGGATCCGGAGTAGGTGTAGATGCCGTAGTTGCCGGTGGCGTCGGGTGCGAAGTCGGTGATGTTGAGTTCGGCGGTGAAGGTGCCGTCCTCGGTCAGTTCGATCGCTCCGGCGGCGGAGCCTCCGACGGTGGCGTGGGCGGACACGGGCAGTGCCCACTTGGTGGTGTTGTTCACGCGGGCGCTTGAGGGGGCGTTCGCGGAGGGCTGCCAGGTGTCGGCGTACTTTCCGAATGCGATGTAGGCGCCTGCGAACTGGCCTGCCAGCGGGGGCGGGTGCCGTTGGTGGAGCCGTCTTCGGCGGGCAGGAAGCCGGTGCCGGTGATGGTGACGGTCTCGCCCTCACCGTCGAGGTCCTCGGTCTTGGACACCGTCACGGTCGGCGTGACCGGCTCGGGCTCGTCTTCGGTGAAGGTGATGGGGGTGTAGGTCTCGAAGTCGGCGTTCTTGGCGCCGGATCCGGAGTAGGTGTAGATGCCGTAGTTGCCGGTGGCGTCGGGTGCGAAGTCGGTGATGTTGAGTTCGGCGGTGAAGGTGCCGTCCTCGGTCAGTTCGATCGCTCCGGCGGCGGAGCCTCCGACGGTGGCGTGGGCGGACACGGGCAGTGCCCACTTGGTGGTGTTGTTCACGCGGGCGCTTGAGGGGGCGTTCGCGGAGGGCTGCCAGGTGTCGGCGTACTTTCCGAATGCGATGTAGGCGCCTGCGAACTGGCCTGCCAGCGGGGGCGGGTGCCGTTGGTGGAGCCGTCTTCGGCGGGCAGGAAGCCGGTGCCGGTGATGGTGACGGTCTCGCCCTCACCGTCGAGGTCCTCGGTCTTGGACACCGTCACGGTCGGCGTGACCGGCTCGGGCTCGTCTTCGGTGAAGGTGACGGGGGTGTAGGTCTCGAAGTCGGCGTTCTTGGCGCCGGATCCGGAGTAGGTGTAGATGCCGTAGTTGCCGGTGGCGTCGGGTGCGAAGTCGGAGACCGTGATGTCGACGGTGAAGGTGCCGTCGGTTTCGATGGGCAGGTAGCCGGTGGTGTCGGTCATCGCGTCGTAGTCGGCGCGGCTGATGGCCCAGTAGGTCACGTTGCCGGTGCGGGCGTCGCGGGAGGCGCCTTCGGAGGGCTTCCAGGTGTCGGCAAACTTGCCGAAGACGACGTAGGCGCCTGCGAAGGCGCCGCCCAGGGGTGCCGGGTAGTAGTTCGGCAGCGTCGTGGTGCCGTCGTCTGCGGGAAGGAAGCCGGAGCCCGTGACGGTGACGGTCTCGCCCTCGGGGTCGAGGTCGTCGGTCTTGGACACCTTCACGGCCGGAGCGGCGGGCTCGGGCTCGGTCGACGGTTCTTCGGTCGAGGTGACGGACGGCTCGGGCGTCGGCTCGGTCGACGGCTCTTCGGTCGAGGTCACGGACGGCTCAGGCGTGGGCTCGACGACGACTGGCGCCGGGTAGGTGAACGTGGCGGGGTCGATGGCGATGCCCTCGTAGTTGCCAGTCGCGGCGGCAAGGCCCGCGCCACCCTTCGTGGGTGTGGTGACGGTGAAAACGCCGTCCGCCTCGGTGCGTGAGCCGGAGCCGTCGAACGTGCCGATGACCTGGTGGGCAGAGTTGCCACCCGGCGATACGACGGCGGAGATGGTCCCCGAGCCGTCGGCGGCCACGGCCACGATGAAGTCGCTGAACGTGATGTCGATGGTGTGCGCTTCCTTGAGGTAGCGCACGGACCCGCTGTAGGTCAGCGTTCCAGCGCCCGTCTCATCCACATCGGCCGAGGCGAGGGGGAAGGTGGCGATCCCGGCCGCGTCGACGGTCGCGCCGTCTCCGGTGATCGAGCCGCCCGCGCCCGGGTACTGAGCCGTCGCGACATAGTTTCGCCAGTTCGCGTGAACGCCCCACGTCAGTGCCCCAGAAGGTGCCTCGGCTGCGACCGCAGCGGGTGCCACCAGGAGAGAACCTGAGAGTAAGAACAAGAGGGCTGCCGCTACCCAAGCGGCGGGACGCACAGGTGTGCTTCGCAATGTCACGGGGGACTCCATCGTGGTGGTGGCGCGAGTGAAAAGACTCGGCGGGCGCCTCAGGCGGCGAACCTACGGTGGAGACTATCGAGCAATCGTCGATTTACGCAATTACGGTGTTGCGTTGTTACGAAAATGCGATTGTCGGGTGAAACACCAACGGGAAGCGGCCCATGTCCCGTAGGCCGCTTCCCGTTGAGCGATGGGGGTCAAGGTGACTCCCTGGAATCCCGCCATGCCGGAACGTGACGACGAGCCGGAGTGCGAGGCGGGCCGCAAGGAGCGGCCCGTGGACAGCCTAGAGCGGCGCCTCGTTTAACGCAAGACTTGTGTTGCGTAATCTCTCCGACGGCCAGGCGAGGCCCCGGTGGCCACAAGAAAGCCGGGCCGCGACGGCTCCCTCAGTGCGGCGTCGCGGCCCGGCAGTGCGCGCTCAGCGGCGCGGTCGCGATGGCGGCGATCGCGCGCTTGCTGCGCGTGATTTTGAGCATACCTCCGGCTCCGGCCGGGGCGGACTCTTGTGACCGTTTTGTGACTCTACGTGGGCAGGTGCCTACGACTCGGCAGCCTCAAGCGCTGCCTCTGCAGCATCGGCCCTGTCCTCAAGCACCTGTGCCATGGCGTCGGCTTCTGCCTCATCCAGCGGTGACCCCGTCACCGCATTCCACGAGGTGAGGTTGGCCGTCACGGAGTAAAGGTGCCCAAAGCCCTCGGGGACCGAACCGGCGGCGGGCATATCCAGGAGGACTTGCCACATCGTGACGAGGGGGTACCAGGCCATGGTGCTGGAGACATCGGGCGCACGCTCGCCGTCACGCAACCACGCCGGTGACTCGAATGCCAACTGCTGGTTGAACCACACCACAGGATCCGAGCCGTGCTGCAGGTACAGGAGGCGAGTCGAACCCCACGGCGCCGAGTTTCCCGGCGCGATGCCCGATTCGTCGGCGAAGCGGACCGTTCGCCCCGCATTGTGCACGGGGAGTGCTGCCGTCGAGCCGTCGTCGCGCGCCCTGGTGATCTCGTAGTGCATTTCGTTGAGGAACGGCGGTCCCGTCATCAGGGCGCCGTTGATGGGTTCGTTCAGGATGTCGACGCTGGAGAGCACCGCCTCGACGCCGGTGGTGCCGAGCGACAGTCCGTACAGGTAGAGCCTGCGGACGCGAATCATCAGGAAGCGTCGACCAATAGTCGTGGATGGTCCGGAAGGTGACCCTGCTGGTCTCCTCGACCTCGGCCTGGTCCGCCAGGAGCGAGATCCAGGCTCGGCAGGTAGGAGTACTGCATGCCCGCGATGGCCGTGTCGCCATTCCAGAGGTACTCAAGGGAGTCGACGCCGTGGGGGTCTAAGTAGCCTGTGCCCGTGGTGGTGGCGACGACCAGGATCTCGCGGTCGAACGCGTCGGTGCGGATGAGTTCGTCGAGCAGCAGTTGCGCGCGCTCCTCAAGGGAATCGGCGCTGCGCAGTCCTACGTACGCGCGGACGGGCTCGAGTGCCCCTCCGGCACTGGTCGCATCAATCTCCGATGCCGTGGGGCCCGTCGAGACAAAGGAGCGCCCCTGGCGGCCCAGGTCGTCCCACTGCACCAAGGAGGCAGGGGAGCCGGACTTCTCGGCCAGAGACGGCTCGACCGCGCCCGCGTTGGTCTGCAGGTCGCGCCCGGAGAACGTCCAGTTCGAGAACGAGAAGAAGGCGTTGACGAACGCGCCGGACGCCACCCACCAGATCAGGGCGGTCAGCACCACTGCGACCACCGTCACCGCGAGCCGCTGAGGCAGGAACCGCGTGGCGATGCCGTCTCCCCAGCGAAAGAGGCGCCGAAGGAGCCTGGCGATGATGAGCAGCAACGCCGCGGTGGCGGCCGCGGTGATGACAATCACGGGCCATACCAGGGGAGACAGCGGTTCCATCGCGAAGCCTGAGTCGGGTGGCGTTCTGCCAGCCCACGTAGGCCCACACGGCGAACACCGTCTGCAGGGCGATGAGCCCGAGCGACGCGATCAGCAGGACCGCGCGAAGACGGCCGCGGGCGGGGGCACCGTGAGGAACCGAGCGACCGCAAAGAGGCTCGCGCCGATGCCGTAACCCACCATGAAGGTCACGCCGGACTCGATGCCCTGCACCCAGCCCTCGCGCGGCAGGAGTGAGGGTGTCAGTGAGATCGAGAAGAACCACAGGCCCACCACGAGGCCCACCGCGGAGAAGGACATCTCCAGGATGCCGGGTGCGCGCCGACGCGGCGGCCGGGGCTCATACAGCCGGTCGCGAGCGCGGTCCAGCAGTCCGGCGGTCATCTTCCCTACTTCCCTCGGAGCCGTGCTCCCCAACTCTGAGGCTATCCGACGTGGTGGTGCCCGGCTCGCGGCCGAAAGTCGCGACAACTCTTGACAGCGCAGGCGCCGTCTCCCTAATCTCTATCAAGTCGATAGGAAATGGGGCCGACGATCGGCACGGCCCACCAACACAAGGAGAAGACATGACCAGGACGACGTGGCTGAAGGCGGGTGGAGCGGTGATCGTGGCGATGGTGGTGGCCGCCTGCGCGCCCGCCGAAACGGCGTCCTCGCCGACCGCTACCTCGGCAGCAGGCAATGGAGAAGCCGCCGCGGTGGAGGAAACGAACCTCTCGCTGGTGGGCTTCGCGGTTCCCAAGGCCGCCAACAACGCTATCCAGGAGCCTGTGGTCGCAGACGCCCGAGGGTGAGGGCGTGACCTGGACCGAGTCCTACGGAGCATCGGGCGACCAGAGCCGCGCGGTCGAGTCCGGGCTTGACGCCGACTACGTGCACTTCTCGCTCGAGGGCGACGTGACACGCTTGGTGGACGCGGGGCTCGTCTCCGAGGACTGGAACGCAGGCGAGCACGCAGGCATCGTGTCCCAGTCCATCGTGGTGTTCGCGGTCCGCCCCGGCAACCCCAAGGGCATCGAGGATTGGGACGACCTCATCGCGGACGACGTGGAGATCGTGACCCCCAACCCCGGCTCGTCGGGCTCGGCTCGCTGGAACATTCTCGCCGGCTGGGGTCAGGTCATCGCGGACGGTGGCTCTGAGGAGGACGCGAAGGAGTACACCACCCAGTTGTTCGAGAACGTCGTGGCGCTGCCCGGATCGGGCCGCGACGCGACCAGTGCGTTCCTCTCGGGCACCGGCGATGTGTTGCTGTCCTACGAGAACGAGGCCATCCTCGCCAAGCAGGAAGGTGAGGAGCTCGACTACGTGGTGCCGGACACGACGCTGCGCATCGACAACCCCGGCGCCGTCCTCAAGGACGCGGACCCCAAGGCCGCAGCATGGCTCGAATTCCTCTACACCCCCGAGGCGCAGGGCGAGTTCGCGAAGGCTGGGCTTCCGTCCCGTGATCGACGGCGTCGAGGTGGGCGAGGTGGAGGGGGCCAACGACCCCAGCGACCCGTTCCCTGCCCCCGGCACGCTGCTCAACATCGATGACGACTTCGGCGGCTGGGACGAGGCCAACCCCACGTTCTTCGACACCGAGAACGGCATCATTACGCAGATCCAGGTTGATACGGGCAAGTCGTCATGACATCGCCCGCCCCGACGGCCGCTCCGTCGCCCCTTCGGGGGCGGCGGGCGGTCGCCCGCGTTCCGCGGCCTCGCTCCACCCTCACCCGAGGCTCGGGCATCGCGCTCGGCGCATCGGTCTTGTGGCTCTCGATACTCGTCCTCATCCCGCTCGGCGCCGTGGTGGCGGCCGCAGCATCGGGCGGCTGGGCGGGCTTCTGGGCCGTTCTCACCAACCCCCAGACCGTCGCGGCCATCACCCTGACCGTGACCCAGGCCGCGCTCGTCACGCTGCTGAACATCGTCATCGGCACCGCCATCGCGTGGGTGCTGGTGCGGGACTCGTTCCCAGGGAAGCGTGCCATCGAGGTCATCATCGATGTGCCGTTCGCGCTTCCGACGATCGTGGCGGGCCTGGTGCTGCTCGGCCTGTACGGCCCCCGCAGCCCCGTGGGCGTCGACGTCGCCAACACCAAGGCCGCGGTGTTCCTTGCGTTCGCCTTCGTCACGCTGCCGTTCGTGGTGCGTGCCGTGCAGCCGGTCCTGGAACAGGCTCGACCCGGATGTGGAGCGCGCCGCGCGCAGCCTCGGTGCATCGGGCACCCAGACCTGGACCCGGGTGCTGCTGCCCGCGCTCGCTCCCGCCATCGCCGCGGGAGCGGCGATGTCCTTCGCCCGAGCCGTCTCGGAGTACGGCGCGCTCGTGCTCATCTCCGGCAACCTGGCGCTGCGCACCGAGGTCACCAGCGTGCGCATCCTTACGTACGTCGAGAACGGCCAGGCTCGCTCAAGCCGCCGTCGTGGCGACCGTCCTGCTCGTGATCGCGTTCCTCGTGCTCGTCACGCTCGACATCATTCAGCGAAGGGTGGCCCGCCGTGGTTGACATCGCCTCCGTGCCCCAGGCGACCAGGCCGAGCAGCACACGGCGCGCCAGCAGCAACCTCGGTCGCCCGGCCGGCCCGCGCATCGGCCGCGTGGCGCTGCGCGTCGTCGTCATCGGCTACGTGGGACTCCTCGTGGCCTGGCCAGTGTCGCTCGTGTTCTGGAACACGTTCGCCGATGGCCTCGCGCCCGTCATCGAGACGTTCACCGACCCGCTGGTGCTCGCTTCGTTGAGGCTGACCGCGATCGCCGCCGCCTGGTCCGTGGTGCTCAACGTCGTGTTCGGTGTCACCGTGTCGCTGGTGCTGGTGCGCTACGAGTTCCCTGGCAAGCGGCTGCTCAACGCGGTGCTTGACCTGCCACTTTCCGTATCGCCCGTGGTGGTCGGACTGTCGATCGTGCTCGTCTACGAGTCGACGCGCGGCATCTTCGGAGTGCCGCTCGCCGCCGCGGGCATCCAGGTCCTGTTCTCCACGCCGGGCATCATCCTCGCCACCACCTTCATCGCGATGCCCCTGGTCATCCGCGAGATCGTCCCCGTCTTGACGGAGGTCGGCACCGAGCAAGAGCAGGCCGCGCGCTCGCTCGGCGCGAGCGGCCCGCAGACCTTCTGGCGCATCACCATTCCCGCGATCCGCTGGGGCCTTACCTACGGAGTGGTGCTGTGCCTTGCGCGCTCCATCGGCGAGTTCGGTGCCGTCAAGGTGGTCTCCGGCAACCTCATCGGCCAGACCCAGACCGCCACCTTGATGGTCGAACAGATGTACTTCGACTTCGACCAAGAGCAGGCCTTCGCCGTCGCAGGGCTGCTGGCCTCTATCTCCATCATCGCCATCGTCGTGGTGAGCGTGCTGCGCTCCCGCGCCGAGAAGAAGGGCATCTCATGAGCATCGATATTCAGGGTGTTGGCAAGCGCTTCGGAAGCCTTCGTCGCCCTCGACGACGTCAACCTCTCTCCCCACGGGCCAACTCACCGCGCTCCTGGGGCCGTCCGGAGGCGGCAAGTCCACGCTGCTGCGCATCATCGCCGGACTCGAAACCGCCGACGAGGGGAACATCCGTATCGAGGGCAAGGACGCGACGCACCTGCCTGCGCAGAAGCGCGGCGTCGGCTTCGTGTTCCAGCACTACGCGGCGTTCGCGCACATGAGCGTGGCGAAGAACGTCGCTTTCGGTCTCGAAGTGCGTCACCGCCCCAAGGCGGAGGTGCGCGACCGGGTCGACGAACTGCTGCGCCTGGTGCACCTTGAGCAGTTCGGGCACCGCCTGCCGTCCCAGGCTCTCGGGTGGGCAGCGTCAGCGCATGGCGCTGGCTCGCGCGCTCGCCGTCGAGCCCACCGTGCTGCTCCTCGACGAACCCTTCGGTGCCCTCGACGCGCAGGTGCGCAAGGAACTGCGCCAGTGGCTGCGCCGCCTGCACGACGAGGTCCATGTCACCACCGTGTTCGTCACCCACGACCAGGAGGAGGCGCTGGAGGTGGCGGATCAGATTGTGGTCATCAACGAGGGGCGCGTGGAACAGATCGGCACCCCCGACGAGGCTCTACGACGCCCCCGCCAACGACTTCGTCATGAGGTTCCTCGGGCCGACGACCACACTCGCGGGACTCGTGGTGAGGCCCCACGACATCGGCGTGCTGACGCTGCCCGTGGCAGGTGCCATCCCCGGCACCGTGCGGGCCGTCCAGCGGGTGGGCTTCGAGGTGCGGCTCACCGTGCAGACCAGCGAGGGGCGTGAACCGGCGACGGTCACGTTGCCACGCTCGCGGTTCCTCGAGCCGGGGTGGACGTGTCAGACCCCGTCTGGCTGCGCCTCCCGGCCGATGCGGTCCGCACCGCGGCCGCGGCGGCTGGCGACGCATCGGCCCGGCTCGAGGGGGCAGCGACCGGCGCGCACTAGCATGACCACCATGCATGTCTCTGCCAAGGGTGACTACGCGGCCAGGGCCGTCACGGCTCTGGCCGCGTGCTACCCCGAGCGGGCCTCGGCCCAATCCCTCGCGGATGCACACGACCTCCCGCGCAAGTTCCTCGAAGCCGTTCTCGCGGACCTCAAGCGAGCCGCGATCGTCTCGTCAACCCGCGGAGCCGACGGCGGGTACGCGCTGCGCAGGCCACCCTCGGAGATCACGCTCGGCGAAGTGCTGCGGGCCATCGATGGGCCTCTCGCGGACGTGCACGGTCTTCGCCCCGACGAGGTGACGTACCCGGACGCGTTCCAGCACCTTCAGGAGGTGTGGGTTGCGGCGCGTGCCTCGGTTCGCCTGGTGTTCGACGAGGTCACGCTGGACCAGTTGGTCTCGGGCAAGTTTCACGCAGACGTGTCACGGATGCTCGCCATCACCGATGCGTGGGATCCCCGCACCGGGCCCCAGGCGCCGCGGACCCGCTGAGTCTCGGAGGCCGATTCGCCTGCCAGCCCTCACGCGCGTGGCGGCTCGATGAGGTCCCACGGCGCGCCGTACAGGTCCTCGAAGATCGCGACGATGCCGTACGGCTCGTGGCGCGGCTCCTCGCGGAAGCGCACGCCATGGGCGAGCATCCGGGAGTGCGCCTGGGCAAAGTCATCGGTCTCCAGGAAGAACGCGACATCCGCGCCCGCCTGCGCCCCCACCGGAGCATCGGCCGCGCCGACGGCGAGGACCAAGCCCGTGCCGCCTTCCGCGGGGCCCACCACGACGCGCCGCCAGCCGCCGTCAAAGGTCTGGTCTTGACGCACCTCGAACCCGAGGGCGTCGACGAAGAACCGCAGTGCCTCGTCTTGGTCGCGTACGAGGTACGTCACGTTCTGGAGCCGGAGCATGAGGGCAACGCTAGCGGCCGGCGCGGGGGACAGGCCGATGCCGGCAACGGCTCGCGCTACGCGTCGCGCCTGAGCGGCTGGGTCATGCAATGCGCGCCACCGCGGCCGCGGCCCAGTTCAGCGCCCACGATCTCGAGGACCTCGATGCCGGCGGTGCGTAGCGCGGCGTTGGTGGTGGTGTTGCGGTCGTACGCCACGACGACGCCAGGCTCGAGGGCGAGCACATTGTTGGCGTCGTCCCACTGCTGGCGCTCTGCCGCGTACCTGTCGCCGCCGGTCTCGATGAGGCGCAGGGCTTCGAGACCCATGGCCCGGGCGACCACCTCTGTAAAGGGTCGCGTCTCGCGGCGAACATCGAGCCCCAGGGGCTGCGGTGCCTCGTAGATGGAGAACGTCTCGATGTCGTCGACGATCGCGGGGAAGATGGTCGCCGTGTCCCGGTCCGCGAGCGTGAAGACCGTGTCGAGATGCATCGCCGAGCGGAGCCTTGGGCAGCCTCGCCACGATGACGCGGTGCGCCGCGCCCGCCGCGAAGAGCTCCGCCGCGAGTTGCGAGATGGCCTGACGGCTCGAGCGCTCAGACATCCCCACGAGCACCACACCATTGCCCAGCGGCATCACGTCGCCGCCCTCGAGCGTGGCGAGGCCGTGATCCAATTCGGGGTCGCCCCACCAGGTGGTGACCTCGCCGGCAAAGCGAGGGTGGAACGCGTAGACGCATTTCATGACGAGGGTCTCCGCGTGGCGTGCGGGCCAGTACAGCGGGTTCAGCGTGACGCCGCCGTAGATCCAACTTGTCGTGTCGCGGGTGTAGAGGGTGTTGGGCAGGGGAGGCATGAGGTAGTCGCGCATGCCCGACTCCTCACGAATGAGGTCCACCGTGGGCGGAGCGAAGTCCCGCGGCAGGTCCGCGACGGCGAGGCCTCCCAACACATCGCGGGCCAAGAGGGCGGGCGAGAGTGACTCCAGGTAGGCGCGGACGTCGTCCACCAGCCCGAGCCCCACCTCGTCGGGCGTGATCTTGCGGTCGAGGAGCCATGCGCGCGCCTCGGGGATCTCGAGCGTGTCGGTCAGCAGCGCGGTGAGCCTCGAGGACCTCGATGCCTCGCGCCTCCATGAGGGCCACGAACTCCGCATGGTCGCGCCTGGCGTTGTCCACCCACATCACGTCGTCGAAAAGCAAAGCCTCGGCGTTGGACGGGGTGAGCCTGTTGTGGGCGAGACCGGGGGAGCAGACGAGCACCGAGCGCAGGTGTCCCACCTCGGAATGCACGCCGAAGCGGTGCGGTTCCGTGTCGATCAGGGTCTTGCTCACCGATGCCTCCTCGTGCCGGGTGAGTCGACGCTATCAAGCCAGCCGCCGCATCGGCCGCTGTGAAATCGCCGGAATGAGAAGGCGCGCCGCGGGGTTTGTCTCGACGTCGAGGGCGCCACCGCGCCCCAGACCGCGGCGGGCGCGAGGCTCGCCGGCGGCGACCAAGGGAGGTGCGCAGTGACGACGACGAACCACGACGCTCGGATCCACACCATGCCGGGCCTGAGCGTGCATGAGGGCTATCTGCCGACGCCGATGACCCGGCTCACACGGCTGTTCCCCGACAGTGACGTGGGCCTGTACGCCAAACTCGACCAGCCTGCAGGTGTCCGGCAGCACCAAGGAGCGCACCGCAAAATTCCTGCTCGACGACCTTGAGCGCACGGGGGCCTTGCTGCCCGGCGGCGCCGTGGTGGAGTCGACCTCGGGAAATCTCGGCATGGCACTGGCCCGTCAGTGCGCGCTGCGCGGGTACACCTTCGTCGCGGTCGTGGATGAGCGCGCCAACGCGGCCGCCGTGCAGACGATGGCCGCGTTCGGGGCACGCGTGGACCGCGTGCCCACCCCCGCGGACGGCAATCGGCTGCGCGCCCGCGTGGAACGTGTCGCCGAGCCTGCTCGCGTCTCTCCCGGGCGCGGTGACGACCCACCAGTACGGCAACGGCGCCAACCCCGACGCCCACGCGAGCACCACGATGCCCGAGCCTTCGCGTCCCTGGGTGCGCCGCCCGACCGCCTCTACGTGGCGATGAGTACCACCGGCACCCTGCTCGGATGCCAGCGCGCGATCAAGAAGCACGGCTGGCGCACGCGGCTGGTGGGGGTCGACTCCGCCGGCTCCGCGCTCTTCGGCGGCGAGGTGGGCGAGCGCAAGGCTGCCGGGCCTCGGCGCCGGGTTCGAGACCGAACTGTCCGAGGAGGCGCGCCCCGATGCCGTGGTGCGCGTGGCAGAGGCAGACATGGTCCGCGGCTGCCGGCTTCTGGCGCGCCGTGAGGGCATGCTCACGGGGGCATCGACGGGGGCGATCGTCGCGGCCATCGGCGTCGACCTCGCGTCGATGCGACCGGGGAGACCGTCGCCATGCTGGTGCACGACGGCGGCGGTGCCTACCTGCCCACGGTGTACGACGACGCGTGGGTGGAGCGTGAGTTGGACGGCGGCGCCGAGGCGCTGAGCCCTCGACGACGCCAACCCGTTGGCAGGCGGCCGCGCGTGAACGTCGCGAGGGTCGCACCCGCCACGAAGCGGGACGACGCTGACCTCATCGTCGTGGGCGCCGGGCCGCGTGCCCTCTACGCGCTCGCCGACCTCGAGGAGGCGCTCTCAGACCGTGGCCGCGACAGGGGCGGGCCGGCGAGGCCGATGCGCGTGTTGGTCGTGGATCCCGCAGCGCCGGGCGCCGGCGCGGTGTGGGACCCGGCCCAGGGTGAGCACCTGCTCATGAACGTTTCCTCGCACATCGTCGACGCCTCGAGCCCGTCGGTGCCGTGGACCTTCACGCAATGGCAGGAGGACGACGGCCAGGTCGAGACCTTCCCGGCGCGCGCCCGTGCCGGGCGCTACCTGTCGTGGGCTTTCGAGCGCCTGTCGGACTCGCCGTGGGTCGAGGTGCGCCACGTAGTCGGCTCCGTCACCCACGTGACGCGTGACAGTGAGGCGTGGGTGTGCGCGGTGCGGGGCGAGGCACCGGTCACCCTTCGTGCCTCGCGCGTGCTGCTCGCGACGGGTCACGCGGGCGGCGCCGGCCTCGACCACGCAGCGATCGCCGATGCATCGAGCGGTCCGGCGCCCGGCGAGCCCGTGACGGTGCACGGCGCCGCGCTCACCGCCTTCGACGTCGTCATGGACCTCACCGCTGCGCGCGGCGGCACCTGGGGCGAGGACGGCACCTATGCGCCGAGCGGGCGCGAGCCGTCGCTCATCACGCTCGTGAGTCGCACTGGCGAGCCAATGCTTCCCAAGCCCGTCTCCACGCCCACGTCCGTCATCGCCGCCGTGCGCGCGCGCACCGCGCGCTGGCTTCCCGACGCCGTCCCCGATGACGCGTGGTGGCAGGCCCTGGCCGATGCCGCCGTGGCCGCGGCGCTCGAGGCCGGGGTGCGTGTGACCCACGAGGCGTTGTGGGAACGGCTCGACTCGCCGACGCTCGACGGTGACCCGTCCGCGCGGTGGATGCGCGACATCGGCCGCGCCGAGGGCGACGTCGACGCCGATCCCGCCTGGTGGTGGGGTCGCGCCTGGTCGGCAGGGTACGCGGACGTGGTGCGCTCGCTCGAGCGCGGTCCTCGCGACGCCGACACCTGGCCTCGCTGGCGCCGGCGCGCCGCGATGCTGGAGCGATGGGCCTTCGGGCCGCCGCTCGTCACGCATCGGCGCCTGGTCGCGCTGCGCGACGCCGGTCTGCTGCGCGTGGTGACGGCGGCCGATGCCGTCGCCGGTGAGTCGGCCATCGACGCCTTCACGCGTGGCCCCGGCGTGCTCGAGGCGCCCCACCCGTGGGAGGGCGAGGCAGCCGCCCAGGCGACCGGGGCATCGGCCGACCGTGCGCCGTGGCAGGGGCTCATCGAGGCCGGCGACGTGACCGTGCGTGCGGGCGAACGCGGCGTGCTCACCCGCGTCGACGGCGCGTGCCTGCGGCGAGACGGGAGCGTGGCGCCCGGCCTTGCGGCGCTCGGGCGTCCTACGGAGGATCCGGTGATCGGCCACGACTCACTGCAGCGCGGGCTCCACGACGATTCTCGTCGGTGGGCGCGGGCGCTCGCATGCGCGTGGGGAGAGGATGGGGACACAAGCGAGCCGGCATGCGAGGAGGTACTCGCCCATGGCTGAGGTACACGGTGTCTCGCCTCTCACCGGTCGCACGGAGCCGTGGATGGAGGACCTTCTCGCGGACGCCGACGCCTGCGCCGCGCTGGTCGCCGAGTACGGGTCTCCGGTGAACGTGCTCGACTTCGGACCGCTCACGAGGAACACCTCCGAACTTGTCGACGCGGCCGCCTCGGAGGGCGTGCGGCTCGGCGTGTTCGTGGCGCGCAAGGCGAATAAGGCGCTGGGGTTGGTGCACGCCGCGCGCGAGGCGGGGCTCGGCGTCGACGTCGCCTCGCTCGCCGAGCCTTGCCCAAAGCCTCGACGCGGGGATGCCGGGAGAGCGGGTCATCGTCACTGCCGCCGTGAAGTCCCGGGCGCTCCTCGAGGCCGCCGTCCGCGCCGGGGCGACCGTGAGCCTCGACAACGCGGATGAACTTGCCGACGTGGTGACGGTTGCCGCGTCCGTGGGCTCTCGAGCACACGTGGCGCTGCGCCTTGCCTCGAGCGACCCGGCGATCCCCCCAACCCGCTTCGGGATGGTGAGCCGGCAGTGGGACTCGGCCCTGGCATCGGCCAGCCTCACGGACGTCTCGATCGAGGGGATCCACTTCCACCTCAACGCCTACAGCGCTGAGGAGCGCGCTGCAACGCTGCGCGAGGCGCTGCCGTGGGCCGATGCCCTGCGTGAGGCGGGCCACGACGTCGGCTTCATCGACATCGGCGGCGGGATCCCCATGAGCCTACCTCGAGGATCGTGCCCAGTGGCGGGCGTTCTGGGAGAGGCTCGCGCAGGACGCGCACGGGACGCTCACGTGGCGCGGCGACCGGCTGGGTCTGGTGGATCCGTCGGCGTCCAGACCCTCACCCTCGGTATATCCGTATTGGCAGCGCAAGGTCCGCGGACGGTGGATGCTCGACGTGTTGCGAGCCCACGGCCTGGAGCGCAGGACCCTCGCGGAGGAGATCGCGGCGCGCGGGCTGGAGCCACGGTGCGAGCCGGGCAGGTCGGTGCTCGACGGCTGCGGGATGACGCTCGCGGGGGTGGCGTTCCGCAAAGCGACGAGCGACGGGATTGCGCTCGTGGGGCTGCACATGAACCGCACGCAGGTGAGGTCGACGTCGGCCGATTTCATGGTCGACCCGCGCTGGGTGCGGCCGTCCGGGGCGGGGAGGCGAGCCCCGCCTTCGACGGGTTCCTCGTGGGCGCGTATTGCGTGGAGGACGAGGCTCATCCTGCGCAGGCGCTTGCGTTTCCCCGACGGCGTGGCGCGCGGCGATATCGCTGCATTCGTCAACACGGGCGGCTACCTGATGCACATCCTCGAAAGCGCCTCCCACCAACTGCCGCTCGCTGCCACCGTGGTGCGCGAGGGAGGCGACTGGGTGCGGGACGGGATCGACGGCGCGGTCGGGGCGGCCCCGGCGAGCGACTAGCGTGAGCCCCATGGGCCTGTTCTCACGCCGCCCGAAGAGGGTCGAGCCGTACCAACTGTTCTCCGACGATCAGGAGCAGGCTCGAGACATTCCTCGCGCGAGGGGCCGATGTCGCTGCGTCGCGCGAGCCTGGAGGTGTCCCTGACCTTCACGCGCCAAGCGTCGGCGGAGGCCGCGGTCGAGACGCTCAAGGCGCGGCGCGCGTGGAGCGAGCCTCAGCGCGCCCAGTCACGACGTCCCCGAGTGGACCATCGTCGTGACGTCCCGTGGCGCGCTCGTGCCCGACCTGCTGAGGACCGCGATCGATCTTGGCCACGAGGTGGCCGACGAGCACGGCGGCGAGTTCGAGGCCTGGACCGCGATGTACACGGCCGAGGAGAAGGCCGCTTGGGGAGTCGAGCCGCTCTAAGCGCGCCCCGACCCTGCACCGGTCCGCCTGCGTCGGTAGTCCGATGCCGACACGCCCATCCTCGAGGCCGCCAACTGGACCGAGATGATGGCGCTGCTGGCCGGGCCCGCGGATGCTTCGCCTGGGGCCACCAGCGTGCGCGCCAAACACCCCGCGTGCCCACTGGGGCGCGCTCAGGTGCGAGAAGGCGCCCTCATGGTCCACTGGGGCGCGCTCGCGAAGCGGCGTCTCCCAGTGGGCGTTCAGGGCGCGATCCTGCACGCGCGTGCCTGCCAGTGGACGTTCAGGGTGTGAGAGCGCGGTGAGGGTCCCAACCCTTGCCGGCATCGGCCGTCACCAGGACGAACGCCGTCCGTTCGGTGTCGCACTCGCCGACGCGCACGGCGACCATCAGGTCAGCGCTCGCAGGTGCAGCGGTTCTCGGTGGAGACGCCCGCGAGGGCCTCGTCGACGTGGAGGCCGCAGCCGGTCCAGGTGGTCTTGCCGCAGGAGGAGCACGCGATGGGGGAGCACATGGCTGTCAGTCTCTCACTTTCAGCGGATGCCGACGGCACGCTGTGCGTTCACGGTGCGGGTCTGGGAGGGCAAGGTGAACAGGTCGACCAGGAGGCCGATGCCGAACACGCCGGCCGTGAACAGGTACAGCAGGCCGCGGCCAATCTTGCCCAGGTAGAAGTGGTGGATACCCAAGACGCCGAGGAAGAACCACAGCAGGTAGGCCACGAGTAGTGACTTGGGCGTGTACACGTACACCGGTCCGTTGGTCATAGGCTCACAGCGTATGCCCGATGCGGTGGTTGCCGTACGCGTTATTGAGCAGGGTGCGGCGCCGGGTTGCGGATGCCGAGCCAGGCGACGATTCCGCCGGCGGCCATGAGGATGGCGGTAGCCCACATCGCGCGGTGGAAGCCGTCGAGGTCGAGCGCCCCGCCCACGATGCTGCCCACCAGGGCGATCGCGACCAGCCCCGCCACCCGACTGATGGCGTTGTTGGTGGCGCTGGCGATGCCCGAACGCTCGGGTTCGATGGCGCCGAGGATGGCACTCGTCAGCGGCGACACGGTGACGGTGAGGCCCAGCCCGAACACCACAATGCCCGGTAGCAGGCGAGTCCAGTAGGAGAAGTCCTCGCTGACGGCCAACATCATGGCCGACCCTCCCGCCATCGCCAGCGGGCCCGCCGTCATGAACAGGCGTGGGCCGAGGCGGCCAGCGAGGGTGCCCACCGCGGAGCCTCAGCGCGATCATGATGAGGGTGATGGGGAGGCTCGCGAGACCCGCGGCGGTGGCGCTGAGGCCGGCAGTCTCCTGCAGGTAGACGGTGATGACGAAGCCGTTGAGCGACAGCGCGCCGTACACCAGGAACGTGGAGAGGTTGCCCCACGCGAAGTTGCGGGCGCGGAACAAGGCTCAGCGGAAGCATCGGCCGCTCGACCACGACTTGGCGCCACACAAAGGCGACCAAAGCCGCGGTGCCGGCCAGGCCCGGCAGCCACACCTGCGGATGCGACCAGCCAAGGTGGGGTTGCTCGATGAGGGCGTAGACCGCGCCGCCGAGCCCCGCTGCGCACAGTGCGGCGGAGACGACGTCGATGTGAGCGTCGGGCAGGCGGACGTCGCGTTGCGCGAGGCGACCGAGCAGCACCAGCGTGATCGCAATGGGGAGGACATTGATGAGGAACACCAAGCGCCACGACCACAGGTCGATGAAGATGCCGCCGATAACGGGTCCAGCCACCATCGCGCCGCTCGTCGCGGCCGTCCAGGTGCCGATCGCCTTGCCCTGAGCCTTGTCGCGGAAGTTGGCGGTGATGAGGGCAAGGGAGCCGGGAACGAGTAGCGCGCCCGCGACTCCCTGGAGCAGGCGCGCCACGATCAACACTCCGGCTGTGGGCGCGGCGGCGATCGCCACGGACGTGACGCCGAAGCCGATGAGGCCCCACCGGATGACGCGGAGGCGGCCGTAGGTGTCGGAGACCGACCCGGCGACCAGCATCAGCGCCCCGAGAGTGATCAGGTACGCGTCGACGGTCCACTGCTGGGTGGTGATACCTCCGCCGAGTTCCCCCACGATGGCGGGCAGCGCGACGTTCACCACCGTCCCGTCGAGGAAGGCTCACAAGGCTCGCGAGGATCGCGATCCACAGGACGGTGCGCTGCTCGGGGGTGCTGGGCGCTGCCGTGCTCACTCGGTCAGAGTACGACTCAGTCGACGAGGTGCGTGCGGCCCGTCTGAATGCCTTCTACTGCGCGGCGGTAGGCGTGGCCGACGGCTGCGTCGCTCACCGGGGGAAGCCCGCGAACGCGGCGTGATGCTGGGGCGACGAGGCCAGTACCGACGGGCTGACCGCGTTAAGCCGGATGCCGCGGGGCATCTCGGGGGCGGCGGCCATCACGTAAGTCTCGAGCGCCCCGTTGGCCATCGAGGCGGCGGCGCTGGTGCGGATGGGTTCGCGGGCGAGGACGCCGCTGGTGACGGTGAAGGAGCCGCCATCGGTGACGTACGGCAGGCCGATGCGCACCACGTCGATCTGGGAGAGCACCTTGCCCGCGAGCCCCGCTTCAAGGTCGTCACGCGTGAGGTCTGCCAGTGGCTTGAAGGGGACCTTGCCGACGGTGGTGACGACCGCGTCTACCGTGCCGACGGTCTCGAACAGGGCCTGGATCGACGCCTGGTCGGTGATGTCGACCGCGGGTGTGGTTGACCGGCTCGCGACGATCACGTCGTGGCTTGCTTCGAGTGCGGCGCGCGCGGCGCTTCCGACGTGTCCGGTGCCGATGATCAGAATCCTCATGCGCCCAGCGTGGCACACGCGCCCTCGTGGACGCTCACGGTGCGTGTTCGCACCTCGCTGCTTCCTAGTGGACGCTCAGCGGGCGTCGAGCCAGAAGGCTCCAGAACGCCTTCCACGGTTCGCATGCGTGGAGCGAGGGCAACTTCTCGTGGGTCACCGTGAGGCGCTGGCCGGTCTTCGTGGCATCGACGGTGAAGGTGACCTGGCCCAGGCGGGTCGCGCTCGCGGCCTCGGTGAGCGTGAACCGAGGAGTTTTGACTCCCGGCTTGGATGTGCGGGTGACGTGGGCCTGGGGGAGGGACGCCTTGAGGCGGGCCGGGTCTTCGTAAGTGAGGGACGCATCGGCCGCTTGAAGTGTGCGGGACCGCGAGACAGTGAAGGTGCCGTCCTTCATCTGGCCGGGCAGGCGCAGCCCGGTGATGCGTTCGTATCCGACGGTGACGTTCTGCGCCCACCACCAGGCGACGATGTCGGTCTCGGCCTTGACCCAGTCGGCGATCTCGGTGTGTGACTGGCCGCGCGCGGGCCCCGCGTCGATGATCGCCACCCAGTCGGCCCAGCCGCGGCCTGTGGCCTCGCGCAGGGTGTCGTCGCTCGTTTCGGGCACGGCGACCCAGCCACTGGGACTGGCCGATGCGACGGCTGGGTCGGGTGTGATGGTCGCGGCGACGGCGGCGCGCCAGATGTCTGTCATGGCTTCATTGTCGCTGGGCCAAGTAGGCGTCGATCTCGTTGTCGGGGACGGTGTAGTTGTCGGTGCCGTCGGCGTCCGGGTCGAGGAAGTTGGGGGTCGTGGCGTTAGTGGCTTGCTGGCTCGAAGTGCAGGTGCCGTTGAGGTCGCAGTCGACGAGGCGTGCGCGGGGGCTATAGAGGTGGATGCTGGTGGACGGTGAGGTGGTGGTGGCGGTGCCGGGGGCGTCGATCCAGGTGTTGCCGTTGTTGAGGGAGAACTGTCCGGTCCAGGTGGTGGTGAGGCCCAGGTGGATGCGGCGTTCGCCTGCGTCGAAGGTGAGAGGGGTGCCGCCGTTGGCGTGGGTGGTGCCTGGATCGGTGGTGGTCCAGGTGTCGCCGTCGGCGCTCCAGGTGAAGTCGGTCGGGGTGGCGCGGAGGTGGACGCTGGTGCCCAGGAGGGTGACCGTGCGGGTGCGGGGGCTGTCATCGGCGATGGGGATGATGCCGAGCGTGGTGATCGCGTAGCCGGTGTCGGGCTGGGTCTCGTAGTTGGTGGGAGTGATCTCCATCGAGCGCCACGCATTGATCGCGGCCTCGTACAGAGGATCCGTGGCACAGGTGTAGTGCTCTATCAACTGCCACGCGCCGTACGAACCGTCACCCAAGGACTCACTCCTCCATAGCGGCAACACCGTTGACATGCCGGCGGGGCAGAACTCGACCTCAGTGGAAGCCTAATCCTTGGATGCAGTCGGGTATGGATCCCACGAACGAAAGGTTTGTGATGCGGATCGAACCGTGAATTTCGATCCAATCGAGGCAGAGGTCGTGGCGTATGAACCTATCCTCCGTTCCGCTCGCCGTTGCCATCGAAGTGTCGCCGGATGTGCTAGATATCGCACCATCTACGGTGACCGAGGAATCGCCGGTTTGGCCTCGGGTGCCGCCCAAGTAATCCTCATCGGTGTCGGTGGCGACCACGAGCGCCAGAACAATTGCCATGACGACGTCAATCATCGTCGTACCTAAAATTCACGCCGAGCACCGTCCACCCCGTTTCGAGCCACTGGAGTTTTGCTGTTACGGCGCCCGTACCGCCTTCGACGGTTCCCGCGAGCACATCGGACGATGTGTACGTAGTCGTATCTTCCGCCTCGAACCGTTGCTCGACGTACCAGAAGCCGTCGTCCTTCTGGCCTCCGCGCGCGAAAGCCGCCAGATCGTCCTTGTCGGGCCACGTGAGGCTCGCCGCCCGTGGCATAGGCGCCGCGTGCTGCAGCGTTGTGGGCTGTCTCCAGTGCGTCCGCGCAGAACTCACAACTCTCGCCACTAAGCGCGTTGAATAGTGCCGTCTCATGGTCAGCGGAGAACATCGGTTGATACAGATCCAAGAAGTGGCGCATGAAGGCCGCTGCACCGGGGAGATTCTCTGCACGCGCATCCTCAGGTATCGCGGCGAGCACTTCTTCCTCGGTGAGTGCCGTGGCGCTGGGCGAGGGAGTCGCCGAAGGCGAAGGGCTCACCGACGGATCAACCGCCGCGACCGACGAGGACGGTGACGGCGTCGACGTGACAATCGGATCTGCATCGCCCGTGCATCCGCCGAGCAGCAAGACCGCGACACACATGCCGCCAGCGATCGTCCCGATTCGTCGCATACTGCCCCCTTTGCTGGCCCCCATGCCTTGCGACCCTACCGACGCGCCACCGGACTCGCCTGGCGAATGCCGCTTCTGTGGATAGTCGCGCTCGCCCACGATGCACGCGCCACCCGCGCGGCCCGCCACAAGCCCTCCCCACGTGCCACAGCCGCAGAACCAGCCGGGGAACGCATCGGCACGCGCAGGCGTTCGCCTCCTTATCCAGCGTCGACCTTGCGAGGGAGAACCATGTTTGAAAACTGGTGGCACCACGGCCTCACCGCCGGCACCGCTGTGATCGTGGCGGTCATCGTCGCGGTGGCGGTCGAGATCATCGTGCGCATCGTGGCCCGGCGCAAAGCCTGGGCGGCAGACATCATGGCGCGCGTGCGCAATCCGTTCTGGCTGCTGTTCCTGCTCCTCGGGCTATGGATCGGAGTGCAGACCGCCGCAGCCGAAAGCGATTGGCTCCCTGCCTTGTCGCGCCTCGTGTCCATCGCGGCGATTGGCGCGCTCGCGTGGCTCCTCATCGGCCTGGTGCAGTTCACGGCGGATCTGGCGCTGGCCCGCAACCCCATCGACATGCGCGACAACCGCCTCGCCCGCAAACTCCAGACGCAGACCCAGATCATGCGCCGCCTTGCGATCGCGCTGATCGTTGTCGTGGCCATTGGTGCCGCCTTGCTCACCTTCGATTCGGTGCGTGCGATCGGCGCGTCTGTCCTGGCATCGGCCGGTATCGCGTCGATCGTCGCGGGCCTCGCGGCCCAGTCGGTGCTCGCCAACATGTTCGCCGGCATCCAGTTGGTGTTCTCGGATGCGCTGCGCGTTGACGACGTCATCGTTGCCGAGGGGAGTGGGGCAAGGTCGGCGAGATCACGCTCGCCTACGTGGTCCTCGACCTGTGGGATGACCGTCGGCTGGTCCTCCCGTGCACGTACTTCACCACGACGCCGTACCAAAACTGGACCCGTCACGGCTCGGAACTGTTGGGCTCGGTGGAGTTGGACCTCGACTGGCGCGTCTCGCCGCAACAGATGCGCGAGCACCTCGCCGCCATCCTCGAGGACACCCCGCTCTACGACGGCCGGGCGAACGTCCTCCAGGTCACTGAGGCGACGGGTGGCTACGTGCGCGTGCGCATCCTCGTCACGGCGGCCGATGCCCCCACGTTGTTCGATCTTCGGTGCTACGTCCGCGAGGCCATGGTGTTGTGGATTCAGTCGGTGCTGCCCGATGCGGCGCCTACCCAGCGCGTCCTCGTCACCGAGCAGGGTGCGCCTGGACGCAAGCGCAAGGCGGAACAGGCAGGCGAGGGAGGTCTCTTCTCTGGATCCGCCGAGGCCGAGGAGCGAGCGAGCCACTTCACGCAGGCCATTCCGCGCGTCGACGCGGCCGATGCCGATGCGGAGCCCGAAGTCGATGCGGAGCCCGATGCCGACGCCGAGTCAGCGACAGCGGAAAGGCGGCGCGCGGATCAGGATGCGCCTCGACCCTAGCGGCGCTTGCACTCCGGATCGAGCGATCCGTGGGAGCCCACGTGCCGGTTGAGGGCGTCGTCGAGGTCGACGAGGAGTCGCGCGAGGCGTACTGCGTCGTCGTCGGCCGCGATCAGGGGGTCCAAGAGGTCGGCCCAGGCCCGCCGCACTCGCGCCGTGACGCTCTCGCCGAGGTCGGTCGTGTGGAGGCGGACGGCGCGCTTGTCGGCAGGGTCCTTCGTCTTGTCGACCATGCCTTTGGCGGTGAGCGACCGGATCGCGGTGGAGGCGTTGGACGGCTGGAGTCCCAGGTCTGCGGCGAGGGCCGAGGGGTGGATGCCCGGGTAGCGGTGGATGTGGCGCAGGACGATGCGGTCGAGGTGTACGAGCGGGATGATCTCGGGATCGTCGAAGGGCTCGCCCTGGATCTTGCGTGCTACCGAGATGGCGGCGGTCGCGATGTCGGCCAAGTGGTCGGCGCGCTGGGGCATCGATGCGGTCCTTTCGCGGGGTGACAGTTATCGTACTATAGTTATGAATTCATAACTAAAGGAGTGGCATGACTGTCCCCACCAACCCTTCGGCGAAGCCAAGCCCCGGCATCACCACCGCGCTGATCGTGGCCGCGGGCCTCCTCGCCGCCGCGGCGCCCTTCGCTACCGATCTCTACCTCCCGGCATTTCCCGTGATGACGCAGGAGCCTGGAGGCTTCGACGGCGGCGGTGCAGTTGTCGCTCACGGCCTTTCTCGTGGGCGCGGGCGTGGGGCAACTGATCTTTGGTCCGGTATCCGACCGGCTCGGCAGAAGGGGCCCGCTGATCGCAGGGGCAACGCTCTTTGTGCTCTCGTCTGCCGCTGCCGCCGCAGCGCCGTCGATCGCTCTCCTCGTCGTCGCCCGCCTCATCCAAGGACTGAGCGGTGCGGCGGGCATGGTGATTGGCCGCACGGTCATCGCGGACCTCGCCCGCGGGCCGCAAGGCGCCAGGGCGTTCAGTGCTCTCATGATTGTCGGTGGCGCTGCGCCCGTGGTCGCGCCCGTCGCGGGCAGCCTGCTGGTCGAGCCGCTGGGGTGGCGCGGCCTCCTGTGGATCGTCGCCGGCCTCGGAATCGTGTCGCTCATCGCGGTCCTGGTGGTGGTGCCAGAGACGCATCCCCGTTCCGTACGCGTCGCCGCAGGGCAGTCTTCCGTGCGTGCCGGCCTGCGTGAGCTCGCCACGCGCCAATACATGGGGGCGGCCGTCGCGTTCACGTTCGCCTTCGCGACGATGATGGCGTACATCTCCGCCTCGCCCTTTCTCTACCAGGGCCTGATGGGTCTCGGCACCGTCGCCTACGGCATCCTCTTCGGCGTCAACGCGCTGGTACTGATGATGGTCAGTGGTGTAGCGATGAGTCTCACGGGCCGCTTCGGGGTGCGTCGCCTTGCTCGGCTTGGACTCACGCTGAACCTCGCGGCCATTCTTGTGTTGGCCGCGATGGTGGTCGCGCATGTGTCGGCGCTGTGGCTCATCGCCCCCATCGTTGTCGCCGTGGGCTCGCTCGGCTTCGTGTTCGGCACGGTAACGGCCATGGCGATGGATGCGGTGCCCGATGCCGGCGGTGCAGCCTCCGCTTTCCTCGGCTTCCTGCAATTTGCGCTCGCGGGCCTGGTGGCGCCGCTGGTGGGTCTCGGGGGTGAGTCCAACGCGGTGCCGCTCGCGATCACGATGCTCGTGGCGAGCATCGTCGCCTCCGCGGCGTTCTCGCTGACCGCCGAGACGGCCACGCCGGCGGCGGATGCGTCGTCGGCCCCACCTGTCGACGCGGCTCGCGTCTGACACACGAAGGCCCGCGTGCGCCCGCCCCCACCATCTCGGGGCGGCCGTACGCGGGCCTTGGCGGTGCGAGAGCCGTTACGGCTTCAACAGCACCTTGCCGGCGCGACCGGGCGTGAAGTGCGCGGCCACGGCATCGGCGATCTGGGACAGCGAGAAGGTCGCCTCGACGGGCAGGGTGATGGTGCCATCGGCGAGGCGGGCGAACAGTTCGCCCATGAGTCGGGCGCGGTCCTCGGGTGCCATGGTGGCGGAGACGCGCGAGCCCCAGAACCCGCGCACGGTCGCCTGCTTGAAGATGATCTGCCCGGAGCGGAGGTTGAGCCGGGCGACGCCATCGCGCCGAAGATCACGAGGGTGCTGTTCTCGCCGAGCAGGTCGAGCATGTCGCCGGCGGCCTGACCGCCCACCTGCTCCACGCCCACGCGGATGGGGGCGCCGCCGGTGATCTCGGCCACGGCTTCCTTCCAGCCCTCGGCGTCGGTGGCGACCACGCGGCCGATGCCCTGGTCGGCAGGCTCCTGTACGCCCTCCGCGCGCCGTACCAGGCTGACGACGTTGATGCCGCGGCCCTTCGCGAGTTGCGCGACCAGGCGGCCGACGGCGCCATTGGCGGCATTCTGAATGATCCAGTCGCCCTCGCTCAGGTCGAGCGAGTCGAGCAGGCTGATCGCCGAGAAGGGCATGGACACCAACTGTGCGGCGACCTCGTCGGGGATCTCGTCGGCGACCGGGATCAGGGCGGCGGCGTCCGCGACGAACTCCTCCGACCACACGCCGAACGTGCCGGCGCTGGCGACGCGCTGGCCCACCTGAAGGTGCGTCACGCCCTCGCCGAGCGCGTCCACGACGCCCACAGCCTCGGTGCCTGCCTGCGCGGGCATCTCCGGCTTGAAACCGTAGTTGCCGGTCACGGTCCACAGGTCGTGGTTGTGGATGGGGGACAGGAGCAGGCGCACGCGCGCCTGGCCGGGGCCGGGCTCGGGGGTATCGAGCCTGCTCGACGGCGAGGACCGTGGTGGGGTCTCCGAACTCCTGCTGGACGAGGGCGTGCATGGTGAAGCCTTTCTGAAGGGGTACGTGAAGTGTCAACTATTGGTGGGGTCTCGCTATTCCATGCGTGCTGGCATTCCTCCAGCGCGCAGGGTGCGCCAAAAATGAGTGCTGATGTTCCTACGCGGGAGGGATGGGCGGCCGATGGTGTGGTGGGATGGCTTTCGCCACATGCCTGGAAAGGACGGCCGATGCTGACAAAGTGGGCGCGCACGTGCGCCGTTGCCGTGGTGGCGGCGGTGGTGCTTGCCGGATGCACGGGGGACGCCTCCCCGTCTCCGTCGCCGAGTGCTGTGGCTTCCGAGACCTTGACTCCCGAGGCGACCGCGAGCGCGACTTCGAGTGCGCTGCCGAGCACCACGCCGTCACCGTCCGCCAGCGTCTCGGCGTCAGGTGAGGCGGCTGTCTCACCGTCACCCGAGTCGTCCTCTCGCGATGGCGCGTCCACGTCTTCCGGCTCTTCCGGCGCCTCGTCCTCGAGCGGCGGGCACGCAACTGGTGGCTCCGACGCTGGACCCTCCGCAGGCGACGGTTCGGCGCACGGAACGGGGCAGGGCTCTGGCCAGGACTCCGTGGCGCCCGTGGTCACGCTGCCTCCCACCACCGGCACCTTCGACTACCAGGCTGGGCGGCACCTACGACCGGCTGCCCTCGGGGGCAACTCCCGCCGTGGTGGTGCGCGACGCCACGGCCGCCGTGCTGCCGGGTGCCTACAACGTCTGTTACGTCAACGGCTTCCAAACCCAGCCGGGCGAAGCGAACATCTGGAAGGCGTCGCCAGGGCTCCTGCTGCGGGACGCGAGCGGCGCGCTCGTCGTCGACCCGGACTGGCCCGACGAGTACATCCTCGACCCCTCGACCGCGCGCCAGCGCGAGCGCATCCTCGCCTTCATGGCACCCGTCATCGAGGGATGTGCCGCCTCAGGCTTCGACGCCGTCGAGATCGACAACCTCGACACCTGGACGCGGTTCGACGCGATCGACGCCGACGGCGCCGCGGCCCTGGCCCGCGCCTACGTGGAGACGGCCCACGCCGCCGGCCTGGCCATCGCCCAGAAGAACGCGGCGGAGATCACCCGCACCGCGCACGAGGAGTGGGGCTTCGACTTCGCGGTGACCGAGGAGTGCGCGGCCTGGGACGAATGCGCCGCCTACACGGACGTCTACGGCGACCACGTGCTCCAGATCGAGTACCCGCAGGCGCTCGCGGAGGCGGGGCTCACGTTTGCCCAGGTGTGCGCCCGCGACGACCGTGCGCCGCTGACGATTCTGCGTGACCTCGACCTGGTCGCCAAGGGCAATCCGGGCTATCGCTACAAGTCCTGCTGAGTCCTAGTCGACCAACTCGCCGCGTTCGTCGATGAGGCCCCGCTCGCGCAGTTGCCTGAGGTACTTCGCCTGCCCGCGCTCGCCCTTGCCGCGGAACATCGGCATGACGCGCGGTAGCAGGTTCGGGGCCAGTAGCGCGGCGCGCACCAGCCAGGATTCGCTCGGCTTGGGGTAGGCCTCGAGGCGCGGCTTGTCGAGGAGCCCGGCCATGCATCGGGCCACCGTCTCAGGCGCCTGCGGCGGGTCCTGGAACTGGAACGCGTTGCCCCCGTCGATGGCCTCCTGGCGCAGCATGCGCGTGTCAGTCGCAGACGGCAGCACCGATGAGACTCGGATGCCCTTGGGTGCGAGGTCCAGCGCGATGGACAGCATGGCGCCTCGTAGGCCGTACTTCGATGCGGTGTAGATGGGGGTTTCGCCCAGCGGGAAGATCGCGCCGAGCGACACCACGGTGATGATGCGCGGGTCGGGTGCCGCCTTCAACAGCGGGATGGCGAGGTTCGTGAGCATGAGCGGGGCATTGAGGTTCACGCGCAGGCTCGTGGTCGATGGAGTCGGGATCGCGTTCGTCGAACCGTTCCGCGCTCGTCATCCCCATGCAATTCACCAGCACGTCGATGCGTCCGTGCTCCGCCTCGACGCAGTCGAGGACGTGCTCAACGTTGCCGCGGGACGTGAGGTCGCCGGTGAGCACGCTGTGACCCGAGCCGGGGAGGGAGGCGGCGACGGCATCGGCCGCCTCGGGGCGGAGGTCGACGAGGACCACGGTGGCGCCGCGCGCCGCGACAAGGTGGGCGAACGCGGAGCCGATGCCCCCGCCGCCGCCCGTGATGACGACGACGCGGTCGTGGCCGGACCAGCCCTTGCGGGCGTGGGATGCGGATGGCGCCTTTGCCATGGGATCTCCTCGCTGAGACGTGACAGGTCCGATGCTAGTGATCCCGGCCGCGCGGGCGTGTCAGGGCGCGCGCCTAGAGTGGTGCGCATGGCTGAGACCGACGGATTGAACGCTGCCCAGGCGGCCGCCGTCGAGACGGGGGCGAGCCACAACCTGATTCTCGCGGGGGCCGGGACGGGTAAGACGACCACGATCGTGGCGCGCATCCGCCACCTCATCCGCAACGGGACGGCGCCCGAGCGCATCCTCGCATTGACGTTCACGCGCCGCGCGGCCGCAGAGATTCGCTCGCGGGTGCAGACGGACTTGTCGCAGCGGGCCGGGTCTGTCGCGGCGATGACCTTCCACGCGTGGGCCATGCGCGAGGTGCGGACCAGCCCCGACGTGTTCGGCTACGACGGCTGGAGCGTGCTGGATCAAGACGACACCACTCAGGTCATGCGCGGCGTACTCGGGCGAGGCAAGCGGGTGGAGGGGCTCAAGGCGGCGCAGATCCTTGACGTGTTGTCGTTTGCGCTCAATACGCGCCGCACGCTCGCCGAGGCGATCCGCGTCAAGTTCCCGGACGATGCGATCGACGCCAAGGCCGTCGGTGCCGCCGTGCGTGCGTTCGAGGAGCGCAAGCAGGAACGCAAGTACCTCACGTATGACGACATTCTGCGCGTCTTCGCCGCGCGTCTGAGGGACGATGCTGTGGCGGCCTGGGTGGGTAGCCACTACGACGAGGTCCTCATCGACGAGATGCAGGACACCAATCCGCTGCAGTGGCAGATCATCGACCCGCTGGTGCCTCACACGCGGTTCTACTGCGTGGGCGACGACGCGCAGTCGATCTACGGCTTCCGCGGGGCGGACTTCGCGTCCATTCACAGTTTTGGCGACCGCGTGCCCGGCGCGAGCGTGCTGCGGCTCGAGGACAACTACCGGTCCACGCAGGAGATCCTGGACCTCGCGAACTGGCTGCTCGCCGAGTCGCCGCTCGACTACCAGAAGCGGCTACGCGCCGTGCGGGGGCGCGGGCTCAAGCCGGAGTTGCACTCTTTTGAGACTCCGCAAGACGAGGCGGGGTGGATCGTCTCCGAAATGCTCCGCGCCCGCGCCGACGAGCCCGTGGTCGACCCACCTCATCCTGGTGCGCTCGAACTACTCGGGCCGTGCCATCGAGGCGCGGCTGGTCGAGAACGAGATCCCCTACGTGTTCTTCGGCGGCGTGAAGGCTGCTGGAGTCGGCGCATGTGCGCGACGTGCTGTCCGCGCTGCGCGTGGTCGCGAACCCCGACGACGAGGTGGCCTGGTTGCGGCTTCTCACCCTGGTGCCGCGCGTGGGTGACGTGACGGCCGCCAGAGCGTTCGATGCGTTCCTGACCGCGCGTGATGGCGGGGCCACGGCGCGTGAGGCGCGGGCATCGGCCCTGAAGGGCATGCCGAGTTGGCTGCGTGACGGGCTCGACGCGATCGAGGAGGCCGCGCAGCGCGTGGGGGATGCTGTGGGGCGTGCGGCGGCGATGCTGCAACCGACGCTGGCGCACAAGTACCGCAACGAGAACTGGGAAGCCCGCGCCCGCGACCTGGCCCACGTGGAGCGCCTTGCGGCGACGCGGCGGTCCATCCTGGAGTTCATCGAGGAGTACATCCTGTCGCCCGTGTTCGCGTCGGAACTGACGCCAGAGCAGGGGAGAGTGACCACGTGATCGTCTCAACCGTGCACTCCGCCAAGGGGCTGGAGCGGGACTGGGCCTTTGTGGCCGGGGCGTCGGCGGGCACGTATCCGTCACCTCGCTCGCTCGGCGACGAGGACGAGATGGAGGAGGAGCGTCGCGTGTTGTACGTGGCGCTGACGCGTGCGCGCGACAGGCTGGCCATCACGCGCTCCGTGGTCCACACGCCGATGCGCGCGTGGGTGGGGGAGTGGGCGGGCTGACCGCCGAGGACGCGTACTTCCTTGCGGCGGTGCCCGAGCGGCTCGCCGAGGAGATCGTGCACGTTCAGGGCCGCGCCGAGCGGCCAACGCTGCCGAGCGGGATGAGTGCGCCGGGCGAGATTGACCTTGGTGTTGAACTGGGGGATCTGGAGTAACCGTTAGGGTCGTCGAGAACTTCACGAGGGGGACTCCTTGATTCTTGCGGCCATCATCGCCTGCGAGATCGCCTTTTGGGTGGCGATCATCGCCGGACTCGTCACGCGATACGCGCTCAAGAGGCCTCGGCTCGGCGCTGCGTTCCTCATCGCGGCGCCCGTCGTCGACGTGATCCTGCTCACCTTGGTGTGCGTCGACCTGCTGGGCGGCGGCACGGCATCGTGGCATCACGGGCTCGCTGCGATCTACCTTGGAATCTCCGTGGCTTACGGGCACCGCATGGTCGCGTGGGTCGACGTGAAGTACACGCAGTGGTTCCGCGGTGGACCAGCGCCGAAGAAACTCTACGGCGCGGCGTACATGCGCAAGTGCTGGGCCGATGCGGCGCGGACCGTAGTGGCGATGCTCATCGCGCTCGGCATAGTCCAAGTGCTGATCTGGGTGGTGGGCAACGCCGAGCAGACGGCGGCGCTCGCCGATTTCCGTATGGTCATCGGGATCGTCGCGGCGGCCGACATCCTGTGGGCGCTGAGCCTACACGGTGTGGCCCAAGACGCCGCGGTTCGCTCTGAAGTAGGGAGTGCTCGGCACAGCACTACCGCGCTTACCGACCGCCTGGCAGAATTCTTGTCATGACGCAGCCGCAGGCTTCAGACAACGACGTCCCGCCTACACCTCGGTGCCGCCTACTACTACGAGTACCCCGCGATCGGTGAGCAGCCGAGCCCCGAGCGGCTCGCGACGGACATGCGCCAGATGCGCGACGCCGGTCTCACCCTCATCCGCGTGGGCGAGTCCGTGTGGTCCACCTGGGAGCCGCGCGATGGTGAGTTCGACCTCGACTGGCTCGAGCCCGTCCTCGACGCCGCGCACGCCAACGGCATCGACGTCATCCTTGGCACGCCCACCTACGCGCTACCCATGTGGCTCGCGAAGAAGTACCCCGAGATCAACGGCGACAGCGCGACGGGCCAGCCCATCGGCTGGGGCGCCCGCCAGGAGATGGATTTCACGCACCCCGCGTTCCGCACGCATGCCGGGCGCGTGATCCGCGAGGTGGTGGGGCGCTACGCCGGCCACCCGAGCATCGTCGGCTACCAGGTCGACAACGAGCCCGGGCTGCGTCACCTGTTCAACGAGGGCATCTTCGCCGCGTTCAAGGTGTGGTTGCAGGCCCGCTACGGCGACGTGCAGACCCTGAACGAGGAGTGGGGCCTCGTGTACTGGTCGCACCGCCTCACGTCGTGGGACGAACTGTGGCGGCCCGACAGCAACTTCCAGCCCCAGTACCACCTGGCGTGGCGCCGCTTCCAGGCGTCCCTGGTGGACGACTACATCGCATGGCAAGCCGACCTGGTGCGCGAGATCGTCGCGGAGGCGACTCCGGCATCGGCCGGCCGTAAGCCGTTTGTCACCACCTGCATCGCCTACGAGCAGGCGGGAGTCGAGGACGCGTCGCTCAGCCGCGCGCTCGACGTGGCGAGCTGCAACGTCTACTACACGGTCCAGGACGGGCTCGCGCATCCGTCGGACGCGGAGCCTCACGCCCGACTGGATCGCCAACGGCACCTGGGGTCTGTACGAACTCGCGGACCTCGCATGGTCGTCGAAGCAGACCGGGTTCTGGGTGACGGAGACGACCGCGGGCGGCATCGGCCAGTCGGCCTACAACCTGCCGCCCTACGACGGGCAGGCTGCGCCAGGTGGCCTGGGCGCTCGTCTCACGCGGCGCGCAGGCGATCGAGTATTGGCACTGGCACACCCTGCATTACGGCGCCGAGACGTACTGGATTGGCGTGGTGCCGCACGACCGCGAGCCCGGGCGCATCCACGCCGAGGTGGCGCAGATCGGCGCGGACTTTGAAGGCGTGGGTGGGCTGTTCGAGGGCGCGACGCCCGATGCCGACGTCGCCTTCTTGTACTCGTCCGATGCGAAGTGGGCACTGTCGGCGTTCACGCTTGGTCAGCCGCTCGGGGATGCGCGCATGGGGGCGAACCCGGATGCGTACCGCCAGCCTGGCGCTGCCGTTCTATCGCGCGGCGTTCGATGCTGGGCTGCAGGTGAACCTGGTGCGGCCCGAGCAGGTGGTGGGGGCCGATGCCGTGTTCGGATCGGCGTCGGAGTTCGCCGCGGTGCGGCCCGTGCTCGTGGTGGCGGCCGACTTCACCGCGTCCGATGCGATGCTCGACTGGCTGGGCGACTACGCCCGCGCAGGTGGTCACCTGGTGCTCGGGCCGCGCGCGGCGTACGGGGACGAGGAGGCACGGGCTCGGCTGGACGTCAAGCCCGCGCGGCTCGCGACCCTCGCGGGCGTGAGTTACCAGGAGTTTCAGTCGCTGGCCTCGCCCGTGGGCCTGGTGGCCGATGGCGGGCCGCTTGCTGTGGGTGCTGGGGGTGCCGGTGGTGCCGGCACGCACTGGGCCGAGTACCTGCGCCCCGAGGGTGCCGAGGTGCTCGCCCGCTACGACCACCCGCACCTCGAGGGATACGCCGCGATCACCACCATGCCCGTGGGCGAGGGCCGCATCACCGTCGCCGGCACCGTCCCGGACCAGGCGACCGCGGCTGCCTTGATGGGCTGGGCTGCGGGCTCTCCTGTGGCGGGGGCGTGGGAGGGCGTACCGGAGAGCGTACGAGTGACGTCGTCGTCTTTGGCGGATGGCCGACGCGCCTGGTTCCTGCATCACTGGGCGTGGGGTTCTGCTTCCGTGACGGTGCCCCTTGACGTGGTCGATGCCGTGACGGGTGAGGCTGTTGCTGCCGGTGGCTCGATTGAACTCGGTGACTGGGACGTGCGGGTGGTGGTGTCCGGCGCGTAGGGGCGCCGTGGGAGTCCACTAGCGCACACTCAAGTGCGGGATCGCGCCCTGACGGTCCACTGGGGCGTTGGAGGGTGTGTGGAGGTGCGGGAGGTCAGCCTGGCTGGGCGTCCTCGACCACGCGCAGTGCCTCGCGAGGGGTCGCCAACAGCGGGCGGTCCTCGGGGTGCATGCGGAAGTGCTCGATCACCGCCGCGATCACCGCGGGATCCGACCCGAGCCGGGAGCCATTGATGGTCACGGCGGTAGACCCTGCGATGACAAGGACCCCGTCCTTGCCTGAGGCGCGAGCGGACGCCCCCTCCACCTGTTCCCAGGTCAGGTCCACGGAGGCTGCGCCCCGAACGCCGCGGAGGCCTGCATCGGCCAACTCCAACCCCACGGGTGTACGCCGTGCGAGAGCCTGCTGTACCAACCACGCAAACCCTGCGAGAGTGAAGATTCCCAGCCAGATCGAGCCCTGGTCCGAGAACTGGCTCGCATCGATCGCGAGCGCTGTTGCCGCGGGGAGGAGGGCCACGGCCGCAAGGAGCAGCGGCCAGCGATCCAATGACGTGGGCGGCACGAAGGTCAGGGGTCCCTGAGTCCGCACACGGACCCGGCCGCTCGAGGTCGCGTGCATCAGCGCACGCAGGTACCCCAGAGCGAGCGCCAGCGCCAGAGCAACGCCAGCCGCAGTGAGGCGCTGTGCGAGAAGGTCGCCACCCATGGCAATGCCGCCCGCGACGGCGGCGGCCACACCCACTGCGCCGTACAGGAGTGCAGGCGAGCCCGCACCCGTGGCCGTTGCCGGCGTCGAACGCACACGCACGGTGGTCACGAAATCTGTCATCGCTGTCCGTCTCAGTCGAAGGGGTTGAGCCAGCCGCCAAAGTCGCGCAGGCCGTCATCGATCGCTTCACGGGTGTCGAGCGGCACCCAGGCCTCCCACGCCCACTGTGCGCCTTCTCCCAATGCCCAGGCTCCACCCGCGACGAGCAGAGCAACACCGAGGGGCGGGACGGCAACACCCGCGGCCGCGATTCCGCCAGCCACGGCGCTGCCACCCGCGATGCCGCCGACGAGGCCGATGCCCACGCTCGAGGGTGACTCGCCCGACGCGATCTCGGCGCCGGCGCTCACCACCTCGATGACTCCGCCCGCGATCGGAATGATGCGTGCCGACTTCGAGACGCCGGCAATGGTCTCGTTCAGGACTCCGATACCCGCGCGCATGCCGCGTGGATCAGCGGCCTCGGCGGCGGCACGCACGGCGGGATTGCCCGACCGCAAGCCGCGCTGGAAGTCGTCCGCTTGGGTCTGCAGGTCGCTCACGTGGGTACGGAATTCCGCCAGGTTCCGGGCGGTCCGTGCGCTGGCGTACTCGAAGGCGAGTCCCACCACCTCTTCGTTGCCTTGGGTCAGGCCATCGAGTGCGGTTGCGCCCTCCTGCAACTCACTGACGCGTTGCACCAGAGGGCCGAAATGCTCGGCGATCCAGGCATCGAGTTCGCCCCACCACGTGCCGACGTCGCTCGCGATGTCCTGGTAGGCCTCGACGCGGCGCGTGTAGCGGTTCCACTCGCGCAGTTCGGCGGAGTCGGGTCCGCTCGGGTCGGGGCAGTACTTGAGCCAGGTGGTCGGGGCCGCGATGGCGTTGCCTGTCACGGTGAGGGCCTCGTCGCGGGCGCGTGACGCATATTCGGTGAAGTCCTCGGCGCCGCGCTCCAGGCGGCCCGCGTAGGCGCGCATCACCTCGGCAACATCTGCGGCGTAACCCGGCACCTGGTGGTTGGAACGGCGTACCGCCTGCGCCGCGGAGTTGAATGCGTAGCCCGACTGCCCGGTCCAGAGATATTGCGCGTCCGTGATGGTCGACACGAGTTCGATGTCCGCGGTGCTGATCGAGCCCTTGAGCGTGGGATCGAGCCACTCGGCCGCGGTGCGGATAGCGGCGGGATCGCCCGGGATCTCAAGCGAGATGCTCATCGTGGCCCGCTCACTCGTCGCCCTCCACGGCGCGTTCGAGGTTGGCGAGTTCGGTCACGGCATTCTGCTCATGGTGCGCAAAATCGACGAGCACGTCGCGAGCGACGGCGATGAGGGCACGGTAGCCGTCGGCGGTGGTCGCGGCGCCGTCGACGGCTGCGGCCATTGCGAAGCCGATGATCTCTGAGGCGATGCCGCCATCGGGAGCATCCGGCACCCCCGCGATGGTGCGGTCGAGTGCGTCGAGCCCGAGATGACCGTGTCGAAGCGCTCGTCGAGCGCCGCCTTGCTGACCTGAATGTCGTCGCTCACGCGATCCTGCCGCCCGTGAGCATATGCGGGGGAAGGCGTAGATCGAACGCGACCACGTCAAAGGGCTGCTGCTGCTTGATCTCGTCGAGCCTGCGACGTATGCATCAGCGCCCAGGGTTGGTTGTCGCCGCAGGCGTCCGCGAGACGGTCGAGAGCCTGTGTAGGCGAGCAGTGCTGAACGCCCGTCCTTGAGTGTCCGTACCTCGGGAAACGAGCCACCCTCGGGATGCGCGCGCACTGGCAGGTACAGCACTGGCGGCACGATCGTGGGACTTCGACCTTCCACAGGGAACCTCCGTGTTTCGACTGCCGGCCAGCCTTGCCACATCGTAACCGCAGGGGTAGGGAGCGCATCAGGGACGGCGCCGGCTGACGTGGCCGCCGTGGTGCGCGGGGAGGCTCTTGTGGTGGATGGCGCGTGGGAGCGCGGAGGCCGCGACATGGGCGTGGTGATGGGACAGCGCTAAACGTGCGACTCTTAGCCCTATGACCGATACCCCCCTGATCACGCTCGATGAGGCGATGGAGCAGTTCAACATCGCTCACGAGAACCGTCCGATGGTGAGGGATATCGCATCGCGGATCGACCTCGTCGGCTATGACGTGAAGTCGAGCCTACATCAAAGGGATCAGGGCCGACGGCCTACACGCACTGCATTTCTGCAAGGGCTACACCGAGTACTTCGCCTCGGAGGCGGAGGCCGGTGCCGCATCGGGCCGCCCCGAGCGCGTCTGGGGAGCCAGGTTGAAGTCTGGCGGCGAGGTGTGGGGTGTGAGCCACCCGATGGTGGGCAGGGGCGGCGGCCGTGCCGGGTCCCGTGTGATGATCTCGCGCAACTCTGAGCCGCGCGATTACGGCGTGTGCTCGACGTGCTGGCAGGCGCACACCCCTTCTGGCTCGTGCGGGTGCGACGATTGACCCTCGATCAGGCTCGCGGCGCCTAGGCTTCTGAGCGTCCACCCCATGCGCTTCGACACGGACTTGAGGTACTTCCGGATAGTCGGCGAGTCCACATATCCCGTGTGGCGCGGCGAGTCGACGAAACGGATCCCACCCGAGAGGTCCGGTCGGTCATTCGCGACGTGCTTCTCGAACGCCTCCCAGGCGCCGGGCCGCCGCATGCGGTCGGCGATGTGCTGCGCGACCATCTGACTGAGCATGTCCATGAGGATGTACGCGCCCGAGTTGGTCTCGACGAACCCGATGCCGTACAGCCCTGGTGTGCGCGCGAAGGCCGTGAGGTACATGTCGGGGTGCTGCTCGTCGCCGAACAGGGCCTGCGCGTACGGCAAGGTGTGCCGGTAGCCCGTGGCGAGCAGCACCAGGTCCACGTCCTCGGTGGTGCCGTCGGTGAAGGTGATGACTGTGCCATCGGCCGATGCGATCCCTGGCCGCGCGGCGATGTCGCCGTGCTGGAGGTGGTGGAGAAGTTGGTCGTTCAGTAGCGGGTGGGTCTCAAAGAGCCTTGTGGTCGGGCTTCTGGAGGCCCAGGCGGGTCGGGTCGCCGTTGATGACGCGCAGCAGGCGGCCGAAGACGGCCTGCTCGAGCCACATCGGCATGGTGGGGCCGTTCTTCGCGAAGACGTCGACCGGCTGGCCGAAGATGTGCTTGGGGATGAACCAGTAGCCGCGGCGCATGGAGATGGCGGCGTGATCGGCGCTGCGGGCCGCGTCGCATGCGATGTCGCAGCCCGAGTTGCCTGCGCCGACGATCAGCACACGCCTACCCGCGAACTCGCTGGCGTCGCGGTACGTGACGCTGTGGCGGATCTCCCCGGTGTAGCCAGGGATGTCGATGATGTTGGGGTCCCACTGGACGCCCGATGCCGCGATCACCTGCGCGTAGCGCGTGGTCTCCGTGGCGCCGTCGGCGGCGCGGGTGGTGACGGTGAAGGCTCCGTCGCCCTCTCGCTCGATGGCGACCACCTCGGTACTGAAGGTGATGGTATCGGTGAGTCCGGCATCGGCCGCGAACGAGCGCAGATAACTCAGGATCTGGCGGTGGTTCGGGTAGTCGGGGTAGTCCTCGGGCATCGGGAAGCCGGGGAAGCCGGACAGGGTGCGCGAACTGATGAAGTGGGCCGACTCGTACATGGGAGTGCCGGGGGAGTCGATGTCCCACAGGCCGCCGACGGCGCTGTGGCGCTCGACGTGGTCGTAGGGGAGTCCCTGCTCCTTGAGTGCGCGGGCGGCGGCAAGGCCCGCGGGCCCGGCGCCAATGATGAGGGTGCGCTCGGTTGGCTCCATGTGTCGTCCTCTCAACGCTGAGACTGAGCGACATCGTACGGCGTGACGGCGCGCACGGGCCCCAGCGCCACCGGTGAAGGGGTGCGGGCGCGCGGGCGTATGCTGAGGCCTCACCCTTCTTAGTGGGGACCACTCGTTGAACCCGGCCTCCTGGCCGGAACGATCCCGTCGCCTCCTCTGAGCACTGACTCGAGGACGTTCCCCATGTCTGGCTTCACCTCACCTGTTTCTGACCTGCCTGCGACCACGCGCGTCGACGCGAGGCCCACGGCGGTCGTGTACTGCGAGGGCAACTTCGCCCGCATCGACGGCAAGACCGCGAACGGCCTGGTGCGCTCGAGCGAGCGCTACCGCATCGTCGCCGTGATCGACAGCACGTGCGATACGGCCGATGCCGGGGTCGCCCTGGGCGGCGAGAACGCCGGCATTCCGGTGGTCGCCACGCTCAACGCCGCGCTCGCCGTCGTCGCGCAGGACCCCGCGCACATCTTCGCCGCCCCTGCGCGACCCGACGTGTTCATCTTTGGCCTCGCGCCGCTGTCCGGGCTGATGTCCGACGATGACCGCGCCGCGGTGCTCGAGGCGATCGACGAGGGGCTCGACATCGTGTCCGGATTGCACGAGTTCCTCGCCGACGACGTGGAGATCGCGCTCGCGGCGGATGTGGCGGGCGTGACGCTCCACGACGTGCGTCGACCGCGCCCCACCAAGGACCTGCGGATGTTCGACGGCGCGATCGAGACCGTGGACTGCGTGCGCATCGCGGTGCTGGGCACCGACGGCGCGATCGGTAAGCGGACTACCTGCACCCTCCTCACCGAGGCGCTCAACGCCGCGGGCATCCCCACCGTCATGGTCGGGACGGGACAGACCGGGCTCATGCAGGGCGCGGCCTACGGCGTGGCGCTCGACGCTATCCCCGCGCAGTTCGGGGTCGGCGAGCTCGAGGGGGCAGTCGTGGCGGCGTGGGAGGGCGAGAGGCCGCGGGTGATCGTGGTCGAGGGTCAGGGCGCGCTGAGCCACCCCGCGTACTTGAGCTCGACTGTGGTGCTACGTGCATCCCGGCCCCACGGAGTGATCCTGCAGCACGCCCCAGCGCGCCAGGTGCTGTCCGACTACCCGGAGGTCGCGATGCCGACCGCCGGCAGTGAAGTCGCGCTGATCGAGATGTTCGGCCGCACCCGCGTGGTGGGAATGACGATCAACCACGAGGGCATGTCCGACTCCGAGGTGGACACGGCCGCCGTCGTCCACGCGGCAAACCTGGGCGTGCCGGTCACCGACCCGCTGTGGAGGGACCCGAGCGAATTGGTCGCGATGGTCACCGACGCGTTCCCCGAGTTGATGGACCAGCCTCTCGTGGCCGGTCCCGTCGTGGCGACCGCGTGATCTCGCCGCGGATCGAGGTCGACCTCGGCGCGATCGAGCACAACGCACGGGTGCTGGTGAAGCGCCTCGCGCGCCGCGGCATCGCGGTCACCGGCGTGACGAAGGCGACGCTCGGCTCGCCCGACGTCGCCAAGGCGATGATCCGTGGAGGAGTGACACGGATCGGCGACTCGCGCATCGAGAATCTCGAGGCGCTGCGAGACGCGGGCATCCGCGTGCCGCTGACGCTGCTGCGCTCGCCCGCCCCGCAGTGGGCGGACCGTGCGGTTGCAACGGCGGCGTCGAGCCTGGTGTCGGACGCCGATGTCGTCGACGCACTGTCCGCGGCGGCGGGCCGGCGTGCCCTGACTCACGGCATCGTCCTCATGGTCGAACTCGGTGACCTGCGCGAGGGCGTGATGGTCGCCGACATCGGCGACCTGGCGCGGCGCATCTCGCGCACGCGCCACGTGTCGTTGGCAGGCATCGGCACCAACCTCGCATGCCGCAGCGGTGTGATCCCCGGCGACGATCAGATGAAGCAGTTGTCCGCGCTCGCGACCGCCATCAGCGGACGGTTTGGCGTGGGTGCGCCCGTCGTGAGCGGCGGCAACTCCGCGAACCTGGGCTGGGCGCTCGGCCGCGGCAGCGTCGGCAACGTCAACGACCTGCGGCTGGGCGAGGCGATCCTGCTAGGCATGGACCCGCTGACTCGCACGCCGATCGAGGGGCTGCGCCGGGACGCGTTCTGCGTGGTCGCGCCCGTGATCGAGTCGCTCGACAAGCCCACTGAGGCGTGGGGCCTGCGAGGTCAGGGCGCCTTCGGGAAAGTCGCCGCGACGCGCTCGCGCGGCACCATCGTGCAAACGCTCGTCGCCCTGGGACGCCAAGACGTGGACCCCGACGGCGTGACGCCGCCCGTGGGCTTTCACGTGCTGGGCGCCAGCAGCGACCACCTGGTCCTCGAGACGCCCAGGCGGGTGGCCGCGGGCACCGAGGTGAGGTTCGGGGTGGACTACTCGGCGCTGTTGCGGGCGATGACGTCGCCCTTCGTGGCGGAGCGTCTGGTGCAGGCGCCGGTGGGGCACGGTTCGGCGGCGTAGGGCCTCAGCCGTGCCGGGACAGTCGACGTCGTGAGTTCAGATATCTGACTGCCGGTTTTTTCGCTGCGAACGTGCAACGATGATGCCCTGCCCGCCGACGGCGCAGGGCGGAGGGGACGTGGCGCGTGGTCAACGAGGTGTCTGAGGGCCATCCCATGCTTGCGGGCGCCAACGCCGACGCCGAGCCGCGCGTGTTTGAGTCGCTGCGCAAGCGCCCACGGCCTCGCGCCGAGCGCTACGAGATCGGCCGCTCGCTGCGTAAGGAGGTGCCGCGCCGGACGCTCGGCGACTGGAAAGTCGACAGCGACAGCCGCGACCCCATCGCCCTGATCGAGCGCAGCCACGAGGGCCGAGTCCCCGGGCTGGTGCCGGTGCGCGTAGCGCGCATGGCGGCCTCACCGTATGGGTTCCTGCGCGGATCGGCGGTGGTGATGGCCGATGACGTAGCCGGCTTGCCGTCGACCGGCATCACTCCCGTGGTGTGTGGTGACGCGCACCTGGGCAACGTGGGCTTCTACGCCTCGCCCGAGCGCGACCTGGTGCTGGACCTCAACGACTTTGACGAGGCACACCCGGGCGCGTGGGAGTGGGACCTGCGCCGCTTGGTCGCGAGCACATGGGTTGCCGGACGCGAGACCGGCGCCTCGGAGGACAAGTGCCGCGATGCGGTCCTCACGTGCGCGCGGGCGTACCGCGATGAACTCCGCCACCTGGCTCAGGAGCCGCTCTTTGCGCGGTCGTTCGAGCGCATCGATATGCGCAGCATCGAGAAGCATGGAACGGAGTCGTCGCTGTCCAAGGAGCCTGGCGCGGGCGGCCAAGCGGGCGCGTAAGCGCACCTCGGACCGCGCCCTGCCGCGCTTCACCAAGCAGGACGGCGACGCCAGGCGCATCGTCGAGGAGCCGCCGCTGATTACCCGCTTGCCCGATGCCGAGGCCGACGCGCTCGCGGAGGGCCTCGACGAGTACATGCGGACCCTCGACCCGCACTGGGCCCGGATGCTGGGCGGCTACACGTTGGTCGATGTGGCTCACAAGGTGGTCGGCGTGGGCTCCGTGGGCCTGCGCGCCTACGTGGCGCTGCTCGAGGGCTCGAGCCAGAAGGATGTGATCTTCCTGCAGGCTGAAGCAGGCGAGGCGCTCCGTGATCGCGGAGCACGTGCACGGCAAGGACGCGTGGCACCGCCACCAGGGCCAGCGCGTGGTCGAGTACCAGCAGGCCTTGCAGACCGTGAGCGACCCGCTTCTGGGGTGGACCACGGTGGATGGGCGCCAGTTCTACGTGCGCCAGTTCAGAAACATGAAGGGCTCGGTGTCGCTGGACCGGATCTCGGCAAAGGCGCTGGCAAATTACGCGGGCATCGCTGGACGGCTACTCGCGAAGGGACATGCGCGCACGAGTGGGGCGTCGATGATCGCCGGGTACCTGGGTCGCGGTGCCAACGTGGACGAGGCAATGGCGACGTTCGCGCGAGCGTATGCCGACCAGACAGAGGCCGACCACGAGGCGCTGCTCAAGGCCGTGAAGAGTGGGCGGTTGGAGATGGCTGAGGGGGAGTGACTGGCGCGTGTGTAGGCGCGCGGCGTGAGTTCCAGTGCGTGTGGAGGGAGCAATCGTGACTGCTACATGGGTTCGCGCGATCAGTCCATCGAGGACCGCACGCTCCAGTCGCGGAACCTTGGCATGTCCGAGGAAGAAATCGCCGAGTACGACTTCGACGCAGACTTGGAGCAGGAACCGGTCGAAGACACTGAGCCGCAGGAAACGCCGCCGAGCGTGCGTCAGGGGGAGGGGAGCCTGGAGACTGGGCCTCCAGTTAGCCGATGGCGGGCACGTGGTCGGAGATCCGCGTCCACCTATGTCACTCGCGTTGCGGAAAACCTGAGAGCGGGTAGGCTCGCGTTCGGTCAGGCCTCGGGCTGCCATTGCTCGGGTTCGTAGGTGCCGCCGGCGGGCCACCACACGATCTCAAACGCAGAATCCTCGTCGCTGAGCACGAGCTCATCTGCATCGATACCGCCCGAGAACCACGCGACCCAATGGGACTCCTCCTTTGGGAGAATCACCTCGTTGAAGTAGTCAGCGTCGTGGGATTCCATGAAGTCGGCGATGGTCGAGTTGGATTCAGCCTCAATGATCTCTGGGTCACTGACGATTTGCACGATGATGTGGTCACTGGCGACTTGGTGAGCGATGTCGGTGATGATGGCCTTGACGCCCTCGCGGTATGCGTCGGAGCCGGTGTCGACAGGATCGATGAGAACCCAATACTGGTCGATCTCGCCAAGGCCAGTGAATAGTCGAGGGTCACGATTTCGTACTCGGGACCTGCGTAGGAGTATTCCTGCGTCTCATCAGCCGGCGGGCTCGGCTCATCGCTCGCCACGGGCTTCGCTGAATCTGAGGCCGAAGCGCTCACCGACGGCTCAGGCGTTGCTGATTCGGTTTCTGATGGGTCGAGGCTTTCGGAGGACTCGTCCCCGCACTCGCGTTCAACGGATAGCGTCGGGACCGAGTCTCCGGGCTCCCCAGCGGCTGGTACCTGTTCGCACACGACCCAGTTCGACTCGTCGACCACTCCGAAGAGACCGCCGCCCTCGACCTCGGGTTCACCGTCGATCCCTGCGTTGCCGATCTCAATCAGAGCGGCATCAAGTTTCATGCCCACGGTGTCAGGCATGGTCGGAGGCACATCTTCGCTACACGCCGACAGCACGAGAGCAAGTGAAAGTACAAGAGCAGAACGCTTCAAGATGTCGTGATCCCCCTCAGGATGTTTGACTTACGAGCAGGATAGCCACAGCCGAAGGGCTCCTTTCACCCCCAAAGCCAACGCTCGTCTCGGCGTGGGAGGTGGTGGCCAGGATCGCGGTGGCACTCTGATGCGCCTCGGGTTTCGTGGAGGCCCTGGTGTGTCCCGGGTTTCGCGTAGTCGGGCTGGCTGGAGTTCTCATGCCACGGTGATGATGCTGTTGCGTTCGAATTCTATCGGGGTCAGCCATCCAAGTTGGCTGTGGCGGCGCTGACGGTTGTGCCAGATCTCGAGGTACTCGAACATCGCGGTGCTGAGGCTCGATGCGGGTGTTCCATTTCTTGCGGTCGAGGAGTTCGACCTGCATGCGGGACCAGAAGGCTCTCGATCATGGAGTTGTCGTAGCAGTCGCCGATGCTGCCCATCGACGCCAGCAGCCCCGACTCCTTGGCGCGGCGCGTGAAGGCCCAGGAACCGAACTGCACGCCTCTGTCCGAGTGGATGATCGTGCCCGCGCCGCCCGCGCGGCCGAGCCTGGTGTCGATCGCCATGCCGAGGGCGTTGGTGACCAGCGTGGCCGTGGGTGACGCGTCGATCGACCAGCCCACGACGCGGCGTGAGTAGGCGTCCAGGACCACACAGCAGTAGACCTTGCCCTCACGGGTGGGATGCTCGGTGATATCGGTCACCCATAACTGGTTGGGGCAGGTTGCGGGTGAAGTCGCGTTCCACCAGGTCGGTCGCGATCGTGTCAGGCTTGGCACGGCGCCACTTCCGGCGCCCCGTCACACCCTGCAAGCCGGCGCGCTTCATCAGCAGGCTCGACCTGCCCGTGTCCGACCGCGATACCGCGTCCGATAGTGAGCTCGGCATGAACCCGTCGAGCTCCGTAGATACCGTGGCAGTCCTGGTGGATGTCGGAGATGAGGTCGGTCAGCAGCGCGTGCCGGATCGACCGCTCCGATGGTGCCCGCTTCCTGGCCTCGTAGAAGCCTGCTTCGGACACGGCCAGCACCCGGCAGGCGACCTGAACCGGCAGGCCCTCTGCGGCGATCACCTCGACCGCCGCGCGCCGCCTTTTGGGTCAATCTGCTCCTTGAGTACATCTACGGCGCGGCGAGCAACTGCGAGGCTCAGTTTCGAGTTCCGCAATCCGTCTCTTCGCGGACGTGATCTCGTCCTTCTCCGCCGTCGTCAAGCCGGCCTCGATGCCCCGGTCGATACGACCTTGGCGCAGCCAGTTGTAGATCGTCTGCTCGCTGACTTCGAGATCGTGCGAGACGCTGGCCACACCTCTGCCATTGGCAACGAGGTCGAGCACTCGACGTCGAAACTCACTTGGATAGCCTGGTCGTCCCATCGGAGCCTCCCTGTTTCAGGCATCAGACTCCAATAAACCGAACTCCGTCGAACCCGGGACACACCAGAGCCTCCACGAAACCCGGGGCGGTTCACCATGGGTATTGGCGCCGACGGATTCATTGGCACCGAGTGTCATCGGCTACCGTCGGAGCCCGTCGCGCCGCCGGACGATGGACCACTCGAGGTTCCGAGTCATTTGTTGGGCGCGATGCCTCGTACCGCCTCAGTTGCGAATCGCACGCGCGAGTTCTCGAGTTTTGAGACAGTGGCCTCTGCGATGTCGATATCCAAGACGTCGGCCAGGCGTAGGAGGTATGTGAGCACGTCGGCGATCTCGTCCTTTGCTCGCTGTTTTCGTTCCGGACCGGAAAACACTATGGCAGCGTCAGCGGCCGGGACCCACTGAAAGAGCCTCAGCCAGTTCACCGACCTCGCCCACGAGTGCCAGAAGCAATGATTTGGGATCGTGGAACTGCTCCCAATCCCGCTCCCGCGCGAACTCTCGAATCTCTGCCGTCAGCGCGGCGAGCGAATCAGAAGTCTCTGTCACGTGACGACTCTCCCACGAGACGACAGATTGCGTCACCGCCGGGCGATAGTGTTCCCCAGGTAAGCGCACCGACAGGCTTCCATCATGGATATGCCTCCCGCGCAGTATTCGTACTGCCCAGGGGGTCTCCATGGAGGTCGTGCGCCAAAGCGCCCGGTCACTCGCCGCGTACTCGCGGTCCAACTTCTCCGTCGTCGAGGATGCGCTTGCCGACATGTTCCTGTTCCACGGACTCGGGATCCCTGGCGCTCGCGAGCGTCAGTCGTGGCGAAACTCCATCCCGCAGGTGGCGTCGGTCCTCGACGATGCAGGCCTGGGCGATGTGGACGTGCTCCTCGAGCATCGCTTGCCGTTGACGAGCAAGCGAGCCGACGTGGTCCTCGCTGGAGTGCATCCGGCGAGCGGGGATCCGTCGTATGTGGTGGTGGAACTCAAGCAGTGGACGCGTGCACGTAGACACGAGGAATCAGAAACGCTGGTCGATGTCGACGGCGTCGCCTACAACCCTGTGCTCCATCCTGCGCTGCAAGTAGGCGCGTACACGCGGTACTACCGCGACTTCCTCCGAGCACTTGAAGGCAAGCCCGATGCGCTCGTGGGCGCCGCATACCTTCACAACGCTAGCGACGAGGGCGTCGCGGACCTCTGGTCCGTGGCACCAAGTAGCGACGGCAGAATGTTCACCGGGCAGCGGCGCGGCGAGTTTGCGGAGTTCCTCGGTTCGAGACTTGCTCCTGCAAGTGGTGCTCGTGCTGCGGACGCGTTTCTATCGTCGGCCATTGCGCCCTCCAAACAGGCTCCTCAAGGTTGCCGCGGCGGAGATTCGAGACCGCGAGCAGTTTGTCCTCCTTGACGAGCAGCGTGTGGCGTACGAACTGGTCTTGAGGGCCGTTGAGTCGGCACGCTCCGCAGACTCCAAAGAGGTCGTGATCGTGACGGGCGGTCCCGGATCGGGAAAGAGTGTGATTGCGCTGTCGCTCCTCGGTGAGCTCGCGCGCCAGGGCCGTACCGCGCTTCACGCGACGGGCTCGCGTTCCTTCACACAGACGGTGCGCCAGGTGGCGGGACATAGGTCGCCGGCGACCAAGGAACTGTTCAAGTACTTCAACAGCTTCATGGAGGCTGAGCGGAACGGCCTAGACGTGCTGGTGCTCGACGAAGCGCATCGTATTCGCGAGAAGTCGGTCAACCGATTCACGCCAAAGCGGCTGCGGGAGGATGCTCGTCCCCAGGTTGACGAACTGATGGATGCGGCGCGTGTGCCGGTCTTCCTTCTGGACGAGCACCAGGTCGTGAAGCCAGGCGAACTCGGTACGGTCGCAGACATTCGTGCGCATGCGGCTCTTAGGGGCCTACCGGTTACGCAGATCGACCTCAACGCGCAGTACCGCGCCGGCGGCAGCGCGGCGTATATCGACTGGGTGCTGAGACTTCTGGGCCTTGCGGGCGATGCCCCCATCCGGTGGAACGACGAAGACACGTTTGCCGTCGAAGTCGTCGACGCGGTCGAGGATCTCGAGGCGCGGATGTACCAGGCGCGAGCGCAAGGCTACGGCGCGCGCATGACAGCCGGGTATTGCTGGCCGTGGTCTGACGCACGAAACGGCCAGGCGATCGAAGATGTCGTCGTCGGCTCGTGGAGACGCCCTTGGAACTCGAAGCTCGAGCGGAAACTCGGTGACATCCCGCCGTCTGCATTGTGGGCGACGGAGCCCGGAGGCTTCGGTCAAGTGGGCTGCGTGTACACGGCTCAAGGCTTCGAGTACGACTGGAATGGCGTGATCCTGGGGCCCGACCTTGTCGCGCGGGACGGACGGTTCGTCAGTCGGCGCGAGTTCAACAAGGATCCCTCGTTCAAAAGTCTCAAGAATGTGAGCGATGAGGCCTTTGATCGCAACGTGCGCAACATCTATAAGGTGTTGCTTACCCGAGGGATGGTCGGGACGGTGCTGTACTCGACTGACGCGGAGACGCGGGAATTCTTGCGCTCCGTTGTGCCGAGCGGCCACTAGCGTGAAGCCAGAGTGCCCGGTCAGTCGATAGGCGATCGTGCTCTGGAACCGTACCGGCTACGGAAGGACCCTCACATGTTCACCGGCATCAACCCCGCCATCTGTGCCCAAGCCTGGGACGTCATCACCCCCGCGATCGCGCGTGGGCACGACGTTGGCCTGCTCAACGGCTACAAGGGCGGCGTCGTCGTGCTCGACCCGGCCGACGCATCGGCCGATCCCTTGTTTACCGCCTACCTGGGCGACGACCCCGAGAAGTTCGTCGAGTGGGCCACCGCCAAGGCCCGCGTCGCCGCGCGCACCGGCATGGACACCTCGCGCCTGCGCGACCACTCGCCGCACCTGTACCGCGCTGGCGACATCAAGTGGCCAGGCGGCATTGTGCGCGAGGGGCTCGTCGTCGCGTTCAGCGGCGTGCAGGGAGAGTACGACGAGATGATCGCCGAGTGGCTTGTCAGTGCCATCCGTGCCATCTGCCGCCTGGAGTTCCGCGCGCCCGACGGCCCCCGCGACAACGGCGGGCCGTTCCTGGGGAGTAGCGCTGCTACGCCAGTCACGGCATCGGCCGCACCACCGCTAGCGTGACCCCATGACCCCCTCCTGGCTCCCCGCGGACTTCGCGCACCCGCTGCGCGCCACCCTGAATGAGCAAGCGCACCTGCGCCCCATTCACCCCGAGGACACGGACATCGATATGGTCGCCGTCATGGGCAATCAGCCGATGCTGTGGGCCAAGTACGGCGACGCGTGGGGCTGGCCGCCGGCGGACATGACCGCCGAAGCCGACCGCGCCGACCTTGACCGCCACGCCCGTGAGATGGTCACGCACGAGTCCTTCAACTACGCGATCCTCGACCCGGACGAGACGCGCATCTACGGATGCGTCTACATCGACCCGCCGGAGGACTCGGCCGAGAAAGCGCGCGGTCCCGTCGCCGACGTCTCATGGTGGGTCGTGGCCGATGCCCCGGCCGGGTTGGCCGATGCAGTGGCCGCTTTCGTGCCGCGCTGGCTTGCCGACGCGTGGCCGTTCGTCGCGGTGCGGTACCCGTTTGGTGAGCGCGAGTGACGTCAGTCCGCTGAGAGCGGCCCTGAGGGCTCGTAGGGATCCTGCGGCGGGCCAGACACGGCGCGACGCTGCTCGTACATCAGGCTCGGTCTGGGTGCGCACCACCTCGTGAAGGCTCACGGAGCTCGCGCCGCATCTTCGAGATGTTGATCGCCATCGAGAAGAACGAGACCACCACCATCACCCAGAACACGATGCCGGCCACCACCAGCAGCATCGCTACGCCCGGGCCCGAGAAATAGTTGTCGATCAACGGTTCAAACACGCCGCACCCCCTTCGTTGGCGCAAACGCTAGCGCACCTGTCTCCGCGCGCGCCGCAATGTCAGACCCCTCTGATGTGATGGGTTCATGACCGAGACCATGGCGCAGGCGGCTCCTCCGGGAGCCCGTCCGAGTGCCCATGCGTCCGAGCACTGGGACGCACGGGTGCGTTCCGCGCTGTCTGATCGCCGACCGCTCACCCACTCAGGGGTCAGTTCCATGCCCGACGACGATCTGGTGGCACTCGCGGTCGCCGTCGGAGCGGTGCGCAAGGACGCGGATCGCATGATGGCCGTCGTTGCCGCCGAGCAGGCTGCCCGGTCTCGCGCAAAGGCGGGCCAGGTGGGTCTCGCGCGCCGCCGCGGCAAGGGGGACGAACGTGGTCTCGTCTCCTCTCAGACCGGCGCCTCCGCGGCCGATGCCAGCCGCCTCATCGAACTCGGCGAGACTCTGCGCGACGCAGAAAACGTGGGGCGTGGAGAGGCCGCCGTCGACGGCGCCTCCGACCGGCCGATGCCCGTGTTCCCCGAGGTCGCACGCGCCGCGAACGCGGGCGAGCCTCAGCGTCGATGCTTCCACGATGATCACGCGGATGCTGCGCCGCGTAGGCAAGCGGGTCGGGGCGTCCGCGCTCGCCGCCGCCGAACGCGACCTCGTCTCCGCCGCGCGCTATCTGAGGCTCGAACGTCTCGCGGGGCTCGTCACCCGGACCGAAGAGCGGCTCGACGCCGAGCATCGCGACGCTCTCGCACAGGAGCGCCGCGAGCGGCGCTTCCTTCGCATCGGCGAGTCGGCCGATGGCATGGTCACCATCAACGGCCGCCTTGACCCCGAAAACGGCGCACCGCTCGTCGCCGCGATGCAGGCGATGGTCAACCAGAACTTCCGCCTACGAAAGCGCATGCAAGACGCGGCGAAGGCGGGGGAGTCCGTCATCGTCGACGCGCGCACCCCGGAACAGGTCAGGGCCGATGCGATGGGTGACTTCGCGCGCCACCTCCTGGGCTGTGAGGTGTCGGTCTTGCCACGGACCGGCGTGACGTTGGTGGTGCGGACAGGGCTCAAGGAACTGCGCGAGGGGCTTGGTGGGGCATCCGTCGACGGCCACGCGGCGAGCCTCGATGCTGGCGCGCTGCGTCGTACGGCGGCCTCCGCGGGTGTGATCCCGCAGGTCCTCGGCGGCAAGTCGGAGGTCCTTGACCAGGGGGTGCGGGCGAGGCTGTTCACCACCGAGCAGAAGGCGGCACTCGTCGAGCGGGACGGTGGGTGCGCCATGTGCGGAGCGCCGCCGTCCTGGTGCGACGCCCACCACATCGTCCACTGGGCTAGGGGAGGCGCGACGGATCTGGCAAACGGCGTGATGTTGTGCGTGCGGTGCCATCACGACGTGCACCGCGCGGGATGGCAGATCCATGCCACCGCGAGCGAGGTCTGGTTCACGCCGCCCGCAGAGGTCGATCCCACCCGTCGGCGGCGCCCCGGAGGCAGGCGACTCTTCGACGCCTACCCACTGGAACCGGAGATTCCGCTGGAACGCGAGGTTCCGCTGGGAGAGCCGCCGCCAGGCAGCACCAGTCGGCGCGGCGGGGCGTGTCCCTTGGTGAGCCGTGACGCATGCGTGTCGATGCGGGTCGACAACCTTGACGATGACCGACTGAGGGACACCCCTGATGGCGACCCGATGGGCGCCGGGGGTGACTGGGACGGGATGGGTGCTCACGACGCGGTCACGCCAAAGCCGCGTCTACTCGTTCCTCGGGATCGGCGTTCCGCCAATCCCCGGAGTGCCTCGCCACCGCAGCGGACCCCGACGCGGCGCGGGAGGAGCCCGGCAGGGCGCTGGACCGCAACACGCTGGGGGAGTAGCCCGGCACAGCGCCGCGCGCCTGCACGGCGTCGTGCTCGCGTACTGCGTGGCCGCACATGAGCCGACGGGGCCGCCCGGTCGGCGCGCCCGCCTACACTCGCAGGCAACGAGGAGGAGCCTAGGCATGCACGAGATCACCTGCCCGCACTGCGGCAAGGCCTTCACCGTCGACGAGGCGGGCTACGCGGACATCGTGAACCAGGTCCGCACCAAGGAGTTCGATGCCGAACTCGAGAAGCGCCTCCACCTCGCCGCGGCCGAGAAGAAGGCAGCCGTCGACCTCGCCACCTCCGAGGCCGCCGCCGCATCGCAGAAGGTCGCCTCCGAGAAGGACGCCGAGATCCAGGCCCTCAAGTCGCAGGCTCGAGGCCTCCGGGACCCGCCAGGAACTCGCCGTGGCCGACGCCCTCAGGGCCGTCGAGAAGGAGCGCGACACCCTCGCCGCCCAGGTCGAGCAGGCAAAGGTGACGAGCGCATCGGCCGCCGAACTGGCCGAGGCCAAACTCGCCGCCGAACTCCAGAAGGCCGCCGCCGCCCAGTCCGCGCAGATCTCCGAGCTCCAGCACTCGCTCGAGAAATCAGCGCTCGAGAAGTCGCACGCCGAGGCAGCCCTCAAGGAGAAGCACGCCGCCGAGCCTCGCCGCGCGAGAGATTCAGATCAAGGACCGCGACGACGCCATCGAGCGCCTCAAGGACATGAAGGCGCGCCTGTCCACCAAAATGGTCGGCGAAACCCTCGAACAGCACTGCGAGTACGAGTTCAACCGCATGCGTCCCATGGGCTTTCAGAACGCCTACTTCGAGAAGGACAACGACGCCTCCACCGGTTCCAAGGGCGACTACATCTTCCGCGAGGCCGACCCCCAGGGCACCGAGATCGTCTCCATCATGTTCGAGATGAAGAACGAGTCCGACACCACGGCCACCAAGCACAAGAACGAGGACTTCTTCAAGGAACTCGACAAGGACCGCAACGAGAAGGGCTGCGAGTACGCCGTCCTCGTCACGCTCCTCGAACCTGAGAACGAGGCTCTACAACTCGGGCATCGTCGACGTCTCCCACCGCTACCCCAAGATGTACGTGGTGCGCCCACAGTTCTTCATCCCCATCATCACCTTGCTGCGCAACGCCGCCCAAAGCGCGTTGGCCTACAAGCAGGAACTCGCCCTCGTGCGCGCCCAGAACATCGACATCACCAACTTCGAGACCGAACTCGAGGACTTCAAGGATCGTTTCGGCCGCAACTGGCGCCTCGCTTCCGACGGCTTCGAGGAGGCAGTCAAGCGCATCGACGAAGCCATCAAGGACCTTGAGAAGACCAAGCAGGCCCTGCACAAGTCCGCCAACAACTTGCGCCTCGCCAATGACAAGGCCGAGGACCTGACCATCAAGAAACTCACCCGCGGCAACCCCACCATGGCCGCCAAGTTCGCCGAACTGGAAGCGGGGGACAGCCGCCTGGATTAGTGCCCACGGGCCCGGCACCACCGCTGGCCCCAGAAATACATCACGATTTCGCAACCGACCCAGCGGAATCTCGTGCGCACTGGAAGAGTTGACGGTGATGGCACGCAGTCCCCACACCTTGGAGGAAACGTGACTGTCCCCGAGTTCTCACTGGGCGCTCTCAGGCCAGGTCGCGTGGGGCGCAACCCCGCGCACACATCGGCCGCTCGCGCCTCGGCTACCGAACCCGCCGCAACCGCGCCGCACCTGTGGCTCGACGACGTCGCCGAAGCCGAGGCGCACGCCGAGCACCCCGCCCCCGCGCACGCTGCCGGTGCCCACGCGACCCCGCTCGAGCACTTCGATACCCGTGCCGGAGTCTCGCTGGCCGCGGTGCTACTTAAGGTGGCAGCCATCGCCGCCATGCTCGCCCTCGTGTACGTCGCCATCACCGACGGCTGGATTGCCTCTGCCACGGCATCGCTGTCGAGTTGGTGGGCGAGTGACATCGCGCCCTACGTCGCAATCGACATCGTCCCTTCGCCCCACGAGGGCGGTGGCTCCTTCACCGCGGGCGTCGGGTGAGCGACACTCCCGCGCTGCGTGCGCTCGCCGACCTGGGCATCGACTACGACGTCACCGAACACGGCCCCGTGCGCTCCCTCCAAGAGGCGGCCGATGCCCGGGGCATCGACCCGTACCAAATCCTCAAGACCCTCGTGGTGCGCCGAGGCGACGACGACTTCCTATTCGTCCTCGTCCCCGGCGATCGCCAGATCGCCTGGCCAAAACTCCGCGAGCACCTCGGCGTGAGCCGCCTGTCCATGCCCGACAAGGACGTGGCGCGCGACGTCACCGGATACGAACGGGGCACCATCACACCGTTCGGGTCGCGCGTCTCGCCCGCCGGAACTCCGTGGCCCGTGATCGCCGACCGCCTCGTCGTCTCGCGGGAGGGCCCGGTGTCGATCGGCGGGGGAGCGCACGGCGTCGCCGCCTCTCTCCATCCCGCCGTCCTCGTTGAGGTGCTCGACGCCACCGTGGCGGACGTCACCGAGCAAGCCTGAGGCCGCGCCGCGCGAGACCCGCACGCGCGGCGCGAGCCCCTCCGCTCACGCCGCGCGCGCTTCCCCTCAGCGGCCCTCGAACACCTGTCTAGGCGGCCGGGTCGTACCAGAATGTGGAGTGCAGGCTCGTGAACGAGTCGCCACCCGTGATGCCTCCACCCATGAGGTGGATGGTGTCGCCGATGGTCGCCGCGGCCGCCCCGTGACGTCCCGTCGGCAGCGGCGCCAGCGTCCGCCACGTCAGCGTCAGCGGATCCCATTCCTCCACCACCGTGTAGCCACCACCACCCGGCGCGCTCTCACCGCCGATGACCTGCACCTTGCCGTGGAGCATGCCCACCGAAGCGTTGCGTCGTGCCGTCGGGAGGGATGAGCCCACCGTCCAGTTACCGGTGGACAGGTTCCAGACCTCGGTGTTCGACATCTGGGCATTTACGGCCGCCCCGCCCCCGCTCGTGGTGCGACCGCCGAACACGAACAGCCTGTTGTTGGTCGCCGCCATCGCGAACGCGTCGCGCGGGGTGTTGAGCGAGTTCATCGTGGCCCACGTGCCGGTGGCCGGGTCGAACCGCTCCACGGCACCCGAGGACACGCCGCTGGCCAGCATGCCGCCCGCGACGTAGAGCAGGCCGCCAAGTTCGGCGACGCCGCCTCCGCCGCGTGCCGTCGGCATGTCGGGTAGCGCCGTCCAGGTATCCGTGGACGGGTCGTACACGGCGGCGTTGTTCACGGCCCCACCCGTGGCGGTCGTCTGGCCGCCGAAGGCGTAGAGCCTTGCCGTCGTAGGCCACCACCATCGGCGCCTCAACCGCCTCGCCGGGCAGCGGGGCGACCTCGGTCCAGGTGCCTGCCTCGGAGTCGTACGCGAGCACCTCGTTGGACGGGCCGGAGTCGTCCTTGCCGCCCACCACGTAGGCGGTGTCGCCGATCGCGGCGCCTCCCGCCTCGAGCTTCGCGCCCGGCAGCGGCTCCGCGCTCTCCCAGCACCCCGGTCCCTGCGGGATGACGGTCGTGACCTGCGAGCCGCCAAACTCGCCCACGAAGAACACGCCATTCGGTCCCTGGGCGATCGGCAGCGGGTCGTCGAACCCGGTGACCAGGTTGTCGGCATGGACCACCGAGCGCCCATCCTCGGAGAGCCTGAACTCGGGTCACCGAGTCGCCCACCGAGTAGTTGGTGATCAGCAGGTCGCCGTCGAGCGCCCCACAGGCCACGTCGCCGTCGTACTCGATGATGCCGTCCGCGGACCGGTTGAGCCCCAGGTCCCAGATGGCAGGCGTGTAGTTGGGCAGCGGATCAACGCCCTGGAACGTCCCGTCCCCGAACACGCACTCATCACGGTAGGGGTTCGGGTGTCCGTAGTAGTTGCCCTCCTCGAGGAGGTACAGGCTGTCGCCCTGCGCCCCGGGGTTGTCCGTTTCGAGGTCCGCGAGGCCCGTGCAGGGCGCCTCGGCAGACGGAGGCACGGTGCCCTCGACTCCCAGCCCGTTGTTGGGGCCGTACAGGTAGCCGTTCGAGTGAACCGTGAAGTCGTACATGTTGCGCAGGCCCGACGAGAACACGGAGACATCGCACGCCTCGGGGATGCCGAACTCGTACAGCGGCGTGGCGCATTCGCCCTGGAAGGTGGGCGACTTCACGTCGGCCACCAGCAGAGCCGCTGACAAGGGCTGCTCGGGCCGGTCGCCGAACTCGCCCGTGGTGCCGTGCGGGGCGCCCGTGCCGGTGTTCGACCCCACCGCGATGTACAGCCGCCCGTCGGTGCCGAAGTGGATGCCGTTGATCGCGTGGTTCGCGTTGGCGCGTGGCAGGCCCGTGATGATGTCCTCTCGCACCGAATGGTTCGGGCCCGAGAGCCGGGTGATGACGGACGAGTTGATCTGCCCGCCGTACACATGCGGCGAACTATGCGAGATCCACAAAATCACGTTGTCCGGAGTGGACTCGGGATCGTAGGTGATGCCGAGCGTCAGGCCCTCGTCCAGGGTCTCGATGACCTCGTCCTCCACCACGTTCCAGTCCTCGTCGAACGTGAGTGCGTGGATGGTGCCCATGAGCCTCCGTCACGTAGAGCCGGTCGTCGGGGCCCCACACCATCGCGGTCGGCATCGAGATGTCGGTGGAGGTTCGGGTGAACTCGAACGACGTGTCACCCTGCTCCGCGGCGAAGTCCGAGACCACGAAGTCGGCGAATTTATACGTCAGCGGCGCCGCCCCGTTGCGGTGGGTGGCCATGATGCCGCCCCACGACCGGGTGCCGATCTCGGGGTCGAGTCCTGCCGCGTCGAAGGCTGAACCACGCCCCGGGCACGATGGTCGACATCAGCAGGTTGGTGGGCCCGTCGGCGATCGAGTAGCGCGCCGAGATGGTGCGCGTGTAGGGATCGGTCAGCAACTCGAGGTAGACGTCATTGCCCACGATGAGCGAACTCGACTGAGTCTGGCCCGCTCCGCGCACCCCGTTCTGCTCCACCAGGAACTCGATGAGCGTCTGGGTGGGCGTCGACTCCACCACGAGCCTTGACGTAGTTGTCCTCGTCGATGCCGAAGTACAGGCCGGCCTGCTCGTAGTTGCCGGTGCCCGCAGGCACATCCTCGATGGTGGTGCCGATGGACGTGATCTGGCTGGGCGCGTCGATGCCGACACCGAGCGCGTTGTCCAGCGAGTTCACGCCGAGCGACTGGATGCCGGCCGTGGTCGTGACATTGAGGTCACCGCCCACCAGGTCGAGCTCGATGTTGTCCGGTAGGTAGCGCTGGCCGTGGGTGGTGGGTTGCACGTACGTGAAGCCCGTGCCCACGCCGTTCTTGTCGGGGATGCCTCCAAAGTTTTCGGAGAAGTCCAGGCCATAGGGCAGGTCCACCAGCAGGCTCGGAGCACTCGAGCGGATAGCACTCGGCAGGCGCCCCCTCCACCTCGAAGCCGACCTCGACGGTGAGGTTCACGTAGCCGGCCGCGGCCACCGTGATGGCGGCGGTGTAGTTGCCGGACAGCAGGCCCTCGGGGTCTGCCGTGGCGGTCAGGGTGCCGCCGGCGCTGGCCGATGCCGGAGTCACCGTCAGCCAGTCGGCCGTGTCAGTGATGCTGAGGACGGGTGTGGCGCCGTCGGAAGCCGTCACCGTAAAGGTAGTCGCCACGGCGCCCTCGCCCTCACCCGCCTCCAGCGCGAGCCTGCGGGGAGAGGCCGCGAGCGTCGGGGCGCTGTTGACGACCTCAAACTCAGCGTGGGCGATCTCCTCGACCCCGTTCGCGATGATGCGTGCCGTGATGGTGTGCGGGCCGTCGGGCAGCGCCGTGGTGTCGAACGGCGCGGCCACGGAGTTGGTGCCGCCGTTGAAGTCGTGCGGCGCCGTGTTTTCGATGTGTGTCGCCGCCCCCGACATGGCGGGGTCGTCGAGGAAGAACTGCACCTGGGTGACGTTCGTGGTGGGCGAGGTGAACGCGAAGAGGTCGCCCGCCACCTGCGCGCCGTCGAGGTCCGTCGGGTTGGCCCTGCTCGCCGTCGCCGAGTGCTGAATCGAGTAGGTGCCGGACAGGTCCACCACGGCAAGCGTGACGGGGACCACGAGGACCGCGCCGCCTCCCTCGATGGTGACGGAGCCGGTGTACGTGCCGGTGGCGAGCCCCTCGGGGTCGAGCGTCACGGTGACGCCGCCCGTGCTGAGCCCGGTGGGCGCGGAGGCCGTCAGCCAGTCCTCGCCGCTGGTGGTGACACTGATGGGTAGCGTGCCCGCCCCGCCTGTGCCGATGACGAGGTTCGAGACCACGGGTGCGTCGTCCGAGGACGCATTCACGGTCAGCGGGTTGGGCGAAGCCGAGAGCACCGCCGCGTCGTTCTCCACCGAGAAGGTGGCCTGCGCCACCTCCGTGCCGGACGCCGTCGTGATCAGCGCCGTCAGCGTGTGGAGGCCATCGGGAAGTGCGGTCGTGTCGAAGGGGTTCGCCGCGGACGTGGTGCCGCCCTCGAGGTCATGGGGCGCGATGAGTTCCGAGTGGTATACGCCGCCGCTCATGTCCGTGTCGTCCACGAAGAAGTCGACGCGGGTGACGCCGGTGGTCGGCGACGTGAAGGCGTAGATATCGCCCACGACGCTCGCGCCGTCCAACGCCGCAGCGGCCCCGCGTCCCGGCGACGTCGAGTACAGCAACGAGTAGGTCGCGCTGGCGGGAGTGACGGTGAGCGCCACGGGAATGGCCAGCGGATCCGAGCCGTCGGTCGTGATCGTCACGCTCGCCGTGTAGGTTCCGGCCGCGAGACCCGCCGGGTCGGCGGTCACCTGCAGCGTGGTCGGGGTGGTGAGGTCCACGGCCGATGCCGTGAGCCAGTCCGCGTCGGGGGACACCTCCACCGCGATGCCTGCGTTGTCGCCCGTGGTCAGGGTGACGTCGACCGTCTTGGTGACCGGGGCATCGGCCGGGCGCAGTGAGTACGACAGTGAGGACGGCGTGGCAACCACGCCGATGACGTCGTTCGCGACCGCGAAGGTCGCCGTGGAGACTTCGGCGCCGCCCGCGGTGAGTGCGATGCGCGCCGTGAGGGTGTGGGTGCCGTCGGCGAGGGTGGTGGTGTCGAAGGGCAGCGCGGCGGTCGCGGTGCCGCCACGGAAGTCGAACGGCGAGTAGTTTTCCGTCTGCAGCGGCGCCCCGGTCATGCCCGGGTCGTCAAGGTAGAACAACACCTGCGAGGCGCCCGCCGCGGGTGTCGTGAAAGCGTAGATGTCTCCCACGACGCTCGCGCCATCGAGCGGCCCGGCGCCCGCGCGGCTCGGCTGGCTCGAGACGTTGATGGAGTAGGTGGACGAGGCCTCGGGCGTCACGACGAGGGTGACCTGCGTGGCGGTGCCGTTGTAGCCATCCTGCTCGAACTGGACCGTGCCCTGGTAGACGCCCGAGGCAAGCCCTGAAGGATCGGCCGTGACCGTGAACTGGGTGCCTACGCCGCCGCCGAGGCTCCGTGGCCGTGAGCCACGCCGCGGTCGAGGTCGCGGTGGCGCTCGCCGTGCTCGCATCGCTCGTGGTGACGGTCGCGATCTGCGAGGCGGGGTCGGCCGAAGCCGCCAGCGTGAACGACATCGCCGACGGCGTCGCGTTGAGGTTCGGGGTGGCGGCGTCGCCCACCGTGAAGGTGGAGGTGACCACGACCTCGTCGCCGTCGACCCCGATGATGCGAGCCGTGACGGTGTGCTCGCCGAGGCCTAGGGCATCGACGTTGTACGGGTCGGCGGCGTTCCATGCGCCACCGCCGAGGTCGAACGGGCCGTAGCCCTCGTTGCGGGTGGGCGTTCCCGTCATCGCGGTGTTGTCCACCCAGAACATCACCCGCGCCACCTCCGTGGTGGGCGTGGTGAACGCGAAGATGTCGCCCATGACCGTGGCACCGTCGAGGGCCACGGGCGCCGCACGGTTCGGGCTGAGGCTGTAGACAATGCTGTACTCCGATGCCGGGGCCAGCAGCGGGGCTACCGCGGGCTCGTCATCCGGCTCGTCGCTGGGCTCAGCAGTAGCGCTGGGTTCGGCGGAGGCGCTGGGCTCGGCCGATGCCTCGCCGAGGCCGTGGCGCTCGGCGCCGATGATGTGGTCGGATCGGGCGCGCTCGTCGGCTCGGGGTCCGTGCTGGGCTCAGGAGAGTCATCGCTGGGCTCGGGTGTCGCGACTGCGGAGCCGGAGGGCTCCGAGGATGGCTCCGGTGAGGCACTCGCGGACGGGGTCGGTTCGGGCTCTTCCTCGACGGCGACACCGACGCCCGAGACGCCGATCACGGTGGTCGCATCGCCTGCGGCAAGCGTCACGGTACCCGAGAACGTGCCCGCCTCGGTGGGGGAGAAGGCGAGGTCGACGCTGACGGTACCGTCGGCGGACAGTGCGCTCGCGGACGGCGTCGCCGTGAAGCCATCGCTGACGTCGGTCACCTCGAGCGCGGCGCCTTCCGTGGCGCCGACCAGGCTCACGTCGACCGAGGCCGTGCCTGTCGAGCCCACGTCGACTTGGCCGAAGCCCAGCGCCGCCGGTGCCGCGGCCAGCGCGTGGGCGTCGAGCGCCAGGACCTCGACGGCGGAGACAGCAACCGATCCGGCGAGGGTGCCGACGGCCACGTCAATCGTCCCGTCCGAGGTGACGGCGGTCGAGGCGAGATAGCCCGCGGCGGGACCTGCTGCGGCCACCACGTCGAGGCCGGAGACAAACGCCTTGCCCTCGGCGGTCGCCTCGATCACGCTGGCTCCCACGGCGGCATCGGCCTCAAGCGAGGCGAGGTAGAGGCGCACCTCGTAGGACCCGGCTGCGGCGGGAATCGACCACGCCATCGGCTCGCTTCCTCCGCCGGAGCGAGCCGTCTGGAAGACCTCGGCGGGCGCGTCGCCCACGGGCGTGACCGCGGTGGCCGCCTCGACCGCGTCGTAGCCGAGCGCGGCACCGTTGGTCCAGGTGGCGCCGTCATCGGCCGCCCAATCCGGACCCGCGTCGGTGGCGGCCACCGTGCCGCCGCCCGCATTGATCCGCACCACCGGAGTGGGAGCCGCGCTGGCGGGCGCCGCGGTGACAAGCACCGACGCCGCGAAACCCAGCACGAGCGCGGCTGCGAGAGTGCGGGCCCGGGGCAGTCCCGCAAACCTGCGCCTGCGCGCCTGAGATGACGTGAAGATGGACCCGCTGCTACCGCTCACGACCTGCCCCCTTGTGCGAGTGTGAGTGCTCCGACGTGGATGTCCTGCAACTCGGTGCGTCACTCGCCTCGGCGGCCTTGCCTGCTGGTGCATGGGTCCGTTCCCTCGAACGGCCGACCCCTCAGCGTTCACGCACTGCGCCCGACGCTACACCGATTCGCCGCGCCGCGCGAGAGATTTGTCACACTAGCCCGCGTGCCGCCAAGGAGGTTCTAGACAGGTATTTTCAGCAGGTGTATGTTTCGCGCCGCGACGTCCCGCGAGCGCTATACGCGGCGCGGCACTGCCTCGCCGGCGTCCACGAGCGCCAGCCAGCCCGTGACGCGCTCCTCAAAGGCATCGGCCGCATCGGCGTCGTAGTCCGGGAGCGAGGGGTCAACGAACATGTGCTCGCGGCCCGCGTAGGTGAAGACCTCCGCGTGCGGGGCCGAGCGTCGGAGCGCCTCGACCTCGTCGCTGGTGCACCAATCGTCGGGATCGGCGACATGGACCTGGACCGGAAGGTGAGCGGGCCACGGTCCCCCCAGGTGCTCCGGGGGAATGGCGCCACCGATGAGGACGCAACCGCGCATGCCGCGCCGATGCTGTGCCAGGACCTGTGCCTGCATCGACCCCAGCGAGAATCCGATGGTGACGTCCGCGTCCGGGTGCTTGCGCGCCGCCCGCATGGCGACATGCGCCACCGCGTCGCGCCCGATGGACTCGGCGTGAGCCACGCCGTCGTCGAGGCTGGTGAACGTCAGGCCCGCGTAGGTGTCCGGTGTGTGGACGGTGTGGCCCTCGGCCCGCAAGCGCTCGGCAAGAGCGCACAGGCCCTCAGTGAGGCCGTGCGCGTGGTGGAAGAGCAGGATCTCCGCCATAGGTTCAGTCTCACCCCGTTTGCCCGCTCGCGCACGTCGGAGGAGTCGCGCCGTCGGGACGCGTGTGGGTGGTCCGGAGTACGTTCAGTTCCCATGGAGGGGATCGAGGACCTGCGTCCCATACACGTGCCGCCTGGGGTGATCGAGTTGCGAGTGCACGGGGTCTCCGGCACGCCGCCAGAGGAGCCTCCTGCGTGACGTTCCCGTGCGCGTCGCGGGCGACGACCACGTGGGGTTCTACCGTTCGCGTCACGCCGCGCTCGAGCACGGGATCGTTGAGGCTTTCAGTTGGGGTGGTTTGACCTCCGGGCGACGCTCCACCGCGCTGTGGCTGTTCCTGGCGCCCTTCGCGCTGGTCAATGTCGCCGGCTGGATGCTGCCGCGCGAGCAGCAGGATGACTCCGGCTATGAGCGTGCGGCGCGTGGTCGGGCCGAGCGCTGGCGCAACGGCGGCGTGCGAGTCGTGACGCTGATGATGACGGGCCTGCTCGCGCTTGCCGGACTCCAAAGCGCCCTCGCCCTCCTCGGACTCCTCGACGCGACCCGCGCCTCCGGACCTCCATTGCTGGCCACGGCCGTCCTGGTGGGGGACTCCTTCCCGTGGCTCTGCACCTCATCACGCGCGCGGGTTCGCACGAGCGCAAGCCCGGTGAGGCTCGCCACTGGGACGATCCATGGGGCCACGCCGAGTACGTGAAGTCCCTGGCAAGCGCACATCTGGGGGCCGCGCTGGGAGCCGTGGCGATGATGGCAGGTGCGCTCGCGGTCGCGACCAGCGCGTCCACGTGGGCCGTCGTCGGCGCCGTCCTGGGGGCGGCCGCCACGGGAATCGCCGCCGTGGTTGCCATCGCCATCAGCATGGACAGGCTCGACGCGGTTCGGCGTCATGGGGACGGCCGCCGCTGCAGGCGGCGCCGTGGCCTGGTTGGTGACGGTGGTGGCCATCGGCACGTCAGGGGGCGCCGAACGACGCATGGCCGATGCCGTGGGCGGCTCGATGACGTACGGCTTCATCGTGCTCGCGGTCCTGGGCGTCGGGGGAGCGCTCGCGATGTGTGGCGCCGAACTCCGTCTTCCCGTGAGGAGCCTCGCGGTGGTTTTCCGCCACCTTCGCGGTGTGGGGCCTGTTCGTCCTGCTGACGGCCTGCGGCGCTCTGCTGTATCTGGTGCTGGGCTGGCGGTCCGGGGTGGGCCTGTGGGAGTTCGCCCGCAGTCCGGAGCCGGCGGCGCTGTTCGCCTGGGCGCGCGCCGTGGCGGTGCTGTTGGCCGTCGCGCTGCTGTACGTCGTCGCCCGGTTCGTGTGGGCTCAACGCCCCCTTGCGGCCCGCGCCCCCGACCACGCCAGCGCGGGATTCGACTTGAGGCGCGCCATCGACGAGGCGCCGAGCGTGCTGCGCCAGGCCGCGGCGGGGCTGGCCGTGGGCGCCCTCGTCACCCTCGTCGCGTGGTGGGTCGACACGGGGGCCGACTCGCGCGTCGCGCCCACCTGGTCGGACCCGGCGGCGGGCTGGGGACTGCTCGGGTGGGTCGCGCTTGCGGCCGTGCTCGTCGCGGTGGCGTGGCACGTGGCATGGACGTGGATCAAGGCGGCGGTCGTGGTTGCCGCGGGGCTGGGGCTCGTGGGTCTGCACGAGCCTACTCGATGCGGCGGGCGTGCTGCCGGGGGACACCATCGTGCCCGCCGCCGGCGCCTCTGGCCTCGTCGCGGTCGCGGGCACCTTGTTCACCGACGTCGCGGTCATCACGGCATTGCTGGTGCCCTGGGCGGCCGCGGCGTGGTTCGTGCTGCGTGCCTCAGACTCGCGCCGCGCCCGCCGCTCCGTGGGGGTGCTGTGGGACCTCACCAACTACTGGCCCCGCATGTATCACCCGTGGGCTCCTCCCGCCTACAACGAGCGCGCCGTGCCTGCACTCGAACGGCGCGTGCGGACCCTGCTGCGAGACCCGGCGTCGCCCATCGTGATCGTGTCCGCCCACTCCCAGGGAGCGGTGATCGCGTTCGCGGTCATGAACCGGCTGCTGGCCGACCCCGACCTCCCGCACGAGCGTCTGAGGTTCCTCACCTATGGGCAGGCTCCTCGACCGCCACTACCGGGTGCTCTTCCCCCACATGTTCAACGCCGACCAGCACGCGCGCGTCAGCCGTGGACTACCGCGCCGATGGATCTCGCTGTACCGAGAGACCGACCCCCTGGGTTACCCCGTGCGGGCTCTCGGCGAGTTTTCGCGTCGCGCAAGCCACCTCATGCCGGACCTAGCAGTCACCGCCTACGGGCACTCGTCGTACCCGTACAGCCCGCAGTTTCAGGCTCGCCATCGACTACCTCGGCAGGCCTGGCCCGCACCCGTTGCCGGGCGAGGAGGCGCCGTTCATCGAGCCTCCCGCCTGACCGCTAGGCCTGCGCCGGCATCTCGGAGACGGAGAACGGATCCGTGGTGGGTGCCTCCGAGCCGCCAGACGGCTCCACCGTGAGCGCCACGGCGGCAAGGGCGTCGATGTCGCCCTCGGCCACGGCAACGTACGTCCCGTCGTCATGCGGAACAAACGTCGGCCCCGGTAGCACGCTGCCATCGGCCATTACGAGCCACACCTGGTACTCCGTGCCGTCGTCGGGCAATGGCGCCGCGCTTCCCAGGAGCGCCACCGAGCCCTGCTCGGCACTGACCATCACCTTGCCGCTGCCAAGGCTCGACGACCATGGATTCCATGTCCGCAGCGGCGGCGACCTCGAGTGCCTCGCGCTCGAGAGCGACAGTGGCAGAGCGGTCCGCGCGGGCATCGGCGATCATGACGCCACCCACCACCAGCACAGTGACCGTCACCGCGGCGACGGGTGCGGCGATCCACCACCGTCGCGATGCGCCGGAGCGTGATGGGCGCGAGGAGCGGGATCCCCGCGCGAAACGGGTGTCGCGCACGTCGCTGGCAGCCGCGGTGCCCGCGGGCGCTGCAGCGGACGTAGGCGACGGCGCGCTCTGCGTGGCAGGCGCGGCCGGGGAGTAAGGAGCGGAGGCACCTGCGCCGTGCGCTCAATCTGAGCCATCACGGACGAACGGAGTGACGTGGGCGGCATGACCTCGTGGGATGCCGCGAGTTCCTCGACCGCAAGCGCGAGCGATGCGACCTCGTCGCGGCACTCCGCGCAGTCGGCAAGATGCGCCTCAAACGCGTCGCGGTCCGCAGGGTCGAGCGCGTCGATCGCGTACGACGCGGCCAGCGTGTGCAGATTCTCGTTCATCGCTCTCCTCCCCATCCATCTCGCAGTTTGATCAGGGCGTCTCTGATTCTTGCCTTCGCGGTGCCCAACGGTATCCCTAACGCCTGCGCCGCCTCGCGGTGCGTGAACCCCTTGTAGAAACACAGATCGAGCGCCTCGCGCTGTCGTTCAGTGAGCGTCGCCAGGCCGGCCCTCACGCGGGCCGCCTGCCACTCACCGTGCATCTCCTCGATCACGTCCTCTGGTCCCTCATGGTCGACCTCTGCCGGCGCACCATGCGCCTGCAGCCGGGTCGAGTGGGCCTGCTCGGAGCGGACGCGGTCCACGGCCCGGCGGTGCGCGATGGTGAGGATCCATGCCCGCGCAGTTCCCGCCGAGCGGTCGTATCTCGCGGCACGTCGCCACACCTCGACCAACGCCTCCTGGGCGACGTCCTCGGCCATGTCACGATCGCGCACAATCCTGAGCGCGAGCCCGAACACCGCTCCCGCCACCAGGTCGTAGAGCTCCTCGTAGGCGGCGGTGTCGCCCAGGGCTGTGCGTTCCAGCAGCGCGCTCATCGCCGCCGCATCGCCGGTGGCCGCCGGGGCGGCGGCCGGGGCCGGCACAGCGCGGAGGTGTCGCTCCATGCCGTCCTCCTCGTCCCTCGTCATGCGGCTCCATTCCGTCGTCCCTGGTGGGCACGTCGAGGCCCATCTTTCATCATCGGTCTCCGACGCCGGGGAGGCGATCCGTGGCCGTGCCGGAATCACTCACTGTTCGGAACCCACCGGCCTATGGATGGGTCAGCGATCGGGATGGCCCCTGTCCGGAAGGGTGCCACCACTAGCCTGGATGCATGACGGTCGGTTTCGTACTGGGCGGCGGCGGAGTGCGTGGCGCCGTCGAGGTCGGCATGTTGCGTGCCCTGTTCGACGCGGGAGTGGCGCCGGACCTCATCGTCGGCACCAGCATCGGCGCCCTGAACGGTGCGGCCGTGGCTCACGACCCCACGCCGGGCGTCATCGAAACTCTGGAGAAGGCGTGGAACGCGCCCACGGCATCGGCCATCTATGGCGAATGGTGGCCGCGCCGGCTCCGACGCCTCGCCAAGTCCCGCACCCACCTGTCAAACCCGGCACCCTTGCGGGACATGATCGTGGACCTGGTGGGCCAGGACGCCACCTTCGAGGACCTCGCCGTGCCGCTGGCGGTGTGCGCGGCCTCCATCGAGCGTGCCGCGGAGACCTGGTTCGATGCGGGTCCGGTGGTCGATGCCGTCCTCGCCTCGGCCTCGGTGCCGGCCGCCCTGCCTCCCACCGTCATCGGCGGCGAGCACTACATCGACGGCGGCGTGGTGAACTCGATTCCGCTTGGCGAGGCGATCAGGCGCGGAGCCGACGAGGTCTTCGTCCTCCAGGTGGGGCGCATTGAGGAGCCGTTGCGCGCGCCGCAGAAGCCCTCCGATGTGGCCAAGGTGGCCTTCGAGATTTCTCGGCGTCACCGCTTTGCGCGCGACCTTGCCGATGTTCCCGATGGCGTGCGCGTCCACGTCCTGCCGTATGGGGGAGCCCAGGACGGTGACGAAAAACTCGGCTCTTTCCGCCGCCTCGACACCGTCAGCGCACGCATGGAGGCCGCGCACGCGGCCACCGCCGCCTACCTTGCCGAGGCGGGGGTCGGCGCCTGATGTCGCGCTACTGGAGGCTGCCGCCGGTGTGGGTGCGCCGATGCGTGCTCGCGCCTCTCGTGGTCGCGTTGGCTTTCGTGTGGCTGCCGATGACCGCGTGGCTTGTGGTGGTGGTCGCTGGGGTGGTGGCGTGGGCTCTGCCAGGGCGCGTGCGTATCCTGCGCGTCGTCTTCATGGCTGGCCTGTACCTCTTGTGGGACGCCGTCGCGCTCGTGTGGATGCTGGGCCTGTGGGTCATCTCCGGGTTCGGCTGGAAGGTGCGCGAGCCGTGGTTCCAGCGCCAGCACTACGCCCTCGCGGGGACCATGCTGCGCTCGCTGTTTCAGGCCGCGCGCTGGACGCTGCGCCTGGAGATCGACACGCGCGAATGGGACATCGACGCCGTGGCGGAGGGACGTCCGCTCATCGTGGTGTCGCGCCACGCGGGTCCGGGCGACTCTTTCATCATCGTCGAGTCGCTCATCAATCGGTTTAGGCGCGAGCCCGCCATCGTCCTGAAGGACACCCTCCAGTGGGATCCCGCCGTCGATGTCCTGCTGAACCGTGTCCCCACGCGCTTTGTGGCGCCGCGCCGCTCGCGCAAGGCTGGCGCACCCGGCGGTGCGCTGTCCATCGCCACCATGGCGAGTGAGTTGCAGCCTGAGGACGCCTTGCTCATCTTCCCTGAGGGCGCCAACGCGACGCCGGGACGGCGCGCGAAGCGCATCGCCCGCCTACGCACGGCTGGACGGGCTGCGCTCGCCGACAGGGCGGAGGCGATGCCACACGTCATGCCGCCCCACCCTGGAGGCGTGCTCGCCGCCATCGAGGCGTGCCCCGAGGCTGCCGTCATGGTGGTGGCGCACACCGGACTCGAGCGACTGTCGACCGTGCGAGATGTGTGGCGCGAACTGCCGGTCGACAAGCGCATCAGGCTGCAGGGATGGACCGCGATGCCGGATGAGATTCCCGCTGGCCGCGCCGAGCGCGAAGCGTGGCTCTATGACTGGTGGGAGACAGTGGACGCGTGGATTGACACACACCAACCCGAGGCCTCGGGCCTAGGGCGTAGCGGCGGACGGATACGTCGATGATGGCGGAACCCGCGCCGCGTCGATGGCGTGCCCTCTTGCGTGATGGCCGCTGGGGCATGGTCGCCCTCCAGGGATTTCTGTTCCTTGCCGTGGCGATCACCGCCATCCTGCCCGCTCCCGGCGGCACCTGGCCTACGTCGCTGGCGATCTCACTCGCGCTCGTGCTGGTGGGCGCAGCGGGTGTGCTGTGGACCGGTAGGTCGCTCGGCGGCTCGCTCACGCCCTCGCCCGTGCCCAACGGCGAGGGGATGGTGGCCGCCGGGCTTTACCGGTGGATGCGGCATCCGATGTACACCGCGCTCGACCTCATCTGTCTTGGCGTCGCGGTCGGCTCAGGAAAGTGGACGTGCTACGTGGCGGTCGCGGCACTGTGCGCCTTCTTCGAGGTGAAGACGCGGGCCGAGGAGGGCTACCTTCGCGAGGCGTACCCCGGCTATGCGCAGTACGCGGCGCGCACGGGCAAGTTCCTGCCCGGGATCGGCCGCGCGCGGGCCTCGACGCGCCTCCGCTGAGCCATGTCCGAGATGCCCCTCGACGGGGCGTTTGCCCCGGTAGAGTGACGCCATGGGAACCGACCGCGCGCGTCTGCTACTCCACCCCGTGCGCATGCGAGTGGTCATCGCGCTCAGCGCAGATGCCCTCACCACGCGTGATCTCCAGCGCATGATGCCGGAGGTGCCGCAGGCGTCTCTGTACCGCGCGATCGCGCAACTCAAGGACGCGGGCGTCATCGAGATCGTCACCAGAGCGACGTGGTGGCGCCATGGAGCGCACGTATCGCACCGTCGCTCAGGCGGCCATGATGACCAACGAGGAGTTCACCTCGGGCACGCCCGAAGAGTTCCTCGCCACCTTGCAGGCCTTCGCGGACCACCTGGTCGCCACGTCGTCCCGCTTCGTCGGTTCCCGCGAAGACGGCTCGTGGCGGGACGAGTTCCTGTCGGTACGCAACGGCGGCACGTGGTTGACCGCCGCGGAGTGCGACGAGCCTCGGCGAGGACCTCGCGGCCCTGTACGCCAAGTACGAGGACAAGCCGCGGCGTGACGGTACGCAGCCGTACTCGCTCAACGTCGCCATGATTCCCGATGCCCCGGTGGCGCGCGACGGCCAGGAGACCGAGGGAGCGCGCGAGTCGAGGTAGCGCGCGTCGCGAGCGAGCGCGCTGCTGACGCCCGCTAGCGAATGTGGAGCGACCGCTCGAGCGCGATCTCGCGCGGCACGGGCTCGCGCATGCGCCGCTGCGCCTCGATCCGGTACAGGACCGCCTCCTCGCGGTCGGCCCGCGCAAACTCGCGGCGCTGGACGCGCCACTCGCGGCGACGGTGCTGCACCTCCACGAGGTTGCGTCGCGCCATCCTGACCTGCCGCGGCACGGCGAGCATCGCGAGCGTGTGACGGTCCACCGTGGCGATGACCACGCCCGCCACGGCGGTGAGGGCCAGCGACACCCAGGGAAGCACCGCGGTGGAGAATGTTCCCGCGACGGCCGCGCCCAGAACCGGTCCCAGCGCGGAGCCCGCGTTAGCGGTCGAGGTGTAGACGCCGCCCGCAATCTCGGTACGCCATGGCGCGTGCCGCATCGCCCAGTTGAGCAGGGCGGCCACCAGCACCGCCCACCCGACGGACAGGCAGATCTGGCCAGCGATCGCTGACCACTGCGTGCCAATGGTGAACGCGACCCAGCCCAGGCCCACGATCGCGCCACCCACGGCGACGGTCCGCACCGCGTGGCGGCCGAGCACATTGCCGATCGCGAAGGTGGCGGCCACCGCGAGGGAGCCGCCCAGCGCGAAGAGCACGGGCACCATCGCCATGGAGACTCCAGAGACCTCGGTGTAGAACGGCACCACGTAGGTCCAGGTGGTGGACATCGCCACGGACACCAGGAAGGCGACCACGAGCACGCGGGCAAACGCCTTGCGGTCGGGAAGGTCACCCCTGACCGTTGCCGTCGCCGAGCCTCCGCGTGACGCGGGGAGTGCCACCGCCATGGCAATGGTGAGGCCCACTCCGAGCGCGGCGAGGGCGTAGAAGGGCACCTGCCAGCCCAGTTGAGTCCCGAGCGTGGTCACGACGGGCGTTCCTGCGACTCCCGCGGCCGCCGAGCCCATCATGATGCCCGTCACGGACCTGGCGCGCAGGTGCGGCGCGAAGAGACTGGCCGCCATGGGTGCCACCATCGCCCAGAACAGGGCGTGCGCGCCGGCGGTGATGACACGGCCCACCGCCAGCATCTCGATGCTTCCAGCGGTGGCGGCGACCGTCACGCCCGCGGTCCACACGCCGAGCGCGGTGGTCAGCGCCACCTTGCGGCTCATGCGCTTGGTGGCGAGGGTCAGCGGCACGGCCGTGATGACGACGGTGAGGGCAAACGCGGTGGCGAGCAGGCCCACGGCCTCGACGGAAACCGACAGTCCCGAGGCGATGGCGGAGGTGAGCGCCACGATGGCGCCCTCGTTGACTCCCGCGGCGAAGGCAGCGACGGCGAGGACCGTCAGCGCCACCTTGGCGCGCCGCGGGGTCAGCGTGAGCGCTGCCTCGTCGCGGGTGCCCGGCACGGGCTCGTCGAGGACGACCGCCTCGGTGGTTCCACCGACGATCGGCACGGTCACCGTGGTGGGCTCGGCCTCGTACTGCGGCACGGGGTCGAGCACGGGCAGCGGCTGTGTCGCCGTCGCGGTCGTCGCCTCGGCGGTGTCAGCGGCGGCCGGCGCGGTCTCGTCCGCGGCCGCCTCGGCGTCGAGGATCTCGCTGACGGCAAGAGCATCGGCCTGGGTGAAAGCCGTGGGTGCGAAAAGCGATGCCGTGTCGCCCCCGGGCTCGTCCTGAAGGCCGTCGTCGTCCACCGCAGATCCGCCAGCAGGCGTCTCGTCGCGCCCCGAGTCCGCGGAAGGTTCCTCAGCGAGCGCCTGCGCCAGATCCACGATCGACATCTCGAGGGTGTCGGTCATGGAGTGTCCCGTCAGGGGCGAGGTGCGCTCCTGATCGGGGTACGGCGGGGTGCTCACGGGGACCTCCTTCGGGGACAGCGGTAGGGCACGCAAGGAAACCGCGGCTCAAAGAGCCACGGTTCCGGGGATGGTGGGTGGTGGAGGACAGCGGATGTCCACTGCCAGGTTAACTCTCGCGCGGGCGCGCGAGTTCCTGCCCCAAGGGTGAAGTGATGGACTCCACTCGCGGGCCCCCGTCACTGCGCGGCGATGATGCCGATCCAGTTGCCCGCAGGGTCCTTGAACCAGGCCGTATCAGGCATCTCGGGTGCACGGGCGATGCCGTCGTCATCGGTCCAGCCGAGCCGTTCGAGCGCGACGCCTGCCCGGCCAAGTGTCTGCGCGATGGCGGTCACGTCGGCGACCTCAAACATGAGTACGGTATGGGTCGCCGGGGCGTGGTCATTCTTCTCGTAGATCAGGGTGCGTCCGCCGCCGGGAAGGTGAAGCGTCAGCATGGGACCCATCGAGTCGAACGCCTCGACCTCGAGCCCCAGGACGTCGCGGTAGAACTCCGTGGCAGCCGCCACCGAGTCCGTCGAGAAGGTGCTGAACGCGCTGCTGTCGCCGAGCATGGCGAGGTCCTTTCGTCGCGGGAAGTCCGTCCCGGCCAGTGTGCTCCTCGTGCGCCGTCTCCGCATGGCGCGCGCCGCGGGCCGCCGCCCGTGCCACCATGTGCGCTGTGATTCTCCGCCTTGGCGTCGCGCTCAGTGTCGCGACGGTCCTTGCCCGCGCTGGCGGCGTCCTCACGGCCGATGCGGTGGCGGCGACCGTGGAGCGCACCGCCCCCGTGCTGGGCTTCGCGGCGGCCATCACCGTCGTGGCGGACGTCGCCGCCCGTGCAGGGGTCTTCGAGTCCGCCGCGCACGCGGTGACGCGTGCAGCGCGGGGCAGTAGGAGGCGGCTGCTTGCGCTCGTCATCGCTGTCGCGGTCCTGTGCACCGCCTTCTTGTCGCTCGACACCACGGCGGTGCTCCTCACCCCCGTGGTCGTGGTGATGGCACGGCGGACCGCGTCCCCGGTGCTGCCGTTCGCGCTCGCCACGGTGTGGCTCGCGAACACCGCATCGCTCACGCTTCCGGTCGCGAACCTCACGAACCTGCTGGCGGCGCATCGGCTGGGCGACCCCAGCCCCGTCACGTGGCTCACCACCATTGCCCCCGCGGGCCTCGCGACCATCGCCGTCACCGTGGTCGCCCTCGCATGGGTCTCCCGTGGGTCGCTGCAGGGGAGTTTCGCGCAGCCGCCTCTTGCCCCGCCCGCCGATCCGGTCCTGTGGCGCGCGAGCGTCGCGGTCCTCGCCGTCGCGCTGCCCGCGCTGCTGCTTCCCGTCGAGCCATGGGTGCCCTCGACGCTCGCGGCGATCGCGCTCAGTGCGCTGGCGTGGGCGCGCCGCAACCACGGCGCGCCGTACCGGGCCTGGTGGCGAGACGTGCCGTGGGCAGTGCTGCTGTTCGCCGCCGGGCTCTTCGGGACGGCCGCGGCCCTCCTCGCCGCGCTCGCCGACCACCTCAGCGTGCCGGATCTCGGCGGGGGAGCGGGCGCCGTGTTCGCCACCGCGGGCGCGGGTCTGGTGGGCGCCAATCTCATCGACAACCTGCCCGCCTACCTGCTGCTGGAGCCGCTCGGGCAGACCCCTTCGCTGCTCGCCGCGCTGCTGGTCGGCGTCAACGCGGGCCCCCTCATCACCCCGTGGGCGTCGCTCGCCACGCTGCTGTGGCACCGGCAGTTGGTCGCCGCAGGCGTCGAGGTCCCTTGGCGCCGCTACGCCCTCTACGGAGCGGTGCTCGCTCCACTCGCCGTCCTCGCAGGCGCCGCCGTGGTGGCGCTGATGGCCTGACCCGGCCGTGGCATCGGCCGTCTGTCGTACACTGGGCGTACCAGCGTCGACCCGGTTATCACCGGTGAGCCTTGCGGAAGAACGGGCCTCGGCCTCAGTAGAACCGCACGGGCAGCCCGTCATAGCGGCGTTTCCGTGGAAGCGGAGGCATGAGCGGCACCCTCGGGTGCAAGCGGGGTGGTACCGCGCTAGGTGCGTGCGAGAGGCACGCGCGAGGCGTCCTCGCACGGCAGCAACGACCACCCAGTGAAGGACGCGCACCGCGATGAGCACGTACCCCCAGCATCGGCCCGACGCCGAGGTTCCCGCCTCCCCGAGCCTTTCCCTCTGTTGAGGAGGACGTGCTCGCGTACTGGAAGCAGGACGGGACGTTCCAGGCGTCCATCGACAACCGTGCCGACGCGGAGGAGTTCGTCTTCTACGACGGTCCTCCGTTCGCCAACGGCCTGCCGCACTACGGCCACCTCCTCACCGGTTACGCCAAGGACGTGGTGCCGCGCTTCGAGACCATGCGCGGCAAGAAGGTCGAGCGCCGCTTCGGCTGGGACACCCACGGTCTGCCTGCCGGGCTCGAGGCGGAGCGCATCCTGGGCATCACCGACAAGTCGCAGATCGAGGAGATGGGCATCGCCGCCTTCAACAAGGCGTGCCGTGACTCCGTGCTGCGTTACACCGATGAGTGGCAGGACTACGTCACCCGTCAGGCGCGCTGGGTGGACTTCGAGAACGACTACAAGACGCTCGATCCCACCTTCATGGAGTCCGTGATCTGGGCCTTCAAGTCGCTGTACGACAAGGGCCTCGCGTACGAGGGCCATCGCGTGCTGCCGTACTGCTGGCGCGATGAGACGCCGCTGTCCAACCACGAGCCTGCGCATGGACGACGACGTTTACGCGTCCCGCCAGGACCCCGCGCTCACGGTGACCTTCCCGCTCGTGGACGGCCCCGGCGACCTCGCGGGCGCGGAGATCCTGATCTGGACCACCACGCCGTGGACGCTGCCCAGCAACCTCGCCGTGGCCGTCGGCCCCGAGATCGAGTACTCCGTGGTGGCTCCCGGCGCCGAGTCGGCGTTCGCCGGCCGCCGCCTCATCATCGGCTCCGCACGCCTGGCCGCCTACTCCCGCGAGTTGGGTGAGGACGCGACGGTCGTCGCGACCGTCACCGGCGCCGCGCTGGGCGGGCTCGCCTACACGCCGCCCTTCGCGTACTTCGCAGGTTTCGAGAACGCCCACCGGGTGCTCGTGGCGGACTTCGTGTCCGTCGAGGACGGCACCGGAATCGTCCACATGGCCCCCGGCTTCGGTGAGGACGACGCGGCCGTGTGTGCGGCCAACGGCATCGGCACCGTGGTGCCCGTGGACTCCAAGGGCCGCTTCACCGCGGAGATCACGGACTACGTGGGTGAGCAGGTCTTCGACGCCAACCCCGGCATCATCAAGGACCTCAAGGCCCGCGACCTGGTGCTGCGCCACGAGACCTACGACCACAGCCTATCCGCACTGCTGGCGCTGCCGCAACCCTGATCTACCGTGCCATCTCCTCGTGGTTCATCAAGGTCACCGACTTCCGCGCCCGTATGGTCGAGCCTGAACGAGGACATCACCTGGGTGCCCGAGCACATCAAGGAGGGCCAGTTCGGCAAGTGGCTCGAGGGGGCGCGCGACTGGTCCATCAGCCGCAACCGCTACTTCGGCACCCCCATCCCGGTGTGGGTCAGCGACAACCCCGCCTACCCGCGCACCGACGTCTACGGGTCCTTCGAGGAGCCTGGAGCGCGACTTCGGCCGCCTGCCGCTGAACGAGGAGGGGCAGCCCGACCTGCACCGCCCGTACATCGACGACCTCACGCGCCCCAACCCCGACGACCCTACGGGGCAGTCGACGATGCGCCGCATCTCCGACGTGTTCGACGTGTGGTTCGACAGCGGCTCCATGCCGTTCGCGCAGGTGCACTACCCGTTCGAGAACCAGGACTGGTTCGACACCCACAACCCGGCGGATTTCATCGTCGAGTACATCGGCCAGACCCGCGGCTGGTTCTACGTCATGCACGTCCTCGCGACCGCGCTGTTTGACCGCCCCGCGTTCTCGACGTGCATCTCGCACGGCATCGTGCTCGGTTCCGACGGCCGCAAGATGTCGAAGTCGCTGCGCAACTACCCGGACGTCAACGAGGTGTTCCACCGCGACGGCTCGGACGCGATGCGCTGGTTCCTCATGAGTTCGCCCATCCTGCGCGGAGGCAACCTCATCGTCACCGAGGAGGGCATCCGCGAGGGCGTCCGCGAGGTGATGCTGCCGCTGTGGAGCCTCGTATTACTTCTTCACGCTGTACGCCGGTGCCGCCAACGGCGCCACCGGCTACACGGCCAAGCCCCTTGCGGCCGATGCCGTGGCTGGGCTTCCGGTGATGGATCGCTACGTGCTGGCCAAGACGGCCGAGGCTCACCGAGGCGATGGCGTCGCAGTTGGAGGCGTACGACGTCCCGGGTGCCTCCGACTCGCTCACGCAGTTTATGGATCTGCTGACCAACTGGTACATCCGCACGCAGCGCGATCGGTTCTGGGATGAAGACGCCGCGGCGTTCGACACCCTATGGACCGTGCTGACGACGGTGACGCGCCTGGCGGCACCCTGCTGCCGCTGGAGACCGAGGAGATCTATCGGGGCCTCACCGGCGAGCGCTCGGTGCACCTGACGGACTATCCGACGGTCGAGGCCGCGTGGGTCGACTCGTCGCTCGGCGGCGTCATGGACCAGGTGCGCGAGGTCGTCTCGGCTGCCCACGCCCTGCGCAAGGCGGAGAAGATTCGCGTCCGTCAGCCGCTCGCGGCCCTCGAGGTTGCGGTGGCCGAGCCGCACGCGCTCGCTCCGTACGCCGATCTGATCGCGTCCGAGGCTCAACGTCAAGGCCGTGCGCGTCGTCACCGCCGAGGACTTCACCGCGGCCCACCCCGTCGAGCAGCGCCTCGCCGTCAACGCCCGCGCGGCCGGCCCGCGCATCGGCAAGGACGTCCAGGCCGCCATCAAGGGCGCCAAGACCGGCGACTGGTCGGTCACTGACGGACAGGTGGTGTCCGGCGGTATCGCGCTGGAGGAGGGCGAATACGAACTCGCCACCGTCATCGGCGGCTCGGACGACGCCGCGGACGAGGCCGCTGCGGTGCTCGGCTCCGGCGGCTTCGTGCTCCTGGAGACCGCACTGACCCCCGAACTCGAGGCAGAGGGCTACGCCCGCGACGTGATCCGCGTGATCCAGGACACCCGCAAGGCCGAGGGTCTTCAGGTCAGCGATCGCATCGTGCTGACGCTGACCGTCCCCGCCGACCGCGTCGATGCCGTGACCACGTGGACCGAGGCTCATCGCGGGGAGACCCTTGCGGTGGACCCCGCCACGGGTGCCGCGCGCGTCACCGTCTCCGGCGATGGCGACCTTGCGGCCGTCGTCAGCGTCGCCAACTGATGCCCCTGGTGACCGTCGCCGAGCTCCGTGAGGAGCTCGGCGACGCGCACGCCGGCGCCGTCCGCCTCCTGGACGTGCGCTGGTCGCTCGCGCAGCCCGACGGCAAGCCTGCGTACCTCGACGCCCACCTCCCGGGGGCCGTCTACGTCGACCTCGACACCGAGCCTCGCGGCGCACGGTGAACCCTCCGACGGTAGGCATCCGTTGCCGGACCATGCCGCCTTGCAGGCCGCTGCGCGGCGCTGGGGGTTGAACGACGGCGACACCGTCGTGGTCTACGACGACGGGCCGTCGCTGGCCGCCGCCAGGGCCTGGTGGTTGCTGCGCCACGCCGGCGTGGATGCGCGCATCCTCGACGGCGGGCTCGCCGCCTGGATGGCGGACGGCGGTGCGGTGGAATCCGGCGCCGTCGACGTCGCCGCAGGCGCCACGTCGCTCGCGTGGGGCCTCATGCCGGTCATCGACCTCACCGAGGCCGCCACGTGGCCCGCGCACGGCGTCCTGATGGACGCGCGAGCGCCCGAGCGCTTCCACGGCGACGTCGAGCCCGTCGACCCCCGTGCGGGCCACATCCCCGGCGCCGTCAACGTCCCCACCGCGGGCAACGTGGGTGAAGACGGGTGCTTCCTGCCCAGCGCGGTCCTCGCGGCGCGCTTCGCCGACGCGGGCGTGGGTCACGATTCCGAGGTCGCCGTGTACTGCGGTTCCGGCGTCACCGCTGCGCACGAGATCGCGGCGCTCGAGGTCGCGGGCGTGCGCGCGGCCCTCTACCCGGGGTCGTGGTCGCAGTGGTCGAACACTCCGGGGGCCGAGGTCGCGACGCGCTGACCCTGCGGCTGGTTGACTGGGGCGCGTGCGCACCCTCGTCATCGAAGACCGCAGCCGTCGCTCCTGGGCAGATCCGGTGTCCCCGCGTCCGCTGCGCCTGACCGTCTGGGAGCCCACCAACGGTGAGGGCGAGGCTCCCCTCACGCTCCTGTCACACGGCACTGGGGGACAGGTGGCCCAGCTCGGATGGCTCGCCCAGGCGCTGGTCGCGGCCGGTCACGTGGTGGTGGGCGTCGATCACCACGGAAACACGTCGGCCGAGGCCTATCTGCCGGAAGGGTTCGCGTGCCCGTGGGAGCGTCCTCGAGACGTCAGCCTGGCGCTCGACTGGGCGCTTGCCGCGTTTGCCGTCGACGCGACCCGGGTGAGCGTCGCGGGTTTTTCGCTGGGCGGCTACACGGCCGCGGCGCTCGCCGGGGCTCGGCTCGACCCACGGGTGGTGGAGGCGGTGCTGTCGGGTGAAGCGCCGCTGCCTCCGCTTCCAGAGATGCCTGACCTTCTGGAGCGACTGGCCTCACGCTACGACGGCGCCTCGCTCGCAGCGCTCGTCGCCGCATCGGCCGCCGACGTCGCCGATGCCAGGGTGAGCCGCGCCGTGATGCTCGCCCCGAGCATCGGCTCGCTGGTCGATGACGCGTCGCTCGGCGAGATCCGCACGCCTGCGTTGGTCCTGTGGGGAGATGCCGATGCCGAGGCGGAGCCCGGCGAGAATGCTCGGCGCTACCTCGCCTCGATGCCGCACGCCGAGGGGTGGTCGATGGGGCGTGCGGTGGCGCACTACGACTGGATCGCGGACGGTGAGGCGGGCGACAATCTGCGCCGGAACGCGTTGCCTGCGATCGTGGAGTTTCTTACGCGTCGGTGATGGCGATCGCCGCGTTCGCGGTAGGGCTTTCGGTGGGCTCGGTGCCGCCAAGTCCGCCCGCGAGCCACAGGATGCCGATGACGATTCCCATGCCGACGAGTGCCGCGACGCCCGCCATGACGAGCGACCAGCCGGTCGACAGTTGGCGGTGGCCGTACTGATCTCTCACGCTCGCATCATCTCATCGTCAGGGGTTCGGGCGTTGTCAGACGGGGCCCGCCAACCGCCCCGAACGGCAGTGAACGGGGTCGCCGGGGCGGCTTCCGGCGCGACGTGGCGTGCGTGCGTTCTCGCGGCATCGGCGTGCCGTCATCGGTGTGTCGCGCGCCACCCTCATCAGGAGGCGCGATTCGGAGCAAAATGCCTGGTAAATCCGGTAAAGAGAGGGTCAAGAAAATTCGTGGTCGAAACGGTCATTCTCACGGCTTGGCGTGCCGCACAATATCTCCGTGAACCACCCCTCCATCGCAGGCCTCAGCCCTGCCGACGCCGAGCGTGAGATCGACGCTCTGATCTTCTCCCGTAGCCCCGAGTCGGACCATGCCGCAAAGTTGCGTCGCGTGTCCGCCGCCCTCGCGCGCCTGGGTGATCCCCATCGCATGCTGCGCATCGTCCACGTCACCGGCACCAACGGCAAGACGTCCACGAGCCGCATGATCGAATCACTGCTGCGCGCTCATGGCCTCACCACAGGCCTGTTCACCTCGCCCCACCTGACCACCTTCCGCGAGCGCATCCAGATCGACGGACAGCCGCTGGCGCAGGAGGCCCTCGTGCGCCTCTGGGATCGCGTCTCCCCGGTCATTCAGGCGATCGACAACGACTCGCTGGCCGCGGGCGGCCCGCGCATGTCGTTCTTCGAGATCCTCACGGTCTTGGGCTTCACGGCCTATGCCGACGCCGGCGTCGACGTCGCCGTCATCGAGGTGGGCATCGGCGGTTCGCGCGACGCCACCAACGTGGGCGACGGCGAGGTCGCGGTCCTTACCCCCATGGCGGAAGACCACTCGAACTACTTCGTGGGCGGGATCACCGGTGTGGCCTCGGAGAAGTCGGGGATCATCAAGGAGGGCGCCACGGTGGTGTCCGCCATGCAGCCCGAGGTGGCCGAGGACATCATCCGCGCCGCAGCCTGCGAGCGCGGGTGCCGTCATGCGCTGGGAGGGCGTGCACCATGAGGTGCTCGGGCGCGTCGCCGACCCCGCCGGTCAGGTGGTGCGGATGCGCAGCATGGGCGCCGTCTCGGAGGCCCTCGTGCCGCTGCACGGCGACTTCCAGGCGCAGAACGCGATGATCGCGCTGGCGGCCGTCGAGGCGTTCCTCGAGCGTTTCCACGAGGTGCCGGCCGCCGAGGCGCTGGACTCCGACGCGGTGGCTCGAGGCTTTGCGGGAGCCACCTCGCCAGGGCGTCTCGAGGTCATCTCGGACCAGCCGACCATCGTCGTCGATGCCGCCCACAACCCTCACGGCGTTGAGGCCCTCGCCGCCACCCTTCCCGAGGCCTTTGGCTTCTCCTCCACCGTCGGCGTGGTCGCGGTGCTTGCGGACAAGGACGGGGACGGCATCCTCGCCGGCCTCGAGCGCGTGGTCGATCACGTGGTGGTGACCCAGACCACCTCGCCTCGGGCCACGCCTGTCGACGAGCCGGCCGCCGCCGCGCGCGAGGTGTGGGGAGCAGAGCGGGTCACCGTGGCGCCCACGGTGGCCGAGGCTCTCGATGTCGCGACCCAGATGGCGCTCGGCTCCGGTCCGGACGCGGGCGTTCTGGTCGCGGGCTCGATCACCCTGGTCGCCGCGGCGCGCATGGTGGTCCAGCGTGAGCACCTCGCGCAGGTCAAGATTGTCCCGGAGCGCCTGGCAGACGCGGGCGAGTCCTCCACGGAGACCATCTCCGCGTAAGCCACCACGAGCGATTCCCAAGGGTGAACGTGACGGATGAGGCCGACGGGACGGCCGGCCGGGTCGCATCGGCCCCATCTGTCTCACCCGTCACGGGATACCTTGGGAGTCGCCGCGCGGGGGAGGGCGGTGGCGCGGGCGGCGAGCGTCGGGCGTGGAAGACTGTCCCCATGCCTGACACATCCGACTTGGTACTCGGCGGCCTCACCCCGGACGAGGCCGAGCGCGAGATCTACCAGCACATCCTGTCCCGCAACCCGGAGCATGACTTTGAGCCCACGCTCGACCGCGTGCGCGAGGCCTGCGAACTCCTGGGCGACCCCCAGAGCCCTTCAAGGTGATTCACCTCACCGGCACCAACGGCAAGACCTCGACCGCCCGGATGGCGGAGTCGCTGGTACGCGAGCACGGGCTGCGCACGGGACTGTTCACCTCCCCGCACCTCACGAGCGTGCGCGAGCGCATCCAGATCGACGGAGAACCCATCGGGCAGGACGACTTCATCCGCCTGTGGGGCGAGGTCGCGCCCATCATCCACCTGGTCGACGCCCGGTCCGTGGAGACGGGCGGCCCGCGCCTGTCGTTCTTCGAGGTCCTCGTGGTGCTCGCGTACGCGGCGTTTGCGGATGCCCCCGTGGACGTCGCGGTGATCGAGGTGGGTATGGGCGGCGTGTGGGACGCCACCAACGTTGCCGATGGCGACGTGGCCGTCATCTCGCCCATCTCGATGGACCACGCCCAGTGGCTCGGCGACACCCTGCAGGCGATCGCGACCGAGAAGTCCGGCATCATCAAGGACGGTGCCGCGGCGGTGATCTCGGCTCAGCCCGAGGTGGTGCTGCCCGTGCTGATCGATGCCGTCGCCGCGCGGGGCGCAAAGGCCCGCTGGGAGGACAACGACCTCGAGGTCGTGGACCGCCAGCCCGGCGTGGGAGGGCGCTCGTCACGCTGCGCACCACCGCCGCCACGTACGCCGAGATCTTCGTGCCGCTGTACGGCGCGCACCAGGCCCACAACGCGCTCTTGGCGCTCGCGGCGGTGGAGGCGCTCCTGGCCGATGGTGCGGAGCCCCAGGCTCTCGCGGCCGATGCCGTGGAGGCTGGCTTTGGTGCCGTCACCTCGCCGGGACGGCTTGAGGCCGTGCGGACGTCGCCGATGGTGCTGGTCGACGCGGCACACAACCCCGCGGGCATTGACGCCCTCGTGGAGGCACTCGAGGAGTCGTTTACGTTCCAGACGCTCGTGGGCGTGGTGGGCGTGCTCGCCGACAAGGATGCCGAGGGCATCCTCGCCGGGCTCGAGCCGGTGCTCGACCACGTGGTGGTGACGTCGTCGCAGTCGCCGCGTGCCATCCCGGCCGATGACCTGGCCGAGATCGCGATCGACCTGTTCGGCGAGGACCGGGTCACTGTGGCCGCGTCGCTTCCCGACGCGATCGACGAGGCGGTCCAGCGCGCGGAGCGGGATCATGACATGGGGGCCGGCGTCATCGCCGTCGGCTCCGTCACAGTCGTGGCAGAAACCCGCATCCTCATGCGGGCCGACGAGCGTAAGGGAACGGGACAGGCACGATGACGGACCAGACCTCGGAACCGGCCGTCGCATCGGCCCCGCGCAAGCCCCTGCGCTCGGCGCAACTGACGTTCCGCCAGACCGTCCTCCTGTGCGAGGCATTCACCATGTTCTTTGCGACCCTGCTCGGCTTCGGCCTGGTGCAGGGCGGATCGCTCGACGCACCCGCAGGGCTCATCATCGGCGGCGGCCTCGCACTGACGGTGCTGATGGGTTGGTCGGCGGGCGCGCAGTCGAAGTCGTGGGGCGTGTGGCTCGGCTGGGGCATGCAGGTCCCGCTGCTCGCCGCGGGCGTCGTGGACACCGCCATCACCATCATGGGAGCCGTGTTCCTGGTGCTGTGGATCGCGGCGCTGCGCATCGGCGGCCGTATCGACCGTGAGCGCGCGGAGCGAGACGTGGCCTTTGAGGAGCGTCTGGCGGCCCAGGAGCGTGAGGCCGCTCAGCCCGAGGTGGGGGAGAGCCCCGCATGAGCCGCATGGCGTGGCGACTGTTCGCCGATGCCGTGGTGGGCGTCACCGGTCTCGTCATGCTGTTTTGGGCGTTGGAGACCGTCTACCTGGTGAGCGCGGAGGCGACGAGGGAGGGCATCGAGGCCAGCCTCGAAACCTCGACCTACGTGCTGTTGTTCCTCGGCCTCATCCTCGGCGCGAGCGCCATGTATGACGCCCTGCGCCAGTGGTCGATTCACCTGCGCTTCCACCCGCGCGAGTCGCAGGCGCCGGCCTGGCTCCTGACCATCGTCATCGTGCTCGGAGCCGTGGCGCTGCTCGTGGGTCTCGTGGTCCACACGGCATATGTCGCGGACCTCGCCACGGTGCCGGCGCGGCCCAGCCAGGGTTACGTGCTCTTCCAGGTCACGGCCGCGCTATTCATGCTCGTGCCGCTCGTGCCCCTGTCGGTGCGCTGGGCTCCCGGCTACCGCCGCGCCCGGTTGGGCTGACGCCCTAGTCGACCGTCACCACGGACTCGACGGCGTACTCGGCGAGGCGTTCGCGGCCGGGCAGGCCAGCGATCTCCATGAGGAACGCGAAGCGCACGCTCGCCGCGCCCGCACGCTCCAGCATGTCGGCGACCGCACGCGCGGTGCCTCCCGTGGCCAGCACGTCGTCGATCACGAGGACCCGCTTGCCCGCGAGGCCGTTGGGGCTCACCACGAGCCTCCGAGGCGCCGTACTCGATGGTGGCGTCGGCCTCCAGGAGTTCCCCTGGCATCTTGCCCTTCTTGCGCACCATCGACATGCCGATGCCCATCGCCTGCGCCACCACGGGCGCGAAGATGAACCCGCGCGCGTCCACGCCCACCACCACGTCGATCTCGGCGTCCGGCGTCAGCGCGTCACACGCCTCCTTGAACCGCACGGGGTCCGCGAGGATGGGGGAGATGTCGTAGAAGAGGATGCCCTCGACGGGGAAGTCGGGGTAGGTGTCGAAATCGGCGAGCGTGATCACGTGCCCCATGGTCCCACGCCCGCACGCGTGCCGTGCCCGCGACAGCATCGGCCGTTCGCTTGAGCGCTACCCGCGGCATGTATTCTCGCGGCCATGACCGTCCCCACCGAACGCACCCTGATTCTCGTCAAGCCCGACGGCGTGGAGCGCGCCCTGGCGGGCGAGATCCTGCGCCGTATCGAGGCCAAGGGCTACACGCTTGCCGCCGTTCAGGCTCGTCACCCCCACGGTGGAGCCTGCTCGAGCGTCACTACGAGGAGCACGTGGGCAAGCCCTTCTACCAGCCGCTCGTCGACTTCATGCTGTCCGGCCCGGTGCTCGCCATCGTGGCGGAGGGCGACCGCGTCATCGAGGGCTTCCGTTCGCTGGCAGGCGCCACGGACCCCACCACGGCAGCCCCCGGCACCATCCGAGGCGACCTGGGCCGCCAGTGGCCCACCGCCGTGATCCAGAACCTCGTCCACGGCTCGGACTCCACCGAGTCCGCCGCGCGCGAGATCTCGATCTGGTTCCCCTCGCTGTGAGCGGCCTGAAGCCCGTCGAGACGGGCCTCGAGAAGACCATCTTTGCCACGCGATGGCTGCTGGCGCCCATGTATCTGGGCCTGGTGGTCGGCATCGTGATGGTCGCCATCATGTTCTTCAGCGAGCCTGTGGCACCTCATCACCGAGTTCACCATCACCGGAGACGAGCCCACCGAGGCCGACGAGCCGACGGTGCAGATCCTGTCGCTCATCGACATCGCACTGCTGGGCAACCTCATCCTCATCGTGATCTTCGCTGGCTACGAGAACTTCGTGTCGAAGATCTCGGCCGCCGAGGAGTCCGAGGACCGCCCGTCGTGGATGGGTCACGTCGACTTCTCCGGCCTGAAGATGAAGCTCATCGGCTCGCTGGTCGCGATCTCCGTGATCCTGCTCCTGAAGGACTTCGTCGCAGCCTCCGACCCGGAGAAGGCGTTGGACTACGAGGCCGTGGCGTGGCGCATCGGCCTCCACTTCACCTTCGTCATCTCGGGGCTCCTGTTCGCGATCATGGATTATTGGGGCGCGAAGCGCCTGAAGATCATGCATGACATGCACGCGGCTGATGGCGTCAAGGCCGACGACCTCGAGCCGTACGACCCTGCCGCGCAGTAAGCGGGGCGCCGGTGGCGCGCCCCGTGCTTCCAGGCGTGGCGCGCCACTAGGCTGACCCCCGTGCATCTCAAGACGCTGACGCTCCGGGGCTTCAAGTCCTTCGCGTCCGCCACCACCCTCGAGTTCGAGCCAGGCGTGACCTGCGTGGTGGGGCCCAACGGCTCCGGCAAGTCGAACGTCGTCGACGCGCTCGCGTGGGTCATGGGCGAGCAGGGCGCGAAAACCCTGCGCGGCGGCAAGATGGACGACGTCATCTTCGCGGGCACGTCCGGGCGCGCGCCCTTGGGTCGTGCGGAGGTGTCGCTCACCATCGACAACTCGGACGGCGCCCTGCCCATCGACTACACCGAGGTGACGATCTCCCGCACGCTGTTCAGGACAGGCGGCTCGGAGTACGCGATCAACGGCTCGCAGTGCCGCCTGCTCGACATTCAGGACCTACTGTCCGATTCGGGCCTTGGCCGCGAGATGCACGTCATCGTGGGCCAGGGACAGGCTCGATGCCGTCCTGCGTGCCACCCCGGAGGAGCGCCGCCACTTCATTGAGGAAGCCGCGGGCATCCTCAAGCACCGTAAGCGCAAGGACAAGGCCCTGCGCAAGCTCGACGCGATGCAGGGCAACCTGACGCGCGTCACCGACCTCACGGCGGAGATTCGCCGCCGCCTGGGTCCGCTCGGCAAGCAGGCGGAGGTCGCGAGGCGTGCCCAGTTCATTCAGGTCGACGTGCGCGACGCCAAGTCGCGACTGCTGGCCGATGACCTGGCTCAGATGCAGGCGCGGCTCACCCAGGAGAAGGCCGACGAGTCCGCGCTGATCGAGCGTCGCGAGGAGATCGAGAAGGCGCTCGGCGAGGCGCGAGCACGGCTCGCCGCACTCGAGCAGGCCGCCGCCGAGGCGACTCCCGCGCTGACTAGGGCGAACGACACGTACTACCGGCTCTCGGCGCTGCGCGAACGCCTGCGCAACCTTGAGTCGCTCGCGCAGGAGCGCCTGCGCATGCTCGGCACGCACACCGATGCCGCTCCGCCCACCGATCTTGTTGACCTCGATGAGCAGCCTGGACCGTGCGCGTGACGCCAAGGCGGAACTCGACTCCGAGGTCGCCGCGGCAGCCGTAAGTCTCGAGGCTGCGGAGGTTGCGCGCCGCGAGGCGGAGGACCTCGCTGAGCGATCCGAACGTCACCTGGCGAACCTGTTGCGGTCGGTCGCCGACCGTCGCGAAGGCGTGGCGCGCCTCGCGGGAGACGTCGCCGCACGGCGCTCGCGCGTGGAGGCCGCCGAGGCCGAGATTGGCCGCCTACGTGAGTCGAAGGACGCCGCCTTGAAGCGCGCCCATGAGGCCACCACCGAATTCCAGCACCTCGAGACCACGGTGGCATCGGTCGAGGACGGGGAGGAAGACCTCGACACGGCTCACGAGGCCGCGACGGCCGAGTGGGACGCGGCCAAGGCTGCGCTCGACACCCTCAAGGAGGCGGTGCACACGGCCACGCGCGAGCGTGACACGCATGCGGCGCGCGCCGAGGCTCTCGAGTTGTCGTTGGCACGCAAGGACGGGGCGGGGGAGTTGCTCGCCTCGGGCTCGACCGCGGTGCGTGGCACCGTCGCAGCGCTGATCGAGGTGGAGGCCGACGCCGAGGACGCGATCGCGGCTGCGCTTGGCCCGCTGGCCGATGCGCTCGCCGTCGACTCCGTCGAGCAGGCCGTCGATGCGATCCGGTGGCTGCGCGACGAGGACGCTGGCCGCGCTCGGTTCCTCGTGGCCGATGCGGCGGCCAGGGCGGACAACCCGCAGGCGTCGCTTCCCGCGGGCGCCGCTTGGGCGAGCGACCTCGTCTCCGGCGCGGGAGGCATCGTCGACACGGTGCGTTCGCTCGTGTCAGGTGTCGCGGTGGTGGACGACCTCGCTGCGGCGCGGGCGCTTGTCACGGCGGTGCCGGAGGTAACGGCCGTGACCCGCAGGGGTGACGTGCTGGGTGCACGCTCGGCCTTTGGCGGGGCGGGGGACGCCCCTTCGGTCCTGCACATGCAGGCCGCTCTCGATGAGGCACGTGCCAAGCGCGACGTTGCGGCGGCAGAGGTGGAGCGCACCACGTTCGCGCTGCGCGAGGCTGAGGAGCGTGCGTCGCAGGCGCGCGTCCGCCACGAGTCGACGCTGGAGCGCCTGAACGAGTCCGACGCCCGCATGGCCGCGGTGGCTGAGCAGGCTCGGGCACCTCGGCGCGACCGCGCGCGCGGCGAAGGACGATTCCGAGCGCCTCGACGGTCAGATCGCCGCTGCGCAGGAGCGGATGGCAGTCCAGGCTCACGAGCTCGAGTCGCTCGCGGAGCGCCTCGCGGCCGCACAGGCCGAGCCCGAACAGACCGAGTCGGATACCGCCGAGGCTCAGACGCAGCGGGACGAGGATGCGCAGGCCGCCGTGGCGGCGCGCGCCAAGGAGACCGAGTCGCGCCTGCAACTGCGGACGTCCGAGGAACGCGCCAGGGCGCTTCAGGCACGTGCCGAGTCGCTCGAACGCGCAGTGATCGCCGAGCGTGACGCGCGTGCGCGCGCCGAGGAGGCCGCCAAGCGCCGTGCCCGTCAGGCGCTCGCCGCCCGCGAGGTCATCGCCGGTTGCGCCGATGCGTTGGTCGCGATGGACAGGTCCGTGGCGCAAGCAGATGACAACCGCGCCGCCGCCGAGGCGGCACGGGCGGAGCGCTCGGGCGAACTGGGCGACGTACGTCGACTCGTGGAGGCTCACGCCGAGGAGCACCGCAAACTGACGGACGACGCGCACCGCGACGAGGTGGCCCGTGCCCAGGCTCGCCGTGCGCCTCGAGCAGGCTCGAGCAGCGCGCGGTGGACGAGCCTCGGGATGGACCCGGCTCAGGCTCGTCGAGGAGTTCGGCCCCCACCTCGCGGTGCCCGTGCGCGACCACTCCGCGGACGCATCGGACGACGACGCGGCCGAGCCCCGCACCGAGCCGTACGTGCGCGAGATCCAGGAGAAACGGCTGCGTGCCGCCGAGCGCGCCATGAACCAGGCCTAGGACGCGTGAACCCGCTCGCGCTGGAGGAGTTCGCCGCCCTCGAAGAGCGACACAAGTTCCTCCAGGACCAGGCTCACGGATATCAAGAAGTCGCGCGAGGACCTCATGGAGATCGTGCGCGAGATCGACGAGCGCGTCGAGCAGATCTTCGCCGAGGCATTCGCCGACACGAAGGCGCAGTTTGACCGGGTCTTCCCGCGGTTGTTCCCCGGCGGCGAGGGCCGCTTGGTGCTGACCGACCCCGGCAACATGCTGACCACAGGCATTGAGGTCGAGGCCCGGCCCGCGGGCAAGAAGGTGAAGCGGCTTTCGCTGCTCTCGGGCGGCGAGCGGTCCCTCACGGCGGTGGCAATGCTGGTGTCGATCTTCAAGGCGCGTCCCAGCCCGTTCTATGTGATGGATGAGGTCGAGGCCGCGCTCGATGACGTGAACCTGGGGCGCCTGCTGGAGATCTTCCGCGAACTGCAGGAGGACTCGCAGGCTCATCGTCATCACCCACCAGAAGCGGACCATGGAGATCGCGGACGCGCTGTACGGCGTAACGATGCGCGGTGACGGTGTCACCACGGTGATCTCGCAGCGTCTGCGCGACGGCGACGCCGCGTAGCGAGCCCCCGCCGGACGTCTCAGGGACCTGAGGGCGGCGTTCGTTACACTTGTCGGTGGCAGCGCCGCCACCGTCAGCGCGGGCCTCACGGCTCGCGGATTCGACGGTGCCCTCCCTTCTCCCTTTACGGCGTCAGCGTGCCCGTGGGCCCGGGGCTGAGGGAATCGCCGCCTGAATCCTGGTGTTGGCGTCACCGTTGGTTCACGCTGAATGTCCGAATTGTCCACTCGTCAGGAGTTCCCCGATGCCGTCCTCGCTCGTCTCCGGTCTGACCGTCGCCGTCCTCCTGTCGGTCGCGGTGTTTGTGATCGCGGCATTTGCTGAGGGCCGGGCGCAGCACCTGCTGCGCATCGTGTTGCGTGTGGACGAGCGTCGCGGCATGGACCACATGTACGACGAGGTCGAGCGCGAGGAGTCCGCTTGGGACCTCCTCAACCAGATCGACTCGGAGCCGGAGACTGAATCCGGCAAGGAGCGCGCGGTGGTCTGGGCGCGGGAAGCGGCCCATGAGGCCAAGGAGGTCGCGCTTCACGCCCGCGACCGCGTGCAGGCGATGCGCGGCGCCGAGCCCGAGCCGGCTGCGACGACCGGCGAGATTGTGCTGCGCCGCCAGTAGGCGGGTGCTCGACGTGACACGCGCGGCCGCGCTCGTCGTCTGCGCGCTCGTTGCTGCCGCACCTCCTGTCCTGGTGCGCGCGCGTTCCTGACACACTGGTGCCATGGACGTGACCTGGATCCCCGGAGACGCCGACCTCGTCGTCGTCATCATTGCCGCCCTCGCCGTCATCGGTGGTGCCGTCGCCGCGGTGCGTCGTGGAGGCAAGACGCCGCCCGCGTCGCCGGACACGGCACAGCGCCCGGCCGATGCGCCACGCGCCACGGTCGATGACGCGACCGATACCGCGGCACCAGTGGCCACGAGGACGCTCCCCGCCGAGGCGGCGGTGGTGACCGAGGCGCCGGAGGCGGCCGAGACTCGCCTCGCCCGCCTGCGCTCACGCCTAGGCGGTGGGCTGGGTCAGAGCCTGCTCGCGATCTTCTCGCGGGGCACGCTCGGAGAAGACGACTGGGACGAGCGAGGAGACGCTTCTGCTCGCCGACGTGGGCGCCGCGGCGACCGATGACATCCTCGACGCGCTGCGCGCTCGGCTCAAGAACTACCCCGACGCGGATCCGCGCGCGACGCTCCGTGAGGTGCTGCTCGAGATCGTCGATCCTCACCTTGACCGCGACCTGAACCTTGCGGCGCCGGGCTCCGGTGCCTATGAGCCGATCGTCGTGGTCGGCGTCAATGGCGTGGGCAAGACCACCTCGGTGGGCAAGATCGCGCGCGTCCTGGTGGCCGAGGGGCGCACGGTGGTGCTCGGCGCCGCGGACACGTTCCGCGCGGCTGCCGCCGACCAGGCTCGAGACCTGGGGGCGCGCGTCGGCGTGCCCGTGGTCCGCTCAGAGATCGACGGTGCCGACCCGGCATCGGTCGCGTTCGATGCCGCGGCGCGGGCGCGCGACGACGCCGCCGACGTGGTGCTGATCGACACGGCGGGCCGCCTGCAGAACAAGGCCGGCCTCATGGATCAGGTAGGCAAGATCATCCGCGTCTCGTCCAAGGTGGCCGCCCCCGTCGAGGTGCTGCTGGTACTGGATGCCACCACGGGTCAGAACGGCATGACCCAGGCCAAGGTCTTCGCGGAGGTCGCACCCATCACGGGCATCGTGCTGACGAAGATGGACGGCACTGCCAAGGGCGGCATCGTGGTCGCGGTTCAGCGCGAGCTCGGAGTGCCGGTCAAGGCTCATCGGGCTTGGCGAAGGTGCCGATGATCTGGCTCCGTTCGACGCCGAGCAGTTCGTCGACGGGCTCCTCGGCGCCTGACGCGCCACCGGATCGGCGCCTCACACGCGCCCCGCTCGACGCCGCAGGCCGCCCGCGCGCCACGGCGTGCCTGGGCCATCAGAACGGGCATTTCGCGGCGCCGGTTCCCGCTTTTCCTCCCTCGCAACACACGTTTTACCTCCGCGCACGCCTTGTAACGGTGCGGAAACATGACGGTGTTTCAGGGGCAACACTTCTTCGCCAGGCTGACCTGTGACTCGCCGAGGGGCGAGAACAAAGGAGAAGCAGAATGGACAGCGGCAACATTGCCTGGCTCCTGACCTCTGCATCGCTCGTGCTCCTGATGACGCCCGGTCTGGCGTTCTTCTACGGTGGCATGTCGCGTGGCAAGTCGGTGCTGAACATGATGATGATGAGCTTCGGCGCCCTGGCGGTCGGCGCCGTGGCGTGGGTGCTCGTGGCCAACAGCATCTCGGTCGGCGACTCGATCGGCGGCCTGTTCGGAGACCCCACCTCGGACTTCCTTCTCGGCTCGTCGTTCGCTTCGGGGGATGGTGAGGCCCTCATCTCGACCGGCTTCGGTGCAACCTTCGCGATCATCACCGTCGCGCTGATCTCCGGTTCCGTCGCGGACCGCATGAAGTTCAGCGCCTGGATGGTCTTTGCCTTCGTGTGGGTCATCCTTGTCTACTCGCCCGTCTCGCACTGGGTCTGGGGCGGCGGCATTCTCGCCGAGGGCGGCGGTATCTTCAACGCTGACTGGTTCCCGCAGGACTTCGCGGGTGGCACCGTAGTCCACATCAACGCCGGTGTCGCGGGCCTCGTGATGGCCCTCCTGCTCGGCGTCCGCAAGGGCTTCGGCAAGGAGCCCATGCGTCCGCACAACCTGCCGTTCGTGATGCTGGGCGCCGCGCTCCTGTGGTTCGGCTGGTTCGGCTTCAACGCCGGTTCCGCCTTCGCCGCGGACGATTACGCCGCTGCCGCGTGGGTCAACACCACCACCGCCACCGCTGCCGCGATCCTCGGCTGGCTTCTCACGGAGAAGATCCGCGACGGCAAGGCCACCTCGCTCGGTGCCGCCTCCGGTGTGGTCGCCGGTCTGGTCGCGATCACGCCTGCCGCGGTCGCCGTTGACCCGTGGGGCGCTCTGCTGATCGGTGTCTTCGCCGGTATCTTCTCGGCGCTTGCCGTGGGTCTCAAGTACAAGTTGGGCTACGACGACTCGCTCGACGTCGTGGGCGTCCACCTCGTCGCCGGTCTCTGGGGCACCGTGGCCATCGGCCTCTTCGGTACCACCACCTTCGGCGCCTGGGAGGGTCTGTTCACCGGCGGTGGCCTCGGCGGCCTCTGGGCACAGATCGTCGCGGCTGGCGTCACCATCGTCTACTCCGCGATCGCTACGCTGATCATCGGACTGGCCATCAAGTACACCATCGGTCTGCGCGTGAGCGAGGAGGTCGAGGTTTCTGGAATCGACCTCGCCGAGCACGGTGAGACCGCCTACGAGGAGGCGAAGTAGCAATGAAGCCTGGTCACTGCGATCATCCAGCCCCACCGCACGGACGAGGTCCGGGCCGCTCTCGAGGCCGCAGGCGTCAAGGGCGTCACGGTCTCCGAGGCTGCCGGCTACGGCCGCCAGAAGGGCCACACCGAGGTCTACCGCGGTGCCGAGTACACCGTTGACCTGGTGCCCAAGACTCGTCTTGAGGTGCTAGTCGACGACGCCGACGCCGCCACCGTGACCGAGGCCATCGTCTCGGCCGCGCAGACCGGCAAGATCGGCGACGGCAAGGTCTGGACGGTTCCGGTCGACGACGTGGCCCGTGTCCGCACGGGTGAGCACGGCGCCGACGCTCTCTAAGGAGTCACCGCACACACATGGAGCACAACCCCAGCGCTGCTGAGGGCTCCGACGCTGAGGTCCCGCACCCTTCCGGGGTGCGGGACCTCAAGCGTCTGAGGGCCGATGCAGCGGCGCAGATGTTCGCCGCAGGAACCCCCGGCCCGGAACGCAGGCGGCGCCTCACGGCGCTCGTGCGCGAGGCACTCGTGGCCCACTGGGCCGACGCCTCGGGACCTCACGAAGGCGTCGCGCTTGGCGCGGTCGGTTCGCTGGGCCGCGCCGATGCGGGGCCGTGGTCCGATCTCGACCTGGTCCTGTTGCACGACGGTCGCACGTTGGGCAAGGACGAGCCTCGCCGATTTGGCGCAGTCTCTGTGGTACCCCATCTGGGACGCAGGGCTCGAGCTCGACTACTCGATGAGATCGCTCACCGAGTGCCGCCAGGTGGCCTCGAAGGACCTCGCCGCCGCGGCCGGGCTGCTCGACATTCAGCCGCTGGCGGGCGACGACACGCTCGTCGCGCAGGCTCGTGCGGCGATCTATCAGGACTGGCGCGCTGCGTCGCGCAAGCGGCTACCCGAACTGCTCGCGGCGTCGCGAGCACGCGCGGAGCGCCACGGCGAGATTGCCTACCTGATCGAGCCGCACCTGAAGGAATCGCGTGGGGGGCTGCGCGACTACATGAGTTTGTCCGCGCTGAGCGCGACCTGGCTGACTGACCGCCCGCACGGCGCGGTCGACGCCGCGGGGGAGCACCTGCGTGACGTGCGCGATGCGTTGCACCACGTCTCGGGCCGCCCCGTCAACGTTCTTGGCCGTCACGTGGCCGACGAGGTCGCCGACCTCATGGGCTTCGGTGACCCCGACGACCTGCTGGCCTCGCTTGCCGATGCCGGCCGCACCGTCGCCTATGCGCTCGACCAGACCGAGCGCGGGGCCCGCGGCTCGCTGGAGCGCTCGGGCATCGGCTCCGTGGCATGGAAGGCGCGGCGCATGGCGCGAGCGCCGCGCCACGTCACCGTGTCCGAGGGGCTCATCGATGTGGACGGCGAGCCTCGCGCTCGCGCCGTCGGTCGACCCGCAGCGGGACCCGCTGCTCGCCCTGCGGGCAGCGGGCGTGGGCGCCATCACGGGGCTACCCTTCACGCCCGGCCTCCTCGAGGCGATGCAGGCCGTTCCCGCGATCGAGGAGCCATGGCCCGAGCAGGCCAGGATTCACTTGCGTGATCTCCTGCGGGGCTCGCACCACCTGGTGGCCGTGTGGGAGGCGCTCGACCTCCACGGCCTCGCGGTGCGCTGGCTGCCCGAATGGGAGGGCGTGCGCAACAGGCCTCAGCGCAGCCCCATCCATCGGTACACCGTGGACCGTCACATGATCGAGACGGTGGTACTTGCGTCCAAGCACAAGCGGGACGTCCCCGATCACGACCTGCTGCTGATCACGGCGTGGCTGCACGACATCGGCAAGCGCCAGGGCGCGACGGACCATTCGGTGGACGGCGCGGCGCTGATCCCCGGCATCGGCGCCCGCCTGGGGTGGACTCCTGGCTTTGCCGCTGACGTCGAAACCCTGGTGCGTCACCACCTGCTGCTGTCGGTGCTGTCCACCACCAAGGACCCCGACGACCCGGCGACGGTGAAGGAACTGCTCGAGCCACTGGGGCATCGGCGTGACCTGCTGGTGACCCTGCGCGCCCTCACCGAGTCCGATGCCCAGGCGGCCGGGCCCAAGGTGTGGACGCCGTGGCGCGCGACGCTCGCGGACGCGCTCACGGCGAAAGCGATGCCGCTGACCCGCTAGCCCTCTCACCCGTCTTCCTGCCGTACATGCGACCATCTGCGGCAGGCGGGTGGGTGATGCGGAGCCCAGGTAGTCTTGAGCCCGCACGTTTTTCGAAGGGACACCTGTGTTCGCCAACCTCTCCGACCGCCTCACGTCGACGTTCCGCAACCTGCGGGGCAAGGGCCGCCTGTCCGAGGCGGACATCGACGCCACCATCCGCGAGATCCGCCGCGCCCTGCTCGACGCCGACGTCGCGGTGCCCGTGGTCCGCACGTTCACCGGCAACATCCGGGAGCGCGCGCTCGGCGAGGAGGTCTCGGGTGCACTGAACCCCGGCCAGCAGGTGGTCAAGATCGTCAACGAGGAACTCGTGGCGATCCTCGGTGGCGAGGCTCGTCGCCTCAACTTCGCGAAGTCCGGCCCCACGGTCATCATGCTCGCCGGCCTCCAGGGTGCCGGTAAGACCACCCTCGCAGGCAAGGCTCGCGCACCACCTCAAGGAAAACGGCCAGACCCCACTGCTGGTCGCCGCCGACCTGCAGCGCCCCAACGCCGTCAACCAGGCTTCAGGTGGTCGGCGAGCGCGCGGGCGTGCCCGTGTTCGCTCCCGAGGCGGGCGTCACCCGTGAGGGCGAGCGCGTCAAGGGCAACCCCGTCAAGGTGGCGAAGAAGGGCCTCAAGGAGGCCGAACAGCGTCAGCACAGCGTCGTCATCGTCGACACCGCCGGCCGCCTGGGCATCGACCAGGAGCCTGATGAAGCAGGCCGCGGACATCCGCAAGGCCATCGATCCCGACGAGGTCCTGTTCGTCATCGACGCGATGATTGGTCAGGACGCCGTCGCGACCGCGCAGGCGTTCGACCAGGGCGTCGACATCACCGGTGTGGTGCTGACCAAGGCTCGACGGCGACACCCGCGGTGGTGCGGCGCTGTCGGTGCGTGAGGTCACGGGCAAGCCGATCCTCTTCGCGTCCACGGGTGAAAAGCTCGACGAGTTCGAGGTCTTCCACCCGGACCGCATGGCGAGCCGCATCCTCGACATGGGCGACATCATGACGCTCATCGAGCAGGCCGAGAAGAAGTTCGACCAGGCCGAAGCCGAGCGTATGGCCGCCAAGGTCACCAAGGGCGAGGACTTCACGTTCACGGACTTCCTGTCGCAGATGCAGCAGTTGAAGAACATGGGCTCGATGAAGAAGATGCTCACCATGCTTCCCGGCATGGGCCGCCTGCGCGACCAGATCGAGAACTTTGACGAGCGCGAGCCTGGTGCGCACCGAGGCCATCGTGCAGTCGATGACCCCGCTCGAGCGCGACAACCCCAAGGTCCTCAACGGTTCGCGCCGCGCGCGTATCGCACGAGGCTCCGGCGTCACGGTCGCGGATGTCAATTCGCTCGTCAAGCGCTTCGAGCAGGCTCAGCAGATGATGCGCGCCATGGCCAGGGGTGGCGGTATGCCGCAGGCTTCTCGGTCAGAGCGGTGGCGCCCCCGGTGCATGGGGTGGAATGCCAGGCGGCAAGAAGTCCAAGGGCAAGCAGGCACCCCAGAAGAAGGTCAAGGGCAAGTCCGGCAACCCCGCCAAGCGCGCGCAGCAGGAGGCGGCGGCACGCAACAAGGCCGCAGGCTCCGCAGGCGCCCGCGGGGAGCGCGTTCGGCCTGAACCAGCAGCCCGAGGACTTCGACGCCTCGAAGCTCGAGTCGGATCTCGGCAAGTACCTGGGTCGGTAGGGCCGATGCCGGGGGAGAGCGGGCAGGACGTCCTGCACCTCACCGGCCCGGTCCTCGTCGATGACGAGACGGTCCGCGCCGAGGCGTGGGTCGTTGGCGGGCGCATCACGTTCGAGCGCCCTCGCCACGGCGGTGCCGTCACCACGCTTGCGGGCGTGGTGTTGCCTGGCCTGGTGGATGTGCACTGCCACATCGGCCTCGACTCCGGCGGCGCGACCGACCGGGACCTCGCCGTCAAGCAGGCGACGGTCGACCGGGACGCCGGGACGCTGCTCATTCGCGATGCGGGCAGTCCGCTCGACACCGCGTTTGTGCACGGCCGCGAGGATCTGCCGCGCCTGATCCGTTCCGCCCGCTTCATCGCGCGCCCCAAGCGCTACCTGCGCCACTACGCGCGTGAGATCGACGCCGTCGACCTTCCCGCGGTTGCAGAGGACGAGGCCCGCAAGGGTGATGGCTGGGTCAAGTTGATCGCCGACTGGATTGACCGCGAGGTCGGCGACCTCACGCCGCTGTGGGAGCCACGTCATCTGGCCGATGCCATGGCGAGGGTCCATGCCGCAGGCGCCAGGGCCACGGCGCATACGTTCTCGACGGAGGCGATTGGTCCGCTCCTTGACGCGGGCATCGACTGCCTCGAACACGGCACCGGCATGACGGACGCCCACATGACTACGGCCGCGGCGCGCGGCGTGCCGGTGGTCCCGACGCTGTTGCAGGTCGACAACTTCGCGGGCTTCGCCGACCAGGGTGCGGCGCGTTTTCCCGCGTACGCGGCACGGATGCGGCGGATGCACGCGCGTCGCTATGACCACGTGCGTGACCTACATGACGCAGGGGTGCCGCTCCTTGTGGGCACCGACGCGGGAGGAACGCTCGGCCACGGCCTGCTTCCGCGTGAGGCGGCGGAGATGGCCAAGGCCATCCCCGCATCGGCCGTGATTGCCGCCGCCACCTGGCGCGCCCGCGCCTTCCTCGGCGTCGACACCCTCACCGAGGGGGCCAGCGCCGACCTGGTGGTCTACGACTCCGACCCGTGCGACGACATCGCGGTGCTCGCGACACCCCGCGCCGTGGTCCTGCGCGGCGCCAGGGTCGCCTAGGAGTTCCCTGGGGATCGGCCCAGGTTCGTCGCTTCGCGTACCTGCGGCCAGCGATACTGGTGGCACCCCGGACCGAGGAGGACCATGACTGCGGTCGACACCGCCGCCCGCGCCCGAGCGACGGCCTGGCGTTCCTGGTGGGCAGATGGCCTCGAGGCCGCCGTCTGGCTCGCCGCCGTGACCGGCATTGCGTTCATGATCGCAGGCGGGTCACTCGCCTACGCGAGCAGCGCCGCCGACTGGACCTACGCGTTCGGACGTGCGCTCGGCATCGTCGCGGCGGTCCTGATGATGGCGCAGGTGCTGCTCGCGTCGCGAGCGCCGTGGGTGGAACGAGTGCTCGGCCACGACCGCGCCATCGCCCTGCACACCCGGTGGGGCAAGGTCGCGATCGTCCTGATGCTGGTGCACCTGACGATCATGACCACGGTGACCGCCTCCTACGATGGCCGTTCCGTGGTGTCCCAGGCGCTCACGTGGCCGCAGTACGGCTGGTGGATGCTTGCGGCGTTGGTGGCGGGCGTCGCGTTTCTGGTGGTGCTCGTGACATCACTGACGGCGGTGCGCCTGCGCTGGCCGTACGAGCGCTGGCACGCCGTCCACCTGCTCGTCTACGTGGGCGTCGCGTTCGCCGTGCCTCATCAGTTCCTCGAGGGATCGACGTTCCGTTCCGGGGGAGTGGCGTGGTGGTTCTGGGCCGTGCTGTGGGTGGTGTCGCTTGGGTCGTTCGTCATCTTCCGCATCGCACGCCCGCTGGTGTTGCTCGAGCACCACGACGTCCGGGTTGAGTCGGTGACGCCGCTTCCCGACGGTTCGACGACCGTCACCATGACGGGCCGCTACCTGGATCACCTGCATGCCCGGCCGGGACAGTTCTTCCTGTGGCGCTTCCTCACCCCAGGGCTCGCGTGGCAGCACCACCCGTACTCGCTGTCCGCGGCCCCCGGAGACCGTCTGCGCATCACCGTCAAGCCCTCGGGTGACGGCTCCCGAGCGCTCGCGGGCCTCACGCCAGGCACTCGCGTCATCGCCGACGGGCCGCTCGGCGTCTTCCACCACGGCACCCGTACCGGTCATGGCCTGGTGCTGGTCGCCGCGGGCATCGGCGTTACGCCGGTGCGAGCGATGCTTGAGGAGTGTGGCCCGGAGGACGAGGTGACAGTCGTGATCCGTGCACGCTCGCGCGACGAGGCGCCCCTGCTCGAGGAGGTCGAGACACTCGCCGTCGAGCGCGGCGCCAAGGCTCATCGTGGTACTCGGGCCTCGCGGCGACTCGTGGGGATCGGTGGACCAGCCGATGGCCGTCCGTGACCTCGTCGACGAGCCCGCGACGACCGATCTGTACGTGTGCGGCCCGAGCCCCTGGGCGCAACAGGTCGCCGACGACGCTCGCGCCTCGGGGCTGAAGCCCGACGCGATCCACCTCGAGAAGTTTGGATGGTGACACCATGAGGACCGAACGAGCAGCCATCGTGGTGGGCGCCTCGGCGGTGATCCTGACCGCGGGCGTCATCGCGGCCCCCGACGTCGCCGACCAGGACGTCACAGGCGGCGCGACAGCCGAGCCAGAGGCGAGCACCTCCACCGAGGGATCGGCGACTGACTCCAGCGCGGAGTCGACCACCGAGGACGCGACCACGGACTCCGGCTCCAACGGAGGCGTCACCGGCACCTTCGATGGCCCCGTGGTCTCCAACATCCGCGGGGACTACCAGGTGAGTCTGACGTTCGAGGACGGGGTGCTGGTCGACGTCACCTTCCCCGTGGCGGGGACCTCGGCGCCCGAGTCGACCAGGATTAACGACAACGCCCTGCCGCTGTTGGAGGAAGAGTTCCTCGAGGCGCAAGGCCTGGGACGTCGAATATGTCTCCGGAGCCAGCTTCACGTCTCCTGCCATGGTCGAATCCGCCCAGGCCGCCTTCGAGGACGCGGGCCTGTGACCCTCACCCGCACCGTCACGGCTATGGCCATGGACGTCACGCTCACCGTGGTGGGCGACGTCGCCGAGGACACGGCCGATGCCGTTGTCGGCTATGTGTTGAGTGACCTGACCTGGGTCGACGAGGTGTTCTCGACGTTCCGTGACGACAACCTGGATCAGCAGGCTCAGTCGGGGCGAGGCGAGCGTCGGCGAAGCGCCACCTGCGGTCGCAGAGGTCCTCGACCTGTGCGAGGCGTTCCGCGACGAGACGGACGGACTGTTCGACGCCCGCACGCCCGCAGGGGGAATCGACCCCACGGGCATCGTCAAGACCTGGGCCCTCGAGCGCTCGCGGTGGCGTCTGGGCCTGCTGGGGGCCGAGGGCTGGAGCCTCGGTTGCGCAGGCGACGTCACGGTCAGCGGCAAGGCGCCCACGGAAGCGGGCTGGCGCATCGGCATCGCGGACCCGCGAGAGGCGCCCGGATCCGACGCCGTACTGGTGGGAGTCGTGACGCTCGGCGTGGGAGGCGACGGGGCAACCGGTCGCCATGCCCTCGCCACGTCCGGCCTCGCCCACCGCTCGGGCCACATCTGGGACCCGCGCACGGGAACGGCCGCCACGCAGGTGGCACAGGCGACCGTCGTGGGCGACGACCTGGTGCGGTGCGACGCCTGGGCGACGGCGGTGGTGGTCGGAGGCAAGGCAGCCGCGAAGGCCGCTCAGCGCCAGGGCCTGGAGGTGCAGGCACTCACTGTCAAGGACGGCCGAGTGGCGGCGTCGCGGACGGCCGGGTGGCGCTCGAAAGGTGCCTGAGGCCGGTCCCAGGGGTGGTGCTAGGGTGACGGGCACAGGACCTGGCGAGAGGGAACGATGGCACAGCGCATCCTCTCCGTCCCGGCACTGGCGCTGGGGGGCGCGGCGCTGATGCTGGGCGGATGCAGGCTCAATGGTGAGCGACACGACCTTGTCGGCGACCGTGGTGGCGACAGCCTCCCCGCCCGCCGAAGACCTCGACGTGCCCGCCTCGGGTACCGCCGCCATCGGCCTCGCCGATGACACGCAATCGGATCTCGCGGGCCTCATCAAGGCTCAATGCGCCCCTGAATGCCGACGGCACCATGGGTTCGGGCTGCGATGTCCAGGAGGATGCGGTCCTGCCCGACGGCATGTGGTTCGGGTTTGTCTCGGCGATGGAGGACGGCAGCGTGACCGTCGACGTCGCCTGCATGTTCGGCGAGGGCTCCGAGCAGTGGACGGTTCATCGCGAGACGGTGGGTGAGACCCAGGCCTGGAGCAACCATGTCGTCACCAATGACGTCGTGAACCGCATCGAGGTGCCGGTGGGCGACGACGTGGTGATCTACGCCTCTGTGTTCGACTGGGAGCCTGTGGGCGCCGATGAGGCGCTCGCTGAGGTCGACATGCCTGGCGCCAAGACCAGCATGGGACTCTGGATCGAGGTCGAGGCGGGGGCGATCGTCACCGTCGTCGAGCCCTCGAGCCCCACCGCCGCCTGACGCATTTCCGTGCGGGCCCCGCGTCTGGCACAATAGTGCGTTGGTTGCCGCGGCCCTCTACCCGCGCAGTATTCGTCTTGCCAGTGACGCGTCCCGATTTCCCCGGGTCGCCGAGCCGGCTCACACCGAATGAACAAGGAGAACAGCCATGGCTGTCAAGATTCGCCTCAAGCGCTTCGGCAAGAAGCGCGCCCCGTTCTACCGCGTCGTGGTGATGGACTCGCGCACCAAGCGTGACGGCCGTGCCATCGAGGAGATCGGCAAGTACCACCCCACCGAGGAGCCCTCGGTCATCGAGATCGACTCGGAGCGCGCGCAGTACTGGCTCTCCGTGGGCGCCCAGCCCACCGAGCAGGTCACCGCGCTGCTGAAGCTCACCGGCGACTGGGGCACCTTCAAGGGTGACAAGGACGCGAAGAGCACCGTCAAGGTTGCCGCGGCCAAGGCCTCCGCTGAGGACCAGATCAAGGCGACGGCTGACGCCGCCGAGAAGGCGAAGGCCGACAAGGCCGCCGCCGCGGAGAAGGCCAAGAAGGAGGCCGAGGAGGCCGCCAAGGCTGAGGCCGAGGCTGCTGAGGCTCCCGCCGAGGAGGCCACCGAGGCTGCCGCCGACGAGGCCGCTGAGTCCGAGGAGAAGTAATCGTGGTCGTCGACGCCCTGGAGTTCCTGGTCAAGAGCATCGTCCGCAACCCGGACGACGTCACTGTGACCGAGCGCTCGGGCCGTCGCGGCACCACCCTCAACGTGGTGGTGCACCCCGATGACCTTCCTCGCGTGATCGGTCGTCGTGGCCGTACCGCGACGTCGATCCGTACCGTCATCGACGCCATCGCGCGTGACGACGTGCGGGTCAACATCGTGGACGTCGCCTGACGCCTACGCGCAGACGAGGCCCCCGTCACCCTTCTGGGTGGCGGGGGCATCGTCGTTCGTGGCCGGGATGGTTCTAGCGGGGACCGCCGCCCCCGCCGCCCATCATCTGCCCGGTGAGTTCCGTCACCTGCTCGCCGTTCACGGTGATGTCGCCTCCTGAGAGGGTGCCGGAGCCGTCGTAGTCGAACGCCGACTGCGCGGTGATGTCGAGGGTGCCTCCCGAGATAGTGAGGTCACCGTTGGAGTCGATCGCGTCGGTGTCGCCCGAGCCCATGACGATCGCCAGGGTGCCGCCGCTGATGGTCACCCCGATCCCGCTCGTCACGATGTCCGATGCCGCGGCGTTGACGCCGTCGTCGGACGCATTGATGGAGATATCGCCGCCCTCGAGTGCCACGACCGGCGCCTCGATGCCCTCGGCGGAGGCGTCGACGGTGATGGTGCCGCCGGAGACGACGACCTGCTGCTCCGCCTTGATGGCGTCGTCGCCCGAGGTCACCGTGACGCTGCCGCCCGAGATGGCGAGGACTCCCTTGCCGAGGTCGGTGCTGTTGCTGGCCTTGAGCCCGTCGCCTGCTGCGTCGACCGTGATGTCGCCGCCGGTCACGGTGAGGGAGTCCTTGCCGCGGATGCCATCGTCGACACTCGTGACGGTCACGGTGCCGTCCGAGATGGTGAGGTCGTCCTTTCCGACGATGCCATCGGCGAACGTGGCGTTCACGGTCAGGCTGCCGGTGCCCGTGATGACCAGGTCGTCGGCCGAGTAGATGGCGCCGTCGATCTCCTCGTCGGCCCGGGTCGCCGCATCGGTCACGGTGTTGGTGGTGCCGTCGGCGAGTTCGATCACCGCGACCTCGGCGCTGTCGACCTGAATCGCCGCACCCTCGGTGCTGGCGATGGTGACACCGTCGAGGATGAGGCGCACGGGACCGTCCGAGTTCACCACGACCTGACCGGTGGTGCTCCCGCTGAGCACGTACGTGCCGGCCTCGGTGATGGTGAGGCCATCGTCAGTCAGGGTGGCCTCGGTGGTGGAGAGGGCGTCCCAGTCGACGTCGTCGGCGGCCGTGTCGGTGGTGCCCGTCGACGTGGACTCTGTTGACGTGGACTCTGCCGAGGTTTCCTCGGTTGAGCCTGTGGTGTCGGTCGCCTCGGTCACTGTGGTGGTGGTCGTGCGTGCGGCGTCGGTACCGTCCGAGGCGTCCGCGACGGAGCAGCCGGTGAGGATGAGTGCGCCGGCCAGGAGACTGGCGGTGATGGTGACGGGGAGTTTCATGACGATCCTTCCATGGGGGCTATGACCTCCCACTTCACCAGGGGCGGCTGGGAGCCGGCTGGGAGAGCGCGGGGTGTTCCCGGGGAGCCGCGCGGGCCCGCAGGCCCCGTACCCTGGACACCATGAAGTGACCGTCGCGCGCATCGGACGCGCCCACGGGCTCAAGGGCGAGGTGAGCGTCGAGGTGCGCACCGACATCCCCGACGAGCGCCTGATCCCCGGCGAGACCTACGAGACCCAGCCCTCCACGGCGGGGCCGCTGACCATCACGAACGTGCGCACCCAGGCGGGCCGCTGGTACCTCCGCTTCGACGAGATCGCGGACCGCGATGCGGCCGAGGCCGCGCGCGGCGTCGAACTCGTCATCGACGGGGACGAGTCCGACGAGGACGACGCCTGGTACGTCCACGAGCCTGGTCGGTCTCGCGGCGGTGCGCCCCGACGGCACGCCGGTCGGCGACGTCGTCGACCTGCTCAGCATGCCCGCTCAAGATGTGCTGGTCGTCAAGGAGCCGGGCGGGCACCGCGCCATGATCCCGTTCGTTGAGGACTTCGTGCCCGAGGTTGACCTCGACGCACGCCGCGTCATCGTCACCCCGCCCTACGGCCTGCTCGCAGGCGAGACTCCGGAGGAGACGGGGGAGACGCACGGATGAGGCTTGACGTCGTCACCATCTTCCCGGAGTTCTTCTCCGTGCTCGATCTGTCGTTGCTCGGCAAGGCGCGCGCGAAGGAACTCGTGGACGCCCGCGTGCACGACCTTCGCGACTGGACCCACGACGTCCACGGCACCGTCGACGACGCCCCCTTTGGGGGAGGCGCAGGCATGGTCATGAAGCCCGATGTCTGGGGCGCGGCGCTCGATGATGTCATGCAGCCCGGCGCTCACCTGGTGATTCCTACCCCCGCTGGCATCCCGTTCACGCAGGCGCGCGCCGCCGAACTCGCCGCCGAGGACCAGTTGGTGTTCGCGTGTGGAAGGTACGAGGGGATCGACGCGCGCGTGGCAGCGCACTATGCGGCGGCGGGGCATCGGGTATCCGAGATCTCGCTCGGGGACTACGTCCTGAATGGGGGAGAGGTCGCCGTGGTCGCGATGATCGAGGCCATCACGCGCCTCATTCCCGGCTTCATGGGCAACGCCCACTCGATCGTCGAGGAATCGCACTCCGACGGTCTGCTTGAGTACCCCAGCCTACACGCGCCCGGCATCGTGGCGCGGCCTCGATGTCCCCGAGGTGCTGCTCAGCGGCCACCACGGGCGGATCGCTGAGTGGCGTCACGCACAGCAACTCGAGCGCACCCGCGAACGCCGCCCAGATCTCCTGGCAGACGGCCCGACGGGTATGGCAGAATAGATCCTCGGTGCGCGCGGTGCTCACGTCTGCCACAGGGGGCCGAGCAACGACCGTGACGCGCTGACACTTACCGAGTGCCGTAAGGCAAGAACCACACAGGACCTGTGGCGTGTGTGCGGAGAAACAGTCATGCAGAAGGCGACAGCATCACCGCGGGCCAGGCTCCGCGACAACGTCCCGGACTTCCGTCCGGGTGACACCGTGAAGGTGCACGTGAAGGTCGTCGAGGGCAACCGCTCGCGTATCCAGGTCTTCCAGGGCTTCGTGCTCGGCCGTCAGGGCCAGGGCATCGGCGAGACCTTCACCGTCCGCAAGATCTCGTTCGGCGTGGGCGTCGAGCGCACCTTCCCGGTGCACGCTCCCACGATCGACCACATCGAGCCTGGTCAGCCGTGGCGACGTCCGTCGCGCCAAGGCTGTACTACATGCGGGAGCGTCGCGGCAAGGCCGCTCGCATCCGCGAGAAGCGCGAGAACTAAGATCAGCGACACCGCTGACGCACCGGCGGAGGGGCACGCCCCCTCCGCCGGTCGTCGTCTGTGGGGGTGGACCAAAGAGGTCCTCATCATTGTCTTCAGCGCGCTCGCGCTCTCGCTGATCCTGAAGACCTTCTTCTTCCAGTCCTTCTGGATTCCCTCGGGTTCGATGATCCCGACGCTCCAGGAGGGCGACCGCATCCTGGTCTCGAAGTGGCGTCCCGCGCCGCTCGACTTGCGACGCGGAGACATCGTGGTGTTCCACGACACGTTCAAGTGGCTCGGCGAGCCCGAACCCGAGAACGACACCGCGCTCCAGGCGGCGGGCAAGAACATCCTCACCTTCACCGGGCTTCTGCCGGAGGACGCCGGCGAGCACCTCGTCAAGCGCGTCGTGGGGCTCCCGGGTGAGACGGTGGTGTGCTGCGACGTCGACGGCAACATCACGATCGACGGCGAGCCGCTCGACGAGACCTACCTACCTGAGGACGTGGAGCCGTCGCTGACGGAGTTCACCACCACCGTCCCCGAGGGCTACGTGTGGGTGATGGGGGACAACCGTGCGCACAGCGCGGACTCCCGGGCACACATGGGTGACCCCGGCGGCGGCTCGATCCCGATCTCCTCGATCGTCGGCACCGCGTTCGTGACGGTGTGGCCCTTCCAGAACTTCCACACCCTTACCAACCCGTACGACGACCCCGCCGTCGCGCAGTACTAGACCGCGCCGATGCCCGTCTCGCTCGACTATGAGCCTTGCCCTGTGGAATGCGGGCGCGCGCGTGGTCGCCGGTATCGACGAGGTGGGGCGTGGAGCTCTCGCGGGCCCCGTGACCGTGGGCGTCTGCGCGGTATCGCGCTGTGACACCTGGCCCGAGGGGCTCGCGGACTCCAAGCGCCTCAGCCCAGGGCGGCGCGAGAAGATGGCCGATGCTCTCGCCGAGTTTGGAGTTGCGCGCGCCGTCGCTCACGCGAGCGCCGCCGAGATCGATGCTCTCGGCATCGTGGGAGCGTTGCGACTGGCGGGCACCCGCGCGCTGGAAGCGATCGCGGCCGGGGGCATCGTGGTCGACGCGGTGTTGCTCGACGGCAAGCACGACTGGCTGACGCCTCCGGCGACTACCTGTTCGACGAGCCGTACGAGGCGTCGGCCGCGTCCACGCCGCCGGTGATGATGGTGATCAAGGGCGACGATGCGTGCGCGTCGATCGCCGCCGGGTCGGTGCTTGCCAAGGTGGAGCGCGACGCGATCATGGTCGCCGCGCACGAGGCTCACCCGCATTTCGGCTGGGCGGGCAACAAGGGCTACGGCGCGGCCGTGCACCTCGACGCGATTCGCGAGCACGGTCCCAGCGACCTGCATCGGCGGTCCTGGGCCCTGCCCACCGCCGACGCCCCGTAGCGACGGCGCGCCGGATTCGCCCCGGCGGGGCGAACGGACCATGATGGTCCGGTGAGCAGTGACGACCTGGAGAACTACGAAACCGCGGCCGAATTGGCCCTCTACCGCGAGTACCGCGACGTGGTGGGCCTGTTCCAGTACGTGGTCGAGACCGAGCGCCGCTTCTACCTGTGCAACAAGGTGGATCTTCAGGTGCGTGCCTCGGGTGGCGACGTGTACTTCGAGGTCACCATGACCGATGCGTGGGTGTGGGACGTGTACCGCTCGGCGCGACTGGTGAAGTCGGTGCGAGTCGTCACGTTCAAGGACGTCAATATCGAGGAACTCTCCGACAACGAGGACGCGATCCCCGACATCCGCCAGTTGCGGGGCCGCTAGCCAGGGTCTTCGCCCCGTGCCCAGGCCGCCCGGGGACAGGCGGGGACGGGCGGCCGCATCCAGCCACCGAAATGGTTGCAGGTTGTGCAAACTTGCAGATCGTGTAAAAATGCATGACGTGCAACAATCAGAGGAGTGCGTCCCCACCGAGGGTCGCCGCGAACGCAAACTGCGCGAGGCGAAGGCCGCTACGCAGCGCGCGGGCCTCGAACTCTGCCTCGAGCACGGCTACGGTGCGGTCACCGTCGAGATGATCGCGGACCGTGCAGGTATCTCGCCACGGACGTTCTACAACTACTTCTCGTCGCGTGAGGCGGCGTTGCTGGGCGACGGCAAGCCCCGCCCGGACGAGGCGATGATCGCGACGTTCATCGAACGCGACGACGTCTCCGACGTCGAAGCCTTCGCCGTCATGATGGCGGAGGCGTGGGCCAAGAGTGAACCCGACAAGGCGCTGTTTCGGCTGCGCAGGCGCGTGATCGACTCCGCCCCCGAACTCGCCGCAGTCAACATCGGCCGTATCGCCGAGGACAGGGCCGACTACGCCGCCATCGTCGCGAGGCGACTCGCCGCTCGGTATCCCGACCTCACCGACGCTGAACGCGAACTCGAGGGAACGCTCACCGTCGCGATCGCCATGGGTGCGATTCAGGCCGTTGCCAAGGAATGGATGCGCGGCGACGACGACCAGACCGGTCCGCTCAAGGCCCTCGTCCACGACCTCTTTCCGCGAGTGCGCCGCCTCACCCAGGCCGCGCCCGCCTCCTAACAGCCTCGCCCGTCCCACCGGACGGGCCGCAACACCCGAGGAGTCCCCCTCTTGTCAGAATCCGCTATGCCGTCCGCCGCGACGGCCCCCACCGAGCCCGACCGCAGGCACATCCTGCTGATGTTCGTCGGCCTCATGACCGCGATGTTGCTCTCGGCGCTTGACCAGACCATCTTCGCGACCGCTCTGCCCACCGTGGTCGGCGACCTCAACGGCGTGGACCACATGCTGTGGGTCACGACCGCCTACATCCTTGCCGCGACCATCATGATGCCGATCTACGGCAAGGCTCGGCGACCTCATCGGCCGCAAATCGCTGTTCATGATCGCGATCTCGCTGTTCATCGTCGGTTCGGTGATCGGCGCGCTCGCACAGGGCATGACCGAACTCATCGCGGGCCGCGCCGTGCAGGGGCTCGGCGGCGGTGGCCTCATGATTCTGTCGCAGGCGATCATCGCCGACGTGGTGCCCGCGCGTGAGCGCGGCCGCTACATGGGCATCATGGGCGGCGTGTTCGCGCTCGCCTCGGTCGCGGGCCCGCTGCTGGGCGGCTGGTTCACCGAGTCCATCGGCTGGCAGTGGTGCATGTGGATCAACGTGCCGCTGGGCATCCTGGCGCTCGTGTCCGCATCGCTGTTCCTCGCCTGCCCAAGCCCGAGGCGTCCACCGCGAAGGTCGACGTCGCAGGCATGGTCACGCTCGCCATCGCGTCCGCCGCCCTTGTCCTCGCCACCTCCTGGGAGGCAACACCTACGCCTGGGGCTCGTGGCAGATCCTGGGGCTGTTCGGGCTGACCGTCGTCATGGGTGTCGCGTTCGTGATGATCGAGCGGCGCGCGTCCGAGCCCGTGATGCCGCTGTCGCTGTTCAAGGAGCGCAACTTCGTCCTCACCACCGGCGCAGGACTGCTGACCGGCATCGCCATGTTCGGCACCCTCGCGTACATGCCGACCTACCTCCAGATGGTCGCAGGCGTGAGCGCCACCAAGGCCGGCCTCCTGATGATCCCCATGATGGGCTGCATGCTCATCACCTCGGTAGTCAGCGGTCGCATGGTGACGAAGACCGGACGCTACAAGCACCTGCCGATCATCGGCGCGGTGTTCCTGGGTGCCGCGCTCTACCTGTTGTCGACCATGACGTGGGACCACGCGGTGTGGATCACGTGCGTCTATCTGGGCCTCATGGGCATTGGGCTTGGCCTGACGATGCAGATCCTCGTGCTGGTGGTGCAGAACACGTTCCCCATCCGCATGGTGGGTACGGCGACCGCGTCGAACAACTACTTCCGCCAGATCGGCGCCTCGCTGGGCGCTGCCGTGGTCGGCTCGGTGTTCACGAACCGCCTCATCGACCTCCTTGGTGAGCGACTTCCCGCCGGGGCCGCGGGTGCCACCGGCGACATGAACTCGCTGACGCCGGAAGCCGTGAGCCGCCTTCCCCAGCAGATTCACGACGTGATCGTGAGCTCGTACAACGACGCCTTGACGCCCATCTACCTGTGGATGGTGCCGCTGGCGATCGGTTCGCTGATCCTGCTGACCTTCGTCAAGGAGGCGCCGCTCGCGACGCGCATCGACCGTTCCGAAGGTGCCTCAGATGCCGCCACGGTCGAGGCGTCGGTCGAGGCCGTCGCTCACTAGGCCACCAGCCCGTCACGGCGCCCCCTCCCGCTTCAGGGAGGGGGCGCCGTTGCGTTCCCGGGGCCGATGCGGCGGCGGCTGGAGGTGCCTGGCTCTGATGCGCCGATGCTCCGCGGTGCGATTCCGGGCCGGCTCGTCCCCAGGCCCGCGGCGGCATGGGCCGCCTCCCCAGCCGGGGCCTGGCCCGTGGCCACGCCTTGTCCAGCGCGTCAGGGTGGGCCACGGAGGTGGTCATGAACGCAACACGCGAGGTGGGGCGGCACGGGGAAGAGGTCGCGGCCCGGTGGGCGAGTGAGCAGGGTTGGGCAGTGCTGGCCAGGAACTGGCGGTGCCCGCATGGCGAGGTCGACATTGTGGCGCGTGACGGCCGCGACCTGGTGATCGTCGAGGTCAAGACCCGGCGCTCCGTGCGGTGCGGCATCCCCCAGGAGGCCGTCACACGCGCCAAACTTGCTCGGCTGCGCAGGCTGGCCGCGGCGTGGCTCGCCGAGGACGACGCCCGCTATCGCGACATTCGCGTGGACGTGATCGCGGTCTCGTTGCCGCCAGCGGGGGCCGCCGTCGTGGAGCACCTGCGGGGTGTGTCGTGATCGGCCGCTCCCGCGCCGTGGTGCTGACGGGACTGACGGGGCATGTGATCGATGTCGAGGCCCACGTGGCGCCGGGCCTGCCGTCGTTCACGCTGGTGGGGCTACCCGATGCCGCGCTGAGCGAGGCGCGCGACCGCGTCCGTGCGGCCGTCGCATCGTCGCGGCTCACGTGGCCCGCGCGTCGCGTCACCGTCAACCTGTCTCCCGCATCGCTTCCCAAGTCGGGTGCAGGAACGGATTTAGCCATTGCCCTGGCCGTGTTGGCCGCCGCAGGAGAGGTGCCGCCCGAGGCGGTCACCGGTATCCATCTGGGCGAGCTTGGGCTCGATGGCAGGGTGCGTGACGTCAGGGGAGTCCTCCCGGCAGTGGCCGCCGCAGCAGCGTCCGGAGCGCAGTCGGTCGTGGTGCCATCGGACAGTGCCGCCGAGGCCGCACTGGTGCCGGGGATCGAGGTGCGTGCCGCGGCGACGCTCGCGGCCCTGCTGCGTGCGTATGGCAACGGCGAAGCAGAGGAACTTGCCGGGCTGCCTGTCCCTTCCGCGCGCGTGGTGCAGGCTCCAGGGATCGAGGCCACCAGTGGTCCTGTGCCCGACCTGGCCGACGTCCGCGGCCAGGCCGAGGCGCGAGCGGCCCTCGAGGTCGCGGCGGCCGGAGGTCACCACATGTTGATGTCCGGGCCTCCGGGGGTGGGCAAGACCATGCTCGCCACACGGCTGCCCGGCCTGCTTCCCGATCTCTCGCCCGCGGAGGCGGTCGAGGTGACCTCGGTCCACTCGCTCTCGGGCGGTTTCGACGCCTCAGGCGGACTCCTGGTCCGGCCGCCCTTTGAAGCGCCCCATCATTCCGCCTCGGCGGCGGCCATCGTCGGTGGCGGCGCCGCCCTCGCGCGTCCGGGCGCGATCAGCAGGGCCCACGGTGGCGTGCTTTTTCTCGATGAGGCCCCCGAGTTTCCTGCACGGGTCCTGCAGACGTTGCGCCAGCCGCTGGAAAGCGGCGAGGTGGTGCTGCATCGAGCCCTGGGCGCGACCCGCTATCCGGCGCGGTTCCAACTGGTCATGGCGGCCAACCCGTGCCCCTGTGGCAAGTACTACGGGCGCGAGCCGACGTGTACCTGTAGCCCGCACCAGCGTCGCACCTATGCGCATCGGCTCTCCGGGCCGCTCCTCGACAGGGTCGATCTGCAGGTCGAGGTCACCCCGGTGCGGGCAGGGCTCGACGAGCCGGGCGAGTCCACTGCGGTGGTCGCCGCGCGCGTGGCGCAGGCGCGTGACAGGGCGAGGGCGCGGCTGTCCGGTCTGGGGTGGAGCGCCAACGCGCACGTAGGCGGCAGGTGGCTACGCGAGCACACCCCGTCGGCAGCGTGCATGGACCTCTGGGCGGCCCTGGACAGGGGAGTGGTGAGCGCGCGCGGAGCGGATCGCGCCCTGCGGGTGGCGTGGACCCTCGCGGACCTCGCAGGCGTTGACGCGCCATCGGCAGCGCACGTCGCGCAGGCCCTCGCATTGCGCACCCGGGACGTCCCATGAGTGCGGTCGTCGAACCCGGTAGCCCGGAGAGCGCGATGCTGCTGCGGTGGAGCGTGCTCGCGGAGGCGGGGGACAGCCCCGCCGCGTGGCTCGTCGCGGGCCTCGGGCCGTGTGGCGCCTGGGACTGGGCTGCGCAAGCCGTCGACGATCCGGTGAGCGCGACCGCGGTGCTCGCGCCCACGGTGCCCGCCCGCACTATCGCGGCCGCCATCGCCGCAGCGCCGCGCTGGGCGGTCCGCTGGGACGAAAGCGATCCCGCCACGCTACGAGAGAGAACCGCGGCGTGCGGTGCTCAGGTGATGGTCCGCGGTCAGCCGGGGTGGCCCCGTGCGTTCGACTCGCTCGGCGCGGCCGCGCCATTCGCCCTGTGGTGGAGGGGGCCGGCTGACCTGGAAAGAGCGTTCGGCGGCGGAATCGCGGTGGTGGGAGCGCGCTCGGCGACGGCGTATGGAGAACATGTGGCCGCGGGCATCGCGGCCGACGTAGCCCGCGGCGGCGCTACCGGCGCTACAGCGGCGAACGGTGCCAGGGCGGTCATCTCGGGAGGCGCCTACGGCGTGGATGCCGCAGCACACCGCGCAGCGCTCGCGGCCGGAGGCACCACCGTCGCCGTGCTCGCGGGCGGCATCGACCAGGTGTACCCAGCCGGTAATGCCGACCTGCTTGGTCGGGTCGCCGAGACCGGAGCACTCGTCGCGGAGGCGCCGCCCGGCCGGGCGCCTTACCGTGCCCGCTTTCTCCTGCGTAATCGGCTCATCGCCACCGCCGCCGCCACCGTCGTGGTCGAGGCGGCGGTGCGCTCGGGCGCATTGTCCACGGCCAGACACGCCGCCTCGATCGGCAGGCCGGTGGGCGCAGTCCCCGGGCCGGTGACCTCGGCGGTCTCTGGAGGCTGCCACGAACTCCTGCGGGAGGGTGCGGCGGTGCTCGTGCGTGACGCGTCGGACGCCCGGGAGTTGGCCGCGCCCATCGGCGACACTCTTGCGACGACCCGGGGTGCGGGGGAGCTGGTGGCCGGTGGCGATGCGCCACGCCAGGAGTTTGCCTCGCCGGCTGACCGGGCCGCCTATGACGCCTGCGGGGGCAGGGGAGGTGACCTCGACGAGATCTCGCGCCGCGCGGGTCTCACCGCGGCCCAGGCGCTCGCGAGCCTGGGCCGGCTTGAACTCGCGGGGGCGGTGGTCAAGGACCGTGGCGTGTGGCGCCGGCCCATGGACAAGCGCCCCAGAGCATCTCCATCGTGACAAATCCGGACAAAAACCCTCGCGCGGATGATAACGATGTGACAAATGTTACTGAAGGGGTTGATTTGACAGATGTGACAGTGCCAAGGTGTCGTCATGCCTGGCACGGACGCGGTTGACGTGAGCGGTTTGCTCACACGCTTCGAGGGGTACCTGCGCCACGAGCGCGGCCTCTCGGAGAACACCGTGCGCGCGTATCGCGGAGACCTCCTTCACCTGGCCACCCGTCAGTTGGGGGTCGAGCATCCCGATGACGCCGGGGCGCCGGAACTCGATGACGCTTTGGTGACCGTCACCATCGCGGACCTGCGCGCATGGCTCGCGGCCATGGCGACGGACGGCCTCAGCCGGACCACGCTGGCGCGCCGCGGTGCCGCGGCACGGGCGTTCTTCTCGTGGGCCAGACGCATCGGCGCCCTGACCGAGGACCCTGCGGCACGCCTCGGGTCCGCGCGCCCGGCCTCGCGGTTGCCCGAGGTGCTTGGCCCCGCCGACGTGGTTGCCATGCTGGACATCGCCAAGGAGCGTTGCGACGACGGCGACCCCTCCACCTGCGCGACTGGGCTGCGGCAGAACTGCTGTACGCGACCGGAATGCGCGTCGGTGAATTGGTGGGCGTTGATGTCCACGACATCGACACCCACGAACGCTTGGTGCGCGTTCTTGGCAAGGGAGGCAAGGAGCGGGTGGTGCCATTTGGCGTGCCCGCCGCCGATGCCGTTCGTCGTTGGCTTGCCGACGGACGTCCCGCGCTCGTCGCGGCGGACACCGACGGTGCGCTGTTGCTTGGGAGGCGCGGTCATCGTGCCGACCAACGCCAGGTGCGCGACGCGATCCACGTGCTGTGCCGTGCCGCAGGTATTGCGGACGTGGCGCCCCATGCGCTGCGCCACACGGCCGCCACTCATCTTCTGACCGGAGGGTCAGATCTGCGTTCGGTGCAGGAGGTGCTCGGTCACGCGAGCCTCACCACCACCCAGCGCTACACGCATGTGTCCGCAGAGCGACTGCGGGCCACGTATCAGGCTCGCCCATCCGCGAGCATGAGGGGAAACCATGCCCGATCAGACTGACATGCTGAGGCAGTCCGAGCCGGTCACCGTCGCCGCCACCGCTGTGGTGGACGAGGCGGACAGGGTCGCGTCCTGGTGGCGCGTGCTCGCGACCACCGACGGAGACGTGCGGCGCGCTGCTCGCGACGCCCTCATCACCCACCACGCACCCCTGGTGACCCACGTGGCTACCAGGATGATCGGTCGGCTTCCCGATCAGGTTGAGGCTCGCGGACCTGGTCTCTTACGGCACCTTCGGATTGATCGACGCCGTCGAGAAGTTCCAGGTGGAACGCGGGTTCAAGTTTGAGACCTATGCTGCACAGCGCATCCGCGGTGCGATCATCGACGAGCTTCGCGCCGCGGACTGGGTTCCCCGCTCGGTGCGTTCCAAGGCGCGGTCGGTCGATCAGGCGACCCGCGCCCTCGAACAGCGCCTGATGCGTCCCGTCACCGACGATGACGTGGCCGAGCACCTCGGATGGAGTACTGCCGATGTGCGCACCGTGCGTGCCCAGGTCGCGATGTCGCACATCGCCGCCCTCGATGGCATGCCAACCACCGGCGAGATCAACGCCCTCGACACCAGCGCGTCGCTCGCCATGCCGGAGGCGTCGTCGCCTGTGGAGGCACGCGAGACACGCTCGCTGCTTGCCGCCGCGATCCAATCGGTACGCGACCGCGAGCAGGAGGTCCTGCGGCTGTATTACTTCGACAGCCTCACGCTGGCGCAGATCGGCCAGATCCTCGGCGTCACCGAGTCGCGGGTGTCGCAAATTCATTCGGGAGCCGTCAAGAAGGCTGCGCGAGAAGGCTCCTGACCACGGGGGCGTTCGGCTAGGTCGACTGTCACTCCACCTCGAGCAGGATGACGGGGCCAAACCCCGCGAGCAGATCGAGCGGGTCAAGGTAGGTGTCACCGTCGCGCACTCCCCAGTGCACGCAGGTGTCGGGCTCGCAATGACTCGGGCTGTCGGCGACGACGCCCACCGACGACCCCGCGCTCACGGCGTCCCCGAGGGCGACGGTGGCCGTCACCGGCTCAAGGCTGCTGCGGAGACCGTCGTCGTGGGTGACCGTGACCACCGGACGGTCGACGACGACGCCGGCAAACGTGATGATGCCGGGGCCAGGCGACGTCACGTTGTCGCCAGGCGCGGCAGCGAGATCGATGCCGCGGTGCCCCGGCAGCCAGGGCTGGGCGGGCAGCACGGCAGGTGACACCAGCCGCATCGGCGTCAGGGGACTCGCGAGCGGCGCGTGTTCACCGGACGCTGCCGTCGCCGTCGCCGTCGCCGTCGCCGCCGTGACGGCACGAGGCATCGCCGCCCCTGGGGTGGCCGCCGCCACGGCGAGCAACATGCCCGCGGCCACCAGCCCGAACCAGCGCAAAGACAAAAAGGTCATGGCTCCAGTCCACCCGGGTGAGGGCGCGCCCGGCGCGACCGCCGCGAGGCCGGGGAGAACCACGCGAGCAACGCACGCCTGGGGACGAGCCGCAGCGCGGTCGGCGACGCCGCCAGCCGTCGGGTACGATAGTGACTCGCATCCGGCATGCCCGGATGACGTCGCGTGCCATTCGCGCCCGCTGCGGGAACTTCTCCCGTGACGGACGCGCCGGGACGGCTGGGTCCGAGTCCATGACTCGGTGCCGGACCGCGTTGGCACCAGGGATGATGCTCCGCCTGGAGCATTCATCGTCAACCGCAACCGCGGGGAGAAGTCCCCGCCCAGAAGCAAGGCACGCGTGTGCGCGTGCGGAATAGGACAGCCATGGCCGTCGTGACCATGCGCCAGCCTGCTCGACTCGGGCGTCCACTTCGGACACCAGACCAGCCGCTGGAACCCCAAGATGAAGCGCTTCATTTTCACCGAGCGCAACGGCATCTACATCATTGACCTGCAGCAGTCGCTCGCCAAGATCGATGCCGCCTACTCGTTCGTGCGCGACACCGTTGCCCACGGCGGCACGGTGCTCTTCGTTGGCACCAAGCGCCAGGCGCAGGAGACCATCGCCGAGCAGGCCACCCGCGTGGGCATGCCCTACGTGAACGAGCGCTGGCTGGGCGGCATGCTCACCAACTTCCAGACCGTCTCCAAGCGCATTGCGCGCCTCAAGGAGCTCGAGGAGATCGACTTCGACGACGTGGCCGGTTCCGGTCGCACCAAGAAGGAGCTCCTCGGCCTGCGCCGCGAGAAGGAGAAGGCTGGACAAGGTTCTCGGCGGCATCCGCGACATGGGCAAGGTCCCCTCGGTCGTGTGGATCGTCGACACCAACAAGGAGCACCTCGCGGTGGACGAGGCCCGCAAGCCTGGGCGTCCCCGTCGTCGGCATCCTCGACTCGAACTGCGACCCCGACCAGGTGTCGTATGGCATCCCGGGTAACGACGACGCGATCCGCGCCGTGGGTCTGCTGACCCGTGTCATCGCCGATGCTTGCGCCGAGGGCCTCCGTATCCGCCACACCCCCAAGGGTGACGAGGCGGCCGCCGAGGGCACCGAGGAGCCGCTGGCCGAGTGGGAGACCGAGCCTGCTCGACGGCAAGGACGACAAGGCCGCCGACGCCGACAAGGCCGCCGACGCCGACAAGGCCGCCGACGCTGCCGAGAAGACCGAGGCCGTCGCGGCCTCGACCGACGAGAAGTAAGGGAACCACACACATGGCGAACTACACCGTCGCTGACATCCAGGCGCTCCGCGAGCGCACCGGTGCCGGCATGCTCGATGTCAAGAAGGCGCTCGACGAGGCCGACGGCAACATCGACAAGGCCGTGGACATCCTGCGCGTCAAGGGCCTGAAGGGCGTGGCGAAGCGTGAAGGCCGTTCGGCTTCCGAGGGCCTCGTCATCACGTCGATCACCGACGTCGATGGCGGCCAGGTCGGCACGCTGCTCGAGCCTCAACTCCGAGACGGACTTCGTCGCGAAGAACGACAAGTTCATCACCCTCGCCAACGACGTGCTTGCTGCGGTTGCCGCTGCCGGTGCTGCCGACGCGGAGGCCGCTCTCGCGGCCCCCATCGAGGACACCACGGTGGGTGCGTACATCGACGCCGCCGCCGGCACGCTCGGCGAGAAGGTCGTGCTGCGTCGCGTCGCTCGCATCGAGGCCCCGGTCGTCACCGACTACCTCCACCGCACCAACAAGGACCTGCCCGCGCAGGTGGGTGTGCTCGTGGGCTCGGACGCCAAGGCCGGCGAGGTTGCGCGTGACATCGCGATGCACATCGCCGCCTACTCGCCGCTGTACCTGGTGCGTGAGGACGTCCCCGCGGACGTCGTCGCGAACGAGCGTCGTGTAGCCGAGGAGACCGCCAAGGGTGAGGGCAAGCCGGAGGCCGCCCTTCCCAAGATCGTGGAGGGCCGCCTGAACGGCTTCTTCAAGGAGAACACCCTGGTGGACCAGGCGTTCGCGAAGGACCCCAAGACCACGGTTGGCAAGGTCATCGAGAACTCGGGCGGTGAGGTCTCGGCCTTCGCCCGCTTCCGTGTGGGAGCCTGATTTCCACACCCCATTCAGACAGCAACGCGCCGCTACGCCAAGGAGGATCCCCGATGCCCGACGACAGTGACATGACGACGGGACCGGGAGACTCCCAGGCGCAGCGGCGCGTTCTGCTGAAGCTCTCCGGCGAGATGTTCGGCGGAGGCAAGGCTCGGCCTCGACCCTGATGTGGTCAGCCGAGTGTCGCGCGAGATCGCCGCGGCCGTCCGCCAGGGCGTGCAGATCGCGGTGGTCGTCGGTGGCGGCAACTTCTTCCGGGGAGCCGAGGCTCTCCGAGCGCGGCATGGAACGTGCCCGCGCCGACTACATGGGCATGCTGGGCACCGTCATGAACGCCCTCGCCCTGCAGGACTTCCTCGAGCAGGCCGGTGTCACCACCCGTGTGCAGACCGCCATCACGATGGGGCAGGTCGCCGAGTCCTACCTTCCTTTGCGCGCGATCCGTCACATGGAGAAGGGGCGCGTGGTGATCTTCGCCGCTGGCGCGGGCCTGCCGTACTTCTCGACCGACACCGTATCGCTGCAGCGAGCCCTGGAGACCGGCTGCTCCGAGGTCCTGATGGGCAAGAACGGTGTGGACGCGGTGTACTCCGCTGACCCCCGCAAGGACCCGAATGCCGAGCGCCTCGATCACGTGACCTACGCCGATGCGCTCGTGAAGCGCCTTGCGGTGATGGACGCCGCGGCCTTCTCGCTCGCTATGGACAACCGCATGCCGATGCAGGTCTTCGGACTCGACACGCCAGGGAACGTGACCCGTGCGCTCCTGGGTGAAAGAATCGGCACCCTGGTCACCGCCTAAGCGGCGCAACTTTTACCACCGTAAGGAGACACACGTGATCGACGAGATCCTCCTCGAGGCCGAGGAGAACATGGACCGCGCCATCGCGGTCGCGAAGGACAACTTCGCCACCATTCGTTCCGGCCAGGCGTCCGCGGCGATGTTCGCGAACATCACGGTCGACTACTACGGTGCGCCCACGCCTTTGCAGCAGATCGCGTCGATCTCGGTGCCCGAGGCGCGCATGGTGCTGATTGCGCCCTACGACGCCTCCGCGAAGAAGGACATCGAGTCCGCCCTGCGCAACTCGGACCTGGGCGTGAACCCCTCGGACGACGGCACGGTGCTGCGCATCGTCATGCCTCAGGTGACCGAGGAGCGTCGCCGCGACTACGTAAAGGCTCGCCAAGTCCAAGGCGGAGGATGCTCGCGTGACCGTGCGCAACATGCGTCGCAAGGCGAAGGACCAGATCGACGGCGCTGTCAAGGACGGCGAGGTCGGTGAGGACGAGGGTGCGCGCGCAGAGAAGGAGCTCGACGGCCTCACCAAGAAGCACGTCGACGTGATCGACGCGCTCCTGTCGTCGAAGGAAAGCGAGCCTGCTCGAGGTCTGACCTCGAGCGGCCTTCGGGTCGACATGAGCATCTTCCGCCGCCGGCCCTCCGCCGTTCCCGCATCCCAGGCTTCCACGCCGGCTGAACCTGCCGCCGTGGGCCTGGCCGATGCGCCCCTGGTGGCGCGCGTCGAGGCGCCCGTGGAGCAGGTGGCGCCCGTGTCCCGCTCGGGCCGCAACATGCCCATCGCGACCGCGGTGGGTCTGTTCATTCTGATCGCGGCGCTGGTGCTCGCGTGGTGGGATGCCGAGGTCTTCTCGGTGCTCTTGATGCTGGTGTGTGTCGCCGCCGTCCTCGAGTGGCGCTCTGCTCTGCGTCATCACGACCGCAGGCTCGCGGTGGTGCCCACCATCGTCGCGACGCTCGGGATGGGTATCGCGACTTACTTCGGCGGCGCCGAGGGGCTCGTCGTGGCCCTGATGGTCGCGTGCGGTGGCGTGGTCGCGTGGCGGGTGGGCGACGAGCGCATCGAGAACACGATGGCCGATGCGATGGCATCGGTCCTGACCCTGCTGTGGATCCCGTTCCTCGCGAGTTTCCTGATCCTGATGGAGACCGCAGGCAATGGTTGGACGCGTGTCCTGATTCTGGTCCTCGCCGTGGTGGGCAACGACACCGGCGGATTGTTCGCAGGGATGGTGTTTGGCAAGCACCCCATGGCCAAGCGCGTGAGCCCCAAGAAGACCTGGGAAGGCTTCGCCGGGGGTGGTGCTTGGTACCGTCGCCGCGACCGTGGCCGCGTGGTTCCTGTATGACGGCCGCTGGTGGATCGGCACCGTGGCGGGCGTGGCGTGTTGCCTGGCCGCCGTGCTCGGTGACCTGGTGGAGTCCGCGCTGAAGCGCGACCTCCAGGTGAAGGACATGTCAAGCCTCATCCCCGGCCACGGTGGCATCCTGGACAGGCTTGACTCCATTCTTGTGGCCGCTCCCGCCGGCTACGTCGTTTTCGCTTTCTTTCTGGGGGTCTCATGACCGACCGTCCCGTCCTGCAGATGGCCGCTCCGCGGCGTGGCAAGCCGCCGCAGCACTTCGCCGATCTCAACCACGACGAGCGCGCCGCGCTGATGCGTGAACACGGTCTGCCGTCGTTCCGCGCGAAGCAGTTGGCGAACCACTACTACGCGCACCTCACGGTGGATCCGGACGACATGACGGACCTACCAGGCGATGCGAAGGGCCCGCTCACCGAGGCTGTCTTCCCGCCGCTGATGAAGAAGGTCACGCAGGCGGAGGCCGACGGCGGCGCGACGCTCAAGACGCTGTGGGCGCTGCACGACAACGTCAAGGTCGAGTCGGTGCTCATGAAGTACCCCGAGCGCGCGACGCTGTGCGTCACCAGCCAGGCCGGCTGCGGCATGGCGTGCCCGTTCTGTGCGACCGGCCAGATGGGCCTCACTCGTAACCTCTCCGCCGCGGAGATCATCGAGCAGGTGCGGCTCGCTGCGCGTGCTGCCCGCGACGGTGACCTGGGTGGCGACCCGGTTCGACTGTCCAACGTGGTGTTCATGGGCATGGGTGAGCCGCTGGCCAACTACAAGGCCGTCATCGCGACCGTCCGCGCGTTGGTCGCGCCCGCTCCCGAGGGTTTCGGGCTTTCGACCCGTCACGTGACGGTGTCGACCGTGGGTCTGGTGCCCGCGATCGACAAGGCGGCGAAGGAGGGGATCCCCGTCACCCTCGCGCTGAGCCTTCACGCCCCCGATGACGAGGCTCCGCAATGAGCCTTGTGCCGATCAACACGCGCTGGAGCGTCGACGAGGCGCTGGATGCCGCGCGCCGCTACTTCGATGCGACGGGCCGCCGCGTGTCGATCGAGTACGCGCTGATTCGTGACATGAACGATCACGCCCATCGCGCTGACCTCCTGGGCAAGAAGGCTGCGTGCCAGGGGAGACGGGTGGGTGCACGTCAACCCCATCCCACTGAATCCCACCCCGGGCTCGAAGTGGACCGCTTCGGACCCCGCGGTCGAGGAAGAATTCGTTCGCACGCTGCGTGCTCACGGAATTCCGACGACTATCCGCGATACTCGAGGCAGTGATATCGACGGCGCCTGCGGTCAGGCGGCGATCAAGGAGGCATAGGTGGCGGAGCCTGCTGTTCCCGAAGGTGGGCGCCATGCGTCTGGGCTACGACAGGTCGGACGTGGACGAGTTCTTCGGCCGCGCGCGCACCGCGTACGAGCAGCCGGGGATTCCCGACGACTTCGCTCCCTTTGACGTGCGGCGCGCAAGTTTTGACCTCAAGCACGGCGGTTACTCGACGGCGGCCGTTGACGCCGCACTCGACCGCCTCGAGACCGCCTTTGCCACGCGTATTCGCGAGCGATTCGGCAAGGAGCACGGCCCCGATGCGTGGATGCGGGATCTTGCGGACCGCGCCCAGGGTCTGTATCCGCGCTTGCGCCGTCCCTCCGGTGAGCGATTCGACCACCCGTCGGGCCTGCACAAGGGCTACGACGCGAAGGACGTGGACGCCATCCTTGACCGTCTCGTCGCCTTCTTCGACCAGGGTTCGCCCCTGACGGCCGACGAGGTCCGGTCCGTGACGTTCGGCCGTCGCCGTGGCAAGAAGGCCTATTCGGAGCGCGTGGTGGACGTCTACCTCGCTCGGGCCGTCGACATTCTGCTCGGCGCCCAGTGACCCGCTCGGTCGCGCTCCTGGGGTCGACCGGATCGATTGGTACCCAGGCGATCGATGTCATCGCGCGCAACGCCGCTGATTTCGATGTCATCGCTCTTGCCGCGGGCGGCTCCGACCCCGCGCTCGTGATCGAGCAGGCGCGTGCGCTGCGGCCCCGGTACGTCGCCGTGGCGACGCCCGCGGCCGCCGACGCGGTCGCCGAAGGCTCTTCCCGGCATCGAGGTTGCGGGCGGCGCCGATGCGGTGGTCGAGGCCGCGCGCCGCGGCGCCGACGTGGTGCTCAACGGCATCACGGGCTCGGTGGGCCTTCGCCCCACCCTGGCGGCGCTGGAGGCTGGAAGCACGCTCGCGCTCGCCAACAAGGAATCCCTGGTCGCGGGCGGAGCCCTCGTCAAGGCGGCGGTGCAACGGCCGGGACAGATCGTGCCGGTCGATTCGGAGCATTCCGCGCTCGCGCAGTGCCTGCGTGGAGGAGCGTCTGCCGAGGTGCGTCGGCTCGTCGTGACCGCCTCGGGTGGCGCCTTCCGTGGTCGAGACAGGGCTTCGCTGGCCGATGTCACGGCCGCGGACGCTCTGCGCCACCCGACGTGGGACATGGGGGCCGTCGTCACGATCAACTCTGCGTCGATGGTGAACAAGGCGCTCGAGGTCATCGAGGCGCACCTGTTGTTCGACATCCCGATGGACCGTATCGACGTCGTGGTGCATGCCCAGTCCATCGTTCACTCCATGGTGGAGTTCGTCGACGGTTCCACGCTGGCGCAGGTGTCGCCGCCTGACATGCGCCTGCCCATCGCCCTCGGTCTCGCGTGGCCGGCGCGCATCCCCGACGCGGCGCCCGCGATGGACTGGACTCAGGCGGGCACCTGGACGTTTGAGCCGCTCGATGAGGACGCGTTCCCCGCGGTGCAGGTGGCCCGCGACGCCGTCGCGGCGTCGGCGCTGCACCCCGCGGTGTTCAACGCGGCCAACGAGCAGTGTGTCGCGGCGTTCATCGACGGGCGCTTGCCCTTCCTCGGGATCGTCGAGACGGTCCGGCGCGTTGTGGAGGCGTATGAAGCCCCCGGCGACCTGTCGCTGGAGGCTGTGGACGCGGCCGAACTCTGGGCGCGCGAGACGGCTCGCGCGGCCATCGTCGGCGCGCGCTGAACCTAGGGTAGGGATATGGCAACCGTCATCGGCGTCGTCGTACTCATCGTCGGCCTGCTGATCTCGATCGCGCTGCACGAGCCTGGGACACATGATCCCCGCCAAGCGTTTCGGGGTGCGCGTGTCCGAGTACTTCGTGGGCTTTGGCCCCAGGCGTGGTCCAGGCGCGGCAAGGAGACCGAGTACGGCATCAAGGCCATCCCGCTGGGCGGCTACGTGCGGCTCGTCGGCATGATTCCGCCCGCGGAGGCGGTGAAGCCGGTCCGTGGCACCGGTTGGGCTTCGCGACTCATCACCGAGTCGCGTGAGGCCGCCGTCGAGGAGATTCAGCCGGGCGAGGATCATCGCGCCTTCTACCGCCTCACGTGGTGGCGAAAGGTCATCGTGATGATGGGCGGTCCGCTCGTCAACCTCGTGATCGCGGTGGTGTTGTTCACCGGTGTGCTGTCGACCATCGGTACCCCCACGGCGACCCTCACGGTCGACTCCCTGGTGCCCTGCGTGCCGGCGGTGGGCTCGACCGAGTGCACCGAGGACGACCCTGCCTCACCGGCGGTGGCCGCTGGCCTCGAGCCGGGTGACACGCTGACTGCCGTCGACGGTCAAGCGGTCAGCACCTGGGACGAGGCGACCGCGATTATCGCCGGTGCCGCCGATGAGACCATCGAGGTCGCCATCGTGCGGGACGGCGAGCCCATGACGCTGGAGGTCACGCCCGCGGCGCGCGAGCGCGTCGTGACCGACGACGCGGGACAGCCGGTCGTCGACGCCGAAGGCAACGCCGTGACCGAAACGGTTGGCTACCTCGGTATGTACTCCGAGGTCGAGGTGCAGCGCCAGCCGTTGACGGCTGGAGCCGCACTCACGTGGGACTACCTGGGCCAGACCGTTCAGGTCGTCGCCACCCTGCCGCAGCAACTGTGGCACACGGCGCGTGCCGCCGTGGGGCTCGAGGAGCGTGACGCGACCTCGGTCATCGGCGTGGTGGGCGTGGGCCAGGTGGCGGGGGAGATCGCTTCCGCCGACGTCGATGGCTACACGCTCACGCAGCGCATCGGCGACATGCTGATGCTGCTCGGGGGACTGAACCTGGCCCTTTTCGTGTTCAACATGATCCCGCTCGTGCCGCTTGACGGAGGCCACGTCGCCTCGGCCCTGTGGCAGGGAATCAAGAACGGTGTGGCGCGCGTGCGTGGGGCGGCAAAGCCCGCCCCCGTCGACGTCGCACGCATGATGCCCCTCGCCTATGGAATGTTCGCATTCCTGCTGGTGATGGGCGCGGTGCTGATCTACGCCGACATCGTGGCACCCGTCACGGTCGCTTGAGTCGCACCGCATCGCATAAGGAGATAATGAGACTGTGACCACCATCGGACTCGGAATGCCCGCCATGCCCGCCCCCACCATCTCGCCGCGTCGCAAGACGCGCAAGATCAAGGTGGGAGACCTGTACGTGGGTGGTGATGCGCCGGTCTCGGTTCAGTCGATGACGACGACCAAGACGCACGACATCAACGCGACGCTTCAGCAGATCGCGGAACTGACCGCCGCTGGCTGCGACATCGTCCGGGTGGCTTGCCCCACGCAGGATGATGCCGACGCGCTTCCCGCGATCGCGAAGAAGTCCCAGATCCCCGTCATCGCTGACATCCACTTCCAGCCCAAGTACGTGTTCGCCGCCATCGAGGCGGGCTGCGCCGCGGTGCGCGTGAACCCCGGCAACATCAAGCGGTTTGACGACCAGGTCAAGGAGATCGCCCAGGCGGCCAAGGACCACGGGACCAGCCTGCGCATCGGCGTCAATGCCGGCAGCCTCGACAAGCGCCTGCTCGAGAAGTACGGCAAGCCCACGCCCGAGGCACTCGTCGAGTCCGCGGTGTGGGAAGCAAGCCTGTTCGAGGAGCACGACTTCCACGACTTCAAGATCTCGGTCAAGCACAACGACCCCGTCGTCATGGTGCGCGCCTACGAGATGCTGAGCGAGCGCGGCGACTGGCCGCTGCACCTCGGTGTCACCGAGGCGGGCCCGGCGTTCCAGGGCACCATCAAGTCAGCCACCGCGTTCGGCGCACTGCTGAGCCGCGGCATCGGCGACACCATTCGCGTGTCCCTCTCGGCGCCTCCTGTTGAGGAGGTCAAGGTGGGCATCCAGATCCTGCAGGCGCTGAACCTGCGCGAGCGCAAGGCTCGAGATCGTGTCCTGCCCGTCGTGCGGCCGCGCCCAGGTGGACGTGTACGAGCCGGCGGAGAAGGTCACCGCAGGGCTCGAGGGCATGGAGGTGCCTCTGCGCGTCGCCGTCATGGGCTGCGTCGTCAACGGCCCCGGTGAGGCCCGCGAGGCCGATCTTGGCGTCGCCTCCGGCAACGGCAAGGGGCAGATCTTCGTCAAGGGTGAGGTCATCAAGACGGTGCCCGAGTCGCAGATCGTCGAGACGCTGATTGAAGAGGCCATGCGGATCGCGGAGTCGATGGAGCCCGTCGAGGGCGCCTCGCCCGTCGTCATTCCGTCATGACCGATTCGCTGCTCCGGCGCGCTCAGCACACGCTGACGCCGGCGCAGCGACGCGACCTGCCGTCGCTCATCGCGCTGACGGAGCGAGACCCTGTGACGCACGTGGTCGCACGCATGCATCTGGACGCCGCCCAGGCGTCGGGGGTCGTCCCCGGTGGGCTGTGGGCGGTGCGCAGGCGCGCGGGACTCGGCCGTGAGGTCTGCGGGCTGGTGTGGGCGGGAGCGAACCTCACGGCGACGCTTGCTCCCACCCAGGACGACGACGCCGACGATGACCTGCGCGCGGATGTCGCGGCCGCGATGGTGGGGCGGCTGAGCCGTCCCGCCGCGATCGTGGGGGATGCCGGGCTGACCCTCGATCTGTGGGGCCGGGTGGAGCCCTGGTGGGGGCCCGCCCGTGAGGTCCGTGAGCACCAGGTGTCGATGACGTTGGATCATGCCGCCGCCATGGCGCCGATGCACGAGGTCGACGACCTCTCGCTTGAAGGCGTGCGGCTCGCCACCCTCGATGACTACGACCTGCTGTTGCCCGCCTGCGTGCACATGTTCATCGGCGAGGTGGGCTATGACCCGATGCGCCACGGCCGCGCCGCGTACGAGGAGAGGCTTCGCTACCTCATCAGGGCGGGACGGGCGTATGTGCGGATGGGGATCGTGGACGGCAGGCGCCAGGTGGTGTTCAAGGCGGAGGTCGGCGCGCTCGGAGGATCCGTGGCGCAGGCTCCAGGGGGTGTGGGTGCATCCCGCCGTGCGCGGTCGGGGCATCGCGCGCGTGGGCCTTGCGCGGGTGGCCGACGCGATCAGGGCCACCACCGCGCCCACCGTGTCGCTGTACGTCAACGACTTCAACGTCGCCGCGATCGCGGCCTACCGTGCCGTCGGCTTTCGCGAGGTCGGCGCCTTCGCCACCGTGATGTTCTGACGGCGAGCACACCGGCGCCCCACCAGTAGGCTAGAAACCATGCTTCGCATGTCCACTCTCTTCCTGCGCACGCTGCGCGAGGACCCTGCCGACGCCGAGGTCGCGTCGCACAAACTGCTCGTTCGGGCCGGATACATCCGCCGTGCGGCTCCCGGCATCTACACGTGGTTGCCCCTCGGACTCAAGGTGCTCGCGAAGGTCGAGCAGATCGTCCGCGAGGAGATGGACGCCGCAGGCGGCCAGGAAGTGCATTTCCCCGCACTGCTGCCGCGCGAGCCGTACGAGGCCACCGACCGCTGGACGGAATACGGGCCCAACCTGTTCCGTCTCCAGGACCGCAAGGGCGGCGACTACCTGCTCGCGCCCACCCACGAGGAGATGTTCACGCTCCTGGTCAAGGACCTGTACTCGTCGTACAAGGACCTGCCGCTCACGATCTACCAAATCCAGACCAAGTACCGCGACGAAGCCCGTCCGCGGGCGGGTCTCCTGCGCGGCCGCGAGTTCATCATGAAGGACTCGTACTCGTTTGACGTGGACGATGCGGGGCTCGACGCCTCGTACGCCGCCCAGCGTGCCGCCTACATTCGCATCTTCGAGCGACTGGGCCTCGAGTACGTGATCGTCCAGGCGCAGTCGGGCGCCATGGGTGGTTCCAAGTCCGAGGAGTTCCTGTCGCCCACCGAGGTGGGGGAGGACACGTTCGTGCGCTCGCCCGGAGGCTACGCGGCGAACGTCGAGGCCGTGACGACCCCCGCTCCCGCGCCCCTGCCGCTGGCCGATGCACCTGCGGCCCACGTCGAGGACACCCCCGACACACCCACGATCGACTCGCTCGTGGACGCGGCGAATGCCGCACACCCCCGTGCCGACCGGGCGTGGGTTGCCGCCGACACGCTGAAGAACGTGGTGCTGGCCGTGACGAGCCCCGCGGGCGAGCGCTCGCTGCTCGTCGTCGGCATCCCGGGTGACCGCGACGCGGACATGTCGCGGGTTGAGGCCGCGCTGTCCCCGGCAGACGTCGAGCCCGCCACCGAGGCCGACTTTGCGCGCCACCCCGAGCCGTCAAGGGCTACATCGGCCCTGGCGCGCTGGGGCCGCAGGCGCGCGCCGAGGGCGTGGCCCGTGGCGACGAGGGCGATACCGCCATCCCGTATCTCGTGGACCCGCGAGTCGTCGACGGCACCCGGTGGATCACCGGCGCCGATGTGGCGGGCAAGCACGTTTTTGAGGCTCACGATGGGCCGCGACTTCGTGGCCGATGGAGTGATCGAGGCGGCGACGGTGCGTGCCGGAGACGACGCGCCCGATGGCTCCGGTCCGCTCGAGGCTCGCCCGTGGAGTCGAGATTGGCCACATCTTCCAGTTGGGCCGCAAGTACGCGCAGGCGCTCGGCCTGCAGGTGCTCGACGTCAACGGCAAGCAGCAGACCGTCACCATGGGCTCGTACGGCATCGGCGTGACGCGCGCGGTGGCACTCCTGGCCGAGAACTACCACGACGAGTTGGGCCTCGCGTGGCCCATTCAGGTGGCGCCGTTCCACGTGCACGTGGTGGCGACGGGCAAGGACCAGCAGGTCTTCGACGCCGCCCAGGCCCTCGCCGATGCCCTTGAGGCCGCCGGCATCGAGGTGCTGTTCGACGACCGCCCCAAGGTCTCGCCCGGCGTGAAGTTCAAGGACGCCGAACTGCTCGGCGCGCCGTACATCCTGGTGGTGGGCCGTGGCCTCGCCGAGGGTGAGGTCGAACTCAAGACGCGTGCGACCGGCGAGAGTGAGGCGCTGCCGGTGGCCGATGCCGCCGCGGACGTGACGCGCCGCGTGCGCGACGCCCTCGCAGGCTAGGCCAGCGAACGCGTGAGGCGCCCCCGGGAGACCGGGGGCGCCTCACGCGTTACTGGGACGAGGAGGCGTCGACCGTGAGCCCCGGCAGGGCGGGAATCATCGCATCGTGCGCGCTGGGGTCGGCGTAGGCGGCCGCCTGCGCGTACGCGTCGAAGGCCGCGCCGATGAGCCAGGGGATCTCGGAAGGCTCGGCGCCGTTCATCAGCGCCGCGTACGCCTCGCCGAGGTCGGTCTCGGTGGCCTGCGCTGTGGCGGTGCGCGTCTCGGCGTCGGCCACCGTGGCGTTGTCGACCACGTAGACCGCCTGGCGGGCGTCTTCGACGTCAGGAAGGGCCGCGAGGAGGTCCGCGCGCGCGGCCTGAATGTCCCGCCGCGCGAGCCACTGCTCTCGCTCCTCATCCGCGGACTTGGCCGCCATGACTTCGTACAGGTACCTGGCCCTGTCGTGCTCCACCACGAGGGTGGACAGCGTCGACGTCTCGACCGCGGTGGAAGCAGGGACGACGGCCACCCCCTCGAGCGCGGGCGAATCCAGTACTCGCTCCGCGACCACGGGGGTCTCGGCGTCGAGGAACGCCTCGCCGGCCCAGTCGGCGTACCAGGCCGTGAGCCCGTGCGAGAGGCCAGCGGAGTTGAGCAGGAACGCGAGGTCGGCGTCGGTCGTGGTGACGGCGGCCGCGAAGGCGCCATCGCGCGCCGCCGCGACCGCGTCGGCCGCCGACGGCGTGGGCTCGGGGGACACGGTCGGTGCGGCCGAGGAATCCGGATAGGCGACGTAGACGCCGCCCAACGCGGCGAGGCGTTCGGGGGCCGCCGTGGTCTCGAACGAGACGATGACCGCATCGGCCGTTGTGTCGTCCGGGCTGGCGATGGCATCGATGACGGTCTGCTCGCGCTGGGCCGCCTCATCTCGAGCGACCGTGACGGCATCGGGGGAGGGCCACACGGGTTGTTCGGTCTCCAGGCGCCACGAGCACGCCGTGAGAGCCATCGCGGTGATCGCCACCGCGGCCGTCGTTCGTGCCGCTCGCATCACCCGCATGGCGGTCATCATCCCATGCGAGGCGGCTAGAATGTCTGCGACCGAACTTCAGCAACGGAACGCGTGTCATACGCGTGGGGAAGGCGATGCCATGGACATCTCAGACCGGATTGCCGACCTTGCCGCACCGGCGGCGCAGGAGGCCGGGCTTGTGCTCGACTCCGTCACGGTGTCGCCAGCGGGCAAGCGCTCGCGCGTGACCGTGACCGTTGATCTGCCCGAGACCGAGGTGGGTTCGGCCGACCTCGACCGCGTGGCAGACGCCTCGCGTGCCATCGGTGCAGCCCTCGACGCGGCCAACGTTCCCTCGACGCCCTACGTGCTTGAGGTGTCGACCCCCGGCACCGACCGTCCCCTGACGGAGCGCCGCCACTTCCTGCGTGCGCGCACTCGCCTCGTCGAACTCGCCGTCGATGGCGAAGCCGTCACCGGGCGTCTGATCGACGTCGACGGGGATTCCCTCGTGCTCGACGTCGACGGCGAGCGCCGCGAGGTAGCACTGGGCAGCGTCACGGCCGCGAGCATCGTGGTCGAGCCGAAGCGTCTCGACTGACACTCGTCGCAGGAGGAATCATGGATATCGACATGCTGGCCCTGAGGGGTCTTGAACGCGAGAAGGAGATCTCGCTCGACGTGCTCGTCGACGCGATCGAGCAGGCCCTGCTCTCGGCCTACCACAAGACCCCCGGTGCCTACCGTCACGCTCGCGCCCACGTCGACCGCACCAGCGGCCGGGTCGCAATCTTCGCCCGCGAGGACGTCGGCCCCGAGTCCGAAGAACTGATCGAGGATCAGCCGGAGTTCGAGGACACCCCGAAGGACTTCGGCCGCATCGCCACGGCAACCGCGCGCCAGATCATCGTCCAGCGCATGCGCCAGGTCGGTGACGATGCGGTGCTCGGCTCCTACGCCGACCGCGCCGGCCACCTCGTGTCCGGCATCATTCAGCAGGCCGCAGACCCGCGTCAGGTCCACGTGGACATTGGCGACGTGGAGGCGATCCTTCCCCAGCACGAGCAGGTCCCCACCGAGACCTACGTCCACGGCGAGCGCCTGCGCGGCTACGTGCTTGACGTGTCGCGCGGCAACAAGGGTCCGTCCATCACCATCTCGCGCACCCACCCCAACCTGGTGCGTCGCCTGTTCGAGATGGAGGTTCCCGAGATCGCCGACGGCACCGTCGAGATCATGTCGCTGGCGCGCGAAGGCGGCCACCGCACCAAGATGGCGGTCCGTGCCACGGTCGCGGGAGTCAACGCGAAGGGCGCCTGCATCGGCCCGATGGGCGCGCGTGTGCGCGCCGTGATGAGCGAGCCTGCGCGGCGAGAAGATCGACATCGTCGACTGGGACGAGGACCCGGCAACCTTCGTGGGCAACGCCCTGAGCCCCTCTCGCGTGGTGTCCGTCACCGTGATTGATGAGGACGCCCGCGCCGCCCGCGTAGTGGTGCCCGACTTCCACCTCTCGCTCGCGATCGGCAAGGAAGGCCAGAACGCTCGCCTCGCCGCCCGCCTCACCGGATGGCGTATCGACATCCGCTCCGACGAGGCCCCCGACACTCCCGCGGCGCGGCGCGCCGCGGGGAGTGAACCGGCCCGCCGCGAGGCGCGCTAGACTGTCAAGGCCGAGAAGACGTGTCCGGTGACCTCCCCTCGCCCGTGCCTGGCTCTCCCGAGCCCGTGCGGACGTGCGTCGGTTGCCGTGGCAAAGACTCTCGGTCGGCCCTGATGCGGCTGGTCCTCGCGGGCGATCACGTGATCGTCGACGAGGCCGCCACTAGGCCGGGGAGGGGTGCGTGGCTGCATCCCGATCCGGACTGCCTGGCACTCGCGATCCGTCGCAAGGCCTTGGGGCGAGCACTGCGCTCGCCTGGGGCCGATGCGTCCGGTGTCGCAGTGCCGGACCGCGTCAAGGCTGTCGACTAGCCCACCATTGAAGACAAGGGATGAAAACCCATGGTCGTCCGATGAGCACCTCGAGATGAGCACCCGCACGTAACAATGGTTCGACCCTGCCTTGGTCGGACCAAGACAGGAGAATTGTGGCTAAGCCCCGCGTTCACGAGATCGCGAAGGAGCCGGAGTACCGAGCAAGGAACTGATTGCCAAGGCTCAACGAGCTCGGCGAATACGTCAAGGGTCCGTCGTCGACCCTGGAGGCGCCCGTCATCCGCAAGGCCCGCGAGGCCTTCCCCGGTGGCGCCTCGGCACCCAAGGAGCAGGCGCAGCCTGCCGCATCGGCCCCGAAGAAGGCCGCACCCAAGCCCGGCCCCAAGCCTGGCCCGAAGGCCGTCGAGCCCGAGCCGGCCCCCGTTGTCGAGGCTCCGGCCGCGGCGAAGCCTGCCGCGCCTGCGCCCGCCGCGCCCGCACCTCAGGCGCCCGCGGCATCGGCCGAGGCGAAGGCAGGCGCGGCCACCCCGTCGCCTGCGGACATGCCCAAGCCGCGCCCGCGCCCCGGTGGCAATAACCCGTTCTCGGAGCGCACCGCCGGTCCGCGTCCTCGCCCCCGTCCCGGTGGCAACAACCCGTTCCAGACCAACCGTCCCGGGCCGCGTCCCGGTGGCGCTGGTCGCCCCGGCGCCCCCGGCGCTGGAGCAGGTGCTGGTACCGGTGCTCCCGGGCGCGGTCCGCGTCCCACGCCCGGCCAGATGCCTCAGCGCGCGCCCAGCGGCCTCGGCCGTCCCGGCGCTCCCGCAGGTGGTCGCGGCGGCGGCCGTCCCGGTGCTCCCGGTGCCGGTGGCGCCGGTGCGCGCCCCGGCTTCGGTGGTGGCCCCGGTGGCCGTCCCGGCCCCGGCGGACGCGGTCGTGGCAGCACGGCAGGTGCGTTCGGCCGTCAGGGCGGCAAGCCTGCCCGCTCGCGTAAGTCGAAGCGTGCCAAGCGCGCCGAGTACGAGCAGCAGCAGGCGCCCGCGATCGGTGGCGTCAACATTCCTCGGGGTGACGGTACGACCGTCATCCGCCTGCGTCGCGGTGCGACGCTGACGGACTTCGCCGAGCGCATTGAGGTCAACCCCGCGTCGCTGGTGACGGTGCTGTTCCACCTTGGTGAGATGGCCACCGCCACGCAGTCGCTCGATGAGGGCACGTTCGAGGCCCTCGGTGTCGAGCCTGGGCTACAAGATCCAGATCGTGTCGCCCGAGGAAGAGGACCGTGAGGCTCCTCGGAGACTTCGGACTCGACCTCGAGGCCGAGCTTGCCGCGGAGACCGACGAAGAGCCTTGAGGCTCGCCCGCCGGTCGTCACGGTCATGGGTCACGTCGACCACGGAAAGACCCGCCTGCTTGACGCGATCCGCCACGCGGACGTGATCTCGGGCGAGGCCGGCGGCATCACCCAGCACATCGGTGCCTACCAGGTCCACCACACCCACGAGGGTGTGGACCGTGCCATCACGTTCATCGATACCCCGGGTCACGAGGCGTTCACCGCCATGCGTGCCCGTGGTGCAGAGGTCACCGACATCGCGATCCTCGTGGTCGCGGCGGATGACGGCGTGATGCCCCAGACCATTGAGGCTCTCAACCACGCCCAGGCCGCCAACGTGCCGATCGTGGTCGCGATCAACAAGATCGACAAGGAGGGCGCGAACCCGGACAAGATCCGTCAGCAGGCTCACCGAGTACAACCTGGTCTCGGAGGAGTGGGGCGGCGACACGATGTTCGTCGAGGTCTCCGCTCGCGAGAACCTGCACATCGACAAGCCTGCTCGAGGCTGTCCTGTTGACCGCGGACGCAGGTCTCGACCTGCGCGCCAACCCCAACAAGGACGCCCGCGGTGTCGCAGTCGAGGCTCACCTCGACAAGGGCCGCGGTGCGGTGGCGACGGTGCTGGTCAACTCGGGAACGCTGCGCGTCGGAGACTCGATCGTTGCCGGTACGGCCCACGGCCGTGTGCGTGCGATGTTCGACGAGCACGACAACCAGGTGGAGGAGGCAACCCCTGCCCGCCCGGTGCTCGTGATCGGTCTGACGTCGGTGCCCGGTGCAGGTGACACCTTCCTGGTGGCCGAGGACGACCGTACGGCTCGTCAGATCGCTGAGAAGCGCGAGGCAGCCGCCCGTGCCGCTCAGGCTCGCGAAGCGTCGCAAGCGCATCTCGCTCGAGGACCTCAACAAGGCGCTCGAAGAGGGCAAGATCGACACCCTCAACCTCATTATCAAGGGTGACGTGTCGGGTGCCGTGGAGGCACTCGAGGACGCGCTGCTCCAGATCGATGTGGGCGACGAGGTCGACCTGCGCATCATCCACCGCGGTGTGGGTGCGGTGACGCAGAACGACGTGAACCTCGCGACGGTCGACAACGCGATCATCCTGGGCTTCAACGTCCGTCCCGCCGAGCGTGTGCAGGACCTCGCGGACCGCGAGGGCGTGGACATGCGCTTCTACTCGGTCATCTACCGTGCCATCGAGGACGTCGAGGCGTCGCTCAAGGGCATGCTCAAGCCCGAGTTCGAAGAGAAGCAGATCGGTGCTGCGGAGATCCAGGAGATCTTCCGTTCGTCCAAGTTCGGCAACATCGCGGGCTGCCTTGTCCGCGACGGTGTCATCAAGCGCAACGCCAAGGCGAAGGTGGTCCGCGAGGGCGTCGTCATCGGCGAGCCCACGATCGACACCCTGCGCCGCTTCAAGGATGACGCCACCGAGGTCCGCGAGGGCTTCGAGTGCGGTATCGGCCTGGGCAAGTTCAACGACATCCAGGTCGGTGACATCATCGAGACGTTCGAGATGGTCGAGATCCCGAGGGACTGATGGTCGACAACGCACGTGCGATGAGGGTCGCGGGCACCATCAAGAAGGTGGTGGCCCGCGCCCTCGAGACCGAGATCAAGGACCCGCGTCTGGGGTTCGTCACCGTGACCGATGTTCGCGTCACCGGCGATCTTCAGCAGGCGTCCGTGTTCTACACGGTGTACGGCGGGGACGAGGAGCGTGCGGCTACGGCCGCCGCCCTCGCCTCGGCGAAGGGACGGCTGCGCACCCTCGTGGGGCGCGAGCCTGTCGATTCGCCTCACCCCGTCTCTCGAGTTCCACCTCGATGCGGTGCCGGAGACGGCCGCCACGCTCGACAAGGCGCTCCACGAGGCGCACCAGCGTGACGAGGAGCTCCGCCGCCTGCGCGAGAGCGCCACGTACGCCGGTGACGAAGACCCCTACCGTCGCAAGGACGAGGATGGCGAGAGCGCCTAAGCCTGAACCGGCCCCCGGGCTGGTACTGGTCGACAAGCCTGCGGGCTGGACCTCGCACGACGTCGTGGGACGCATGCGCCGCCTTGCGGGCACTCGCAAGGTGGGGCATGCGGGCACGCTCGACCCCATGGCGACGGGCCTGCTGGTGCTCGGCATCGGCAAGGCCACCAAGGCTCCTCACCTACGTGGTGGGGCACGACAAGGTGTACGAGGCCACGATTCGCCTGGGTCAGTCGACGGTGACCGACGACGCCGAGGGTGACGTGACGGCATCGGCCGATGCCTCTGGCGTCACCGCCGCTCAGGTCGCCGACGCGATCGCGGCGTTGACCGGCGACATTCAGCAGGTTCCCAGTGCCGTGAGTGCCATCAAGATCGATGGCCAGCGCGCCTACAAGCGCGTGCGTGACGGCGAGGAGGTCGAGATCCCCGCCCGTCCCGTGACGGTGCACGAGTTCGCTGTCCTTGCGGTGCGTCGGGAGGGCAGCCTGCTTGATCTCGACGTGCGCGTGGACGTGTCGTCGGGTACGTACGTGCGGGCGCTCGCGCGCGATCTTGGTGCCGCACTGGGTGTGGGGGGCCACCTCACGGCGCTACGACGCACGAGCGTGGGCGACCTTGAGGTCAAGGACGCCGCGACGCTCGACGAGTTGGGGGCGCTCGTCGATTCTGGTGTCGAGGTGCCGCGCCTTGCGCTGGGTGCCGCCGCTGCCGACATCCTTCCTGTGCGTGCGCTGACGGAGGCCGAGGTGCGCACGCTGGGCTTTGGTCAGTGGCTGGACGCCGACGCGACGCTCGCGTACGACGGCCCAATGGCCGCGCTCGACGCCGACGGCGACCTGGTCGCCATCGTGAGCCCCCACGGCGGCAAACTCAAGCCCGAGATCGTCTTCCGGACCGCCGCACCTCAGGCATGATGGGCGCCATGCAGATCTGGCGTTCCCTTGCCGAGGTGCCTTCCGACCTGGGCGCCACCGCGGTGACCATCGGGAACTTTGACGGGGTCCACCGCGGCCACCAGGCCGTCCTGACGCGCATGGTGGCGGACGCCAAGGCGCGCGGACAGCGCGCCGTCGCGATGACCTTCGAACCCCATCCCAAGGCAGTCCACGACCCGGCCCACCCACCGGAGGCTCATCACGGGGCTTGCCGACAAACTGGACAGGCTCGCCGCCACCGGTCTCGATGGCGTCCTGGTCGTGGAGTACACCCTGGAGTTTGCGCAGCAAACCCCACAGGAGTTTGTGCACACGTGGCTCGTCGACGGGCTCGGCGCCGCCACGGTGGTCGTCGGCCGAGACACCAAGTTCGGGCGCGGCAACGCGGGCGATGTGGACACCATGCGTGCTCTCGGCATCGCGATGGGCTTCGAGCTCGACGTCATCGATGACGCCTGCGCCATCTCCGAGTCGGGCCGACGCTGGTCGTCGACGTGGGTCCGTGAACTGCTCGAAGACGGCCGCATGCTGGACGCCGCAGGTGTCCTCGGCAGACCGCATCGGCTGCGCGGCACCGTGGTGCACGGAGACAAGGCCTGGGACGCGAGATCGGATTCCCGACCGCCAACCTCGAGGTCACCGGCGGCATGATCCCGCGTCACGGGGTGTTCGCCGCCTGGATGACGGTGGTTGACGCCCGTGACAACGCGGCCGCGGCGGCGCTCGTGGGGGAGCCGATGGCGACCGCAGTGAGCCTCGGATTCAACTACACCGTGGGGTCCGTGGGGCTGCGCGTCGAGGGCTTCGCGATCGACCGCAGCGGCCTTGATCTGTACGGTGCCGAGGTGGCGCTCGACCTCGTCCAGTGGCGCCGGCCCATGCTCGATTTCGGGTCCGTGGAGGCCCTCATCGACGCCCTCCACGGTGACGTCGCCTGGTGTCGCGACGTGTTACATCTTGATTAAGCCAGGGACTTTACCGTCCGTTGAGGCTATGGTCGATAAATGGATGGAAGCCCAGAAGCGACCGCTGGTAGCCCGCTCGTCGTCCTTGACCAGGTCAACAAGCATTACGGCGACCTGCATGTCCTGAACGACATCAACCTGACGGTCGACCGCGGCGAGGTGGTCATCGTCATCGGTCCCTCGGGCTCGGGAAAGTCGACCCTGTGTCGCTCGATCAACCGCCTGGAGACCATCGACGACGGCACCATCACCATCGACGGCAAGGCGCTGCCGGACGAGGGCGCCCCCTGGCGCGGCTGCGCGCCGACGTGGGCATGGTGTTCCAGTCCTTCAACCTGTTCGCGCACAAGACCATCCTCGAAAACGTCACCCTTGGCCCCATGAAGGTGAGGGGTATCGCAAAGGCGACCGCGCGCGAGGAGGCCATGGCGCTGCTGGAGCGCGTGGGCGTCGCGAATCAGGCCGACAAGTACCCCGCGCAGGCTCTCCGGCGGGCAGCAGCAGCGCGTCGCCATCGCACGATCGCTCGCCATGCATCCCAAGGTGATGCTTTTCGACGAGCCCACGTCCGCGCTGGACCCCGAGATGATCAATGAGGTCCTGGACGTGATGGCGAACCTCGCGAAGGAAGGCATGACGATGATCGTCGTGACCCACGAGATGGGCTTTGCGCGCAAGGCCGCCAACCGCGTCGTGTTCATGGCCGATGGTCGCATTGTGGAGCAGGCCACACCGGAGGAGTTCTTCACGAACCCACAGACGGATCGCGCCAAGGACTTCTTGTCGAAAATCTTGACGCACTAGCGGCGTCGTGACTCCGGGGTCCACCCCGGGGCAAGCAAGGGAGGAAAGCATGTTCACGAAGACCAAGGTGGCGGCGCTCGGCGCCGTCGCGGCCATCGCGCTCACCGCCTGCGCGTCCGATGACTCGGGCGAGGAGTCGACCACCGGTACCTCCGGCGGAACAGAGACCGCCACGGGAGATTTCCCCGAAGGTTCGACCATGGCGGCACTCGCCGAGGCGGGCAAAATCACCATCGGCACCAAGTTCGACCAGCCCCTGTTCGGCCTCGTGGGCCCCGACGGTGTGCCCGTCGGTTTCGACGTCGAGATCGGCAAGATGATCGCCGCGGAACTCGGCATCGACGAGGGCAACATCACGTGGACCGAGACGGTGTCCGCGAACCGCGAGCCCTACATCGAGGGCGGTCAGGTCGACATCGTGGTCGCGACCTACACCATCAACGACGAGCGCAAGGAGATCGTCTCCTTCGCCGGCCCGTACTACAACGCGGGCCAGGCACTCATGGTGCTGAGCGACAACGAGGACATCGCGGGCCCCGATGACCTCGCGGGCAAGGTGGTGTGTTCCGTCGAGGGCTCGACGCCCGCCGCCAACATCGCGGAGAACTACCCCGACGCCGAGCTCAAGTTGTTCGGTGCTTACACCGACTGCCTCGAGCCTCTGCGCAATGGCCAGGTCGATGTGGTCACCACGGACAACGTCATCCTTGCCGGCTACGTTGACGAGTCCGACGGCGACTTCAAGATCGCCGGCGACCCGTTCACCGAGGAGCCCTACGGCATCGGCCTGGCGCACGACGACGACGAGTTCCGCAACTGGATCAACGATGTCCTCGAAGCCTCGTTCGACGACGGCCGCTGGATGGAAGCGTGGAACGCGACCGCAGGCACGGTGCTGCCCGAGCCTGAGCCGCCGACCGTCGACCGCTACGAGAACAGGCGATCCGTCTCACCATGGTGCGTCCCGGCGCTTGAGCGCCGGGACGCACCCTTCACCGGAAGAGGGCCATGGGCGCACTCATCGACAACTACGACCTGGTGCTGAAGGGCTTTGGCGCCACGCTGTGGGTCGCCGTTGCCTCCGGCGTGCTCGCGTTCGCGTGGGGCCTCACCCTTGCGGCCTTCCGGGTTTCGCCCGTGGGGCCGCTGCGCACATTCGCGAGCGGCTACGTGAACGTGGTGCGCAACACTCCGCTGACGCTGATGTTTGTCTTCCTGGTCTCCGCGGCACCGTCGTTGCTGGGTCTCACCGTCCCCCTGGGGATGCCCATGGCGATTCTTGCCCTCACGCTCTACACGGCGACCTTCATTTGCGAGGCGATCCGCTCGGGCATCAACTCGGTGGGGGTGGGCCAGGCCGAGGCGGCGCGCAGCGTGGGCCTCACGTTCGTCCAGACGCTCACGCAGGTGGTGCTGCCGCAGGCCTTCCGTTCGGTGTTGCCGCCGATGATCAACGTCTACATCGCGCACATCAAGAACACCTCGGTGGCCGCGGCGTTCGCCGTCACCGACCTCGTCGCGGTCGCGAACCGCTTGTCCAACGGCAATCCGGGCGACGTCGTGGGCATCTTCGCTGGCATCGGACTGTGTTACCTCGTCATCACGGTGCCGCTATCCGTCACGGCTGAGAACCTCGAGCGGAGGGTGGCGGTGGCGCGATGAGCGACAAGCAGCAGGTGCTGTACGACGTACCAGGCCCCAAGGCCGTGCGCAGGGACCGCCTCTACAACGTGATCTTCACGGTCGCGATCATCGCCCTCGTGGCGTGGATCGTGCAGGCCGCATGGGCGCGCGGCGTCCTCGACGACCGGTGGCAGGTGCTCTTCCAGGGTGCCAAGGGCTTCGACGGCTGGGACGTGTGGAAGCGTCTCCTGTGGGATGGCCTCGTCATGGGCACCCTCAAGGCCGTGGTCATCGCGGTGCCCATCGTGGCCGTGCTCGCGCTCGTGCTGACCATTGCGCGCCAGGCCCCCATGCGGATCGTGCGCTGGACTGCCTACGGGTTCACCCACGTGTTCCGCGGCATCCCCGTGCTGCTGCTCATGTACTTCGGCGTGATCGCCCTCGACTGGGCGCTGCTGCCGTCCGTGGTCTTCGGCCTCGTGGTCTACAACACCGCCGTGGTGGCCGAGATCCTCAGGGCGGGCATCGCCGCACTGCCGAAGGGTCAGAAGGAGGCCGGGCTCAGCATCGGCCTTTCGCCGCTGGCCACGATGCTGCGCATCCAACTTCCGCAGGCCATCCGGATCATGCTTCCCGCCCTCATCAGCCAGATTGTCGTCCTGCTGAAGGACACCTCGCTGGGCTTCATCATCGGCTACGTCGAGCCTGTTGGCGGTCACCAAGAACCTCTACAACTTCTTTGGTAGGCTCGTCGATCGCGCCGCTGGTGCTCGCCTCCGCCGTCATCTACATCTCGGTGAACATGTTGGTGGCTCGCCTGGCCACCTGGCTCGAGGGCCGCATGCGGCGCTCGCCGCACATCGCGCAGCCGGCGGACGGCGGCGACGTCGCGGCGCCAGACCTTGCCGCCCGGGCCGCTTTCGGCGCAGGCGGGGAGGCGGCGGCGCCCGCTGACGGCCGCGACCCACATCCTGACCGACGGTCAGACGGAACCTTTCGCAAACCCGAGGATGACGTGTAGCCTCGGGCGGCAGAGGGGACGGATGATGGCACTCAACACTTCTCGAGGTCGCATCGGCGCGGCCACAATAGCCCTGCTGGGGGCGGTTTCCGTGACGGCCTGCAGCCCGGGAGGCCTGCCGGCGGACTCGACGATGGCGAGGCTTGCCGATGCCGGCGAGATCACCATCGGGATCAAGTACGACCAGCCGCTGTTTGGCGAGATGGGCACCGACGGCGTCCCCGAGGGGTTCGACGTCGAGGTGGGACGCATCGTTGCCGACGAACTCGGCATCGACGAGGACGGGATCACCTGGGTCGAGGCGCCGTCGGGCCAGCGCGAAGACCTCTTGTCCAGCGGCGCCGTCGACATCGTGGTCGCGACCTACACGATCTCTGATGAACGCAAGGAGCGGGTCGGATTCGCGGGCCCGTACTACGTGGCGGGACAGTCGCTCATGACGCGAACGTCCGATGCCGAGATCGCGTCCGCCCTCGATCTCGCGGGCAAGCAGGTGTGCTCCGTCGAGGGCGCGACGGCGGCAGACACCATCGCGCGCGTCGCTCCAGAGGCGTCGCTCGTGCTCTACGACGACTACTCGGACTGCATCGAACCGTTGCGCACTGGCCAGGTGGACGTCGTGACGACGGACGACGTGATACTGGCCGCATATGCCGCCGACGCGGAGGGCCAGTTCAAGATCGTCGGAGGAGCGTTCACGGCCGAGCCCTACGGCATCGGCGTGGCGCTCGAGGACGACGACTTCCGGCTGTGGATCGACGACGTCCTTGAGGAGGCCATGGAGGATGGGCGGTGGCTCGACGCCTGGTCCGCCACTGCGGGCGCCATCCTTCCCGAGCCGCAGGTACCGCACCTCGACAGGTACGAGGCCGAGTAACGCTCACCCTCCGTTCGTCACCGGGAGGCTCCGGCGATGACGGACCGGTGAACCTTCGCTGAACAACGCGCGGACGGCGGCGCCGCGTGCTTGTGCCGAGGCGGGCGCGCGCGAGAGGGTCGCGCACGTGCCGCCTGTCATCGCCCCCGCCTCCTCCGCCCGTGTGGCGCTGTGGGAAGGCGCCGGGGGCATCGGAGTGACCTCGATTCCATGCCCGTCGCCCCGTGCGGGTGAGGTGCTCATTCGGGTGAGCGTCGCGACCGTCTGCGGCTGTGTCCGCGACGCCATCCGCGAGCGGCGACTCGGATCGTGGCCCACCGTGCTGGGGCACGAGGGCGTGGGCGTCGTTGAGGCAGTCGGCAGGGGAGCAGAGGCGCTGACCGTCGACGGGATCTCGCTCGCCCCCGGCATGCGCGTGGTGTGGGCGCGAGACGTGGGCTGTGGGACCTGTGGTGCGTGCGCTGCGGGGGCGACCGCCGCATGTGCCGAGCCGCGCGAGCCTGGGACGCCAGGCCATGACCGATGCCTGGGCGCTCACGGGCAGCCTCGCCAGCCACATGCTTCTTCCCGCAGGCGCCGCCCTTGCCCTGGTGCCTGCCGGCGTGCCGGACGCGGTCGCGGCACCCGCGGGCTGCGCGCTCGCGGTGGCAGCCGCGGCCATCGACCGCGCGGGCGCCATCGCGGGCCGCAGGGTGGTGGTGCTCGGCGCTGGCATGATCGGGCTGGCCGCGCTCGCGATGGCGGTGGAAGCCGGCGCTGCGTCGACCACGGCGGTGGATCCGCGCGCCAAGCGCCGCCGACGCGCGCTGGCGTTCGGCGCCGACGCGGCGCTCGATGTGGACGCGCGCGTGCCCGCCTGCGACGTGGTGATCGACGCCGCTGGGGGAGCGGACACCTTCGTCAGGGTCAGCGGTTCGCTGGCACGTGGGGGCGTCGCCGTGGTGGCGGGTGCCAGGGCCCAGGTGCCCGATGCGGTGGTCGACGTGGAGCGCCTCAGCCGCGACGGGCTCGCACTGCTCGGGCTCGGCCGTCCCTCGCCGCGACACGTGTTGGACGCCGTCACGTTCCTTGCCGCGACACACGCGATGAGGCCGTGGGCGGACATCGTCTCCCCGCCGCGCGGCCTTGAGGCGGTCGTGGAGGCCGTGGCACACTCGGGCGGATCCATCGCTCGCGTGGCGATCGCCCCGGGAACGCCCGCGGCCGCGGCCGTACGTGGCGCGCCGGCGCATCGGCCCTGAGAAGGCGTGGCGCGCGAAGCCGTCGCGCGTGTATGATTGACCGTCGCCGTGAAACGGCCGCGGATTCCAGTGCCCCCGGAGAACAAGCCCGGGAGCTCCGCGCAACGAGACGAAAAAGGAGTGAGCCGTGCCTCTTGACGCAGCCACCAAGAAGTCCATCATGACCGAGTACGCCACCGTCGAGGGTGACACCGGTTCGCCCGAGGTCCAGGTCGCGCTCCTCACGCAGCGCATCACCGACCTCACCGAGCACCTCAAGGAGCACAAGCACGACCACCACTCGCGTCGTGGCCTCCTCCTGCTCGTCGGTAAGCGCCGCAACCTGCTGAACTACCTCTCGCGTGTCGACATCGAGCGTTACCGCTCGCTGATTGAGCGCCTGGGCCTGCGCCGCTAAGGCACACCCGGTCGCGCTCGGCCCGGTCGCTCCCTCCGTCACGGAGGTCGAGCGGCCGGGTCTTTCGCATGTCAGGGGCGTCCCCAGCGGGTGCCCTGCTAGCATGGACCTTGCCCGGTGCGTGAGCATCGGCGCTCAATTTCACACACCTGGCAGGACAGCCGGACGCTGATCCTCGGTGGAGATGAGCAGAATCCCCGCGCCAACGACGCGGACGTGAGTCTGAGCATGTCGACTGACGATCAGTGAGGCCACACGGCCCCTTGAGTTCGCTTGGCCTGCCTCGATCAGAACGGAGAGACTTCCCTCATGGAAGGTCCCGAGATCAAGGCCGCAGAAGCGGTCATCGATAACGGCAAGTTCGGTACCCGTACCGTCCGCTTCGAGACGGGTCGCCTTGCTCAGCAGGCCGCCGGTACCGTCGCCGCCTACCTCGACAACGACACGATGCTGCTCTCGGCCACCACGGCCGGCAAGCACCCCCGCGACGGCTTCGACTTCTTCCCCCTGACGGTGGATGTCGAGGAGCGCTCGTACGCCGCAGGCAAGATCCCCGGCTCGTTCTTCCGTCGCGAGGGCCGCCCCTCGACGGACGCGATCCTCACCTGCCGTCTCATCGACCGCCCGCTGCGCCCCACCTTCGTGTCGGGTCTGCGCAACGAGGTCCAGGTCGTCGTGACGGTCCTCGCGATCAACCCCGACGACGCCTACGACACCCTCGCCATCAACGCCGCCTCGGCGTCGACGCAGCTGTCCGGCCTGCCCTTCACCGGCCCCGTTGCCGGTGTGCGCATCGCGCTCATCGACGGCCAGTGGGTCGCTTTCCCGCGCTACTCCGAGAAGGAGCGCGCGGTGTTCGACATGGTCGTGGCCGGCCGCATCGCCGGTGACGACGTCGCCATCATGATGGTCGAGGCAGAGGCCACCGACGACGCGTTCAACCTCGTCGCCGAGGGCGCCACCGCCCCCACCGAGGCCGTCGTGGCCGAGGGCCTCGAGGCCGCCAAGCCCTTCCTGCGCGCGCTGTGCGAGGCGCAGATTGAGCCTCGCGAACGCCGCCGCGAAGGAGACGCAGGAGTTCCCGCGCTTCCTCGACTACGAGGACGACGTGTTCGCCGCCGTCTCCGCTGCGACCGAGGCCGACCTCACCGAGGCCCTCCAGATCGCCGACAAGCAGACCCGTGAGAACCGCCTCGACGAGATCAAGGCTGCAGCCCTGGACTGGCTCAGCGCCCAGTTCGAGGGCCGCGAGAAGGAAATCTCCGCTGCGGTGCGCTCCGTCACCAAGAAGACGGTGCGCCAGCGCATCCTCAAGGACGGCGTCCGCATCGACGGCCGTGGCCTGCGCGACATTCGTCCGCTCTCGGCCGAGGTGGGCCCCATCCCGCGCGTGCACGGCTCCGCGATCTTCGAGCGTGGAGAGACCCAGATCATGGGCATCACCACCCTGAACATGCTCAAGATGGAGCAGCAGATCGACTCCTTTAACCCGGAGACGAAGAAGCGCTACATGCACCACTACAACTTCCCGCCCTTCTCCACGGGCGAGACTGGTCGTGTGGGCTCGCCCAAGCGTCGCGAGATCGGCCACGGTGCGCTCGCCGAGCGTGCCCTGGTGCCGGTGCTGCCGTCGCGTGAGGACTTCCCCTACGCCATCCGTCAGGTGTCCGAGGCTCTCGGCTCGAACGGCTCGACCTCGATGGGCTCCGTGTGTGCCTCGACGCTCGCGCTGCTCAACGCAGGTGTGCCGCTGAAGGCCCCCGTCGCCGGTATCGCCATGGGCCTCGTGTCCGACACGGTTGACGGTGAGACCCGCTACGCGGCACTGACCGACATCCTGGGTGCCGAGGACGCGTTCGGCGACATGGACTTCAAGGTCGCCGGTACCTCCGAGTTCGTCACCGCGATCCAGGCTCGACACCAAGGCTCGACGGCATCCCCGCGTCGGTGCTCGCTGGCGCGCTCGACCAGGCCAAGGAGGCCCGCCTCCACATCCTGGACGTGATGGCTGGCGCCATCACCGAGCCCGACGAGATGAGCCCCTTCGCGCCGCGCATCATCACCGTGCGCGTGCCCGTCGACAAGATCGGCGAGGTCATTGGCCCCAAGGGCAAGATGATCAACCAGATCCAGGACGACACGGGCGCCGACATCTCCATCGAGGACGACGGCACCGTGTTCATCGGCGCGGCCGACGGCCCGTCGGCGGAGGCGGCGCGTGCCGCGATCAACGCGATCGCGAACCCGCACGTCCCCGAGGTCGGCGAGCGTTTCGTCGGCACCGTCGTGAAGACCGTCGCCTTCGGCGCCTTCATCTCGCTTTCGCCCGGCAAGGACGGTCTGCTGCACATCTCGCAGATCCGCAAGGCTGGTGGGTGGCAAGCGTGTGGAGAACGTCGAGGACGTGCTGTCCATCGGCCAGAAGATCCAGGTCGAGATCACCGAGGTCGACCCGCGCGGCAGTTGTCGCTCGGCGTCGTCGAGGACAAGTCCGACGAGGCGTCCGAGGAGGCCGGCGAGTAATCGCCCCTTCGCGCGTCTTCCACGAGGGCGGTCCCGGGTATCCGGGGCCGCCCTCGTGGCATGTCTGGGTCCGGACCCTGTGCGGACGCCCTGCGGGGCCCGCGCGGCTCGGCGACGGATGCCGTTCCGGCATCGGCTCCCCCACGCGATTCCCAAGGTATGCCGGGGCGCAGGAGGTTCATGTGGCCGATGCGGTGGCTTCCCGTGTCACGCGCGTCACAAGGGTCACTCCATACCTTGGGAGTCGCCAGGCGGCGGTCGCGTTAGGCTCACCGGTATGCCTCATGCCCTCCCGCTCGTCGCGGCCGCGTCCACCGGAAGCCACCTCACCGTCGAGCAGGACGCCGGCGCCGTGATCCGCCGCTCCGTGCTTCCCGGGGGAGTGCGTGTCCTCACCGAACACATCCCCGGCATGCGTTCCGCGACGTTCGGGGCCTGGGTGGGTGTGGGCAGCAGGGACGAGACTCCCGAGCACGCGGGATCCACGCACTTCCTTGAGCACCTGTTGTTCAAGGGCACCGCCCGGCGCACCGCGCAGGACATCGCGGTCGAGTTTGACCGGGTGGGTGGCGAGTCCAACGCGATGACGGGCAAGGAGTTCACCTGCTATTACGCGCGGGTGATCGACAGGGATCTGCCCACGGCCATCGACGTCATTCTCGACATGGTGACCTCCGCGTCGCTGACGGAGGACGACTTCGAGATGGAGCGCGGTGTCATCCTCGAAGAACTCGCGATGAACGACGACGATCCCGGCGACGTCGCGCATGAGCGCTTCACCGAGGCGGTGCTCACGGGCCACGCGCTGGGACGCCCGATCGGTGGTACGCCCGCCATCATCAAGTCGGTGACGCGCGACGCGGTCGCCGAGCACTACCGCCAGCACTACACGCCGGACGGACTCATCGTGTCCGCCGCAGGCAACGTGGATCACGACACGGTATGCGGGATGGTCACCGCGGCCCTCACGCTCGGTGGCTGGGACCTTTCAGGCGACGTCGCTCCCGTCGGCAGGCGTGACCCGCTGGCCGCCGTTGACGCGACGCTGACGCCCGAGGTGCGCATCACCCGTGACCTCGAGCAGGCTCACGTCCTGCTGGGCTCGCGCGGCTTCCGCGCCACCGACGAGCGCCGTTCCACGCTCGCGGTGATGAACGCCATCCTCGGCGGCGGCATGTCCTCGCGGCTCTTCCAGGAAATCCGCGAGAAGCGCGGCCTGTCCTACTCCGTGTACTCGTTTGGTGCGCCCAGCGCGGAGACGGGCATCTGGGGCATGTATGGCGCCTGCAATCCCGCGAACGCCGACGAGGTCGAGCGCCTGCTTGGCGCCGAGCCTCGAGCGACTCACCGAGGGCATCACCGACGAGGAACTCGAACGCGCCAAGGGCCAGATCGCCGGTACCACGGTGTTGCGCCTCGAGGACTCGTATTCGCGCATGTCCCGCCTGGGCAAGGCGGAGTTGGTGTTCGGCGAGCCTGTGGAGCATCGAGGAGTCGTTGGCTCAGGTGCGTGCGGTGACGGCCGATGCCGTGGTGGCGTTGGCCGCCGATCTCGCCTCCCGCGAGCGGGCCTCCGTGCGCGTGGGTCCCGCCCGCTAAACCACGTCTTTCCAGGCGAGACGGAAGTCTCAGCCCGTTCCCAGCGTTCTCCCAGGTTGCGTCCATAGCCTCATCGCGACAGCAGGTCTCGATGGACAGGACGGAACATGCCCCAGATCTCCTTCAACCGGGCTCGCCTGCGCGCGTGGGGTATCCCCACGGTTGCGCTCGTGGCGGGTGCCGGGCTCGGCGTCGGCGCGATGGCCCTGTGGGGGCCCGATGCCTCCGGCAGCGCCGATGCGATGGCGCGCGACGCGATGGTCGCCGAGTCCGGCGGCGAGCAGACCGTGACCGTGGGGCTCGAGACGCTCGAGGAGTCCATCGACGCCTCCGGCACTCTTGCGGCTGTGTCGAGCTCCGATCTTTCCTTCGAGGCATCGGGCGCCGTGACCAAGGTCAACGTGGAGGAAGGCGACACCGTCGAGAAGGGCGATGTCATCGCCGTGATTGACACGTTGCAGGCTCACGGCGTCGCTGCGCTCGGCGGAGGCGGACCTCGCGAAGGCCGAGGCAGACCTGTCCAACCTTGAGGACGAGGCGGACGGCTCCGACTCCTCGGACGCGCAGATCGAGGCCGCCCAGTCGCAGGTCGCTGTATTGCAGGAGAACGTCGACGACGCCGAGGATGCGATGGACGACGCGAAGGCTCGTCGCCGACATCTCGGGCCTCGTCACGAGCCAGCCCTACGAGGTGGGCGACGTGGTCTCGGGCGGATCGAGGCTCGGGATCGGGCTCCGGCGACGCCAGCGGCATGGGCGGCGGGTCCACGACGGCCGCCACCACCACGGAGTCCAGGCTCCGTGACCATCGTGGGTCAGGACGAGTGGACCGTGTCGGTCAGCCTGTCGGAGGCCGATGTCGCGGACATCGCCGAGGGCGACCAGGTGACCTTCACCTCGGAGGACCTGGACGACGAGTTCTTCGGCGTCGTCTCCGACATCGCCAACCTGCCCACGACCACCGGCGGATCCGCCACCTATGCCGTCGAGTTGACGGTCACCGGCACCGTCGAGGGCCTGTACGAGGGCACCTCGGTAGAGGCGAGCATCGTGACGCTCAGGGAGACCGACGTCCTCGCCGTCCCCGCGAACGCGATCACCACCACCGACGGCGTATCGACGGTCACGGTCGTGGCCGATGACGGCACCACCGAGGAACGCGAGGTCACCACCGGCGAGACCATCGGCGAGTACACCACGATCACCGATGGCCTCAGCGAGGGCGAGCAGATCCAGATGACCGTCATGCAGTCAGGCGGCACGGGCACCGGCGACGCCGAGGACATGATGCAGCAGTTTGGTGGCGAGATGCCGACGGGTGGCGAGATGCCCGACGGCATGACCTTCCCCGGTGGCGGGCAGATGCCCGGCGGCCAGTGACGCCCGGCCGCGAAAGGGACAAGGACCGCCACATGACTGACAGCACTACCGCGGTACGTGACCGCACGGCGCCCGTGATCGAACTCACCGCCGCCCGCAAGACCTACCTCACCGGCGACATCGAGTTCGAGGCGTTGCGTGGAATCGATTGCAGGATCTTCCCCGGCGAGTATGTCGCCATCGTGGGGCCCTCGGGCTCGGGCAAGTCGACGCTCATGAACATCCTGGGATGCCTTGATGTGCTCACCAGCGGCAGGTATGTCCTGGCGGGGGAGAACGTCTCCCACATGGACGAGGTGGCGCTCGCCTCGGCGCGCAACCGGCGCATCGGATTCGTGTTCCAGCAGTTCCATCTGCTGCCCAGCCTGACCGCCCTCGGCAACGTCGAGCTCCCGCTCGTGTACGCCGGGGTCGCTCCCGCGGAGCGCCGCGAGCGTGCGCTAGCCGCACTGGCCCGCGTGGGACTCGACGGCAAGGCACGCAACCACCCTGGCCAGGCTCTCGGGCGGCCAGCAGCAGCGCGTCGCCATCGCGCGTGCCCTCGTCACCGAACCCGCCATCGTGTTGGCGGACGAACCCACCGGAAACCTTGACTCCCGCTCCACCGCGGACGTCCTTGGCATGATCGACGACCTCCACGCGGAGGGCACCACCATCGTGCTCATCACCCACGAGGGCGACGTTGCCGCGCGCGCTCAGACCGTCTACAACGTCACCGACGGGCAGTTCGTCGGCGCGGGAACGGAGATCGCGAAGTGAGGACCGCCGACCTCCTTGGCAGGCTCGTGGAGCGCCATTCGCAGCCACAAGATGAGATCCCTCCTCACGATGCTCGGCATCGTGGTGGGCATCGCCTCGGTGGTACTGACCGTCGGCCTAGGGCTGGGAACCCAGAAGGACGTCTCGGAGCAGATCGCCTCCCTGGGATCCGATCTACTCATCGTCTCCCCGGGCTCGTCCACCGATGACTCTGGCATGCGCGGTGGGTTCGGCAGCGCCGAGACCCTCACCCTGAGCGACGCGGAGGCCTTGGCCTCCGATGTGGCGGTGCCCGATGCCATCGGTGTGGCCGCGGAGAAGACGTCGGAGTTGTCGCTCGAGTATGGAGAGAGCAACTGGACGACCACCGTCACCGGTACCACCACCAGCCTGGACCGATGTCCGCTCGCGCGAACTGCTCTACGGAGACTTCTTCACGGATGAGGATCAGAGCTCCGCCGCGCATGTGATCGTGCTGGGCTCGGAGACCGCGCAAGAACTGTTCGGCTCGACAGCAGTGGTGGGCCAGGAGGTCACCATCGATGGCGACGCCTTCGAGATCGTGGGTGTGCTCGCCGAGGCAGGGTCCTCGGGTGACACGTCGCTCGATGACATCGCCGTGGTGCCCATGAACACCATGGTCGACACGCTCGACGATTCGGGGTCGAGCGAGTCGGTGCAGACCATCTACATCAAGGCGGCGTCCTCCGAGGTGTTGGGGGCGGCGTCGCAGGAGGCGCAGAACCTGCTGCTGAACCTGCATGGCCTCGCCAGCGTGGACGATGCGGACTTCACGATCGACGTGCAGGACTCGCTGATCGACGCGGCCACGTCGGTCTATGAGCAGGCTCACCATCCTGCTCACCGGTATTGCGGCGCTTGCGCTCCTGGTGGGAGGCATCGGCGTCATGAACATCATGCTGGTGTCGGTCACCGAGCGGACCCGCGAGATCGGCCTGCGCAAGGCACTGGGCGCGGCACCGGCCACCATCCGGAACCAGTTCCTGATCGAGGCCATGATTCTTGGCCTCAGCGGCGGCGCGATCGGCGTGGTCATGGGCGTGGGCCTCGCGCTGGTGCTCCCGAGCGTGCTCGGATCCACCATCGTCATCTCGGGCCTCGCGCTCGTGGTGTCCGTGGCCGTTGCCGTGGGAATCGGCGCCGTGTTCGGCGTCTACCCGGCCGCCCGCGCCGCCCGCCTTGCCCCCATCGACGCTCTCCGAGACCAGTAAACGTGAACCCCGAGAGGACACTCGCTATGACGAAGACCCGTACCTACCAGGCCCTTGCCGGCATCGGCATCGGCGCCATCCTGCTCGCCGGCTGTTCGGCTGGGGATGAGACGGCCGATGCTTCGGCGTCGGCAGACACCGCCACTTCCGCCGCGCCCGAGGCCAGCGGCCAGCCGCAGGCAGGCGGCGACCAGGGCGACTTCCAGCCCTCCGGCGTGAGCGGCGAGGTCGCGTACGTCGCGGACGGCACTGCGCAGGTGCAGGATGACGACTCGCAGACCGCGGTGCGCTTCACCGATGACACGACCGTTACCACCGAGGTCGATGTCGCCTTCGCGGACATCGTGACGGGTCAGTGCGTGGTCGCGGTCATCGGCGACGACGACATCGCCACGTCGGTGTCGGTGTCCGAAGCCGACGAGGACGGCACGTGCTCCACCGGGTTCGGCGGCATGGGCGGCGAGCGTCCTGAGGGCATGGAGATGCCCGACGGTGAGGTGCCCTCCGACATGCCGACCGCGATGCCCGAGGGCATGGAGATGCCCGACGGTGAGGTGCCCACGGACATGCCGACCGCGATGCCCGAGGGTGGCGACATGTCGCAGGGCGGCTTCGGCGGCTCCTTCGTTTCCGGCACCGTCACCGCGGCCGCCGACGGCACTTTGACTGTCGAGGATTCTGACGGCGAGGCCACCGAGGTCGTGACCTCGGACGAAACCACGATCACCGGCACGGAGGAGACCGACACGAGCGCCATCGAGGTGGGGCTGTGCATGACCGCTAACGGCGAGTCGGACTCGTCTGGCGGCTATGACGCGACCACCATCGCCCTGTCCGAGGCGACCGACGAGGGCTGCACCAGCGGCTTCGGTGGCGGCGGCATGGGGATGGGCGGTCCCGGCGGCGGCATGAGCGACGAGCCTCGAGTCCCTCGATACGGCGGGCGAGTGATGGCGCGCTGGGGCTGGCGCATCGCCGTCGTGCCCGTCGCGGTCGGCGCCGTCGTGGGCGGTGTGACGCTCACGGGTGCCACCGACTCGTCCGCGACGTATCGCACCGCATCGGCCGCCACGGGCGACGTGACACAGACCCTGACCACCACCGGCGCTATCGAGTCCGCGAGCCGGTCCGATGTGGGCTTCCAGGTGGATGGCACGGTCGACGCGGTGAACGTGGCCGTGGGGGACACCGTGGAGGCGGGGGACACCCTCGCCACGCTTGACCTTACGGATCTCGAGGAGGCCGTCACCGAGGCGCAGGAAGCGCTCGCGGACGCGGAGGAGGTGTTGGCCGACGACCTTGAGGCTCAGGCCGATGACGACTCCGACGACTCCGCCTCCTCGGTGGCGTACCGCGAGTACGAGTCTGGCGACACCGTGACCGTGATGACGGTCGCCCACACGGTGTCGCAGGAGACCGCCGCGGTGGTCGCGGCGGCGTCGGCATCCGCCTCAACGTCCGTGGAGGACGCCCTTCAGGCGCTGCTCGACGCGCAGCAGGCGTTGCTCGACCAGTACGACATCGCCCAGGCCGCACTCGAGGCAGCCGACGACGCCTCCGCCTCCGCGCAGGAGATCTGTGCGGCCTTCACGGCCGCAACCTCCGACTCTGGTGACGCCGGCGACGGAGAAGACACGGGAGAGGGTGACGGCGAGTCGAGTGACGCAGTCACCACCTCCGCCGACACCGACGTGGCCGATGCTCTCGTTGCCTGCCAGGAGGCGACGGAGGCCGCGCTTGAGGCGTCTCAGACCTCGATCGACGAGCAGGCGACGCTGATGGAGCGTGCCACCGACGTGGATACCGCGCTCGCGGCCTACCAGCAGGCGGTGGCCGATGCCGCCGACTCCGGGGATGGCACCGATGGCACCGACGGTGGCGATGGCACGGACGGCGGCGGCACCGATGCGCCGACGGATGGCGGTGACGGCGGTGACGGCACGGACGATGGCGACCAGGGAACCGACGGCGGCGACATGTCTACTGGCGGTGACCAGGGCAGCGACGGCGGCGATCAGCCCACCGACGGTGATCAGTCCACGGGCGGCGATCAGCCCACCGACGGTGATCAGTCCACGGGTGGCGATCTGCCGGCCGGTGGCGACCAGGGAACCTACGGCGCGGACGCCTCGGGCGAGGTGCCGTCCGGCGGCAGCGCGTCCGGGGGTGCTTCGGGAATGGAGACGTCGGTGCCCACCGCCGCGGACATCCTCGCGGACAAGGCAGACATCACCGCCGCGGAGGCGGACCTCGAGGTCGCTCAGCAGCAGGCTCGAATACGCGTCACTCACCGCTCCCGTCGCGGGTGAGGTCGTGGCCGTTGGCCTCGCCGCGGGAGACAGCGTGACCGCGGGCGATACGGCCGCCGTCATCACACTGGTCGCGGACAACGCCTACGTCGTCAACCTGTCGGTCAGCCTGACCGAGGCTCAGTTGCTCGCCGTGGGACAGGACGCGGAACTGACAATCACCAGCACCGGCGAGGTGGTGGCGGGCTCCGTCGCGAGCGTGTCGAACGTGAACTCGGGCAACGCCTACCAGCAGTCCTACGCAGTGAGCATCGCGATCCCTGACCCCGGCTTCGACATCCGCATCGGCGCCGCGACCAGGATGACCATCACGGTGGCTGCGTCCACCGGTGTGCTCGTGGTGCCTACCTCGGCCATCACCGATGCGGCAGGCGACGCGACGGTGCAGGTGGTGGGCGCGGACGGCGCCGCGACGGAAACCCCGATCGTGACGGGCGCCATCGGCACCGAGTACACCGAAGTCACCTCGGGGATTGAGGAAGGCGCGGACGTGGTGCTCGCCGATCTCACTCAGGAGGTGACGACGGAGGACGAGGAGTCGGAGACGAGCGGCCTGCTCGGCGGGCTCGATTCAGAATCCGAGGACTCGGGCGAGTTCGAAATGCCCGAGGGCTTCAGCCCGCCCAGCGGTGGCGGCGGGGACTTCCAGCCTCCCACCATGAACGGGTAGGCCCCGTCCTTGCGCCCCGAGGTGCCCGGTAGGCTCGTCGACATGATCAACGTCGCCGTACTGGGCGCCTCGGGGCGCATGGGGTCCACCGTCGTCGAGGCGGTGACAGGCGCGGAGGACATGCAGGTGGTCGCTCGCCTGAACGCGGACGATGCCGTCGCTGACGCCGCTCGCGCGCGGGCCACCGTCGCCGTGGACTTCACTGTCCCGGAGGCCTCCGAGGCGAACGTCCACGCGCTCATCGACGCCGGCATTCACGCGGTCGTCGGAACCTCGGGCTGGACCCAGGACGCCGTCGCGCGCGTCGAGTCGCACCTGCGTGAGCGGCCCGAGATCGGCGTCTTGATCGCCCCCAACTTTGCTCTCGGCGCCGTGCTCGCCATGCGGTTCGCCGCGATGGCGGCGCCGTACTTCGAGTCGGTCGAGGTTGTCGAGCTTCACCACCCCGACAAGCCTGGATGCGCCCTCGGGCACCGCACACCACACCGCGGCAGGCATCGCCGCGGCGCGGGCCGCCGCGGGGGTCGGTGCCTCGCCCGACGCGACCCAGCACGACCCCGACGGCGCCCGCGGCGCCCTGGTCGAGGGTGTCCGCGTCCACGCGGTGCGCCTGCGCGGCCTCACCGCGCACGAGGAGGTGTTGCTGGGCAACCCCGGCGAGCAACTCACCGTGCGCCATGACTCCTTTGACCGCACCTCGTTCATGCCCGGCGTCCTGCTCGGCATCCGTGAGATCGACCGCCACCCCGGGCTCACCCTCGGGCTCGACGGGTACCTGAGCCTGTAGATGGGGATCTTCCGCAAGCCGGCGTTCCTCGCGGCCGTCGCGATGACGGTGCTGCTGAGCCTCTATCTGGTCTTCGTGGCGCAGTACGCCTTCGCGTTCCTTGCCGCCGAGTCGTGGGCCGCGAGGGCGCTTGGTGCTGCGCTCCTTGTCCTTCCGGCCATCGGCGCCTGGTACGTCATCGTCGAATGGCGGCTGGGAACCACGGTGCAGCGCATGGCCGACCAGTTGGAGGCCGAGGGCGGGCTGCCGCTGCACGACGGTGAGAGGCTGCCGAACGGGCAGGCTCACGGAGGACGCGGCGCAGGCCATTTTCGACAATGCGCGGGCGCAGGCGGAACTCAATGCGGGGGACTGGCGAGCCTGGTTCACCGTCGCGTGGGCGTACGACGCCAACAAGGACCGGTCGATGGCTCGGCGTTCACTGCGCCACGCTGCGGAACTGTTCCGCGCCCAGCGATAGGGCACGCCCGCTACTGACCGAGGTCGGCGCGCCACATCGGCTCGGCCATCTCGCCACCGGGGCCATCCATGCCGCGGCGAATCCCGCCCTCGGCGAAGCCAGCCGACGTCAGGAACGCCTCGCGCACGGTGTCGCCCTCGATCGCCCAGGTGCGCACGGGCGAGGTGCCGAGGATGCGTAGTGTGTCGACGCACGCGGCGAGCAGGCGGGAGCCGTGCCCGTAGCGACGGTGCTCGGGTGCGACCTCGAGAGCGATGATCTCGCCCTGCGCGAGCGCGGCGAAGCCCACGACGTGAGGGCCGTCTGTCGCCACAAACATGCGGTGCTCGCGCGAGGGGGAGCCTCGATCGCGGAGCCCCACTGCGCGACGATCTGGTCGCGGGGAAGGTCGGCCACCGCATCGACACCCAGGGTGGTGCGCCACGCCGCGAGCCTGGATGTCGGCGATCGCCTCCTCGTCACCGGGGACGGCGGGGCGGGCGGAGACATCGGCGGTAGGCATGGAGTCAAGCGTAGACGCGCCGCGCAGCCCTCAGCCCCAGCCGAGCAGCCGCAGGCCCGCGGCGACCGCGGCCGCAGCGATCACCACGACGATGAAGGGCGCACGCCTCCACAGCAGGACCGCCGCGACTGCCACGGCCGCGACCCGTGCATCGAGCACGATCGCCGAGCCGGAGCCGAATGCCTGTGTCGCGAACAGCGCCGCCAAGAGTCCCACGGTGACGAACCCCGAGACGCGATGCACGCGGGGGTTCTCCAGCCACGCCTCGGGCACCACGTGGCCCGCGTACTTGGTGAGGAAGGCGAGTGCCGCCGCGGCGACGACGGCGACCCACGTCCACGCGTAGGGCGTCACTGGGGCACCTCCTCGCCTGGGGCGCGCCAGCCGGCGGCGATCGCGACGGCCGCCGCGGCGAGGATGGGCAGCCCCGCGGGCAGCAGGGGAGTGAGGGCAAGGGCCACCACGGCCGATGCCGCTGCCACCGCCTGCGCGCGCCTGCTTGCCAGGCGCGGCCACAGCAGGCCAAGGAACGCGGCGGCAGCGGCGGCGTCGAGGCCCCAGTCGGTGGGGTCGCCGATCGCGGAGCCCAGGAGCGCGCCCGCCAGGGTGATGGCGTTCCAGGCGACGAAGACGCCAAGCCCCGTCCACCAGAAGGCGACCCGACGAGCGGCGACGTCTTCGGCGGGCTGGGCGAGTGCGACGGCCGTCGACTCATCGATGGTGACCTGGGCGGCGGCCGCCCGGGTGAGCGGGCGCATCGGCCGCATGAAGGGCGCGAGCGCGATGCCGTAGAAGCCGTTGCGCACTCCCAGGAGGGTCGACGTCGCGACCGCAGCCGCGCCGGAGCCGCCGCCTGCGATCACGCCGATGAACGCGAACTGGGATCCGCCCGAGAACAACAGCAAGCCGAGCGCCATGGTCTGCCACACGTCGAGGCCGGCCGCCACCGACAGGGCGCCGAAGGCGAGGCCGTACGCGCCGGTCGCGAGCGAGACCGACACGGCCTGCTGGCGGGTGGCGTCGAGGCGGGGCATGCTCGGCATTGTGGCAGGCAGTCAGCGTCCCAGGAGGCGTTCAGCGCCCGAATCCACAGACAATTGGGCAGTCAACGACTCGTGGGGCGCGGCCAGGACGCGAGGGGCTCACGCGTGAGGGTCGCGGCATCGGCCACCCACTCGACGGCGGGCGCCATCTCTCCCGCGTCGAAGCACTCCTTGCCGCCGAGGTCGCGCTGCGTGTAGCCGAGTCGGCGCGGGATCGCTGCGCTGCGGGCGTTCGTGGGGGCATGGCCGATGGTCACTACCTCGGCGCCTGCCACCTCGAGCGCGACGAGCGTGAGGGCCGCAGCCGCCTCGGTCGCGAGCCCCGTGTCCTCGTGCGCGGCGTCGATCCAGTACCCGATCTCCAGGCCGTCGGGGTCGGTGCGGGCATGAAACCCCGTGCCGCCCACGAGCGCGCCGGCGGCGTCGAACATGCCCATCGTGAACTCCGTCCCGGCCGCGGTCTTCGCGGCCTCGCCCGCGATCCACTCGCGGCGCTGCTCCACGGTCTGCGGCTCGAAGCGCGTCCACTCCATGTACGGGCTCAGGTGGTCGAGGTTGCGAGGGATGACGTCGACGAGTTGCTCGGCATCGGCCGCCACGTACGGCCGCAGCACCAGGCGCGCGGTCTCGACGCGGGAGGGGACGCGCCAGGAAGTCATCGCCGTGACTTCCGCGCGTAGGTGAGGAAGCGGTGGCGGGGGCCGGTGGCGGAGTCGCGCCAGCCGGAGTCCTTGACTTGCTCCCACATCGCAGGGTCCACGGCGGGGGCAAACGTGTCGCCGTCCACCTTGAGATCGATCTCGGTAACTTCGAGCCGGTCCACTGCCTCGAGCGCGGCGCCGTAGATGCGGCCGCCGCCGATCACCCACACCTCGCCGTTCGGCGTCAGGCGAGCGGCGGTCTCAAGGGCCGCCGCGAGCGAGCCGACCACGGCATCGGCCCCTGGCAGTGACGAGGCGGACGTGACGACTACGTTGACGCGGCCGGGCAGCGGCCTGAACTTCTCGGGGAATGACTCCCATGTGCGCCTGCCCATGACCACGGCCCCGCCGCGGGTGAGCGACGAGAAGCGCCCCAGGTCCTCCGGGAGGTGCCAGGGCATGTCGCCGCCGGCGCCGATCACAGGGCGGCCGTCGCCGTCGCGTGCCTGCGCCCAGATCGCGGTGATCGCCATCAGACGGCGACCGGCGCCTTGATGCCGGGGTGGTGCTGGTAGCCCTCGATCACCACGTCGTCGATGTCGTAGTCGAACAGCGAGTCCTTGGCCGGAAGCCGCAGCGTCGGGTACGGGTACGGCTCGCGGCTGGTGCAGGCTCGACCTGCTCGAGGTGGTTGCCGTAGATGTGGCAGTCGCCGCCGGTCCACACGAAGTCGCCCACCTCGAGCCCCGTCTGCGTGGCGATCATGTGGGTGAGCAGCGCGTACGACGCGATGTTGAACGGTACGCCGAGGAACAGGTCGGCGGAGCGTTGATAGAGCCTGGCACGAGAGCTTGCCGTCGGCCACATAAAACTGGAACATCGCGTGGCATGGAGGCAGTGCCATCTCGTCCACCAGCGCGGGGTTCCAGGCGGAGACGATGTGGCGTCGGGAGTCGGGGTTGGTCCTGATCGACTCGATGACCTGCGCGATCTGGTCGACGTGCGTACCGTCCGGCGCAGGCCACGACCGCCACTGGTAGCCGTAGACGGGGCCCAGGCTCGCCGTCGGCGTCGGCCCACTCGTCCCAGATCGAGATGCCGCGCTCCTGCAGCCACCGCACGTTGGTGTCGCCGCGCAGGAACCACAGCAGGCTCACCCACGACCGACCTCACGTGCACGCGCTTGGTGGTGATGAGAGGGAACCCCTGCGAGAGGTCGTAGCGCAACTGGCGGCCGAACACGGACAGGGTCCCCGTTCCCGTGCGGTCGTCCTTGCGGGTGCCGGTGGCGAGCACGTCGCGCAGCAGGTCCTCGTACGGGGTGGGGATCGCGGCCATGGCCACAGGGTACGCCGGGCCGATGCCGGGGCAGGGACGCCTGGCGGGCGCGGCTCTGGTGCGGTTGACTGGCTGCACGGCACCGATGCGCGAGGGAGAGTGGACATGTTCAAGGTGGTTGACCTGGAGACGCTCGTCGACGAGCAGGCGGCTCTCGCGTACGAGGCCTCGAGCGGGCGGCACTCCGTGACGTTGAAGGGCGACCACCACGAAGACCTGCGCCAGACCCTCATCGCCATCGCGGGCGGCAACGCGCTCCATGAGCACGACAGCCCCGGGGAGGCCACCCTTCAGGTGCTGCGCGGCGAGATCACCTTCACCGTGGGGGAGGGGCAGATGGCGCTCGGGGCGGGCGATCTACTCGTGATTCCGCCCGCGCGCCACGGCGTTCAGGCGGTCACCGACTGCGCGCTGCTGCTGACCGTCGCCACCCGCGGAGAGCGCTGACGCACACCCCGGCATCGGCCGTCTGGGAGCGCCGGACACGATAGGTTTGGCCCCATGACGACCTCGCGCCCGTTCGGGACGGTGCTCACCGCCATGGTGACGCCCATGCATGCCGATGGAACCCTCGACATCGACGGCGCGGTCACCCTGGCGAAGCACCTCGTGGAGCACGGGTCGGACGGCCTGGTGATCTCCGGCACCACGGGCGAGGCGCCCACGACTCACGCCCCCGAGAAGGCCGAGTTGACGGCCGCGCTCGTCGAGGCCGTGGGTGGCAGGGCCACCCTCATCGCCGGTGCGGGCTCCAATGACACCGCGCACGCGGTGATGATGGCCGAGCAGGCCGCGGAGGCCGGCGTCAACGGTGTCCTCGCGCTCGTGCCGTACTACTCGAAGCCCTCTCAGAAGGGCATCGTCGCGCACCTCTCTGCCATCGCAGGCGCGACGGACCTCCCGGTGATGTTGTACGACATCCCGGGCCGCACGGGCGTCGCCCTGAGCGATGAGTCGTTCGACTCACTTGCGCAAATTGAGACGATCGTCGCCAACAAGGACGCCACCGGTGACGTCGCCGCCGCGAAGGACCGCATTGCCCGCACCGGCCTCGCCTGGTACTCGGGCGATGACCCGCTGACCCTTGAGTTCCTGCGTGAGGGCGCCGCGGGCGTCGTCTCCGTGAGCGCACACGTCGCGGGCGAGCGGATCGCCGCCATGATCGCCGCGCATGACGCGGGTGACACCGCGACCGCCGACCGTCTCCACGAGGAGCCTGCTCCCCGTGCACGACGCCATCTTTTCCGGCCCCGGGGCCGCCAACGCCAAGGCTGCGATGCAGTTGCTCGGCGTCATCCCGGGGCGCCACATGCGCCTGCCGCTGCTGCCGCTTGACGACGACGAGTACGCCTCGCTCGGGTCCGCGCTGCGCGCCGCAGGCGTGCCCATCCCCTAAGGAGTGACGTGACTTTCCACCCCGAGCCTGACCGAGCCCCCGCCCTCGAACCCGGGACCCTGCGCATCGTGCCGCTGGGCGGCCTGGGCGAGGTGGGCCGCAACATGACGGTCTTCGAGATCGATGGCCGTCTTCTCATCGTCGACTGCGGCGTGCTGTTCCCCGAGGACCACCAGCCCGGCGTCGACCTGATCCTTCCGGACTTCGCCTACATCGAGGACCGCGTCGACGACATCGAGGGCATCGTCCTCACCCACGGCCACGAGGACCACATCGGTGCCGTGCCCTACCTGCTGCGCCTGCGCCAGGACATCCCGATCATCGGCTCGCAGCTGACCCTCGCGTTCATCGAGGCAAAGTTGCAGGAGCACCGCATCAAGCCGCTCACCCTCGCCGTCAAGGAGGGCCAGGAGGAGCAGGCTCGGGAAGTTCGGCCTCGAGTTCGTCGCCGTGAACCACTCGATCCCGGATGCGCTCGCGGTGTTCATCACCACGTCCGCTGGCACGGTGCTCGGCACGGGCGACTTCAAGATGGACCAGCCTGCCGCTCGACGGGCGCATCACCGACCTACGCGCGTTCGCGAAGCCTAGGCGAGCGAGGCGTGGACCTGTTCATGACGGACTCGACCAACGCCGAGTCGCCCGGCTTCACCGCGTCCGAGGTGGAGATCACCCCGGTCCTGGACCAGACGTTCGCTCAGGCCACCGGCCGGATCGTGGTCGCGAGCTTCTCGAGCCACGTGCACCGCGTCCAGCAGGTCATCAACGCCGCCCACGCACACGGACGTCGGGTGGCCTTTGTGGGCCGCTCGATGGTGCGCAACATGAACATCGCCGCCGACCTCGGCTACCTCAAGGTGCCGGCGAACATCCTCATCGATGCCAAGAAGGCCGATGACCTCCCGCCCGAGAAGATCGTGTACATGTGCACCGGTTCCCAGGGCGAGCCGATGGCGGCGCTCAGCCGCATCGCCAGCCTCGATCACAAGGCTCCGCGTGGGGCCCGGCGACCTCGTGGTGCTCGCCTCGTCGCTCATCCCCGGCAACGAGAATGCCGTGTTCCGCGTCATCAACGGCCTGATGCGCCTGGGCGCGACGGTGGTGCACCAGGGCAGCGCGCGCGTGCACGTGTCCGGCCACGCGAGCGCCGGCGAGCCTGCTGTACTGCTACAACATCGTGCGCCCCAAGAACGTCATGCCCATCCACGGCGAGGTGCGTCACCTGTTGGCCAACGGCAAGCTCGCGATGAAGACCGGCGTGCCCGAGGCGAACGTCATGTTCGCCGAGAACGGCGTGGCGGTGGACCTGAAGGACGGCGTCGCGAAGGTGGTGGGCGCTGTCGAGGTGCACAACGTGTACGTCGATGGCTCGTCGGTGGGTGAGATCACCGACACCGAGCCTGAAGGACCGCCGCATCCTGTCGGAGGAGGGCTTCGTGTCCGTCTTCGCGGTGGTCGACTCGTCCAACGGCACGGTCGTGTCCGGCCCCGAGGTTCATGCCCGCGGCCTCGCGGAAGACGATTCGGTGTTCGACGCGATCCTGCCCAAGATTAAGAGCGCGCTCGAGGAGGCCGCGGCTACCGGCACCGCCGACAACCACCAGTTGCAGCAGGTGATGCGACGCGTGCTCGGCCGCTACGTGGGGACCAAGCCTGCGTCGGCGCCCGATGATCATCCCGATCGTCATCGAGTCCTGAGAGCGATCCGCGCACGCGCGGGGTGGCAACACCCCGCGCGGCGGATGCGGCGGTATGGTCCGGGACCATGGCACCTTCACGCCCTGCGAGCGCCGGCAGTAAGCCTGCGGCCAAGCGTGCCCCCGCAAAGGGCGGCTCGGCCAAGAATGCACCTCAGCAGCCGCCTGCCATTTTGCGTGGCATCGCGGCGCTCGGCAGAGGCGTCTCCGGCGCCGTCGGGTCGGGAGTCAGGTCCATCGGCCATGGAGCGCGTGAAGTGAGCCCCGAGGTGCGCCGCGACGGCCAGGCCATCCTCCTCATCATCGCGTCGATCCTCATCGCCGCTCGCGAATGGTTCGGGATGCCCAGGCCTGGGCCGGGACCGCCATCCACTTCCTTGTCGCCGGTGCCGTGGGCATCGTCGCGATCCTGCTGCCCATCCCGCTCACGGCACTCGCGATTCGCCTGTTCCGTGCGCCCCAGGAGGAACAGGCGAACCACCGCCTGACGCTGGGCGCGTTCATCCTGGTCCTCACCGTGACCGGCCTCATCGCCATCGCCGAGGGCACGCCGAGCCCGTCCGGAGGCTGGGACGCGATGCGCGACGCCGGCGGCCTGCTGGGTTGGATCATCGGCAACGGACTTGCGAACCTGCTCTCGACGCCGCTGGCGGTGATCGTGCTCATCCTGCTCACGCTGTTGGGTGTCCTCGTCGTGGTCGGCATGCCGATCCGTGACCTGGTGGCCCTGGTGCGCGAGCGTTTCGGCTCCCACCACGATGCGCAGGACGACACCCTTGACCTGCCCGAGCATCGGACCCTCGCCCGCGGCCCCGAGCCCAAGGCCCCCAAGAAGCGTCGCAGCCTGCTGCCCGGAAGGCGAGCGGACGACGTCGCGGAACCCGATCTCGACGCCTATGAGGCGGACCACGCCTTCGACACCTCGGTGGACCGTGCCGCTCGCGCCGATGCGCCGACGGCCGTCTACGACGTCGACGGATACGACGACGAGGACGCGCCGCCCACGCAGGCGACGGAGGTCCTCACCACGACCACCGGCCCCGTCTCGCCCTATGCGGACGACGAGGAGCCTCCCCGAGGACGTGCTCGACGGCGAGGACATCGCCACGCAGGAGCATCCCGCGCCCCGCACCACCAGCCTGGTGCCCGCTGGGCAGCAGGGTGAACTCGAGAACTCCCGCCCCTACGTCCTGCCCAGCATGGACGCGCTGGTTCAGGGCGCGCCGCACAAGGCGCGCTCGGCAGCGAACGACCGCGTGGTCGAGGCTTTGACCGCGGTGCTGGACGACTTCGGTGTCGACGCCACGGTCACCGGCTTCACCCGTGGACCGACCGTCACCCGCTACGAGGTAGAGCCTCGGACAGGGCGTGAAAGTTGAGCGCATCACCAACCTGTCGAAGAACATCGCCTACGCCGTGGCGAGCCCCGATGTGCGCATCCTTTCGCCGATTCCTGGCAAGAAGGCGATCGGTATCGAGATCCCCAACGTGGACCGCGAGACGGTCGCGCTGGGCGACGTGCTCCGTTCCACCGCGGCTCAGAAGAACGATCACCCGATGGCGATCGGCATCGGCAAGGACGTCGAGGGTGGCTACGTGCTCGCCAACCTCGCCAAGATGCCTCACCTCCTGGTCGCGGGTGCGACGGGCGCCGGTAAGTCGTCCTTCGTGAACTCCATGATCACGTCCATCCTGATGCGTGCGACGCCCGATGAGGTGCGCATGGTGCTCGTGGACCCCAAGCGCGTCGAGCCTCACCATTTACGAGGGCATCCCGCATCTCATCACCCCCATCATCACCGACCCCAAGAAGGCCGCGCAGGCCCTGGAGTGGGTGGTGAAGGAGATGGACATGCGCTACGACGACCTGGCGATGTTCGGCTTCAAGCACGTGGACGACTTCAACAAGGCGGTGCGCTCGGGCAAGGTGAAGCCCCTGCCCGGTTCCAACCGCGTGCTCACCACCTACCCGTACCTCCTGGTCATCGTTGACGAGTTGGCGGACCTCATGATGGTGGCGCCTCGCGACGTGGACGAGTCGATCCAGCGCATCACGCAGGCGGCGCGCGCGGCGGGCATCCACCTGGTGCTTGCCACGCAGCGTCCGTCGGTGGACATCATCACGGGCACCATCAAGGCCAACGTGCCCAGCCGTCTTGCGTTTGCGACGTCGTCGCTCGCGGACTCGCGCGTGGTGCTCGACATGCCGGGCGCGGAGAAGGCTCATCGGCCAGGGAGACGCCCTGTTCCTGCCGATGGGGGAGTCCAAGCCGATGCGTGTGCAGGGCTCGTGGGTGTCCGAGACGGAGATCCACGCGGCCGTGGAGCACACCAAGCGCCAGGCCGACCCGGAGTATCGCGACGACGTCACCCAGGCGGCAGCGTCCGCCGTTGTCGCGGAGGACATCGGCGACGATCTCGACGACCTCATCGCCGCCGCTGAACTAGTCATCACGACTCAGGCTCGGTTCCACCTCGATGCTGCAGCGCAAGGCTCAAGATGGGCTTCGCCAAGGCCGGCCGCCTGATGGACCTGCTGGAGACCCGCGAGATCGTGGGACCGTCGCAGGGCTCGAAGGCTCGCGACGTCTTGGTGCGTCCTGACGACCTCGCCGGAACTCTCGCTATCCTTCGGGGAGAAGCCCGCGTCCGCGGGCGACCCGGGCATCGACGAGGAGGCTGAGGACGCACCGTGGGAGGACTCGTAGAGCCTGTTCCAGCGGCCAGCCGTGGCCGTGACGGTCACCGTTTTGGTCCTCGTCCTCGCGGCGCTCGCGCTCTACTTCTTCTGGCGTTCTCACCGCGCCCGCCTTGCTCGCGATCAGGTGGTGGCGCGGGAGCGCCGCCTCCAGCGGCAGTTCGAGGCGGTGATGTCCTCCACGCGCGACGGCATTCTCATCGTCACCCAGAGTGATGAGATCGCGTTGCTGTCGGACGTGGCCGCGTCGGTCCTTGGCGTTTCGCGGGCCGATGCCGTGGGACGGCCGCTATCGCGCCTGGCCCTGAAGGCCGTGGACGACCGTGTGGTGCCTATCCTTCTGCGCCAGGCGTTCGGCATCGGGACCAACGACGTGGCGCCTCGCATCGTGGGCGTGCCGGGCAGGCGCGGGGCCGAGGACATCCGGTGGGTGCAGGTGCGCGCCCGGCTGGTGCCCGAGGGTCTCGACGACGGCCCCGTGACCGTGGTGACCATCATGGACACCTCCGGCCTGCGGGAGGCCGCGGAGGCGATCAGCCGCTCGGATGCCCAGTTCCGCAAGGCGATGGAGAACGCGCCGGTGGGGATGGCGCTGGTCGATCTTGAGTGGCGCCTCATGGAGGTCAACCGCGCGTTCGCCGAAATGATGGGCTCGACAGTTGCCTCGCTGCGCGGCACGCCGTTCAGTGCCCTCAGCCACCCCCAGGACCTCCGTGCTGAGGCCGATCACCTCCAGCGTCTATATGAGGGACACCAGAACCGGTTCAGCGTCGAGAAGCGCTACGTGCGTGCCGACGGCAATGTGGTGTGGGCCGTCCTCGACGTGGGTCTCGTGCGGTACGCCGGTGGGGCTCCGGACCACTACGTGGTGCAGGTGCGCGACTCGACCGACGACCGCATGCACACCGAGCCTGATGGCTCACCGCGCGATGCACGATCCGCTGACGGGACTCGCGAACCGCACGCTGCTGCACGAGGTGCTGCAGGAAGTGCTGGACCAGCCCGACCCTGACAAGCGCGTGGGGGCCATGGCGGTGGACCTCGACGGCTTCAAGGCGCTCAACGACCGCTTCGGACACGCCACGGGCGACAGCGCGCTCGCGCATGTGGCGGGCGTGCTGCGCGCCGCCACGGGTGGGCATGGCACCGTGGCCCGCATCGGCGGGGACGAGTTCGTCATCGTGGTGCAGGACGCGGACTGTTCCAAGACCATGTATTCGATCGCGTCGGCCATCCACGACGGACTCAAGCGGCCGATGCCGGTCAAGCGTCACCAGTTGACGCTGCACGCGTCGATCGGCATCGCGTTGGCCGATGAGGAGACGGTCGCGGGCGGCGCCTCGACGCTGCTGAGCGCCGCCGATGCCGCGATGTACCGGGCCAAGCAGACCGGCAAGTCGCGGACCGAGGTGTTCGATTCGTCGATGCACACGGCGTCGGACACGTCGACCGCGATCATGGCCGAGCTCGCCGATGGCATCGAGCGCGGCGAGCCTGGTGCTCCACTATCAGCCGATTCTCGAGCCTCGCGACCAGGACGGTCGTGGGCTACGAGGCCCTGGTGCGGTGGCAGCACCCGACGCGCGGCATGCTCCTGCCGGGGGCGTTCCTGCCGCACCTGAACGACCGCTCGCTGTCGACGCGGCTCGGCGCCGCGCTCGTGGATCAGGCCGCACGGTTCCTTGCGGAGGGGCCGAGCCAGCACACGTGGGTCTCGCTGAACGTGTCTGCCGATCAGTTGGGCGACTCCGAGTTCGCGGACCGGGTCCTGTCCGCCATCGGGAGGCATCACCTGAGCCCGCAGCGGCTCGTGGTCGAACTCACCGAGGCATCCCTCGTCGCTCCGAACACACGTATCCGTCACGAATTGACCGAGCTTCGCAACGCGGGCGTCCCCATCCTGCTCGACGATTTCGGCACGGGCGTCTCGCCGCTGAGTTACCTGCGCGATCTTCCCGTCTCGGGGGTGAAACTCGACATGTCGTTCGTCGCGGGCATCCCCGAGGACCCTGCGGGCGCGCGCGTGTCGAGGGCTCTTGGTGCCCTCGCCCGTGAACTTGGGTTGGCGACCATTGCCGAGGGCATCGAAACCGAGGCGCAGGCCGAGTTTTTGGCGCAGTGTGGGTGGCGCTATGGCCAGGGCTGGCTGTTTGGTGTCGCGCAGCACGCGCAGGCGATCATCGACCACGGCACGCCCGTGGTGTCCAGCCTGATCGATCCGCGCCCCTACGACGCGGCGACGCCGCTCGACTTCGGGGCCACCGAGCCCACGCCCTGACAGTCGGCGCCGCGCCTCGGCGTTGCAGCAGGTAGGGCGTCGGGGTGGCAGAAGCCGATGCCGACTCAGCGAGGGCATCGGCCGTCCGTGCCCGCACGGTGACGGTGTCGGCGAGCGCGGTCGGCACGGCATCGAGCCGGGGGCGTCGTCACCCACGGCCTCGGCGACCCTGGCGTGACGGACCTTGGCCTCCTCGGCGCTCAGCGTGCCCGCGCCGTCGTCCAGGATGTCGCCGAGGACATACATCCGGTGGCCGCCGAGGCGATCGACGGTGACCCCTGCCCACGAGGCGTCCACGCTGACGTCGCCATCGGGGTCGACGGCGAAGGTGGCCTCGAGGAGCACGCCGGAGTTGGTGTTGGCCACGCAACACTGCGAGTCCTGGTTTGAGACGAAATTGCCCAGGCCAAACGCGGTCCACATCCCGTCCCCGCCGGGTCCGCCGTCGAGCAGTTCGATGGGCTGCGGCACGTGGGCGTGGTGGCCGATGTACAGATCGACCTCGCCCGAGTCCGCGATCTGCTGAGCGATGGAGCGTTGCGCCTCGGTGGGTTCCGTCATGTATTCGACACAGCAGTGGACGGAGGCGAGCACCACGTCCGCGCCCTGGTCGCGCGCCGTCTCGGCCGCGTCAATGATGGGGGCGACGTCGGTGGCGTTCGCGTCAAAGGTGTTGACCGACCACGGCTTGCCCTCGGGCACGGGAAGCCCGTTCAGGCCATACGTGTACGAGATGTGCGCCACCGTGACGGTGCGGTCGGACGCCGTGACGTCGTACAGCCTGAGTCACGGCCGCTTCGTCCTCGGTACGGGCGGTGCCCGCGAAGCCCATACCCGCCGCTTCGAGGCCGTCGTCGGTCACGACCAGGCCGTCGAAGCCGCGGTCGACCGAATGGTTGGACGCCGTCGAGCAGCCGTCAAAGCCCGCGTCATCGAGGTCGCCGACGAGTTCCTCAGGGGCGGCGAACACGGGATAGCCCGAGGCCACGCCGTCAGGCGAGATCGGCGTCTCGAGGTGGCACAGCCCGAGATCCGCACCCGCGATCCACGGCGAGATCCCCTCAAAGAGCGGCGAAAAGTCGATGCCGCTGTCCGTGGTTGCCGAGCGCACCACCGGCATATGGGGCAGCACGTCTCCGCCGGCCACCAGGCTGAAGGTGACGGTGGGTGCCGTGGTCGGGGTGGGGCTCGGAGAGGCGGCCGATGCGCTGGGCACTGGGCTCGGCGAGGGGGACTCGGTCGCGACGCTGGGGGCAGCCGCGGGAGCATCATCTGGCCTGGTGGAGCCGCCCGCCACGGTGCCGACGGCCACGCCAAGGATGGCGCACAGGGCGATCGCGACGGAGGGCAGGAGGAGCGAGCGGTGAGTGCTATGGGACGGGCGCGAACGCATGCGGGCCATTATGGTGCCCGCGTCGACATGGTGTGAGGGACGCCCCGCTGCGACTAGGGTGGGGCGGGTGACCGCCAGCCTCCCCAACGCGATCACCGCGCTGCGTCTGCTCGTGGTGCCGATCGCCGTGGTGCTCCTCGTCGCCGATGACGGCGCTGAGGGAGCCGCGCGTTGGTGGGCCCTGGTGCTGGTGGCGTTCGCCGCCGCCACCGACTGGCTCGATGGTTACCTTGCCCGTCGTTGGGAAGTGGTGTCGCCCTTCGGGAAGCCTGGCCGACCCGATCGCGGACAAGGCGCTTGTCCTTGGCGTGCTTGCCTGCCTCGTCGTCGTCGACGGGATCCCGTGGTGGCCGCTGGCGATTCTCGTCGTCCGCGAGGTGGGGGTGACGGTGGGAAGGCTCGCCGTCGCGTCCGAAGTCGTCATTCCGGCATCGCGCGGCGGCAAGATCAAGACCACTCTTCAGTTGGTCTCGCTGCTGATGTTCCTGGTACCCGGTGCGCCGGCGTGGTTCGACGCCATCGCCTGGTGGGTGCTGGTCGCCGCAGCGATCGTCGCGGTGGTGACGGGCATCGACTACGCGCGCACCATTGCCGCTGCGGTGAAGGCGCACCGTAGGCACACCGATGCCCGCGCCTGACGCGGCATCGGTCCTCGACGCCGCGCGCGCCGCGGGCGCGACGCTCGCCTGTGCGGAATCCCTGACAGGTGGAGCATTGTGCGCCGCGCTGGTGGAGGTTCCCGGAGCCTCGGACACGGTGCGGGGCGGGGTCGTCGCGTATGCCATCGACGTGAAGCGCGCCGTTCTCGGTGTGCCGCAGACGCTCCTTGACGAACAGGGCCCCGTGAGTGAGGCCGTGGCGGTCGCGATGGCGCGAGGCGTGCGGGACGCTCTCTCGGCGACCCTCGGGGTCGCCACCACCGGCGTGGCGGGCCCCGAAGGGCACGGTGGGCGCGAGCCCGGCACGGTGTGCCTTGCGGTGGCGTGGGACGAGGGCGCACGCGCGCTGACGGTCCGCCTCCCGGGGGACAGGACACGCGTGAGGTCCGGTGCGGTGGTCGCGGGGCTGGCGCTCCTGCACGCGGTGCTTGAGGGCCGCGCTGACGAGGGCTCCTGGAATCGGGGAACACAACTGAGGTAGTCTGCGTTGAATCGGCGTGACCACCCATGTCATTGCTGCATCGACCACGAGGAGGGGACGCATGCCCGTGCTGCGCACCGAGATCGGAGATGTCCTTCGCGACGCTCGCCTGACCCAGGGCAAGACGCTGCGCGACATCTCGTCGGGTGCCCGGGTGTCCCTTGGCTACCTGTCGGAAGTGGAGCGCGGCCAGAAGGAAGCGTCCTCCGAACTGCTTGCCTCCATCTGCGAGGCGCTCGACGTGCCCATGTCCGCGATTCTTCGCGAGGTGTCCGACCGCTTCGAGACAGCCGAGGCCCTCGAGGGTGTCGCGGTCATGCCGTCGATTCCGGACACCGTTCCCGAGGCTCCTCGGCGAGCCTGCGCTCCCGCTAAGTGCGCCTCAGCGAGTTCTGGGCCCTCGCGGATGACGTGTTCGGGCCCACCTATGCCCGAAGCCTTGCCCGCGATCTCGCGCTGGACCGCTTTCACTCGCGCACCGTCACCGAGGTGCTCGAGGACGGAGTGCCCGTGCGCGATGTGTGGCACGCCTGGTGTGAGCAGATGGATGTGCCCTCGCGTCTGCGCGACGGGGGAGACCGCACGAGGATGATCCCTCCGCCTCGCTGACGGCGTGTCGCGCGCCATCGAACAGATGTTCGATTACTGTGGTGCACGGGAAACCGCGAGGACGCGCCTGTGCACAGGTGGCATGGCTTGCCCCCGCCCGATGTCACAGGCGCGTCGTAGCGTCTCACTCGTACCGCACCACACGGCAGCGATGCCACGAAGGACAAGGACAGGACATGGCACAGGCAGCAGACCGCGCGAAGGCACTTGAGGCTGCGCTCGGACAGATCGACCGTCAGTTCGGCAAGGGATCCGCGATGCGCCTGGGCGAGCGCAAGGCGGTCGCCATCGAGGCGATCCCCACCAGTTCCATCGCCCTCGACATCGCCTTGGGTATCGGCGGCCTCCCGCGTGGCCGCATTGTCGAGATCTATGGCCCCGAGTCCTCCGGTAAGACCACCGTTGCACTCCACGCGGTCGCGAACATGCAGCGCCAGGGTGGCACCGCGGCGTTCATCGACGCCGAGCACGCGCTTGATCCCGAGTACGCCAGGAAGCTTGGCGTGGACACCGACAACCTGATCATCTCGCAGCCCGACACGGGTGAGCAGGCGCTCGAGATTGCGGACATCCTGGTGCGTTCCGGCGGTGTCGACATCCTCGTGATCGACTCCGTCGCGGCGCTCGTGCCGAAGGCGGAGATCGAGGGCGAGATGGGAGACAGCCATGTCGGCCTCCAGGCCCGCCTCATGTCGCAGGCCCTGCGCAAGATCACCGGTGCCCTGAACAACACGGGTACCACCGCCATCTTCATCAACCAGCCTGCGCGAGAAGATCGGCGTCTTCTTCGGTTCGCCCGAGACCACCACCGGTGGAAAGGCGCTGAAGTTCTACGCCTCGGTGCGACTCGACGTGCGACGCATCGAGACCCTCAAGGAGGGCACCAACCCCGTGGGCAACCGCACCCGCGTCAAGGTGGTCAAGAACAAGATGGCTCCGCCCTTCAAGCAGGCCGAGTTCGACATTCTCTACGGCCAGGGCATCTCCAAGGAGGGTGGCATCATCGACCTCGGCGTGGAGCACGGCTTCGTTAAGAAGTCCGGTGCCTGGTACACCTACGAGGGCGATCAGGCTCGGTCAGGGCAAGGAGAACTCACGTAACTTCCTGAAGGACAACCCGCAGGCTCGCCGACGAGATTGAGCTCAAGATCAAGCGCAAGCCTGGTGTCGGATCCACTCCCGAGGAGATCGCCGCGGAGGCGGCCGCTGACGCCGAGCAGGAGAGCCTCGACCTTCTGATGCCGCGAGGCGAGCGCCGTGCTCCCGAGCCCACCGATCCCGCGGAGCGTGCCCGCGAGATCGCCCTTCGCCTGCTGACGCACTCGGCTCGTTCCAGTGCCCGCCTGCGTGAGGGGATGATCTCGCGGGACGTTCCCGAGGATGTCGCCGACCAGGTGGTCGCGCGCTACATCGAGGTGGGCCTTCTGGACGACGCGGCGCTTGCCTCGACCATCGCCCGCACCCGTCACGCGGAACGCGGCCGCTCCCGCCGTGCGATCCAGCAAGAACTGGCGCGCAAGGGCTTCGACGCCACCGATGTGGGAGAGGCGCTCGAGCAGATCTCGGATGATGACGAACGCGAGGCGGCAGCCTCGCTGGCGCGTCGCCGCTGGGACCAGGCTCGCCGCCGTTGACACGGACGCGCGCGTGCGGCGCGTCGTGGCGATGCTCGGCAGGCGTGGGTATGCGCCATCGTTGGCCTTCGCGCTCGTGAAAGAATTGCAACGTGCCGATGAAGTGGGCACGTAGTGTGTTCTGACCGACCGTGAGAGGGGTGGCCGCGTGCCGCAGGCGATTGCCACCGTTGCCACCCTCGTGTTGCTGCTGGCGTCCTTGTTGCTCGTGTTCTATGCGCGTCGCGAGGCCGAGGCGATCCGCAAGTCGGTGTCGGAGGAGACGCGAGGCATGCGCGAAGAGGCCCGGGACATGGTGTCCGAGGCTCAGCGGCGTGAGGAGCGGGTCGCGCAGCGGGAGAAGGAACTCTCCGCTGACCAGCGCTCCGCACAGACCTACTCCCGCGCCCTCGAAGAGCGCTCCGCGGTGGTGGCGCGGGACGAGCGTCGTCTCGCGGGCGCCCGCGATGAGGTGGCCGCGGAGAAGCGTCGTGCCGTCGCCGAAGCGGCGGGACTGAGCGCCGAGGATGCCAAAGCCCGCCTACGCGCGGAGCCTCCTCATCGAAGCCAAGGACGACGCGCGCGCCGAAACGCGTCGCATCGAACGCCAAGCCAAGAGTTCGTCCGAGCGGCGGGTACGGGAGATTCTCGTCAGCGCGATGCAGCGGCAGGCCGCGCGCACGTCCGCGGATGCCGCCGCCACCTGGGTCGATCTCCCCAGCGACGACATGAAGGGCCGCATCATCGGCCGCGAGGGGCGCAACATTCGCGCCTTCGAGTCGATCACCGGCGTGAACGTCATCGTCGAGGAAGGCGTGAACGCCGTCCAGCCTGTCCTCATTCGACGTCGAGCGCCGCGAGGTGGCCGAGGTGATGCTCCGTGACCTGGTCGAGGACGGCCGTATTCACCCCCACCGCATCGAGTCCGCGTATCACGAGGCGGTGTCTGCGACCGAGTCGAGGCACCTCGAGGCGGGACTCGACGCGGTCGAGGCCGCGGGCGTCAGGGGAGTGCCCGAGGAGATGGTGGTCACGCTCGGCCGCCTGCGGCTACGTACGTCCTACGGACAGAATGTGCTCGCGCACCTCGTGGAAGCCGCGCAGATCGCCGCGGACATCGCACGCGAACTCGGCGCGGACGTGGACCTTGCGCGGCGCGGGACGTTTCTGCATGACATCGGCAAGGCGTTCACGCACGAGCGCCCGGGCACCCACGCCACTCTTGGCGCCGCATACGCGCGTGAGATGGGCGAGGCGGACGAGGTGGTGAATGCGATCGCCGCGCACCATGACGAAGTGGCGCCCGAGACCCTCGAGGCGCTCATCGTGCAGGTGGCGGACGCCATCTCGGCCTCCCGCCCTGGTGCGCGCCGTGACGACGCGGATGCGTACATCGAACGCATGGGCAACCTGGAGCACCTCGTCGCAGAGCACCACGGCGTCTCGAAGGTGCTGGCGATGGCCGCGGGTCGTGAGGTACGTGTGGTCGTGGAGCCCGACGAGGTTGACGACGCGGGCGTCGCGGAGCCTGGCGCGTACAATTGCCGAGCACATCAGCAAGGACTTCGCCTTCGCTGGAGAGATCAGAGTGACCGTGGTCCGTGAACTTCGCGCGGACGCCGTCGCAGGGTAGGCATGACTGACACCATCACCGCACCGACGTACCTCGTTCGTACGCTCGGGTGCCAAATGAACGCTCACGACTCGGAGCACATGGCCGGTCTCCTCGAGGGTGCCGGCTACACGTCCGCGCCCCAGGGGGCCGAGGTCGCGGACGTCGTGGTCATCAACACGTGCGCGGTGCGAGAGAACGCCGCCACGCGTCTGTATGGCAACCTCGGACAGGCTCGCGTCGGTCAAGGCGAAGCGTCCAGGGATGCAGATCGCCGTCGGCGGCTGCCTTGCACAGAAGGACCGCGGCGAGATCGTCGAGAAGGCGCCGTGGGTCGACGTGGTCTTCGGCACGCACAACCTCGACGTCCTCCCCGCCCTGCTCGATCGCGCGCGCCACAACGCCGAGGCGCAGGTGGAGATCGAGGAGTCGCTGCAGGTCTTCCCGTCGACGCTGCCCAGCAGGCGAGACGCGATCGCCTCCGGCTGGGTGTCGATCTCGGTGGGCTGCAACAACACGTGCACCTTCTGCATCGTGCCGTCGCTGCGCGGCAAGGAACGCGACCGGCGACCGGGCGAAATCCTCGCCGAGGTTGAGGCGCTTGTCGCCCAAGGCGTCGTCGAGGTCACGCTCCTGGGCCAGAACGTCAACTCCTACGGTGTGGAGTTTGGCGACAGGGGCGCCTTTGCCAGGCTCCTGCGGGCCTGCGGCGAGATCGAGGGACTCGAGCGCGTGCGCTTCACGTCTCCGCACCCCGCGGCGTTCACCGATGACGTCATCGACGCCATGGCGGAGACCCCCAACGTCATGCCCAGCCTGCACATGCCGCTTCAGTCGGGGTCGGACGCCGTCCTGCGTGCCATGCGTCGCTCGTACCGCTCGGCAAAGTTCCTTGGCATTCTCGACAGGGTCCGCGAGCGCATGCCCGATGCCGCCATCACCACCGACATCATCGTCGGCTTCCCCGGCGAGACCGAGGAGGACTTCCTCGAGACGCTGCGGGTCGTCGAGGCGTCGCGCTTCGCCTCGGCCTTCACGTTCCAGTACTCGCCTCGTCCGGGCACGCCTGCGTTCGACCTTGAGCCGTTGCCGAAGGCGGTGGTCCAGGAGCGATTCGAGCGCCTGCACGCGCTCCAGGAGCGCGTCTCGCTCGCCGAGAACGAGGCCCAGGTGGGCCGGAGCGTCGAACTGCTGGTCCTCGATAGCGCGGGCAAGGAGGCAGGCGGCCGCAAGGACGCCGCGACCGCTCGTCTGTCCGGGCGCTCACCCGACAACCGGCTCGTCCACTTCGCCGTTCCGGACGGCGCCGAGCGACCGCGTCCCGGTGACCTCGTCACCGTCGACGTCACGCGTGGCGCGCCGCACTACCTGATTGCCGATTCGGGCATCGATGGTGGCATGTATGCCGTGCGGCGCACCCGCGCTGGCGACGCGTGGGATGCGGTGCAGTCCGGCGAGCACGACCACAGCCACGGCGGCTGCGGCGACTCCTGCGGCACCGGCGCACCGACCGGTGGTCCGGTGGGGCTCGGCATGCCGAGCCTGCGACGCGTCGACGCGTAATCCATGACCCACCAGGCCACCGCAGCATCGGCCGATGGCGCTCCGGGCGTCATCGCCGTCGTCGGCTCCACCGCCACCGGTAAGTCGGCGATCTCACTCGCGCTCGCCGAGGCCTTGGGCGGAGAGATCGTCAACGCCGATGCCATGCAGTTCTACCGGGGGATGGACATCGGGACCGCGAAGGCTCAGCGTGGCTGAGCGTCTCGGGATCCCGCACCATCGGCTCGACACGCTCGCGGTCGACGAGGACGCCTCGGTCGCACGCTTCCAACGCGAGGCACGCGCCGACATCGCCGCGATCACGGCGCGGGGGCTCCACGCCATCGTGGTCGGCGGCTCTGGCCTGTATCACCGGGCCCTGCTGGACCGCTTCGAGTTCCCTCCTACCGATCCTGCGGTGCGGGCGGCGCTGGAGGCGCGCGGCGAAGACGAGGGCCCCGGCGTGCTGTACCGCGAACTTGCCGCGGCGGACCCCGAGGCCGCGTCCAGCATCGGCCCCGCGAACACCAAGCGCCTCGTGCGTGCCCTCGAGGTCATTCACCTGACGGGCAAGCCATTCTCGTCGGGCCTGCCCCGTCACGAGTATGAGGTGCCCGCGATCCAGATCGGGCTCGACGTGGACCACGCCATCCTCGACCCCCGCATCGACGCACGCGTCGAGGCCATGTGGGAGCAGGGCCTCGTGGACGAGGTGCGCACGCTCGAGGGCCACGGACTCCGCGACGGAGTGACCGCGCGCCGCGCGGTGGGCTACGCGGAGACCCTGCGCTACCTCGACGGCGAACTCGACGCTGAAGCGACGCGAGCGCTCATCGCGCAACACACACGGCGGCTGGCCAGGAAGCAACGGCAATGGTTCCGCCCCGATCCCCGGGTTGCGTGGATCGCCGGTCCCGTGGACCCCTCCGACGTGGCGCGCGCCGCCGCCGACGCCATCGCGGTCGCCACGGGGCACGCCCGGTAGCCTGGGCGCATGACGACGCTGCGCTTTACCAAGGGACACGGCACGGAGAACGGCTTCGTGCTGTTGCTGGACGAGCACGGCGACCTCGACCTCACGCCAGAGACGGTGCGGTTCCTCGCCGACAGGCGCGCAGGGCTGGGCGGCGACGGAGTCATCCGTGCGGTGCGTTCCGGCGCGCTCGGCGCGGGCGCGGGCGCGGACCCTCACGCCTGGTTCATGGACTACTGGAACTCGGACGGTTCCACCTCGGAGATGTGCGGTAACGGCGCCCGAGTCTTCGGGGCCTTCCTCGAAGCCGAGGCGGGGGAGGACCTCGCCGGTGGCCTCGAGTTCGCCACGCGCGGCGGCCCCCGCTCGCTCGTGAGTCTCGGCGGAGGCCGCTATGCCATCGGGATGGGCGGCTACATCCTCGGCGAGGGCGGATTCGATTCCGCGGTGGAGGCGCGGGGCCTCACGCCGCCACGCCCCGCGCTGTCGGTGGACGTGGGCAACCCGCACCACGTGGTCGCGCTGGCCTCCGTCGAGGAGTTGGAGGCGCTCGACCTGACGGTGGCGCCTGCGGTCACGCCGCACCCGCGCGCAGGCTCCAATGTCGAGTTCGTGGTGGCGCTTGGCGAGCGAGTGGTCGACGGCGAGCGCCGCGGCCTTGCTCGGATGCGGGTGCATGAGCGTGGCTCGGGTGAGACGCGCTCGTGCGGTACCGGGGCGTGCGCGGTGGCCCTTGCGGTGCGTTCCTGGGCCGGGGATGGTGCCCCCGACGTGTGGGACGTCGAGGTCCCTGGCGGCGTCGTGACGGTGCGCATCGCCCCCGATCACACCGTGCTTGAGGGGCCCGCCGTGCTGGTCGCGACAGGCGAGGTCACCCTTCCCTGAGGGCGGCCGATGCCGCAGGCTACTCGGCCGCGCGGGTGACCTTGAGCACGCGGAAGCCCTTGGCGGAGCCCACCTTCTCGATGTCGCCCCAGCCCTGATCGGCGATCCATCCCGCCAGCGAGTCCGCGCCAAGGTTCTTCTGCACCACGAGGTGCGCCTCACCCTCGGGCTTGAGGCGCGGGAGCCACGCCGTGAGCAGGGCATGCAGTTGCGGCTTGCCGATGCGGATGGGCGGGTTGGACCAGATGGCGTCGAACCGGCGCTTGGCGGGAACCTCGTCCGGCTCGCGCGCCTCGATGGAGGCCGTGGCCCCCAGTCGCGCGGCATTGCGGGCCAGAAGATCCAGCGCACGGCGGTTCACGTCGACCGCCGTGACCTTGACCCCGGGTCGCTGCAGCGCTGCCGTCAGCGCCAACGGACCCCAACCGCACCCCAGGTCGAGCAGGCGTCCGTCCGGTGGCGGTGGGAGGTGGCGCAGCAACACCTGGGTGCCGAGGTCGAGGTGTCCGGGCGAGAACACGCCAGCGGCGGTCTCGAGGTCAACCTCGCGCCCGGCGAGGGCCACGCGAATCAGGCGGCGCTCGTCCGCGGAGGCGGGCTCGGCCGAAAAGTAGTGATCGGTCATATCCCTGCGAGGGTACGCGAAGCCTGTGCTGGCTCGCGTGCGGACCTGGTGAGACAATGGGATGAGAATGAGCGACCCTACCGACGACATCACTGACGAGATCACCCCTTCGCGCGCCGATGCGACCATCGAGCGCGTCCTGTCGCGCGCCGGCACGGCCGTGGCCGAGGAGGCACGGCCCGCACCGACTACGACGGCGACCAGTTCGAACGCGAGGAACGCGCCGCGCTGCGCCGCGTCGACAACCTCTCGACCGAACTCGAGGACATCACCGAGGTCGAGTACCGCCGCCTACGCCTCGAGAAGGTCGTGTTGGCGGGCCAGTTCTCGAGGGGCACGTACGAGGAGGCGGAGATCGGCCTGCGCGAGCTCGCCGCGCTCGCCGAGACGGCAGGATCTGAGGTGCTCGACGGTCTCCTGCAGCGACGCGCCCACCCTGACCCCGCCACCTACCTTGGCCAGGGAAAGGCGAAGGAACTCGCCGACGTCGTCAAGGCGGTGGGAGCCGACACCGTGGTGGTCAACGACGACCTCGCTCCGTCGCAGCGCCGCGCCTTGGAAGACGTCGTCAAGGTCAAGGTGATTGACCGCACCGCGCTGATTCTCGATATTTTCGCCCAGCACGCGAAGTCCCGCGAAGGCAAGGCGCAGGTGGAACTCGCACAGCCTGGAGTACCTCCTGCCGCGCCTTCGTGGCTGGGGTGAGTCGATGTCCCGTCAGGCCGGTGGACGCGTCGCCGCGGGTGCTGGCATCGGCTCGCGTGGACCCGGTGAGACGAAGATCGAGGCTCGATCGTCGTCGCATTCGTACCCGGATGGCGCAGCCTGCGCCGTCAGATCAAGGCCATGGCCCCTGCTCGCGAGGTGCGCCGTGCCAATCGCATTGCGCTGCCCAACGTCGCCATCGTTGGCTATACCAACGCAGGTAAGTCGTCACTCCTCAACAGGGTGACCGGCGCGGGCGTGCTGGTCGAAAACGCCCTCTTCGCGACGCTGGACCCCACGGTGCGACGCTCGGCGACGCCCGATGGCCGTGCCTTCACCGTCTCGGACACCGTCGGGTTCGTCCGCGACCTTCCTCACCAACTGGTGGCTGCCTTCGCGTCCACGCTCGAGGAAGTCGCGCACGCGGACCTGATGCTTCACGTCGTCGACGCCTCGCACCCGGACCCGGAGAGCCAGATCTCCGCCGTGCGCGAGGTGCTCTCCGACGTCCCCGGCGCCGACCAGGTCAAGGAGGTGCTCGTCCTCAACAAGGCCGACATCGCCGAGCCCGAGACGCTGATGCGGTTGCGCGCGCGCCGAGAGCCCACCATCGAGGTGTCCGCGCTGACCGGTGAGGGTATCGACGCCCTGATGGACCTCATCGCACGCGAGCCTGCCGCGTCCCGCGGTGAGAGTCGACGTGATGGTGCCGTACACCCGCGGCGACCTCGTCAGCGAGGCCCACCGCAATGGCGAGATCCTCACCGAGACCCACGAGGCTGAGGGAACTCGCCTCGTCGCGCTCGTCGACGAGGCACTCGCGGCTCGTCTCCAGGCCGCCGCAGCAGCGTGAGTGAGGACTCGGCCCCCGCATCGGCCGACGAGACCGAGGCGGTCCGCTTCCTCGGCCTCGCCGTCGGCGCGCTCGGCGGCTCGCCGCGCGAGGGCCAGGAACGGATGGTCGCCGCCGTCGAGCGGGCGCTCACCAATGGCGAGCATGCCCTGATTCAGGCCGGCACCGGTACCGGTAAGTCGCTCGGCTACCTCGTGCCCGCCATCGTTCATGCGGCACGGGCAGGGGAACGGATCGTGGTGTCGACCGCCACGCTGGCCTTGCAACGCCAGGTCTTCTCTAAAGATCTGCCGATGGTGCTTGATGCACTCGAGGGTGAGCCTCGGCTCGCGTCCGGCGGCGGCGCTGTTCAAGGGCCGCTCCAACTACCTGTGCGTCCACAAGATGGCGGGAGGCTACGGCGAACCCGACGAGGACATGCTGCCCATCTCGACAGGCCCCACGAGCGCGCTCGGCGCCGAGGTGGCCCGCCTCCATGAGTGGGCCGACGAGACGGAGACGGGGGACAGGGACGACCTCGTGCCTGGCGTGTCCCATCGGGCGTGGGCGCAGGTGAGCGTGAGCGGCCGCGAATGCCTCGAGTCCAAGTGTCCGATGCTCAAGGAGTGCTTCTCGCAGCGCGTGCGCGACCATGCGGCCCAATCGAAGATCGTCGTCACGAACCACGCGGTCCTCGGGGTACAGGCGGCGAGCCACGACATGCTCGGCGAGCATCAGGCGCTCATCGTCGACGAGGCCCACGAACTCGTGTCGCGCATCACCGGTGCCGCCACCCACGAACTCACCGTCGCCAGGGTGGATAGGGCAGCATCGGCCGCGCGCCGCGTGGGGGTGTCGAGCGAGGACATCGACCGTGCGGCACGTGCGCTCGACGCCGCACTCGGTGACGAGCGACCCACGCGCCTGCGCTCGGGGCTCGGCGAGGAACTCGCCGCCGCGATCGAACTGGTCCGCGGCGCGGCACGTACCGCGCTCAGCGCCGTGCAGAGGGCCACCAAGACCACGGCCGAACTCAGCGGCCCGGGCGACAGCGCATCGGCCACCGCCAAGGTCGCCTCCGCCGCCTTGCAAGAGATCCACGACGTGTGCGAGGAACTGCAGGGCGAGCACGGGAGGTACGTCATCTGGCTCGCTCCCGCCGACGGCGACTACGACTCTCAGGTGGCCGAACGCATCGTCGCCGCGCCTCTCGACGTCGCGAGCCTTATCCGCGATCGACTCATCGGCGAGCGGGCATCGGTCTTCACGTCGGCAACCCTGGCGCTGGGAGGCAACTTCGACGCGATGGCACGCCACCTCGGCCTCGACGAGCCCGAATGCCTCGACGCCGGAAGCCCCTTCGACTACGGTCGCCAGGGAATTCTTTACGTCGCCAAGCACCTCGACAGGCCAGGGCAGGGCGGCATCTCGGAGGAGGCGCTGGACGAACTCGCGGCGCTGATTGAGGCCGCAGGCGGGCGCACGCTTGGCCTGTTCTCTTCCCACCGCGCAGGCCAGGCTGCCGCGGAGGCCATGCGAGCGCGTCTCGACGTGCCGATCCTGTATCAGGCTCGACGATCAATTGCCGACGCTCGTCGAGCGATTCCGTGAGGATCCTCGCGCGTGCCTGTTCGGCTCCACCTCGCTGTGGCAGGGCATCGACGTTCCTGGGCCCACGGCGTCTCTCGTCGTGATCGACAGGATTCCCTTCCCGCGTCCCGATGAGCCGGTGGCGCAGGCGCGCACGGAGGCTGTCGCCCAACGTGGCGGCAACGGCTTCATGGCGGTGTCCGCGACACACGCCGCGCTGCTCATGGCGCAGGGAGCGGGCCGCCTCATCCGGTCCAAGGACGATCGTGGCGTGGTCGCCGTTCTCGATTCCCGCTTGGCGACCGCCCGCTATGGGGGCTTCCTGGCACGATCCATGCCGGACCTGTGGCCCACCACGGACCGCGCCACGGTACTGGAGGCGCTCAGGCGCCTCGATTCGACCGCCAGTGGCGAGGGCCGCTAACGACGACTGCTAGCGACGGCCGCGCGAAGGGTGTGAGAGGGCGCTCAGCCCTCGCGGCGGAGCCGTCAGATGCGGCGCATCACCGACACGACCTTGCCCATGATTGACGCATGTGTGCCGTCGATCGGCGTGTAGGCCGGATTGTGAGGCATGAGCCACACCTGGCCGTCGCGACGACGGAACGTCTTGACCGTTGCCTCGTCGTCGAGGAGAGCGGCCACGATGTCGCCGTTCTCGGCACTGTTCTGGCGGCGCACCACCACCCAGTCGCCGTCGCAGATCGCGGCGTCGATCATGGAGTCTCCCGTGACGTTGAGCATGAAAAGGCTCACCGTCTCCCGTGAGTTGGCGCGGTAGAGCGAAGACGTCCTCGACGGCCTGGTCGGCAAGCACGGGTCCACCGGCCGCGATGCGACCGACGAGCGGCACCATCGACACGTCCTCGGTGCCATCCGGGTGTTGCGCGTAGCGCGTGACGGAGTCAGTGTCCTGGGCCGCGGGAGTGCTCTCCGGCATGACGACCTCGATCGCGCGCGGGCGGTGCGGGTCCCTGCGCAGGTAGCCCTTGACCTCGAGCGCGGTGAGCCTGGTGCTTGACCGACGATGTCGAGGTGAGCCCCACCGCCTGCCCGATCTCGCGCATCGACGGGGGATAGCCACGCGACTCCACGGAGTCGCGAATGGTGACGAGGATGCTGCGCTGACGCTCGGTGAGGACGTCCGATGCCATGTCGGGGAACTCGTGGATGGTCGCATCCGTCTCGGTCGGCTCGGCCATGTCTCCTCCTTGGCGGGCGCACCGCCCACGGTCAATGTCAGACCCCTGCGATGGACTGACACCCATGACGCTAGAGCAGACAGACGCAGGAATCAAACATATGTTCGAGCGTGTCTTGCCAGTGTTGGTCCACGATGCTAGAAATAGAACATGTGTTCGACGAACACATGTTCGAATGGAGGATGAGATGACCGCCTACGCCGCACCCGTCACCGCTTACCAGCGCGCCTCGTTCGAGCGCCCCGTCGCCCGGCGGGCCTCCCGTCCAGCGCGCCGACTGCACGCCATCGACACTCCCGAGGCCCGCCGCCGCAGGCGCACGCTGGCGGCCGTGATCGTGGCCATCGCCGTGGCGATCGTGGGTCCTCAGGCGGTGGCGGGCGATGAGCCCACGGTGCCCGTCGCGTTCGACACCTACACGGTCGCCGCAGGCGAGACCCTGTGGTCCATCGCCGCCGCGCTGACTCCCACCGGCGACGACGTCAACGAGACCATCGGCGAGATCCAAGCGCTGAATGCCAAGGAGTCGTCGGCACTCCAGGCGGGGGAGCAGATCCTCATCCCGTCCCTCGACTAGGGGTTCCGGGCCGGCGGACCGGCCCGGAGGACAGCGAGACCGCCGTGAGGACGCGTGCTGGCGTGTATGGCGATCCGTGGGAAGGTAGTGCCATGCACTGCCCGTTCTGCAGGAACCCTGACTCGCGTGTTGTGGACTCACGTACGGCCGATGACGGTTCGTCGATTCGCCGGCGCCGTGAATGCCAGGAGTGTGGCCGCCGCTTCTCCACCGTCGAGACGTCGAGCCTCACGGTCCTGAAGCGCAACGGCGTCGCCGAGCCGTTCAGTAGGGAGAAGGTCGCTTCAGGCGTCCGCAAGGCGTGCCAGGGCCGTCCGGTGTCCGACGACGACCTCGCGCTCCTCGCGCAGCGGGTCGAGGAGGCGATTCGCGCCCAGGGTGTCGCGGAGATCGATGCGACCGACATTGGGCTAGAGATCCTGACGCCGTTGCGCGACCTCGACGAGATCGCCTACCTGCGTTTCGCCAGCGTGTACCAGGGCTTCAAGACGCTCGAGGACTTCGAAGCCGCGATCGCGCGCCTGCGTAGCGAGGATGCCGCGGAGACGGACGCCGAGGCCGCGTCGCTCTGACGCGCCTCGACCCCTAGCCCTTCTTCTTGGGCCGCGGCTTTCCCTTGCGTCCACGCGTCGTCAACGACGACCGCTTGGTGCCCTTGGGCTTCTTGCGAGGGTTCGGGTTGTCCTGACGCTGACGCCCGCCTGTGCCAGGAGCCTCGCGAGCCCTCGGGGGCCTCGCGCCGGGTACCGGAAGTCTCTCGTCGGGCTCCTCGGGCATCACGACCGGTGGTCGAGGCGTCGTCCCGTGAGCGCCGTGGGGCACCGTCCTCGCGTTCACGCTTCGCGGCAGCACCCTTGCGCGTCTCCGAGGTGCCACCCTTGCGAGCACCGGTGGCAGCGCCCCGCTCGCGAACGTTCTCATCGCGTTCGCCGCGTCCGCCGCGTCTGCCGTGCTCACCGCGTCCGTCGCGCTCGCCGCCTGGACGGTGACGCGAGGGCCGCTTGCCCTCCGCCCGTCCGCCGTCGCGCGAGGACCTCTCGCCGGAAGCCTTGTGGTGGCGCCCCCGGTCACCGCGCTCGGGAGTGTCACGACCTCCCGCGGTAGCGCGAGGTTCACGAGTGGGAACCCCCGAGGGCTCACGCGAGCCCGTCAGGGCATCCACCATGGCAAGCGTCTCGGCATCGGCCTCGCGCACCTTGCGGAACAAGAGGTCGAGACCCGTGGCGTCCACCACCCTGTCCATCGCCTTGCGCTGATGCGGCAGCGCAAGAGTGACCACCAGGCCTGAGGCGCCAGCACGCGCCGTGCGCCCTGCCCTGTGGGTGTAGTCCTTGGGGTCGGCGGGCGGGTCAGGCGCAGCACCAGGTCCACGTCGTCGACGTGAATGCCGCGCGCCGCGACGTCCGTCGCCACCAGCACAGGCACGCGGCCCGAACGGAAGGCGTCGATCGCGACATTGCGCGCGTTCTGGTCCATGTCTCCGTGGAGTGCCGTGGCCCGGACTCCTGCCGCACGCATCTGCTCCGCGACCCTGTCGCACGCCATCTTGGTGCGGACAAAGACGATGGTGCGTCCCTCACGCGACGCGATGCGGATACTCATGTCGTACTTCAGGTGCGGCGAGATGTTGAGCACCACGTGGCGCATCGCGCTGGCCTCGTCGGCGTCGGTCACGTCGTGAAGCACGGGGGAGTGCATGTGCTCGGTGACGAGCCTGTCGACGTCGCCGTCGAGTGTCGCCGAGAAGAGCAGGTGCTGGGCGTCGCTCGGCACCTCAGCGAGGATCTCCTCGATCTCGGTCATGAAGCCCATCTCGGCCATGTGGTCGGCCTCGTCCAGGACCACCACCTGCACCGCAGACATGTCGGCATGGCCCCTGCGCACCAGGTCGGCGAGCCGTCCGGGAGTCGCCACCACCAGGTGAACGCCGCGTTCGAGTGCGGCGATCTGCTTAGGCATCGAAAGGCCGCCGGCCACGAGGCGCAACGAGACGTCGAGGGTGTGCGCGAGGGGTTCCAGGGCATCGTGCACCTGCATCGCCGGCTCGCGCGTGGGCACGAGCACCACGGCGTGGGGCCGGTGTGCCCGCGGACGGCCGCTGTCGGCGAGGCGTGCCAGCGTGGGCAGGCCAAAGCCCAGGGTCTTGCCCGAACCCGTCCTGGCCTTGCCGAGGACATCGGACCCGGCCAGGGCATCGGCGATGGTGGCCGCCTGGATGGGGAAGGGCGTGGTGATACCTGCCTGCGCCAGGGCGCGCACGAGCGCCGTGGGAAGGCCGAGGTCCTCGAAGGACTCGGCACCGGAGGCAGGGGAAGACGTCAGGAGAGCACCCGCAGTCGCACGGTGCCGTCCATGGCGCCGAGCGCTTCGACGGCTTCGCGAGTGAGACCGGCAGCAATATCCGTCACCACGTAGCCCAGTTCGCCACGGGTCGCGAGCATCTGGCCGTCAATGTTGACGTGGTGCTCCGCAAACACGCGGTTGACGGCCGCGAGGACACCGGGGATGTTGGCGTGCAGGTGCGCGATGCGGTGCGAGCCCGACTGCTGGTCGAGCCTGCAGGTTCGGCAGGTTCACGCTCAGCGACGTCGAGCCCTTGCCCACGTAGTCGCGCAGGCGCGTGGCGACGAAGATACCGATATCGCGCTGCGCCTCCTCGGTAGAGCCACCAATGTGGGGCGTGAGGATGACGTTGGGGACGTTCTGAAGGCCCGACTCGAACGGGTCGCCCTTCTTCTTGGGCTCCTCGGGGAACACGTCTATGGCGGCACCGCCAATCGCGCCGGACTCGAGGCCCTCGCGCAGCGCATCCACGTCGACGATGAAGCCGCGCGAAAGGTTGAGGAAGTGTGCGCCGTGCTTCATGGCCTCGAACTGCTCGCGGCCAAAGAACCCCTGGTTGCCCGCGCGGCCGTCGACGTGAAGCGTGACGACATCGGCCTCGGCAAGCAGCGCCTCAAGGGTGGGCATGCGCGTGGCATTGCCCAGGGCGAGCTTCTCGGCGCTGTCGTAAAAGATGACGTTCATGCCGAGAGCCTCGGCCACGACGGACAAGCTGCGAACCGATGTTGCCGTAGCCCACGATGCCGAGCGTGCGGCCACGGATTTCGTGGGCGCCGTCCGCGGACTTGTTCCACACGCCCTCGTGCATGAGCCTGGTGCACGGGAAGGCGGCGGGTCAGCGAGATCATCTCGGACACTGCCATCTCCACGACCGAGCGCGTGTTCGAGAAGGGAGCGTTGAACGCGGCGATACCGCGCTTGGCGGCGGCCTCGAGGTCGATCTGGTTAGTGCCGATCGAGAAGGCGCCCACGGCGATCAGCGACGGCGACGCGTCCATGACGCGCTCGGTGAGCATCGTCTTCGAGCGGATGCCGAGCAGTTCGACGCCCTGGAGCGCCTCGATCAGGCTCGTCCTCGTCCATGGCGCCGCCATGGTTGATGACCTCAATGCCCGCGGCTTCGAGGATCTCGGTGGCGGTGTGGGACAGGTTCTCAAGAAGGAGTGCTCGCACGGCGCCCATCTTGGCGCAACCGGGGCCGTGTTACCAACTCCACACGCGTGATCGCTCCGCGAGCAGGGCATCCGTCGCGGCGCCGTGGGAGGCTGTCCGCCATGACTCTGACGGCGCGACTCGCGCTCCTGTGCGGCGCGGGCGTCGTCGCTGTCGGGGTGATGGCCTGGAGCTCGGGGCTGGGGTGGGACGAAATCACCCACCTGGGACAGCCGCGGAACGTCGTAGAGGTTGCGGGCGTGGACGTGCGTGTGCCCGCCTCCAACAGTGACGGCGAGCGGCTGGCCGCGCAGATCCCGGTGAGCACCTCGGGGGAGCACTCATTCCTCTTCGAGGACAACGGGGAGCCCGTTCGTCTGGATCCGTGCCGGCCCGTGTCGTGGGTGCTGAATCCCGAGGGAATGCCGGCAGGGGCCGAGGACCTCATCCATGCCGCGACCGCCGACGTGGGGACGTACTCCGGGCTCGACTTCGCGTACGAGGGCGAGACCGACGAGGTTGCCGCCTTCGACCGTGCCATCGTGCAGGCGCGGTACGGAGACAGGCTTGCCCCGGTCGTCATCGGATGGTCCGATGCGACGGCGACGCCAGATCTCGAGGGCTCCACGGCGGGCCTGGGCGGATCTACCTCGATCACTGGCGCATTCGGCGACCAGCGCTTCCTCGCGGCTGGTGTGGTGGTGCTCGACGGGGAGGACTTCACTGACCTGCTCGACAGCACAGCGGGCACGGCGCTCGCCGAGGCCGTCATCCGTCACGAGCTCGCGCACGTGCTGGGGCTCGGCCACGTCGCCGAGCCGACTGAACTCATGCACGGCGAGAACACCGCCATCACGACCTGGGGCCCCGGCGATCGCGAGGGCCTCGCGATCGCCGGGGCCGGTCCGTGCGAGGACTGACCGCGCTCAGACCGAACGCAGGTGCTCGAGTCCTGCAGGCAACGGCCCCGCGTGCACGATGTCGAGGCGCCGGGTGGGTCGGGTGAGGGCCACGTACAGGTCGCCAGGGCGCTCGCCGATGGCGGCAGGGTCCACGACGATCGCCACGTCGAATTCCAGGCCCTTCGACTGACGCGCGGTCATCACGCTCAGCCCTTCGACGCCAGACCCGACCTCGCGCGCGATGTCTCTGGCAAGTGCCGGGGGAGCGATCACGGCGACGAGCCCGCCGTCGGCATCGGCCATGCGGTGCGCGTGGTCGAGCGCCAGCCTCGCCGCAGCGGCCACGAGGTCGTGCCCGGCCACGGCCGTCGCATCGACCGCATCGTCGAGCCTCGCGCGCCGCCGAGAGGTCACTGACGGGCGCCTGCACCGCCTTCGCATAGGACTGGGCCGCGTGCGCCACGGCCGAGGGGATGCGGTACGACACGGTGAGCCTCGCGCAGCCAGGAGGATCCAAAGATCGGGTCCATCGCCTCCGGCCACCAGCGGGTCCCTGCGGCCGAGGCGACCTGCGCCACGTCACCCACGATCGTGAACGAGCGGGTGGGGCACCGTCGCAACAGCATCCGCCAGGCCATCGGCGACAACTCCTGTGCCTCGTCGACCACCACGTGACCGTAGGTCCAGCGCCGGTCCGCGGCCGCCCGTTCGGCGACGGACATGCGAGACGTGCCTCCCCGCATGCGGGCGGCGAGGTCCTCGGCGGACACCATGCCGTCTCCGCCAAACGTCTCGAGCACCTCGCGGGCGTAGTCGAGTTCTTCCTCGGTGGCCTCCTGGGCTGCACGCGGTGCGCCGCCTGGCATGTCTCCCAGGAGCCTCCGCGGCCTCATCGAGCAGTGGAACGTCCGCCTCCGTGAAGGGCGCGGTGGTGGGGCGCAACAGCAGGTCCCTGTCGGCGCGGGAGAATCCGCGCGCCGCGTGATCGAGCAGGTGCGCCTTGGAGAAAAGGTCCCTCAGCAGCCTGCACGGGCGTGACCGGGAGCCAACAGAGGTTGAGCGCAATGCGGATGGTCTTCGAGTCGCGCACGTCGCGCTCGAGCTCGACCCTGTCGTCCGCATCGAGGTGCGTCTCGAGCCTGCTCAAGGAGCCTGCGTCGTGAGGCGACTGATCATGTCCTTGGCGAAGCCTGCCCGCGCCTCATTGTGGGGCCGTCCGTCGCGCCGCGCGCGCGCCTGAGCGTCCCGGATATCGGCACGCCGAATCACGACCGTGCGGCCGTCGATGCGCACCTCCTGGTCGCGCCGGGGAAGGCGCTGGCGCTCGCGGACCGCTGACGCGATCACGTCGGCCATCTCGGTGCGTCCCTTGATGGCGGCGACCGCATCGGCCTCGACCGTGGACGTGTCGACGCCGCGCACCAGGCCACCCAGCGTCGTGGAGACGGCGCCCGTCTCACCCAGCGACGGGAGCACATGGTCGATGTAGCGCAGGAACTGGCCCGAGGGGCCGATGAGCAGGACACCGCGTCGCTCGAGTCGCTCGCGGTGGTGGTACAGCAGGAAGGCGGCGCGGTGTAGCGCGACGGCGGTCTTGCCGGTGCCGGGGCCGCCCTGAACCACCAGCGCGCCGTCGAGTTCCGCGCGGATCACCGCATCCTGCTCGGCCTGAATGGTGGCGACGATGTCGCCCATGCGCCCCGTGCGGCGCGCGTCGAGCGCGGCGAGCAGGGCGCCTTCGCCGGCGAGCGAGCCGTCGAGGCCCGCCTCGCGGAGCGCCTCCACGTCGAGGACGTCGTCCTCGATCGCCGCGACGGTGCGTCCGCGCGTGGTGAGGTGACGACGGCTCATGACGCCGCCGGGATCGGCGGCGGTCGCGGAGTAGAAGGCGCGAGCCGCGGGGGCGCGCCAGTCGGTCAGCAGGGGAGCGTGCTCGGCATCGGACAAGCCGATGCGTCCCACGTACAGGCGGTCGCCGTCGCGCATGTCGAGGCGGCCGAAACACAGCCGGTCCTCGACGGCGTCGAGTTGCGCGATGCGGTCCTCGTACAGCGTGGCAAACGCGTCGCGCTCCGAGCGGTTCTGTGGCGACCCGGAGGGGCCATCACGGCGCACGTGAGCGAGCCTCTGCTCGGTTTCCCCCGCAGTTCGTCGAGACGTGCGTACAGCCCGTCCACGACCTTCTGCTCGGCATCCAGGCCCTCCTTGAGAGCGGTCCGGGTGCTGTCGTCCTGCATGCGCCTGCCCTTCATCGCCTCGCGCCGGGTATGCCGAGGCAGTCGTCCATTATCCCCATAGCGCGACCGTTGCGCTACTGCCTGAGCCGAGGGAATACGGCGGGCTCTGCGCCCGTTGACGCCCGGAGCGCATCGGCCGATGCGTGGTAGTGGGACAATGACAGGACTATGACTTCTCCTCTGATCGCCTGGGACGCCGAGGGCGTTCAGGCGTGGGCCGCAGTCGCGCCGCAGGAAGGCGCCGTCCTGGTGCACTCCCTGCGCGGTTTTATCGACGCGGGCAAGGCCGGCGCGCTTGTGGCGCAGCAGATTCTGGACGCCGGCGACGCGCAGCGTGTCGCCACCTTCGACATCGACCAACTTCTTGACTACCGCTCGCGGCGCCCGGAGATGACGTTCTCCGTCAACGAGTGGACCGACTACGACGAGCCTCACCTGCACCTTGACCTGGTGCACGACAAGGAATCGACGCCCTTCCTGCTCCTCCACGGTTTCGAACCAGACATCCGCTGGGAGCAGTACATTCGTACCGTCAAGGAGATCGTCACGCGCACCGGCGTGGGTCTCACCCTCGGCGCGTACGGCATCCCGATGGCGGCGCCACACACTCGGCCCCTGACGGCGACGGTCCATGGCACCCCGCAGGACCTGCTGCCCGACGCGCAGGCGTTCTTTGGCACCGTAACGGTGCCCGCCAGTGCGCAAAACCTCATGGAGTACCGCTTTAGTCAGTGGGACCTGCCTGCGATCAACATCGCCGTGCACGTGCCTCACTACCTTGCGCAGAGCCTCCTACCCGCAGGCCGCCGAGCGCGCGATCCAGAGCATCGAGGACATCTCGGGACTGTTGATCGACACGTCGGGGCTCGACGCTGAGGCGGAGCGCGCGAGCGAGGAGATCGCTCGTCAGGCGGCCGAGTCGGAAGAGGTGCAGGCACTCGTGACGGGCCTGGAACGCCAATACGACGCCTACATGGAGTCCCGTGAGGAGGGCCTGGATCTGCAGGGCCCGCTGCCCTCGGCCGACGAACTTGGTGCCGAATTCGAGCGTTTCCTGCAGCAACAGCGAGGAGACACTCCCCCTCACGGGTAATTCATGGCATGCTGGTAGTGGTTGCAAGAACGTAGTGCGCAAGAACCGGCCTTTCCTAGTCCGGAGCAAGCCATTGCGGCGACAGCCGGGGGCAGGTCGTCCTCGGCTCCCGTCTGCGGGCAGTGATAGACAAGGAAAGATGCATGGCACAGGGTTCTGTGAAGTGGTTCAACGCTGAGAAGGGCTACGGCTTCATCGCTCAGGACGGCGGCGGCGCCGACGTCTTCGTGCACTACTCGGCAATCGAGTCGGACGGCTACAAGTCGCTCGAAGAGGCGCAGCGCGTCGAGTTCGAGGTGACCGATGGCCCCAAGGGTCCGCAGGCCGCTCAGGTCCGCCCCCTCTAAGGCTTCTCCGATCGCATGATCGGATCGGGCCGTCGTCCTCCTTCTGGGGGACGGCGGCCCTTCTTTGCCCCGGTGGCCGATGTGGCGGCCGGGTCACGCTCCCCAGTGCGGGTCGACCCCGGTGGGCAAGGGCGCCGACGCGGCGTAGCGGCGGAGGGCGTCCACGTCGACGGCGCCCGCGACCAACACCACATTCCCGCGCCGCCGACCCTTCATGACGGCGTGCTCGCCCACCGCGACCACGGAGTCAAACGCGCCACGTGCGGCCGCCGCGTCGGCGAGATGGGTCGTGGTGCCAGGGACGGTTCCCACATTGGCCACGACCAGTCCGCCGCCGCGCGTCACTCGCCGGGCATGACTCCACCACGTCGCATCTGCGAGCGAGGAGGGAGTGAGAGCCTCGGAGAATGCGTCCCTGAGCACCAGGTCGAGGCTGTCGTCGTGGCGCTGCGCGACAGCATCGAGTCCGTCCTGGGCGCGAATGCGCAACTGTGGAGCGCGGGGGAGATCCCACCACTGGCGCGCGAGCTCGGGCAGGGTGGCGTCGATGTCGACGGCGATGTGACGCGAGGAGGGGTAGCGGTGCACCAGATGGCGAGCCATGGTGCACACCCCCGCTCCGACGTGCAGTGCGAGCATGCGCTCGGGTGGGTTCCACGCGTCGACGGCCGCCGAGAAGTGGCGCATGTACTCGAAGTCAAGGACCGCTGGGTCGACTCTCATCGAGGAACTGGGAACACCACGCACCCACACAGTCGTTGAACCATCAGGCTCGTCCGTGAGCCGCACAGCACCGGTAGCGATAGGCATATCGACGCCGCGAGGTACTCCCGCCGCGATCCCGTCAGGGGAGTGGATCGGCGTGCCACAGGCGTCCTCGTTTCGTGTAGTGGTGCAAGCGGGCGGTGCTGACTAGACTAGGTGTCTACTGCGCACCCGCACGTAAGGAGGGCATGATGCCGCTGTCGGAGTACGAGCAGCGCGTGCTGGACCAGGCTCGAGCACGATCTCGGGCAGGACGCCTCCCTGCACCGCGCCATGAATCGGGGCCCCAAGACCCCCGCACGGATCGTTGCCGGCGCCGCCGGCGTGGTCATCGGTCTCGGTGTGGTCGTGCTGGGCGTGGCCACTCAACTCCCGGTTCTTGGTGTCTTCGGCTTCCTCATCATGGCCGGAGTGGCCATGTGGGCCCTGCTGACCCCGAAGCAGGACAAGAAGGGCGCCTCCCCGGCTGCCAAGCCCGCGTCGGGCCCGCAGGCCCCGAAGCAGCGCAAGGACTTCATGCAGACCTTCGAAGAGCGCTTCGACCGTCGTCGCGAGAGCGGCGACCTGTAACTCTCAGCGTCGCTCGCTGACTCGGCTGGCCGCCTCGGCCACCGATCGCGACCAGGCGTCGAGCGTCGTCGGCGCTGTGGTGCACCCTTGAGGCGCATACCGGTGATCGGCGACCGCGTCGCCTAGCGCCCTCAGGTCTGTCGTCCCGTCGCGTCCCAGCGGCGTCCCGAGTTCCGTGAGCGCTCGCTCCACGGACGAGGTTGCCTCGTGCGGGGTGAGCGAGTCGGGCCAGCGCGCCTCGAGGGGCAGCGCCTCACGCAGCCCGAGCCACGCCGCCTCTGCAGGGGCGAGCGTGGCAGTGTCGGAGCTCCGGCGCTTGCGCCACACCGCGAGGATCACCGCGGCGATCACGACCAAGGCGACGCCGACCGCGACCCACCACCACCAGGCGCTGCCGCCCGCGACGTCTCCCGCACCTGCAGTTTCGGGAGCGTCGCCCGTGTCGGGGCGCTCCGGTTGCTGCGGTGCGGCGGTGGGGAACTGGGCCTGGCTTTCTGGGATCGCGGGAGTCACATTGGTGCCGTTTCCCGCGTAGCGAGGGGCGGATCCCGTCTGGACCGACGGCGTCGGCTCGAACCGCACCCAGCCCACCTCGGGGAACCACAACTCCGGCCAGGCGTGCGCGTCGCCGCCTTGCACGATGTAGGTGTCGCCGTCTCCCGCATTTCCGGGCAGGAAGCCCACAGCGAGGCGAGCCGGAATGCCGAGGGTGCGCGACATCATGACCATCGTGGTCGCGAACTGCACGCAGTACCCCGCGCGCGAGTCGAGGAACGCACTGACCGCATCTCCGCTGGTGGGGCTGACGGAGGTGTCGTAGTCAAACTCTGACGGATCGCGCAGGTAGTCCTGGATCAGGACCGCCTGACCGAACCGGGTGGTCGCCTCCGTGGTCAGGCTCGTCGCGAGATCGGCAACGCGAGCCGCGTCCATCGCAGGCGGAATCTCCAGGTACTGGGCGCCCACGGCGGCATCGGCCTCGCTGCCGGCCTCCGCGGGGAGGCGGCGAGCCGTTCCGCCGTCAGGTACCCGGTGTCAGCCGTCACGGTGTAGGTGAGTCCGAGGGTCGATTCGTCGTCGCCGACCACCTCATCGACGGAGGGGTCGTAGGACCACGCGCCCTCGGCCTCCACCGTGCGCGGTGCGGCGGGCACCGGGAGATTCGTCTCCGCCAGGCCGACGGTCTCGATGGTGTACGTCGCCGAGGTGCTTGACGGCTCGCCCGAATCCACGGGCCAGAGCACCCCGTCGGTCGGCTCGAGCGCATCCACGTCGGTCTCGGCACGCGCCCAGGCTCACACCGTCGAACTCGCCGAGCGCATAGAGGCGGAACACCTCGGGCCGCGCGCCGTCGGCCGAGTAGACGATGGCCGGCGCCGTCGAGTTTGTCGTCAGCGAGGTGCGCAGGTCGAGGTCGAGGTTCAGCCTGGTGGTCGAGTCGAGGGAGGACGGCGCGTTGAACCGGGGAATCATTCCCCAGCCATTGCCGCCGAGGGCGCTGGGGACCACGAGGAGGGCAAGGCCGAGAGTTGCGGTGGTCGCCGCCACCGCACCCATCGTGGAGCCTCGGCGGAGCAGAAGGCTCGCCGCGGCGGCTCACCGCGAGGGACAGGAGCCATGCGCCGAGCGCGACGAAGAGCCAAACGATGGGCACGCGCTGCTGGAAGATCGCGGCGGGTAGCCAAGGCAGCATCAGCACCAGTCCGGCGCTCGCGGCGGCACGCCACGAGGCGGCGATGTGTTCGGTGACCAGGAACATCAGCAGCAGGCACGCGCAGATGATGCTCAGCAGCGCCTCAGTCACCTCCGCGGGCGCCACGGTGGTGGCCGCGTAGTCGACACCCGCGCGCAGGGTGGAGCCGAGGTCCGCAAGCGCTCGCGGCGTCGGCAGCAGGTGGCGCGCGCCCGACGCGTCGCGAGAGAACAGCGCGACCATGCCCAGGAGCGCGGCGACGAGACCCACGACGGTGGGCAGAAAACGTGAACGGCTGAGCAGCCGCGCCGCGACGACGACGGCGCACACGCCTGCGAGCACGGCGGCGAGCGTCCACAGCCACGATCCGGTGACCACCATCGGCTCGAGCGCAAAGACGCCGGCATAGGTGGCGACGGCGACGATGGGCGTCACCGCCCACGGCGTGGGCCCAGCCTGGCGGCTCACGCGACGTCCTGCATGGCGAGAAGGGTGTCCCACACGGCGGGGATGTCGTCCCCGGCGCGGACCACCGTGGCGCGCCAACCCGCGCGGCTGAGCCGTGCCGCGGTGGCGGCTGCCTCGTCGGCCGTGCGGTCGTCGGCGCGGACGATCGCCCACGCGCGGCCCGTGGCGCCGATGGGCGCGAGCGCCTCGAGCACGTCGTCGGTGGCGGGATCGATGATGGCCACGGTGACCTCACCCTCGAGCGCGCCCTCGGCGGCGGCCGCGGCGCTGCGGCGCAGGTGGGCATCGCCCGCGGCGCGCGTGACGGGCGAGGCGAGGTCCACGGTCAGGTCCAGCAGTTCGGCGCGCGCGATGTCTCCGCCGCGCTGGCCGAGGTGTGAGGCGACCGCAGGGTCGGCGCCGTCGAGCAGACGCACCGGGTGGCCCGTGTCGAGCACGGAGACCGCGATCGATGCGGCGGCGGAGATCGACCACTCGAGCGCCTGGCGCCCGAGCGGGAGGTCGAGGATCACGGTCGCGGGCCGCCGCCCCGCGTGCTCGTCCGAACGCACCAGCATGGTCCCGCGGCGTGCGGAACTCGCCCAGTGCACCCGCCGCAGGTCGTCGCCCTCGCGGTACTCGCGCAGGGCGGCATCGTCCGCGGAGGGCGTCCTGGCGCCCAGCACCACCCGATCCGCCTGGCCCATCATGGCGCCCGCGGTGCCCGTGAGGTCGTGCACGCGTGGCCACACGGAGACCTTCTCGGCGGAGCCAAACGACGTGTCGGAAAGCAGCATGCCGAAGGGGTCCGAGGTGTGGAGCAGGGCAGGGCCCACGTCCCAGCGACCGCGTTGCACGGGCGTCAGCGCGTATTCCAGGCTCAACTCGTCGGCGGTGCGGGTGACGGCGGCGCGGGTGGTCGCCCCGCCCGTGAGTTCGTTGGCGGCCTGCTCACGCACCTGAAGGCGGGCGAGGAGTCCGCGGGCGTGCCCGTGGCGGCTATGCCTGGCGCGGATGGACACGCGCACGGTGCCGGGAGCGCCCACCGTGAGCGGACGCGGCTGGATGGTGCGTTCCGCGTACGGGAATCGTCGCAGAAAGTTGCCCAGTGCGAGGGTCATCCAGACCCAGGCCAGCACCACGGCGCAAGTCATCGCGACGCCCACGTAGACCATGACCGGTGCGGACAGGCCGACGCCTAAGGCGCCGATGACGATTCCGCACGCCAGTACTCCCACGCCACGAGCCGTCAGGCTCATGCGCGCCGTGGCGCCCCCGCTCGCCTCCATGCGTTAGGCGCCGGCGGCCGATGCCCCCGCGGTCGCCATCCGCGGTGCGGCGTCGCGCGCCTCGGTGGGGACCGCGGTGCGCTCGACGATGGTACGGACGACGTCCTGGGTGGAGCGACCGGCGAGGCGCGCCTCGGTGGAGGGCACCAGCCGATGCGACAAGACGGCGCCTGCCAGCGCCTTGACGTCGTCGGGAAGCACGTGGTTCCTGCCCGCCATGGCGGCACGAGCCTTCGCCGCGGCGAGCAGGCGCAGGGAGGCGCGGGGCGAGGCGCCCAGGCGCAGCGACGAGTCGGAGCGCGTCTGGGTGACGAGGTCGACGATGTGCTGCTTCACCGCGGGAGCCGCGTAGATCCGCCGGGCTGTGTCGATGAGTCTGGCAAGCGTCGCGGTGTCCGTGACGGCGCGGACGGCCTCGAGAGGATCGACGCCGTCGTGGCTGTCGAGCATCGCCATCTCGTCGCGCGGCTGCGGGTATCCCACGGAGACCTGCGCCATGAAGCGGTCGCGCTGGGCCTCGGGCAGGGGATAGGTGCCCTCCATGTCGATGGGGTTCTGGGTGGCAACAACAAGGAACGGCTCGGGCAGCGGTCGCGTCACGCCGTCCACGGTGACGGCGCGCTCCTGCATCGCCTCCAGCAACGCGGACTGGGTCTTGGGGGAGGCGCGGTTGATCTCGTCGGCGATGACGACCTGAGCGAAGATCGGCCCCGGCCGGAACTCGAACCGGTGATCGTCCGAGCGGAAGATGCTGACGCCGGTGACGTCGGCGGGCATGAGGTCGGGCGTGAACTGGATGCGGCCAACGGAGCAGTCCACGGACGCCGCGAACGCCCGCGCCAGCGTGGTCTTGCCGACGCCGGGGACGTCCTCCATGAGCAGGTGCCCGCCGGCGAGCACCGTCGCCAGCGTTGCCGTGATGGCCGAGTCGAGACCGGACAGGACCGAGCCGATCGACTCGCGGATGGCGGCGGTGACCTCCGCCACCTCGGCCAGGTCATCGGGAGACGGCAGGGAATGCGTCATGGGTGCTCCTTCGCGCTTAGGAGCCGAGCCTAGGCGATCGGCGTCCGACGGAACAGGCCTCAGTGGGCCGATGCGGTCACGGTACCGTGAAATCCCTCCACTTGAATGAACGGCAAGTTACCTGGAACTTTAGGGATCAACTTGGCAGAAACTCGCTCGAAAGCCTCGCTTGGTGGTGGGAAGTGGAGTAAAGTGGGGGCATCGGGCGGGTCGTGGCGCACGGGAGGTGATCGAGTGTCGGATGTACTGACGCACGGTCTTGGCCCCACAGGGGTCTTCCTGGGTACGTTCACGCCCCGACTCGACGACAAGGGCCGGCTGATCCTTCCCGCGAAGTTCCGCGGCAGGTTGGCATCGGGCCTTGTGGCCACGCGCGGGCTGGACCGCTGCGTGTTCCTGTTCCCCCTGGACGAGTTCGCGGTCATCCACGACCGACTGCGCCGCGCGCCCCTGGAGAACAAGAACGCCCGCGACTACCTGCGCAACTTCCTCGGCCATGCCTCGGACGACATCCCGGACAAGCAGGGGCGCATCCTCATCAGCGCGCCGCTGCGCAAGTACGCGGGGCTCGAACGGGATGTGGCCGTGGTCGGTATGGGCTCCCGGGTGGAGATCTGGGACGCCCAGGCGTGGGAGGACTACCTCGAACGCGGCGAGGACGACTACGCGGCCACGGCCGCGGAGGTCTTCGACGCCATGTGATGTGCCCCTGCCTCGCGGCCTCCTCCCGTGCGGCTCTGACGGACTTCCCCCGCCAGAGAGCCGGAGGGAGACCGGGACGCAGGGGCAAAGCGAACGCAGGACAGCAGAAGGGAGCAGGACATGACGGATGCGGCCTCGCGTCACCAGCCGGTGATGCTCGACCGTTGCGTCGACCTGCTTGCTCCCGCGCTCAACCACGAGGGCGCCCTGGTGGTGGACGGCACCCTCGGCATGGGCGGTCACACGGAGGCGATCCTCGAGCGGTGCCAGCTCGCCACCGTGGTGGGGATCGACCGCGACCCCCAGGCCATCGCCTTGGCCTCCGCTCGCCTCGCCCGCTTCGGCGACCGGTTCATCGCTCACCACGCCGAGTACGACGACATCGCCGGCGCCGTGGCGGCGGCTGGCGCCGACCTGGCCGACGGAGTGCTGCTCGATCTCGGCGTGAGCTCGCTGCAGATCGACGAGGCCGACCGCGGCTTCTCCTATGCGCAGGACGCGCCGCTGGACATGCGGATGAACCCCGAGGACCCGGTCACCGCCGCCGACTTGTTGCGCGATGCCGACCAGCGCGAACTGGCGCGGATCCTCAGGGTGTACGGCGAGGAGAGGTTCGCCTCGCGGATCGCGGAGTCGATCGTGAAGAGGCGAGAGACCGCGCCGTTGACACGCTCGGCAGAGCCTCGTCGACCTGGTGCGCGCGTGTATCCCCGCCGCCAGCAGGACGCCCGGCTCGAACCCCGCCAAGCGGACCTTCCAGGCTCTGCGCATCGCGGTGAACCGCGAGGCTCGAGGTCCTCGAGGACGCCCTGCCTGCCGCGATCGAGGGCGTACGGGTCGGCGGACGCGTGGTCGTGGAGTCGTATCACTCGCTCGAGGACAAGCTCGTCAAGGCAGCCTTCGCCGCGGGCACCACGTCGTCGGCGCCTCCTGGACTGCCCGTAGTTCCCGAGGAGCACCAGCCGTATCTGCGCGCGCTCACTCGCGGCGCAGAGAAGGCCTCGGCCGAAGAGGCCGAGGTCAACCCCCGTTCCAAGCCGGTCCGCTTGCGGGCCGTGGAACGGATCCGCGTCACCCCGCCGTCGCGCCTGAGGAGGCCCGCATGAGCGCCGCTCCCGTCCGCCAGCACCGTCCCGTCGCTGTGGGAGCGACCGCCCGTCGCGCAAACGCCTCGAGCCCGGCCCCGGAGCCGCGGCGCCACCTGCACGCCGTTGCGGCGCCCGAGCAGGCGCGCTCGATTGCTCCGTTCGCGTGGACGTGTATCGCGATCGTGCTCACCTCGCTGCTCGCCGTCCTTCTGATCAACACCCAGATGACGAAGGGTGCGTACGAGCGGCGCGACCTCAAGATCGAGATCGCGTCGCTGCACCAGCAGTCGGCGACCCTGACGGACCAGTTGGAGCGCAACGACTCGCCCACTTATCTCGCGCAGCGCGCCTCCGACCTCGGGATGGAGCCCGCGTCTACCCTCGGCTCAGTGTCCATCGCCGACGGGGCGGTGCTGGAGCAGGGGGAATGATGGACGAGCGTCGCAACGCCCGGCCCACCTCGCCGCGCAGCGCGCCTCAGGGCGCACGCCGGGTTCCTGGCGCGGCTGGTGGCCCGCGACCCGGCAAGGGCCGCGCGGCACGGGCGCGGGGTATGCGCATCGGCCGCCCGCAGATGCGTCAGCAGGTCATCACGCTCGGCGCCCTGGGCATCCTGACCCTGTTCGCCGGCCGGCTGGTGATGATCCAGGTGGTCGACCCCGACGACCTGGCCACGCAGGCGCTCCAAAGCAGGCTCGCGACCACCACGGTGACCACCGAGCGCGCCGACATCGTCGATCGCAACGGTGAGGTGCTTGCCACGTCGGTGAGCCGGTATCACGTGTTCGTGAACCAGACCAAGATCGCAGACTTCAAGCGCGTCGAGAACGGCGAGACGGTCGCCGAGGGGCGCTCGACGCCGCCGAGATCCTCGCGCCCATCCTGGACATGGACGAGGACGAGCCTCGCGGCCAGCCTAGTGGGAGACGACACCTTCGTCTACCTTGCGAAGTACGTCACGCCCGAGACGTGGGACCTCATCAACGACGAGAAGATCACGGGTATCGAGGCCGAGGCCGTCTCCGAGCGGGTCTATCCCAACGGAGACCTCGCCGGCAACATCGTGGGCTTCGTGGGCGGTGTCGACGACAAGCAGGGCGTCAACTGGGGCCTCGCGGGCATCGAGAAGTCCCAGGAAGAGACCCTGCTGGGCACCGATGGCTCGTACACCTATGAGCGTGGCGGCAACGGCACGGCGATCCCCACCGGCGAGTTCGATGAGACGCCGGCGGAGCCCGGCCAGGACGTGGTCCTCACCATCGATCGCGACATCCAGTACTACGCACAGAACCGCCTCGAGGAGGCCCTCGACGAGACCGGTGCCACGCACGGCTTCATCACCGTCCAGGACCCCACCACGGGCGAGATTCTGGCGATGGCGGACTCCGGCACCGTCGACCCCAACGACCCCGGGGCGACGGACGGCTCGAGCCGAACGTCGCGCGCCATCGAGGACGTCTTCGAGCCCGGCTCGACGGCGAAGGCCATCACCATGGCCGCCGCGATCGAGGAGGGTGTGATCACGCCCACCAGCCGGTTCGAGGTGCCGTACAAGTACACGACCTCCAATGGCCAGGAGTTCAAGGACTCCCACGAACACGGCCTGGAGAAGTTCACCGCGGCAGGCATCCTGACGGAGTCCTCCAACACGGGCACCGTGATGATCGGTGAAAAGCTCACCGAGGAACAGCGCTACGAGTACCTCACGAAGTTTGGCTTCGGCACGGCCACCGGCGTCGGGATGCCCGTCGAGTCGGCGGGTCTGCTGGCGAACTGGGACGACTGGGACGGCCGCACCAAGTACGCGGTCCTCTACGGCCAGGGCGTCGCCGTGACGGCGCTGCAGACGACGCAGGTGTACCAGACTCTCGCCAACGGTGGCGAGCGGCTGTCGCCCACGCTCATCAAGGGCTATCGCAACGAGGACGGCACTATCACCGACGCGGAGGCCTCCGAGCCCGTCCGCGTGGTCTCGGAGGACACCGCCGACCAGGTCATGCTGATGCTGGAGGACGTCACCGAGGGTGGCACGGGAACCCTGGCACAGGTGGACGGGTATCGTGTAGCGGGTAAGACGGGCACAGCGCAGGCCGTCGGCTCGGACGGCAAGCTCGGCTCGATCGTCGCGTCCTTCGTGGGCGTCGCCCCGGCCGATGACCCGGCCGTCGTGGTGTCCGTCAGCCTCTTCGACCCGCAGACGAGCATCTATGGCGGTGTGGTGGCGGCGCCCGTGTTCTCGGACGTCACCGCGTTCGCACTGCAGACGCTCCGCGTCGCGCCGTCGGGAGAGGCCGAGGAGCCTGTACCCGACCACCTGGGAGTGACCCGTGACCCATATGGAACTTCGGCCCGACCACGCTCGGACCGCCACGCTGGCGGCCGTCGCGGCACGCATCGGCGCTCCGACCCCCGACGTTGACCTCACCCTGACGGGTGCGACGGTCGACTCGCGCGACGTGCGCGCAGGCGACCTGTTCGGCGCCTTCGCGGGCTTCACGGTCCACGGCGCCCGGTTCGCGGCCGATGCCGTGGCAGCCGGGGCATCGGCCCTCCTCACCGATGGCGAGGGTGAGGCCATGGCCCGCGAGGCTGGCCTGACGGTGCCGATCCTCGTCGTCGAGGAGCCGCGCGCCGCCATGGGTGAGGCGGCCGCGGAGATCTACGGTGACCCCAGCCGCGACCTGGTGTTTGTCGGCGTGACCGGCACCAACGGCAAGACCACCACGAGTTACTTCATCGAGAACGCGCTGGCCAGCGTGCACGCCCACACGGGCATCATGGGCACCGTCGAACTGCGCCTTGGCGCCGACACCATCGAGTCGCCGCGCACCACCGTCGAGTCGCCCGTGCTGCACGGGTTGCTCGCCCGCATGCTCGAACAGCGCGTGACGGCAGCCGTGACCGAGGTCGCCTCCCACGCCGCATCGCTGGACCGGATCTCGGGTGTCGACTTCGCCGTCGCCGTCTTCACCAACCTGCAGTGGGACCACCTCGACTTCCACGGCACCATGGAGGCCTACCTCGACGCGAAGGCACGGCTGTTCGAGCCCGGCCGGGCCCGGTTCGGCGTCATCAACGTCGACGACCAGTGGGGCCGCCTGCTCGCCTCGCGCGTCGAGATCCCCGCCTGGACCGTGTCCACGCACGCAGACGACCCCCACGAGGCCGACTGGACCGTGACGGAGGCCGAGATCGGCCTCGACGGCGTGGGCTCCACCTTTACCTTTGCGGGCCCCGACGGTGCCGCGCACCGCGCCACGTCGCCGCTTCCTGGGCTCGTCAACGTCTCCAACGCCGTAGTAGCGATCGTCACGGCGCACGCCGCTGGCCTCACGCTTAAGCAGGCCATCGAGGGAGTCGCCACGGCGCACGGCGTGCCCGGCCGCATGGAGCGCGTCATCGAACGCTCCGAGGCGGACCCGCTGGCGATCGTGGATTACGCCCACACCCCCGATGCGCTCACGCTCGCGCTCGAGGGCGTGCGGCCCATCACTCCCGGTCGCCTCATCTTGATCTTCGGCTCGGACGGTGACCGCGATCAGGGCAAGCGCCCCGTGATGGGGGAGATCGCCGCGAACCTCGCCGACGTCATCGTCCTCACCGACGAGAACCCGCGCTCGGAGGAGCCTGCGGCGGTGCGCGCCATGATCCGCGAGGGCATCCAGAAGGTGCGACCGGATCTGGCAGACGTCCACGAGGTGGAGCCCCGCGTGTTTGCGGTCGAGACTGCGCTGCGTCTGGCGCGCCCGGACGACACCGTGATCGTCACCGGCAAGGGCCACGAGCCCACGCAGGAGATCGCGGGCGTGTTCCACCGGTACAACGACCGTGACGCGTATCTGCAGGCGCACGCGCGCATCGTCGCCGAGCGCGCCGCGGGGGAGAACGCATGAGAACTCTGACCGCCCAATGGATCGCCAACGCCGTCGGCGGCGACCTCGCCGCCGACGTGCACGCGCAGGTCACGTCCGTCGAGAAGGACTCGCGCGCCGTCCAGCCGGGAGCGCTCTACCTGGCCTTCATCGGGGAGCACGTCGACGGCCACGACTACGTCCCGCAAGCCTTCGAGGCCGGTGCCGCGCTGGCGCTCGTGAGCCAGCCGGTCGCCGGTCCCCACGTGCTCGTGGACGATGTGGTGGCCGCGCTGGGGCGGCTCGCTCGCGCGTACCTGGCATTGCTGCGCACCGAGGGTGAGCTCACCGTCATCGGCATCACTGGCTCGAACGGCAAGACCACCACGAAGGATCTGCTGGCGCAGGTCCTGCCGGACGTGGTGGCTCCCGTGGGCGCCTTCAACAACGAGATCGGCCTACCGTTGACGGTGCTGAGGGCCGATGCGTCGACGCGTCACCTGGTGCTTGAGATGGGTGCGTCCGCGCCCGGCGACCTTGCGTACCTCACCGGGATCGCACCGCTCGACGTGGCGGTGGTCCTGACCGTCGGGTCGGCTCACCTGGGCGGCTACGGCTCCTCGGATGCTCTCGCCGAGGAAAAGGCGTCCCTCATCGATGGCCTCGTGCCCGGCGGTGTGGCGGTGCTCAACACCGACGACCCGCGCGTCGCCGCCATGGCCCGCCGCGCCATCCTCGCCGAGGACGGAAGGCGCCTGAGCCTGTTCGGCGTGGGGGATAGGCACGACGTCGACGTCGCGGCCAGCGCCGTCGCCAACGATCGCGGCCGCGCGTCCTTCGTCCCCGTCACCGACGGCGAGGCGGGCGAACGCGTCACGCTCACGCTGGTGGGTGAACACCACGTCACCAACGCGCTCGCCGCGATCGCGACGGCGCTCGAGTGCGGCATCGGCCCGTCGCAGGCCGCGGCCGCCGTGGCCGCCGCAGGGCCCGTGAGCGCGCACCGCATGGCGCTGACAGAGCGAGCCGACGGCGTGTGGATCCTCGATGACTCGTACAACGCGTCGCCCGAATCGATGCGCGCCGCGCTGCGCGCTCTCAAGGACGTGGCGGTCGAGGGCCGCTCGTTCGCCGTGATCGGCGAGATGCTGGAGATGGGCGAGGCCGCGCTCGCCGCCCACGAGGAGGTGGGGCTTGACGCCGTGCGTCTTAGGATCGACCACCTGCTGGTGGTCGGCGCCGGGGCGCGAGCCGCGTACGTCTCCGCCGTCCGCGAGGGCTCGTGGGGCGACGAGGCCGCCTTCGTCGCTACCATTGACGAGGCCCGCGCGTTCCTTGACGGGCGCCTCACGCGCGGCGACACCGTGCTCATCAAGGCGTCCCACGGCTCCGGGCTGTGGAAGCTTGCCGACGACCTGCTGGGAGAGACTGCATGAAGGCCGTGGTGTTCGCGGGAGGTATTTCCCTAGTCATCGCGCTGCTGGGCACACCGCTGTTCATCCGCTACCTCACCCGCCACCAGTACGGTCAGTTCATCCGTCAGGATGGCCCGGCTTCGCACCTCGTCAAGCGTGGCACCCCCACGATGGGTGGCGTCGTCATCATCCTCGCGTTGGTGCTGGGCTGGCTGGGCGGCAACCTGCTCACGGGCCGCACGCCGTACGCCTCGTCGATGCTGGTGGTCTTCCTCATCGTGGGCCTTGGCTTCGTCGGCTTCCTCGATGACTACATCAAGATCCGCCAGGAGAGATCGCTCGGCCTGAGGGCCAGGTACAAGATTCTCGGCCAGGCGGTCGTGGGCATCGCGTTCGCGGTGCTGGTGCTGCAGTTCCCGAATGCGCACGGCGAGACGCCCGCCTCGACGTCTATCTCGTTCCTGCGCGACACGGTGCTCGACCTCGCTTACTGGGGCCCCGCCGTGGGCCTGATCCTGTTCATCATCTGGTCGAACTTCCTCATCACCGCGTGGTCCAACGCGGTGAACCTCACGGACGGCCTCGATGGTCTCGCCACGGGTGCCTCGCTGGTCTTCTTCGGCGCGTACACGCTGATCTGCATCTGGCAGTACAACCAGTGGTGCGGCTTCACGTCGGGTGCCTCGCAGTGCTACGAGGTGCGCGATCCGCGCGACCTCGCGATCCTCGCCGCGGCGATCGCGGGCGCATGCTTCGGGTTCCTGTGGTGGAACGCGTCGCCCGCGAAGATCTTCATGGGCGACACGGGCTCGCTCGCGCTCGGCGGCGCGATCGCGGGCATCACGATCATGTCGCGCACGGAGCCTGCTGGGCGTGATCATCGGCGGCCTGTTCGTCGTGATCGTCGCCTCGTCCGTCATCCAGATCGGTTGGTTCAAGATCTCGGGGGTAAACGCGTCTTCAAGATGGCGCCCCTGCATCATCACTTCGAGCCTCATGGGCTGGGGTGAGGTCACCATCGTGATCCGTTTCTGGATCATCGCCGGCCTGTGTGCCGCGGTCGGTGGCGGCGTGTTCTATACGGAGTGGGTCGCCTCGCTCCCGTCCGGCGCATGAGTGGTCGGCTCGAGGGCTTAGCGGTCCTGATCCTCGGCCTCGGCGTCGCGGGCAGGTCGGCACGCGAGGCCGCGGTGGCCGAAGGCGCGACGGCGACCGTCGTGGACCCCCAGGCTGCCGATGCGGACGCCTCCTCGCTCGACGGCCTCTCGCTCGCGGGCTTCGACCTTTGTATGTCCTCGCCGGGGTTTGCCCCGCACCACCCGTGGCTCGCCGCGGTGGCCGAGGCGGGTGTGGAGATCGTCTCCGAGATGGAGTTCGCGTGGCGCGTGCGGCGAGAGGGCATCCCGTGGGTGCTCATCACGGGCACCAACGGTAAGACCACCACCACGCAGATGGTGGGGGCCATCGCCGAGGCAGGCGGACTCGACGTCGCGGTGTGCGGCAACATGGGCATCCCCGTGATCGGCGCCGCGCGTGAGCAGCACGATCTGGTTGCGGTCGAGATCGCGTCTCTCCAACTGCATTTCACCACCACGGTGTCGCCGCACGCCGCGGTCTGCCTCAATGCCGACGAGGATCACCTCGATTGGCACGGCTCCGTGGAGGCCTACCGCGCGGACAAGGCACGGGTCTACCGGCACGTTCAGGTCGCCGCGGTGTACGGTGCCCACGACTCTCTGGTGGAGTCGATGGTGGCCGACGCCGATGTGGTCGACGGCGCGCGTGCGGTGGGCATCACTCTGGGAAGCCCCGCGGTGAGCCGCCTGGGCATCGTCGAGGGTGTGCTGGTGGACAGGGCGTTCCATGACGCCCGCCGGCGCGAGGCACTCGAGCCTGGGCCACGTCGATGACCTCGCTCACCTTGTGGCAGGGGACGTGCCTCCGTACCTGGCACTCAACGCCCTGGCAGCGGCGGCGCTGTGCCGCGCCGTCGGGGTCGAGGCCGATGCCGTGGGTCGTGGCCTCGCGTCCTTCGCGCTTGACGCGCATCGCACGGCGTTCGTGGCTCGCGTCGACGCCGTGGACTACGTCGACGACTCGAAGGCGACCAACGCGCACGCCACCATCGCCGCGTTTGGCGGCCGTGTGGACGCCTCCGTGGTGTGGGTGGCGGGTGGCCAGGCGAAGGGTCAGGAGTTCGATGACCTGGTGCGCACCATCGGAGCGCGTCTGCGCCACGTGGTGCTGATCGGCGAGGACCCGGCGCCGCTGGCCGCCCCACTCGCGGGACACGCGCCCGATATCCCGGTGACCCGTATCGAGCCGGGAGAGACTGTCATGGAACGGGCCGTCGCAGCGGCCCGTGCGGCTGCGAAGGCTGGGGACACCGTGTTGTTGTCGCCGGCGTGCGCATCGTTCGACCAGTTCCGCGCCTATGCGGACCGAGGAGAGGCCTTCGCTCGCGCGGTGGGGAGGCTCAAGGAGTGAAGGAGGCGTCATGACGGCCACGGCCCCGCGACGCTCCTCGACCCCGGCTGAACCGTCAGGCTCGCCCGTCACCACGTACTACCTGCTCATCGCGGGCACGTCGATCCTGGTGCTGGTGGGGCTCGCGCTGGTGCTGTCGACCACGTCGAACTACGCGCTGCGCGCCGATTCGGGCGCCTCGCCGTACCGACTGTTCTTGACGCAGGCCATCGCTCTCGTGATCGGACTCATCGGGCTCGTGGTGGGCTCCCACCTGTCCCTGGCGTGGTGGAAGAAACTCGCACCGTTTGTCCTTGGGGTGTCGATCCTGATGCTCGCGCTCGTGCCCTTCGTCGGTAAGGACGTGGGCGGAAACAAGAACTGGATCATCCTGCCCGGCGGTATGAGCCTTCCAGCCTTCGGAGCTCGCGAAGCCTGGGCCTCGCGTTGTTCCTCGGCGTGGTGCTCTCCACCTTTAGGCGGGAACTGACGACGCTGAAGGGGATCATCGTGCCCGGTGGCATCGCCGCGGTGATTGTCCTCGGGCTGGTGTTGGTGGGCGGAGACCTCGGCACCGCGATCGTGATCTGCCTCCTCGTGGCCGGCGCCTACTGGGTCGCGGGGGTGCCGCTCAGATACTTCGCCGTCGTCGGTGCGGCGGGTGTGGTCATGGTGCTCTACATGCTGAACCAGGGCACCACTCGCAATGTGCGCATCCAGACGTGGCTTGATCCCTCCACCTGCGACCCGCAGGGCACCTGTATGCAGGCCATCCACGGACTGTGGGCGTTGGCGTCCGGAGGCCTCTGGGGTCTCGGGCCAGGCATGAGCCGCGAGAAGTGGGCGGGGCTGCCCGCCGCGGACAACGACTTCATCTTCGCCGTGATCGGCGAGGAGTTTGGCCTCATCGGCACGGGCCTGGTGCTCGTCGCGTTCGGAATGATCGCGGTCGCCATCAACCGTCTGGTGCGCCGCCACCGCGATCCCTTTGTGCAGATCGCCTCGGGCGCCATCGGAGCATGGCTCGTGGGCCAGGCTCTCATCAACATCGCCGTCGTCATCGGCCTCTTGCCCGTCACGGGCGTGCCGTTGCCCTTGGTGTCTTCTGGAGGTTCGTCGCTCATCGTGTCGCTCGTCGCCGTCGGAGTCCTGCTCGCGTTCGCGCGCCACGAGCCTGGAGCGCAGGAGGCTTTCGCCGCCCGTCCCAGCGTGATCAAGCGGTCCATCGCGGTCGTCTCCAGGGGCCGACGTGGCTACCTTCCTCGTCGCCGGTGGCGGCACTGCCGGGCACGTCAACCCGATGCTCGCTACGGCGCATGCGCTGCGCGAGCGCGGGCATGACGTGGCGGCGCTGGGGACGGCGGTCGGTCTCGAGGCAGACCTGGTGCCCCGCGCGGGGCTGACGTTGCACGAGGTCCCCAAGGTCCCGTTGCCGCGCCGTCCGTCCATGGACCTGCTGCGCCTGCCCAAGAACTGGGCGGCCGCGGTCTCTGCTGCCAGTCGTGCCATCGAGGTCTCGGGGGCCGATGCGGTGATCGGCTTCGGCGGCTACGTGTCGACTCCCGCGTATCGCGCCGCGCGCAAGGCGGGCCTGCCCATCATCGTGCACGAGGCCAACGCCCGCCCCGGGATCGCGAACCGCCTCGGTGCGCGCTGGACGGAGCACGTGGCGGTCACGGCGCCGGGCACCCCACTGCCGCACGCCACGGTGACGGGCATGCCGCTCCTGCCCGCCGTCCAGGAACTCGCGCAGGCGCTCGCCGACCCGACTAGGGCAGGCGACCTCCGTGCCTCGGCCCGCGCGGCGCTCGGCTGGGAGGCCGACGCCCCTGTGGTGGTCATCACCGGCGGGTCGCTGGGCGCCGCGAGCCTCAACGCCGCGACCGTCGGCGCGGTGGCGCGGCTCGTGGAGCACGGGATTCACGTCTGGCACCTCACGGGGCGCGGCAAGGCCGACGAGGCGCTGCGCGCGCAGGGTGACATCCCCGCGGCCCTGCGTGGCCACTACCGCGTCGACGAGTTCAGCCACGACATGTCGCAGGTGTTCGCCGCGGCATCGGCCGTGGTCTGCCGCTCGGGTGCGGGAGCGGTCGCCGAGGCGACCGCGATGCGCCTGCCCGCGGTCTACGTGCCGTTGCCCCATGGCAACGGTGAGCAGGCGCTCAATGCCACCCCCGCGGTGGACGCGGGCGCCGCCGTCCTGGTGGACGACGCGGCGCTGACCGCCGCCTCGCTGGAGCAGCAGGTCGAGCGCCTGCTGCTTGAGCCCGGCGTGGGAGACGCGATGCGGGCGGCGGCGGCGCAGTTTGGCATCATCGACGGAGCCGCCAGGGTGGCGGCCATGGCGGAGGGGGCCCTGTGAGCCACGTGCACTTCATCGGAGTGGGCGGCTCGGGCATGTCTGCGGTGGCACGGCTCACGGCTGCGCGCGGGCACGCGGTGACCGGGTCCGACATGCGCGAGTCCCACTACTTCCTTGCGCTGCGCGAGGCGGGCATGGATGTGCGCATCGGCCACGACGCCGCCTTCGTCGACGGCGTCGACACGGTCGTCATCTCGTCCGCGGTGCGCGAGACCAATCCCGAACTTGCCCGGGCCCGTGAGCGCGGCATCGAGGTCATTCACCGTTCCGAAGCCCTCGTCAGAGCGCTCGACGACCAGCGTCTCATCGCGGTCGCGGGCACTCACGGGAAGACGACGACGTCGGCGATGGTGGCGCACGTGTTGCACGGCGCGGGCATCGACGCCGGTTTCGCGGTGGGCGCGCGGGTGTTCGGCGTGGAGGGCGCCGTGGCGGGCGGTTACGCGGGCACCGCTGGCATCAGTGCCGTCGAGGCGGATGAGTCCGACGGCTCCTTCCTTCGCTATCACCCCGAGGTTGCCGTCCTGCTCAACATCGAGCCCGACCACCTGGACCACTACGGCACGGTGGAGGCGCTGCACGAGGCCTTCGTGGCGTTCGCCAGCGATTGCCGCACCCTCGTGGCGTGCGCCGATGACCCCGTGGTCCGCGACGTGGCCTCGCAGGCGGCCGCCGCGGGCGTCGAGGTCGTCACCTACGGCTCGGAAGGTTCGGGCGCAGACATCGAGGTCACCCCCACGCACCTCCTCCTTTCCCGTCAAGTGGATCCCTTTGGTTCGCCTCAGGCCCGAGACGAACCAAAGGGATCCATTCGACCGCTGGGGGAGGGTGATGGCGCCGCTGCGTATCCGCTCTCCGTCCCCGTGCCCGGCGCGCACATGCGTCTCAACGCCGCGGCGGCGTGGGCGGCGGCCGTGGCCGTCGGCGCCGACCCCTCCCGCGCGGCCGATGCCGTGGCGACCTTCGCCGGCACGGGCCGCCGGTACCAGGCCAGGGGAGAGGCAGCCGGCGTCGCGGTCGTCGACGACTATGCGCACCACCCCACCGAGGTCGCGGCCCTGCTCGCCGCCGCACGGTCGGCGGGAGCGGGCCGCATCGTGGTGCTCTTCCAGCCCGCGCTGTTCAGCCGCACGCAGGCGCACGCGGCTGCGTTTGGCCACGCGCTGTCGATTCCCGACGCCGATGTGGTGATCGCAGGGGTTCACGGAGACCGTGAGGACCCGATCCCCGGCGTAACCTCTCAGTCGATTCTCGACGCCGTCGAGTCGCGGGACGGCAGCACCGCACGCGTCGTGGAGGACCTTGCCGAGGCCGCCGCGCAGGCCGCTCGCCTGGCGCGCCCGGGGGACCTGGTTCTCACGGTGGGTTCCGGTCCGGTGACGTATGCAGCGGACTGGATCCTTGACGCGCTCCGGGAGCGCGCGTGAGCGAGCCGCGTCGCCCCCGTCCTCCGAGCGTTCCGCCGAGGGCGCCGGCGAGGCCCGCGGCTCCGCGCGCCCGCACGGCCCCCAGCACGCCGTCTGCTCCCGAGGCGCCCGCACGTCCACGCTCCTCGTCGGTGACCACCGCGACACGGCCTCAGGCGAAACCCGCCACCGCCGCTCAACCCACCATGGGGCGGGGAGCCGCGAGCCCGGCCACTCCTCGCGACGGGCGCCTGAGGATGTGGTCGCGTCGCCTGAAGCGCCGTGGCGACGAGACGACTGCCGTGCCCCGGGCATCGGCCGTGCGCAAGGACGTGGGCGACGGCACCATCGCGACCCCGTGGGCGCGAGTGAGCGCGAGGCTGCACCCTGACAACGTGACGCTGCGCATGCAGGAGCGCCTGCGCGAGCGCCGTACCGCAGACAGGCGCCTTGCGCTGATCCGGTGGTCCAAGCGACTCGCCATCGCCGGTGCGGCCGGTGCGGCCGTGTGGATCACCCTGATGTCGCCGCTGTTGGCCTTCGACGCCGCCGATGTGGAGGCGACGGGCTTCGGGACCGTCGTGGATCCCGCGGATGTCGACGCGATCGTGGCGGCGTATGACGGTGAGCCACTGGCAACCCTCAACACCTCGCACGTGGAAAACCAACTCACAGACCTGGTGGGTGTTGCCTCCGCCCAGGTCGAGTTGGTGTGGCCGCAGGGTCTGCGCGTGACGCTCACGCCCTCCGAGCCCGTGGCTGCCGTTCCCGGTGGCGACGGTGGATACCTCTTGGTCAACGAGTCCGGCGAGCAGGTCAGCGAGTCCAAGAAGGCCCCGAGCGACCTGCCGGTCATCACGGTTCCGGTGGGCGAGGAGCACGAGCGCATCCTCACCGGCGTGCTGGCGGTGGTCGAGGAGATTCCCGTGGAGTTGCGCGAGTCCGTCGAGGGCATCGAGGCCGCCACGGAAGACACCATTCACTTCACGCTGCGCAATGGCCCCGCCGTGGAGTGGGGCAGTGGCGAGGACTCCCACCTGAAGGCGGAGGTGCTGGCGACGCTGCTGGCGTCGGAGCAGGCGAAGGGCGCGAAGCTCATCGACGTCTCGGCGCCCACGTTCCCGACCGTCACCTCGTGACGTTTCGCCGCCTTTATCCGCGACACGCGCGCGCCGCTGAGACGCATTGCCGACGCGCGCCCGTACCGTCGTGCGTGGAAAGAAGTTGACATAACTATAACCTTCAAGTAGAGGGTTAAGGTGAGGAGTAAGGCTCATGGCCGCACCGCAGAACTACATCACCGCCATCAAGGTCGTCGGCGTGGGCGGTGGCGGCGTGAATGCCGTCAACCGCATGATCGACGTCGGTCTCAAGGGCGCCGAATTCATCGCCATCAACACCGACGCACAGGCACTCCTGATGTCCGATGCCGACGTCAAGGCTCGACATCGGCCGTGAACTCACGCGTGGCCTTGGCGCAGGCGCCGACCCCGAGGTGGGTCGCCAGGCAGCAGAGGACCACGCCGACGAGATCGCCGAGGCGCTCAGGGGCGCCGACATGGTGTTCGTCACTGCGGGTGAGGGCGGCGGCACGGGCACCGGCGGCGCGCCGGTGGTGGCCCGCATCGCCCGTGAGCTCGACGCGCTGACCGTGGGTGTCGTCACCCGTCCCTTCGGCTTCGAGGGCCGCCGTCGCGCCGACCAGGCCGACGCGGGCATCCAGGCCCTTCGCGAAGAGGTCGACACCCTCATCGTGATCCCGAACGACCGTCTGCTCGACATCTCGGACGCCAACCTGTCCGTGCTGGGCGCCTTCGCCGCGGCCGACCAGGTTCTCCAGGGCGGAGTCCAGGGCATCACGGACCTCATCACGACCCCCGGCCTCATCAACGTCGACTTCAACGACGTCAAGTCGGTCATGAAGGGCGCAGGCACGGCCCTCATGGGCGTGGCGAGCTCGCGCGGCGAGTCGCGCGCGCTGGAGGCAGCAGAGGGCGCGATCGCATCGCCGCTCCTCGAGGCATCGATCGAGGGCGCGCACGGCGTGCTGCTGTCGATCGCCGGTGGCTCCAACCTCGGTATCAAGGAGGTCGAGAACGCCGCGCGCCTGGTGCGCGAGGCCGCCCACCCCGAGGCGAACATCATCTTCGGTACGGTCATCGACGACTCGCTCGGCGACGAGCCTGCGCATCACCGTGATCGCCGCGGGCTTCGACGGCGGGGCGCCGACCACGCGTCGTCACGATGGCGCACTCGGCGGCTACGAGAACGCCACGCCCGCGCCCGCCGCCGCTTCGGCGGCGCCCGTCTCAGCGCCGGTCGAGACCTCGGCCGCCGCCACGGAGTCGGTGCCGCAGGCACTCGACGCCGACGAGCCGGAGCCCGACACCGACGCGATCGAGGTGCGCGCCAGCCGCGACGCCGACGTCCTGGACGTCCCCGACTTCCTGCGCTGACATGATCGACGCCGGGCTTCCCGTCCGCGCGTTCTTCACCACCCGTGATGGGGGAGTGTCCGCGACGCCGTACGACTCCCTCAACGTCGCGGTCCATGTGGGCGACGACGAGGCGACGGTTCAAGAGAACCGTCGCCTCGTCGGCGTCGCAGCCGGTGCACCCGTCACCTTCCTGACGGCCGAGCACGGCATCCGGGTCGCGCGCATCGAGGCGCCCACAGCATCGGCCCCTGGCGCCGACGTCCTCGTGACCACCACGCCGGGAGTCGCGCTCGGTGCCATTGCGGCCGACTGCCTGCCGATCCTGCTGCACGATGCCGCGACCGATGCCGTCGCGGCAGTGCACGTGGGGCGCCCCGGTCTCTTCGCGGGCACCATCGATGCCGCGTGGGCGGCACTGCTCGACGCCCGCCCCCGGCGCACTCGAGCGCCCAGCATCCGCGCCTCCATCGGCCCCGCCATCTGTGGCCGATGCTACGAAGTGCCGGCAGAACTACGCGACCAGGTGGCGGCACGCCACCCCGTTGCGCGGTCCACCACCTCCTGGAGAACGCCGTCGCTCGACCTTGGCCGTGCGGCCGAGGCCCGGCTGGCCGAACTGGGCGCTCTCGACATCGTCCGCATCCCCGTCTGTACCCGCGAGGACGACCGTCTGTTCTCCTTCCGTCGCGACGGCGTCACGGGACGCCACGCGGGTGTCATCGTTCACCCGTAACCCGCGGCGGCGTGTCGCTCCCGATCCTCGGCAGGATGCCCCCGTACCTTGAGGGAGTACCGCAGGTGACCACCCGTCAGGAGCAAAAATGAGCGCCATGCGCAAGGCGATCCAGTACCTCGGCTTCGACACGAGCCAGCACGAGGATTACGACTACACGGATGAGGAGCCTCGCTCCCGTGACGCACCTGCACGACGTTTCCGAGGTCCGCGAGAAGGCCGAGGCGCCCAAGGCGACCCGCGACCGTCAGCGCACCCCCGCATCGGCCATGTCCTCCTCGGACCTGCGCCGCATCCAGACCATCAAGCCGCGCTCGTACAACGACGCGCGCCTGATCGGCGAGGCGTTCCGCCAGGGCGTCCCCGTCATCATGAACCTCACGGAGATGTCCGACGCCGACGCGAAGCGTCTCGTCGACTTCTCGGCAGGCCTGTCGTTTGGTCTCCACGGCTCGATCGAGCGGGTCACCACCTCGGTGTTCCTGCTCTCGCCCGCCCACGTGGAGATCGGTGTGGACGAGGAGCCGCCGGCACGCGCCGAGAGCGAGTTCTTCAACGAGCGCTGAGTCCGTTAGGCTCGCGGGGTGTTATCAGCAGCCATCTCGTTGGTGCAGTTTGCCCTTTTCTTGTTCATGATGGCCCTCATCGGGCGAATGATCCTTGGCTTCGTCATGTCGTTCTCGCGCGAGTGGCGGCCCGCCGGCGCGATGCTGGTCGTCACGGAGTCGATCTTCACCGTGACGGACCCGCCCCTCAAGGCGCTCCGCAAGGTCATCCCACCCCTTCAGTTGGGTCAGATTCGCCTGGACATCGCGTTCCTGGTGCTCTTCATCGGCTGCTCGATCCTGAACAACCTGCTGGAATACATCAAGTAATCGCTCATGTGCATGCCGATGTACATGTGAGTACAGTGAAAACTCATCAGCCCTGGTCGGCATCCGTCGACCGCGACTCGACACGAGGTGGTCACACATGGCACTTCTGACGGCGGAAGACGTCCTGAACAAGGCGTTCTCCAAGACCAAGTACCGCGAGGGATTCGACCAGGACGAGGTCGACGACTTCCTCGACGAGGTTGCTCACACGATCTCGTCGCTCGTCGCGGAGCGCGACGACCTCGCGCAGCGTCTCGCGCAGGCGCAGGCCGGTCAGCCGACCGCTCCCGTCGCCGAGGCCCCCGCACAGGGCGAGAGCCTTCTCCAGGCGGCGACCGACCCGACGCCCCCCAGCGCCACCGGCATGCTCGCCATGGCGCAGAAGGCTCCACGACGAGTACGTCGCTGCGGGCGAGGAGGAGCGCGAGCGCCTCATCGAGGAAGCCAAGAACAAGGCCGAGTCGATCGTGGAGCAGGCCGAGACCGACGCGAAGACGCGCATGGACGACCTGTCGAGCGAGCGTTCGGCCCTCGAGTCCAAGATCGACGACCTGCGTCGCTTCGAGCGTGACTACCGCTCGCGCCTCAAGGGTTACCTCGAGAACCTGCTCGGCGACATCGAGCACGGTGCAGAGGTGGCTCCGTCCGCGAGCCTCGGCACCCTCGTCGATCCCCGGTGCGGCAGGCCTCGCCGGTGCGGCCGCGGCCGTGAGCGCGGAGCCCGTGGCGGCCCAGGTGGCATCGGCCCCCGAGGCCGACGCCGTCGAGCGCCCCGAGCCCACTCCCAGCCCCTGGGCGCAGGTCCGCGAGCAGTCGGGCGCCACGGCGACCTCTGCGGTGTCCGCCCCCGAGGCGGAGGCCCCGGCGTGGGGTGCCTCGCAGTACACGCCGCGTCTCGAACTGCGTGACGACGCCGAGCAGTCGGATGTTGCTCAGGCATTTGGTGGCGAGGACGACACGCAGCGCTGATTTCACTGAGGCATGGGGCGCCGCCCAGGCTGAGGCCGGGCGGCGCTTCCGTGTCTACCGCGCGTCTCTTTGCGGACGTGCACGCGCCGGACTACTATCTCGTCACTACCCGAAACGAGGATGGGCATGACCAGTACTGACCTGACGGTGGTTGTGATCGACCCCGCCGATCTCAAGGCTTCCGATGTGAAGTCGATGCCCGTGCGTGACGGAGATGACGCCTGGAAGATTGCCGAGCCTTCGCGGCATCGTGACCACGCTGAACGAAGACGTCGAGCGCCTCGTCGCCGAATTCGAGGGCGCCGAGCACGAGCTCGCCGACCTCCTGCACACCTCCGAGGGCGCAGGCGACGACCAGGCAGACGCCGGCTCCACCGCGCTGGAGCGCGAGCAGGAGATGTCGATCGTCAAGAACACCCGTGAAATGCTGGAGCAGAGCATCGACGCACTGCGCCGCGTGAAGGCCGGAACCTATGGCGCGTGCCAGGTCTGCGGTCAGGGCATCGGCAAGGCGCGCCTGCAGGCGTTCCCTCGTGCCACCCACTGCGTGACCTGCAAGCAGCGCGAGGAGCGTCGTTGACCTGGCGGCCAGCCTTCTGGTTGGTCGCGCTGGCGGTGCTGGTCGTCGATCAGGCGACCAAGATCTGGGCTCTCCATTCCTTGGTGCCCGGCGAACCCCACGAGGTGATCGGCCAGTTCCTGCAGATTCAGCTGACCTTTAACTCGGGTGCGGCCTTCTCGCTCGGTGCGGACTACACCTGGATCGTCACGCTGGTGATGGTGGCTATCACGATCGGCCTGATCTGGTACGCAAGGCGGGCGCGGCCCGGCCTTGCCGTGGCGCTGTTCGGCATCGCGCTTGGCGGAGCACTCGGCAACCTCATCGATCGCCTGTTCCGCGAGCCGGGCTTTGCCCGTGGCCACGTGGTCGACATGATCAACTACAACGGGTGGTTCATCGGCAACGTCGCGGACATCGCGATCGTGGGCGTGGCGATCGCCATGCTGGTGGTCACGTTCATGGGTCGTCAGTTGCTCCTGCCTGCAGAGCCCGAGCACACCCAGGTTGATGACTCCGACGTGGTGCTCGATGCCGCGGCGGCGAGCGACGCAGCGACCCCGGACGCGGACGAGGCCGATGCCCCCTCACCGGCGACCCCCGAGGCGGGCGTTCCGCGTGTCTGATACTCGCTACCTTCCGGTGCCCGATGCCCTCGCGGGCGAGCGTGCCGACGCGGCGCTGTCACGCATGCTCGGTCTGTCACGCACCAAGGCGGCCGATGTGCTCGCCGGCGGGGGAGTGATGCAGGACGGCCGGGTGCTTGGCAAGTCGGACCGCGTGGCCGACGGCATCCTCATCGTGGACCTGCCCGATGAACGCGAGCCCGCGCCCGAGCCGGAGATTCCCGGTGGGCTGACGCTGCTGTACGAGGACGACGACCTCGCCGTGGTGGACAAACCCATCGGCGTGGCCGCCCACCCGTCGCCCGGCTGGACCGGCCCCACGGTGGTCGGCGCATTGGCGTCGGCAGGCGTGACGTTGGCGTCGTCTGGTGCGGCAGAGCGCCAGGGCATCGTGCATCGGCTCGACGTGGGAACGTCCGGGCTGATGGTCGTGGCCAAGAGCGATATCGCCTACACCCACCTCAAGCGCGCGTTCAAGGAGCGCACGGTGGAGAAGGTGTATCACGCCGTCGCGCAGGGACACCTCGACCCGACGGCCGGCACCATCGACGCGCCCATTGGCCGTCATCCCGGCTCGGACTGGAAGTTCGCGGTGATTCAGGACGGCAGGCCGTCGATCACGCACTACGAGGTGCTGGAGATGTTCCCCTCGGCGTCGCTGCTGGAGATTCACCTCGAGACGGGGCGTACGCACCAGATTCGCGTGCACATGTCCGCCATGCGCCATCCCCTCGCCGGTGATGCCACCTATGGTGCGGATCCCACGCTCGCGAAGCGCCTAGGGCTCACGCGTCAGTGGCTTCACGCGCGCGAGCCTGGCGTTCGCGCATCCCACGCGTGAGGGCGAGGTGCGCGTGCGTTCGGAGTACCCCGAGGACCTGGCCGCCGCGCTCGAGAAGCCTGCGCGGCTAGAGTTCCTCGCGCCGTCCTGGTGGCCCGATGTGCGGGCCGTCCTCTCACGCGTTCGTTTGGTCCACGAATGTGACGGGCGTGACGGATGTGACTCGCGGGGTCGCCGCATTCGTCCCATCAGCCTCATTCGTCCCAGGTGTGGGCCAAACGGATGGTCGAGTCAGGTCAGGTCAGGGCAGCGAGTCGAGGAATTCGAGCATGGCAGCGGAGATCTGCTGACGGGCCTCATCGTCGCGCAGCGTGGGGACGCCGTCGCCCGGCTGGGCCCCGTAGTCGCCGAAGGAGGAGTGGCTTGCGCCCTCGATGACGGTGAACGTGGTGTCCGGCGGCAGATTCTCGCGGGACGCGTCGATCTTTTCCGGCGTCGACAGACCATCCTCGGAGGCGGAGATGGACAGGGTAGGCACCGTGAGCGATGACGAGATGTCGCTGGCAGGGTAGGAGCCGAGCAGGATGAGTCCTGCCGACCCGCCGAGCCTCGTCGCCGTCGTGATCGTCGGCCTGGATCGCCGCCACGGTGCCACCGAGCGAGTGCCCGGCAACCACCCAGCGTGCGACGTAGGGCTCGCGGAGTGGATCGGGCCAGCGCGGGAGCGCCGTGAACGCGATGCCCAGCGGCTGTTTGATGATCACGACCGGGTAGCCGGCCTCCGCGACGGGGAGGAACTGGTCCACATACGCCCGCGCGTCGACGCGCGCGCCAGGTTGGAAGAGCACACCGAGCCCCGTGTCGGCCTGGCCTGAAGGCTCGATCACGATCTGCCTGGACGACTCGGTGACGACCGCGCCACCGGTGCCCGCCATGGCGCTGAGCGACGGCTCCGTGGCGCCGAAGGGCGCCAGCCACACCAGGAAGGCGAGCCAGATCGCCGCGAGGAGCCTGGCCCCCATAGCGCGCGACGAGGCGCCATCCTGCGCGACGGGAAGGGCGCCGCCACGAGCGCCACAGGCTCCACGCGCCCAGCGCGGCCGTGCCGACAAGGAGCGCAGGGTAGGCGGGCGAGCCGTGGACGACAGGGGACCACGAGGTCGCGAACACCCAGAGGGGGCCCACGATCGCCGCGGCCGCGACGGCCCGACCCGTCCACGCGGTGACGGGGGTCCGCGTGCCGCCGGGGATCGGCTCGGCGGGAGTCACCCGAGTTCCTTGAGGATTCGCTTGGCGGACACCGGCTCGGATGTTCCCGCCTTCTGCGCGAACAGGGAGACCCTCAGTTCCTCGACGAGCCAGCGTGCGCGCTGCAACTGAGCCTCACGCTCGCGGTCGGGACGCCCCGCAGCGTAGGCCGCCCGCGCCTGATCCACCACGTCAGCGACGTCACGCACCTGGCCAGCGAGCACCGCGTCCTGGTGAGGATTGCTGGCGGCCTTGTCCAGACGATGCGTCAGCGCCGTGAGGTAGCGGGTGAGGTGCGGTAGCCGGTCGGCGGGCGTCGCGGCGACAAACCCCTCGTAGACGAGCCCACCCGCCACGGCACGCAGGTCCGCGAGCGTGGTGAGTAGCGCGAGTGAGTTGGCACGGCCGATGGCGACATCGAGATCGCGGTGCGCCGCCAGTGCATCGGCGACGACGCCAGCCACGGCCAGGACCTCGTCCTCCAGGACCGCACGGATGCGGTCACGCAGCACCTCGTAGGCCACGCGGTCGCGGATGCTCGCCAGGTCGTCGGCACCCGTGAGCCTTGCGATGGCGGCGCGGTGAAGATCGGTGACGAGCGCGTCGGTGGTGCGGTAGGGCGAGGCGGCCAGGGCCATCGTCTGCGCGGGGCTCCATCGTGTGGTGACGCGCTTGGTGGCGAACGCGCACTCGCCGAGCAGCAGTGCAGCGACACCGGCGGCGTGCGAGGCGGGGACCGCATCCGCGTGCGCGAGCACCCGCAGTGATACGTCGCCGCCCTCGACGGCAAGCGCGGGGTAGCCGCGCACGGTGGCGGAACCGGCCTGAACCGTGACCTCCGCGGGGATCGTGTCGGTGTCGGAGGCCGCGGCGGGAGATCCCGCGAGGATGGGCCACGTGGCGAGGCCGTCCTGTTCGAGGCCGGTCGTGCGCACCACAGTGTCGCCGCCGCCGGGTCCGCCCAGGTGATTTGCCTGCGGAGATGCCGTGCCGCCAACCCCGCCAGCGCGAGATTGTGGTGCGGAGGACCGCGGCCGCACGCCCGCAGGAGTCCCCACCGCGGCGGAGACCGCCGCCTGTGCCGCGGGCGCGAGCCTGCGCTGAAGCGTCAGCAGCGACGTGGAGTCGCCGAGCACCTCGCGCCCATCTTCGACGCGGAAGGTCACCCTGAGGTGCGCGGGAAGGCGTTCCTCATGCCCGTCCCACGCGTCGGCGGGAATCTCGACGTCCCGCAGGGACCTGACGGCGCGCGTGAACGCCTCGCGGTACGGCTCCGCCATGTCGCCAGCGCGCGCCACGTCTTCCCACTGCGGGGTGTGTTGAGCGAGCCATGCCACCACGTCGCGGGCGGCATCGGGTGCGGGGACGAGGAGGCGCCGCACGGTCTTGGGCAGGGCGCGGATGGTCGCTGTCGCGAGTTCGGCGGCCATACCGGGCACCATCCAGTCGAACCCGTCCGGGACCACGCGCGCGAGGACGGCGACGGGGATGTGGACGGTGACGCCGTCGGCCTCGGAGCCCGGCGAGAGTTGGTACGTCAGCGGCAGCGTGAGGTCGCCCTGGGGCCACACGTCGGGGAACGCGGCGAGGTCGAGTTCTTCATGTTCGGGGGCGACGTCGCCAAGGGAGAACGTCAGCAGTCCCGGCTGGCGCCGCCGCTCCCTGTCCCACCAGCGGTCGAAGTGCCGCTGGGACACGATCGACTCGGGCACCCGCTCGTCGTAAAAGTCGTACAGCGTGTCCTCGTCGACGATGAGGCCGCGCGAGCGTGTGCGCGCCTCAAGTTCCTCCGCCTCGGCCAGCACCCGCTGGTTGTCCTTCCAGAAGCGATGGTGCGTGCGCCACTCGCCCGCGACGAGCGCGTGCCGGATGAACAGGCTCGCGCGCCTCCTCGGGACGGATGCGCCCCCACAGGATGGTGCGGTCGGTGACGATCGGTACCCCGTACAGCAGGACGCGTTCGGTAGCCACGGCCGCGCCGCGTTTGGCCGACCACACGGGCTCCGAGTGGGTGCGCTTGGCCAGATCTCCCGCGAGTTCCTCCGCCCATTCGGGCTGGATGGCGGCGGCGTCGCGCGCCCATAGGCGCGAGGTCTCCACGAGCTCGGCCGCCATGACGAAGGCGGGCGGCTTCTTGGACAGCGGCGATCCCGGGAAGATCGCGAAGCGTGTCCCGCGTGATCCCAGGTACTCGTTGCGGGCGGACTTGCGTGCGCGCCGCATCGCCTGCTCCTTGGCGGCACCCTTGAGGTGCGTGAACTGGGACGCCTTGGGCTCGCCGCTTTCCTGCATGCCGACCTGGCTGAGCAGCCCCGCGAGGACGGAACGGTGGATCGCCTCCTCGTCCCACAGGTAGCGCACCGCACCCTGGACAGCGCCCTCCGGAGCGTCCGTGGGCTTCGCCTCGCGTCGCTCCCACGCGATGCCGAGCGGCTTCGCGGCGATCCGGATCTGCTCCACGACGTCCTGCCATTCGCGGATGCGCAGGAAGTTCATGTACTCGGCGCGCACCTCGCGCCGGAACTGGTTGCCAGAGAGGTCGCGCCGCCGCTCACGCAGGTGCTCCCACAGGTTGAGGTAGGTCAGGAGGTCAGAGGTGGGATCCGCGAAGCGCCTGTGCAGGAGGTCGGCGGCCTCGCGGTTCTCGGCGGGCCGTTCGCGGGGGTCCTGGATGGACAGCGCCGCGGCGACGATCGCCACCTCGCGTGCCACGCCGCGCCTCGCGCCCTCGACCACCATGCGCGCGGCGCGGGGGTCCATCGGCAGGCGTGACAGCGAGCGGCCGATGCTCGTGAGACGCGTGGTGCCGCCACCGGTTTCGATGGCGCCGAGTTCGCCGAGCAACTGCACGCCGTCGCGGATGGCACGGGTGTCCGGGGGCTCCACGAAGGGGAATGCGGCGACGTCGTCGGGGAGGAGACCACGCCCACGGCGATCATCTGCAGCAGCACCGAGGCCAGCGACGTGCGCAGAATCTCGGGCTCGGTGAACGCGGGACGGCCCTCGAAGTCGTCCTCGGCGTAGAGCCTGATGGCCACGCCGTCGGCAAGGCGGCCCGCGCGGCCGGAGCGCTGGTTCGCGCTTGCGCGCGAGATGGGCTCAATCGGCAGACGCTGGACCTTGGTGGCCTTGGAGTAGCGCGAGATGCGGGCGGTGCCGGGGTCTACCACGTAGTGAATGCCGGGCACCGTGAGCGAGGTCTCGGCGACGTTGGTGGCCAGCACGATGCGCCGTGCGGAGTGAGCCTCGAACACCCGGTGCTGCTCGGCGGCGCTCAGACGGCTGTACAGCGGCAGAATCTCGACGCGCCGGGGGTGGCGCGGGTCTCGCGCTCGCGGGCCGAGGTGTCCCTCGAGCGCATCGGCTGCGTCCCGGATCTCGCGCTCGCCCGAGAGGAACACGAGGATGTCGCCGTCGCCCTCGGCCATGAGTTCGTCGCACGCCGCGACGATGCCGGAGGCCTGGTCGAGCCTCGTCGCCGCGTTCCTCGCCCGCGAGGGGGCGGTAGCGGATTTCTACGGGATAGGTGCGTCCGGTGACCTCGACGACGGGTGCGGTGGCGGCGTCGTCCTCGACGGCATCGGCCGCCTCCTCGGCCGTGAGTTGCGGCAGAGGCCCGCCGGGTGCGAAGTGGCGTGCGAAGCGCTGCGAGTCGATGGTGGCCGACGTGATGATGATCTTGAGGTCGGGCCTGCGTGGCAGCAGGTTGGTGAGATATCCCAGCAGGAAGTCGATGTTGAGGCTGCGCTCGTGCGCCTCGTCGATGATGAGGGTGTCGTAGGCGAGCAGGTCGGGATCGCGCTGGATCTGCGCCAGCAGGATGCCGTCGGTCATGACCTTGACGAGGGTGCGCTCCGACGTCTCGTCGGTGAATCGGACCTGGTATCCCACTACTTCACCCAAGGAAGTGTGCAGTTCCTCCGCGAGCCGTTCCGCGACGGAGCGGGCGGCGATGCGGCGGGGCTGGGTGTGGCCGATCTGCCCCTCGCGTCCGCGGCCGAGGTCCAGGCAGATCTTGGGGATCTGGGTGGTCTTGCCCGAGCCTGTTTCGCCCGCGACGATCACCACCTGGTGATCGCGGATGGCGGCGGCGATGTCCTCACGCCGTGCGGTGACCGGCAACTGGGCCGGGTAATCGATGGGGGCGAGGGCGACGGCCCGTCTGGCCGATGCCGCCGCCTCCAGTTCGCGCTTGCTCACCCTGCGATGGGGGTCGTGAGGGCTCGGGCGCCTGCCGCGGCCACCGCCGCCCGAGCGGCCGGCGCCCCTGCGGGTGCCGTCGGCGACGGCGCGCTGGCGCGGCTGGCCGGCTCCGGCATCGGCCGTGGGGGACGTCTCACTCACCCCGCCATTGTTCCAGGCGTCGGAGGGGCCGATGCCAGGACGACGCGGCGGCGTATCACGTGCCGCGATGTCGGCGGCCGGTCCTAGAATCTGATGCCATGCCGGGCTCCGATTTTGTTCACCTCCACGTCCATACCGAGTACTCGATGCTGGACGGTGCCGCGAGGCTGAATGATCTGTTCGAGCACGCGAAGGAACTGGGTCAGACGGCGCTTGCGACTACCGACCACGGCTACATCTTTGGTGCCTACGACTTCTGGGCAAAGGGCCAGGCACATGGCGTGAAGCCCATCATCGGCGTCGAGGCGTACCTCACGCCGGGCACCGCGCGTCAGGACAAGACGCGCGTGCGGTGGGGTGAGCGCGGCCAGGAGTCCGACGACGTCTCTGCCGGTGGCGCCTACACCCACATGACCATGTGGGCGCAGAACACGGCGGGCATGCACAACCTCTTCAGGATGTCGTCGTACGCCTCCCTCGAGGGGCACTTCCACAAGCCGCGTATGGACCGCGACCTGCTGCAGCGCTACTCGAACGGCATCATCGCCACCACTGGTTGCCCCTCGGGCGAGGTGCAGACGCGCCTGCGTCTGGGGCAGTACGACGAGGCGCTGCGCGCGGCGGGCGAGTTCCAGGACATCTTTGGTGCCGAGAACTTCTATGTCGAGTTGATGGACCACGGGCTGCTCCTGGAGAAGCGTGTCCGCGAGGACCTGCTGCGCCTCGCGCACCAGTTGGGCGCGCCGCTCGTGGCGACGAACGACTCGCACTACGTGCGCAAGGACGACTCGGTGGCGCACGAGGCGCTGCTGTGCGTCCAGTCGGGTTCCAACCTCAACGAGCCCACCTACGACCAGGGCGGCAAGCGCTTCGCGTTCAACGGCGACGGTTACTACCTGAAGTCCGCCGCGGAGATGCGCGAACTGTGGCGCGAGCCTGCCCGAGGCCTGCGACTCCACGCTCGAGATTGCCGAGAAGTGCGAGGTCGAGTTCAACACGAAGGCCGACTACATGCCGGTCTACGACGTCCCCGCGGGCGAGGACGAGCACTCCTGGTTCGTCAAGGAGGTCCAGAAGGGCCTTCACGAGCGCTTCGGCGAGACGATTCCCGCCGAGGTGCAGGAGCGCGCCAACTTCGAGATCGAGGTCATCGCGGGGAAGGGGTACCCCGGCTACTTCCTCGTGGTTGCCGACTTCATCCAGTGGGCGAAGGACAACGGCATCCGCGTGGGGCCCGGCCGTGGCTCCGGTGCGGGATCCATGGCGGCGTACGCCATGAAGATCACGGACATCGACCCGATCGTCCACCAGGCTCTACTTCGAGCGCTTCCTCAACCCCGAACGTGAGTCCAAGCCCGACTTCGATATCGACTTCGACGAGCGCAGGCGCTCCGAGGTCATCCGGTACGTCAGCGACAAGTACGGCGAGGAAAAGGTCGCGATGATCGCGACCTACGGCACCATCAAGGCGAAGCAGTCGCTCAAGGACGCCGCGCGCGTGCTGGGCAAGCCCTTCGCGGTGGGCGAGCAGGCGACCAAGGCGTACCCCGAGGCGATCATGGGCAAGGACATGCCCCTGATTGGCATCACGGATGCGGCCCACCCGCGCCACCACGAGGGTCAGGACTTCCGGGCGCTGCTCGAGACCGACCCCGAGGCGCAACAGGTGTTTGAACTCGCCCAGGGACTCGAAGGTCTGAAGCGTCAGTGGGGCGTGCATGCGGCGGGCGTCATCATGTCGAGCCATCCGCTTATCGACATCATCCCCATCATGCGCCGCGAGCAGGACGGCGCCGTCATCACGCAGTTCGACTACCCCACCTGCGAGGGCCTCGGCCTGGTCAAGATGGACTTCCTCGGCCTGCGCAACCTGACGATCCTGGACGATGCGCTGGACAACATCGTCGACAACGGCAAGGAGCCGCTGGTCCTTGAGGACCTCGAACTGGCCGATGCCGAAACGTTCGACCTTCTGGGCCGCGGCGACACGTTGGGAGTGTTCCAGCTCGATGGCACCGCCATGCGTCACCTGCTGCGGCAGATGAAGCCCGACACGTTCGAGGACATCTCGGCCGTCCTTGCGCTGTACCGTCCCGGCCCGATGGGCATGAACTCGCACACCAATTACGCGGAGCGCAAGAACGGCCGCCAGCCGATCGCTCCGATTCACCCCGAGCTCGATGAGCCGCTGCGCGAGGTGCTGGGAATCACGTACGGCCTGATCGTGTATCAGGAGCAGGTGCAGCGCATCGCGCAGATCGTCGCGGGCTACACGCTGGGTGCGGCAGACCTGCTGCGTCGCGCGATGGGTAAGAAGAAGAAGGAGATTCTCGACAAGGAGTTCGGGAACTTCGAGTCGGGCATGAAGGCCAACGGCTACTCCGATGCCGCCATCAAGGCGCTGTGGGACACGCTGTTGCCGTTCGCCGACTACGCCTTCAACAAGGCACACACGGCCGCGTACGGCGTGCTGTCCTTCTGGACGGCGTACCTCAAGGCGCACTATCCGACGGAATACATGGCGGCGCTGCTGACCTCCGTCGGCACCGACAAGGACAAGTCCGCCCTGTACCTGGCCGAATGCCGGCGCATGGGCATCACAGTGCTGCCGCCTGACGTCAATGAATCCAAGGGCCTGTTCTCGGCCGTGGGCACGGACATTCGCTTCGGCATGACCGCGGTGCGCAACGTTGGTGCCAACGTGGTCGAGGCGATCATCCAGACGCGCAACGACAAGGGTGCGTTCACCTCGTTCCAGGACTTCCTCGACAAGGTCCCCGCCACCGTCTGCAACAAGCGCACCATCGACTCCCTCATCAAGGCGGGCGCGTTCGACTCGCTGGGTCACACGCGACGCTCTCTCAACGCGGTCCACGAGCAGGCGATCGACTCGGTGGTGGGCGTCAAGCGCCAGGAGGCCACGGGTCAGTTCGACCTGTTCGGCATGGACGACGAGATCGGCTCCGGCGTGAAGGTCACCGTTCCCGAGCGAGGAATGGGACAAGAAGACCAAGGCTCAACCTTGAGCGCGACATGCTCGGCCTGTACGTCTCGGATCACCCGCTGTCGGGGCTTGACCACATCATCAGGTCCGAGTCGTCGCACCAGATCCTTGCGGCCACGCCCGCCAACGGCGTGAGCGATGGCGGCCAGGTGTCGTTTGCGGGCCTCGTGACCAGGGTGGACAGGCGCGTGGCGAAGTCCGGAAACCCCTACGCGATCGTGACGCTCGAGGACCTGACGGGCGAGACGGAGATCTCGTTCTTCGGTAAGACGTACGACACGTACGCGCGCGATCTTGTCGACGACGCCGTGGTGGCGATCAAGGTGCGCGCCCGCGAGCGCGGCGACGGCGGGCTGCAATTCTCCGCCGTCGAGCCTGCGCGTGCCTAACCTGCAGGTGGCGGACACGTCGCCGGTGGCGATCACTCTCCCCGCGGCGCGCGTCAACCCGCCGATGGTCGAGGAGATCAAGGCGATCCTGCGCTCGCACCCTGGCAACATCGAGGTGCGCATGGTGCTCACGGGCACCGGCGACCCGATCACGATGCGGTTGGGAGACGAGTTCAGGGTGGCGCGTTCCTCCGCGCTGTATGGCGATCTCAAGGCCGCCTTCGGGCCAAGCTGCCTGGTCCCGGTCTAGGAGTCAGCAAGGACGGTCACCCGAGCGCCACTGTCACGCGCGCCCCAGTCACCCCTGCGCCCCAGTCACCCATCCGTGCGCCCCAGTGGTCGCTGAGGGCGCGGTCGCGCACTCCAGAGCGCCCCAGTGGTCGCTGAGGGTGCCCGGACGCGGACAGGTCAGTACAGATCAGTACAGGCTGAGCCCGCCGTCGGACTTCAGGACCTGACCCACCACCCATGCGCCCTGCTCTGACACCAGCCAGGCGATGAGGTTCGCGGGGTCGACGGGGGCGCCGAACCGGCCAAACGGGGTCCGCAGGCGCCACTCGTCGATGGGCCCGAGGTCGCGGTCGGTGGAGTCGGAGTCGAGATATCCGGTGTTCACGGGACCGGGGTTGATCGTGTTGAGGATGACTCCTAGGCTCGAGGAGTTCCGCCGCGACGGTCGCCGTCACTCCCGAGAGTGCGGCCTTGGAGGCGGCGTACGCGACCTCCCCACGCATCGGCCCGTCGCCCTGGCCGGAGGTCATCCAGATGACCCGGCCGGTGGGAGCCTCGAGGGGAGCGCCGTCGGCGCGGTCACCAGGCCGAGCCCCGCCCGGCCTGCCGCCGTGAAGCGCAGCGAAGGCCGCGGTCATGAGCAGGGTGGCGCGCGTGTTGGTCTCCCACATGGCGCCGAGCCGCTCGGCGGTCATGTCGTGGATGGAGCCGTCGTCGCCGCTCTTTGCCTGGTTGCACACCAGGATGTCCAGCCCGCCGTTGAGCGCCGCCGCCTGTGCGACCAGCGCCTCGGGCGCCGTGGGGGAGCGGAGGTCCGCACCCGCCTCGCCCACGAGGGCGTCCGGGCCGGCCAGCGCGCGCAGTTCCGCGACGAGTGCGTCGATGTCGTCCCCACCCCATGGCTGCGCCACGTCGTTGGCGCGGTGGTGCTGGATGAAGACGGATGCGCCATCGCTGAGAAGGCGTGAGGCCACCGCGAAGCCGATGCCGCGTCGTCGCGAGACCCCGGTGACGAGGGCGGTCTTGCCTGCGAGGGGAAGGTGAGTCATGCGTCGAGGGTAAGGCTCGTGCCGATGGCCGTGGCGTGAGCGACGACCGCGGCGCGTCGCGCGGCGCCGCTGGTGCCAGGAGCCACCGCGTCGGTGAGCCGAGGAAGCGTGGTCCAGGACACGACTACGACGATGATGCTGAGCAGCGCCTGAGTCGCCGCCTCGTGGTCGCTGCCCGTCGCGGAGCCGATGGAGGCGGCCACGCCCGCGCACACGGGCCTGCGCGCATCGATCCCGACGGCGTGATCGAGTTCGAGGCTCTCCCACGCGAGGAGCCGGGGAAGGTCCGGTTGAGCCTCGCAGCGGTCGAACATCGCGCCGGCGAGATTGCCCACCGCTGCCGGCCCGCTGCCGTGGGCGGCAAGGCCGTCGAGCAGGCCCGCGAGTTGGCTGGCGAGCACCGCCTGGAACAGCCCCTCCTTATTGCCGAAGTAGCGGTAGACGCGCTCCTTGTTGACGCCTGCGTCCGCGCCGATGGCGTCGATGCGTGCGCCGGCAAAGCCGTGCTTGGCGAACTGGCGCACCCCTGCCGTGAGAAGTCGTTCGCGGGTGAGGTCGGTGTCCCATGCCATGGCGCCACTGTAGCGCGAATTCCAACCGTATGTTTGGAGATTGGCTTGTGACGAGGTAGGTTCACATAACCAACCAAACGTTTGGAGATTGACGTGAAGCCCTGGCCCTTCCCGTCCGGATCGTCGTGATGTGGGCCGCGATCTACCCGCTCATCCTCGGGGCGCAGGCCCTTCTGTCGCCGCTGACCCGAGGGTGGCCCGGTGAGGCGACGACGGCGCTGGTGCTCGCCCTGGTGGTGCCCGTCGCCATGCTGGTCACCGTGCCGTGGCTCAGCCGCCTGGCAGCGCGGGCCATGCGCGCCGGTGAGGCGCGGTCGTGAAGGCGCTGGTCCTCGGCGCGCGCGGAGCGGTGGGGGTCGCCACAGTCGCGGCGCTGCGCGCGGATGGTCACGCTGTTGCCACCGCGGGTCGTCGGGGGGACGTCGACGTCGTCCTCGACCTACAGGCGGCCGATGCCTCGGCTCGCCTGGCACAGGCGGCGCGTGGCCAGGACGTGGTCGTCAACGCGTCGGGAGTGGAGTCACGGGCTCTCGCAGGCCTTTCCGCGCTCGTGGAGGTCTCGGCGTCCGCCGCCTACCTGCGAGACCTGTGGGCTGCGTCCCCCGGCGGTGCGCGGGCGGTGTGGGGCGCGGGTCTCGCTCCGGGCCTGTCGACGCTGCTCGTGGCCGCGCTGGAGACGGAGCCCGGCGACGAGGTGGATGTGGCAGTGACCCTCGGGGCGGGCGAGGCGCACGGTCCCGCTGCGGTCGCGTGGACCGCGGGACTCGTCGGACGGGAGGTGGTGTCGGCCCCTGCCGGTGAGCGCGCGGTCAACCTTCGCGAGCGTCGCCGCCTGCCGGGGCGCGCCGGACGGCCCGCAACCTTTCTGCGTGCGGACTTCCCCGATCACGACCTGATCGGCGTGGAGCGAGGCGTCGCGGTCCGCGCCTATGTCGCGGTGGACGTGCCGTGGCTCACCTGGGCCATGCGAGCCGCCGCGTATGTGCCCGGCGGCGGGCGGATGGTGGCGGCAGCCCCGCACCTGGGAGGGACGGCATGGTCGGTCAGTGCCACGCATCGGCGCACGGGGCAGGCACTCGGGGTGCAGGGGAGCGGGCAGTCGGCCGCGACGGGGGTCCTCGCGGCGCTCGCCGCGACACGCCTGGTCGAGTCCGGCGTCCCAGGGATGGGCTCGATGGCGTCGGTCGCAGGTTGGGAGGAGGCGGTCGCGGCGCTCCGGCGTCACGACGCCAGCGTCGAGCACTGGCAGCGGCGCTAGCGTGGGCGTCATGAGCCCCGTCCTCTGGCAACGTGTCGAGTCCGTCGCGATCGCCTTTACCGCCGTCGCCGTCACGGTGGTTGGCTTCGGGTATCAGTGGTGGTGGCTGCTGGCCCTGTTCCTCGCCTTCGACCTCAGCGCCGTGGGATACGTGGCCGGGCCACGGGTGGGCGCCGCGCTGTACAACGTGGGCCACAGCCTACGTCGCTCCCGTGCTGTGCGGCGCCGCCTTCGCCCTCACCGGCGCCGACTGGCTGATGGTTGCGGCGCTGGCGTGGGCGTTCCACATTGCCGTCGATCGTGCTCTCGGCTACGGGCTCAAGGAGACCGACGACTTTCAGCACACTCACCTGGGTTGGATCGGACGGAGACGCGACTCCGCACGGCGATAGGCTGAGCGCGTGTTGAGCCGCATCGACCTCCGTGACCGTGACCTGACCGCCCGCGAACTCCTGGACGTGGTGCCGCGTGCCGACCTGGACGTGAGCCACGCACTCGAGGTGGTGACTCCCATCATCGCTGACGTGCGCGAGCGCGGTGCCGATGCTTTGCGTGAGTATGCCACGCGGTTCGACGGCGTCGAGCCTCGAGCACATTCGTGTCCCCGCCGAGCGCATCGAGGCGGCGCTTGCATCGCAGGACCCCGCCGTCCTCGACGCGATTCGTGAGGCCATCACCCGTGTGCGTGCGTTCCACGAGGCGACCGTGCCGCCGCCTGTCGAGATCGAGGTCGCGCCCGGTGCGAGGCTCGCGCAGCGGTGGGTCCCGGTGGGACGCGTGGGCCTTTACGTGCCCGGTGGCCTCGCGGTCTATCCGAGGCTCCGTGGTCATGAACGTGGTCGCGGCTCAGGCCGCGGGCGTCGCCTCGATCGCGGTCGCGACGCCACCGCAGCGCGAGTTCGGCGGCGAGCCGCACCCCACCATCCTTGCCGCGTGCGCGCTGCTCGGCGTCGACGAGGTCTACGCCGCGGGTGGAGCCCAGGCCATCGCCATGCTCGCCTATGGCGCCGAGGACCTGTGCGACCCGGTCGACATCATCACCGGACCGGGCAACGTGTACGTGGCCGCCGCGAAGCGTGCCGTCAACGGCGTGGTGGGCATCGACGCGGAGGCAGGGCCCACGGAGATCGCGATCATCGCCGACGAGACCGCGGACCCGGAGTTCGTTGCCGCCGACCTCTTGAGCCAGGCGGAGCACGACCCCCTCGCCGGTTCGGTGCTCATCACGCACGACGCCCACCTCGCCGAGCGTGTCGAGGAGGCGCTCGGCCGTCGTGCCGAGGACACGAAGCACCTGGCGCGCACCAAGGAGGCGTTGACGGGCGTGCAGTCCGCGGTGATCCTCACCTCAAGCATCGACCAGTCCATTCAGGTGGCCGATGCCTATGGCGCCGAGCACCTCGAGATCCACACGCGTGACGCCGACGAGGTCGCGGGTCGGATTCGCAGCGCCGGCGCGGTGTTCATCGGGCCCTACAGCCCCGTCCCCCTTGGTGATTACATGGCGGGCTCGAACCACGTACTGCCGACCGGCGGCACGGCGCGGTTCGCGAGCGGGCTCAACACGACGAGCCTTCCTCAAGGCCATCCAGTACATCCGCTATGACCAGGCGGCGCTCGCGGAGATTGGCCACAAGGTGATCGCTCTCGCAAACGCGGAGGACCTTCCGGCCCACGGGCAGGCCGTGCAGGCGCGCCTCGAGGGATAGATCTCTACGCGGCGCCGTCGAGCGCGGCGCGGAGGTCGCGCTCTTCGTCGTCGGACAGGCCCGCCCGCGAGGCGTCGCCGTCGTGCGGGCGCGGCCGGCCCTTTTCATAGGCGAGGCAGCGCGCGAGCGTCTCGGCCACCGGCCGGGTCACCAAGCCTTCCGCGCGAGCGGCCGTCGTGTCGAGCGTGGCGAACCACCGCCATTGCGGATCGTCGATCCATAGCGGCAGTGACCGTGCACCCATCCACGGCGCGATCCCGTGCGCGCCGAGGTGAGAGGGATCCACCCACCTCGGCGCCGCGGTGCTGCCTGACGCTGCGGCGGCGTGCCTCATGACCTCGCCGAGCGGCATCGTGGGGCCGGTGGCGTTAAAGACGCCGTCGAGGCGGCGCTCGGCCGCATCGACGATCCACGCGGCGAGGTCGTCGACGTCGATCATGGCGGTGGGAAAGTCGGGGCCCGCGGGTACGAGGACGTCGTCGCCCGTCGGGTTCGCGAAGCGCCAGGGGTAGTAGCCGCTGCGAGAGGTGGCATCGCCCGGCCCGGCGATCAGCCCCGGCCTCACCACGGTGGCGCTGGCCGATGCCTCACGCACGATGCGCTCGCATGTCACCTTGGCGCGACCGTAGTCGCTGGGGTCGTCGAGGTCATCGACCTCGTCCAGCAGGACCGCATCCTCGCGCTGCTCACGACGGTCGAAGCGCGCGTACACATTCGTCGTGGAGACGAAGACCCAGTGGCCCGCGTCGAGGTCGCGGACGGCGCGCTCGACGTGGCGTGGGGTGCGGGAGATGTCGACGATCGCGTCACACCGCACGCCAGCCAACGGTGCGAGGCCCTGAGGCTCGTCGCGGTCAACGCGCACGAAGGCCGCCCCGTCGGGTACTGGCGCACTCCCGCGCGCCGCGCACGTGACGACGTGGCCGCGCGCGAGCGCGCGGGAGGCGATCGCATGTCCAAGGAATGCCGTGCCGCCCAGGATGAGGAGTCTCATGACTCCCATCACATCGCGACCTCGCGCATGGACGTCGGAGGGTTCGCCGTCGGCGCAATGTGTGGCGCGGTCGCCACGGCCTTCGCAGCCCCCGCCTACCTCACGCCGAGCACGAAGGGATAGACGTCGCGAGCGCCGGCCTGGCGTAGGAGCCGCGCCGCGACGGTCAGCGTCCAGCCCGAGTCTGTGTAGTCGTCGACCAGCAGCACGGCGCGCCCGCCGAGCGAGGCGCGCGCTGCGTCCTCGAGGTCGAGCCTGCGTGCGACGACGGCGAGCCGCTGCGCGGAGTTGAGGTCGTGGCGGCCGGGCTCCTCGTGGCCGAGGCGCGGGCCCACCCAGCCGACGAACGGCATCTGCAGGTACCGCGCGAGGCCAGGCGCAAGATGGCCCATCGCCTGGGGCCGCGTGGCGGACCGGATGCCGACCACCGCGTCGATGGTGCGCACGCGTGTGAGTCCCGCGCCCGTCCACAGTCCATCCCAGTCGTCGAGCACCCGCGTCGCCGCAGCGCGCAGGGGCACGGGAGTCTCGCCGTCCACCGGCGCTCCCTCACCGTCGCGCGACTCCAGAAGTTCTCGCAGCCTGCACCGCCCACCCGAGCCCATCGAGCCTGGCGACGGCACGCCCCGGCTGCGCCTGCTCGGACGCGGGGATGCGGCCGCGAAGGTCGAGTCCCATGCGGTCCACACCACTCGGCCACTGCTTGCGGGCGGTCACCTCGACCCCGACGCGGTCCATGTCGGCACGCGTCGCGGCGACGGCGGCGGCGTCGGGGACCGACGGCAGCGTCACGCCGCCGCACACGTCGCACCGTCCGCAGACCCAGCCGTCAACTAGCGCGGGGTCGTCGAGCACGCGGCGCAGGAACGCCATGCGACAGGTGTCGAGGCGTTCGTACGCGAGCATCGTGTCCTGCTCGGCGGTGCGAGCGGCCGCCACCCGCGCGTAGCGATCGGCGTCGTAGGCCCAGGGCTCGCCGGTCGCGACCCAGCCACCCTGGACTCGCCGCACGGCACCGTCAACGTCGAGCACTTTGAGCATCGACTCGAGGCGTCCACGCCGGAGATCAACGGACGTTTCCAGGGCGGGCACCGAGGTCGGCTGGTCGGTCGAGAGCGCCGCCAGCGCGGCGCGGACCTGCTGTTCCGGCGGAAAAGCCTGGGAGCCGAACCAGTCCCAGATGGCCCGGTCCTCCGCGCCCGGCAGCAGCACCACGACGGCGCTGTCGACCCCGCGGCCCGCGCGCCCCACCTGCTGGTAGTACGCAATGGGTGAGGAGGGCGCCCCCAGGTGGACCACGAACGCGAGGTCGGGCTTGTCGAAGCCCATGCCGAGCGCCGAGGTGGCGATGAGCGCCTTGACGCGGTGGTTTTTGAGGTCGTCCTCCAGGGTTTCGCGCTCGGTCGGGTCTGTGCGGCCCGTGTACGCCGCCACCTCCAGGCCCGCGGAGCGCAACTGGGAGGCGACCTCCTCGGCTGCTGAGACCGTGAGGCAGTAGACGATGCCGGAGCCGTCGATCTCCCTCAGCGCGCCCGCGAGCCACGCGACGCGGGCCGCGGTGTCGGGCAGGTCCACCACCGCGAGGTGAAGCGACTCGCGGTCCAGTTCGCCGCGCAGGACCAGCACCTCGTCGCGGAGCCTCGCCGTGGTCGCCTGCCGCCACCGCCGCGGCCACCGTGCCGGGACGGCGCACGCCCAGTTGCTCCGCGACGTCGGCCGTCACGCGCGCATTCGCGGTCGCCGTCGTCGCGAGGACGGGGATGCCCTCAGGCAGGTCGCCAAGCAGAGTCCTGATACGGCGGTAGTCGGGCCGGAAGTCGTGGCCCCAATCCGAGATGCAATGCGCCTCATCGATCACCACGAGTCCGGCATCGGCCGCCAGACGGGGAAGAACCTCGTCACGGAAGCCGGGGTTGTTGAGGCGTTCGGGTGAGCACAGCAGCACGTCGATCTCGCCGGCGCGAATCGCCGCATGGACGTCGTCCCACTCGGTCACGTTCGCCGAGTTGACGGTTGCGGCCCTTACTCCGGCCCGGGAGGCCGCCGCGATCTGGTCGCGCATCAGCGCGAGCAGGGGAGAGACGATGACGGTGGGGCCAGCGCCGCGTGCCCTCAGCAGCATGGTCGCGACAAAGTACACGGCGGACTTTCCCCATCCCGTGCGCTGCACCACCAGGGCACGAGCGTGCCGGTCCACGAGGGCTTCGATCGCGCTCCACTGGTCATCGCGAAGGGTGACGTCGTCACGCCCCACGAGGCGGCGCAGGGCCGCCTCGGCGTCGTCGCGAAGTTCCGTCACGGCGGCCGATGCTGGGGCAGGGGAGTCAGGCATGCCCACCACGGTAGGGGAGGCGCCGACATCGCCGACAGGCGGCATTCGGCCCAGATGTGACAAAACCGACGGGACGGCACCCCTCGGCCTCGCTACCAGGGAGGTTATGAGCGGTCGCGCGCCGCGATCCGCCCCAAAACTCAGGTGTGTCGAAGGGGGCGTCGATAACGTCTGCGCTGCAGGCGAACCCCCGCGCCGGCACTCGCACCGTCCCAGGAGACTCGATGCCCTTGACCGGCCCCCGTGGCGCACTGTCCTCGCTCGCCGTCGTCGCGCTCGTCGCGGCGTTCGTGTTCGGCGCCACGGCGCCCGCGCAGGCGGCCACCGTCTCGGAGTCTCAGGGGCGCACCACCATCGTGGCGGGAACCAACAAGCACCGCACGGCCAACGACCGCTCCCTGCTGAGGACCAGCGCGGCCCTGGACAAGGTCGCCCAGACGTGGGCCGCGAGCCTCGCCAAGTCGCGCAACCTCGCCCACAACCCCAAGATGTCTCAGCAGATCCCCGGCGGCTGGACCGCGGCGGGCGAAAACGTCGCCTACAACTGTGGCTACAGCGCGCCTGCGAGCAAGCCTCGTGTCGCAGTGGAAGGCATCGTCCGGTCACAACGCCAACATGCTCAGGCTCCAAGTACACGCACCTGGGCGTGGGCTATGCGACCGACAAGTACGGGTGCGCGTGGGGCGTTCAGGTGTTTGGCGGCTACCCCTCGTCGAAGACGCTTTCGTCGTCTGCCACGCTCCAGACGTACTTCTCGACGTCCAAGCCTGCGATCTCCGGCACCCGCAAGGTCGGGTCCAAGGCGACCGCGTCGGTCACGGCGTGGCAACCCTCGGCCACCTTCACCTACCAGTGGCGCCGTGACGGCAAGGCGATCTCCGGCGCCACGGGGAAGACCTACCTCCTGCGCGCGGCGGACAAGGGCCACCAGATCGACGTGAAGGTCACCGGCAAGCGAGCCAACTACGTCACCAAGGCTCGCTTCTCCGCCAAGACCGCCTCCATCCGCTAACCCGCCCGCACGGACCGCTCCAGCGGCGGCAGCCGCCGCATCGGTCCGTCATACGCGACCACTAGACTCCCAGCCATGACCCTGCCCCTGCGCCCCGACCTCGCGGGGCTGGAGCCGTACGGCGCCCCGCAACTGGCCGTCGCCGCCCGCCTCAACGTCAACGAGAACCCGTACTCGCCGCCGCCCGTGGTCGTCGACGCGATCACGCAGGCCGTCCGCAAGGCGGCCGAGGGCCTCAACCGCTACCCGGATCGCGACTTCACCCTGCTGCGTCAGGACCTCGCGGCGTACCTGGCGGCCGAGTCCTACGTGGACTTCGTCGAGGCACGCAACATCTGGGCCGCGAACGGGTCCAACGAGGTCATGCTGCACCTGCACCAGGCGTTCGGTGGCCCGGGGCGCAAGATCATGAGCTTCGCTCCCACGTACTCGATGTACCCGGAGTACGCGCGCGACTCGCTCACGGAGTACATCGCCGTGCCCCGCAACGAGGACTTCTCGATCGACATTGCCGCGGCGACCGCGCAGATTCGCGAGCAGCAGCCCAGCCTCGTCATCGTCGCCAGCCCTAACAATCCCACGGGCACCGCGCTCAGCCTCGACGAGGTGCGGGAACTGTACGCCGCAACGGAGGAGGTCGAGGGTGGCTGCGTGCTCGTCATCGATGAGGCCTACGCGGAGTTCAGGCGAGCCTGGCGTGCCGAGTGCCGCGAGCATCATCCCCACGCACCCCAACCTCGCGGTGAGCCGCACCATGTCCAAGGCGTTCGCGCTCGCGGGCGGGCGCCTGGGTTACTTGGTGGCACACGAGCCGGTCATCGATGCCCTGCGAGTGGTGCGTCTCCCGTATCACCTGAGCGCCGTGACACAGGCGGTGGCGCGTGCGTCGCTCGCGCATCACCGTGAGCCTCCAGGCACAAGTCGACGAGATCCGCGCCGAGCGTGACGACACCGTCGAGTGGCTCCGTGAGCAGGGCTTCACGGTGGCGGACACGGACGCGAACTTCTGCCTCTTCGGTCCCTTCGAGGATCGTGAGAGGGTGTTTGAGGGGCTGCTGGCACGCGGCGTGCTGATCCGCGTGACCGGCCCCGAAGGATGGCTGCGAGTGTCGATCGGCACCGCGACGGAGATGGCGCTGTTCCGTAGCGCCCTGATGGAGGTCACTGCATGAGCCGCACCGGACGCATCGAGCGGGCGACGAGCGAGTCCGAGGTGCTCGTCGAACTCGACCTGGACGGGTCGGGCGAGACCGACATCGACACGGGTGTGCCGTTCTACGACCACATGCTGACCGCGCTCGGCAAGCACTCGCTGATGAACCTCACGGTGAAGGCGACCGGCGACGTGCACATCGACGCGCACCACACGGTGGAGGACGTGGCGATCTGCATCGGTGAGGCGCTCAAGCAGGCGCTGGGCGACAAGGCGGGCATCTCTCGCTTTGGCGACGCGCTGGTCCCGCTTGACGAGGCCCTCGCGCAGTGCGTCGTGGACGTCTCGGGCCGCCCCTACTTCGTGCACGTCGGGGAGCCCGTGGGTCAGGCGACGCACCTCATCGGCGGCAACTTCGCGGGGTCCCTCACGGGGCACGCGCTCGAGTCCATTGCGCACCACGCGGGCATCTGCGTCCACATGCGGGTGCTGGCGGGCCGCGACCCTCACCACATCGTCGAGGCGCAGTTCAAGGCGCTGGCGCGCGCGCTGCGGTTTGCGGTGACGGCCGATGCCAGGGTCAAGGGCATCCCCTCGACCAAGGGTGCTCTGTGAGCCAGGACGGCATGCACGACGAGTTGCCCGAGGGCGTCGAGATCCCTGACGACCTCTCGGGACTCGACGCGGCGAAGCCCGCGGGCGAGACAGGACGGCACGTCGAGGAGGACACGGTCGCGATCTTCACGCCTATCCAGAACGGTCGCGTCCTCGCGGCCGTGTGCGCGCTTCAGGGCGTTCACGGACGGTGTATCGAGACCTCGGCCGGCGCCTTCGCTGTCCTGGATGACACCTCCGCCGGCGCCACCGATGAGGCGGGGCGCGTGGTCTCGGTGTTCGTCAAGCAGCAGCCCATCCTCGCGATGGAGCGCCGTGCGGGTCAGATCACCATCCATCGGTGGCTCGCCGGCGTGAAGGGCGAGAAGGTCGCGCCCGGCTTCGCGCTGGACGAGGCCCCCGGCGTCATCACCACGTTGATGAGTGGGGTGCAGACGATGGACGAGATCGCCATGACGCACCCCGGCAAGGTGTTCGAGGCGCGCATGTCGAAGTTCCAGGCCTTCCGCGAGCCTCCGTGCCGCCTCCAAGGACGCCAAGCGCGCCTACCGCGCGCAGCAGGAGAACAAGCGCAACTCGGACCCGAACCCCGACGGCTCCGAGGAGGACTAGGCCCGGCCGATGCCTTGGCGCCGTCCCGTGACCGGGGCGCCACGGGCTCTCGGTAGGCTGGTGCCGTGACTTCCCCCTCGTCTGCGTCCTCGATTACGGCTTCGGCAACGTCCGCTCTGCGGTGCGGGCCATCGAGCATGTGGGGGCGCGCGTGGTGCTCACCGACGACCGCGTGATCGCGGAGAACGCCGACGGGCTCATCGTCCCCGGCGTGGGAGCCTTCGAGGCCGTCATGGGTGGTCTCAAGAGCGTGCGCGGCGAGCAGATCATCGGCCGTCGCCTCTCGGGTGGCCGCCCGGTGCTCGGCATCTGTGTGGGAATGCAGGTGATGTTCGAGCGTGGCGTGGAGCACGGCGTGGAGGCCGAGGGCCTCGACCAGTGGCCCGGGACGGTCGAGCTGCTGCAGGCGCCCGTGGTGCCGAACATGGGCTGGGCGAAGGTCGAGGCACCGCAGGGAACCACGCTGTTCGCCGGTGTCGAGGACGAGCGGTTTTACTTTGTGCACTCGTACGGCGTCCGCGACTTCCCGCTGGGAGTCACCGAGGACACGGGTCGCTTTGCGGCGCCTCTCGTGACGTGGTCCGAGGCGGGCACGCAGGAGCGATCCGATCGCTTCGTTGCGGCCGTGGAGAACGGGCCGCTCACGGCCACGCAGTTCCACCCGGAGAAGTCGGGCGAGGCGGGCCTCCAGGCTCCTGAAGAACTGGGTCACGACGCTCTAGCGCGTGCGGCCGCGCGTCGGCACACTGATGTCGTGACACGCACACGCGCCTTTGCTGCCCCGTCCATTGCCGTCGCCGTGGCGGCTGCGGTCGCCGGCTGCTCGGACCCCGGCGACCAAGACTCGGATGCGACGGTGACGGGGGTGAGCGGTGCAGCCGCGTGCGAGGCTCCCTACGCCGTCGTCTCCCCGGCCGTGGCGACGCCCGGCTCCGTCGTGACGGTGACGCTGTCGAGCATGACCGACGAGTGCTTCGATACCAACGAGAGGCCGCGCGCCGAGACGCCGGTAGCGGAAGTCATCCTCGTGTCTCTCGTGGAGGTCGACGGAGGCCACAAACTGAACCAGGGCGAGGTCATCCTGGGGCAGTCGCTGTCCGGCTCTGTGTCGCTCGACGTGCCTTCCGGCGCGAGGCCGGGTGACTACGAGGTGGTCCTCACCCCCGAGGTCGTGTCCGCGGATACCGAAGGCTTGACCGTCGTCGCCGAATGAGGCCTTGGTGACCCGCCCAGCCCGGTAGCCTGGTGCCCGCCGCATCGGCCGCTCGTGCCGAGACGACCCGACCCGAAAGCGAGACCATGACCGACTCCCCGCGCCTCGAGCTTCTTCCCGCCGTCGATGTCGCAGACGGCCAGGCCGTCCGCCTCACGCAGGGCGAGGCGGGGTCCGAGACGAGCCTACGGCTCGCCGCTGAAGGCCGCGCAGGACTGGGTTGATGGGGGAGCGGAGTGGATTCACCTCGTGGACCTCGACGCTGCCTTCGGTCGTGGATCCAATGCTGACCTGCTGGCCGAGGTGGTGCGCAGCGTCGACATCAAGGTCGAGATGAGCGGCGGCATCCGCGACGACGAGTCGCTGGAGCGCGCCCTCGCCACCGGCTGCCACCGCGTCAACATCGGCACCGCGGCGCTCGAGGACCCCGAGTGGACCGCATCGGCCATCGCCAAGCACGGCGACAGGGTGGCCGTCGGCCTCGACGTGCGCGGCACCACCCTGTCGGGCCGAGGCTGGACCCGCGACGGCGGCGACCTGTGGGACGTCCTCGCGCGCCTGGACTCCGAGGGCTGCGCGCGCTACGTCGTCACCGACGTGAAGAAGGACGGCATGCTGTCCGGCCCCAACCTCGAACTGCTCGGCCAGGTTGCCGAGGCCACGTCCGCGCCCGTGGTCGCCTCCGGCGGCATCTCGAGCCTCGACGACATCGCCGCGATCCGTACTCTCGTGGGCAAGGGCGTCGAGGGTGCCATCGTGGGCAAGGCCCTCTACAACGGCAACTTCACGCTGCCCCAGGCTCTCGACATCGCCGGACGCCCGTAACGGGAGGCCATCGCCGCCTGGCGTGTTCGCCACGCCTGGCGGGGCGGTGTCGGTGCCACCCCGTAGCATCGATGCCATGAGTGACGCTGAGCCCTCGAAGGAGATCCCCGAGTCGATCTTCGCCGACGACGACGGCTCGGCAGACGCGCACCTCGCGCAGGCCCTGATTCGCTACTCGCACGGCAAGACCACGCTGGCCGATGTGGTCGACGCCCTCGCGTACGCGCGCGTGTTGATCCCCGTCCTCGCGTCCGGCGAGCAGCGTCACATCGGCAAGCACGGCCTGGAGCAGGATGCGGTGGCATCCACCGGCGTGGTGGCGGTACAGATGCCCGATGGTCGCGCCGCGCTTCCCGTCTTCACGGACGTGGACGCGATGCAGACGTGGAACCGTGAGGCGCGACCCATCCCAGCCGAGGGTCCGCGTGCCGCGCTCGCCGCGGTCGCGGAGGGGTGGTCGTCCCTCGTCGTCAACCCCGGGATGGAGACCGTGCTGATCCCGCGGCCTGCGGTGTGGGCGCTCGGCCAGGGGCAGCCTTGGAGTCCCGCCGTGGAGGAAGGCTCCGTGGTGGCCGATGTCGTCGCCGCCGTGCGCGGTGCCGTCACCCTTGACGACGCGCTCCGCGCTGTCGACGTGACGCCGGGCCGCGGCGCCGAGGTCGCCATCGTGCTCAGGCTCGTGGCTGGGCTCACCCGGCCGGAGGTCGACGCCGTGCTGGAGCGCGTCCAACGCGAGGCTCGCTCACTCGGACGTGGTCGCACAGCGCATCGACAGCCTCGAACTGCGTCTCGCGCAGGCGTAGCGACGCCCCACCCGAGCGGACCGGCGTTACGCCTGGGAGCCGTTGTCGCAGGTGGCGGCTTGGGGCACGAGCAGGCGCGGTTGGGCGAGCAGCGAGTTGAGCGTCGAGACGGGCACGATGTAGGCTCTGGTCGGTGGTGTCGCTCTTGGCGTAAACGACCCCCACCACCTCGCCGTCCTCGTTCAGCGCGGGCGAGCCCGAGGAACCGGGCTGGACCACCGCCGTGGTGGCGAGCACCGTCCCCACCGCGCCGCGGTCCTCGGAGTCCAGCGGGTCCTTGACGGACCCGAGCACCACGCCAGTAGTGGTGGTGAGCCGACCGCCGTTGGGATATCCCGTCACGGTGATCGCATCGCCCTCGATGGGGTCTTCCTGGGCGGGTGTCGCGAACGCGGCGCCCAGGGATGACTCGGTCTTGACGATCGCGATGTCCGCGACGGTGGTGACTTCAGCGGCGGTGACTTCGATGAGGCGGCCGTCGTGCGTCGAGACCTCGAGCCGGGAGGAATCCTCCACCACGTGCCGATTAGTGACCAGGGTAAAGGCGTCGAGCGCGAAGCCGGAGCCGGTCGAGACGAAGCCACAGCCGATGTTGCGCACCCGCACCGTCATGCGCTGGGCGGCCGTGAAGCCGTCGGGGGAGAGGGCGACGTTGTTCTGGTCGGGCTCCGCCGAGGGCGAGGGCACCCAGTTGTCGGGGACGCTACCTGGGGAGGCGGGCAGGGCCGCGCATCCGGTGAGCGTCAACGCGCACGCGGCCACCAGGACGATCGTGAGGCGACTCATTCGGTGAGCGAATCCTGGAAGGTGCCGGTCGCCGATTCGGCGGTGTCGCAGAGGTCCGTGACGGACTCCGCGTAGTCGGCGATCTGCGTGGGCTCGTACGCCTCGTCGGGCGCCTCAAGGTACGTCACGAGCCTGTTCCAGACCGTCGATGCACGAGGACAGCGACGACGTCGCGACGTGTCCAAGGCTCAGCGTCTCCTCGAGCCGCTCCGTCACCTGGGAGGCGTACTCCGAGGAGTCGATCGCGGCAGCCTTCTCCGCGGAGAGGTCCACGACGCGCGCCTTGTTGGTCGCGAGTTGCTCGGACAGCAGGTCCGCCTCGTTCTGCTTGTCGACGAGGTCCTGGCGCACCTCGGCGATCTGCTCGCCGAGCGCGTAGTTGGCGTCTTCGACGTCGGCGGCGTAGGCCTGCCATTCGCCGTTAATCTCCCACATGCGCCACCCGAGGTAGCCGGCGCCGATCAGCAACGCCGCGAGAACGCAGGTGGCGATGATCCATGGCCGCCGGGGCTTGGGCGGGTAGATGGGGCCGATGACGGGCATGGCGCCGGTGATGGGGTTCGCCTCGCCGACAATCGGGATGGCGCCCGTGGGTGAATACCGGTGGAGAGAGCCCGTCACGGGGCTGGCGGAGCCTCCCACGGTCGCGGCCGATGCGGTGTGGACAGGCGCCTCCCGAGCGCCAAGAGCGGCATCGAGCCCGGTCCACGCGGGAGCGTCGAGCCCGTCGACCTCGTCGGCATCGTCAGCGCGGCTCGCGTCGTCGGCCTCATCGTCGTCATCGTCGAGGCTGAGGTCGGCGGCCGCGAAAGGGCTGCGCGACAAGATGATGGTGTCGTCCTCGTCCGAGGCGAGGTCCTCGGCGAGGACCGGGGCAGCATTGTGCGCGTCGTAGTCCTCGGCGACGGCGCTGCGGTGCTCGTGAGTTGCGGCCGCGGGAGCGGCGGGCTCGACCGAGGGGTCGACGGATCCGTCGACCTGATCGGTGGTGCTCGCGTCCTGCGGACCCGTCATCTAGGCTCACTGCCCCCGTGTACTTCTCTCCCGGGCCTTCGCCCGGCGCATCGGGAATGACCGAGGCCTCCCGGAACGCCAACTGTACGCTTCGAAGGCCGTCGCGCAGCGCGCGTGCGTGAGTGTCGCCAAGATCGGGCGCCGCGGCCGTGATGAGCCCGGCGAGGGCATTGATCAGCGTGCGCGCCTCGTCGAGGTCCTGGTGTGCCTCGCCTTCATCGGCGAGTCCGCAGCGGAGCGCGGCCGCACTGAGGAGGTGCACACTGACCGTGGAGATCAGGCTCGACGGCGTTGACGTCGGCGATGTCCCGGGCGGCCTGGGCCGATGCGGAATCGAGTGCGGGCATATCAGAGGTCATCGTGCTATCCTTGTGAGTCGACCGGCCGAGAAACGATTCTCGGCGCGCAAGCGGAGTCCACCTCCCACCCTAGGGCCAAGACATTGGGCCTGGGTTCCAGGTCGCGGCACAGCCGGTGCGAGAAGCACCGGATGCGCCGCCATCGTGGTGGCCCTCGTCTGCGTTTGGACGGGGGCTTTTTCCTTGTCCGGCGGCCGAGTTGTACTCGACAAGAAGGAGCCACCATCAACGAGCCCCGCATCAACGATCGCATCCGTGTTCCGGAAGTCCGCCTCGTCGGCCCCCAGGGCGAACAGGTCGGCATCGTCCGTATCGAGGATGCGCTCCGTCTGGCGCAGGAGTCCGAACTCGACCTGGTCGAGGTCGCTCCGAACTCGCGGCCCCCGGTCGCCAAGCCTCATGGACTATGGCAAGTTCAAGTACGAGGCGGCGGTGAAGGCGCGCGAGGCGCGTCGTAACCAGGCCAACACCGAGATCAAGGAGATGCGTTTCCGTCTCAAGATCGACGAGCACGACTACGAGACCAAGAAGGGCCACGTTGTCCGCTTCCTTAAGGGTGGCGACAAGGTCAAGGTCACGATCATGTTCCGCGGTCGCGAGCAGTCGCGTCCCGAGATGGGCCGTCGCCTACTGTTGAAGGCGGCCGACGAGCCTCCAGGAGTTCGGCGTGGTCGAGAACATGCCGTCCCAGGAGGGACGCAACATGTCGCTCGTCCTCGGTCCTCTGAAGAAGAAGTCGGAGGCCAAGGAGGAGCAGCGCGTCGTTCGCGAAGCCAAGCGGGCCGCCGACCGTGCCGAGCGCGAGCAGCGCGCCGCGGCCAAGACCGCCAAGCAGACGTCCGGCGAGTAAGCCGGTCCCATTCGTGCCCAAGCCCCCTTGCGGGGTGAAGGCCTGATGTCAGAAAGGGCAGATCATGCCGAAGAACAAGACCCACTCGGGCGCCAAGAAGCGCTTCAAGGCTCACCGGCACCGGCAAGGTGAAGCACTCGCACGCCATGAACGTGCACAAGTTCGAGGAGAAGACGTCGTCGCGCAAGCGTCGCGTGGCGCAGGACGCGATTCTGTCCGACGCCGACTCGAAGAAGATCAAGAAGCCTGCTGGGCAAGTAAGGCCCGAGGAACGCAAGGAGTAACACATGGCACGCGTCAAGCGGGCAGTCAACGCCCAGAAGAAGCGCCGTAGCACCCTCGAACGCGCCCACGGTTACCGTGGCCAGCGCTCGCGTCTGTACCGCAAGGCCAAGGAGCAGGTCACTCACTCCATGGTGTACGCCTACGGCGACCGCCGTAAGCGCAAGGGTGACTTCCGCAAGCCTGTGGATCCAGCGCATCAACGCCGCTGCCCGCGCGAACGGCATGACCTACAACCGCTTCATCCAGGGCCTCAAGGCTGCTGAGATCGAGGTGGACCGCCGCATGCTCGCCGAGGCTCGCGGTGAACGATGAGGCCGCCTTCGCGACCCTCGTGGAGGCCGCCAAGAAGGCGCTCCCCGCGGACGTGAACGCTCCCGCCGCGTAAGCGCATCAGCATGACAGGACGCCCCGTCGGGCCGGACGACCTCACGCTCACCCTCGATAACCCGAGGGCCGAGCGGATCAAGAAGGTCGCCGCCCTGGCGGGGCGTTCTGCGCGTTCCCGGGCCGGCGTGCTGCTGGTCGAGGGGCCGCAGGCGGTGCGCGAGGCCGTGCGCCACGCCGCCGCGAGGGTGCGGGACGTGTACCTCACGGAGGACGCCCACGCCCGCCATCCCGAGATCGCGACCGAGGCGCTCGCCGCTGGTCGCTATGTGCACCTCGGTTCGCCTCAGGTGCTCGACGCGATGAGCGCAGACGCCCAGGGCGTAGTCGCGGTCGTCGACGATGCGGGCTACGCGCTCGACGACGTGCTCGCCGCAGGCCCCCGCCTGGTCGCGGTGCTGAGCAACGTGCGCGACCCAGGCAACGCGGGCACCGTGATCCGCGCCGCCGATGCCGCGGGCGCCGACGCGATCATCCTCGCCGGACAGTCAGTGGACCCCGGCAACCCCAAGGTGATTCGTTCCACTGCGGGATCGATCTTCCACCTGCCGATCGTGCGCTCGCTGCCGCTCGAAGATGCCGCTGTGGCGCTCTCGTCCGCGGGCCTGCGCGTGCTGGCAGCCGACGGTTCGGGCGACGCCGAGCCTGGGCTCGGGCGCGGCCGATGCCGCGGCACTGGCCGCCCCGACCGCCTGGGTCTTTGGCAATGAGGCGTGGGGCTTCGAGCCCGAGGAGTTGGCACTCGCCGATCAGGTGGTGCGCATCCCCATTTATGGCGCGGCCGAGAGCCTCAACCTCGCCACCGCCGCCGCCGTGTGCCTGTACGCGTCGGCATCGGCCCAGCGCGCCTGAAACGGAGCGGTCGCCGTCGTTGACGGCCGCGATGTGACGAAGACCACCCCAAAACGGGAAAAACCCCTGCGTGGGGCGCATATCTTGGGTTCATGCTCTCCCGGAAGCGACCCACCCGCATGCGTGGGTACGTCATCGCTATCGGGATTGTGGTCGGCATCGTGATCCTGCAGGCCGTGGCCACCATCACCGGCGTGGTGCTTGCCTCGCGGCAGGTGGACGCGGCCGCACTGGATACATACGGCTACGTGGGTGACCTCACCGAGGAGCGCGTCGCGCGCTACGCCGAATCCGCGCGGGACGTCGCGGTAGGCACGGCTCAGCAGCTTGTCGCGCGACGGGATGCCTGTGAGTCGCGAGGACCTCACTCAGTCGGTGCGAGAGCGACTCCAACGCGAACCGACCGTGCGTGCGATCTATGTGGGGTGGCCCGATGGCTCCTACCTGGTCCTGCGCCGCATCGGCACGGGGTATGCCGAGTACACGGGATCTGCCGACGGTGTGGCCGTTGGCACCCACCTCGACGCTGTGTTCTCTCCCTTGGGTGAGATCGAGCCTCTGGTGAACTACGACCCGCGGGTGCGTCCCTGGTACCTCGCGGGTGCGAACGCGACGGGGCCGTCGTGGACCGAGCCCTACCTCGAGTACGACACCTCTAACACCCTCGAGTCGGTGGCCGATGCGGCGCGCGTCGACGGTGACATCGAGGCGGTCGTGGGCGCTGACCTCAACCTCGATCTGCTCGGGGGAGTGCTCGACGACCTCCCGTACGGCGACGGGGCCGAAGCCTTCGTTCTCACTCCGGGAGGCGAGGTCATCGCCGCGCCCACCGCGTATGAGGAGCAACTGCTCACCATCGCGTCCGCGACCGGCGAGGTGCCGACGGGAGCGGACATCGGCCTTACGCATTCGAATGCGCCCACGCGCACGGACACGACGTCGTTCACCAGAACGGGATCGGTGATCCTGTTGGACAGGACGTTCCCTGGCGAGGAGGGCCTGGACTGGGTCATCCACATCACCGCCGACGAGGCACAGGCTGTCCGCGGGGCTGGGCGACCTCGGCACCACGTTGGCGTGGGTGACGGGTATCTCGCTGGTGATCGTGGGAGGTGCCGTCGTCTTCGCGCTGCGTCTGCGCCATCCGCTGAAGCGCATGCGTGAGCGCGCCACCATGGATCCCCTGACAGGACTCGCGAACCGCTCCGAACTCATGCGCCGCGGAGGGCACCTCGTCGCGGGAGCACGCTCGCGCGGCGATCGCATCATGGTAACCATGCTCGACCTCGACGGGTTCAAGGGCATCAACGACGAGCATGGGCATGACGCCGGGGACAGGGTCCTCATCGGCGTCGCGATGGCACTTCGCAGCGCCATTCGTGAGGGCGACGTGGTGGCGCGTCTGGGAGGCGACGAATTCGTCACGGTGCAGGTGTTGCGGCGCCGGGCCGATGCTGTCACGGTCGCCGAGCGGGTACGCAGCGACGTGGAGCGGGACCTGCAGACGAGGGTGGCGGTGGCCGCGTCGGTGGGCGTCACCATGGGCGTGGCCGAGGCGCTTGACGGAGAGACCGACCTCAAGGCGCTGGTGACCCGCGCCGACACCGCGCTGATCCACGGCAAGCAGCGTGCCAAGGGGCACGTGTACGACGGCAACTCCTGCCCGACGGAGCACGTTTCTCCGTCTGACTGAGACGCATCTCACGTCCGTGTGACGCCGCGGGAGCGCGCGACGGGGCCAAGGTCCCGCACCTCCCGAGGCGACGGCGGCTGACACTCGACTCATGCCTGATAGAGGCCTCGCCGCGCGGACCAGGGTGCACGCGGCGCCGAGCCCCCGCACCCTTGCGCGCGTCGCCGTGATCGCGGGTGCGCTTGTGGTGCTCCAACTGGCGCTGACCCTGACCGATGCGTGGCTCTCGACCCAGGCGTCCGCACGTGCGCTACGCGACACGTATGGGTACGTGGGTGATGTGGTCGAGGCCAGGGTCGCGCAGTACGTCGACGGCAGTGCCGACGCGATCGACCGTCTTCACGCCCAGGTCGCGGTCGCGGACTTCGATGCCCTGGACGTCATGGCTGCCGCCGAGCAGATGGCGCAGACCATCCTCACCGAATCGTCGGTCTCCGGGCTCATGGTCGGCCTGCCCGACGGCAGCGTCGCCGGCGTTCAGGAGCACGACGACGGCTTCACCGTTCACTGGTCCGAGCCCACGGGAGACGGCGACTACGCCCTGACGACCGTCACCACGGATGTCGAGGGTGTCGAGACGGGTCGGAGTGAGGAGGTCACCGCGGCATCGGGCCTCGATACCGCCTGGTACCAGGCGGGATCCACGGCCGTGGGGATCGAGTGGACGGACCCGTACCGGGGTGAGTTCTCGAGCGGCACGTACGTGTCGCCCACGAGGGCCGTCCACTACGACGGCGAGTTGGTCGCAGTGGTGGCGGCGCAGTTCGAGCGCGAGCGACTCGTCGACATCATGGAGGACGTGCCGACCGGCAAGGGCACGGTGGCGATGGTGTTGGGTGACGGTGACACGGTGATCGCCGCTCCGAGCTCCTACGAGGGTGACCTCGACATAGTGGACGGCTCGGGGTGCTTCCCACCGCGTCGGACCTGGGACTCCTCGAGGTGGATCTCGACACGGTGCGTCGCGGCGAAGACGCCATCGTGCAGGTGGGCGATGTGGCCGTCCTCGAACGGCCGCTGGCGACCGCATCGGGACTCGACTGGGTGCTCCATCTGCGCGCGCCCGTCGAGGCCCTCGCCCCCGCGCAGGCACATTCCCAGTTCAGGCTCGTGGCGCTCACCGGACTCTCGTTGGTGCTGTCCGGCCTCGTCATCCTCATGGCCGTTCGCTACTGGAGGCCAGCCCGAGACGCGTTGCAGCGCTCCGCGATGGACCCGCTCACGGGTCTCGCGAACAGGGCGGAATTAGACCGCGCGGGGGCGGCGCTGCTGGCGGCGGCTGCACGCGATGGGCATCGGGCTCTGGTCGTGACCCTCGACCTCGACAACTTCAAGTGCCTCAACGACACCCACGGCCACGACAGGGGAGACGCGGCCATCGTCGCGGTGGCCGACGCCTTCCGGTCGGCGACGCGCGCCCGCGACATCTCCGCGCGTACCGGCGGCGACGAATTCGTGGTGGTGATGCGGTTGAGTAGCAGGGCCGATCCGGCCGCGATTGCGGCCCGGCTGCGCGCTCACGTGGCGCACACCATCGTCACGGAGGTGCCCGAGGCGCGCGACGTCGGCGTCGATGTGACCCTCGGCTACGCCTGCACGGCCGAGCATGGCTATGAGCCTCGCGGAACTCCTCACCGCAGCCGATGGGGTGCTCGTCGACGGCAAGGGGGCCCAGAAAGGCCGTGCCTACGCCGCGTACCCGCCCCCAGCATCGGCCACCTGAGCGCCTACGGCGACACGAGCCCGCAACATGGGCGGTGCTAGCCTCACTGCGGACATCGACGAAGGCAGGACCATGGCAGGCAATCTGATCCCCCTCACCGTTCCCGGTGCTACCGGCAAGGTGGAACTCAAGGGCGCGAACGGGATCTTCTATTCGATCCTCGTGGACGGCGTGGCTCTGTCGCGTCGCCGTGGGACCTGGACGGTGCCGCTGCGCGGCGGAAAGAGCGCGTCCATCACGGCCCGCGGCATGTTGCCTGGCTTCCAGACGCTCTACCTTGGCGACACGGAGCTCTACCGGTTCGGTGCGCACGCCTCGCGATTCGAGAAGATTGCGATGTTTGCACCATTACTCCTGGTACTTTCCGCATCGTTGCTCGGCATGATCCTCGCGATCCTGCTGTTCTTCTCCTCGGTGCTGGTGGTGAAGAACTCCGAGATTCCCCAGAAACTCAGGACCGCTCTGCCCTTGATCAATACCTGCGCAGGGGCCATGATCCTCGTGGGGCTCGCAGGACTTGCTGCGGGGTAGTTGCTGAGGGGGAAGCATGGGGTCACGCGCGCGTCGGCCCGTCATCGTGACCCTCGCCACCGTGGGCGTCACGATTGCGTTGCTTGCGCAGGCTCGCGGGTGCGCTGGTCATGTCGGCGATCGCCGAACGCGGTGCACGGTCGGCCTCCGCGGACGTCGCGGGGCTCATTGCCGACTCGGCGGCCACCCAGGCGTCGTCAGTGACCGACCTCGCAGAGCAAACCGTCCTGGCCCTCTCGAGGCTCGCCGCCCAGGGCCCGCAGGCTGGATGCGTCCTATGACGTGCTGCTGACCGGGGTCCGCAGTTACCTTGATGCCAACCCTGCGTTCACCGGCCTGGTCACGGTGGGGGAGAACGACTCGATTCTGGGGCTGTACGAGGCGGGTGGCGGCTACGTCGCTCGCGTCACGGCGCCTGACGGCGTGACGTATGAGCAGGATTTGGACCGCAACCTGCAGGTGATGAGCAGCCCGCGCGTGTACTCCTACGTGGACCAGACACCGTGGCTCGCGAAGGCGCGAGAGGGCACCCACGGCGCGCTCATGTGGCAAGTGGTGGCGTCCGACGACGGCCGGTCCGAGGACGTGGTCGTGACCGTGCTCGGTGACCGTGATGACGGCTCGGTGGTCTCGGCGGTGGTGGTGCGTGCCACAGCGCTGGTCAACGCGGGCACCACCGTTGACGCCAACGCATGGCTGCTCGACAGCGGCGGTGACGTCATCGCCGCCGACACGACGGCCGAGGTGCCTGCCATCGCACCCGGTGCGAGTGTGGACGAGGTGGACGGGCGCACGGTCGCCTTCACTGATGACGCCATCGTCGTGGATCAGCCGCTGACCGACACCGGATCGCCGGCCTGGACGGTGCGCGTCGAGGTCTCGCCAGAGGAAGTCGTGCCGGGAATCGCGACCCTGCCGCGCACCATGATCATCTACGCCGCGGTCGCCACCTCGATCGGCGCCGCAGTCGCACTGGTGGTGTGGTTGGTGCGTCGCCCCCTGGTTCACACCGTGGTCAGGGCCCGCTCCGACGCGCTGACGGGCCTGGCGAACCGCTACGAACTGGAGAGTCAGGGACAGCGCATCCTGGACGCTGGTGCCAAGCGGCCCGCCGACGTCGCCGTGGTGGTCATGGACCTCGACCACTTCAAGACCGTCAACGACTCCCTTGGCCACGACGAAGGCGACCAGGTACTGCGGGCGTTTGGCCACTCGCTCACGCTTCACACGGGCCCGCGGGACCTCGTGGCGCGCCTGGGTGGCGACGAGTTCGCGGTGGTGCGGTGGCTCGACCTCGGCGCGGATCCAGACGCGACCGTCGAGGACCTGCGGGCCACCGTGGAACGCGACCTGCGCGCCCTGGTGCCGTCCGCATCGGCCGTGGGAGTCTCCGCGGGCTTCACCACGGCGGCGCTCGCGGGCTCGTACCGCATCGGCGAGTTGCTGTCCGCCGCGGACGAGGCGATGACCCGCGGCCGCCACGGGTCGAAAGGCGCCACCTACGCCGCCGCGGCCACGAACCCGGTCCTGTCCTAAACCCGCTCCCTTTCCGTCAAATGGATCCATTTGGTTCGCCTAAGCGCCACGATGAGACAAAATCCACCGCGCGGAGCGTTACAGTGGGCACCATGAGCACGAGCGCGCAGCCCCAGGCCGTTATGGCCCGCGCCGCCGTGCGCCGGGAGTCGGCCGCTCCGGTGAGCGCCGCACCTTCGCTGTTTATCTAGGCCCGGGGAGAACCCCCGGGCCTTGCCGCGGTTGATTTTGTCTCGTTTCACCTCCTTAGCCGCGCCAAATGGATCCATTTGGCTCGTGTAAGCGCCCCGATGAGACGGAATCCACCGCACGGAGCGACGCGCTCGCCCGCCGATAGACTTCCCCCAGACCCCCGAACTCCTCAGGAAAGCAGCCATGACTGAGATTTCCCCCTCGACGGTGCCGCCGTCGACGCGGCCGTTACGGAGGCCCTCGCCGCCATCGCCGCCGCCACTACCCTCGACGAGTTGAAGGACGCCCGCCTCGCCCACACCGGAGACAAGGCCGCCCTCACGCTCGCCAACCGCCAGATCGGTGGCCTCGAGCCCACCGACAAGGCGACCGCAGGCAAGAACATGGGCAAAGCCCGTGGACAGGTCAACCAGGCGATCGCCGGACGCCAGGAGGAGCCTGGAGGCGGAGCGTGACGCCCGCGTCCTCATCGAGGAGACCGTCGACGTCACCCTGCCCGTCAGCCGCGAACTGAAGGGCGCCCGCCACCCCCTGGAGACGATGCAGGAGGCTCATGTGCGACACGTTCGTCGCGATGGGCTGGGAGGTGGCCGAAGGGCCGGAGATGGAAGCCGAGTGGTTCAACTTCGACGCCCTCAACTTCGACCCCGACCACCCCGCGCGCGAGATGCAGGACACGTTCTTTGTGGACCCGCCCGAGGCAGGCATCGTGCTGCGCACCCACACCTCGCCGGTGCAGGTGCGCGCCGCGCTGGAGCGTCGTGACGCCCTCCAGAACGAGGGCCGCGGCATCTACGTGGTGTGCCCCGGCAAGACGTTCCGCACCGACGAGCTCGACGCCACCCACACGCCGGTGTTCCACCAGATCGAGGGCCTGGCGGTCGACAAGGGCCTCACGATGGCGCACCTCAAGGGCACGCTCGACGCGTTCGCGCGCAGCCTCTTCGGGCCCGATGCCGTGACGCGTCTGCGTCCCAGCCTTCTTCCCCTTCACGGAGCCCAGCGCGGAGATGGACCTGCGCTGCTTCGTGTGTGGCGGCGAGGACAACGACTGCCGCACGTGCTCGGGCACCGGTTGGATCGAGTGGGGCGGCTGCGGCATGACCCACCCGAATGTGCTGCGCTCGGCAGGCATCAACCCCGACGAGTACACCGCCTTCGCGTTCGGCATGGGCGTCGAGCGCACCCTGATGTTCCGTCACGGAGTCAAGGACATGCGTGACATGGTCGAGGGCGATATCCGCTTCTCCCAGCAGTTCGGAATGGAGATCTAGACGTGCCGAAGATTCCGCTCAAGTGGCTTGAGGAGTCCGTCGACCTCGTCCCCGGCTCGACCCCCGAGGACGTCGCCGCGGCGCTCGTCAAGGTGGGCCTCGAGGAGGAGGGCATCGAGGGCGGCGGCATCACCGGGCCGCTCGTCATCGGCCGTGTGATCTCGCAGGTCAAGGAGGTCGCCTCCAACGGCAAGACCGTCAACTACTGTCGCGTCGACGTCGGCGAACACAACGACCCCGCAGGCCCCGGCCACAAGCCCGACAACAAGGAGGAGTACCCCACCTCCAAGGGCATCGTGTGTGGTGCGCACAACTTCCACGAGGGCGACTTCGTGGTGTGCATCCTGCCCGGTGGCGTGCTTCCCGGTCCGTTCCCCATCGCTGGCCGCAAGACGTACGGTCACTGGTCGGACGGCATGATCTGCTCGGCCAAGGAGTTGGGCCTGGGCGAGGACCACGACGGCATCATCGTGCTCGCGTCGCCCTCGGGCGAGTCCGAGGTGACCTTCCCCGGCCTCGTGGCCGAGGCGGACCTGGTGCCCGGCGCATCGGCCATCGGCCTGCTGGGTCTGGACGAGTCCACGATCGAGATCAACGTCACCCCCGACCGCGGCTACTCGTTCTCCGTGCGTGGCGTGGCGCGTGAGTACAGCCACTCCACCGGACAGGTTTTCCGGGACCCGGCCGATGTCACGGTCACCGGCAGCGCCGGCGACGGTTTCGGTGTGGTCATCGAGGACGCCGCGCCGGTGCGCGGCCGGGTGGGCTGCGACCGCTTCGTCGCGCGTCGTCTGACGGGTTTCTCGGCCGACGCCGCCTCGCCGTCGTGGATGAAGCGTCGCCTGGAGCAGGCGGGCATGCGCCCGATCTCGCTTGCGGTCGACGTCACCAACTACGTGATGCTTGAGCCTGGGCCAGCCGCTGCACGCGTACGACTTCGCTCAGGTGAGCGAGCCGATCGTGGTGAGGCGCGCATCGGCCGGCGAGAAGGCGACGACCCTTGACGACGTGACGCGTGAGTTGCACGCCGAGGATCTGGTGATTGCGGATTCGGCTGGTGGTCACGGCGCGCGTGCCATCGGCCTGGCCGGTGTCATGGGCGGCGCGGAGACTGAGGTCTCGGGCGCGACCACGGACATCCTGCTCGAGGCGGCGCACTTCGACGCCGTGACGATCGCGCGTACGGCGCGGCGTCACCGCCTTGGCTCGGAGGCGTCGCGACGCTTCGAGCGGGGCGTGGACACGCGCCTGCAGGTCGCGGCGGTGGAGCGTGCGCTCAGCCTCATGCAGGAGTTCGGCGGCGGCCAGATCGAGGACGTCTACACCGATCTCGATGAGACGGTCGCGCCCGCGCAGATCGCCATGGACGTGGCGTACCCGAGCACGATTGTGGGTGTCGAGTACCCGGCCGACGAGGTCGTGGAGGCGCTCGAGAAGGTCGGCTGCGTGGTGGACAGGGATTACGAGTCGCTGCTCGTGACGCCGCCCACGTGGCGCCCCGACCTCGACTCGGCGATCACCCTGGTCGAGGAGGTCGCGCGCCTGCGCGGCTACGACAACCTGCCGTCCGTGCTGCCGGTGGCGCCTCCCGGGCGTGGGCTGACGCATGGGCAGAAGGTGCGGCGTGCGGTCGCGCGCACGCTGGCCGAGTCGGGGCTGACCGAGGTGCTGACGTACCCGTTCATCTCGGAGCAGCGGCTGGACGACCTGGGGATTCACGACGAGGACCCTCGCCGCGACTGGATCGCGCTGGCGAACCCGCTCTCCGCGGAGCAGCCGCTGATGCGGACCACGATGATTGCCACGCTGGTGGACGCCGTTCGCGTTAACCTCGGCCGCGGCGAGCAGGACGTGGCCGTCTACGAGCTGGGCCGTGCGTACCAGGCGAAGCACATCGGCACGTTGCCGGTCGTTGACACGACCGATGGCGGTATCACCCCTGCCGAGGTCGAGGCGCTGAACGAGGCCCTGCCGGGGCAGCCGCGTCGTGTGGCCGGCATCATGGCGGGTAACCGTGTGCGGGCCGGCTGGAACGGTCACGCCACGCCATGGGGGTGGGCCGATGCGCTGGCCGCCGTGGAGCGTGTGGCTTCGGTGGCGGGGGTGGAGGCTCACGGTGTCGCAGGGCTCGCGCCTGCCGTGGCACCCGGGCCGTGCGGCGACGTACTGGCTGGATAGTGGCGAGTTCGTGGGTCACGCGGGGGAGTTGCACCCGAAGGTGTGCGAGACGCTGGGCCTTCCCGCGCGTTCCGTGGCGTTCGAGGTACTGCTCGATCCGCTGATCGCAGCCTCCGAGGGCGTCATCGCGGTGGCGACTCCGGTGTCGCAGCAGGTCCTCGCGAAGGAGGACTTCGCGTTCGTGGTGGCGTCCGACGTGGCCGCCGGTGACCTTGCGGGCGTGGTGAAGCACGCCGGGGGAGACCTGGTGGAGGACGCGACTGTGTTCGACGTGTTCACGGGCGAGCAGATCGGCGAGGGCAAGAAGTCCGTGGCCATCAACGTGCGCCTGCGTGCGGCGGATCACACTCTCTCGGCCGATGAGGTGCTGGCCGTGCGCGAGGCGATTATTGCCGCTGCTTCGGAGAAGTTCGAGGCTGTGCTGCGGTAGCGATCGAAGCGACGTTGGAGGGCGGTGGGCGGTCGGTCGCTCACCGCCCTCCGTACGTCTACAGGTTCTTACAGGCGTCGTAAACTGTCATGGTGAGTTCTCAGGAGGTGGTCGGCGCGCGTTGCGCCGGCATCAGGTAATCCCGCCCCGGGGCTGCGCCATCAGGCGCGGCCCACAGCGTCGACCCTGAAAACTCCGCCTGCGTGTGCGCCACGAGCGCCGCAGGCTTCGCAGAAAGCGACACCTCATGCTTCCCCTGACTGCTACATCCCTCCGCGCCTCCTTTATCAACGCGTCCCGCAAGGAGGTCTCCGACCTCACCCTGCCCGCCGATTTCGACTCCCTCGACTGGGACCGACTCGATCTCCTCGGCTGGCGCGACCCCAGGCTCGCACGCCGCGCCTACGCCATCGTCCCCACGCTCGAGGGCGACATCATCGGCATCCTGTTCCGTCACCCCGGTTCTATGCCGCGTACCCGTGCGCAGTGCTCGTGGTGCAATGACGCGACCCTGCCCAACGACGTGGTGCTCTACAACGCCAAGCGCTCGGGCAAGGCGGGCAAGAACGGCAACACTCTCGGCTCGCTGGTCTGCGAGGACTTCCAGTGCTCCGCCAACGCGCGGCGTCCTCCCAAGACCTGGTACGAGGGCTTTGACGTCGAAGAGGCACGCCAGGTCCAGATCGCCGAGCCTGCAGATTCGCGCCGCGGCCTTCGCGTCGCAGGTCTAGACGCGCCGCCTGCAACGCAGCGTCGACCGCAACACAGCGCCGCCCACAAGACAGTGCCGCCGGTCACACCCGGAAGAGAGGTGTGACCGGCGGCGCCGGGTCGGGAAACAGGCGCAACTAGAGAATCGCGGACAACTCCGCGTTCGCGGCCGCTCGCACGGCATCGCGGGCCGCGACGGCCGACGACGCATCACGCGCCACCTCGGCCAGCGCCCGGCACTCCTTACGGCTGTGCAGCGACAGGGCAAGGCTTCACGGCGGGCACCTTGGACGGCGCCATCGACAGGCTCGCGACGCCCAGGCCCGCGAGCACCAACGCCAGGTAGGGGTCACCGGCAGATTCGCCGCACACGCCCACCGGCTTGCCGGTCTCGTCGCCGCCGGCACACGCGGCGGCGACCATGTCGAGCACTGCCGGCTGCCACGGGTCGAGGAGGTCCGACAGCGCGCCCTCCATACGGTCGGCGGCCATCGTGTACTGCGCCAAATCGTTGGTGCCGAGCGAGCCGAAGTCGACCTCGGCGAGCACGTGACGGGCACGGAGCGCCGCCGCGGGCACCTCGATCATCACGCCTGCCGAGGGCAGGCCCGCCGCGCGCACACGGGAGGCGAACCATGCCGCCTCCTCGGCCGTCGCGACCATGGGCGCCATGACCTTGACGTCGGCGCCGGTGTCGCGCGCGGCCAGCGCCAGCGCCGAGAGTTGCGAGTCGATCAGGCTCGGGCTTTTCCTGGCACAGTCGCAGGCCTCGGCGGCCCAGCGCAGGGTTCTCCTCCTCGCCCAGGTTCGCAAACGCGAGTGGCTTGTCCGCCCCGGCGTCGAGCGTCCGGACCACCACACGGCGGCCATCGAACGGTGCCAGCACGGCGCGGTAGACTTCCGCCTGCTCCTCCACCGTCGGCATCGTGGACGCGGAGAGGTAGACAAACTCGGTGCGGAACAGTCCCACGCCCTCAAGGTCCTGGGCGCCTGCGGCCACGGCATCGTCCACACCGCCGATGTTGGCCAGCAGCGCCACAGGATGCCCGTCGGAGGTGCGGCCGGGACCGGAGACGCCCGCCAGGGCGGCAGCGCGCCGCTCGCGTCGCTCCCGCTGTGCCTCGACGAGGGCCATGTCGGGATCGACGGTCACCTCGCCCGAGTCGCCGTCCACCGCCACCACCGTGCCTGCGGGAATCGATGTCGCTCCCGGTACCTGCACCACCGCGGGGATGCCCATCTGGGCGGCGAGAATGGCGGTGTGGGACGTGCGGCCGCCCGCCTCGGTGACGATCGCGACCACCTTGGAGCGATCGAGCGCCGCGGTCTCGGCGGGCGCGAGGTCGCTGGCGACGATGACGGACGGACCGGTCAGCGCCGGGACGCCAGGCATCGGCACACCGAGCACGGCGGCAATGGCGCGCGAACCCACGTCGCGCAGGTCCGTGACGCGTTCCGCGAAGTACCCGCCGAGCGCCTCAAACTGCGCGGCGTATGTCTCGACGGCAGCCGCGATCGCGGTGGCGGGTCCCTTGCCGGCGCCCACCTGCTTGCCGGCCTCCTTGGCGAGTTGCTTGTCGCGGGCGATGAGCGCGGTGGCTTTCAGGATCGGCTTCGCGTGATCATCGGCCACGGCGGCGCGTTCGTCGAGGTCGGTGGCGACAGCCGCAAAGGCGCCGAGCACCGCGTCGACGGCGGCTCCGGAGTCGGTGGGGGTGGGCTCGTCGGCCGGGGCCTGGACCGGTGGCGCCACTTGCACCACGGGTCCGGCCACGGTACCGGCGCTGACGCCCACGCCCGTGCGGATGTCGCCCGACATCTCAGCCCTCCGCGTCGAGGTCGCGCGAGAGCAGGGCGACGAGCGAGTCGAGGGCGGCCTCGGCCCCGTCGCCTTCGGCGGTGAGCGCCACCTCCTCGCCGTGCTTGGCGCCGAGCGCCATGACGCCCAGGATGCTGGTCGCGTCGACGGCGTCCTCGCCGGGACGGCCGATCTCGATGTCGAGCCCGGTCTCCTGCGCTGCCTCCACGAAAAGGGCGGCGGGGCGGGCGTGAAGGCCGACGGACGAGGCGATGGTGACGGTGCGCTGTGCCATGACAGTTCTCCTTGTATTGAGGGTCGCGAGTTGAGGGGTTAGGCGGTGGCGACCGCGTCGGCGGCCACGTTCTTACGGTCGAGGGACTTGAGAAAGAGCACGATGGTGGTCGTGAGTGCCACGCCTGCCGCGAGGGCGACGAGGAACCACAGGAAGCCACCCATGAGGGGCAGGACCCAGATGCCGCCGTGCGGGGCGCGCAGGGTGACACCGAAGACCATGATGAGCCCGCCGGTGAGGGCAGAGCCAAACACGGCGGACACGATCACGCGGATGGGGTCTGCCGCCGCGAAGGGGATCGCGCCCTCAGAGATGAACGATGCTCCCAGCAGCCACGCGGCCTTGCCGTTCTCGCGCTCAGGCTCGGAGAAGAGCCTTCGGACGCAAGGTGGTGGCGAGCGCCATGGCGAGCGGGGCGACCATGCCTGCCGCCATGACGGCGGCCATGATGGTCAGCGCCGGTGCGTCGGTGGCGGTACCGGCGGCGGCCAAACCAGCCGTGCCGAAGAAGTACGCGACCTTGTTGACGGGACCACCGAGGTCGAAGCCCATCATCGCGCCAAGGATGAGGCCAAGCACGAACGCGGAGCCGCCCTGCAGGCTGGTCAGCCACTCGTTGAGGGCATCGGACAGCGCAGAGATCGGTCCACCCAGGAGGGTGATGAACAGGCCCAGGGTGATGAAGGCTCGACAGCAGCGGGATCACGACGACGGGCATCACGCCGCGCACGCCCTTGTGAACCTTCCACGAGGCGATCCACTTGGCCACGAGGCCGCCCAGAACACCGGTGACGATGCCGCCGAGGAATCCTGCACCCATGCTCGCCGCGACGGAGCCGCCGACGATGCCGGGGACCAGACCTGGCCGGTCGGCGATCGCGAAGGCGATGAAGCCGGACAGGATCGGGACGAGGAAGCCAAACGACGCCGCGCCGATGACGTAAAGGAGCGCTGCCCAGGCGGTCAGGGAGGCGATGTCGAAGTTCTCGGCGATGTTGTACGCGTCGTCGGACGTCAGGTTGTACTTGACGATCTCGATGGCGCCGGACTCGCCCAGGGCGACCTGAGACAGCATGAATGACAGCGCGATCAGGATGCCGCCCGCGGCGACAAACGGGATCATGTAGGCGACGCCGGTCATCAGCCACTGGCGGATCTGGGTGCCGATCCCCGCCTTGGTGTCGACCTTCGACGACAGTCCGCCCGTCGCCCCCGCGGCGGGTGCCACCGTCCGGACCTCGGGGTTGGCGCGCCATTCGGCCGCCTTGGTGGCCGCCTGGGCGATGAGTCCGGGGCCGTCGGAGATGGCCTTCTTCACGCCGACGTCGATGAGCGGCTTGCCTGCGAAGCGGTCGGCGCCGCGTACCTCGACGTCGTGGGCGAAGATCACCGCGTCGGCAGCGGCGATCTGCTCCGGGGTGAGCGGGTTGGCGCCCGCCGAGCCCTGCGTCTCCACCAGCATCGTGTGACCGGCATCGGCCGCCGCGCGCTCGAGCGCCTCGGCCGCCATGTAGGTGTGAGCGATGCCGGTGGGGCAGGAGGTGACGCCCACCAACGTGAGCCCGGCCGATGCGCCTGCCGGCTCGGCGGCGGCACTCGCCTCGGGTACGGGTGCGGGTGCGGGTGCGGGTGCAGGTGCGGCGCTCGCGGCGGGCACCACCTCTCCTACTTCGGCCTGCACGAGGGCGACGACCTCGGCATCGGACGTCGCGGAGCGCAGTGCCGCCGTGAACTCCTTCTTCATCAGCGCCTTGGCGAGCTTGGGCAGGACCTGCATGTGAGCCTCTCCGCCGCCCTCGGGAGCAGCGATGAGGAACACCAGATCGGCCGCGCCGTCCTTGGCGCCCCAGTCGAGGCCCGTCGCGAGGCGCCCGAAGCCAAGGGTGGGTTTGGTGATCGCCGCTGAGCGAGCGTGGGGGATGGCGATGCCGCCGGGCAGGCCGGTGGCCATGGTCTCCTCGCGCTTGCGTACGTCCGCGAGGAAGGCCTCGAGGTCGGTGCAGCGTCCGGTGGCGACCAGGCGCTCGGCGAGCACCCGGGTGGCGGCGTGGCGGTCGTCGGCCGTGAGGTCGAGGACAACCTGCGTCTCATCGATGAGGGGCATTGTCAGTCCTTCCGTGGGTCAGGCTCTGACCCAGGCTCCATGGTGAGGTCGGGCGTGGTGGTGAGGTCGACGATGACGCCGGCCAGGTGGGCGGGGGAGGGGACGCGACTTCCGGGAAGGCTCACGGCGGCTGAGCCCCATGCGACCGCGGCGCTCAGGGCCGCGGCGTGGTCGAGCCCGGTGGCAAGTCCGTGGAGCAGACCGGCGAGCATGCAATCGCCGGCGCCGACCGTGGACAGCGGACGCTCGACCGTGGCGCGAGCGTGGAGAACGGCGGAGGCCGTGACCAGCAGTGCGCCGTGGGCGCCAAGGCTGACCGCTACGGTCTCGATGCCGCCGTCCACGAGAGCGCGGGCCGCGTCGAGCACGTCTGCAAGGGTCGCCAGGGGGCGGCCGACGAGTTCCGCGAGTTCCTCGTGATTGGGCTTGATGAGGTCGGGGGAGGCGGCTACCGCCGCGGCGAGTGCCGGGCCGGAGGTGTCGATGGCGACCTTGGTGCCGCGCGCGTGACCGCGCTTGACGAGCGTGGCGTAGAGCCATCGGGCGCGCCGGGAGGAAGGGAGCCGCAGCCGACGAGCCACGCCGAGGCGTCTGCGCGGTCCACGGCAGCGTCGACGAGCGCCGCAAGTTCCTCGGCGCTGAGGCGCGGCCCTGGCTCGTTGAGCCTTGGTGGTGGTGCCATCGGGCTCCGCGACGGTGATGTTGACGCGTGCGGCACCGGCGACGGGCACGGAGGCGCGAGGTACACCGGCGGAGTCCAGCAGTTCGCCGAGCAGGACGCCTTCGGCGCCACCCGCGGGGAGGACCGCAACGGCGTCGCCGCCTTGTGCGGTGACGGCCCTGGCGACGTTCAGCCCCTTGCCGCCCGCATCGACGTGCACCTCGGTGGCACGGTTGACTTCGCCGCGTGCCAGGCGCGCGACGGTGACCGCACGGTCCACGCTGGGATTGGGGGTGAGGGTGACGATCACGCGCACACCACCTCGGTCCCGGCCTCGCGCAGGCTCGTCTGCGATGTCGTCGGCAAGGTCGCTGTCGGTCACGATCAGGTCCACCTGCTCGAGTGAGGCGAAGCGGTGGAGGTGATCGTCGCCCGCCTTGGAGGAGTCCGTGGCGACGATGACCCGGCGAGCGGCGTTGGCCATCGCGGCCTTGGCGTGTGCCTCGGCCTGGTCGGGAGTGGTGAGGCCGCGTGCGGCGGAAAGGCCGTTGGTGCCGAGGACGGCGACGTCGACCACGAGGCCCGCCAGCGCCTGGGTGGTCCAGTCGCCCACGGCCGCCGCGGTGGCGCCGCGTACCGACCCGCCCAGCATCAGCAGCGTGAGGTGGGGCCGTCCGGCGAGTGCGGCAGCGGCGGGAATCGAGTTGGTGACCACGGTGAGTGCGGCATCGGCCGGGAGCAGATCGACGATCGCCTGCGTGGTGGAGCCCGAATCGAGCAGCACCGTGCCGCCTGCGGGGATCTCGTCCAGGACGCGGGCCGCGATCCGGCGCTTGACGTCGGTGCGCTGGGTGCTGCGGGAGGCAAGTGTCGGTTCGAGCTCGAGGCGTTCCACGGGGATGGCGCCTCCGTGGACGCGACGGACGGCACCCTTGTGCTCGAGCGCGGTCAGGTCGCGGCGGATGGTCTCGGTGGTGACATCGAGCGCATCGGCGAGCGAGGCGACTTCCACGCGACCTTCGGTGCGCGCGATCTCAAGGATGCGCTGCTGTCGCTCTGTGGCATACATCTGGGTGAACTCCCTTGTCCGGCTCACCCGATAAAACCACACAAACAAACTCAATGCAACATAAAGCCACATCCGTTGTTGTGGTCATGGGGCGCGGCCCGGGAGGCCGCTGCTCGCTAGGCTGAGCGTCGAGCATGATTGCCGAGGGGGTCTTGTGAACGCGCGTGCTGAGCACCACGGCACCGGAGTCATCCTCGACTGGGACCGCGCCGAGGGCGTCGGCGTGGTGCGCACCGACGAGTCCGAGCGCCTGGTCTGGATTCACTTTTCTATGCACGCGAGCGAAGGCGAGAGCCTTTCTGTGGCATCCGGGCTTGCGAGTGTCGATCGACTACAACCCGACCGAGGATCAGGACGGCTACGTGTGGGTCGGCGAGCGCGTGGTGATCCTCGACTAGTCCGAGAACTCCGCGCCTAGATCCACCCCTGCTCGCGCGCGTAGCGGGCGGCGTCGTGCCTGGTGGCGGTGTGAGTCTTGCCGATGGCGCTTGAGAGGTAGTTGCGCACCGTGCCTTGCGCGAGGTGGAGCCTGCGCGCGATGTCCGTGACGGAGTAGCCGTCGCTGGCCACCCGCAGCACGTCCAGGCTCACGGTCCGTCAGCGGGCAGTCGTCGATGAGTGCCTGGGCCGAGACCGCAGAGTCGATGTGCCTGCCGCCCGCGTGCACCTGAGCGATGGCCTCCGCGATGAGGTCGGGCGACGAGTGCTTGCCGAGGAACCCTCGAACCCCCAGGCGAGTGCTCGTCGCAGCGTCCCCGGTCGCGCATGGCGGGTGAGCATCAGGATGCGCTGCTCGGGATGCTCGGCGAGCACCCGCGCGGCCACCTCGAGTCCGTCGAGGACGGGCATCTCGAAGTCCAGCACCAGGACATCGGGCCGATGCTCCACGAACGCCGCGTACGCGGCCTCGCCATCGGCGGCCTCGGCCACCACGTCGATGTCGCCCTCAAGCGGCAGCAGGGTGGCGAGCGCCGTGCGGATCAGTCCCTCGTCGTCGGCCAGGACCACCGTGACCGTCACGGCCGGACCACCGTGGCGTGAAGGGCGAACGTCTCGCCCTCGTGGCGGATGTCGAGGTCGCCGCCGGCATGCGTCACTCGCTCCCGTAGTGCCGCGAGGCCGCGTAGCGGGCGTGCCTCATGGGCGGCGCCGTCGTTGCTGATGGTCAGCGATGAGGGCGTGAGGACGATGCTCACCTCCGTCGCGCGCGGGTGGCGCAGGATGTTGGTGGTCGCCTCACGCAACACGAGGGCAAGGGCCTCGTCCTCGGCGGCATCGTCCGGATGAGTGTTGCCGACGTCCACCCGCATCCCCGCGGCGGTGAGCAGCGCGGTGGCGTTGGCGAGTTCGGACGTGAGGGACAGTCGTCGCGTCGAGTTCACGAGCCTGTTGGGCCTGTTCGATGGTCTCTCCGGTGAGGCGCTCGATGTCGGCGAGTTCTGCGGCGACCCGCTCGGGGTCGGTGTGCTGGAGCTTGGCGGCGACCGCGGCCTTGAGTTTGATGACGTGGAGGGTGTGTCCCTGGATGTCGTGAAGGTCGGCGGCGAATCGCATGCGTTCCTTCACGACCGCGAGTTCAGCGGCGGAGGCGCGCATCTCGTCGAGGCTCGGTGAACAGGCGCCAGCCCACCGCGTTGAGCCAGAACGTCACCCCAAAGATCGCCGTGTAGATCAGCGAGACGATGACGTAGGTGCCCGTGGAGTCGGGGTGGCCGAGCGACCCCAGCCAGGCGGTGAGGCCCACGACGGCAGCCAATGCCGCCCCGCCGGCGCGCTGGAGTTGCGGCAACGTAGCGACGACCGTGGCGCCGACTGCGACCAGGGGAGTGACTGTCGCGGGGCCTGCGTCCATCATCACGGCCGCCAACCATGACGCCCACGTAAATCCGAGCGACGCGAGGGTCGCAGCGCGGCCGCGGGGCTTCTCCCAGCGGCTGGTGAACCACATGGCTACCAGGACGGACGGTGCCAGGAGCGCGACCTGCCACCCCGTATCGGCCGCATCCACCAGACTGAACGTGCCGATGAACCCGACAGTGAACACGATCACCGCCGTGCTCATCCTGCGCATGCGACGTAGCGGCCGGACTTCGGTGGTGACCATGGAAAACCTCGAGCGCAGACGGGGACGGTGTCCCCATCATGGTGCCTGGCAGCACGGGGCAGTAGTGACGCCGCGTCACATCGAATCGGTGACGTCCCGCCCCTACGCGAAGGCGGCACGCGAGTCCAGGGTGGTGGGTGTCATCAGCCGAGGTCCCAGACGACGGGGCCGATGGCTGCCCCTCAGTCAAGGAGTTCCCTCATGTTCAATGACCTGATCCTGAATCTCACCGACTTTGTCGCGGGATTGTCGCCGTGGCTCCAAGCCTTCGGCGTCGCGCTCATCAGTCTGATCCCGTTCGTGGAGTCGTACCTCGGGACGTTCATCGGGGTGCTGGTGGGCATGAACCCATGGCTCGCGCTCGTCGCCGCCGTGATCGGCAACACCATCTGCACCTTTGCGCTCATCGCGGCCGCCAGCCGCACCCGTCGCGCGGTGATCGCCCGGCGCCAGGACCCCGAAGCGGCCGCGCCATCGAAGCGTCGCCAGAGGATCGCCGGGTACCTCGAGCGGTTCGGCGTCCCGGGCGTCTCGCTGCTGGGACCCCTTGCGCTTCCCAGCCAGTTCACCGCGCCCACGATGGTCGCGCTGGGAGCCTCCGCACGGAGCGTCTACTTCTGGATGGGCATCTCCATCGTCGCGTGGGGAGTGCTGTTCGGCTTTTTCGGCAACTGGGCCGCGGGCGTGCTGGTGTAGCGGTTCGGCTAGCGCCGCCCCAGCACCACGAGGCCATCAACTAGCGTGGCCCGCTCACCATCGGGGCCCGTGGCTTCGCGTTCGACGTCCGCCACGCGGACCTCCTGCCAATCGGCGGCGTCGAGCGCGAGTGCATCGGCTTCCTCCCGCGACGTGAGGAAACGGTGGTGAGCCACGTGCTCCGGCGGCGCCCACGCCGGGGCGGCGGCGTGGGTGACGAGGACCAGGTGGCCTCCCGTCGCCACGGCGGCCGATGCTCGCCGCAGGATCTCCGTCCGGTCCAGGTGCACCGGCGAGTGTAGGAATGAGGCGGTCACCAGGTCGTACGTGGCATCCGGCTCCCAGGTGGCGAGGTCAGTTGCGAGATACCTCGCGGTGACACCGGCCGATGCCACGCTCGCCCTGGCGCGTTCGATGGCGGTGGGGGAGATGTCGATACCGGTGGCGTCCCAGCCGCGTGACGCGAGCCAGGCGACGTCGCCTCCCTCGCCGCATCCGAGGTCAAGGGAACGCCCGGGCGCGAAGCCCGCCACCGCATCGGCCAGCGTGGGGTTGACGCGGCCCGACCACACGCGGTGATCGCTCGCGTAGCGACGCTCCCAGTAGGCGCTGGGGGCGACGTCCGGCCACTGCGCGCGCTCGCGGAGTGCGGTATCGGTGTCGAGGCTCGACGAGGAAGGCGTTGGCGCGGGCTCCGGCGGTCGCGCCCTCGGCCATGCTCACGGGCACGGTCGCCATGGGGTTGACGACGTTTCCAGCAGCGAAGACGCGGGAGTGGCTGGTGGAGCCATCGGGCTGTACCTCGATGAAGGTGCCGAAGGGAGTGTCGCGTCGCGCCAGGTCCAGCGAGGCGATAGCGGAATCGTGAGGCTGGGGAGGCTCCGCCGGCGAAGAGGGCGTCCACCGCATGGCGAGCCCCGTCGGCGGTGATCACCGCTGTGAGGCGGTCGCCTGCGCCCTCGACATGAGAGACCGGACCATCGACCACGGTGACGCCGCGCGCTGCCAGGGCGAGTCGCGCATCGGCATCGAGGAATCCCGGCTCGGTGGCGAATACGGTCACGGTGTCGCTCCACTGGCGCACCATGCGCGCGAGGTGCCCATGCATCGGCGACGTGACCAGGACGCCGAGGCGCTGGTCGCGCACCTCCCAGCCGTGGCAGTACGGGCAATGCAGGACGGTAGCGCCCCAGCGCTCGGCGAGGCCAGGGACGTCGGGCAGGACATCGGTGATGCCCGTGGCAAGGATGACCGTGCGGGCCTCGACGGTGCCCGCGTCCGTGGTAGCCACGAGAGTGGCGCCCTCGTCGGAGATCGAGGTGACCGTGCCCGTGCGGAACTCGACCCCGTAGCGCGCGAGTTCTTCGCGGCCTCGGGCGTAGAGCCTCGGACGGCGGGGTGCCGTCGTGTCCCAGGATGCCGTGAGCGTGCGCGGCGAACCGATTGCGAGGGCTGCCGCCGTCGATGACGAGGACGCGTCGGCGTGCACGGCCGAGCATCTGGCCGGCGGAGAGTCCTGCGGCGCCCCCGCCGATGATGAGGGTGTCGTAGATCGGGGTCATGACTCGAGAGTGGGGTCGCAGGTGCTCGAATGGCAAGTGAGTTTGCGGAATATGCAAGACTCGCGGGATGGATGATCTCGCTCAGGTGGGTCCACGGCTGCGGACCGCGCGTCAGGCGCGGGGATGGACGCTCGAGGACCTGGCGTCGCGGGCCAATGTCTCCGCGAGCACGCTGTCGCGGTTGGAGTCGGGAAAACGTCAGGCGACGCTCGAATTGTTGGTGCCCCTGACTCGGCAGGCTCGGGATTCGCGTTGACGACCTGCTGCCCGAGGGGGACCGGGACCCTCGGGTGCGGCGTGCAGCGATCCGGCGGGACGGGATGGTCCTGGTGCCGCTCGCGCCGGAGTCGTCGACGATGCGTGCGTATCGGATCACTTACACGCCGGAGCATCGCGGCGGATCACCGCGAACGCATGCTGGGCACGAGTGGTTGTACGTGCTGTCGGGGCGGTTGCGTCTGTTGCTGGGGGACCAGGATCTCGTGCTTGAACCGGGCGAGGCAGCGGAGTTCGATACGCGGACGCCGCACTCCATGGCCAGTGCAGATGGTGAGGCCGTTTCGGTGCTGAGCATCTTCAGCGAAGAGGGCGAAAGAATCCACACCAACCGGGCGGACGACGTGGCCTAACCGTGTGTGTCACGCGGGGAATCTCAAGCCATCGGGAAGATACGTCGGGTGATGTGCGTTACCCACTGCGACCAAGACCCCACGGCCTCGGCAAAGAGGCCGCGACAGATTGGAACCGCTGTGATCATTCTCGGTCTGATTCTCTTCCTGATCGGCCTTCTCGCGTCGATCGGCATTCTCCAGACCATCGGCATCGTGCTGATGGTGGTCGGACTTGTCCTCGCGCTGCTTGGAGGCACCGGCCGCGCCATCGGCGGACGAAAGCACTGGTTCTAAGCCGGCGGGCAGACGCGTGAGCAGTGAGATGTGACCTCTCGCTGAGACGAGGCGGGCGCCGTGGGGTATTCCCCACGGCGCCCGCCTCGTTTTGTCTGCCCAGTGCGTGCTATGCCCAGCGAGGCGCCCCAACGCAGCAACTCGCCAATGAGCCGGCGAGGCCCGTGCGCCAAGCGCTGCCTTGAGCCTGGACCTGATGCTCTGCGACCCTGTTGTCTCGTGGGAGCAAGCATTTCTGACCTGTCGCGTGCTCGCGACAGTTGCGCTCGTGCCGCATTCAGTAATGCACTCGCTGTTCGGCGCCAAGTTGAGCGGCTTCGAGAGTTTCATCGTCTCGACCCGTACGAAGGCGCGAGGCGAGAGGCCGACACGCAGTTTTTGCTCGTCGCGATGTGGCGACTACGCATGGCGGCGGAGATGGCTCAGGATCTTGCGGGTGAGGGTGCGCCGGTGACTGAGGCTTTGTCGGCATTCGACGTGGCGTTCCCCCGACTGCGCAATTTGCGCAACGTCCTCATGCACTACGACAGTACTTGCTAGAGAACGACCGACGGCGCAACACGCGCAACGAGGGCGGCGAACTCGTCAGCAGAGCAGACGTGGAATCCGTCTTCAATAACCCGGACGGATTCTCATGGCTCGGGTCGGACTACCGGTTCGACCTCATCGACACAGAATCCACAGAACTGTACCGAGCAGCAACTGGAGCGCTCGGGGTATCGGGAGCGATGTAGACGCTTGAGGCAGCAAACGGTCAATTCCGCCGAGTCATGATGCGCCACCTAGGCCAGGGGCTTCACCGCTGGGTGAATGTTGGGTGCGACGGCGAGCATGTCGCGTCGCCAGCGATCTGCGTTGCGGCCCTGTTGCTCGGCGGCATGGCAGTATGCGCCGAGCGCGATAGTCTCAAGCGGGTGGTCGTCTCTACCGAATGCTAGGTCGCGGATGCGATCGAAGCCGAGAAGGGGCTTGCATTTGCGACTCGGGCCCGCGGCATCGCTGCGCAACGAGTGCTTTCGCAACTGCCGTTAGCGCGGGAGCAGGGCACGCCTCACGGCGTCGGTCCTCGGGTGGTCTACTCGGGGACGTGATTGAGTATGCGCACTCGTTCAACATCGACACGCGCAAGCGGGTGGGCAATGGCAACAAGCCGCTGGTCGTGAACTTGGTGATGTGCGCCACCGCGCCATGCTCTGTCCGCAGACGAGGTGCGCGCTTTGCACGCGGCGCTCGCCATGGCGTCGGAAGTGCGGTCATGCGTTGGCGCGTCTCGACCGCGGACCCGTATCTCGGTCGCGTGAATGCGAAGCGGTACGCGCGCGGATTCATCGGCGCAGTCGGGGGAACGGTATCCCGTTCACGGTAGAAGGCGGTCTCCGAGGCAGCAGGGCATTGCGCTAGGTTGGTGCCAAGTCGCCTTCGCTGGGGGCAACTGAGGGGGATGCGCTTGAATTCCGCGCACATTGACGTTAGATGGCTACTTCGCGCCGTAGATCAGTTTGAAAGACAAGGTCGGCCATTTGTCGGACTGTTCCCAGAGTTGGAGGTGCTACAAGGCGAGATCGCGACTCTTGCGGGGGCGCGGCGTACGGCGCGGCGGATGTCGGATTGGGCCACTGCGAATCGTCTCACGACAGAGGTATCCGATCTTCGCAAGAAGGTTCGTGAAGAAGTAGTGTCTCTGCTCGAGTAGATCTGCCGAACGTGCTGACTCTCGTGGATCAACCTGAATCCCTTTGGGAGTTGGAACGTGTTCACGGCCTAGTCTCACGGGCGGCGACCTATCGGCTCCGAGACGTTGCGCGCGCACACGTGCTCGCGCGCTTTGTGGTCGAGAGCGATCTTCGGGGAGGCTTGCCGCCGCTGGGCGTGGATCGTACGGCACTTTGCGCGGCTCTGTGCACGACACTGGAAGAGTCGAGCCCCAAAGTGATCGTGAAGACGGATGTGCAGGAGTTCTACGAGAGCGTCAGCCATGAGATGTTGATGGATCTCGTGCGGAACTGTCCTGGCCTTTCGCCGAGTGCGGCTGACCACGTCTCCGTACTCCTTTCACGGTACGAGCGCATCGCCGGAGCGCGAGTGGGGCTGCCGCGTGGGGTTGCCCTCTCGGCGTCTCTAGGCGAACTGGTCCTCGTCGAGGCTCGACAACCGCGTTGCGAGCAGCCTCGACGTCGTGCAGTACTTCCGCTATGTCGATGATGTGGTCGTGGTCTTCGGCGCGGGCGGTCCACTGTCTAGGCCCCAGGATCGGCGGCGCCAGGTTGTGTCGGTAATAGAGAGACTCGGTTTGCGTGCGAACTCAGCCAAGTCCCTCTCTATGGAGCCTCCCGCTATCCAAGAAGTCACGGCTGCGGTCGATTGAGTACTTGGGTTACCAATTCGAATTGAGGCCCAACGGCGTCAAAGTCGAACTATCCGCCAAGAAAATGCGGCGTCTGTCGACCCGACTCGCACGTGCGTTCGACGCATTCCATTCAAGTCGACGGTCGAACGCGGACCGTAATCGCCTTGTACAGCGGGTAGAACTCTTGACCTCCAACTACCGACTCTCCGGGCGCAAGGCTCGCAGTATGTGGGTCTAGCGTTCGCAAGTCCCATGGTTGGATCTACAAGTAGGTCTATACAGGAACTTGACCGTCACCTCGCGTTCAGGATCGCCTCGGTCTTGCCCGACCGGGCGCTCGTCGCGCGGCTCGAACCCCTCACTTTCTCCAGTGGAATCGACGACGTGAGGTTTGTCAAGGTCAGTGCAAAACGGCTTCAGAGGCTGTCCCATATATGGAGGAATCTTGGCGAGACGTAAGAGACTGCGACTCGCGAGGAACCCGTTTACGGCAATCCTCACGGAGACCATGCCCTTCGAGCTTCCCGTCTCGTTCTCAAACGTCGGGCTCTATGAGTACTTGGTTGGTCGACGCGCGAAGTTCACTCCGCGGGGCATCGACCTTGGGCCGCGTGATCCGGCTAACTATCTGCTGGTAAGCATCCTGTTCGGTCAGGAGCCGCATGTGGACACCACAAGACCGGGCAACCCAATGTCCGTGAAGTTGCCGCTCAAGCGGACATCGCCTCTGCGGTACAGAGTGCGTCATGACCGCCATGGCTACCGTGAACTGTCGGTACCCCATCCGGGCGCGCAGATCGCGGTCGCACACTTCTATGATCGCTTTGGTCCCGCGATGCTTCAGTATCTCCGCCGCCCGAGCTTCTCAGTGAGAACACCTGTTCGCCGGGCATCCGTGATGTCGGTGCGAGACTCAATCTTCCGCAGGTTCGAGGACAGAGCCCGGCACGGCGTTGAGTCTGACGCGCACGAGTACGAGTTCCTGACCTCCTACTACCGCTACCGCGAGCACCGATTCATCTTCAAGGCTCTTTGGTTCTCGGAAGTTTCGGCGTCTTGAGCGCAAGTTTGCCTACGTGCTTGCCCTTGATGTTGAACGGTGCTTCGAGAGCCTTTACACACACAGTGCATCGTGGGCTTACGACGGTCGCGACCGGATGAAGCGGAAGTCGACGAGCATTGCGCGGTACCAGGGCTCGTTGGGAGACCGGTTGGATCGCACTATGCAATCCATGAACGACCTTGAGACGCGTGGCCTGCTAATTGGTCCGGAGTTCTCGAGGCTCTTCGCGGAGGTTGTGCTGCAGTCGGCAGATCGTGAGATTCAAGAAGGCTCTGCGCGGATCAGGCGTGACCCGCGGGGACGACTACGAGATTCTTCGGTATGTCGACGACTATTTTGCGTTTGCCTCAACGGAAGCAATCGCAGATCGGGTCAAGTCCACTGTGGACCGAGTCTTAAGTTCGTACCGTCTCTACTTGAATCACGATAAGAGTGATCTCTCTGCCACTCCCCGCCTCAACCAAATGGATTCTTCACGCGCCGCGGTGCGCACAATCATTAGCGAAAACCTTTACGTCGAGTATCGCGAGGAAGTTGGCGCGCCCCGTAAAGTCGGGAGGGTCGTAGCGCGGACGAACAGGATCCGGCAAGAAATCTCGGGCGTAATCTCTCCGTCGACTGAACTCGCAGGTCCTGTCGCTTCCTATGCGGTCTCTTTGCTCGAAGAGCGATTGTCCAGCGTCCTTTCCGAACTCCTGACTTACGCAGATCGACACGCCGGGATTCCGGCCGCCGTGGGCGTTGAGCTCACCCGGAACCTTTCCGACTTGGTCGACCTGTATTTCTGGTTGTATGACTTGGCGCCGCGCGTGGCAAATGCAGTCAAGGTCGTTCGCTCACTCGCAGAGGCAAGGAAAGCGAGTGAGGTTATCGTGCCGTATCGCACTAGCCGTCGTGAACTTGATGCGCGCATCGGAGCGGCATGTCTCATGACCATGGAGAGGTTCGAGTAACTGAAGACAATTCGATCGAGGCTCTATTCTTCCTGGACCTGATGGCGGACGCATGGGTTGATAACCGGCTAGCAGAGCGGGCCCTTCGTGCGGTAGGCCTTAACCGCGATGTGAAGCCGCAGGTGCCTGGCTGGTTCAATCCGCTGGTGGTGTTTGAGTGATGCGGATCTCTTCACGGTCCGCGGATCTGGACTGGGCGCATCGGGCACTTGTCGACCACGCACTTGCCAGGGTTCAGGCAAGGGAGGAGGACGACGTTCCGGACGCGTCAGTCGCGTTCTTCGCGATCGGCCTTCTGGCGTCGCCAACGGTCGACGACGCGACGAAGTTGGCGGTCGGGTTGTCATACAACGCTCGCACGAAGGCTGATCGATATAAGGAACGCCGCGGAGGTCGCATCCAACTGGTTTGTTGACTGGGGTCAGATTGATCTTCACGAGCGCTTGCTGCGGAAGCGCGTGAGAGACATATACTGACCACGCGCCCGCATCACTTGTTGCGTTTGCAGCAAGTACACACCAGCGCATGGACACTGGCGAACGCGGATGCTTTGTCCCTAGGACGCGGCACTCTCGCTCGACTGGCAATAGGCGGCGCAGAGTGTCGCGAACTGGGCGCCTGTATGCCATGGAAACTCGTGGTAACCTCTTTGCCGTGCCCAGTTCGACCACCGCCGGGCATGCGTCGCAGATTGCTTCTCCTTCTCGCCAGCGCCCCCGCTCCTGACATGAGCACACCAGCGCCCGGCTCGTAGAAATCCTCTCTTCGGCGAACGAACGCGTGTCCCCATCGCGATTCGCCACCACCGCCGGTGCCCTCCACGAGGGACAACACACGCGCGCCGCCACGGCGAGCGCGCGCATCGGCCGCAAGCCTGAAAGGCTCCGCACCACCTATGGCTACGACTTTCGCCGAACTCGGCGTACCCACCCAGGCTCACCACCGTCCTGGAGCGTGAGGGCAAGACCACCGCCTTCCCCATTCAGGAAGACACCCTTCCCGACACCCTTCCCGGACGCGACGTCCTGGGCCGCGGCAAGACCGGCTCGGGCAAGACCCTGGCGTTCTCGCTGCCCGTCGCCGCGCGCCTCGGCGCCAAGGGTGGCCGCGCCAAGCCCGGCCGCCCCCGCGCGCTGATCCTTGCTCCCACCCGCGAGGCTCGCCACGCAGATTGACGCGGTCATCGCGCCGCTCGCCGCCGCCTACGGCATGACCACCACCACCATCTTCGGTGGCGTCAGCCAGCAGCGTCAGGAGCGTGCCATGGCGCGCGGCGTCGACATCGTCGTCGCCTGCCCCGGCCGTCTCGAGGACCTCATGGGCCAGCGCATCGTGTCGCTCGACGCCGTCGAGATCACCGTGCTCGACGAGGCCGACCACATGGCCGACCTCGGCTTCCTGCCCGGCGTCACCCGCATCATGAACGCGACGCCCACCAACGGCCAGCGCCTCCTGTTCTCCGCCACGCTCGACAACGGCGTGGACAAGGCTCGTCAAGCGCTTCCTCAACAACCCCACCACGCACTCGGTCGACTCTGCGGAGAGCCCCGTCGAGGCGATGACGCACCACGTCTTCCACCTGGCCGATGCCGAGGCCAAGAAGAACGTGGTCCGCGCCCTGGCATCGGGCACGGGCCGTCGCGTCCTCTTTATGCGCACCAAGCACCACGCCAAGCGCCTGGCACGTCACCACCTCCGACGGCATCCCCGCCGTGGACCTGCACGGCAACCTGTCGCAGAACGCCCGTGATCGTAACCTCGCCGCCTTCGCCGAGGGCCGCGTGAAGGTCCTGGTCGCGACCGACGTCGCCGCCCGCGGCGTCCACGTCGACGGCGTCGAGCTCGTGGTCCACGTGGACCCGCCCGCCGAGCACAAGGCGTACCTGCACCGCTCGGGCCGCACCGCGCGCGCCGGTTCCTCCGGTGACGTGGCAACCCTTGTCCTCCCCGAGCAGCGTCGGGACACCGACCAGGCTGCTGCGCAAGGCCAAGATCAACGTGAAGCCCGAGAAGGTCAACGACTCGTCGCCCGCCGTGGTCGCGCTGATTGGCGAACGCGCCGAGCGCGTCTCCGCCGCAGCGGCCGAGATCGCGATCGCCGGCACCGGCCCGCAGAAGCAGGGTCAGGGCCGCGGTAACGGCGGCGGTCGCTCGCGCAACGGCGGCGCCTCGCGCAATGGCGGTCAGGGCGGCGGCCAGGGTCGCGGTCGTGGCGGCAACGGCGGCCAGTCCGGTCAGTCCGGCGCCGGCCAGAACGGCCAGGGCGGCGGTCGCGGACGCGGCCGTGGACGCGGCGCCGCTCAGGGCGCCCGCTCGACCGCAACCTCGAACGAGCAGGGCGGCACCCGTCAGGCAGCCGGCAGCGGCTCGGGCGGTTCGCGCTCCGGCGGTCGCCGTCCCCAGTCGCACGGCGGAGGTCACCGCTCGGCGGCCGACTTCTCGTCGTCGCGCGGCGGACGCCGCTCGCGCTAATCGGCGCCGCACGCCTTTACGCGGACGCCGCACGCGCCAAGCGGCACACAGTTCTCGCGTAGCACGAGGGCCCGGTCACCAGTCGGTGGCCGGGCCCTCGTCACGTTCTGGGCCTAGGAGAAGCGCGACATCTCGCTGTCCACGACCCAGTCGGAATCCACTGTCCGCGAGGCGAGCGCGGGGTCGTCGGGGGAGAGCATCAGATAGTCCTGCACCAGGCCCGATGCGCCCTCCGCGTCATCCCAGGTGGTGTCGACCACCCACCACTGGCCGTCGACGAGGACCCGGTTCCAGGCATGCCCTCCCACCGTCATTCCCGACGATGCCGTCCCGGTGACCTGGACCGCCTCGAGCCCTGCGGCATCGGCCATCGCGAGGAAGGCCTGCGCGTAGCCGTTGCACACCGCCGTGCGGCTCGCAAAAATCCCGTACGCCTCCTGGGACTGCTCCACACGCGCGCTGCTGACGTCACCCGCCTGGATCAGCCCGTAGGCCTCGTAGTCGTACTCGGCCAGTCCCACGATGTAGTCGTGGATGGCTGTGACCTTCTCACGCTCGCTTGAAGCATCGGCCGCGCCGGAGAGTGAGAGCCCGGCCTGGACCGCGGCGTAGGTGACCGTACGGCGATGCTCCGCCTCCTCGTCGCTGTACACGTACTCGGGCTCCAGGTAGACGCGGTGACCGTCGTCCAGATACGTGCCTCCACCGCCGAACGCATACGGGTTCTGCACGTATGCCTCCGTGTAGGCATCGAACACGCCGTCCTGGCCCACCTCGCGCGCCCAGGTGGTGACGTCGATGCGCCGCTCCTGCGTCAGGAGCCCCTCCTCGATCCGCCGCACCAACTCCGTGGTGCCAAAGGTCGGGTAGCCGCTCACGGGCGTCTCGACCGAGGCGAGGTCGGCCTGCGTTGGCGGCTCGATGACGTACGGCGATCCCCAGCCGCCAGCAAAGGAGCCCCACTCCGGCAGATAGCCGAGGTTGCCGGCCCACCGATAGGCGTTGAGCGCGACGATGACGATCGCCAGCACTATCAGCACCGTGCGTCCCGTGTTGCGGCGCCGCGGCTCAGGCGCGGTCCACGCGAGCGACGACGCCACGCCGGGGGAGTAGACCGCACGTTCGATGCCGGTGGCACGATCGCGGGTGCGCGGCGTCCAACGGTAACCATCCCAGTACCGCTCCAGGCGCGTCTCCGAGGGATCGGGCAGCCAGCCCGGCGCAGGCAGACGCGGCCCAGGGGTGCGACTCGAAGCGTCGTCGTCGCGCCCGTCCGGATAGAACGTCACGGTGGAATGGCCCCCTCAGGCGGCGCGCGCGGCGCCTCGGTGAGGACTGTACCGGCGCACGTAGGGCCCCGATAGGTTCGTGTGAGGAACCCGTGATCGCTTCGCCGCTGGAGCCCCCGACGGGACGTGTGCCGGTGCATGCGCCATGATGAGCGCATGACGCCGCCCTCAGGTCTCGCCTGGACGTGGAGTGGAGCCGCGCGTGGCCTGGTGCTCGCGCTGCCCAGTGTGGTGACGACCCTTGCCGTTGACCCGCGAACCGGGCTCGCTCTCGCCGTGGGCGTCCTGCCTTCGGCGGCTCTCGGGGTGAAGACGTCGCACCGTGATCGCTCGGTATTGTTCGGGGTCGGCGTGCTCGCGGGCCTGTCGCTGTGGCTCGGATCGCTCGTAGCCTCGCTCCCCGTGCTTGCCGTGGTCCTGGTCCTGGGGCTCAGCATCGGTGTGGCGTGGCTGGTGGCCGTGTCTGGGCGGCCGATGGCCAGGCTGGCTTTGATGCTCGGCCTCCCGCTGTACGGGGCTGGCCTCTCTGCGGAGGCGCCGAGCACGGCGCTCGCCGGCGCGAGCCTGATGGTCGCTGGCGCTGTCTACGCGATGGCGGTGTCCTGGGCGTGGCCCGGCGGCAATGCACCCGCAGATCCGGGCGGGCCTGCCCCAGGCGCGCGAGGCTCGACCGCTCCATCCCGGCGCGGCATGCTCGTCTACGGCGCCCAGGTGGGCCTCGCGGGCGCGGTCGCTGCGGCGTGCGGCTTTGCGATGGGTGTGGATCATCCGGGCTGGGGTGCGACCGCCGCCATGCTGGTGAGTCGGCCGGACCCGCACGCCTTGCGTGCCCGTGCGTGGGGGCGTGGACTGTCCGTCCTGGCAGGTGGCGTGGTTGCCGCCGCCATCATCTCGATGCAGCCGGCGGCGGGCGTGGTGGCAGCCGCGCTCGCGGTGCTGCTCGCGGTGGGCACGGGTCTCGCTGGCAGCCGCTGGTACGTGTTCCCGTTCTTCTCCACCGTGGTGGTGCTCTCCTTGCTGGGCATCGGCGCACCAACGACGGCCGAGCACTGGTTGGTGGAGCGGGTGGCGCTGACCTTGCTCGGTGTGGCCTTGGCGCTGGGGTCGGGGTGGGTCGTGCCGAGGCTCGCGGAGCGGGTTAACTCGAGTCTCGCTGGCTAGCCCTTCAGAGTGGCCGCCCCGCGGGTGTGGAGACCGCCGCTTGAGGGCGGCGTCCACACCAGACGGTTGGTAATGCTTCTGGCCTAGAGGCCCGCAGAGTCGGCGCCGAAGGCTGCCTGCTCAGACGTGAAGCCCTCAAACTCGAGCCTGGTCGATGAGGCCCGACCGTGAGAAGGAGGAAAGGTCGAGGTAGTTCTCGGCGCTCAGCGCTGCCTGCTCATTCCAGTCCACCTCGATGTTGTCGACGCCGTACTCCGCCTGCTCGGAGGTAAACCCTTCGAACTCGAGCCTGATCGATCAGGCCAGACTTCGAGAACGCCGAGAAGTCGATGTAATCCGTGGCGCTGCCTACGGCCTGCGCGTCCCAGTCGACCTCAAGAAAGTCGACGGCGAACTCTGCGTCGGCCGTCTCGTAGCCCTCGAACTCCAGTTGCTCGATCAGGCCCGAGCGCGAGAAGGAGGCGAAGTCAAGATACGACTCCGCCGAGCCGACCGCATTCGCCTGGCCAGCCGACAAGTCCGCGGTGGCAGCGCCGTCAGAGTCGGTGCTGTCGCCATCGAGCGCGCCTTCGAGCGCCTCGGTGATGTCATCGGTCACGTCCTCGATGGCGTCGGTGGCGGCATCCGCAGCCGCGGACAGGTCGACGTCGGGCGTCACCGAAGCCTTCACTCGATGCCACCACGTCCGGCGTCGACGAGCCAGCCGTGCCAGAATTCTCTACCGGTTCGCATGCGGAGAGCGCCAGCATCAACGCGGCGCCGCTCAGGACGCCGGTCCACGTGCGGCGGTTCAGGAATGCCTCAGAAATAGTCATGTTTCCCCCAGACTTGTGAGTCGTTCCCCAGCGGGAACTGCCGCCCAGAGTAAGGCGGCGACCTGAGATTACGACGCCGCGCTGACACGCCTCGCCCATGCTGAGGGTTTCGTCCCGCGACGTCCGAAAAGTCCCCCAGAAGAAGTGGTCAGAGCGCCTCAGGAAGCGTCAGTCCGGCTGAACTCTGCGAGTTCCGCGGACACGCTCACCGGTGCAGCGTCCTCGCTTCGCCCCAGAGCCCGCAGCCGCGGCGGAAGTGAGGCGAGTCCCTCCGCGCACCGAGCCCGAGCATCGGCCAGTGAGCCGAAGCCGGTGCCGTCGAGACGGCGACCGTCGGCGATGACCTGAGCGAGCATCGGCCTGCCGTCGATGCGCGTCTCCGCTGCGAGCCCGACCGTGTCACCCAGGATGAGCCCGTCCCGTTCAGTTCGCCACACCTGCTTGCGCCCGGGCAGCGAGGCCTTGCCGGGCGAGAGTTTCTGCACCGGCCTGCCGTCGTACTCGACCAGGCTTGTAGACGGCGCTGAGGGCGGGAGCATCGGCGGAAACACCCATCTGCGTGCCGACGCCGAACGCGTCGATCGGCGCACCCGCCTGGAGCAGGTCGGTGATGCGGTGCTCGTCGAGATCGGAGCTCGCGACGATGCGCACCTCGTGCAGTCCGCCTGCGTCAAGGATGGCCCGCACCTGCGCCGACAGCGCCGCCAGATCCCCCGAGTCGATGCGCACGCCCAGGATGCTGATGCCCTCGGCGGCGAGTTCGCGCGCCACCTCGACCACGTGACGTGCCCCCTGCAGCGTGTCGTACGTGTCGATCAGCAGCACCGACGCCTCGGGGAAGTCGCGGGCAAAGGCGCGGAACGCGTCGCGCTCGTCGGCGTAGGACATGACGTACGCGTGCGCCATCGTGCCGCTCAGCGGGATGCCGTAGCGCTTGCCTGCGAGGACGTTGCTGGTGGCCGATGCCCCCGCCAGGTAGGCGGCGCGGGCCCCCGTGAGGGCGGCCTCGGGCCCGTGTGCCCTGCGGGCCGCGAAGTCAACAAAGGTACGGTCGCCGCAGGCGAGGGCCACGCGAGCGGCCTTGGACGCGATCGCTGTCTGGTGCCCGATGAACGTCAGCAGGGCCGTCTCGACGATCTGCGCCTCGATCAAGGGCGCGGTGACGCGGACGAGAGGCTCACCAGGGAACGCCACCTCACCCTCCGCCATCGCCCACACGTCTCCCGTGAAACGGAATCCCCGCAGGTAATCCAGGAAATCCGTCCTGAAGGTGCCGAGGCTCGCGAGGTAGTCGACGTCATCGGCCGTGAAGCGCAGGTTCTCGAGATACTCGAGAGCGTCGGCGAGACCGGCCGTGACCAGGAACCGGCGCTCAGGCGGCAGGCGTCGGACGAACAGGTCGAACGTCGCCGGGGCCGTGCGGCCCTGCGCGAGGTGGCTGGCCGCCATCGTCGGCTCGTACTGGTCGGTCGTGAGCGCGCTGGCGGAGGCGGCGTCCTGGGAAGGCATGAGGTCAGTCTGGCAGGGTCAGTCGGGGGTGACCTGCCCCACCGTCTTGGCGATCCGTGCCAGACGCTTGGCTGCATCGGGCGCGGTGGTCACCTGGTGCAGGAGGGTGAAGCGTTCCGCGCGTGGCAGGGCACCGAATGCGGCCGATGCTCCAGGCACCGCCGCGAGTGCAGAGACGAGGTCCTCTGGCACCGTCATCGTGGCCTGACCCGCGTAGGCGCGGTCCCAGCGGCCGTCCGCCTTGGCTCGGTGAATCTCCGCCTGCCCGCGTGGGCGCATCCTGCCCTGATCCGTGAGGGCCGCGACAAGGCCAACATTGCGCTGGGACCAGATGGACCGCGCGCGCCTGGGCGTGAAGTGCTGCTGAAAGGTGCGCTCGTCGAGGGAGCGCCGGCGGCCGTCGATCCAGCCGCTGCACAGCGCCTCGTCGAGGGCCTGGGCGTACGTGACCGTCGTGTCCGGCGAGCCCGCCTTCTTCGTCAGGGTGAGCCAGACGCCGTCGGACGTGTCCTCATTCTCGTCGAGCCAGGTGCGCCAGGCCGATGCGTCAGCGACGGTGAGGCGTGGGGGCTCAGTGGGGGAGGCCATGAGGTCATTGTGGACCAGCGCCGCAATGTCAGACCCCTCTGATGTGATGGAGTCATGACGTTGACAGCGACCGAGATCGAGCGGGTGAGTTCCCTGATCCAGGGGCTCATCGACGCTGACGTCTCCGCGCTGTCGCGCGACGCCCTGCTCGATCAGGCTCCAGGCCGTTGGGCGGCTCGAGAAGGTCGCGGGCGCGCTCGGGTCGAAGTACGCGGGCGAGGTGGCGCGGCGTTCTGACCCCGCCGAACGCGGTGGCGGCTTCGCGCGGCGCGAGGGCCACGGCAATGCGGGCGGCATGGTGTCGCACTTCACCGGCGGATCGCCTGGCCGTGCGAAGCGATCCATCGAGGCGGGCGAAGCGTTCCGCCTCGTGCCCGTATCGCAGGCGGCCGATGCTCCTGGTCAGGTTGGCGGGGTCAGTGGCGGTGGTGAGGTCGCCGGTGGCGCCGGTGGCTTGGGTGGCGTTGCGCCGCAGGTGCGGCCGCGATTTCCGTTGGTGGCGGCGGGACAGACGGCGGGCGACCTGTCGGTCGAGATGGCTGCCGTCATCGTCCAGGGGCTCAAGTTGCTCGAGGGACGAGTCGACGATGACTACCTCGCGCGTGTGGAGGCGACGTTTGTCGCCAAGGCTCGTGAACTGTCCGTGGCACGCATGAAGAAGGCCGTCGCGATGGCCATCGCGCGCGTGGACCATGCTGCGCTTGTGGAACGCGAGCGTCGTCACCACGATGAGCGGTACTTCTGGTGGAAGGAAGACGTGTCCGGCATGGTCACCTTCCACGGAAACATGGACGTGGTCACCGCCGCTCCGATCATCGAAGTCCTGTCCCAGGCTCTCGACGACAGAGATCCGCAAGCAGGGTCGCCAGGAGGACCCCGCTGCCGAGACGCGCACGGTGGGGCAGATCCGTGCGGACGCGCTCCACACCCTTGCGCGCCACGCGCTCGGGTGTACGCAGATGCATCAGAGCGGTTTTCGCACCACGCTCGTGGTGCGTGTCGACCAGCGGGTGCGGGAGCGCGGCGAGGGCGTCGGTTCCATCGACGGCATCGCCACGCCTGTGTCCTTCGAGGCGGTGCGACTCCTGAACGGAGACGCCGGCATCATCGCCGAGATCCTGGATGACGACGGCAACGTGCTTCGCCAGGGTCGCAGGCGTCGCGGTTTCACGTTCGCACAGCGAGTGGCGCTGGCCCACCGTGACGGCGGATGCGCACGCTGCGGCGCGCCCGTCTCGCACTGCGAGGCGCACCACATTCGGTGGTGGGAGCACGGCGGCGCTACCGACATCGACAACGGTGTGCTGCTCTGCACCCGATGCCACCACGACGTGCATCGCTACGGGTGGCGCATCGATGTGATCGGCGGAACCGTGACGTTCACCCCGCCAGGCGGAGACGACGCGACGGCATTCGTGGGAGGCAACGCTGCGCTCGCCATCGACCTTGACCCACCTCCCCGAGACGACTGGGAGACCTTCCGCGACGACGCGCTCATCGCCGAGTGGCTAGCGAGCACGCCCGAACGGTTCGACGACCCCTACCCGAGCCCCGAGGAACACGACCGAGCCAACGCGCTGCTCCACGCCTGACACGGGCCGGAGAGGGGTCCGTCGACGTTGTGCCCGTGCACGCCTCGTCGGACCTGCGCCTGTTTCCGCTTGCCTATGCCCGTGCCCCGTGCCCCGTGCCCCGTGCCCCGTGCCCCGTGCCTGTTCCTGTGCCTGTGCCGTGCGCTACGCGGTGTGGACCGTGAGTTCTGCGGTCGGGCGGAGGTATCCGGCCGATGGCCCCGCCGCCAGCCCGTAGCGTCCCGCCTGAACACGCAGGGCACCCTGGTGGAGCCAATCGTCGACCGCGCCCTCCAACCGCAGCGTGTCGTCCCACACAGCCAGCCGCGACAGGGGGAACTCGAGATCCACCACGGTCGTCTCGCCCGGCTCGAGCCGCACTCGCTCGTACGCCACCAGCAGCCGTAGGGGAGTCGGAATCGGCAGGGCCTCATCGCGCACCACGTACAGGCTGCACGAGTTCATCGGCGCTTCGCGTCCCGTCGTTGCTGACCGAGACCTTCGCGCGCACCGTCGGCTCGCCGTCGCGGCAGCGGAAGGAGGCGTGGGTGTGCGTCGGCGCCGGCGCCACCACAGACACAGGCGATGCCACAGGCCCCGCCGATGCCACAGAGACAGCCGACACTGCGGACGCGTCAGACCCTCCAGAATCTTCGGCGACCACGCCCCATCCCGCGTCCGCATCGTCGCCCGCGGCGCCCGGACCAAACGTCACCGGCCCGTACGTCACGTCGCCGTAGGTGCAGCCGTGGCCGAACGGGAACAGGTGCTCCGCGGGCTGGTGTCGGTACGTCGCCTGCTGCCGCCACGTGTCGTAGTCGAACAGGTCGCCGGCCTGCTCGGGGGACGCAGGCCACGCCTGCGCAAGCCGACCCGTCGGCTCCCGGTCTCCCGTGAGGACGTCCACGACCCCGTGGCCCAGTTCCTGTCCGCCGTGGCTCGACCACACGACCGTCTCGGCCTGCGCAAGGTCGCCGCCGAGCACGTAGGGGTAACTCGACACGATCGTGAGCACGGTGGCGGCGTTCACGCCCCGTGCCGTGCGCCAGACCTCGGCCGCGGCCTCGGGCAGCCACAGATGAGGACGGTCCTCGGTCTCGCGCCCCGCGAGGTGCGGGTCATTGCCGACCGCCGCGACCACCACGTCAGCGGCCGCGGCGGCCCGCGCCACCTCGGCAGCGCCGGACGTCACCACGCGCGCGGTGAAGCGCTCCGCGTCGGCAAGCGTGACGGCATCGGCCGCGAGAAGGCCGTTGTCGCGCATGGCCCGAACCCAGCGGCCCGAGCCAAGGTGAAGCAGCGACCAAGCGCCGTCGGCGTGCACGTGACGTCGGAAGGCTCTCCTGGACCACCCAGCCGCCCACGCGAGTGGCGTCGGCACGCATCGGCCACGCACCTCCGGTCAGCAAGTTGCCGCTCGCGCGCGACCGCAGCGAGAGGAGCCCGTCGCCCCAGTCCGTGACGTCCCACAGCGCGGCGTCGGCGCCGCCGTCAGCACCATCGGCGAGCACGGCGGATCCTTCTTCATCGGTCGCCAGGTAAGCCCACGACGAGTGTGCTCGCAACGTGACGGTGTCCGCCCCGGTGGCCACCTCGACCGTTGCCTCGGGATAGCGCTCGCGCAGCGCGGCCCCGATCCCGACGGCATACGGCGGCGTCCCGGAGTACCAGTCCGTGAGCACCGCATCGGCCATGGGGCCCACCACCGCGACGCACGACGGCGCGGCCAGGGGCAGCACGCCCGCGGCGTTGCGCAGCACCACTACGGACTTGCCTGCGGCTTCACGCGCCACCACGGGCACCCGGCCCGTCGATGTCCGCGGCCGCAATGCCTGCGTACGGGTCCTCGGCGCCGTCGAACTCGCCGGTGCGCAGCCGCATCTCCATGAGCCGTGTCACGGCCGCATCCACCGTCGCGGTGTCGAGCGAGCCGTCGGCCAGCGCCTGCGTCACGTAACTGATGGTGGGTTGCGCATCCGCGTCGTTGTCGGTGAACGAGTCGAGCCCCGATCCGAGCAGGCTTCGCCGCGGCCTCGACGTGACCGGCCACCTCGCGCTGAGTCGTCACCAGGAACGTGGGCGCACCCGCATCCGACACCATCGTCTGAGACTCCGGAGCCCACGACCGCGCCTCCGCCACCAGGCTCAGGCTGCGTGTGGGCCGCCGTGCCGTTAACCCGGTTGTAGGACAGCATCATGCCCGCGCCCACTCCGGTCTCGATCGCCTCACGGAACGCAGGCAATTCCTCCTCGTGGAGCGTCCTGAGTGACATCTCGGAACTCGTGACCGAGCGATCCGTCTCATTGGAGTAGCCCAAGAAGTGCTTGAGCGACGGAGCCGTGCGCCACACCAGAGGGTGCCGGCCGCGTAACCCTTGCGCATACGCGGCGCCGAACAGCCCCGTCACGTGCGGGTCCTCCGAGTACCCCTCCTCGTTGCGACCCCATGCGGGATGCCGCAGCGTGTTCACCACGGGCGCCCACACATTGAGGCTGACCAGGGGTTCTCGGACCGCTTGGCCCGCACCTCGGTCGCGGCGACCGCACCCACGCGTTCGATCAGGTCGGTATCCCAGGTCGCGGCCAGCCCCACCGGCTGCGGAAACACCGTGGCGTTGCCCATCCATGCCGCGCCATGGAGCGCCTCGCAGCCGGTGCGATACTCGGAAACCCCCAGGCGCTCGACGGCGGGCATCGCCTGATGCAGCATCGCGACCCGTTCCTCGGGGGTGAGTCGCCCGACGAGGTCGCGCGCCCGCTCTTCGATGCTGAGCGACGTGTCGCCGAAGGGCAGGAGGGCGACGGCGGTGTCGTCGATGGTCGAGGTCATGCGTGATCTCCTTCAATCAGGGCGAGGACGTCGCCGGCCCGGAGGACGGCCTCGCCCTCGAACCGTGTCCCGGTGAGCAGGTCGTGATGCGGCGACGAGAGGCCGATGCGTGCCTCACCCTCGCCGTGGTGGAGCAGAAACAGGATCGAGCCGCGGCGGATCGCCTCGACGTCCTTGGGCGGTGCGGCGCCCTCGGCGAGCGGGCTTGTCACCCCGGCCTCGATTACCGCTCGGCCGATGACGCGGTCGAGTAGCCCGTCGGACATCACCGCCCCGAGGTACCAGGCCGCGCCTGTGGTACCGGGGTGCGGCCCGCGCCTTCCGCGGCGGCGGGGGTATGGCGCGTGAGGGCGGGAAGCCCGGCCAGGACGCCCTCGCCGAACGTGGCCAGCACCTCGGCGCCATCGGAGCGAAGTCGCTCGCCAAGAATCGAGGCGGCATCTGTGGCATCCGTGGCGCCCGCTGAACCCGCTGCACCTGAGCCGCGGTCACCACCCGCGCCGCGGTCATCACCCGAGCCGCCGTCATCGCCCGAGCCGCCGTCATCGCCAAAGACGAGAACCCCGCCGCCCTGCGGCGTCACCTCCACACGCGTGTCGCCGTCGGGCAACGCGCACCACTCCTCGCCGCTGACGCCGAGGGTGTCGCGAAGGAGCACGGGGGAGCGTCCCTGCAGGATGTGTCCGCGGTCATCGGCGACGCCCGAGTACGGCCCCACCACCACGGTGGCGCCGCGGGCGACGGCTGCCTCGAGCCCCGCGGCGGCATCGGGCGTCAACACGTACGAGTGCGGCACCAGGATGAGGTCGTACCCGCCGAGGTCCGCGCCAGGCGCCGCCACGTCGGTCGCGATGCCCCGCCGCCACAGGGCGCCGTGCCAGCGCGCGAGTTCCTCGACGGTGTCGAGCCGGGACGTGGGTCGTCCGGGCTCCGAGGCCGCCCACCACGAGGGCCAGTCGAACAGGAGGACGGCCCGCGCGGTCACCCGTTCGCCCACGACGGGCGCGAGGCGCCGAAGGTCGGCGCCCATCGCCGTCACAGTCCGGAACGTCTCCGTATCCGCGCCGGCGTGGGGCACCATCGCGGAGTGGTGGCGCTCGGAGCCGTAGCGCGACTGCCGCCACTGGAAATAGCAGATCCCGTCTGCGCCCCTGGCGACCGCCTGCAGGGAGTCGAGCCGTGCCCGGGACGGAGACTTAGGCAGGTTGTGTTCCCGCCACGAGGTGGCCGATACGGCCTGCTCCATCAGCATCCACGGCTGGCCCCGCGCAGCGAGCGCATCAGGTCCTGCACAAGCGCCACGCGCTGCGGCGAATCCGCGCGCGCATGGTCGGGATACTCGTCGTCGGCGACGACGTCCACGTGCTCGGCCCACGTCCAGTAGTCGGCGTGAGCGAAGATCTCCATGAAGTTGGTGGTGATGGGCTGCGTCGCCCCCGCCGCACGGATCGCCTCGCGCAGGCTCGCGATAGCAGGCGAGCAGGCGATCCGAGGTGTAGCGGCGGAAGTCGAGTGCCTGGGTGGGGTTCGCCACGTAGGGCATGGCGCGGGGAGGAAGCACGTCGTCGAACGACCGGTACCCCTGCGACCACACCGCGGTGCCCCACGCCTCGTTGAGCTCGTCGATGCTGCCGTAGCGGCGCACGAGCCAGGCGCGGAACTCGCGTGCGGCCTCGTCGCCGTAGTCGAGCCTGCCCGTACTCGTTGCCCACGTGCCACATCACCACCGCGGGGTGGTTGACGTAGCGCTCCGCCAGGTCGCGGGTGATCGCCAGCGCGTGCTCGCGGTACACGGTGGAGGCGGGCGAGAACTGGTTGCGTGAGCCCGCCACGAGCCGCACGCCGTGCGCGTCGACGGGCAACGTGTCGGGGTGGTCGATGCCGAGCCACGGCGGGGGAGAGGCCGTGGGTGTCGCGAGGTCGACGTCGATGCCGTGCGCGTGCAGCAGATCGAGGATGTCGTCGAGCCATTGCCAGTGCCGTTCGCCGGGGCGTGGCTCGATAGTGGCCCATGAACACCCCGACCGTCACCAGGGTGACCCCCGCCTCGACCATGAGGCGGACGTCCTCGTCCCAGGTGGCGCGTGGCCACTGCTCGGGGTTGTAGTCGCCCCCAAAAAGCAGGCGAGAGCCGCCGATGAGGGAGGTGCCTGCCTGCGAGGTACCCGCCTGGGAGGTGCCTGCAGGCGCGGTGCCGGGCCGTGGGGCCGCGTCGGGAGTGGTCATGACGTCCTTGTCGTGTCAATCGTCGAAGCGCTTCAACGATTCGAGCCTATACTACGAGCGTGACCACGTCGACGTCGTCCCTCGAGTCCGCCCACCTGCTCCGGTCGAGCGCCCCCGCCGCCCGCTGGCTCGACGCCTATCCGGTCGGCAACGGGCATCGGGCCGCCATGGTCGCCGGACGCCTCGGCTCCACCCGACTGTGGCTCAACGACACCACCGCCTGGTCTGGACCTGCTCCTGGCGGCGCGCTGCGGGGCCTTCCGGCGGACGGCCCCGCCATCCTGGCCGCCATCCGCGCGGCGATCGCACGCGGCGACATCGGCGAGGCCGAACGCCTCGTCGCCACCCAGCAGACACCCTGGGCTCAGGCGTTCCTGCCTGTCGCAACCCTCGACATCACCGTCGAGGGCCTTCCCGCGGCCGATGCGGTGGCCGGCTTCACGCGCACGCTCGACCTGCGGACGGGGGTTGCCGAGCATCGGTACGTGGCGGGCGGCGTTGCCGTGACGCACCGCACGTGGGCGTGCATGTCGACCGGCGCCCTCGTCCATCATGTGGTGGCCGATGCGCCCGTGGTGCTGCGCGCCGTCGCGTCGAGCCTTCTGCCCGTCGCCACCGCGTCCGAGGACGCTGGGGGCCTGCGGCTCAGCCTCGACCTCCCCGTTGACGTGGCCCCAGGGCACGAACAGCCCGAAGATCCCATCCGGTTCGATCCCGACCGCGGCCGCACGGGCGAGTTCCTCCTGCGGGCGATGACTCCCGCGGCGCACCTCGACCTTGAGGCGATGGCGCTCACCACGGCGAGCACCATGGAGCATGTGCTGCTGGTGGGCACCGGCACGTCGCCCGCCATCGCGGAGGGCATCGGCACCGGTGCTGCGACCGTGGTGGGCGCCGCGCAGACGGTGGGTGACGCCGACGCCTTGCTCGCTCATCACGTCGCCGCCCACCGCGAGCAGTACGACCGCTGCGAGCTCGTGCTTCCCGCGCGGGCAGACGCGCTCGGGCTCGACACGGTCGACCGCATCGGCCGCCAGCAAAGCGTCCCGGACCCGGGCCTCGTCGCCCTCGCGTTCCACTACGGCCGCTATCTCTTGATCGCCTCATCGCAACCCGGCGGCCTGCCCGCGAACCTCCAGGGCATCTGGAACGCGGAACTGCCCGGCCCCTGGTCGAGCGCGTACACCACCAACATCAATCTGCAGATGGCGTACTGGCCAGCCGAGGTCACGGGGCTCACGGAATGCCTCACCCCGCTGACCGATTTCGTGGAACGCGTCGCCGCGACCACGGGCCGTGAGGCCGCCCGGGTCCTGTACGGCGCCGATGGCTGGCTCGTCCACCACAATTCCGATGCCTGGGGGCACGCGGCCCCCGTGGGCGACGGTCACGGCGACCCGGCCTGGGCGTTTTGGCCCCTGGGTGGGGTGTGGCTCGCGCACCACCTGTGGGACCGCTATCTCTGGGGCGGCGACTTGGCGTGGCTACGCTCTCACGCCTGGCCCGTCCTGGAAGGTGCGGCACGGTTCGCCGCCGACTGGATTCAGACCGACCACATACGCGCCTGGACCAGCCCGTCCGCCTCGCCCGAAAACGCCTACCTCGATGCCGACGGCCTCCCGCGAGCGATCACGGAGTCCGCCACGATGGACGTGGCGCTGCTGCGCTCACTGGCCACGGTCTGCGCGGCGGCGGCCGATGCCCTGGACGCCTCCTCGGAGGCCGTCGACCGGCTCGTCGACCTCGCCACGATGCTTCCCGACCCCCGCATCGGACCCTCGGGCGCCGTGCTCGAGTGGGCCGAGGATCTGCCGGAGGCGGAGCCGCAGCATCGGCACCTGTCCCACCTCGTGGGGCTGTTTCCGTTGGCGCAGATCACTCCCGACGCCACGCCGGCGCTCGCGGACGCCGCCGCCGTGTCGATGGCGGCGCGCGGGCGCGAGTCCACGGGGTGGGCGCTCGGATGGCGCATGGCGATGGCCACCCGCCTCCGCGACCCGGCTCTGGTGGAGGAACACGTGCAGATGGCGCTGCGGGCCGCGGAAGGCGCCCTCGACGCGGCCGAGCATCGCGGAGGGGTCTACCCCAACCTGTTCAGCGCCCACCCGCCGTTCCAGATCGACGGCAACATGGGTGTGACCGCTGGCGTCGCCGAGGCGCTCCTCCAGAGCCACGGCGGCGTCTTGCGGCTCCTGCCAGCGCTGCCCGGGTCGTGGCGAGACGGCTCGGTGCGGGGCCTCAGGGCGCGTGGCGGTGTTTGCGTCGATCTCGCGTGGACAGACGGCGCCATCGCGGTCGCGACTCTCACCGCGGAGGCGGCGGGTACCGTCTCCATCGTTGTGCCCAGCGGCGAGCGCCGCTCCGTGACTCTTGCGGCGCGTGAACCGCTCCGCCTGACCTTCCCTGGAGGCTCCTGAGATGCAGATCGACCCCGGCGGACGCACCTCGCAAGGCATCACGGGCTTCCTCGAGTTGGTCGCCCTCAACGTGGTCTACCTCGTGTGCTGCATTCCCGTCGTGACCATCGGCGCCGCCACTAGCGCGCTGCTCGAGGTGATGATGCGCTACTCGGATGATGAGCGTGGCAGGCCGCTACCGGACTTCTTTCCCGCGTTCAAGCGCAACTTCGTGCCCGCCACGCTCGCCATGCTGATGCTTGCCGTGCCTGCGGTCGCACTGGTGTTCGTGGCCATTTTCTGGTTCTCGCAGCCCACGATCCTTGGCACCATCGCCGGAGGTGTGTCCGCATTGGCCGCCGCCTACGCCGCGACCGCCTTCATGTACGCCATGGCTCTCGTGGCGCGCTACCGCAACACGGTGCGCCGCACGGTGGTGAACGCGCTGCTCCTGCCGGGGGCGGAACCTCTGCGCACCTTCGCGCTTGTCCTCGTTCCGGTGACGGTCGTCTCGCTCCTCATCATCTTCCCGCCCTTGTGGTTCCTGGTATTGACCATCGGCTTCTCGTTCGGTGCCTACGGCACCTCGTTCTTGCTGCGCGGCGTCTTCACCCGGCAGTCCTGACAGCGCCAACCCCGACAGCGCCAACCCCGGCCCGAGGGCGCCCACCCGACGCTGTGGGGCCCCGGCACACATGACGATGCCCCGGGGGCGAACCCCGGGGCATCGTGTGGTGAGCGTCGCTCAGCGACCCGTTACTCGAACTCGGCCGCCATCGCCACGCGGGCGTCGTTCTGCGCCTGCGCGTTGGCCATGTCGACCTCGAGGACCTTCGCGTAGCCCAGGCCCTCCGCCTTCGAGATCAGTTCGTCGAGGAGCGACTGGAACTGCGCGTCGTCCTTGGCGAAGGCTCATCTGCCACGAGTAGGTGACGATGACGTCCTTGATCTGGTTGCGTAGCGTCTCGATCTCGGCCTGTCCGCCGGGGCGGTGTAGGAGGCGCCGGGCGCCACCGTGATCTGACCGGCGTTCGTCAGGTACTCCATGGTGCTCGTCGAGTCGTCCATCTGCGCGGACCAGTCCGACTGCAGCGGCGTCTCGGTGAGCCTCCTGGTACGACGGCCAGAACTTGTAGGCGAACGGGAAGCCCGTCGCCTGGTCGGTGTCGTTCGGCAGGACCACGGACACGTTCAGTGCGGACGTGCCGTCGATGTAGCTGCCGCCGCCCCAGTCCTCGGGGACCTGGCCGTCGCCGGACAGGAACACTTCCTGGCCAAAGTCGGTCAGCCTGCGGTTCACCGTTGGTGCCCATCTCCCAGGTGAGGCCCTCGGGGCCCGCGGCGCCCATGGTCTGGGAGTTGTTCATGTAAGTGCCGTCGGGCGAGTACAGCCAGTCGATGAACGCGGCGATGCGCTCGGGGTCCTCGGCCTGCGAGCCGATGGCGAGCACCTGCTTGCCGCCGTACGCCTCGGCGCCGTAGGAGAACACGTTCATGTCGTCCATCGGGGCGATCATGAAGCCCTTGCCTGCCTCGGTGTTGCCCTCGGTGTTGTACGCGGACTGGCCGAGCCACGGCCACCAGGAGAACAGCACCTGTCCGTTCTGGAACTTCGAGAACAGAGTGTCGTAGTTCTGGGTGGTGGATTCGGGGTCCACCAGGCCCAGGCTGGTTCGCCTCGTAGTAGAACTTCAGCGCCCGCACGTACTCGCCGTCGGGCTCGAGGATCGACTGGAAGTCGGAGCCATCGGCCTTGGCGAGGACAAAGCCCAGGCTCGTCGTAGCCGTAGAACGTCACGGGCTGCTTGGCGTTGTTCATCATGTTGCCGTCCCAGTCCTTGAACAGGGACAGGGCGTACGCCTTCTGGCCGTTGTCGCCCTCGGGCTGGAGATCCTGCATGTCTTTGAGGACGGGCAGCAGGTCTTCGAGCGTGCTGATGTTCGGGTATCCGAGTTCCGCGTACAGGTCCCAGCGCACAAAAGGTCCGAAGGTGGGGTCGAGGCCCTCCGACGACTGCGTGGGAGGGATCGTGGAGATCTGCGTGGGGAGGCCGTAGATGCCGTCCGCGTTCTCGTTGAGCCTTCTGGACGGCCTTGTCGAACACGGCCGCGTTCTCCATGGAGCCGTAGTAGTCGCTGGCGTCGGCGACGAGCCCGCCCTCGATCAGTTCGTCGAGCTTCTCGCCCTTGTCGGTGATGATGAGGTCACCGAGGTCTCCTGCCGCCACGCGGGTGTTGTAGAGGGTGTCTCCACCGCCGGCGACGTTGGGGGCGATGATGTTCAAGTTCATGTTGAACTTGTCCTTCACGACCTTGGCGAACCAGCCCTCCTGCATTCCCATGTAGTTGGCGAGGCCATCGAACACGTCGATGGTGATCTCCTCGTCCCAGGCTCTCGGGGAAGGCGGCGGTGGCGGCATCGGCCGAGGTCCCGTCGCTGGTGGTCTCCTCGGGCTCGTCCGAGCCGCAGGCTGCCAGGGCCCCCGCGGCAAGGAGAGTGGTGGCGGTGAACGCCATCGTTCTCTTCAGGCTTCATTGCTTTCCTTTCCGGTGTTTTCCTGCGGTGGTGTCAGCCCTTGACCGCGCCGAGCATGATGCCCTTGACGAAGTAGCGCTGGAAGAGGGGGTAGATGAAGATGATCGGCAGGATGACGATCACCGACACGGTCATGCGGATCGAGGTGGGGGTCTGCGTTGACGCCGCATCCGCGATCGAGGAGAGGTTGCCGCCCGCGTTTTGGGCGGCCATGGCCAACGAGTTGGCCTGGTTGATGAACATGTACAGCAGGTATTGCAGGGTGTAGAGGCTCTGATCCGTGATGTAGATCAGGGTGTCTTGGAACGAGTTCCACTGGGTCACTGCCGCGAAGATCGCCACCGTCGCGAGGATGGGCGTCATGTTGGGCAGGTAGATCATGAAGAAGGTGCGCAGCACGCCGGCGCCATCAACCTCGGCGGCTTCCTGGAGTTCGCGCGGCATGCCCTCGACGTAGGTTTTGACGAGCACGATGAAGAACGGCTGGACCACGAAGGGCAGCACGTACACCCAGAAGTTGTTGGTCAGTCCCAGGTTCTTCATGATGATGAACATCGGGATGAGGCCCGCGCTGAAGTACATCGTGACCACCACGAAGCGGTACCAGAAGCGCCGTCCCCACATCCGGTCCTGGGTGAACATGAAGCCAAGAAAGGCGGAGGCGAGCACCGTGGCGACGGTGCCGATGACGGTGCGCGCCACGCTGATCGCCGCGGCGAGCGGAAGCCCGTTGGCCTGGAACACCTGCTCGAAGTTGGACAGGTGGAAGCCCACGGGGAAGAGGCGGACGTCGCCTAGCGCGGAGACGTCGTTGGCGCTGACCGAGTTGATGATCAGGTAGTAGAACGGGTACGCGCAGATGACGACGAGGAGCAGGAACACCGCGTAGTTGAGCGTGGAGAACGTCATCTCGCCCAGGGTCTTGCGGGGGCCGATGCGGTGGTCGCCTTCGCGGTGCCGGGTGAGGTTTGGGTGGTGGTGGTCATGGCGGCCTCCTCAGACGAGCGACTCGCCGCGCACGCGCTTGGCGATCCCGTTGACGGTGAACAGCAGGGCGACGGAGATGAGCGACTTGAGCATGCCGATCGCGGTCGCCATCGACAGCGAGTTTCCGGTCATGCCGACGTTGTAGACGTACAGGTCGAGCACCTCGATGTGTTCCTTGTTGAACGCGTTTTGGAACACGTAGTACTGCTCCATGCCGTTGTTCAGGAGGTTGGCGATCGACAGCAGCAGGAGCACCAGGTAGGTGGGCATGAGCCTGCGGGATGGTGATGTGGCGCATGGTCTGGAACCGGCCGGCGCCGTCCATCTTGGCGCTTTCGTACAGTGCTGGGTCGATGCCCGAGATGGCGGCGAGGTAGATGATCGCTCCCCATCCGAGGCCCTTCCAGATGCTCCATCCCGTCATGGCGAGCCATACGTGTTGGTCGCTGTCGAGGAAGTTCACGGGGGCGGTGATCATTCCCGAGTCCATGAGGATGTCGTTGACGAGTCCCGTGGAGGAGAACATCGCAAACGCGATCATGTAGACGAGCACCCAGGAGATGAAATTGGGGAGCGTCGTGAGGGTCTGCACGGCGTTGCGGAACCACGGGACGCGGACCTCGTTGAGGAACACCGCGAAGATGAGCGGGAGCACCGAGGTGAGGATGCCGAGGAAGGCGATGGCGAGGGTGTTGGTGAGGACCTGAAGGATTTTCTCGAGCCTGGGCGGGGGAGTTCACCAGGAGCTCGAACCACTGAAGGCCCACAAACTCGGAGCCGGACAGCCCCAGCGCGGGCTTGTAGTCGTACAGCGAGTAGATCCAGCCATACAGGGGGAAGTAGGCGAAGAGGAAGCACAGGACGAGGAACGGCGAAATGAGAAGCACCAGGCCGAGGGACTTTTTGCGGCGCCTGGGCGGCTCATTCTCGGTCGAGGAGTGGCTCTCCATCTGGTGAGCTCCGGCCTCGCGGACCGTGATCTGGCTCGTCATCGCGTCGTCTCCAGACGATGCGCGGGGGTCAGGGCGTGCCCTGTGTCCATTGCTCACTCCCTCGTGGTTCTGGACTTCTGCGTCCGCCTTCGTTGGCGTTGGCAACAATCGAATCGCTTCGATAAAGGTAAGCGTGTCGAAGCGCTTCGTCAATGACCACAGGTCACAGGAGGGTAACGATCGACGTCCGTTATGGGCGAATTACCCTGCGCGGCGCCGCCCTCACCCGCGCTACCGTGGTGCCAGTTCAGGCTCCGACTGGCCGGTGCGCGACGCCCGGCCCCAACCCCGCGAGGTGGCGCATGGCACGCGACGGTGGCGCTCAGGTCAAGGACAAGCGCGAGCATTGGTCCGGCCAGACGGCCTTCATCCTGGCGGCTATCGGCTCAGCGGTGGGGCTGGGCAACATCTGGCGATTCCCGGGCGAGGCGTACGACCACGGCGGGGGAGCGTTCATGATCCCGTACCTGGTGGCGCTCGTGACCGCGGGTATCCCCATCCTGCTCCTGGAGCACGGCATCGGCCACCGCTTTCGCGGCTCCGCGCCGCTGGCTTTCGCCGCATCACCAGACGGGCGGAAGGCGTGGGCTGGTGGCACGTGGCGATCTGCTTCGTCATCGGGCTCTACTACACGGCCATCATCGCCTGGGCGCTCAGTTACTTCGTCTTCGCCTTCGACCTCTCCTACGCCGATGACCCCACAGGCTTCTTCCAGCGCGATTTCCTGCAGCCTGGCGCAGCCCGGCTTCAGCCTGGACTTCGTGCCCGGTGTGCTGATCCCGCTCGCTGCCATCTGGGTCGTCACCATCGTGGTCTTGTGGCTCGGCGTCGCCAACGGTGTTGAGCGGCTCAACGTGGTGGGCATCCCGCTGCTCGTGGTGACCTTCTCGGTGCTCGTGGTGCGCGCCCTGTTCCTTGACGGGGCGGCACAGGGGCTCGACGCCCTGTTCACCCCGGACTTCGCGGCGCTCGCCGATCCCGACGTGTGGATCGCTGCGTACGGACAGATCTTCTTCTCGCTGTCGCTCGCCTATGGCGTCATGATCACGTATGCCTCCTACCGGCGCAGGCGGTCCAACATCACCAGCCCCGGCCTGGTCGTGGCATTCGGCAATAGGCTCCTTCGAACTGCTCGCCGGCATCGGAGTCTTCGCCACCATCGGCTTCCTTGCGGCGCAGCAGGGCGTGGCGGTCGAGGACCTCGAGGGCCTGACGGGCGTCACGCTGTCCTTCGTCACGTTCCCCACCGTGATCGCACAGATGCCAGGCGGGGAGCTCTTTGGGGCGCTGTTCTTCGGCTCGCTCGTGATCGCTGGCCTCACGTCACTGGTCTCCGTGCTCCAGACCGTGTCGGCGGCGCTCCAGGACAAGTTCGGATGGTCGCCTCGGCGCGGGGCGCTGACCGTGGGGATTCCCTCAGCCGTCCTCTCGATCGTCGGATTCGGCACCACCACGGGGCTGTACCTCCTGGACGTGGTGGACCAGTGGTCCAACCAGTTGGGCATCGTCGCAGGCGCCGTCCTCATGATCGGCGCCGCGCTGTGGGTCGCCAGGCGTGGGCCCGAGTTGTCACGTCATCTCTCGGCCGTGTCCACCTTCGCGGTTGGCCGCACGTGGCGCGTGGTGATCAACCTCGTCGCGGTCCTGCTGCTGTACATGTTCGTGGATAAGTGCGTCATGCTCATTCGGGACGGCTATGGCGACCTGCCCACCTGGTATCTGGCTGTTTTTGGGTGGGGAACGCTGGGCTTCATCGCGGTCGTCGCGCTTGCCATGCCGGCCTTCAGGTGGGCCAAGGATCATGGAGAGTTCCACCCGTGGCCTTCGCGTGCGCAGTTGGGCCTTGCGCCGGAGCACGGCGACGCAGGCGTGCGGGAGGCCGATGCGGTCGACGGTCACGCTGCCGAGTCGCCTGGGGGTGTCGCATGAGTGGCTCCGCGGTGGCGCTGATGGTGGTGTCGATGGTGGTGATCTGGGGCGGGCTGGTGGCGTCGATCGTCTTCCTTGCGCGTCGTCCCGAACGCGAGGACTTGCCTGAGGGCGGCGAGGACGAACACGTGGTGGTGCCGCCGCACCGGTGAGTCCGAGCGATGGCCCGTCGCGTGGGCCACACGCGCGCCGCGGCGCCGTCGGCGGCACTATGCATAGGGATGTATGATTATGCGTACCGCGCGCCGCACGGCGGTGTGAGAACCACCCGCGTCCCCGCGAGTCACGCGCGCCCTTCCAAAGGAGATTCCTGATGCGCAAGCCTGCCCTCGTGGCCGCTCTCGCCACCACCGCGTTTGCCCTGACCGCCTGCACCACCGCGTCGCAGGACGTGGAGGCATCCGCCGACCCCAGCGCGTCGACGTCCGCTGCGGCGGGCTTCGACCTCGCCGCGATCGAGGTCAACGAGGAGGCTGCCGCGCTGCTGCCCGCGGATATCGTCGAGTCGGGAGTCCTGCGCGTTGGCATGGAGACCACCTACGCGCCCGCCGAGTTCCTCGATGCGGACGGCCAGACGCCCATCGGCTACGACGTTGACCTGTCGAACGCCATCGCCGCCTCGCTCGGACTCGAGGCCGAGGTGTCGACCGCAGCCTTCGACTCGATCATCCCCGGCATCGGCTCCAAGTACGACGCAGGGATCTCGTCGTTCACCATCACGCCCGAGCGCCTCGAGGTCGTGGACATGACCCAGTACTTCACCGCGGGCTCGTCGCTGGCGGTGCAGACCGGAAACCCCGCGGGTATCGACACCGCCAACCTGTGCGGCACCACCATCGCCGTGCAGACCGGCACCATCCAGGAGTCCGAGGCGGGCGAGATGAGCGCCGCATGCGAGGCCGATGGTGCCGACGCCATCGAGGTGCTGAGCCTACGACTCGAACGCCGATGCCGCGACCAACGTGGTCGGTGGCAAGGCAGACGCGCTCTTTGCTGACTCGCCCGTGGCGGGCTACGCCGTGAGCCAGGCCGCCGGCCGCCGAGCCTGGTGGGCGACGCGCTCGACGCCGCGCCGCAGGGCATCGTCACCGCCCAGGGCTCGGACCTGACCGTCGCCATCGCCGCCGCCCTGCAGGGCCTCATGGATGATGGCACGCTCGAGGAGATCCTCGCCGCGTGGGGCACCGAGTCTGGTGCCCTCACCACGGCCGAGGTCAACCCCGCCTCTTAATATCGATGCGCCCCGCAGGCGGCCGTCGCACGGAACCCGGTCCGTGCGACGGCCGCGGCGGTGGCGAGGAGTCACTCATGAACGCCACCTCGCAGTCTGACCCGGTCCCCAACCGCATCCGCGCCCGCGCAGTGCCGCGCCCCGGCCGCTGGATTGCCGCCGCGGTGCTCGCCGTGCTGGGCGCCATGGCGCTGCACGGGCTCATCACCAACCCGAACTTCCGCTGGGACATCGTCTGGCTCTACCTGCGCGACGTCAGCGTCATGCGCGGTGTCGGCTGGACCCTCGTCCTGACCTTCGGGTCGATGGTGATCGGTGTGGTCCTTGCCGTGATCCTCGCGATCATGCGCCGCTCGGATAACCCCGTCCTGCGCTCCGCGAGCCTGGTTCTACATCTGGCTGTTTCGCGGCACCCCCATCTACACGCAGCCTGGTGTTCTGGGGCCTGATCTCGGTCCTGTACCCGACGCTCAGCCTCGGCATTCCCTTTGGGCCGGAGTTCGTGACGTTCCAGACGTCCGCCGTCATCACGGCGTTCTGGGCGGCACTGCTGGGCCTCGGTCTCAACGAAGCGGCCTACCTCGCGGAGATCATGCGCGCCGGGCTGAACTCGGTGGACGCCGGCCAGTCCGAGGCCGCACGGGCACTCGGAATGAAGGACTCCACCATCTTGCGCAGGATCGTCATCCCTCAGGCCATGCGCGTGATCGTGCCTCCCACGGGCAACGAGACCATCTCGATGCTGAAGACCACGTCGCTCGTGCTGGCCGTGCCCTTCACGCTTGACCTGACGTTCGCGACGAACGCGATCGGCAACCGCATCTTCCTGCCCATCCCGCTGCTGATCGTCTCGGCGTTCTGGTACCTGCTCATCACCTCGATCCTCATGGTGGGACAGCACTACTTGGAGCAGTACTACGGCAAGGGAGTGGGGGAGAAGCCCTCGCGCAAGCGTCGCTCGCGCCGCATGGGGCGCCAGGCGGCGATCGCGGGTTCCCACACCACCACCGACGATCCCTTCTTGGAGGTGACGCCGTGAGCGAGGCTACCGAGGCATCGGCCATGGTCGAGGTGCGCGCGGCGCACAAGGTGTTCGATGACCTTCATGTCCTGAAGGGAGTTGACCTGACGGTGGCCCGCGGCGAGGTCTGCGTGGTGCTGGGGCCGTCCGGCTCCGGAAAGTCCACCCTGCTGCGTTGCGTCAACGAACTCGAGGAACTGACGGGCGGCACCGTCCGTCTCGACGGCGAGCTCCTGGGCTACCGCGAGGTCGGCACCGACGGCACCGCCACCCTACAGCGTCTACATCCGCGCGACATCGCGCGCCAGCGGTCACGTGTGGGCATGGTCTTCCAGCGCTTCCACCTATTCCCGCACATGACGGCGCTGGACAACGTGATGGAGGCACCCCGACAGGTGAAAAAGTTCGCAAGGCCGATGCTCGCTCCGCCGCGATGGCGCTGCTGGAACGCGTCGGCCTGTCCGACCGTGCGGACCACTACCCGGCGCAGGCTCTCGGGCGGCCAGCAGCAGCGCGTGGCGATCGCCCGCGCGCTCGCGATGGAGCCCGAGATCATGCTTTTCGACGAGCCCACATCGGCGCTCGACCCAGAGCCTGGTGGGCGAGGTGCTCGCCGTCATGAAGGACCTGGCCGCTGCTGGCATGACGATGATCGTGGTGACCCACGAGATCGGGTTCGCCCGCGAGGTGGCCGACCATGTGGTGTTCATGGATGACGGCGTGGTCGTGGAGGAGGGCACCGCGTCCCAGGTGCTTGACTCGCCGCGCGAGGCCCGCACGCAGGAGTTCTTGTCGCACGTGCTGTAGCGCGTCGCCACGCGCAACGGCCCGGCATCCTCGAGGATGCCGGGCCGTTGCGCTTTCTGGGAGTGCGCGTTTACGAGGGGTTGTTGACCATCTGGCCGGCATCCACGACCTCGCCCACCAGGCGCTCGATGACGTCCTCGAGCATGGCCGCACCGATGACATCATCCGTGCCGGGCTCCTTCACGAGCGCGATGTGCGTGCCACGCGCCTGCATCGCCGTGAGCGCGTGCTCGAGCGAGGCATCGGCCGTGATCCACGTCAGCGGGCGCACCGCCGTCGCAGGGATGGGCTTGGTGGCGGTGCCTCGCGGCACCTCCACGAAGTCCTTCAGGTGCAGATACCCCACGTAGTGGCCGTCACGGTCCGTGAGGGGGAAGCGCGAGAACCCGGTGCGCAGCGATGCCTTCACGGCGCGCTGCGGCGTCACGTCCTCGGGGAGCACCTCGAGGACATCGAGCGGGGTGAGCACGTCGCGCACCGTCTCGAAGGACAGCGTGAGGGAACCCGCCAGCACGAGGTGTTCGTCCTCGTCGAGGAGTCCCTCCTCGCGCGACTCCGCGACGAACGCCGCCACCTGATCGGCGTCGAACGCCGACTCGACCTCATCGCGCGGGTTGACCCGCAACGCGCGCAGCACGATGTTGGCGATCCAGTTCAGAGTGGCGATCACCGGGCGCAACACCCACACCACGCCGTACAGCAGCGGGCCAAGAATCAGGGCCGAGCGCTCGGGGCCAGCAATGGCGAGGTTCTTGGGCACCATCTCGCCCAGGACCATGTGGAGGAACACCACGATCACGAGCGCGATCGCGAAGGCGATGCCGTGGAGCCATGCTCCTTCGATGCCGATGGCGCCCAGAGGCCTCTCGAGCCTGGTGAGCCACGGCGGGCTCACCGAGCGCACCGAGGCCGAGCGAACAGGCGGTGATACCGAGCCTGGGCGCCGGCCATCATGAGCGAGACGCGTTCCATGGCGCGCACCGTGATGCGTGCGCTCCACGATCCGGCGGCCGCGCGCGGCTCGATCTGACTGCGGCGGGCGGAGACCAGCGCAAACTCGGCGCCCACGAAGAACGCGTTGCCGATCAGTAGGAGGACAGTCAGTCCAATAGCGAGCCCGTCAGACATCCGCGGCCTCCTTCCGGGTAGCGTCCTCGTCCGCGGGAGGCATCACCTCGATGATGATGCGGTCGACCCGATGCCCGTCGACGCGGGTCACGGTCATGCGGGCGCGCACGGGCGTGGGAAGGTCGTCCTCGTCGAGGTCGCCCTCGTTCATCGCGGCGACCTCGATCGAGTCGCCGGGCACGGGGAAGCGTTCCAACTGCTCGGTGAGGAAGCCGCCGAGCGTGTCGGACTCCTGCGCCTCGGGGAGGTCAAGCCGCAACGCGTCGCCGGCCTCGTCGGGGCGCAGCAGCCCGGACAGTGACCAGCGGTGGGGGCCCACCTTGCGGTAGCGCGAGACGGGGCGGTCCTGCTCGTCCTCGATCTCGCCGACGATCTCCTCGACCAGGTCCTCGAGGGTCACGATGCCATCGGTGCCGCCGTACTCGTCGACCACCACGGCCACCTGAGAGCCCGAGCGCAGCGCGTCGAGGACGGCCGCGAGCGGCATGGTGGAGGGCACGGACTCGATGGGCATGCAGATGTCGCTCACGGGCGTCGAGGCACGCTGGCGTGCGGGCACCGCGAGGGCCCGCTTGAAGTGCGCGACGCCGACGATGTCGTCGACGTCCTCGCCCGTGACAGGGAAGCGGGAGTGGCCCGTGCGCGAGGCGAGGGTCAGGACCTCGGCGACCGTCGCATCGGCCGCCACAAAGTCCACGCGGGTGCGTGGCGTCATGGCGTCCGATGCGGTGCGTTCGCGCATCTCGGCGGCACGGCCCAGGCGCGTGGCGACCCGGGGGTCAAGCGTGCCCTGTGCGGCCGAGCGGGCGGCGATCGCCTCGAACTCCTCGGCGCTGCGGGCGGACGCGAGTTCCTCGCGCGGCTCGACGCCAAGGCGGCGCACCAGCCAGTTTGCCGAGCCGTTGAGGAAACGGATGAGCGGACCCATGAACCAGGTGAAGCCGCGGTTGGCTCCGGCCACGGCACGGCCGATGCGCATCGGTTCCGCGATCGCCCAGTTCTTGGGCACCAACTCGCCGAACACCATCTGGGTGCCGGTCGCGAGAATGAACGCCGCCGTGATGGACACGGCCATCGCGCTGCCCTCGGGCAGGCCCGCGGCCTCGAACAGGGGAGAAAGCAAGGTGGCGATCGACGGCTCGGCGATGAAGCCCACGAGGAGGCTCGTCAGCGTGATGCCCAGGCTGAGCGCCGGACAGGCTCCGTCGAGAGTGTGGTGATCGCCGCCTTGAGGGAGCGTGCGCGCTTGTCGCCCGAGGCGGCTTCGCGGTCCACGCTGGGACGGTCGACGGTCATGAACGCGAACTCGGCGGCCACGAACAGCGCGTTGGCGCCGATCAGCAGCACGACAAGTCCCAGCAGAAGCCAGGCCTCGGTCATGACAGAGGACCCTCAGAGGTGAGGGGACCCTCGGCGTGCGCCACGCATAGGGGCGCGGCGGCGAGGGTCGAGTGGACGGGGGCAGGCGCCGGGACTCGCGATGACGCGAGGTGCCGGCGCTTCGGACTATGACCGTCGGACATGCAGGGATTGTATGTCAGCGTCGTGCTCGGTCGGCATCGTCCGTGAGACGGATGATGGGGGCCAGACACCGTCGCGTACCAGCCAACCTTGCCCACATTTGTGTGGACTTTGACTCAAGTTCCCCCATCTGAGGACAAACGTCCCATAACCTTGGCCCGCGGCACCGGGGACCGGGGGGATGGCGCCGCGTCCTATCGCACCCCGGGGATCAGACGATTCGTCCTCGTTGGGGGACAGAACGGACCGCCATGAAGATTCGTAGTATCTCGACGCGCATCGCCGCCGTCGCCATGGGCGCCGCCCTCGCCGTCGGTGTCGCCATCCCGGCCTCAGCCGACACCTCTGCCAAGGTCGACAAGGGCGAGTACACCAAGGTCGTCGTGGGCAAGTGGACCCTCGCGCAGGTGCAGAAGGAGTTCGACTCCGCCGGTACCAACGTGTCCACCTCGTCCACCTCGCGCTCCGTGAAGTGGAAGACCACCACCAGGCTCGAGCGGTTCGGTGTACGTCTACTTTGCCAAGAAGTCGGGCAAGTGGATCGTGTCGTCGAAGTCGGCCTCGTGGGGCGTCGACGCGAAGCAGACCTCGGACAAGTTCACGCAGTCCGAGTTCGGCAAGGTCGGCTCGGTAGCACGCTGGCTTCCGTCCAGAAGACCGCAGGCACGGCTGGTGTCGTCACGAGCGAGTACAAGAGCGCTTACACGGAGAGCCGCACCGTCGAGTGGCCCGTCCCGGGCTACAAGTACGGCTGGGTTCAGGTCGACTTCACCAAGAAGTCTGGCCAGTGGAAGACCAACATCAAGGCTGCGTCCTGGGCTAACGGTCCCAAGCAGACGTCGAACAAGATGACGAAGACCGAGTTCGACAAGATCAAGGTGGACAAGACGACCCTCGACCAGGCGCGCACCATCGCCGGGACGAGTGGCACCCTCACCTACGAGTTCGTGGGCTCCACGGTGAAGTCGCGCACCTACTACTGGCCGGTCTCCTCGCGCTACGGGTTCGCCTACGTTTCGTTCGACGGCGACACCGGCAAGTGGATCGCCGACTACAAGAACTACTACGCGGGCTAAGCCATCGCACAGTCCCCACGGGGCCGCTGCCCGGGTTCGCCCGGGCAGCGGCCCCGTTGTTGTGTATCCACCCCTCCTCGGTCAGGATGGGAACGCCATCGGGAGAGACGGAGCAGCGCATGACCGACCTGACGCTCGACACCGCCCACTGGGTGACGCGGCTCGAGGCGCTCGCGGAGCGCTACGGAGTTCCCGGCGCCCAGGCTCGGAATCCTGCGTGCCACGATGGACGAGGCGGATTCCAGCGCGGATCAGGTCGACATCCTCACGCACGGCGTGTCCCGAGTAGAGACGGGGCAGCCCGTCACCGATGCCACCGTGTTCCAGATCGGGTCCATCACGAAGGTGTGGACGGCGACGCTGGCCATGCAGGTGGTGGACGAGGGTCTCCTCACCCTGGAGACGCGCATTGCAGACGTGCTCCCGGAACTCAAGGCTCCGCGACGCCACCGTGCGCGAGGGCCTGACGGTGTGGCACCTGCTGACGCACACCAACGGTATCGACGGCGACGTGTTCGTGGACACAGGTCGAGGCGACGATGCGTTGGAGCGCTACGTCGAACGCCTGCACGCCGTCGATCAGGCGCACCCGCTTGGCGAGACCTGGTCCTACTCGAACTCGGGCTACCTGATTCTCGGCCGGGTGATCGAGCGCGTCATCGGGTCGACCTGGGATGCCGCGGTGCGCGACCGTATCGCCGCGCGCCTGGGTCTTAGCCGGACCACCACGCTGCCCGAGGATGCCCTGCTGCATGACACGGCGCTGGGCCACGTGGTGGGCCTGCCGCACCCCGTACCTGCGCCCGTGTGGTCGATGCCGCGGTCCGTGGGACCGGCTGGGCTGGTCAACGCCACGGCACGCGACCTGCTCACCTTCGTCCAGGCACACCTCCACGGTGGGCTTGGTGCCGCGGGGGAGCGGCTGGTGTCCGAGGAATCGGCGGAGGCGATGGCTGCCCGCCACGTCGACCTTCCCGACGTGTACTCACTGGGCGACTCGTGGGGCCTCGGTTGGGTGCGATTCGACTGGAACGGCACCCGCCTGATTGGCCACGATGGTGCCACCGTGGGGCAGAACGCGTTCCTGCGGGTGCTGCCCGAGGCGGGACTTGCGGTGACGCTGCTCACGAATGGTGGTCAGGGTCAGGACCTCTTTGAGGCGCTGTTCAGGGAGCCTGTTCGCGGACGTGGTGGGAGTGGAGGCGACGGCGGCGTTCGTGCCGCCAGAGGAGCCACTCACGGGTCCGCTGCGCAACTGGTCAGGGACGTATCGAGGCGCCGCTTTGCAGGTCGACGCCTTCATGGACGGTGAGCACCCGCGCCTCAGGATCACCATGCTGGGTGCGCTGGCGCAACTCGATCCCGAGCCGGTCCAGGAGTATGACCTGCTCGCCGTGTCGGTCGAGCCCGAGCGCGCCGTGTACGCCATTCGTTTCCGCGGTGGCGAGGCCTGGTCGCCTGTGACGTTCTACCGCGCTGCTGGTGGCAGGGCATACGCTCACTTTGGTGCACGAGCCCTGCCCGCTGTCGAGGAGTAGCCGTGGGCGAGGACTCTGTGCGCCCCACCGGCGCCGACGTCGCTGGCTTCCTTGCGGCCGATGCCGCCGCGGCCGATACGACGCTCGTCACCGTGGATGCGGTGCTCACCGAGGCGCTTCCCAGTGCGTCCAGGCGTCTGTGGCGGGGAACCTTTTGGGGCGGCACGGAGCAAACGATCGTCGGGTACGGCGACATCGTGCAGCCTCGGCCGCGTGGCGGGGACGTGGAGTGGTTCCTCATCGGTCTCGCGCGCCAGAAGCGGCACGTGAGCCTCTACGTGAACGCGGCCGAGGGCCGCCAGTACCTTGCGCGCACCTACGCCGCGCCGCTTGCGACCCGGCCCGGCGCGGTGAAGGCGGGTGCGGCCGTGCTCACGTTCACGGACGCCTCGGCGCTCGATATCTCCGTCCTTGCCGACCTTGCACGCCACGCGGCTCGGCTCCAGTCGTCTGCGTAGCCCATCGGTGCGGGAGCCAGCCGGGAGGCCAGCCGTGCCGCAGCCTTCGGTCACGCCCCGCGCTCCGGGCATCATGACGCGGTGTCGGTGTCGGAGTCGGCGAGTCTCCGCACGACCCGCGCGGGATTGCCCGCGACCACGACGCCTGGCGGAACGTCTTTGGTGACGACCGAGCCCGCCGCGACGACGGACCCGCGGCCGATGGTCACGCCGGGGCAGACGACGACGGAGCCCCCAGCCACACGTCGGACTCCAGCGTGATCGGGAATGCTCGCTCCCATCCCTCGCGCCGGGTCGGCACATCGAGGGCGTGGTTCACGGTGTAGAAGCGTGCGTCGGGGCCGATGAGTGCGTGGTCTCCGATGGTGACCACGCCCGAACCCACGATCATGAGGTTGGAGTTGATGAACACGTCGCGGCCTAGCCTCACGCGTTCCCTGTACTCGAAGTAGATGGGCGGTCGGAAGTCGAGGCCGGACCCGCACTCGCCCACGAGATCGGCAAGCGTCTGAGTCGATGCGACGGGCTCGTCGTAGTACCGCGCGGAGAGGTCACGCAGGCTTGCGAGAGTGGCGCGCTGCATGGCCGCGAGCTCGGGCCCGGCGCGGTAGCGAAACCACTCGTCGGCGACCAGGCTTCTCGTACTCGGCGCGAGACGCGTCGGGGACAGGCGTCTGTTCCATCCGCTCGCGCATCGCGCCTGGTTCCATGGGCATGAGTGTCTCCTCGTCGCGTGGCCTGATGACACGGTAGGGCGCGCTACCGGGGTACGCCTGGGACCCTCGCCCCGCGCGTCGCTTGCGCCTCATTCGAACATCTGTTCGAATGAGGGCATGCGCTGGGAGGCACAACAGATTCGCGCGGAGAGCGCCAACGCCCTGCCGGGGCTCGCACGCATCTCGAACCTGGTGCGATCCGTCACCACCCCCGAGTTTGCGGGAGTGACGTTTCACGAGGTGCTCGCGAAGAGCGCCCTGAACAAGGTGGGGCAGTCCAGCGCCGTGCCGTTCACCTGGACCATCAACCCCTACCGCGGCTGCTCCCACGCCTGCGTCTACTGTTTCGCACGGCCAAGCCACCGCTATCTCGAGTTGGACGAGGGGGCGGACTTCGACTCGCAGGTCATCGTGAAGGTCAACATCGTCGATGCCCTGCGGACCGACCTCGCGAAGCGCACCTGGACTCGGGAGCATGTGGCGCTCGGCACCAACACGGATCCCTATCAGCGTGCGGAGGGTCGCTACCGGTTGATGCCCGGCATCATCGACGCGCTCGCGGACTCCGGCACGCCGTTCTCGATCCTCACCAAGGGCTCGCTGCTGCGGCGCGACCTGCCTCGCTTGGCCGATGCCGCGCGACGCGTGCCGGTGGATCTCGCGCTGTCCATCGCGATCTTCGATGATGAGATTCAGCAGTCCATGGAACCGGGGACGCCGACCGCGACGGCGCGTCTCGCGACCGTGTCTGCGGCGGCCGAGGCGGGGTTCGAGGTCGCGGTGTTCATGATGCCGGTGCTGCCGTTCCTGACCGACTCTGAGGAGCACCTCGACCGGGCTCTTGCGCGCATCAAGGAGGCTGGCGCCACCTCCGTCACCTACTCCGCGCTCCACCTCCGCCCGGGCGTCAAGGAGTGGTACGCGCGGTGGCTCAACACGCATCGGCCGGACCTCACGCCGCGCTACCGCGAGGCTCTATGGCGACGGCTCCTACGCGCCCAAGGAATACCGCCGGTGGCTCGCTGCGCGTATCAAGCCGCTGATTCGCGCCCACGGACTCGAGCGCGCCGTCGAAGACCCGCAGACGGGATCGATGGGTTCCACCGACGGCGCGGTGCGCCGTGCGGAGGCGCGAGATGCGGACGGGGAGTGGCGGCGCACCCGCTCGCGCCACGAAGCGGTGCCTCGCGGCGGGGCGGCGCGCAACCTGGCTGAACTCCAGGACGCCTTGTTCTAGACGCTCTACCAGGGGGCGATGTTGAGTTCGGTGCCCGCGATGACGGCGCTGCCGTCCTCGTGCAGGTCGAGGGCCGAGATGCCCACGTTGAGGGCCTGCTCGACCGCGTGGCGGGAGCGCTCGTCCACGATCCAGACGGCGGCACCCTCGCCGTCGCTCACCATGATGCCTCGCTGCGTGAAGCCCGTGACCCACATTCGCATCGGAGCCCGCTCCCGTCCCATGGCCGACCGAAAGGTCGGAACGGGCGAGTGCGTGCTCAGGCGAGCGCGCACGGCGGACTGCTGGGCGGGGGTCATCGCTGCTCCTATCTAGTGTGCTTTGAGCCTACGCCCGTCCCGACCATGCTCGGTGCGCCCAAAGTCACGCGCCCCGTTCTCACGACGCCCAGGGCCAGGCGAACTCGACATACGGCGCGAGCACCGAGACACACACCGCAATGACGGCGGGCGCCAGAATCGCCCAGGCGCACGATTGTGTGGCGCCGCGCCTCGTGTGCAGCGCGATCGCGGCATCGACGTCGCCGCGGCTCTCGAGGACGTCCTCGGCCGCGGCGGGGACGAGCGCGGCGGCACGAGCCGCGACCTCCTCGACACTCACGCCCGCAACGCTCGCGGCGCGCTCGAGGAGTGCGGCGACGGCCGGACCCTCGTAATGCTCGCTCGGGAAAGCAGGGTTGACGAGAGCCGGTGCGGCGAGCAGATCGTCGGCGGTCCGTTCGCGCCGGTGCTCGGCGGCACTCACGCCCCACACGGCCCCACCGGACGGTGCGGACATGAGGGGAGCCGTCTCGTCGTCCGACGCGAGGAGCAGCATGGTTGCCAAGGGCGGAGTCGTGGTCAGCGACACGGTGGAGCCGTCGACGTCGCGGAGTTCGACAGCGTGCAAACCATCGGCATCGACGCGGTCGCGAATCACCTCCAGCGGCAGCACCGTCACGCGGGCAGGCGGAGCCGTCAGAGCAAGCACCATGCCTGGCACGATCATGGTCACGGTCACCGCGATCACCGCGAGGGGAAGCCAGTCGGGGTCGTCTGCCCAGATCTGGCCGCCGGCCACCAGGCCGATCAGCCACACCAGCCCCCAGCCGCGTAGCGTCCGCGCCGCGGAGCGCCGGGAGCGCCGTACCAGTGGCACCAGGCGCGCCACCCGCATCGACTCCGTGGCGCCGTCCTCGTCGGGCTGAAGGGCGCTCGCCCCCATCGGGGCCCGATGCTTGGCGACAAGCGCCGTATCGACGGTCCACAGAGTGCCGTGACCCGCAGCGATCGACGCGTCCTTGTGTGCCACCAGGTAGGCGCGTTCGCGCGGGCTGATTCCCCCAGGTCCATGCCGTGATCGTAGCGAGGTGCGCGACGTTCACGGTGGCGTGCTGGATACGATGACTGCGCTGCCCGACGCAACGGATGGAGTGCCACGTGGAGATCCTGGTCATTGGCGTGTTTGCACTCATGGCGATCGCCACCGCCACGGCCGTGAGCCCCAAGGTCGGTATCGCGGCGCCGTTGATCCTGGTCGCCCTGGGGTTCGGTGCCTCGCTCCTGCCGTTCATGCCCGCCGTCGAGGTGGACCCCGAGGTCATCCTCGCGGGGGTCCTGCCGCCCTTGCTCTTCGCGGCGGGTGCCTCCATCCCCGCGACGGATTTCAGGCGAGAGTTCCGCTCCATCTCGGGGCTATCGGTCATCCTCACCATCCTCTCGACCCTCGTGCTGGGCGCGTTCTTTCACTGGCTGATCGATGACCTCTCGTGGCCCTGGGCCTTCGCGCTCGGCGCGATTGTGTCGCCCTCGGATCCCGTGGCGACGGCCATCATCAAGCGCCTGGGAGTGTCGCCGCGGATGGTCAGCCTCCTCGAGGGAGAGAGCCTTCTCAACGATGCCTGTGCCCTCGTGCTGCTGAGGGGCGCGGTCGCTGCCGCGGCGGCCGCCGTCACGGTGGGCGACATCGCCCTCGAGTTCATCCTCGCCATGACGGTGGCGGTGATCATTGGCATCATCGTGGGGCGGCTCAATCTGTGGGTCTCCAACCGTATGAGTGACACGACCGCCAATACGGTCTTCACGCTTGCGGTGCCCTTTGTCGCATCGATTCCCGCCGAGGCGGTGGGGGCGTCCGGCCTGGTCGCGGCCGTGGTGTGCGGGCTCGTGACCGGCAACGGTTCTGCCAAGGCGCTGTCGCCGCAGGTGCGCCAGTCCGACGCCCAAACCTGGCATGCGATCGAGCCTCATCCTCGAAGGCGTCGTCTATCTCATCGTGGGCCTCGAGATTGTCGCTGTGGTGCGCGAGGTCCAGGAGAAGCACGAGGGCGTCGGGTTCGCCTTCGCGGCGGCGATGGCGACCATCGTGCTGGTACTGATCCTGCGCGCGCTCTTCATCGCGCCGTTGCTCGCGGCGCAGGCTCGCCGGGCGAGGCGAGCCGCCGCGTTGCGTCCGCGCCTCGCGGACCTCCGAGAGCGCCTGGATGACCCGGTGACGCACGCGGAGGCCATCCATGAGGTCGCTCAACACGTGGGGGCGCTCAGCGCACGCCGCCTGCGCAGGGGAGAGGTGAGCCACGACCACGTCTCGCGCCACCTCACCAAGGCGGAGGCGGACATCGGCTACCTGGTGAAGGCACCGCTGGGACCGCGGGAAGGCGCGGTGATGGTGTGGGCAGGTATGCGCGGCGTGGTCACGGTGGCTGCTGCGCAGACGCTTCCCACCGATACCCCCGACCGTGCGCTGCTGGTGCTGATCGCGTACATCGTGGCTGTCGGGTCGCTCGTGATTCAGGGTGGCACCGTGCGGTGGGTCGTGCAGTGGCTCAAGCCCTCACGCGGGGTGTCCGCGCAGGACGCGGCTGAGGAGCGTGCGGCCTTGCACGAGTTCCTGGAAGGCGCGGTGGAGCGTGCTGGCGGTGAGGAATCCCTGGGCGGCCGTGTGGGCGTCATCGAGGCGAAGCGTGACGCGTTGATCGACGCGCGCGGACTGGGCATCTTTTCTTCTGCACTGCTGTCGAGCACCCTCGATGCGCTCGATGCCGAGCAGATCAGGCTCGAACTGTGAAGGGTAGGCGCGCGGTGGGCATCGGCGTACTGCTCGCGGCGGCCAGCGTGAGCGTGAGCGCATGCGCCACAGGCGAGTCGGCGCATCGCGTGACCGTGACCGCGGACCCCTCGGGAAGCGACACCCCGCAGTCGGAGTCGCCCGTGGATGTGGGAACGGTGGACCATGCGGGCAACCGCTATCGGGTGGTCACACTGCCCGTGAAGGAGTGGGACATCCGTGTCGAGTGGCCCGATGCGGACGGCGTGATGCTGCGAGATCTTCTCGCGGACGAGCCCGACATCGTGGCGGCGACCAACGCGGGCATCTTCAGTGATGATCTGACGCCGGGAGGACTGCTGATCTCGAACGGGGAGGAGCCTGCGGAGCCTGAACCTCAGTGAGGGTGGTGGCAACTTCCACCTCCTTCCCAACGCGGTGTTCGGGGTGACGGACGAGGGGACTGCGGAAGTCGTCGAGTCCTCGCAGTTCGACGCGACCGGGGTGACTCAGGCGACCCAATCCGGTCCCGCACTCCTGCTGGATGGCGAGGTTCATCCCGAGTTCAACGAAGGCTCAGCCAATCTCGCGGTCCGCAACGGGGTGGGGGTGAGCCCCGACGGCGCCACCGTCTACCTCGCCATCTCTCTGAGCCTCACCAACCTGTGGGACTTCGCGGGTCTCTTCGCACAAGAGCCTCGGTGTCGAGGACGCGCTGTACCTCGACGGCGATATCTCCAGCCTGTGGGTAGCCGGCGACACGGAGCCTGGGCCGGTCGACGGGCCCTACGCGGGCGTCATCACGGTCCGCGAACGCTGAGGGCGGCACATCGTCCCTGATCGCGCCGGTGGAGCGGGACAGAACGGACCGGTGGTGACCATCGATGTCACGGTTGGGCAAAGTGGCCTGGTGGCTCCCGGGCGACGGTGCTACGTTGATCTCGCTTGGCCAGTCCCAGCCATGATTCACTCGAGAGGAGGCGACGCGATGATCACCATCGATACTTTCCAGGGCCCTGATGCCCGCCGCGTCGCCGTGCCCTCGCGTGCCACGTCGTCACGAAAGCCGATCGCCGGCTTCCATGACGAGGTGTGCACCTCGTTCACGGCATAGCGCGGCCGCCGGCGCCGCTCGCCTTCGCGCGATCGCGCCGAGCCTACGCCCCTCTGCTGAGTTCCGCCGCCCACGCCCAGCGTGAGCCGCGGAAGTCCTCACGCAAGCGTGCCCTCCGGGGCGCGCCTGCGTCCCCGCACGCCTGACACGCATCGGCCACACACCGTCGCGTGCCCGGACGGCCCCTCACCAACGATGAGGGGAGGTGAATCGACATGAACCAGTACCCCGTGGAAACGATGGCGCTGCTCGCGCAGCACCTGGCGAACCACCCCGAGTTGCTCCACGCGGACCGTCTCGCCGAGCGCGAGGGATCGCCGCGTCTGCAGCGACGGGAGGTCCTCGCGAGGCGACTGCGCCGCGCGTACTACCGTGCGGCGCGTCGCCTGCGGGCGGCCCGCGCGGGCCTCGCCCTGAGCGGCCGCGCGGCGTGACGTTCCACGCGACACGGAGGCGCCCCGTGTCGCGTGGAACGTCGCCGCCCGGCGTCGTCACGTGGCCTCGCCGCCTGGCGTCGCCAGCGCAAGACAGGAGTAGCGTCGTCCCTGGCACCATACGCAACAGGGAGGGCGCCATTGTGGCCGAAGACCACCGCAATCCGCAGGTCGCACTCGCCAACGAGCGCACCTTTCTTGCCTGGATTCGCACGTCGCTTGCGTTGACTGCGACCGGCGCGGCCATCGTCGCACTCGCCCCGCCGGTCCACCGCGGTTGGCTCCTCGCGTCGGGAGCGATGTTTGTGGTGCTCGGCATCGTCGCGGGCGCCCAGGCGTGGGTCGGTTGGCGCCACACGGACCGCGACACCCGCGCGGGGCGCGGGGTGGCCCCGCTGCGCATCGGGCCCTACCTCACGGCGGGCGTCATCGTGGCGACGGTGACGTTGTTGATCGGAGCGGTCCTGGCGTGACTCCGACGCACGCCGATCGCCAGGCCGACTCCGGGGACGCTACCAGCCTGACCGCTCTGGCATGGCGCCGTACGGCCCTGCGCGTCGCGGTGGGTGCGGTCGTGGCGACCCGGCTCCTCACGAACGAGTTCGGGGGCTGGGTGGTGGTGGCGGGTCTCGTGGGGGTGGCGATCGTGCTCGTGGTGCATGCGTCGGCCTCGGCGGCGTATCTCAGGTACGACCGTCGTCCGCGCCGTCTTTCACCCGATCAGGGAATGGCGCGGTCAAGCATCAGGGTGGCCGCGCTCGCCGGGTTCACCGTTGCCGTCGGTCTCGTAGGACTCGCGTGGGTCGGCCTCGCGGCCGCCGCGGCAACCTGACGCCGACGCGCCAGGCGGCCGAGGTTCCGTCGCAAGGCCGATGCGCCCGCATCGGCCACCGTGTGAGGCTAGACGCATGACGTCGTTCCGTTCGCGCCAGTGGTCCTTCCAGAACGTCTTCGCCGCCGTCACGCTCGGGTCCTCACTCGTGGCGGTGGTGGTGCTGTTCTTCATTGCCGACGCCTGGGGCGAGGCGCCGTGGCTCGCGTGGCCCACGCTCGCGCTCCTGGCAGCGACGCTCGTCATCCCGACGTCCGTGGAGGTCGGAGCACACGAGGTGGTGGTCCGTCTCGCGGGATGCACGGTGCGGCGCATCGAGCCTCACCGACGTGCTCTCCGCGCAGCGACGCACGTACCGACCCCTGCACGACTTTGGCGGTTGGGGACTGCGGTGGGGCATGAACAGCCGCAACGCGCGGGCGTACACCACCACGGGGTCAACGGCGGTGGTGCTGAGTCTGCGCGATGCCTCGGAGGTGTACCTCGGCGTCGACGATGAGCAGGGTCTCCTCGACGCCCTGAGTCATCGAGGCATCGTCTGACTACTCGCCGGTGGGCTTCTCCTCGTGTCCGCCGAATCCCTTGCGCATCGCGGACAGCACCTTCTCGGCGTAGATGTCGAGGTCACGGGACGCGAATCGTGAGTACAAGGCCGTCGTGAGCACCGGGGTCGGCACGCCCTCGTCGATCGCGGCGATGGAGGTCCAACGACCCTCGCCCGAGTCGGACACGTGGCCGGAGAATTCGGTCAGGTCGGGGTCCTGGTGAAGGGCTTCGGCCGTGAGGTCGAGCAGCCATGAGCCGACCACTGACCCACGTCGCCACACCTCGGCGACGTCGTCGACGGGGATGTCGTACTGGTAGTACTCGGGGTGGGCGAGGGGAGCGGTCTCGGCATCGGCGGCCCGTTCCACGGAGCCGATGTTCGCGTTGCGCAGCACGTTCAGACCCTCGGCGTAGGCCGCCATGAGTCCGTACTCGATGCCGTTGTGGACCATCTTGACGAAGTGTCCGGCGCCGTTGGGGCCGCAGTGCAACCAGCCGCGCTCCGCGGACGATGGTTCTCCCGTCCGTCCGGGGGTGCGCTCCGCGGCGTCGACGCCGGGGGAGATGGTGTCCCAGATGGGGGCGAGACGGTTCACAACCTCCTTCTCGCCGCCCACCATGAGGCAGAAGCCACGGTCGAGTCCCCAGACCCCGCCCGAGGTGCCGCAGTCGACGTGATGGATCCCCTTGGTCGCGAGTGCCGCCGCGTGAGCGAGGTCGTCGCGGTAATACTATTGCCGCCGTCGATGATGGTGTCGCCGGGTTCGAGCACATCCGCCAGGGAATCGATGACGGATTGGGTGATGGTCCCCGCGGGCACCATCACCCAGATGGCGCGGGGCGCCTCAAGGGCCTCGACAAAGCCCGCAAGGCTCATGGACGGGAATGGCGCCGTCCGCGGCGAGCGCCTGGATGGCGTCGTGCGACACGTCGTGGACCGCGACGGTGTGCCCGTCGCGCATGAGGCGTCGGCTGAGGCCGGCGCCCATGCGTCCCAGGCCAACCATGCCGAGCCTGCTGCGGGGTCGAGGTGGTCATGCGTCTCTCCTTGGATGGTGCGGGTGGCCGATGCGGTCGTGGGCGGCCTAGTGGCCACTGTGGTCGGGTCTCACCACGGGGTTGTGCCACGGACCGTCGTCGCCGATGAGCCGTCCGGCCGCCTCTTCCGGTCCCCAGGTGCCGGGGGCATACCGCATGGCGGGTGCGTGATCCGTGAGGACGGCGTCGACGACGCGCCATGCAGCCTCGACCGAGTCCTCATGGGTGAACAGTGCGCTGTCGCCGTGCAGGGCGTCCGCGAGGAGCCGTTCGTAGGGTTCGCGTTCGAGGGGGCTTTCCGTGGGGAGCAGCAGTTCCTGCTCGTGTCCCACGAACTCCTTGCCTGGCGCCTTGACCCGCACGAATAGGCCGATCTCGCCCTCGGGTGAGAGGCGGAAGCGCAGTCGGTTGGGGTGTTGATCGGGATCCTGCGCGTCGTTGAACAGGGCCTGCGGAGGTCGCTTGAAGTCGACCACCACTTCTCCGGCGGAGACCGCTAGCGCCTTACCCGTGCGCAGGTAGAAGGGCACGCCTGCCCACCGCCAGGAGTCGATCGACAACCGCACCGCTGCGTATGTCTCGACGTCGGAGTCGGCGGCCACGCCGTCCTCGTCGCGATAGCCGATGAACTGTCCGCGCACGTAATCCTGGCGCGTGAGGGGGCGCATGGCGTTAAACACGTTGGCCTTGGCTGCCTGCACCGCCCCGTATCCCTGGTAGGTCGGCGCCTCCATGGTGAGCAGAGCGACGATCTGGAAGAGGTGGTTCTCGACCACGTCCCGGAGCGCCCCAGCGGACTCGTAGAACGCTCCGCGGCCCCGCACCCCGAAGTCCTCGGCAAGGGTGATCTGCACGGACTTGATGTAGTTGCGGTTCCAGATTGGCTCGAACATGGCATTGGCAAAGCGGAAGTAGAGGAGGTTCATGATCTCCTCCTTGCCAAGGAAGTGGTCGATGCGGAAGATCGCGTCCTCGTCGAAGGCGTCGCGGATGACCGCGTTGAGTTCCTTCGCGCTGGCGAGATCGCGACCAAAGGGCTTCTCGACCACGACCCGCGCCGCCTCGTGCAGGCCCACGGACTTGAGCCCCTGCACCACCGTGCCGAACAGGCTGGGCGGAATCGCGAGGTAATGCGTGGGGTGGGCGCATTCGGCGAGGGTGTCGCGGAGCCTGCGTGAACGTGGCGGGGTCCTGATAGTCACCGTCGACGTATCGCAACAGGTCAACGAGCCGGGCGAGCGCGTCGTGATCGACGTTGTCTCCGTGCTTGGCCACGACCGCGTCGCGCGCCCGTTCCTTGAGGTCCTCCAGCGTCCACTGCGAGTAGGCGACGCCGATGACGGGGACAGTCAACAGGCCGGCCTTCACCATGCGGTAGAGCGACGGAAAGATGGACTTGCGTGCGAGGTCGCCGCTGGCGCCAAAGAACACGAGGGCGTCCGAGGGGGTTCCGGGTGCTGCTCCGGGCATGTCTCTCCAGGTGTAGAACGGGGTTCCAAGCAGGGATGACTCTCCTGTCACCCTACGACCGTCGCGGGGCAGCGGACTACTCGACGGGCCCGCTGAGGGGTTCAGTCGGTCGGAAGTTCGCCGCAGCGGGTGCGCGTGTACGCGATGATCGTGCTCGCCGCGCTCGCCCCTGACTGGGCAATCTCGGCGGCCCCCTCCCGCGCGGCGAGCGCCTGCATCCCGTCGTTGTACTCGTCGGGTGAGGTCGCCGACGCCGCGAGTTCGGCCTCGGGTCGAGCGATGGCGTCGATGTAGGTGAAGAAGTCGGTGAACGCGACGGACACCGCGGCGTGGGAGATGGATGCCTCGGAGTCGTCCCACGCTCCATTCATGACGGCTATGCCCGCGGCACCCCACGTCTCCTCGAGTACGTCGATGGCGGTCGTCATGGCCGCCCCCGCCGCGTTGGCGAGGTCCACCGCGCCGGCATCGTCTCCGAGCTCTGCCTCAAGCGCGGTGGCATCGGTGGCGTCGAGGAGGTCTCGTTGAGCCGCGTACCCGGTGGCGGCGGCATCGCAGTACGAGTCCGCGTCCTGCGCTATGGCGCTGGATGACATCGCCGGGGTGTTGGAGGCGGACGTCTCGGCCGCGCCCGTCGCCGACGAGTCCGCAGCCGGTTCGCCTGCGGTGCACGCGGTCAGCGCGAGCACGGCGCCGAGGGCCACGGCAGACACGATGGTGCGCATGGCACGAGCGTGCCAGAGCACGCGCGCGCTCGCTAGCGGTGGATCACGACCTTGCCGATGACGGAGCCGGACTCGACAAGTTGGTGCGCCTCGAGGATGCCGGCGGCCGAGAAGTCGTTGATGCGAACGGTTGCCGTCGGCACGATGCCGCCCGCGTCGACGAGGTCCGCGGTTTCGGCGAGCATCCGGCCTTGCTCTGCCATGTCCCACGTGCCGTACCGCGACCGCGCGAACATGTACTCCCAATGGAAGCCGATGGACTTGGGGAACAGGGGAAGGAGATCGAGGGCGCCGCCGTCGATGGACACGATCTGCCCGAAGGGCCGCAGCATCTCCGCATACGCCGGGATATTGCCAGGGGTGTACGACGAGAACACGTAGTCGATCCCGCCCGGCGCGAGCGAGGTCACCTCGCCGAGCAAGTCCCGGTGGTTCACGACGGCGTCGGCTCCCATGCGGCGACACCACTGGGCGGATTCCTCGCGCGACGCCGTCGCGATCACGTGAAGGTTGGTGAGTCGCTTCGCGAGTTGCGTGAGGATGGAGCCGACGCCTCCTGCCCCACCCACCATGAGGAGCGTCCCCGCATCCTCGCGGTTGATGCGCATCCGCTCGAACATGCCCTCCCACGCGGTGATGGTGGTCAGCGGCAACGAGGCGGCGTCCGCGAAGTCAATGCTGGCGGGCTTGCGGGACACGATGCGGTGGTCCACGGCCTGGAGGTCTGCGTTCGCACCATCGCGGAAGGCGTCACCCGACCACCACACGGCGTCGCCCACCTCGAAATCGCTGACCGCGTCGCCAAGGCCCACCACGGTGCCGGCGCCGTCGAAGCCGAGGATGCGCGCCTTGCCGTCGGCCTTGACCTTGGAGCGCCGCTTGACATCCGTGGGATTGACGGAGACCGCCTCCACCCGGATGAGGAGGTCGTTCTCGCGGACAAGCGGCTCGGGCGCGTCGATGTCGCGTAGCGCCAGGGGGTCGGTGACGGGTCGTGCGTCGAGTGCGGCGATGGCGTGCATGGTGTTCTCCTGAGGCGCGTTCAGCCGCGGCGCGAGTCGACGTCGGCGAGGCGAGCGCGCGCGGCAATCGCCACGTCGGTCGCGTCGCCCCAGCCGATGCCTGCGGCACAGAGGGCGTGGGTCATGGCGAGTTGGAGCGGGTCAGCGCCGGCAAGGGCCTGAGCCTCGGCGGCCTCGATCACATCGATGACGGCCTGTTCGACCAACCACTCACGGCAGCGGGGGAGATGTCGGCGCGCACCTCGCCACGCTCGGCGGCTAACGCGATGGCTTCGCGCAACGTGGCGCGCAGGGGGAGAGGGCGCGTTCGACGGAGCGGCGGTACGGGCCTCGCGCGCCGAGCCGCGTCAGCGGCAGTACCGGCGCCTGGTCCTGCCACACGCGGCCTATGAGCATCGCGATCTGCTCACGGGGCTCGCCATCGTCGAGGAACGCAGCGCCCGCGATGCGGGTGGCGCCGCGCACCACGGTCGCTTCCACGAGGGCGTGGCGGGTGGGAAAGAGGCGTCGCGCCGTCTCGTCATCCACCTGGGCGCGACGTGCCACGGTTCCCAGGGGTGCTCCCGCGTCGCGTCCCAGCACGGAGACGGCGGCGTCGAGCAGGCGGACGCGCGCGGCGTCGTCATCGATCGCGGGGGCCAGGGGCTTGCGGCGGCGAAAGAGGCTCATCGGCCCGCCTCGTCGAGCGCGCGGCGGTAGATGCTCGCGAGCCGGTCAAACATGGCGTTGGCGCGGGCGTCCACGCTCTGGCGGGCCGGATCGGCCTCAAACCAGGCGATGCACTCGCGAATGCCTTCGGTGAACGGAATCCGCGCCTCCCACCCGGGCACAAGGTCGCGGATTTTCCTCGTGTCGTACACGGCAGGGTGCATCTTGTCGCCGTAGATCGAGCCAGCCTGGTCAGGGGTGGCCGCCACGAGAGCGTCGGAGGGTACGCACACGCGCTGCTGGCCGAACCGCTCGGGTGAGATCCCTGCGGCGTCCGCGATGGTGCCATAGATGGCGTTCCAGGTGAGGGCCTCGCTCGACGTGATGTGCACGGCCTCGCCGAGGGCGCGGTCGAGGCCCATGAGCCCCACCGCCGCCGCGGCGAGATCCCGCGCGTGCGTCAGCGTCCACAGGCCGGTGCCGTCCCCGGGGATCACGATGTCCGCCCCGCGGCGCATCCGGTCCACGATGGTCCAGGGGTGCGCGCTATTGCCCGTGTATGCGGGAATCTTGCTGGGGCCGTACGTGTGGGCGGGCCGCACGATGGTGTAGCCGAGCCCTGCGGCGGTCGCACGTTCGCGCAGGACCTCCTCGGCTCTGGCCTTCTGCCGCGCGTAGTCCCAGAACAGGTTCTCCTGTGGGTCGTCCTCGGTGGTCGCATGGAGCCGGTCCCACGTGGCGTAGGCTCGCCGAGGTGGCGATGAGGAGGTACTGGTCCGTCAGGGGGCGAACGTCTCGACATCCTGCGCCACGTGCTCGGGGGTGAAGGCAATCGACTGGAGCACGGCATCAAACCGTTCGCCCCGATCGCGATACTCGCGCAGGGCATCGCGCAGTGCCAAGGGGTCTGTCGCATCGGCGACGATGCTGGCCGCCCCAGGCGGCGGCGTGACGGTTGAGGAGCGGCCCCGGGTCAGCAAGGTGAGATCGTGGCCTGCCGCGTGGGCCGCGGCCGCGATCTCAGAGGAGATCAGCCCGGTCCCTCCGACGATGAGGATGCGCATGCACTCCAGGCTAGCGAGCCGCGAGGCCTCTCGCGTCCGCGGAAGCGGGAAGGGTATGTCACACTAGTCGGCGTTGAATACTCCACCTGGACTATTGGGAGGGTGCCGTGCCCGAGAGGCTGACCCCGTTGGCGGTCTGCGCCCTCGCGTTGCTCGCAGAGCGGCCCATGCACCCGTACGAGATTGCCCAGCTTCTCCGCGCTCGCGGGCAGGACCAGGACGTCAAACTCCGCATCCCGAGCCTCTACCACGCGATCGAGCGCCTGGAGCGAGACGGACTTATCGAGGTTTCAGGCGTCGACCGCGAGGGCAACCGGCCCGAGCGCACTACCTATCGGCTCCTCAAGGCTGGGCGCGACGCGATGGAGCGCCAGGTCATCGTGTGGCTGCAGGCCCCCCGCGCCGAGTTCCCCGTGTTGCCCGTCGCCGTGGGCGAGGCGCACTTTCTGACCCGCGCAGAGGTGGAGCGGGTGCTCGCTGAGCGGCGTGACGCCGTCGCACGCGAACGTGCCGCCGTGCGGGTATTTCAGGAGGCGGCGCTCGACAAGGGCGTGCCGCGGCGGATGCTCCTGGGCAAGGAGTTCACCCTTCATCGTCTCGACGCGGAGCCTCGCGTGGGTCGACTCTCTCCTGTCCGATCTCGCGAGCGGGGCCCTTGACTGGGAAGCCCCGTTCCGCACCCCCACCCCCACCTCTCTTGACAAGGAAAACGCGTGACCGAGTCCTCACCCCGCGTCGCTGACGCCACCGCCGAACAGAACCCCTGGCCGGCGCTCTGGGCGCTCATGATCGGCTTCTTCATGATCCTGGTGGACGTGACGATCGTGTCGATCGCGAACCCCTCGATTCAGGCATCGCTCGATGCGTCAACGACCCAGGTCCTGTGGGTGACGAGCGCCTACCTGCTCACGTACGCCGTGCCGCTACTCATCACGGGCCGCCTCGGCGATAGGTTCGGGCCCCGCCGCCTTTACCTCATCGGCCTCGTCGTGTTCACCATCGCATCGTTCGCTTGCGGCATCGCGGACCAGCTTCCCGGCTCTGGCATTGCCAACCTCATCGCCTTCCGAGCCGTTCAGGGCTTTGGTGCGGCGATGATGAGCCCTCAGACCATGGCCGTCATCACCCGGCTGTTCCCCGCGTCACGCCGTGGCACCGCGATGGCGCTGTGGGGAGCGACCGCAGGCGTTGCCTCCCTCGTGGGTCCGCTCCTTGGCGGATTCCTTGTTGACGGTCCCGGTTGGGAGTGGATCTTCTTCGTCAACGTCCCCATCGGCATCGTCGCGTACGTGATGGTCGCTCGCCTGGTGCCCGCGCTGCCCACCCACGCCCACGAGTTCGACTGGTGGGGCGTGGCGCTGTCCGCCGTCGGCATGACGCTGCTGGTGTTTGGCATCCAGGAAGGTTCGAGCTTCGACTGGAACGGCTGGGTGTGGGCGTGCATCGCCTCCGGCGTGATCGTGATCGCCCTGTTCCTGTGGAGTCAGGCGCGTCACCGCGGGGAGCCGCTCCTGCCGCTTGCCCTGTTCCGCGACCGCAACTTCTCGCTGGCCAACGGTGCCATCGCCCTGGTGGGCTTCGCCGTGACGGCACAGTTCATCCCCATCGTGTACTTCCTTCAGACGGTGCGCGGCCTGACGCCCACCGAGTCGGCGCTGATGTCCGTGCCCACCGCGGTGGCGTCGATCGCCCTGTCGCCGGTGGCCGGCCGCCTCGTCGATCGCCTCCACCCTCGAGTGCTGGCGGTGCCGGGACTCCTGCTGAGCGGCATTGGCCTTGTCGTGTACTTCTTCCTGATGACGCCCGATGTGCCCGTGCTCTGGCTTCTGGTGCCCGCGGCTTTGGTGGGAATCGGCAACTCCTTCATGTGGGGGCCGATCTCGTCGACCGCTACGCGCAACCTGCCGCCGCGCGATGCGGGAGCAGGCTCGGGCGTCTACAACACGACCCGTCAGGTGGGTTCCGTGCTGGGTTCCGCCGCGATCGCGACCCTCATGTCGAGTCGGCTTGCCGCCGCGCTCGGCGACGGCGGAGCGCCCGCGATGTCCGCCGAAGGCTCGGGGGCGCTGGCGCTGCCGGAGCCGCTGCTCGAGCCGTTCTCCACGGCGATGGCGCAGTCGCTGCTCCTGCCTGCCGCGGTACTGCTGGTGGGCGCCGTCATCGCGGCGTTCTTCGTACTGCCCGACTACATGGCGGACAAGCGCACCGCGCCCGCGTCCTAAAGAAGGCCGTCGACGGTCCGCGACAGCAGCGCCACTCGCGCGGTGCCGTCGAGGATGTCGTGCTCCGCGAGCCTGGCGGAACCCGAGTGCCTCGTGGAAGGACAGCGAGCGGGGATCGGCGGGGGCCACCGAGACCTCGGTGGTGACCTCCGTGGCGCCGCGCTCACGGGCACGCTCAAAGACGGACTCGTACAGGGCGCGGCCCACGCCGGTGCCGCGTGCCGCTCCCGAGACGACGATCCGGTCGATGTACTGGTGACGCGTGCCGCGGTCCTCGAACCACCGGTAGTTGGGAGACGCGTAGGGCGTGCCCGGTCCGAGGCTCAGCAGGAAGGCGATGGGGTCGCCGGTCCGGTCGCAGGCCACCAGAGCCACATCGCACCAGCCGCGCAACTGCGCCAGGCTCTCCTCAGTTAGGGGGTGAATCGTGGGCGCTGCGGCGTTGTTCAGGCGCAGCACGGCATCGAGATCCTTGTCGCGCATCACGCGTAGCCGCAGGTACCGCATGGGCACATTGTGCCGTGGCCGTGTCACGAACGTGTGACAGGGGCGCGTCCATGTGGTGGCGGAGGTGACGGCGCGCCGCGCGCGACGGTCGTCGAACATTCATGCATTCGTCTGTATAGTTATGCACATGGCACTCAAGGTCGCAGTCTCTGGAGCCTCCGGATACGTCGGCGGTGAGGTCCTGCGCGTCTTCAGCGAGCACCCTGACGTCGAGTTTGGGGCACTGACCGCGCATTCCTCCGCCGGCGATCGATTGGGGGTGCACCAGCCGCATCTGCGTCTCCTCGCGGAGCGAGAGATCGTCGAGACGAGTGTCGAGACCCTCGCGGGTCACGACGTCGTGGTGCTCGCGTTGCCGCACGGCACCAGCGGCGCGATCGCGGCCCAGTTGCCGCCCGAGACGCTCGTGCTTGACTGCGGAGCCGACCACCGGCTTTCCTCAGCCGATGCCTGGGCGGAGTACTACGGCGGGGATCACTCGGGGACCTGGCCGTACGGCATGCCCGAGCCTCATCACGCCGACGGGCCATCAGCGCGACGCGCTGGTGGGAGCCAAGCGCGTCGCGGTGCCCGGCTGCAACGTCACCGCCGTGACCCTTGGCCTCCAGCCCGGCGTGGCCGCAGGAGTCGTTGATCCGACGGACCTCACGGCCGTCCTCGCCGTCGGATACTCCGGCGCGGGCAAGAAGCTCGCGACCAACCTGCTGGCGTCGGAAGGGCTCGGCGCCGCCAGCCCCTACGCCGTGGGTGGCACGCACCGCCACATCCCCGAGATCGTGCAGAACCTTGCCGTCGCGGGCGCCGACGACGTGCGGATCAGTTTCACTCCCACGCTCGTCCCGATGGCGCGCGGCATTCTCGCGACCATGACCGCCCCGCTGGCCGCAGGGGCCGATGCGGACGCGGTGCGCGCCGCCTGGGAGACCGCTTACGCCGACGAGCCATTCGTCCACGTGTTGCCCGAGGGGCAGTGGCCGTCCACCGCCGCCACCCTCGGAGCCAACACCTGCCTGGTGCAGGTCGCCGTGGACAAGAAGGCGGGCCGTGTCGTCGTGGTCTCCGCCATCGATAACCTCGTCAAGGGCACCGCGGGAGCGGCCCTGCAGTCCATGAACATCGTGCTGGGGTACCCCGAGACCACCGGCCTGCAGCCTCCAGGAGTCGCACCGTGAGCGTGACCGCAGCGAAGGGCTTCGTCGCCGCAGGCGTCGCGGCCGGGATCAAGTCCACCGGTGCCAAGGACGTCACCGTCGTCGTGAACGATGGCCCCGGCCACGTCGCAGCGGGCGTCTTCACCACCAACCGTGTCGAGGCCGCGCCGGTGACGTGGTCCCGCGAGGCCGCCTCAGACGGGCGTCTCGACGCCGTCATCTTGAACTCGGGCGGCGCCAACGCCTGCACCGGTCCCGAGGGCTTCGCGGATACCCACGCCACCGCCGAGCACGTCGCCACGGCGCTGACCGCCGCGGGCCGCGACGTCGCGGCGGGCGACGTCGCCGTGTGCTCCACGGGGTTGATCGGCGTCCGCCTCCCCATGGACTCGCTCCTCGCCGGCGCCGACGCCGCGATCGCGGAGCCTCAGCGCCGAGGGCGGCCAGGCCGCCGCCGAGGGCATCATGACCACCGACTCCGTGTCCAAGACCGCCGTCGCCGAGCGCGGCGCCTGGACGGTCGGCGGCATGGCCAAGGGTGCCGGCATGCTGGCGCCCGGCATGGCGACAATGCTGTGCGTGGTCACCACCGACGCGGTGGTGGATGCCGAGACCGCCAAGGCGGCCCTCGCATCGGCCGTCGCTGCGACGCTCAACCGCGTCGACTCGGACGGGTGCATGTCCACCAACGACACGGTGCTGCTGTTGTCGTCGGGCGCCTCGGGTGAGACTCCGGATGCGGCCGCCTTCGAGGCGGCGCTCACGGAGGTCCTGGCGAGCCTTGCCCGCCAGGCTCGTCGCCGATGCCGAGGGTGCCAGCCACGACATCGCCGTGACGGTGCAGGGCGCGACCAGTGAGGCGGCGGCCGAGGCCGTCGCCCGCGCGATCACGCGCTCCAACCTGTTCAAGACGGCGATCTTCGGCAACGACCCCAACTGGGGCCGCATCATCTCCGCCGCTGGCACCGTGCCCGCCGACGTCGCACCGTTCGATGCCCGTACGCTCGACGTGTGGGTCAACGGTATTCAGGTCTGCCGCGCCTCGGGCGTGGGGGAGGACCGCGATCTCGTGGATCTCACCCCCCGCGAGGTCACCGTGGTCGTTGAGCCTTCACGCGGGCGACGCGTCGGCAACGATCTGGACTAACGACCTCACTCACGACTACGTCCACGAGAACAGCGCGTACAGGCTCATGAGCACAGACATCGATTACCCCGACCTCACCCCCCAACAGAAGGTGGGCGTCCTCATCGACGCCATGCCGTGGATCGAGCAGTTCAGCGGCTCGATTGTCGTCATCAAGTACGGCGGCAACGCGATGATCGACGACGAACTCAAGGCGGCCTTCGCCCAGGACGTCGTCCACCTGCGCCTGCTGGGCCTCTCGCCCGTGGTGGTCCACGGTGGCGGCCCCCAGATCAACGACATGCTCGGCCGCCTTGGCATCGAGTCCGAGTTCCGCGGTGGCCTGCGCGTCACCACGCCCGAGGCGATGGACGTGGTCCGCATGGTGCTGACCGGCTCCGTGTCGCGCGAGCCTCGTCGGTCTGATCAACGACCACGGACCCCTGGCCGTGGGCCTCTCGGGCGAGGACGCGGGCCTACTGCAGGCCAAGCGTCGCACCGCTCAGATCGATGGCGAAGCCGTCGACGTCGGTCTGGTGGGTGACGTCGTCAAGGTCAACCCCGCCGCGATCGAGGACATCATTCACGCGGGCCGCATCCCCGTGGTCAGCACCGTCGCGCCCGACCTTGACGATCCGACTACGGTGCTCAACGTCAACGCGGACACCGCCGCGGCAGCGATCGCGGTCGCGTTGCGCGCCCGCAAGCCTGGTGATGTTGACCGACGTCGAGGGCCTGTACGCCAACTGGCCGGACCGCACCTCGCTGGTGCGTCGTATCCACGCGTCCGACGTCGAGAAGCCTGCTCCCGAGCCTCGCCTCCGGCATGGTGCCCAAGATGGAGGCATGCCTGCGAGCGGTGCGCGGTGGCGTGCCTCAGGCGCACATCATCGACGGACGTGAGCCCCACTCGGTGCTGACCGAGATCTTCACCACCTCCGGCATCGGCACCATGGTGCGCCCCGACGACACGGATCTATGGGCATGAGCGGCCTGAGCGAGCACGGCGAGGGTGGTCTCGAGCGCGGGGCCGTCGATCTCCAGCGGTATGGCCACGCCCTCATGGGCACGTTCGGCGTGCCGATGCGGGTGCTGACCAGGGGAGAGGGCTCATACGTCTGGGACGCGGACGGCAACCGCTATCTCGACCTCCTCGGCGGCATCGCGGTGAACGCCCTTGGTCACGGACACCCCGCGTGGGTCGAGGCGATTGCCTCGCAGGCCGCGACGTTGGCGCACGCTTCGAACTTCTTCGCCACCGAACCGCAGATCGCACTCGCCGAGCGCCTGCTTGACCTCGCGCAGGCACCCACGGGCTCGCGCGTGTTCTTCGCGAACTCGGGCACGGAAGCCAACGAGGCCGCCATCAAGATGGCCCGCAAGACCGGCAAGGGCACCATCATCGCGCTCGAGGGAGGCTTCCACGGCCGCTCCACGGGTGCGCTCGCCCTGACCTACAAGGAGGCCTACCGGGCCCCCTTCGCCCCCTCATCGGTGACGTGGTGTTCGTGCCTGTCAACGATGAGCAGGCGCTGGCCGATGCGGTGGCGACCCATGCGCAGGACCTTTCGGCGATCATCGTCGAGCCGATCCAGGGTGAGGCGGGCGTGATCCCCCTCACGCACGGCTATCTGGCCCTGGCGCGCGAGGCTCACCCGCAGGCACGATGCTCTCCTGGTGTTCGACGAGGTCCAGACGGGTGTCGCCCGCACGGGCGCGTGGTTCGCTCACCAGGCTCCACGGCATTCAGCCCGATGTGATGACGCTCGCCAAGGGACTCGGTGGCGGCTTCCCGATCGGCGCCGTGGTTGCGTTCGGCGACCGAGCAGGGACGATGCTCGGCAAGGGCGAGCACGGCACCACCTTTGGTGGAAACCCGCTGGCCGCTGCCGCCGCACTGGCCACGCTGCGCGTGATCGAGGACGAGGACCTCATCGCCAACGTCAAGGCGGTCAGCGCCCACCTCAGGGAGCGCCTCGAGGCGATGGTCGGTGTGGTGGAGGTGCGCGGAGAGGGACTGTTGCTTGGCATCGGCCTTGCCGCGCCCGCATCGGCCGAGATCGCTCAGGCGGCCGTCGCCGCCGGCTTCATCGTCAACCCGCCGAGCCCCGACACGATCCGCCTGGTGCCCGCGCTCACCCTGACCACCGCCGAGGCGGACACGTTCCTCACCTGGATCGAGGGCCACCTGGCCGCGCATCCCCTGAACGAAGGAGGCCGGTGATGACCCGCCACTTCTTGCGAGACGATGACCTCACTCCCGCGGAACAGCGAGAGGTCATCGACCTCGCGTTGTCGATGCGCGACAACCGTCTGGCGCATCGGCCCTTCGAGGGACCGCAGGCCGTCGCCGTGATCTTCGACAAGCCGTCGACGCGTACCAGGGTGTCGTTCTCAGCAGGCGTCGCTGAACTCGGCGGCTACCCCCTCGTGATCGACGCTCAGACCTCGCAGGCTCGGCCGTGGCGAGCCCGTGGCGGACACCGCCCGCGTGCTGGAGTCGATGACGAGCGCGATCGTGTGGCGCACGTTCGGCCAGGTCCGCATCGAGGAGATGGCCGCCGGCACCACGGTGCCGGTCGTCAACGCTCTGACCGACCTGTACCACCCGTGCCAGATCCTCGCCGACCTGGCCGCTGTGGCCGATGCTCGGGGCGGTTCGTCGGCGCTCGCAGGGCTCGACCTCGCGTATGTGGGCGACGGCGCCAACAACATGGCGCACTCGTACCTGCTGGGCGGCGCGACCGCGGGTATGCACGTCCGCATCGGCACCCCTGACACCTACCTGCCGGACGCTGCGATCGTGTCGCGTGCCGAGGAGATCGCCTCAGAAACGGGCGGCTCCGTCACGGTGACGAACAGCCACGATGAGGCCGTCACCGGCGCGGACATCATCGCCACCGACACCTGGGTCTCAATGGGTGACGAGGAGCAGGGAGACGCTCGGTCCGAGGTCTTTGTGCCGTTCCAGGTGAACGCGCGGTCGCTCGAGCCTCGCCGCACCTGGCGCTCACGTACTGCACTGCCTGCCGGCCTACCGCGGCAAGGAGATCACGGCCGACGTCATCGACGGCGACCAGTCGCTCGTGTGGCTCGAAGCCGAGTATCGCCTCCACGCCCAGAAGGCCCTGCTCACCTGGCTCGTGGAGCACTGATCCCCGTGGCACAGACGATCCCCGCGACGAAGGCCGCTCGGCAGGCCCTCATTCGCCGCATCATCGAGACCGAGGCGGTGCGCTCCCAGGGCGAGCTCGCGCTGCGGCTCGAGCAGCAGGGGATCCACGTCACTCAGGCGACCCTGTCGCGCGATCTGGTCGACATCGGCGCCATCAAGGTGCGAGGACTCGGTGGGGCACACGTGTACGCCACCTCCGACTCCTTGACCGCCACGGAGGACACGGACCAGCGACTCACCCGCCTGTGTGGTGAGCTCCTGCTGGCCGCGGATGGTTCCGCCAATCTCGCGGTCATCAGGACGCCGTCGGGCGCCGCCCAGTACCTCGCGAGCGCCATCGACCAGCACGACGACGCGGCGATCCTGGGCTGCGTGGGCGGAGACGACACGATCATGGTCATTTCGCGCGAGGCCGATGGCGGACTCCGCCTTGCCCAGCGCTTCCTCGAGCGAGCCGCGGGCGGCGGCCACTCGTAGGCCGTTCGCCCCTCGCCCCAGCAATCTTCCGGCCGTGAGCCGGCCCCCATCACGGACTATTTCAAGGAGACAGACAACATGACTGACAGAGTGGTGCTTGCATACTCAGGCGGACTCGACACCTCGGTGGCGATCGGGTGGATCGCCGATGCGACCGGCGCGGAGGTCATCGCGGTGGCCGTCGACGTCGGCCAGGGCGGCGAGGACCTCGAGGTCATCCGCCAGCGTGCCCTGGACTGCGGCGCCGTCGAGGCGTATGTGGCCGATGCCCGCGACGAGTTCGCCGAGGAGTACTGCATGCCAGCGCTCCAGGCCAACGGCCTGTACCAGGAGAAGTACCCCCTGGTATCGAGCCTGTCGCGGCCCGTCATCGTGAAGCACCTCGTGAAGGCCGCCCGCGACTTCGGTGGCACTACCGTCGCCCACGGTTGCACGGGTAAGGGCAATGACCAGGTGCGCTTCGAGGTCGGCATCACCTCGATCGCGCCCGAGCCTGAAGTGCATCGCCCCCGTGCGTGACCTCGCGCTGACGCGCGACAAGGCCATCGAGTACGCGGCACGTCACGAGCCTGCCCATCGAGACCACCAAGTCCAACCCGTTCTCGATTGACCAGAACGTGTGGGGCCGCGCCATCGAGACCGGCTTCCTTGAGGACATCTGGAACGCGCCCACCAAGGACATCTACAACTACACGGACGACCCGGCCTTCCCGCCGGTGCCCGACGAGGTCATCATCACCTTCGAGCGCGGCATCCCCGTCGCGATCGACGGCGAAAAGGTCACCCCGCTCCAGGCGATCGAGATCATGAACAAGCGTGCGGGTGCTCACGGCATCGGCCGGATCGACATCGTTGAAGACCGCCTGGTCGGTATCAAGTCGCGCGAGGTCTACGAGGCTCCCGGCGCGATCGCGCTGATCGAGGCGCACCGTGAACTGGAGAACGTCACGCTCGAGCGCGAGCAGGGCCGCTTCAAGCGCCACGTCGAGCAGAAGTGGTCCGAGCCTGGTTTACGAGGGCATGTGGTCGTCGCCGCTGAAGGACAACCTCGACACCTTCATCGCCGACACCCAGCAGTACGTGAACGGTGACATCCGCATGGTGCTGCACGGCGGCCGTGCCACGGTGACGGGCCGCCGTTCTGACACGGGCCTGTACGACTTCGCGCTGGCCACCTACGACGAGGGCGATGCGTTCGACCAGTCGGCAGCGCGCGGCTTCATCGAGATCTACGGACTGGCAGCCAAGCAGGCCGCCGCCCGTGCCGAGCGCCTGAACGGCTGAGGAGACCTTCCATCATGACTGAGCAGCACGGCACCAATGAAGGCCATCTGTGGGGAGGCCGCTTTGTCGACGGCCCCGCAGAGGCCCTGGCGCGCCTGAGCAAGTCCACGCACTTCGACTGGCGTTACGCCGATGACGATCTGCGCGGTTCTATCGCTCACGCCCACGCGCTTCAACGTGCCGGGCTGCTCAACGATGGCGAGACGTCGACCATGGTCGACGGCCTCGAGGCGCTGCGTGTCGACGTGGCGTCCGGGGCCGTCGGCCCGGCCGAGTCCGACGAAGACGTCCACGGCGCCCTCGAGCGGCTCCTGATCGAACGCATCGGCCCCGAGGTCGGTGGAAAGCCGCGAGCGGGCCGCTCACGCAACGACCAGATCGCGACCCTGCCGCGCATGTACCTGCGCCGTCACGCGCGCATCGTTGCGGTCGGCATTCTCGACGTGGTGGACGCTCTGCTGGAGCAGGCGGACCGTCACCTCGACGCGCCGATGCCCGGGCGCACGCACTTTCAGCACGCGCAGCCTGTGACGCTGGGTCACCACCTGATGGCGCACGCGTGGCCGCTGCTGCGCGACGTCGAGCGCCTCACCGACTGGGACGCGCGTGCCGCGTTCTCGCCGTATGGCGCCGGCGCCCTTGCGGGCTCGACGCTTGGCCTGGACCCGCAGGGCGTGGCGGATGAACTGGGCTTCCTCGCTCCGTGCGAAAACTCGATCGACGCGACCGCGTCGCGTGATGTCATCGCAGAGTTCTCCTGGGTGGCGGCGATGGTCGGAGTCGACCTGTCCCGCATTGCCGAGGAGGTCATCGCGTGGGCCACGGTGGAGTTCGGCTTCGCCGCCTTGGACGATGCCTACTCGACCGGCTCGTCGATCATGCCGCAGAAGAAGAATCCCGACATCGCGGAGTTGGCGCGCGGCAAGGCCGGGCGCCTGATCGGCGACCTCACCGGACTGCTCGCCACCCTCAAGGGCCTCCCGCTCGCGTACAACCGTGACATCCAGGAGGTTCACGAGCCCGCGTTTGACGCCGTCGAGACGTTGGAGGTTCTGCTGCCCGCCTTCGCAGGCATGGTGCGGACCCTGCGCTTCCGCGAGGAGCGGCTGGCCGAGCTCGCGCCCGCTGGCTTCTCCTTGGCGACCGATGTTGCTGAGTGGATGGTCAAGCAGGGCACAACGTTCCGCGTGGCTCATGAGGTGGCGGGCGCGTGCGTGCGGTTGTGTGAGAAGCGCGGCAAGGAGCCTGCACGAACTCACCGAGGACGAGCCTGCAGGCCATCCACCCCGACCTCACCGTCGCGGTGCTCGACGTGTTGACCGTTGAGGGGTCGCTTGCGGCGCGCGATGGCGTGGGCGGTACGGCCCCGGCGCGGGTGGTGGAACAGGGCAAGGCTGCGCGGGCGCGTGTCGCCCACTTCCGCCCGTGGGCGGCCGCCGCGAGCCGATCGCTCGTGGACGTCACCATCGAGGCGCTTGCCTCGCGGATCCTTGCGAGCGAGCCGACGGCCGGTGGTGCACGCATCGTCTTGATTGACGGACCGGCGGGAGCGGGAAAGACCACCCTCGCGCGGCGTCTTGCCGAGCGCCTTGACGATGCGCCCGTGGTGCATGCGGACGACATGTATGAGGGCTGGTCGGGGCTGCCCTCCTTGCACGGGGTGCTGTGCGACCGCGTGCTCGTCCCTCTCGCACGTGGCGAGGAGGCGCGCTTTGCGCGGTGGGACTGGTACCGCGGCGAACGTGGCAATGAGATCACCGTGCCTGCCGCCGAGGTCGTGGTGATCGAGGGAGTGGGGGTCGCCCAACGCTGCGCGCGCGACCTCGCGAGCCTTCGTGATGTGGGTGGAGGCCCCGGAGGACCTGCGCCACGGACGATGGCTTGAGCGTGAGGGAGCAGACACCGAGCCCCAGTGGCGGGCGTGGGCCGCAGCCGAGGCACAGCACTTTGCCGCCGAGGGGACGCGTGGCGCCGCGCACGTCGTGGTGGATGGCGCCGGTCCGGTGTGAGCGCGGAACGGTGCGGAAAACGGTGCGAGTATCTGAGATTCCTCTCAGGTCACGGCGCATAATCTCGAACTAGTCGCTGGGTATGCGACGACCGCAGTCGGTAGGACCCTCATGGATGTCCACCCCTCAGCGCCGACGAGCGGGCACAGAGCGCGTACCCAGCGACGACTCATGTCTGGGGTGTGTCCGCGTCAATGGCGCCGCGGACGCTTCACTACCGCATCGGCCTGGCACAATGGCCTCACCATGACAGAGCACATCCTCGACGAGCTCGCCTGGCGCGGGCTGATCTCTCAGACGACCGGTGACGATGAGCCTGCGCGCGGCTCTGGACGAGGGACCGATCACACTCTATTGCGGGTTTGATCCCACGGCGCCGAGTCTGCACCACGGACACTTGGTGCAGTTGGTCCTGCTTCGGCACCTGCAGCGTGCTGGTCACCACGTCCTGCCGCTGGTCGGCGGCGCCACCGGCATGATTGGGGACCCACGTATGTCGGGGGAGCGCGTCCTCAACACCCGCGAGACTGTCTCTGAATGGGTGGACCGTCTGCGCGCACAAATCTCCCGGTTCCTCGACTTCGAGGGCGACAACCCGGCGCAGATGGTCAACAACCTTGACTGGACGGGCAGCCTGACCGCCATCGACCTTCTGCGCGAGATCGGCCAGCACTTCCGCCTGGGCACGATGATTGCGAAGGACACGGTGGCACGCCGTCTCGCGTCCGACGAAGGAATCTCGTACACCGAGTTCGCCTATCAGGTCCTGCAGGCCAACGACTACCTCGAACTGCACCGTCGTCATGGCGCGAGCCTTCAAACCGGCGGCAATGACCAGTGGGGCAACCTCCTTGGTGGAGTGGAGCCTCATCCGCAAGGCTGAAGGTGCCTCCGTCCATGCCATGACGACGCCGCTCATCACGAAGGCTGACGGCACGAAGTTCGGCAAGACCGAAGGTGGCGCGGTGTGGCTTGCACCCGACCTCATGAGCCCTTACGCCTTCTACCAGTTCTGGATCAACACCGAAGATGCGGATGTCGTTCGCTTCCTCAAGATCTTCACGTTCCGTTCGCGCGAGGAGATCGCAGAGTTGGAGCGTGTGACGGCCGAGGCGCCTTTCAAGCGTGAGGCGCAGCGGACCCTCGCACACGACGTCACCTCGTTGGTGCACGGTGTCGAGACGGCCGATGCCGTGGTCACCGCGTCGCAGGCGTTGTTCGGCCGTGCGGAGTTGTCCGAGTTGGACGAGCCCACCCTTGCCGGCTGCGCGGCTGAGTTGGGTTCGGCACAGATCTCCGTCGACACCCTCGTGATCGACGCACTGGTCGATGCGGGAATCGTGGCGTCCAAGTCGGATGCGCGTCGTGCGGTCCAGGACGGCGGGGCCTACGTCAATAACGTGAAGGTGGAGAGCCTCGACATGACTGTCTCCGCTCATCCCGCTCTGGCGGGTGGGTGGTTCGTCCTACGTCGCGGAAAAAAATCCGTGGGACTTGTTCGGGTGTAACGCTCTCGATCCGAACCCCTGGCAGCGCGTTCAGCGCGTCTGCCAGGGGTTTTGTCGTTTGCGAGAGTGCGACACGCCCGGGATTCACGCGATTTGACGGGACCCCGTTCAGGCCCGTAATGTCTTCCTTGCTGCCGAGGAAGGGAGCGCGGGACAAGAGAGCGAAAGTCTCGAGGCCCGCCCCGCCAGACAGCCAATCTCCACTGAGAACCCCGGGTCGCTGAAGCGTGCTCGAGGGTGTAAAGTAGAGAGCCCTGGATGAAACACGGTAAAAAACCGAGCCGCGAGGCCGATTTGACACCGCGAATCAAACAGTGTAAGTTAGAAGGGTTGCCCCAAATCCGAGCCGAAAGGCAAAGATGAGGTGCGCTTCCGATCTTTGAGAACTCAACAGTGTGCCACATAGTCGATGCCAAAACCTCCGGCATCTGCCTCTTGATAGAGGTGTGATGTACGGATTCCTTTGGTAATGAAATGAATGTCAGTGACATTTGTTCTCTTGCTAGAGATTAAACCTGGTTCTTTGGAACCTACTTCGTTTGTTGATGAGCCTTTCGGGGTTTGTTGAAAAGCATTTACGGAGAGTTTGATCCTGGCTCAGGACGAACGCTGGCGGCGTGCTTAACACATGCAAGTCGAACGGTGAAGCGAGAGCCTGCTCTTGTGGATCAGTGGCGAACGGGTGAGTAACACGTGAGTAACCTGCCCCAGACTCTGGGATAAGCCTTGGAAACGAGGTCTAATACCGGATAAGCGGCACCACCGCATGGTGAGTGTTGGGAAAGTTTTTTCGGTCTGGGATGGACTCGCGGCCTATCAGCCTTGTTGGTGAGGTAATGGCTCACCAAGGCGACGACGGGTAGCCGGCCTGAGAGGGCGACCGGCCACACTGGAACTGAGATACGGTCCAGACTCCTACGGGAGGCAGCAGTGGGGAATATTGCACAATGGGCGAAAGCCTGATGCAGCGACGCCGCGTGGGGGATGAAGGCCTTCGGGTTGTAAACCCCTTTCAGCAGGGAAGAAGCGAAAGTGACGGTACCTGCAGAAGAAGCGCCGGCTAACTACGTGCCAGCAGCCGCGGTAATACGTAGGGCGCAAGCGTTGTCCGGAATTATTGGGCGTAAAGAGCCTCGTAGGCGGCTTGTCGCGTCTGCTGTGAAAGCACGAGGCTCAACCTCGTGTCTGCAGTGGGTACGGGCAGGCTAGAGTGTGGTAGGGGAGACTGGAATTCCTGGTGTAGCGGTGGAATGCGCAGATATCAGGAGGAACACCAATGGCGAAGGCAGGTCTCTGGGCCACTACTGACGCTGAGGAGCGAAAGCGTGGGGAGCGAACAGGATTAGATACCCTGGTAGTCCACGCCGTAAACGGTGGGCACTAGATGTGGGGCTTATTCCATGAGTTCCGCGTCGCAGGTAACGCATTAAGTGCCCCGCCTGGGGAGTACGGCCGCAAGGCTAAAACTCAAAGGAATTGACGGGGGCCCGCACAAGCGGCGGAGCATGCGGATTAATTCGATGCAACGCGAAGAACCTTACCAAGGCTTGACATATACGGTCTATCCCTAGAGATAGGGAGTGATTTTTTCGCCGTATACAGGTGGTGCATGGTTGTCGTCACTCGTGTCGTGAGATGTTGGGTTAAGTCCCGCAACGAGCGCAACCCTCGTCCTATGTTGCCAGCACGTAATGGTGGGGACTCATAGGAGACTGCCGGGGTCAACTCGGAGGAAGGTGGGGATGACGTCAAATCATCATGCCCCTTATGTCTTGGGCTTCACGCATGCTACAATGGCCGGTACAAAGGGCTGCGATACCGTAAGGTGGAGCGAATCCCAAAAAGCCGGTCTCAGTTCGGATTGAGGTCTGCAACTCGACCTCATGAAGTTGGAGTCGCTAGTAATCGCAGATCAGCAACGCTGCGGTGAATACGTTCCCGGGCCTTGTACACACCGCCCGTCAAGTCACGAAAGTCGGTAACACCCGAAGCCGTCGGCCTAACCCCTTGTGGGAGGGAGACGTCTAAGGTGGGATTGGCGATTGGGACTAAGTCGTAACAAGGTAGCCGTACCGGAAGGTGCGGCTGGATCACCTCCTTTCTAAGGAGCACCTACAGACCACGCTTTGGTGTGGCTGTCAGGACCCATGCACAGCACGTACGTTGTTGTGATGGGGCTCATGGATGGAACATCGACATGGCTGCTTTGAGGTAGCCGGCCACGCAAGTACACGCCTTCGGGTGGAGGAACGCACGGGCTGGTTGGTAAGAAGCGGCAAGGCACACTGTTGGGTCCTGAAAGATCGGGACCGACACGCAAGGACAGGTCCAGATTCTTTCTGGTGACCTGCTCGAGACCACATGAACCACTCTCGATCCAAGAGATCAATGAGAGCAAGGCGGTGGTGGAGAGTATGGATCGTCCGTTGCTTGAGAACTGCATAGTGGACGCGAGCATCTTTGTAATCTGTGGTCAAGTTTTTAAGAGCACATGGTGGATGCCTTGGCAGTAGGAGCCGATGAAGGACGTTGTAGCCTGCGATAAGCCTCGGGGAGCCTGGCAAACAAGGCGTGATCCGAGGATGTCCGAATGGGGAAACCCCGCTGGAGTCATGTCCAGTGACCCTCACCTGAATATATAGGGTGAGTGGAGGGAACGTCGGGAAGTGAAACATCTCAGTACCGACAGGAAGAGATATTCCGTGAGTAGTGGCGAGCGAAAGCGGATCAGGCCAAACCATATGCGTGTGATACCCGGCAGGGGTTGCGTGTATGGGGTTGTGGGACCTTTCACCAGGAGCCTGCCGCTTCTGGACAGAGTAAGAAATCCGCGTGATAGTCGAAGGGCATTGAAAGGCCCGGCATAGAGGGTGCGACCCCCGTAGACGAAATCGCGTGGACTCTGGAGAGTCATCCCAAGTAGCACGGGGCCCGAGAAATCCCGTGTGAATCCGTAGAGACCACTCTATAAGCCTAAATACTACCTACTGACCGATAGCGGAACAGTACCGTGAGGGAATGGTGAAAAGTACCCCGAGAGGGGAGTGAAATAGTACCTGAAACCGTGTGCTTACAATCCGTCGGAGCCTCCCTAGCAGGGGTGACGGCGTGCCTTTTGAAGAATGAGCCTGCGAGTTAGTGCTCAGTGGCAAGGTTAACCCGTGTGGGGCAGCCGTAGCGAAAGCGAGTCCGAATAGGGCGATTGAGTCGCTGGGTCTAGACCCGAAGCGAAGTGATCTATCCATGGCCAGGTTGAAGCGCGGGTAAGACCGCGTGGAGGACCGAACCCACTTGGGTTGAAAACCGAGGGGATGAGCCTGTGGATAGGGGTGAAAGGCCAATCAAACTTCGTGATACTGGTTCTCCCCGAAATGCATTTAGGTGCAGCGTTGCGTGTTTCTTGCCGGAGGTAGAGCCTACTGGATGGCCGATGGGCCCTACCAGGTTACTGACGTCAGCCAAACTCCGAATGCCGGTAAGTCAGAGCGCAGCAGTGAGACTGTGGGGGATAAGGCTTCATAGTCGAGAGGGAAACAGCCCAGAACACCAACTAAGGCCCCTAAGCGTGTGCTAAGTGGGAAAGGATGTGGAGTTGCATAGACAACCAGGAGGTTGGCTTAGAAGCAGCCACCCTTGAAAGAGTGCGTAATAGGCTCACTGGTCAAGTGATTCCGCGCCGACAATGTAGCGGGGCTCAAGTACACCGCCGAAGTTGTGTCATTCACACACTGCCCGGCTCGCACCTTCGTGGTGTGGGTCCAAGCGTGTGGATGGGTAGGGGAGCGTCGTGTGGCGGGTGAAGCAGCGGGGGAACCCAGTGTGGACGCCACACGAGTGAGAATGCAGGCATGAGTAGCGAAAGACGGGTGAGAAACCCGTCCGCCGAATGACCAAGGGTTCCAGGGCCAGGTTAATCCGCCCTGGGTAAGTCGGGACCTAAGGCGAGGCCGACAGGCGTAGTCGATGGACAACGGGTTGATATTCCCGTACCGGCGAAGAACCGTCCCTGACGAATCAGACGATGCTAAGCGCCCGAAACCCCTCATCCGATCCTTCGGGATCTTCGAGGGGCGTAGCGCGCGACCCGAGTCTGTAGTAGTCAAGCGTATTAACAGGGGTGACGCAGGAAGGTAGCCGAGCGTGGCGATGGTAGTCCACGTCTAAGGGTGTAGGGCGAACGGTAGGCAAATCCGCCGTTCATATGCTTGAGACCTGATGGTGACCACGTAAGTGGGAAATCGGTGATCCTATGCTGCCAAGAAAAACCTCGGCGCGAGGTTCTAGCCGCCCGTACCCCAAACCGACTCAGGTGGTCAGGTAGAGAATACTAAGGCGATCGAGTGAATCGTGGTTAAGGAACTCGGCAAAATGCCCCCGTAACTTCGGGAGAAGGGGGCCTGAGGCGTGATCGACACTTGCTGTCGTGAGCGTTTGAGGGCCGCAGAGACCAGGGAGAAGCGACTGTTTACTAAAAACACAGGTCCGTGCGAAGTCGCAAGACGATGTATACGGACTGACGCCTGCCCGGTGCTGGAAGGTTAAGAGGAAGGGTTAGGCTGTAAAGCGAAGGCTCTGAATTTAAGCCCCAGTAAACGGCGGTGGTAACTATAACCATCCTAAGGTAGCGAAATTCCTTGTCGGGTAAGTTCCGACCTGCACGAATGGCGTAACGACTTCTCCGCTGTCTCAACCGCGAACTCGGCGAAATTGCACTACGAGTAAAGATGCTCGTTACGCGCAGCAGGACGGAAAGACCCCGGGACCTTTACTATAGGCTTGGTATTGGTATTCGGTGTGGTTTGTGTAGGATAGGTGGGAGACTTTGAAGCCGTGACGCCAGTCATGGTGGAGTCATTGTTGAAATACCACTCTGATCACTCTGGATATCTAACCTCGGTCCGTAATCCGGATCAGGGACAGTGCCTGGTGGGTAGTTTAACTGGGGCGGTTGCCTCCCAAAAAGTAACGGAGGCGCCCAAAGGTTCCCTCAGCCTGGTTGGCAATCAGGTGGCGAGTGCAAGTGTACAAGGGAGCCTTGACTGTGAGACTGACAGGTCGAGCAGGGACGAAAGTCGGGACTAGTGACCCGCTGGTGGCATGTGGAAGCGCCAGCGCTCAACGGATAAAAGGTACCCCGGGGATAACAGGCTGATCCTGCCCAAGAGTCCATATCGACGGCATGGTTTGGCACCTCGATGTCGGCTCGTCGCATCCTGGGGCTGGAGTTGGTCCCAAGGGTTGGGCTGTTCGCCCATTAAAGCGGTACGCGAGCCTGGGTTTAGAACGTCGTGAGACAGTTCGGTCCCTATCCGCTGCGCGCGCAGGAAATTTGAGAGAATCTGTCCCTAGTACGAGAGGACCGGGATGGACAAACCTCTGGTGTGCCAGTTGTTCCGCCAGGAGCATGGCTGGTTGGCTACGTTTGGAACGGATAACCGCTGAAAGCATCTAAGCGGGAAGCCGGTCTCAAGATGAGATTTCCATCAGAGCAATCTGTGAAGGCCCCCTACAGACCATGGGGTTGATAGGCCGGATGTGGAAGAGGGGACTAACGACCCTTGAAGCTGACCGGTACTAATAGGCCAACAACTTGATACACAACAACATTACTTTTGCTACGCGTCCACTATGCGGTTCCCGAGAAACGGGTGAACCAACACCACAATCTCCATAGAGTTACCGCAGCCATAGCGGCAGGGAAACGCCCGGTCCCATCCCGAACCCGGAAGCCTAAGCCTGCCAGCGCCGATGGTACTGCACCCGCCAGGGTGTGGGAGAGTAGGACGCTGCGGGACATATTTCAACGAAGAGCCGCCCCGATGACGGGGCGGCTCTTCGGCTTTGTGTACACAATTGCATCGAGACGGGCCGCCCACTGGCCTGCTGAACGGAGCATCATGGCTGACGACGACAACCGCGAGCGATCTGACGACCGACGAGACTCTCGTCCGCGTCGCGACGCCGGCGGAGACCGGCGCGATAGCGCCGACCGCCAGGGCGGCTACCGGCGCTATGAGCGGTCTGACCGCGACTCGCGCCCTCCTCGCGACGGTCAGCGCTCCGGTGGCTACCAGGGTGGTCAGCGTTCTGGTGGTGACCGTGCGCCTCGCTCCGGTGGATATCAGGGCGGCCGCTCGGGTGACCGTGATGGGGCACGACGCGAGGGCGGTTACCAGGGCGGTCAGCGGTCCGGTGGTTTCAACCGTGATCGAGCCTGGTGATCGTGAGGGCTATCGTCGGTATGACCGTGATTCCCGCGATTCCCGCGACGGTGGCGATCGCGGCCCTCGTTCTGGTGGTTATCAGGGTGGGCGTAGCGGTGACTCGCGTGCTCCCCGTGACGGTCAGCGTTCCGGTGGCTACCAGGGCGGTCAGCGCACCGGTGGTGAGCGGCGCGATGGCGGTGGCTACCGCGGCGGCCAGCGTTCTGGTGGTGACCGTGAGGGCTATCGTCGCTATGACCGCGATTCCCGCGACGGTGGCGATCGCGGCCCTCGTTCTGGTGGTTATCAGGGTGGGCGTAGCGGTGACTCGCGACCTTCCCGGGATGGTCAGCGTTCTGGCGGTTACCAGGGCGGCCAGCGTTCTGGTGGTGACCGTGAGGGTTATCGCCGGTACGACCGTGACTCTCGTGACGGTGGCGACCGCGGTCAGCGTTCGAGCAGGTATGGCCGTGACGGTGGCGGTGATCGCGCGCCTCGTTCTGGTGGTTATCAGGGTGGGCGTAGCGGTGACTCGCGTCCTCCCCGTGACGGTCAGCGGTCCGGTGGTTACCAGGGTGGTCAGCGCGCAGGTGGTGAGCGGCGCGATGGCGGTGGCTACCGCGGCGGACCGCGTTCCAGTGGCGACCGCGAGGGCTACCGCCGCTACGACCGCGATTCCCGCGATGGCGATCAGCGTGGTGGCTTCCGGCGTGACGCCGTGCGCCGCGACGACCGTCGTTCCGAGCGCGAGGACGGTTCTCGCCGCGGCGACCGGAGCACCAATCGCCCCGCGATTGAGGTGCCGGAGATCCCCGAGGAGATCTCGATCGGTCAGGCTCGACCGTGAGGTCAGGGCACGCCTGCGCACCTTGAGCAAGGACAACGCTGAGGACGTCGGTCGTCACCTCGTCATGGCAGGCATGCTGATGGACATTGACCCCGAACGCGCGTACAAGCATGCCCAGGTGGCGGCGCAGCGTGCGGGACGTGTGGATGTGGTGCGCGAGGCTGCCGCCTTGACCGCTTACGCGACCGGTCGTTACGCCGAGGCACTGCGTGAGCCTGCGCACCGTGCGTCGCCTCAACGGCTCGCACGAGCACTTGCCGCTCATGGCGGACTGCGAGCGCGGCCTCGGCCGCCCCGAACGCGCGATCGCCCTGTCCCGGGAGCCCGAGGCGAGCCTGCTCTCTGCCGAGGGCAAGCTCGAGCTCGAGATTGTCGTGGCCGGGGCCCGTATCGACATGGGTGATGGCGACGCTGCGCTCGTGTCCCTCGGGCGCCTCGAAACCCGCGATGAGACAGTCGCAGTACGCATCGCGTCGGCGCGCGTCGAGGCGCTGAAGTCCCTGGGGCGCCACGACGAAGCCGAGGCCCTTGAGGCGACCTTGCCCGTTCCCGAGCCGGTCGAAGACCCGTGGGCAGACGAGATCACGCTGTACGACGTCGCTGAGCTCGAGCTCGAGTCCGACATCGATGACCTCGACGAATGGGACGAGGACGACGACCTCGACGAGGGCGCAGGGCCCGACGAGGACGCCGTCGAGGACGACGATGCGGCGGCGACCGCCGACCCCGAAGACGCACCGTCGGCAGATGACGTCCACGATCTCGCCGAGGCCGAGTCCGAGGAGGGGCGCGCGTGAGCGGGCTTCTCGGAACCGATAAGCCACTCTTCGCCGCGCACGATGCCGCGTTGGTGGACCTCGACGGCGTCGTGTATCGGGGTCCCCAAGCGATCCCGACTGCTCCCGCGGGGCTCGACGCCGCACGCGAGGCAGGCATGAGCATCGTCTTCGTGACGAACAACGCGAGCCGGGAGCCGGGTACCGTCGCAGATCACCTCACGGTGCTGGGCATGCCCACGCAGACCCACGAGGTCTTGACCGCAGCGCAGGCGGTGTCGCGGATGGTCGCCGAGGAGCTCCCCGCGGGCTCCACGATCCTGGTCGTCGGCGGTCCGGGACTGCGCACGGCCCTGACCGAGGTGGGCATGACTCTGGTCGAGTCTGCAGACCCGACCCCCGACGCCGTGGTGCAGGGTTTCCACCCCGATGTGTCCTGGAAGGACATGGCGGAGGCGTCCTATGCGATCACCGCCGGTGCCCGCTTCTTTGCGTCGAATCGTGACCTGACCATCCCGAACGACCGCGGAACCGCCCCCGGCAACGGCGCGCTCGTCAACGTGGTCGTGACCGCCACCGGTGTGCAGCCGCCGAGCGCGGGAAAGCCCGCCCCGGAGATGTTCCGTCTTGCCGCGGCCCAGGCCGGCGCACAGCGCCCGATGGTCATCGGCGACCGCCTCGACACCGACCTCATGGGCGGCAACGCGGCAGGCTTCCCTGGTTTGTTGGTGCTGACAGGAGTCAACGACGGCCGCGACGCCCTGCTGGCGCCTGCCGGCATGCGTCCGTCCTACATCGGCCGTGACCTGGGATGCCTCGCGCACCCGCATCCAGCGCCGGAGCGTGACGGCGATGGCTGGCGTGTCCGCAACGCCTTCGCCCGGGTGACGGCAGCACAGCTCGAGGTCTCGGGAGACGGCGAACTCGACCGTCTGCGTGCGGCGTGCGCCGCAACGTGGGAGGCGGCCGATGCCGGGATCGCCGTCAACGTTGAGGGCGTCACGGGAATAGCAGTAGCCTCATGACCATGGGAGACATCAACGAGTACCGCGAGCCCCTCGGCGAAGTGGAGTACCCGGCCGAGGTCAAGGCGGCGCTGCAGGCGGTCACCGAGCTTCCTCAGGACCTTGACGCTCAGGCTGACTTCTTCGACAAGATCCAGACGTCGCTGTCGAACCGCCTGCGCGACGACCAGTAGATGCGTCTTGACCGGGCGCTCGCTGAGCGGGCCCTGGCGCGATCTCGCTCGCACGCGCAGGAACTGATCTCCGCAGGCGTCGTGACCGTCGACGGCACTGTCGTCACCAAGGCATCAGTCGACGTCGGCGACGAGACGGTGCTGAGCGTCCTTGGGGACGACGCGCGGTACGTGTCGCGCGCCGCGCGCAGGCTCGTGGGCGCGCTCGAAGCGTGCGCACCGTTGGGGCTTGACGTTCGCGGGCGCTCCGCGCTCGACGCGGGCGCCTCAACGGGCGGCTTCACGCAGGTCTTGTTGGAGCGCGGAGTGCGCCACGTACGCGCCGTCGACGTGGGTCACGATCAGGCTCGTGGCGTCGCTGCGCGACGATCCGCGGGTGACGGCTGTCGAGGGCCTCAACGTGCGCGAACTCACGGGCGCGCACGACGGCGCGGGCGTGGACCTCGTCGTGTCCGACCTGTCGTTCATCTCGTTGCCACTCGTGATCCCCGCACTCGTGGACTACGCGGCTGAGGACGCGGACTTCTTGCTCATGGTGAAGCCGCAGTTCGAACTGGGGCGGCGAGCGCTGAGCGGGAGGGGAGTCATCCTCGATCCTCGCGACCACGCGCGTGCCGTGATGGGCGTGGCGGACTCCATGCACGATGCGGGCTTGGCGATCCACCATGTGGAGCGCAGCCCGCTGCCCGGTCCACAGGGGAATGTGGAGTTCTTCGTGTGGGGCTCCGGCGCATGGCAGGCTAGTGACCACGATCACCACAGGCGTGGGCGGCCCCTCCTCGAGGGAGATGCCCTGCGCCACCGCGTCGACGAGGAGGTCAACAACGGATGAGCCGCACGATCCTCATCGTGTCGAACCCCCACCGAGCCTCAGACCCTTGAGGCGGGCGCGGAGGTGGCGCACGCCCTCGAACAGGCAGGCATCTCGGTCTGCACGTCGCTCGGGGCTGCCACCAGTGATGACGTCGAGGCGGCGATTGTTCTCGGTGGTGACGGCACCATGTTGCACGCCGCGCACCTCACTCACGGCACCGGTATCCCCCTGCTCGGCGTCAACCTCGGGCGCGTGGGCTTTCTCGCCGAGGCTCGAACGCGACGACGTGGTGGCGGCTGCCAGCCGGCTGGCGAGCGGTGATTACACCATCGAGGAACGGCGCACCCTCACCGCGACGGTGACGCGCCCCGACGGCACCACGGAGACGGGTTGGGCGCTGAACGAGGCCACGCTGGAGCGAGCCAATCGTCTTCGCACCCTCGAGGTGGCCGTCGCGGTTGACTCGCGTCCGCTGTCCTCGTTTGGATGCGACGGACTGGTCATCTCGACGGCGACCGGTTCCACCGCTCACGCCTTCTCCGCAGGCGGCCCCGTGATTTGGCCCGACGTCGACGCACTCCTCATGGTGCCTCTCGCCGCCCACGCCCTCTTTGCGCGACCCCTGGTGGTGGGACCCGACTCGGTGTTCACGGTCGAGGTCGTTCGCTCGTCGGAGGCCACGGGCCAGGTGGTCCTCGACGGCGCACGTGCCATCGACATGGAGCCCGGCAGCAGGCTTGAGGTGCGCCGTGGCTCCGAGATCGTGAGGCTCGCACGCATGTCCGATGCGCCCTTCACCGAACGCCTTGTCCAGAAGTTCAACCTGCCCACCAACGGGTGGCGCGGTGAGCGCGGACAGATCACGCCCATCGGCCGTGAGATCGGCAACCCCGGTCACCACGGCGCCCAGGCACTGCACGACGTCGTGCCTCCCTTCCGCGCTACGCCCGAGGAGCGCTGACGTGCTCCACGAGTTGTCTATCGCCGACCTGGGCGTGATCGAGACCGCGCGCATCGACTTCGGCGCGGGTCTGACCTGCGTGACCGGCGAGACGGGCGCGGGCAAGACCATGGTGCTGACGGGCCTGGGGCTCATCCTTGGCGCCAAGAGCGTGCCCGCCACGGTGCGTGCGGGCGCTCCCGAAGCACTCGCCGAGGCGGTTCTCGACATCCCCGTAGGGAGCGAGTCCGCGCTGCGCCTCGACGATGCAGGGGTGACGCTCGACGACGACGGCACCGTCATCGTGGCGAGGACCGTCGGTGCGACCACCCGGTCCCGCACCGTCATTGGCGGACGGACGGTGCCGCAGGCGCTGCTCGCGGACATCGCGGGCGAACTCGTCACTGTCCACGGGCAGTCCGATCAGGTGAGGCTGCGCTCTTCTGCGCGTCAGCGCGACACCCTCGACACGTACGCCGGTCCCGCGCACCAGTCGGTCCTCGAGCGCTACCGCGACACGTGGCACTCCTGGACGCAGGCACGCGCGGCGCTGGCCGCCATGGAGCAGGGCGCCGAAGCCGAGCGTGCGGAGGTCGCACGGCTGCGCGACGACCTCGCCGCGATTGACGCCCTCGCACCCGAGGAGGGGAGGACACGCGTCTCGATGCGGAGGCCCGCGTGCTCGACAATGCCGAGGCGGTTCGCACGGGAGCCGCCAGCGCCCACAGCGCCATTGGCGGGGACGACGAGTTCACCGTGGTCGCGGCGATCGAGGCCGCTCGACGCTCCCTCGCGGACGCTGCGCGCCACGACGACCGGCTGGCGGGGTACGAGCAGCGCCTCGCCGACATCTCGTACGGCGCTTCCGACATTGCCGCCGAACTCGCGTCCTACCTGGATGGGCTCGACGCTGACCCCGCGCGCCTCGACGAGATTCACGAGCGCCGCTCGGACCTCGCCGGGCTCACGCGCCGCATCGGCGTCCCGGACCTTGCCGCCGTGCTCGCGTACGCCCAGCAGGCCCGGCCCCGCGTCGCCGCGGACGACGACTGGGACGCGACGCTGGCCACGCGGCGCTCCCAGGAAAGCCACGCCCGCGAGGCGCTCGACGCGGCGGCGACGGCCCTCCACGAGTCACGGACCGACGCTGCGCGGCGCCTCGCCGACGCCGTCGGTGCGGAACTCGATCGCCTCGCGATGCCCGATGCACGCCTCGCCGTCGACGTCGAGCCTGGCCGAGGCATCGGCCCACGGAGCCGACCGGGTCACCTTCACCTTGGCGTCGCACCCCGGCGCACCGCACCGTCCCCTCGGCGAGGGTGCCTCCGGCGGCGAACTCTCGCGCATCATGTTGGCCATCGAGGTGTCGCTCGCGGCGGTGGGGGAGCAGGACTCACGAACGTTTGTATTCGACGAGGTCGATGCGGGTGTGGGCGGGCGTGCCGCCATCGCCGTCGGCAACCGGCTGGCGGAGCTCGCGCGCACCCATCAGGTCATCGTCGTCACGCACCTCGCGCAGGTCGCCGCCTTCGCCGACAACCATGTGGTGGTGGCGAAGACCACCGATGGTGCGATCACCCGCGCCCAGGTCGGGCGTGTCGACGGCGATGCCCGCGTCGAGGAGATTGCGCGGTTGCTGTCCGGCAATGAGGATTCGAGTGCCGCACGCGCCCACGCGCTTGAGCCTGTTGGAGCAATCCCGCGTGGCACGATGAGGCCATGAGTCGCACCGCGCATTCCCCTGTCGCGGGCGACGGCACCATCGTTGGTCCCGTGCGCGTCGAGCCCACTGTCACCGCCCTCGTGCGCCGCCTGCGCAAGGGGGATGTGGCCGTCATCGACGTCATGGACCTCGATCAGCGGACGGCCGAGGATCTCGCGTCGCACCGCCCAGCCGCCGTCGTCAACGCCCGCCCCTCGATCTCCGGACGCTATCCGGCGGGAGGACCTCGCGTGCTCCTCGACGCCGGGATTCCGTTGATCGACGCCGCAGGGCCCGCCGTGCTCGACCTCCACGACGGCACCACGGTGTCGATCACTGGCGGCGCCATCAGCGTGGACGGGCAACAGGTGGCGCACGGTACCGTGCTCGACGCGGACGCCATCGTCGATGCCATGCGAGGCGCCGCAGACGGCATGCGTGTGCAGGCTCCAGATGTTCACCGCCAACGCCATGGAGACGGTGATGCACGAGGGCGACGTGCTGCTCGAAGGGCAGGGCCTGCCTCAGGTGGGCGTGCCGCTCACGGGGCGTCATGTGGTCGTGGTGGCGCCGGGCTACCGGCATCGCGAACAGTTGCGAGAGATCCGTCGCTACCTGCGTGATGTCCGTCCCGTGGTGTTCGCCGTCGACAAGGCGGCGGATGCGGCCCACGACCTGGGCCCCGCAGGCTTCGGTGGTGGTCGGCGACCTCGAGACGATGGGTGAGGCAGCGCTTGCCAGCGCCAGCCACGCCGTGGTCCACGCCCCCCACGGTGGGGAGGGCGGCCTCGCGCGCGCCGAGGCGCTCGGTCTCGACCACTCCTCGGCCGAGACGTCGCTCTCGTCTGTTGACCTCGCCATCCTGCTGGCACATGCGGGCGGTGCCGAGGTGATTGTCACCGTCGGAGTCGAGTCGCGGCTCATGGACTTCCTTGAGTCCCCGCAGGCCGACGCCGCGGGTACCTTCCTTGCCCGTCTCACCGCTGGCGGCACCCTGGTTGACGCGTCTACGCTCGCACTCGTCTACCGCCACCGCTACAGCGCCTGGACCCTCGTGACGATGCTGACCGCGGGCGTCCTCGCTCTCGGCGCGGCGATCTGGGTCACCCCTGGCGGGCGCGAGTGGGTCGAAAACGGCTGGACGGCGCTGACGTCGTGGATCGGAGGCAACTGATGAAGGACTTCCGGTATCACGTGGTGTCGTTGACGGCAGTGTTTCTCGCCCTCGCCATTGGCATCGTGATGGGCTCGGGGCCGATGCGGACGGCGCTCGTGGGGGAGCAGGACGAACGGATCGCTCAGGCTCGAAGAGGACCTGGCCGATGCGCAGGCCGACGCGGCGGGCCAGCGTGACGACGCCGCCGCAGGCGAGCAGTTCGCCGACGAGACCGCGGCCACCACTCTTCCGGGAACGCTCGATGGCATCGGCGTCGCGACGATCGCCGTGGCCGAGCCACAGGACGAGGACGTCACGGCGCTCTCGGAGCGACTCGTCCAGGCGGGCGCATCCGTCAGCGGCCGGCGGAGATCGGCGCCGCCTGGACCGACCCCGATAAGGCTGCCTTCCGCAATTCGCTGGCGTCGACTCTCGCCCCCGACCTTGCCGGAGTCGACACCGACGCCGCACCCACCACGGTCCTTGCCCACGCGCTCGCGCAGGCACTGATGCCAGGTGCGGGCCCCGCCGCGGGCGAGGAGGGGGACGCGAGCGAACGCGCGGGTCTCCTCCTTGATCTCCTCGTGGAGTCGGACATGGTGACAGGTTCGCTCTCGGGTGACGTCACCGCCGTCGTGCTCGCAGCAGGCACAGGAGTCGACGATGACGACGCGCGTACCACCGCATCGGCGGCGTACGCGGACCTCGCGGCCGTGCTCGCGCAGTACGCGGACGGCGTGGCGGTCGCGTCGGGTGTGGACGCCACGGGCGATGTGCCCAGCGCCGTCGCCAACTCGGCCGATGCTGCGGGATTGGTCACCACCGTGGTGACGGGTCTCGACTACTACGGACGGATCACGACGCCCCTGGCACTTGCCCAAAACATCGGCGGAGACGTGTCGACGTATGGCCCGGGTAGCGGGCGGTCGATGCTGCCGTAGATGCCGCGACCGGCGCGGCTCGGCACCCATGAGGGCCGCGTCGGTGTTAGCATTGAAGCCCGTGGAGCGAACTCGAATCTCGTCCGGCACGGACCACGTCACACGGCACATCTTCGTCACTGGAGGAGTTGTTTCCTCCCTGGGCAAGGGCCTCAGCGCTTCGTCGCTTGGCCGCCTTCTGCGCTCGCGCGGCCTGCGCGTCACCATGCAGAAGTTGGATCCCTATCTCAATGTGGATCCCGGCACCATGAACCCCTTCCAGCACGGTGAGGTCTTCGTGACCGACGACGGTGCTGAGACCGACCTCGACATCGGCCACTACGAGCGCTTCCTCGATGTGAAGGCTCTCGGCATCGTCCAACGTGACGACCGGCCAGGTGTATTCGCAGGTCATCGCCAAGGAGCGTCGCGGCGAGTACCTCGGCGACACCGTTCAGGTCATCCCGCACATCACGGACGAGATTAAGCGTCGCATGCGCGACCAGGCCGGCCCCGACTGTGACGTCATCATCACCGAGGTAGGCGGCACGGTTGGCGACATCGAGTCGCAGCCGTTCCTTGAGGCCGCGCGTCAGGTACGCCACGACGTGGGTCGTGACAACGTCTTCTTCCTGCACGTCTCGCTGGTGCCGTTCATCGGCCCCTCGGGCGAGCAGAAGACCAAGCCGACCCAGCACTCCGTGGCCGCGCTGCGTTCGATCGGTATTCAGCCCGACGCGCTGGTGCTGCGCTCCGACCGCGAGGTGCCCGCCTCCGTCAAGGCCAAGGTCGCCCTGATGTGTGACGTGGAGCCCGATGCGGTCGTCAACGCGGTCGATGCCCCGTCGATCTACGACATTCCCAAGGTGCTGCACTCCGAGGGCCTCGACGCCTACGTGGTCCGCCGCCTCAACCTTCCGTTCCACGACGTCCAGTGGGGCGCATGGGATGACCTGCTGACGCGCGTGCACAAGCCCAAGGACGAGGTCGAGGTCGCGCTGGTCGGCAAGTACATCGACCTGCCCGACGCCTACCTCTCGGTCTCTGAGGCGCTGCGCGCCGGAGGCTTCCACCACAAGGCGCGCGTGAAGGCTGCGCTGGGTGGCGTCCGACACGTGCCAGACCCCCGAGGACGCGGAGCGCGCACTCGGCGGCGTCGACGCGGTGCTGGTTCCTGGCGGATTCGGCGTGCGCGGCGTTGACGGCAAGATCGGTGCGCTCCGGTGGGCGCGCGAGAACAAGGTGCCGACGCTCGGCATCTGCCTCGGCCTGCAGACCATGGTGATGGAGTACGCCCGTCACGTGGTGGGCCTCGAGGGCGCCTCGTCCTCCGAGTTTGACCCCGACACTGTCCACCCCGTCGTCGCGACGATGGAGGAGCAGGCTCGCGATCGTCGACGGCAAGGGTGACCTCGGCGGCACCATGCGTCTCGGCGAGTACCAGGCCGTCCTCAAGGAGGGCTCGGTCGCCGCGGCCACCTACGGTGCGACCACGGTCGGCGAGCGTCACCGTCACCGCTACGAGGTCAACAACAAGTACCGTGCCCAGGCTCGAAGAGGCCGGGCTTGTGGTCTCGGGCGAGTCCCCCGACCGGGAGGCTCGTCGAGTTCGTCGAACTCCCGCGCGACGTGCACCCGTACTACATCTCGACCCAGGCTCACCCCGAGTTCCTGTCCCGGCCCACCAAGGCACACCCGCTGTTCGCGGGTCTCGTGGGCGCCGCCCTCGAGCGCCAGCGTGGTGCGGAGGCGGACGCTCCGGACGTCTCGGCCTAGTCCCGCATGCCTCACGAGCTCGTCGACGTCCCCGGACCTCGCGCCGTGACCGCCACACATGAGCGGTTTCGGGGCAAGGTCTGGGACGTCGCGAGTGACGAGGTGGACCTCGGCGGTGGCCACATCGTCACGAGGGACTACCTGCGCCACACCGGTGCGGTCGTGATCGTGGCGCTCGACGCCGACGGCCGTGTCTATCTTGTGAGGCAGTACCGACACCCCGTGGGCGCCGAATGCTGGGAGCCTCCTGCGGGACTTCTGGACATCGCCGACGAGGCGCCGGTCGCCGCGGCCCAGCGCGAACTCTTCGAGGAGGCCGACCTCACCGCGTCGACCTGGCATACCCTCGTCGACTACTTCCCGTCCGGCGGTGGCACGTCCGAGGCGGTGAGGGTCTTTCTTGCCCGCGACCTCGCCGAGGTACCTGCCGAGGCACGCCACACTCGTGAGGACGAGGAGGCGGACATGATCGGCGCATGGGTGAATCTTGACGACGCCGTGGCCGCGGTGCTCGCGGGCCACGTCCACGCGTCCTCAGCAGCCGTGGGGCTCCTGGCGGCAGCGCACGCCCGCGACGCGGGCTTCTCGACCCTGCGGCCGGCCGATGCCCCGTGGCAGCGCCCCGAGGAGACTCGCCTGACGCGGTGACGGCCAGGTCGCCTTGCGTGCCCGCTGTCTCTGACTCGGCGCGGTGCGGCGCCTAGAGCCCGCTCGCCTCGGCGACTACGGGGGAGAAGCCGGACGCGGCCAGCGCGTCGAGTACCTCCTGCTGATGGTTGGGGCCACGCGTCTCGACACTGACCTGCAACACCACATCGCTGACCGTCAGCCCGGCGTCGTGACGGGTGTGAAGCACCTCGATGACATTCGCGCGTGCCGCGGCAAGGATCTCCGAGACGCGTGCCAACTGGCCCGGACGGTCGGGCAACGGAATTCTCATCGTCATGTACCGGCCCGAGGCGACCAGCCCGTGGCCGATGATGCGCTGCATGAGGAGCGGGTCGATGTTGCCTCCCGAGAGCACCACGGTCGTGGGGCCTACGGGCGCGATGAGGCCACCAAGAATGGCTGCCACCCCCGCGGCACCGGCCGGTTCGACCACGAGTTTGGTGCGCTCAAGGATCACCAGCACGGCGCGCGCGAGGTCATCTTCGTCCACCGTGACGATCTCGTCGACCAAGTCCCGAATGAGGGGAAATGTCAGCGCGCCGGGGCGCGCGACGGCGATGCCGTCGGCGATGGTGGCGTCGCGGTCGATCGAGACGGGCTCACCCGCCGCGAGTGACGGGGGATACGCGGCCGATGCCGATGCCTGCACTCCGACGACGCGCACCTCGTGGCCCGCGAGTTCCGCATGGGCCTTGGCGGCGACGGCGATACCTGCGACGAGGCCTCCTCCGCCGACCGGGACCACGATCGTGCTGACCTCGGGCACGTCTTGGACGATCTCCAGGCCGACCGTTCCCTGCCCGGCGATCACGTCGGGGTGGTCAAACGGGTGGATCATGATGGCACCCGTGCGCGACGCGTGATCCTGTGCGAGGGCGAGACAGTCCTCGACGGTGGCGCCCTCGGTGACGACAGTGGCGCCGTAGCCCTTGGTGGCAAGGAGCTTCGGCACCGGGGCGCCGAGCGGCATGAAGATGGTCGCGGGGATCCCGAGTTGCTGGGCGGCGAACGCGACTCCCTGGGCGTGATTGCCTGCGGACGCGGCGACCACGCCGCGAGCGCGCTCCTCGCGAGACAAGCGGGAGAGGCGGTAGGTCGCCCCGCGCAGGCTTGAACGAACCGGTGCGTTGCAGGTTCTCGAGCTTCATCGTCACGGGAACGCCCAGGAGGTCGCTGAGGTGGGTCGCGTGGTCGAGGGGAGTGCGCTGAGCCACGCCTGCGAGCGCCGCCGCGGCCGCCTCGATGTCACCCATCGTCACGTCGGAAGCGCCCATGGTCGTCAGTCTAGGCGCGGCGCCGTAGGCCCCAGCGTCACGCGTTGCGGGAGGTCTTGAGGAGGAAATGGCTCGCCGAGTGCGCCGCGGCGAAGACGCCAAGTCCCGCAAGGTGCAGCGCGACGAGCCACTCGGGCAATCCCGTGAAGTACTGGAAGTACCCGATGGCGCCCTGCGCGAGCGTCACGGCGGCCAGCACCCCCACGCCTTGCGGACCTCGTCGCTGTCGCCCACGGAGTGGTCTCGCCGGATGCGCCACACCAGCAGCGCAAAGAGGCCCAGGAACAGCCAGACCGAGGCGGCATGCACACGGGCGATCAGTTCGGGGTCGAGCGCGAGCCGATCGGTCGCCTCGGCGTCACCGGAGTGAGGCCCGGCGCCCGTGGTGAGCGCTCCGAGGAACAGGATGACGGCGACGTTGAGCGCGATGGCGCGCTGATGCCATATGACCGATGCGCCCTGACGCCGCGGCGCGCGTCGGTAGGCGAGCGCGAGCCAGACGGAATACCAGACCAGCGCGGTGGACAGCAGCAGGTGAGGCGCCACGAGGAGCGGGTGAAGGTCGACGAGCACGGTGATGCCGCCCACGACGGCCTGGAGAATGATGCCGACACCGGGGACGAGGCCCCACCACTTGAGGCTCGGGGCGTGAGCGCCAGATGCCAATGGCGACGCCGAGCGCTACGGCTGCCAGCACAAAGGTCAGCATCCGGTTGCCGAACTCAATCGCGGGGTGGAACCAGGTCTCGGGGTGGAACTCCGGCGTGAAGCGTCCCGGTTCACACTGGGGCCACGAGGAACAGCCCAAGCCGGAGCCGCTGAGGCGCACCACGCCGCCGGTGACGATAATGCCCGCCTGCGTGACGATGTTGGCGATGGTGAACCCGCGCGTGTGGCGCGTGATCCAGTCGAGCACCCCGATCAGGGCGCGCCGCAGGGAGGTCATCAGGCGGGTGAACACGCGTCCATCGTAGTTTCGGTTCGCCGGTGCGCTGGACGCGTGGCGTGACCCCAGCGAGGGGGCGCCCTCGCGGGCACTCGACTGTACCGCCGTGTTCGGCCGCGACGGCAGGGAACAGGTGAGGTGTTGCCGCTCGTTCAGGGATGGCGTCGCCCCGGCTGTCGGGGATTTTCGCAACGCCTGAGGTAAGGCTTCCCTTGCTTGCGAGGAAGCATTTGAGCAACAACAATGTTGTCTTGAAACGGGGCCGAGTGCGGCCCGAGCGGAAGGAGCGTGGCTTGGCATCGGACACGACTCGCGACCGGGTTCTTGGCCTCATCGCCTCGGCCGGTCCCATCACCGCAGCCTGGCTCGCCGAGGAACTCGGCGTGACCCCTGCGGGTGTGCGTCGTCACCTTGGCGCGCTCGTCGATGACGGACTCATCGCGGAGCAGGAGCAGCCCGGCACTCACGTGCGCGGCCGCGGCCGGCCTGCGAAGTCCTATGTCGCGACCACGGACGGGCAACGGTCGCTGACCACCGCCTATTCTGCCGTCGCGGTCGACGCCGTCTCCTTTATGCGTGAGCACGGTCACCTTGACGAGTTTGTCGAGGCAAGGCTCGCCGAGCTCGAGGCCTCGGTCAGGGATGCCGTCCCGACCGATGCGCCCGTCAAGGACAGGGTCGATGCGCTCGCCGCCGCTCTTGCAGAACAGGGATACGCGACCTCGGTGCGGCCCGGACCCGGTGGCTTCACCGTCCAGGTGTGCCAGGGCCATTGCCCCGTGCAGTCGATCGCGGAGGAGGCACCCGAGTGGTGCGAGGCGGAGACCCGCGCCTTCTCCCGCGTTCTTGATGTCCATGTCCAGCGCCTGTCGACTCTGGCAGGCGGCGCACACGTGTGCACCACGACCATCCCCGTCGCGGTTGCGACGCCCAAGGAAGGATGACCATGAGCACCCCTACCGACAACGCCCCCCAGGCGACCGATGAGGAGATCATCGCGTCGATCGGTGGCTATGAGTACGGATGGCACGACTCCGACGTGGCCGGTTCGCTTGCGCGACGCGGCCTAGACGAGGATGTCGTGCGCAACATCTCGGCGCTCAAGAACGAGCCCGAATGGATGCTGAACCTGCGCCTCAAGGGCCTGAAGATGTTCGAGAAGAAGCCCATGCCTCACTGGGGTTCCGACCTCTCGGGCATCGACTTCGACAACATCAAGTACTTCGTGCGGTCCACCGAGAAGCAGGCCACGTCCTGGGACGAGCCTGCCCGAGGACATCAAGGCGACGTACGACAAGCCTGGGCATTCCTGAGGCCGAGAAGCAGCGCCTCGTGGCAGGCGTCGCGGCCCAGTACGAGTCCGAGGTCGTCTACCACCAGATCCGTGAGGACCTCGAGGCTCAGGGCGTCATCTTCGTCGACACCGACACCGGTCTGCGGGAGTACCCCGAGCTCTTCGAGCAGTACTTCGGCACCGTCATTCCCGTCGGTGACAACAAGTTCGCGGCGCTCAACACGTCCGTGTGGTCGGGTGGCTCGTTCGTCTACGTGCCGCCGGGCGTGCACGTCGAGATCCCGCTACAGGCCTACTTCCGCATCAACACGGAGAACATGGGTCAGTTCGAGCGCACGCTGATCATCGCTGACGAGGGTTCGTACGTGCACTACGTCGAGGGCTGCACCGCGCCGGTGTACTCGTCCGACTCGCTGCACTCGGCCGTCGTCGAGATCATCGTCAAGAAGAACGCTCGCGTGCGCTACACGACCATTCAGAACTGGTCGAACAACGTGTACAACCTCGTGACCAAGCGTGCGACCGCCGCGGAGGGCGCGACCATGGAGTGGGTCGACGGCAACATCGGCTCGAAGGTCACCATGAAGTACCCCGCGATCTACATGCTCGGCGAGCACGCCCGTGGTGAGACCCTCTCGATCGCGTTCGCGGGTGAGGGCCAGCACCAGGACGCCGGCGCCAAGATGGTGCACGCGGCCCCGAACACCTCAAGGCTCGATCGTGTCGAAGTCGGTTGCCCGCGGTGGCGGCCGGACGTCGTACCGGGGACTGGTGCAGGTGCTGGAAGGCGCCAAGAACTCGAAGTCAAACGTGCTGTGCGATGCGCTGCTCGTCGACCAGATCAGCCGCTCCGACACGTACCCGTACGTCGACGTCCGCGAGGACGACGTCCACATGGGTCACGAGGCCTCGGTCTCCAAGGTGTCGGAGGACCAGCCTGTTCTACCTGATGTCCCGAGGTATGGACGAGACGGAAGCCATGGCGATGATCGTCCGCGGCTTCGTCGAGCCCATCGCGCGCGAGCCTCCCCATGGAGTACGCACTCGAGCCTGAACCGCCTCATCGAACTGCAGATGGAAGGATCCGTCGGTTGACCGTCACTGACCACTCCCGAGCCACCGCTGACGCCGCGCACACGCACGGTCTCGGCACCCCCACCCCCGACGCCTCGCGCGCGGACCGTCCCACCTCGTTCGAGGTGGACTCCTTCACCGTGCCCACGGGTCGCGAGGAGGAGTGGCGGTTCTCGCCCACCAAGGCGCTGGCGCCGGTGTTTGTCGATGAGGCCGTTGACGGCCACCTTGAGTGGGACGTCCCGGAACTTCCGGCCGGCGTCACGCTCACCGAGGTGTCCACCGCCGATGCGCGTGAGCGTTCGGTGCGTGCGCCTGGCGACCGTGCGGCTGCCGTGGCCGCCGCGCATGCCGGCGGTGCGATGGCGCTGACGATCGCGCCGAACACTGTCGTGGACGAGCCGATCCAGATCACCCTCACAGGTACGGGTGCCGATGTGCGCGGCCACCTCCTCGTCGAGGCGGGTGCCTCGTCGGAGGCCACCGTCATCATCGAGCGCAAGGGCACCGCCACCTACTCTGAGTTCGTGTCGGTGGACCTTGCCCAGAACGCGAGCCTCAACCTGGTGCTCCTGCAGGCTGTGGGACGAGGACGCCGTCCACGCCGGTGAAGTCGTCGCCCGTCTGGGTCGCGACGCACGCCTGCGCGGTTCCGTCGTCACGCTCGGCGGCAAGGCTGTGCGTCTGAACACGTCCGCTGCCTTCGCTGGCGAGGGCGCCTCCGTTGACCTCTTCGGCCTGTACTTCGCCGACTCCGGCCAGCACCAGGAGCACCAGGCTCTTCGTGGACCACGCCGTGCCTCGCTGCACGTCGCGGGTGACCTACAAGGGCGCCCTGGCGGGCAAGACGGCTCGTACGGTGTGGATCGGCGACGTGCTGATCCGCAAGGAGGCCGAGGACACCGACACCTACGAGCCTCAACCGCAACCTTGTCCTGACGGACGGCGCGCGTGCGGACTCGGTGCCGAACCTCGAGATTGAAACCGGTGAGATTGCCGGTGCCGGTCACGCCTCTGCGACGGGACGATTCGACGACGAGCAGATGTTCTACCTGCGCTCTCGCGGCATCTCCGAAGACGAGGCCCGCAAGGCTCGTGGTCCGTGGCTTCTTCGCCGACCTCATTCAGGAGATTGGCGTGCCGACCGTCGAGGCGTCGCTCATGAAGGCGATCGACCTTGAGCTCGAGCACGTCAACGAGGAACTCGCCGAGGAGGAGGCGTGAGCGAGCAGGCTCGCGTGTCTGGTGACGGACCTCGCGCCCGGTAGCGCGATGGACGTCGACCTCACTCTCGAGTCCGGCACGGACACGCCTGTCGCCGTGGTGCGCACGGACGATGGCGAGTTCTACGCCATCGGCGGTATGTGCACTCACGGCGAGGTGCCGCTGGGCGAAGGCGACGTCGAAGGCTGCTTCGTCGAGTGCTGGGCCCACGGCTCCCGCTTCGACGTGCGCACCGGCGAGCCCGACGAGCCTTCCTGCCGTCACCCCCGTGGCTACCTACCCCGTCCGTATCGACGGCGAGCGCGTGCTCGTTGACGTCGACAACCCCAAGTCTTAAGAAGTGAATCAAGGAGCATCATGAGCACCCTGGAAATCAAGAACCTCCACGCCTCCGTGGAGACGCCCGAGGGCACCAAGCAGATCCTCAAGGGCGTTGACCTCACCATCAACTCCGGCGAGACGCACGCCATCATGGGCCCCAACGGCTCCGGCAAGTCGACCCTGGCCTACTCGCTTGCGGGCCACCCCAAGTACGAGATCACCGAGGGCTCGGTCACGCTCGACGGCGAGGATGTCCTCGCGATGAGCGTCGACGAGCGCGCCAAGGCGGGCATGTTCCTCGCCATGCAGTACCCCGTCGAGGTCCCCGGCGTGTCGGTGTCGAACTTCCTGCGCACCGCCAAGACCGCGATCGATGGCGAGGCCCCCAGGCTCCGCACGTGGGTCAAGGACGTCAAGAAGTCGATGGATGACCTGCGCATGGACTCATCGTTCGCCGAGCGCAACGTCAACGAGGGCTTCTCGGGTGGCGAGAAGAAGCGCCACGAGATCCTCCAGATGGAACTCCTCGCTCCGAAGATCGCCGTGCTCGACGAGACCGACTCCGGTCTCGACGTCGACGCGCTGCGCATCGTCTCCGAGGGCGTAAACCGCGTGAAGGACAACACGGGTCTTGGCATCATGCTCATCACCCACTACACGCGCATCCTCAAGTACATCCAGCCCGACTTCGTTCACGTCTTCGTGAACGGTCAGATCGCCGAGCAGGGCGGCCGCGAGGCTCGCCGACCGCCTCGAGGCCGAGGGCTACGACCGCTTCCTGGCTTCCGCGTAAGGAATCCACGATGCACCTTCCCGATCTGCGCGCGGACTTCCCGCTCCTGACCCGCACGGTCAGGAACGGGAAGGACCTCGTGTACCTCGACTCCGGCGCCACCTCCCAGAGGCCCACCGCCGTACTCGATGCGGTGAGGGACTTCGAGGAGCGTCACAACGGTGCCGTCGCGCGCGGCGCCCACCTGCTCGCGGAGGAGGCCACCGGACTCTTCGAGTCCGCCCGCGCCTCCGTCGCGACCCTCGTGGGCGCCTCGCACGACGAGATCGTGTGGACCGAAAACGCCACCGCCGCGATCAACCTGGTCGCGTCGGGCATCGGCAACGCGACGAGCGGCATCGGTGGCGACGAGGCGGCGCGCTTCCGCATCGGCCCCGGTGACGAAATCTGCGTCACCGAGACCGAGCACCACGCGAACCTGGTGCCGTGGCAGCAACTCGCGATCCGCACCGGCGCCACCCTCCGGTGGATTCCGCTCGATGACCTCGGGCGCTTGGTGCTCGACGACCTCGACGCGCTCGTCAATGAGCGGACCAAGGTGCTGGCGTTCACGCACGTCTCCAACGTGACAGGCGTGATCTCGCCCGTCGCGACGCTCGTGGCGCGGGCCAAGGCGGTGGGAGCGCTGACGGTGCTCGATGCCTGCCAGTCCGTTCCCCACCTGCCGGTGGATGTGAAGGACCTCGACGTCGACTTCGCGGCGTTCAGCGGGCACAAGATGCTGGGCCCCACCGGCATCGGCGCCCTGTATGGCCGCAAGGAATTGCTCGATGTGCTGCCACCGTCGGTGTTCGGCGGGGGAGCGGTCACCATCGTCTCGATGGAGTCGACGGCGTGGCATCCGGCTCCGACGCGCTTCGAGGCGGGCACCCAGCCCGTCGCGCAGGCCGTCGGCATGGGCGCCGCGGCGAACTACCTCATGGAACTCGGCATGGAGCGAGTCGAGGCGCATGAGCGCGAGATCGGCCACCTGCTGCGCGAGGGCGTGTCCGAGATCCCCGGCGTGCGCCTGTTGGGCCCCGTGGGAAGCACCGAGGACCGCGACGTCATCGGCCTCGCGGCCGTCGTCGTGGACGGAGTGCACCCCCATGATGTGGGCCAGGCTCCTGGACGACCGCGGCATTGCGGTGCGGGTGGGACACCACTGTGCCCAGCCCCTGCATCGGCGCCTGGGCGTGACCGGCTCCACTCGAGCCAGCGCCCACGTCTACACCACCACCGACGACGCGCGCGCCTTTCTCGAGGCCCTCGCGGACGTCCCTGCCTTCTTCGGAGTGCGCGTATGAGCAGCCTCGAACAGATGTACCAGCAGGTCATCATGGACCATGCGCGTGAAGCGCACGGGCGTGGCCTGAAGGACCCGGGACTCATCCAGATCGGCGAGTCCCACCAGATCAACACCACCTGTGGCGACGAGATCACGCTTCGCGTGGGTCTCGACGGAACGACGGTGGGCTCCGTGTCGTGGGAGGGACAGGGATGCTCCATCTCCCAGGCCTCCGTGTCGGTGCTGACGGACCTCGTGGAGGGCCAGAGCCTCGACCAGGCCGAGGAGACCATGGAGGCGTTCCGGGCCCTCATGCATGCCAAGGGCGAGCCCCTGGATGATGAGCGCGAGGACCTCCTGGGCGACGCAACCGCCTTTGTCGGAGTGGGAAAGTACCCGGCGCGCATCAAGTGCGCCATGCTGGGGTGGTCGGCGTTCAAGGACGCCCTCATCCATGCACGAAAGGATCAGGCATGACTGACACCAAGACCCCCGCGAATGCCGCGGATGTCGAGGAGGCGCTGCGCGACGTCATCGACCCCGAGCTCGGGATCAATGTGGTCGACCTTGGCCTCGTGTACGGCGTGTCGCTGGATGAGAACCAGCACGCCGTCATCGACATGACCCTCACCTCGGCGGCGTGCCCGCTGACCGACGTCCTCGAGGACCAGGCCGGCCAGGTCCTCGACGGCATCGTCGACGGGTTCCGCATCAACTGGGTGTGGATGCCGCCGTGGGGCCCTGACAAGATCACGGACGACGGACGCGAGCAGGCTGCGCGCTCTCGGCTTCAACGTCTGACATGGCCGGTGCGACGCATGTCGCGCTGATCCGCGGCATCAACGTCGGCGGACGTAACCCGGTCCCGATGGCGCGCCTGCGCGAGGAACTGTCCTCGCGCGGCGCGCCTTCGCGTACCTACATCCAGTCGGGCAACGTCATCCTCGATGCGCCGCACCTGGACGTCAGCGCCGTCACCGCGCTCGTTGAGGAGGTGCTGGCGCAGGAGTTCGACGTCACGACGGTCGTGGTGGTGCTCACAGCGCCGATGCTGAGGAGTATCGTGGAGGCCGCACCCGACGGCTTCTCCGTCGATCCCAGCGTGTTTCACCGCGACGTCGCCTTCTTGCGCTCCGGTGTCGACGCGAGCGCGGCGCTGGGAGCGTTTCGCTTGCGCGAGGGCGTCGATGAGGCGTGGGCGGGCGACGGTGCCGTGTACTTCCGACGGCTCAGCGCCGAGCGCACCAAGAGCCGCATGAACTCCATCATGAAGACGCCTTTCTACGCGCAGATGACGATCCGCAACTGGGCGACCACCACCGCACTGGCCGAGATGGTGGACGCCTGACCAGGTAGAAGGAGATGCGGCCGCTGGCAAGGGCAACAAGGCCGATGAGCGCGCCCACCGTCACCGCCACGCACAATGCCGCTTCCGCGTGGGTGAACAGCCGCAGGCCGCGCTCACGGCGGGCCCGCCAATACATCAGTGTCGCGGGTGCGTACACGACGAGTGCGATCAGGACGTACTGCAGGCCCATCGCGTAGACGAGGTAGCAGGTGTACGCGAAGGCGCAGGCTGTGAGAGCGAGCGCCCCCGAGCGCCGGGTGCCGCCGAGCGTGAGCTTCAGCGCGAACGCCGCCGTGAGCAAATACGGCAGGATCGTCACGGCACTCGTGAGCCTCCAGCGAGAAGTCGGAGGCGCTGCGCGAAAAGTGCGCGATGACCAGGAAGACCTGGCTGAGCAATGAGGTCGCGGTCAGCGCGCGCAGCGGCACGCCGCGGGGGCTCAGCGTCGCGAGAGCGCGGGGCGCGTCGTCGCCGCTGGCGGCGGCGAAGAGGACCTCGGCCCCCAGAAGCGTCCAGGCCAGGTAGGCGCCGAGGACCGAGATCAGCAGCCCGATGCCGACCATCCACGCGCCCCAGGAACCCACCGCGGCCTCGATCACGCCTGCGGCTGAGGGCTGGCGCAGCGAGGCGAGCTCCTCGCGGGGCAGCACACCGTAGGACAGCATGGTGATCACCACAAACAGCGCGAGCACGGTGAGGAAGCCGGTCACCGTGGCGCGCCCCACGTCCTCGCGTCGCCGCGCATACCGCGAGAAGACGTTGGCGCCTTCCACGCCAAGGAAGACGAACACGGTCACGAGCATCGTCGCGCGCACCTGCTCGGCGAGGTCACCCGCGGTGTGGGTAGGCGAGCCCCACAGGTTGTCGACGAAGGTCTCCCACGAGAAGCCAGCGAATGCGACCACGACGATGAACAGCGCCAGGGGATGAGTTTGGCGATGGTGGTGATGGTGTTGATGATGGCGGCCGTATCGATACCGCGCGCGATGACGGCATGGAAGACCCAGATTCCCGCAGAGCCGACCACGACGGCGGCGAGGGTGTCGCCCTCGCCGAGTGCCGGGATGACCGCTCCGAGCGTCGAGCAGATCAGCACCCAGTAGGTGACGTTGGCGATGCAGGCCCCGGCCCAGTAGCCGAACGCCGAGAAGAACCCGACGTAGGGGCCAAAGCCCGCCTTGGCGTACGCGAAGATACCTGCGTCGAGGTCGGGACGCTCGCGAGAGAGCCGTTGGAACACGATGGCCATGAGCAACATGCCGCCGCCTGCGAGCGTCCACGCGATGAGGGCGCCGTACACGCCAGTCGCCTCGGCAAACGTGGACGGGAGGGAAAAGACTCCGGCGCCCACCATCGAGCCGATGACCATCGCGATCAACATCGGCAAGCCAAGCCGGCGGGTGGGGGCAGCGGCGGACTCGGTCATGCCAACCCCCTCGCCAGCGCATCGTGCCTGGTGTCAGAGTAGGCCACGGCGTTCGGAGGGGAGCGGTCAGCGCTTCCGGTCGGAGCGGCGAGTGAGGATGTCGAAGGCATCGTCACTCGACAGGCTTCGAGGCGTCCGTGCTGGGGGACGTGTGCGGTCGCGCTGGGGGAGTCTTTGCCCGTGACGGACGCGCGGTGGGCGCCTCCGATGGCGGCGCTACCTCGGGGGCGATGCTGTGCTGAGCGGCCACCGAGCGGCGCGAGCGACGCTCGCGCCGGCGCCCCGATTCGACCTGGTCGCCCTCTTCTCCGATGCCGCGGGCGTGAATCGCCTGTCCGAGGTCAAGTGCGAAGCCGACCGTCCGGGTGGTGGTCGGGTAGAGCAGGGCTCGCAGATTGCGGTCGAACCCACGCGCCCGCGCGGCCTGACGCGACTCGAGGTAGATCTCGGCGACCTCGGGCAGGGCGCGTAGCAGGAGCGCGAACATCAGGCCGAGGGTCTCGGGCGGCAGGACGGCGCGGATGGGGCGGGCAAGCGATGAGACGAGGTCGAGCATCGCGGTCATCGATGTCGACGCCGCGATGGCGAGGGCCAGCGCCACGACCGCGATGAGGTCCGCGCTGACGTCGATAGCGCGGGACCAGTCGCCTCGCCACACGTGAATCGCAGAGGTGAGCGCGGCGACCACCAGCGTGCCTGCCATGGCGACTGCAGTGGTGCGCGCGGGCGGTTGAGTGGAGACCAGGAGCAGCAGACACGCCGCCATGATGCCCAGCGAGGCTCACGGGGTCGTCGAGCATGATCACCGCCACGGTGGTGATCAGCAGCAGGCTCACCTTGAGCCACGCGGGCGCGTGGTGCAGGGGAGTCTGGCGGGCCCTGAAGAGCCCGGTGGGGGCAATCACGACGCGGGGCTCCGGGTGGTGCGCCCGAACATCAGGTCGCGATAGAACGCCACGGCCTCGACCGGGTTGCCGTCGAAGGCGACCGCGCCGTCGTCGATGACGATGGTGCGCTCGGCGCGTGCCGCCGAGTCCAGGTCGTGAGTCACCTCGATCAGTTGCACGGGCAGCGACCGCAGCAGCGCACCGACATGCGCACGCCAGCGCAGATCCAACAGGGTCGTCGGTTCGTCCGCCACGAGGATGGACGGTGTGACGGCCAGGACGCCTGCGAGGGCGAGGAGCCGGCGCTGTCCGCCAGACAGCGACCCCACCGCCACGTCTGCGCGGTTACCAAGACCCATCTCTTCGAGGGCGTCGAGTGCGGCGCGGGTGCGCTCGTCCCGGTCCTTGATGGTGCGTCGAAGCGACAGCATGACGTCCTCGATGGCCGTCGGCATGATGAGCCTGCGCGGAGGGATCCGTGAAGAGGAAGCCCACCTTGCGGCGGACTTCGGGGCCCTTGCGCGCCACGTCGAGGCCGTCGACCTCCACGGAGCCGGTGGTGGCGGGGATCAACCCGTTGATGAGCCGTACCAGGGTTGATTTTCCGCCACCGTTGGCTCCGATAACGGACACGCGCCGTTCGGTGAGGGTCAGCGAGGTGGGCTTCAGGATCGTCACACCCGTGTCGGGTGCGGTGACTCCCGCGTCCTTGAACTCGATCATGGGGTCAAGGCTATGCGGTCGCGGGCGCCTTGCCCTCACTCGCGGCCGATGCCACGGGTCGCGCGGCTCCCAGAAGGCGGGGGTAGGCCCGGTGCACCACGGCGGCGATTCCTGCCGCGATCGCGACCTTGAGCACGTCTCCGACCATGAAAGGCGCCATCGCGACGGTGGCATCGGCCAGGCTCAAGCCGGTGCGGACGGACAACCACGGCAGGCCGATGGCGTAGACCACGGGGATCGAGGCAAGGCCCGCGATCGCGAGGGTGGCGTAGGTGAGGCGGCCTCGGCGCCGGAACGCGACCGCGATGGCGCCGGTGATTCCCGCCGCCGGGATGAAGGACACCAGGAAGCCGCCGGTGGGGCCGGCAAGCACCGCGATGCCCGCGGACATGTTCGCGAAGATGGGCGCCCCTGCGAACCCGACCAGGATGTAGAGCGTGACGGAGGCCATGCCGCGCCACGGTCCCAGACACAGGCCCGCGACGACGACGGCGAGCGTCTGGAGCGAGAACGGGACACCGAAGGCGAGCGTGACCTCGGGGACGAGCGTCGATGCCGCGATGAACGCCGCGAACACCGCGATGAGGGCGATGTTCTGGCCGGACAGGGTCTCACGTGGGGACATGGCTCTCCTTGCTGGATAATGGTTCGGCGCTCACGCTACCCACGCCAATCGCCCGATAGGTATGGATGCGGGGTGGGGCGCACGTTTCTTGTAGAGATCCCACAGTTTTTCTGGTCTGGAGGCCTGACGCGTCGTGATCGCCGTACAGAATCTTGAGATGCGCATCGGCGCGCGCGTTCTCCTCCATCCCACGTCGTTCCACGTGAACGCCGGCGAACGCATCGGCCTCGTGGGCCGTAACGGTGCTGGCAAGACCACGATGACCCGCATCCTCGCGGGCGAGGGGCAACCCTCGGGCGGCACGGTGACGCACAAGGGCACGGTGGGCTACCTGCCGCAGGACCCCCGCTCGGGAGACCTCAACCAGATCGCCATGGACCGCGTGCTCGCGGCTCGTGACCTCGCCACCATCGTCGCGAAGATGCGCCAGGCGGAGGAGGACATGGGCGGCGCGGACGAGAAGGCCGCCGCCAAGGCCATGGACAGGTATCCCGCGCTCGAGGAGCGCTTCCGGGCCGCGGGAGGCTATGCCGCGGAGTCCGAGGCGCACCGCATCGCCTCGAACCTTGGCCTGGACGACCGTATCCTCGCCCAGCCGCTCCACACGCTCTCGGGTGGCCAGCGCCGCCGCGTGGAGCCTCGCCCGCATCCTCTTCTCGGACGCCGAGACCCTCCTGCTCGACGAGCCCACCAACCACCTTGACGCCGACTCGATCGTGTGGCTGCGCGAGTTCCTGCGTCAGTACTCGGGTGGGCTCATCGTCATCTCCCACGACGTCGACCTGGTGCGCACCGTCGTGACGAAGGTGTTCTACCTGGACGCCAACCGCGGCCAGGCTCGACCAGTACGCGATGGGCTGGGACCTGTACCTGCGTCAGCGCGAGGACGACGAGAAGCGCCGCCACACCGAGCGTCGCATCGCCGAGAAGAAGGCGGGCGCTCTCGTGGCCCAGGCGGAGAAGATGCGCGCCAAGGCGTCGAAGGCCGTGGCCGCCCAGCAGATGCTCAAGCGCGCGGAGAAGCCTGCTCGAGGGCACGGAGGGGGAGCGGGCCTCGGACAAGGTCGCCTCGCTGCGCTTCCCGACGCCCGCCCCGTGCGGCAAGACCCGCTTCGCGGCCACGGGCTGTCAAAGAGCCTACGGCTCCCTCGAGGTGTTCATGGATGTGGACCTCGCCATCGACCGCGGCTCCCGGGTGGTGATCCTCGGCTTCAACGGTGCCGGCAAGACCACGCTGCTGAAGCCTGCTGTCCGGCATCGAGGCCCCGGACACCGGCGAGGTGGAGGCCGGGCACGGCCTCAAGGCTCGGCTACTACGCGCAGGAGCACGACACGCTCGACATGGACGCGACCGTGGCGGAGAACATGCGCCACGCGGCGCCGGACCTCGGCGACACCGAGGTGCGCAAGGTGCTCGGTTCGTTCCTGTTCTCCGGCGACGACGCTGACAAGCCCACGCGGGTCCTGTCGGGTGGAGAGAAGACGCGCCTCGCGTTGGCGACACTCGTGGTGAGCCAGGCCAACGTGCTGCTGCTCGACGAGCCGACCAACAACCTCGACCCGGCGTCGCGCGCGGAGATCCTTGGCGCGCTCAGGACGTACGAAGGTGCCGTCGTCCTCGTCACCCACGACGAGGGTGCTGTCGACGCCCTCGAGCCCGAGCGGGTCCTCCTGCTTCCCGACGCCGACGAGGACCTCTGGAACGACTCCTACCGGGACCTCATCACCCTCGCCTAAACCGTCACATGGATCCATGTGACTCGCCTCAGGCGGTAAAAGAACCACACGGATCCACGTGACCGGCTAGAGGGCGTCCTCAATCTCCTCGTCTGAGGGCTCGGCGCGACGTCGCTTGCGCGGCTCCTTGATGGCCGATGCGGGTGCCGGCTCGTCCTCCTCGCGCGCCATCTGTGCGTCGCGACGCAGCAGCAAGATCGCCCCGGTGGGGGCGAGCGCGGCGAACACCCACCACTGCACGGCGTAGGCGAAGTGGGGTCCGAGCGACACCTCGGGCAGCGGCACCTGCTCGCCCACGACCGTGGGGGAGCACTGAGCGCCGTCGCAGATCTCGCGGATCATGAGGTACCCGGGTACCTCCTGGCCCGCGGGGAGTCGAGCTGCGACGGCGTGATGCGGGTCGCCGAGTCGGTGGCCGACTTGCCGTCGTCCTCTTCCCACGCGCGCACCACGCCCGTGACCGTGACCTCGCCCGCCGGATACTCCGGGACCGCGGGGTCCTCGTTTGGGCCCGGCTGGGGGATCCATCCCACCGAGACGAGCACGGACCGACCGTCGTCGGTGTCGAGCCAGGCGAGGTACTGCCACGCGGCGGTGGAATCGATGGGGCGCCCGCGCAGCACCGTCGCGGTGCCCGTCTCGAAGGTGCCCGTGACCGTGACGAGGCGCCATTCGGCATCGTCGGGCAGCGAGGTGGCGTCGGGGGGAATGACCGTGGCGAGAGGCTCCGCCGCTCGACCCTCGGCTGCCTCGAACGCGGCCACCGCGGCCGCCTTGTCCTGATGCCGGTGAAACTGCCAGAACCCCAACTCGATGGCCACCGCGCTCACCGTGAGGGCGATGAGCATCGTGACCGCGATGCGGGTGAAGGTGAGGCGTCGGGGCACCCTTCGATGCTAGTCGCGAGCCGCGGCCGTGCGGTCCGCGCCGTTCCACTACCGTGGCACCCATGACTCGACACGTCCTCGTCACCGGAGCCAACCGCGGCATCGGCCGCTCTATCGCCGCGGCGTTCGTCGACGCCGGCTACACCGTCAGTTCGATTCACCGCAGCGGTGACCTGCCTGAGGGCGTTCACAGCGCGCTCGCGGACATCACCGACACCGACGCCGTGAACGCTGCGTTCGACGCGCTCGAGGCCGAGCACGGCCGCGTGGAGATCCTGGTGGCCAACGCGGGCATCACCAAGGACGGCCTGCTGATGCGCATGTCCGATGAGGACTTCGAGACCGTCCTCGACGTCAACCTCGCGGGTACGTTCCGCTGCGTGCGCCGCGCCACGAACTCCATGCTGCGCCAGCGCTTTGGTCGCATCATTCTCGTGGGCTCCGTGGTGGGCCTCATGGGCAACCCCGGCCAGGTGAACTACTCGGCCTCGAAGTCGGCGCTGGTGGGTATGGCGCGCTCCATCACCCGAGAGGTGGGTTCGCGCGGCATCACCGCCAACGTGATCGCCCCGGGATTCATCACCACGGACATGACGGACGAACTCCCCGAGGATGTGAAGAAGCAGTACGAGGCCACTATCCCCGCCAAGCGTTTCGGGGCGGCCGATGAGGTGGCCGCCGCCGCGGTCTACCTCGCCTCCGATGCCGCAGGCTACGTCTCGGGCGCCGTGCTGCCGGTCGACGGCGGCCTCGGGATGGGTCACTAGACCACAGCGGAAACGACGAGGGCCCTCGGCGCATTGCCGGGGGCCCTCGTCGTGTGAAGCGTGGCTACGCCTGCGGCGCGGGATCGTCGTCGCCACCCTGGTACGCCGGCGAGGCGACGGGGTTGGCGGCGTCACGCCAGCGCGTGATGATGGCCATCAGGTGGTACGTGATGAGCGCGGCGGCGGTGCCGAGGATGATGCCCTCGAACTTCAGTTCGCCCACCTGCCACGTGTAATTGGCGGCTCCCATGACGAGCGCCACACCCGCGGGGATGAGGTTCACCGGGTTGCCGAAGTCGACCTTGCCCTGGCCCCAGATGCGGGCACCGAGGACGGCGATCATGCCGAACAGCACGGTCGACAGGCCGCCGAGGACGCCCGCCGGGGTGGCCGCGATGAGCCTCGCCAATCTTGGGCGACAGGCTCAGCAGCAGGGCGAAGATACCCGCGCACCAGTACGCCGCGGTCGAGTAGACGCGGGTCGCAGCCATGACGCCGATGTTCTCCGCGTAGGTCGTGGTGCCCGAGCCGCCGCCGAGGCCCGCGACTGTGGTGGCGACGCCGTCGGCCAGCAGCGCGCGGCCGGTGATGGGGTCAAGGTCCTCGCCCGTCATCGCGGACACGGACTTCACGTGGCCGATGTTCTCGGCGATCAGCACAAAGATCACCGGCAGGAACATGAGCATGACCGAGGCGTCGAAGGTGGGGGTCGCGAAGTCGGGGAGGCCAAACCACGCGGCGTCGTGGAAGTCGGTGAGGTCGTACTCGCCGTTGAACGCCGCGACGATGCAGCCCACCACGGTGCCCAGCAGGATCGAGAGGCGGCCGAGGATGCCGCGGAACAGCACGGTGATGATCACGACTGCGAGCGCGGACACGAGTGCGGTGCCCATCGACTCCTGCACCATGCCCCACGCCGCGGGGGCGAGGTTGAGCCCGATCAGCATGACGATGGAACCGGTGACGACGGGTGGCATCGTCACCTCGATCCACCGGGTGCCCGCCACGTGGACCACGACGCCCACGACCGCCAGAAGGAGGCCCGTGGCCACGAGGCCGCCGAGTGCAGCACCCTCGCCGCCGGAGGCGACGGCCGCCGTAATGGGCGCGATGAACGCGAACGACGAACCCACGTAGGAGGGCAGGCGGTTGCCGGTGATGATGAGGAACAGGATGGTGCCGATGGCCGAGAAGAAGATCGTGGTGCTCGGCGGGAAGCCGGTCAGCAGCGGCACCACGAACGTCGAGCCAAACATCGCGAGGACGTGCTGAGCGCCCAGGCCGATCGTGCGCGGCCAGGTGAGCCGCTCCTTGGGCTTCACCACCGCATCGGCCGCAATAGTGCGACCGTCGCCGTGCAGTGTCCAGGCTCATCAATGCCATCGTGCTTCTCCTCAACTGGTGACCGCGCGTGGATCGCACGCGCCGGGCGACAATCTACTGGGTTAGCGACGCCGTGCCGTTAGGCTCGGGCCTGGTCGCGCCGACGGCGCTAGGCTCGTTTCGACAAGGAGAGACTTCATGGGAATGCTTGATGGCAAGAACATCCTGGTGACGGGGGTGCTGACCGAGGGCTCGATCGCCTTCGAGGTCGCCCGCCTCTGCCAGGAGCAGGGCGCCACGGTCGTGCTGACCGGCGTCGGGCGTTCCCTCAAGATCACCCAGGCGATGGGTCGCCGCCTCCCCGTCGAGGCTCAGGTCGTGGAGCCGACGTCACCGACCCGGAGCACCTCGCCGCGCTCGCGGACAAGGTGCGTGAGCACGTGCCCCATCTGGACGGTGTGGTGCACTCGATCGGCTTCGCCCCGCAGTCCGTCATGGGCGGCAACTTCATGTCCGGCGAGTGGGATGACGTCTCGACCGCCGTGCACATCTCGTCGTACTCGCTGAAGGCGCTGGCGCAGGCCGCCCTGCCGCTCATGGCGAAGGGCTCGTCGATTGTGGGCCTCACGTTCGACGGCCGCTTCGCCTGGCCCGTGTACGACTGGATGGGCGTCGCGAAGGCCGCCATGGAGGCCGTCAACCGCTACCTCGCCCGCGACCTTGGCCAGCACGGCATCCGTGCCAACCTGGTGTCCGCTGGCCCTATCAAGACCACTGCCGCCAAGCACATCCCCGGCTTCGAGCAGATGGAAGGCGTGTGGGCGGACCGTGCCCCGCTCGGTTGGGACTCGTCCGCGACCGAGCCGACGGCCCGTACCGTGACCGCGCTGCTGTCCGACTGGTTCCCGGCCACCACGGGCGAGATGATCCACGTGGACGGTGGCGTCCACGCGATGGGACAGTGACATGCCTACGCTCATCATCGCCCGCCACGCCAAGGCCGAGGCTCCCTCGACCCTCGGCAACGACGCGGACCGCACTCTCGAGCCTGATCGGCCGTCAGGCCTCGACCAAGCTCGGCCAGGAGATGGCCGCCGCCGGGCTCGCGCCCGCCGTCGCGCTCGTGTCGCCCTCGGTGCGCACTCAGCAGACGTGGAAGGCTCATGTCCGCGGCGCTGCCCGAGTGTGAGACGCGCATCGTCGACGCACTGTACGAGACGGACGTCGACGGCCTGCTCGAGGTCGCGCGTGAGGCTCGAGGACGTGGAGACCGCTGTGATGGTGGGACACGAGCCCACGTCCTCGGCTGCGGCCGCGTATCTGGCAGGAACGGGCTCGGACACGCCCGCCCTGAAGTTCATCGCGCATGGCCTGCGCACCGCGACGGCCGCCGTGCTGACCTTCGAGGGTTCGTGGGCCGACCTGGCGTCGAACTCGGCGGTGCTGACGATGGTGGTCTCCGGCCGCGACGTCTGAGCGAAGATGTCGACCGAGCACGCGAGTCTCGACGGGTTCATCGGAGACTTCATCGCGCGTCAGCCGATGTTCTTCGTCGCCACGGCGGACGTCGACGGCTTGGTCAACCTCTCACCCAAGGGGGCGATGGGATGTTGCGCGTCATCGACGCGCACACCCTCGCCTACCTTGACCTCACGGGGTCGACGGCGGAGACGATCGCGCATGTGCGTGCCAGCCGACGGATCACCGTCATGTGGTGCGCGTTCGAGGGACCGCCGATGATCGTGCGAGTGCACGGCACCGCGCGCATCGTGACCCGTGCCGACCCCGAGTGGAAACACTGGGCGGCGCAGTTCCCGCCCAAGGTGGGGGCGCGTTCCGTGGTCGTGGTGACCGCGCAACGCATCTCCGACTCGTGCGGCATGGCCGTGCCCCTGCTGACGTACGAGTCCGACCGTCAGCAACTCGACCGTTGGGCGCGCGGAAAGGGCGAGGCGGGACTGCGCGACTATTGGGAGCGCAAAAACACCACGTCGCTCGACGGCAAGCCCGCATTCACGGTGGCGGACAGGGGAGTGCCGCCCATGGAGGCTGTCTAGGTTCTCCGCTTACCGCTCGATGACGTCGAGGACGTCTGCGAGACTCGGGGAGTTCACCGCGACATCGGCCTGAGCCTGGACGACCGGCTTGGCGTTGAACGCGACGCCAAGGCCCGCGGCAGCCATCATGTCGAGGTCGTTCGCGCCATCGCCAACGGCCACACAATCGGCGGGGAGATCCCCAACTGGGCCGCATATTCACGCAGGGCCTCCGCCTTGGCGGCGCGGTCAATGACGGGACCCACCGTGCGGCCGGTGAGGCGGCCATCGGCCACCTCAAGGCGGTTCGCGCGGAACCACGAGATGCCGATGCGTGCCGCGAGCGGCGCGACGACCTCCTCGAAGCCTCCGGACACCAGCGCCGCCGTCCAACCCTCACCCTGGAGCGTCGAGATGAGTTCCTCGGCGCCGGGGGTGAAGCGGACTTCCGCAAGAACCTCGGTAAAGACCGACTCGTCGACACCGGCGAGGGTGGCGACGCGCTGGCGCAGCGACTCGCCAAAATCGATCTCGCCGCGCATCGCGGACTCCGTGACGCGCGCGACCTCCTCCTGAGTGCCCGCGCGTGCGGCGATGAGTTCGATGACCTCAGACGTGATCAGCGTGGAATCGACATCGAGGACGATGAGGCGTGCGCTCATGCGGTGACAACCGTGCCCTTCGGCACCACCGTGATGCCGGACTCCGTCACCGTGAACCCACGCTCCAGGTCGCTCACGCGGTCGATGCCGACGCGGGCGCCCTCCTCGATGATGACGTTCTTGTCCAAGATGGCGCGGTGCACCTGAGCGTGACGGTTGATTACCACGTCGTCGAGCAGCACCGAGTCCGACACCGTCGACCACGAGTGCAGGCGCACGCCAGGAGACAGCACCGAACCGGTGACCGTCGCGCCCGAGACGATCACTCCAGGGGAGACGATCGAATCGGCGGCGTGACCGAGCCTGCCCTCCTCGGAGTGGATGAACTTCGCGGGAGGCTCGGTAATGAGGCCCTGATGCAACGGCCACTCGTGGTTGTAGACGTTGAAGACTGGCTGCACGGCGATGAGGTCCATGTGCGCGTCGTAGTAGGAATCCATCGTCCCGACGTCACGCCAGTAGTTGCGGTCGCGGTCGGTGGAACCAGGCACGTCATTGTCGACGAAGTCGTAGAAGCCGCAGGTGCCCTGCTCGACGAAGTGGGGGACGATGTCGCCACCCATGTCGTGCTTCGAGGTCGCGGACTCGGCATCGGCCTTGAGAGCCTCGAGGAGCGGACCGACGGATGCGACGTAGTTGCCCATCGATGCCAGGACCTCGTGGGGAGAGTCGGGCAGCCCCTCGGGCTCGGTGGGCTTTTCGAGGAAGGCCTTGATGAAGCCGGGACGTTCCTTGTCGGTGTCGATCACTCCGAACTGGTCCGCGAGGCTCGATGGGCTGGCGGATGCCCGCCACGGTGAAGTCCGCTCCCGACGCGATGTGGCTGTCCACCATCTGCGAGAAGTCCATGCGATACACGTGATCCGCGCCCACGATCACGACGATGTCAGGGTTCTCATCCTCGATGATGTTGACGGTCTGGTAGATCGCATCGGCACTGCCCAGGTACCAGTGCTTGCCTCGCCGCTGCTGCGCTGGCACGGGCGCCACGTAGTTGCCCAGGAGGGGCGACATGCGCCAGGTGCGCGCGATGTGACGGTCCATCGAGTGCGACTTGTACTGCGTGAGCACGACGATGTGCAGGTAACGCGAGTTCACCAGGTTGGACAAGGCGAAGTCGACCAGCCGGTACGTCCCTCCGAAGGGGACGGCGGGCTTTGCTCGGGCCGCGGTGAGGGGCATCAGGCGCTTGCCCTCACCTCCGGCCAGGACGATGGCGAGAACTTTCGGCGCTGGCATGTGCCCAGCATAGGCGGGTAGCCCGGCGAGTGAACAGGTCACACGCCCGGGGAGAGCACTAGCGTGGGTGGTATGCGAGCAGACATCCTGACCCGTGAGTACCCACCCCACATCTACGGCGGCGCCGGCGTCCACGTGACCGAGTTGGCGGCGGTGTTGCGCGACCACATCGAGGTGCGGGTGCGTGCCTTCGACGGCCCGCGCGACGAGGAAGGCGTGGATGGGTATGAGCCGCTGGGCGGGGGCGTGGGGGACGCGTCGCTCGACGTCATCGCCCACAACCTGCCGATGGCCAAGGACTGCGAAGGCGCCGATCTGGTGCACTCCCACACCTGGTACGCCAACCTCGCCGGCCACCTTGCGGCGCGGCTGCACGGTATCCCTCACGTGATCTCCGCACATTCGCTGGAGCCCCTGCGTCCGTGGAAGGCGGAGCAGGCGGGTGGCGGCTATCGCGTCTCGTCCTGGATCGAGCGCACCGCCTACGAGAACGCTGACGCGATTATCGCCGTGTCCGGCGGGATGCGGCAGGACGTGCTGCGCTCGTACCCCAACGTGGATCCCGCGAAGGTCCGAGTGATTCACAATGGCATCGACGTGGACGCCTGGGCGGCGCCGTCGAGTCCCGAGGAGCGGCAGGCGGCCGATGCCGTGGTCGCCGACTGGGGCATCGACCGCGATCGCCCCGCCTTGGTCTTTGTGGGCCGCATTACCCGCCAGAAGGGGCTGCCGTACTTCCTGCGGGCGGTCGAGTCACTGCCGCCGGAGGTGCAGATCGTGTTGTGCGCGGGCGCGCCCGACACGAAGGAGATCATGGCCGAGGTGTCCGGCCTTGTCGACGAGTTGCGCTCCAAGCGCGACGGGGTGATTTGGATCGAGAAGCACCTGCCCCGAGCCGAGGCTCGTGGCCGTGCTCGACGCCTGCACCGCCTTTGTGTGCCCCAGCGTGTACGAGCCGCTCGGCATCGTGAACCTTGAAGCGATGGCCGTGGGCCTGCCCGTGGTCGCGACGGCGACGGGCGGTATCCCCGAGGTCGTGGTGGACGGCGAGACGGGCATTCTGGTCCCGATCGACCAGGTCTCCGACGGCACAGGAACCCCCAAGAACCCCGAGGCGTTCATCGCGGAACTTGGCGGTGCCCTCGCGGATGCCGTCTCCGACCTGGACCGCGCGAAGCGCTGGGGCGAGGCGGGCAGGGCACGAGCCGCCGAGCACTTCTCGTGGCACACCATCGGCGAGCGCACCCTGGACCTCTACCGGGAACTCACGGACTAGGCTGGCCACATCATGACCGAGGTGCTGAGCTTCCAGGGCGTGGGGCTGCGTCGCTCCGACAACGCCATCCTGTCCTCCATCGACTGGAGCATCGACTCCGCGGACCGCTGGGTCATCTTGGGCCCGAACGGCGCGGGCAAGACATCGCTCATCTCGATCGCCTCGGCGCGCATGCACCCGAGCGAGGGCGAGGCAACTGTCCTGGGTTTGCGCCTGGGTCACGCCGACGTCCAGGAGTTGCGGATCCGCGTAGGACTCGCCTCCGCGGCGCTCGCGGACAGGCTCCCTGCCGACGAGACGGTCCTCAACGTGGTCATGACCGCAGCGCACGGCGTCACCGGACGTTGGCGCGAGGAGTACGAGGGCGTCGACGTGGAGCGCGCCGAGGCGCTGCTTGCCGCCTTCGGCATGCAGGGCTTCGCGGAGCGTCGCTTCTGGACCTTGTCCGAGGGGAGCGCAAGCGCGTCCAGATTGGACGCGCGTTGATGGCGGACCCCGAGTTGTTGCTGCTGGACGAACCGGCGGCGGGGCTGGACCTTGGCGGACGCGAGGAGTTGCTCTCCGCGCTGACGGAGTTGGCGGGGGACAGGCGTTCACCCGCGATGGTGCTGGTGACGCACCACGTCGAGGAGATCCCCGTGGGCTTCACGCATGCGCTGCTGCTGCGTGAGGGGCAGGTTGTCGCCGCGGGCCCGCTTGAGGAGACCCTGACGGCGGACAACCTCAGCACCACGTATGGCATGCCTGTGGCGCTCGACGCGCGCGACGGCCGCTGGTCCGCACGCCGCGCGTGAGCGCATGAGGATTTCCGCGAAGGCCGATTACGCCGTCAGGGCGGCGGCAGAGTTGGCCGCGTCCGAGCCCGGTGCGACGCGTACCGCTGAGGAACTCGCGACGGCGCAGAACATCCCGCGTAAGTTTCTTGAGGCGATTCTGACGGCACTGCGCAGCGCGGGACTCGTCGTGAGCCAGCGCGGACTCGGCGGCGGCTACCGCCTCGCACACGACGCCGCCGAGGTGTCGGTAGCGGATGTGGTGCGCGCCGTGGACGGACCGCTGGTCTTCGTGCGAGGGGAGCGTCCCTCCGAGCCTCGATTACCAGGGCGCGGCGGCGGGCCTCCTGCACGTGTGGGTCGCGCTGCGCGCCAACGTCCGCAGCGTCCTGGAGTCAGTCACGTTGGCCGATCTGGCGGCGGGAACGCTTCCGGCCGAGGTGCGCGAGATGCTCTCCGACGACGGCGCGTGGGAGAGCCCGGATTCCCCATCTTTCTAGTAGGTATTGTTTCCTACTAGGGAAGTAGGTATTGTTCCGGATACGGCGTGTCCCTCGCCGTCGGCGTTGGCGCGCCGCCTGACCCCGGGAGGATGCCATGCGTTCCCTCATCGTCCTCGCGCTCATCGGCTTCGGCGCCCAACTCGTCGACGGATCGCTCGGCATGGCCTATGGCGTCACCTCGACGACGCTCCTGCTCGCCGCGGGGATCAGCCCCGTCGCGGCGTCGGCCACCGTCCACCTCGCCGAGGTGGGCACCACCCTGGCCAGCGGCGCGGCGCACTGGAAGCTCGGCAACGTTGATTGGCGTGTCGTCAGGCGCGTCGGCATCCCCGGCGCGGCGGGCGCCTTCCTCGGCGCCACCGTGCTGTCGAATATCTCGACCGAGCTCGCCGCCCCCATCATGGCCATCGTGCTGCTGTCGCTCGGCGTGTACGTCCTGCTGCGCTTCACCATCTGGGGAGTGCGCACCGCACCGGACCGCCGCCCCTCGGCAAGCGATTCCTCGCACCGCTCGGACTCGTGGCCGGATTCGTCGACGCGACCGGAGGCGGCGGCTGGGGCCCCGTGGGTACCCCGGCGCTGCTCGCCTCGGGCCGCATGGAGCCGCGCAAGGTCATCGGCTCGATCGACACGAGCGAATTCTTGGTGGCCCTCGCAGCGTCGCTGGGCTTCCTCATCGGCATCGGCACCGCAGGCATCGATGCAGGATGGGTGCTCGCGCTGCTCGCGGGTGGACTCCTCGCGGCCCCGATCGCCGCGTGGCTCGTGCGCATCGTGCCGCCGCGTCTGCTCGGCGCCGCGGTGGGTGGACTCATCATCCTCACCAACACCCGCACGCTCATCAGGGCAGAGCTCCTGCCGGTGACCGGCGCGGCGCAGACCGCGGTCTACGCACTGATCGTCGTCATCTGGGTCGCGGCCATTGCCTGGTCCTGGCGCGCCCACCGTCGCGACACGCTCGCGGCGAAGCAGTCGGAGCACGGCGCGCCCGCGCTCGTCGTCGACTGATCCCGACCCGCCCGCGTTGTTCCCGTCCCCCACGGTTGAGCGACGCGGGTGCGGATGAAGGGCGTTGGCCATCGTCATGATGGCCGACGCCCTTCGTCATTCCCGCGGCCGATGCCGCCGCGACGAGGCCCCTGCTAGGTTGCCTCGCAGGAGGTGGTCCCGCATGGATTCAATGTGGTGGTTCATCGGCGCTATGGCGCTCGGTATCGTCGAGGTTTTCACCCTCGATCTCACGTTCGCCATGCTCGCCGGAGGTGCCCTCGCAGGCGGCGCCGCAGCGCTCTTGGGCGCCCCGCTGTGGCTCAGCATCGTCATCGCCTGCCTTGTGGCGGCGCTCCTGCTTTTCACGCTGAGGCCTTATCTGCTCAAGTCGTTGCGCGCCAAGGGCGAGCTCATCGAGACCAATGCCGTCGCCCTCATCGGCGCGATCGCGCGCACACTCGACGAGGTCACCGAGACCCGCGGCCGGGTCAAGGCTCAGCGGGGAGGTGTGGAGCGCCAGGACTGAGGACGACGCTCCGCCGATCGCCGAAGGAATCGAGGTCACCGTCGTGGCCATTAGGGGTGCGACGGCCATCGTCGCGCCAGAGAAGGGGGAATGACATGACACCTACGCAGATCGTCGTCATCGTGCTCGCGGCGACATTCGCGCTGTTCGTGATCATTGCGATCGCTCGCGCGATCCAGATTGTGCCGCAGGCCGAGACCCGCGTGGTCGAGCGCCTCGGACGCTACAGCCGCACCATGCAGGCAGGCATGCACCTGCTGGTGCCCTTCGTGGACAAGGTGCGTCAGCGCGTCGACATGCGCGAGCAGGTCGTGTCCTTCCCCCGCAGTCGGTGATTACGTCCGACAACCTCGTGGTGGAGATCGACACCGTCATCTACTTCCAGGTGACGGACGCCAGGGCAGCGGTCTACGAGATCGCCAACTACATCGTCGGTATGCAGCAGGCTCACCGTCACCACGATTCGTAACGTCATCGGCACGATGGACCTCGAGCAGACGCTGACCAGCCGTGACCAGATCAATGGCCGCCTGCGTTCCGTCCTCGATGAGGCGACCGGCAAGTGGGGTATCCGCGTGGGCCGCGTCGAGCCTCAAGGCCATCGACCCGCCCGTGTCCGTCAAGGACTCGATGGAGAAGCAGATGCGTGCCGAGCGTGACCGCCGTGCCGCGATCCTCACCGCGGAGGGCGTGAAGCAGTCGCAGATCCTCACCGCGGAGGGCGAGAAGCAGTCGGCCATCCTCAAGGCCGAGGGTGAGGCACAGTCCGCCATCCTCAAGGCCGAGGGTGAGGCCCGCGCGATTCTCCAGGTCTTCGACGCCATCCACGAGGGTGACGCCGACTCGAAGCCTGCTCGCCTACCAGTACCTTCAGGTGCTGCCCGAGATCGCCAAGACCGACTCGAACAAGGTGTGGTTCGTTCCCACCGAGTTCACGGGCGCGCTCAAGTCGATCTCCGCGGCCTTTGGACAGGAGGAGAGCGTTGAGCCCCTGCAACGCGATCCGCAGCGTGGCCAGGACCGTGCGTCGAAGGCGACGCAGGCGCTCGTGGACCCCGCCGAGGCGCTGCGTCAGGCGCGCCAGGAGGTGGAGGACGCGACCTCCGACGCCACCGATGCAGGCACCCGTTCGGGTCGCCCGTTCGACCCCGACGCGGAGCGCGGCCAGCAGTAGGCACGCCTCGCGCACGACAGGTGCGCCAGTGGACACTCCGTGTGCGCTGGCGCACCTTCGTGTTTCTGGGGTCAGGCGCCGCTCCTGCGAGAATGGCCCGGTGGATCTCCTCGACGACTATCGCGACCTCACCGATGTGGCGCTGCGCCGCCGCCTCGAGCCCGAGCGGGGGCTCTACATGGCGGAGGGCGCGAAGGTGATCGAGCGGGCGCTCGCGGCGGGCCACCGGCCTCGGTCGATTCTGGTCAGTCCGCGGTGGGAGGAGTCCGCGAGGCGGGCGCTTGAGGTTGTGGGGATCGACGCCCCCGTCCTCGTCCATCCCGAGAGCGTGCTCGAGGAGGTCACCGGCTATCAGGTGCATCGCGGCGCCCTGGCGGCGATGGAACGGCCCGCGCTGCCGGCCCTGGCGGACCTGGTGCGTGATGCGCGCCGCGTGGTCGTCCTCGAAGGCATCGTGGATCACACCAATGTGGGAGCGATCTTCCGCTCGGCAGGCGGCATCGGCGCCGACGCGATCGTCTGCGCGCCCACGTGCGCCGACCCGCTGTACCGCCGGAGCGTCAAGGTGTCGATGGGCACGGTGTTTCAGGTGCCGTGGACGCGAGTCGATCAGTGGCCAGGGGCCCTCACTCGCCTGCAGCAGGAGGGTTTTGTGGTGGCGGCACTCGCTCTCGCCGACGATGCGGTGACGCTCGATGAGTTCGCGGCCGCGGGCCACGCACGTATCGCCCTGGTGATGGGCGCGGAGGGTGACGGACTCACCCGGGCCGCTCAGCGGACGGCCGATGCGGTGGTCACCATCCCCATGAGGGGCGACGTCGACTCACTCAACGTCGCGGCCGCATCGGCCGTCGCGCTGTGGGCGCTGCGCTAGTTGCTGCGCAGCGGGGGCCGGGACGCACACCCCGGCCCCACGTCAAGGCGTCACGGACGCCTCGACCAGATGCGTCGCGTGATCGTAGGTGAACGTGACCGTAGAGTCCTCGGCGAGCGCGAGCGTGATGTTGGCCCCGTCGCGCACGCCCGCGTCCCCGTAGTTCTCGGTCCACGCGCCGTCGATGGCGATCTTGTACTCGTAGGAGCCCGCCGAGAGTTCGACCGTGAGGACCCACAGTGCCGCGTCTTCGTCGAGCGTCATCTGGACGGCGTCGCAGTCGGGCTGCCAGTCCTGCGAGCAGCCCGCGGCCGCGTTGAAGGACCCGGGGACAGACACCGCCGCCGGTTGAGCCGCCGCGCCCGCGACGGCCGGGATGATCGACGATGTCACGGTGGTGCCGCCAGAGGTCGCCACGGCTCGATACTGCACCTCGGTGCCGGGGGCGAAGCCGGACGCATCGTCCCGCACCGTCCATGCGGGCGCGGACGTGTCGGTGCCCACCGTCTCCCAGTCGCCGCCTGACACCCTGCGCTCGAACGTGACCTCGGTGTCGGTACGCACCGGCAGCACGGTCGCCTCCAGCACAGGCGTGTCGCCGAGGGTCGCGCCGGTCAGCGGCTGCGTGAGACTGACCGTTGGCGCGGCGACGGTGCCCGTCAGGAGGTCCGATGCTGACGTCTTGCCCTTCGCGTTGGCCGCCACCGCCTGGTACGTCACCTCGGTGCCGGAAGCGAGGTCAGCGGTGGGGTCAAAGACCTGGTAAGGCGCGTTGTCGTCGGTGCCGAGAAGGCTCCCAGGCGCCGTCGTCGACGCGTGCCCAGAACGTCACCTCCGCATAGGCGTCGCCGTCGACCTCGGCGGTGACCTGCAGGCGGCCGGGGTCCTCTGCGGCCGGTGCCGCGCCGGTGAGTGTCACCGCGGGTGCGCCCTTGGCGGGAGAGACGCGGCCCGCCGACTCGTAGACGACCGCGCTCAGGGCGGGCACGGTGACCGTGAGGGTGGCGTCTGCATCGGTGCGCACGGAACCCGTGGCGCCGTGGATCGCCTTGTATTGGCGCTTGGCGGCCCACGTCGGGATCTCCGCCGTGACGGCCTCCGTCGCGTTGTTGACCGCGACCACATACTCGCGCTGGTCATCGGCGTCCATGCGGCTGAAGGCGTAGACGCCAGCGCCGTCGGACGCGAAGCGGGTCTGGTGGACTCCATCGCGCAATGCCGGGTGGTCGTCGACCAGGGAGGCGAGCGCGGCGACGGCCTCATAGACCGGGTGCGACGTGTCGTAGGAGTCCGTGGCGAGGGTGGCGTCGGTGCCGAGGAGATCGTCGGCGAGGTAGTCCTCCACCTGGGACGCGAACAGCGTCTGACGAGCCTCCTTGTCGCCGCCGTCGCCGGTGAAGCCCTGCTCGTCGCCGTAGTAGATCACGGGGTTGCCGCGCGAGAGCATGAGGAGCGAGTGCGCGAGGATGTCTCGCTGCACCAGTTCGGCGTCCGCTGCCCCGGGGTTGTCGGCGACCAGGAAGGAGCCGAAGCGCCCCATGTCGTGATTGCCCAGGAAAGTGGGCAGTTGGTAGGCGTTCGAATCGGCATCGGTGTACCAGTCATCGGCCGCAAAAAAGTCGGCGAGCGCCGCGGCCGAGCCGGACTGCGAGGCATAGGCGCGCGCGGCCTCCTGGAACGGGAAGTCAAGGATCGCCTGCATGGAAGCGGTGGTGGTGTAGTGCGAGGTGACTGCTCGCGACGTGTCGAACACCTCGCCAAACATCATGAACTCGTCCTTGCCTGCGACATGGGCCGCGGCCAGCACCTCGGGGCCGAATCGCTGCCAGAACGCGTCATCGACGTGCTTCATAGTGTCGATGCGGAAGCCGTCAATCCCGAAGTCCTCGATCCACGTCGAGTAGATGTCGACCATGCCGTCCACCACGGCGGGGTTCTCCGTGAAGAGGTCGTCGAGTCCGTAGAAGTCGCCGTATTGCGAATCCTCTCCCGCGAAGGTGGTGTCGCCGCGGTGGTGATACATCGTGAGGTCGTTCAGCCACGCGGGCGTCTTGGCGTTCTCCTCGCCGGCCTCGCCTGCGGCGTGTAGGGGAAGGACGTTTGCGCGTCGAGAGTGGGGAAGTCCGCGGTTCCGGCGACATCCCGGTCGTCAAAGGCGACCCCGTCGGCGTCCAGATATGGCGCATCGTCCTTGCTGACGTACGCGACCCTGTCTCCTCGTCGTAGCCGATGACATCGGCGGTGTGGTTGGTGATGATGTCGAGGAACACCTTCATGCCGCGGTCGTGCGCCGCGTCGACGAGTTCCGCAAACTCGTCGTTGGTCCCCAGGTGCGGGTCGATCGTGGTGAAGTCGGTGACCCAGTAGCCGTGGTAGCCGGCGGAGGAGTCCTCGAGCCTGGACTGGCTTGTTGGTGAACGAAGGCGTGAGCCAGATCGCGGTGGTGCCCAGCCCCTCGATGTAGTCGAGGTTGTCTCGCAGCCCCGCGAGGTCTCCGCCCTGGTAGAAGCCTGCATCGGTGGGATCGTAGCCGGAGACGAGGGGGTCGTCGCCGTAGCCGCCGGTGTTGTTGGCGGGGTCGCCGTCGGCGAAGCGGTCCGCCATGACGAAGTAGAACTGTTCGCCCGTCAGGGACTGGCGCAGCGGCTGCTCGGCGCGGGGTTCGGTCGCGCTACTCAGGGCTCCGCAGCCGGTGATGGCGATGGCCGATGCCGCGGCGAGCGTGGCGGCGATGCGTGTGGTGGGTTGGGTCGCCACGGGGGCCTCCTTCGTTGCAGGACGGGCGTTGGCGACGAATGTATACGCTTGCACAGATGCGTGCAAGAGGTGGCGTGGAGCGGGGCGAGCGCCTCGGCGATGGGGGACATTCTGCGCTGACAGCGCTTGCATTCCGAGGGCGGATGGACGATGTCGGCACCTCCTGCGATAATCGAACATATGTTCGAACACGAGCCTTGGCGGCTCGCCGCAGGAGGAGGGGAGACCCGCATGCTGAAGCCCCAACATGGCGCGGCTGGCAGCAGCCAGGCCGACCGGTTGGCGGCTGCGCGCAGGGCCCTCGCGGGGGTGGAATCCCGGGTGGGGACCACCCGCGAGAGAGGGAGAAGCCGCGCTTGCCATTGGCGCAGGTGCTGTCCCCGCTGATCCCTGCGGGCTTGGCGCGCGGTTCGGTGGTCTCGGTCGAGGGCTCCACCTCGCTCATGGTGGCCCTCGCGGCGAGGGCGTCTCACGAGGGATCGTGGTCGGCGATCGTGGGGATGCCCGCCGTGGGAGTGGTGGCCGCCGCCAGGCGAGGCCTCGACCTGTCCAAGCTCGTGCTGGTCCCACACCCGGGTACTCAGGTGGTCGAGGTGGCTGGCGCGTGCGTGGACGGGATGGACGTCACCCTGCTGGGGGCACGGCTGGCGTTGTCCGATGCGGACCGCAGACGCCTGATGTCCCGCGCCAGGGAACGCGGCTCCGTCGTCATCGCCTCGGGGCCATGGTCGGGAGCCCACCTGCGCCTCGTGGTGGAACACTCCGCCTGGCGTGGTCTTGGCGCAGGGGAGGGGCGGCTGCGCGAGCGAGACCTCACCGTCGCCGTCACCTCGCGGCGTGAGGGAGCGACGCGGCGGGTACGGATCGTGCTCGATGCGGACACCAGCGGGTTGCGTCATGGGGCGGCCCGTGTCGCTGAGGAGGTGGCATGAGCGCCCCCGTCCATGCCCGAGGCGGGCCCGTCACCACCACCAGGAGGGCCGTCCTGTGGGTGCCTGACTGGCCGGTTGCCGCCGCCATGCGCGAGGCAGGGCTGGGAGCGGATGCCCCCGCCGCCGTCCTTCACGGACGCGGCATGGTGGCCGTCTCTGCTGCCGCGCGTGCCGCAGGGGTGCGTCGTGGCCACGGCAAGCGGCAGGCGCAGCGAGCCTGCCCCGAAGTGGTGATCCTTCCCTACGACGAGGGACGCGACGCACGAGAGTTCGAGGCCGTCGCCGCCGCAGCGGAGGAGGTGGTCGCCGGGGTGGAGATCTCCAGGCCCGGCCTGCTCATGATTCCCGCCGAGGGTGCCGCGCGCTTCCACGGATCCGAGGAGGCGCTCGCCGAGGCACTGGTCACCGCCGTCGCCGAGGCCTCGGGGCACGAGTGCTCGGTGGGTGCCGCGGATGGGCTTCTCGCGGCCATTCTGGCGGCGCGTGCCTCGGTGCTGGTCCCCACGGGAGCCTCTGCCGAGTTCCTCGCCACCGCCCCCGTCACGGTGCTCCCGCTCGCGGCCATGGAGCGGCGCCAGCGCGAGGCTGTCGAGGACCTGGTGAGCGTGCTCGGTCGGCTTGGCATCGACACCCTCGCTCACTTCACGGCGCTTCCCGTGGGAGACGTCCTGGCCCGCTTCGGCCCCGTCGGGAGATGGGCCCACCACATCGGGCTCGGCCACGATGTCCGCCCTCCCGTGCTGCGCCGCGCGGAGGACGACATCGAGGTGGGGTACGAGTTCGAGGAGCCTGCGCAGCGCATCGAGCAACTCACCCTCGTGGCAGCGGAGTCGTCACGTCTCCTCGATGAGGCGCTGCTGGCCGCCGGGGTGCGCTGTGCGAGGGTGAGGATCACGGCCCGCACCGAACGAGGCGACGTTCTCGAAAGGGTGTGGCGCACCGACGTGGGGTCACGTGCGGGGGCCTTCGCGCGTCACATGACGGATCGCGTCCGCTGGCAACTCGAGGGATGGCTCTCCGGCACGGCGAATGGTCCCGAGCCCGCACCGCTGACCTCGCTCAGTCTCACAGCGCAGGACGTCATCGCCCTCGGCGACGAGCAGGCCTACCTGTGGGGAGGAGTCTCCGGAGCGGACTCGCGTGCCCAGCGCACCGTGGAAAGGATGCAGTCCCTCCTGGGCCCCGATGCGGTGCTCGCGGTGCGGGAACAGGGTGGACGCTCTCCCCGTGACCGGGTACTGGCGTCGCCGTGGGGGCAGGAAACCACGCCCGCGCGCAAGGTGGAGCACCCGTGGCCGGGTCGCATTCCCGACCCCGCGCCTGCCACCGTGCTTCCGCTGCCCGAACCCATGCAGGTCCTCGACGCGGGAGGAAGCCCCGTGGTCGTGGACAGAAGGCTTGCGCTCTCCGCCCCGCCCACCTGGGTGAGGCTTCAGGCGGATCCTGGGCGCGCTAGGGCGGCCGCGGCTCGCCGTCATCCCGCCGCAGGTCACGTCGGTGACGAACCCACCTGGGCAGAGGTGCAGCCCATCGAGGCGTGGGCGGGGCCATGGCCCATCGCCGAGCGATGGTGGGCCGCCGATGCCTCCCGGCGTGCCTACCTGCAGGTGATCCTGCGGCGGACGGAGGGCGGGCCGGCCCTGCTGGCGGCGTTCTCCGGCGGTCAATGGTGGCTGGAGGCCCTCTATGACTGAGCCGCGCTACGCCGAACTGCACGCGCACAGCGCGTTCAGGCTTTCTTGATGGCGCGAGCCATCCCGAGGAGATGGCGGCTGAGGCGGGCAGACTGGGGCTGAGTGCCCTGGCCATCACCGACCATGATGGGCTGTACGGCGCGGTGCGCTTCGCCAACGCTGCCCGCGCCATCGACCTGCCCACCGTTTTTGGCGCGGAACTTCATCTGGCGGCGCCGGAAACCCCAGGAGGTCCTCCCGTTCTCGACCCCCCACCGGCAAACCCGACCCTCGCGGCTCGCATCTGCTGGTGCTCGCGCGCGGCGCCAACGGTTACGGCCGGCTGTCCCATGCGATCGGCATGGCGCACCTGGCGACCGGAGAGAAGGGGCTGGCCCGCTACACCCTCGAGGACCTCGCTGCCACCGGAGGAGGGGAGTTCCTGGTGCTGACCGGCTGCCGCAAGGGCACGGTACGCCGTGCGCTCGCGGGCATCGGAGTGCCGGGCGCAAGCGCCCTGACCGGTGCGGTGACCAGGGCAGGAGTGGAGGCGGCGCGGCGTGAGATCGACACGCTCGCGAGCCTGTTCGGTCGCGACAACGTCGCCGTAGAGATCTCCGACACGGGCGACCCCTTCGATACCGAGATCGCCGATGCGCTCGCGGACCTTGCCTTCGACGCCCATCTCCCGCTCGTCGCCACCACGAACGCGCACTATGCGTCACCCCGCGATGCCGATCTCGCCGCCGCGGTCGCTGCCGTGCGGGCGCGCTCGTCGCTCGACGAGATGGACGGCTGGCTCCCGGCAGGCGCCGCGGGTCACCTGCGATCCGCGGCGGAGATGCTGGTGAGGCACCGCAGGCACCCCCAGGCGGTGGCCACGGCCGCGGCCCTGGCGGACGAGTGTGCCTTCGACCTCCAGTTGGTTGCCCCGCATTTGCCTCCGTACCCGGTGCCTGAGGGGCACACCGAGGCGTCGTGGCTTCGCGAGCCTGGTGCGACGGGGTGCCGTCGAACGTTACGGCCCTCCCGAGGCCGAGCGGGTCTCCGGCGCATGGGCCCAGATCGCGCACGAGATGAACGTCATCGAGGCGCTCGACTTTCCCGGCTACTTCCTCATCGTGCATGACATCGTGAATTTCTGCCGCGAACAGGGGATCCTGTGTCAGGGACGCGGATCGGCAGCCAACTCGGCCGTGTGCTTCGCCTTGGGGGTGACCGCCGTCGACGCCGTCACTCACGGGCTGCTCTTCGAACGCTTCCTCGCGCCCGAGCGCGACGGACCCCCGACATCGACGTCGATATCGAGTCCGATCGTCGCGAGGAGGTCATCCAATACGTCTTCCGCCGCTTCGGTCGCATCAACGCGGCGATGGTGGCGAACGTCATCCAGTATCGGCCGCGCTCGGCGGTACGGGACGCGGCGAAGGCGCTGGGATATGACACGGGCCAGCAGGACGCCTGGTCCACGAGCATCGACCGTTGGGGGCGCTGCGGGTGCCACAGGAGAAGCAGGAGGAATGGGCGGCGAAACAGCGTGACGCGATGTGGCCAGAACCTCCGCCAAGCCAAGACCTCGACCACATTCCCGAGCCCGTCCTCGACCTTGCCGACCGCTTCATGCGACTGCCGCGCCATCTCGGCATTCACCCGGGCGGCATGGTGTTATGCGACCGACCTGTCATCGACGTATGCCCGGTGGAATGGGCGCGGATGCCAGGGCGGACGGTGCTGCAGTGGGACAAAGACGACTGTGCCGACGCGGGACTGGTGAAGTTCGACCTCCTGGGGCTGGGCATGCTGTCCGCGCTCAGGTACGCCTTCGAGTACATGCGTGACGTCGCGGGCGAGCAGTGGGGCCTGCACTCGTTGCCTCAGGAGGACCCTGCCGTCTACGACCTGCTGTGCGCCGCGGACACGGTCGGGGTGTTTCAGGTGGAGTCGCGGGCGCAGATGGCCACCCTGCCTCGGCTGCGGCCCCGACGTTTCTACGACATCGTCATCGAGGTGGCGTTGATCCGGCCCGGCCCCATCCAGGGAGGCTCGGTTCATCCCTACATCAATCGCGCGCGGGGTCGCGAAGAGGTCACCTACCTCCACCCGCTACTCGAGAGGTCTCTTGGCAAGACGCTGGGAGTGCCGCTGTTCCAGGAGCAACTGATGCAGATGGCGATGGACTGCGCCGGGTTCGACGGTGCGCTCGCGGACCAGCCTACGCAGGGCGATGGGTTCCAAACGCAGCCCCGAACGGATGGAGGCGCTGCGCGCGCGATTCCTTGTCGGCGCACACGAGCGAGGCATCACCGCCGACGTCGCCGCCCAGATCTTCGACAAGGCTCAAGGCCTTTGCCGACTTCGGGTTTCCCGAGTCGCACTCGTACTCCTTCGCCTACCTCGTGTATGCCTCCAGTTGGCTTAAGGTGCACCGCCCCGCCGCCTTCTATGCCGGATTGCTGGCCGCTCAGCCGATGGGCTTCTATAGCCCGCAGTCCCTCGCAGCGGATGCGAGGCGTCACGGCCAGGTGGTCTTGCGTCCCTGCGTGGCGCGCTCCGCGGCGCTGGCCACGGTGGAGCGCCTCGAAGTGCCCTTCACGGAGCCCGCGGAGACCCGCCCCGACATGGCGCGGCTGAGCCGCGTGGACCGCACCCTCGCCGTGCGCATGGGACTCGCCTCGGTGCGGGGCCTCGGTGCCGACGCGGCCCAGGCGATTGTGGAGGCCCGCGCCGTGCGTCCGTTTGCTGACCTTCGTGACATGGCGCGCAGGGTGCAGGTGCGACCGGCGGGAGTCTCCGGCCAGGCAGGGATTGCGCCGGCCAAGGGGCTGACGACGGCTCAGTGGGAAGCCCTCGCCACCGCGGGCGCGCTCGAATCCTTCGGGGTCACGCGGCGAGAGGGGTTGTGGGCCTCGGGTGCGCTCGCCCTCGAGGGCCCCGACACCCTTCCAGGCACCGTCCCCGGGGTCGACGCGCCGATGTTGCCGGGGATGAGCGCCGTCGAGGAGGCCGTCGCCGACGTGTGGGCATCGGGGGTGTCGGTGGATACCTACCCGACCGTGTTCGTGCGCGAGGGGCTGAACACCCAGGGGGTGCTGACCGTGGCAGGCGTGCTCGCGCACGAGGCCGAACGGCGCGTGAGCGTGGCAGGCGTCGTCACGCATCGTCAGCGGCCCGGGACCGCGAAGGGGGTGACCTTCCTGTCTGTCGAGGACGAGACGGGCTTCCTCAACGTGATCTGTTCTCGGGGGGTGTGGCGCCGCTTCCAACCCGTCGCACGGCGCTCACCTGCGCTCGTGATCCGCGGTCGTATCGAGCGAGCCGATGGCGCCACCAACCTGGTCGCGGAGCATCTGGCTCCGCTATCTCTCACCGTGCCGTCAAGGAGCCGTGACTTCCGCTGACAGTTTCAGGGAAGTGGTGAAACGACCTCGAAAATGCGTGCTAGAGTTTCTTCTCGCTGACGGGCTCGAAAGAGCGAATCAGACACCCTGTCCGGGTGGCGGAATTGGCAGACGCGCTAGGCTTGAGGTGCTAGTGCCCGTATTAGGGCGTGGGGGTTCAAGTCCCCCTCGGACACCACGAGATGAAGGGCCGGAGCGCAAGCTCCGGCCCTTCGTCGTTTCTCGGCTATCTCTCCGTCGCCTGATGCGTCGCCGATGCGGTTCCACGCGCGGTTGGTGCGCCACCGGTGACCTCCGTCCACGCTCACGGGGCGCAGGGTCGCCATCTCCGCGCGCGACGGCTTGCCGATGTCCCGGGCGGACGCCATTAGCCTGGGCGCATGAGCCTTGACGTCGTCCGCACTTGCCAGGACCTCATCCGCATCGACACCTCGAACTACGGTGACGACCCGGGCCCCGGCGAGCGTGAGGCGGCCGAGTACGTCGCGGACGTTCTGCGCGACCTCGGCCTCGAACCCGTCATCCGCGAGTCGCAGCCCGGACGCGCCAACGTCACCGCGCGCTGGCGCGGCACCGATGCGAACCGTGACGGCATGGTGCTGCACGGACACCTCGACGTGGTGCCCGCCTTCGCGGACGACTGGTCTGTCGACCCCTTCGGCGCCGAGATCAAGGACGGCATGCTGTACGGCCGCGGCGCGGTGGACATGAAGAACATGGACGCCATGATTCTCGCGTCCGTGGCGCGCATGATCGAGTCAGGGCAGCGACCGGAGCGCGACGTCGTGATCGCCTTCTTCGCCGACGAGGAGCACGGCGGGCGCAGGGGAGCGGGGTGGATGGTCGACCACCACCCGGAGGACTTCGCCGGCTGCACCGAGGCCGTGAGCGAAGTCGGAGGCTTTTCCGCCTACGTCAACGGCAAGCGTGCCTACCTGCTGCAGACGGCGGAGAAGGGCATCCAGTGGCTGCGCCTCATCGCTCACGGCAAGCAGGGCCACGGCTCGCTGGTCCACACCGACAATGCGGTGGCGCACCTCGCAGGTGCACTGCAGCGCATTGCCGCGCACGGCTGGGACATCGATGTGACGCCCACAGTCGAGACGTTGCTGCGCGGCGTGGCAGATCTCGAAGGAATCGAGTACGAGCCCACTGCCGAGGGCATCGGGCGTCTCATCACGGGGCTTGGCGCCGTGGGGCCGATGATCGACGCGTCGATCCGCAACACCGCGAACCCCACGATGATGCAGGCCGGCTACAAGACCAACGTGGTTCCCGATACGGCGGTGGGCTACGTCGACAGCCGCTTCCTTCCGGGGCAGCAGGAGCAGGTCCTGCGTCAGATCGAGGAACTGGCGGGGACCCACGTCAAGGTCGAGCCGTACATTACGGAGCGCAGCCTCGAGGCGCCGTTCGACGTGCCGCTCGTGGAACGGATGGTTGCGTCGCTGGTCGCGGAGGACCCTGGAGCCACGGTGCTGCCGTACAACATGATGGGTGGCACCGACAACAAGCACCTGGCGCAGTTGGGCATCGCGGGCTACGGCTTCGCGCCGCTGCTGCTGCCGCCGGATCTCGACTTTCCCAGCCTCTTCCATGGCATCGACGAGCGCATCCCGGTCGACTCGCTTCACTTCGGCACCACGGTGCTGACCCGCTTCTTGTCGCAGTGCTGACATGCGCGTGACGGCCGTCGTGGTGCTCGTGGTCCTCGGCATCGGTGGACTCGTCGGGGGAGTGTCATTCCTGGCAGACCCCTCCGGCGCGGGGCTGGGTCTCGACGGCACGCCGCTGCCGGGATGGCTTGCCGGAGACTACCTCCTGCCGGGGGTGGCGCTGGTGAGCGTCTTCGGCGTCGCCCCGCTTGTCACCGCGGTCGCCGTGCGGCGACGATGGCGCCACGCGTGGACGTGGACCGCCGCCCTGGGGCTCGCCTTGCTGGCGTGGATGGCAGTGCAGGTCGCCATCATCGGATGGGCGGCGCCGCCGATGCAGGGCGCCTTCACGCTGATCGGCGCGTGGCTTGCCTGGGTGGGCGTGAGTCGCGCGCGACGTCAGAGCGCGTCGGAGCGCTGAACCAGCATCACCTTGCGGCGTAGCCACACACGGCGCGCCCCACCGATGAACTTCTGCGAGCGGGCCAGGCTCCCAGCGTCCGTACTCGGCCTGCTCGGTGAGGATCGAGCGAGCCTCCGAGCGCGTGATCGCGCTGGGGATGTCCACGACGCGCCACTCAAACCTGCTTGTGGCAGGCTCGCGCCGACGCCGCGGGTCCACCACATGCGCCGCTGTCGGGTTCGAGTGCTTCCTCATCACACCTCCCATTCAACCGCGTTCGCGGTTATCGTCGTGAACATGAGCGCTGAAGCCCGTGAGGCCCTTCGCCGTCTGACCGCCGCCTTCGAGGAGCACCTCGAGGCGGTCACGTCGCGCCGCGGCGAGGAGGATGCCACCGTCGACGATGCGTATGAGGCGCTCGCCGAGGCGTTCGTGCGGTACGAGGAGGTCTTGGACGTTGAGTACGCCGAGACGCTACCCGTGTTGCTCGACGAAGACTTCGACGAGGAGGCGCTCGACGGACACGCGGAAGAGGACGACGAGGCGCTCGACGACGACCTTGACGACTTCGACCTGAGGCAGGAGTAGCGCGTCGTCGTCATCGCCCTACCGCCGCTCGGGATACCCGGTGTGAGGCGCTGAAACTTCGTCCAGGGCCTGCGCAATCGCCTCGGGAAGGCTCGAGGTCGGCGGCCACCAGAGCCGGACGCAACTGCTTCGCGGTCCGTGCTCCCACGATGGCGCTGGTGAGGCCGGGGCGGCTGAGCGTCCACGCGAGCGCGGTCTCCAGCGGGCTCCAGCCCAGTCCCTCAGCAGGCTGTCTCGAGTGCGCTCACCACGATCCCGGAGCGCTGGTCGAGGTACGGGGCGACAAAACCGGCGAGGTGCTCGGACGCCGCGCGGGAATCTGCGGGAACGGCGTCGCGGTATTTGCCCGTGAGGACCCCCTCCCGAGCGGAGACCACCCCAACACTCCCATGCCGAGGGCCTGAGCGGCGGGCATCACCTCGCGCTCCACGCCCCGCTCAAGCAGCGAGTACTCGACCTCGGTGGCGGCGATCGCCGGCCTGCCGGTCGCGAGCGTCGCGATGCGCGCCATCGCCCAGCCGGGGAAGTTCGAGACACCCACGTACCGCGCCCGCCCGGTGTTCGCCGCGATCTCGAGCGCGTGCAGGGTCTCCTCGAGTGGCGTGACCGGGTCGAACGCGTGCACGAGCCACAGGTCAACGTGGTCGGTGCCGAGCCGCTCCAGGGACGCGTCGAGCGTGCTCAGCAGCGTGTCGCGCGATGCATCGACCATGCCTCCACGTGCGGTCCTGCGGATACCGGCCTTCGTGCAGATCTGGACGTCGGAGCGCGAGATCGAGGCGCCGAGTAGCGACCCGATCAGCGCCTCGGAGCCGCCGTCGGCGTAGGAGGCCGCGGTGTCCACGAGGGTTCCACCCGCGTCGAGAAACGCATCCAGCCTGCTGCCCGGCCTCGTCGGCGCCCGTATCGCGCGACCACGTCATCGTGCCAAGCGCGAGGCGCGACACCTCGAGACCGCTACTGCCGACACGTGCCCGTTCCATGGACGCGAACCTATCGAATGTGCGCGGGTGCGCCGTGATCCGACGCGCGGGCGCTAGCCTTGCCGGCATGGGTTGGTGGGAAGCGGTCATCCTCGGGCTGGTGCAGGCGCTGACGGAGTTCCTTCCGATCTCGTCGAGCGCACACATTCGTGTGATCGGCCCCCTGCTGCCACATGGTGCAGACCCGGGCGCCGCGTTCACCGCGATCATCCAGGCTCGGCACCGAGGCCGCGGTCCTGCTGTACTTCCGCAAGGACATCGTGCGGATTGTGAAGGCGTGGTTCGCGGCCCTGTTCGGCCACCACGGCAAAGACCGCGCTCATCGCCTTGGCAAAGGCAACCCCGATGCGCTCATGGGCTGGTGGGTGATCCTCGGCTCGATTCCGATCGTGGTGCTCGGGGTGATCTTCAAGGACGCCATCGAAGGGCATCTGCGCAACCTCTACATCACCGCCGCCGTGCTGGTGATCTTCGGCCTAGTGCTGGGCGTCGCCGACAAGATCGGACGGCGCACCCGTGAACTCGACACGCTGAAGGCGAAGGACGCGTGGCTTCTCGGTCTGGCACAGGCCATGGCCTTGATTCCCGGCGTCTCGCGATCGGGCGGCACCATCTCGATGGGACTGTTCCTTGGCCTCACGCGTGAGGCGGCGGCGCGCTACTCGTTCCTGCTGGCGATCCCGGCGGTCATCGGGTCCGCGGGCCTTGAGCTCGTCACCAATAGCGACGAACTGACCGCCGCGGGTGGCCCCGGCGCCCTCAACACCGTCATCGCGACCGTGGTGTCCTTCGCCGTGGGCTACGTGGTGATCGTGTGGTTCCTCGGCTCATCACGCACCACACGTATTGGCCGTTCGTCTGGTACCGCATCGGCTTCGCGGCGGTCATCCTGGCGCTCCTTGGCGCCGGAGTGATCCCGGCGCTGTAGCGCTACTTCGCGGTGCCGCCGTCGCGTCGACGCAGGAAGCGCTCGAACTCGGCGGCGATGGCATCGCCCGACGCCTCGGGCAGGCTGGTCTCGTCCATGAGTGACTCGAGCCTGGCGCACGTGGTCGGCGATCTCGTCGTCCTCCTGCGCGAGCTCATCGGCGCCGCGCTGCCACGCGTCGACCTCGTCCGGCAGGCTCACCCAGATCGATCGAGACGCCGATGAGGCGCTCCAACTGAGTGAGGAGCGCGGCGGTGGCCTTGGGGCTCGGCGGGTGAGCGATGTAGTGGGGGACACCCACCCACACGCTGAGGACCCGGATGCCGCGTAGTGGGCCTCGTGACCCAGGACGCCGACGATGCCCGTGGGGCCCTCGTAGTCCGAGCGCTCGAGGCCGAACTCGTCGCGGGCGTCCTCGTCCTCGCTTGTCACGAACGTGGGCAAGGGGCGCGTGTGCGGCACGTCGACGAGCAGGGCGCCCACCGTCACGAGCGTCGTCACCCCGAGGTCCTCGGCGTGGTCGAGCACCTCGGCGCAGAACGAGCGCCAACGCATGGAGGGCTCGATGCCACGAGCGACCACGATGCGCGGCCCACCCTCGGGGTCGGCGGTGGACAGGACCGTGCCCGGCCACGACACCACGCGGTCGCCCGATGCCATCCGCGTGATGGTCGGGCGGCTCACCTGGAAGTCGTGATAGTCCTCGGGGTCGAGCGCCGCGTGTTCACGCGCGCCCCACCAGGTCGCGAGGTGGTCGAGCGCGGCCGATGCGGCCGAGCCGGCATCGTTCCAGCCCTCGAACGCCGCGAGCATGACCGTCTCGTCGGCGCTGAGCGTTGGCTCCTGATCCTCGGTGTCCATCCGCCCAGCCTAGACTCGGGCCACGTGACTATGCACGCAACCTCGCCCGCCGCCGTCTTGTGGGATATGGACGGCACCCTGATTGACTCCGAGCCGTACTGGATCGCGGCCGAGACCGAGCCTGGCGCATCGGTTCGGTGCCCCCTGGACCCACGAGGACGGACTGAGCCTGGTGGGCAATCCGCTGCCCGTGTCGGCGCAGGTGTTGCGCGATCGCGGTGTCGACCTTCCGCTCGACGACATCACGGCGTTCCTGCTGGCACGGGTCAGCGATGCGGTACGCGCACATGTGCCGTGGCAGGAGGACGCGAAGCGACTCCTCGAGGCCACCGTCGCCGCGGGCATCCCGTGCGCGCTGGTGACGATGTCCTATACGCGGCTCGCCGACGCCTTCCTGGCGGCTGTCCCCGATGCCTTCGCGGTGGTGGTCACGGGCGACAGGGTCGCGCGCGGCAAGCCCGACCCCGAGGCCTACCTCACCGCCGCCCGTGAACTCGGCGTCGACATCACACGCTGTGTGGCGGTCGAGGACTCGCCCGCGGGCGTGGGGTCGGCGTGGAGTTCTGGCGCCAAGACGGTGGGCGTGCGTCGCCTCGTCCCGATCGAACCTCGCGCCGACCTGAGCCGTGTGCGCTCGCTCGAGGGCTGGAGCGTGAAGACGCTGTCGGAGGTCGCCGGCGGTCGGGTCGTCGACGACCTCGGCGACGAGATCTGACGAGGCTGGGGCGGGCCCGGACGGGGGTTAGGCGGCCTGAGGGCGCACTCCGAGCGCCTTCTCCACGGCGTCGGCATCGAGCGGGGGAGTCTGGCCCCCGAACTCCGGGCACAGCGCCTGGAATGAGCACCAGCCGCACAGTTTGGACTTCTTGGTCCTGAAGGCTCCTGCGCGCGCCGCGCCAAGGATGTCGTCCCACAGTTCGCGCACCTCGAACTCGATCTGCGCGAGGTCATCGTCGCTGGGGCGCAACACCAGCGTGCCGCCATCCTTGAGGAACAGCAGTTGCAGGAGTGCGGGGCGACGGCCACGCAGGCGCTCCACGAGCAGCGCGTAGAACCGCATCTGGAACTTCTCCTTGTGCCCGTACTGCGGTAGCGGCGTCTTGCCCGTCTTGTAGTCGATGATGCGGATCGAACCGTCGGGGGCCACATCGACGCGGTCGATGAAGCCGCGCAACAGCGGGCCGTCCTCCAACTGCCACTCCACGAACTCTTCGCGCGCGGCGGGCTCGAGCCGCTGCGGATTCTCCATCGAGAAGTACGTGGTCAGGCGCCCGCGCCCCTCGGCGAGCCACGCCTCCTCGGCGGCGGCGTCGACGTGCAACTGCGCGAGAGCGGCGTCCTTGGCGACCATGGCACGCCACTGCGGCTCGAGCATCGCCCACGCCGTCGCCTCCGTGCGCTCCGTCGCGGGCCGGTCGTACAGGTGTTCCAGGACGGCGTGCACCAGCGTCCCGAGTGTCGCTGCCGAGGACGGCGGCTCCGGAATCTTGTCCACGACCCTCAGGCGGTACATGAGGGGACACTGACGAAAGTCGCCCGCGCGCGACGGGGACAGGGCAGGCAGGCGGCGAGACATGGTTCCAGGGTAGGGCCGGCCTCTGACATGACCGCGTTCCAGAACGGAGCCGTGAAGCGTCTACGGTTGTCGCCATGACGCCCTCACCGCGCCCCACCCGAGGACTCACGCTCGGCAGGGCCTTCGGCGCCCGCATCGTCGTCCAGCCGTCGACCCTGGTGATGCTGGTGTTGCTCGCGCTGCTGTTCGCCACGAGCGGCGGTGTGGAACTCGATCGCCGCACCTTCACCATCGGCCTCGTGCTGGCGCTCTTGCTCTTTGTCTCGGTCTTCCTTCACGAACTTGCGCACGCCGCGACCGCCCGTGCGTTCAAGCGCGACGTGAGCGAGATCGTGTTGACGCTGTGGGGTGGCCACACCGCCTACGACGCCCGCGGCCTGACGCCGCTCGTCTCGGGTGTCACGTCCGCATCGGGGCCCGTGGCGAACCTGGTGATCGCTGGCCTCGCGTGGCTGCCGATCGCCACCGGCCTGCTCGAGCCCTCACTCGTGCAGTGGCTCAGCGGCTCCGTGACGGTCTACGGCATCGTGGCGTGGCTTGCCTGGGCGAACCTCGTGCTCGCCGCGTTCAACGCCCTGCCAGGCATCCCCATGGACGGTGGACGAGTGCTCGAGGCGATCGTGTGGGCGGTCACAGGGAATCGCTTCCGCGGCATGATCGTCGCCGCGTGGGGCGGCAGGGTGGTCGCGGTGGGTGTCCTGATGGTCGGGCTGAGCGTCCCGTACCTCCAGGGACGCACGCCCGACCTGTTCGACATCGGCTGGTCGCTGCTTATCGTCGCGATCCTGTGGCCCGCCGCCACCCAGGCCCTGCGCGTCGCCAGGGCGCTCGACAAGCGCTCGGCGGTGACCGCCCGCGCGCTCGCGGTCGGCGCCGTCGCGCTTCCGTTCAGCGTCTCGGTGGCCGATGCGAGGGCCGCGGCGAGCGCCGCGGGCGCCGACGAGGTGGTGGTCCTCGGGGCCGATGGTGCGGCGGCCGGCCATTTCCCGGTGGCGTTGACGGAGGCGGTCGAGGAGGCAGCACGTCCCTCGACAGGGTTGCAGTCCGTCACGATGCCCCTGCCACGCGGCGCGGCCGTGCCCATCGACGCTGACGGCGACGCGCTCGTGGACGCGCTGCAGGAGTGGTGGGGAAGGACGGACGTGTGGATCGCCGTCGACGAGGGCGCGATCGTGGGCGTGGTGCGCCTGGCGGACGCGATGAAGGCCCTGCAATAGCGCGACCCTAGACTGGGGCCCATGACCTCATCCCCCTTCCCACGGGCGCCGCCGAGCGCCGCGGCCCGCTGCGTGCGGGCGACCGCGTGCGCCTGACGGACGCCAAGGGACGTCACCACACCATCGTTCTTGAGCCCGGCAAGACCTTTCACACGCACCGTGGCCAGTTCGGTCACGACGACATCATCGGCCAGCCCGAGGGAACGGTCGTCACGAACACCGCAGGCTTCGAGTACCTCGTGCTGCGTCCCCTGCTGAGCGACTACGTCCTGTCGATGCCCCGCGGTGCCGCGGTCATCTACCCGAAGGACTCCGGCCAGATCATTCAGATGGCGGACATCTACCCCGGTGCCCGGGTGGTGGAGGCGGGCGTGGGCTCCGGTGCGCTCACCATGTCGTTGCTGCGCGCCGTGGGCGACGGTGGCTCGCTGACGTCCATCGAGCGACGCGAGGACTTCGCGGACATCGCCCGCGGCAACGTCGAGTTTCACTTCGGTGGTCCGCACCCCGCGTGGGACCTGCGCATCGGCGACTTCGCCGACAGGGTCGGCGAGATCGGTGAGGTCGACCGCATCGTCCTCGACATGCTCGCCCCGTGGGAGAACCTCGATGCCGCGGCCGATGCGCTCGCCCCCGGCGGCGTCCTTCTCGCCTACGTCGCGACCACCACTCAGTTGTCGCGCCTCGCGGAGGCGCTGAAGGATCACGGCGGATACACCGAGCCGCAGGCGTGGGAGTCGATGGTGCGGACGTGGCACCTCGAGGGCCTGGCTGTGCGTCCGGACCACCGCATGATCGGTCACACCGGCTTTTTGCTCACCACCCGCCGCATGGCACCCGGCGTCGATGCGCCCTTGCGCAAGCGTCGTCCGGCCAAGGGCGCGTACGGCGAGGACGAGTGGAGCGCCGAGGACCTCGGCGAGCGCGCCGTGTCGGACAAGAAGATCCGCCGTGTGCGCCGGGATGCGACCCGACCCGCGGCCGAGCAGGGGGAGAACTGATGGTGTCCGAGGGACAGGACCGCGTCGCCGCGCTACAGGCGCGCAACGCCGAGCCTGCAGCGGTTGCTCGAGACGGCACGCCAGTCGCTGGGTGAGATGCGCGAGAAGGCTCGCCGAGGCATCGGCGCCGCCACAGACCTTCGCGACCTTCGTCCAGTGGGCGGGGGAGCACGCCGACGTCGTGAGCGGCGGCCGTCGCCTGCGCGTGGCGGTCCTGCCCGGCGTGCCGCGCGACCTGGAGCCCGGCGCCGAGGTCCTCATGAACGCGATGAGCGTCATCGTCGGTGTCGCTGAGGCAGAGAAGGTGGGCCAGAGCGCCCTCGTCCGCGAGGTGCTCGACGACGACCGCGTGCTCGTGGTCGCGCGCGGCGAGGACGAGCGGGTCGTGATGCTCACGGGAGGCGACGCCAGGGCGCGCCTGACCGAAGGCGACACCGTCATCATCGATGCCCGCACCGGCTTCGCCACCGAACGGGTGGACCGCTCCGGCGTCGAGGCGCTGCTGCTCGAGGAGGTGCCCGATGTCGACTTCGGCTCCATCGGTGGCCTCACCGCCCAGATCGAGCGCATCCGTGACGCCATCGAGCCTGCCGCTGCGGCACCCCGACCTCTACCGCGAGCACCGCCTTAACCCGCCGCGGGGCCTGCTGCTGTACGGACCCCCGGATGCGGCAAGACGCTCATCGCGAAGGCCGTGGCCCATTCGCTCGCCGATGCCGTGGGCGCCGACCGCTCATACTTCCTCTCGGTCAAGGGCCCCGAGCCTGCTGAACAAGTACGTGGGCGAAACCGAGCGGTACATCCGCACCATCTTCGAGCGCGCCCGTGCCAAGGCAAACTCGGGTGCGCCGGTCGTGGTCTTCTTCGACGAGATGGAGGCGCTGTTCCGCTCCCGCGGCACCGGGGTGAGCTCGGACATGGAGACGACGATCGTTCCGCAGCCTGCTGACCGAGGCTCGACGGCGTGGAGCAGGTAGGCAACGTCATCGTGATTGGCGCCTCGAACCGCGAGGACATGATCGATCCGGCCATTCTGCGCCCCGGTCGCCTCGACGTGAAGATCGAGATCTCGCGTCCCGATGCCGCGAGCGCGCGAGACATCTTCTCCAAGTACCTCACCGCCGACCTGCCGCTGTCCGGCGCGGCGCTCGCGGCCACAGGCGGCGACGCTGGGGCGGCCGTCAAGGCGCTCGCGGACCACGCGGTGGATCGCCTGTACGCGGATCCCGCCAACAAGGCCCACATGTCGGGTGCGCTGCTGCGCAACGTCGTTGACCGCGCCAAGACCCTCGCCATCAAGGACGTGATCCGTGGCGGCGAACGCGGACTGACGGCCGTTCACCTCGAGAAGGCCTGCGAGCAGGAACTGGCCGAGGCGCGAGCCGTGGCAGCCTCGACGCTGCGGGAGGGCTGAGTGAGGCTCGTCGGAATCGAGACGGAGTACGGCATCGCGGATCCCGCGCGGCCACAGGCCAACCCGATCCTGATGTCATCCCGCCTGGTCGAGGCATGCCGCGGATGGGCGGACGGCCACACCACACGCTGGGACTACGGCGGCGAGGACCCGCTGCAGGACCAGCGCGGGCAGCGACGTGACAGGGCATCGGCCCATGCGGACCTCCTCACTGACGCGTCTGAGTACGACGCCGTCGCCGGCGGCGTGAGCCTGCGACGCAGGCGGGGGTCCTGGGAGGATCCCGCGCACCTGAACGCCGTGCTGTCCAACGGTGCGAGGTTCTACGTTGACCATGCCCACCCGGAGTACTCCGGGCCCGAGGTGACCACGGCCCACGATGCCGTCCTGTGGGACCGCGCCGGCGACGCGATCGCGCTGGCGGCTGCGGAACGCTACGCCGTGGACGAGGACGGCACCGTCGCGTTGTACAAGAACAATGTGGACGGCAAGGGCTCGAGCCTACGGCACCCACGAGAACTACCTCGTCGAGCGTGCCACCGACTTCGGAGATCTCGCCACGCGCCTGACCGCTCACCTCGTCACGCGGCAGGTCTTCACCGGCGCGGGGCGCGTGGGGCTCGGGCAGCGCAGCGAGCGCGCGGGCTTCCAGCCTGTCACAGCGCGCCGACTACATGGAGGCCGAGCTCGGACTCGAGACCACGCTGCGTCGCCCCATCGTGAACACCCGCGACGAACCCCACGCGGAACGCGCGCGGTGGCGGCGCTTGCACGTCATCATCGGCGACGCCAACTGCCTGCAGGTGCCCACATACCTGAAGATCGGCACGACGTCGCTCGTACTGAGTGCCATCGAGGCGGACGATGAGCGCCTGGACGCCCTCGTCCTCGCCGACCCGGTGAGCGCCGTTCAGCAGGTATCTCACGACCTCACGCTGCGCGCCGCGCTGCCCCTGGCATCGGGGGAGCAGGCCACGGCGATCGAGATTCAGCGCGCCCTGCTGGAAATCTGCCGCGACTACGCCTCCGACGCCGACGACGCTCTCGTGGTGGCGCGGTGGGAGCAGATCCTTGCGGTCCTGGCACGCGATCCCATGGAGGCCGCGGCGGACGTGGAGTGGGTGGCAAGGCTCCGCCTGCTCGGCAGGCTGCGCGACAAGCATGCGAGCGTGGCGGCGGACGGCGCCGTCACACCGCTGGCCTGGGACGCGCCGATGCTCGCCGCGCTCGACCTGCAGTGGAGCCGGCTCGGCGACGGCTGGGCCGCACGGCTCGAAGGCGCCGGACAGACCACCGTGCTCGTCGACGCTCAGGAGGTCGCCGCGGCGGTGACGCGGGCGCCACAGGACACTCGGGCACGTCTGCGTGGCGGCATGGTCGCCGCGCGGCCCGAGCCTTGTCGATGCGGCGGGCTGGTCGAGCGTGGTGCTGGACCGCGACGGTGACCACCTCGAGGTGGTCCACCTCGACGACCCCCACCAGGCGACGCACCCCCTGCTCGACCCGTTGATGGCGGGGCGGTGACGGAAGCGAGCCACGGCATCGGCCGGGTCTAGACTCGCTGGTATGGCTCAGACTTTCTCCTCCGGACAGCCCTACGAGGACGATGCGCCGGAGCCCGCCCCCGCACCTGCGAAGGCGGAGTCCACCGACGCACTCGACTCGTTGCTCGACGAGATCGACGACTCGCTTCAGGTCAACGCGGAGCAGTTCGTGCGTTCCTTCGTCCAGAAGGGCGGGCAGTAGTCTCGACCGCCACCGGCTTCGCGACCGACATTCCCGCACCCCTCGAGGTTCCCGCCGCACGGCGCATCTTCGGCCTCGAGACCGAGTTCGGGCTTCACCTTGACGCGCCCGGCGCGCGCACGGTCACGCCCGAGGAGGTGGCGGGGCACCTCTTCCACTCGGTGGTGCGGTGGGGCCGCTCGTCGAATGTGTTCCTCACGAACGCGTCGCGGCTCTACATCGACGTGGGCGCTCACCCCGAGTATGCGACCGCCGAGTGCGACACCCTCACGGACCTCATCGCCTCGGACAAGGCCGGCGAGCGCATCGTGCAGGCACTCGTGGCCGAGGGGGAGTCGCGGCTGGCCGAAGCCGGCGTCGCGGGCGAGATCCACCTGTACAAGAACAACACCGACTCGGCGGGCAACAGTTACGGCTGCCACGAGAACTACCTTGTGCGTCGCCGTGCCGATTTCCGCGCGTTCGCCTCGGCCCTGTTGCCGTACCTGGTGACGCGCCAGATCGTCACGGGGGCGGGGACGATCACGCGTACGCCGGAGGGTGCGCACTACTCGTTCTCGCCGCGGGCCGACCACATGTGGGAGGGTCTCAGTTCCGCGACCACGCGTTCGCGGCCCATGATCAACACCCGCGACGAGCCGCACGCGAACGCCGAGCCTGTATCGCCGCATGCACGTGATCGTCGGCGACTCGACCATGGCCGAGCCGACCACCCTGCTCAAGGTGGGCGCCACCGACCTGATGCTGCGCCTCATGGAGGCGCACGTGCGCCTGCCGGACCTCACGCTCGCCAACGAGATGCAGGCCATCCGGACCGTGGCGCATGACCTCAGCGGTACGGCCACGGTCGAGTTGGCCGATGGTCGCCACGTCACCGCGGTGGAGATCCAGTCCGCGTACCTCGACGTGGTGCGCTCGCACGTGGGTGGCATCATCGAGCCCACCGCGGAGGTGGAGTCCATCCTCGACCTGTGGGAACGCGGCATTCGTGCCGTCGCGGAGGACGCCTCACACCTGGTGGACACCGAGTTGGACTGGGCGATTAAGCGTCGCCTCATCGCGCGCTATCAGGAGCGATTGGGGTGCTCGCTTGGCGACCCGCGCCTGGCGCGACTCGAACTCGCGTTCCACGACGTGTCGCCGGAGCGTGGGCTCTATCACCGGCTCGTGGGCCAGGGACTCATCGCGACCGTCGTCGATGACGCCGCGATCGAGAGCGCGCGGACCGTGGCCCCTCAGACCACGCGCGCGCGGTTGCGCGGAGCGTTCGTGGAGGCGGCCTCCACCTCGGGTCAGGACTACACGGTGGACTGGGTGCACCTGAAGGCTCACCGGGGCGAGTAGGACGGTGCTCCTCAAGGACCCGTTCCGCCACGTCGATGAGCGCGTCGATGCGCTCATCGAGGGTCTTCAGGCAGGCCCTCAGGGCGCTTGAGCATCCCCGTCGCGCCGCTAAACTGAACCATCCCCACCCCCGCCCGAGAGGACGACCCATGCGTCGCATCATTGCGCCCGTTGCCGCGGCCGCGGTGACCCTTGCGGCGTGCACGGGGCCGTCGCCCGATCCCTCCGTGACCGCATCGGCAGCGGGGGACATCGCGCAGATCACGGTGGGCCAGTCCGACACCCTCGCGCCGTCGTTGACGTACGAGGCAGGGCTCACGTACACGGACCAGCAGAGCGCGGTCATGTGGAACGGGGACGGGGCCGCCCTGGAGGACGGCCAGCCGCTCCTGCTCGACCTGTACGGCGAGTCGCTCTCCGACGCGACGCCGGTCGTCAACACCTTCGACGGCCTGCCCCAGTCGTTTGTGCTCACCGAGGAATCGCTCGGCGAGGACCTATATGCGAGCCTCATCGACCTCAATGTCGGAGCGCGCGTGCTGACCGTGTCGCCCGGCGACGGCAGCGAGGACAAGCCGCCTGTCGCGATCGTCATGGACGTGCGCTCGGAGACCGCTCAAGGCGACGAGGTCGCGGCCCCGGAATCGATGCCCGCGGTGTCGCTCGACGTGGATGGCGCGCCGCAGGTCACCGTGGCAGACGACGCGCCGACGGTGGACGATCTCCAGATCGCGACCCTCATCCGCGGCAGTGGCCCTCAGGTGACCGCAACGTCGCGCGTGTTGGTCAACTACACGGCGTTTTACTACGCGGATGGTGAGAACGCGGAGGACGGCGCGTGGGAGGCGGGGGATGTGTTCCGGACCTCATGGCCCGCCGATGTGGAGCCGCTGACCATAGATATGGATGCCGGTGACACCGTCACGGGCATCACTCAGGGCATCCTCGACCAGACCGAAGGGTCGCGCGTCGAGCTCGTCATTCCCGCGACGATGGGCTATCCGTCGCGTGGCACGATGGTTGTCGTCGTGGACATCCTCGACGTGTGGAACTCGGAGGAATAGTGGGCACTGCCGTCAGGGTGATTCCGTGCTTGGACGTCGACGCGGGGCGTGTGGTGAAGGGCGTGAACTTCGTCGAGGCTCCGTGATGCGGGCGACCCCGTCGAGCTCGCCGCCGCTTATGGCGTCGCGGGCGCTGATGAGGTCACCTTCCTTGATGTCACCGCGTCCGTCGATGGCCGTGACACGACCTATGACGTGGTGGGCCGTACCGCGGACACCGTGTTTGTGCCGCTGACGGTGGGCGGAGGAGTGCGCAGCCCCGAGGACGTCGACAGGCTATTGCGTGCCGGCGCCGACAAGGTGGGGGTGAACACCGCCGCGATCGAGCGTCCCGAGCCTGATCTCAGAGATCGCCGCACGCTTTGGTTCGCAGGTGTTGGTGCTGTCCGTCGACGCGCGCCGCTGCGGTCCGGACACGTACACCGAGTCCGGCTACGAGGTGACCACGCACGGCGGCAAGAAGGGCACCGGCATCGACGCCGTGGCCTGGGCGCGCAAGGGTCAGGAGCCTCGGGGCGGGGGAGATCCTGCTGAACTCCATGGATGCCGACGGCACCACCGGTGGATTCGACCTTGAGATGTTGCGCGAGGTGCGAGCCCAGGTGACCATTCCGTTGATTGCCTCGGGGGGCGCGGGCACGGCGGAGCACTTCGTGGAAGCCGCGCGTGCGGGGGCCGATGCCGTCCTCGCGGCAAGCGTCTTCCACTTCGGCGTGCTCACCATTGGAGAGGTCAAGGACCACCTGCGAGCAGCGGGGATCGAGGTCCGATGAGCCGCCGACCAAAGGCCGCGGATTACCGACTCACGGGATCGTTCAACCGCAAGGCCATTCAGCCTTCTGTGGCACGCGCTCAAGACCGAGCCGTGGCGCTTCGGCGTCGCCATCGGGTCCGCGGCCGTCTTCTCACTCCTGACCGTGCTCTTCGGCACGCTCGTGGGCGACATCACCGACGACGTGGTGATTCCCGGTGTCGCGGGTGACCCCATTCGGGGCTTCTGGGGCGACCTGACTCAGGACCCGACCACAGCGATCTGGATCGCGGGTGCGATCTTCCTCGCTATCGGCGTCGTGAACGCAATCCTGGTCGGTATTCGACGGGGCGTGCAGGGGATCGCCGTCGCGGGTGTGGCGGCCCAGCACCGCAGAGTGGTGGCCGATGCCCTCGCCAGCCTTCCCCTCGGATGGCACCGGGCGAACCCGTCGGGCCGCATGCTGTCCGCGATGTCTTCGGACTCCGAGAGCGCCACGAACACGCTTCACCCGTTCGCCTTCACCGTCGGCTCCTTCGTCATGATGTTCGCGGCCGGATGGACCATGTGGCGCATGGATCCGTGGCTTGCCGTCACGGGGCTTGCGGTGGTGCCCGTCATCTTCGCGATCAACTACGCCTTCGAGAAGATCATCACGCCGCAGTGGGATCTGGGGCAGTCGCGTCGCGCCGATGTCTCGACCATCGCGCACGAGAGCCTTCGAGGGCGGCACTGTCGTCAAGGCGCTCGGCGCCGAGGCCCGTGAGACCGCGCGCTTCTCGGAGGCCTCGCGTGGCCTGCAGGATGCCGATATTCGCGTCGGGCGGACCTCCGCGTGGTTCGAGCCGCTTATGGACCTCATTGTTCCGCTCGGCGCCGTCGCGCTGATGATTGTGGGTGCCATCAGGGCCGATGCAGGCTACGTCTCGGTCGGCGAGGTGGTGTCGTCGATCTATCTGGTGACGCTGATGGCGGTGCCGATCCGTGGCATCGGCTGGGTGCTGGGGCAGATGCCCCAGGCGCTCGTGGCGTTCAGGCGCATCGGCGAGATCGCCCAGGCGGCGACGGAGGTCGACGAGCCTGGCCACCGCGTACTCGCCAGGGACGGAGCCGGTGCGCTCGCGTTTGTGAACGCTGACATCGGCGCCGACGACGGCGACGGTAACCTCGCGATGATTCTTCAGGACGTGTCGCTGTCGCTCGAGCCGGGCACCGTCACGGCGCTCGTGGGCCCTACGGGTGCGGGAAAGTCGACCGTGGCGCTGGCCGCGGCGCGCCTCGCCCGGCCGGTGACCGGCACCGTGACGCTCGACGGCGTGCCGCTGGACGAGATCTCGGGGCTTGGCGATCACGTCGCACTCGTACCGCAGACGGCGTTCGTGTTCGCCGGCACCGTGCGCGAGAACGTCACCCTCGGCGGCGACTACACCGACGAGCAGGTCTGGGACGCTCTGCGTGCCGCGAACGTGGTCGACGTGGTGGAGAAGCCTTGCGCGCGGCGAGGGCAGCGGCCTCGACGGCGTGCTCGCCGAGCGCGGCATGAACCTCTCGGGTGGCCAACGTCAGCGTCTCGCGCTTGCGCGTGCCCTCGTGCGCCGTCCGCGCATCCTCGTCCTCGATGACGCGACGAGCGCGGTGGACCCGCGGGTTGAGCAGGACATCCTTCGCGGTCTTGCCGCGGACGGAGACGGCCCCACCGTGCTGATCATCGCGTACCGCCTGGCATCGATCATGCTCGCCGACAGCATCGTGCACGTCGACGCGGGCCGCGTGGTGGACTCCGGCATGCACTCCGATTTGGTGGCCCGCGATGGCGGCTACCGCGAACTGGTGCTCGCGTACGAGGAGGACTCGCGCAGGCAGGCCGAGGAAGAGGCGGGGCGCATCTGATGAGCCAGTCGATGTCGACCAAGGAAATGTTCCGCCGCGGCTTCGCGGTCAGTCCGGAGTTCAAGGTGGGGCTCGGCGTCACCCTGACACTTGCCGCTCTCGCCGCGTGCGGGCGTGCGGCGGTGCCGTTCGTGACCCAGCGCGTCACCGACCTGGGCCTCATGGCACCGGGCGGTGTCGACATCGAGGTCGTGGTCCAGTACGCGGCGCTCGGCGCCGTGGTGCTCGTCATCGCAGCATTGCTCGCATGGCGTGTGCGCCGCCGCATCGTTGCCGCAGCAGAGACCGGCCTTGCCACGCTGCGTATCCGCGCCTTCCGCAAGGTGCACGAGCCGAGTGTGCTCACGCAGAACGAGGAACAGCGAGGACGCTACGTCTCCCGCGTGACCGGTGACGTGGAGACCATCCGCGACCTGATGCAGTGGACCGGTGCGGCGATGATCATCTCCGCTCTCGAGTCGCTCGTGGTGTACGGCGTGATGGTGGCGTACTCGTGGCGAGTGTCGCTCATCATCCTGGTGGCCTTTGTGCCCATGGTGCTGTCACTGCTGTGGATTCAGCCGCGTGTGAGCCGGGCCTTCCAGCACGTCCGTGAGCGGATGGCGGACCTGCTGGCGCGCACCAGCGAGCAGATCGTGGGCGTGTCGACCATCCGGTCGTACGGCGTGCAGCAGCGCATGCGCGACGAGTTGAATGCCGAGAATGACGACATTCTGGCCGCCGAGCGGCGCGCGTCGATCCTCGCGTCGGTGAACTTCTCTTCGACCGTGGTGGGCCAGTCTCTCGCGACCGGCATGGCACTCGTGGGCGGCACGATTATGGCCGTCAACGGTCAGATGTCGGTGGGCACCGTGGTGGCAATGGCGTTCCTCGTGTACCAGTTCGCCGGTCCCGTCATGTGGATCATCGAGATGCTTGCCGAGATGCAGCGCGCCCTCGTGGGTTGGAAGCGCGTCCTCGAACTCGTCGACGAGCCCGTCACCGTCGCCGACCCCGGCGCGAACGGCACGCCGATTCCTCACGGCAGGGGTGAGGCTCGACATGGAGGGCATCCGGCTGACCTACCCGGGCGGCCCGGAGGTCCTCAAGGGCATCGACCTGTCGGTTCCCGCGGGCAAGCGCATCGCGCTCGTCGGCACCACCGGTTCAGGCAAGACCACGCTGGCTCGGCTCATGTCCCGCTTCTTCGACCCCACCGAGGGCGCCGTGCGCGTGGGCGGAGTGGACCTCAAGGACGTCCCGATGGATTCGTTGCGTCGGTCCGTCGCCGTGGTGCCTCAGGAGGGCTTCCTCTTCGATGGCACCGTGCTGAGCAATCTCGCCTACGCGTTGCCCGATGCGCCGCCTGCCGAACTGAAGGCCCGTGCGCTCTCGGCTTTCGAGTCGCTTGGCCTCGAGGGCTGGGTGGACGCGCTGCCTGCCGGGCTCGACACCCACGTGGGTCCGCGCGGCGAGCCTGCTGAGTGCGGGGGAGCGGCAACTGGTCGCCATCGCGCGCGCCTACCTGCGGGACCCCGACCTCCTCATCCTCGACGAGGCCACGAGTGCGGTGGACCCCGCGACCGAGGTGCGGATCTCGCGTGCGCTCGAGTCGTTGATGCAGGGACGCACCTCAGTGGTGATCGCTCACCGTCTCTCGACCGCCGAGCGTGCGGATCTGGTCGCGGTGATGGAGTTTGGTGAACTGATCGAGGTCGGTCCGCACCGTGACCTGGTGGCTGCGGGCGGCATGTACGCGTCGCTGCACTCCGCGTGGGTGTCGCAGACCCGCGACTGACCACACGCAGTCTCGCCCCACGCCACCCTCACCCACCCCAGTCCACCCCGTCCCCTGGCGCAAATGGCTCCATTTGCGGCGCCAAGCGCGGCTTCGTGCCGCAAATGCGGCCATCTGCGCCAGCCGGTGTGACGGATCTGGAAGGATATGCGCATGCCATTGGACGCCAGCATCGCTGACCGCCTCAAGCGCAACGACGACGGGCTTGTCTGCGCCGTCGTTCAGGAGCGCGACACCCGCGACGTTCTCATGGTCGCGTGGATGGATGACGAGGCTCTTCACCAGACCCTCACCACCGGGAGAGCGGTCTACTGGAGCCGGTCGCGACAGGAGCCTGTGGCGCAAGGGTGACACGTCGGGTCACATCCAGGAGGTCCACTCCGTCGCCATCGACTGCGACGGTGATGCGCTCCTCCTGACCGTCACGCAGCACGGACCCGCGTGCCACACCGGCACTACTACCTGCTTCGAGGCGGGCGGCGCGCTGCCCGTGATCACACTGGGAGCGGGCGAGTGAGCGGCGCGACCGCGGCTGTGGTGCGGCCCGCGTGGGGTGAGACGTGGCCCACCCTCGAGCGTTTCGTTGAGATCGGCGCCACGCGCCGCGTGGTGCCCGTGGTGCGCCGAGTGTTGGCCGATGGCCTCACTCCCGTGGCCGTCTACCGCGCGCTGGGTGACGAGCGCGCCGGCACCTTCATTCTTGAGTCAGCGGAGCCGGACGGCACGCGTGGCCGCTTCTCGTTCGTGGGCGCAGACTCGCGGGCGACGCTCACGATTCAGGGCGATGACGCGCGTTGGGCGGGCGATGTTCCCGTGGGCCTCACCAACGGTGCGCCGCTCGAGACCATTCGGCACGCCCTGCGCGAGCCTGCAGTCGGAGCCCATTCCTGGGCTTCCTCCGCTGACCGGCGGCCTGGTGGGGGCGCTGGGTTGGGACATCATCCGCCAGTGGGAGCCCACGCTGCCCTTCAAGGCGCCCCGGGAGATTGAGGTCCCGGATGTGACGCTGCTGCTGGCGACCGATATCGCCGCCATCGATCACCACGACGGATCGGTGTGGCTGATCGCGAATGCCGTCAACGCCGATGCGCGCGAGGACGGCATCGAGCGTGCCTACGCCGATGCCGTGGCGCGTCTTGACCGCATGGAGCGCCGCCTGGCCGATGCCGATGCGGGCGAGGTGTCGGCGCTCGACCCCGATGCAGTCGAGCCGATGCTCACCCAGCGCAGCGCGCCAGGAGAGTTTGAGGAGGCGGTGCGGTTCGCGAAGGAGGCGATTCGTGACGGTGAGGTGTTCCAGATGGTGCCCTCTCAGCGTTTCGATGTGGATTGCCCCGCGAGCCCCTTGGACGTGTATCGGGTGCTGCGCACGCTGAACCCGTCGCCGTACATGTATTGCTTCCACCTCGCGGACGACGAGGGCCGGGAGTTTGCCGTGGTCGGGGCGAGCCCCGAGTCACTCGCCGCGGTCAAGGACGGACGCGTCTCGACGTTCCCTATCGCGGGTTCGCGCCCGCGGGGTGCGACCGTCGAGGAGGACGCGGCCCTCGAGACCGACCTTCTGGCGGATCCCAAAGAGATCGCCGAGCACGTCATGCTCGTTGACCTCGCGCGCAACGACCTGGTGAAGGTCTGCGAGCCCACCTCGGTCGAGGTGCTCGAGTTCATGAAGGTCAACCGCTATAGCCACATCATGCACATCTGCTCCACGGTGGTGGGCCGCCTGGAGCCGCAGTACGGCCCAGTGGATGTGCTGACCGCGACCTTCCCCGCGGGCACGCTGTCCGGCGCTCCCAAGCCACGGGCTATCGCGCTGATCGACGAGATCGAGCCCGCGCGGAGGGCGCTCTATGGCGGCGCCGTCGGCTACTTCGATTTCGCGGGCAACATGGACATGGCCATCGCGATTCGCACCGCACTGATTGAGAACGGCATCGCGCACGTGCAGGCCGGCGCAGGCATCGTGGCTGACTCGGTGCCCGCCAACGAAGATCAAGAGACCAAGGACAAGGCCGCAGCCATGGTTCGTGCCATCGGCATGGCGGCCCGACTCCGCACTATCACCGCTGGTTAGACTGGCCCGCGACGACGTCAAGGAGAAACAACACATGTCGAGCATCGAGATTGGCCCCGAGGACCTGCCCGAGGTCGCCCACTCCAACCACGGCAAGACCACTGCCGCGTGGGTCACCAACACCGGACTGGTCATCGCGGCGCTCGTGATGGCCTTCGGCATCGCGATCCCCACCTGGCCCCTCGTGTGGGTGGGTGTGGGCATCGCCGTCGTCTCCCTGGCCGCCGGAGCAATCCTCCGCGCGCTCGGCCACGGACAGCCCCTCGCCTAGCGGCCCCGTTCGCGGGCGCCGCTCCCTTCGAAGGAGAACCGCATGACCGACGTTCCCCCGCCCCCGGTGGACAGCCCCCCTACGACGGTGGCATGACCCCGCCGCCCCCCGGTGGCGGCTACAACGCGCCTCCGCCGCCCGGCGGCTTCCCGGGCTCCGGCCAGGCGCCCAACAACAACCTGGTGCTCGCCATCTTGACCACCGTGCTGTGCTGCCTCCCGCTTGGCGTGTGGGGCATCGTGAAGGCCGCCGAGGTCAACGGCAAGTGGGCCCAGGGCGACTACGCCGGTGCTCAGGCTTCCGCTGACCTCGCCAAGAAGGTGTCCCTGTGGGGCATCGGCGTTGGTGCGGTCGGCGTCATCCTGTACGTCGTGCTCATGCTCGGCGGCGTCCTCTCGCTCTCGACCTACTGAGAGCCATGGCAGTAGACGAGCGGGTGGAGAAGACTCAGCAGACATTGCTGGGCCGGCTCCACCCGCTCGTCGTTCCGCTGGCGGTCGGCGCAGGTGCGCTGGCGGCCGTGACCTATGTCGGCAACGTCGATCCCCACGAGGGCGGTCACTACCCGACGTGCCCGAGCCTCCTGCTGACGGGTTTCTACTGTCCCGGTTGCGGCAGCCTTGCGCGCCATTCATGACCTTGCCAACGGCGATCTTGCCGGAGCCTGGGGCATGAACCCCCTTGCCGTCATCGTCATCCCGTGGCTCGTGTGGCGGTGGATCGCATGGGTGCTCACGGCCGTCGGACACCCACCGCGTCGGCGCCCAGCGCCCGCGTGGTCGCTCTACCTGCTCGCCGCTGCCGTCGTGGCATACGGCATCCTGCGCAACATTCCCGCTCTCGCGCTCTACCTCGCCCCGTAGACGCACACTCGCCGCCGTCCCCGGACGCGCCGCGCCACTCAGCACGGCTGTGCCGTTCTCAGCATCTGCCAGCGCTCCCTGCCTTGAGAACAGGTCAGAGGCGTCGATGAGCGCCGGTACGATGGGCCGCATGGCAAGGGGAGAGCGATGACGACTGTGCTAGACAGCATCGTGGCGGGGGTACGCGAGGATCTCGCGGTGCGCGAAGGCGCCACCACCATGGATCAGGCTCAAGGAGCGTGCGTCGCGTCAGCCTGGCGCGCTCGACGCGCGGGCGATGCTCGCCACCTCCGAGGTGTCGGTGATCGCGGAGGTCAAGCGCTCGAGCCCCTCCAAGGGAGACCTCGCCTCAATCTCGGACCCGGCGCTGCTAGCCACCGAGTACGAGGCCGGGGGAGCAACCGTGATCTCGGTGCTGACCGAACAGCGACGCTTTGGCGGTTCGCTGGAGGACCTCGACGCCGTGCGCGCCAAGGTGGACATCCCCATCTTGCGCAAGGACTTCATCGTCACGCCGTACCAGGTGTGGGAGGCGCGTGCTCACGGAGCCTGACGTGGTCCTCCTCATTGTTGCCGCGCTCGATCAGATGGCCCTTGAGGGTCTCGTGGAGCGGGTGCACTCGCTCGGCATGACCGCGCTGGTGGAGGTTCATGACGCCGAAGAGGTGTCGCGCGCCGTGGACGCCGGCGCGCGAGTGATCGGCGTCAACGCCCGCAACCTCAAGACCCTTGAGGTGGACCGCCACACGTTTGCGCGCCTGGCGCCCACCATTCCCGACGGGATCGTGCGCGTCGCCGAGTCCGGCATTCGTGACGGCCACGACGTGGTCGAGTACGCGCGGATGGGCGCCGATGCGGTGCTCGTCGGCGAGGCGCTCGTCAAGAACAAGGATCCGCGACAGGCAGTGGCCGACATGGTCGCCGCGGGAGCGCACCCGGCGCTCCGGGCGGTTCGCCCGTGACGGGCTCCCTGCAGTCGGCTCCCGGACCGTTCTTCGGCGAGTTCGGTGGGCGCTTCGTTCCCGAGGCGCTGATGGCCGCGCTCGACGAGCCTGACCGACGCCTACGACAAGGCCCGCGTCGACCCGGCCTTCAATGAAGAGCCTCGTGCGCCTCGCACGCGACTACACGGGCCGCCCGTCGATCATCACCGAGGTGCCGCGCTTCGCCCGCCACGCCGGCGGCGCGCGCGTCTTCCTCAAGCGTGAAGACCTCAACCACTCCGGTTCGCACAAGATCAACAACGTGCTCGGCCAGGCCCTGCTTACCAAGCGCATCGGCAAGAAGCGCGTGATCGCCGAGACCGGTGCGGGTCAGCACGGCGTGGCGACGGCCACCGCCGCGGCGCTCATGGATCTCGATTGCGTGATCTACATGGGCGAGGAAGACACGGAGCGTCAGGCGCTCAACGTCGCTCGGATGCGCCTGCTGGGTGCCGAGGTGATTCCCGTCGCTACGGGCACCCGCACCCTCCGTGACGCCATCAACGAGGCCTTCCGCGACTGGGTGGCGAACGTCGACACCACCAACTATGTCTTCGGCACCGCGGCCGGCCCGCACCCGTTCCCCGCCATGGTGCGAGACTTCCAGCGCGTCATCTCCGTGGAGTCGCGCGAGCAGATGCTTGCGCTCGGTGGGCTGCCCGATGCGGTCCTCGCTTGCGTGGGAGGCGGGTCCAACGCGATCGGCTCCTTCGACGCCTACCTCGACGATGCCGACGTGCGCCTCATCGGTTGCGAGGCAGCGGGCGACGGTGTCGAGACCGGCCGCCACGCCGCAACGCTGACCGGTGGACGCCCCGGCATCCTTCACGGGTCCATGTCCTACATCCTGCAGGACGAGGAAGGCCAGACGCAGCCCTCCCACTCCATCTCCGCGGGACTCGACTACCCAGGAGTCGGCCCCGAGCACACGTGGCTCGCGAGCATCGGCCGTGCGGAGTACTGGCCCGTCACCGATGCCGAGGCGATGGAGGCCTTCCGTCTTCTGACCCGAACTGAAGGCATTCTTCCCGCCATCGAGTCGTCGCATGCGCTCGCCGGAGCCATCCGCCTTGGCCGCGAGCCTGGGTCCCGAGGCGACGCTGCTGGTCACGCTGTCTGGCCGCGGCGATAAGGACGTCGAGCAGGCGGCTCGCTGGTTCGACATGATGCCGGAGGATCAGGTGTGAGCGCGATCACCGCACGGATCGACGTGGCGAAGGCCGAGGGACGTGCCGTCCTCGTCGGCTATCTCCCCGTGGGTTACCCGACTGTCGAGACCTCGCTCGAGGCGATGCGTGTGCTGGTCGAGGCCGGCTGCGACATCGTCGAAGTGGGTCCGCCGTACTCCGACCCGCTCCTGGACGGCCCCGTTATCCAGCACGCGGCCGCGACGGCGCTCGAGCACGGCGTCCGCGTGGACGATGCGTTCCGCGCGGTCAACGTCGTCGCCGAGGCTGGCGCCGTGGCCGTCATCATGTCGTACGCCAACCTCATGCTGAGCCGTGGCTGGGAGCGCTTCGCCGACGACCTCGTCGCGGCAGGCGGCGCGGGCGTGATTACGCCCGATCTCACTCCCGACGCGGCGCCCGAGTGGATCGCGGCGGCGCGCGAGCGAGACGTCGACACCATCTTCCTGAGCGCTCCGTCCACCACTCGCGAGCGGATGAAGCTCACGGCCGATGCGTCTCGAGGCTTTGTCTACGCCACGAGCCTCATGGGGGTCACGGGTGAGCGCGCGTCGGTGGGCGACGCCGCCGCCGACGTGGTGCGCCGCACCCGCGAGGCGGGCGCCGAGCGGGTCTGCGTGGGGCTTGGAGTCTCGACCGGTGTCCAGGCAGCGCAGGTCGCGCAGTACGCGGACGGCGTCATCGTGGGCTCGGCATTCGTGAAGGCGCTCGGCGACGGGGAGACCTGGCGGCGCTGCGCGCCAAGGTCGAGGAACTCGCCGCGGGCGTCAGGGGTGAGGCGTGATCCGGGCCTCGATCCCTAGCCCGCCCATCGAGTGGGCGTCGTTCAGCGTTGGCCCACTCACCATTCACACCTACGCGATCTGCATCATCATCGGCATCGTGGTGGCCCTGTGGCTGACCACGAAGCGCTGGGTGGAGCGCGGTGGCGACCCTGATCTCGTCGGAGAGATCGCGCTATGGGCCATCCCGTTCGGCATCATCGGCGGTCGGCTCTATCACGTGATCTCGACGCCCGGCCCTTACTTTGGCGAGAACGGCAACCCGGTCGACGCGCTCAAGATCTGGGAGGGTGGCCTCGGTATCTGGGGCGCCGTCGCGCTCGGTGCGCTCGGCGCGTGGATTGGAGCCAGGCGCCACGGCGCGCGGTTCACGGCGTTCGCCGATGCCGCGGCGCCCGGAGTGCTGATCGCTCAGGCCATCGGCCGCCTGGGAAACTACTTCAACCAAGAGCTCTTCGGCGGTCCGACCGACCTGCCGTGGGGGCTCGAGATCGACCCTGCCTTCCGACCGGAGGGCTACGAGCAGTTCGCAACGTTCCACCCGACCTTCTTGTACGAGATGGTCTGGAACCTTGCGGGGGCGTTCCTCATCATCTGGCTCGACCGCAAGCGCGACCTGCGCGGCGGCCGAGTGTTCTGGCTCTACGTGATCGTGTATGTCTCGGGTCGCCTGTGGATCGAAATGGTCCGCATCGACACGGCCGTTCACATCCTCGGGGTCCGCGTCAACGTGTGGGTATCGGTGCTGGTGCTCCTCCTCGCGATCGTCGCGTACGTCGTGCTTGGCATGCGTCAGCGCGCGAGCGGCGTTCACGTGCCGCGTGAGCAGGCTCGCGCTGAGCGCCCTCGCGGTGCCCGCGGACGCGGAAGGCACGGCCTCCGAGGATGCCGACCACGCGGAAGACGCCGCGGCCGGGGACGATCGTCCCGAAGACCAGAACAACTCATAGACGATTCTTTACCTGGGGCCTCAAGGCGGTACGCTGAACACCCGTGTGTTCACCGGGCCGACGGCGCCCCAATACCAGTAAGCCCACGTGTCCCCGTGGGCGGTTAAGGACGGTGTGATGGCAGCGCTTCTTGGCGCCTCGCAGCCCGCGTATGGGCTCTACAACCCCGCGTACGAGCATGATGCGTGTGGTGTCGCCTTCGTGGCGACGCTCCGTGGCACGCCCGGACGCGACATTGTTGACGCGGGGCTCACGGCGCTGAAGAACCTCGAGCACCGTGGCGCCGTGGGTGCCGAGACCGAGACGGGAGACGGCGCGGGCATTCTCACGCAGATCCCCGACGCGTTCCTGCGTGAGGTCGTGGACTTCGAGCCTTCCCGAGGCCGGCCGCTACGCCGTCGGCATCGCCTTCCTCACCCCCGGCACCGAGGCCGATGAGGTGGCTGCCTTTGCGCGCGCCGCTGAGGTTGAAGGGGTCCGCGTCATCGGCTGGCGCGACGTGCCCGTCAACCCCGAGCCCCTCGGGCCCTCCGCGCGTGCGGCGATGCCCGTCTTCCGTCAGGTGTTTGTGGCCGCCGATGAGCCTCTCCGGCATCGAGCCTGGACCGCCGCGTGTACCGCGTCCGCAAGGCTCGCCGAGCGCGACGGCGGGCCGTTCTTCGCCTCGCTGTCGAGCCGCACCCTGACCTACAAGGGAATGCTCACGACCTATCGCCTTGAGCAGGTCTTCCCCGACGTGACGCATGAACTGTTCGCGTCCGAGCCTGGCGCTGGTGCACTCGCGCTTCTCTACCAACACGTTCCCCTCGTGGCCGCTCGCTCAGCCGCTGCGCGGCATCGCTCACAACGGTGAGATCAACACCGTCCAGGGCAACCGCAACTGGATGGCCGCGCGCGAGGGCACGCTGCAGTCGGACCTGCTGGGCGACCTGGGCACGTTGATGCCCGTGTGCTCGGCGTCGGCATCGGACACGGCGTCGTTCGACGAGGTGCTGGAGCTCCTGCACCTCGGCGGCCGTTCGCTGCCCCACGCCGTGCTGATGATGATGCCCGAGGCGTGGCAGAACAACGACGAGATGGACCCCGCGCGCCGGGCCTTCTACGAGTACCACTCGGCCCTCATGGAGCCGTGGGACGGCCCTGCAGCGCTGCACTTCACGGACGGCACCGTCATCGGTGCAACGCTCGACCGCAACGGCCTGCGCCCGGGGCGTTTCTGGCTGACCGACGACGGCCTGGTGATCGCGGGCTCCGAGGCGGGCTTGCTGGCCATCGACCCCGCCAAGGTGGTCCGCAAGGGCCGCCTGCAGCCCGGCCGCATGCTCCTGGTGGACACCGCAGCCGGACGCATCATCGAGGACGAGGAGATCAAGTCTCACCTGGCGGGCGAGCACCCCTACGAGCAGTGGGTCTCCGAGAACGCGGTGCGCCTGTCCGAGTCACCCGAGCGTGAGCACATCGTCCACTCGCGGGCGTCCGTCAAGCGCCGCCAGCGCGCCTTCGGTTACACGGAGGAAGAGCTCAAGCGCATCCTGTCGCCGATGGCGATCGAGGGTGCCGAGCCGTTGGGTGCCATGGGATCGGACACGCCCATCGCGGTGCTGTCGAGCCGTCCCCGGCTCCTGTTCGATTACTTCACCCAGATGTTCGCGCAGGTGACGAACCCGCCGCTGGACGCGATCCGCGAGGAGATTGTCACTGCCATCTCGGGCGCGATCGGTCCCGAGCCGAACCTGCTGGCCGCCACGCCCGAGCACGCCCGCAAGATCATGCTCGAGTTCCCCGTCATCGACAACGACGAGGCTCGCCAAGGTGCTCCACATTGACGCCGACCCGCGTCTCAAGGGCGTGTTCTCGGCACGGAAGATTCGGGGCCTGTACCGCGTAACCGATGGTCACGAGGGTCTCGAGCGCCGGCTGGACGACATCTTCGACGAGGTCGACCAGGCGATCCGCGAGGGCGTGTCGTTCATCGTGCTGTCGGACCGCGACTCCAACCAGGACTTCGCGCCGATTCCGTCGCTGCTGTTGACCGCTGCGGTCCACCACCACCTGGTGCGCAACCACACCCGGACCAGGGCGTCGCTGCTGGTCGAAGCCGGAGACGTGCGCGAGGTCCACCACGTGGCCCTGCTCATCGGCTACGGCTGTGCCGCGGTGAACCCGTACCTCGCGATGGAGACCATCGAGGACCTGGGGGAGCGCGGCTACCTCGGCGACATCGAGCCCTCCAAGGCGGTCAAGAACTACATCAAGGCGCTCGGCAAGGGCGTCCTCAAGATCATGTCCAAGATGGGCATCTCGACCATCCAGTCGTACCGCGGTGCACAGGTGTTCGAGGCGCTCGGGCTTTCTCGCGAGCCTGGTCAACCGTCACTTCACCGGCACCCCGAGCCAGGTGGATGGTGCAGGCCTCGACGTCATCGCGGAAGAGGTGGCGCGTCGCCACGCCGATGCCTACCCGGCGTCCGGCGACCTGCCCCCGCACGAGCGGCTCAACACCGGCGGCGAGTACCAGTGGCGTCGCGACGGCGAAGAGCACCTCTTCGATCCGCACACGGTGTTCAAGCCTGCAGCACGCGACGCGTACCCGTCAGTACGACGTTTTCCGTGAGTACACGGACCGGGTCGACGATCAGTCCACGCGGCTCATGACGCTGCGCGGTCTCCTCGAGTTCTCGTCGGACCGCGAGCCTGTTGCCCTGGACGAGGTTGAGCCCGTCAGCGAGATCGTCAAGCGCTTCAACACGGGCGCGATGTCCTACGGGTCTATCTCGGCCGAAGCGCACGAGACCCTCGCGATTGCCATGAACCGGCTCGGCGCACGCTCCAACACCGGCGAGGGTGGCGAGAGCCCCGAGCGCCTGTACGACCCGGAGCGTCGCGGCTCGATCAAGCAGGTCGCGTCCGGCCGTTTCGGTGTCACCAGCGAGTACCTCGTGAACGCCGACGACATTCAGATCGCTCGCCCAGGGCGCCAAGCCCGGCGAGGGCGGTCACCTGCCCGGCAACAAGGTCTACCCGTGGGTCGCCGAAACGCGTCACTCGACTCCCGGCGTGGGGCTCATTTCGCCGCCCCCGCACCACGACATCTACTCGATCGAGGACCTCAAGCAGGCTCATCCACGATCTGAAGAACGCGAACCCCGCGGCGCGCATCCACACCAAGTTGGTGTCGGAAGTCGGCGTGGGCACCATCGCGGCGGGCGTGGCCAAGTGCAAGTCCGACGTGGTGCTGATCTCGGGCCAGGACGGTGGCACGGGCGCAAGCCCACTGAACTCGCTCAAGCACGCGGGTGTGCCGTGGGAGATCGGCCTCGCCGACACCCAGCAGACCCTGGTGCTGAACGACCTGCGCGACCGCATCGTGGTGCAGGTTGACGGCCAGATGAAGACCGGTCGTGACGTGGTCGTGGCCGCGCTCCTGGGAGCCGAGGAGTTTGGTTTCGCGACGGCGCCGCTCGTCGTCGAGGGCTGCATCATGATGCGCGTGTGTCACCTCGACACCTGCCCCGTCGGTGTCGCCACCCAGAACCCCGAGTTGCGCAGCCGCTTCACCGGCAAGCCCGAGTTCGTGGTGACGTTCTTCGAGTTCATCGCGCAGCAGGTCCGCGAGCACCTTGCGGCGCTCGGCTTCCGCACCATCGCGGAAGCGGTGGGTCACGTCGAGGCGCTCGACGCACGCAAGGCGATTGACCACTGGAAGGCCGCAGGTCTCGACCTCGCTCCGGTGCTCGCTCGCCCCGAGCCCGGCCGCGCCATCACCAGCGCGACCACACAGGACCACGGACTCGAGCACGCTCTCGACAACACGCTGATTGCCCAGGCGCAGACGGCGTTGGAGCGCGGCGAGAAGGTCACCATTGACCTGCCGATCTCCAACGTCAACCGCACGGTGGGCACGATGCTCGGCCACGAGGTCACCAAGCGCTACCGCGGCGCGGGCCTTGAGGACGACACCATCGACGTGACGTTCCACGGTTCGGCGGGCCAGTCGTTCGGCGCCTTCGTGCCGCGCGGCATCACGCTGCGGCTCCTTGGTGACGCGAACGACTATGTCGGCAAGGGCCTGTCGGGTGGACGGATCGTCGTGCGCCCCGCGCGCGAGTCCATGATGGACGATTCCAAGGACGTCATTGCGGGCAACGTCATCGGCTACGGCGCCACCGGGGAGAGCTTTTCCTGCGCGGCCAGGTCGGCGAGCGCTTCCTGGTCCGTAACTCTGGCGCCACGGCTGTGGTGGCGGGTGTCGGCGATCACGCCCTCGAGTACATGACCGGCGGCACCGCGCTGATCCTCGGCCGCACAGGCCGGAACCTGGGCGCTGGCATGTCCGGTGGCACCGCGTATGTCCTTGACCTGCGGCCCGAGCGCGTCAACGCTCAGGCCATCGCGAGCGGCGAGCCTGACGCTGTCGCCGCTCGATGCCGAGGACGAGGTGATCGTGCACAGCCTGCTCGCTCGCCACGTCGAGGAGACCGAGTCCCCGCGCGGTCGCGACCTGCTCACGCGTTGGGAAGAGATCAAGGGACGCTTCACCCGCGTCCTGCCCGCCCAGTACGCACGCGTCCGCGAAGTGCTTGCGGACCTTGACGCCTCGGGAGGCGACCTCAACGCCCCCGGTGCGTGGGCCGAGTTCCTGGAGGTGACGAGCCGTGGCTGACCCGCGCGGATTCCTCAAGCACCGCGAGCGTGAGCTTCCGAGCCTCGCGTCCCGTGCCGGTGCGACTGCTGGACTGGAAGGACGTCAAGGACGAGCCTCACCAAGGACGAGCCGACCCTGCGCCGCCAAGCCGGCCGCTGTATGGACTGCGGTATCCCGTTCTGCCACCAGGGCTGCCCGCTGGGCAACATCATCCCCGAGTGGAACGACCTGGTCCGTGAGGGCCACTGGTCGGATGCCATCGAGCGCCTGCACGCCACCAACAACTTCCCGGACTTCACCGGGCGCATCTGCCCTGCTCCGTGCGAGACTTCTTGTGTGCTCGGCATCAACCAGCCCGCGGTCACGATCAAGAACATCGAGGCCGAGATCATCGACCACGCGTTCAAGGACGGGAACGTCAAGCCGTTCGTGCCGCAGCGCCTCACGGGCAAGACCGTCGCCGTGGTCGGCTCGGGGCCCGCGGGCCTCGCCGCCGCGCAGCAGTTGACTCGGGCCGGACACACGGTGCGTGTGTACGAGAAGGACGACCGCATCGGCGGCCTGCTGCGCTACGGCGTGCCCGACTTCAAGCTCGAGAAGGTCGTCATCGACCGCCGCGTCGAGCAGATGGAGGCCGAGGGCACCCGCTTCCGCACGTCGGTGAGCATCGGCGAGGACATCACGTGGGACGAGTTGCGTGCGCGCTACGACGCCGTGCTCGTCGCGACCGGTGCTCCGAAGCCGCGTGACCTGCCGCTGCCCGGCCGTCACCTGGGCGGCATCCACTACGCGATGCCGTACCTGCACCAGGGCAACCAGGCCGCAGCCGGCGACGTGGTCGAGAACCAGATCACCGCGGAAGGCAAGCACGTCATCGTCATCGGCGGTGGCGACACGGGCTCCGACTGCATCGGCACCGCGCTGCGTCAGAAGGCCGCGTCGGTGACGACGCTCGCCATCGGCCAGCAGCCGCCAGTCGATCGCCCCGAGAGTGAGCCGTGGCCCACCGACCCCCGCGTGTTCGAGGTGTCGTCGAGCCACGAGGAGGGCGGCGAGCGCGAGTACCTCGCGTCGACCGTCGAGTTTGTCGGCGACGAGGCGGGCCACGTGCGCTCGCTGAAGGTCGCCGTCACGCAGTACAACGAGGACGGCTCCCGCACCCCCACCCCGGGGACGGAGCGGGAGATCCCCGCCGACCTCGTGCTCATCGCGATGGGCTTCACCGGCCCGGAGACGGATGAGCCTGAACGCACAGGGCGGCGTGGCCGTCACGGACCGGGGGCGCATCGAGCGCACGGACGACTTCCACACCTCGACGGACGGCGTGTTCGTTGCTGGCGACGCAGGACGCGGCGCCTCGTTGGTGGTGTGGGCCATTGCGGAGGGCCGAGCGGCCGCCGCAGCCATCGACGAGTACCTGACCGGTAGCACCGAGCCTGCCGGCACCTGTGACGGCGCGCACGGTCGCGATTCGCGCCTAAGAGAACGACTGAGGTTGGAGAACATGCGTAAAGCAAAGATCGTCTGCACCATCGGGCCGGCCACCGCGCCGATCGAGCGGATGCGCGAGCCTGGTGAACGCGGGCATGGACGTCGCCCGTATCAACCGCTCCCACGGCTCGACCGAGGAGCACGAGGCGGTGTACAACAACGTCCGTCAGGCTGCGCAGGAGGCCGGCCGCAACGTCGCCGTCCTCGTCGACCTGCAGGGCCCCAAGATCCGTCTCGAGAAGTTCGCGGACGGCCCCCACGAGCTCGCGATTGGTGACGTCTTCACCATCACCACCCGCGACGTGGTCGGTACCAAGGACATCTGCGGTACCACGTTCAAGGGCCTGCCCGGCGACTGCTCCGTCGGCGACACCCTCCTGATCGACGACGGCAAGGTGCGCCTTGAGGTCACCGACATTGTGGACGGCACCGACGTCGTCACGAAGGTCGTCGTGCCCGGCCCCGTGTCGAACAACAAGGGCATCAACCTCCCCGGCGTGGCCGTTTCCGTTCCCGCGCTGTCGGAGAAGGACGAGGACGACCTGCGTTGGGGCCTGAACATCGGCGCCGACTTCATCGCGCTGTCGTTCGTGCGTTCCGCCAAGGACTACGAGGACGTCGCCCGCATCATGGCCGAGGAGGGCATCACCCTGCCCGTCGTCGCCAAGGTCGAGAAGCCCCAGGCTGTCGACAACCTCGAGGAGATCGTCGACGCGTTCGACGGCATCATGGTCGCCCGTGGTGACCTCGGTGTGGAGCCTTCCGCTCGAAGAGGTGCCGCTGGTGCAGAAGCGCGCCATCGAGTTGTGCCGTGCCTACGCGAAGCCCGTCATCGTCGCCACCCAGGTGCTCGAGTCGATGACGCACTCGCCCGTGCCGACCCGTGCCGAGACCTCGGACTGCGCGAACGCGATCCTGGACGGCACCGACGCGGTCATGCTTTCGGGCGAGACCTCGGTCGGCGACTTCCCGATCGTCACCGTCGAGACCATGGCCCGCATCGTGCGCAACACGGAGGAGAAGGGGTACTCGCGTATCGCGCCGTTCCTCACCACCCCCAAGACGCGCGGTGGCGCCGTCACGCACGCGGCGGCCGAGATCGCCAACGTGCTCGACATCAAGTACATCGTGACGTTCACCCAGTCGGGTGACTCGGCCGTGCGTATGGCCCGCCTGCGCCCGAGCGTGCCGATGCTCGCGTTCACCCCCGACGCCAAGACCCAGAAGCGCCTGGCGCTGTCCTGGGGTGTCGACGCTCGCCTCGTGGACCGTGCGGAGACCGCGGACGACATGGTGAACATGGTCGACGCCAAGGCTCAAGGCCGATGGCCTCGTCGAGGACGGCGACTACGTGGTGGTCGTGTCCGGCACGCCCGTGGGCATGCCCGGCACCACCAACTCGGTGTTCGTCCACAAGATTGGCCAGGTGCGCGGCTAACCGCCAGCCTGAATCACGAAGGGCCCGTCGCACCCATGTGGTGCGGCGGGCCCTTCGTCATGATCGGCCGATGCGGCGATCAGGAGCGCTTGGGAGAGAAGTTCCGTGCATCGCGGTCGGGCAGCGTGGGCGCGGCTCGCTGATAGTCCTCCCGGAACAGAGGAGAAGAGATCAGGAAATCGGCCGTGGCGACGTTGGAGGCCATCGGGATGTTCCACACCGCACCGAGTCGCAAGAGCGCCTTGACGTCGGGATCGTGGGGTTGCGCCTCAAGCGGGTCCCAGAAGAACACCAGCATGTCGATGCCGCCCTCGGCGATCTTGGCGCCGATCTGCTGGTCACCACCGATGGGGCCCGAGAGGAAACGGTGCACCGGCAGCCCTACTCGTGTTCGAGGAGCGTTCCGGTGGTGCCGGTCGCGTACAGGTGATGCGGCGCGAGCGAACCCTTGTTGAAGCTTGCCCACTCCAGCAGGCTCGGCCTTCTTGTTGTCGTGCGCGACGAGCGCAATGTGCCGTGCGGCGATCCGTGCCATCGGTGAACCTCCTGAAATCGTTGCGTTGAGTATCGCAGGCGACAGGAGGGGAGGTGGACATCGCCGTGCCGCATCGGCCCTCCAGATAGGAGGGCCGATGCCGGCTGGTGCGGTGCCCCGAGTGGGATTCGAACCCACACTGGTACGGGTTTGAGCCGTATGCCTCTGCCAGTTGGGCTATCGGGGCCAGCGGAGACTAGGCTAGCGCCTGTGACAGACACGAACAGCACATCCGAGCAGATCAACACCCCCGCGAGCAAGAAGCGTCGCGCGGTCGTCGCCGAAGACGAGGCCCTTATCCGCATGGATATCGTGGAAACCCTCCGTGAGGGCGGCTACGACGTGGTCGGTGAGGGCGCGAACGGTGAAGAGGGTGTGGCCCTCGCTCGGGAGCACAAGCCCGACGTGGTTGTCATGGACATCAAGATGCCCGTGATGGACGGCATTTCTGCCGCCGAGCAGATCGCGCAGGAGCGTCTTGCTCCCGTGGTCCTTCTGACGGCTTTCTCGCAGACCGAACTCGTCGAGCGTGCGCGCGATGCAGGCGCCATGGCCTACGTGGTGAAGCCCTTCACTCCCGCCGACCTGCTGCCCGCGGTCGAGATCGCGGCCTCGCGCTTCATTGAGATTCGCGCTCTCGAGTCGGAGATCGCCGACATCACGGACCGCATGGAGACCCGCAAGAAGGTGGAGCGCGCCAAGGGTCTGCTGATGGAGAAGATGAAGGCTCAACGAGCCCGAGTCTTTCCGCTGGATCCAGAAGACCTCGATGGACCGTCGCCTGACCATGAAGGAGGTTGCGGAGGCCGTCATCGAGCAGATGGGTGGCAAGTAGCAACCGCTTCCCGAAAGGCGCGCACCGGTTCGTCCGGTCCGCGCCTTTCGTGCATCTAGCAGGTCACAGAATCGTGACCATGCAGACCCCCACAAGAAATGAATGGTCGGTAACGTGGCCACATCGCCGCCTGGGACGGTCCCTGGGGCGAGAGGCTGACTGCCCAGTCAGTGTGGAGGGAAGACAACATGGCACGATGGAACACCATCGCGCGTGGCGCGGCGTTTGCTGCTGCTGCCTCGCTCGCCCTCGCGGCCTGCGCGACCGACTCGGACCCTGAGGCGTCCGGCTCCGAAAGCGGCTCCGAAGGTTCAGGTTCGACCGACGCCCTGAAGATCGGCACCGTGTTGCCGCTGACCGGTTCGCTCGCGTTCCTCGGCCCGCCCGAGGTGGCGGGTGTGGACCTGGCGATCAGTGAGATCAACGAGGCCGGCGGTGTGCTGGGCAACGAGGTTTCGGTGCAGCACGAGGACTCGTCCGACACCACGCAGGCGAACATCGCCCCGCAGTCGGCCTCGAAGCTCATCTCGGACGGCGTGTCGGCCATCATCGGTGCCGCGTCCTCGTCCGTCACGCTGAACTTCATCGACGACGTTATGGCCGCCGAGGTGGTGCAGGTCTCGCCCGCGAACACTGCTACTGCTCTGTCGGGCTACAACGACTTCTTCTTCCGCACCGCTCCGCCGGACTCCGTCCAGGGCAACGCGCTCGCCAACCTCATCCTGGAGGACGGCCACAAGAACGTCGGCGTGCTCGTCTTCAACGACGACTACGGCACGGGTCTTCGTGACGTGATCCAGTCGACCATCGAAGAGGGCGGCGGCACCATCACGTACGGCACCGCGGGCCAGGAGTTCGACCCTGCCGCGACCAACTTCTCCGCCGAGGTGGAGGCGATCATGGGCACCAACCCCGAGGCGCTCGTGCTGATCGCGTTCGACCAGACCAAGCAGATCATCCCCGAGCCTGCTGGCCGCCGGCCTCGACCCGACCACGCTGTACATGGTGGACGGCAACACCGCCGACTTCTCCGAGGACTTCGACGCCGGTGCGCTCGAGGGCGCTCAGGGCACCATCCCCGGTGCTCAGGCATCCGATGAGTTCGCGCAGCGCCTCGAGGAGGCCTACGGCAAGCCGCTCGACTCGCTGGCCTATGGCCCCGAGTCGTACGACGCCACGATCCTGGTCGCGCTTGCCGCGGTCCACTCCGGTGGCACCGACGGTCCGTCGATCCAGTCGTCGATGGCGGCGGTGTCCGGCGCCACGGGTGGCACCGAGTGCTCGGCCTTCGCCGAGTGCGTGGAGCCTGCTCGACGCTGGTGAGGAGATCGACTACAAGGCAGTCTCCGGTGTCGAAGCGTTCAACGACGCCAACGACCCCTCGGCCGCCTACGTGGGCGTGTACAAGTACGACGCCTCGAACGTGCCGGTGTGGCAGTCCGAGGTCTTCGGTGAGGTTCCCGCCTCCTGATCGACTGACACGCATCTGACAGGGGAGAGGGCCCCGGCTTCGGCCGGGGTCCTCTTTCTTGTGTCACGGGCTCGTGCGCGGCCCCGGGGGCGGGCCCGTGCGCGGCCCCGGGGCCGGTCCCGTGGGCGTGGACGCCAGAACTCCCGCCCAGGACGTTCGAGACGGTGCGGCGGGAGCGTCGAGACCGACACTTGCGCACCCTCATCTCAGGAACGCTAGGCGTGACGGCATGGGCCGCCGATACACGACTGCGCCCCGCCGGCGTGGCCGACGGGGCGCAGACGAGGACGCGGAGATTAGGCGCCGAGCGTTCCCAGGTACAGGCTCGATGACCTTGGGGTCCTTCAGCAGTTGCTGACCGCTCGCGGTGTACGCGGTCGTGCCCTGGTCGAGCACGTAGCCGCGGTGGCAGATCTGCAGGCACCGGCGCGCATTCTGCTCCACCATGATCACGGTGACGCCCGTCTTGTTGATCTCCCGCGTCCGCACGAACGTCTCGTCCTGGCGATCGGGCGACAATCCTGCGGACGGTTCGTCGAGGAGCAGCACGCTCGGGTTCATCATGAGTGCGCGGCCCATGGCCACCATCTGGCGTTCGCCTCCGGACAGCGATCCCGCACGCTGGTGCTTGCGGTCCACGAGCCTGGGGAAGAGGTCGCCAATACGCTCCCACGCCTGCTTGAAGGACTTGGGGTCCTGGTAGGTGCCCATCTCCATGTTCTCCATCACGGTGAGCGACGGGAACACGTTGTTGGTTTGGGGAACGAAGCCGATGCCGCGCTTGACGAGCCTCGTCGGCGCGCATGTTGGTGATGTCCTCATCGCCGAGCCTTCACTGTGCCCTTGCGGATCGGGACCAGCCCGAACAGCGACTTGAGGAACGTGGACTTGCCGGCGCCGTTGGGGCCGATGATGCCGATGAGTTCGCCCTGACGAACCTCCATCGAACATCCGTTGAGGATGTCGATGCCGGGAAGGTAGCCGGCGAAGAGGTTGTCGGCGTTGACGATGACGGGGGCGTCGTTCATGAGGCGTCCTCCGAAAGGTCGGTGTCGTGGTGAGCGCCAAGGTAGGCGTCCTGCACGGCGGGATTGGACATCACGGTCTGTGGCGGGCCCTCAGCGATGATGCGGCCTTCCGCCATCACCACCACCCAGTCAGAGATGCGGCGGACCATGTGCATGTCGTGCTCGACGAACAGGATGGTCTTGCCCTCGTTCTTGAGGTCCACGATGTGGTCGAGGAGCGATTCGGTGAGAGCAGGGTTCACGCCAGCCATCGGCTCATCGAGCATGATCATCTCGGGGTCGGACATGAGGGCTCGCGCCATCTCGAGCGCCTTGCGCTGTCCTCCCGAGAGGGATCCGGCGTAGTCATCGCGCTTCTCCCACAGCCTTGAACCGCTTGAGCAGCACCTCGGCCTTCGCCGTGATGTCCTTCTCCTCGGACTTCCAGGTGGCAGGCACGAGCGCGCGGAAGAAGTTCTCGCCGGACTGCTGCGCGGCGCCCAGGCGCATGTTCTCGATGACCGTCATGCGGTTGAGCGCCTTGGTCACCTGGAACGTGCGCACCTTGCCCGCGCGGGCGATCTTGGCGGGGGAGGTCCCCACGAGCGAGTGCCCGTTGAACATCCATTCGCCGCGTTGGGGCTTGTCGAAGCCGGTCAGCAGGTTGAAGAAGGTCGACTTGCCTGCGCCGTTGGGGCCGATGAGGGCCGTGATGGCGTGGCGTTGCACCTCGAAGTGCTCGACATCGACGGCGGTCAGGCCGCCGAACTGTCGCTGCACGCCATGGGCGGTCACGATGGGATCCGGCTTGGGCGCGCCGGGCTCCTGGGGCACGGCCGCGAATGCGTCAGTCATTGAACGCCAACTCCCTCTTGTTGCCGAGGATTCCTTGGGGCCTGAACACCACCAGGCACATCAGCGTGATGCCGACGAGGACGAGCGAGAACGGTTCGAGCTCGATCGGCGACAGCACGGAGGTGGGAATCACCGCGGAGGCGATGCCCTTGACAGCGACGAGCGCCATCCAGAACAGCATCGAACCCACGATGGGGCCGAACACCGTCGCCGCACCACCGAGCAGGAGCAACGTCCAGATCCAGAAGGTCGTGGGGCGACCCATCGAGTCCGGCTGCACGGAGTTGCCTAGCGCCCACAAGATGCCGCCGAGTGCACCGATGACACCGCCGAGGACGAGCGCCTGCATCTTGTAGGAGTAGACGTTCTTGCCGAGGGCGCGGACGGCATCCTCGTCCTCGCGGATTCCCTTGAGGACGCGTCCCCAGGGACTGCGTGCGAGCCTGCCAGTAGAGCAAGGCGAACAGCGCGACGGCCGCCCACGCGACGATCACCAGCCACCATGAGGATGAGAGTGAGCCGTGCCTGCTCCAGAACAGGAACGTGATGTTCTGGTCTGGTAGCGGACTCAGTTCCTCGAAGGTGAACTTGAAGTCGTTGCCGCGAATACCGGTGGAGCCGCCCGTGAGCGACTTGAGGGAGTTCGAACGCCCCAGATAGCGCACCAACTCAGCGGCGGAGATGGTCGCGATGGCGAGATAGTCGCCACGGAGCTTCAGCGTCGGCCATCCCAGGAGGAGGCCAAAGAGCGCCGCGACCACGATCGCGATGACGAGGGCGAGCCAGATGGGGGCGCCACGCGACGTCGAGATCGCGTAGCCGTACATGCCGAGGAGCATGAAGCCTGCGTGGCCCATGTTGAGCAGGCCCGTGAGGCCGAAGTGGAAGTTGAGGCCGATCGCGGCGAGAGCGAAGGCCGCCGTCGCGGGCGCGAACAGGCTCGTTGATGGCGTCGAGCAGGATATCCATGGATCAGCCCACCCTTTCCGCGCGTCCCAGGATTCCCTGGGGCCGCACCAGCAGGACCAGAATCAGGATGCCGAGTGCGACCGCGTACTTCAGGTCGGTTCCCACCCAGATGGTGGACATCTCGACGGCGACGCCGATGACCAGCGAGCCAACCAACGCGCCAAACGGGTGTCCGAGCCCGCCGAGGGTGACGGCCGCGAACATCAGGAGCAGCAGACGCGCGCCCACATCGAAGGCGGCGGCGTTGTCATAGAGGGCCAGCAGGATGCCGCCGACCGCGGCGAGCCCGGTCGCGAGGATCCAGACCAGGCGCACCACCTTGTCGACGCGAATGCCCGATGCCGAGGCGAGCGCGGGGTTGTCGGAGACTGCGCGCGTGGCACGGCCCGTCCGGGTGCGCATAAGGAAGTACGCGACGCCGCCGAGGCAGGCGAGCGAAATCGCGAGCGACCACAGCGTCGACTGGCCGATGGTGAAGATGCCCATGTCGATGCGCGAGTCGATCGAGGTGGACAGACGCTGGCGCTCGGCGCCGAACCACCACTGGATGAAGTTGACCAGGGCGAGCGACAGTCCGATCGACACGATCATCTGCTGCACGGTCGAGACGCGACGGCGCCGCAGCGGCGACCACAGGAACTTGTCCTGCAACCAACCGGTACCCGCTGCGACGGCGATCGCCGCGATCGCAGAAGGGATAAGCGGCCAGCCGATGGTGAACTCGACGGGGATCAGCGGCAACGAGACCGGCTGCTGGGTGGTGAAGAAGAAACACAGCAGGGCGCCGAGTGAGACCTGCTCGCCGTGCGCGAAGTTGCTCAGGCCAGTGGTGCCGTAGATGAGCGACAGGCCCACAGACGCGAGTGCCAGCAGTAGCCCGAACACGAGTCCGTTGACGAGCCTGTTGGATGTATCTGTTGTCGCCGGGTTCGGTGGTCGCTGCTGCGGCCTCGGCGTGGATGCTCGCATCGGCCTGCGCGATGGAGCCTGCCGCGTCACCGCTTGCCGCCCACGCGTGTGTTGTCACGTGGGTGGCGGTGTCCGCGGCGGCGGCAGTGCCGAACGCGGAAAGCACGGTGAAGGCGGCGGCTGCCACGACGAGGACGATAAGCGCGCGGAGCACCACGCGTCGATCGACTCTGTTCGTCAAGGGGTCCCCTCCCATATTGGATTGCGCCACAACGTACGCCCCGAATGTTTCGCCTACGTAGCAGGCACCTTTCGGATGGCGCACGTCAGCCGGGCTGACGCGAGGTGGCGCCCGTCCTGGTCCTCGATGCGCACGGTGTACGTCGCGACGGTGCGGCCCAGGTGGACCGCCTCCGCGACGCCCACCACCAGGCCCGCCGAGGCGGAACGGTGATGGGAGATGCTGAGTTCGATGCCGACGGCGACGTGATCGGGGCCCGCGTGAAGGTTCGCGGCGATGGAGCCTAGGGTCTCGGCGAGCGCGGCGGAGGCGCCTCCGTGAAGCAGCCCGTACGGCTGACGGTTGCCCTCGACGGGCATCGTCCCCTCAACGCGGGCGGCGGAGGCAGACGTCAGAGACATGCCCATGCGGCTCATGAGCGTGTCGTCGGCGAACTGCCGAGCGCTGGCCGCGTCGTTGTCGGTCATGCCGTATAGGTTTGCATAGTGAGCGACGAGAACCGACCAACACTGCTGCTGATCGACGGCCTTTCTATGGCATTTCGGGCATTCTTCGGACTGCCGGTCGAGAATTTCGCCACGTCGACAGGGGTTCCGACCAACGCGGTGTATGGCTTCACGACGATGCTCGCGACACTGATGAAAGACCACGCTCCCACGCACGTGGCGGTGGCGTTCGACCTTCCCGGGGGCACGTTCAGGACCGAGGAACTGCCGGCCTACAAGGGCACTCGCGACGCGACTCCGCCCGAGTTTGAGCCGCAGGTGCCGCTGATTCGCGAGATGTTGGACGCTCTCGGCGTGTCGGCCGTCGACAAGGCCCGGTATGAGGCTGATGACCTGCTCGCCACCTACGCGCGCCTGGGCCGCGAGGCGGGCATGAGGGTCTTGGTCGTGTCCGGCGACAGGGACACGATCCAGGCCTGGTGACGGACGACGTGACGCTGCTGTATCCCCGCAAGGGTGTCTCCGACCTGGTGTACTTCACCCCGGCGGCGGTGCAGGAGAAGTACGGCGTCGCCCCGCATCAGTACCCGGAGCTTGCCGCGCTCGTCGGCGAGACGAGCGACAACCTTCCTGGCGTGCCTGGGGTGGGGCCGAAGACGGCCGCGAAGTGGATCGGCGCGTATGGCGGGCTCGAGCAGATCCTCGCGCAGGCGGAGGATGTGCCTGGCAAGGCGGGTCAGAACCTGAGGGAGCACCTCGACCAGGTGCGCACCAATCGCCGCCTGAACCGGTTGCTCGACGATCTCGAGGTCGAGGCGAGCCTCGCGTCGCTCGAGTATCGCGGTGCGGATCCGGTGGCGATCCACCAGATGTGCGATGCCCTTCAGTTCCGTACCCTGCGCGACCGGCTGATGCCCTTGGTGGCCGGTGACGCCGTGGAGGAGGTCACGGAGGCACCCGCAGAGGTGTCGGTGGTGACCGATGGCGCGCTCGCGGCCGTGACCGCGTTGAGCGGTGCGGTCACGGTGTTCGTCGACGGCAGGATCGGGGCCGATGCCGACGCGTGGGCGCTCGGCGTCACGCAGGACGGTGCGGCCTGGGGCATTGATCTCAGTGCGCTGTCCGCGGAGCAGGAGCGTGAGCCTGGGTGGATGGCTCGCGGACCCGTCGGTCGAGGTGACGACCCACGCGGCGAAGGATGCCTGGCATGCGCTGCAAGCCCGAGGCCTTGACCTCGGGGGAATCGTCGGCGACACCCAGATCGCTGCGTTCCTCGTCAATGCTGACCAGCGCGGTTTTGATCTCGAGTCCGTCCTGCAGCGCTACCTGGGTGTCGCGGCGGGAGCGGGCACCGAGGCGGGCGAGCCTGGACCTCGGCCTCGGGGAATCCGCCGCGCAGGCCGCCGGCCGCACCGCTGTCCACATCGCTGCGCTGGCCCGCGAGCTCGACGCGGAGGTACAGCGGCGCGGCATGGCACAGCCTGTACGCGACGCTCGAGATCCCGCTCATCTCCGTCCTTGCCCGCATGGAGCACGCGGGGATGGCAATCGCCACGGACGCGATGCGTGAACGGCGCGAGGCGGCACAGGCGCGCGCCGATGCGGCGGCCGCCGCCGCGTACGAGTCCATCGGTGGGGATCGGGTCAACCTTGGCAGCCCCAAACAGGCTCCAAGAGGTGCTGTTCGAGCGGCTCGGTATGCCCAAGACCAAGAAGATCAAGACGGGCTACTCGACGGACGCATCTTCTCTCGCGGATCTCCAGGAAAAGAACCCGCACCCGTTCCTCGAGGCTCTGCTGGCGCACCGCGACGCCGCCAAGCCTGGGCCAGATCATCGACACGCTCGCTCAGGCGGTGCGCGCCGACGGCCGCATTCACACCACGTTCTCGCAGGTGGTCGCGTCGACGGGACGCCTGAGTTCCAAGGACCCCAACCTGCAGAACATCCCCATCCGCACCGAGGAAGGGCACCGCATCCGCGAAGCCTTCGTGGTCGGTCACGGCTACGCGACACTCGTGACGGCGGACTACAGCCAGATTGAGATGCGCATCATGGCGCACCTCTCCGGCGACGCGGGTCTGATCGAGGCGTTCAGGGCGGGGGAGGACCTCCACCGTTTTGTGGGCGCGCGCGTGTTCGGGGTAGAGCCCGGCGACGTGACGCCGGAGATGCGCTCCAAGGTCAAAGCGATGAGCCTACGGGCTCGCGTACGGGTTGTCGTCGTTCGGGCTCGCGCGGCGCTGTCGTTGTCCGTGGGCGACGCTCAGAAGCTCATGGATGACTATTTCTCGCGGTTTGGTGGGGTGCGGGACTACCTGCACTCCGTGGTGGAGCAGGCGCGCGAGGTCGGCTACACCGAGACCATCATGGGTCGCAGGCGCTACATCCCCGACCTCACCTCGAGCAACCGGCAACGGCGCGACATCGCCGAACGGGTGGCGCTGAATGCCCCCATTCAGGGCTCCGCGGCGGACATCATCAAGCAGGCGATGCTGGGTGTTGACGAGGCGATCGCGTCTCAGGGCCTGGCCTCCCGCCGGCTCCTCCAGGTGCACGACGAATTGGTGATCGAGGTCGCGGCGGGCGAGGAGGACGCCGTCGAGGCAATTCTCATCGAGCAGATGCACGCGGCAGGCGATCTATCAGTGCCTTTGGATGTGAATGTAGGACGTGGGTCTGACTGGAGAGCGGCCGGGCACTAGATAGGGTAAGCATCATGAGGATTGGAATCCTGACCGGCGGGGAGACTGCCCCGGACTCAACGCTGCGATTCGTGCCGTGGTCAAGCGCGGTACGTCGCAGCACGGCTGCTCCATCGTGGGTTTCCACAATGGCTGGCAGGGCGTGATCGACGGCGACGCCGTCCCGCTCACCAGGGATGACGTCAGCGGCATCCTGGTGCACGGCGGCACCATGCTCGGCACGGCGCGTTGCCACCCGCACAAGGTCGAGGGCGGACTCGAAGCCGTCGCTCAGACGGTCGAGGACGAGAAGATCGACGCCCTGATCTGCATCGGCGGTGACGGCACCCTGCGCGCCGCCTCCAAGGTGCAGGAGAAGGCCGGCGTTCCCGTCATCGGCATTCCGAAGACCATCGACAACGACGTGGTCGGCACGGATTCCTCCATCGGTTTCGATACCGCTGTCACGATCGCCACCGAGGCCATCGACCGACTGCACTCCACCGCCGAGTCGCACAACCGCGTCATGGTGGTCGAGCCTCATGGGTCGTCACTGCGGCTGGATCGCGGTCACGGCCGGCATCGCCGGTGGCGCAGACATCATTCTTGCCCCCGAGTCGCCGTTCGACATTGAGCGGATCGCCAAGAAGATCAAGCACCGTCACCGCTACAAGAACTTCTCGATCGTGGCAGTCGCCGAGGGCGCCGTTCCCGTCGAGGGCTCCTCGTGGGACGCGAACGACACGCTCGACGCCAAGGGCAACCCCATCGCCGGACAGGTCGGCGCGCAGGTCACCCGTGCGATTGAGCGTCTCACCGGCTTCGAGGCGCGCCTCACGACGCTGGGCTACGTCCAGCGTGGAGGCGTTCCCACCGCTGCTGACAGGCTTCTCGCCACCCGCTTCGGCATCGCGGCGATTGACGCTGCCGTCGAGGGCAACTTCGGTACCTTCACCGCTTTGCGCGGCGAGAAGGTCGAGATGCTCCCGTTCAGCGACATGGCGGGCAAGACCAAGTACGTGCCCGACGAGCTTCTCCAGGCCGCCTGGGGGCTGTGAGCCCGCGGCGCCGGGCGTCGAGCGCGCGACGCCGTGCCGGTAGGGTTGACGCATGACCCGAGTGATCACGTTTGGCACGTTTGACGTCTTCCACATCGGCCACGTCAACATGCTGGTGCGCGCGGCGGAGATGGGCGATCACCTGACGGTGGGAGTGTCGTCGGACGAGCCTCAACTTCTCGAAGAAGGGCCGCTACCCGGTGTACCGCGAGGAGCACCGCATGGCCATCGTGAAGTCGCTCGCCTGCGTGGACCAGGTGTTCGTCGAGGAGTCCCTCGAGCTCAAGGGCCAGTACATCAAGGAGCACTCTGCGGACATCCTCGTGATGGGCGATGACTGGGCGGGGAAGTTCGACCACTGGAACGACCTGTGCAAGGTGGTTTACCTTCCGCGTACCGCAGAGGTGTCGACGACCGACATCATCCAGAGCATCCGCGAGGAGCCTGGGCTGACGTTTCCTCGTCCGTAATCTCGCCACGCGGCGCGGTGGCGTTGTGCGGGAACGGGATGTGGGGCTAGAATGTCTGTTGGCTACGTGCGCCTACGCGCGCGGTGCTAGCACGACATCCACTACTCATCCATTGTCCAACGGAGTCACTCCTTAATGTCCGTATCCACCCCCGAGTCCACCCCTATCGCCGTCAACGACATCGGCTCCGCTGAGGACTTCCTCGCAGCCGTCGACGCGACCATCAAGAACTTTGACGACGGCGACCTCGTCGAGGGCACCATCGTCAAGGTCGACCGTGACGAGGTTCTCCTCGACATCGGCTACAAGACCGAGGGCGTTATCCCCTCGCGCGAGCCTGTCGATCCGCCACGACGCCAACCCCGATGAGGTTGTCAACGTTGGCGACACCGTCGAGGCGCTCGTCCTCCAGAAGGAGGACAAGGAGGGTCGCCTGATCCTCTCGAAGAAGCGTGCCCAGTACGAGCGTGCATGGGGTTCGATCGAGAAGATCAAGGACGAGGACGGCGTCGTGACCGGCTCCGTGATCGAGGTCGTCAAGGGCGGTCTGATCGTGGACATCGGTCTGCGCGGCTTCCTCCCCGCCTCGCTCGTCGAGATGCGTCGTGTGCGCGACCTCGCCCCCTACATCGGTCAGCAGATCGAGGCGAAGATCATCGAGGCTCGACAAGAACCGCAACAACGTGGTCCTGTCGCGCCGTGCCTTCCTCGAGCAGACCCAGTCGGAGGTGCGCTCGTCGTTCCTCACCGCGCTGCAGCCGGGCCAGGTCCGCAAGGGCACCGTGTCGTCGATCGTCAACTTCGGTGCGTTCGTCGACCTCGGTGGCGTGGACGGCCTCGTGCACGTCTCGGAGGCTCTCCTGGAAGCACATCGACCACCCCAACGAGGTCGTGTCGGTGGGCCAGGAGGTCGAGGTCGAGGTTCTCGACATCGACATGGACCGCGAGCGTGTCTCGCTGTCGCTCAAGGCGACGCAGGAGGACCCGTGGGCCGTGTACGCCCGCACCCACGCGATCGGTCAGATCGTCCCGGGTAAGGTCACCAAGGCTCGTTCCGTTCGGCGCGTTCGTGCGCGTCTACGACGGCATCGAGGGCCTGGTCCACATCTCCGAGCCTCGCCGTTCGCCACGTCGACCTGCCCGAGCAGGTTGTTCAGGCCGATGAAGAGGTCTTCGTCAAGATCATCGACATCGACCTCGAGCGTCGCCGCATCTCGCTGTCCATCAAGCAGGCCAACGAGGGTGTCGACCCGGCCGGCGAGGACTTCGACCCCGCGCTGTACGGCATGACCGCGGAGTACGACGACCAGGGGAACTACAAGTACCCCGAGGGCTTCGACCCCGAGACGCAGGAATGGCGCGACGGCTTCGACGAGCAGCGCGAGGCCTGGGAGGCAGACTACGCCAAGGCCCACGAGCGCTGGGAGGCACACAAGCAGTTCGTTGCCAAGCAGGACGAGCAGGCCGCCGAGGCAGAGGCCACCGAGCCCGCCGCAGGCGCCGCGCGTCGTGCCGGCGGCAAGCGTGACGCCGGTGCATCGTACTCGTCGCACGACGAGTCGTCCGACGCGGGCACGCTCGCCTCGGACGAGCGCCTCGCCGCTCTGCGCGAGAAGGCGACCGGCAACTAAGACCTGCCGCAGTCGCGAAGGCCGTCGCCCCTTGGGGCGGCGGCCTTCGTCGTTCCCGCCGGTCCCTGTCCGATGCCTGTGCGCCCGGCAGCCTCCAGAGCCGGCCGATGTGGTGGTTGCCGCCCGTCACGATGAACTGGGAGACTCTGACCCATGCTTCGTATCGGCCTTACGGGGGAATCGCCGCTGGCAAGTCGACGGCGTCCGCACACTTTGCGGCGCTCGGCGCGCGCGTCGTGGACCATGACGTGCTGGCACGCCGTGCCGTCGAACCCGGATCGGCGGGGCTCGTGGACATCGTCCGCGTGTTCGGTGACCGGGTCATCAAGGACGGATCGCTCGACCGCGCGGCGCTCGCCGCCATCGTCTTCAATGACCCCACCGCGCGCGAACGCCTGAACGGAATCGTGCACCCCTCGGTCTTCGCGATGGGCAGGGCTGCCGACCGGCAGGCACGAGCAGACGGCGTGGACGTGGTCGTGCATGACATCCCGTTGCTCGTCGAAAGCGGTCAGATCGCCGACTTCGACACGGTCATCACCGTGGCGGCGCCCGTGGAGGTGCGCGTCGAGCGTCTCATCGCCTCGCGGGGGATGACGCGCCAGGAAGCCGTGGCACGCATCGGCGCGCAGGCCAGTGACGACGCGCGCGCGGCCATTGCCGATGTGGTGCTTGACGGCGCGGGCTCGGCGGAGTCCCTGCGCCGGCAGGTGGAAGAGTGGTGGGCCGTCCACGTTCCCTGAGTGGCGTCCGTGTCAGTGGTGACGCGTACCGTAGAGCCATGAGTCCTGACCTACGCCGTAGCGAGGCCCCGTTCAAGGTCGTCTCCGAGTACCAGCCGTCGGGCGACCAGCCCAAGGCGATCGACGAGCCTTGAGCGACGACTGCGCGCGGGGGAGCAGGACGTGGTGTTGCTGGGCGCCACGGGAACCGGAAAATCGGCCACGACGGCATGGCTCGTGGAGCGACTGCAGCGGCCCACGCTCGTCATGGCTCACAATAAGACGCTCGCCGCGCAGGCTCGCGAACGAGTTCCGTGACCTGCTTCCCCACAACGCGGTCGAGTACTTCGTGAGCCTACTACGACTACTACCAGCCCGAGGCGTACGTCCCGCAGACCGATACCTTCATCGAGAAGGACTCGTCCATCAACGAGGAGGTCGAGCGGCTGCGCTACTCGGCGACCAACTCGCTGTTGACCCGGCGCGACGTGGTGGTCGTGTCGTCCGTGTCCTGCATCTATGGACTCGGCACGCCAGAGGAATACATCCAGGGCATGGTTTCGCTTGCAGTGGGCGACTCCGTGGACCGCGACATGCTGCTGCGCGAGTTCGTCCAGATGCAGTACTCGCGCAATGACCTCGCCTTCACCAGGGGCACCTTCCGCGTGCGCGGCGACACGGTAGAGATCATCCCGGTCTATGAGGAACTCGCCATCCGCATCGAGTTCTTCGGCGACGAGATCGACGCTCTCTACACGCTCCATCCGCTCACGGGTCAAGTGGTGGAGCAGCGTCAGCAGGTGCACATCTTCCCGGCGTCGCACTACGTCGCCAGTGAGCAGAGGATGAATGCGGCGATCCGCACCATCGAACTCGAGCCTGGGCGAGAGGCTCGAAGAACTCGAGCGGCAGAACAAGCCTGCTCGAGGCGCAGCGTCTGAAGATGCGTACGACCTTCGATCTCGAGATGATGCGCTCCGTGGGGACGTGTTCCGGCATCGAGAACTACTCACGCCACATCGAGCAGCGAGAGGCCGGCACTCCGCCACACACGCTGCTCGATTATTTCCCCGACGACTTCCTGCTTGTCCTCGACGAGTCACACGTGACGGTCCCGCAGATCGGCGCCATGTTCGAGGGCGACAGGTCTCGCAAGCGCACGCTGGTCGAGCACGGCTTCCGGCTTCCCTCGGCCCTCGACAACCGGCCCCTCACGTGGGGCGAGTTCCTCCACCGCACCGGCCAGACCGTCTACCTCTCGGCCACGCCTGGCCAGTACGAGCCTGGATGCGGCCGACGGCGTCGTGGAGCAGATCATCCGCCCCACAGGACTGGTCGACCCCGAGATCGTGGTCAAGCCCACGGAGGGTCAGATCGACGACCTGCTGGAACAGATCCGGTTGCGGGTGGAGCGCGACGAGCGTGTGCTGGTCACCACGCTGACGAAGAAGATGGCGGAGGACCTTACCGAGTTCCTTTCCGACCGGGACGTGCGCGTCGAGTACCTGCATTCGGATGTTGACACGCTGCGACGCGTCGAGCTGCTGCGCGAGCCTGCGCATGGGCCGGTACGACGTGCTGGTGGGCATCAACCTCCTCCGCGAGGGCCTTGACCTGCCCGAGGTGTCGCTCGTGTCGATCCTCGACGCCGACAAGGAGGGCTTCCTCCGGTCCGGCACGTCGCTCATCCAGACCATCGGACGCGCGGCGCGCAACGTCTCCGGACAGGTGCACATGTACGCCGACACGATCACCGACTCGATGGGCAAGGCCATCGAGGAAACGAACCGTCGTCGTGACATCCAGATCGCCTACAACAAGGACAACGGGATCGACCCCACGCCGCTGCGCAAGCGCATCGGCGACATCACCGAGATGCTGGCGCGCGAGGAGGCGGACACCGCCGAAACTCTCGAGCGCGCCAAGGGCTCGAGCGCGGGGGCGCGCACCCATGCGAAGGCGCCGTCGCCGATGGCCGGCAGGCCTTCCGAGGAGCCGACGCAGGCTCATCGAGGATCTCAGTGCGCAGATGCGAGAGGCCGCGGCCGAGTTGCGCTTCGAGATCGCCGCGCGGCTGCGCGACGAGATCGGCGAACTCAAGAAGGAACTGCGCCAGATGCTCGACGCGGGGTGATGCGCGCGTCCACGGTCATCCACGAGGAGGAGGCGCTATCTCCGATGTCCTCCTTTAGGATTGCCCGGTGACCGATCCTCTTGTCTGGACCGTGACGATCGCGCTGATCGTCGGACTCTTCGTGTTCGATTTCGCCGTCGTCATCCGTAAGCCCCACGAGCCGAGCTTCAAGGAGTCGGTGGCGTGGTCGCTGTTCTACATCGGCGTGGCCGTCGTGTTCGGACTTGTCCTGCACATCTGGCACCACGAGTTCGTCACTGGTGAGTTCTTCGCCGGATACATCACCGAGAAGGCGTTGTCCGTTGACAACCTGTTCGTCTTCCTGGTGATCATGACGCGGTTCGCTGTGCCGCCGAAGTACCGCTCGCGCGTGCTGCTCGTCGGCATCGCCGTGGCGCTCGTGCTGCGAGGCATCTTCATCGCGGCGGGCGCCGCGGCTCTCGACGCCTTCTCGGTGCTGTTCTACGTCTTCGGTGCCTTCCTGATCTACACCGCCTGGGGACTGGCGCGCGAGAACAAGGATGAGGCCGGCGACGAGGACTACGAGGAGGGCCGCCTCGTCCGCCTCGTGCGCCGCCTGTACCCCGTCACCGATGGGTACCGCGAGGGTCGAGTCTTCGTGAAGGAAGCCGGCCGTCGCATGGTGACGCCGATGCTCCTGGTGATGGTGGCCATCGGCTCCACCGACGTCCTGTTCGCTCTCGACTCGATTCCCGCGATCTTCGGCCTGACTCAGGACCCGTTCATCGTCTTTACCGCCAACGCCTTCGCGCTACTGGGCCTACGCCGCCTGTACTTCCTGGTGCAGGGCCTCCTGCAGCGCCTGGTGTACCTGCACTACGGCCTCGCCGCCATCCTTGCGTTCATCGGCGTGAAGCTCGTTCTCCATGCGCTTCACGAGAACAACCTGTCGTTCATCAACGGCGGCGAGCACGTGAAGGTCCCGGAGATCACGACCGGCATGTCGCTCATCGTGATCGTGGGCATCCTGGCGATCGCGACCATCGCGAGCCTCGTGGCCACGCGCGGCAAGTCCGCGCTGGCGGACGAGGTCGAGGCGGCGCACGGGGGAGAGGCGCTCGAGGCGACCGCGGGCAGCGAGCCGGAGGACGTGGAGCCCGCGTCGTCGGCCTCTGCCGGCGCATCGGCCGAGACGACCGGCGAGCACGCCTCAACGCCTGACGACCGCCGCTAGGGCCCATCTGACGCGAGAGGGCGTCCTGAGCCCAGGGTCAGGACGCCCTCTCGCGTTGGCGGATGGTGTTTACGCCCAGACGGCCGGCCAGCGACGAATGCGGCGCTCGGCCACGAGTCCCGCCACGTAGAACGGGTCGGTGTCGAGCATGGCCTCGACCTCGTCGAGGGTCTCCGCGCGCCCGATGAGCAGGGCGCCGGCGGCGCCCTCGTCGTCGAAGCGCCCGTAGGCGGGCATGCTGCCCTGCTCGGCGAGCGCCGCGAGGTGGGCGCGGTGCTCAGGGCGGAGGCGGTCCCGCTCGTCGGCGCGGTCGTCGTACACGTACTCGATCATCCAGTCGGTCATGCCGCCATGCTCCCAGGTCGCGCAGCCGCCAATCCGGGACGACACGCCCATTCGAACGTGCGTTCGAACGCCAAGGCCCGTACGATGAGCGGGTGAACGAACGACTTCTGGTCCGCGGCGCACGCGAGCACAACCTCAAGGGCGTCGACCTCGACCTCCCGCGCGATTCCCTCATCGTCTTCAGCGGCCTCAGCGGCTCAGGGAAATCATCGCTGGCGTTCGACACGATCTTCGCCGAGGGGCAGCGCCGCTACGTGGAATCCCTGAGCGCCTACGCGCGTCAGTTCCTCGGGCAGATGGACAAGCCAGACGTCGACTTCATCGAGGGACTTTCGCCCGCGGTGTCGATCGACCAGAAGTCCACGAACCGCAACCCGCGCTCCACGGTGGGCACCATCACCGAGGTGCACGACTACCTGCGACTCCTGTATGCGCGCGTGGGCACGCCTCACTGTCCCGTGTGCGGCGAACTCATTCAGGCGCAGACCCCGCAGCAGATCGTCGACTCGGTGCTGTCGCTGCCCGAGGGCACGCGCTACCAGGTGCTCGCGCCCGTGGTCCGTGGCCGCAAGGGTGAGTACGCCGACCTGTTCGAGGAACTGCAGCAGCAGGGCTTTGCGCGCGCCAGGGTTGATGGCGAAGTGGTGCAGGCTCACCGATCCGCCGCAACTCGAGAAGAAGCTCAAGCACGACATCGAGGTGGTGGTGGACCGCCTCGTCGCGCGCGATGGCGTCCGCAGGCGCCTGACGGACTCCGTCGAGACCGCGCTGCGCATCGCCGATGGACTCGTGCTCATCGATCCGGTCGATGACGACGTACCCGCGCGCCGCTACAGCGAGAAGCGTGCGTGCCCCAACGACCACATTCTGGCGCTCGAAGAGATCGAGCCGCGCACGTTCTCCTTCAACGCCCCGTACGGCGCGTGTCCCGAGTGCACGGGCATCGGGGTGCGCCTCGAGGTCGACCCCGGCCTCGTGGTGCCGGACGAGGACCTGAGTCTCGCGGGGGCGCCGTCGCACCGTGGGCTGCCTCGTCGTCGGAGTACTTCGGGCGCATGCTCAACGCGCTGTCCGAGGACCTCGGGTTCTCCATGGACACGCCATGGCGCGAGCCTACCCGAGGCGGTCAAGGAAGCGGTCCTGATCGGCAAGGACTACGAGGTGCACGTGAAGTTCCGTAACCGGTTCGGCCGGGAGCGGGCGTACACGACGGGCTTCGAGGGCGTGATCTCCTGGATCCAGCGCCTGCACGAGCAGACCGAGTCCGAGTGGTCGCGCGAGAAGTACGAGGCGTACATGCGCGAGGTGCCGTGCCCCGTCTGCAAGGGCACCCGCCTCAAGCCAGAGGTCCTTGCGGTGACCATCGGCGGACGGTCCATCGCCGAGGTCTCCGACCTCTCCATCGCGGACGCCCGCGACTTCCTGCTTACCGCCGAGGCTCGATGAGCGCGGCAGGCAGATCGCCGTGCAGGTGCTCAAGGAGATCGACGCGCGCCTTGGCTTCCTCCTCGATGTCGGCCTCGACTATCTGACGCTGTCCCGCGCCGCGGGCACCCTGTCCGGCGGAGAAGCGCAGCGCATTCGCCTCGCCACCCAGATCGGCTCGGGACTGGTGGGTGTGCTGTACGTGCTCGACGAGCCGAGCATCGGCCTGCACCAGCGCGACAACCATCGCCTCATCGAGACCCTGACGCGGCTGCGCGACCTCGGCAACACCCTGATCGTCGTGGAGCACGACGAGGACACGATTCGCGCCGCGGACTGGGTGGTCGACATCGGTCCCGGCGCAGGCGAGCACGGCGGCGAAGTGGTGCACACGGGCACGGTCGAGGAACTTCTCGTCAACGAGCGCTCGCTCACGGGCGCCTATGTGGCTGGTACCCGCAGCATCGCGGTGCCGGACGAGCGCCGCACGCCCCAGGCGGGTCGCGAGATCACGGTCGTCGGCGCGCGAGAGAACAACCTGCGGAACGTCGACGTCACCTTCCCGCTCGGCGTTCTCACCGCCGTGACCGGCGTGTCGGGATCCGGCAAGTCCACCCTCGTGAACTCGATCCTCTACACGTCGCTTGCGAACACGCTGAATCGGGCGCGCCAGGTACCGGGCCGCCACACCCGCATCACGGGCGTTGACCAGGCTCGACAAGATCGTGCACGTCGACCAGGGCCCCATCGGCAGGACGCCCCGCTCCAACCCGGCGACCTACACCGGAGTGTGGGACAAGATCCGCAAGGCTCTTCGCTGACACGCAGGAAGCCAAGGTCCGCGGCTACGGCCCGGGGCGCTTCTCCTTCAACGTCAAGGGCGGGCGCTGCGAGTCCTGCTCCGGAGACGGCACGCTGAAGATCGAGATGAACTTCCTTCCCGATGTCTACGTGCCGTGCGAGGTCTGCAAGGGCGCGCGCTACAACCGCGAGACGCTCGAGGTGCATTTCAAGGGCAAGACCGTTGCCGACGTGCTCGACATGCCCATCGAGGAGGCTGCGGACTTCTTCGAGGCCATCCCTGGCATCTCGCGTCACCTCCGCACCCTGGTCGACGTGGGCCTCGGCTACGTGCGGCTCGGCCAGAGCGCCCCGACGCTGTCCGGCGGCGAGGCCCAGCGCGTCGCTCGCGTCGGAACTCCAGCGACGCTCGACGGGACGCACCATCTACGTGCTCGACGAGCCGACCACCGGCCTTCACTTCGAAGACGTGCGTGCCTGCTCGCGGTGCTGCAGGGCCTGGTCGACAAGGGCAACTCGGTCATCGTGATCGAGCACAACCTGGACGTCATCAAGAGCGCCGACTGGCTCATCGACATGGGCCCGGAGGGCGGCTCCGGCGGCGGCATCGTGGTCGCGGAGGGCACGCCGGAGGAGGTGGCAGCCGTCGAGGCGAGCCACACGGGCAGGTTCCTCGCGCCGATGCTGGGCGTGAGTACCCCGGCGTAGAGTCGACCGGTGGCTGATCCCGCGAGTACCGGCCTGCGCCGGGCACCATTCCCACGCGACCCGGCGTCTACCGGTTCCGTGACCCCCACGGCAGGGTGGTGTACGTCGGCAAGGCGAAGAACCTGCGCGCGCGGCTGGCGAACTACTTCCAGCCGCTCGCCAACCTCCACCCGCGTACCCAGATGATGGTGACGACCGCGGCCTCCGTCGAGTGGACGGTGGTGCGCAACGAGGTCGAGTCGCTCATCCTTGAACACACGTGGATCAAGGAATACGACCCGCGGTTCAACGTGGTCTTCAAGGACGACAAGTCGTACCCGTACCTTGCCGTCACGCTCAACGAGAAGTTCCCGCGCATCCAGGTCATGCGCGGCGACCGCAAGAAAGGCGTGCGGTACTTCGGGCCATACGCCAAGGCGTGGGCCATCCGCGAGACCGTCGATACGCTGCTCGCCGCGCTTCCCGTGCGCACCTGCGCGCCGGGCGTGTTCAGGAAGGCCGAGCGCCAAGGGCGTCCGTGCCTGCTGGGCTACATCGACAAGTGCTCGGCTCCGTGCGTGGGCCGGATCTCCCCGGAGGACCACCGCGCCCTCGCAGAACGGGTCTGCGCCGTGCTCGGCGGCGACGCCAAGGGCATCATGCGCGACCTCACGCACACCATGAACGATGCCGCGGAGCGGGAAGACTTCGAGGCGGCGGCACGGGCACGCGACCGACTCCAGGCACTCACCGCCGTGCTCGACCGCAACGCCGTGGTGCTCGACGCGGGCGTCGACGTCGACATCTTCAGCCTCGTGGACGACGAAATGGAGGCTGCCGCCCACGTGTTCTATGTGCGTGACGGCCGCATCACGGGTGAGCGTGGCTGGGTGGTGGACAAGCCCGAGCCGCTCGGCGCGGCCGCCATGGTGCTGCAGCCTGGTCCAGGAGGCCTACGGCGCCGCGGAGGCGGACGACATTCCCCCCGAGGTGCTCGTGCCTGCGTTGCCGGACGACGCGGCGCCGCTCGCCGAGGTCCTGGGCGGCATGCGAGGCACCAGGGTCGCTATCCGGGTGCCGCAACGGGGCAAGAAGGCGGAACTAGCGCAGACGGGTCACCAGAACGCCCAGCAGGTGCTCGATCAGCACCGGCTGAAGCGCGCCAGTGACCTCACGACGAGGTCCGCGGCACTGCAGGAACTGCAGGAGGCTCTCGGCATGGTCGAGGCACCGCTCAGGATCGAGTGCTACGACATCTCCCACACCCAGGGCACCCACCAGGTGGGCTCGATGGTCGTGTTCGAGGATGCGCTGCCTCGCAAGAAGGAGTATCGCCAGTTCTCCATCGCCGATGCCGTGGATGACACGGCCGCGATGGACGAGGTGCTGACGCGACGGTTCACCCGCTACCTCGAGGAGTCGCAACTGCCGCCCGAGGAGCGCGAAAGCGCGCGTTTCGCGTATCCGCCGCAGCCTGGTCGTCGTCGACGGTGGTCTTCCGCAGGTGAATGCCGCTCGGGAGGTGCTGGACCGGCTCGGGATCACGGACGTGTTCCTCTGCGGCCTTGCGAAGCGGCTGGAGGAGATCTGGATCCCTGGTGAACCCTTCCCTGTGATCCTGCCGCGCGGTTCCGAGGCGCTCTACCTGATGCAACGGGTCCGCGACGAGGCGCACCGTTTCGCCATCCGGCACCACCGCGCCAAGCGCGGCAAGACCGTGACGGCATCGGCGCTCGATAGCCTCCCGGGCATCGGCCCCTCGCGCGCCAAGGCGCTGATCCGGCACTTCGGATCACCCGCACGGCTCAAGGAGGCCTCCGCCGAGCAGATCGCGCTGGTGCCGGGGATCGGGGAGGGGCTTGCCCGGTCGGTCTACGCCGCACTTCACGGTGACGATGGCATGCTGGAGTCATGACGGAAGATCCCCATCCGCCGACGTACCCCTCCGGCATCCCGCGTCCCACAACCCACGCGCGTGGGGATGGGGCCGAGGTCCTTGTGCTCACCGGCATGTCCGGGGCGGGCCGGACCAGAGCGGCTGCTGTCCTCGCCGATCTGGGCTGGTATGTCGTCGATAACCTGCCGCCGCACCTGATGGGTGACCTGGTGGACTCGCTGCTGGGCCGCGAGTCCACGCGCAAGCTGCGGTGGTGGTCGACGCCCGCGGCGGCGCCTTCCTTGAGGACCTTGATCCGGTGGTGGAGGAGCCTCGAGCAGCGCGGAGTCCAGGTGCGCATCGTGTTCCTCGACGCCTCGGACGAGACCCTGGTGCGTCGCTTTGAGGAGGCCCGCAGGCCGCACCCGCTCCAGGGTGACGGCACGCTGCTTGAGGGGATCCGCAAGGAGCGCGAGATCGTGGCCGGCACGCGCCGCACGGCCGACCACGTCATCGACACGTCCAGACTCAATGTGCATCAACTGCGTGAGGTCATCACGGCGGAGATCGCCGCCCAAGTGCCCCAGTTGCAGGTCAATGTGCAGTCTTTCGGCTTCAAGAACGGCATCCCCGTCGACGCGGACTTTGTGGCGGACGTCCGCTTCCTCGCCAATCCCCATTGGGACCCTGCGTTGCGGCCGCTGACGGGCCTCGATGCGCCGGTGCGCGACCACGTCCTCCACGGGTTGGGGGCCGAGGAGTTCCTCGACGGCTACACGGCCGTGCTCGACGGCGCGCTTCAGCGCTACCGCGCTCACGACAAGCCGTCGGTCACGGTCGGCGTGGGGTGCACGGGGGCAAGCATCGCTCGGTCGCGATCGCCGAGGAGCCTTGGTCGTCGCCTTCAGGAGCGCGGGTACGCGGTGCGGATCAGCCACCGCGACAGGACGCTGGGATGACACTGCGCGTGGTCGCCCTCGGCGGCGGGCACGGGCTGTATCACTCGTTGACCGCGCTGCGGGGAGTGACGAGCGACCTCACCGCGATCGTGACGGTGGCCGATGACGGCGGCTCGTCGGGCCGCCTGCGCTCCGAGATGGGCATCGTGCCTCCTGGGGACCTCCGCATGGCACTGTCCGCCCTCTGTGGCGACTCCGAGTGGGGGACCACCTGGCGAGACGTGTTGCAGTGGCGCTTCACGACGGAAGGTGCCCTCGACGGGCACGCCGTCGGCAACCTGCTCATCGCCGCCCTGTGGGATCGGTGCGGCAACGTGGTGGAGGGGCTCGACTGGGTGGCGCGGCTACTCCAGGCACACGGCAGGGTCCTGCCGCTGTCCGATGAGCCGCTGACCGTGCGTGCCAGCGTCGAGGGCCCCGATGGCGTGGTGGAGGTTCGCGGCCAGGTGGCTGTGGCGCTAGCCGCGGGGCGCGTGCGGGAGCTCGCGCTCGATCCGCCCCACCCCCATGTGCCGGAGGAGACCCTCACGGCCCTGGCCGAGGCCGATGCCGTCGTCCTGGGTCCGGGGAGCCTGGTACACCTCGGTGCTGACACACTTCGCCGTGGCCCCTGTGGCCGCGCGGCTGGTGGAGGCAGGACCTCGTTCGACGGTGATCCTCAACGTCGGCGATGACGATGTGGAGACCGCGGGCATGTCGCGTCTTGACGACGTGCGAGCGCTGCGTGCCGCCGCCCCGGAGTTTGTGCCTGCGGCCGTCCTCGTCGACCCTGCACACGCCGATGAGCCGGGCCTGCGCGAGGAGATCGAGCAGTGGGGGCCGCGGCTCGCGGTGGCGCACGTCCGCGACGAGGCACGCTCCCACGCCCACGATCCTCTCGCTCTGCGCCGAGCGCTCACAGATTTGCTGAGGTAAGGGGACCTCGGGGGACTCGCCGGCCTCCGGGGAATGGCAGAATCGGCGCATGGCTTTGACGGCGCAGGTGAAGGACGAACTGGCAAGGGTCGCGGTCGACAAGACCTCGGCACGCAAGGCGGAGGTCGCGACGATGCTCCGCTTCGCGGGGGACTCCACATTGTCAGCGGCAGGATTGTGATCGAAGCCGAACTCGACACCGCGGCAGGCGCTCGACGCCTGCGCGCGTTCATCCACGAGGTGTACGGGCTTGTGGGCGAGATCATCGTGGTGTCTGGCGGCGCTCTCAAGAAGGGCAACCGCTACGTCGTGAGGGTGGTCAAGGAAGGCGAGTCGCTCGCCCGCCAGACCGGACTGCTCGACCAGCGGGGACGCCCCGTGCGCGGACTGCCTCCCCAGGTCGTCGGAGGGTCGCTCGACGACACCGTCGCCGCATGGCGTGGCGCGTTCCTCGCGCACGGTTCGCTCACGGAACCCGGCCGATCATCGGCCCTTGAGGTGACGTCTCCGGGGCCCGAGGCCGCGTTGGCGCTCGTGGGGGCCGCCCGCAGGCTCGGCATCTCCGCGAAGTCGCGTGAGGTCAGGGGAGTGGACCGCGTGGTGATTCGCGACGGAGAGGCCATCGCGCAGGCTCCTGACGCGGCTCGGGGCCCACGACTCGGTGCTCGAGTGGGAGGACAAGCGCACGCGCCGCGAGGTGCGCGGCACGGCGAACCGCCTGGCGAACTTCGACGACGCCAACCTGCGCCGCTCTGCCCAGGCGGCGGTGGCGGCAGGGGCTCGTGTTGCCCGCGCCTTCGAGATCCTGGGAGACGACGTCCCGGAGCACCTTCGCGAGGCTGGCGAGCTCCGTCTTGCCAACCGTGACGCATCCCTCGAGGAACTGGGAAAGCCTGGCGACTCCGCCGCTGACCAAGGACGCCGTCGCGGGTCGGATTAGGCGTCTGCTCGCCACCGCCGACAAGCGTGCGGAGGAACTCGGGATTCCCGATACTGAGGCCGGGATTAACCAGGAGATCTTGGATCTCGACTGACCACCCACCAGGACTTTCGTCGCGTCTCGCCGGTCGGCGCACCGGTGTAGGCTGATGGAAGATCCCCGGGGAACCGGGGACACCCAGCGCACGTCGAGGTGCGCGAAGAATCCACACACAATCGCGCCGGCAATGGTCGGCGCAAGCCGAGGAGATTCACTGTGACCATCAAGGTCGGCATCAACGGCTTCGGCCGTATCGGACGTAACTTCTTCCGCGCAGCGCTCGCCGAGGGCGCTGACTTCGAGATCGTCGGTGTGAACGACCTCACCGACAACCACACCCTTGCGCACCTGCTCAAGTACGACACCGTCCTGGGCAAGTTCCCCAAGGAGGTCACCTACGACGACGACAACATCTACGTCGACGGCAAGGCCATCAAGGCGCTCGCCGAGCGTGACCCCGCCAACCTCCCCTGGGCCGAGCCTGGGCGCCGACATCGTCATCGAGTCGACCGGCTTCTTCACCGACGCTGAGAAGGCCAAGGCGCACATCGCCGCCGGTGCCAAGAAGGTCATCATCTCCGCGCCCGCCAAGAACGAGGACGCGACGTTCGTCGTCAACGTGAACCACACGGACTACGACCCCGCCAACCACCACGTGATCTCGAACGCGTCGTGCACCACCAACTGCCTCGCGCCCGTCGCGAAGGCCCTCAACGACGCCATTGGCATCGAGAAGGGCCTCATGACCACGGTTCACGCCTACACGGGCGACCAGAACCTGCAGGACGGCCCCCACAAGGACCTCCGCCGTGCCCGCGCCGCTGCGCAGAACATCGTTCCCACCTCGACCGGTGCGGCCAAGGCCGTGGCGCTCGTGCTGCCCGAGCTCAAGGGCAAGCCTGGACGGCTTCGCGATGCGCGTTCCCACCATCACCGGTTCCGCCACCGACCTCACCTTCGAGGCCGGCCGTGAGGTCACCGTTGACGAGGTCAACGCCGCCGTCAAGGCCGCCGCTGAGGGTGCCATGGCCGGCACGCTCGCCTACGTCGAGGACGACATCGTCTCCTCGGACATCGTGGGTGACCCGCACCAGTCGATCTTCGACGCCAAGGCTCACCAAGGTGTCGGGCAACATGGTCAAGATCGTGGCCTGGTACGACAACGAGTGGGGCTACTCGACCTCGCTCGTCAAGCCGACCACCTACGTCGGCGACAAGGCTCTGATCCACCCCATCCGGATCTGATCGTGGCAACGCCCGCGCACGCGCCGCGTGTGCGGGCGTTGCTATGTCAGGAATGTGAGGACTGAAATGAAGACCATCGCAGGACTGGGAGACCTGACCGGCAAGAAGGTGCTGGTTCGCTCCGACCTCAACGTGCCGCTCGACGGCACCACCATCACGGACGACGGCCGCGTGCGCGCCTCCGTCCCGACCATCCAGGCGCTGCTCGACGCAGGCGCCGCCGTGATCGTCACGGCCCACCTCGGCCGTCCCGGTGGCGAGCCGAAGCCCGAGTACTCGCTCGCGCCCGCGGCCGCCCGCCTCGCCGAGGTTCTCGGACGCCCCGTGACCCTCGCCGAGGACCTCGTGGGTGACTCGGCGAAGGCCACCGTTGCGGCCCTCGAGCCCGGCCAGGTCGCCATGCTCGAGAACGTGCGTTACGACAAGCGCGAGACCTCGAAGGTCGACGAGGAGCGCCAGGAGCTCGCCAAGGAGCCTTGCGGCGTTCGCCGATGCGTTTGTCTCCGACGGCTTCGGTGTGGTCCACCGCAAGCAGGCGTCGGTGTACGACGTGGCGCGCCTGTTGCCCGCCGCGGCCGGCACGCTCGTCGAGAAGGAGGTCGTCTCCCTCTCGCGCGCCACCACCGACCCTGAGCGCCCCTACGCGGTGGTGCTCGGTGGCTCCAAGGTCTCGGACAAGCCTGGGTGTCATCGGCAACCTGCTGACCAAGGCCGACCGTCTCCTCATCGGTGGCGGCATGGTGTTCACCTTCCTCAAGGCCAAGGGCTACGACGTGGGCTCCTCGCTCCTCGAAGAGGACCAGGTCGACACCGTGAAGGGCTACCTGGAGACCGCAGCGGCCAATGGTGTGGAGATCGTTCTTCCCACCGACATCGAGGTCGCGGACAAGTTCGCGGCCGATGCCGAGCACAAGACCGTCGCCGCCGACCAGATTCCCGCCGGCTGGATGGGTCTGGACATCGGCCCCGACTCGGCCGCACTGTTTGCGTCCAAGATCGCGGACGCCAAGACCATCGTGTGGAACGGCCCCATGGGCGTGTTCGAGTTCGAGGCCTTCGAGGGCGGCACCCGTGCCGTCGCGCAGGCGATGATCGACGCTGACGGCTTCTCGGTCGTCGGCGGTGGCGACTCGGCCGCGGCCGTGCGCCGCCTCGGCTACGACGAGGCCGGCTTCTCGCACATCTCGACGGGCGGCGGCGCGTCGCTCGAGCCTGCTTGAGGGCAAGGTCCTGCCGGGCCTCGCCGTACTGGAGGACTGACACATGGCACGCACCCCTGATTGCGGGTAACTGGAAGCCTGAACCTCGACCACCTCGAGGCCACTCACACCGTGCAGAAGCCTTGCGTGGCTCCTGCGCGACGCGAAGCACGACTTCGAGGACGTGGAGGTTGCGGTGCTCGCATCGTTCACCTCCATCCGTTCCGTGCAGACGCTCGTGGACGCCGACAAGGCTCGAGTTGAAGTACGGCGCCCAGGACATCTCGCAGCACACCTCCGGTGCCTACACCGGCGAGGTCTCCGGCACCCAGGCTCGCGAAGCCTGGGCGTCTCCTACGTGGCCGTCGGCCACTCGGAGCGTCGCGAGTACCACGGCGAGAGCGACGAGGTCGTGGCGGCCAAGACCAAGGCCGCGTTCGAGAACGGCATCGTGCCGATCGTCTGCGTGGGCGAGGGCCTCGACGTCCGCAAGGAGGGCCGCCAGGTCGAGTACACGCTCGCCCAGGTTGACGGCGCGCTGAAGGACCTGCCCGCCGACAAGGCGAAGGACGTTGTCATCGCCTATGAGCCCGTGTGGGCCATCGGCACCGGCGAGGTTGCGACCCCCGCCGATGCTCAGGAGGTCTGCGGTGCGATCCGTGCCCGCCTCGCCGAGCCTGTACGACGCCGAGCCTTGCCGATGGCGTGCGCGTGCTCTACGGCGGCTCCGTGAAGTCGAGGCTCGATCGCCCAGGCGATGGCGGAGCCCGACGTCGATGGCGGCCTCGTGGGTGGCGCAAGCCTCGACCCCGAGGAGTTCGCGAAGATCGCGCGCTTCCGTTCGCACCAGATCGGCTGACGCCCCACCGTGCGTGGCGCCTACCAGGATGCGCTCACCTTCGCGTATCCTGGTAGGCGATCCGAACACGTCTGAGGAGAACTGTGCACATTCTGGAGATCACCCTGTGGGTGCTGCTCGTGGTCACGTCGCTCGTGATCATCGGCCTGGTGTTGATCCACCGGGGCCGTGGCGGCGGCATCACCGACATGTTCGGCGGCGGCTTTGCGTCCGGCGTTCAGTCGTCGGCCGTTGGTGAGCGGAACCTCACCCGCATCACGTGGATTACGGCCTCGATTTGGGTCTCGATCATCGTGTTGCTCGGTCTCATCTCACGGTTCGCCGTCTAGCAGCATCTGAGGGGAAACACATGGCAGGCGGAAACGCCATTCGCGGCTCGCGCGTCGGCGCGGGGCCCATGGGCGAAGACGAGCGCGGCGAGTCCGCACCGCGTCAGGTCGTCAACTACTACTGCGCGAAGGGCCACGTCACGTCGCCCAGCCTTTGCGCTGGGGGACGAGAACGACGCTCCCGAGGTTCCGATGGAGTGGGATTGCCCCCGCTGTGGACTTCCCGGTGGCCTTGACCCCGAGAACCCGCCGGAGCCGCTGCGCAACGAGCCGTACAAGACGCACCTCGCGTATGTGAAGGAGCGTCGCACCGATGAGGAGGGCGAGGCCCTGCTCGACGAGGCGCTCGGCACGCTCCGTGCCCGTCGCGGCACCGCGGTCGTCGCCGACTAACACCCGTTCACCGAGGGGCCCGTCGCCTTCCCACCAGGGAAAGGCGACGGGCCCCTCGGCTATTTCCCCCGCCACCCACCTACCCCCTTAGCCGAGTCAAATGGATCCATTTGACTCGCCTAAGGCCTTAGACGAACCAAATGGATCCATTTGACGGTGAGGGAGTGGGGGATGGAAGGATGGCGGGGTACGACCCCATCGACACTGGAGGACCTGTGAAGATCGAGATCGAGTACTGCGTGCCGTGCGGCTACCTTGACCGGGCGCTCGACGCCCAGCGCACGCTGCTGAGCACGTTCGGCGGCCGCCTGGAGTCCGTCGCGCTGGTGACGGGGGAGAAGGGCGTGTTCACGTTCCGTGCGGACGGCGACACCATCTACTCCAAGCCGGACAGTACGACATCACTCAGATTGTCGAGTCCGTGAAGGCCCGTCTGACCGCGTAGTCGACGACCGACAAGGAAGGGCGGGGCCATCGGCCCCGCCCCTTCCTCATGGTTGATCCGCCTTGCGGCGATGTGGCCGATGCCTCGGCTGGCCCTAGACCTTCGTCGCGGCTGCGGCGTCGACGAGCCACAGCGTGCGCTCGGTGCCGTCCACGGCACCGCCGGGAACTCCGGAGCGGCGCAGGGAATCGCGGACCGCATCGGCCTTGCCCTCGCCTGCGGCCACCACCCACACCTCGCGGGCGCGGTTGATGCTGGCGAGCCCGAGCGACACCCTGGTGGGCGGCGGCTTGGGGGAGTCGTGAACGGCGTGAGTCTCGGCCGAGGGGCCCGTGAAGACCGGGTGTCCGGGGAACAGCGACGCCACGTGAGCGTCCGGCCCAAGCCCGAGCAGCAACACATCCCATGCGGGGGTGCCTGCCGCGGAGATTTCGCGGGCGTATGCCTCTGCAGCCTCCTCGGCGGATGCGAAGGCATCGGAGGAACCCATGCGGTGGATGTTGTCCTCGGGCAGCGGAAGCGTTCCGAGCAACACGGCCTGAGCCTGGCCCTCGTTGCGGTCGGCGTCGCCCGCGGGGACGAACCGCTCGTCGCCCCACCACACGTGAACGCTGGTCCAGTCGACCGTGCCGGCCAGCGGAGAGGCCGCCGCCGCTTCCAGCAGCGCGATGCCGACGGTGCCGCCGGTGAGCACCACGTCGGCGCGGCCGCGCAGGGCCACCGCGTCGCCCACGGCGATCAGGAGGCGCGCGCCCGTGGACTGGGCGACGGCATCGGCGTCAGCGTGGACGATGACCTGCCTCACGCCTGACCCTTTCCTGCCCAGCGACGCAGCGCGTTGCCGTAGACGGGGTCGTCGTCGAGGCGGCGAAGGCTCCTCCGCGAGGCAGTCGCCGAGCGTCCTGGCGGGCAGAGCGATGGTGTGCTCCGGCTGGCCCGGCTGCGTGAGCGTGGCGTTGTGTCCGTCAGGCCGCGCGATGCCGATCTCGCCGGAGGGAGTCTCCAGCACGATCGACTGCAGGCCACGGACGTCATCGGCGTACGTGGCCTCGAACTCGCAGCCCAGGGTGCCCTGAAGCCAGGCACCGAGCAGCAGGATCGACGGGCTACCCGTGTCCCCGTGCAGACGCGCCTTCGTGACGCGCTGGTCCGCCACCTGCTCGAGCGCGGCGGCCAGGAGCGCACGCCAGCGCGTGACGCGCGTCCACGCAAGGTCGGTGTCGCCAGCCTGGTAGTGCTCGGCGAGCGACCGCAGCACGGCGCCCGCATCGGCCTCACCCTTGGAGTCGGTGATGCGGCGCGCCGCCATACGGCCGATGCTCGAACCACCAGGGTTTGCAGGCACCGCGGCGGGCCACCAGGCCACGAGCGGCACATCGGGAAGCAGCAGCGGCATGACGAGCGTGTCGCCGTGGTCGGCCTGGACGCGCGAGGGACGCAGGACCACGACCTCGGAGGCGCCGGCGTCGCCGCCCACGCGTAATTCGGCGTCGAGCGTGCCCTCGTCGCCGTCGTGCGGCGCGATGACGATGATGCGGCAGGGGTGCTCGCGCGAAGCGACGTTCGCGGTCTCGATCGCGTCCTCGACGTCCGCGTCGGTCGCGTCGATCACCAGGGTGAGGACGCGACCGAGTGTGATGACTCCGAAGTCCTTGCGCGACGACACGAGTCGCTTGTTGATCTCCGAGATGGAGGTACGGGGCAGGTCGATGATCATGGGCGCCTCCAGACGCGTCCGTCCTTGGCCATCATGGCGTCGGCACTGGCCGGTCCCCACGTGCCCGAGCGATACTGCTCGGGCTGCACGCCGGAACCCTCCCAGTGGGCGATGACGGGGTCGAGCAGGCTTCCACGACAGGGCGACCTCTTCGTGGCGGGGGAACAGCGGCGGGTCGCCCAGCAGGACGTCGAGGATGAGGCGTTCGTATGCCTCGGGCGAGGACTCGGTGAAGGCGTTGCCGTAACCGAAGTCCATCGTGACGTCGCGCACCTCCATCTGCGAGCCCGGCACCTTGGAGCCGAATCGCAGGGTGACGCCCTCGTCGGGCTGGACACGGATCACGAGCGCGTTGTTGCCTGCGTCGGTGCCTTCCACGTCCTGGAAGTAGGGACTCGGGGCCTTCTTGAAGACGAGCGCGATCTCCGTGACGCGACGACCAAGGCGCTTGCCCGCACGCAGGTAGAACGGCGTGCCCGCCCACCGGCGGTTGGAAACGTCGAGCCGGATCGCGGCAAACGTCTCCGTGATCGAGTCCGAGGGGATGTCATCCTCGTCGAGGTAGCCACCCACCTGCTCGCCACCGCGCCAACCCGCGGCGTACTGGCCGCGCGCGGTGTTCGCGTCGAGGTCGTCCGGGAGCCTTGGCGGCGCGCAGTACCTTCTCCTTCTCGCCACGCAGGTCGTCGGCGTCGAAGGTGGCGGGCTCCTCCATCGCGGTCAGCGCGAAGAGCCTGGAGGAGGTGGTTCTGGATGACGTCGCGAGCCTGGCCGATGCCGTCGTAGTAGCCGGCGCGCGACCCGATACCGATGTCCTCGGCCATCGTGATCTGGACATGGTCCACGTACTGGCTGTTCCAGATCGGCTCGAACAGCCTGGTTCGCGAAGCGCAGCGCCAGCAGATTCTGCACCGTCTCCTTGCCCAGGTAGTGGTCGATGCGGAACACGGAATCGGGCGGGAAGACGTCGGACACCACGGCATCGGCTCATTCGCGGTGACGAGGTCCTGGCCGAACGGCTTCTCGATGACGACACGGCGCCACGTGCCGTCCTTGGCGTCCGACAGCCCCGAATCGCGTAACTGCGTGAGGACCTGGGGGAACGCCGACGGCGGAATCGAGAGGTAGAACGCGTGATTGCCGCCGGTGCCGCGACGCTCGTCGAGCTCCTCGACCGTCTCGCGCAATCGACGGAACGCATCGGGGTCGTCGAAGGTGCCCTGGACAAAGCGGATGCCCTCGGCGAGCCTGCTTCCATGTCTCTTCGCGGAACGGCGTGCGGGCGTGCTTCTTGACGGAGTCGTAGACGACCTTCTCGAAGTCCTCGCGGTCCCACTCGCGCCGCGCAAAGCCCGTGAGCGCGAAGGCGGGGGCAGGAGACCACGGTTTGCGAGGTCATACACGGCGGGCATGAGTTTCTTGCGGGCGAGGTCGCCGGTGACGCCGAACATCACCAGGCCGGACGAGCCCGCGATGCGGGGAGGCGGCGGTCGCGCGGATCGCGCAGCGGATTGACCATGTCAGACCTTACGTCGCGACGATGACGCCGCGTGGGTTCCGGGGGAGGGGTAGATGGTGAGGGTGGCGCAAGCGCGCCACCCTCACCGACGTACTACTTGGCGGCGGCCAGCGACTCGCGCGCCTTGGCGGCGACGTTGTCGGCAGTGAAGCCGTACTTCTTCAGCAGCAGACCACCATCGGCCGACTCGCCGAAGTGGTCGATCGACACGGTGCGGCCCGCGTCGCCTGCGATCTCGGTCCAGCCGAGGCGCGAACCGGCCTCGACGGTGACGCGAGCCTTGAGCGCGGACGGGAGGACCGACTCGCGGTACTCGGCGTCCTGACGCTCGAAGCGCTCGCGCGACGGCATCGACACCACGCGGGCGTTGATGCCCTCGGCGGCGAGCACCTCACGTGCCTCGAGCGCGACCGCAACCTCGGAGCCGGTGGCGACGATGACCACGTCGGCCTCGCCGTCACCGGCGAGCACGTAGGCACCCTTCGCAACGCCCTCTGCGGACGTGCCCTCGAGCACGGGCAGGTTCTGGCGCGACAGGATGATCGCCGACGGACGGTCGGTGGTCTCCAGGATGGCCTTCCACGCCGCGGTGGTCTCGTTGGCGTCCGCGGGACGCACCACGTCAAGGCCGGGGATGGCGCGCAGCGTCGCGATGTGCTCGATCGGCTGGTGCGTGGGGCCGTCCTCGCCAAGGCCCACCGAGTCATGCGTCCACACGAACGTGGTGGGGATGCGCATGAGCGCGGCGAGACGGACCGAGGCACGCATGTAGTCGGAGAACACCAGGAAGGTGCCGCCGTACGTGCGAGTGAGGCCGTGAAGCGTGATGCCGTTGAGGATCGCGCCCATGCCGAACTCGCGGATGCCGAAGTGCAGCGTGCGGCCGTACCAGTCGGCGTTGGGCCACGAGTGGGTCGCGCGACGCGGGGGCAGGAACGACGGCTCGCCGTCCATGGTGGTGTTGTTCGAGCCGGCGAGGTCGGCCGAGCCGCCCCACAGGCTCGGGAAGGATCGGTGCGAGCGCGCTCAGGACCTTGCCGGACGCGGCGCGGGTGGCGACCTTGGTGCCGGGCTCGAAGGTGGGAAGCGCGTCCTCCCAGCCCTCGGGAAGGCTCGCGAGCGGCGAGGCGAGCGAGCAGGCGAGCACGCTCGGGGTTCTCAGCCTCCCAGCGGGCAAGCCCCGCGTTCCAGTCGGAGTGCGCGGCCTGGCCGCGCTCCTTCACCTTGTGCATGTGCTCGAGGATCTCGGGCTCCACCACGAAGGACTGCTCGGGGTCGAAGCCGAGCACCTCCTTGAGGCCCGCGACCTCGGCGCCACCCAGGGCGGAGCCGTGGACTCCACCGGTGTTCTGCTTGGTGGGCGAGGGCCAGCCGATGATGGTCGACAGGCGGATGATCGACGGCTTGCCGGTCTCGGCCTTGGCGGCCTCCAGCGCGTCGAACAGCGCGACGGGGTCCTCGTCGTAGCCGTCCTCCTTGATCCACGAGACGTGCTGGGTGTGCCAGCCGTAGGCCTCGTAGCGGGCCATGACATCCTCGGTGAAGGAGATGTCGGTCTCGTGCTCGATCGAGATGCGGTTGTCATCCCAGATGACGATGAGGTTGCCCAGTTCCTGAGTTCCCGCCAGCGACGACGCCTCAGCCGAGACGCCCTCCTGGAGGCAACCGTCGCCCGCGATCACATAGATGTGGTGGTCGAACGGCGAGGTGCCGGGCTCGGCGTTGGGGTCGAGCAGGCCGCGCTCCTTGCGGGCCGCCATCGCCATGCCCACGGAGGAGGCGATACCGGTGCCCAGGGGGCCGGTGGTGATCTCCACGCCGTCGGTGTGGCCGTACTCGGGGTGACCCGGCGTGCGCGAGCCCTCGGTGCGCAGCGCCTTGAGGTCGTCGAGGTCCAGGTCGTAGCCGGAGGCGAACAGGCTGCAGGTACAGCGTCAACGACGAGTGGCCCGCGGACAGCACGAAGCGGTCACGGCCCAGCCACGACGAGTCCGACGGGTCGTGGCGCATGACGTTCTGGAACAGCAGGTACGCGGCCGGCGCCAGCGAAATGGCGGTGCCGGGGTGGCCGTTACCGACCTTCTCTACGGCATCGGCGGCAAGGACGCGCAGGGTGTCCACGGCGCGGCGGTCGGCATCGGTCCAGGTGACGGTCACAGATTTCTCCCATGAATCGTGAGGTGGTTCCCCGCCAGCCTAGCGGCGCGAAAGGGGTGCCGACACGCATCGGGCACAACTTCACGGCACCCAAATCTGGGTGGTGAGGATCTCAGTACAAGGTTGTAACCCACGGGGGTCGCCGACGCTTCCCGCCGCCACATCAATCCACCCGCGGCGTGGGGCGGCGCCGCGGCCCTGCGCAGGTACCATGGACGCCATGTCCCAGGTCCCCCTCGCGCCCACCACGACGCCCGGCAAGGTGTCGTCGCGAATCCCGCTCGGAGACAAGGCCAAGGCCTACGTCGCGCTCACGAAGCCGCGCATCATCGAGCCTGCTGCTGATCACGACCGTTCCCGCGATGATCCTCGCGGCCGATGGCTTCCCGCGCTGGGACCTGCTGCTCACCACGGTGGTGGGCGGCTACCTGTCCGCCGGTGCCGCCAACGCGTACAACATGTACTTGGACCGCGACATCGACGCCATCATGAACCGCACCAAAGGCCGCCCACTGGTGACCGGCAAGGTGACGCCGTCCGAGGCGCTGACGTTCGCATCCGTCCTGGCCGTCGTGTCGACCGCGTGGTTCTGGGTGGTCGTGGGGTCGCCGCTGGCATCCGTGCTGTCCGTCGCGGCCATCGTGGGCTACGTGGTGCTCTACACGATGATCCTGAAGCGCCGCACGGCCCAGAACATCGTGTGGGGTGGAGCCGCGGGCTGCATGCCGGTGCTCATCGGCTGGGCGGCCGTCACGCAGTCGCTCGCCTGGACCCCCGTCCTCCTGTTCCTCATCATCTTCTTCTGGACGCCGCCGCACTACTGGCCGCTGTCGATGAAGTTCAAGCGCGACTACGCCCGCGCCGAGGTACCGATGCTTCCGGTGCTCGCCTCGAGCCGCCGCGTCGCCGTCGAGATGATCGCCTACGCGGCCGCCATGGTCGCCACCACGCTGGTGCTGATTCCGGTGGCGGGGATGACCTGGGTCTATGCCGGCATCGCGGCTGTCGCGGGAGCCTGGTTCCTCACGGGATGCGTCAGCCTGTACCGCCGCGCGCAGCGTGACGAGGCGAAGCTCAAGGAGATGCGCCTCTTCCACGACTCGATCACGTACCTGACGATCGTGTTTGCGGCCATCATGGTGGACCCGTTCCTTCCGGAGGCCCTGACCGTCTGGCAGCCGTGACGAGCCTGACGGGGGAGCGCGAGGCCTACCTTGCGCACGTCTCCGTGGAGCGCGGCCTGAGCGCCAACACGCTCGCCGCCTATCGCCGCGACCTCACGCGGTACGTCCTCTTCCTCGAGGCTCGCGACCGGGATGACCTCGCCGCCGTCACCCGCACCGACGTGGCCGACTTTGCCCTGGCGATCGGCACGGGGCGCGACGGTGGACGGCCGCTCGCCCCGGCATCGGCCTCCCGCACCGTGGTGGCCGTGCGCGGCTGGCACCGCTTCGCGCTGGCCGAGGGCTGGTGCACGCAGGACGTCTCCTCCGACGTCAAGCCGCGTGCCGTGCCCCAGCGCCTTCCCAAGGCAATCTCGACCGATCAGGTGGAGGCCATCCTCGAGGCGGCCTCGACAGGCGACGGCGCGGCACCCCTGCGCGACAGGGCCCTGCTCGAGCTCGTCTACGCCACGGGCGCACGCATCTCCGAGGCCGTGGGCCTCGACGTCGACGACCTGACCCTCGACGAGGGGCAGGAAGCGGTCCTGCTGCGCGGCAAGGGCCGCAAGGAGCGCGTGGTGCCCATCGGCGGCTACGCGGCGCGCGAGCCTTCACGCCTACCTGGTGCGAGCCCGCGCTCCGCTGGCACAGGGGGAGTGGGCACTCCCGCCCTGTTCCTCAACACCCGCGGCGGCAGGCTGTCACGTCAGAGTGCGTGGGTGATCCTGAAGGACGCCTCCGCCCGCGCGGGAGTGCCCGATGTTTCTCCGCACACCCTGCGTCACTCGTTCGCCACGCACCTCCTCTCGGGCGGCGCGGATGTGCGCGTGGTGCAGGAACTGCTGGGTCACGCCTCGGTCACCACCACGCAGATTTACACGGCCGTCACTCAGGACGCGCTACGCGAGGTGTACGCCACCTCGCACCCGCGTGCCCGCGGGTGACAGGGGTGTCCCGACGGTAAGGTGTGGGGCGTGACCGACTTCCCTCAGCCCGCCCCCTTGCCAGCCACGGTCCCGCACGCGTGGTCGCGTTGTGCAACCAGAAGGGCGGCGTGGGCAAGACCACCACGACCGTGAATCTCGCGGCGGCGTTGGCGGAGTACGGGCGCAAGGTCTTGGTGGTCGACTTCGACCCGCAGGGCGCAGCATCGGCCGGGCTTGGTATCAACCCGAACGAGGCCGAACTCACCATCTATGACCTGCTCATGAGGTCCTCGGTGTCCGCCGCGGACGTGATCGTGCCCACCAACGTCGAGAACCTCGACCTGATGCCCGCGAACATCGACCTCTCGGCCGCCGAGGTGCAGGCTGGTGGGCGAGGTGGCCCGCGAGTCGACGCTTGACCGTGCCCTGCGTGGCGTCGAGGACGAGTACGACGTCATTCTGATCGACTGCCAGCCCTCGCTTGGCTTGCTCACCGTGAACGCGCTGGTGGCTGCGCACGGCGTCATCATTCCGCTTGCCTCGGAGTACTTCGCGATGCGCGGCGTGGCGCTGCTGGTGGAGACCATCACCAAGGTCCAGGACCGCCTCAACCCGCGCCTCACCGTGGACGCGATCATCCCGACCCTCTACGACGGCCGCACCCTGCACTCACAGGAGGTCGTCGAGAGCGTCCGTCACGGCTTCGGCGACAAGGTCACCGAGACCATGATTCACCGCACGGTGAAGTTCCCCGACGCCTCCGTGGCCGCCGAGCCCATCACCACCTTCGCCCCGCAGCACGCGGGCGCCCACGCCTACCGTCAGGCTCGCCCGCGAGCCTTGTCGCGCGCGGCGTCGCCGCCTGACACGCACGTGACGGGACAGGGCACGGCGGTCGACGGCACCGCCCTCGAGGCCGATGCCCCCGTCGCCGACGCTGCCCCTGCGGCCAAGGCGGGATTCTCCGTCCACCTCGACAACTTTGAGGGACCGTTCGACCTCCTGCTGAGCCTCATCTCGAAGCACGAGATGGAGATCACCGAGGTGGCTCTCGCGCGGGTCACGGACGAGTTCCTCGCCGTGTTGTCCTCGGGGGAGAAGGATTGGGATCTGTCCCAAGCCTCGGAGTTCCTCGTGGTGGCGGCGACGCTCCTTGACCTCAAGGCGGCGCGCCTGCTGCCGCAGGGTGAGGTCGACGACATCGAGGACCTGGAGTTGCTCGAGGCGCGAGACCTCCTGTTCGCGCGGCTCCTGCAGTACCGCGCGTTCAAGCAGGTGGCTGCGACGTTCGATGGGCTGCTGAGCGGCCCCCGGCGTGTGCCCCGCGACGTTCCCCTCGAGCCGCACTTCGCGATGCTGCTGCCGGAACTGATCTGGGCCGTCACCCCCGAACAGTTGGCGCGCCTCGCCGCGCGGGCGCTGCAGCCCAAGAGCACCGACACCGGGGTCAGCCTCGCGCACCTTCACGCACCGGCGGTCTCGGTTCGCGAGCAGGCGATGGTGGTGACCAGCAGGCTGCAGCGCGAGCACGTGATGACGTTCCGCGCGCTCGTGCGCGACGCCGACCACGTCAACGTAGTGGTCGCACGCTTCCTCGCCCTGCTTGAATTGTTCCGTGAGGCGGTAGTGGCCTTCGACCAGGTACGCTCGCTCGGCGAGTTGACGGTCCGCTGGACCGGCGGCGAGCATCAGGTGGAGGTGTCCGACGAGTTCGACGACGGCGAGCCCGACGAGACGGAGCAGGGAGCAGATGGCTGACACGCACATCGCGGGAGCGATCGAGGCGATCCTCATGGTCGTGGACGAGCCGGTGGCTCCCGCGGACATCGCCGCGGCGCTTGACGTGCCCGAACCCGAGGTGGTCGCGGCCCTTCACGCGCTGCGCGACGAGTACGCCGACCCCGACCGTCCGCGTGGCTTTGAGCCTGCGTGAGGTCGAGTCGCGGTGGCGCGTGTACTCGTCCCGCCTCTACGCCGATGCTGTGGGTGCGTTCATCGTCGAGGGCCAGTCGGCCCGCCTGTCCCAGGCGGCGCTTGAGACCCTCGCCGTGGTCGCCTACCGCCAACCCGTCACGCGCGGTCAGGTCTCGCAGGTGCGTGGCGTGAACGTCGATTCCGTCATGAAGACACTGTCCGCCCGCGGCCTCGTGACCGAGGTCGGTGAGGTGGGCGGCGCCCTGCAGTACGGCACCACGACGGAGTTTCTCGAGCGGATGGGGATGGCGTCGCTCGACGACCTTCCCGAGCTCGCCCCCTACCTGCCCGAGTTGGCAGACGTTGACGGAGAAGGACGCTGATGGACCTCGAGATCCACCGCCCCGAGGGCGTACGGCTGCAGAAGGTGCTGGCGGCCGCCGGTGTGGGATCGCGCCGCAAGTGCGAGGTGCTCATCGAGCGTGGCCTCGTGACGGTCAACGGCGAGGTCGTGGATCAGGCTCGGGGTCCGGGTGAACCCCGCCGAGGTCGTGATCGAGGTCAAGGGCAAGCGCATCTCGGTCGACGATGACGCCGTGACGGTGGTCCTCAACAAGCCGCGAGGCGTGGTGTCCACCATGTCGGATCCGCAGGGCCGTCCCGCCCTCGACACGTATGTGCGGGAATTCTCGGAGCGACTGTTCCACGTGGGAAGGCTCGATGCCGAGACCACGGGCGTGCTGTTGCTGACGAACGACGGCGAGCCTCGCGAATCGTCTGGCCCACCCGACGCACGGCGTCTCCAAGGTCTACATCGCCAAGGTCACCGGCGCGGTGCCCGCGAACCTGTGCACGCGTCTGCGCGCCGGGGTCGACCTCGACGACGGCCCCGTGCGGGTCGCCTCGTGCACCATCCTCGACGTGTCCAAGGGGCATTCTCTGGTCGAGGTCGAGCCTTCACGAGGGCCGCAACCGTATTGTGCGCCGCATGTTCGACAAGGTCGGCTTCCCCGTGGTGGACCTGGTACGCACCCGTTTTGGCCCGGTCACGCTCGGCAACCTCGGGCCCGGAGAGCTCCGTCGTCTCGACCGCGAGGAGCCTTGGCTCGCTGATGCAGGCCGCGGGCCTGTAGCAGGCACGCGGCCGCGCATCGTCGCGGCACGTCACCGATACGATGGACCCCATGACGACCCGAGCGATTCGCGGCGCCACCTCGCTCGCAAGCGACGACAAGGCCCACCTGCACGAGCGCACCAAGGAACTGGTGACGGCGATGCTGGAGGCCAACAACCTCGGCACCGACGCGGCGATCTCGGTCTTCTTCACCTGTACGCCGGACATCGTGTCCGACTTTCCCGCCGCCGCGGCCCGCGAGATGGGCTTCGCCGACGTCCCGCTCATGTGCGCGGTCGAGATGGCCGTGCCTGGCGCGCTTCCGCTCGCGGTGCGCGTCATGATGCATGCGGAACTTGACGTTCCCCGCGCGGAGGTGAGGCACGTGTACCTGCACGAGGCCGTCAGGCTTCGCCGCGACATCGCACAGTGAGGTGGCCGCGTCCATGACCTCGGTTCACATCGTCGGCGCCGGCCTCATCGGCGCCTCGATCGGCATCGGCCTGAGCGCCGAAGGCTGGTCCGTCACCATCACCGATGCGAATGCCGAAGCCGCGCGCCTCGGCGCCGCGATCGGTGCCGGCGCGACCCGTGACGCCTCCACGCCCGCACCGGACCTCGTCATCGTGGCGGTGCCGCCATCGGTGGCGCCCGCCGCCGTCGTCTCGGCGCTGCAGGAATGGCCCGATGCGGTGGTGACGGATGTCGCCAGCGTGAAGGCGCCCATCGCGCGTGCGGCGCACGACTCCGGGCACGGAGCGCGGTACGTGGGCTCGCACCCCATGGCCGGCCGCGAGGTGTCCGGGGACGCGCCGCGCAGGGCGACCTGTTCAAGGCGCGACCGTGGGTCATCTGCGCAGGCGAGGCCCCGGCATCGGCCGTCGCGACGGTGCGCGCCGTGGCCGCCGCGCTCCAGGCCGATGCCATCGACATGGATGCTCAGGCTCACGACGCTGCCGTGGCGAGGGTGTCGCACGCGCCCCAGGTGGCCGCCTCGGCCGTGGCGGCCGCACTCGGGCCGCTACAGGCCGACGACGTGGCCCTTGCCGGTCAGGGACTGCGCGACGTGACACGGATCGCTGCATCCCTGCCTGCCATGTGGGCGGACATCGCGCGCCTGAATTCGCACGCCCTCATCGCGACGCTCGACCACATCATCGGCGATCTCGAGGACGTGCGCGATGCCGACGACATCGGCGAGGCGCTCACGGACCTCATCGAACGGGGACGCATGGAGGTCGCGCGCATCCCCGGCAAGCACGGCGGACCCACGCGCGACTGGGTCCCCGTGACCGTCATCGTCCCCGACACCCCCGGTCACCTGCTGCGGCTGCTTTCCGACGCGGCCTCCGCGCACGTCAACGTCGAGGACATCACCATCGAGCACTCACCGCGCCAGCCCGTGGGTCTCACCACCTTGCACGTCCTTCCCGAAAGCGCCCCGGCGCTCGTGGACGCCCTCACCGCACAGAACTGGGAGATCGCCTCATCATGACCGGCATCGCCATCGCCATCGACGGTCCCGCGGGGACCGGCAAGTCCACCGTCTCGCGCGAGGTCGCCAAGCGCCTCAAGTTGGCGTACTTCGACACGGGCGCCACCTACCGTGTCGCGACGCTGACGTGCCTGCGTGAGGGCGTGGACCTCGCGAACGCGGCCGACGTGGCCGCGATGGTCGCGACCATGAACGTCGAACTGATCCTCAACCCCGCAAACCCGCGCGCGCTGCTCGACGGCGAGGACGTCTCGAGCCTGATCCGCACCGACACCGTGGCGCTCACGGTGTCGAAGGTCGCGACCAACCTCGAGGCGCGTCCCCTGCTCCAGCAGATGCAGCGCGACGTGATCGCGGCCGAGCCTCGCCGGCGGCTTCTCCGGCGGCCGTGGCGTGGTGGCCGAGGGCCGCGACATCACCACCGTGATCGCCCCCGAAGCCGACCTTCGCATCCTCATGACCGCCGACGACGAGGTCCGCGTGGCACGCCGCGCGGGAGAGGGCGCGGACGTGGCCACCGTGCGCCAGGCCGTTCTTGGCCGCGACAAGACGGACTCCGCGGTGTCCTCCTTCCATGAGGCCGCCGACGGCGTGCTGACCCTCGACACCACCGATCTCACCATCGAGGAGGCCGTCACGGCCGTCCTCGACCGCGCCGCCGAGGCGCGGGCGTGACCCAGGCGCGCGTCCCGAGCCGATGGGGACCGCGATGGTCCCGATGGGTGGGGCGCGCGCTCGCCAAGGGCCTGTGGCGCACCGAGGTGCGCGGCGCAGGCAATATTCCCGCCGAAGGCCCGGTCATCATCGTGGGCAATCACGTGGGCCTCATCGACGGCCCCGTGCTCCACGGAGTGATCCCGCGTGGCTCGTACTTCCTGATCGGCTCGCACATGTTCCGCGGCGCCCTCGGCGTCCTCCTCAGGGGCGCGCAACAGATCGAGGTGGTCGATGCGGGGCGTGACGCCCTCGCGCAGGGGCTCGCGGTCTTGCGTCGCGGAGACGTGGTGGGCGTGTTCCCCGAGGGCACCAGGGGAGCAGGCAGGGCCGATGCCGTTCACGGCGGCGCGGCGTGGCTCGCCATCCAGTCCGGGGCACCCATCGTGCCCACCGCGCTCGTGGGGACACGGCACACCGGAGAGCCCACGGGTGTGTGGCCCCGGCCGGGGCGGCGTATCCTCGTGGAGTTCGGTGAGCCGATCTCGCTCGACCTCGATGAGTCGCTGCGCGGTCGCGCCCGCCAGGAGGCGGCGCAGCAACAGGCTCGCCGACGCCCTGCGCGAGCGCATCGACGCGACGCTCGCCACCACCGACCTCACGCTTCCCGCCGATGCGGGGGCGCCTTCCAAGGAGACACCATGACCGACGAGCAGGAGTACCACGGCCTGGGCGATGTGCCCGAGCCCCTGCAGGTGCCGTCCGACCCCGCCGAAAGCCTTGACGAGGTGCGCGAGGCCGCGCTCCGCGCAGGCCTTGAGGCGTACGAGCCGACGGAGGCCGACCTCGCCACGCTGGCCGGCGAGGAGGAGGTCGAAACCGAGGAGGCGCTGCCCATCCTCGCGATCATCGGCCGCCCCAACGTGGGCAAGTCCACGCTCGTCAACCGCATCATCGGCAAGCGCCTCGCCGTGGTGGAGGACACCCCCGGCGTGACTCGCGACCGCGTCGAGTACCGCGCCGAGTGGGCGGGCCGCGACTTCACGCTGATGGACACCGGCGGCTGGGAGGCGAAGGTCACTGGCCTTGACCTCTCGGTGGCGCAGCAGGCCGAGGTCGCGATCGACCTGGCGGACGCCGTGCTGTTCGTCGTCGACGCGACCGTGGGCGCCACGGCCTCCGACGAGCACGTGGTGCGCCTCCTGCGGGCCTCCAAGAAGCCCGTGGTGCTGGTCGCCAACAAGGTCGACGGGCCCCAGGGCGAACTCGAGGCCGCCGCGCTGTGGAACCTCGGGCTCGGCGAGCCGTACCCCGTCTCGGCGCTGCACGGACGTGGCACCGGTGACCTGCTGGATGCTGCCGTCGCGGCGCTTCCCACCGAGATGCCTCAGGTCGAGATCGACCCCGACGCTCCGCGCCGCATCGCGCTCGTGGGACGTCCCAACGTGGGCAAGAGTTCGTTGCTGAACCAGGCTCGCGGGGAGAACCGCGTGGTGGTCAACGAGGTGGCAGGCACCACCCGCGATCCGGTCGACGAGATTGTCGAGATCGGTGACCGTCGCTGGACGCTCGTGGACACCGCGGGTATCCGCCGTCGCGTCCACCAGACTAAGGGCGCAGACTTCTACGCGTCGCTGCGCACCGGCGCCGCGATCGACCGAGCCGAGGTGGCCCTGGTGCTGCTGGACGCCTCCACGCCCCTGACGGAGCAGGACACCCGCGTGATCTCGCAGGTGATCGACTCGGGCCGCGCCACCGTGCTGGTCTTCAACAAGTGGGACCTGGTGGGCGAGGACGAGCGGTTCCTGCTTGAGCGCTCCATCGAGAAGGACCTGGTCCAACTCACGTGGGCGCCGCGCGTGAACCTCTCGGCCCGTACCGGCTGGCACACCAACCGCCTGGTGCCCGCAATCGACCTCGCGCTGGGAAGCCTGGGATCAGCGCATCTCGACCGGACGCCTCAACTCGTTCCTCGGGGAACTCGTGGCGGAGCACCCTCACCCGGTGCGCTCGGGCAAGCAGCCCAAGATCCTCTTCGCCACGCAGGCGTCGAACCGTCCGCCGCGCTTCGTCATCTTCGCCAGCGGCTTCCTCGAGCCCACGTATCGCCGCTTCATCGAGCGTCGCCTGCGCGAGGCGTTCGGCTTCGAGGGATCGCCGATTCAGATTTCGGTGCGGGTGCGCGAGAAGCGCAAGAGGCAGCGCTAACTCCCGTTCAGTGTGCCGTCACGCGCGTGACGGCACACTGACGTGCGCCACCTCGTACACGGTGCCGTCCGTGCGGCGCGGCTGGCCCGCGAGCAGATCAAAGCCGACCTGGTCGCCGGTGGCCAGGTCAATGGCTCGCACGGCGGCGCGGCAGTCCTTGCGCAGCACCGCGGCATTCGCGTCCGTCTTGAGGCGGCCGGCGGTGTCCGCGAGCGAGTCGCCCGCGTTGCTCAGCGCCCGGGAGAACACGCCGACGGTGGCCGATGCCGCTCCCGCGCCATTCACGTGCAGACTCGCCACGGGCCAGGTCTCCACGACGGGCCTGCCAAAGTCGGCCTCGATGCCCTGAAAGCCGTCGCCGCCCCACAGGAATCGCGCCATACGGGACGTGTTGGCCCACACGTAGAACGGTGCGTACTCGTTCGACGTCGCACCATCGACTCCGGCCTCGCGCAGGCAGTACGCCTTGAACACCAGGCCCTCGTAGTCGTCCAGCGCGCTCCCGCGAGTCGCGACCCGGTGGCGAATGCGTCCCATGTCGTAGTCGCGGGGCAGTGTGATGGCGTAACGCATCGCGATCATGCGGACGCGTCCATCTCGCGGTGGTGCGCGTACCCGAGCTCCACCAGTTCCCGCAGCACGTCCTCGTCGACAGCATCGAGTCGCGTGACATAGAGGCAGGCTCGCTCCTCGGGTGTGGGGCCCGAGCGACGCGAGCAACGCGTCAGACCCCACAGCATCAGTGAGGCCGTAGAGCGAGAGCCTTCGCCTTGCGAGGCGAGAATCCCACGCACGGCATGTCTCCCTCGCGCCCCGAGTCGTAGCGATAGTGAGTGCTGCCGAACCCGACGATGCTCGGACCCCACATCACGGGCGGCTCGCCCGTCACGCTTGCCATCAGTTCCGCGAGGCGTTCACCCTCGGCCACGCGCCGCGGCGGCTCGACGGTCGCCAGGAAGGCATCGACGGGGACATCGGTGGGGCGGGTCACGGCATCGGCCATACCGGCCAGCCTAGAGCGAGCCGTGACCGAGGGCCAGAGACGGGTGCGTCACACCGGGTGTCGCCGCGGCGCGATCCCTGGGTAAAGTCTGTCCATGCTCGACGTCATGACCCTGCGCATCACGCTCGGGGTCGTGACTCTCACGGTGCTGGTGCTGTTCTGGGCTGCGGTCTATCTCCCGACGCGCTCGCCGTTCGCGGGCTGGTGGACCATGGCGCTCGCGTGGTCGACTTTGAGCCCCGTGTTGCTCCTGTTTAACGGCAGTCCCGCGCAGGTGGTGTTGAACCCGACGTCGAACGTGCTCTCGGCGTGGGCGGGTCTGAGCGTGTGGTGGGCGACGCGCTCCATGCGCGACCGCGAGCCCCCTCGTGGGTCCTGCCCGTCGTGTCCGTTGTCACCCTTGTCACCGCGCTGATTGACAGCCCCGGTACCAACGTCTGGGCGGGCAACGGCACGCTGTTCACCGTCATGTCGGGGTGTTTTGCCCTGGCGTCCTGGGACCTGTGGGCGACCTGGCGGCACCGGAGGCTCGTGCCGGATCGGCGCGATCAGCAGGAGGCGCTCGTGGCCCTCATGGTCGCCGCGCTGGGCTCAACGCTGCTGGGAGCCTTCTATGTGGTGCGACTGGCGCTGTTCGTCGTGGCGGGCGCGGACTCGTGGGCCTTCACGACCTTCGCGGGATCCGGCACCACGACCATCGTGCTGTTGGTGGTCCTCGTCGCGGTGACCTTCTCGGTCTCGGCGCTCGGCTACGACTATCGCACCCAGGAGTTGCGGCGCCGCGCCACGCAGGATGACCTCACGGGAATCCTGGGCCGCACCGCATGGATCGACGGGGCACGCCGTCTCTTGGAGAAACGCGCTCACGGACTGGATGACGTTGTTGTCGTCGTAGCCGACATTGACCACTTCAAGGTGATCAACGACTCTCACGGCCATGCGACGGGCGACGCCGTGCTCACCACCTTTGCCGACGCGGCACGTGACGCCATGGGCCGTGGCGCCGTCGTGGGGCGTATGGGTGGTGAGGAATTTGCCGTCGCCGTAGCGGGGGAGTCACCTGCCGTGGTGGCCGCGCGCCTCGAGAAGCCTTGCCGACCGCTTTGCGTGGCGCCTGCGGACGGACGGACTACCGGCCACGACCGTGAGTTGTGGAGTCGCGGAGGCCCGCGCGGCGGATTCAGTTGACTCGGTGGTGGCCCGTGCCGATGCCGCCATGTATCGCGCCAAGGCCGAGGGCCGCGCCCGCGTCGTGATCGACAACGCAGACGGAGCCCCCGGCCGGTAGCGGTTAGGCCGATGCGTTCGCGCGGCCCTCTTCGCGCTCGCGCAGCGCACGGCGCAGCACCTTGCCCACATTGGTCTTGGGCAGTTCATCGAGGAACTCGATCTGGCGCGGGCGCTTGTAGCCCGTCAGGCGTTCGCGCAGGAACGCCGCGAGTTCCTCCTCAGTGAGCGACGGGTCACGTCGCACCACGAAGAGCCTTGGGCACCTCGCCCGCGTGATCGTCGGCGATGGGAATGGCGCCTGCCTCGAGCACCTTGGGGTGCTGCATTGCGGTGTCCTCGATGTCGCCGGGGTACACGTTGAAGCCGGAGACCACGATGATCTCCTTCTTGCGGTCCACGATCGACAGGTAGCCGGACTCGTCGATCGTGGCCACGTCGCCGGTGAGCAGCCAGCCGTCGTCGGTGATGACCGCGGCGGTCTCCTCGGGCTTGCGCCAATACCCCTTCATCACCTGGGGTCCCTTGACGGCGAGCTCGCCCGGCTCCCCGAGCGGCGCGTCGGCGCCGTCGTCGGTCAGCACCCGCACATCCGTGGAGGACAGCGGCACTCCGATGGTGCCCAGCCGGGGCGGCAGGTGCGTGGGGTTGACGCTGACCACGGGGGAGGCCTCGGTGAGCCCGTATCCCTCGACCATGTCGGTGTGCGTCACGTCCTTCCACTTGTGAGCCACGGCGGTGCGCAGCGCCATGCCTCCCGCCACCGAGATGCGCAGTCGCGACAGGTCTGCCTTCGCGAAGCCCTCGTTCTCCAAGAGTGCGCCGGCGAGCGTGGACACGAGCACGAGCACATGCGGCTTGGACTGGTCGATGGTCTTCACGAACGCCGGGATGTCGCGAGGATTGGTGATGAGGACGTTGTGGCCGCCCAGGCGGAAGAATCCGATGCAGTTCACCGTCAGCGCGAACACGTGATAGAGCGGCAGTGCCGCGATCACGGTCGAGTCCTCGTCGAGGACGGCGCGCATCTGGCCGATGAACTGGGCCTGGTTGGCCAGGAGGTTCCAGTGGGTCAGCATCGCGGCCTTCGTGCCGCCGGTGGTGCCGCCCGTGTACTGCAGGAAAGCGAGGTCCTCGGGCTCGACGCGCGGATCGGTGAACCGGCCAGGGTCTCCCGTGAGGAGGTCCCGGAACGCGATGGCGCCGGGGAGGTCATAGGCGGGGACCATCTTCTTGACCCGCTTCGCGACCAGGTTGACGATGGCGCGCTTGGGCTGGTGGAGCATGTCCCCGGCCTCGGTCACGATCATGTGCTCGATGGTGGTGTCGCCGACCACCTTGGAGGCGGTGGCCGCGAAGTTTGCCAGCACGATCATGGCGCGCGGCTCGGCGTCCTTGAGGACCGCCGCAAGGCTCGGTGGCCGTGTACAGCGGGTTGGCGTTGACGACCACGAGACCGGCGCGCAGCGCCCCGTACAGCGCCACGGGGTACTGGAGCAGGTTGGGCATCTGCAGCACGATGCGGTCGCCCTTGGTCAGGCCGAGCTCGTTCTGCAGGTAGGACGCGATGCGGGTGGCGATCTCGTCCACCTCGCGGAAGGACAGGGTGCCGCCAAGGTTGGAGAACGCGGTGCGGTCACCGTGGTGCTCGGCTGCCGCATGGGCGAGTTCGCCGAGGGAGTGCTCGGCTGGAGCGCTGATCCGGGGCGTCACGCCGGGGGGATAGTGCGCGAACCAGGGACGCGAGGCGTCGCCGACGGGGTCAAGGTTGACGGGCTGAGTGGTCATCTGCATCTCCATTGATGTGGATGGCTGGGGGACTTGTCGCGGTCAGGCTTGGGATGAGGGTACGCGAGTGTGGCGGGTCCAATCGCGCATCCAGTCCTCGACACGCAGGTGCGCGGGGAAGCCGCCGACGGCCTCCTCGAGGCTCATCGTGGTCGACGGTGCCGCCGGACTTCTTGAGGAACCTCGTGCGCACCAGGGCGTGCGCGTGCACCGTGTCTCCCACGCAGAAGCGCTGCTCCAGGTAGCCCCAGCGGTCGTCGAGGCCAAGGATCCGGGAGTGGATCTCGAAGCGCTGGCCCAGGCGCAGTTCCTTGCGGAAGGTGATGGTCTGGCCGGCGACCACGGGGAACCACCCGCGGCGTTCCAGGTCCTCCCAGAAGCCCGAGCGCATCATCAGGTCGAGCCTGCCGAGGTCCATGAGCGTGAGGTAGCGGCCGTTGTTCATGTGGCCCAGCACGTCCAGGTCCGTGGGCGCCACGCGAAACGGCGTGACGGCCGTTGACCACAGTGACAACGCGCCGCGGCGGCGCGAGCGCAGCCGCGTGAGGAGAAGGCGCCACCACAGGTTCACGGGCGCACTCGCATCCGTAGGTGTGGCTTGGCGCCGTCGCGGGTGGTGACCGCCGCGTCCCAGCCGCCGCCGGCATCGGCCGCATGAAAGCCGATGGTGCCAGGCAACAGGACCGGCTTCACGAAATTGACCTCGACGGAGTAGCGCTCGGGGAGCCGTGACTCGAGGGCGGCGAGGGCACGAGCGTGCGTCCACATGCCGTGAATGATGGGCCGGGCGAAACCGAACCCGCGGGCCGCGACTTTGCTGGTGTGGATGGGGTTGGGATCGCCGGAGACGCGTCGGTAGTCGCGGCCAAGAGTGGCGGGCAGCCGCCAGCGGGCGTGCGGCGTCACGGGGGCAAACGGCTCATGGGCCTCGTCGGTAGGCGTGCCCGGCGCACGCATCCCGGTGGCGAGGTATGTGCTCACGCCCTCCCACACCAGCGCGCCGTCGGTCGATACGGTCGCCTGCAGGTCCACGAGCGCGCCCCGTCGGTGCGAACGCACGTGGCCCGCACGTACCGCGATGTCGAGCGGCTCGCCCACGCGCACGGGACGGTGTTGCGTCATGGTGTTGGTGACGTGGACCGCGCCCACGAGACGGACGGAGGCGCGCGGGTCTCCCAGGAGATGGACGTGGAGCGGGAAGGCGAGCACGTGGAGCCACGTGGGCGGGACGGTGTCACGCAACGTGAACCCGGTGACGCGGCAGTAGTCGGCGAGCCTGGTGACGTCCTGGCGCTGACGCTCGAGGCGCACCTCGTGGCCCGGGACGGTGGCGTCCTTGGCGCGCGTCGGGACCAGGGCTCGCGCGAAGGCCGGGCCCAGGCGGGGGACGGCGTCGAGGCGCACGGTCTGCGTCATCACGCCCCCACGAGGTTCTGGCCGCATACGCGGATCACCTGGCCCGTGAGGCCCTGGGAGTGGGGGTCAAGGAGATAGCCGATGGTCTCGGCCACGTCCTCGGGGCGTCCGCCCTGGGACAACGAGTTGGAGCGCCGGAAGATCTCGCGCTGGACAAAGGGGATGCGCCCGGTCATTTCCGTCTCGATAAATCCGGGGGCGACGGCGTTGACGGTGATGCCTCGGGAGGCGACGTCGGGTGCCATGGCGGCGACCAGCCCCGCCACGCCCGCCTTGGAGGCCGCGTAGTTAGTCTGGCCCTTGTTACCCGCGAGGCCCGAGGTCGAGGCGATGCCGACGAGCCTGCCGCCCTCGGCGAGTCCGCCTTCGGTGGCGGGGTCCAGCAGGACCTCGTTGATGCGCATCTGGGCGGAGAGGTTCACGTCGAGCACCGACGCCCATCGGTCGGCGTCGGTGTTGGCGAGCATCTTGTCGCGGGTGATGCCCGCGTTGTGCACCACCGCGTAGAGCGGGAGGCCGCTGCGGGCCACGTGCGCGGCGATGGTGGCGCCGGCATCGGGCGCGGTGATGTCGAGCCTGCACCGCGGTGCCGCCGACCCTGTTTGCCACCTCGGCAAGCGCCTGGCCCGCCGGAGGGATGTCGACGGCGACGATGCGCGCGCCGTCGCGAGCCAGGGTGGTGGCGATGGCGGCGCCGATGCCACGGGCGGCACCCGTGACGACGACGACCTTGCCGTCGAGGGGGCGGTCGCTCAGGCCCTCGGCGGGCTGGTCGGCGGCGGCAATCGTCCACGCCTGCCCGTCCACGAACGCGGAGCGTCCCTGGAGCACGAAGCCCAACGTGGACACGAGGTCGCCGGGGCTGGCATCGGGTTCGACGTACAGGAGCGTGGCGGTGGCGCCGCCGCGCAGGCTCCTTGCCGACGGTGCGGTTGATCCCATCGAGGGCTCGCGCCACCGTGCGCTGTTCCCAGTCGCCGGCGCTGGGGTGCGCGATCACCACGATGCGTCCTGCACGCTCGATGCCGCGCACCGCGGGCCGCAGCACTGCCCGGAGTTCCTCGAGCCTGAGCGATGCGGGTGAGGCCGGTCGCGTCCACCACGAGGGCTCCGATGCGGCTCCCGTATCCGGGCGCGGGGTCGCCGCCGTCGTCGACCACGGGCGACTCGACCGAGCGTCCCAGGAGCCACAAGGTGCGACGCGCCAGGGTGCCGTCGCCGATCTGCGCGAGCACGATGGCGCCCTCGGGCCAGGTGCGACCGCGGCGCAGGCGGGGCGGCTCCTTGAGTCCCGCCTTGGCGGCGATCGCCTTGCCCGGCTTGGAGGTGAAGGCCTTCTCGAGCGCGCTCATCACACCGCCTCCAGGATTGCGACGACGCCCTGCCCGCCCGCGGCGCACATCGAGATGAGCCCCTTGGATCCGGGGCCCCGTGCGTGGAGCAATTTGGCGAGGGTGGGGACGATGCGGGCCCCGGTCGCCGCGAACGGGTGTCCCGCAGCCAGCGAGGACCCCGTGACGTTGAGCCGCGAGGGGTCGGCGGCGCCGATGGCCCCGTCGAGGCCGAGGCTGCGGCAGTAGTCGGCGTCCTCCCAGGCCTTGAGGGTGGCCACGACGGTGGAGGCGAAGGCCTCGTGGATCTCGATCAGCGCGAAATCGTCGGGCGTCAGGCCCTGGCGGGCGAGGAGGCGGCCGGTCGCCGCCACGGGGCCCAGCAGGAGGTCGTCGCCGCCGGGGTGATCGACGGCCGCCACCTCGGCGTCCACGAAGCGGGCGAGGATGGGCATGCCGTGCTCGCGCGCCCAGTCCTCGCTCGCCAGCAGCGCCGTCGCGGCGCCATCGGACAGCGCGGTCGAGTTGCCCGCCGTCATGGAGCCGTCCGGGCCGCCGAAGACGGGCTTCAGCGCCGCGAGCCTTCTCGACGGTGGTGTCGGGACGCATGATCGCGTCGCGGGAGACGCCGAGGTAGGGCGTGACGAGGTCGTCGAAGAAGCCATCGGCCCAGGCGGCGGCGAGGCGCTGGTGGCTCGCGGCGGCGAGGGTGTCCTGTTCGGCGCGGGTCACGTTCCAGCGCTCGGTGGTGAGCGCCTGGTGCTCGCCCATGCTCAGGCCGGTGCGGGGTTCGGCCACGCCGGGGGCCTGGGGGGCCAGGTGGCGAGGGCGCAGCCCCGTGAACGCCTTGGCTCGCTCGGCGGCCGAGCGTGCGCGGTTGGCCTTGAGGAGAGCCCGCTTGAGGCCGTCGCTCACGGTGATGGGGGCATCGGACGCGGAGTCGACGCCCGCGGACACGCCCACGTCGATCTGGCCCAGCGCAATCTTGTTCGCGATGTAGATGGTGGTCTCGAGCCCCGTGCCGCAGGCCTGTTGAAGGTCGCACGCGGGCGTGGCGGGGGACAGCGCGGAGCCTCAACACCACTTCGCGGGTGAGGTTGAAGTCCTTCGGGTGCTTCAGGACGGCGCCGCCTGCGACCTCTCCGAGGCGGGCTCCGGCGAGGCCGAAGCGCGCGACGAGTCCGTCGAGGGCTGCGGTGAGCAGGTCGTGGTTTGAGGCATCGGCGTACGGGCCGCCTGCCTTTGCAAAGGGGATACGGTTTCCCCCGATCACCACGGCGTTGTGGGACATGCTGCCTCCATCATTGGCGGGAACTGGTCAGCGTCAGTACGTGATACTCACGGTAGCAGATACTTCAGGTATCGGGTATGGTCGGCGTATGGCCATCGACGGCAGGGACACCCGCTGGGATCAGCACCGCACGCAGCGACGCCGCGAACTGGTGTCCGATGCGCTGCGCGCCATTCGTGTCCACGGCCCCGGTGTGGGCATGGACGAGATCGCCACCCGCGCCGGCACCTCGAAGACCGTCATCTACCGCCACTTTGGCGACAGGGCCGGGCTGTACGCCGCCGTCGTCGAGTCCGTGCATGCGTACATTCGCGACGGGGTGACCGAGGCGCTGCAGGCGAGCGAACACGGCGACCTTGCGCACCTGACCGACACGCTCGCCGATGGCTACCTCGGCCTGGTCGAGCGTGACCCGTACATCTACCGGTTCGTGATGAATGGGCCGGGGGAGCGGGCGCGGTCAATCCCGCGGGCCGTGTGCCCGATGTGATCGCGGACTACATCGCGCAGATCCTCGTGGAGCACGCGGGCGCGAACGGCATCGACCGGGCCACCGCGGAGACGTGGGGGCACGGCCTCGTGGGCTTCATCCATGCGGTCTCGGACCGGTGGATGGATGACCCTCACCGCGAGCCGCGCGCCGCCGTCGTGGCCCGCATCAGCCAGTTGTTTACGCCCGCCTTCGCGAGCGTCCTTGCGCCGCAATAGCGACGCTCTAACCCATCCGCCATCACCCCGGAGAGGCAACAATGACGTTGACCGATGAGACCGCCGCCCCCGTCCAGCACGAGAGCCTGACGGCGCTGGGCGCGCACCTGCGCACCGCCGTCGACGGGCCCTACGCCGCCGAGCGGGCCGTGGGCCGCGCCACCTTCCCCGCCGACGATCTGCTGCGCGACCCGGAACTCGACGTCGAGCAGTCGCGGGAGTGGACGCTGGGGAGGCTGCGCGAGCTCGAGCGGCACGGCTTTGGCCACGCAGGCGTTCCCGATGGGCCCAATTCCGTCTCGGACCCGCTGACGGCGGTCATGGCGTTTGAGATGCTCGCGCATGGCGACCTGTCGGTGACCATCAAGTCCGGCGTTCAGTTCGGCCTGTTCGGTGGCGCGGTGACCAACCTCGGCACCGAGTGGCACCACGCCACCTTTCTGCCCGGCATCACGGATCTGAGCCTGCTGGGCGGATTCGCGATGACCGAACTGGGCCACGGATCGGATGTGGCCAGCCTCGAGACCACCATCACGTACCTGCCGGAGTCCGACGAGTTCGAGGTGCACTCGCCGACGCCGGGCGCCACCAAGGCGTACATCGGCAATGCGGCCAAGGACGGGACCATGGCGGCCGTGTTCGGCCAACTGTGGGTGGATGGAAAGTGCCACGGCGTCCACGTGATCCTTGTGCCGCTGCGTGACGAGTCCGGCGCGGACCTTTCGGGAGTGACGACGGGGGACCAGGGCCACAAGGGTGGGCTCCTCGGCGTCGACAACGGCACCATTCGGTTCGACAAGGTGCGGGTCCCGCGGCGCATGCTGCTGGACCGCTTCGGCGGCGTCCGTGAGGACGGCACGTATGAGTCGCCGATCGAGAACGCCAACCGGCGCTTCTTCACGATGCTCGGCACTCTGGTGCGTGGCCGGGTCTGCGTCGGTGGCGGCGCGGGGGTGGCGGCACGCCGGGCGCTGTCCATCGCCACGCGGTACGCGCTGCGGCGCCGTCAGTTCCCGGCGGCCGGGCGCCCCGGCGGAGTCCTGCTCCTGGATTACGTGGTTCACCAGCGACGGCTCCTGCCGCGGGTGGCGCGCAGTTACGCGCTCGGCTTCGCGCAGAACGAGCCTGATTCAGGCGCTCGTCACGGTGCAGGGTCCGGGCGAGAGCACCGAGGCGCAGCAGCGCGAACTCGAGACGCGCGCGGCGGGCATCAAGGCGATCACCACATGGTTCGCGAACGATGCGGTGCAGGAGGCGCGCGAGGCCTGCGGAGGCTCGGGCTACCTCAGCGAGAACCACCACGGAGATGCGCAGGGACGTGGACATCTTCGCCACGTTCGAGGGTGACAACACCGTGCTGCTGCAGTCCGTCACGAAGGCGCTGCTGATGGACTACAAGCGCGAGTGGAGCGAGCCTGGACCGCACGGGAGTGCTGCAGGCGACCGCGAAGGTGGCGGGCGAGCAGGTCGTCGAGGCGACCTCCGCGAACCTCGTGCTCGACCGATTGGCAGGCGCGATTCGCCGCAGGCCAGAGGAGACCACGCTCACCGATCGCCGCTGGCACGCGCTGATGTTCGAGGAGCGCGCTCGGCACTCCCTCGAGTCGCTCGCTCGCCGCATGCGCGCCGCATCCACCGCGTCCGGCGACTCCTTCGAGGCGTTCAATGCGCTCGGTGAGCACGTCCAGTTCGTGGCCAAGGCCCACCTGGAGCGCCTGGTCCTGCAGGCGTTCATCGACGGGATTGAGGCCTGTGCCGATGTGGAGGCGCGCGGAGTCCTCGAGGATGTCTGCAGCCTGTACGCGTTGTCCTCCATTCACGACCAGCGGGCGTGGTACCTCGAGCACAACAGGATCAGGCTCCTCGAGGTCGAAGGCGATCGGCCAGCAACTCGACGATCTGTGCCGCAGGCTCAGGCCCCACGGACTCGCGCTGGTGGAGGGCATGGGGATCCCCGAACACTGGTTGGGGGCGGCGATCCTCAGGGACTGACTGACGGTCAGAAAGTCGCCGGTCTGCCTGGGGTTATCCTGGTTTGTGCTCGCCGTCGAGCGTGTCCCTGCTCGCTCGTCGAACGGCCTCGTCATGTCCCCTCTCAGCCCTGCCCGCACCCGCCTCGCGTTGGTGGCCCTCGCCATTGGTAGGCTTTGGCATCGGTACCACGGAGTTTGTGGCGATGGGCCTGCTGCCCGACATCGCCCGTGACCTGCTGCCGGGCCTGTGGGAGACCAGCCAGGAGGAGGCGCTGTCGCGCTCCGGTTGGCTGATCTCCGCGTACGCCGCCGGTGTGGTGGTGGGTGCGCCGACCATCGCGGCGGCGACAGCGAAGTACTCGCGCAAGACGGTGCTGACCATCCTGGCCGTGGTCTTCACACTCGGCACGGTGGCGTCCGCGACGGCGCCGACGTTCGAGACCGTAGTTGCGGCCAGGTTCGTCGCGGGCCTGCCGCACGGCGCGTACTTTGGCATCGCCGCGCTGGTGGCGGCGAGCCTCATGGGTGCCGAGAAGCGTGGCCAGGCAGCGGCATTCGTCCTCGCGGGCCTCACCATCGCGAACGTGGTGGGCGTGCCCGCGATCACGGCGCTGGGTCAGAGCGCCGGATGGCAGACCGCCTACCTGGCCGTCGCCGCGATGTTCGCGGTCGCCGCCGTCGCGATCGCGCTGTTCGTCCCTCAGCAGGGAGGGGATCCCACCGCGACGATGCGCCGCGAGGTGGCCGCGCTCGGCCGTCCCGCCGTGTGGTTCGCGCTGCTGACCGGAGCGCTGGGCTTTGGCGGGTTCTTCGCCGTCTACAGCCTACGTCTCGCCGCTCGCGACGGAGGTGACGGGCACCACGGAGGCCTTCGTGCCCTTCGCGCTCATGACCGTGGGTCTTGGCATGACGGTGGGCAACTTCGTGGGTGGCTGGATGGCCGATAGGGGCGCGCTGCGGGCGATCTTCACGCTGTTTGGGGCGCTCGCCGTGTCTCTGCTGGTCCTCATCGCCGCCGCGGGTTGGACCCCCGGACTGCTGGGCGGGCTGTTCCTGGTGGGGGCCTCGGCGTCCGCGCTCTCGCCTGCCATTCAGACCCGGCTCATGGACGTTGCTGGCGACAGCCAGACCATGGCCGCCGCGCTCAACCACTCGGCGCTCAACATCGGCAACTCGATTGGTGCGGCCCTCGGCGGTGCGGTCCTCGCGGCGGGGCTGGGTTATCTTTCGCCCACATGGCTTGGTCTCGTGCTCTGTGTGCCCGGAGCGCTGTGTGCCCTGGCAGGGTGGGGCGTCACGCGCCACGCAGCCGCCGCGCGCCTCACGAGCGCTACGGCGGCTCCAGCGGAACTGCGCGGCGCGGCCGATGCGTCCGATGGTCTTCCCGCCGGCGTTCCGCAGTCGCCGGCGCGCTGAGCCTACTTGTCTGAAGTCACGGCCGTCCGTGACGGCGGCACGGGTGGCCACACCGCATCTGTGAGGAATTGCTCGATGTCCCTGGCGATGACCCGGGCACCGCGGTTCGCGCTGATGGTGGACGCCTGCGGCCCGTAGCCCGCGAGGAACAGGCCCGGCACCGCGACGGCGTGCCCCTCGCTCACCATGACGCCCTTGCGTGCGTCGATGCCGAGCGGGGAGAGCAGGCCGAGGTCCGCGTCGAAGCCGATCGACCACACCACGGCATCGATGGCGGCGTAGGTGCCGTCGGCGAGCACCACGCCGTCGGTCACCATGCGGGTGAACATAGGCAAGCGGTGCAGGAGCCCCTCGCGCTTCATGCGGGCGATGGGCGGCGTGAGCGGCATCCCGGTGGTCGAGACGATGCTGGGCAGGGGCCGTCCGGCGCGCGCTGCCTCATCTTGAAGACGCACGGACTCGCGGCCTAGGTCCTCGCGCAGGCTCGACTCGCGGTCGTGGAACGTCACGGGGCGTCGGGTAAACCAGGAGACGGAACTCGCCACGGGGGCGATCTCGCGGATCATCCCCAGGGCGGACGCGCCGCCGCCGACGATCGCCACGCGCAATCCCGCGAAGGCCTGAGCGTCGCGGAACTCCGGGGTCGTGATCTGCAGGCCTCGGAACAGATCGGCGCCCGGCATGCTCGGCACCCGGGGGCTTCCCCAGGTGCCCACGGCGGCAACGACCACGCGTGCGCGGAACGTGCCCGCGGCATCGGCCGCGTGGACGTCAAAGCCACCGTCGGCGGCGCGCGAGACGGAGGCGATGTTGACGGGGCGTTGCACCGCGAGGCCGTAGTGGCGCTCGTAGGCGCCGTAGTAGTCGCGCACCACCACCGATGCCGGTGGCGAGGGCGGCGCGTTGTCGAAACTGACGCCGGCATCGGCCATGCCGGGCAGGTCGGCGATGCGATGCGCGTCGCCTAGCCGCAGCGAGTCCCAGCGATGCTGCCAGGCGCCGCCCGCGGTGGGGCCGCGGTCCACGATGGTGAAGTCCACTCCCGGACGCAGGCCGCGACGGATGAGGTGGTAGCCCACCGAGAGTCCCGCCTGTCCGGCGCCGATGACCAGGACGGGGGAGGAGGGCGCGCTCACCTGGATAGGTCTACGCCCGCGGGCGGCGTTCGGGCAAATGCGTGGCGTGAGGCTCGGCGCGTCGCAGGAACATGCTGCAGTGGAGGATGGCGACGAACGCGAGTCCCACGGCCGCGATGATGCCGAGCGTGGTGGCGATGGCGGCGAACCCGCGCTCGGGGTCGAGGAACGGGTAGGGGACCCAGCCGTCGCGGGCGGCGCGCACCAACAGGAAGGACGCCCAGCCCGCGGGGACGAGCAGCACGGTCCACCAGGTCGAGACGGGCAAGCGCCGGCGCTGGCCGACCAGGAGCCAGTCGGCGACCAGGACGATGCCCGCGCCGCCGTGGAGGACAGCGTTGGCCCACGGGAACAACGGGTTGGCGTGGGCGGCGAGGACGGCCCAGTAGACGGCGCCGGCGAGGAACAGGTAGGTGGCAGCATTCACGCGCAGCAGTTGCAGCCACAGGAGGTTGCGCTCGCCCGCGACGGCGGATCCGACGAGCGCGACCACGCCGGCGATGGCCGCCAGGGGAGTGAAGTAGCCCGGGAGCCTGGCCCCAGGTGAAGGTGCCGTGGGTGAGGTCCGCCCAGCCCTGGAACCCCAGTGACACGGCGATCACGAGGGCGGCGAAGAGACGGATGGTGCGTAGTGCGGCGTCGTTGCTCACGTTCGGCACTTTACCTGACCTTGGGGAATCGATGTGACAAATTTGCCCGTGTTGTGGGGTTTTGGGGGTGAAATTCGGGGGTAGAGGGTCGCCGGGGCACCGGCCCGGTGGAAGAATGGGCGGCGACGCCACGCATCAAACGAAGCCTCGGATCCGCGCCTCAGCGCGGGCATTGCTGGCGCGAGACCCCTGGTACCCAGGCGTGCGCTCGCGCGCCGAGATCATAAGGAGGATGCATGTCCGATCTCACCATCGAGACCACCACGGCAGGCTCGCTGCCGCGTTCGGCGGAACTCGTCGAGACGACGAAGACCCTGAAGGTCGCCGAGGACGGCTTCACGCTCATTCAGACCGACGAGTACAAGGAGAAGGCGGCCGCCGCGGTCACCGCGCTCGTCAAGCGTCGGCTCGACGCGGGCATCACGCGCGTGGGCGACGGCGAGTATGGCAAGGCCATGACGGCGTCGCACGACTTCGGCGCCTGGTGGAGCCTATTCGTTCCAGCGCACCGCCGGGTTGGCGCTTCCCCGGCCGATGCGCCGATGCCCGAGCCCGTACGCTCGACCCCCGGTCACGTGGAGCCTCACCACCATGAACGACCGCCGCGATTGGGTCGCCTTCGCCGAGGCCTACCAGGACCCGTCCTCGGGTGTCCTGCTTGGCGAGCCGCCGTTCTGGCCGCTCACGGTGTCGGACATCTCGTACCGTGGCCATGACCTCATCGCCGCGGACATCGCGAACCTCAAGGGCGCGATGGACGCGACCGGTCAGACCCACGGCTTCCTTACGTCGCTTGCGCCCGGCTCCGCCGCCCGCATCGGCAACGCCCACTACAAGGACGAGGCCGAGCACATCTGGGCCTGGGCCGACGTGATGCGGGAGGAGTACAAGGCCATCGTCGATGCCGGACTCACCGTGCAGGCTCGATGACCCGTCGCTCGCGGAGAGCCTGGGACCAGGTCAACCCCGAGCCGTCGGTCGCCGACTACCGCGCGTTCCTGCAGACGCGCATCGACGCGATCAACCACGCCATCGAGGGCCTTCCTCGCGAGCAGGTCCGTCTGCACATTTGCTGGGGCTCGTGGCACGGGCCCCACACCACGGACCTCGAGCCTGCGTCACATCCTTGACCTGCTGCTGACCGTGAACGCCGGCGAGTTCTCGTTCGAGGCGGGCAACGTGCGCCACGAGCACGAGTGGAAGGCGTGGCGCGACGTGTCCATTCCCGAGGGCACCGTGCTGGTTCCCGGTGTGGTGAGCCATGCGACCAACGTGGTGGAGCACCCCGAGCCTGGTCGCGGACCGCATCGAGCGCTTCGTGGACATCGTGGGCCCGCAGCATGTGGTCGCCTCGACCGACTGCGGCCTCGGCGGACGCGTCCACCCGCAGATCGCGTGGGCCAGGCTCGCGTCGCTCGGCGAGGGCGCGCGCATCGCGGCCCAGCGCATCGGCGGCTAGTAGTTCGTTTCGTTGGTGGCGGCGCCGGCTCCCTTTGGGGGCCGGCGTCGTTGCTGTGTGGGGCCGATGCCGTGGCTGGCTTCCCGAAACGTCGCCGACACGCGGCTCTGGCACCATAGACCGGCGCGCGACCCGCGCATCGTCCACCCGCCTTCCCCACCCTCGGAGGTTCAGCCTTGTCCGTCGTCGATCCGCCCATTGCCGAACGTCACGCGCTGTGGGAGGACGCGCTGGCGATTCCCACGGGCGCGTTCATGATGTCCTTCGGGCTGTTCTTGCTGGACCAGATCGGGGGAGTGTCTGGCGGTCTCGCGGGCGTCGCGATCCTGACGAGCCTACTGGACGGGCGCGGCGTTTGGGCTGGTGTTCTTCCTCATCAACGTGCCGTTCTACTGGCTCGCCGTGAAGCGCATGGGGTGGACGTTCACCGTCAAGACGCTCATCGCGGTGACACTGATCTCGGTGCTGACGTCCGTGCACGGGCTGTATCTGGACGTGTCCGGGATCAACCCGCTGTACGGGGCGGTGTTCGCCGGGCTCGCGATCGGCGTGGGCATGCTCATCATCTTCCGTCACGGGGCGTCTGCGGGTGGGTTCGGCATCCTTGCCGCATGGTTGCAGGAGACGCGCGGGTGGAGGGCCGGGTACGTGCAGGGCGCGCTCGACCTGGTGGTCGTGGTGGCCTCGCTTGCGCTGGTGCCGTTCCCGATCCTGCTGTGTTCGATCCTCGGCGCCGTGCTGCTCAACCTGACGCTCGCGATCAACCACCGTCCGGGCCGGTATTTCGGCTAACTCGGGCTTCGGTGGTCATCGCGACCCCGCGATCTGTGTAAACTATTCACCGGCCCAAGGCGAGGACGTCAAGTCCTTCGAGGCGGGCTGTTCGGGCTGTGGCGCAGGCTTGGTAGCGCACTTGACTGGGGGTCAAGGGGTCGCAGGTTCAAATCCTGTCAGCCCGACGAACTGCATACGGAAAGTCCTGGTAACTCGCGAGTTGCCAGGACTTTTTGCATGGAGTGGCGTGGACGGGTCGTCTTTTGACCATGGCTTTGGGCTCGCCGAGGCGCGCTCGGCTGGCTGCGGTCTGACACAGGCCGGCCCGTTCCTGTTGGCCCCGGTCGCCTGGGGTGCGCGCTCCACACCTACGTGGCATGAGCGCCGAACGCCGCACGGTGGACAGTTTCAGGAGCCTGGAGCCGCTACTCGATGTGAACGAGCCTGGCCGCATAACTGGGCGTGCCAGTCTCCACGGTCGACGACCCGCGGACTCGCGGCGTTCGGCCGCGCGGGTACCGCTTCGGCAAGCACCTGAAGTTATCGGTCTCGGACGTGCGCCTCTGGGTCGAGTAGCAGCGCGACGCCTCACCGGCGGAGGGGCGGTGACCCCGTGACCCGCGCGCGACTGACCATCGGCACCTTTGGCGGCATCACCTATCTCGAGGCTCCCCGCGGGCGCGTGGTCGCGCGGACCCGCTACCGCGACTGGGACGGGAAGAACTGGCTCGTCCAGGCCAACGCCAACACGCGCAGCCAGGCCGAGCAGGCGTTGAAGGCGAAGGCTCGCCGATCGGAGCCTGTTCCAGCCCGCCAGGCTCGGTCCTGTCACCCGACAGCCCCTTCCCGGACCGGGTCGCGTATTGGCCCGAGGATGTCGAGTTTGAGGCGCGGATCTCGAAGCGCACTCTGGAGCCTGTACGTGCGGGACATGCGCACGCTTGTGCTGCCGGTGTTCGAGGGCCTCACGCTGCGGGACATCGGGGTCGCCCGTTGCGACCAGTACCTCAAGGTGCTGGCGAAGCAGAGCCTACAGCCGCGCGCACGGGCGGTGCTCCGGCTCGCGCTCGAGCTCGCGGTGCGACACGAGGTGATGCCGCGCAATCCCATGGCTCACGTCTCGCCGCTGCGGCGCCCCGCGTCGCGACCGAACGCGTTGACGGCCACCGAGGTCAACGCGGTGCGCGCGGTTATTGCCTCGTGGGCGATGGGCGGCTCGTACACCGGCCCACCGCCGGACGGGCACTCGGAGCGATCGTCGAGGTCATGCTCGGCACCTCCGCCCGCATCGGCGAGGCCCTGGCTATCCGGCGCCGCGATGTCGACCTGACGACCGTGACGCCATCGAATCGCATCGCCGGCACCATCGTCAGCCTCCATGGTGAGCCGACGAAGCGTCAGGACCACCCGAAGACGAGGACCGTGGTGATCCCGTCGTTCACCGCCGAGGCGGTACGGCGCCGGATGGCGCGGTTGGAGGACCACTCGCTCGACGCGCTGCTGTTGTGCACGCGCGGCGGGACGCCGCTCACGACGAACAACGTGCGCCGTCAGTTCCGGATGGTGCTCGAGCGTGCCGGTATCACCGGGGTCACGCCGCACATGTTCCGACGCACCGTTGCGACCGCGATCAATGACGAGGGCGGGGTAGAGCCTGCGGCGGAACTGCTGGGGCACACGGACCGGCGGATCACGATCCATCACTACATCCAGGCGCCGGAGATGGTGAATCCGGCGACGGCTGCGATGCTCGACCAGGTGTTCGCGAAGGACGAGTGAGGCGAGCCGAGGTGCTCATGCCGTCAGTGTCGGGGGGAGCGGGCTGGGTGGTCGGCTCGTCGGGCGCGGTCGTCGGCTCCTGCTTGGCGCGGCGCGTGCGCTCGACGGCTCGGTCCGCAGTGCGGCCGAACACGACCAGGTCGTGGAACGTCGGCTCGAGCGGGGTGAATAGGCCGTCCTCGCCGCGCTGGAAGTGCTCCTGGCCGACGCGGACGTAGAGGCGGGCGCCGGCTCGCTCCGTGGCGGTGAGCGCCACTCGCTCACGAAGAAGCCAGACAGTGATGCGCGGGTGCGGAACATGATGCCGCCCTCCCTTCTAGGTGGTCGGCGTCGCGGTGACGCCAACACCGGACAGGTGCACGACGTGCTACCGCGGTGGACGAAGTCTCGCTTTGGCGCGCGTTCGACGCGCTGTTGAATCAGGCCGGCTGTCAAGTGGGACGGCACGAGCTTCCGGGCACGTCGGCTGTCAATGGGGGCTGTGCGCGCCCGCCCCTAAGGTCTCCCCATGTGCCATGGTGCAGTCGTCGCGGAGTTCGTCGAGTACGTCCGAACTGACTTTCCGGAGGGGATCCCGCTGCTTCCCAACTACGGGTACCCGGACTCGCTTGCGCTTTGTGCCGTGGACTCCGTCTACTCGCTTGCAGCCCGATACTCGGGAGTGATCAATGCAGTCTCGCGCTACGGCGCGGTTCGCGCTGGGAGCGGTGCTGACGCGACCAAGGACTCGCTACTTGACCTGGTCGAAGCAATCGATCGGGTGGGCGGACCAACTGCGGCCGCCGAGCGCCTGTTCAAGAACCGCCAGATCACCCCTGGAACCAAGCGCCGCAAAGCCGAGGCGCGGTACGGCGCGGCGACGCGCCTATCGGGGCCTGAGGTGGGTATCGCCACGGCCTCCGACCTCGTCGCGTGCGCATGCGATCCGGCACGCCTCGAGAGGGTCCGTCGTGCATGGATGGCTGAGCCCGGTCTTGGGTATGCGTCCTGGCGCTACTTGCTAATGCTGGCTGGTGTGCCGGGCGTGAAGATCGATCGCATGATCACACGGTACGTCGCTCGTGCTTTTGGACGGACTCTTTCCAAGGTCGAACTCGAGGCAGCGTTCGCAGGTGCAGCGGCTTCACTCGGCGTCGGCATTCGAGACTTCCTGCAGCGCTACATGCCCTCGAACATCCCCATCCGCGCCACGCGTCGGCGTTCCGGTCTGAAGTGGGGTGTGCCGGCGATGCTCGTCGCCGGGATCTACTTGGTGATCGCGGCGGGTCTTGTGCAATGGATCGGCGACGGCGGACCGGGGTGGGTGTACGTCGTCGTTCTGGTGTGCCTGTGGAACGCGCTCATGCTCGCGATCAACGGGCCGGTCACGGTGGTGTTGCTCATCGGGGTGCGTGCTGAGGCAGGCTCGCGCGCGCCAACGATACCGCGGAGATACACATTCAAGGCCACGGCAGGACCAGCGCCTGCGCAACTTGCGGGCTTGAACTGTCACCGCAGTACGTGCCGAGTTCGCACCGCCAGTTCCGTCCCGTGCTCGACACCGAAGCCCAGTTGACCTTTGCCTCCACGAGAGTGCAAGTTGAGTGGCGAACTGCGGATCGGCGACACTGGCGGCGCAGCCAATTCCTCCCGACACGCGGTCATCGAGAGGCAGCAATCGGTTCAGCCGACTGGGCTGTTGGGGTCAGTGCTGCACCGATAGGCTCGCTCCATGATGGACATCTCAAGCGAGCACGACGAAGGCAAGCGTTGGCAACTTGACTTGGCTGCGGCTGAGATTGTTATGGAGCAAGCGCTTGCTCAACGTACTGCGGATCGCGCGAACGACAACTTCGTGGCGGGCGAGTGGGCGGAGGTCTCGCGGGAGGTCTACGGCTGGGCGCAGGCTAAGACGTACCTGGCGGCAGTTCTTTGCGGTCTCGTCGCCCGCGCGACTGATGCTCGCGCAAACCCGTTGAGTCTTCAGGTCGGAGACGATGCCGGGACATTCGGGTATGCCGCTACGAGTCTTTGGCAGGTCATCCAAGGTGTCGCGCATGGGCGTGTCGATCTGCGGTCACTCAAGAGCCAACCATTCAACAACAGTCCATTTGGGGGCAAGCGCATCTTGTCGTCCGATTGGGCGAACGTTGCACCACGCAATCGTCCACTCCTAGCCCGCACTGTCTCGCTTATGGCCAATGTGGCTGAGATGTCGCGATCGGACGCTGCACAGGCGTTGCGCGACTTTCTATCGGCTGTGCCTGATGCGACCCTCCCGAGCGTGCTTGAAGCCCATCTGGCCACGAGTCACCTCGATTTAGTGGCATTCTTCGAGTCGTTGGAAACGTTCCTACTTGACGACGGCGAGAACGGACGTCGCGCGCAGGCGATGGTCGCTGCAGCGATTTCATTGGTGCATCCGCTGGGTACTTTCACGCCGAAGAGCGTCAACGATCCCAGCCGAACGACGCCGGGTGACGTGTCTGTAACGGGCGTGACGTCGCTTGGTCGAAGGCGTGGACTCTACGTTGAGGCGAAACAGAAGTACACTCCCGCTGAGTGGGTTGGGCAGTTCGCCCACGAACTCGCTGAAAGGGATCCTGCCGGTGTCGGCGCCTACGCGGCACTGGTGAACGACCGCACGGAGAGGTCGGCCAGACGAGCCAGCAAGGCTTCCCGCATGGACGGAGGTCATGCGGGAAACCGGGGTTCTGATGACCATCTGGACCAATCCTTCCGACATGGTGCGCGAAGCGCTGACGTGGTCAGGGCTTGAGGTCACGGCTGCCGTTGCTCGCTTTGTCGAGCAGTACGTCTTCTTCCTCGAGTGGGTGGAAGCGGACCCTGCGACCGTCCAGGAGTGGCTCGCGGCAACTCGTGACTTCGGCGTCATCATCGTTCGCGACGACTAGTGAAGCCTGTGAGTAGTGGGGATTGTGCGGGCCGTGCGGGGTTATAACCAAGCCTGCGACCAGGGTCTAGTAGGCTCATCTGTTCACCAAACTGTCGCGAACGGCTCGCATCTCACCGGAGAGTGGACACGCCGTATGAAGCGAGGCATGGGTCTAGGCCTTCGCGCCAGGCTCCTCTCAGCACGCCTGCTCGAACGCGCGTTCGATCGGTGTGTCAGGACAGCAAGGTCGGTGGGGCGACGTAACCTTGCGGGATGGCGTACGACTTTGATGCTCACACCGGCGTTGCATTCGCGGACCTCTTCGCAGGAGTCGGTGGATTCGCGGCTGCGCTCACGCCTATGGGCGCCAATCATGCCTACGCCGTCGAGATCGACAAGGCGGCAGCAGCGGTGTACGAGGCGAATTGGCGCCACCGTGCACTCGGCGATGTCACCAAGGATGCCAGCGACGCCGGGGTGAGCGTTCCCGCGCACGACATCATCACGGGTGGGTTCCCGTGCCAGCCGTTCTCGAAGTCTGGCGCTCAGCGCGGCATGGAGGAAACGCGCGGCACTCTCTTCTGGCACATCGAAAAGATCGTTCGCGAGCGCAAGCCCACGCTTGTCTGTCTTGAGAATGTCAGGAACCTTGCAGGCCCGCGCCATATCCATGAGTGGGAAGTCATTATTCGAGAACTTCGGGCGCACGGCTACCAGGTTTCCGAGACTCCGGCCATCTTCTCTCCGCACCTAATCGATCCGAGGTTCGGCGGCGCTCCGCAGGTTAGAGAACGAGTCTTTATTACCGCGACGTTGGTCCCCGAAGGCCACGTGGCTGACCCGGAAGTGGCTCCTGTGCGGCTCCCCGCCGACGTATTCATGGAGCGTGAGTGGGATCTCGTCAGCGACCTGCCCATGGACAGGCTCACGCGCAATCCCTGGCACTGAGATTAGTGACGACGAGGTTATGTGGATTGACCACTGGGAGGTAATGGTCCAGCACATGCGCATGTGGCGTGCTTCGCAGGCGGCGGCGACTGGCGAGCCAGTGCGTCGGCTACCTGGATTCCCCATCTGGGCAGACGCGTGGGGCACCGAATGGACCAAGGCGCGCCGCGAAGCGTCTATCGCTGCAGGCTCCAGCGTGGAAGGCGGATTTCCTTCGCAAGAACTTCGATCTCTACGACGCGCTCAAGTTGCACCTAGGTGGTGACCTAGTCGGCAGGTGGCTTGCGAAGGTGCGCACGTTCCCAGAGTCGCGACGCAAGTTGGAGTGGCAGGCACAGGACACCGAGCGCCTTTGGGACTGCGTGATCTCGCTACGCCCGTCGGGGCTACGCGCCAAGCGGCCAACTCACCTACCGGCATTGGTCGCGATCACGCAGACACCCATCATCGGTCCAATGAGACGCCGACTTTCTCCCCGCGAAGCGGCGCGACTTCAGGGCTTGCCCGACAACTTCTCATTTGGGCCGCAGCGCGACGCTCTTACCTACAAGCAGATGGGCAACGGCGTGAACGTCGGTGTCGTGAACCAAGTGCTTAAGGCTCATTGTGAACGCGACAAGGATTTGTTGCTCGCGACGGAACGAGGCCGCGCGATCTACGAGTTGGTGTCGCGCGCAGTGACCGCCCGCTTCCAGTTGTCGAGGCAGTGCTGGACGGACACGGTGCCTTTGCCGGCGTAGGTAAGTAGGCCTCGTGGCCGCCGCCGCTAGGCGAGGGCAAATTCCTTGCGCGTGGTCCTGACTCATGCGATTCCCGTACCGCTCTTTGAGTCTGTCTTCGGGCCGCGCGGGAGTTGAACGGCGTCATGGCGGCGCGTTGGTGTGCCTCGAATCCAGTTGCTGATGCGTGTCCCCGCGCGCGACTAGAGTGTCGACGGGATAGTGTCGGCGCCGTCAGTTGGCAATCTCACGAGACGCCCACGGTGTGGTCTTGGAGGTGAACCCGAAGGCATGGAGGGAGCGCTTACGCGTGGCGCAATACGCAGTGAAGGCTCGAACGTTCGGTGCCGCTCGCCCTTCCTCGACACCCTGACGCTCCTGCGGACGACGCGTTCGTTGAGTGGTGCGCCGCCGAGAAAGCGGCAGGGCGCCCGCTCGCAGTTGACCTGTTCTCAGGCGCGGGCGGCCTCGGTGCAGGGGTAGAGGCGGCCGGGTGGACCGTAGTGGCGGCGGTCGACCACGACAAGGCGGCCCTTGACACCCACCGTGCGAATTTCCGCGGACAGGCGCTCGACGTCGACATGTCGGACGAGACTCAAGTGCGCGTCCTTATCGACCGCTTGAAGCCGCTGGAAGTTGATCTCGTTGCGGGTGGGCCACCGTGCCAACCGTTTAGTAGGGCGGGACGGGCCAAGATCCGCAGCCTCGTTGAGGGTGGAGTTCGTGATGCTGTCGATGGCCGCAAGGAACTGTGGCGCTCCTTCGTGGCCGTGGTGAAGGCATTGCAGCCTCGAGCCTGTGCTCATGGAGAACGTCCCAGACATGGCAATTGGTGATGATCTCACCGTGATTCGCGAGATCGCGGACATCCTCGAAGGCATTGGCTACGTCGTCGACTATCGGCTTCTCGATGCTTGGCGACACGGTGTCCCCCAACACCGAAAGCGGTTCATATTGCAGGCACGTAGGGACGGCGTTGACCCCATGTGGCCGGAGTTGAACAGTGAACGCCCGACTGTTCGCGACGCGATCGCGGATCTCCCGGCATTGCACGATTCGACTGGCGCCCGAGAGCCTTCCGTATTCCGGCGCGCCAATCAGTGTTCTAGCGAAGCGCTTGCGATCCTCGGATGGATCGGGCGTCATTCACGATCATATGACGCGCCCTGTGCGCGCGGACGACAAACAAGCATTTGAACTCATGACGTCGTCTACGTTGTATTCGGAATTGCCGGAACGGCTCAAGCGATATCGCTCCGACACATTCAATGACAAGTACAAGCGCCTACCCTGGGACGACCTGAGCAGAACCATAACCGCCCACATTGCGAAGGACGGCTACTGGTACATCCACCCTGCTGAGCATCGGACGTTGACGGTCCGGGAGGCCGCCCGCATCCAGACGTTCCCCGACGACTTCCGTTTCTCTGGCACGCGGAGCGATGCCTTTCGTCAGATCGGGAACGCGGTACCTCCTCTCCTGGGGCTTGCGGTCGCCGAGGCAATCCGACCCGACAACGGCGGTGACCAACTGGAGCGACTTCCGGTCTTGGAGCTTCGGCGCCAACTAGTGGCGTGGGCCAAGGCGCGCCGACGCGACGCTTGGTGGCTCTTTCCTGGTCCCGACATGACCACCTTGGCAGCCGCGTTTGCCGCGCTTCTTGAAGTTCATCAACTAACTCCCGACCAGGCTGCAGTGATGATGGAGCCGTTCCAAGGAGCGACTCGGATCACGCCGAGTGCGCTCGAGAAGATCGAGGCGACGAGATTCACTCCAGCGAGGGGGCGGGCGGTCGATGCAGCGATCAGGAAGCTCCAGGATGCCGCCGATAGCGACGAACTGATCGCGATCGACGGCCTGCTACGCCCATCGCAGCAGGCCGTGTTCGGGATGCTGCGCGGGGGCAACCAACTCATTACGAGCCAACGCGTAGTTGCGATTGTCGCCGAACTGCTCGATCTGCCCGAAGCGCAACGGGGACGCGGTACCGACATTAAGGTCGCCTTGGCACAGTTGGTCGGCGCGGGTGACGACGCCGCGTTGCGTATGGCCGCCATACGGGCGCTAGTTAAGGAAGATGTACAGTTGATTCTCGCTTTCCAACGCGAGGACTTGCACGATGCGACGGCTAGGGCATCATGAATCCGAGTTTGCCGCGAACAGAGTTTTCACGGACATCGGTGGAGATCGGGAGCACGGATGACTGACGGCGACGCACTGCGATTCCGCCCACGGGCAAGGCTCCTTCAACTTCTGGGCGACCAACTGATCGGTAGTCCCCGACTCGCGATCTTCGAGCTGTGAAGAACGCGTACGACGCTGACGCAACGCAAGCAGAAGTCACGATGGCGCGCCTCGACGCGACCGACGCAACGATTACGGTGGCTGATGACGGCGAAGGCATGTCGGAAGACACGCTGAGAAACATCTGGCTTGTACCGGGGCACGATCACAAGGCGAAGGATCGCGCGAGCGGAACAAGGACTCGGAAGGGGCGACTGCCGCTCGGTGAAAAGGGAGTTGGACGGTTTGCCGTGCACAAACTTGGCCGCGCTGTCGAAGTGGTTACGCGTCAGACCGACGGGCCCGAACTTGTACTCAAGATTGACTGGGACGACATTGCCTCCGTCGAGTACCTTGATGAGGCTCGAGTTGAGATTGTCGCGCGCACGCCCCAACTATTCTTGGGCGGTAGGGGCACGTCCGTGACGGTCTCGGCATTGCGCGGTCCGGCTTGGACTCGAGGTGAGGTCCGGCGCTTGTATCGGCAAATCACGTCAATCTCCTCGCCCTTCGCCGCTCGGTCCGACGACTTTGCTGCCACCTTGTCCCTTCCGCAGCAGGCCGATTGGATCGCGGACGTACCCAACACTGAGACCCTGCTTGAGAGTGCGCCGTGGCGTTTCACATTCTCGCTGAAGGACAACGAGTTCAGTTGGCGGTATGAGTTTCGCGGATTCAAGGGGATCGCGTTGAGCCCGCGCACGGCGGAGGGGACTCAGTTTGGCGTGCTCCTAGACCCCAAGGACTTGCCAGAGGGAGACCAGGACGCGCTAAGAGGCCAGGACAAGCCGCCGCGGGCGGTGCGGAGCAGTTCGACGCACCAAGAGGGGATCGGTCCAATATCGGGCACTCTTATGGTCTACGACCGCGACAAGGACGTGATAGAGAAGATCGGGAATAGCGCCTCGTTGCAGGAGTTCTTGAACGAGAGTGGTGGCGTACGGGTCTATCGAGACGGCATTCGTGTCTACAACTACGGTGAGCCGGGCGATGACTGGCTAGGGCTCGATATCCGACGAGTCAACTCCCCGACCAAGCGCATTAGCAACAACATCGTAGTAGGCGCCGTGGACCTGTCCCTTGCAGCAAGTAGTTACCTCGAGGAGAAAACGAACCGCGAGGGATTTGTCGAAGGCGTCGCGCTCGGACGTATGCGCGCCTTGATCCGTGGCGCAATAGCGGTTTTCGAGTCTGAGCGGAACATTGACAAGAAGAATCTTCGGAAGGCTCCTGGCTAAGAAGCGCAATTCGCTGAGTGGTGGCATCGAAAGGCCTCTCGAACAGATCAAAGTTCTTGCCAAAAGGAACAATCTGTCCGACGAGGTCGACCCGCTGATCGACAAGGCCCAGAAGGCCTACGACGATATGCGTGAAATAATGCTGCGTGCTGGAGTTTCCAGTATGTCACTCGTAATTGTTTACCATGAGATTGATCATGGTGTGCGATTGCTCCATACCGCGTTGCGTGGGGAGGCGACGCGGAACGAGCAGTTCAGCAGGCCCGTGACCTCGTTGCGGTGTTGGACAGTTTCGGCGACATCCTGCGTAAGGGAGAGGTCTCGGACCATGACCTTCGAGACCTGGCTGAGCGGGTTGCCGAACTCAACTCCGTTCGCCTGTCAAACCACGACATCGAACTCGAGGTGCGCGTCGACCGGAGTCCCGTAGCAACTCTCGCGCCGTCAAAGTTTCCACTCGGTCTCGTGCTTGGTGCCGTGACGAACCTCATTGATAACAGCGTCTACTGGCTCTCTTCGCGCTGGCCAGAGAACGCAGAGCAGGGGAGCCGCAGACTGCTTATCGCCGTTGACGCCGACTCCTATGAGGGCCCAGCGCTGATCATCGCGGACAATGGCCCAGGCTTCGCGGACGGGCTCGAAGACGCTACCGAACCGTTTTTCACGCGCCGTCCGGACGGTATCGGAGTCGGCCTGTATTACGTCAATCTGATCATGCATACGATCGGTGGTTCTCTGCGAATGGTAGACACCGATCTGTTTCCGCTCGGTGACGAGTATGACGGCGCCGCGCTCGCTCTAGTATTTCCGAGAGGCTAAATGTTCACGCCGCCGAGATTTGTTGTCATTGACGACGACCCGAGACACCTGGACGCCATCTCTTCCACGATCCAATCGCTCGGCTCCGCCTGCGCTCGTGTCCACTATCGACCCGAGCACGACGTGCCACGGGAGTTGTTCGCCGGTGTCAGAGCCTATATTCATTGACCTTCAGGCTCCAAGACCGGGCCGCAAGCAGTGACTTCAACCGCCACTTCGCTGAAATTCAACGAATACTCGGGAGAGTCATCGATACGTCTGGCGGACCGTACGTCCTGATCGTGTGGACGGACAAGCCCGAGCGGGTCGGCGAACTCGAGAGGTACCTGGAGGATAATTTCTTCCCCAGGAATCTTCACGCGAAGCCAATCGCGATTGTTCCGCTTTCCAAATCCAACTACATAGACATCGACACGGGCGCTCCCAATAGAGGCAACCTCGTGGAGGACATCCGTGAGCATTTGACTCGGCAGCCTGCGATGAGCGCTCTTGTGCAGTGGGAGGCGGAGGTTCTCGGCGCAGCGACGGGCGTTCTGACTGATGTAGGCTGGTCTCGCAGCAGATCTAGATGGGGACGCGCCTCTCCCAACGCTGTTGAAGCGGCTCGCGGTAGAAGCCGTCGGGCACGCAAACGCGGCAGATGACCCACGCGCTTCCATCCAGGCTGCGCTACTGCCGCTACTTCAGGATCGCCTCCAGAACGCGCCCGACGAAGGAGGTGAATGGGTGCGGTCGTTTGAAGGTGCCACTGAACCACCACCGGCGTTGTCAAAGACACAGGTCGGTTTGCTGAACACCAAGTTGCACGTCACCAGACAGGACACCGCACGTCCTATCTCGCCGCTTGCTTGGGGTGCGGTCTGTGAACCAGAGCCGGGGATCGACTGGAGCGAGTTCGGCGTCGCCGACGAAGCGACCTTTGTTAGCGAAATCGTCGCCAAGAAGGTCAGGATCGACCTGAAGAACTACGCGCCGGGCATAGCGCAGATCCGCATCGGTGCCGCTTGTGACTACGCACAGAAGGCCACAGGTCCGATTCCGTATGCGTTGGCGGCGCTGCTCCCCGTGAAGGACGGGGACCGCACCCATGAGTTGCAGCCCAAGTCGACTGGATGGCTGTCGCCGGAACTCGATTTTGGAAGCGGGATCGTTCAGGCTCTTCGTGGATCCTAGGTTCGTCAGGGTTCGGGGCTCGAATGTGGCAGTGTCATTCAAGCCCATTGGCCGAATCAAGGAGCAGTTGTTGCTCGAACTGGTCGGAGCCGTGAGTCATCACGGTTCGAGGCCAGGTATCGTGCGATTCCAAGTCAAAGGGTGACCGTTAGTCGCCTCGCGGGACCCCAGTGCTGGCGGAGTCTCGCCTGCCGATCACAGGGCGTGGGGGCTGAGTTCTCGGCGGGAGTCGCGGGGCCGAGTTCGGCTGGACTGCTCGCCGCCCCCCGACCTCATCAAATTGTCATCAGATTCAACCGTGAGCAACCGTGAACGTCCGGATACACTCGTGAACGACGGACCGTCCGGTTCCCGAACACCACGAGGGAATCCGAGAGTTCCGGGACTAACCGTGAATGACCGGAAAGAGACTGGTTGAAGCAGGGGGTCGCAGGTTCAAGTCCTGTCATCCAGACCGAGAGGAGAGCCGTGTTTCCTGGTAGACACCGGGAAGAACGACTCTCGTTCGGTATCGCACGTGGGTGCTAGCGAGCGCGTCACCCCCTTCTTTACTCGCGCACCCGCCGTTCCGGCGCCGGCGGCACCGGCTTAGCAGCCACAATCGCCGACACAGCAATAGTCACCACCCCACGCTTCCCGTCGACCACCACGGTCTCGGCATCGGCGCTCAGCAACATGCCCAACGCGTCCGTCGCCGAACCATCGGGCAACAGGTAGCGCACCACCACGCGCGCCCCGGGCGCGGGCAGCCGGATCACACCGTCACCACTTCGAGGGTGCGTAGTCCTTGAGGAACACCCCGAAGAGGTCCTCGCCGGCCTCGCCCCGGACCACAGGGTCGTAGACGCGCGCCGCGCCGTCGACCAGATCTAGGGGAGCGTGGAAGCCCTCCTCGGCGAGCCGCACCTTGGTGGGATGCGGCCGCTCGTCGGTGATCCAGCCGGTGTCGACGCTCGTCATCAGAATCTGGTCGGACTCGAACATCTCGCGCGCGCTCGTGCGCGTCAGCATGTTGAGCGCCGCCTTCGCCATGTTGGTATGCGGGTGCCCAGGGCCCTTGTAGCCGCGCTCGAACACGCCCTCCATCGCGGAGACGTTCACCACATAGGAGCGACCGGAGCCAGAGCCCGACGCCGATGCTGCAGCGCCCGCCGCGAGAGCCGGCCGCAGGCGATTGATCAGAATGAACGGCGCGGTCGAGTTGCACAGTTGCACCTCGAGCAGGCTCCAGCGGCGTCACGTCGCCCACCGCCTGCACCCACGAATTCGACCCGTGAAGATCGGGCACTAGACCGCCAGCGTCAATCGCCGTGCCGTCCGCGAGTCGCGCTAGCGACGACGATCCCGGCGCGAGCGCCTGGTCGGTGAGGCGCTGAGCCTCCCTCGAACCCATTTCCGCCAGGTGCGCGGACGCCAGCAGAGGATGCGTGGCGGCCGAGGCCTCGATGCTGACGGGGTGAGCATCGGCCGTGCGCCCCAGGGTGAGCAGCCGCGGCCCCTGACCCTCGGCCCACAGACCCTGCTCGAGCGGCACAGACTCGGCCTCCACGAGGGGCGCGTACGCGCCGGGGGAGCGGCGCACTGTCTGCGCCGCGTTGTTGATCAGAATGTCGAGCGGCCCGCCCGCGGCGACAGAATCGGCCAGCGCGACCACCTGGGCCGGGTCACGTAGGTCGATGCCGACCACCGTGACGCGGTGAAGCCACAGCGCGGCATCGGGCATGGCGGCGAAGCGCCGCACCGCGTCGCGGGGGAAGCGCGTCGTCACGGTCAGGTCGGCGCCGTCGCGCAGCAGCCGCAGCGCGATGTGCATACCGATCTTCGCCCTGCCGCCCGTCAGCAGCGCGCGGCGTCCCCGCAGGTCCGTGCTCGCATGCCGCTTGGCGTGACTGGTTTCCGCACACGCGGGGCACAGGCTGGTGATAGAACGCGTCGACGACCGTGTACTTCTGCTTGCAGATGTAGCACGGGCGCGCCTTGAGGTACTCGCCCGCGGTCGGCGTCGCCGCGCGCGCCTCCAGCGTCAGCCCGCGCGTCTCGTCATCGATACGGTCCGATGCCCCCGTCGCCGTGGCGGCGACCACAGCGGTGTCGTTCGCGGCGATGGTGGCGCGCCGCTCGCGCCGCCTGCTCTGCTTGACGGCCTTGATCATGTGGGCCGTCGCGTTGCGCACCGCCACGAAATCCGGGTCCTGCTCGTCGACGTCGCTCAGCGAGGCGAGCACCCGCAACGTGGTCTCGAGGTCACCGGGGTCGATGCGGTGCTGGCGGTCGGCGGGTGCGGACGGTGTGGACACTCGCTCTAGTTTACGGACGCCGCGTGGAGACCGTGACGGTGAACTTGGCGTTGCGCGCCACCTGAGCGGTGGGCCCCACGATTGTCGAGAGCCTGCGGCCTGTACCGCAGGGCCGAGTTCCACACGCACCACAGTTCGCCGCCAGGACGCAGCACGCGTGCCGCATCGGCGAACAGCCGCGGCGCCAGCAGATCCGTCACGGCTGCGCCCGAGTGAAACGGCGGATTCAGCGCGATGAGGGACGCGCTCGAGTCCGGCCGCGAGGCGAGCGCGTCGTCGCGCGCCACCTCCACGCGTGAGTTGATCCCGTTGGCGATCATCGTCGCCCGCGCGGACTTAACCGCGACGGCCGACTGATCCGAGGCGTAGACGCGCACCTCAGGGTGGCGCGTCGCCATCCACGCGGCCACGATCCCCGTGCCGCAGGCCAGGTCGATCCACGGGTCGTCGGCGGTCCCGCCCGCGGGAGCGGCCGGGAGTTGCTCCAGCAGGAGCCTGGTGCCGATGTCGAGGTTCGCACCCGCGAACGCCCCGCCAAAGGCCCGCACCTCTAAGCCCTCCACCCGGGCCGCTGCGGGCACGGGGTCGCGGCCCTCGCGCGGCGAGCGCGCGATGAGGACGCGCGACTTCTGCCGGGCGTGACTCACGTCGAGGCGGCCGAAGTGTTCGCCGAGCACAGCGTTCATCGACACCGACATGTGCTTGAGCCGGCCGCCCGCGAACACGATCACCTCGGGATCCGCGTACGCCGCGATGAGGCCCGCCATGTCGCGCAGCGCCTCCAGCGACCGGGGAGCCTCAGCAGCACCACGCGGGCGCCGCGCACCAGCGCCGGCTCCAGGCGATGCACCTCAAACGCCGCACCCAGGCCGGCGCGCTCGGCGTTGGCCTCCAGGGCGCGCTCGCCATTCAGCGGATCCACATGCGTGCGGATGCCGGTCGCGCCCTCGGCGGCGGCTCCCAGGGTGAGGGCGCCATAGCCGTCACCGATCACCACCACGGTGCCAGGCGCCGCGGACGCACGGTGCTCGCTCGACTCGTCCAACATCAGCCTGTCTGCGGCATCGACGGCGACAAGCCCCGGCGCCTCGACATCGGGCCACCGGCGTAGCGCGTCCAGATCGAGCGGCGGGGGAGACATCACCGTCAGAGCCTAGCCCTGGGCATGCCGCAAGGCCCGCGCGGCACTACACTTTTCTGGTCGACAAGACAACCCCTTATCCCTTGAGCAGAGGAACCCTCATGCGCTTCTCCATCACCGCTGCCGTCGGCGTGCTCGCCGCGGCCACGCTCCTCACCGCGTGCAGCAGCGACGCCGACACCGACGCCTCGGCATCGGCCAGCACCTCGCCGTCCGCCGAGGAGAGCCTTCGACGCCTCGCAGGTCTCGACCATCGTCGAGGACGTGCGTGTCGCGACCGGTTGCGAGACCTGGGCGGGCGGCCGCGTCGCCGGCGCCGGCTACGTCTCCACCTGGGAGTACACCTGCGACGTCGACGGCGACATGGTCGTCGACTCGACCCTCGCGATCTACACCACCGCCGACGCGCTCGAGGGCGACGTTGCCACCCGCGAGGCCGCCGACGCTGCTACCGCGATCGTGAAGGGTGACGACTACCTCTTCATCACCACGGACGCTGACCAGGCGACCGCGGTCGAGGGCCTCGGCGCCGAGGTGGTTCGCCCGCTGTCCTAAGCGGCACCCCTGATGGTCTGGCGGTCCCCGGTTGAGCCTGCGCTCCCGGGGCCGCTGGCCCGTAACCTGAACGCATGACCCCCCACGATCCGACCACCCTCATCCGCGTCTCCGCGGTGGTGCTGCGCAACGAGCGCGGCGACATCCTCACCGTCCGCAAACGCGGCACCGCCCGCTTCATGCTTCCCGGCGGAAAGCCGGAGCCGGGCGAAACCGCCGTCGAGGCCGCGCTGCGCGAGTGCCACGAGGAACTTGGGATCACACTGGATTCCGCGCGCCTCACGGAGCCTGGGGGTACTACGGGCCGATGCCGCCAACGAGCCCGGCCACGTGGTCGAGGGCACGGTCTTTGTGCACCCGGCCGTGGCGGTCGACGCTCCGGCTGCCGAGATCGAGGAGCCTGCGCTGGCTCGATCCGAGCGCGGAGGCTCCCCGGCGACCTTGCGCCGCTCCTGGAGAAGGAGATCCTGCCGCTGCTGGTGTCCTCAGGCAAGCAGCGGCAGGACCGTTCCTACTGGACGGGAATGACCAGCACCCACGGGCTTCCGCCCGCCACGTTGGTGCCGGGCTCGGTGCCCTGGCTCCACCACTTCGCCTCGTAGGGCACCAGATCGAACAGGACCCGGTCGCCGGCGTTGTACGTTTCCTCGGCGTCCCACTCGGGGTAGGTGCCCGCCGGAAGGGTCGGCAGCGGAGCGGGCGTGTCGCCGGGCAGCACGGGGCCGATGAGCGTCCACGGGTCGTCACCGCCGCTCGGCGTGGACCCGGGCGCGACGCCGCTGGTCCAGTACCGGGCCTCGTAGACCTGTTTGTGCCACACGATCTTGGTGCCGCCGGGGTACGTGCCGAGCGGGTCCCAGATCGGGTACGGGCTGGTTTCCGGGTCGTCGGTCACGTTGGCCGGGTTCTCGGTCGCCTCGGGCGAGGACTCCTCGCTGGGCTCCGTGGTCGGCGACGCGGAGCCTGTCCGATGCCTCCTCGGACTGCGCGGCCGGAAGGTTCGCCGCGAGCGTGTCGGCGTACGAGGCGCCGTCCTGGTTCACCCCGCTGCACGAGGTCTGCACCACGGTCGTGACGGTCGGCAGCGGCGACTCGCAGGTCGCGTCTCGGTTGAGCGACCAGATGCCCACCAGACCCACACCGTGGTCGAGCGCGAACTGGTTGACCCGCTCCGCATCGGCGATGGTGAAGGTCTCGGACGAGACGTCGTTCTGACCGATCATCACCGTCATGCCCACGTGACCCCACGCCGCGGAGGCCGACAGCGACGTGCCAGCAGCCGTGTAGAGGTCGTCCACCTGGCCCTGGAGCGCCGTCATGGCCTGCGCCACGAGGTCGGACTGCGGGTTGGCGGACGAGGTGGCGGCGCCGAAGTTCATCGCCATGCCGTTGACGCCAGCGAGGTCCACGCCCGCGGCCAGGGTCTGCCGCACCACGTTCTGACCCGCCGCCGTGAGGCCGGCGGTGTCGACGGGAAGCGTCAGCCACACGGCGAGGGGGTCGCCTTCGCCGCGCTCTTCCTGCAGCGCCGCGATGGCGTTGGCGCGGCGGTCGATGCTCGCGGAGTCATCGAGCGCCGCGCCCTCCACGTCGAGGTCGATCGAGTCGAGGTCGTAGCGCTCCACCACCGAGCGGTAGGCGTCGAGAAGCGCCTCATCATCGGTGCAGCCCACCGCGAGCGACGTGTTCGCCTGGCCGCCGAAGGACACGCGCACGTGTCCACCCACAGATGCCAACTGGACGATGCGACGGTCAAGTTCCATCTCATCCGAGGCCTCGTCGAGCGAGTAGTAGCCGCCCCAGGCGGGCTCACACGCGTCCTGCGGGTCGGAGACCACGAAGGACAGGGTGACGTCGGACTGCGCAGCGCCCGTGGGCGTCTCGAATCCGAAGGCGGGCGTGGCGGTCACGTCGACGTAACCGCTGAACGTAGACGGACCCGGCTGCAGCGGGCCGATGGCCGCCGCGGAGACGGCCTTGAAGCCGAACCACCCGACGGCCGCCGTCACCAGCAGGAGGACGAGGACGCGGGACTTGGAGATACGCGTGGTGCGCACGCGCGCGGACGATGAAGACATGGTGAGGCTCTCCTGCGGCTTAGTCGCGCTGGCGGGCGCGGGTGTCGCCGTAGCGGGGGCGGGTGGTGGAGGACACGGTCACCGGCGGGGGAGTGTCCGAGGTCGGGTCGTGGTCGGGTCCGAAGTACAGGACTGACTCCCACGCATCGGCGACGGTGCGCTGTTCCAGAGCGGCCTTCTTAGGCTTGCGCGGCACCTTCACCCAGTGGACGGCGCCCAGCACGATGTCTACCAGGGAGTTGCGGAAGCCGATGAACGCGCCGATCGCGTACGTGGTCAGCACACCGTTGAAGGCGGCGAACGCGGCGTGGTACCAGTTTTCCGTGCGGATGTCGTTGGCGAGCGTGTAGAACGAGAACAGCGCGATGGCGTACGCCGCGAGCACGTAGAGCGCGGGCGCGGCCGTGCGGTTCGCGACCTTGGGGGTGCGCGCGAACGCGATCTTGGACTTCGCCGCGGCCTGCTGGAGCGACTTGAGCGTGCCTCCGAGGTTCACCGCGAGCAGGATCAGGTTGAACGCGTAGACGCGGAACACGTCGGTGCGCTTGTAGCCCATGCGCTTGAAGTCGTAGGACATCGCCAGGAAGTACGGCAGGGCCGCCGCGACGATGATGGGGCTGAGCAGGCGGTCATCGAACGGGTAGGTCAGCAGCAGCAGAAGCCCGAAGGCGGCCCACGAGATGGACGCCATGTAGTTGACGCGCAGAATGATCGACGAGCGGCGGATGCGGTTGCCCTGCTTCTTGCGCTGCTTCACGAGGCGCCTGAACTTCGGGGCGATCAGCAGGCCGCCGTTGGCCCAGCGGGCGCGCTGCACCGCGAGGGAGCCGAAGTCGGGCGGCGTGGCGCTATACGACAGTCGCTCGGGGTAGTTGTACAGGCTCCAGCCGTGCGCCACGAGGTCGATGCTGGACTCCGTGTCCTCGATGACGGTGCGGTCCTGGACGTAGCGGCGCACCTCCTGACCGCCCACGTAGGTCACCTCGACGATGTCGTTGAGCGCCGTCTTGCGGATGACCGCGTTGGCGCCCACCCAGAAGGTCGCGTCGAAGTAGGTCAGGCCCTGGTGGAGGATGTGCTGAATATCGGTGGTGGCCGCAGCGATGCGCTCGAGGCGCGTGGTGGCGCCGCGGAACGCCGAGTACGGCGTCTGGATCACGGCGATGCGCTCATTACCGGGCATCTCGAGGTGGTGAACCAGGCGCAGGCAGTACTCGCGCAGGATCACGCTGTCCGCATCGAGCGTCAGCACGTAGTCGGAATCCGGGATGAGGACGCCGTCCTCCGCATCGGTGAAGCGCAGCATGGGACCCGAGCGGGTCTCGACGCGGCGCACCTTGCGGCCCATGAGGCCCAGGTACGCGTTGAGGTTCATCGCCTTGTTCGCGTCGTGAGGCAGGTTCGCGTACGCCTTGCGCTCGAACGAGGACACCTGAGCATCGAACGTCCACACCAGGCGCCTGCACAGGCTGGCTGAGGCGCGCGGTGGGCAGCGCCGCGCCACTGTCGAGCGATGCGAACAGCGCCTGCGCGGTGGTGTCCATGTCGTCGGCGAGGCCGCCCAGCACCTCATCGGCGAGGAAGTCGTCGGCGTTGTTGGTGCGTACATACTCGTCGCGCTGCTCGCGCAGCCACGCGGCGGCCCAGCGGAAGTCGCGGCCAAGGTCACGCACCTGGTCGGGGGTGCTCGCACCGTCGGTGAGCGCGGCCTCCTCGTGGCGTGCCAGCGACTCGGTGAACCGGTGGTACGGCCCCGCCAGGAGCATCTGGATCTCGCCGGGCACGGCGCGGCACGCGTCGAGGCTGGCCATCGCGGCCGGGTCCGTCGGGTGCGGCGGGTCGTCGAGAAGCAGCACCACGCGGATGTCCGGGTACTCCTGGAGCGCCGCAGACAGCAACGTGGCGCGCACGACCGCGGGGTCCTCGGCGTAGGAGGGCACCAGGGCGGTGAGCGACGGCCTGCTGACGGAGAAGAACGCATCGATCTCCGCGCGCGGCGTCCGCACGTGGTCGCGCGAGCGGTACAGCGCGCCCTGGCGAGCCAGCAGGTACGAGAACGTCGAGAAGATGAGGAAACCCATCACGATGACGTACGCGATGGCCTGCCAGACGAAGGCGCTGCCGATGATCCCTTCGTCGATGACCTGCGACACGATGGTGATCGCGAGGTACGCGACGAACATCACCACGGTGGCCACGATCGCGAAGCCGCCCAGCCACGTCGCCGCGGTGCTCGCGGGCTTCTCGATGGCGGGAAGTGGCGGACGCGGTCGCTCCGCACCCCACTGACGCCTGCGGCGCTTCGGGGGCTTGGGGGCATCGGCCGAGACGGGCGACTCCTGCTCCATCTCGAGGACCTCGAGCGGGTTGGCGTGATCGTCGTCGTGGGCGCGCGCGGGCGCAGCAGAACCGGCGGCGGGCGCGGCGGCGCCCGACCTCTGGTCGTGTGTTGGCATGGGTGACTACCTCAGCGTCGTCGTGTCGCGGCGAATCGCGACCCCGGCGAGTCTAGGTCGGACGACCCAACTTGACCAGGGTTTCGAGTGATATTCGTCACATCTCGTGGGAATCTTCTCGTTCGGCGAGGGCAACAATGCGATTGACCATGCCCGCGAATACGAGACCGTGAAACGGCAGCATGGCGAGCCAGTACAGGCGGCCCGTGAGCCCTCGCGGGAAGAAGACGGCGCGTTGGCGGTACGTGCAGCCGTCCTCGGACGGCTCGACGGCAGGCTCCAGCCAGGCACGCCCGGGAACTCGCATCTCGGCTCGCAGGAGCAACAGATGGCCGGGCTCCACGCGCTCCACCCGCCACAGGTCAATCGCATCCCCCACGCGCAGATGCCTCAGCGTGCGGCGGCCCCGCCGCAGGCCCACACCACCCGCCAGACGATCCATCAACCCCCGGGCCGCCCACAGTGCCGATGCCGAGTACCAGCCCGTGGCACCGCCGATCTGCTCGACGACCGCCCAGACGGCGCGGGTGCTCGCGGTCGTGTCCCGATGCCGCTCGTCGGTGAACTCGGGCCTGCCTGCCCAGTCGGGATCGCTGGGGAGCGGATCGCTGGGCGCGCCACGCACCGATGCGTCTTGCCAACTGGTTTCGACGGCATCGGCTCAAGCCTGCCCAGCGCCCAGCGCACGGCTTCCTCGTACCCGGTCAGTCCCTCGGGCGGCGGTGCGATGACCTGGTCGATGTCACGGCTCTTCACCACGCACGAGTGAAGCAACGACTCGACGAGGGGGCGCGCGATGCGGCGCGGTACCGGCGTCACCAGGCCCACCCAGTGCGACGCGAGGCCAGGAGTCAGCACGGGCAGGGGCAAGATGCGGCGTCGGGGGAGGCCCGCGATGGCGGCGTAGCGGTTCATCATGTCGGCGTACCGCATGACGTCCGGACCGCCGATGTCGAATGCACGGTTGGTGGCGTCGTCGAGCCGGGTGGCCGCGAGCAGATAGTGCAGAACATCGCGGACAGCGATGGGTTGGATGCGGTTCATCACCCACCGGGGAGCGGGCATGAAGGGCAGCACCTCGGTCAGATGCCGCACCATCTCGAAGGACGCCGAGCCGGCGCCGATCACCACGCCGGCCTGCAGCACCAGGGTGGGGGTGCTGGAGGCGAGCAGGATGTCTCCCACCTCCTTGCGCGACGCGAGGTGCGCAGAGAGCCTCCACGCCATCGGGATGCAGACCACTGAGATAGATCAGGCGCCCCACGTTCTCTGTGGCGGCGTGTCTCGCGACCGAGAGGGCGATACCCCGGTCGATCCGGCCGTAGTCCCGAGCGGCGGACATCGAGTGGATGAGGTAGTGGACCACGTCGACACCCACCATTGCGCGGGCGATGGAGTCATCGTCGGTCGCGTCGCCTTGGACGATCTCCACGTCGCGAGCCCAGGGCTGCCCCTCGACGCGCCGCCGTGACCGCGTGAGAACCCGGACTCGATAGCCCGCCGTGATGAGCCGCGGCACCAGTCGACCGCCGATGTACCCCGTGGCGCCAAGGACGAGCACGAGCGGTGCATCACCTGTGCCCGTGCCGGCAGCCCGCAGCCACGGTTCTGCTCCGGTGGGAGAGCCTCGGAGCGTCTGCATCGTCGCGAGTCATGCCACGGAAACCGCGTCAGGCCCCCGCGCCATTCCCCGGCGCGAAGCCCTAGTCCAGAAAGATGTCCGGAAACAGGTCCTCATCCGCGGTGCCTGGCACGGCGGCGTACTCGCTGAAGTCGGTCACTCCCGCCGCGGTGAGCAGGTCCTCGACGAGAAGGCTCTCACCCGCGACCTCCGCGGGGGCGGACGTCAGCACCACGTGGGCCGCGTCCGCATAGATCTCCGGGGTTCTGCTCTGGCGCATGAGCCGCTCGCCGCCGATGACGTTCCTCACCGCCGCCGTCGCGATGGTGGTGCGTGGCCACAGGGTGGTGGCGGCGCCACCCATGGCGACGAGGTCCTCGTTCAGCCCCAGCGTCGCCATCGTCATCCCGAACTTTGCCAGGCTGTAGCCGGTGTGTGCGCCGAGCCATCGCGCCGACGGATTGAGGGGCGGGGACAGGGACAGCACGCGGGGAGTCGCGGACACCGCGAGGTGCGGCAGCGCGGCCCGGGTGAGCATGAAGGTGCCGCGCACATTCACGTCCTGCATGAGGTCGTACTTCTTGGGCTCGAGGTCCGCCGTGGGGGACAGGTCGATCACCGAGGCGTTGTTGATCACGATGTCGATGCCGCCGAACTCGCCGACGGTCGCCTCGACGGCGCGAGCGATGTCGTGATCGCTCCTGACGTCCCCAACCACGGCGAGGGCGGAGCCGCCTGCCGCGGTGATGGCCTCGGCCGCCGTATGCACCGTGCCCTCCAGTCGGGGGTGAGGTGCGTCGGTCTTGGCCAGCAGTGCGACGTTGGCGCCGTCCCGGGCGGCGCGCAGGGCGATCGCAAGGCCGATGCCTCGCGACCCTCCCGACATCAGCAGGGTGCGGCCGGACAGGGTTGAGCCGGTCATCGGCGTGCCTCCCGAGCCGCGCTGGCCGCGGCGAATGCGGCGATGCGCCCGCGCGCCTCGTCGGCGTCGAAGGCGGCGCCGATGGTGGTGGCCTCGTCCTCAAGGCTGGCCGCGAAGGGACGCGCAGCGGAGGCCTGGATGAGACGCTTTGCCTGTCCGAAGGCCCCGGTCGCGCCGTCGAGCCACCCCTGCGCAATCTCGCGGGCACGCTGTTCGGGCTGCTCGTGGACTTCCTCGACGAGGCCCCACGCAAGGGCAGTCTGCGCATCGAGCCTCGCGCCCGAGCGTCAGGATGGCCGTGGCGCGGCGCGGCCCCACGGCGCGCACCAGAAGTGTGCTGACACCGAGATCCGGAGTGAGGCCCACGTCCGTGTAACGTCCGGCGACGCGAAGGTCGGGGGCGGCGACCACCACATCGGCCGCCAGCATGAGGCCGATGCCGCCTCCGGCGACGGCGCCACGTACCGCCGCGACCACAGGAATGGCCGACGAGGTCAGGGCGCTGATGCCCTCGTGAATCACTCGCGCTGCCGCGGTCACGTCGGCCCCCGTGGCGCCGCCGGAGGCCATGGCGAGCACGTCGCCGCCGGCACAGAAGGCACCGCCCTCGGCGTCGAGGATGACGGCGCCAAGGCTGGGAGTCGAGGTCGCCTCGAGGCAGGCGTCGCGGTAGGCGGCACCCATGGCGAAGTCGATGGCGTTGAGCCGCTCGGGCCTCGACAGGGTCACCTGCGCCAGGGCGCCGTCGATGGTGAGCGTGATGCCGTGGGGCATGGAACCTCCCGTGCTGCGCCGGTGCTGGGTTCGTCGGTGAACCGCATCCCCATCCTGACACGGCCGTGCGCTCACCCCTTGCGGCCTGACGTTCGGCGTGTTCCAATAGCGATATATCGTTCAGAGTCGTTCGGCAGTCGAACGACATGGAAACACGGAGGTCAGCATGGGTTCTCAGCAGCACTCGCGACACGGCGGCTTCAGCGCGTCCCAGGCGGGCGACGCCATGTGGGAGGCGATGGAACAACTGCGCAGCCAGTTCGACAAGCGTGTGGGCACGCGCATGGGCAGGGAGACGTCCGCGCCGCCGTCCTCGCGCTTCTTCACGAAGAGCCGATGCACGGCTACCAGATCATCCGCGAGATCACCGAGCGCACGGACGGCCGCTGGAAGCCCTCCGCCGGGTCGGTGTACCCCACGCTTCGCCTGCTCGCCGACGAAGGCGTCGTGACCGCCGAGGCTCTCCGCCGACCGCAAGACCTACGCGTTGACGGACGAGGGCCGCGACGAGGCCGAGGCGGCCGCGGCATCGGCCCCCTGGGTCGAGACCGAGAGCGACGGCCCCCGCTTTGGCGGCGCACCCAAGGCCGGAGCCGAACTGGCGCAGGCGGTCGCTCAGGTGGTGCGGTCTGGCTCTCAGGACCAGCAGGAGCGCGCCACGGAAATCCTCAACGAGGCCCGACGTAAGATCTACACGATCCTGGCTGAGGACTGACGGGAGGTCCGCGGCCCGGTCGGGATCAAGGAGAGCCGATGCCCGACACCCCCGTGGACCGTGCCCGTTACCGACGCATTCTCCGCTTCGCCGCGTGGCACTTTGCGGTGCAGTGGTGGTACGAGATCGCGCTTCCCGTCATCGGCCTGAGGCGCGTCGCCGAGCGCACGCGGCCCCAGCGCATGCGCACCTTTGCGCAGCGGTTCCGCGGGCTCGCCGTGGACCTCGGCGGGCTCATGATCGCCTGGGACAGTTCATGTCCTCGAGGCTCGACGTGTTGCCGCCCGAGATCACCAAGGAACTCGAGGGACTGCAGGACGAGGTGCCGGCGGTGCCCTTCGAAGCGCTGCGGGCTCAGGCGGAGGCGGAACTCGGCGTGCCGCTGGCGGCTGCCTTCGCGACGCTTGACCCGGTCCCGATCGCGGCCGCGTCGCTCGGTCAGGTGCATCGGGCTCGGTTGCGCGAGGACGACGCCGCTGCCTGCGGCTTCGCGGACGTGGTCGTGAAGGTGCAGCGCCCCGGCATTGGCGCCATCGTCGACGTGGACCTTGCCGCGCTGCGACGCGTGGCGCGATGGCTGATGAAGGTGCGTGGCGTGCGCGCCCGCGTCGACATGCCCGCCCTGATCGAGGAGTTCGCGCACGTCAGCCGCGAGGAGGTCGACTACCTCCACGAGGCCTCCGCGTCTGAGCGGTTTGCCGACGTGTTCGCAGACGATGCTCGCGTCCACGTGCCCCGCGTCGTGTGGGAGCGCACGTCGAGGCGCGTCCTGGTCCTGGAGGACGTGTCCGCCATCAAGATCACGGATCACGCGGCGCTGCGGGACGCGGAGATTGCCCCGGCCGCGGTCGCGCGGGTGTTCGCCGAGGTGATGCTTGACCAGGCTCTTTGTCCACGGCTACTTTCACGCCGACCCGCATCCCGGCAACCTCTTCGTGACGCCCGATGCCTCCGTGGAGCAGGGCTGGCGTCTCACCATCGTCGACTTCGGGATGATGGGAGAGGTCCCCGCAAACCTCCGCACCGCCCTGCGTGCGCTGGTGATCGCCGTGGCCTCCCGTGATGGAGCCGGGCTGGTCAAGGCCATGAGCACGGCAGGCGTGCTCCTTCCCTCGGCCGACACCAAGGAACTGGAGAAGGCGCTGACGGCGCTGTTCGGACGGTTCGGAGGCATGGGCTTCGCGGAACTCAAGGAGGTTGATCCGCGCGAATTCCGTGCGTTCGCCGCCGAGTTCGGTGACCTGGTGCTGGATCTGCCGTTCCAGATGCCTGAGGACTTCCTCCTGATCATCAGGGCCCTGTCGCTCACCTCCGGCGTCTCGACGGCCCTGGACCCCGCCTACAACGTGTGGGACACCGTGGAGCCCTACGCCCAGCAGGCTGCTGCGCGACGAGACCAGGTCCTTTGCGGCCGATGCGGGCCGCGAGGCCGTGGACATGGTCAAGTTCGCGTGGGGACTGCCGCGGCGCCTCGACGGCATCCTCGCTCAACTCGAATCGGGCGACCTGCCCGTCGCCGCACCGCGACTCGAGAGCATCGTGCAGCGCCTCGAGCGGACTGCGTCACGCCTGGTCAGCGGGTTGATCTTCGCCGCCGTGCTGCTCGCCGGTGCCTTGGTCCACGCGGCCACGCCGGGCCTCGGCACCACCCTGATGGCGCTGTCGGTGATCCCGCTGCTCGTGACCGTCTTCGGTGGGCGCGGCGGCCGGTAGCCGGCACCGGACGCGTCGGGACGCCAGGCGCCTGTTCGCCGCGCGCCGTAGCGTGAAGGCATGTTCACGCTGATGTCCATTCATCATCCGCACCCGGAGCACCGCGACGCGCTCATCGACTCGATGCATCGCTACGGTGCGGCGCTTCAGGGCCACGAGGGCCTCCTCAGCGTGCACACCCTGGCCGATGCCCGGTCCGAGCGGCTCGTCGGCCTCGCCATCTTTACGGATCGCGAAGCGTTCGAACGGCTCGCCCCGCTGGCTCGTGCTGCGGTTGCTGAGGATCCGTTCGATCAGTGGGAGAGCCGCGAGACCGACGGCTTCGCGCTGACGGAGATCTGAGCCGTCTGCACGGACGACGACTGCCACCACGACGACGACGGCCGCCCTGGCGGGGTGCCGGGGCGGCCGTCGTGCTGCGTCGCAAACTTACTTGTGGCGCGGCTTGCGGAAGGGCTTCCCGCCAGCGGCGTCGTCGCGGTACGAACGGCCGCCACCGGAGCGCGGCTTGTCGTAGCGGTCCCCGCCGGAGCGCGGGCCACGGTCACGTGAGGGACGGTCGTCGCGGCCGCCCTCGCGGCGCTTGAACGAGCCGGGACCACGGTCGAGCCGCGCTCGATCAACTGACCGGAAATGCGCGTGCGCTCGAGGGCGCGCAGCGCGTCCTGAGGCAAGTCGGCCGGCAGGCTCCACAAGGGAGAAGTCCGGCTTGATGGTGATCCGGCCGAACGCGGAACGGTCGAGGCCGCCCTCGTTGGCGATCGCACCAACGATCTGGCGGGGCTCGACGTGCTGACGCTTTCCCACCGAGATGCGGTACGTGACGCGGTCGCCAGAGGTGCGCGGCCCGCGATCGGGGCGGCCGCCATCGCGGTCTCCGTCGCGCTCACGGCGCTTGCGGTCCTGGAAGCCCACCGAGCCGCGGTCCTCCGCCGGGTCGAGCAACAGGGGAGTCTCGCCCTGGCTGACCACGGCGAGCGCGGCGGCAACATCGGCCTCCGGGACGTCGTGGTGCTCCACGTAGTGGGCGATGATGTCGCGGAACCGGTCGATGCGGTCGCGCTGCTCGAGCGCGGCCGTGATGGACGCGTCGAAACGCGTCAGGCGCGTCGCGTTGACGTCCTCGGCGCTCGGCAGCGGCATCGGCGTGATGGGCTGCTTGGTCGACTTCTCGATCGAGGACAGACGCCCTCGCTCGCGGGGCGTCACAAAAGCGATCGCGTCACCCGTGCGGCCGGCACGGCCCGTGCGACCCACGCGGTGGACGTACGACTCGTTGTCGATGGGGAGGTCGTAGTTCACGACGTGGCTGATGCGCTCCACGTCGAGACCACGCGCGGCCACATCCGTGGCGACCACGATGTCCAGGCTTGCCGTCCTTGAGCCTGCTGGATGGTCTTCTCGCGCTGAGCCTGCACCACGTCGCCGTTAATCGCCGCGGCGGCGTAGCCGCGAGCGCGCAGGCGCTCCGCGACCGTCTCGGTCTCGTTCTTGGTGCGGGTGAAGACGATCATCGCGTCGAAGTTCTCGACCTCGAGGATGCGCGTCAGGGCGTCCATCTTCTGCTGGTACGCGACCACCAGGTAGCGCTGCGTGATCGATGCCGAGGTCGCCGTCTTGCGCTTGACCGTGATCTCCTGCGGGTCACGCAGGTACTTCTGGGACAGGCGGCGAATCTGTGCCGGCATGGTGGCGGAGAACAGCGCCACCTGCTTGTCCTCGGGGGTCGAGGCGAGGATGGTCTCCACGTCCTCGGCGAAGCCCATCTTCAGCATCTCGTCGGCCTCGTCGAGCACGAGGTACTCGAGTTCGGACAGGTCGAGCGTGCCCTTGTCGAGGTGGTCCATGATGCGGCCGGGCGTGCCGACCACAATGTCCACGCCGCGACGCAGCGCGGAAAGCTGGACGCCGTAGCCCTGGCCGCCGTACACGGGCAGGATGTGGACGCCGGTGCGGTGGTTCGCGTACTGCTCGAACGATTCACACACCTGCAGCGCCAACTCGCGGGTCGGTGCCAGCACGAGGGCCTGGGGCTTCTTCCTGCCGGGCGTGAGGCGGTCAAGGATGGGCAGGGCGAACGCGGCGGTCTTGCCGGTTCCGGTCTGCGCCAGGCCGATCACGTCGGATCCCGCGAGAAGCGGGGGAATGGTGGCGGCCTGGATCGCGGAGGGGGTTTCGTAACCCATCGCCTTGATCGCCCTCAGGACGGAGTCACCCAGTCCGAGGTCGGCGAACGTGGGTCCCTGATCGGGCGCGAGGTCGTCGGCCGGTGCTGGTGTGTCAATCGTCATGGGATAAGGGTAGGTGCTAGACGCGTGTGGAGCGGCGGACCTGGCCGCAGAGATGCCATCCGTCACTCGGCGGCATCCGCGGTCGCGGCCTCGTCGTCGCCGCCGAGCGCGTCGACGATGTCTGCCAGCACGTCCTCTGCGGGCTCCAGGAAGTCCGGCGCCTCGGGGGCCTCGAAGGTGCCGACCTCGGTGGCGACGTACTCCAAATGCCACCATTCGGGCTTCGAACCGCCGCTGCGCGCCCAGGTGGGATGGACCCAGCCGTACCGCGCACCGTTCTCCGTGAGCCAGGTGGCCGAGGCGTAGTCGAGGTCCACCGCCATGCCCCACCCGTGGTTCGAGGTGCCTGGGGTAGCCGCGAGGCTTCCTTGATGGCGCGCGTGCGTACCTGCGAGGCGTACGACCGATACGAGTCCGTCAGCGTCAGGTGGTCGCCGGTTTCCGCGTAGTAGTCGGCGTCTGCGGCCTCGAGCGCGGCGGCGGCATCGCACTGCAGGGAGTGTCCCGCGGCGAAGTCGACCTCACACAGGCTGTCGCTCGAGACGTTGCCGTTGGAGCCACTGACGCCCGTGGGCTGTCCTTCCCAGCCTTCCTGGCGCGCAGCGACGGCGGCCTCGTTGGCCTCGGCGAACGCGGCCTCGGCCTCATCGATCTCATCTTCGTACGCGGCGAGCGTCTCGGCGTTCTCCGCGTCGCGGCGTTCGTTCTCGGCGGTGAGCCACTGGGTGTGCGACTCCTGGGCGGCGACGACGGCGTCGAGCAACGCGGTGCGCACCTCAGCAAGGGAGGCGACGCGGGCCTGTGCCGTGGTGCTGTCATCGACCTGGAGCGCGACCGCGGCGCTGGCGCGCAGGTTGGCCCGTGCGGACGCGATCGCGCTCAGGGTGGACTCGTCCTCCACCATGCCGGTCACCGCCTCGATCACGTCGGCCGTCGCGTCAAGATCCGCCGTCGCCGCCACTACGAGCGAGTCGTAGTCGGACGTGGCCGCGGCAAGCAGCGCTGACTCGGCGGCATCGGCGAGCCGTTGAGACTCGTCGTCGACGCTTGCCGTCGCGGCCTCGAGGTCGGCCGTGGCGCGCTCCAGCGCGGCGGTGGCATCGCGTGCGCTGTCGGCGTCGGCAAAGTCCGCCGCGTCAAGGTCGAGGACGTCGGCCACTGTGGTGGCGCCGTGTGTTGCTGTCGCGACGTCGCCCTCGGCGGCACCGCTGGTGTCGCCCTCGGTGGAAGCCGTCTCGCCGGAATCGCTCACCACACCGGCATCGCCGGCAGCCTCCTCGGACTCCGGCGTCGGCGAGGTAGTCGAGGCGTCGGTGCCCTCCGTGGTGTCGTCCGCATCCTCGGACGTCGCCTCACCCTCGGCATCCGCGGTGTCCGATGCCGTCACGGGTGCGATGACAGCATCGGGCTCCAGCGAGGTCCCCGCAGCCTCCGCGGCGGTCTCCTCGGCTTCGGCCGCGGCGCGTTCGGCCGTGTCGGTGACGGCCTCGAGCGTCTCACTGGCCTCGACGACGTTCTCGGCGTCGGAGACCTCGGCAGCCTGATCGGCCACCGCATCGGCCTCGGACAGGACGGAGCGCAGGCGGCTACGCCGCTCCTCGAACTCCTTGGCGGCCGCTTTGGCCTCGCTGATGGCGACGTGTTTGTCCACGGCGTTCGCGGTGTGGGCGCCAAAGACGCCCGTACCGAAACAGACGACGGCGATGGTGGTGATGAATGCCCGGTGAGGGCGGGGGAAATGACGCATGGTGGGGTGGGGGTTGGGGAGGTGTCATCCGCGTGCGACGAGGCGCTACGGGTGAAGGCGGAGCCTGCGTCGCCCGGAATCGACGGCGCATGCGGCTCTGCCGGTACAGCCAGGCTAGGAGCGGTCCCAGGCGCAAACGCGGGACGGGCGTCCCACGCCAGGCGTGAGGACGATCACACTGGCCGACGGTGGCGGAGCAGCGCACATCACGTCGATGACCCCCAGATAACGCACGACACGGCCAGAAGGTTTCGAGATGGTAACAATCGGGCCTAAGGTGTCCCGCATGCCAGTCGCCTTTGCCCGCTGTCGTGTGCCTGCGATGTACCTCTCGCTCGTGGTGCTCCTCGCGGGGATCGTCCTGACCGCCGCCGGATGGTGGGGTGCCCCCACCGATGCGCTCGGGCGCCTGGGCATTGTGGCGGGTCTCGCCCTGTTTGTGCTGTCCTTCGTCGTCACCGTTGCCTCGCCTCGGGCGCGCGTCGAGCCCGCCGTCCTGACCTCACCCGTGCTGGGCGAGTGGATGGCCGCGCACTCGCCCGCCTCTCGCGTCCCCAGCCAGGGAACGCACGCCTGGGGTCAGACCTACGCCATCGATCTGGTGTACGCGCCCACCGGCGTGGACCGCCCCCGGTTCGCCGACGGCTCCGGCTCGTTCCTGGGACCGGGGCGCTTTCCCGGCTTCGGGCAACCCGTCCTCGCGCCTGCGGCTGGCATCGTGGTCCACGTGACCGATGGCGCCAAGGATCACCGTTCCCGCTCCTCGCGTCGTGCCATCGCCTGCATGTTCCTCGAAGGTGCCGCGCGGGAGATCTGGGGTCCGCGCGCGGTGTTTGGCAACCACGTGGTGATCCGCCTGAGCGACGGCACGCACGTATTGGTGGCGCACCTCAGGCGCGGGTCGATTCGGGTTGCGGAGGGTCAGAGCGTCGAGGCCGGCGTCGTGATGGCCGCGTGCGGCAACTCGGGCCATTCGACGGAGCCGCACGTCCACATGCAGCGACAGGACCTCGCCTCGCCGTACGTGGCACTGGGCCTGCCATGGACCCTCGAAGGCGCGCCGATGCCCGCCTCGGGCGAGTTCCTCGCACGCGTCTCAGCGCGCTAGGTGTCGCGAGCATCGTCGCGTGTGACACGCTGACAGCGTGAACACCGATCCCCAGGTGCCTCCCACTGGTCCCGGGCGACCGTTCGACGACGCCGTCACCAGCCGCAGCACCCGTGCGCCGCGGCTTCCGCGCCTGCGCGACCCGGGCGACGCGTGGGTCGAGGGGCCCGACGGCACCCGCTACTGGGGACGGTTCGGGGCCGCCGGGTTGCTGGTGATCGACCCCGAGCGCGGCGTCCTCCTGCAGCATCGGGCATCGTGGAGCCACCACGGCGACACGTGGGGCGTGCCTGGTGGTGCACTCCACGAGGGTGAGGCGCCCGTGGTGGGCGCGTGCCGCGAGGCTGCAGAGGAGGCGGGCGTACCCGCCGAGGCGCTCGTGCCGCTCGTATCCGTGGTCGCCGACAGGGGCGTGTGGCACTACACGACCATCGTCGCCGCGGCGCGCGAGGCATTCGAGGCTCGCGCCATGGACGCGGAGTCGCACGAACTGCGGTGGGTGCCAGTCGCGCAGGTGGAGCACCTTCCGCTCCATCCCGGATTCGGCTCGGCCTGGCCCGTGCTCGTGGAGACGCTGGGGTGGCGTCCCGTCCACGTGGTGGTGGATGTGGCAAACCTGATGGGCTCCGTCCCCGATGGCTGGTGGCGGGACCGTCGCGGCAGTGCCGCCCGGTGGCTGGACAGGCTGGCGCGGTGGGACCCTCGCTCCGTTCAGCACGAGGGCACGCCGCAGGATCCGCCGGTGGACCACCCGGCGGTTTCAGGCGACCACGGGCTCGCGGTCGAGGTGCTCACGCACGTCACGGCCGTGGTCGAGGGTGCCGCACGAGGCGCTCGTGCGTCCGCGGCGGCTCCGCACCTGACCGTGGTCGATGCTCGCGAAAGCGGCGACGACGCGATCGTGACCATCGTGCGAAGGCTCGAGTCCAGCGCGTCCGTCATCGTGGTGACGGCCGACCGTGAACTGCGGGAGCGGGTCGCCGAGGCGGGCGGCGACGTGCGCGGTGTGACGTGGCTGAGAGATTCCCTGCCTGAGTGACCTATGGCGCCAGCGCGTCACGGAGGAAGGCGGCGACGTCGTCCATCTCCGCCGGCTCGATGCCGTGTGCGAGTCCCTGGTACTCCCTGCGGGTGAGCCGCGTGTGCTCGGTGAGCCACGTGTCGGTGCGCGCGACTGCGGCGTCCCAGATCACCTGGTCGCGCAGCCCTCGACCCCAGAAGACTCGGGGTCGGAGCTCGGCGAGCGAGGCATCGGCCGTTGCCCCCGCCTCCGTCACGAATCCGGCGAGCACCACGGTCGCGGCGACCCGAGCGGGGCGCGATCGCAGCATCTCGAGCGCCATCATGCCGCCCTGCGAGAAACCCAGCGGCACCACCTGGCGTGCCGCCCCAACCTTGGCGTCCAGGTACTCCCAGATCGCGGCGACCGACGCCTCTGCGCCCTCGCCCGTGGGTTCATCGGGCAAGGAGATCGGATACCACTCGAAGCCGCCGAATCCCGTCGTGCCGGGAGCCCTCAGCGAGACCCAGGGCATGCCCGCGGGCAGCCACGGCGCGAGCCCGGCGAGATCATGCTCGTGAGAGCCGTAGCCGTGAAGCATCACCACCAGCGGGGCGTCGTCTGCGGTTGATGGCGGGCCCCACACGGCCTCGGTGATCGTCATGGCGCCAGTATGCCGGGCGTGCTTGACTGGTCTGGGCGGCGGACGTCCCGCCGCCGAAGTCCCCACGGAGGTACAGCATGGCAATCCACAGCAAGGCATCGACGGTGTGGAAGGGCGGTCTCGCCGACGGGTCCGGCACTACTGCACTCGCGTCCGGCGTGGCCACTGTCGGGGTCAACTGGAAGGCACGCTCGGAGGGTTCCGAGACCACTACGACGCCCGAGGAACTCCTCGCGGCCGCCCACGCCTCGTGCTACGCCATGGCGCTGTCCCACGCGCTCGGCGAGAACGGTACCCCGCCCACCGAGATCTCGGTCGAGGCGGAGGTGACGTTCGTTCCCGGCGAGGAGTGACGCAGTCCGTGCTGACCGTGTCGGCCTCCGTCGAGGGCATCGACCAGGTGGCGTTCGGCGAGATCGCCGAGGACGCCAAGGCCAACTGCCCGGTCTCGAAGGCGCTTGCCGGCGTGCAGATCGCCCTGGGTAGCGCGACCCTGCTGGACTGACGCGTCAACCCGATGCCGGTGTTGCCCCGAGCGGGCGCACCGGCATCGGCGTCTAGATCGCGCAGTGGGTGAAGGCGCCCCCGACGAGTGTGGCCGCCACCGGCATTGCCAACAGGTCGTCCGTGGAGCACGTCAGCGGATCCGTGTCGAGCGCAATGACGTCGGCTGGCTCGCCCACGCGCAGCGTGCGGCCATCGGTGGAGGCCGCGAGCGCGTGGGCACGGGTCAAGGCCTGCTCGGGGTGCCAGGGTGCGCGGTCATCGCCACTGCGGTGCTCGGCCGCCGCGATGGCGCGCCACGGATTCAGCGGAGACACGGGTGCATCGGACCCAAGAACGATGTCCGCCCCTGCGTCACGCAGCGCACCGAACGGGAAGGCGCGGTGGGTGCGACCCGGCCAGATTCGCTCGCTCGCGTCCCTGTCGTCCCACAGATGCTCGGGCTGAACTGACGCCACCACCCCAAGGCTCGCCGAAGCGGCCGATGTCCGCGTCGCTCACGAGCCTGGGCGTGTTCAATCGTCCCGCGTGCACCGGTGGCCGCGAACGCGTCGAGGGCGTGGGTGACCGCGGCATCGCCGATGGCGTGAACGGCCACGTCGTAGCCCGTCGCCACGGCGCGCTGCAGCAGCGCAGTGGTCTGCTCGGGGGAGTAGGTGAGGACTCCGTGACTGCCGGACGCGTAGGGGTCATGGCAGAACGCGGTCCTCGTGTTGAGGGAACCGTCCGTGATGATCTTGAGCGCGCCCACGGTAAGGAGCCCTCCCGTGTCGGGGATGACGTCGCCGCCCGTGAGCCCCATGCCTAGGCGTTCGTCGAATTCGTCGGGGTAAAAGCCGGAGCGCACGCGGAAGGCTCTCAGGCCCTGCGACATCCGGCGCGTCCAGCCGTGGAGGTTGCGCGCCATCTCCAGGTCGACGATGCCGACGATGCCGCGCGCGGCCGCCTCCGCGGCTGCCTCGGAGATGGCGACATCCTCGTCGCCTGGCGCCTCCTGGTCCAGGCGCATCTGCAGGCTCGAACGCGTCGCGCTCGCGCAACACTCCCGCGTGGGGCAGCCCAAAGCGGTCCCGTGCCGCAGAGTTCACCCACACCGCGTGGAGGTCGCCGGAAAGCAGCACCACGGCGCGCGTGGGTGCGACCTGGTCGAGCACCTCGGCCGTGGGCGAGTCGTCCCACAACGCATCCCTGTAGCCGTTCCCGATGAGTGGTGCAGGCACGTCGAGCTCCGCCTGGAGACGGGCTCCCACGATGTGGGCGGCCATCGCCGCACTGGTGGCTCCGGACAGATCGAGCCGTCTCCTCACGATGGCCCACTGCGTGAAATGCACATGGTGATCCCACAGCCCCGGCATGACCCAGCGGCCCTCGAGCGAGACGCGCTCGGCGTGCGAGTCCGCGGTGGTGGGATCGGCGAGCAGTCCGTCGCGGATCAGAAGCCGAGTGGTGGTGGCGGATCCGGGGAGCCGCGCATCGGTCAGCAAGAGGTCGGTCACGCGTCTGCAGCCTTTCTGCGTGCGGGTGTCGCGTCAGGATAGGGCCGATGCTCCCCACGGCTAGGGGAGCGCGCCGCTAGCATCGCGGCATGCGAGTCGTGCCGCCCGTGGTCCCCATTGCCGCCGCCGGGTCGGCGCTCAAGGAGGCGGCAATCGGCGCTCGCATGCTGTGGCGTGGCGTGATGACCTGGAAGGCGGCTCCTCGCACGATGGCGTGGGGGCTGGTGCCGGCCGGCATCGCGGCGATCATGCTTGGAGCCGTGGTGGTGGCGGCGTTGGCGTCGGCGGTGCCCGCGGGCGAGTGGGTGGCCGACCGCGCCTTCGCGGACGGCTCCTTCCCTCAAGGGCTGCTGCGCGCGGTGGTCGCGGTCGGGCTCGTGGGTGCCGCGGCGCTCGTGTCGATCTACACGTTCACCGCGTTGGCGCTCCTGGTGGGCCAACCGTTCTTTGAGCGCATTTCCCGCGAGGCTCGACGCGAACGATCCGACGCTTGATGAGGAGGATCCAGAACCGTGGTGGCGGGCGGCGCTGCGGGGCGTGGCCGAGTGGGCGCGGCTGCTGTTGCTCACGGTGCCGCTTGGCCTGGTCGCGTTGGTGCTCGGCTGGGTGCCGCTGGTGGGGGCGGTCGCGGCCTTCGTGGTCTCCGCGACCCTCGGTGGATGGCTGCTGGCCCTCGAACTCACCGCCTACCCGCTGAGTCGTCGCGGCATCGTGACGCTCGCCCAGCGGCGCGCGGCCCTCAGGGGTCACCGGGCCCGCGCGATCGGCTTCGGGGCGGCCGTGTTTGTGACGTTCCTGGTGCCGGGGGCCGTGGTCGCCATGATGCCCGCCGCCGCGGCAGGGGGCACCGCGTTGGTCAGGTCCCTGCCCGCAGATCCTGCGCGCCGCGTCGCAGCGCCTCACGGACCGCGCTGACCGCAGGGTCGGTGCGGGACGACCCGCGAAAGGCGGCGAAGACCGTCCGACGCGCGGGCTCGGCGAGCGAGGTGAGCGCCACACCGACAGGCGCGCTCGCCACCATGAGCCCTGGCATGAGCGCGACAGCGTGACCGGCAGCGATGAGCGCCAGATGGGCCTGCAGATCCGCCGTCTCGAAGCGCACATCCGGCTCGAAGCCCGCGACGCGACAGGCCTGCTCGGCGAAGTGTCGCGAGGCCGCTCCGAGCGGCTCCATGACCCACGGCATCGCGGCTGCGGCGCCGATCTCGCGGACCGGGTTGGCGAGCGCCGAGGCGAGCGCGATCTCATCGCGCACGAGCGTCTCCCTGACCAGTTCGCTGTGATGAGGAGCGCTGTGGTGGGGGTACTCCTCGGCGACCACCAGGTCGTACTGGCGAGCCCAGGTGTCCTCAAGTGCTTGGGCAGGCTCCGCCTGAGTGATCTCGACACGGACCTCAGGCGCATTGCGCGAGAGCAGCGTGAGGGTGCGCGGCACGAGCGCCAAAGCGGCGGACTGAAAGATGGCGAGACGCACTGTGCCGTGGGGGCTTGCGAGGGTCGCGGCGACACCGGCCCTGGCCCGTTCGAGCGCGCCGAGGACGTCCTCGGCTGACCGAGCCAGGGCGGCGCCCGCGGAGGTGAGCACGAGCCGGCGCCCCACGCGCCGCGTCAGGGCAGTGCCCGCCTCCCGCGTCAGCGCGGACAGGTGCTGGGAGACAGCCGACGACGTGTATCCCAGGGCGTCAGCGGTCGCCTGGAGCGTGCCGCGGACGGCGAACTCCCGCAGCGTCCTCAGGTGCGTCACGTCGTACATGCCAACAGTTAAGCATTTGTGAACGTTATTCGTGAGACACCCGCGCTAGTGCTGGAAGGTTGGCCAGCCTCACACTCAGTCGTATGACCCCGGATACCCTCTCTTCGCGCGCCCTTTCGACGGAGGCGGACGCCGCCGTCGCTCAGGTGCACGCGTGGCTCAGCGACGCCGCCACGACCCGGCAAGGCGTCGCCGCTCACCTCATGGAGGAGATGCTGCGTAGGCGAGGGGGCCTCGCCTTCCTCACCACGCTGCTCGACGGCCTCATGCGGCCCGACGACGCCCAGGTCGCGGCCGAGGGGTTCCGGTCCGCGGCCCGCATCGCACCGCCCCGCCTGCCCTGGGGACTCAGCCCGGCCCTCCACACCGGTGCCTTCGCCAGCCGCATCGCTCCCGCCACCACCGTCGCGGCCGCGAGACGCGTCGTGAAAGCCATGGTGGGCCACCTCGTCGTGGACGCACGTCCCGAGCGACTCGCTCGCGCGCTTGATCACGTGCGCGCCGGGGGAGCGGACGTCAACCTCAACCTGTTGGGTGAGGCCGTGCTCGGACGCGGCGAGGCGCAGCGGCGCGTGAGCCGCACCCTTGCGCTCATCGAGCACCCCGCGGTGGACTACGTCTCCATCAAGGTCTCCGCGGCGGTGGCTCCTCATCCGGCCTGGGCGTTCGACGAGGCCGTCGCGGACGTGACCGACGCCCTCGCACCTCTTTACCGTGCGGCGCTCACGCATGACGGCACCTTCATCAACCTGGACATGGAGGAGTACCGCGACCTCGACCTCACCCTGGCGGTCTTTGAGGACCTCGCCATGCGCGAGGAGTTCCTCGCGCTGCCTATGGGGGTCGTCCTCCAGGCGTACCTTCCGGACTCGCTTGCCGCATTGCGGCGCCTCCAGGACCTCGCCCGGGCGCGCGCCGCCGCATCGGGCGCGCCCCTGAAGGTGCGCATCGTCAAGGGCGCGAATCTGTCCATGGAGCGCATCGAGGCGGAAGCCCACGGGTGGCGGCTCGCCACCTGGGACTCCAAGGTGGAGGCCGACGCGCACTACAAGCGCCTGCTCGACATTGCGCTCGACCCTGCGAGTCTCTCCACGCTCCGGGTCGGTCTCGCGGGACACAACCTCTTTGATATCGCGCTGACCCGCGTCAGGTGCGAGCGTCGGGGGATTACCGAGGGCGTCGACCTGGAGATGCTGCTGGGCATGGCCCCGGGGATGGCCACCACCGTCGCACGCACGATGGGGGAGTGCGCTTGTACACGCCTGCCGTGGCGCCCGAGGACTTCGACGTGGCGCTCGCCTACCTCGCCCGCAGGCTCGAGGAGGTCGCCAGCCCCGGCAACTTCCTTGCCGAGGTGGGCGAGCCTGCGCGAGGACGCAGGGGTGTTCGCCGCCCAGGAGCGTGCCTTCCGGCTCGCGCTCGAGGCATCGGCCACGCTCCCACGGCGCGAGCGCGGACGCACCGCGACGCCGCCGGTGCGCGACCACGACGGATTCGTCAACGCGGCCGATGCCGATCCCGCCGTGTCCGGGCAGCGTGATGCCGGCCGGAGCGCGCTGGCGCGCGTGACCCAGTCGGATGCGGGGGCGGCAACGGCAGCGCAGGCACGCGTGGCGGACCACGCAAGTCTCGACGCCGTGCTCGACGAGACGGTGGCCGCGGCCAGATCATGGGGGCTCAGCACGCCCGCCAAGCGTGCCACCATGTTGCGCGCCGTCGCGGTCGCCCTCGAGCAGCACCGGGAGGTGCTGTACGAGGTCATGGCCTCGGAGTGCGGCAAGACGCTGGAGCAGTCCGACCCGGAGATTTCGGAGGCCATCGACTTCGCCAGGTACTACGCGATGAGCGCCGAACGGCTCGTCGACATCGACGGCGCGCGACCCGTACCGCGTGCGGTCACGCTCGTCACTCCGCCGTGGAACTTCCCCGTCGCCATCCCCCTTGGCTCGACGCTTGCGGCCCTCGCGGCGGGCAGCGCCGTAGTGCTCAAACCTGCGGAAGAGGCAATGCGATGTGGCGCCGTGATCCGTGAGGTGCTCGATGCCGCAGGCGTGCCCCGCGATCTGGTGCGTCTCATCGACATCGACACGGAACGTCTTGGTGACGCGCTTATCGGCGACCCCCGCGTGGAGCAGGTCATCCTCACGGGCGCCTTCGAGACCGCACAGCGTTTCCTGGCGGTGCGCCCTGACCTTGACCTGCGGGCGGAGACCAGCGGCAAGAACGCGCTCGTCGTCACACCGAGCGCCGACGTTGACCTCGCGGTGCGTGACCTGGTCCAGTCCGCCTTCGGGCACGCGGGCCAGAAGTGTTCCGCCGCATCGCTCGTGATCCTGGTGGGCTCCGCTGCGGCGTCGCTCCGCTTCCGCGATCAGGCTCATCGACGCCGTCACCTCGCTACGCGTGGGCCCCGCGGGCGATCCGCGGACGCAGATGGGGCCCGTCATCCTCCCGCCCAAGGGAAAGCTGCGTCGCGCCCTCACCACCCTGGAGGAGGGCGAGGAATGGTGGGTGGAACCGCGCGAACTCGCGCCCGAACTGTGGACCCCTGGTGTGCGCGCCTGGGTCACGCCCGGGTCGTGGTTCCACCTCACGGAGTGCTTCGGTCCCGTGCTGGGTGTCATGCGCGTCGACACGCTCGAGGAGGCGATCGCCGTCCAAAACACGGTCGACTACGGCCTGACCGCCGGGCTTCACTCGCTGGACGAACACGAGATGCGTGTGTGGCTCGCCGGCGTCGAGGCAGGCAACGTCTACGTCAATCGCGGCACCACGGGCGCCATCGTCCAACGCCAGCCTTTCGGTGGCTGGAAGCGGTCGGTGGTGGGCGCCACGGTGAAGGCAGGAGGTCCGCACTACGTGGCGTCGCTGACCGGTTGGGAACGGGTGGCCGATGCGCCGGCGGCACCCAGCGGCCACCTCTCAGCGCGCGTGGCGCGGCTGGTGGAGGCGAGCGCCGCCTGGGTGCGAGACGGAGCCTCCCGTGACGCTACGGCCTGGGAGCGTGCTCTCCGCCTGGGCAGCGATCCCTCCGCACTGGCCGGTGAACACAACGTGGTGCGCCACGGCCCTGTGGCCACGCCGGTGCGCTGGGGTGGCTCCGATGCGCGCGCCGATGCCGACGCGCTGATGCGTGCCGTGGCGGCGTCGCTCACGGTGACGGGGGCGGCCACGGTGTCGTCGCTTGACGCTCTCCCCGCGGCGCTTGGCTCTCGGCTCGACGAGGCGGGTGTGACGCGCGTGGTGGAGGACGCGGCATCGGCCGTGAAGCGGGCTCGCGAGCACGGGCGCCTCCGGATCATCGGCGCAGTAGAGCCTGGGGTTCGTGGCCACGCCGATGTCGCGGTGTACTCCGCGGCCCCCACCGCGTCCTGGCTCGACGTGCTTCCCTTTGTGCGGGAACAGGCGGTCTCGATCACCGCGCACCGTTACGGCACCCCTCACCCGCCCAGCGGCCGCATCGGCGCGGCCCTCCTCGCCGGTGAGGTGGGGATCGCCCGGGGCTAGACACTCGTCCCGCGCAATGTCACCGCAACGACATGCGGTGGCGCTACTGTGGCGCCCGGAAGGGAGGGCGCATGTTCGCATGGGGTGTCAGGCGCTTTGACGTCGTCGGCTCGGTCGTGGGAGTGGCATTTGTGGTGCTCTCGCTCACGCCGTCGCTCTTGCCGCGTCCGGCCTGGGGCCAGGGCCTGGTCTCGGGACTGGCGTTCGCGGTGGGCTATGGTCTCGGCGTGCTCGCCTGGCGCGTGCTTCGCCTGGTGAGCGCAGGGCGGATCCGCTGGGATGCCTCCGCACCGGGTTGGATCGTGGCGGGATCGACGGCGCTCGCTTTTGCGGCGGTGCTTCCGCTTGGGGTGCGGTGGCAGAACGATGTGCGAGAGGCCGTGGGGCTGCCCGACTCCGACGGTCTGCACTGGTTGAGCCTCATCCTCGGCGCCTTCCTCGGAGTCTGGCTGGGCTTCGCCATCGGCCGCGGCATCCGTAGGCTCCACAATTGGCTCCGGCCGATGGTGGTGCGCGTGGCCGCCAAGGTGAGCCAACGCGACGGTGGCCCCCGCGATTCCCTGGTGAGCCTTCGCGGCAGGTGGGACGACCACACTCGGTGTCATCGTCATCGTCGCGGTCGGCACCTCGGTGCTCTCACTGCTACTCACGGGCCTCTATGGCCAGCGCAACAACCAGTACGACCCCGCCTACAGCCAACCTTCGAGCGCGCTGCGTTCCGGCAGCCCCGAAAGCCTGGTGGCATGGGAGGACCTGGGACAGGCCGGCGTCAAGATTGTCGCGAGCGGCCCGACGGCCGAGGAGATTTCCTCGATCACCGACGTCGAGGCGATCGAACCTATCCGTGTCTACGTGGGTATCAACGCGGCGGACACACCCGAGGCTCGCGCGGACCTCGCGGTCCAGGAACTCGAACGCACCGGTGCGGCCGACCGCGACCAGGCTCCTGGTCGCCGCGACCACCGGGTCGGGCTGGCTCGATCCCGCGGCCATCGACGGATTCGAGTACCTCCACGCTGGCGACACCGCACTCGTCACAGTGCAGTACGGCGCGACGCCGAGCCCCGTGTCCGCGTTGCTCACCCCGGACCTGGCGCCCACGGGGACCCGCGCGGCCTTCGACGCCATCTACGCGTGGTGGAGCGCACTGCCCGAGGACCACCGCCCCCAGGCTCACGGTCTACGGGCTGTCCCTTGGCTCCTACGGACTCAACAACGCGTTCGACTCGGTCGACGATCTTCTCGCCCGCACCGAAGGAGCAGTCCTGGCGGGCACGCCCAGCCTTCTCGAACGTCTGGAAGCAAGCGACGTTTGGTCGCGACGCTGGATCGCCCATGTACAAGCCCGTGGTTGACGACGGCATCAGCGTTCGCTTCGCCGAGCAGCGCGGCGACTTCGACAGCCCCGCGGGGGAGTGGGCCGAGCCACGGATCGGGTACCTACAGCACGGCAACGATCCCATCGTGTGGATCGGTCCGTCCGTGATCTGGTCCAAGCCGGACTGGCTCACCGACGGTGAGCGCTCGCCGATGCTGAGCGACGACATGGTCTGGATTCCAGGGGTTACGGCGTTCCAGGGAGTCATCGACCTCATCCTGTCCCAGGGCGTGCCGGAGGGGCGGGCCACAAGTACGGCAACATTGCGCTCTACGGCTTCGAAGAGGTCACCGGCGACGCAGGGCTCACCGACGACGCGCGAGACCGCATCGCCCAGGTGATCGCGACGTACGACCCGTACTGGATTCTCACTCGCTAGGCACCAGCGGCGGCCGGTCACGTGCCGGCCGCCGCATCAGCGTGGAGGAACACGTCAACGGCGCGACGTGTTGCAGCCTGTGTGGTCGACCAACGGAGGTGAGTGCCATGCCGCACAGCGCATGGAGCAAGAAGCGTGAACGTCAGTACGAGCACATTAAGGACTCGAAGCTCGATTCCGGTGCGAGCGCGGAAGAAGCCAAGGAAGTCGCTGCGCGCACCGTCAACAAGGAGCGTGCTCGTGCAGGGGAATCGGAACGGGCCTCCCAGACATCGACCGACGACCTGTCCAGCGGCGAAAGGGGCGGCAGACGGTCGCACAGTGGCGCACGTGGTCGCACGCGGGACCAGTTGTACGCGGAGGCGAAACGCAAGAACATCAAAGGTCGCTCCACGATGACGAAGGCACAACTCGAGGAGTCCGTGGGTCGCTAACGCGCGCGTGGGGCCAGTGCGGCATAGCCTGAAGTGACCCGACGAGAGGAGCCCGCCATGGGTGAGCAGGCATCGACCGAGAACCGTCGCCGCACCTTCGAGCAGATCCGTGCCAAGGAGCTCGCACGCGGGGCCTCCGAGGACGAGGCAAACCGGATCGCCGCCGACACCGTGGACAAGGTGCTCGCCCAGGAAGCGGCCCAGAAGTAGTCCGGTAGCATCGCTCGGGTGAGCGTCACCCCACCCGAGCAGCGGCCCTATCCGGTGTCGCACGCCGTGTGGACGATTCCGAACGTGATCTCGTTCGCGCGGATCCTCCTGATCGCCGTCTTTGGCGGACTGTTCATGGGGGAGCAGGACGTCGCGGCGATCATCGTGCTCGCCGCCGCGGGCCTGTCCGACTTCCTCGACGGCTTCCTCGCGCGCCGCTGGAATCAGGTGACGGCTCTGGGGCGTCTGCTCGATCCTGCCGCGGACCGGCTCCTCACCCTCGTGGTGGTGCTCGGGCTCGCCGTGCGTGACATCATCCCGTGGTGGCTTGTCGTCGTGCTCCTCGCCCGCGACCTCATGGTCGCCGTGGCCCTGCTGTACGGTCGCGCTCACAAGATTCGCAGCCCCCACGTCACCTTCGTGGGCAAGGCGGCGACGTTCTGCCTCTACATCACGCTTCCGATGGCCTACGTGGGCTTCGAATTGTGGGAGTGGCTCCACACGGTTGCCATCGTCCTGTCGCTCGGTGCGGCGGTCCTGTACTGGATCTCCGGTGTGGGCTACGTCCAGGACATTCGGCATCGTGCGGCGGCGGCGCGGCGGGCGCGGGGATCCGCGCGCGGGCCTAGGATGGAAGCCACGATCCGAGACAGCGAGGAGGCGTCGTGACCTACGACGAGAGTCCTGTCGAGCGGACCATGTCCCTCGACGCACACATCAACGCGGAGGACGCGCCCGCGCGCCTGTCCACCCAGGACGACGCGGCCATCGACGCGCTCGATGAGAACTGCGCCCTGTTGATCGTGCACCACGGCCCCAACCAGGGGGCTCGCTTCCTGCTGGACGTTGACCTGACCACCGCGGGCCGGTCGGTGTCCTCCGACATCTTCCTCGACGACGTGACGGTCAGCCGCGAGCACGTGCAGTTCGTGCGCACGGGCTCCACGTTCACCGTGAAGGACGCGGGCTCGCTGAACGGCACCTATGTCAACCGCGAGGCTCGTCAACGAGCACGTGCTGGCGGCCGGTGACGAGGTCCAGATCGGCAAGTACCGGATGACGTTCCACCCCGGAACGGCCCGCTGAGCAGATGCCAGCGCTGAGCGCAGCCGGATCCGAGCCGCGGCGCGAAGCCCTCGAACCTCTTGAGGGCACGTGGCCGCATGCGCTGTCCCATGAGCCGCTGCTCAGGGTGTCGGACGTGCTCGCGCTCGTGCAGACGGAGTTTCCGGCGCTCAGCCCATCAAGGCTCCGCTTCCTGGACTCGAACGGGCTGGTGTGCCCGCACCGCACAGCATCGGGCTACCGCCAGTACTCGCCCGCTGATGTGGAGCGCGTGCGGTTCGTCTTGCGTCAGCAGCGCGACCACTACCGCCCTCTCAGCGTGATCGCGGGGCACCTCACGGCTCTCGACGAGGGGCGCATGCACGAGGCTGTCGTGCCGCATGCGGTCGACCAGCGCGATGCGTTCCTGTCCCCAGATGACCTCGCGACTGCTGCTTCGATGGACGTCGAGGTGGTGCTCACCCTCGAGGGTGAGGGTGTGATTGCCCAGGCAGTCCCCGGTCGCTTCGACAGGGCGGTGGTGCCCTTGGTCGTAGCCGCGGGCGCTTTCCTCGCCGCTGGCGGGTCCACGCGCGACCTGCTCGTGCTGGGGCGTGCGGTGGCGCGCGAAGCCGATGCGGCCAAGAATGCAGGTGCAGCCGATCGCGCCAAGGGTCGCGACGCCCAGGCCGATGCGTCGACGCGTGCGCGCCTCGACGCGACGGTGTCGCTGTTTTCGGCCTGGGTTCACGCTCAGGTCGACCGGTAAAGGAATCGTGACCTGGCGCGACCCGCGTGGTGCGTTGACCGGGTTAAGCCTCAACCGTAGGTTGAAGGACGTGACACAGAGGAGGGCTCATGGCTGACGGCGGTACTCGTGACGTACGCATCGTGAGTGATCAGGGCATCCTCTTTGACGACGGCCTCGCCGAACTCGATGAGAACGCCGGCTATCGCGGCCCTACGGCCTGCAAAGCCGCGGGCATCACCTATCGCCAGGCTCGACTACTGGGCTCGTACCGGACTCGTGGAGCCGACCGTGCGCTCCGCTGGTGGATCCGGCACGCAGCGCCTCTACGGCTTCCGCGACATTTTGGTGTTGCGCGTGGTGAAGCGCCTGCTGGATTCCGGGGTGTCGTTGCAGCAGATTCGTAGCGCGGTCTCGCATCTGCGCGAGCGCGGCGTCGAAGACCTGTCCCGCATCACCCTCATGTCGGATGGCGCCTCCGTCTACGAGTGCACGTCCGACGACGAGGTCATCGACCTGGTCCAGGGCGGACAGGGCGTGTTCGGCATCGCGCTGGGCAAGGTGTGGAGGGGCTCGAGGGCTCGCTCTCGTCACTGCCCGCCGACCGCGGCGAGGCGGAGCCCGTCGTCGACGGCACCGACGAACTCGCCGAGCGTCGCGCCAAGCGCACGCAAGCCTCCTGACCCCTTCCTCACTTTGAACCGCTCGCGGTGCGACACGCCGTCGCTGCGGTGCGCGCCGGCGTCTGAGACGGGGTGTCGCGGCCGCATTCGGTTCAAACTGTCGGAGTGAGGACCGCGACTCGCCCGCGATAGTCTGGCGCTCGTCAAGAGACGTTCGAAGGGGAGTCAATGTTCTCTAAGGTGCTTGTCGCCAACCGTGCCGAGATCGCCGTGCGAGCCTTCCGGGCCGCCGTCGAGCCTGGGGGCCAAGACCGTCGCGGTCTTCCCGCACGAGGACCGCATGTCCGAGCACCGCGTGAAGGCGGACGAGGCCTACCGGATTGGCGAGGAAGGCCACCCCATCAAGGCCTATCTCGACATTGACGAGATGCTGCGCGTCGCGACCCACGCCGGGGCCGATGCCATCTACCCCGGGTACGGCTTCCTGTCCGAAAACGTCGAACTCTCGCGCCGTTGCGCCGAGTCGGGCGTCACCTTCGTAGGGCCGCCGCCCGAGGTGCTGGAGCAGGCGGGCGACAAGGTCGCTGCGCTGAAGGCCGCCCGTGCCGCAGGCGTGCCCGTGCTCGACTCGTCCGAGCCGTCCAAGGACGCGGAGGCACTGATCGAGGCCGCCGACCGCATCGGCTTCCCGATCTTCGTCAAGGCCGTCGCGGGCGGTGGCGGGCGCGGCATGCGCCGCGTCGAGACCCGTGAGGCGCTGCCCGAGGCCCTCGCCTCCGCCATGCGCGAGGCTGACACCGCGTTCGGCGACCCCACCGTCTTTCTTGAGCAGGCGGTCCTTGGCCCGCGCCACATCGAGGTGCAGATCCTCGCCGACGGCGAGGGCAACATCGTGCACCTGTACGAGCGCGACTGCTCCGTCCAGCGCCGCCACCAGAAGGTGGTCGAGATCGCGCCAGCACCCGCCCTTGACCCCGCCATCCGTGAGGCGCTGTGCGCCGACGCCGTGACGTTCGCCCGCTCCATCGGCTACGTCAACGCCGGCACCGTCGAGTTCCTCCTTGCCACCGAGGGCGAACGCGCCGGCGAGCACGTCTTCATCGAGATGAACCCGCGCATTCAGGTGGAACACACGGTGACCGAGGAAGTCACCAGCATCGACCTGGTCGCCGCACAGTTGCGTATCGCCGCGGGCGAGACGCTGGAGCAGATCGGCATTCGCCAGGAGGAGATCAGCACGCGCGGCTTCGCGGTGCAAACCCGCATCACCACCGAAGACCCCCTGAATGGATTCCTGCCCGACACGGGACGCATCGTCGCCTACCGCTCGCCGGGCGGCGCAGGCGTGCGCCTCGACGGCGCGACCGGCATGGCAGGCAACGAGATCACCGGTCACTTCGACTCGATGCTCGTCGGCTCACCTGCCGTGGCCAGGACTTCGAGCAGGCTGTCACGCGTGCCTCCCGCGCACTGGCGGAGTTCCGCATCCGCGGGGTCACGAACAACATCCGGTTCCTGCGCGCGGTGCTCGCCGACGAGTCGTTCCGTGCCGGGGGAGTGACCACCGCGTTCATCGAGTCGAACCCTCGCCTGCTCGAGGTTCCCGAGAACGCCGAACGCTCCACCAAGCCTGCTGACGTTCCTTGGCCACCGCACCGTCAACCGTGCGCACGGCGAGCCGCCCGCCGTGATCGTCACGCCACGCGCCAAGCGCCGCAGGTCGACCTCGATGCTGCGCCCGCCGACGGCACCCGCCAGCAGTTGCTCGAGGTGGGGCCAGAGGGATTCGCGGCCGCCCTCAGGGCCGAGCAGCGACTGCGCGTCACGGATACGACGATGCGCGACGCCCACCAGTCGCTGTTGGCGACGCGCGTGCGCACCTATGACCTTCTGGGCGCCGCCGGACACACGGCACGCATGATGCCCGAGCCTGTTTTCGGTCGAATGCTGGGGAGGCGCCACCTACGACGTGGCGATGCGGTTCCTCTCCGAGGACCCGTGGCTGCGCCTGTCGCGGTTGCGCGAGGCGATGCCCAACATCGCTCTGCAGATGCTGCTACGAGGCCGGAACACCGTGGGGTACACGCCCTACCCGGACGAGGTCGCGCACGCGTTTGTCCAGGAAGCGACCGCGACGGGCATCGACATCTTCCGCATCTTCGACGCCCTGAACGACGTCGAGCAGATGCGCCCCGCGATCCAGGCCGTCCGTGACACAGGGCAGGCGGTCGCCGAGGCAACGCTGTGCTACACCGGCAACCTCATCTCGCCGGACGAGAAGCCTGTACACGCTCGACTACTACCTGCGCCTCGCCGAGCAGTTGGTGGAAGCGGGCGCTCACATCCTGGCCGTCAAGGACATGGCGGGGCTCCTGCGACCCGCGTCCGTGTTCGTGCTGGTCGACGCCCTGCGCAAGCGCTTTGACCTTCCCGTGCACCTGCACACTCACGACACGACCGGCGGACAGACCGCGACGCTTCTCGCCGCCGCCGAGGCCGGGGTCGACGCCGTCGACGTCGCGAACTCGGCGATGGCGGGGACCACGTCTCAGCCGCCGATGAGCGCGCTCATCGCCGCCATGGAGTACACGGCCCGCCAGACCGAGATTCCGTTGGAGGCCGCGCTCGATCTCGAGCCCTACTGGGAGGCGGTGCGCAGCTGTACCGCCCGTTCGAGTCCGGCCTTCCGGGCCCCACCGGGCGCGTGTACCGCCACGAGATTCCCGGCGGTCAGGCTCTCGAATCTGCGCCAGCAGGCCATCTCGCTTGGTCTCGCCGACAAGTTCGAGCAGATCGAGGACATGTACGCCGCCGCGGACCGCATGCTCGGTCGCCTCGTCAAGGTGACCCCGTCGTCGAAGGTGGTCGGTGACCTCGCCCTCAACCTGGTGGCCGGAGGAGTGGACCCGGGCGAGTTCGAGCGCAACCCGCAGGACCAGGACCTGCCCGATTCCGTCATCGGCTTCCTGCAGGGCGAGCCTGGGTGACCCGCCCGGCGGGTGGCCTGAGCCGTTCCGCACCAAGGCACTCGAGGGCCGCGACGCACCCAAGGTGCGTGCAGAGCCTGTCCGACGACGACCGCGCCGCCCTGGCATCGGCCGGACCGGAGCGTCAGCGCCGCCTCAATCACCTGCTGTTCCCCGGGCCTGCCACCGACTTCGACGTGGCGGTGGCGACCTACGGCGACATCTCCGTGGTGGACACCTTCCACTACCTGTACGGGCTCACCGTGGGCTCCGGCGAGGAAGTCACCGTGCGCCTGGACGAGGGCAAGGAACTCCTCGTGTCGCTTGAGGCCCTCGGCGAGCCGGACGACCACGGTGAGCGCACCGCGATGTTCAACTACAACGGATCGTTGCGTCCCGTGCAGATCAGGGACGAGGTCGCCTCCGTGGGCATCGTCGAACGAGAGAAGGCCGATGCCGGCGCACCGGGCTCGATCGGCTCGCCGTTCTCGGGGATGGTCACGCCCACCGTGGCCGTGGGCGACGCCGTGGCGGCGGGGCAGACCGTGGCGACCATCGAGGCGATGAAGATGGAGTCCTCCATCACGTCTCCGGTCGCGGGGACCGTCGCGCTCCTCGCGATCGATGGCGCGGCACCCCTCAACGGTGGCGACCTGATCCTCGTCGTGGAGTGACGCGGTGAGCGCCCTCGTGCGGTCCGCGTCACAGGCGGACGCAGACGCCGTATGGGGGCTGCTCGCCGAACTCGTCGTGTCGCATCGGCCACGGCGCGTGGCCTTCGAAGCGGACTACCCGGTGGTGATGGCCGATGCCGGGGCCCGGGTCGCGGTGGCCTGCGACGCTGACCGTGTGGTCGGGTACGTGCACGCGTTGCTCCGACCCTCGCTCTATGCGGGTGGCCCCGTCTGTTGGGTCTCGGAACTCGTCGTGGCGGCGGGGGAGCGCGGCCAGGGTCACGGCGGGCGTCTCATGGATGATGTGGAGGCGTGGGCGCAGGAGATGGGGGCGGTGGAGGTGACGCTCGCCACCTCGCGCGCCGATGCCTTCTATGCCGGGCGCGGATTCAGCCGCACGGCCGGCTACTTCAAAAAGCACCTGGTAGACGAGTTGGGGACGTAGGTCCCCCGCGATCGCCCCTGGCGCGCGGGACACTTAACCGAGCACAGGAGGAGGTCGTCATGAAGGTACTTGTCGCCAACGGTTCGAAGTACGGATCGACGCGCGAAGTTGCTCGGGTCATTGCCGAAGAGCCTGAGTTCGCTCGGCTTCGATGTGCATAGCGCTGACGCCTGCGAAGTAGCCGGCGTTCATTTCTACGATGCCGTCATCGTGGGATCCGCCGTCTACGGGGGATTGTGGCGCCGCGACGCTGCGGGGCTGGTGCGTGAGCAAGCAGAGGAATTGCGTCATCGGGATGTGTGGTTGTTCTCCGTGGGGATGGCCACGGTCAAGCAGCCGCACCAGGAATTCGATGAGGCACGTGAACTCGCGTCCCTGGTGGGCGCGCGCGGACATCGCACGTTCGATGGGGCGCTCGACTATGAGCGTCTCAACGCGGGGGAGAAGGCGATCATTCGCGCCCTGAACCCGCCCAAGGGGGACTTCCGTGACTTCGCGGAAATCCGCGATTGGGCGCACGGCGTCGCGATCGAGTGAGGGCGGTCGCGGCGCTGTAGTAGCGCCCGGCATCGCCAACGAAGGGGCGGGACGCGTCATGCGTCCCGCCCCTTCGTGTCGGTCTAGGCGGCGTCGCGCAGGAGTTCGTCGACCACCGTGAGGGCGGAGGACAGTGCCGAAACGGCAGGAGCCTGCCGCATCGTCATGAGGGCTCCGCCACCGCGCGGCGACCTCGATTTGCAGGCCCGCGAGGCCCAGGTGTTGCTGCGCGAGGCTGGTCACCGTGTAGTGCGGGCTCGCGTCGAAGGGGGAGTCGACCGCCACGTCGAACGGTTCGAGCTCGGTCCGCAGAATGTCCACGGCCATCTCCTCGAGCGCCCCCGGCTGCGGTCCGGTACCCAGGCAAAAATCTGGGCCGTGGTGGTCGGCCATGCCGTGGATGTCCACCACCATGCGTGCGGGGTGCCTCAGGTCGCGGAGGTGACGGGTGAATTCGTCGTCCCTCTCGTCCCAGGTCTCCCATTCGGCGCGCGCGCGAGTGACGACCACCGTCGACACGTGTGCCACCTCGCCGGCGAGCATGGTGAGCGAACCCGTGTGAAGATCCGCCTGCTTGAGGCCACCTGCGCGGTAGTGCTTGGTGGCGTGGGGCGCGGTGAGGACTACGGCACTGCCACGGTCCGTCAGCACGGCGGGATCGGAGCCTCGCGCCTGCGCGCGGGCGGCGCCAAAGGAGTCGTGGAGGCTCTCGCCAGCGGTTGGGAATCGCATCGACATCAAGAATCTCGGACATCGCTCCTCCAGCCTTCTCAGGGTGGCGCGTGTATCGGCGCTGGTATTAAGCCTATCGCCGCCGTGTGCTCGACCCTATGAGGCGCGCCGCGGGGAGGGGACGTCACCGCAGCGGGTTTCCAGTGCCGTGACTCGTCGTCCAGACGCCATACGACGGGCGGCTCCGCGCCGATGCTGACGGCACCAAAGTGGTAGGTCTCACCCGGGTTCCACCCAGCGATCACACTGCCGACGCCGGGATACACCTCAAGCGCCCGGCCGGCCAGGTCGAGGTAGCCCGTGAGCGTCAGTTGCACTGCGTCGTACTCCTCGGCCACCGCGGCCCAGTCGGGAATCACCCAGCGCACATCGCCGCGTCCGGTGGTGTGGAACCAGTCGCTGCGTTTGCTTGCCGTGACCTCCAGGGGAGCGAGCCGACACAGTGCGACCCAGTCCTCGGCGGTGGAGATGGCGTGCACGCGCGCGGACGGGGACACGGTGACGGGTGCGACACGTGCGACCTCCTCGCCGAAGCCGTCCTCCACGCACGCGAGGCCCCAGGGGCCACGTGCCGGATCATTTGGCGTCGAGACCACAAGGCCGTGCGGGGGCGTCGACCACCAGTCGCTCGACACCCCGTGGGCGGGATCGGTGGGCCAGGTGCGGGCCGCGATCGCCTCGTGTTGCCTGGCCCGCGCCGACCATTCCTGAAGGATGGTGGCGGCTGCCGCAGGCACCGGCCACGGAGTGGGGTCATCGTCGCGGGGCCAGATGACCATCGTGCTGCCCTTGTGGTCGCCTTCCGGCAGCGCACGGGTGTCACACACCGCCTGAGCAAGCCCACCCAGGACGCCAGCGAGTTCGGGTGCGGCGGCGAGCGCGTCCTCGCCGCCGGGAGGTTGCCAGTAGGCGGCCGCGTCGACGGCGGCGACAAGGGCCGTCCACGCCGCGTCCGCGGTGATCTGGCTGAGGTCGACCTCGGCTACGGCAGAAGCCACCTGCTCGGGGGTGACATGTGGCGGCGCGTTCGAGCCGGCTTCGAACGCGAGCCGCGATGGTGTGCCGCTGGGGTGGAGCAGCCGGGCCGCGTAGAAGCACTGTCTCGCGACCTCGGGGGAGAGGGCGCTGGCGAGCTCAAGCAGTAGGCGCCTTCCACGAGGCCCCGCAAACACGGGTACTGGAGTCATTCGGAGAACGTGACCGCGATGCCGCCCTCTGGGGGTACCGGCTCACCGGGCTCGGGGGACTGGCTGATGATCACTCCGTCGGACTCCATCATCTGCGTGGGCCGCGTCCCGGTGGTTTCCTCCATGACGTCAAGAGCCTCGTCGAGGGTGAGGCCCAGCAGCGCGGTGCGTACGTGCATTGTTCCCCCTGCGATTTCTCTCACTGTGGCAGAGTCACACGTCGCCCACAAGGTGCGCACGACCTAGAGTGCTGGAATGAGCACCACGGCGTCGCATCGTTCCTGGAAGTCCATCGCGTCGAACCGCTCCGTGCTGTCCATCGGAAGCAATCGCTCCATCCTCAGCATTGGCTCCACGGATTCCGTGTTGAGTGTCGGTTCCGCTGGATCGGTGTTGTCGGTCGGCTCGTTTTTGTCCGTGGGCACCGTCATGTCCGCGGTGTCCGTCGCGGCCATCCTGTCGTGGCTTTCAGTCGGGGGAGTCCTCGCGAAGGGGCGACGGAGGCGCGGTTAGTTCCACCCTCGGGGGTTCACATCCATCTCCGCAGTGCGCCGCTCGAACTCGGCCTTGAGTGCTGCGGCCACGTCGGGATACCGCGCCGATACGTCGTAATTCTCGCCTGGATCCGCGTCGAGGTCGAATAGCCATGGCCCCTGTGCGGTGACCGAGAGCCCGTCCGCGTTGCCGCTGGGCGCATCGACATAGTCGGTCACGGCGTGATACTTGAACCGGCCGTCGCTCACCGCAAGCAAGTCCAGGCCGGAGTAGAAGTAGTAGAACTCGCTCGCAGCATCGGACGTCCCGTCGATGAGTCCCGCCATGCTGGAGCCGTCGAGTTTGCGGTCCGTGGGTGCGGCGATGCCGAGCCACTCCAGCACCGTGGGGAACACGTCCGTACCCATCGTCATCGCGTCGATAGTGCGGCCGCCGTCGAGGCCCGCAGGCCAGTGGGCAAGGAACGGCACCAAGAATCCGCCCTCGTATACCGAGCCCTTGCGGCCCCGATGGTCGCCTGCGCTGCCCTGGTACCAGGGGCCGTTATCGCTCGTGACGATCAGGAGGGTGTTGTCGAGCTCGCCCGTCTCCTGCAGGGTCTCGACGAGACGGCCGATGCCATCGTCAAGTCCCTCGACCACGTCACCATAGAGCCCGGCGTCCGACCGTCCGAGATTGTCCTCACTGGTAGTCAGCGGTTCGTGTGGGTAGTGGTGGGCGAGATACAGGAAAAACGGCGCGTCATCCGCGGCGCCCTTGTCGATCACCTTCACGGCCTCATCCGTGTACAGCGCGTCGAGCCTGAGACTCGTCGACACCCTCGACGACGTCACCGTCGCGGTACAGCACGAACGGGTCCATGTCGTGAGAGAAGTACGAGCCCACGAACGAGTCGAACCCGAAGTCTGTGGGTAGCGACCCCTCCGAGTCTCCCAAGTGCCACTTGCCGATCATGGAGGTCGTGTAACCCGCCGCGTGCAGGGTGTCGGGCAGCGTGATCTCCTCCTGCGTCAGGGGAGAGGCGCCGGACTCGTCGTTGAGAAACGCGAGGTCGCCCTCCGACGGAAACAGCACGGCGGGGACGTTGGCCCGGGGGCCTAGCCGCCCGGTGAGGAGCCCTGCGCGTGACGGGGTACACACCGCAGAAGGTGCGTGATAGTTCGTGAGTACCACGCCAGCCTTGGCGAGCGAGTCCAAGTGAGGCGTGGCGACTGGAGTGTCGGCCATGAAGCCCACGTCCCCATAGCCGAGGTCGTCGTAGTGCACGATGACGACGTTGGGGGCGTCTGCGGCCACGCCCGCCGCGGCGACGTCGGCGAGGTAGTCGAACTTGCCGTCGGTCGCGCGTGCGATGGCTTGTGCTGGAGACCCATCCTGGTTGACGTCGGACACACGAGACGCATCGTGTGCGTCGTTTCCCGTGTGGGTGAAGGAATATGCGAGCGCGCCAAGAACGACGACGGTTGTCAGTGCCACGCCGGTCGCGGCGCGTGCGCGTGACGCCCGACCACGAGTCGGCGTGCGCTCAGTGTCCGTCACGAGCACCAACCTAGGGCACGGGTGGGGTCGTGGCCGTCAGGACTGCTCTGCGTCGTATCTGACATAATGTGCATTATCGGCGTTACGGAGGGGGTGACGCCGAGGAGCGTTCCTCGTGGCCAGTCCGCACCCGTCATGCCCGCCACACCGTCTCCTCGTCGACACGTTCCTCGGTGCGCGTCATGCCGAGACGCCCGGCAACGCGATCCGAGGCCAGGTGTCCGTCGGCAATGTTTGCGCTGAACTCCCGCACGCCGTGGCGCGTGAGATGGTCAATCATGAGCCTGGCCGCACGAGTGGCGATCCCGCGGCCCTGATACGCCGGGTGGACGAGCCACGCGACCGATGCCGCCCAGGGTTCCTCGCGAAGCATGAGCGTTGCCTGGACATAGCCCACCGCGGATCGAGTCGCGGTGTCCCTGATGATCCAGTTGAGCCAGGCTTCATCGCCGGCCGGTGACACGCCACGTGACTGTCTGACATAACGTTGCCGCAGTGCCTCCAGTGACGGCGCCGTGTCGCCCGTGAAGACATACAGCGAGGGTTCGGCGAGGACCCGCACCATCTCGTCCGCATGGTTCGGGCTCAGCGGCTCCAACGACACCACCGCGTCACCGAGCGGCGTACAGCGTGGCGACCCCGCCCCGCCCGCCGGGCTCATCGGCGTGCGTCCCCCACAGAAAGGCTCGATGCGATTCGCCCACGGGTCGTCGAACGCGAGCGTCTGGCCGTCGTGCGCCAGGGCGACCCCCGCGAAGGTGAGCCTCTCCCCTGCCTCCCCGACAGCATCGGCCGTCGGTAGAGCGATACGCACCAGGCCAAGGCCGAGGGCGGGCGCGCGCAGGCCCGCACCGCGGGAGTTCCACACGTTCATGGCCATGTGATGGTGATATCCACCCGCCGAAACGAACAGCGCCGAGCCAGGCATCGCGAAGGTCTGGTCGAAGCCCAGGGCATCCACGTAGAACTTGCGAGCCGTGTCGACGTCGCCCACCGACAGGTGAATGTGGCCCACCGTCGCGGGCGCCAGGCCCTCCAGAGCGTCGGCCGTGTCCCGCACCAGGTGCTCGTCGAGGAACGCGTTCGGGTCCACGTACATCGAGCCCATCTCGACCTGGCCGTGCACCCATGACCATGCGGTGCGTTCCCGGTCCCAGTACAGGCTCCACGCCGTTGCCCTCGGGGTCCGTCATGTAGAACGCGATCGACACCAGGTGGTCGGCGCTGCCGGTGTAGGTGCCGGGATACCGGCGCGCGATCGAGTACAGCGAGCGCGCCAGTTCCGCACGGGTGTCGAACACGATCGCGGTGTGAAACAGCCCTGCAGACCCGCTCGGCGCCCAGGACAACTCGGGTGCGTGTTCCAAGATCACTACCGGCACTCCCCCACGGCCGAGCGTCGCCACGCCGTCTGCCAGGGACAACAGTTCGAGCAGGACCCCATCGCGGTAGTAGCCGATCATGGCGTCGAGATCGGCAACCTTGAGCGTGACAGCGCCCATGGCCGTCGCGACGTCGAGGGAGTCCGGCCGCTGCGCCGGCGAGGCGGTCATGCGAGGTCCAGAAGGTGGCCGGTGACCTCGCGCTTGGTGGCGAGGTAGCGGGCGTTGGCGGCGGTCAGGTGGACGCCGGTGGGAACCTGCTCGGCGACCTCGAGCCCGTACCCGCGCAGGCTGCTCCGCCTTGTCCGGGTTGTTGGACAGGAGGCGGATGCGGTCGGCGCCCACGGCGGCGAGCATCTGCGCCACCATCGCGTAGTCACGCTCGTCGTCGGCGTGGCCCACGGCACGATTTGCCTCGTAGGTGTCGAGCCCGGCATCCTGCAGCGCATACGCATCGAGCCTTGGCGTACAGGCCGATGCCGCGGCCCTCCTGGCGCAGGTACGCCAGGAAGCCGCCGGTGGTGGCAATGCGCTCGGCCGCCTCGCGTAGGCGAGGGCCGCAGTCGCAGCGCTCGGAACCGAACACGTCGCCCGTGAGGCACTCGGAGTGCGGTCGCATGAGGGGCGCCTCGCCTCCTGCGGCGGATGCCGCAAGCGCGCCTCGCCAGTCGCCAAGGCCGAGCAGGAGGTGCTCGCGACCATCAACGAGGCCAGTGAAGGTCATCACCTCGGCGTCGGTTCCGTAACCATCCGCGAAGCGCAGGGGGACGCGCACGGAGGTGCGCAGGTTGGCAACGGGTACGGCGGCGTTGCGCGAGGCCGATGCGGGGGCCGCGGTGGCGGCAAGGGCGACGGTCGACATGGTTCTCCTCCGGGTGGTCGAGCCCAGCGTAGGCCCGATTACTTGAGGATTCAACTACATTATCGTGTCGGGCATTCCCGCGATGGCGGAGGCGCCCGTAGCGGCGCCCTCAGGCGCGTCGCCCAGGCTCGCGTCCCAGCGCAAGCAGCCCGGCGAGCAACGCCTCCCGCTCCCCCGGCTCGAGCCCCGCGAGGATCCGTGACTCGTTGGCGGCGTGGGCGGCGTGCGCGGTGGACTGCACAGCCCGGCCCTCCTCGGTGAGGCGCACGCGCACCACTCGGCGGTCGGCCTCGTCGCGCCTGCGGGTGACGAAGCCGCGCTGCTCGAGGCGCTGGACCCGGTGCGTGGTGGTGCCCGAGGAGATCAGCAGGGCGCGGTCCAACTCCCCCGGCGTCAGTTCGTACGGTGCTCCAGCGCGCCTGAGGGCGGCGAGGACGTCGAACTCCCAGGACTGAAGGCCGTGCTCAGCGAACACCGCATCGAGCCTGTCCTGCACCAGGTCCGCGAACCGCGACAGCCGTCCGATGATGGGGAACGCCTCGAGGTCGAGGTCTGGACGCTCGCGCCGCCAGGCACCGTAGAAGGCGTCGACGGCGTCGGGCTGGCGATCGGGCATGTCCGCCATCATGCCAGCGGAATATCTTGACGTCGAGATACGTCTGATATCTTGACATCGAAATATCTTCCCGAAGAAGGCCGTCATGAACACCCTGCGCACGCTTGCCCACACCGCGCTCGCGCCCATCACCTGGGGTACCTCGTACCTGGTGACCACCGAATTGCTTCCGGACGGCCGCCCGCTCCTCACCGCGACACTCCGTGCCCTACCCGCGGGGATCGCGCTTCTCGCACTCACCCGAGTCCTCCCCCGCGGCGACTGGTGGTGGAAGGCCGCCGTGCTCGGCACGCTCAACATCGGCGCGTTCTTCGCCCTCATGTTCGTGTCCGCCTATCGGCTCCCCGGCGGCATCGCCGCCACGCTCGCCGCGGTCCATCCGTTGGTGACCGCGCTTCTCGCCGGGGCGGTGCTCCACGAGCGCGTCTCCCCGCTCGCCCGAGCGGCGGCGGGCGCAGGCGTAGCGGGCGTCGCACTTCTCGTCATCACGCCATCGGCCCGCCTCGACGCGTGGGGCATCTTGGCGGGGCTCGGGGCGGCGCTCTGCACCTCCGCAGGGGTCATGTTGACCAAGCGCTGGGGACGCCCCGTGCCCATGCTGGCCTTCACCGGGTGGCAGTTGGTCGCGGGTGGCCTGGTGCTGCTGGTGCCACTGCTCGCACTCGAGGGCCTGCCATCGGGTCTCACCGCCAACAACCTGCTGGGCTACGCCTGGCTCGCCATCCCCGGCACGGCCATCGCCTACCTCCTGTGGTTCGGCGGCATCCTCAAGCCTTCCTGCGACCCAGGTGAGCCTGCTGAGTTTCCTCACACCGCTGACGGCGGGCGCGCTCGGGTGGTCGATCCTCGGTCAGTCGCTGAGCGCCACCCAACTCGTGGGCGGAGGCGTGGTCCTCGCGGCCGTCGCGGTCGGAGCATTCGCCGGACGCCCCCGGGCCGTCACCCCCGCCGAGGCCCCCGACGCGTCAGCGCTGGGTGACGACGACGGTCACGGAGTCGCCGATGTCCTTGCCGAGCGCCTTCCTCACCTTGGCGCTGAGGGAGATCATGTGGCCACCGCGGCCGGTGACCATCGCGCCCACGTTGCTGAGGGACACGTCGTCGACCGTCGCGTCGACGCGGACCGAGCGGCCGGTGCCGAACAGTTCTGCGGAGTCAGGAATCTCGACGCATGACCACGTCTCGCCCTTGACCTCGACGCCGATCACCGCCTCGAACCGTGCGGACGGCTGGTGCTGCGAGTCGTCGCTCATCGGCCCACGTACTCCTTGAGGTGCTGGCCTGTCAGGGTCGAGGCATCGTCTACCAGCGCCGCGGGCGTCCCCTCGAACACCACCGCGCCGCCATCATGCCCCGCTCCCGGACCCATGTCGATAATCCAGTCCGCGTGAGCCATCACGGCCTGATGGTGCTCGATGACGATGACCGTCTTGCCCGAGTCCACCAGTCGGTCCAGAAGGCCCAACAGCGTCGATACGTCCGCCAGATGCAGGCCCGTGGTCGGCTCATCGAGCACGTAGACGTCGCCCTTCTCGGTCATCCGCGCGGCCAGGCTTGAGGCGCTGGCGCTCGCCGCCGGACAGTGTCGTGAGCGGTTGGCCGAGCCTTGAGGTAGCCAAGGCCCACGTCCTTCATGCGCTCCAGAATCCTGTGCGCGGTGGGGGTCTTGCCGTCGCCTGCGCCGAAGAACTCCTCCGCCTGTGCGACCGACATGCGGAGAACCTCGGCAATGTTCTTGCCCCCCAGGGTGTGCTCGAGAACGGACGCTTGAAAACGGCGGCCCTCGCACTCTTCGCACAGGGTCTCGACCGAGTCAAACGGTCCGAGGTCCGTCACGGTCACTCCGGCGCCCTTGCACACCGGGCACGCGCCCTCGGAGTTCGAGCCTGAACAGGGCGGGCTTGACCCCATTCGCCTTGGCGAAGGCCTTCCGGATCGGGTCGAGTAGGCTGGTGTAGGTCGCGGGGCTCGACCGGCGGGACCCTCGGATGGGGCTCTGGTCCACTGCGATGACGTCCTCACGCGGGGTCACGGACCCGTGGATGAGCGATGACTTGCCGGAGCCCGCGACACCGGTGACCACCACGAGAACCCCGGTCGGGATATCGACGTCAACGTCACGCAGGTTGTGCGAGCGGGCGCCACGTACCTCGATGACACCCGTGCCGGCACGCACCGCGTCCTTCAGGCCCGCGCGATCGTGCAGATGCCGCCCCGTGCGTGTGTCCGCCGCCGCAAGGCTCGGCGGGCGTTCCCTCGAACACCACCTCGCCGCCGTCGGTGCCGGCGCCCGGACCCATGTCGACCACGTGATCGCCAATGGCGATGGTCTCTGGCTTGTGCTCCACCACGAGCACGGTGTTGCCCTTATCGCGCAGCCTGCAGCAGCAGGTCGTTCATGTTCTGAATGTCGTGCGGGTGCAGCCCGATGGTGGGCTCGTCGAACACGTACGTGACGTCCGTGAGCGCCGACCCGAGGTGCCGGATCATCTTGGTGCGCTGCGACTCTCCCCCGACAGCGTGCCGGTGGGCCGCTCGAGCGACAGATAACCCAGTCCGATGTCGACGAAGGCGGTCAGTACGGCCCGGATGCCATCGACGAGGGGCCCGGCGGCGGGCAGATCGACGCCTGCAAACCACGTGGCGAGGTCGGTGATCTGCATGCGGCAGAGGTCCGCGATGGACTTGCCCTCGATGACGGAGGCTCGCGCGGTCTCGTTCAGACGAGTCCCGTCGCAATCCGGGCATGTCTGGAAGGTCACCGCTCGCTCCACGAACGCGCGGATGTGCGGCTGCATGGACTCCTTGTCCTTGGCCAACATCGACTTCTGGATGCGCGGGATGAGGCCCTCGTACGTCATGTTGATGCCGTTGACCTTGACCTTGACGGGCTCCTTGTAGAGGAAGTCGTCGCGCTGACGCTGAGTGAAGTCCTTCACGGGAGTGTCGCCGTCGAAGAAGCCGGCCTCAGCATAGATCCGGACCATCCATCCATCGGCGGTGAACCCTGGCACGGTGATGGCTCCCTCGCGCAGCGACTTGGACTCGTCCACCACTTGGCTGAGGTCGATGTCCGACACGGCGCCCATGCCTTCACACCGGGGGCACTGGCCGCCCTGGATAGAGAACGATCGCACTTCCTTGGTGGTGGTCCCGCGGCTGTTCTCCATCTGCACGGCGCCCTGGCCGGAGATCGAAGCCACGTTGAACGAGTACGCCTGGGGCGAGCCGATGTGGGGCTGCGCGACCCGTGAGAAGAGCATGCGGAGTAGTGCGTTGGCGTCGGTGGCGGTTCCCACGGTGGAGCGTGAGTTGGCCCCCATCCGCTCCTGGTCCACCATGATCGCGGTGGTCAGTCCCTCCAGCGAGTCCACGTCGGGGCGGTTGAGGGACGGCATGAAGCCCTGGACGAAGGCCGGGTAGGTCTCGTCGATGAGGCGCCGCGACTCCGCCGCGATGGTGCCGAACACGAGCGAGCCTCTTTCCTGAGCCCGAGACGCCGGTGAAGACCGTGAGGCGGCGCTTGGGAAGATCGACGGAGACGTCGCGCAGGTTGTTCTCGCGCGCTCCGCGCACGCGGATGATGTCGTGGCTGTCAGCCTGGCTCACGGGGACTCCTTGGGGTGGGCCGATGCGGTGGGTGGACCTAGTCTGCCAGGCCCATCACGGGCGCTGCTGGAGGCGAATGAGGTTGCCTGCGGGGTCGCGCAGTGCACAGTCGCGGACGCCGTAGGGCTGGTCGGTGGGCTCCTGCACGATCTCGACGTCGTGTCGCTCGATCTCGGCGAAGGCGGCATCGACGTCGGGGGTGGCGAGGAGGAGGGAGGCGAACGTGCCCTTCGCCATCATGTCCGCGATGACGTCCTTCTCGGCGTCCGTGATTCCCGGGTTGGCCTGGGGTGGATACAGCACGATGTTGGTGTCGCCTTGGCCGGCGGGGCCGATCGTGAGCCAGCGCATGGCGCCTTGGCCCACGTCGAGACGCACCTCGAAGCCGAGGACGTCGCGGTAGAACGCCAGCGAGGCTTCCGGGTCGGCCAGTGGAAGGAAGGAGGAGTGGATGGTGAGGTTCATGACCTCACCGTAAGACGCTGACCGGCACCGTGGCTTCTCGATTCCTGACCGGTCGTGCGACGTCCCGGGTGATGAGGGTGGGCAGCCCTGCCGTCGCATCGGCCGTGTGCTCGCGGTACACGCCGGGCGACATGCCGACCAACTCGGTGAAGCGTGTCGTGAAGGTGCCGAGCGAGGCGCACCCCACTGCCAGGGCAACCTCGGTCACGCTGAGGTCGCCGCGCCGCAGCAGCGCCATGGCCCGCTCGATGCGACGCGTCATGAGGTACGAGTACGGACTCTCGCCGTATGCGTCACGAAACTGCCGTGAGAAATGCCCCGCGGACATGCCCACGCCGGCCGCGATCAGGCTCGACGTTCAGCGGGAGGGCGTGCTCGCGATCCATGCGGTCCCTGGCGCGGCGCAGGAGCGCGAGATCGCGCAGGCGCTGCTCACGCGAGGTGGTCATGCCGTCATCGTGGCACGGATGGTAGCGCCGTGAGCGTCATGAGTGGCGCATTCACGCGGGCCACCGCCTCCGTGTCCAGACCAAAGAAGGCCCAGGTGCCGCGCTTCTCGCGCGTGACTAGGCCCGCATCATGCAGCAGGCGCAGGTGATGCGAGACGGTGGGCTGACTCAACCCGAGCGGCGCCTCAAGGTCGCAGGCGCAGACGGCGCCGTTGGCGGCGAGGATGCGGAGAATCCTGAGCCGCGTGGGGTCCGCCACCACCTTCAGCAGTGCGGCAGCCGCAGCGTCATCGCCCTCCGGAACCACTAGTGCGGTGCCGGGGCTGCACACGTCTCCAGCGAGGAGGTTCTCTCGGATCGCCATCTCACCAGGCTAGCCCGTACATCGGCATTCATCAATATTGACAGTGATCGATATAAGAGCCATGCTGGCCGCATGAGCGACTCCCACCCCTCCGTCATCTTTGTGTGCGTCCACAACGCCGGCCGGTCCCAGATGGCCGCAGGATTCATGCGCCACCTGTCCGCCGGTGCCGTCGAGGTCCGGTCCGCGGGCTCCATGCCCGCCGAGCACATCAACCCGGTCGCCGTCGAGGCGATGCTCGAGGTCGGCATCGACATTCGTGAGGAGCAGCCCAAGGTGCTCACTCCCGATGCGGTCCAGGCGTCCGATGCCGTCATCACCATGGGCTGCGGCGACGCGTGCCCCTACTACCCCGGCAAGCGTTACGAGGACTGGGTCCTGGAGGACCCCGCAGGACAAGGGATTGACGCGGTGCGTCCCATCCGTGACGAGATCAAGGCGCGTGTGGAGGCGCTCCTCACGCAGGCTCACGGCATGAGCACGCTGGCCCCTCGCACCGCCCCCGCGCGTCTCAGCACCCTCGACCGGTGGCTGCCGCTGTGGATCGCGCTGGCGATGCTCGCAGGCATCGGCCTCGGCGAGTACGTGCCGTTCGTGGGCGACGCCCTCGAGGCGCTCGAGGTGGGCGGCATCTCGCTGCCGATCGCACTCGGCCTGCTCGTCATGATGTACCCCGTTCTCGCGAAGGTCCGCTACGACAAGGTCGCGGCCGTCACGGGTGACAGACGGCTCCTCATCAGTTCGCTCGTCCTCAACTGGCTGGTGGGGCCCGCCGTCATGTTCGCCCTCGCCTGGACCTTTCTGCCTGACCTCCCCGCCTACCGCACGGGGCTGATCATCGTAGGGCTTGCCCGATGCATCGCGATGGTGGTGATCTGGAACGACCTTGCCTGCGGAGACCGCGAAGCAGCTGCCGTGTTGGTCGCCATCAATTCCGTGTTCCAGGTGGTCGCGTTCTCGGTCCTTGGCTGGTTCTACCTCGCGGTGCTTCCCGGGTGGCTGGGCCTCGAGACTCAGGGGCTCGACGCGTCAATGGGCACGATTGCACTCAATGTCCTCGTCTTCTTGGGTGTTCCCCTGGTGGCGGGGTTCGTCTCCCGCGCCGTGGGTGAGCGTGCCAGGGGGCGCGAGTGGTACGAGGAGACGTTCCTACCCCGCATCGGCCCCTGGGCGCTCTACGGACTGCTCTTCACCATCGTGTTGCTGTTCGCGCTCCAGGGTGAGCAGGTGATCGCACACCCGTGGGACGTGGCACGGATCGCCCTGCCGCTGCTGTGCTACTTCGCGGTCATGTGGGGCGCGGGCATGGCGACCGGACGCGCGCTTGGCCTCGGGTACGCACGCACCACCACGCTCGCCTTCACCGCGGCGGGCAACAACTTCGAGCCTTGCCATCGCCGTGGCCATCGGAACATTCGGCGCCGCCAGCGGCGAAGCACTCGCCGGGGTCGTCGGCCCGCTCATCGAGGTGCCCGTCCTGGTCGCACTGGTGTACGTGACCCTCTGGCTTCGCCCTCGCCTGTTCGCCGCATAGTCCGAGGGTCGGGAGCCTTTCCCAGTACCGGGAACCCTCAAGCGGGAACAACCCTGGTATCAGGCTCGTTCACTTCCCAGAGAGCAGGCACCACCCCCGCCTGCCGTCACACGATGAGGGAGGCTGACATGGCTGATCGAGCACTGCGAGGAATGCGACTGGGAACCCAGAGCATGGAAGCACCGGGCAACTCCGAACTCGCGGAGCGCCGCGATGTTCACTACGACTGCCCCAACGGCCACGTGGTGACACTGCCGTTTTCCGTCGAGGCCGACGTCCCGCTGTCCTGGGAATGCCACTGCGGCGCGCTCGCGCTGCTGCGTGACGGCGACCGCCCCGCGGAGACCGACACCAAGGCCGCCCGCACCCATTGGGACATGCTGCTCGAGCGCCGCACCATTCCCGAGCGAGGAACTGCTCGACGAGCGCCTCGAACTGCTCCGGGCGGGCCGCATCGGCGCCTAGCCCGCTACTTCTCCCGTGAGAGCGCGCGACGCACCTGCGTCGCGCGCTCTTTCATGCCCCACGCAGTGGTCTTGATGAGCGCCTCGCGAATGATCGCCCCCGACATCTTCGACTGGCCCTGCTCGCGCTCGACGAAGGTGATCGGCACCTCGACCACCACTCCCCCGGCTTTGACGACTCTCCACGCCATGTCGATCTGGAAGCAGTATCCCTGGGACTCCACCGCGGAGAAATCGAGCCTCGCGCAAAGTGTCGGCGCGGTAGGCGCGGAAGCCCGCCGTCGCATCGTGCACACCCAGGCCCAACATCAGGCGCACATAGGTGTTGGCCCCCGTGGACAAAAGTCGGCGGTGCGTCGGCCAGTTGACCACCGAGCCTCCCGGCACCCAGCGGGAACCGATTGCGAGGTCCCACGCTCCGGGGGCGCCCAGCACGGAGGGCAGGTCGACGGCCCGGTGGGAGCCGTCGGCGTCCATCTCGACCAGCACGTCGTACCCGCGCTCCAGACCCCAAGCAAAGCCCGCGAGATACGCGGCGCCCAAGCCGGCCTTGCCGGGCCGATGCAGCACGTGGACGTGCTCGTCGGCGGCGGCGCGCTCGTCAGCCCACAGTCCGGTGCCGTCGGGCGAGTTGTCGTCGGCCACCAGGATGTCCACGTCAGGAGCCGCTGCACGTACCGCGGCCACCTGGACGGGAAGCGACTCGCGCTCGTTGTACGTGGGGATGATGACGAGAGTTCGGGTCACCAGTCATACCTCTCTCGGATGGTCCGTCCGGCGGCGGAGGTCACCAGGATGATGGGGACGATGAGGAAGCCCCAATGCCACAGGTGCCTCAGTCCCACCGCCGGGGTGATCTCCGTGCGAAGCGGCAGCGTGGCGTAAAGCCTGATCGGCGGTGAAGAGCTCTGTCGACTCCACGAGCCTGCCGTTCGGTGTCACCACTGCGGAGACGCCAACGGTCGAGATCTGGATTGCGGCGCGGCCCGTGGTGATGGCCGCCAGGCGCGTCATCTGCAACTGCTGCGTGGACTCCGCGGTCAGGCCGAAGGCTCGCGTTGTTGGTGGGAACCAACAGCGCCTCGGCGCCCTCGGCGATCGCGTCGGTGATGATCGCGTCGTAAGCGATCTCGAAACAGATGGGGGTTCCGACGGTCACGACCCTGTTCAGTGCGGCGACCGGAACGTCGATGGTGGCGGAGCCCGTACCGGGCAGGACCTCGGTCTGAACGAGGTCGACGGCGTCAGAGAATCGCGACACGAAGTCACGGATGGGGATGTACTCGGCGAAGGGCGCGGGCCGCTGCTTGTTGTACGAGTCGATCACGGAGCCAGCCTGCGACCACAGCAGCATCGTGTTGTACCGGCCATCCTCGGGCGAGTAATCGTTCGTACCGAGCAGCAGCGGCGCCCCCGCCGCCTGAGCCGACGCGGTCACGAGCGCCTCGGACTCCTCATCCGCCCGCGGATCGTAGTCGGACGAGTTCTCGGGCCACAGCAGCAGGTCGATCGGGCCGGGGTCGGATTCGACGAGCGCGAGGGTCCCGTCGTGGTGATTCTTGGTCACCTCGCGCGCCTGCGAGAACGCGTCGAGCCCGGTGTTGGGAACGTTGCCCTGGACGGCGCCGACGCGCAGCGTGCCGTCCTGAGCCTGAGTGTCGATGGGTACGAAGAGGCCGCCGATGAGCAGCACGGCGCCCACGATGGGCGCAGCGCCTGCGAGGACGAGTCTGCGGGTCAGTGCGGCCTCGATCGCGAGTCCCAAGCACCCCGCGACGACGGCGACCACGAACGCGGTCAACGGCACGCCGCCGAGCCACGCGAAGCGTGCGATGGGCGCGTCGACCTGCGAGTACGCGATCCGGCCCCACGGGAATCCCCCGAAGGGGATGAGCGAACGCAACTGCTCCATGCCGACCCAGAGCAGGCCGAAGGCGAGCGGCGACCACCACGGCGGGCGTCCACTCATGAGGGGTGAGCGGCGGACGCACACCCAGGCCGCACCGAACAGCGCCATGAAGGCCCCCTCGGCGATGCTCAGCGCCACCCATGGCACCTTGCCCACCGAGGCATCGGCCCACGTGAGGTGTGGCAGCAGGAAGGCGATGGAGAAGAGCCAAGTCAGGAGGAACCCACGCCACACCGTCGTCTCGCGCAGCGCGAGCCATAGCATCGCCAGCGCGGCGTACACGAGTGGCCACCAACCGAGGTCGGGAAAGCCTGCGTTGAGCACGAGCCCGCCGCCGACGGCAAGGAGCAGGGTGATCAGGACGCGAGGCACCGGACCAGCCTACTTTCGTCCGCGCGAGGCACTCGCCACCCGCGCCGCGCTAGTACGCGACCACTCCCCTACGCATGGCCTCGATGGCGGTCTGCGCGCGCGTCCTGACGACGTCGGAGGGAGCCACCTGGGCGACCTGGTCGAGGACGTCGATGACCTGCTTGCACCACCGCACCATGTCGCCGGGAGCGATCTCGGAGTCCTTGAGGGCGACATCGAGGTTCTTGCCCTGCGCCCAGGCGTGGATCGCGGAGACGATGCCCCACTGCGGTGCTGGTGCGTCGGGCAGGCGATGCGCATGCTGGAGGTCGTCGATCCGCGACCACGCCCGCACGGTGTCCTTCAGGGCCCGGCCCAGCACTCCGCCAGGCCCGCCGGGGATGTGCGGGGTGCGGGTCTCGTCCTCGCGCCTGCCGCCATACAGCAGCGTGGAGACGGCGGCGGCGAGAGCAGGCGGATGCAGTTCCTGCCACACCCCCGTGCGCAGACACTCGGCGATCACCAGGTCGTTGTCCGAGTACAGGCGCTTCATCAGTGCGCCGGCATCCGTCACGGCAGTGTGGGGGCCGTCACCGTCGAGGTAGCCAAGTTCGCGCAGCACCGCGCACCGTCGGTCGAACAACGCGGAGATCGATCCGGTCGCGCGCGCGATCTCGCCGGTGAGGCGATCACGGTCACGCAGCGTGCGGTGATAGCGCTCCGCCCAGCGGGCGTGCTGTTCGCGGTCGGGACAGGAGTGGCACGGGTGAGCCGCCATCTCCCGACGCAGCGCGTCGACACGCTGCTGCTGGTGGTCTTGTTCCGGCGCGGCCTTGCGCCGGGACGGCGCATCGAACGTCTCGCGTGCCGCAACGATCTGTTGAGCGAGTTCGCGGCGGACGCGTGCGTTGCGCGTATCGACACCCTTCTTGACCTTGATCGCGCCCACGGCGTCGATGCCGGATTGCAGGTCCGCGATCGCCAGACGGAAGGCACGCGCATCGTCGCTCACGACGGTCGGGCGCGGTGCGTCCACGTGGTCGTCCGGCACGGTCACGACCGCGAATCCCTGGCGCTTGCCCGAGCCGATGCGCACCACGTCTCCACGCCGGAGCGCGGTGAGGGTCTCGACACCGGCCTCCCTGCGTTGGCGCTTGACCAGGCGCGACGAGTCCTTCTGCGCCCGCGTGATGCGCTCCCTGAGAGCCGCGTACTCCATGAAGTCGCCCTTGTCGCAGGTCGCGGTCTCCCGGTAGGCGTTCAGGGTGGATTCGAGTTCCCTCGCACGCCGGGCCTTGCCCACCACGTTCTGGTCGGCCTGATACTGCGCGAAGGACAGTTCGAGCAGGCTCGCGCGCCTTGTCCACGCCGGACTGAGCGACGAGGTTGATCGCCATGTTGTACGACGGCGCGAAACTGGACACCAACGGGTAGGTGCGCCGCGACGCGAGCCTTCCCAACTGCGGAGCGTCGAAGCCGGGGTGTTCCACCACCACCGCGTGGCCCTCGATGTCGATGCCGCGACGGCCCGCGCGGCCCGTGAGCCTGGGTGTACTCGCCTGCCGTGAGGTCCTTGTGTCCCTGGCCGTCCCATTTGACGAGCCTTCTCGAGCACCACGGAGCGCGCGGGCATGTTGATGCCAAGCGCCAACGTCTCGGTGGCGTACACCACCTTGAGCAGCCCGCCTGCGAAGAGCCCTCCACGACCTCCTTGAACAGTGGGATCATGCCTGCGTGGTGTGCCGCGATGCCCGCCTCGAGGTGATCGCGCCACCGCAGGTAGCCGAGCGCGCCAAGGTCCGCGGTGGGGATGCCCGAGCATCGTTCGTCGACAATGCGGCCAATCTCGGCGGATTCCTCGGGAGTCGTCAGTTGCAGACCGGCGGCGCGCACCTGGTCCACCGCGTCCTCGCAGCCGGCGCGGGAAAACACGAACACGATCGCGGGAAGGAGTCCCTGCTGATCCAGGACGTCAACGACCGCGAACCGCGGAGGCGCACGGCGCCCCGCCGGCTTGCGTCCGCCCCTGGTGGGCCTGCGACCGCGGCCCGCGAAGGCCTCCCCGAACGCGAGCGGCGCGTGATCGCCTCAGGCTCGGGGTTGAGGCGGGGGTTGGGGCCAGGGTCCTGAGGGTCGACGCCAGGCGAGTACAGATCAAAGATCCCCTCGCGCACGAGCACGTGGGGCCACAAGGGAACGGGCCGATGCTCGGACACGATGACCTTGGTGTCCCCCTGACCTCGGTGAGCCAGGCGCCAAACTCCTCGGCGTTACTGACGGTGGCGGACAGGCAGATCAGGGCCGTGCGCTGGCCCAGGTGAATGATGACTTCTTCCCACACGGAGCCGCGGAACCTGTCGGCGAGGTAGTGCACCTCGTCGAGCACGACGGCGCCGAGGTTGTCGAGGTCGCGGGAGCCCGCGTAGATCATGTTGCGCAGGACTTCGGTGGTCATGACGACGATGGGAGCGTGCGCGTTGATCGACGTGTCGCCGGTCAGGAGCCCGACGTTCTCCGTGCCGTAGGTGCGCCGCAGGTCGTTGAACTTCTGGTTGCTGAGCGCCTTGATGGGTGTGGTGTAGAACGCCTTCTCGCCACGTTCGAAGGCGTGCCGCACGGCGAATTCGCCCACGAGGGTCTTGCCTGCGCCGGTGGGAGCGGCGACGAGGACGGAGTGGCCGTCCGCCACGGCCTCGCATGCCTCCCTCTGGAATCGATCGAGAGGAAACGACAGCGACGACTCGAAGTTTGAGAGGTCGCTGCGCTGAGAGCGGGCGCGGGCCGCCGCGAAGCGTTCGGCGGGAGAGGTCATGGCGTCAGGTTAATCGCGCGGCGGTGCCAGAACGTGCAGCGCGCCCGGAGCACAGCGCACCGTCCACGGCGCGGGCCCGAGGATCTCGCCATCCGCCGATGCCGCTGGCAGTGGCGCGCCTCCGGGAGCGGGGGCGAGTTCCACGGAGGTGGCGCGTGTGACGTGGACCGCGGGGTGGTCGAGGTGAGTGCCCCGCTGCAGCCGAGGCAGGATGGCGGCGATCTGCGGGAGTGTGAGTGCGTCGGCGGTGATCACCTCGAGGAAGCCGTCCGTCAAGTCGGAACGCGGGGACAGCGGAATGCCCCCGCCGATGGTGGTGCCGTTGGCCACCGCGACGAGGGTGTACCGATCGTCCTTCCAGGCGTGGCCGTCCACTGTGAGGCGCGCGCCATAGGGCCGGAAGTGAGGCAGGCTCGAGGCCGATCGCAACCTTGTATTTCGAAGTGCCACGGGGAAAACGCATGCGCATCCCCCGTGCGGCGATGGCGGCATCGATCCCCGCGGAAAGCACGCCCGCGAAGTAGCGGCTTCGCGGGACCGCGCTCGCTGTAGCGTCCGTCGCCACTCCCAGATCGATAGTCAGTCGACTTGCTGGGTTTGTCAGGGACTCGTGGATGATCCGCACGGCTGCCTCGACGTCTCGCACCGGCAGCCCCAGCGTGGCGGCGAAGTCGTTGCCGGAACCCGCGGCGACAATCCCGAGCGGTAGCGAGCGCTCGCCGCAGACCTGGAGCCCGAGATGCACCATGCCGTCCCCGCCCACGACCACGAGCGCGTCAAGGTCGGAAACGACGGCCTGGGCCGCGTCGCGTGCCTCGCGCCAGGTGGCGCGGGTGAGGTCGATGACCTGGTGGCCGTGCGCGGCGAGCGTCGCCAAGGCTTGTGCTCCGGGCGCCGCTCCCCTGCCGGAGGCCGCCGCGGGGTTGGTGACGACGCCGAGCAGGCTCACAGGTCCTCGAGTGAGGGACGCTTGCGTTCGCGGAGCCACCCCACGCCGATGCCCGCGAAGTACAGCGCCACCATCGGGAACGCCATGGTGAGCATGGTGAACACGTCGGGCGTGGGGGTCAGCACTGCGGCGGCGATGAAGATGATGAGGACCGCCCATCGCCAGGCACGCAACCAGGTGGCAGTCCGCACGATGCCCGCCCAGGTCAGGAACACCATCAAGACGGGGAAGATGAACGCCACGCCGAACGCCAGGAAGAGCCTCATGGTGAAGGTCATGAGCATCTGGGCATCCAGGACGTTCGAGCCGCCCTCGGGGGTGAATCCCGTGAGAATCACGACCGCGCGAGGGTAGACCCACGCGGCGAGCGCAAGCCCACCGACGAAGAGCGGGATGGCCGTGCCAAGAAACCCGACCGTGTACCACTTCTCGCGCTTCTTGAGTCCTGGTGCCACGAACGCCCACAACTGATAGAGCCACCAGGGCGACGAGATCACGACGCCCACGAAGAGGGCCACCTTGATCTGCATGTCGAGGGCCGTCACCAACCCCGCGAAGTTCACGGTGACAAGCGCGTCCTGCTCCGCCGCGGCTTCGAGAATGGGGCGCTGTAGCGCCTCGAAGACCGGTTCGTAGAGGAACCATCCCGCGACCGCACCCACGGCGATGCCGGCGATAGCGAGGATCAGACGGTTGCGGAACTCCCTCAGATGCGCGCCCAGCGGCTGCCGGGCGTCGGGATTCGCCCTGCGCGGGCGACTACTTGCCACGTGCCTCGTCGTCAGTGGGAAGGCTCGACCGTCGACTCGGCCACGGCGGGCGTCGAGGGTGCCTGCGCCTGGGAAGGCTGCGCAGTCTCGGGCTTCGCGTCCTTGTCTGAACGCAGGTTGCTCGTCTCGTCCTTCAGGATGTTGAGCGACTTGCCGATGCTGCGTGCCGGCTCCGGGAGCCTTGGGCGCGCCGAACAGCAGCACCACGATCACCAGAATGATGATCCACTCGCGTGCTCCCATGGGATTCCTCCAAATGTCGGGGACTGCGAACGAGTCTAGTCGCCCTGCGCGGCCAGGACGCCACGCGCTCTGTCCGCCAGTGCCGTGCGCAACGCGGCGGGTTCCACGGAGACCAGGTGGGGTGCGATGGCGAGCAACCGGCCCGCGGTCCAGCCCGGGTTGGCGACGCCGAACGTGGCGGTGACGGTCTCGTCGCCGTCGGCCATGATGGTGACGCCGGGGAGATCCTCGACGGCCCACCGTGCCGCGCGCTCAAGCGTCACGGTGGCCGCGTACCGCTGCGTGAGCGAGAAGCCATGGGTGTCGACCGGAGGGTGAGTGACCTCGCTTGTGGTCGGCACCGCTGAAGCGATGCGGTCGAGCCTCAACGTGCGGTGGTCCTCCGCGCGCCTGCACCAGCACTCGAGGTAGGCCGCGCCATCGATCACCACGAGGCGATGCGGCTCCACGGTGCGTTCGGTGCGCCGGTCCTGGGCGTCGACGTAGTCGAGAATCACGGCGGTGCCCGTGACCATGCCGGCCTCGAGGACGGACCGCACCTCGTCGCGAACGGGCGATGACGCCGAGACGTCCACGCTGACCCCGCCCACGGCGCCCCGGAGCTTTTCCATCACGCTCGCCGAGGCGGCAGGCGCCGCACCAGCGGCGGAGAGGGCGGACAACGCGCCCATGAGTGCGGCGGCCTCGCGAGCCGAGAACGACACCTGAGACACGCCCTGGCTGTTGGTGAGGTCCGCGATGCCCTGATCGAACAGAAAGCCGTCGAAGTCGATGAGGTCGTCGTACTGGTGGCCCGGCAGGCCCGAAACCCACAGGGTCTCGACATCGGCTCGCACCTGGCGTTCACTGACGCCGAAGTGGTCGGCCAACTCAGTGAACGGCGTAGCGCCGTGTATCTCGAGGTAGTGGACGATGCCGAGGAGGCGTGTCAGTCGACCCAGGGTGCGATCAGCCACGGGCCACCTCCAGGGCGGCGCGTGCGTGCGAGCGCACCGCCGCCACGAGTGCGTCTGGCGCCACGGCACGGGCGGCACCACCAAGAGCCAATACCTCGTCGCGCAGGGCATCGAGATGCGTGTAGTCGACGTCCAGGAGGTCCCAATCGCCGTCCTCACCGGCCGCGCGACCCCGCGCGCGCAGGGCGTGGGCGGCCTCGGGACGTACCGCGATAGTGGCCGTGCCTGGTGTGCCTGATGGCATGAGCGACGCGTCGATCGATTCGGGGACGTCGAACGCTCCCTGGTCCCCCACGGCCTTGACCGGGCCGGCGACCCGCGACAGGCGATACGTCCGCGGGGCATCGCGGTCAACGTCGTAACCGATGAGGTACTCCGCTCCCCCGCTGAGACGCACGCGCCATGGCTGCACGCGGCGTCGCGCCGTGCCCGATGACGCCGAGGCGTACTCGAAGGCGACCTCCTGGCGAGCCTGGATGGCCTCCACCAACTGGGCCGTCGCATCGGTCAACCGGGTGGACAGCGCGGCAAACGGAAGCGCCTCGGCCGCGGCGTGCGCCGATCCGGAGGCCGCCTTGATGAGCGCGTGGCTGGCGTCCTCGCCGAGCGTGACACCATGCCAATAGTCGGCGGCAAGGCTCAACACGGCACGCTCGGCGGGCGTGAAGTCGAGCGCGGGCAGGCGTGCCTGCGACGGGTCGATGCGGTACCCGATGTCGTCGCCATACGCCTGGTGCCGCACGGTGACGACGGGGACGCCAAGCCGCCTGAGCCTTGTCCTTGTCACGCTCGAACATCCGCTCAAACGCGGCGTCACGGCGTGCTCGTTCTGCCCCATCCCACGCAGGGTCGGCCTTCTCGTAGCCGTCCACCGAGGCACGGATCTCGTCCTTCGTCATCCGCGTGCGCGCATGCATGAGCGCGATGATGAGCCCCAGGAGCCGCTCCTCGGCGGAGATGGCCATCTAGACGCGCACCGCCAGCAACTCGGTCGCGAGGATCGCGCGCGCGCCTGCTGCGTACAGGCTTGTCCATGATCTGGTTCATCTCGGTACGGGGAACCATGACGCGCACCGCGTGCCAGTCCTTGCCGTGCAGGGGCGTCACCGTCGGAGCCTCCATACCGGGGTTGACCGCGATCGAGGCTTCCAGGTGTGCGTTGGGGACGTCGTAGTCGACGAGCACGAACTGACGCGCCATCAGCACGCCTCGAAGACGCCCGGTGAGGACCGCAATGTCTTCCTCGGCGGCGTCCGCGCGGCGGATCAAGATGGCTTCGGACTTCAGGATGGGGTCCCCGAAGATCTCCAGGCCGGCGGCCCGCAGCGTGGTGCCGGTCGAGACCACGTCCGCCACCGCATCGGCCACACCCAGGCGCACCGATGACTCGACGGCGCCGTCGAGGCGCACCACCTTGGACTCGACACCGAAGGACTTCAGGTGGTGCTTGACCAGGCGCGGGTAGGCTCGTGGCCACTCGCCTGCCTTGCGCCTGCTGGATATCGGTGATGTCGCCCGCGGGAGCCGCGTAGCGGAACGTCGAGCCACCAAAGCCGAGCTCCAGGTGCTCGACGGCCTCCGCACCAGAATCCAGAAGCAGGTCGCGGCCCGTGATGCCCGCGTCGACGGTGCCCGAGCCCACGTAGACCGCGACGTCCCTGGGACGCAGGAAGAAGAACTCCACGTCGTTGCGGGCGTCGTGCAGTACCAGTTCGCGGGAGTCGCGGCGCTGCTTGTAGCCGGCCTCCTTCAGCAACTGGCAGGCGGGTTCGGACAGTGATCCCTTATTGGGGACAGCAATGCGCAGCACTTCGATACCTCAAAGATTCTTGTAGACGTCGTCCAGCGAAATGCCCTTGGCGACCATCATCACCTGGGCCCAGTAGAGCAGGCGAGAGAGTTCCTCCGCCGCCTCCTCGTCGCTTTGATGCTCGCACGCCATCCAGGACTCGGCAGCCTCCTCGACCAGCTTCTTGCCGATCGCGTGGACTCCCTTGTCGAGCATCGCCACGGTGCCGGATCCCTCCGGACGCTCCTCCGCGCGACGCTGCAACTCCTCAAACAGGCTCTCGAACGTCTTCACGCCGCCAGCCTAGTGGGGACGCGGCGGGGCGGCGCAATCGCGCGCCCGGGCACGGCGCGCGTGACTAGAGCGCGCGCAGGAGAAGCGCCGTGGACAGAGCAGCCTCGACCGCCTCGGCGCCCTTGTCCTCCTTGGAGTCCTCGAGGCCGGCGCGGTCCAGTGCCTGTTGCACGTCGTCGACGGTCAGGAGGCCAAATCCTACGGGAACGGCGTGGTTGCGCGCCACGTCCGTGAGGCCGTCGGTCGCGGAGGCGCACACGTACTCGAAGTGCGGCGTCTCTCCCTGCACCACCACGCCGAGGGCGACGATCGCATCGGCGCCCTTGCGGGCCAGGTGCTCGGCGACGACGGTCGGCTCGAAGGCCCCGGCGACACGGGTGACGCGATACTCCGCACCAGCGGCCTGGGCGGCACGCACGGCACCGTTGACGAGGCCATTCATCACGTCGGTGTGCCACAGGCTCGCGACGATCTCGACCTTCAGGCCGCGGCCATCGACCTCAAGCGCGGGTGCGCCGTCTCCACTCATGCGTTGTCTCCTAGCAGGTGTCCCATGCGCTCGACCTTGGTGAGCAAGTACTGGGCGTTCTCGGGGTGTTCGCCGTAGTGGTGAGGAACGCGCTCGGACACGCTGATGCCCGACGCGCGCATGGCCTCGACCTTGGCAGGGTTGTTCGTCATGAGGCGCACCTCGGTGAGCCCCAGTTCGGTGAGAATGGCCGCCGCGGCGCCGTACTCGCGACGGTCGACCGGCAGTCCCAGTTCCGTGTTGGCATCCACCGTGTCGCGGCCCTGATCCTGCAGGTGGTAGGCCTGGATCTTGGCGACGATGCCGATGCCGCGTCCCTCGTGTCCACGCAGGTAGACGACGGCGCCACCCTCGGCGGCCACCCTGGCGATGGCGGCGTCCAGGCGTGGGCCACAGTCGCAGCGCAGCGAACCGAAGGCATCGCCGGTCAGGCACTCGGAGTGCACGCGCACCACGGGCAGTCCATCTCCGGGAACGGGTGCGGTGAGTGCCACGTGCTCCTCGCCCGTGCGCGCGTCACGGTACCCACGAATGGTGACGACGCCGTGCCGGGTGGGCAGGCGTGCTTCGCCGAGCGCGACCACGCGGTGCGGGGCAGGCTCCACGGCAATCGGCTCGTCGCCCTGATCCCTGCGGAAGGCGATGAGTTCCTCGATCGTCATGAAGACGAGGCCCTCACGCTCGGCGAGCGCGGTGGCGTCGCCGTAACGCATCATCGTGCCGTCGTCGTTGACCATTTCGGCGATGACACCCACGGGCTCGAGGCCCGCGAGGCGGCACAGGTCCACCGCCGCCTCGGTGTGACCGGGGCGGTGAAGCACTCCCCCTGCGACGGCTCGCAGCGGCAGCACGTGGCCGGGACGAATGACGTCGTCGGGGCAGGCCTCCGGCGAGGCCAACACTTGGAGCGTGCGGTGGCGGTCGGCGGCGGAGATGCCGGTGGTCACCCCAGAAGCCGCATCGACCGACACGGTGTAGGCGGTGCGGCGCGGGTCCTGGCTGTCGGGGACCATGAGCGGGAGGTTGAGGGCGTCGGCCTTCGGCCCCGGCATCGGCGCGCACAGGTAGCCCGACGAGTGGCGGATGCCCCAGGCGATCCACTCCACGGTGGAGGTCTGGGCGGCCATGATGAAGTCGGCCTCGTTCTCGCGGTGGTGCGAATCAGCGACCAGCACAGGTTTGCCGTCGCGAAGGTCCTGGAGGGCGCGCTCGACGCGCGCGGTCACCTCGTCAGTGGCGGCGGTCATGCCCGCTCCCCCAGCATCTTCTCGACGTACTTACCGATGACGTCGACCTCGACGTTGGCGGTGTCGCCCACGGCGAGCGAGCCAAACGTGGTCTCCTCAAGCGTGGTGGGGATCAAGGAGACCGTGACACGCGTGCCCTCGAGTTCCGCGACCGTGAGCGACGTGCCGTTGAGGGCGATCGAGCCCTTGCGGACCACGTAGCGCTCCAGGTCGGCGGGAATGTCGAAGGTCAGGTCAGTCCACTCCTCCTGAGCGTCGACCGCTACCAGCGTGGCGGTGCCATCGACGTGGCCGAGCAGCATGTGACCGCCGAGGCGGGCATCGGCGCGCAGCGCGCGCTCAAGGTTCACACGGTCGCCGACGGCGATGCCGGACAACGCGGTGGTGTCGAGCGTGATGCGCATCACGTCCGCGGTCCAGGACTCGCCATCGGAGGCCGCGACGGTGAGACAGACGCCGTTGACCGCGATGGACTCGCCGTGAACGTAGTCGCCGTCAAGGGACGCGCGAATGGTGAGCGTGCCGTCGATCCCGTGGCGGTCACGGCCTCAACCGTGCCGACCGTCTCGACGATGCCGGTGAACATCAGATTCCTCCATCAAGGTGAGCGATGACGAGTGTGTCGACGCCGAGGCGCGTCACGGTCACGTCCTGCCCTCTCAACGCATCCGCCATGGTGCCGATTCCCAGATCGGACACCGCGCTGGGACCCGCGCCAAGCAGTGCAGGCGCGATGTACACATGAATCTCGTCAACCAGGCCTGCGCGAAGGAAGGCGCTGAGAAGTGTAGGGCCTCCCTCGACGACAAGGGAGCGCGCCTCGCGGCTCCACAGCAGGTCGAGAACCTCGCGGGGGTCATGGCTCGCCACGGCGACGGCGTTCTCGTCGCGCCAGACCGCACTGCATTCGGTCTCACGCGTGCCGACCACGACGCGCAACGGCTGGTGTCCCTGCTCCTGTCCACCGGGGCGTGCCGAGAGCGAAGGATTGTCGGTGGCGACGGTGCCGGTACCGACGGCGATCGCATCGACGGTGCCACGGACCTGATGGGCGTGTTCGCGCGCGTCGTCGCCGGTGATCCAAGGCTCGTGCCGTCCGCCGCGGCCATGCGCCCGTCGAGCGTGGCGGCCCACTTCGCAATGACATAGGGACGCCCGCGCTCCATCGCCTTGCGCCAGCGCGCCGTCAGGGCCAGGGCTCCCCCGTGGGGAGTCAACGTTGCCGCGATGCCACGCGCGTTCAGCGTGTTCGCGCCGCGGGCCGACGCATCGCCGGGGTCGGCGACGGCGAAGCGCACCTGGCCGATGCCAGCATTCGTCAGCGCGTCCACGCACGGTCCCGTGCGGCCCGTGTGGTTGCACGGCTCGAGGGTGACATGCGCCGTGGCCCCCGACACGTCGTTGCCGCGTTCGCGGGCATCGGCCAGCGCGGCGACCTCGGCATGCGCGGTGCCAGCGCCGCGGTGCCAGCCCTGCCCGAGGACGATGCCTTCCGCACCGGTGATGACGCAGCCCACGCGCGGGTTGGGACCGTAGGCGGGGCCGTTGCCCGCCAGCACGACGGCGAGGTCCATGGCCTGGGCGTCGGTCAGCGTCTCGCGACCATCCGAGTCGTGTGCGACGGTCATGTCAGGCACGCGCCGCCGCCGCGAGGTCGCGCAGGGCGTTGACCTCGGCCGCCGGATCCGCGGCACCGTAGACGGCCGAGCCCGCGACGAAGACGTCGCCACCCGCCCTCGCCACGGTCTCAATCGTGTCGCGCGCGATTCCTCCGTCGGTCTGGATCCACAGATGGCTACCTGCGGCATCCGAGGCGTGGCGGAGAGTTGAAACCTTGGACATCATGTCCGGCATGAAGGCCTGCCCCCGAATCCCGGCTCGACCGTCATCACCAGCACCATGTCGAACTCGACCAGGTCGTCCAGGATGACGTCGACGGGCGTTCCCGGCTTGAGGGCGACCGAGGCACGAGCGCCGAGCCGGCGAAGGTCGCGAGCGATGGCCCGCGGATCCTTCGCCGCCTCGTAGTGGAACGTCACCGATGCGGCACCGGCCTCCGCGTAACGCGGAGCCCAGTGATCGGGGTTCTCGATCATCAGGTGTGCGTCGATGGGCATCGGCGACACCTCGGCGATGCGCTCCACCACCGGCAGGCCGAGCGTCAGGTTGGGCACAAAGTGACCGTCCATGACGTCAACGTGCAACCAGTCGGCGGTATCGACCTTGACGATCTCGGACTCGAGGTTCGCGAAGTCGGCGGACAGGATGGACGGGGCGATCTGCATACCCATGGCTCGAGCGTAGTGGAGCCGGGGCCGTCTCAGTCTCCGATCGGAGACTCGCCCGCCACCTTGCCGAGCCTCGCGCACGTGAGGCGGGTTCGCTCCCGCACGCGACACGGTTATTGCCGCGGCGCGTGCGGCGCGACGGACGGTCGAGGCGATCTGATCAACGCTTGCCTCGGCGAGCGTGGCACGGGCGTCGAGGCCGAGCAGTCCGGAGCGCAACATCCCGTCGATCAGCGCCGACATAAAGGAGTCACCGGCGCCGACGGTGTCGACCACGTCCACGCGGATGGGCTCCACGCGCACGGTCTCGCCGCCGATCGCGGCAAGGGAACCCTCCGCGCCAAGCGTCGCCACGCAGACCTTTGCCCCGAGCCTGCCCCAGTGCGCAAGCACCTCCTCGAGGCTGAGGTCTGGGTAGAGCCAGGCGATGTCCTCATCGCTGGCCTTGACCACGTCCGCGAGGCCGATGCACGACTCGGTCCGCGACACCACTTCGTCGCGCTCGCCGGCAAGGCTGGGACGGACGTTGGGGTCGTAGGCTCACCGTGCCACGGCGGCGCGCACGCGCGAGCAGTGCCACGACGGCATCGGCCCCAGGCGCGATATGAGACGCGATCGACCCGGCGTGGACGTGCGCGGCCGCATCGATCTCTGCCAGGTGATCACCGCTAAGGGTCCACGCGATGTCGAAGTCGTACTCCGCCGCACCGTCTTCCTGAATCACGGCGCGCGCCGACGGCGTGCGTTCCACAGGGGCGGCGATGGTGCGCACCCCGGAGGCCGAGAGGTGATCGAGGATGAGCCGGCCGCCGTGGTCACGGGCCAACTGCGTGATGAACGTTGTGCTCTGCTGGAGCCGCGCGAGGCCCACGGCGACGTTGGCCGGGCTTCCTCCCGCGTGCTCGCTACGCACTCCCGAGCGCGCCTCGACAACGTCGAGCACGCTCTCTCCGATGACAACGGTCCGCGAACTCATGAGAGGCCTCCGACGGCGACGAGCGCCGCAGCGAATGACGGGACGAGTGGCAGGTCCTGAATGAGTGCCGCCTGGTAGGCGTGGTACGCATCAGGCTTGCCCGGCCACACCGTGCCGGCAGGCACGTTGTGAGCGTCGGCTCGTGATGCCACGAGCCGCCTCGGTGGTCAACGAGGAACGAGTCAACGTAGGCCCACCAGCGCGACAGGTCGGCGCTGTAGCGCGCCTCGCCCGTGATGGCGAACAAGGCCTGAGCGGCCCCGATGGCCTCGGCGGCCACCCAGTGCATGCGCTCGCGGACCACGGGCTCTCCCCGCCAGTCCGTGGTGTACACGAATCCGTCAGCGCCGTCACGAGCCCAGCCGTCCGCGACCGCGGTGGCGTACAGAGCACGTGCGGCGTCAACGAGGCCCTCGGGCGCCGAGCGGCCGAGCGTGGCATCGCTGGCAAGGAGTAGCCGAGCCCACTCGAGCCCGTGACCGACCGTCGCGCCGTAGGGGCGGAACGGATCCGCAGGCTTGTCGCGGTGGTGTTCGAGCATCGGGTTCCAGTGCTCGTCAAAGTGCTCGGGGATGCGCCACTCGTTCGCCGCTGCCCATTGCGCGACGCGGGCACCGATACGGCCCGCGCGCTCGTGCCACCGGTGGTCGTGCGTGATGTCGCCCGCGGCGAGGTACGCCTCGACGGTGTGCATGTTGGCGTTGACGCCGCGATAGGTGTCGAGCGTGGTCCAGTCCGCGTTCCACTCCTCGAGAGAGAGGCCTTCGGGCTCGTCCCAGAAGCGGGTCTCCGAGACGGCGAGCGCGTTGGACAGCAGCGCCTCGGCACCCTCGATACCCGCCGCCACCGCAGAGGACGCCGCAAGGATCACAAACGCATGGCCGTACGCCTGCTTGGCGGTGTCCGTTGCCTTGCCGTCATCGAGGCGTGCGTACCAGCCGCCGTTGACCGCGTCCTGGAGCGGCCCGGTCAGCGCCTCCACGCCGTGCGCCGCGAGGGCGCGCAGATCGTCCAGGCTGGGACCGTCAGATCGAGGAGCCTCACCCGCGAGCACGCCGAGCGACGCCACATGCGTCATCCGGCACGTGATCCACAACTGCGTGCCACGCGAGGCATCGACGCCAGTCGTCGTCTGCGCCCAGCCGAAGCCATCGTCGACACGGGCGGCAGCGACGAAGCGCAGGAGGTCGGCCCGCTGAGCGGCCCGGTAGCCCGCGTCCCCTGCCGTCATCGGGCAAACTCCGCGACGGCCACGTCCACCGACGTCCCGGCGACGACGTGCGACGCCCAGCGCTCAGGAGCGATGTCGGCGACCGCAGCGGCACGTACCGTGGCCTCGTGGGTCTCCCCCGGCAGCAGCGTCACAGCTGTCCGGTGATCGTGGCATCGGCCAGCGCCTCGTCGACCTCCGCAAGCAGGACCAGGTCACGTACCAGCGTCACCGCGGTGAAACGCAGGGTGGCGACTTCGCCGTCAACGCGGACATCGGACAACTCGATGCGTGCAGTCGGGTGCGACAACTCAAGGTCGGGAACGATCCAGCGTGTACCGCGCACTCCGCCGGCGTCGACCACGACGGCCGCAGCGCCAGCGGGAATGCTCGAGGGCTCGATGACCCAGTGCCCGTCGGAGGGAACCGTCACGTCGCGGTGGTCTTCCACCAGCACCGAGCCCGCCTCATCCACCACGCGTACCGTCAGCGGTGCCACCCAGGCCTCGGGCAGGTCGTTGACGAGCGTCAATCCCGTGGCCGTGCCATCGGCAGTGATGATCACGGCGCGGGGCGCCATCACCTGCGCCGACGCATGCCAGCCGAGCCTTGCGCTTGCCCGCGACGTCGAGCACCGCCCACGACAGGGCGGGCCAGCAGTCATCGAGCCTGCCACCACAAGGCACCCGAGCAGGTGTCGTGAAGCGAGCGGAAACGGCCGATTGCCGCGAGAATCGCGCGCGCCTGCATGGTGAGTCGTGAAGTACCAGCCCTTGCCATCCGTGGGAAGGTGCGGAACGTGGTCGCCGATGCCGCGCGCGAGCGCAGCCATGCCCTCGGGGTGCTTCTGCAGGCGGTGCACAGCGGGGTCGGTAGGACCGTCGGGGCTGCCACCCACGCCGCGCGCGAGGGTGGGCCATGCGGCAGGTGCCTGCCAGCCAAACTCCGCGGCGAAGCGGGAACGCTTCTCCTCGAACACGGTGTAGTCGAGCCTGGTTCCAGGTGTCCCAATGGTGCGTGGGGCCCTGCGTCTGGTCGTTCGGGTGCACGCTGCGGTCAGGCGAGAACGGCGATCCGGGAATGTACGGACGGTGCGGATCGAGGACGGCGAGGCCCTCGGGGATCACCTCGTAATACAGGTGCTCGCCCCAGGCACCGTCGGGGCCGAGGGCCTCCTTCCAGCCCCAGTCCTCGTAGCCCCACAGGTTCTCGTTGCAGCCGCACCAGAGCACGAGCGACGCGCGGTGACCCACGCGACCCACGGCATCGGCCACTTCGCGGCGCACCGAGTCGAGCCTGGTGCTCGTCTTCGGCGTAGGCGGCGCAGGCGAACGAGAAGTCCTGCCAGACCATCACGCCCAGGCTCGTCGCACAGGTCATAGAAGTCGTCGGACTCGACCACTCCGCCGCCCCAGACGCGCAACATGTTCGCGCCGGTGGCAACGGCCTCCTCGATGAGGTGGCGCAGGTGCGAGCGCTCGATGCGCTCCGGCAGGACGTCCGCGGGAATCCAGTTGAACCCTCGGGCCCAGACCCGCGAGCCGTTGACGTGGATCTCGAACGACGTACCCGCGTCATCGGGCTCCTGAACGACCGCGACAGAGCGGAAGCCGACGCGACGCGTGACCAGATCGAGCGCCTCACCGGCAGCATCGAGCAGCGTGAGCTCGACGTCGTACAGCGCCTGCTCTCCCCTGCCGACGACGTCCCAACGCCGTGCCTCAGCAACGGCGGCGTCGATGGACGCGACACCCTCCGTCACGGCGACGCGCTCCTGGATCAGGCTCGTCGTCGCCGTCGAGGACGCACACCAGCACGGACGACGCTTCGCCCGCGATCTCGACGGCGCCCGTCAGGCGCGCGCCGCCCTCCCACAGGGCGCTCAGTCGCACGCCGCTCAGACGTGCCACGGGCGTACGCTCCACGACAGCGGCACGGAACAGTCCGGCGGTGATGGTGGTGGGGCCCCAGTCCCAGCCAAACGAGCAGGCCATCTTGCGGACCTGGTTGTACGGAATCTCGTACATGTCGGCACGCGGCAGAGGGTTCACCGCCTGGTTCTCGCGCGCCACGGCCTCGGCCGGCGCGAGCTCGATCTCGACGTTCCAGGCGCCAGGAGCGTTGTCCACGCCGAGCGGTACCCGCCACGCGTGGAACATGTCGTCCGTCGTGAGCACCTCGACGCCATCAACCCGCACGGTGCCGAAGGTGTCGACACCTTCGAGCACGAGCGTCACGTCGGCACCGGCACCGGTGCGCGCGACCTCAGTGCGGTACATCCAGGTGGACTGGGCGGCCCACTCCACGTCAGCCTCGTGGCCATCGACGGTGACGTCGGTGGCGAGGCCACGCTCGATGAGCGCACCCAGCACAGAACCAGGCACGGCCACGCCGATGCCCCCGGTGAGGGCATCGATCACGGAGCCCGGCGCCGATGGCGCTGCGTGCGTGAGGTCGAGGGTCCAGCGGGTCTGCGGGGTACGGGTCGCCTGGCGGGCGGTCACTTGGTGGCTCCCTGGGTCATGCCGGCGTAGATGTAGCGCTGCATCGAAAGGAAGATGATGACGGTCGGAATGATCGCGATGACCACACCGGCTGCCACGATCTGCCACTGAGCGCCCAGCGGGCCGGACGAGAAGCGGAACAGCGAGGTCGACACGGTGCCGAGGTCGCTGGAGGGCATGTAAAGGAAGGGAATGTAGAACTCGTTGTACGCGGCGAAGCCCTTGATGATCACCACCGTAGCGATGGCGGGCTTAAGCAGCGGGAAGATCACCTGCCAGAAGATGCGCAGGTTGCCGGCTCCCTCGAGGCGTGCGGCCTCGTCGAGCTCCTTCGGAATCGCCCTGATGAACTGCAGGAAGATGTAGATGGAGATGATGTCGGTGCCGAGGAACAGCACGATCGCGGCCCAGCGGGTGTTGTAGAGCCCGAGCGCGTTGACCACCTGGAACGTCGCCACCTGTGTCGTCACGGCGGGGACGAGCACCGCCAGCAGGAAGGCGCCGAGCACGATCTTGCGGCCGCGGAAGTCGAAGCGGTCAATCGCGAAGGCGGTCATCGCGCCGATGATCACCGTTCCGGTGATGGCCACGATCAGGATGATCCCGGTGTTGAGGAAGCCCTGGAGCATCTTGCCGTCGGTCCACGCGGTGACGTAGTTATCGAAGGTCCACTCGGAGGGCAGGGCGAAGGGGCCCGTGTCGGCGAGCCTCGCGGCCGGTCTTGAAGGACGCGAGGAAGATGGTCACGAGCGGCAGCAGCGTGACGATGGATCCGACCACCAGGGTCGTGTATTTGAAGCCTGAGAAGACAGCGTGCTTCATGTCAGTTGCCCTTCTCTTCAGGCACGAGGCGGCGTTGAATGACGGTCACGATGAGCACGATGGCGAGGAGGACCACCGCCATGGCCGATGCGAGGCCTGTCTTTCTTACTCGAACGCATAGTCAATGGTTTGAATCACGAAGGTTTCGGAGCCGTTTGCTCCGCCTGTCATGACGTAGGGAATCTCGAAGACCGAGAGGGAGCCGGAGATTGCGAGGATGAACGTGAGGCTCACCACGGGGCGAATGGACGGCAGGATGATGTGGCGGAACTGCTGCCACTTGTCCGCTCCGTCGAGGCCTGCTGCCTCGTAGAGCGTGGGGTCGATCGACTGGATCGCGCCAAGAAACAGCACGAAGTTGAGACCCATGTACCGCCACACGGACGTGCCCGCGAGCGAGAAGTTGATGATGTCCGGATCGCCGAGCCACAGCCTGCTGGAACTGCTCGAGCCCGAAGTAGGCGAGCGTGGCGTCCAGGGTGCCACCGGGGCGGAAGAAGTACAGGAACGTGAAGCCGATGGCGACACCGTTGATGAGGTACGGGAAGAACAGGATGCCCTTGAAGAGGTTCCTGAACCGCGTGCTAAACGACAGGATGGTCGCGAAGTACAGCGCGAGTCCCAGTGGATGAACGACGCAAAGAAGTAGTACAGCGAGACGAAGAACACCCGGAACAGTTCGGGACGGGTGAAGAGCCTCGATGTAGTTCTCGAACCCCAGCCACGTCTTGTCCTTGGAGATGCCGTTCCACTCGGTCAGGGAGTACCAGAACATGTTCACCACGGGGATGAACGTGAACGTGGCGAGCAATGCGAGGGGGACGATCAGGAACAGCCACGGCGTGATCCGCTGCGTCAGCGGCTTCTTGCTGCGGGGCCGTTCACGCCACGCCTGAATGGCGCGAGGGCGTACGGGTGAGGTGAAGGATGACATGCGTGCTCCGGTTGTTCGCGGGCTGCTTTGCCTCGCTGGGGTCCGTGTGTGCCCCCGGGGAGATCCCGGGGGCACACACGGCTTGGTGCTGGGTTAGCCTGCGGCGACGTCCGCGCGGCCAGCGGCCCACTTGGCGTTCAGGTCCGCGAAGATGTCCTCCTTGGACTCGTCACGGGCGCCACGAGCGGCGTCGACGATGCGCTGACGGTAGTCGGCGCTCCACAGGCCGATCTCCGAGGCGGTGTCGATGTCGTTCACTAGGCTCTCCTGGCCAGCGGGGGCCGGGTTCAGGCTCGATGTACTCGACGCCTGCGGCCTCAAAGTCCGCCAGGGTGTCGGGGGTCGGACCGTCGAGGCGGGGCGAGATGCCACCCTGGCTCGCGGCGTAGCCGGACTCGTCAGCGAACCACTCGATCCAGGCGCGCGCGGCGTCCTTGTTCTCGGAGTTCACGTTGATGGCATTCTTGTAGTCACCCGAGGTCACCGAGTGGAAGGTGCCGTCAACCTGCGCGGGGAACGGCATGTAGCCGATGTCCGCGGCGTCGTCAGCGGCGTCCTGCATCTGGGTGATGGCCCACGAGCCGAGCACCATCGCACCGATCTTGCCGGTGCCGAGGTCCGACTTCGACTGCTCCCAGTTGGTCGTGGTCGGGTCGGTCTCGGTGAGGCCGGCGGCAACCGCGTCGAACAGGAGCGAGTCCATGACGTAGTGGTCCGAGCCCTCGGTCCACGGGGCGTCGGTCTGCGTCATCTCGTTGACGTAGTCGGGGTTCGCGGTGATCTCACCACGGTTGGACTCCCACTGCGTGAGGGGCCAGCCATCGGCGTAGTTCGTGTACAGCGGGGTCGCCTCGGTGTTGTCGGCGATGGCCTGCAGGTCCGCGATGAACTCGTCGGAGGTGGTGGGCAGGTCGGTGATGCCCGCTGCCTCCCAGACGGCCTTGTTGTAGACGATGCCGTTGGCGTTGCCGGTGATGGCGATGCCGTAGGACTGGCCGTCGTAGTTCATTTCGGTCGAAATGAAGCGGTACTCCTTCGAGAGCCTCCTCGACCGTGCCCAGGGGCTCGAAGAAGTCGGGGAGGTCGGAAGCCTTGACCGAGTTGGGGATGAGGAGGACGTCGCCGTAGTCGGCGGTGCTCATGCGGGTGGTGACCTCGCCCTCGTAGTCCGTGATGGCCTCGAACGTCACCTCGACGTCGGGGTACACGGCCTCGAACTCGGTCTTGTAGTCCTGGAACACCGTGTCGACGATGTCGGTGCGGTTGGTCAGGACGGTGATCTCACCGGAGATGTCCTGAGCCTCAGCCGACGTGCCGGCGGTGTTGCTGGTGCTGCTGCTCGACTCGGGTTCCGAGTCCGAACCACATGCAGCGAGGCCCAGCGACAGGCCGGCAACGCCGAATGCGGCGGCCATGGTGCGAATCTTCATTGATCTTTCCCTCTCTTGCTCGTCGCCCGCAGCGTCGCTGCGGCGGGTCGCGAGTGCGACGTTTGGAACTTTAACGATTAAGTCACGCTTCAGCAACGGCCAGAACCCCTTGAGTCCATGGTGTTACTTAATCGTTACAGTAGCGTGAACTGCGGTCGGTGGCGACCGTGAGCGGCCCCTGTGCTCATGGGGCGACGGCGAGGTGCAGATTGACCTGGCGGGATAGTCGACGCGACTGCTAGGAGGACACCACCTCAACGCAAGGTGGCATGACGCAGCACGGCCCGCGGTCGCCCTCGGGTGGTCCTTGAGGAACCTGCGGCGGACCTAGGCGCGCGGGGCGCGTCCGAGCGAACCGCGCTCGACAAGGGTGGCTGTCGAGGTGCGCACGCTCTGCGTGACGCCGTCGCCGTCAACGAGGCGCAGGAGCGTCCGCGCGGCGTCTTCGCCATACGCGAGGATGTCGCGCCGCAGCGCGCTGAGCGGTGGGTCCGACAGGCGACACAGGGGCGAGTCGTCCCACGCGAGAATCGAGAGGTCATCGGGCACGCGCACGCCGCGCGCCGTGGCGGCACGGACGGCACCGACGGCCGTCAGGTCATTGTCGAACAGGATCGCCGTGGGCGGCTCGTCCCGCGCAAGGAGGTCCTCACACGCGGTGACACCGGCCTGAAGCGAGTAGTCGGTGTTGACCTCGGCCACCACGTCCATACCCAGGCTCCGCGCCGATCTCGAGCATGGCTGCGGAGCGCACCCGGGTGTGAACGAAGGCTCTCGGGGCCGGCCACGTGAGCGACACGCCGGTGGCCCAGCTCGGCGATGCGCCGCATGGCGGCGCGCGCCGCCCCGGCATCGTCCGACCCGACTGCGGCAAAGTCGCGCGCGTAGGCGGGCTCACCGACGACGACAGCGGGCAGGCCGATGTCCTCGAGAATGTCGAGCCGCGGGTCGTCGATCGCGAGGTCCGTGAGGAAGATGCCGTCCACACGGTTAGCCGACCACCACTCGCGGTAGGTCTTGGCCTCACGATCGGGATCTGGGGTCACCTGCAGCAGAAGCGCGTAGCCGCGGTCGGAAAGCACTTCCTCGATACCTGCCACGAAGGTCATGAAGAACGGCTCGATACCCAGCATGGCGGGCTCACGAGTAATGACGAGGCCCACGGTCGCGGTGCCACCGCCGCGCAAGGCGCGCGCAGCGGCGCTAGGCGCCCACCCGAGCCTCCTTGGCAACAGCGAGAATGCGAGCGCGTGTCTCGTCCGAGACTCCCGGCCTGCCGTTCAGCGCGTAGGACACCGCGCCGGCGGACACGCCGGTGCGCTGCGCGATCTGCGCGATCGTCGGGCGTCCTCGCCCAATACGGCCAGCCATGCCGATCCTTCCTTCCCGATGCCCCCTGATATGTGCCAGGCCCCACCCTATCCATAGAGGTCGTCCTCGGCGCGCAGGCTACGGTAGGAGCACTCAATCGATTAAGGAAGATCGCATGACTGTGCCGCCTGCTCATCACCGCCGACTGCCGGACGGCCCGTTCCATGCCATGACCTGGGGATGGGTGGGCGAGCGCGGCTCGTGGACCACCGACGCCGCACGCCAGTCCATGGTGGCGATGACCGAGGTCGCCCCGACCTGGGTGGTACTCGCCTACGCCGCACTGCAGGATTCTGCGCAGTCCACCACGATTCACTGGCAGGACTCCCCCGACCTCGTCACCGACGATGAGATTCGTGAGGCAGCCGCCCATGCCCGTGAACTCGGGCTGCGCGTATGCCTCAAGCCCACGGTCAACGTGAAGGACGGAACCTGGCGCGCCTACATCGGCTTCTTCGACCAGGACGTTCCCGGGGAGCCCACCTGGGACGAGTGGTTCGACGAGTACGAGGCGTACATCCTGCACCACGCGGCGCTGGCCGAGGAGATCGGTGCCGATCTCTTCTGTATCGGCTGTGAAATGGTGCGAGCCGATGCCCGCGAGGACCGCTGGCGTGCGCTGGCCGCCCGCGTGCGTGAGGTCTACTCGGGCCCCGTCACCTACAACTGCGACAAGTACCAGGAGGATCGCTTGACCTGGTGGGACGCCGTCGACGTGATCAGCGCCTCGGGCTATTACCCCACGGGCACGTGGCCGGAGCACCTCGCCCGCATTGCGCCCGTGGTCGAGAGTCACGGCGGCGAGTTCCTCTTTATCGAGGCAGGCTGCCCGAGCCGCGACACCTCGCCCGCGCGTCCCAACGACTGGAACATGGTGGGCGTCCCGGACCAGCAGGCCCAGGCGGACTACCTCGACGAGATGCTCACCGCGACGCTTGGCACGCCCTGGGTGCGCGGCGTCGCCCTGTGGGACTGGCCCGCCAACCTCTATCCCGCTGAGGCTGGTCCCAGTAACGACGACTACTGCATGTATGGCAAGACGGGTGCCGAGGTGGTCCGCCGCCACTTCTCAGCGCGACCCTAGAGACGATGGCCTCGGCGACACGAGGCCGATGGACGGTGCCCCGCGGCCGCCCACGCAGCCGCGGGGCACCGTCACGTCCGGGGCGGGGCCGTCAACACCGGAAGCGCGGAGCCGGAGTGGTTCACGACCGTCGCTGCATCGCGGCGTAAGCACCGCCAGCGGCCATCAGCGCGGCGTGGTCGCCCTGCTCGACGATGTGACCCTCCGATAGCACCACGATGCGGTCGGCGGCCTCGATGGTGGACAGCCTGTGAGCGACCACCAGCGTGGTGCGCCCCCGCATGAGCCGTGCGAGCGCATCCTTCACGGCGCGTTCCGACGAAGGGTCGAGCGCCGACGTCGCCTCATCGAGGATGAGCACCGCCGGGTCACGGACCATGGCGCGCGCGATGGTCAGGCGCTGGCGCTGTCCACCCGACAATCGGGTGCCGGACTGCCCGATGGCACCGTCGAGCCCGCCCATGTCTTCCACGAAGTCCCACGCGTGCGCGTCCTTGAGCGCCGCGGTCACCTGCTCGTCGCTGACCGACGCGCGCCCGTACGTGACGTTCTCGCGCACGGAGCCCGCGAACAACAGCGCGTCCTGAGGGACCACCGCGAGGTGACTGCGCCAGCCTTCGTAGGTCCACCGCGGCGAGGTCTTCGCCGTCGACAAGGACGCGTCCCGAATGCGGTGGAAGGAAGCCGATGACGGCATTCAGGAGCGTCGACTTGCCCGAGCCCGAGGCACCGACGAACGCGACCGTCTGCCCGGGTGGGATGTCGATGCTGACGCCGTCAAGGGCCGCGACCCCGTCGTCGTACCGGACGGTGAGGTTGTCGAGCGTGATGCGTCCGCGCGGGCGCCCCATCGTGGGCTTGCCATCGTTGCGCTCGACCTCGTCCGCGCCCAACACCTCGCCGATGGACCGCACCGACTCGAGGCCTTTGGCGATGACGGGGGCGACCGACACGAGCGCCGTCACCGACGCGGTGAGCCTGCGCGAAGTAGGAGGAAAGCAGCACCACGTCTCCCGCGGTAATGCCCCAGATGCCATACCAGGCGAGCACACCTGCACCCACGAGGCACAGGACGGACATGACCTGGAAGCCGATCCAGGACAGTGCCCCGAAACGTCCGTTGACGATGTCGAGTTCCATTCCGGCGACCCGCACGCGGGAGACGGCCTCGTCGACGCGCGCGTTCTCCTGGTCCTCGCTGGCGTGGGCGCGAGTGACGGGGATCAGATGCGTCATCTCGGCGACGCGTACCGACATCTCCTCCATGCGGGAACGGAACTGAGCGTTGCGGCTGCGCATGGCACGGCGCGTCACGAGGACAAGCGTGGCGGCCAGCGGCACCACCAGGAGGTAGACGAGCAGGAACTCCGGGACCCGGAACGCCGTCAGGACCAACGCGCCCACGACGGTCGTCGCGGCCGCCAGCCCCGTGTCGAAGGTCTGGCGGGTCGCCTCGACAACCTGCTCGACGTCGCGAATGACCTTCGCCTGCAGGGTCCCCGCGCTCGTGCGGCGGTGGTACCCGATCGACAATTCCTGAAGCCGACGGGTGAGGGCGAGGCGCAGCGACGCCTCGAGCGTGCGCAGCACGATCGACAACTGTCGAATGTAGATGAGGCTCGTCGGGTAGTTCTGGGCGACCACCAGCACCATGACGGCGCCGGCGATGACGAGTTCGCGCAAGGGTGCATGCTCCACCACCGCGTCGATGATCATCGCCGTCACCAGGGGCATCACCCACACCGGAGAGTGCTTCACCACGAAGGCGGCGGTCGCGGCGGCGACGCGGCCGCGCTGATGCCCGAGCAGCCGTGTGAGGGTGCGCAGGGGTTCGGCGCCGTCGTAGGCCTCAACGACCCGGTCGGGGGTCAAGGTGGCCTTGGGGGTCATGGATGTGCCCGCGTCAAGAGCCTGGATGAACATCGCATCGGTGCCGTGCACGTGCGGCCACAATTGAACGTGAGGGCCGCGCCCCCAGTCGGCAGGTTCCGTTCCCGTGGCCGATGCCACGGCCACGCGCGTATCGAGGGTGACAAGGCCCGACCCCTCCACGACGTCCAGCGTTTCGGCGAGCACGGGCGAGCACGTCACGTAGGCAAGCACCCCTCCGGGCGCGAGAAGGCTGCCCGCGTGGGAGATCAACGCGTGCTGCAGGTCCACCAGGTCGTCAAGGTCGTCGATGCTGCGGCGCCAGCGCGCCTCGGGACGCCGCCGCAGAGCGCCGAGACCCGTGCACGGCGCGTCCAGCAGGATGCGGTCGTACGGCTCGGCCGGACTCCAGGTGCGGGCATCGGCACGATGCACGGTCGCCACGGCGTCGGGGATCGCCTTGAGCGAGCGACGCACCAGATCCGCACGGTGGTCATGGAGTTCGAGCGCGTCAAGGGTGGCCATCCCCTCGGCCGCGGCCGCGGCCAGCAGGGCGGCCTTGCCGCCGGGGCCCGCACACATGTCGAGCCAACGCTCGCCGGGGTCGATCACGGAGCCAGTGACGGCATCGGCCGGGCGGGCGCGCGCCGTCAGTGCCGCATCGGCGTGGACAAGGGCGAGTGCCGCGAGTTGGCTGCCCTCGTCCTGGACCGCAGCAGTGCCGTCGGCGACCGAGGCGATCTCGCCCGGCGCACCGCCGGGAAGGGTGACGCCCAGTGGCGAGTACACCGTAGGCGACCCGCCTGCCTCAAGCGCGAGAGCCTTCACGCTCGACGAGGCCGGGACGGGCCACAAGGGTCACCGCCGCGGGGGCGTTGTCTGCCTCAAGGAGCGCCGTGAGTTCGCCCGGGCGGCCGTCGTGACGCAGCGCGTGCTCGAGTTCGCCGACGACCCAGGCGGGGTGCGAGTGACGGATCGCGAGGGACTCGCGACTCGTGCCGGACGCCACGCGTGCCAGCCACGCATCGAGGTCGCGTTCGGTGACGCGACGCATGACCGCGTTGGCAAGCCCGGCGCCGCGGCCGTGCACCGCGCGGACCAGGTCCACCGTCTCCGAGACGGCGGCGTGGGCCGGCACGCGCATGGCAAGAGCCTGATGCACTCCGAGACGGAGGGCCACGGCGAGTTCGGCGTCGAGGGTGATGACATGGCGCTTGGCGGCGTCGGCGATGATCGCGTCGTAGAGGCCGCGGCCGCGCAGGGCACCGTAAGCGAGTTCGGTGGCGAAGCCCGCGTCACGCCCGGTAAGCCGATGCTGCTTGAGGATGCCGGGCATGATGAGGTTGGCGTAGCCGTCCTCAGTCTCGACCACGAAGGCGACGTCGTAGGCGGCACGGCGAGCGGGGTCGATGCGGGGCGGTCGCCTGTCGGCGCTACCGCTGCGGGGCTGGTGGCGCCGCTGAGGTCGCTCGCTCATGCCTCTCCCAGGATGGCGGTCTCGGGCAGGCGCGCGCCCCGCCACCACGCAGCGGCCTCCATGGGCTTCTTGCCCGCGGGGGCGATGGTGCTGAGCACCACGGGGTCCGATCCCGTCGCCACCAGCACGCGCCCGTCGCGCTCGAACACGTGACCCGGGGTTCCCGTGGGGCCGCCGGAGACGGGTGAGACGGGTCCCGCCTTCGCGACCGTGCCGTCGGGCAGCGTGGTCCACGCGCCGGGCGCGGGCGTGCACCCGCGGACCTGGCGGTCGACGGTGTGGCTCGGGCGGTCCCATGCCACGTACGCGTCATCGCGGTTGAGTTTCGCCGCGTGACTCACGCCGTCCGCGGGTTGGGGCTGCGGCTCCGCCGTGCCCGAGACGAGTGCCTCGATGGACTGCAGCAAGAACGGGGCGCCCGCGACGGCGAGGCGATCGAGCAGGTCGCCCGCGGTGTCGGCGGGGCGAATGCGCTCGGTCATGGTGCCGATGACGGGGCCGGTGTCCATGCCCTTGTCCAACAGGAACGTCGTGGCACCCGTGATCTCGTCCCCGGCCATCAGCGATCGCTGAACGGGAGCCGCGCCGCGCCATGCGGGCAGAATGGAAAAGTGCAGGTTGACCCAGCCGTGCCGAGTCGCGTCGAGCAGGGCGGGGCGAAGGATCTGGCCGTACGCGACCACTGCCGCGGCATCGGCCTCCAGCGCCGCCACCTGCGCGATGAACTCGGGGTCGCGCGCATCGGCAGGGTCGAGCACCGGGAGTCCGTGACGTTCGGCGGCTTGCTTCACGGGGCTCGCGTGCAACTGCTTGCCGCGCTTGCCGCGTGCGTCGGGTTGGGTGATCACTGCCACGACCTCGTGCTCCGAGGCGACGATGGCCTCGAGCGCGGGCACGGCGACGTCGGGAGTTCCGGCGAAGATGAGGCGCATGCGTCCATCGTAGGCGTCCCGTCTCCTCTCCCTTCCCTGTCGCAAATGGCCGCATTTGCGGCGCGTTGGGCGCTGAAGTGCCGCAAATGTGGCCTTGTGCGGCAGGTGGTGGGGCGTGGGCATGGGGGTGCCGGGTGTGGGCATGCGGGGATGTGGGACTGGCGAGAGGCGCCTGTGCGATGGCGAGTGTTAGCGCGGGAGGTCGAGCGCGCCGTCGACCTTGAGCCTGAGTTCTGCCTTGTCCTTGCCGCGGGCTGCCGAGAGCCTGCTGCTGGCGTGCTCGCAGCGCGTCCACCACCCGCTGCGCCCGTCCACGGGGCAGCAGCACCGAGGCTCCGTCCGGACGCGGAATCACCGTCGCGCCGCCATGTCCGTCGCGCACGCCGGCGTCGCCAAGCGCGCCGTCGACGGTCCACTGGTCGCCCACCAGGAGCACGTGGCGCCGATGCGGCGGAAAACCGAGCGGCGCGCGCTCGGCGAACTCCTCGCACGCCGCCTCGACTGGTGACCAGGTGGCGAGCGCCCGGCGTGTGAGGTCGGGCAACTCCCCCACGACGGTCACCGCTCCCCCGTCCGCACGGCTGCGGACGAGTGCGGCGGCCGTCAGCCACCACCGCACGGCCCGCAGTTCGGCGCCGAGACCGGCGTGTGCCGGGACGCCCGCGTCGACGATCACGAGGTGTGCGTAGCCGCCTTCCACGGCGGGAAGCGCCGCAGGCGTGGCCACCACGATGCCCTCGCTCACGCTGAGGTCCGCGACCACGCCCGTGCCGGCGCTCGAGACCGTGAGCGGCACCTCGGGAGCCATGCGCCTCGCCTGCTCGGCGATACGTTCGATCCCCTGACGCAGGTGCTTGAGCCGCGCTCCGTGACACTCGGGGCAATGCCAGTCGGGTTGCGGGTGGCCGGCGTCAAGGCACACGGGGTCCGCGCCCCGTGCGGGAAGTGCCAAGGGCGACTCGCAGACCCGACATACCGCCCACGCGTCGCACGTGGCGCAGGCGGCAGCGTGCACATAACCGGCACGAGGCACGATGATCGCGACCGGGCCGCGCTCGCGGGCCTTCGTGAGGGCTCGCCACGCACTGCCAGGCATCCAGTGCCAGCCGCCGGGGCCCTCGGCGTCGCGCCGCTCGGCGGTCAGGATGTCCATGGCGGGGACCGCATCGCGCACAGTGTCCCGGGACGGCATGTCCGCTCGGGCCCAGCCGTGCTCCACGAGCGCCACGGCATCGGCTCCCCACGCGTAGCCGCCGATGACGACCGCAGCGCGATCGCCTGCGCGCATGGCCGCGATGGTGCGGGCGTGCGGGTACGGGGCGTGAAGTTCCTCGTAGACGCCGTTCGCCTCGTCCCACAACACCAGGAGCGCGAGCGCGGGGACCGGCTGCATGACGGCCGGTCTGGTGCCGATCACGATGCGTGCGTGGCCGTGAAGCGCCGCAAGGTAGGAACCGAAGCGCTGACTCGGGCCGTGATCGGCGTCGAGGACGGCCACCTGTCCACCAGAGCGCGCCGTCCAGCGGCTCAGCCCGCGCCGCTCGCATTCGGCGAGGACGGCCTCGACGGCGCGTGCATCGGGCACCACGAGGATGGCCGATGCTTGGTCGCCGATCGCGGCGAGCGCCGCCTGAACCAAGGCGCGGGCGGGTACCGAGGTCCGCGGGTGCGATTCCGGCAGCGCCTGCCAGACGACTCGGTCGCCGGGGTCCACCGACAGCCCTACCTCGTCGGGCACTTCTCGCTCGAGTGCCTCGGCGTAGACCGGGTCGGGGGGCGGCGGGCCCCAGTCACGTCGTTCGACCGCGGCGACCCGCGGTGGGGCCATGAGTCGCAGGACGTCCCACGTCGACCCCGCGTAGCGGCGCGCAATCTCGCTGGCGAGGCGCACCGCCTCGGGTGTGAACGAGGGCACGTGTGACGCGGAGGACAGCAAGGCGAGTCTCCCGTCGAAGTCGCTGGCCGGAGCCACCTCGGTGACGACCGCGGAGCGCAGGGTCCCCGCCATGGGTACCCGTACGCGTGAGCCGACGGTCACCGTGTCCACGAGCCTTGGGCGGGATCAGGTAGTCCAGCGGCTTGTCGAGATGCGGCAGCGGACTGTCGACCCTCACACGAGCGACGGGTCCCGTGGCAGTGCCCTCCCCTGTCGCCGCACCTACTTGTGCGCGGGAGCGCGCACCCGCACGTGCGCCAGAGCGTGCTCCCGCGCCCGTCCCCACGCGCGTGGACGCCCCCTTCGTACTTCCCTGGCCGGGAAGCCCGAAGAGCGCGTCGCCGTCGCCGAGGTCGTCAACCACGGCCGGCCCGAGGCCCGATGATGCGCGCTCCTACTGAGCCGCCGAGGCAAGCGCCTCCGCGCGGTCGGTGCGCTCCCACGTGAAGTCGGGAAGGCTCGCGCCCGAAGTGACCGTAGGCTGCCGTCGAACGATAGATGGGCCTGCGCAAGTCGAGGGCGTCGATGATCGCGGTGGGCCGCAGGTCGAAGACCTCCTTGATGGCGGACTCGATGCGGACGGGATCCACCTTCGCGGTGCCGAACGTCTCAACGTACAGGCCCACGGGACGTGCCGTACCGATCGCGTAGGCGACCTGGACCTCGCAACGATCCGCGAGTCCTGCGGCGACCACGTTCTTGGCGACCCAGCGCATCGCGTAGGCGGCCGAGCGGTCCACCTTCGAGGGGTCCTTGCCGGAGAACGCGCCGCCACCGTGGCGTGCCATGCCGCCATAGGTGTCGACGATGATCTTCCTGCCCGTGAGGCCCGCATCGCCCTTGGGGCCGCCGATCTCGAAGCGCCCGGTGGGGTTGATGAGGCTGTGGTGGCCGGTGGAGTCAAGGTCGTACGCGGCGAGCACGTGGCCGATGACAGCCTCCTCGAGCGCCTCACGGAGGTCGTCGGTGATCCACGTCTCGTCGTGCTGGCTGGACAACACGACGGTGTCGACGGTGCGAGCCGTTTCGCCGTCGTAGCCGATGGTCACCTGTGCCTTGCCATCGGGTCGCAGCCCCGTGACAACTCCGGTCTTGCGTACCTCCGCGAGACGCTGAGTGAGCCGATGGGCCATCGCGATGGGCAGTGGCATGAGTTCCGGGGTGTCGGTGCAGGCATAGCCGAACATGAGTCCCTGATCGCCCGCACCAAGGCTCGGAACCATCGGAGTCGGTGGCCGCCCCCACGCCGGCCCAGATGTCGGCGCTCTGCTCACCAATCGACACCGAGACGCCGCACGAGTCGCCGTCGAATCCCGCCTTCGATGACGTGTAGCCGATGCCGGTCACGACGTCGCGAATGGTGCCGGGAATGTCGACGTACGCCTCGGTGGTGACTTCGCCCGCGACGTGAACGAGGCCGGTCGTCACCATCGTCTCCACCGCCACGCGTGCGGCGGGGTCCTGCGCGAGCATCGCGTCCAGGATCGCGTCAGAGACCTGGTCACACACCTTGTCAGGGTGGCCCTCGGTCACGGACTCGGAGGTGAAAAGCCGCAGATCAGTCATGCGCGCAAGCCTAGCGTCGCTGTCCGACACCGCGTCGCCCTGGACGGGGTGGCTCAGCGGGGGCAGGCGGCATGCGCCGCCGCCTCGGGACCTGCGACCCATTCCCCTTCGCCCCTGGTCCCACTAGGTTCGTGACCATGCGTGGAGGGACAAGGGCGGACGAGGTCACCGGGACCGGAGGCGTCATCGCGAGAGTGATCGCGGGCGGCCAGACCGGCGTGGACCGTGGAGCCCTCGACGCAGCGATCGCCATGAAGGTGGTCCATGGTGGCTGGTGCCCCGCTGGTGGAACCGCGGAGGACAAGCCCTACGCCCCCGGGGTGTTGATCGACTACCCGGGCCTCAAGCCCACGATGTCGGACGATCCAGAAATCCGGACACGTCTCAACGTGCGCGATGCCCATGCCACGCTGGTGATCGGTGATCCGGAGCGCTCCCCCGGAGCCGCGCGGGCAGTGTCCGCGGCAGCCGAACTGCGCCGGCCCTGCCTGGTGACTCCCCACTCTCCCGGGGAGGCGTTCGCGTGGCTCGAGGGCATCGGCCGCGAACTGCTCGTGAATGTGGCCGGTCCCCGTGAGTCGCAGTGGCCGGGGGCACGCGACGCCGCGTACGCGTTCGTCACCGATCTGTTGGAGCACGACAGGCGCTGACGCCACGACCAGTTGTGCGACGATCATCGCCATGACGACGCCGCTCAGGGTTCTTGCTGTCACCGGCGCTTCGCGCGGGATCGGGCGTGCGATCGCCCTGCGCGCCGCTAGCGAAGGCTGGGCGGTGATGGTCGGTTACCGGCACGACGCAGCCGCGGCCGATGCCGTAGTGACGGAGATCCGTGCGGGTGGCGGTGAGGCCTGGGCGCGTGGTGTCGACATCACGAGTCCCGAAGGCTCTCGCGGAGTTCTTCGCCGCGGCCAGTGACCATGGGGACCTCCGCGGCGTTATCGCGAACGCGGGTGCGGCGACGGCGGTCGGGAGCCTGCGCGATCAGGATCCTCGAGCCCTTGCGCGTGACATCGAGGTCAATCTCACCGGTCCCGTCCTGACCTGCCGTGCCGCACTCGATTACCTGTGCCGAGACGCGAGCATCGTGCTCATCGGATCGGCGGCAACCCAACAGGGTTCTCCCGGAACCTACGTGCATTACGCGGCCGCCAAGGCGGGTGTGGCGATGCTCGCTCAGGGCCTCGCCCGCGAACTGGGGCCCGACGGGATTCGGGTTGCCTGCGTCGAACCCGGCACGGTCAGGAGCGACTTCCACGCGGACCCGGAACGGCCGGACAAGGTCGCGTCTGCGATTCCGTGGGGCCGGCCCGGTGAGCCCGACGAGATTGTCGGCGCCGTGGCGTGGCTGCTCTCGGACGACGCAACGTATGCGTCGGGCGCGGTGCTCCGCGTCGGTGGAGGCCTCTAGGCGGGTGCGATTACCGCAAGCGCCCGATGGCGTCGAGGACCGCGTGGGCGACCGCAAGTTTGGTTCCCGTCGCCTCGCCCACGGGCTCGCCCTCCGCGTCCAGCATGACGACGGCGTTGGTGGGCGTGCCGAAGCCCTTGGACTCCCCCACCTCGTTCAGCACGAGGAGGTCGGCGCCCTTGCGGCGCGCCTTGGCGGCGCCATGCTCCAGCACGGAGCCGTGCTCGTCGCCCGTCTCGGCCGCGAAGCCGACGATCACCTGGCCCTCGCGCCTGAGCGCCGCTAGTCCCGCCAGGACGTCCTCGGTCTGGACCAACTCCAGCGTTAGCCCGGCATCTCCCCGCTTCTTGAGCCTTGGTGGCCGATGCCTCGGCGACGTGGTAGTCGGCCACGGCGGCGGCCATGATGATCACGTCCGCCTCTGCGGCGGCGTCGCGCACCGCGGTCGCGAGCCTGGGCGGCGGTCTCCACATCCACGCGTGCGATGCCCTCGCCTAGCGGCAAGGACACGTTCGCGGCGACCACGGTGACGGTGGCGCCGCGCTCGCGGGCGGCCTCCGCGAGGGCGAAGCCCTGCTGGCCGGAGGAACGATTGCCCAGGTAGCGCACGGCGTCGATGGGTTCACGTGTGCCTCCCGCGGAGATGACGACGTTCACGCCGTCCAAGTCCCCCCAGGTCCCGACGGTGGGCACCGCGAAGGCACCGTGTGCGGGGTCAACCATCGCGTGGAAGGCGGTGACGATGTCCTCGGGATCGGGTAGCCGCCCCGGGCCGGAATCCGGCCCCGTCAGGCGCCCCACGGCGGGATCGAGCACCGTGACACCGCGTGCGCGCAGCGTCGCGACGTTCGCGACCACGGAGGGGTCATTCCACATCTCCGTGTGCATCGCCGGGCACACCAGCACGGGAGCCTCGGTCGCCAGCAGCGCATTGCCCAGGAGATCGGTGGCCCTTCCCGCTGCCATCTGCGCGAGGAAGTCGGCCGTTGCGGGGGCCACGATCACCGCATCGGCCCGCTGTCCGAGCCTGACATGCTGCACCGACGGCACGTTCTCAAACGTGTCCGTCGGTGCAGCATGTCCAGAGAGCGCCTCCCAGGTGGCGCGTCCCACAAAGTTCAGCGATGCCGCGGTGGGCGCGACGCGCACGTCGTGCCCCTCCTCCTTCAGGAGGCGCAGCACCAGGGCGGCCTTATAGGCCGCGATGCCGCCGGTGACGCCCAGCAGGACGCGCATCGGGGAGTCGCTTACTTCTCGGAGTCGCCCAGGCTCGAGCAGGCTGCCCTCGTTGATCTCGCGCAGCGCGACCGAGAGCGGCTTGTCGGTGGAATCGGCCTCGACGAGCGGGCCCACGTTCTCGAAGTGACCCTCGCCGAGGGCCTCGTAGTACGAGTTGATCTGACGGGCACGCTTGGCGCCGTAGATCACGAGCGCGTACTTGGAGTCGACCTTCTCGAGGAGCCTCGTCGATCGGGGGGTTGGTGATTCCCTGGGGGTTCGCGACGGTTCCAGCCACGGTCACATCCTCACAATTGTTACTACGTACACAGTCCAGCGCACCAGTCTAGCGCGGGTCCCTCACGAGGGCTTCCAACTCGTCCACGGCGCGGTCAAGATCATCGTTCACGATGACCCGATCGAACTCGCTGACGGCGGCGAGTTCCTCACGCGCGGTCTCGAGACGGCGCTCGCGCTCCGCCTCGGTCTCGGTGCCGCGGCCCACGAGGCGGCGCACCAACTCGTCCCACGACGGCGGCTCGATGAACACGAACAGCGCCTCGGGCATCGTCTCCTTGACGAGACGAGCGCCCTGTAGGTCGATCTCCAGCAACGCCGGATCGCCGGCGGCGAGATGCTCGTCGACCGGACCGCGCGGCGTGCCGTACCGATGAGTGCCGTGGACCGTGGCCCACTCCAGCAACTCACCGTCGTCGATCATGTCGTCGAACGCCTCGGGGGTCACGAAGTGATACTCCACTCCATCGGTCTCCCCCGGCCGCGGGGCTCGCGTGGTGGCAGACACCGACAGCCAAACATCGGGGTGGCGCTCCTTGAGCGCCCGCACCAGAGTGCCCTTCCCGACGGCCGTGGGGCCCGCAAGCACCACGAGACGGCTCATCGACCCTCGCGCTCGATCAGCGCGGTGACCTGGTGTGCTCCGAGTCCACGAATACGACGTGCCTGGGAGATACCGATCTCCTCCATGGCGGTCTCGGCACGCTTGGGGCCGATGCCCGGCAGGCACTGCAGCAGGTCACGCACGCGGATACCGGCCAGCGCCTCATCCGCCTTGGCCCGCGCGATGGCCTGCTCGAGGCTCATCTCGCCACGGGCAAGCTCTTCCTTAAACACGCGACGCGCGCTGCGCACCGCGGTGGCTTTCACCAGAGCAGGCTGCGCGCTGCTCCTCCGTCAGTTCAGGTGTTGCCACTTTCATTCCTTCCACGAAACGGGTCCCAGAGGATTACCCCTCCAGGGCCGCCTGCGCTGCGTCCGAAGCCTCATGAACCGCGGCACGCAGCCTTTCCAGGGAGGGTCCCTCAGCGAGAACACCTCTCGACTGATTGACGAGCACCCGGCTCCGGGAGTTCCCGAATACCTGGGCCAACTCGTCGGGTCCGGCTCCCTGGGCGCCAACTCCTGGCGCAAGGATCGGTCCATTCAGACCGTCGAGGCCGATGCCGAGATCCGACACCGCCGAGCCCACTGTCGCCCCTACCACCAGGCCTACATTTCCCATGGGCGTCGCTCCCTCATTGAGGGCCGATGCCTGGCGCACCACGGCCGCGGCAACCGCCTCCCCCGAGGCGGTGCGTGCGTGCTGAACGTCGTGTCCCTCGGGGTTCGACGTCAGCGCGAGCACGAAGATGCCCTTGCCCGTCTCAGCCGCGAGGTCGAGGGCCGGCTTCAGCGAACCGAAGCCGAGGTACGGCGACACGGTGAGCGAATCGGCCTCCAACGGCGATCCCGGACGCAGGAACGCGTCCGCATAGCCCGCCATGGTGGAGCCGATGTCGCCACGCTTGGCGTCCATCACCGTGAGGAGATCGGCGTCGCGGGCATCCGCGAGCAACCGCTCAAGGACCGCGATACCGCGCGAACCGTGACGCTCGTAGAACGCCGCGTTCGGCTTGATCGCGGCGGCCGACCCGGCGGCGCCCGTGACGACCGTATCCGAGAAGGCTGCGAGCCCATCGGGCGTGTCCGGCAGGCCCCATTGGGTCAGCAGGGACACGTGCGGGTCAACGCCCACACACAACGGTCCGTGCCGCTCCATGGCCGCCGCGAGGCGCGCGCCGAATGACATCCGATTCTCCTTGCCGGCGAGGGTCTCGCCTGTCGCTACTGCCATGCTACCTGCGATGACGCATCGTGCACGGGGACCGAGGTCCCCCTACAGCGCCGCATCCTGGAGGCTCAACACCTCGAACGGACCCTGACGTCGAGCCTCGATCGCCTGGACCGCAGCAGCCGCCTGCTGGGTGGTGGTGACGATGGCCGCGTCGTGCGCCGTGGCGGCCGCGCGGATCTCGTACCCATCCGCGCGCGCGCCCTGACCCTCGGGCGTGTTGACCACCAGCGGCACGTCGCCTGCAGAGATCAGGTCCACGATGGTGGGCTCTCCGTTCGGACCCTGGCCCTCCGAGTGCTTGCGCACGATCGTGGTGGGAATCCCATAGCGGCCCAGCACCTGCGCTGTGCCTGCGGTGGCGAGAATCTCGAAGCCCATCTGGTGCAAACGCGCCACCGGGAACGAGATCGCGCGCTTGTCGCGGTCAGCGACCGAGACGAACGCCTTGCCCGAGGTGGGGAGCCCGCCGAAGGCCGCGGCCTGCGACTTGGCGAAGGCCAGCGGGAACGTGGCGTCGAAGCCCATGACCTCGCCCGTCGAGCGCATCTCGGGGCCGAGCACGGAATCGACCACGGAACCCTCGTGGGTGCGGAAGCGCTTGAAGGGCAACACCGCCTCCTTGACCGCGATGCGCTGGCTCATGTCGATGGTGACGGCGTCGTTCTCGGGGAGCACGCCATCGGCCTTGAGCCGAGCGATCGACGTGCCTGCCATGAGCAGCGAGGCCGCCTTGGCCAAGGGCACGCCGGTGGCCTTGGCCACGAACGGCACCGTGCGCGAGGCGCGCGGGTTGGCCTCCAGGACGTACAGGACGTCGCTCACCAGCGCGTACTGGACGTTCATCAGGCCACGCACGCCGATGCCCTTGGCAAGAGCCTCGGTGGAGGTGCGAATGCGCGCGAGGCTCCGCGCTCGACAGCGTCACCGGGGGCAACACGCAGGCGGAGTCGCCCGAGTGGATGCCCGCCTCTTCGATGTGCTCCATGACGCCGCCGAGGAACAGTTCCTCGCCGTCGTAGAGGGCGTCCACGTCGATTTCGATGGCGTCATCGAGGAAGCGGTCGATCAACAGGGGCGCATCGGTCGCGTGGTCGCCCACGGAGTCCATGCGGGTGCCGTAGTCGAGCAGGCTGCTCGCGGGAGTAGACGATCTCCATGCCGCGGCCACCGAGCACGTACGAGGGACGCACGAGCACCGGGTAGCCGATGCGGCCAGCGATCTCCACGGCCTCGTCGATGCCGTGTGCGGTGCCGTAGTCGGGCGCGGGAACTCCCGCTGACTCGAGCACGCGGCCAAAGGCGGCTCGGTCCTCGGCGTTGTCGATCGCCTCGGGCGACGTGCCGAGGATCGGGACACCGGCATCGGCCAGTCGCTGTGCCAGCGACAGGGGCGTCTGCCCACCGAGCCTGAACGAACATGCCCTTGACCGGCCCGGCGGCCTTCTCTGCCTCGTACACGGCCATGACGTCCTCGAACGTCAGGGGTTCGAAGTACAGGCGGTTGGCCGTGTCGTAGTCGGTCGAGACGGTCTCGGGGTTGCAGTTCACCATCACGGTCTCGTAGCGGTCCTTGAGGGACAGCGCCGCGTGCACGCAGGAGTAGTCGAACTCGATGCCCTGGCCGATGCGGTTGGGGCCCGAACCGAGGATGATGATGGCCTCGCGCTCGCGCGGCGCCACCTCGGTCTCGGCATCGTAGGAGCCTGTAGTGATACGGCGTGGTCGCTGCGAACTCCGCGGCGCAGGTGTCGACCGTCTTGAAGACCGGCTGGACGCCCAGGCTCGCGCCTGGCGGCGAAGACGTCCTCCACGGAGATTCCGCGGAGCCTGCGCAATCTGCGTGTCGGCGAGGCCGTGACGCTTGGCCTCACGCAGCACGTCCGCGGTGAGGGCCGCGGCGCCCTGGGTCGCCAGGGCGACCTCGTTCATGAGGAGCATCTGGTCCAAGAACCAGGGGTCGATCTTCGAGGCGTCGAAGATCTGCTCGACGGTGCAGGTGCCGGCGAGCACGGCCCGCAGCAACTGCTGGACCTGGATGAAGCGCTGGTCGGTGCCAAGGGTGATGGCCTCGAGCAGGCTCAGCGACGGTCGAGGCATCGGGAGCCTCGCCTTCCCAGTGGAAGTTGGCGGCACGCTTGTCGATGGACCGCAGGGCCTTGCCGAGTGCCTCGGTGAAGTTGCGGCCGATCGCCATGGCCTCGCCGACGGACTTCATGGTGGTGGTGAGCACCGGGTCGGCGGCCGGGAACTTCTCGAACGCGAAGCGGGGCACCTTGACGACCACGTAGTCGAGGGTGGGCTCGAACGACGCCGGGGTCGAGCCAGTGATGTCGTTGGGGATCTCGTCGAGCGTGTAGCCCAGCGCGAGACGGGCGGCGATCTTGGCGATCGGGAAGCCCGTGGCCTTCGAGGCCAGCGCCGACGAGCGGGACACACGGGGGTTCATCTCGATGACGATCAGACGGCCGGTGTCGGGCTCGACGGCGAACTGCACGTTGCAGCCACCGGTGTCCACGCCCACCTCACGGATGATCGCGATACCGACGTCACGCATGCGCTGGTACTCGCGGTCCGTCAGCGTCATGGCGGGAGCCACGGTCACCGAGTCACCGGTGTGCACGCCCACGGGGTCCACGTTCTCGATGGAGCACACCACCACAACGTTGTCGTTGCGGTCGCGCATGAGCTCGAGTTCGTACTCCTTCCAGCCGAGGATGGACTCCTCGAGGAGCACCTCGGTGGTCGGCGAGTAGTGGAGGCCCGCGCCGGCGATGCGACGCAGGTCCTCTTCGTTCCACGCGAAGCCCGAGCCGAGGCCACCCATGGTGAAGGACGGGCGGACCACCACGGGGTAGTTCAGTTCCTCGGCGGCGGCGAGGCACTCCTCCATGGTGTGGCAGATGGCCGACTTGGCGGAGTCTGCACCGCAGCGCTCGACCACGCCCTTGAAGAGCCTCGCGGTTCTCGCCGAGGTTGATCGCCTCGAGGTTGGCGCCGATGAGTTCGACGTCGTACTTGTCGAGGATGCCTGCCTCCGCGGCCGCAATGGCGGCGTTGAGGGCGGTCTGTCCGCCCAGCGTCGGCAGCAGCGCGTCGGGGCGCTCCTTCGCGATGATGGCTTCGATGACCTCGGTGGTGATGGGCTCCACGTAGGTGGCGTCCGCGAACTCGGGGTCGGTCATGATCGTCGCCGGGTTGGAGTTCAGCAGGATGACCCGCACGCCCTCGGACTTGAGGACGCGGCACGCCTGGGTGCCGGAGTAGTCAAACTCGCAGGCCTGACCGATGACGATCGGGCCGGAGCCGATGACGAGGACTGGTGATGTCGTCGCGCTTAGGCATCAGGCGCGCTCCCCCTTCATGACGGAGACGAAACGGTCAAAGAGATAGGCGGCGTCGTGGGGACCCGCGGCGGCCTCGGGGTGGTACTGGACCGAAAAGGCTGGCAGGTCGATGCACTCGAGTCCCTCGACCACGTCGTCGTTGAGACACACGTGGCTGACCTTGACGCGGCCGTAGCCGGCGGGCGAGTCGCTCTCACCGTCCAGCGGGGCGTCGACAGCGAAGCCGTGGTTGTGGGCGGTGACTTCCACCTTGCCGGTGGTGCGGTCCATGACGGGCTGGTTGATGCCGCGGTGACCGAACTGGAGCTTGTAGGTGCCGTAGCCGAGGGCACGGCCCAGCAACTGGTTGCCGAAGCAGATGCCGAAGAAGGGCACCTTCTGGTCGAGGATCTCGCGCAGCGTCGCGACGGAGCGCTCTGCGGCGGCGGGGTCGCCTGGGCCGTTGGAGTAGAAGACTCCGTCGGGCTGTGAGGCGAGGATCTGCTGTGCGGTGTAGGTCGACGGCACCACGGTGACCCGGATGCCGCGCTCGGCCATCATCTGCGGCGTCATGGCCTTGATGCCGAGGTCGACGGCGACCACGTTGGCGATGGTGTCAACGCCTGCGGGGGCTCGACCACGTACGGCTCGTCGGTCGAGGCGTCGTCGGCGAGGTGGGCTCCGGCCATCGCCTCGGCGCCCTTGACCCGCTCGACGAGTTCGGCGACGGGAGCGAGCGCGTCGCCGGAGAAGATGCCGGCGCGCATGACGCCCTCGCGCAGAATCCGCGTGAGTGGCGGGTGTCGAGGCCCGAGATGCCGACGATGCCCTGGTCGCGGAGGTCGTCCTCGAGGCCCCGCTGCGAGCGCCAGTTCGAGGGGCGGCGTGCGGGGTCGCGCACCACATAGCCCGCAACCCAGATCCTGCGGCTCTCGTCGTCCTCGTCGTTCACGCCGGTGTTGCCGATGTGCGGCGCGGTCATGACGACGATCTGGCGGTGATAGGCTCGGGTCGGTGAGCGTCTCCTGGTAGCCGGTCATGCCGGTGTTGAAGACGATCTCGCCAAGGGTCTGGCCGGTGGCACCGTAGGCCTTGCCCTCAAGCCTGCGGCCGTCCTCGAGGACGAGCAGCGCGGTCGTGTCGGTCACGCGGGGGCTCCTTCGGTCAGTGCGGTGAATCGGTCGTCGACGTAGGTGGGGGTGCCACGCAGGAACGTCGCGACGGTGCGTCCGGGCAGGCTCGATGCCGCCGAACGGAGAGTTGTTGCTGCGCGAGTCGGTCGCGTGGGGCTCGACGGTCCAGGCGGCCGCCGGGTCGACAAGGGTGATGTTGGCGGGCTCGCCGACGGCAAGCGGACGGCCATGGGCCTCGTCGCGGCCGATGCTCGCAGGCGCCTCGCTGAGGATGCGGGCCACGTCGCGCCAGGTGAGGCGACCGGTGTCGACCATCGTCTTCTGGACGATGCCGAGTGCGGTCTCGAGGCCGATCATGCCGAAGGCGGCGGCGCCCCACTCGCAGTCCTTGTCCTCGTCCGGGTGAGGGGCGTGGTCGGTGGCGACGATGTCGATCGTGCCGTCCTCGAGGCCAGCGCGCAGGGCGTCCACGTCTTTCTGGGTGCGCAGCGGCGGGTTGACCTTGAAGCGGGGGTCGTATCCGCGAGCAGACTCGTCGGTCAGCAGGAGGTGGTGCGGCATGGCCTCGGCGGTGACCTGGATGCCGCGGGACTTGGCCCAGCGGACGATCTCCACGGACCCGGCCGTCGAGAGGTGGCAGATGTGGACGCGGGAGCCGACGTGCTCCGCAAGCAAGACGTCACGGGCGATGATCGACTCTTCGGCGACGGCGGGCCAGCCGGCCAGGCCGAGGCTCGGCGGAGACGAGTCCCTCGTGCATCTGCGAGCCCTCGGTGAGGCGGGGCTCCTGCGCGTGCTGGGCGACGACGCCGTCGAAGGTCTTCACATACTCAAGGGCTCGGCGCATGAGCAACGGGTCGTGGACGCACTTGCCGTCGTCGCTGAACACGCGCACTTGGGCACGGCTATTGGCCATGGCGCCCATCTCGGACAGTTGGGTTCCGCCCAGGCCGACCGTGACCGCGCCGACGGGGTACACGTCGACGAGGCCGACCTCGCGGCCACGGCTTGCGACGAGTTCGACCACGCCGGCGGTGTCGGCGGTGGGGGTGGTGTTCGCCATGGCGTGGACGGCGGTGAAGCCGCCGCGGGCGGCGGAGCGGGAGCCGGTTTCGATGGTCTCGGCGTCCTCGCGGCCGGGCTCACGCAGGTGCGTGTGGAGATCCACCAGGCCGGGAAGGGCGACCAGGCCCGAACCGTCGATCGTCCGGGCGTCGGCGGGGGCATCGGCCGCACTCAGGGAGGCGATGGTGCCGTCGACGAGGACAAGGTCCGAGGGGGTGTCGCCGTAGAGCGACACATTGGTGATGACGATGGGGGCGCTCACGCGGAGGCCTCCTCTCCGGAAAGCAGCAGGTAGAGGGCGGCCATGCGGACGGCGACGCCGTTGCTGACCTGTTCGACGATGACGGAGCGCGGCGAGTCGGCAGCCTCCGCGGAGATTTCCAGGCCGCGGTTCATGGGGCCGGGGTGAAGGATGATCGCGTGGTCCGGGAGACGGTCCATGCGGGCGCGGTCGAGGCCGAAGAGGCGGGTGTACTCCTCGGGCGACGGGAAGAAGCCCGATCCCCCGCCGGTCATGCGTTCGCGCTGGACGCGCAGCATCATGATGGCGTCAAGATCGTGAGCCTCGAGGGCGTCGTCGAGGGTGTAGTGGACGGCAACCTCGCCGCGGTCCTCGAGGCCGTACGGCAGCAGTGTGGGCGGCGCGACCACCACGACCTTGGCGCCAAGGGTGCGAAGCAGGGCGATGTTGGAGCCGGCGACGCGCGAGTGGAGGATGTCTCCGACCAGCGCGACCGTCAGGCCGTCGAGGCCCTTGCCGGTGACGTCGTCTCCTACGGCGGCACCCATGAGGTGGCGGCGCATGGTGAAGGCGTCTAGCAGCGCCTGGGTGGGGTGCTGGTGCGTGCCGTCGCCCGCGTTCAGGACGGAGACGGAGCCGTGGAGCCAGCCGGACTCGGCGAGGCGCTGGGCGGCGCCGGAGGCCCAGTGGCGGACTACGACCGCGTCGGCGCCCATGGCCTGCAGGGTGAGGGCGGTGTCCTTGAGGGATTCTCCCTTGGACAGGCTGGAGCCCTTGGCGGAGAAGTTGATGACGTCCGCGCTGAGGCGCTTGGCGGCGGCTTCGAAGGCGATGCGGGTACGGGTGGAGTCCTCGAAGAAGAGGTTCACGACAGTGCGGCCGCGCAGGGTGGGGAGCCTTGCGGATTTCCCGCTCCTGGGTGGCGGCCATCTGGCCGGCGGTGTCGAGGATGAGGATGGCGTCGTCACGGCTGAGGCCGTCGGTGCCGAGCAGATGCTTCATGCGTGGCCTCCCGTGAGGATGACGGCGTCTTCGCCGTCGGTCTCAGCGAGGTGGACGTCGACCCGCTCGGAGCGAGAGGTGGGGATGTTCTTCCCCACGAAGTCGGCACGGATGGGTAGTTCGCGGTGTCCGCGGTCCACGAGCACGGCGAGCCTGGACGGCGCGGGGGCGGCCCTCGTCCTTGATGGCGTCGAGGGCGGCGCGGATCGTACGCCCGGTGTGGAAGACGTCGTCGACCAGGACGACGACTTTGCCGTCGATGCCGACGCTCGGGAGCGTCGTCGCGCCGATGGTGCGGGTGGGCTGGCTGCGCAGGTCATCGCGGTACATCGTGATGTCGAGGGCGCCGGTGCGCTGCGCGGCGTCGAAGCCCGGCTCGACCTCGGCGAGATTCGCAGCGAGGCGCTGGGCGAGCGGCACTCCCCTGGTGGGAATGCCCAGGAGGACGATGTCCTCGTGGCCCTCGTTGCGCTCAAGAATCTCGTGCGCGATGCGTGTGAGGGCACGCCCGATATCGGGCGCACCGAGAATGGTCCCAGTCATGCTGGCGACCCCCTTTCCCGCCTCTCTGGACGGTCCTTTAAAGGATGTCGGTGTTCGTGTGCCAGCGTACCGGGTCCGACGGGGTGGCGTGGACCGACGCGGTGGCTGGTCCGCATGTGCTGCCACGAGCACTTGACGTGTCGCATACCCCTGCGGCGACCAGGACAAATCGGGGCGGCACGACGACGGGCGCGACGATGGGCGCAACGCGGCTCGGTAGGTCGCGCCTTGCCGCGCGGTGGACGAGCCTGGTCACAGCCAGGTTTGGGGACGCGAGCGTCACGGTGGCACGTGCCGTGGCCCTGGTGACACGATCCGGAGGCGGCCGGTCACGCGAAGCGACGTGACACCCCGGGGACGGCACATCCCGCGTGGCGGTGGTGGCGGCACCGTCCCGGACCGCTTCGAGGACGGGGACGATGGTGGCACCTTCCCGCCTGCGGAACGGGCAACGGTTGTGTGCCGCGCCACCGCACCAGGGTCAGTACCTCCAGCACTGCCATCGGCGCCGACGACGCCGGTAGGCCCTCGGTCACGGTCAACGCGAAGGCTCACGGTCAACGCCAATCTCTGAGGCAGTGAACGCTGGAGTCCTCACGCTGGGCGACCGTGGCATTGCGTACGGTCTCGCTACGTCGGGTGACGCCGCGAGCACTGAGGGCGGCCCAGCCCCATGCGCCGAGACCGGGGTCACCGGCCCACGTGGCCGGGGCGTACGCCTTCGCGCGTCACCAACCCTGGTGGCGGCGAGTGGGGTGCGCGCGATGATGTCGCGAGAATCTGGCGGCTGGTGTGGTGTCGCCACCGCGTCGAAGAGGCGACGCCCGCCGGGTTGGGGCGTGCGATCCGGATCAACCTGTGCAGGCGGGATGAACCACACCTCCGTGGCACTCGCCTCAATGATGCAGCCAGCGCGATGAACGTCGTGATGGCAGCGGACGCACAGCATCACGCAATTCGAGAGATCCGTCGCTCCCCCGAACTCCACGGGCGTCACATGATGCGCGTCACACCACGAGGGCGGCGCGCCGCACTTTGCACACCCGCCGTCGCGCTCCAGCACCGCGAGCCTTCTGGCTGTGGGTGAAGTGCCGCCGTTCGCGCCCAAAATCAACCGTGCACGAGGCACCACCCAAGACCTGCGGAATGATGCCGGCCCGCGCCAGCACACGTCGGAGCCTCCCCGGCATCGGGCGTCGCCGAGAGTCCGTCGATGGACGCCTCCCCCGTCGCGAACTCCATCAACTGCTCGTACGTCATGCGGACGACGACCTTGGCGCCCGAGTGCGGCAAGACGTCGACGTCGCACCCCAAGAGGTGGCGCGCGAAGTCACCCATCGCATCGGCCCGCACCTGTTCGGGCGAGCGCTCGTCAGTATCGACCACGGTGCCGGATCGCTGTGCGTCCTGCGCCTTTTTCTTCAGCCGGAAGTGCTGGTTCACCATGGCATCCATCGCGGCGACCAAAGGAGCGCCGTTCTCGGGGTCAAGTTGCCCGTTGACGCGGATCATGCCGTCGGCATTCTCGCCAACATGCAGAAATCGCCGCTGTCTGCGAGCCTCCGCGAGTTCCTCTAGATGGGCCGCGTCCAGCATCGCTTCATAGCGATTGATGAGTTGACGGAGGCGATCTACGCGGATGTGCCCCGCGGAAGCCACGAGGTCTCTCTCGGCGGCGTGAAGTGGTCTGGGTCACACCGCTCGGCCACTCGCCGCAGCATCCGCGTGATGGCAGTCGCGGCCTCGGCGCCCATGTTTCCGCCACCCACGGCATCGGCGACATGGGTGAAGACAGGCCGTGCCTGCCCACCATCGCCTTGCGAGGGGCCGTCGTCACTGTCCACCAGCATCTTCCTGGCGTCCGCGACGCGAGCTTTCTCGGCATCGGCCAGTGTCTCGCCGAGGCTCAATCAAGCGGCGAGCCTCGGGACCGGAGACGCCGCCCTGCTTCTCCAGCATGTCCGGCGCGTTGCGGTGTCCGCGCAAGCGAGCGAAACCCACGCCTCGAGGATTCTCTCGCGAGCGCGAGGCAGCCGCGGCGGCAACGACCGCAAGCATCCGGTTCGCCTCCTGGCACACGGCACCAATCGCGAACGTAAGGTCCTCGAGCGCTTGGTCGTCCATCCCGTCGACCATGGCGCGCGTCAGGCCGTCGCGCCGCACCAACGCCTCACGGACGCGCTGTCCCGCGCGAGCCCGCCGCTCCTCGCGCAGGGCGGAGGCGCCTGTCGCGGAAGCAGAAGCGGGCAAATCGGTCATCGGGACATCAGACGAGAAGGGTCTGACATCAACGCGATGTGGCTGCGCACCCGTGAGGGCGCGCAGCCACATCTGGACCGTTAGGCGGAACTACTTCCGGATGACGCTCGTGGTCCTCTCGGTGGAGGTGCCCAGCGCGTTGTGGGTATAGACCTTGAAGTACACACGCTTGCCGTGGCTGCCCTTGGTCGTGGTGACCTTGAGCGTCGACGCGCCCACCTTCTTCAGCGTGTAGTAGGTCGAGCCGTTGGTCGAGTACTTCACCGTGTACCCGGTCACCGGAAGGCCATTGCCCGATGCCTTAGGCCACGTCACCGTGAGCAGGCCCTTGCTGTCGGACACGGCCTTGACCGAACTCGGCGCAATCGGCTTGCCCGCTGGGACGACCTTGACCGCTGCCGAGTAGGCGCCCGTGCCCACACTCGTCTTGGCGACCACCCGGAACTGGTAGGTGGAGCCATTGGTAAGGCCCTTGGCGACGAACTTCTTGGTGCTGCCCGTGGTGGTGCCGGCAGTGGCCCACGTGCCCGTGGTGCCCAGGCGCTTCTGGACCAAGTACGACGTCACGGTGCCGTTGGGCTTGGTGGGTGCGCCCCAGGCCACGGTCGCCTGACGATCACCGCGGGCAACCTTCACGCTCGTGGGCGCCGAGGGTAGGCCCTGGGTACCTGCACGAACCGTCGTCGCCGGTCCTGCACCCACCGCATTGACCGCAGCCACCGACACGTCGTAGTTGACGGCCTGCTTGAGTCCCGTGAGGACATACGTTGTCACGCGTTCGATGTTCTTGGTGGACCACGCGCTCGCGCCGACCTGTCGGTACTTGACCTGGTAGCCGGTGATCGGCGAGCCACCGGTGGCGCTGACCGAGCCGATTCTGAGCGAGAGCTCACCCACCTTGGGCGTGGCGGTCAGCGTCGGCGCGGAGGTCGGTGCCGTCGCGGTCTCAAGTTCCTTGACGTCGGACCACGGCCCCACGCCCTCGGAGTTCTGACCCGCTACCCGGAACTGGTACGTGACACCCTTGACCAGGGCATTCGTGGTGAAGCTCGTGCCGTTCGGAGCGGTCTCCCCCACCGAAGCCGTCGACCAGTCGTCGTCAGTGGCTTTCTCGCGGTACTGCACCAAGTAAGAGACGGGCTGATCCGTGCCCGCCGCAGAGCCTGTCAGAGCCGTCCACGACGCCGTAATCGCCTTGCCGGCCACAGCGAGCCTGACGGTGCCGAGCCTTGCCCGGCGTGGAGCGCACGCTGAAGGTGCTGCTTTCCGAGGTCGCCAAGACCTTGAGCGCGTTGCCCGAACCGACGGGCTCGGCGAGCGCACGCACACGCCAGTAGTACTGCTGCGTCGCGTTGAGCGCATCGGGAAGGGCGAACTCCGAGGCGATCGTTTCGTACTGCTTCAGCCCCGTGGTCAGCGCCGCATTCGTGGCGATCTGCACCTGGTACCTACTCGCACCGGGGACATCCGCATCCCACCGCAACACGCGGTCGTTGAGGGGCATGACCATGGGATCGGTCAGCGTGATCGCGTTGGACGAAGCTCCCACGTCGACGCGTTGGAGCGAACTCCACGCACTGTTGTGGCCCTCCGAGTCAGATGCTCTGACCTGCCAGTCGTAAGGTCCGGCAGCGAGACCCGTCACCGAGATTGAGGTGCTGCCAATGTTGGACACAGGGACCCATGCAGCACCGACCGGGCGGTACTGGACACTATAGGAAACGGCACCGGGCACGCTGTCCCAGGCCAGCGTCACCGAGCCTCCCGCGACCTCTGCACCGGTAGGTACAGGCGCGGCGATGCCGACGCTAAAAGAACTCGACGTCGACACCTTTCCGGGCTTGCCGTTCGCGTCAAGCGGAGCAACCGCAAAAGAGTAGTTCGTGTCCGGCGTCAGTGGCTTGTCCGTCGCCGTTGATGGGAACGCCGTGTCGTTGGACGTCACCGGCTCCTGAGCGACGAAGAACGGTGCCTCGATCTTCTTCGAGATGCCAATCTTGGTGCCACCCTTGTAGATCTCGATCTGGTACCCGCGGCTACCGCCGTCGAGGAGACCGGTCACGCTCTGGGGGTTCCAACTGAGCATGACCGTGCCGTCGGCCCGGGTCGTGGTTGTCAGGCCCGTGAGCGCGTGGCTGCTCTTCGACCACTCGAACTGCTCGACGCTCTGGTTGGACTGACCGCCGATGATCGTCCGAGGCTGCGAGAGGCTCCAGGACGAGGTGATCACCGGCTGCACCACCGCGACGTACTCACCGGTGGTGGTGTTGTCGGCGAAGACACCCGTGAGGCGAATGCGCGTGCTTGGGGTCAGGTAACGCGCGACCTCAGCCGTGCGCGACGCGTCGGAGTACACGATGACTTCGTATGAGGGCGCATGGCTCCATACGACCTCACCCTCGCCTCCGGCGGTCTGCATGCCAGATGCGGCCCACGACAGGACCGGGGCTGGCTGGCCCTTGGTGCTCTCCGGGTTGTCGGCTGCAAGGGCATCAAGATCGAGGTCGACCGCGACCGATGCAGGCGCAGCGTCGTTCGGCGCCACCACGCTCACGTAGCGGATCTCGGACCAGTTGGACTTGAGCGGATCCGCGGGGTCCGACTCGCTCGCCAGCGAAACCGTGCTGGACCCTGCCACATCGGCCGCACGGACAGACCATTCGTAGTCCAACCCCACGCGTACCCGCTTCGCGGCGGTCGTGTTCCACAGACAGTCGTCGGCACCGACCAAGGCGCCCACATTATTGGGCCCGGAGGCGTAGTCCGCGATGATCGTGGCGGACGTCGACGCGGTCCGGCACGTGAGGATGGTGGTGCCACCGGTGTCTGTCAGATTCACCTCGTAGTACGAGGCCCGAGGCACCGGTTCCCACGAGAGCTCGAAGTCGCCGAGCGACATGTCCTCGGCGGTGTCCAGGGTCGGACCTCCTGCCGTCGGCACTGGTGCGACGTTACCGGGATCGACAGCCGCCGACGGCTCAGTCTGAGTGCCCCACTTCTTGCGGTACTGGTGCACGGGTGACGGCGTGCCGGGGTTTCCTGCGTGGTCGAGCGGCACCACTCGCCAATAGCGCGTGTGGTTGGCCGTCTCCGACGTCGGCACATAGACCGTTCCGTTGACCACCCGCGTGACGGGGTTGAGGATGCCGTTACCCGAGGGATCCGAACCGAACTCGAGACGGTACTTCGCGGCGCCAGGCACCGGGTCCCAGGCTGAACAGCAACTCAGAGTGAATGGTCGTCGTCTCGTTCACGGGCACGAGGTTCGAGGGAGCCTCCGCCCACGTGATCTGGAACTCCCGCTCCGGCGACCACGCTCCGGTCACCTCAGGGCTCGTGGTGGACGTGCCGTTGTACATTTCTGCGCGCACACGCCACTTCCACGTCAACACGCCTCCCGCGTTGTCCACGCGCGCGAGCGGCACTGCAGGTGCGTACTGGGTGCCATTGACCTTCACGGTCGTGCCAGACACTCCGCTACCGAGGGTCCCCGACGTGTACTCGAGCCTGATAGCGGATAGCACCGGGCACGGGCTCCCACGAGAAGACCGTCGCGTCTGGGTACTCCACGATCCCCCGAACATCTTCAGCACCGGGCCCGATGGGCTGCGGCGTCACATCGTGCCCCACCACCAGCAGCGAGGCTTCGGTGGGCTCGCTCACGGTGAGAGCGCTACCCGATCCCGTGGTCGACGCCACACGCCAGTAGAGATCAGTCTCGTCGCCGACCACCGGCAGTGAGGTGGTGATGTAGTCGAGTGCGTACGTGTCCACCGTCTTGACGGTGCCGGTCGCGAACTCGGGGTTCTCGGACCACTGCAAGCGGTAACCGCTCGCGCCAGGTGCCGCGTTCCACGAGAAATGCACCGTGCCATCGGCGTTGGCGCTGGCCTCGCCACCGAGCGGAGCATCCGGCCCTGCCGCCTGCGCGGGCAGCGCGACCAACGTTGTTCCGATCAAGGTGGCTACCGAAATTGCCGCGACCGACCTGAGAAGGCTCATGCGTGCGCCTCTTCCCCTCAAAAGTGCGTCACCACGTCGCTTCGTCGGACGTGCTGGCCACACATTAGCGGAGCACGAGCCCCGGAACCAACGATTCCGCGACGGCGTGTGAGGGTGGCGACAGCACAAAGGGGACGAAGCGGTGCTTCGTCCCCTTTGTGCCCCGGAAGGTGCCCGGTTCTAGTCCTCGCTGGGTAGCGCTGGCGCGTCGCGTGCGATGCGGCCGAGCACTCCGTTGACGAAGTTCGCGGAGTCGTCGGTGGAGAGGTCTGCGGCGAGGTCGACCGCCTCGTCGATGGCCACGGCGGTCGCGACCTCGTCGTTGCAGAGAATCTCCCAGGCGCCGATGCGCAGAAGGTTGCGGTCGACGGCGGGCATCCGCTCCAGCGTCCACGACGTGGAGGCATCCTCGATGATCGCGTTGAGCCTCACGCCAGCGAGACACGATGCCGCGCACAATCTCCTGCGAGTACGCGGGCAGGGGGTGCTGGTGACCGGGGTGCGCGAGGCGCTCGTCGAGGACGTCGCCCACGTTCACGCCGCGCTGCTCGGCTTCGAAGAGGACGTCGAGCGCGCGCTTGCGTGCCTTGGTGCGGGCTCCCACTAGTCGTTCACACGGCCGAGGTAGTCGCCCGACTCGGTGTTGACCTTGACCTTGGTGCCGGCCTCGAGGAACAGCGGCACCTGGATCTCCTTGCCGGTCTCGAGGGTGGCGGGCTTGGTGCCACCGGACGAGCGGTCGCCCTGCAGGCCGGGCTCGGTGTAGGTCACTTCGAGCACCACGGAGGCGGGCAGGCTCGAGGAAGATGGGGTTGCCGTTGTGCGAGCCGATGGTCGCGTTCTCGTTCTCCAGCAGGAAGTCGGTCGCACTGCCCATGACCTCGGGCGACACGTTGACCTGGTCGAACGTGTCGGGGTCCATGAACACGTAGGACGCGCCGTCGTTGTAGAGGTACTGCATGGTGCGGCGGTCCACGGTCTCGAAGTCGACCTTGGTGCCTGCGTTGAAGGTCTTGTCGACGACCTTGCCCGAGAGGACGTTCTTGAGCCTTGGTGCGGACGAAGGCGCCGCCCTTGCCGGGCTTCACGTGCTGGAACTCGATGACGGACCAGAGGTTCCCGTCGAGGTTGAGCACGGAGCCGTTCTTGATGTCGTTCGAGGTCGCCACGGTGTAGTCCTTCGGAAGTTCTGAAAAAGAGCCGTCGGAAAGTCTACCCGCCGCATGCGGTTCTAGGCGCGTGAACCGATCGCGTCGAGGGCAAGGCGGTACGAGTCGACGCCGAGGCCGGCGATCACACCCGTCGCGACGCCGCTGATGACCGACGTGTGGCGGAACTCCTCGCGGGCGTGCGGGTTGGTGAGGTGGATCTCCATCAGCGTCAGTCCCGCGCCGGTGACCAGCGCGCAGGCGTCGCGCAGCGCGTAGGCTGTAGTGGGTGAAGGCGGCCGGGTTCAGCACCACGTGCCACCCGTCGTCGACGGCCCGATGCATCCAGTGCACCAGGCTCGGCCTCGTCATCGGTCTGGCGCACCACGGCCTCGAGACCGTGCTCGCTCCCCCACTGCATGCACAGGGCGGCGATTTCGTCGAAGGTGGTGGTCCCGTATTTCTCGGGTTCGCGGGAGCCGAGACGGCCGAGGTTGGGGCCGTTGGCGACGAGCACGGTGGTCATGCGGGTCAGCCTAGCGAGATGGTGCCGCCGGAGACCGGAGCCGACGAGACCGCATCGTACGCTCCGAGGAGCAAGGCAGGGTCGGGGCCCTCGAGGCGCACCGGGTTGCCGATGCCCTGGAGCACCACGAATCGCAGCAGGTCGCCTCGCGTCTTCTTGTCCCGGCGCATCGCCGTGGACAACGCGTCCCAGCGGTCCCCCGGGTACGTGGTGGGAAGTCCCAGTGACTCGAGAATGCTGCGGTGGCGCTCCACCGAAGCCTCGTCGAGGCGCCCCGCGAGATGCGCCAACTCCGCGGCGAAGACCATGCCGACGGCGACGGCGGAGCCGTGACGCCACTGGTATCGCTCGGTGTACTCGATGGCGTGACCGAACGTGTGACCGTAGTTGAGGATCTCGCGCTGGAACGACTCCTTGAGGTCGGCCGCCACCACCGTGGCCTTGACCTGCACCTTGCGGGCGATGAGTTCCTCGAGAACGTCGAGCGTGGCCGGGTCGAGCTCCGGCGCGCTGAGCGCGGCCGCATGCTGCTCCACAAGGTCCAAGATCACGGTGTCGGCGATGAAGCCGCCCTTGACCACCTCGGCCAGTCCTGCCACGCGATCGTGGACGGGCAGGTTGGCGAGGGTGTCGAGGTCGCACCAGACGGCAAGGGGCTCGTGGAACGTGCCGACGAGGTTCTTGCCCTCGGCGGTGTTGATGCCTGTCTTGCCGCCGATGGCCGCGTCGACCATGGCGAGCACGGTGGTAGGCATCTGGATGACGCCGACGCCACGCAGCCAGGTGGAGGCGACGAAGCCTGCGAGATCGGTCACGGCGCCACCACCGAGGCCGATGATCACGTCGGTGCGCGTGAAATCGGACTTGCCGAGGACCTGCCACAGGAATGAGGCGACTTCGGCGGACTTGCCGCTCTCAGCGTCCGGGACCTCCGCCAGGATTGCGGTGCGGCCCGAGGCCTCGATGCGCGCCCGCAGAATCTCGGCCATGGCGGCCAGCGGCGCCGCGTGCACCACGAGGACGCGCACGGCGGCCTCGGGGATGGACGCCACGGCCGGCTCGATCAGCCCGGTGCCGATCGTCACGTCGTAGGGCTGCGTGGTGTCGACGGTGATGGTGCGGCTCATGCCTGCGCTCCCTGCTCGATCACCGCGGCCACCTGAGTGGGGGTGAGGTCATCGGTCACGACGGTCTGGGTCGCCAGTCGCTCGTACACGGGACGGCGCGCCTCCATGAGCGTCAGCCATTGCTGACGCGGGTTGCCCAACAGCAGCGGACGCGACTTGTTGAGCCCCACTCGCGGCGAGGCAGCCTTCAGAGACACGTCCAGGAAGACGATGGCCGCTCCGGCTCCCGCTGCCTGCTCCAGCAGCGCCTGGGTCGCGGGGCGCAGGATCGCTCCCCCGCCGAGCGACAGCACGCCGGCGTGGGTAGCCACGGCATCGGCCACGGCGGCCTCCTCCAGATCACGGAAAGCGTCCTCGCCATCGGCGAGGAAGATGTCCGCGATCGACTTGCCCGCACCTGCCGAGACGTCCTCGTCCGTGTCGCGCCAGTCAAGGCCCGTCGAGGCCGCCAGGGCGCGTCCTACGGAGGACTTGCCCGAGCCGGGCGGTCCCATCAGGATGTAGCGAGGCACCGCCATCAACGCAGGTGGTCCGGGATGGCCGCCTCGTAGGACGCAATGTTGCGCTTGACCTCGGCAACAGAGTCGCCGCCGAACTTCTCGAGGAGCGCGTCGGCGAGCGTCAGCGCCACCATGGCCTGCGCCACCACGGCCGCAGGGGCCACGGCGCACACGTCGGAACGCTGGTGGATGGCCTTCGCGGCCTCTCCCGTCGCGGTGTCGATGGTGTCGAGGGCGCGAGGCACGGTGCTGATGGGCTTCATGGCCGCGGACACACGCAACGGCTCGCCGTTGGTCATGCCGCCCTCAAGCCCGCCTGCACGGTTGGTCCGGCGCGTCACGGCACCGTCCTGGTACTCGATCTCGTCGTGCGCCTGCGAGCCACGGCGGCCTGCGGTGCGGAAGCCGTCGCCCACCTCGACGCCCTTGATGGCCTGGATCCCCATCAGCGCGCCCGCGAGGCGTGCGTCGAGGCGACGGTCACCGTGAACGTGGCTGCCAAGTCCCACGGGCAGGCCGTAGGCAACGACCTCGACGACGCCACCGAGGGTGTCGCCGTCCTTCTGGCATTCGTCGATCTCGGCGATCATGTCCGCGGACGTCTCGGCGTGGAAGCAACGGATCGGGTCGGCGTCGAGATCCTCGGTCGCATCGGCCGGGGGCAGCGGCGCGTCGTCGGGGATGCGCACCGGACCCACCTGAGTGGTGTGCGACACCAGGCGCACGCCTGCGGCCTGCTCGAGGAAGGCCTCGGCGACGGCGCCGAGCGCCACGCGTGCGGCGGTCTCGCGGGCCGATGCCCTCTCAAGGACCGGGCGAGCGTCGTCAAAGCCGTACTTGGTCATGCCGACCAGGTCGGCGTGACCGGGGCGCGGGCGGGTGAGCGCCGCCGCGCGTGCGCCGGTGAGCCTCGGCAGCGTCCACGGGGTCCGCGCTCATCACGGTTTCCCACTTGGGCCACTCCGTGTTGCCCACCTGGATGGCCACGGGGCCGCCCTGGCTGACGCCATGGCGCACGCCACCGAGGACTGTGACCTGGTCCTGCTCAAAGTTCATGCGCGCGCCGCGACCATAGCCGAGCCGGCGGCGAGCGAGCGCCGCCTGGATCTCGGAGGAGGTCACCTGGACGCCTGCGGGGAGGCCGTCAAGGGTGCCGACGAGGGCGGGACCGTGGGATTCGCCTGCGGTGAGCCATCTGAGCATGGGTCACATTGTGGCAGACGAAAGGCCGGGTCCCGACGCGTGTCGGGACCCGGCCTTGGGCGAAGGACTAGTTCGCTCCGGACTGGGCGGGCGAGGACTCGGTCGGTGTCGTGAAAGCGTCGTCGGGAATGGACTCGGCGGTCACCACCGGACCCTCGTCCAGCGACGTCAGGTCCGCGTCCGCGAGGTACAGCGCGGCCTTGATGTACGTCTGGACGCCACCATCGCCGGGTTCCGAAACACCTGCGGGCACCGTGGATCCTTCGACCAACGAGGTCATGGTGACCTCGTAGATCTGCAGGAATGGCTGCTCGGGGTCCTGGAGAGTTTGAAGGAAGTCGTAGGCTCTCGTCCGCGGTTCCATACACGGTGAATTCGAAGGGCTGCAGTGCGAGGTTCTGCGCGAGCACCACGGAGCCCTTCACCGTCTTGACCACGGGTGTGAAGGCCGGGGCCACCACGTTGGTCGTCGCCGCGGGCCCCGTTTGGAACCGCTGAGCGAGTTGTGTGGAAGGCAATAGCGCGGCCGGAATTTCCCAGCCATCGATCATGTCGCCAAAGTCCTGCGCGGTTTCCCCCACCTCCACGCCGGACGATTCGAAGGCCTCCCACATGCGAGTGCGGAAGGTCTCGAGGTCGAGTCGCTGCGGTGCGTTGAGGTCGATCAGCGGCTGCAGCGGCTCATACGTGGCGAGGCTCGTCACCCATGGCAGAGATCGCCGCGGAATCGGCCTCGATCGTCGTGATGTTGGTGCGCACCAGGTCTTCGTCCGCGCTGAACGCCGCGGTCTCGTCGACCTGCGGCTTCACGGCGAGAAACCATCCGAGCACCAGCACCACGATGATGCCGAGGGCCGTCAGCGCCACGATGGGCGCGTACTTGGAGTTCAACATCGTCAGTCCTCCTCGGTGGCTGCGGGGCTGGGAGAGAGTGACGGCAGCGGGGCCGGGGCCGTCTCCTCGGCATCGAGCGCCTCGGGGTCGATCTCGACGGTGGAGCCGTCGTCGATGAAGCGGCCCGTGAGGGCGGACATGGTCACCGTGGCGGTGCCGTTGAACTCCCAGACCACCGCGCCGGAGGCGTCGACGTAGGTCTCCGAGGTGACGAGTACCTGCTCGAGTCCGGGAAGCGCCTCGACCGCGGCTGCCAGCGCCGTCGTGGTCTCGTACGACTCCGTCCAACCCGAGAAGTCGATGGTGCCCATGCCCGGGATCGCAGTCTCTGACGTGTTCCGCAGCCCGCTACCGGTCGCGGTGGGTCCGTAATAGACCACCTTCTGGAACGTAGTGCCTGACTCAGCCGCGCTGAGCACCGACGCCACCAAATCCTGAACAGCGATGTCGCCATAGCCGATCTGGCCGAGGGTCCACGCCTGCGACTCATAGGTCGAAAGGTCCTCGTAGACCGACTTCTGCTCATCACGGTTTTCGATCGCGGTGGTCTGGTCGGTGATCGCGTCGTCGAGCCCGTTCTTCGCGAGCCTGCTTGGCGCCGAGCGCGAGAACGTAGGCGCCCACCATCACGCCCACCGCGATGAGCACGGCGAACAGCGCAGTCATCTTGACGGCGCGCATCTTGGTGGCTTCCGCGATCTCCTGTGGAATCAGGTTGACCGCGGGGAGAGCGGGAGCGCCGATCTTCTTGTCTACGGGGTTCATCACGCGGCTCCCATCGCAAGACCCACGACGGTGGCGAGCGCGGCTTCGCGTCCGCGCGCCGGGGTCAGGTCCACCTTCTTGCTGATGCCCACGCCGGCGAGCGGGTCGCCGATCATGACCGGGAGACGGGTGGCGCTGGACAGTGCCTGGCCGAACCCCTGGAGGTACGCGCTGCCACCGGTGAGGACGAGCCGCTCCACGGCGCCGCCGGGGTTGGAGCTCGCGAAGTACACCAGCGTGTTGCGAATCGACTCGATGAGCGGGCCCATCGCGTGGCTCACGGCGTCGACGGTCTGACGCTGTTCCGCGGGCGCAGAGGGGTTCATGCCGTACTGGTACTTCAGGCTGCTCGGCGTCGACTGTCGAGCCCTTGTAGGCGGAACGCACTGCCTTGGAGACATCATTGCCACCCTGGCCGAGCACACGTACCAGGCGCGGTGCGCCGCGCTGGGACACCACCACAGTGGTGATGGCCGCGCCGACGTTGACGATGGCGACCGTTGACTGCGTGAGCTCGCCCTTGCAGACGCCGCGCCACAGGGCGAAGCCGGTGTGGTCCACCCGCGAGAGGTGAACACCCGAGCCCTGGAGTGAAGAAATCACGCCTCGCACGAGTTCACGAGGCGCGGCAACGAGCATGCCGCGTAGCATCTGCCCCTGCTCCCCCGCGAACTCAGCGGTGGGATAGAAGTCGAGCAGTGCGTCGTCCACGGCCATGGGCAGAGAGTCGCGGACGTGGAACGCCAGCGACTTCCTGATCTGGTCCATGGGCTGCGCGGGGACGTCTACCTCGCGAAGCACCACGGTCGGATGGCCGATGTTGACGGCCGCCGACTTGGCGCTGACCTTGGCAGCAGCCACCGTCTGCTTGACCACCTCGGCGAAGGCACCCGGTTCCTCGATCTCGCCGTTGCGGATCACTCCGGCGGGAACGGCTCGCTCTGCGAAGGCCGTAATGCTCGCGCCGTCGCGGGGGTCGGAACCGCCCTTGAGTTCTACCTCTGCGACGCGCACCGCTGTCTCGCCGATGTCGATCGCGACTTGTCGTGTTGCCACCTAATGTCCCCTCTGAACTGCTGTCTTCACGCCTATCGGCATGCACGACCGCTCTCTATAACTCGTCTTCACAGCCCCGCCAAGCGCAAATAACTCTCGGAGATCGCGGTTCCGCACAGTAGCCCGGTCCAGACCCCTGCGAACATCCACGGCCCGAAAGGGATCGCTAGGCTTGCGCCCCTTGCGGGTGATGGCCATCACCGTGACGCCCACGAGCGCGCCCCAGACAAAGGCCGCGAAGCCACCCACGATGAGTTCCGCCCACCCGTACCAGGCCAGCACCGCGCCGAGCACAGGCGCGAGCTTCACATCGCCGAACCCCATCCCGCGGGGATAGATGAACCATGCGCCGAAGTAGAAGGCGCCAAGGATGGCCGCGCCGAGCAACGCATGAAGCAGACGGCTCCAGTCCCCATCGACACCCGTCCAGACCACCAGGTACACGGCGACCATGGCCGAGAACGGCACCACGACCGCATCGGGCAGGCGTCGCACTTCGAGATCGATGGCACTCAGCACGATCGTGAAGAACGCCACGATCAGGGCGAGACCCAGATCCCAGGTGACGCCGAGCCACGCCGCGAGAGCGCCGAACACCGCGCCTGTCAGGGCTTCGATCAGCGGATACCGGACGCTGATGGGCTCGTGGCAGTCGTAGCAGCGTCCCCCCAGGACCAGCCATCCGAGCACCGGCACGTTGTGCCGGAACCGGATCGCGTGCCCGCAGCGCGGACAGGCGCTCGGCGGGTGCGCCACGGACTCGCCGGCAGGCACCCTCGAGATCACCACGTTGGCGAAGGCTTCCGAGTGCACAGCCCACGAGGACCGCGAACACGATCAAAAAGGCCACGAACGCGACTCAACCTTCACGGACGTAGGACATGGTGAAGTCCGCGAAGCCTGGGGTCGATGTTCTCCGATCCCACCTTGCGGTACGTGAATCCGAAGGACGGCTGCCAGTTGGACTGGCACGAGTAAATCTGTCCCGCGTAGCCGTTGCCACCGTTCGAATACAGGAACGTCTTTGTCGTGTAGGACAACAACGCCGTACTGGCGTCCATGTACATGTTGCCGGACACGAACTGAATTCCCACGGGGATACTCGTATCCCACGTGGTCTTGGTCGGGTCGGGCGTGGGGCACTCCGTGAAGCCATCCGGCGTGGGGGTGGCGAGGTACACGGAGTGCTTCTCTCCGTCACCGGAGATAATGCTGAGCGCCAGGTCCTTCTTGATGGACGAGCCGAAGATGACGAGGTCCGCGTAGAGCCTTGATGGTGAGGTTGCCGCCGTAGCCCATGTGGATGCCGGTCGAACACGCCGCGGTGGTGTCGATCAACGTGTTCTCGGTGATCTCCATCGTGCCCGTGATGTGGCTGGTCCGGCACTCCGTGCCCGCGATCAGGTTCGTGGGATACGAGGGATCGTTCCAGGCCTTCTTCGTGTAGTTGTCGAAGATGGGGTCGTCTGGCCGGAAGACCTCAAAGTCCTCTTCAAACACGTCATACTCATCGGGCTTGGGCACACTCATGTCCAACATGAAGGTGCGCTGAGGAGTGCTGTAGTTCGAGGAGGTCATGCACTCGTCCTTCTCCGCGTACGGCGCGAACACCGACGAGGGAAGGAAGACCTTAGCCGGGTAGGCGCAGTAGCCGTCGAGGTAGCCGCGCGCACGAGTGGTGCCGCCCACCTTCGGATAGACGGCCGTGTACCACTTGGCGGTCGTGAAGTTCGACAGGGCACGGGGGTAGTTCCCGGACGCGATGTTGCCCGCGACGGTCAGGTTGCCGCCGACGGTCGTGCCGCTCGTGGCCGCGGGGAAGTAAAGATTGCCGCCCACGTACATGTCGCCGTCGGTGCCGCAGTTGCTGTTCTTGAAGTGGACGTCGCCCTTGACGTAGATGCTGCCAGGCACCTTGGTGCCGGCGTCACACGCGAGGTTGCCCTTGGTGAAAATGGTCGCGTCGTCCTCCTCGGAGGCGATCGACTGGATGGCGTTGGTGCCCACGAAGGTATCCGCGCGCACGGCGTGGTTGAACGTGGGCGGGTCCTCCGGCTTGGTCCACAGGGCCGTGACTTCAGCCTGGTCACCGGCCTCGTAGCCGCCCACGCCGTTGCTCTGCGCGGTGCCGGTCGAGACGACCTTGACGAAGTCGGGCCAGTTGTCCTTGTCCTCGAGGTCCGGGCAACCCTCTGTCCACGATCCGGTGCCGTCCTGGTCGTAGAACACCTGGGCGTCGTAGGCGGGCACCGCGCTCGACTGAAAATGGCCGTCAAGCGCCACACAGGCCGCGGGATCGGAATCCATGGTCGCGTATGCCACGTCCACCCCGGCGTCGGCAGCGGACTGCGACTCGACCGAGGCACGACTCTGCGTGGTGAAGTACGAGCCGAATACCGTAGTGCTGGCCACCACCATGAGGACCCCGGCCATCACGATGACCATGCCAAGCACCAGCACCAGGGCCTGGCCCTCCTCGCTACGGCCCTCGATGCGGTTACGAAGAATGCGCACTACCAACATGTCACCCCTGCCTCATCTGCCTGCGGCCGCTGCAACACCGTGGTGTCGATGCGCGTGCCATGACCCCAGACATCGGGATCGCCATCGATGAACACCTTGACGGTGCCCGCTGATTCGTCGCGTACAAATGCCTTTGTCCCGGTGGGCACCACGACGTCACTCACCGCGATGGTCCACGACGAGGAACTCGACGCCGTGGCCGCCACGACCTTCGCAGTATCCGTGGTCCGCCTCAGTTCGCCTTTGGCTGCGTCGTAAATCCAGGCGCGGCAGGTGTATGCCCCCGCGTCGGGGTCCCCCACCCAGGTTTTGGTGCGCAGCAGCGTGCCGTCGGTCGACACCTTGACGTCCTTGGCGTAGCGCACGTCGTAGGCGATGCCAGACGCGGCGTTCTGCATCTCGCCGGTGTTCTTCACGGTGCTGGTCACGACCGCCTGCGAGCGAAGCCCGTTGATGACCAGGACGGCGACCATGCCTCCGAGGATCAACAGGAGAAACATGTAGACCATGAGGCTCGACGAGGGTGAATCCTCCCTCGGAGTCTCGGTCCTGGAGCCTTGAATGCAAGGCGCGCATCATCACAGTCACCCCAGTCCGGGCACGGCGATCATGGTGGACACGTCGGCAACGTCGGGGTTGTCCGTGTCGAGAGACGTGACCTCCACGCGATAGGTCACCAACACGGTGGCCGCGTCCGGGTCTGACTCGTCCTTGCACCACGAGGTGTCAGCCTCGGTCTCGGCGACTGTCAGCCCCGGGACCTGGAAAGACTCGGTCAGCGAGTAGCGCGCCCCACGGGTATCCGTGTAGTCGTCGGCGGGTTCGCCCGCGATAAAGATGCGGAAGTCCGCGCACAAGGCCGCGGCGACGCGGGCCTGTTCAACCCGCTCCTGCGCGACCTCCTGGGCCGATGCGATGGTGGTGGTCTTCGCGGTCACCTGGAGCGCCAGCAGGATGGGCGGCACCATCGCGACGGCAAGGATGCCGAACAGCAGCATCGCGACGATGACCTCGATGATGCCGAGTCCATCGTCGTCGGTGGTGCGCAACCTGTTCGCCACGTGACCGGGCCCCTTTCCGCGGTGGTGAGTCTGATACAGCGACGCGGAGCCGCGGGTGGGCGCGAAGGTCCGAGGACCGTGCGGCCCACCCGCAGCCCGCGAGTGGAGAGACTTAGGCTCTCGGTGATCGCGCCGTTGGCGTCCATCGTGAACACGGTGCCGGTGGGCGAGGTGATGGTGATCTCGACGGTGTCGGGGGCGGACATGTCAACCTCACCCTCGGCGAGGATGTTGCCGTCCGAAACCGCAACGGTCGAGGTCTCGGTGCCAGCGGTGATGGTGCTGGTCGAAGGGCCGGTCGCCGCGGTCCAGGACACGGCGTCCGCCTGCGGGTTCTCGGTCATGGCCGAGACCACGGCGGTACGCACGGTGTTCAGGTCGGCCTTGGCCGCCGAGTCCTTCGCCTTGTTCTGCTGGTTCAGGTACAGCGGGATGGCGATGGCGGCGAGGATGCCGATGATGATGATGACGACGAGGAGCTCGACGAGCGTGAAGCCCTTCTCAGCGCCCTCAGCCTTCTCCTGCATACGCTTCTGGATCATCTTGATCATTCTGATTCCCTCATATTTCTCATGTGATGTGTCAAGATCCCGGTCTCCCGGGATCCCCCGGCGCCTGTGGCGGCGCCGAAGCCTATGTCAGCCAATCAGGTCGAAGACCTTGAAGATCGGCATGTAGAGCGCGATGACCATGCCTCCGATGACCGAGCCGAGCACGGCAATCATGAGAGGCTCGATCAGGCTCGTGAGCCTGTTCGGTGGTGGACTCCACCTCTTGGTCGTAGAAGTCCGCGATCTTGTCCAGCATGGAGTCCAGCGCACCGGTGTCCTCACCGACCGCGATCATCTGCACCACCATGGGCGGGAAGACCGTGTGCTGGGCCAGCGGCTTCGAGAGCGAGTCGCCGCGGCGCACGGACGACTGCACGTCCTTGACTGCGTCCTCGACCACCACATTGCCCGAGGACTGGCCCACGATGTCCAGCGCCTGGAGGATCGGCACACCCGAGCGGACCATCGACCCGAAGTTGCGGCTGAAGCGCGACACAGCGATCTTCTGGATCAGGCCGCCGAACACCGGCGCCTTGAGCAGTAGCGGCTGGTACCTCCGCCGCACCGACTCCTTGTGCTTGTTCTTGCGCCACCACACCACGAACACGATGATGCCGACGATGAGCGGACCCACCGCGATCTTGAGGATCGCGGACATGGTCACCAGGATTTGCGTGGGAAGCGGAAGGCTCGCCGCCGAGGCCCTCGAACATGGTCGCGAACACCGGCACGATGAAGATCAGCATGGCCGCCACACCAAGGATGGCGATGAACAGCACCACCACGGGGTAGGTCATGGCGGACTTGATCTTGCCGCGCAGGCTTCACTTCTTCCTCGAAGTTCGCCGCGATGGAGACCAGCACCTCGTCGAGGAAACCGCCGACCTCGCCGGCCTTCACCATGTTGATCATGAGCGGCGGGAATGTCTCAGGGTGACGGCCAAGGGCTTTCGAGAAGGCCGAGCCGGTCTCCACGTCGCTACGGACCTCCATGACCACCTTCTGGAGAGCCTTGTTCTCCGTCTGGTCGGCCAGAATGGTCAACGCGCGCAGGAGCGACAGGCCGGAGGAGATCATCACGGCGAGCTGGCGCGACAGAATCGCGATGTCCTTGAGCCCGATGGTCTCGCCGAAACCGGGGATGGTGATGTCCGCGTTGAGGCCCTTGCCTCCCGCTTCCTCCACCATCAACGGCGTGAGTCCACGCTCCTGCAGGCGCGACGCCACCACCGAGGAGGACGGCGCCTCCATGGTGTTCTTATGAATCTTGCCCGAGGCATCGCGCGCGGTGAACGCGTACTTCTGGGTCTGAATCGCCATCGTTTACTCCCCTACGCGCGTCCGGCCCGGCCGCACAGGCGGTTGAACTCTTCGTAGGAGTGGCACATCTCTACCGCGTCGTCAAAACCGACGGTGCCGGCCTTGACGAGGCTCCGCGAGGTGCTGGTCCATGGACTGCATTCCCAGCGAGGCACCCGCTTGCATCGACGTGTGAATCTGGTGCGTCTTGCCCTCGCGCACCAGGTTCCTGATGGCAGGCGTCGCAACCATCAGTTCGACGGCGACCGCACGGCCGGGGCCATCGGCCCGCGGCAGAAGCGTCTGACAGACCACGCCCTGGATGGCGGCGGCGAGCCTGCGTACGCACCTGGCCCTGCTGCTCCGAGGGGAACACGTCGATCACGCGGTCCATGGTCTGCGCGGCATCCTGCGTGTGCAGGGTGGCGAACACCAGGTGACCGGTCTCTGCGGCGGTCAGCGCGACCTGGATGGTTTCCAGGTCACGGAGGCTCACCGATCAGGATGACGTCGGGGTCCTGACGCAGCACGTGCTTGAGCGCGTTGGCAAACGACTTGGTGTCGGTTCCCACCTCGCGCTGGTTCACGAGCGAACGCTTGTGGCGGTGCAGGAACTCGATGGGATCCTCGACCGTCATGATGTGACCACTGCGCGAGCGGTTCGCGAGGTCCACAAGCGACGCGAGGGTGGTCGATTTTCCCGAACCCGTGGGGCCCGTCACCAGGACGAGACCGCGCGGCAGGTAGGCAAACTTGGAGACGGCCTCGGGAACGCCCAAGGCCTCGAGCGCCTTGATCTCGTAGGGAATCACACGGAAGGCGGCACCGACGGCGTTGCGCTGACGGTAGATGTTCACACGGAAGCGCGCCTCGCCGATGAGCGAATAGGAGAAGTCCAATTCGAGGTGCTCGTCAAGGCTCTCGCGCTGCTTCTGCGTGATGATGCCGAAAATGGCCTTCTGGATGCCCTCAGGGGTGAGGCGATCGAAGCCTTCGACCGCCTTGAGTCCACCGTCGACGCGAATCATCGGAGCGGCGCCGGACGTGATGTGGAGGTCCGAGGCCTTGGCGGCGAGCATCGCGCGCAGCGCCGACTGGAGGTCGAAGTCGCCCTCCTGCTTCTCCTGGCCCATACCGAGGCGCGAGCCGCCCACGGGTGCGCTCGCCGCGGGACGTTGCGCCTGCGCGCCGGCGGGACGCTGCTGGCCCGCAGGGGCGGAAGGCTGCGCAGGCGCGGACTGCTGACCCATCATCGGCTGACGCTGGACGGGCTGCTGGCCAGACATCGGCTGACGCTGCACCGGCTGCTGACCGGACACGGGCTGCACGGCCGTCTGCTGCGCAAGGGCGGCACCGTACTGACCGGCCGCCGCCTGCGCCGTGGCCGCCTGCTGTGCGGCGCTCGGCTGGACGGCAGTCTGCTGGACACCGAACGGCTGACGCTGCACGGGCTGCTGGCCCGTGAGCGGCTGCGGGGGCGACGCGGGCTGCGGCGCCGAAAACTGCTGCGGGGCGGCCGCGGGCTGTCCGCCGGCAGGCGTCTGAGGAGTGAAGTGACCCATCGGCGGCTGCGCGGCGGAAGCCGACGAGGCTGCCTGACCCGGAACCTGCTGCTGACGCGCAGGCTGCACCGGGAAGTCCTCGGGCCGCTCAGGCAGGCCCTCGGGCATGAATGACGTCATCGTGTTTCCCTCGGCTTTTCGGCGGCACCCCTCGCACCACCGGTGGACACCTTATCGGCAGTTCTTTGCAGGGACGTTAACCGCAACGCCCTATTTCGCGACACGAAGCAGGCTCCTCAATCGAGGTGGTGCCATCCAGCACCTTGGCCCACCCATCCATGAGCAGCGTCTCCATGCCGTTGTCCTGTGCCGCACGGGCAATTTCGGCCGCCGAGGCCCGCGCCACGGCGAGACGTTCGATCTCCTCGTTCACGGACATCACCTCGTGCAGCGCGACACGTCCCCGGTAACCCGTGCCAGAGCAACGCTGGCAACCCGCCGGCCGCAGCACCGTCGGGAGCGGCGATCCGGACACAAAGCCCACATTGGCGGGAATCTCCGCCTCGTCTTCCACCACGTACTCGACGGCGCAGTGGGAGCACAAGCGGCGCGCCAGTCGCTGGGCCACCACGCAGTCCACCGCGGAGCCCACCAGGAACGGCTCGATGTCCATCTCGATCAGACGCGTGAGCGCCGACGGGGCATCGTTCGTGTGGAGCGTGGACAGCACGAGGTGACCCGTCAGTGCCGCCTCGATCGCGATCTGCGCCGTCTCGCCGTCACGGACCTCACCCAGCAGCACCACGTCGGGGTCCGCACGCAGAATCGACCGCAGCGCGGCGGCAAATGTCAGGCCCGCCTTCGGGTTCACCTGCACCTGGTTGATGCCGGGGATGCGGTACTCGACCGGGTCCTCGACCGTGATCACGTTGATCTCGGGGCGGGAAATCTGGTTCAGCGTCGCGTACAGCGTGGTGGACTTGCCCGAACCCGTGGGGCCCGTCACCAGGATCATCCCGTAGGGCTTGCGGAAGTTGACCGAGTACGCGGCGTAGTTCTTCTCGCGAATGCCCAGGTCCTCGAGTTCCAACGTCGCCGTCGAGTTGTCGAGGATACGCATGACGACCTTCTCGCCCCACACCGTCGGCAGGGTGGCCACACGGAGGTCCACCTTCTTGCCGTTGTGGGTGACGGACAGACGGCCGTCCTGCGGCTTGCGGCGCTCGGCGATGTCGATGTCCGCCATGATCTTGATGCGCGAGATCACGCCGCCCTGAATCGCCTTGGGGGCGTTCTGCATCTCGTGAAGCACGCCGTCGATGCGGTAGCGCACGCGGACGTCTCGCTCGGCGGGTTCGATGTGGATATCCGAGGCGCGGTCCTGAATGGCCTGCGTGATCAGCAGATTGACGAAGCGCACGATGGGCGCGTCGTCTTCCACGGCGGTCGACAGGTCGGCGAGGTCGGTGGCCTCCGCCTCGTCGTTGATCGCGCCCTGCAGGCTCGTCCAGTTCGGCGTCCGAACGGCAGTAGCGATCGATGGCGTTCAGCACGTCATCGTGCGCCGCCACCACCGGCAAAATCTGCATGCGGGTCAGCGTGCGGATGTCATCGACCGCGACCACGTTGCCAGGGTTGGACATGGCGATCTTCAGGATGTCGCCGTCGATCTGGATGGGCAGTGCGGCGTGACGCCTGCACACCGTGTCCGGCACCAGTGCCACCGCGGCACGGTCGACAGGGAAGTCACCGAGTTCGACGAACTCCATCCCCACCTGGCTGGCGAGCGCGCGCACCAACTGACCCTCGGAGATCATTCCCATCTCCACGAGGGTGCGTCCCAGCGACTGCCCACGACCGTGCTGCTCGTCGATCGCGTCCATCAGCTGGTCTTCTGTGAGGATGCCCTCCTCCATCAGAATGGTGCCCAGTTGCTTCACAAACGTCCCCTCATGCTGTCCAACCCCTGAGTAACGTATATCGGCTCGCCCTTGAGCCCCCTAGGGAGTGTGACAATTCCGACACACGGTCAGGCGTCGGGCAGGACCTTCGCCATGGCGTCGAGGGGCGCGGCCATGCCTGTCATGAGGCGGACCTGCTCTCCTGCCTGGTGCAACAGCATGCGCGTCCCGGGAACGAACGTTCCGCCCGCGGCGCGCCAAGCGGCCCCCAGCGGCGTCACCAGGGGCGAGTAGACCGCGTCCAGGAGCACCGCCTGGGGTCGCACAGGCCCCAGCGCCGGTACCAGCGCGGCTCCCGCCTCGGCCGGCACCGTGGACACCACGGCCTCGGCATCGGCCAGGTAGTGCGGCGCATCCTCGAGGGCCACGAAGCGCGGCTCCACGCCCATCTTGGTGGCGGCCCGCATCAGCCCACCGGCGCGGGCGCGGTTGCGCACCACGACCACGGGCCTGGTGACGCCGAGGCGTCCCAACGCTGCGAGCGCGGACGTCGCCGTCGCTCCCCCGCCGATCACGACTCCCTCGGTCGCCGCGCTCACCCCGCCCTCGGCCAGAGCCGCGACCACACCGTGAACGTCGGTGTTCGCGCCCACGAGTTGGAGGCGCGTGCCCACGGGTTGCACGAGCACGGTGTTGATGGCCCCGACCAGGCTTCGCCATGGGCTCGATGAACTCCACCAGCGGCATCGCGGCCACCTTGAGCGGCATCGTCAGCGACAGGCCGCCCCACGTGCCGTCCAGCGCCGCCACGAAGTCGGGCAGCGACTCCTCGGTCACGTCATACGCGTCGTACGTCCACGCGAGCCCGAGCGCCTTATACGCGGCACCGTGCAGCGCAGGCGACAGCGAGTGGGTGATGGGGTGCCCCAGCACCCCCGCCCGCCGAGAGGCGCCGGCCCCCGAAGGGCCGGCCACCGCATCGGGCATCGCTACTCCTCGTCGTCGGACGACTGGTTCTCCGCCACCCACTGGTTGAGGATCTCCACGTTGGCGAGGTGGTCCTCAAGGTTGGTCGCGTAGGCCGTCTCACCCGTCTCCAGGTTCACCGTGACGAAGTACGTGTAGTCGTGGTCGGCCGGGTTGACCGCCGCCTCGATGGAGGCCTCGCCCGGCGCCGCGATGGGCGTCGGCGGAAGGCCGGTGTACATGTACGTGTTGTACGGCGAGTCGATGAGGCGATCCTCCTCGGACGTCCACACGCCCTCGGATGGAGCGATGTACTTCACCGTGGAGTCGAACTGCAGCATCATGTCGATGTCGAGGCGGTTCATGATGACGCCCGCGATCATGGGGCGGTCCTCATCCTTCTTCGCCTCCTTCTCGACGAGCGACGCGATGGTGAGGATCCGCTCACGGTCCTCCTCCGCCACGTCGTACTTGTCGAGCATCTTGATGGTGGTGCTCACCATCGTCGACAGCATCTCCGCGGGCTCGACATCGGGGTTGAAGGTGTAGGTCGAGGGGAACAGCCAGCCCTCGAGATTGCCCTCCGCCTCGGCGGGAAGACCGAGCGCGTCGGTGTCCTCCGCGATCTCCGCCACCTCGTCCGCCGTATAACCGGTGAGGTTCGCGATGGCCTGGAAGTACGCGTCGACGGCCTTGCCCTCGGGAATCGTGATCTTCAGGCTCGTCGCGGTTGGAGGGCTCGAGCAACGCGTCCATCGCGTACTCCGCCTTCATCTCCTTCTGCATGAAGTAGTAGCCAGCGGTAATCGACAGCGACTCATCGGGGCGCGAGTTGAACTCCTGGATGAACGCCTCCGGCGACGCGATCACGCCCGCCTCGTACAGCGTCTGCGCCATGTCCGCACCGGCGTCGCCCTGCTCGATGATGACCTGCACCACGCCCTGGCCAGCGCCGTCGTAGTCAGCGACGGACGACTCGTCGCCACCGCCGGCGAAGGACTTGATGAAGTTCCAGCCGAGGGACACGCCCACGGCCACCAACACCAGTCCTACGGCCGACACGATGGCCGTCCACTTCCGGCGCGCAGCGCGCCGCTTCTGACGCTGCAAGCGCCTCAGGTCCAGCGACGTCGTCGTGTCGTCGGCCTCGAAAAAATCAGTCATCTCCACCCTCACGCGGGATCGTCTCAGTCACCTTACTCAGATTCCCCCGGCGTTCAATGTCCAACGCGCTCTCCAGGATCACCACTGCGGCGGCCTGGTCGATCACCTGACGCTGCTGCTTGGCGTTGCGTCCCGCCTGCCTCATCGAGGCTGATGCGGTGGCGGTCGAGAATCGCTCGTCGACCAAACGGACGACCGCCTCGCAACGTTCCGCGACCGCGGTCGCGATCGCCCGCGCGTCCTCCGCGGACGCACCCTGCGCGCCCGACAGGCTTGCGCGGCAGGCCCACGTAGACGGCCGTTGCCTCACGTTCGGCGACGATACCGACCAGGGCGTCGACCGCATCGGCCGTCGCGGTGTCGCCCTTGCCGCGCTGCACGGTGGTGACGGGGAACGCCATGAGGCCGTCGGGGTCGGATGCCGCGACGCCGATGCGGACCGAGCCCACATCGACGCCGAGGCGTACTCCTCTATCCACGCAGGCGCCTAGCCACGGGCCTCGATGGCATCGCGCACAGCGACGAGCGCATCGGCCACCTTGGCCGGGTCCTGGCCACCGCCCTGGGCGAGGTCCGGCTTGCCGCCGCCACCGCCACCGAGCGTCTGGGCCGCCACCTTGACCAGGTCACCGGCACGCACCCCCAGGTCACGGGCGGGACCGTTGGTCGCGATGACCACCTGGGGACGGCCACCGACCACGGCCGATGCCGCGACCACCACGGGCTTCGCGTCGCCAAGGCGGGTGCGGACGTCCGTCACGAGCGTGCGCAGGTCGTCTCCGTCGGCCGCGGTCGCCGACTCGTGCGCCACCAGGCGCACCCCGTTGACCTCGGTTGCGGTCTCCACCAGTTGGCCCGCCACCTGCTGCATCGCCTGCTGGCGGTACTGGGCGAGTTGCTTCTCCGCGTCGGACAGGCGCGTGAGCAGTCCGCCGATGCGGTCGCTCAGGCTCCTCGGGACGCGCCTTCAGCGTGCTTGTGAGCTCCGCCACGATGGAACGCTCGGCGGCAAGGTGGCTGAACGCATCGGCGCCCACGAGCGCCTCAATGCGGCGTGCGCCGGAGCCCACGGAGCCTTCGCTCGTGACGGTCAGCAGGCCGATCTGGCTCGAGTTCGCGACGTGCGTACCGGCGCACAGTTCGCGCGAGAACGGGCCACCGATCTCGACCACGCGCACGCGGTCGCCGTACTTCTCGCCAAACAGCGCCATGGCGCCAAGGTTCTTCGCCTCATCGAGGTTCATGACGTTGGTGCTGACCGGGAGTTCCTCGCGGATCGCACGGTTCGCGATGCCCTCGATCTCCTCACGGGCCATGGCGGTGACCGGGTTCCTCCACGAGAAGTCCAGGCGCATGTAGCCGGGCTTGTTGTACGAGCCGGCCTGGTTCGCGTCCGTGCCGAGCGTCTCGTGCAGCGCGGCGTGAATGAGGTGCGTCGCCGAGTGCGCCTTCGACGCCTGGTGACGGTTCACGCGGTCCACCTCGGCCGAGACCTGGTCGCCCGCGGCCACCTCACCCTCGGTGACGGTGACGGTGTGGACGATCACGTCGGCAACGGGCTTCTGCACGTCGATCACGTGCAGCGTCGCGTTTGCGCCGCGAATCTCGCCGGTGTCCGCGTCCTGGCCGCCGGACTCCGCATAGAACGGGGTCTCGGCAAGGATCACCTCGACGGTGTCGCCAGCGGTCGCCACGGGCACCGCGACGCCATCCTTGATGACAGCGGCGACGGACGTGGTCAGGGCAAGGCTCGTCGTAACCACGGAAGACGGTGGGCTGGAGGGCCTGGTAGACGCCCACATCGGCGTGGCCACCCTTCTTGGCCTTGGCGTCCGCGCGGGCGCGCTCCTTCTGCTCCGTCATGAGCGAACGGAAGCCCGCCTCGTCGACGGTCACGCCCTGCTCGGCCGCCATCTCCAGCGTGAGGTCAATGGGGAAGCCGAGGGTGTCGTGGAGGCTTGAAGGCATCGGCGCCGGACAGGCTGGTGCGGCCCGCCTTCTTCGCGCTGGCCACGGCCATGTCCAGCACCGTAGTGCCCTGCACCAGAGTGCGGCGGAACGCGTCCTCTTCGGTGGCGGCCACGTTGACGATCTTCTCGATGCTCGCGTCCAGGTCCGCGTACGAGGGCCGCATGGCCTCATACGAGGTGCGCACCAGCGACTCGATCGCGGGGTCCTCGACGCCCATGAGGCGCAGCGAGCGGACGGTGCGACGAATCAGGCGACGCAGCACGTAGCCGCGGCCCTCGTTGCCGGGGACGACACCATCGTGAATGAGCATCATCGACGAGCGCACGTGGTCCGCGACCACGCGCATGCGGACGTCGTCTTCCTCGTTGGCCTTGTACTGACGGCCCGAAAGGCTCCTGCGTGCGCGCGATGACGGGGAACACCTCGTCGATCTCGTACATGTTGCCCACGCCCTGCTTGAGGTACGCAATGCGCTCCAGACCCGCGCCGGTGTCGATCGCCTTCTGGTCGAGTTCGCGAATGAGCGGGTAGTCCTTGCCCGAGCCCTCGCCGCGCAGGTACTGGTCGAAGACCAGGTTCCAGATCTCGAGGTAACGGTCGCCTCCGGGGTCAACGATGCCGCCCACGGCGTCAGGACCGAACTCAGGGCCACGGTCGTAGTGCCACTCGGCACACGGACCCGCGGGACCGGGCTGGCCCGTGTCCCAGAAGATCTCCTCGCGCGTCAAGCGCACAATGTGCTCGGGGTCCACACCCACATTGGTGAGCGCGCTGAACGCCTCGTCGTCCTCGTTCCAGATGGTCACCCAGAAGCGCTCGGGGTCAAAGCCGTACTTGCCCTCGGACTCGGGTCCCGTCAGCAGGTCCCACGCGAAGTCGATCGCGCCTTCCTTGAAGTAGTCGCCGAAGGAGAAGTTGCCCAGCATCTGGAAGAACGTGCCGTGACGGGTGGTCTTGCCGACCTCTTCGATGTCCTTGGTGCGGATGCACTTCTGGACAGAGGCGATGCGGGGGTGCGGCGAGGTCTCCGTACCGATGATGTACGGGATGAACGGCACCATGCCTGCGACGGTGAACAGCAGCGACGGGTCGGGCGAGACCAACGAGGCGCTGGGCTCGATGTGGTGGTCCTTCGACTCGAAGTAGTCGATCCAGCGCTGCCTAATGTCAGCGGTGCGCATCTCAGTCCTCCGTCGCGGGGGTGCGGGCGGTCTCGCCCGGGTGAGGGAAGCATCGGCCATATGCCCGATGCCGGGAGTCAAGTCCCAAGTATGACAAAGCCGCTGGGCCCGGAAGGACCGGGACCCAGCGGCAAAGTGTGTCTTGCTGGTACTGCGCTCGCTTAGCGGGCGTAGTACTCGACGACGAGCCTGAACCTCGCAGGTCACGGGGACCTCGGCACGCTCGGGACGGCGGACCAGGCGGCGGTCAGGCTTCTCGAGGGTGACGTCGAGGTAGTCCGGGACCTCGGGGAGCACGTCACGGTGCGCGCCAGCGGCGGCAGCCATGTAGGGCTCCATGGTGACAGCCTTGGGCTTGACCTGGATGGTCTGGCCGGGCTTCACGCGGAACGAGGGGCGGTCGACGATCTGACCGTCCACGAGGATGTGGCGGTGCAGAACGGCCTGACGGGCCTGCAGGATCGTGCGGCCGAAACCGGCACGCAGGACCAGCGCGTCGAGACGCATCTCGAGCAGGCTCGACGAACGCGTCACCGGTACGGCGCGAGTCCTTGCGAGCCTCCTCGAAGACGCGGGTCATCTGCTTCTCACGCAGGCCGTACTGGGCGCGAAGACGCTGCTTCTCGCGCAGACGAACGGCGTAGTCGCTTTCCTTGCGGCGGGCGGTACGACCGTGCTCGCCGGGCGGGTAGGGACGCTTCTCGAAGTGCTTCACGGCCTTCGGCGTCAGGGCGAGGCCGAGGGCACGCGAGAGCCGCACCTGGCGGCGTGCCTTCTGAACTGAAGTCATTCTTGGTGTTCCTTGCTTGATTGCCTCTGAGTGCGGGCGCGGTCGCCCGAACTCAGATCACGAGAGATGTCGCGGCGACAGCAGCCAACCGTCCGCGAGGGCTCGACAATCCTAGCAGGTCAGGCGGGGGCGCGGCGGAGAAGCACGGGGTGTCGCTGCGGTCAGGAACCGTCGCGTCCGAGCATGTCCCTGATTCGCGCCATGCGGTCCGTCACGGTGCGTTCAAAGCCGTACTCGGTGGGCTGGTAGTAGCGGCTGCCGCGCAGCGAGTCCGGGAGGTACTCCTGGTGCGCCACGCCGCCGGGGGCATCGTGACTGTAGACGTAGGACTTCCCGTGGCCGATGCGCTCGGCACCCGCGTAGTGCGCGTCACGAAGATGCTGGGGCACCACGCCCGCCTTGCCCGCGCGCACGTCCGCGATCGCGGCGTCGATGGCGCGGTAGGAACGGTTGGACTTGGGGGCCGTCGCAAGATACGTCGTCGCCTCGGCGAGCGGGATACGCCCCTCGGGCATGCCAATGAACGTCACGGCGTCCGCCGCTGCTTGCGCGATCACGAGCCCCTGAGGGTCAGCCATGCCGATGTCCTCACTCGCGAGGATCACGAGGCGCCGCGCAATGAACCGGGGTCCTCCCCGCGACCACCATGCGCGCCAAGTAGTGCAGCGCGGCATCGACGTCCGAGCCGCGCACCGACTTGATGAAGGCGCTGATGACGTCGTAGTGCTGGTCGCCCGACTTGTCGTAGGCGACAAGAGCGGCGTCCATGGTGCGCTCGGTGATCTCCCCCGTGATCTCCGGCAGCGCGTCCTGTGTGCTGGAGCCCAGGCCCAGGGCGGCATCGGCCACCGCTTCGAGGAGGGTGAGTGCCTTGCGTGCGTCGGCGCCGGCAACCCGCAGGATGTGTTCGCGGGCCTGGGGCGCGAGGTTCACCCTGCCGTCGAGTCCTCGTGGGTCCGCCACGGCGCGGTCGAGGAGCGCGCCGACGTCCTCGCTGGCAAGCGGCTGCAGGGTGAGCAGCAGGGAGCGCGACAGGAGCGGCCCCACCACGGAGAAGGCGGGGTTCTCGGTGGTCGCGCCGATGAGCGTGACCCAGCGGTTCTCGACGGCGGGAAGCAATGCATCCTGCTGGGTGCGCGTGAAGCGGTGGATCTCGTCGACGAAGAGGACGGTCTCGCGCTCCCCCGTGGCGATGCGACGTTTGGAGTCGTCGATCACCGCACGCACGTCCTTGATGCCCGCAGTCACTGCGGACAGTTCGACGAAGCGCCTGTTGCCCGCGACCAGGTACGCGAGGGTGGTCTTGCCGGTGCCCGGCGGACCCCACAGGATGACCGAGGTGGCAGGAGCGGCCTCCCCCACGAGCCGGCGTAGCGGCGCGCCGTCGTGGAGCAGGTGCGCCTGACCCACGACCTCGTCGAGCACGCGAGGCCGCATGCGCACTGCGAGCGGCGCGGTGGGTCCGGGCTCTGGAACGCCGCTTCCCGTGCGCTCGGTCGACTCGAACAGGTCCATGTGGCCCACCCTAGTTGCCCGGGGTGACATTCTGGTTCGCTATTGAAAGATTCCTTTCGAAAGGATACTTTCAAAGCATGACAGACTCACCGGCCCCGCAGCAGACGGCCCCCACCACCCCTGACGCGCCGTGGCCCACCCGGGAGATCACGGACCCGAGCGAACTGCGCGCCCTCGCGCACCCCGTACGGTTCGCGCTCCTCGACCTGCTCGCCGCCGGTCCCCTCACCGCCACCCAGTGCGGTGAGCGCCTAGGCCAGACCCCCGCTAACTGCTCGTACCACCTGCGTCAGGCTCGAGCGCTTCGGGCACGTCACCCGCGCCGAGGGCGGCGTGGGGCGTGAGAGACCGTGGAAGATCCGCTCCGAGGGGATCACCTGGGACACGTCAGGCCAGCCGGGAGCCGCGCAGGACCGCGCCGCCGACGCGCTATCCGACGTGATCGAGGACTACCGCTTCGGCGCCTGGAGGTCATACCGCGCGCGCCGACGCGACGAGCCCGAACAGTGGCGCGCCGCGGACATGTCTACCGACGTTGTCGCATGGATGACGGCCGCAGAACTGACCGAGGCTCAAGGGGCAGATGATGGCGCTCTTCGCCCCCTTCGTGGACCGCGACCAGGCCCCCGAACGCCGCCCGGACGGCGCCCGCGCGGTGCGCTACTTCGGCTACGCCTACCCAGGCGACGAACGATGACCTCCCCCACCACAGTGGTGCGCCGCCGCTTCGTCACCCTCACCGCCCTGCGCTGGCTCCCTACGGGTCTCGTCGCCCCCACCTTCGTGCTGCTCCTGAGCGCACGTGGGCTGTCGCTGGCCACCATCGGTCTCCTCACTGCGCTCTACAGCGCCACCACCGTGCTGAGCGAACTTCCCACCGGCGGCCTCGCCGACGTGCTGGGACGCCGCCCCGTCATCGTCGCCGCCGCACTCGTCAGTGCTGCATCGGCCATCATGCTGGCCGTATCGACGACGCTGCCGTGGCTGATCGCCGCCGCCGTGGTGATGGGGTTGGCGCGCGCCCTCGACTCGGGCCCCCTCGAGGCCTGGTACGTGGACGCGGTGCATGCGGTCGAGCCAGGGGCAGACCTCACGCCTGGCCTCGCGCGCGCCGCGATGGCGGAGTCGGTGGCGTTGTCCGCGGGCGCACTCGCCTCTGGCGCGGTCGTGGCCTGGGCGCCGATGCCGACATCGGACGCGCTCGTCATCGCACTCTCACTGCCCTTCCTTCTGAAGGCCGCTCTCACCCTCGTGCAGTTGGTGTTCGTCGCACGCTGGGTGCACGACGACGTGGCCGCCACCACCGCCAGCGAAGCGGCCGACGCGACCGCGGGTGGTCGCGTCGCACGCATCGTGGCGAACGCCACCGCCACCTCGCGGGACGTGCCCCACGCCATCGGACGCGGCGTACGGCTCGCGGTGGCGCGCCACACGCTACGCCGGCTCCTCCTCCTGACCGCAGCCTTCGGCGCCGCTCTCGCCGGCATCGAACTCCTGGCGCCGTCCCACGCCGCCAACCTGCTCGGCGGCACAGCCAACGCCGCCGGTCCCTACGCCGTCCTCGTCACTGCGGGCTTCCTGGGCTCCGCCGCCGGGTCGGCGCTCGCGCCCCTGGCAGGTCGACTCGCGCGGCGCTCGTCCCGTGCCGCCGCGCTGGCGGTCGCGGGCGCCGCCGTCTCCCTTGCCGTGGTCGCTGCGCCGTTCGCGGGCATCGCCGCCGCGGCTTTCATCGGGTTCTACGTGCTGCTGGGAGTCGCCTTCCCGCTGACGCAGACGCTGATGCATGCCGAGGTCACCGCGACCGAACGCGCCACGATGCTGTCACTGAACTCGATGGCCCTCCAGTCCACCGCCATCGTCATCACCGCGACACTCGGGGCGCTCGCGGTCGCCACGTCGACCGCCCTTGCGTTCGCGGTGATCGCGGTGGTGCTCGGGCTGGGCTCTCTCACCCTGGTGCGGTGGCCGCACGACCCGGCCCCGGCATCGGCCGGGACCACGTCGGCGACTACCGCCGAGGCATCGGCCTAGTAGACGGCGTCGTAGTAGTCGCGCGGGTCGAACACCGCATCCATGTAGTAGAGCGAACGCCACCGGTGGAAGACACCGCGGTCGGAATTGGTGCCCGTGCCGTCCGACGTGTTGCCCTCGTAGAACCAGGCTCCGGAGGCTCGTGACGCGGTCCACGATGGCCGCGTGGCTGGTGCCGTCTCCGGCATGCCAGTTCATGAGCACCACGTCGCCGGGATCCAGGTCCGAGAGGCTGACGTTCCAGTCGAGCACGCCCTCGGACTGCAGGCTGCTGACGAAGGACGGCGAACCGTAGGCTCGAGTCGAAGTACTTCTCCTTCGGCACGTAGCCCGGGTAGCCCGCGGCCTCAAAGACCCACGACACGTACACGGAGCACCACGCGCTGCTGCCGCCGATCCAGTCGTTGTACTTGTTGTTGCGGAAGGACGGCTCGCGGTAACCGACCTGCGAGCGGGCGGTCGCGAGAATCTCGCTCGGCTTCCACGTCACCTTTGGCGGCACGTAGGTGGGCGCCTTGTACGAGGACTTTCCGTAGCCGCGGAAGAGGAACGCGGCGGTCGCCGCACGCGAGGTGCCGTCGTAGGGACGGAACGTGCCGTCAGCGAAGCCGGTGGTCATACCGGTGGAGGCGAGCCACGAGACCTCCTTGTAGAACTTCGACGACGTACGCATGTCCTTGAACCGAGACGACGACGGCGGCGAGTAGGACGGCGAACCCTTGAAGCGATAGAGGAACGCGGCCATCGCCGAACGTGAGATGGGCTCGTCGGGGCGGAACGTGCCATCCGACCAACCCCGAGAGATCCCCTTGCGGTCCAGCCACACGATCTCCCGGTAGAACTTGTCGCTCTTACTGACGTCCTTGAAGGGCGACGAGCCGGGCAGGGAAACCGACGGCTTACCCGCCAGACGGTAGAGGAACGCCGCGAAGGCCTCGCGTGAGACCTCCCAGTTGGGGCGGAACGACTTGTCCGCGAATCCGGTGGTGATGCCCTTGGAGGTCAGCCACGAGATCTCGCGATAGAACTGATGCGAGCCGGTCACATCCCTGAAGCCCGTGGTCGCGGCCTGCGAGGGTTGAGGGGTCACCGTCACGAGGGCCACCGCCATGGTGGTGATGACTGCCCAGACGGCTACTTTTCTGCTGGCGCTTCGCTGCACGTCGACTCCTTGCATGGTGCTCCTGCCTGCACCCCGGGGCGAGCGCATTCCGCCCACCGTAACCCGCCACATATGAGAATGCCCCTCAGAAGCGCGGGCCCGCCCTCAGGAGGTGCGCGTGGGTGCCGTGGACGTACGGGCCGGCCGAACGCGCTCCTCGAGAGTTGCCCCCACCTCGGCCAGAAGGTCCACCACGGCACTCACGGCGCGGCGCTGCGCACGGTCTCGCCGCGCCAGCGCCACGATGCTCCTGGTTGCGCGCACCCCGGTGAGCGGCAGCAACACCAGTCCGGCGCTCGCAGGCGTTGAGAAGCGAGGGAGAAGCCCGACCCCGTGGCCCGCCTCCACCAGAGACTCCACCAGGCGGTTGTCCCGCACCCGCGCGATGCGGTTCAGGGGCACCCCGCTCGCCGCCTCGATCGACTCGTGAATGGTGCCGAAGGGATACCCGGGCGGTACCGCCACCCAGGGCTCATGACAGACGTCCGCAGGCCCGACGGCATCCCTCGAGGCGAGGCGGTGGTGTGAGGGGACGGCGACGTCGATGGGCTCGCGCAACACCACCCGGGACACGAGCCCGTGCGCGCCCGCGGGAACATCGGCGCTCAGACTGTGCGCGATGACGAGGTCGGCGTCCGCGGTGCGTGCGGCGTAGTCAGCCTCGGCGAGATCGAAGTCATCGAGGACTACGTCGATCAGGGTGTCGGCAAGCCGCGTGAACAGGCCCGGCATGAGGGCGGCGCCCGCGCTGGGAAGGGTCCCGATCTTGACCGTGCCCGCGGGCGCTCCCCTGCCGGCGTCCAGCCTCCCCTGGACTCGCGCGACAGCGGTCAAGACATCGTCGGCGCCATCGGCGAGGATCTGACCGGCCCACGTGAGTCGTAGCCCCCGCGAGTAGGGCTCCACCAGCGCCACCCCCAGTTCGCGCTCCGCGGTCTTCAACTGCTGCGACAGCGCCGAGGGCGTACGAAAGGCTCGCCTCTGCGACGGCCGCCAACGTGCCCCTGTCTCGCAGGTCCCGCAGCAGTTCCAGGTGGCGCACTTCCATGAAGGCTCCCTACATAGTTAAGGCCTTCATTATTGCTGGTGCATTCACACTCCACCAGCGAGACTCGGGCCATGCCCACCCGCCACGTCCTCCTCGCCTTGACCGTCGCCGTGCTCTGGGGCCTCAATTTCCTCGCCATCCACGCCTCGCTTGAACAGTTCCCGCCGCTCTTCCTCGTGGCGCTACGGTTCGGGATCATCGCCATCCCCACCGTGCTCTTCGTCCCGCGCCCCCGTGTCCCGTGGAAGTGGCTCATCGCCTACGGGCTCGGCTTTGGCACCCTGCAGTTCCTGTTCCTGTATGCGGGCATGACCGCAGGGTTCCCCACGGGACTCGCATCGCTCGTCCTCCAAGCATCGGCCCCCTTCACCGTGCTCCTCGGCGCAGCCTTCCTCGGCGAGCGCCTCGGGCGCCGAGCCCTGACCGGCATCGGCGCCGCCAGCGCGGGCCTCGTGGTGGTGGGCCTTTCGTACGGCGATGCGGCACCGCTCGGGCCCTTCTTGCTCGTACTGTGCGGGGCGCTTGGATGGGCCTTAGGCAACATCGCCAGCAGGCAGGCCCGTGCCGACAAGCCTCTGAATCTCGTGCTGTGGATGAGCATCGTGCCGCCGCTGCCGATGCTCGCACTGTCGCTTGGCGTCGAGGGTCCAGCCCGCATCGGGGACGCTATCGCTACCTCGCTGAGCCCGGCCGCGATTCCGGCGTGGATCGGCCTCGCCTACACGATTGCGCTGGGCACGCTGCTCGGGTCAGGGATCTGGGTGTGGCTGATGGCACGTCACCCCGCGGGGTCGGTCGCACCGTTCTCGATGCTGGTTCCGGTCGTCGGCATCGCCGCCGCATGGATCGTCCTCGACGAACGCCCCGCGTGGCTCGAGGCTCGCGGGCGGCGTGCTCATCGTGGGCGGGGTGCTGTGGGCCTCACGGCAGCAAGGCTCGGGACTCCAGCCAGCCGCACCCTGGGCAGCCCGCCACCGCATCGGCGCTCCCCTAGATGCACCAAATGGATCCATTTGTCTCATGTCAGCGCTTAGACGAGACAAATGGATCCATTTGACGGAAAGACGGTGGGTGCTGCGGAAGGGTTAGGCGGTGGGAGCCTCCGCGGCCTCGTCGTCCACCTCGGCGACATAGTCCACGCCAGCCTCCGCGCGCTGCTCGTCCGTAATGGGAGCGGGCGCCGAGGTCAGCGGGTCGTAGCCGCCACCCGACTTCGGGAACGCGATGACGTCGCGGATCGAGTCCGCGCCCGTCAGCAACGCCACGATGCGGTCCCAACCGAACGCGATGCCGCCGTGCGGAGGCGCGCCGAACGAGAAAGCCTCGAGCAGGAAGCCGAACTTTTCCTGAGCCTCCTCCTCGCCGATGCCCATGACCTTGAACACGCGCTCCTGCACGTCCTGGCGGTGGATACGAATCGAACCGCCACCAATCTCGTTGCCGTTGCAGACGATGTCATACGCGTAGGCGAGCGCGTTGCCGGGGTCGGACTCGAACGAGTCGAGCCACTCGGGCTTGGGAGAGGTGAATGCGTGGTGCACGGCGGTCCACGACGAGTGGCCGAGCGCCACGTCGTCATCGTCCGCGTCGACAGCCTTGAACAGCGGCGCGTCGACCACCCAGCAGAACTCGAAGCGGTCGGGGTCCATCAGGCCCAGACGGCGTCCGATCTCCAGACGTGCGGCGCCGAGCAGGGCGCGTGACGCACCCGGCTTGCCGGCCGCGAAGAACACGCAGTCGCCGGGGTTCGCACCCGTGGCCTCGGCCAGTCCCGCGAGTTCTGCCTCGGAGAGGTTCTTGGCCACCGGCCCGGTCAGGGTGCCGTCCTCCTGCACCAAGACATACGCGAGGCCCTTGGCACCGCGCTGCTTGGCCCATTCCTGCCACGCGTCGAGGGTCTTGCGCGGCTGCGACGCGCCTCCGGGCATGACGACCGCACCGACGTACTCGTTCTGGAACACCCGGAACGGGGTGTCCTTGAAGTACGCGGTGAGTTCGGTGAGTTCGAGGCCGAAGCGCAGGTCGGGCTTGTCCGAACCGAAGCGAGCCATAGCGTCGTTGAACGTGATGCGCGGGATCGGCGTCGAGATCTCGACACCGATGAGGCTCCACAGTTCCTTGACGATTTCCTCGCCAAGGGCGATGACGTCGTCCTGGTCGACGAAGGCTCATCTCGATGTCGAGCCTGAGTGAACTCGGGCTGGCGGTCTGCGCGGAAGTCTTCATCGCGGTAGCAGCGAGCGATCTGGTAGTAGCGCTCCATGCCGGCCACCATGAGCAGGCTGCTTGAACAGGCTGCGGCGATTGCGGCAGCGCGTACCAGGACCCCGGCGCAAGGCGCGCGGGCACCAGGAAGTCGCGAGCACCCTCGGGCGTCGAACGCGTCAGCGTCGGCGTCTCGATCTCGAGGAACTCGTGGCGGTCGAGCACGCGGCGTGCCGCCTGGTTCGCCTTGGAGCGCAGCACCAGGTTGGCGCGCGGCTGCGGACGGCGCAGGTCGATGTAGCGGTACTTGAGGCGAGCCTCCTCGCCGACGGTGACGTGCTCATCCACGGGCATCGGCAGCGGCGCGGCCTCGTTGAGGATGGTCACCTCGGAGACGACCACCTCAATCTCACCGGACGGGAGGTTGGGGTTCGCGGAACCTGCGGGGCGCTCGCGCACTTCGCCCGTCACCTGCAAGACGTACTCGTTGCGGAGGCTGTGGGCCACCTCCTCGCGGATGACGACCTGGGCGAAACCCGAGGCGTCACGCAGATCAATGAACGCCACGCCGCCGTGATCGCGGCGACGCCCGACCCATCCGGCCAGAGTGACGGTGGTGCCCGCGTCGGTGGCGCGGAGGTTTCCTGCGAGGTGGGTGCGAAGCACGATCAACCTTTCTGGGCACGCTAGACGGGCGTGCCGGTTCGCTTGAGGGTTGCGGTCAAGTCTAGGGCCCACGCTGTGGGCCGGTGGCGTCAGCCTTACGGGCGGACGATGCCGGGACGGGCGTCCTCGGCGGGCGGCACCCAGGCATCGGCATCAGCAGGCGCCTGGTCACCCGAGCGGATGTCCTTCACCTCGCCGTCGCCGTCCGCACCTGGGAACCACACGAAGGGAATCGCGCGACGGTCCGCGAACTGAATCTGCTTGCCGAACTTCGCGGCGGTGGGCGACACCTCACAGGCGATGCCACGGGCTCGCAGGCGGTCGGCGATGGTCGCGGACTGCGCTCGCGAGTCCTCGTCGATCACGGCGACGAGGACGGCGCTCGGGACACCACGATTGGCCCTCGCGAGGCCCGCGCCCAGCATGCGGCTGAGCAGACGCGAGACGCCGATCGACATACCGACGCCGGGGAAGCCCCCACCGGCGACGAGCGAGTCATACCGGCCGCCCGAACAGATGGACCCCAGGTCTTCGTGCCCCTGCAGGAACGTCTCATAGACCGAGCCCGTGTAGTAGTCGAGTCCGCGTGCGATCCGCAGGTCCGCCACCGCGGTACCCGGCACGGCCGCGTTCACACCCTCGACCAGCGCCACCAGGGCCGCGATGCCTGCGCTGAGCCTGCTCCTGCGCATCGGCCACATCCTCGATGGTGGTGGTCGTCGCCCACAGGTCCTCGATCGCAGTGGCGAACGAGCCGTCGGTCGCGCTGATGCGCGCAAGGCTCCAGGATTGCATCGGTCGCCGTGACGGCGATGCCCTTCTCGGTGAGGCTCAGCGCGCACCCCGTCGGGGCCGATCTTGTCGAGCCTTGTCGACGCTTCGGAGCGCACCAGCGACGTCCTCGATGCCCACGCCGCGGTAGAAACCGTCGACGAGCCGGCGGTTATTGACGTGCATCGTCACCGCGGGCAAGGGCAGCGATGCGAGCGCGCGCGCCATGACGACGGCCACCTCGACCTCGAGGTGCGCGGGCAGGTTGTCCCGGCCCACGATGTCGATGTCGGCCTGATAGAACTCGCGGTAACGACCCTCTTGCGGCCGCTCACCGCGCCACACCTTCTGAATCTGGAAGCGACGGAACGGGAACGCCAGGTCGTTCTGGAACTCCTCCGTGTAGCGCGCGAACGGCACCGTCAGGTCGAAGTGAAGCCCCGGCTTCGCCTCGGAGTCCTGCTCCGCCCCCAGCCGGCCAAGCGTGTAAATCTCCTTGGCGGCATCGGACTTGCCTGCGAGGCGGTCCAGAGTCTCGACCACTCGCGTCTCGATCTCGGCGAAACCGTGAAGGCGGAAGACCTCCTTCAAGGAGTCGATCACCTGCGCCTCCACCACGCGGTCGGCAGGGGTCCACTCGGGGAATCCGGACAGGGGTCGCACTCGGGCCATGACGGCCATTGTTCCATCCTGACTGGTGGAACCCTGTCCACTCACGACCCCACCCCTAGACTGACGCGCGAACAGCCACTGAGACGTTGAGGTGACATGACCACCAAGAAGCAGGCCAAGGCCAACGCCAAGCGCCAGCACTCCAAGGCTCGAAGCGCGTCAGGCCGCGAAACGAGCCGCGCACGAGCGCCGCATCAGGATCGTCGCAGCGATCACGGTCGCCGCGCTCGTCCTCGGTGCCGCCTCCACCCTCATCGTGATGGCCGTCATCAACAGCGGGAACGACGACGTGGCCGCGACGCCCACGCAGACGGCCGATGCCTCGGCGAGCGACGACGCCATCAGCACTTCCTCAGGATGGGCCAACTCCCCCGAACCCCCGGACCCCTCGACGGCCGAGTCCAGGCAATGGTCCGCGACCATCGCGACCAACCTCGGTGACATCACCGTGACTCTTGACGGCGAGAACGCTCCCCAGGCCACCGCAAGGCTTCATCGCGTTGGCCCAGGACGGCTACTTCGACCAGACTGAATGCCACCGCATCACCACTAGCGGCATCTACGTGCTCCAGTGCGGCGACCCGACGGCCACAGGAACGGGCGGTCCCGCCTACTCGTACGGACCCATTGAGAACGCTCCCGCGGACGACGTTTACCCGGCTGGCACCCTCGCGATGGCACGGGTGGGCGGCGACGGCGAATCCATGGGAAGCCAGTTCTTCATCGTCTACGACGACTCCACCATCCCCTCCGACTCGGCCGGCGGCTACACAGTGTTCGGGCAGGTCACGGAGGGTTTGAGTATTGTTGAGGGCGTTGCCAGTGCCGGAACCATCACAGGCGAGTCCGACGGACAGCCGGCACAGTCCGTCATCCTGAACGAGGTGTCTGTATCGTGACCACCCCCAAGCCCAAGCCGACCCCCAAGCCCGGCCCCCGTCCCGGAACCCCCAGCCCCGTCGTGCTCGCCCAGCACGCGACCCACCCCGTGAAGGTTCCGGTGGTTGCTGAGGTCACCGACGAGCAGGTCGAGACTGCGAAGGGCTTTGGTGCCATCGAGGGCGAGTCCGTTGTCGTCACCATCGGCGACGAGAAGGTGACCGTGGGAGCCGCCACCGGCGACGACCCGCTGGCCCCGTACGCGAAGGCGTTCTACGAGCTCTCGGCGTCGATCGAGCGCTTCCACGCACGCCTCGCGTCCGCGGAGGCTCAGCCCCAAGGACATCGACGACTCGATCGGCGCGCTCTCGCCGCAGTTGGAGACCCCGGCCGTGGTGGGCGACGTCGCCGCGTTGCGTACCCGGTTCGCGGAGGTCGAGAAGGAAGCGCTGGAGACGCGCGAGCGGATTCAGGCCGAACGTGACGCCGCACGCGCCGAGGCGCTCGCTGCCCGCGAGGAGATCGTGGTGAAGGCCGAGGCCATCGCCGCGAAGCCCGAGTCCCAGGTGCACTGGAAGAACGACACCGCCGAACTGCGTGCCCTGCTTGACACGTGGAAGGAAGCGCAGCGCAGCAACGCGCGCATCGCGAAGGATGCCGAGCGCGAACTGTGGAAGCGTTTCACCGCCGCCCGCTCGGGATTCGAGAAGGCACGCAAGCACCACTTCGCGCAGGCTCGACAAGGACAACGCTCAGGTCGCCGGCCGCAAGGAGGACCTTGTCGCCCAGGCCGAACGCCTCGCAGAGTCCTCCGATTGGGACCGCACGGCGCGCGCCTTCAAGGACCTCATGGGCGAGTGGAAGACCGCTGGCCGTGGTCGCCGTAGCGTCGACGACGCGCTGTGGAAGCGGTTCCAGACGGCCCAGGACGCGTTCTTCGACGCGCGCCGCTCCGCCTCGGACGCCGAAGACGAGGCCCTCGCGGGCAACGTCGAGGCGAAGGAGGCCGCGGTGGTCGAGGCCGAGGCTCTGCTGCCCCTGACCGACCTCGACAACGCGAAGCGACAGTTGCGTGCGATCCAGGACCGCTTCGAGGACGCCGGCCGGGTGCCGCGTGCCGACGTGGCTCGCCTCAACAAGCGCATGGGCGTGGTCGAGAAGGCCGTCCGCGACGCCGAGGACGCCCAGTGGAACTCCCGCAACCCCGAGCAGAGCGTCGCGCCACGGGTGCCGCCGCCCAGGCTCGAGGCCGCGATCGGCGAACTCGAGGCCGATCTCGCCGCCGCGAAGGAGGCCGGAGACAAGCGCAAGGTGAAGGAGGCCGAGGAGGCCCTCGCCGCCCGCCGCGCCTGGCTTGAGCAGATCCAGGGAGTGGTGTCCTAAGACACCCACCCAGCCACCAGGGGCCGGGGATGCCGCACTGGCGTCCCCGGCCCCTGTGCTGTCTCCCGTGCTGCTTGTCCACAGCGTTGCGGCCCGCAGCACAGCGGGCGCGCTCGCTGAGCACAATGGAGTGATGTGGCTCGTCGACTCCTCCCAGGTAGGCCAGGTCGCGTTCCAGCGCATGGTGCGTGACGGCGACCTGATCGCCCTGATGGGGACCGGGGCACGGCCGGTCGACATCCCGGACAGCGCACCGCTGCGCACCGCGGCCCTCGCGCCCCTGGTGAGGCCGGGGCTCACGCTGACAGGCTTGGGAGCGCTGTGGGCACACTTCGGCGGCACACCGCCGACCTCACTCGACGTCCTGGCGTACGAGCATCGCCACTGGAGGTCATGGTCGCCGCCGATGCCCACCAGGATGCACACCACGCCGGTGCGCCACGGCGCCGTCGCCACACCAGGTGTCGCGCTCGCGGATGCGTTGCGGTGGGCCGACCTGCGCCGGGCGATCCCCGTCGCCTACGCGCTCCTCAGCAGTGGCCGAGTAGCAGCGGCCGATGCGCTCGGCGCGCTCGACGCCATTGCGGCGCAGGACAACTCGTGGCGTCGCGCGTGGTCCGCGTGGGCTGCGGTGCGCGACGCCCAGGGAGCGGCGCGACGGGTCACAGCGGCCGCTTCGCCCCGGTAATGCGGCGGGCGTCGTAGACGCCGTCGATGCGGCGAATGGCGGAAAGCACCGCACCGAGGTGGGACGGGTCGGCCATCTCGAACGTAAAGGTGTTGAGCGCGACGCGGTCGCGGTTGGTCGAGACGTTCGCGCCCAGGATGTTCACGTGATAGTCCGAGAGCGCCTTCACCACGTCGGACAGGAGACGGTTGCGGTCGAGCGCCTCCACCTCGATCTGCACCAGGAAGGTCGCATCCGACTGACCGGTCCACTGGACGTCGATGAAGCGTTCGGCCTGCGTATCGAGGAGGCGAGATTCGCGCAGTCCGCGCGATGCACCGAGACGCCATTGCCGCGGGTCACGAACCCACGGATGGGGTCGCCGGGCACCGGCGTACAACACTTCGCGAGCCTTGACCACCACATCAGACAGCCCGTGGACGGACACGCCCACGTCCCCACGGCGTGCACGCTGGGCGGACGTGCCGGGACGCGTGATCTCGGTGACGTCCTCGTCCGCACCCTCGTCACCGCCGACGGCCTCCACCATGCGACTCACCACATCGGAGGCCTGCTCCTTGTGCTCGCCGATCGCGGCATAGAGCCCGTCAACGTCCTCGTAGTGCATCTCCTTGGCCAAGGCCAGGAGCGTCGACTTGGACATGAGGCGCTGCATCGGAAGGTGCTGGCGGCGAATCGCCCGCGCAAGCATGTCCCGACCGGTCTCGATCGACTCCTCGCGGCGCTCACGGGTGAACCACTGACGGATCTTGTTGCGGGCACGCGTGGACTGCGCAAAATCCAACCAGTCGCGCTTCGGGTGTGCGTTCTGGTCGGACGTGGTGAGGACCTCGACGGTGTCGCCGTTCTCCAGCGTCGAGTCCAGGGGCACCAGCCGCCCATTCACCTTGGCGCCGATGGTCTTGTGGCCCACCTCGGTGTGCACGGCGTAGGCGAAATCGATGGGGGTGGCGCCCTGCGGCAGGGCAAGCAACCTGCCACGCGGCGTGAAGACGTACACCTCGGCGCGGGAGATCTCACCGCGTAGCGAGTCGAGGAACTCGGTGGGATCGGCGGTCTCCTGCTGCCAGTCGGCGATCTGACGAAGCCAGCCCATGTCATCGGACTTACCGCCGCCGGCGCCCTTGACCGTCTCCTTGTAGCGCCAGTGGGATGCGAGGCCGTACTCGGCTCGTCTGTGCATCTCCTGCGTGCGGATCTGGAGCTCGACGGGCTTGCCCGACGGACCGATGACGGTGGTGTGAAGCGACTGATAGAGGTTGAACTTGGGCATCGCGATGTAGTCCTTGAAGCGACCGGGCACCGGCTGGTACCTCGCGTGCATCGCTCCCAGCACCGCGTAACAGTCGCGCACCGTCTCGACCAGGATCCGGACCCCGACCAGGTCGTAGATGTCCGCAAGGTCGCGACCTCGCACAATCATCTTCTGATAGACCGAGTAATAGTGCTTGGGCCGGCCGGTGATCTCGCCCTTGATCTTCATCTGCCGCAACTCCGCGGCGATCTCCGTACGAATCTCGGTCAGATACTTCTCGCGCTCCGGTGCGCGCTCCGCGACCACGTCGACGATCTCGCCGTAGATCTTCGGATACAGCGTCTTGAAGGACAGGTCCTCAAGTTCCCACTTGATCGCGTTGAGCCCCATGCGGTGCGCGAGCGGCGCGTAGATCTCGAGGGTTTCCTGCGCCTTGCGGCGGGCCGACTCGACGGGCACATGCTCCCAGGTGCGGGCGTTGTGAAGGCGGTCGGCAAGGCGAGGAGCAGGACTCGGATGTCCTTCGCCATCGCGACGACCATCTTGCGGACCGTCTCGGCCTGCGCCGCATCGCCGTACTTGACCTTGTCGAGCCTTGGTGACGCCGTCGACGAACTCGGCGACCTCGTCGCCAAACTCCTCGCGGAGCGTCTCGAGCGGATACGAGGTGTCCTCGACTACGTCGTGCAGCAGCGCCGCACAGATCACCGACTCTGGTAGCCCCATCTCTGCAATGATCTGCGCGACCGCGATGGGGTGGATGATGTACGGCTCACCGCTCTTACGCTGCTGGCCGCGATGGGCCTTCTCCGCGACCTGATAGGCGCGCTCGATGAGCGTGGTCTTGCCCTTGGGGTACATCCGTCGATACGTGTCGAGGATGCCGTCAATCGCGGTGACCTCGCGCGGCGCGCGGCGCAAGAACGCCAGCGGCCCGAGCGCGGACGACGTGGGTCGAGTGTCCGTCATGTCGCCTCCTCGGGTGGAACCGCTAGAAACACCAGTCTACGGGCCATGACAGTCACGCAAGCACGCCCTTCGACCCACGCTCACGCCCCAAGGAACGGGACGCGGATGGCCGCATGTGCGGCGTGTCGCGCCTCCAAGTGCCGCACATGGGGCAATCTGCGGCACTGAGCGGGGTCATGCGGGAGTGCGGACCTGGGAAGGTGCAGGGTTGCGGGCACGCGGGACCGCGCTGGGCCCAGGGCCGGATCGAGACGATGCCGGCCCTACGCCGCTACTTGCGGCGCTTGCGCTTGGGCTGCGACGACTGACCGAGGTGCTCCCCCGGAGTCAGCGCGCCCACGTGAACGGTGCCGTCCTCGCGCACCACGTCGCTCGAACCGCCTGCACGCAGCGCCAGCACCTTCGCGGTGTGCTCCTGGATGCGCGGCTCACGGCCCCGCAGCGCCACCTCGAGGGGTGTCGCCACGAAGATCGACGAGTACGTGCCAACCGCCATACCGACGAACAGCGACAGCGAGATATCCATCAGCGTTCCCGCACCGAGCACGAACGTGCCGATGAACAGAATGGCCGCCACGGGCAGCAACGCCACGATCGACGTGTTGATGGAGCGCACCAACGTCTGGTTCACGGCGAGGTTCGCGAGTTCCTCGTAGGTGTAGCGCGTCTGCTCCGTGAGGTGAGCGGTGTTCTCCTTGACCTTGTCGAACACCACGACCGTGTCATACAGCGAGTAACCGAGGATCGTGAGGAATCCGATGACCGCCGCGGGTGTCACTTCGAAACCGATGAGCGCGTAGACACCCACCGTGAGCAGGAGGTCGTGAATCAGCGCGAGGATTGCCGCCGCCGCCATGCGCCAGGCACGGAAGTACAGCGCGATGACCGCGAACACCAACAGGATGAAGATCACCAGCGCCTGGACGGCCTGCTTGCCGAGCCTGTGCACCCCAGGTGGGACCGATCTGGTCGAAGGCGACCGCATCGACCGAGACGTCGTACGCCTCCGCCAGCGCCTCGGTCATTGCCTGCTGGTCGGCATCGGAGAGGTCACCCAGCCTGGATGCGGATGTCGTCCTCACCGAGCACCGTGATGCGGGGCTCCTGGGTGGAGTCGATCTCGTTGACGACATCCTCCGCCGGACCCGCCGAGGGGTTTGCGACGTTGGTGATGATGTACTGCGAGCCGCCGGTGAAGTCGAGGCCGAGCGTGAGGCCCTTGCCGAACAGCAGCACGAGCGACGCGACCACCAGGATGATCGACACCAGGAACCAGCGCTTGCGCTGCTGAACGATCGGGTAGGTGATCTCACCCGAGTGGAGCCTTGTTTCCCCAGGTAGCAAGGCTCATGTCTCAGCCCTCCGACTTCGTGGTGTCATCGTGGTCGGCATTCTTGGAGCCCGAGGCCTCGGCCTCGTCGGTCGCGGCGCCTGTCTCGTCCGTGGTGGGCTCGCCCGCCACCTCACTTGACTGAGCGGCCTTGCGGCGCGCCGCCTTACGCTCGGCGAGGGTCAGGCCTTCGCCAGCGTCGTCATCGGACTCGGCCGATGCCGCGGTCACAGCCTTCGGTGCAGAGGATCCGGTGCGCACGCGGCCACGGCCCTTGTACATCTGCTCACGACCCAGGCGGCGGGGGTCAAGCCCGGACCACTTGTGGCCCTCGCCCCAGAACTTCGTCTTGGCGAGTAGCACCATCACGGGGTGGGTGAACAGCATCACGATGACGATGTCGATCACGGTGGTGAGCCCCAGCGTGAACGCGAAGCCACGCACACCGCCGACGGCCAGCATGTACAGCGTCACCGCGGCAAGCAGCGAGATCGCGTCGGAAGCCAGAATGGTACGCCGTGCACGTTTCCACGCATGGTCGACGGCGCTGGGCAGGGAACGTCCCTCACGCAGTTCGTCCTTGATGCGTTCGAAGTACACGATGAACGAGTCAGCCGTAATACCGATCGACACGATCAGACCGGCAACACCGGCGAGTGAGAGTCGATAGTCGAGGCCCCAGGACAGCAGCGTGATGACGCCGTAGGTCCCCACACCGGCGAGGATCAACGAGCCCATGGTCACGAGGGCGAGGGCGCGGTACTGGAACACCGAGTACACGATGACCAGCAGCAGGCCGATGGCGCCTGCGATGAGGCCCTTCTCGAGCCTGCTCTGCGCCGAGCGTCGCGGACATCTGCTGGTTGGACTGCACCTCAAGGCTCATGGGCAGGGCACCGAACTTCAGCCTGGTTGGCGAGGCTCTCCGCCTGCTCCTGGGTGAAGTTTCCGGTGATCGATGCCTGGCCGCCGGAAATGCGGGCGGAGACGGACGGGGCCGAGATGACCGCACCGTCCAGAACCATCGCGAACTGGTTGCGCGGGCTTTCGAGCGGGAGATGCGCTGCGTGATCTCGTCGAACTTCTGGGCGCCCTCGTCGGTGAACGTGAGGCGAACCTCGTACGCACCGGTCAGGTTGCCCGCCTGCGTGCTCTCGGGGCCGGAGGCCGCGGTCTCCAGGTCATCGCCGGACAGGCTCGACGGGACCCATCGCGTACTTCACGATGTCGGCGGAACCACACGCGACGTAGCCGGCCTCCGGGTCGCCCATGGAACGACCCGAGTAGTTCTCGGCATCGAGGCAGTCGAGAGCGGCGAAGTCGGCCTGGACGTCAGCAGTCAGCCACTCGAAGGACGAGGGATCGGTGGTGCCGTACACGGGCCCGGTGGACGCGTCCGTGGTCGCCTCAGGGCTGGCCGATGCCGTGGGCTCCGGGGTCGCGGAAGCGGACGTCGCCGTCGCGTCGGTCTCGGCGGACGTCACCTCGGGAGTCACGGTCGCGTCGTCGGTCTCACCCACGACGTTGGCCATCTCGCTGGCGCTGACCTCGGGTTCTGGCGACGTCGAGGCATCGGCCGAAGCCGAAGGCTCCGCGGAGGCCGAAGCGGACGCGCTGGGCTCGGGGGTGGCCGACGTGGACGTCGTGGGGCTCGGGTCTCCGGTCATCAGCACGGGGCGGAACTGGAGCCTGCGCCGACTGCGCAACAAGGTCCACCGTCGCCTGGTCGGGGTTGCCGGGCAGCGCCACCACAATGTTGTTGCCCTGCGTGGTGATCTCCGCCTCGGCGACACCCGAGGCATCGACACGGCGACGAATGATCTCGACGGCCTGGTCAAGGTCCGACTGGTCGATCTGCTGGGTCGCCCCTCCTCCAGCACGGGCGCCAGAATGATCTGGCGGCCTCCTGCGAGGTCGAGAGCGAGCCCGGGGGTCCACGAGGTGACGCCCGTCGCGGCACCCACCGCAAGGCCTCCGTAGATGAGGGCGAGGATCGCCCCGAGCCAGATCAGCGCCTTGCGAGCGCCCTTGGTTGCTTGAGACACAGGATTCCTTCGTCTGACGCCTTCGTGTTTGCCCCCGAGGGAGCCCAGCCGATTCTAGGGGCATGAGGCGCCAGCGTCGAACAGGCCCCGCTACGAAGAGCAACAGTTCAGTCGAACAGCCGTCCGCCCACCTGGCCAGCCACAGCATCGGCCGGCGGGGTGAGGCCAAGGTGGACCCATGCGTCGGCCGTGGCGATTCTGCCTCGCGGGCTGCGACTCATGAGGCCCTCGCGTACCAGGAACGGCTCCGCGACAGTCTCGACGGTCTCGGGCTCCTCACCGACGGAGACCGCCAGGGTCGACAGGCCCACGGGACCGCCTCCAAAGCGGGTGCACAACGCGCGCAGCACGGCTCGGTCCAGGCGGTCGAGCCCCTTGTCGTCCACCTCGTACACCTGGAGAGCCTCACGCGCGTTCGCGAGGGTTCCCCGACCGCTGCCGTGGACCTCGGAGAAGTCGCGCACGCGGCGCAGGAGCCGGTTGGCGATTCGGGGCGTGCCGCGCGAGCGGCCCGCGATCTCGTGCGCCGCCGAGGTATCCATCGGGAAGTCGAGCAGGCGTGCCGAACGTCCCAGGATGCGCTGGAGTTCGGCGGGCTCGTAGAACTCCAGATGGCCCGTGAACCCAAAGCGATCCCTGAGCGGCGCCGGTAGAAGCCCCGCCCGCGTGGTCGCGCCCACCACCGTAAAACGAGGAAGTGTCAGCGGAATCGACGTGGCGCCAGCGCCCTTGCCGACCACCACATCGACACGGAAGTCCTCCATGGCGAGGTAGAGCATCTCCTCGGCGGGCCGTGCCAGGCGATGAATCTCGTCAAGGAACAGCACATCGCCCTCTTCAAGAGAGGACAGGATGGCGGCCAGGTCGCCCGCATGCTGGATGGCCGGTCCGGAGGTGAGGCGGAGGTTCGCTCCCATCTCCGTGGCGATGATCATCGCCAGCGTGGTCTTGCCCAGTCCTGGCGGCCCCGAGAGCAACACGTGATCGGCCGTCGTGCCGCGCGCCACCGCGGCGCGCAGCACCAGGCTGGTGATCTCGCAGGGTCTGTTGACCGACGAATTCGTCGAGGCTTCCGGGACGAAGCGCCGCCTCGGATGACCGTTCGATCGCGTCCGCGTCGGCGGAGACGAGCCGGGGATCGAGGTCGGCGTCAGACACGCGCCGCGCCCATCGTCCGCAGCGCGGCGCGCAGGGTCACCGCCACGTCCTCCTGCGCCACCGGTCCGTCAGCCACATCGTCCACGGCCTTCGCCGCGGCCTTCGGGTTCCAGCCCAGGCTGACAAGCGCGTCCTCGACCTGTCCCCTGGCGTCCGCGGGGCCCGCCGAGGGACGCGCCTCGCCGTCTGCGTCGTCGAGCACGGGGAGGCTGAGCTTGCCGCCCAGGCTCCAGCAGAAGGCGTGCCGCGACCTTCGCGCCGATGCCGGGCACCTGCTCGAGGGCCTTGCGATCCCCCGAGGCCACCGCCTGCGCAAGCGCATCGGGCGAATGCACCGCCAGCATGGCGAGCGCGAGCCGGGGCCCCACGCCCTGTACCGACTGCAGCGCCTCGAACGTGTCGCGCTCGTGCTCCGTACCAAAACCGAACAGCGTCAGGGAGTCCTCACGCACAACAAGGTGGGTGTGCACCCGCACGGTGGCGCCGTGACGGAGGTCGGCGAGCGTGGTGGGCGTCGACAGCACCTTCATGCCGACGCCGCCGGTCTCGATCACCGCCGCCGTCGCGCCGACGGACAGCACCGTGCCATGCAGCGTGGAGATCACGCATCCTCCTTCGAACGTATGTACGAATACGCTACGGGATGACGCTGACACCGACGGCCGCGACGCGCCGCGTGAGCGACGCGCGGGCAGGCAGCGCCGTCAGCGCCTGCGTTTGGCGGCCTGCTCAGCCTCGGCCCAGAGCCGCTGCGCCGCCGTCGTACCACCCGTACCCACGGGCGCGGCCGCGCCCCGCCAGGCGTGCGCGATGGCGATCGCGAGGGCATCGGCCGCATCGGCCGGCTTGGGCACCTCGGTGAGCCCCAAGACCTTGGCGACCATGTAACCCACCTGAGCCTTGCCTGCCCTGCCCTCGCCCGTGACCGCGGCCTTGACCTCGGACGGCGTGTAGAGCGTCACCGGCAGGCCCCTGCGCTGCGCGAGCAGCATCACCACGCCCGAGATCTGGGCCGTGCCCATCACCGTGGAGACATTCGCCTGAGCGAACACGCGCTCCAACGCGATCGCGTCGGGCCGATGCTCGTCGAGCACGCGCTCGATCGCGTCGGCAAGGCGTCCGATCCGCGCGGGAGTGTCCGCGGTCGACGGGCTCGTGGCCGCGCTCACGTGCACCAGCGACACTCGCCTGGCACCCGCGGCATCCACGATGCCGAGCCCGCAGCGCGTGAGCCCTGGGTCGACACCGAGGATGCGCACGGAGTTACTCTGCGGCGGCCTCGAGGACCTCGTCGGAGGCGTCCATGTTGGCGTAGACGTTCTGAACGTCGTCGCAGTCCTCAAGCGCGTCGATGAGACGCAGCATCTTGCGCGCGCCGTCGACGTCGAGGTCCACCTTCATGGACGGCACCCACGCGGCCTCGGCCGAGTCGTAGTCGATGCCCGCATCCTGGAGCGCGGTACGCACGGCCACGACGTCGGTGGCCTCCGAGGTGATCTCGAACACGTCGCCGCCGTCCTCGATCTCCTCGGCGCCGGCCTCGAGGGTTGCCTCCATGAGCGCGTCCTCGGTGGTGCCCAGGCTGGGAACGACCACCTGGCCCTTGCGGGAGAAGAGGTAAGCGACCGAACCGGGGTCGGCGAGCGTGCCGTTGTTGCGGGTCAGCGCGGTGCGGACCTCCATGGCGGCGCGGTTGCGGTTGTCGGTGAGGCACTCGATCAGCATGGCCACGCCGTTGGGTCCGTAGCCCTCGTACATGATGGTTTCGTACTGCGCGCCACCGGCCTCCAGGCCAGAGCCACGCTTGACGGCGCGGTCGATGTTGTCGTTGGGGACCGACGACTTCTTCGCCTTCTGGATCGCGTCAAACAGCGTGGGGTTTCCGGCGGGGTCTCCACCACCCGTGCGGGCCGCGACTTCGATGTTCTTGATCGGCTTGGCAAACAGGCTTGCCGCGCTTGGCATCGATAACGGCCTTCTTGTGCTTGGTGGTGGCCCACTTGGAGTGACCGGACACGTGTGCTCCTCGAATGACGGGTTCAGGACTGCCGACCAGTGTACTCAGGGCGAGGGGATGACCCTACGAGCCGATCAGCAGGATGGCCCAGCGGCCGATCGCGCCGAGCGCGCCCGCCCAGAGCAGGCTCGCAAGCGTGCCGATGATGAAACGCTCCGAGGCCTCCGACCGTGCCATGGGGTCCGTGTCCCGCAGGCTCTGGATAGCGGCCGAGACCCTTGATCGCCACCACGATGGCCACCCCTTCCGGCATCCCCACGAGGATGCACCCCGCCACCAGAAGTCTCTCCATGACGCCGACCCACATCCCGCCGCGCAGCAGGCCGGGCGTGGGGGCGATGGGTTCGATGCGCCTGAGTGCCCACGCCACCAGCGGCGCTCCGAGCCCCGCGGCGAGCGCGAGAGTGGCAACGCCGATGGCGACGGTGAGAGCGACGGTCATGATGACGGCACCGTACCCGAAGGGTCCGACTCGACGCCGGCGTCCGTGACAAGCCGGGCCGCCAGCGGCCGCGCGGCCGCCTCCTCGTCGAGCATCGCCACGGCCGCGCGCTGGCTGACTGCCTGGGGCGAGATTGCCAGCGCCCTCGCCGCCTCGCGTCGCGTTGCTCCCCCGGCGAGCGCATCGGCCACCTGCCAGCCCGCCTCGGAACGGCGCCTCACCACGGCGCCGAGCAGTTGGAGGATCGCCGTGGCCTCGGCCGCGGCCGCCGGGCTTCCCCGGCGACCACCAACGGCACCGACTCTCCCCTGCCCCTGGCGCGCTCAACGGCGTCGCGGGCATGGACAAAGACGGGGCCTGAGCTCGCGCGCGACGACGGCCCGAGCGGGAGTTGGGCTCGTCCCACCCCGATGCCGACGGACCAGTCGCCCTCGCGCATGAGGCGCAGCGCGAGGTCCACAGCGGCATCGGCCGCGGTGAGCACGATCTGGACTTCATCGCCGACCGTGCGCTCAAGTGGCAGCGCGATCGCCTCGCGCCACTGCTGGCTCCAGGGAGTCAGCGCAGTCAGGAGTTCCTCGACGCGCTCACCCGAGACGGTACTGGCGCGCTGATCGGCGGTGATGACGAACATGCAACAAGGCTAGAGCCTTGAAGCGCACGTATCAAGGCTCCGTGCTTGATTCTCCGCGATCAAGGTCCGCCGCGTACCGCACGAGAGCCGCCGAGTACTGGGTAGACGCCACGGCACCGAGCGCCGCCTGCAGCGCCTCGGTGTGACGCCCCAGGTCATGCCGCGCGAGGGCAAGGAAGCCCGCCGCGGCGGGTGCAAGCGCCTCGCTGACGGACGTCGACTCGAGCAACGCCACCGCATCGGCCGGACGCCCCACGTTCCGCAGCGAACTCGCGAGCTGAATGACCGCTTCATCCGCCCGGCGCCCGCCAAGACCCGCCGCCAGAGCCCGCTCGTACAGGACGACGGCCTCCGCCTCGCGCCCCACGTAGTCGTGAGCGGACGCGACCTCGTACAGCGCCGCGGCGTCGCCTGCCGGCCGGGCCTCGGCCAGCGCGTGCGCTCCGGCGATCACGCCCGCGACGTCGTCACGCTGCACGCCATCCCAGAAGGCCTCGACGCGCACCTCCCACACATCATCGGAAGGCTCCGCGCGCGTCGGTTGCTCCCATGTCAGATCAGGTCGAGCAGGTGCTGGTGTACGCGGAGCCTCGTCGGAGATCTCCGGGTGGAACGCCGTCGCGAGGCGCGAGCCGTACTGCACCGCCACCGCATGCTCCACACCGTCGCCTGCGACCGCAGTGGCGAGCACCTCCACCTCATCCGCGTAGGACTCGACCCAGGGCGCCCTGATGAACGTGGCGCGCATCGAGGAACCATCGGGCAGCCACGTCAACGACGCCTCGGCCGAGTCCACCTGCCGTCCAAACGCGTTGCGGCGCACCGTCATGGGAATCGCCTCGAGCGTCTGCTGGCCCTCGATGCCGTCCACCAGATCGGTGGCGAGCAGGATCATCCCGGCGCACGATCCCAGCACGGGAAGGCCAGCCTGGATCCGTTCCATCAGAAGGTCGCGCAAGTCAAAGGCGCGCAGCAACTTGTCGATGGTGGTCGACTCGCCCCGGGCAAGATGATCGCGTCGACCTGCTCGCTCGCGCGCCCTGCGCACCAGCGTCACGTCCGCGCCCAGGCTCGTCACCGCCGCGGCGTGCTCCCGCACGTCGCCCTGCAGCGCCAGCACTCCTACCGTCGTCACTCGTTTGCCTCTCCCAAATCCATGGTCACGCCGTCCCACTCTAGAAACGGCGCCCAGTCCTCACGCAACTGCACGGGGAACACCTCGATCTGCGCAGCCGCGAGCCTCGGCGCGGGTCATCCATACCGTGTCGTCGATCGTGTCGAGCTCTGTCTCGGTCCAGGCAATGCCCGCGGTGGACTGCGCGTCCGCAAGGCGTGCCACGAAGTACACCTCGTGCTGAATGTACGGCCGCGACTGGAAGTCAAACAGCGCGGTGCGATCCCAGACGGGGCCGCGCAGCGCCTCCACGGGGACCACCAGGCCGGTCTCCTCCGTCAGGCTCGCGTGCGGCGGCCTCGGCGGCGCTCTCCCCCGGCTCAATGCCACCCCCGGGGGTGAACCACCAGGACCGCTCAGGCCGATGCGAGTCGTGAGCCCGCATCACCAGCAGCCGACCCTCGTCGTCAAGCAGCAGCACCCTGGCGCCCTCGCGCCTGATCACCTGCGGCTCGCCCCCGGAGAAGAGGAGACGGCCGATGCAGAGGCTCTCCCCCGCATCGGCCGTCATCTCTGTCCTCGCTGACTTACCAGCCGCGCTCGGCGAGGCGGTGCGGCTCGGGAACCTCGTCAACGTTGATGCCGACCATGGCCTCACCGAGGCCGCGCGACACGTCGGCGATCACGGCGGGGTCGTCGTAGAACGTGGTGGCCTTGACGATGGCCGCGGCACGCGACGCCGGGTCACCGGACTTGAAGATGCCGGAGCCCACGAACACGCCCTCGGCGCCGAGCCTGCATCATCATCGCGGCGTCCGCGGGGTGGCGATGCCGCCGGCGGTGAACGTCACGACGGGCGGCTTGCCGGTCTCGGCGACCTCCTGCACGAGCGGCAGCGGCGCCTGCAGTTCCTTGGCGGCGACGTACAGCCTCGTCCTTGGGAAGCGAGGTGAGGCGAGCGATCTCCGCGCGCAGGGTGCGCATGTGCGTGGTGGCGTTCGACACGTCACCGGTGCCGGCCTCACCCTTCGAGCGGATCATGGCCGCGCCCTCGGAGATGCGACGCAGCGCCTCGCCAAGGTTGGTGGCACCGCACACGAACGGCACGGTGAACTGCCACTTGTCGATGTGGTGCGCGTAGTCGGCGGGGGTCAGAACCTCGGACTCGTCGATGTAGTCCACGCCAAGGCTCTGGAGCACCTGCGCCTCGACGAAGTGACCGATGCGGGCCTTCGCCATGACGGGAATCGAGACGGCGTCGATGATGCCGGCGATGAGGTCCGGGTCAGACATCCGGGCCACGCCACCCTGCGCGCGGATGTCTGCGGGGACACGCTCGAGGGCCATGACGGCCACGGCGCCCGCGTCCTCGGCGATCTTCGCCTGCTCCGGGGTGACGACGTCCATGATCACGCCGCCCTTGAGCATCTCGGCCATGCCGCGCTTGACGAGGTCGGTTCCGACCTTGGGGGTGGTCTCGGCGGTGTCGCTCATGCCTGATGCTTCCTTAGGCTTCTCGAGGTGCGGAGGTGTGCTGAACCCTCCCGCGGGAACAGGCTCCGCGTCCAGTCTAATGGCGTCGCGGTACGTCTCTTCGATCCTGGGTGCCACCTGCTGCCAGTCGAACGTCAGGGCTCGCTGCTGGCCGCGTTCGGCGAGCGCCGCGCGCGCCTGAGGGTCGTCGAGCAGGGCCGTGACACGGGCCGCCAGTTCCACCGAATCCCCCACGGTGTGCAGGGCGGCACCCACCTCGCCGTCGGCGTCCGTGGCGACGTCGCGGAACGCGACGAGGTCGCTGGCCACTACGGCAGCGCCCGCCGCCATCGCCTCGACCAGGACGATGCCGAAGGCTCTCTCCGCCGGTGTTGGGCGCGCAGTACACGTCGACCGACGCCATGAAGCGTGCCTTCATGCCCTCGTCGAGTTCGCCGACCACCTCGGCGCCCGCGCGCGCCGCTCGCGCGGCAACGCGGTCGGAGAAGCGGCCTGCGACCAGGAATCGGGCACGCGGGTAACGGGCGCGCACATGCGGGATGGCGCCGAGGTACTCCTCGAGTCCCTTGCGCGGCTCGTCCATCCTGCCCAGGATGCCGATGGTCGGCGCGGCGCGTACCCGTCCATTCGCCACGGGGCTCGGCGACCACGTACTCCTCGGTGTCGACGCCGTTGGGGATGATGTGCGTCGCCGCCACCCCCAGGTGCTCCTTGACAGTGCGGTCCGCCGACGGGGACACCGCAATGCGCGCATCGAGTTCCTCGTAGCCGGGCTTGATGAAGGGCTTCGCGATGCGCATCATGCGCGAATGGTCGTTCGAGGTGTGAAAGGTCGCGACGGTGGGGCCGAGGCGCGCCCACATCGCGATCACCGACAGTGACATGGTGCCGGGCTCGTGCAGGTGGACCACGTCGAAATTGCCGTCGCGCAGCCAGATGCGGACGCGTGCCGCGGCGATGGGGCCGAACTTCACGCGCGCGACCGAGCCGTTGTAGTGCACGGGAATCGACTTGCCTGCGATGGAGACATAGTCGGGAACCGCGGTGTCCGGGGATCCGGGGGCGATGACGGAGACCTCATGCCCTCGCTCCATCAGGATTTCTGCGAGGTCCATGATGTGCAGTTGCACTCCGCCGGGACGGTCAAAGCTATACGGACAGACGATGCCGATTCTCATGATGTCCACCCGAACCTCTGCAGCATGTGCCAGTCGGCCGGATGAGCGGCAATCATGTCTCCCATCCAGGTGGCCCACTGCTGACTCAGGGCAGCGACGCGTTCATCGCGCGGCACGTCAAGATCGCTGGCATCCAGCGCGGCGCCGAAGCTCAGCACCACGCCCCAAGGCGACCCTGCCGCACGGCGGCGGGCGCCGTGCAAGGGTTCGTAGCGCACGTGCACGGGAACGAGAGGTGCACCCGTGGCGACCGAGAGCGCGGCCGGTCCCGGTGCCACCTTGACCCCGTGACCCCACATCGTGACCTCGACGCCCGAGCCGGAGAGGTCACGATCAGCCAGCAAGCAAATCAGGGTGCGCTCGTTCTTAGCGATGCGGATCAGTTCACGGAACGTCGCGCCGCCCTCATGCCCCAGCACCCGGATTCCGACGTCCTCACGCATCGCCACGAACCGGTCATACATCTCGCGCGGCTTGAGCACCTCTGCCACCGCCGTGACGGGGATGATGCGGGGCGACGCGTAGGCGCCCACAAGGTCCCAGTTGCCGCTGTGCGACAGGACGGCCACCACGCCCGTGGGCGAGGTCGTCAGGAGTTCCTGAACCGGCTCGTAGCCCTCAAGCCGCACCCGGGCGTCCACCTGGGAGGCGCTGAAGCGATCGAGGGTCAGCGCCTCCGCGTAGTAGCGCGAGACCGACTGCAACGACTCCTTGGACAGATCACGCAGGGCGGACCCCGTCAGCCCGGTGACCCGGTGGAGGTTGTCCTCGAGCCGACGCACCG
>NZ_BSUN01000002.1 GCF_030161615.1 Demequina litorisediminis
ATCCGTGACAGCAGGTCCACGTTGGCGGCATCGAACACGGGACCCCACGCAGTTTCGGCGGCCTCGAGAAGTCGCGTCTCGCGCGCGAGGACGGCTTCACTTGTGCGCCACTTCGCGTGGGCCGGGCCAAAGACCACGGTGCGATCGCGCCGCCTCAACACGTCGGGCGTGTTCAGTAGGTCCGGCATCGACAGGTCGATGGAGTGATGTTCGGTCGCGGCCACGACCTCACGAATCGTGGCGTCAAGGTCCTCGAGGTCGGCCAACGTTCCGGCCGCGCTACCGCCGGCAAAGTGCTCCATGCGGGACTTGAGGTCCGCGTTGGGGGAGAGGTAGTCGCGCAGCAGGCGCTCAGTGGTCGCGGTGACGTTGGCGCTGTTCCAACGCGCACGCTTCTGCCCCAGGTCCTCAACGACTGCGCGCGCTAGCCCGTCGACCTGGTCCACCGTGAGGGTGAACGGGGCCGGTTTGCGCGGCCCAGCAACCACGCCGGCGGTCATCTTGCGCACCGCGGAGCGACGCCCCAACAGTTCGCGTGCGCGCCCAGCCCACTGCTCGCGCTGCTCACCAAGAGTCTCCCCAGACTCCTTCGCCGGGCAGGTCGCGAGGGTCGCCTGCTGAGCAAGACGACGCATCGTGGCCTTACTCGGCGCCCGACCATAAGTGGTCGTGTACTCGGCCACGAGCGCGTCAAGATGCGCGCCAATGTCGCGTGTGCGGGACGAGAACGCCTCCCGCACACCCTTGTCGATGCCCACGATTTCGCGTACGGCCTGGCCACCGCGTGCGGTGTAGACGTCCTCGAACGTCACGCCAAGTTCACGGGTCAGGCGCGACTCCATCTCGAGCTGGTAGCGCTCGGAAGCGGCGACGCCATAAGCGTAGATGGCGCGCGCGTCGAGCGTGCGCCACGTCCCCTGGGCGTCCTGGACCCGGTTCGCGACCACGACGTGCGTGTGCAGGTTTGGGTCACCGTGCCGTGATGTGTGGTGGTCGAACGCGGCGGTCGCGAACCCGTCGCCGTCGATCTGGAGCACACCTCCGTGGCCCGTGCGGGTCACGCAAGCGTCTTCCTGCATCGCAGTCATGGACGCCTGCCAGGCCTCGTCGTGAATGCGGGCGATCGTCTTGGACGTGTCCTCATCGGCCAAGCCCCACAGCACGGAAACGCTCTTGACTGGTGTGAACACCAGGTCGAATCCTGACACTGCCTGCTTGGCGCTCCCGCCTTGCTCGGCGAGGAAGCGGTTCACGTCGGTAGTCGTGATGACGCCCGCTTCGGGCTGGATGCGGAGGTACTCGAACGCGGCATCACGCCGCAGGCTGGGACGCCTCGCTGGCACTGGGAACACGGTCGTAGGCGGTGTGAAAGTCAGTGAACGCGGCATCAACGTAGGGCGTGAAGTCGTCCGCCGCGGCCTTGAACACTGGCATGGCGTGACCCAGTTGCGTGCTGGCGAGCGCCTGGTCAGGGGTACCCCTGAGCCGTGAGTTGCGCCTCGATCCTGTCTGCGTCGGGGTGCCGGCCCTCGCCAAACAAAGCGAGCATCTGCGCCTCGGTCACCGCGCCAGAGACGCGCAGCGCCTCAGCGCCACGACCCCACCACTGGCCCGCAGGGTTACCCGTCTCGAGGTAGTAGTCGCCGAGCGCTTGCCCACGCTCGCGCTTCTGGTCTGCGCTCGAAATCTGATCAGTCAGATACCGATAGCCGTCACCCGCGTAGGCTTGTGAACGGTCATCATGCGCCCACCCTAGCCGGTACTTGTGGAAAAACCGCACCGTGGTGCAAGAGGTGTGTTCAGTTCTGCCTTCGGCTTTGGCGGTTTGGCTGGGTTTTCCACGGGAGTGTGGACGGCTCACTCAAAGGAGGGGTATGGTCGGGCCTGTGAGAGAGGTAGGACTTAGGGCAATGGGAGGTAACTGACTCACAGACGAACGGTTGAACCAATGCCTCGCTCTACCAAGCCAGGTCCAGCAGCACGCGCAGAAGTGCGACGTAGGCTGGCCAAACTCAACGCCGATCGCGCAGAGCGCGACGCGCGAATCCAAGCCTCCGTCGAGGCCGCACTTGACGTCGAGGCTCCTGTAATCAGCGCACGTGAAGCGTTGGCAGGTGCGCAGGCCGCGTTGGCGGCCGCGGAGGAGTCCGCGCGGACGCGCCTCGCGGACGTCGTCATGCAGCTGCGCGACGACCATCTGTCTGCAGGCGAGATCGCGATGCTTCTTAATCGCTCCGTGCGAGACGTCCAGGGGATGATTCGCGCAGCGCGCTCGGCGCCCATCGCGGCGCCCGCAGTGGAGCACTCCGTCGACGAGCCCGCCCCGGCTTACGAGGGGAGCGTGGTCTCGGATGCCTGACGAGACGTTGTTCGCGCTCGATTCGATGCTCGAGAACGTGGTCGCGGCGTCGATCGCTGCGTGGAGCGATCAAGAGCCCGACCCGGTGTTCATCACCCCCGTCATCAGCGTGGAAGCCCGATGAGCGAGCACCGTTTGAACCTCGCACCCTTCATAGCGACGTTGCCCGATGCCATTGGACAGCGACCCGTCGAAGGACAGATGGCCGTGATCGTGGCTAACGATGACGGGCCCCGCGGGGTGACACTAGTCCGTCCCGGCGCGACCAGCGAGGAGATCGCGAAAGCAACTCGGCGCATCACGAGGACACCAGAGCAGTTCGCGGTCATCGTCGGGTACGGCCGCTCTGCAGCGGCGACAGCGCGCGAGACCGCGGCGGCTCTCGGCGGCAAGTCCCTTCACGGGTATGTCGATGCGGGCGACACCTGGCAAGCCTGGGACGCCCCGAGTGAGTCATACCGTCCCGAACGGCTGCCCGATGTGGCGACCCAGGCGGCCTTCATCACCGGTGCGCAGCGACCGCCGGGGGCTGTGGCCGAACTGAGACTCGCACCCGAGCCTGGCTATGCGGTGCTGACTACCAAGGATGCTCGCGCTCTCGACAGCACCGCACCCTCATTTCGCGTGGAAGTCGCACGACGCACGTTCGATGCGGCGGTTGCCGAGTATCCCAAGGTCACACCAGCACGTCTGTCGACCCTTGGGCATCTGGCAACGTCTGACGTTGCCGCGCGCGTTGCCATCGTGGCACGCGCGTGCCACTCGGACACTGCGGAGGCCGTCGTCGTCGAGGCACTGCGACTAGCCCCGGTCGAATACCGACCGGCATTCGCAGAGATCGCGGTAACCGCGACCTGCGCGAACGGCAAGTCGGCTCCCGTCGTGCGCGGCCTCATCAGCCACGTGCGGGACAACTCCACTCTTGGGGTTCTCGGTCGCTCGGGCGTGGAACGTGGCGTTCCGCGCGACGTGATCGCCGAAACCGTGAGAGGCGTCGAGCGAGCGCTCGACGGGCGCTTGCCGCAAATGGACGCGATGTGGAAGGCGGCTCAGGCCGCCGCGCCCGTCGCGCAGCCGTCGGTGGGCGTAGCCCCTCCGACCCCGGCGCCGGGCGCGCCACGCGTCGACCTCGCGCCGTAACTGCCCCACGCTGCACCTCACCCACCGGGCGCTGGTGCAAGACACCCCGTGTCGACGTCGCGTGACGTCGACAAGGGGTCAGCATTCACAAACTTTCGTCCCAGGCGGGGGGATTCACCATGCAGCACTCCGCACCTATCACCCGTCGCCATCGCTCGCGTCTTCATCGCGCGGCCGCGCTCGCTCTCGCCGCGGTCATCACCGCGGCAGGCCTTACCTCGGCCGCGACCACCCCGAGCCGCGCAGCCGATCAGGTGCCGTGGGCGTGCACGGGTGAGGGCTGGATTCTGCAGAACGGCCCGACCGAGGCTTACGCGCTCGACCTAGCCTCGGGAGTAGCCTCACGAGTCGCGACCAGCGACGAGCCATCAAACCTCAACGCGGTCGGCTACAACGAGGCTGACGGGCTGCTGTGGGGTGCGTTGCGCGAAGCGTCCCCCGTGATCGCGTCGATGGGCAGCAACGGTGTCACCAAGAGGTACGGAACTCCGATTGGCATCGGCTCGAAGTACGACGGCCCCGCATGGGTCATCGGTGACGTCGACGACGCGCAACAGTTGTGGATGCTGGGACTCGTGGACGAGGCCTACGTCGTGATGGTCGTCGACGTCGACCGCACGAGCCCAACCTTCATGCACTCCCTGGCGGACGTGTACGACGTTCCGGTTCCCGCCGGCACCTTCAACATTTCGGATTGGGCCTACGAGCCCTACACGGGCCTGGTGTGGGCTCTGGTCCGCATGGCGGACGGCACGACAACTGCAATGTCGCTCGACCCCTCGAACATCGAGCAGGGCCTCGTGGCTCGTCACGAGAACCTCGCCATGACCTACGGCACCTACGGCGCGATGTACGCCGACGGTGAAGGCAACGTCTACGGCGGTCAGAACGCGACGGGCGAGATCTGGCGGGTGAACGTCATCACTGGCGCGACCACGCTCGTGGCCACCGGCCCCACGTCTTCACAGAACGATGGCGCCCGCTGCACCGTGCCTCTCACCACTGACTTCGGTGATGCTCCCGACTCCTACGGGACAACCGTTGCCGCCGATGGTGCGCGCCACTCGATCACCGGCTACGACCCCGAGTCGTTCACTGCTGACTACACACTCGGTGACCTGGTCGACGCTGACGGCGACGACGCACTTCCCGGCATCAAGGCGGACGGCGACGACATCCACGGCGCTGCGGACGAGGACGCCCTCACCATTCCACTCGAGTATCCCGTCGACGGTTCACCGCTGACGATCGACTTCCCAGTTCAGGTGCGCGGCGATGAGCCCGCGACCGTGGCTGCGTGGTTCGACACCAACTCGAGCGGATCGTTCATCAACGACAGTGACCGCGTCACCACGACGATCAGCCACAGCGGAACGGTGTCGCTGACCCTGCCCGCCTACACTCCGCCGGCGGGGAGGACCCCACAGACACCTACCTACGTCTGCGGATCTTCGCGGGCGACATTGACGATCCTCAGCCCACAGGCGCGGTGCTGGGAGGCGAGGTCGAGGACTACCTCGTGACGCCTTCGCATGACACGGCTTCCCTTGAGGCTGCGATGCGGATCGTCGACGACGTCGAGTCAGCGGCGCCGGGCGAGACGGTGACAGTAGAGACGACTCTGACGAACACCGGGAAGGATTCGCTGTGGCACCGCTCGGCTGTCGTCGACGTCTCGGGCGCGCTCGACGACGCCACCATGGGAATGGTGGCGGCTTCACGCGGAACCGCGGACTATGACGAGAGCGCACAGCAGATCGTGTGGCGCGGCACGCTGGCGGCGGGGGAGTCAGCGACGATCCGCCACGAGCCTTGTCGTCGGCGCGAACTACGTGGGCGACCAGGATGTGACAAGCCGCGTTGCGGGTGCCGACGTCGTGAACTGCAGCGGCGAGATTGCCTCGTGCGGTGCGGCGTTCGCGGTGTCGTTTGGTTCCCTCGAGGTCGCTCACTCGTCGACGGGAGACGCGGCCGGTGCGTCATGGCTACCCGCCATGGTTGAGACAGAGGTCATGTGTGTCTCGCCCGATGCGTCGCACTCGGTGAGGCGGCCTGTGACGCTTGCCGTGGATGGAGATTGGTCGATCGCGGCTGGGCTGCCCCTGGGGTACACGTGCACCGTGGTGCCTGATGCGGGCATCGCAGGCACGTCGACGGTAACGCCGTCGACGGCAATCGTCGGGGTTGTGCCTGAGGTCGCGGTGGTGACGGACTTCGATTCTGCGGGCGTCGACGTCCGCGTTGACGTGGATGGCAATGCGGCGTCGACGGGTCGTGTACCTGCTGAGGTAGTCGTCGACGTCGTGTGCCGGCACACCGATGCCGGAGTGCTCGTCGACCAGGCGGTGACGGTGGTTCCGGGTGGGACCGGCTACGCATTCGCCGGGCTCCCGCCTGGGACTTCCTGTGAGGGAACGGTCGGGGATTACGGCCAGGACTCCACCGATCTATCCGCGGCGTCAGTCTCGCTGGACACTTCGGCGCCGGTGCAGTTGGTCGCGGTCCTGACGTATGCGCAGGGCTCGCTGACTGTCCAAAGCAGCGTTCAGGGTGAGGGTGCCGGTGAGACATGGGTGCCTGACTCGATCAAGGCGCAAGTGGTCTGCACGCACCCTGTGGATGGGGTCGTGGTCGACCAGATCCTCACGGTGCCGGCCGATGGCGCGCGCGCCGTCGATGGGATTCGCGTGGGGTCGGTGTGTGACGTCACGGGGCAAGCAGATCAGGCCGACGAGATCTCGCTCGTGGACGCGCAGACAATCACTGCCGGCGGAGCCACCGTCGAGCTGGTGTCCGTGTACTCGGCCAACGCGCTGCGAGTGACGACGGCAGTCGTCGGCTCCGGCGCCGGCGAGGCGTGGGTGCCCGACGCCTTCACCACGTCGGTGGTGTGTTCACGCGATGGGCTTGGCGAGGTGTACTCACGAGACTTCGTCCAGGCGGCGGGTTCGACGTTCACGATCGCCGGGCTCCCGTTGGGAGCACGCTGCGCTGTCCACCAGGACGACGCCGGGGCCGATGCGCTCACCTACGGACCCAGCGAATCGGTTGAGGTTCGCGGCACGTCATCCGTGACTGTTCGGAACACGTTCAAGGCCGGAACTCTCGACGTCGCCGCTGCCGTCCGCGGCACCGCCGCGGCTGAGGCATGGGTGCCATCGCAGTTCGTCCTCGAGGCCACTTGCTCCCATCCCGACTACGGGACTTTCATCGATGGCACAGTGTCCGTGGGATCCGGCGCTGCGGCCCGGCCGCCGGCGGTCTGCCCATGGGGACTGAGTGTGAAGTCTCTGCAGTCGCCGAACCTTTGGCCGCCGCGGTGTCCCTCGACGCTCAGTCCGTGACGATCACGCGCGAGGCACCCTCGATCGTGACCGCGGCCTACACGTTCAACAAGAACACCTTGCGGGTCACACAGGGCACGTTGGGTAGTGGCGCCCGGACCGCCTGGGCGCCATCGACGTTCCCCACCACAGTGAAGTGCTCGACGGACTCGGGCCTGGTGGGAGTCAAGACGTTCACCGCGGCCGCGGGGACGTCGCATGCGGTGACGGGTCTTCCCACGGGCGCGAGCCTGCGAGATCTCGCAGCCTGACAGCGGTGCGGATGCGCTGACGTTCACTCCGGCATCGCTGCTCGAGGTGCGTGGCGACACCGGAGTGAATGTCTCGGCACGCTTCGACGCTGGCAAGGTGCGGTTGAGCGCCGCGGTGGAGGGGCCGGCGGCCGGGGCGGCGTGGGTGCCCTCCACATTCCCCGTCGACGTCATCTGCCGTTCGGATCGGTTTGGCGAGGTCCTCGACGAGACATTGACGCCAAGCGTTGCCACGGCCGCACTGTCGTCTGGGCTTCCCGTGGACACAAGGCGCGCTCCAGACGGGTGACTACCGTCAGGCGCGCACGGCGACGACGGCGGACGTCGTCGAGATCTCGAACACCTCCGTGGTGGACGTCGAGATCTCGAACACGTATGAGGCCGGAGAGCCTGCTGCTCGACACGACGTCTGTGGGGAACGCTCGGCTTGCCTCGTGGGCGCCGACAACCGTCGACGTGGCCGCGCAGTGCACCGCTCCGTGGGGCGATGACGTCGGCACGCTCGAGGAGACGGCGGCCGTCGACGGCGCTACTGCCGCCCTCGAAGGATTGCCCGTGGGCTCCACATGCGGCGTAGACGTGCACGGTGACGATCTGGCTCAGGTGTCCGCGTCACGGTCGACAATTGTCGTCAGCGAGCCGGCTGCAGCCGAGGTCGCGGTGGTGACGAGCGTCAAGGGCGCGGACCTCAGAATTCGTCGCGCCGTCACCGGTGACGTTACGCAAGCATGGGAACGCGAGGCCGTGACCGCGACGTGCACGGCGGCGGGCCGTGAAATCTTTGCAACCGGTTTTGACCAGGACAAGCCGATGCGGTTCCTCTTGGCGGTCGACGAGGAAGTGTCTGCGCAGTTGCTCCCGATCGGAAGTGAATGCCTCGTGACCGACGCCTCGGGGATCACGGTCCTGGCGACGATCGGCGAGCGTGGCGGCGATGCCGACTTCGCTTCATTCATCCCGTTCGCGGACGACGAGCCGCGGGAACCCACGACACAGCGCGGGCTCGCCGCGACGGGTCCGGCTGGATGGGTTGTCAGCCTTGCGGTTGCCGGAGCGATTGCGGTCGCTGGAACGCTGCTCGCATCACGTCGACGCAACGGCAGGCTCTGAATACATCTCCAGCACCGTGTTCGTACTCCGCCAAGCCTTACGCCCCGAGGACGCGATTCCACTCCGTGCGGGCTTGGTCTGCCCTGTCCTTGTCCAGCAGCGCGAGGATTTGCAACAGCGCATCGATGCGGCCACGGGCCCACGAACGTGTGTGGAACGCGTCGCTACCGGGCTCCACCTCGGATGCGGATTCGGGCTCGGCGTCTCGGTAGACCGCGAACGTCTTAGTAAGAAGGCTCCGCCAAGTAGGCAGCGAGCTCGGGATTGCTTATTGGTGCACTCATGCCCAGAGCATAGAGATAGGTATGGGCGGAGCGCTCGACATCACGAGGCTCTAGTTGGACATACCGGGCACTCTTCGCGCCGTGGTCGACAGGTGTGGACGGACTCCACTATGAATAGGGCCATGTACGCGCTTCACGGCGCCGATAAGGCGACGGCATGAGATTCCGCCCCAAGGGTAGTCGGAGAGAACCCCCTCCCCGTACGAGGGCCGGGCGCACCATCTCGCGCTGCTCCATGCCGAGACAGACCGGCAACGCGCGAACATCGTTTCCTCGGCGAGTGCCGCTCTCACTCGAGCAAGCATCTTGATTGCGGCGGCTGGCCTAACAATTAGCCAGACGAACCTGGATGCGATGCACCCTGGATGGGCGATGATCTCAATGACGCTCTCAGCCAACGCCGTGGGGTTCGGCATCGCAGCGCTGTGGCAGGGGAACCGATACGAACACACTGTCGCGGCGATGCGGCACGACATCTGGGACGCTTCGCCGGTTGAGGCCTCAGACATTGTGCTCGACCGCAAGGCTTGAATTCATGACGGCGGAGGAGTCACGCAACAACCTGCGGGCCAACTTCCTCAAGCTCGGCTTTGTCCTGTGGGGCACGTCTCTGGTCGCCCTTATTCTTGCCCAGACGATTTAGGTCAGACCGCACGAGGAGCAAACATGGCAGACGATAAGAAGCCGCCACAGTCGAAGCAACCACCGCCGGTACCCAAGTCATCCCGACCCCCGCGCCTTCTCCGGGAGCTCAGCAGGCAGCCTCAGCCGCCCAAGCCGCCCAAGCCGCCGAAGTCTCGGTGATCCGCGCTCGGTCGGTGCGCCGATAATAGCCGTTATGTCGGGTTCTACCAGGGAGGATGCACGAACATCGCGCTTCCAGGGTCAGCCTAGCGGCTTCCCCGGTGGCGTGCTACGTGGACGATGAGTGAGGGGATGGTGTCCTCTGGCGGGGACACCCATCCTCGCGATCGCGCGCGCAGGCTGTCGCGGTCGTGCACCACCCACGCGACGACGTCGCGGGTGGCGGTTTCGAGGATGGCCGTGCTGCCGTTGCGCGCCGCGGCGTAATACTCCAACTGGGGAGCCCCGGTCGCTCTTAAATCGGGGTCGCCCGCTTGTTGGTGGAGATCGTCGTTCATGGTCCGTTGATTATCCGTCGGATGCTCTTACCCGCGAAGCGGCCGACGCTCGGTGTCGATCTCCCCACTCATTTGCGGGGCGTCCGCTTGGCATTCCAGTGTCGTGTCACGGGGGTCGGGGTCTGTCGTCACGCAGTAGGTGGTGACGTTCGTGCCGGCGGTTTGGCGATATCGGTCTCCCCCACGCCAGTGTCCGACTTCAAGGAGGAGGTCCGGGTACTCCTCGAGCCGGAAGGTGGTGCTGCGGTTCTCGGTCTCAGTGGAGGCTACGGTGCCGGCGAGTTCCACGTAGGTGATCTGGTCGACTCCGTCCGAGAGGTACTGCCAGGCGCCTACCGTCCAGGCGCTCACGGTCAACGCCAGAAGCAGCAGCGCGGTCGTGGCGCCCCAAGAGCGCGACCGGCGAGACGTCTGTGGTGCGCGTCGACCTCCAGGTTGGGTAGGCGTGAAGTACCAGTACGCGAAGGCAAAGAGCCCGGTCAAGGGAACGGTGAGCCACAGGGCGTCTTCGGGTCCGACCGTGGCCTGGGAGGTGATGGTGACGAGTTCCGCGCTGTAGGTCATCGCTCCTGCTCTCCGCGGGTAGCGAGGGCCTTGATCTTGTCGGGGTTGTGGCCCGACCAGTGGTCGACCTCACCGGAGATCTCGACGACAACAACGGGCGCCTCGGCGTGGCCCAGGCTCGTTCTTGACGAATGATGCGGCCTTGGCGTCGTCGCGGACGTCCACCTCAGCGAACGGGAGGCTTGCCTCCTTGAGCGCTCGCTTGGTCATGTGGCACCGCAGGCACGTGGGTCCTGTCGAGTAGACGGTGATCTTCATGGTGGTGTCCTTTCTCGCGGTGGGGGGATGCGCTTTGTGGTGTTGAGCGCTGGTCAATCCCCGCATCCGGCGATAGGGGACCAGATGCGCCGCGGAGGGCGAAGTGCAACCCGTAGGGCCGTCGACGGAGGAAGGTTGCGAGCGGAGCGAAGCAACCTCGCCGGACGAGACGGCCGCACCGCAGGTGCGGTTGCGCGCAGCCCGGAGGGCGCAAGAATGGTCCCTCGCCGGATGCGAGGTCGACCAATTCAGGGCCGCGCTAGCGGCCAGCGTTTGTGCCGGCGGATGCCGGCACCAGGCCGCCCAGGCGGCCGCCGCCGTTGCTCTCCCCCACGGGTCCAGGTTGTGCCCGGTCGACGTGGGCCAGGCGTGAGCAGCGCAGGCTGCATGCACGTTCTGGCTGTGTCGTGCGGGGTGCAACCGGGCGGTTGGGTCCTGCTGTCCATCCTGGGTGCGCGCGAAGGCCCGGCCCCAGCCGGAGCGCGTGCACAGGTGGTCAGGGGCACTCATGGTGCTACTCCCCACCCTCGGGCCGGCTCCGTCCGGCCCTGCTCGCACTTGTGCGAGGCTCGTGACCGCCGGCGCTCGATGCGCCTGCGCGGTCACGACCCGCCCACACCCCGTGTGGGCTGTGGGCGTCTGGCTCGACGCCAGACACCCACACCCGCCCGTCGCTAGTAGCCTTCATCAACCTCGAGTTCTTGGATGCGCTGCGCGTTGGCTCTTGCAGCGCGCGCGGCCCATCCCCAAGCGAACACGACGGCCGCGGTGAACACGAGGCGGTTCGCGAGTCCGGGGACACCTGCGATCCAGTTCGAGGCGCACACCAGCGTCATGCCTGCGACGGCCAGCGCGAAGCCGACGCTTACGGCTCGGAGCGATTGGATGCGCTTTGCTCTGTCGCGGAGCACGTCGTCGACGTGTGAGCGCGGGTTCTTGGCGAGGATGACGACGCCGGCGACGACGGTCGCCCATCCGACCATGAGCACGGCGTTGGCGAGGAAAGAGTCAAACATCAGGCGTGTGCGGCGAGGTACTCATCGATGGCGTCGCGCACGATGTCGCTCTTCTTTCGGCCGGGGCCGACGAGGCGGGCAAGTGCGCGGTCTTGTGCGTCGGTGACGGCGACGTTGACGCGGGGGCTGCGCTGGCCGGGCTTGTTGGTGGCGCGGTCCAGGCGCGGCCGTCCGGCCGATCGCTCGATGGCTTCGACGTCGACGCCGGCGGATTCGAGCAGAGCTCGGCCGTGAGCGGCGGCATCGGCGCCGGTGAGTGTGCCGCGGGACTGACCCCACTTGGTGGGGTCAGCGGCGAACGCGTCGAGGGCGGCGTCGCGGTCGGTGGTGTCGCTCATGGCGGGGTTCCTTCCTCTTCTACTTCTGCGTGTACCCGACGGCTCGGGCGGTGACTGCCCGAAGCGGCATGACGTGGAACACCAGGACGGTGCGTGGCGGGGTGGTCGTGACCAGTACCTCGAGTGTTCCGAACCTGCTGGGGCCGATGTAGAGCGTGGGGGCTCCCTGGCCGGGGATGCGCGGTTCTCCGAACTCGGTCTCGACGTGATCGGCGTGGAGCATGGCCCACTGCGCTTCCTCGCGGGGGATGCCGTGCTTGTCGGCGCTAGCGGTCCACTCGATTCCCATATGAATATTGTCTCACACAATATGGATTGTGTCCACCAATATTAGCCTGCGTTTCGGGAAAAGGAAAGGCCCCGCTGGCTGGTGCCAGCGAGGCCCGGTGCGGGTCAGCGGGGGCAAGACTCGCACTTCATGGGCGCCCCGATCTCCTCGTGCCAGTCGCGGCGGTCGACCGTCAGGACGGGGCGCCAGTGGTTGAGGGGCGTGGGCCATTCGTTGGCGCGGGGGTCGTGCTTGACGGCGGTCCGGCCGTAGTGGCCAAGGTGCTCGAAGCACACGATGCGACCGCTGTGTTCGCACCAGAACAGCGGCGTCTCGCTGGTGGTGGTGAGGCCGAGTCCGGCGACGCATTCGGGCTGGTGGGGGTCGGCGACGTGCTCGCCGCAGTGGCGGCATTCGTTGTTCTCGTCGTAGAGGTTGACGGGGCTCGCGGCGGCAAAGGTGTGGTTGGGCATGGTGGTGTCCTTTCTCGCGGTGGGGGGATGCGCTTTGTGGTGTTGAGCGCTGGTCAATCCCCGCATCCGGCGATAGGGGACCAGATGCGCCGCGGAGGGCGAAGTGCAACCCGTAGGGCCGTCGACGGAGGAAGGTTGCGAGCGGAGCGAAGCAACCTCGCCGGACGAGACGGCCGCACCGCAGGTGCGGTTGCGCGCAGCCCGGAGGGCGCAAGAATGGTCCCTCGCCGGATGCGAGGTCGACCAATTCAGGGCCGCGCTAGCGGCCAGCGTTTGTGCCGGCGGATGCCGGCACCAGGCCGCCTCGGCGGCCGCCGCCGTTGCTCTCCCCCACGGGTCCAGGTTGTGCCCGGTCGACGTGGGCCAGGCGTGAGCAGCGCAGGCTGCATGCACGTTCTGGCTGTGTCGTGCGGGGTGCAACCGGGCGGTTGGGTCCTGCTGTCCATCCTGGGTGCGCGCGAAGGCCCGGCCCCAGCCGGAGCGCGTGCACAGGTGGTCAGGGGGCACTCATGGTGCTACTCCCCCACCCTCGGGCCGGCTCCGTCCGGCCCTGCTCGCACTTGTGCGAGGCTCGTGACCGCCGGCGCTCGATGCGCCTGCGCGGTCACGACCCGCCCACACCCCGTGTGGGCTGTGGGCGTCTGGCTCGACGCCAGACACCCACACCCGCCCGACCGGCGGCCCGGCCACTGGTGGGTGGCCGGGCGCTTGGGTTACAGGCTGTCGATGTGGTCGAGGTCGCGTGTCGCGAGGCTGTAGCGCTGGGTGTAGGTGTGTGCTCGCATTCGCAGGGCTTCGATCATCCATGCGAGGTGGTCGGCGCTGAGGTGGCTTGCGTGGGCCAGGGGGTCGAGTTTTTCGCTTTCTCCGAGGTCGAGGGCGCGGGCCACGGCGCATGCCGAGGTGGCGATGACGTGGTGAGGGCACTCGATTTCGTCGACGATCATTCCGTAGGCGTCGCGGTCGCTCTCGCCTGTGTCGATGAGGTAGACGCGGTGGGCGTCGGGGCACATGCTCAGGGCGTGGGCGATGAGAGCACCTGCCGCCGTGGCGAGTTCGTGGCGCTTGGCGTCGCCTACGGCGGTGGCGGCCTCGTAGAGTGCTTCGGTTCGTTCTTGGGTGGTGAGCATTTGGGGTTCCTTTCGGGGCGGCGGGCCACTGTGTGGCCCGCCGCGCGGGGTTTAGGAGCGGCGGCCGCGTGCGGAGACGATGCGCTTGGGGCCGAGTGCCTGGTATCCCTCGTCGGTGAGTTCCCAGGGGGCTTCGTCGTAGCCGGGAAGTTCGCGGATGCTGGCGGCTTCGATGACGTTGAGGTAGGTCGCGGCGAGCGTGGTGTCCCAGCCGTCGATTTCGCATGCCTGGTAGCGGTAGCAGGCGATGAGGGACAGAATCACGACGGGGGGCAGCACGTCGGTGTCGAGCATGCGGAACGTGTAGGCGGGCGGGTTGACGGCGTCGCGGTAGCGGTGGTTTACGGATGCGTGAACGGCGTCGGTGAGGGCTTGGCCGATGAGGTCGGCGTTTGCGTGGCGCACGTCGAGCGCGATGCCGCCGTGGTGGACATAGAGAGGCCCGTGGGTGCGGTTCTTCACGCCCGCGGTCACGAGGGCGTCGATGTGGGTCTTAGCGACGATGAAGGCGCTCATGGGTGGTTCCTTTCTCACCCGGTGCGGCCCGCGCGCGGTGTGCGTGACGGTTGGTCACCGCATCGGCTGATAGGGGACCAGATGCCCTCGGAGCGCGAAAGCAGCAACCCCGAAGGGGCCAACCGGGAGGAAGGTTCACCAGGGAGCGCAGCGACCGCAGGGAACCTCGCCGGACCGGTCAGGCCGGCAGCGCAGGCGACGGTTGTGCGCAGCGCGCAGAGGGCAAGAATGGTCCCTCAGCCGATGCTTGAACACCCCACACTGTCGCGGCCGCGCAGCGGACGCGTCGACGAGCGCGCAGCGCTCCCCACCCGCCTGTCGGGTGGGCCACCAGCCGCAGGCTGGTGCACGCGTGAGGGATCGTCACCCGAAGGGCCAAGACCCGCCCATCCGAAGCGCCGTGCGCGCACGGATGGAGCCAGCGGGGCTTGGGTCGCGAAGCGACTAGAGCCCGACCCCGCCAGGGGCACGCCCACCAGGTCCTCGCTGTCTCCTTCTTCGTCGTCGTCCAGGTCGTCGAAGTTGGGCTCTTCGTGCCGGTCGAGAACGATCTCCTTCACGACTTCTGGGTCGCCAAAATTCATCAGGGTCATGCCGAGGAAGTCCTCATGCGAGGGAAGGAAAACGTGGTCGATCACTTCGGCGAGGTAGGGAATGCCTGGCGTGTCGTGTTCGTAAAAGGCTCGCCGCGACAGGGCTGAAATGTGGCGTGTGATGGGGTACACCAGGTCGTAGAGCGCGAGAGTGGTCGCCGTCGAACCTTTCAGATACGAGCCTCGAACACCGTCGAGCCAGCCTGAAAGTATCGACTGAATCTCGTCGTCCTCGCTCGTGTAGATCACGTTCGGCACCTGGTCGTAGATCCAGATCATGAACTCGTCAGGTCTGCTCAAGGCTGGCGCGCGGTCGCAAAGCGCAGTCCATTGGGTGTGGGGGTCGGGTTTGACTTCACCGCTGGCGAGCGTGTCCATATAGGCGTAGCGCCCTCCCCCACCCGCATATGCGGTCAGGAACTCGACGGCGTCGCCGTGAAAGGTGCCGGGGTCAATGGACGGCCACTGGTCGCCGTTGCCAGCGGCGAGGTCGCGGACGGCTGCGTACAGGCTGCGCGACGCCGTGGTTGTAGCCCCTAACGGGCCGAAACTCGCCGTCGCGAAGTCGCCCGTCAAGGAGGATCGCGACTTTCCCTAGTCGCTCGAAGCCTGATGTAAAGGTGTGGAGGCCAAGGTTGAGGGGGCTTTGACGTCCGAAACGCTCCCTATCCAAATGTCCGCCTTCGTGGGTGCTTGCGCGAGGTGGCGCAGCCCGGTGATGGTGAGTTCGGTCGCGAGTGAGTCTCGGCGAGCAGCGGGTCCCAGACGAGGGAGGAGGAGCCGGTCATGGTCGCTATCGCCGTTCGTCGAGGGCCGTGAAGTAATGGTTCTCGGCCGCGTCATTAATGGGGGCGAGTTGGTCAAGTTCCCATGCGCGCCCCTTTGGGGCGCCGCCTGTAGACACGTCGGTCTTGATGGCTTCGCGGACGGCGTGCGTGACGCCTCGGATGAGGCGTGCGCGCTCGTCGAAGGGCAGGCCGGCAGCGGTGCGGCGGACGTCGGAGATGATGCGGTCCACGTCGGGTGACTGGTGAATAGCCATGAGTTGAACCTAGAGGTTAGATGCGTTCACCAACAGGCGTCGCGCACAGAAAGGCGTGCGGCTTTCGCGGTTAGAGGTGGCAGTCGAAGTCGACGTCGTCGACGGTCGCGCCGCGAGGCGCGTTGGCCGGGGCCGGCTCGATGCCGGTCTGGTCAAGCTGCGCGCTGTGGTGGGTCATGCGCGCAAGGTACCCACGCGGCCCGAGTCGTTTGCCGGGGTCGCGGGCCGGGTGTTCCGGCCCGCGACCGTGGTGGCTAGTCGGTGGTGTAGGTCTGGGTGGCGGTGTGGTCGCCGTTGTTGTGGGTGGTGACGTAGTGGGCTTCGGGCGGGGTGAGGGTGTAGCCGAGGTCTGCCAGGAGCGTGAGGTGTGCGGCGAAGCCGGTGCGGTTCTCGCGCCACACGGTCTTGGACACGCGGTCCTCGTGGCGGGCGATGGTGGCCAGGAGGTGGGTCCGCAGGGTCGCTCCGTCGTTGACGGTGGCCTTGGCGTGGGCTTCTGCGCCGGGCCATGCGCCGTTCTTGACGGCGGCGACGATGCGGACGGCTTCGCGCACGTGCTCTTCGCTGTAGGGGGTGGCGATGTTGAGGGCCAGGAGCGTGGGGATGTGCTTCTTGGGGATGGTGGTGCGGGGGTGAAGCGACTCGGTGAGCCAGGCGCGACGGACACCGTTGGCGGTGTCCCATGCCTTGTTGTTGGCGATCACGCGGCGTCGCTCGGCCTTGTCGTCCTCAGACACCTCGACGGTCTCGGCCTTGGGGTCGTGGGCGCGAGTCTTGGTGCACCAGTGCTGGACGACGGCCTCGCCGTCGTTGGTGACGGTGGGGTAGATGCCGTAGCAGGGCTGGCCGTGGTGCTGGGCGATTTCCTCGTCGGACTTGAGGTGCTTGGACTTACCGTCCCAGCCGGAGGGCCGTTCGGTGATGATGGTCACGCCGGTGTCGGCGGCGATCTTCTCGGCCTGGGCGACGGCTTCGGCCTTCGCGATTGCCTCGCGGGCCTTCCTGAGCACCCAGTCGGGGTTCTGGCCGTCCTCGACCGCGGCGAGGGTGGTGGCGTACAGGTCGGCGTCCTTGGATTCGAGGTCGGCAAGGGCGAGGGCCTGATCGAGCGAGATTTCTCCGGCATGGAGGTAGGCGCGGGTGTCCTCGGGTGCGGCGTGGGCGGCGGCGAGGTTCTTGATGGTGTCGCGCTTGGCGCCGAGTCCCTTGGCGATCGCGGCGGCGGTTGCGCCGGTGTCGAGCATGCCCTGGATGCCGCGTGCGAGTTCGGCATCGGTGAAGCCTGCACGCTGGGTGTTCTCGTGGACCATTGCGGCCGCGATGGTGGCGGCGTCCGCGTCGGGCACGATGTTGACGAGGATTTCGGTAAGCCCGGCGTCGGTGGCGGAGGCGTGGCGGCGGTGTCCGGCGATGATGGTGTAGCCGCCTTCGGGGTCGGGGGTGACGACGAGGGGCTGGATGATTCCGCGGTCCTTGATGGATGCGGTGAGGGTGTCGCGGTTGCCGAGGTCGTAGCGCGGGTTTGCGGGGTTCGGGTGAACCTCGTTGAGCGCGACGGTGGCAAGCGTCATGGCGTGCATGGGTGGTTCCTTTCTCACCCGGTGCGGCCCGCGCGCGGTGTGCGTGACGGTTGGTCACCGCATCGGCTGATAGGGGACCAGATGCCCTCGGAGCGCGAAAGCAGCAACCCCGAAGGGGCCCACCGGGAGGAAGATTCACGGCCGAGCGCAGCGAGGGAAAGGAATCTCGCCGGACCGGTCAGGCCGGCAGCGCAGGCGACGGTTGTGCGCAGCGCGCAGAGGGCAAGAATGGTCCCTCAGCCGATGCTTGAACACCCCACACTGTCGCGGCCGCGCAGCGGACGCGTCCACGAGCGCGCAGCGCTCCCCACCAGGCTTGTCTGGTGGGCCACCAGCCGCAGGCTGGGGTATGCGTGAGGGATCGTGACCCGAAGGGCCAAGACCCGCCCATCCGAAGCGCCGCGCGCGCACGGATGGAAACAGCGGGGCTTGGGTCGCAAAGCGACTAGAGCCCGACCCGAAGGGCACGCCCACCAGGTCGGGCTCTAGCCACGGCACTCCATCCTGGTGAACTTCAAAGACAGAACGTATTGGCAGGCACTGACCGTGATGATGGCCAGAAGACCCGGGGATGCCGTTGGACGCCCGCAGGGCGTCCGGTCGGCGGGAGGGTGACTGCGCGACCGCTTGCGGTCGCTCCTTTTGGTAGCGCGCTCGCCGGCTAGCGCCGGCGGCGCGGGGGTGGGTTGGGGCGTGTGCCCCCTGCCCTCTTGTGGACGGCCTGAGGCTACGCAAGGGGCTCCACCCGCCCACAAGTGGACAGCGGGACTCTGGGTGACGGTTGTACCCCGCCGACACACACCGGCTCGCAAGCAGGCGGCTGCGCGGCGGTGCCACGTCGACCGGGCACAACCTCTCTGCCGGAGGGCGGGGGGAACGCCGGGGTCGCTACTTCTCGATAGTCGACGCGCCGTCGTTCACAAGGAACTCGCCGATGACAGTCTTCCCGTCCTCGTCATACAGCGGGATCGAGAACACTTTGTCCGCCACGTCGTTGGCACGCGCAGCATCCTCAGGGCTGGACACCTTTACAGGCTCGAGGTCTGCTGATTTGACGAACCCGAGGGTTCCGTCTTCACCCCAGGCCTGAATGAACTCGGGCTCCTTCTCGTCGAGGATGACTTCTCCGAGCCGGGTGTCGTCGTTGCTGACAGTGGGCTGGTGAGTTTCAGCGACAGGAGCCGCGCCAGGCGGCGCAGAGGTACCTAGACCTGAGACGCCAAGTGCAACGCCGATTCCCACTCCACCGACGAGGCCGACCCCGGCGATGAGAATCATTTGAGGAGAGAGCGAGATGTGTCGCATTTTCATCACCTTCACCAAATCACAATCGGGCTTCGGGCCGATTGGTGTGAACGATAGTCACCGCTGTAGTACGCGTACCCAAAGCCGGACCCGCGGTACTCTCCCGACCCACAATCCTTCGCCACGGTTCGCGAAATGATTGTGACGCTCTGTGTTGTAAGGACCCGGCTCGCCGAGCCACAAAGGGCGTTGCCGCGCCAGAGGCGAGCCGACGCCCCCTGCCACCCCGCGGGAGCCGTAGGCGACGACGACACGGTGAGTCCGCCTGATGGCTTCGTGCCATTGCTGTTAGCGGAAGGTCGGGCCTTGTAGTCGTATGCGCCGACGTTCCACACCGTTTCCCAGGCCCCGTACACCACGGCCGCGGTTGCCGCAGTGCCTGTCATGCCGACGAGAATTCCCGCCATGACCGAAATGGCGGCCACTCTCAATTTGGCCGAGTTCGCCGGCTTGGCCGTTTGTGTCATCATGTCCCCCCAGATTGGACTAGATCCCCAACACATGCGCGATGCCCCTTTGCACGCATTTGCAACCTAAGCCCGCACATTCGTGCTGTCAATAGATGCCACACACTCCGCGGTGGCAGCGTTGCCGGACGGTACTTGGTTGGGGGCAGGCGTGGCCCGTCGACATCGTCGTGTCGTCCCGCCACCATGAGGGCCATGCTGACGTTCCAGTACACCGATCGGGATGCTCGCTCGAGATCTCTTGATGCGCTGGCGCGCGCTTGTCGCGTGCTGGAAGCGCAGCCGGGGATCACCATGAAGGCTCTCGCCCGGCATGCGAGGACCGACGTCGAGACGCTGGCGAGGGTGTTGGGTCCGGATTTGGTGGCGTTTGCTCGTCACAGCGCGCACACACCCGCGCCTGAGCGGCGCAAGACACGGGCGTGGACTGACGCGCAGGCTGCGTGAAGCGCTGCGTAAGGCGGCGGTGGTTCTTGATGGTGATGTGCGTGAGGCCCGCTATCGAAATCTCGCGACGCGGCCGGGTGCCTCTGCCCCGTCGAGCCAGACGATCATTCGACGTTTCGGCTCATGGAATGCCGCGCTCGAGTCCGCGGGAGTGGGCACTGTGCAGCCTCTACGTAGGCATGACAAGTGGACGCTGGAGTTGTGCGCCGATGTGGTGGCGGAGTTCATCGCTGAGACGGGGTCGACGTCGGGCTCGCAGTATCGGGAGTGGGCTGCGGGGCGCGAGGATTGTCCCTCTGTCGCGACGATCGAGAAGGTGGGGTTGTGGCACGAGGTTGTGAACCGGGCTTTGCCGATGCTCGTGGTGCCTGATCTGCACGCGCAGTATGTGGCACGGTTGCGGGCCGAGCATGCGAGCCGGAGGCGTGCGATCTCGAGTCGTTCGTGGCGGACGGCGCGGAGAAAGGCCTGAGGCCGCCGGAGCCAGAAAGGAATTGGTGTCGGCGGCCTCAGGTGAGTGACCGGTGTGGTGGCGACCAAACCACCATGCCGGCACGGTGCCCTGTGCGGGAGTCGAACCCGCGGCGTCAGGAAAGGGGGCTAACCCGACGCGCCGGCTCCTGGGGGGAGCCTCAGGGCTTGCGATCATCTTGCACGATCGGCGTAGGTGTTGCCAGAGCGGCGTAGCGCGTCCGCGGGCGTGCCATTTGAGAAGTCTGGGGCGGCGCCGGTCATGGGCAGGCGGGCGTGGTCGTGGGCGTGAGACTTGACCTCATCGCCGAGTTCATTCCACCGGTCCCGTCCGACGAGCACGACGTCGCACGTGGCACCGCGGGCGGCCACGAAACTACGCGCTGCCTCGAGGTAGTTGTCGCGGTAGGCGAGAAGGTCCGCTTCCCACAGGCTCGGCCATGCGGGTCAGCGCCCGGTAGGCCGCGTTGGTCTGCTCCTCGGTGGCGTTCTCGTCAAACGTCACGGCCTCGAGGCTCGTCGACCTGCTCGGAGTAGAGGTCAGTAAGCCCGAAGATCTCAAACTCCTCTTCCTCGTCGAATGCGATCTGGACTGGCTCGGTGCGGTACGGCAGGAGGGTGCCGGGCTCGGCGCCCGCGGTGGAGTTCACGATGTTGCGCACGTAGTCGGCTTCCCACGAGCCGGAGCGTCCTGCAAGCAGGTCCTCCACTCCCCCGATGTTCGCGGCCACCGTCGTCAAGACGTGGCACGCGATCTCGGCGAAGTCGACGGGCTCGACCTTCTCGTGCTCGGTGCCTGCGCCCCTGACACGGGTCTGACGGGCCGCGGCCGTGAGCGCGGTGATCGCCGCTTCCACGGGATTGGCGGACTCCGTGGGGCCGCTATCGGTGTTGACCATACGTGTGGCTCCTAGGTGCGGTCGACGTGCTTTGCGAGCACCGTAGCGGCGAGGGCTGACCTCGACGGGGCGCCGACCTTGTCGGCGATCGCGTCGAGGTAGTCGCGCTGCGCAACGGTGAGGCGGAACTGACGCTGGATGCCGGAGCCGGATCGCTTGACCTTGACAGCCCGGGGCATCTGTCCAGGGACGAGGCTCGGCGCGGTCGTACCTGCGAAGTGCTCGGTGAGGCTCTCGACGTCGACGGCGTCGAATGCTTCCACCAGGAGGTCGGCGTAGGTCGTGTCGCGTTCCTTGCGGATCGCGGTCAGCCGCTCGAGGAGGTCGGGCTCGAGGTAGATACCGACGTTCACGATCGTCTCGTTGTCGACGCTCTGGGAGACGGGTGTGGCCGCCTTCTTGGGTGTTGTAGCGGGCTTAGCCTGCTTGGGCTCGGCGCTCGGCTTCACGGGCACCGGTTCCGACGGTGCGGGTGTGGCTGCATCCGCCGGCTGAGGGGCCTTGGGCGTCAGGAGACCCGAGAGAGCCTGGCCGCGGTCCTTGCCTGAGAATGCGCCTTCGAGGCTGGCACGCTGGGGGGCTTGGCGTTCGGGGCTCATGCGGGGATCTCCTTGCTTTCGAGGCTCAGCGATGCGCTTGAGCAGTTCGCGGGTGAAGTCTTGGTAGTCGTTGGCGAGGCTGGTGGCGTTGCTGACGAACAGTCCTTCGCCGGGCTTCTCGCCTGCGCGCAGCGCTGCGAGGCGTGCGCTGCGGTCCTCCGAGACGGCGTCCTCGAGTTCGTGGACGAGACGGCCGTGACGGCGGGCGTCGACGGCCGCGGATTCGAGGTGCCGGATAGGCGTGTCGAAGATGGGAGCGGCGGCACCAACGACCTGGGCGATGGTGTCACGCACTGATCGCTCGAGGCGGCGGGAGCGTGATCCCATGCCGAACAGCAGCACTCCGGCGAGGCTCAAGGTCGGGGTTGGTGTCGCGTGCGGCAATGAACCGCTCAGCGACTCGCTCGAGGCCGTCAATGCTGGCGTCGTCCGACCTGGTCGGGATGACCACCGCGGCGGCACAGCCGAACGCGGCCTCGACGAGCATCTTCTCCCCCGGCGGGGTGTCGATCAGGATGAGGTCGTAGTTACCCGCGATGGACGCGAGCGACTGGTTGAGGTTCTTGGACAGACCCGGCTCGCCGCGCATCGCGCGGGACATTGCCATGGCGGTGAGGTCGGCGATGTCTGGCCCGCCGGGGACCACGTCAAGCCCTCCACGCACGTCCTTAACGATCGGTGGCGTGGCCCCGGCCATGAGTGCCATCAGGAGGTCGTTGCCACTCCCCCGCTCCATGCCGAGGTCGCGAGCCACGTTGCCCTGGGGATCCAGGTCCACGAGCAGAACCCTCAGCCCGGACGCCGCGGCGAGGCCCGCCACGTTGCAGGCAACGGACGTCTTACCGACGCCACCCTTGCCCTGAGCAACAACCACACTGCGTGCAATAGCCATAACCATTCCTCCTGTGTGAAACCACACTAGTAGCCGTATGTGAGAGCGTGCGTTGCGCCACGCCCTGTCTAACGTTTACTACCGTACCATAGTTCACACGTTACGCCATGCCATAACGCTAGCCATACGTCATAGATGGGGAAACGTAGAGCCGAACGTGTGGCGTCACGTCGGTCTGCCTATGTGGATGCACCTGTGGCGTCACGCGTTCACACGGGCGTGACGTCATAGGTGTCATGATCCACGAGTTCGTCTCGGCCGGCGCCGAACATGGCTGGCCCGATGGCGAGGTTGTGTCCCGCGGCGGTGGCGTGGAGGCGGTGCCGCGTGCGCTGTGTCCCGGAGGCGGGGGAGGGGCTGCCCACTGAGCCAAAGACCAACAGGGGCTCTCCAACGCGCACGGACTGTGCAAGGTGGAACGCGAGGCTGTCGTAGGCGTTGACGGTGAACCACTCGGCTGGTGCAGGCGTCCATCCGTCGTCGCTAGCGTTCTTGATGCGGGGTGTCACGACGAGGTCGAAGGTCACGGTGTCGTCGTCGAGGACGGGCGCGGTGGCGACCCAGCCCATGATTGGGAAGGTTCCCTCGGTGGGGACGGTGAAGGTGTTCATTGTGGTGGAATCCGTTCCATGAAGTGCCGTTGGCATCCGTGCCGTGGCGAAAGATTGTGCACTTTCACGGTAGGGATCGGGGTGTTACGGGTGTTAACCGGTGTGACATGACTCGCAGGCGATTCCAGGGCAAATCAGACATACGGCGAGCCCGTAGGGACGTATGTCCTAACGCTTGGGCACTCACGACCGGGCTCCTTTGAACGCGCCAGCCGCGCGCAGGCGAGGTAGTAGTCGCGGCCGTAGCCCGCGGGGGCTGTTGCCCGTTCGTGGAGGAGCCTGGATCCGTTCGTGCTCGCGCTGTGCGGCGCGCTCGGCGGCCGCGTTGCGCCGACGGTGTTCGGCTGCGCGTCGACGAGCGCCAGGTGACGCCAGGGGAGTGCCGTGGCTATCGCGCCAGGGGTCGAATACTCGAGCGATCCATGCGGTGCCGTGCACGATGCCGTAGAGCCCTGAGTGTGGGCGGGCTTCGTTCCTGGGAGTCCAGTCGAGCATGTGAACGATGTCGGTGGCGTCGTAGCCGGCGTCGACGAACTCACGAATCGCGGCCCGCAGCGCTTTGAACGTCAGCCCTTTGACGCGCATCAACTCAGGTCGCAGTTGGGTGACCTCGAGCGCGACCTTGTCACGGCTTGTCCGGGACAATCTCCTGGGCCCAAGCCGAACTGTGCGCGTGTATCTAGGGTGATTGGCACGTGACCAGCGGCCGAATAGGCCGCTCGGAATAGATTCTGGGCCGCGAAGCGGCTCCATCATGCTTGAAACCTCGTGCGCGCGTGCGTGGGTTTTACCTACTCCTGGTGGCCAGGAGGGGGTGACAACCTTCTCCACAACCGACCGCATGAACTGTGTGAAAGTGCGGCGAGCGGTGCACGGCCGCGTGCGCAGGCTTCGAGGGGTCGCGGGGCACCACCAGGAGGTAGACGACGCGCAAAGCGCCCTCGTCAGAGCCTCCGTAGCCTGCTGAACGGCCCGCAGACAGGGCCATGACGAAACCGGCCGCCTCAAGGGCGCGTAGGTAGCGTGTGACGGTCCTTCCGCTGACGCCGAGGCGGCGTGCGAGATAGGCGTGGCCGGGGCTTGTGGTGCCCGTACGGTCACGTTCTGACGCTGCGAGGGCTCTGGCCAGGCTCGAGGACCATGTCGCGCTTGGAGCGGCCCTTCCTGGACGTCTGAGAGGCATCGAGGCTGTCGATGAAGGCTGACTCTTCGAGCGCCTCGATCCACCCGGCGCGGGTCGCGGGCCTGGTGAGGTCGTCCTCGAGCGTCACTGCGCGGCTCACGGCGGCCTCGTGGCCACGGTCGGAGGCTTTGAGGCCCCGGATGGGGCGGGAGCGGTGATAGGAGCGTGCTGCGCGGCGTTTGAGGACGCGCCAGCGGGCTTGCTGTGCGTCGTTGCACAGATGCCACGCAGGAAGGCTGGGAGCGGCTTGTGGGGCCGTGGTCGCGGCCGCGGGTGCCGGCTGTCCGAGGGAGCGGGCGATCGCGTATTGGATCGCGGCCGCGTGAGAGCGCACCGGGAGCGCGGCGAGGGCCGCTAGCGGGTCCGCTTGAGCGGTCGCCAAGGAGGGCAGAGGGTCGTCGAGGACACGCCACAAAGTGCGTGAAGATGCAGGTAGATCACCTGTTTTTGGGTGTGTTCGACTAAACCCCGTGTGGGGGCCTACTATGGGACTACTCCTAACTAACCGTTAGAAAAGGCTCGCTCCTCCAGTCGCCAAACATCGGGAGCGGGCTTTTCGCTTTCCCGGGGGCTGTTACCCGCCGGTCGACCTCACCTTGAGTTGGAGGTCACTGGGCTCATAGGGTCGCCACCACGCACGCACGGTGCAGGTAGGGCTATCCATAGGGGCACCCTAGGGGCGGCAAACTCTCCCACGCCGTAGGCGCGACGCGAGAAGTTGTCATTTGCCACTAGGACGCCTGGCAGCCGTAATACTCGACCTTGACCTGAGTCTCGTTCGCCTGCGTCACCACCGTCTTGGTGTTCCCAAGGCTTCTGGTAGTAGTTCGCCTGGCTGATGAGCGTGTCCCTGTTGTCGGCAGTGATCGACTTGAGGAACGAGCACGCCCCGCTGCCAGGGTTGTCCTTGATGCGCGCACGCACGTCCGAGGCAATGGCGCAACCCTTTCCACTTCCCGTGGGGCTGCCATCGGCAAGCGCCACATGGACTCTCCGTCGCACTTGGACCAGGACATCACGGGGTCTTTGGGCGCGGGGGAGTGGTCTCCGCGGGCTTGGGCTTGGGCTCCGTGGTCTTCTCTGGCGTCGACGAGCCAGACGAGCTCGACGAGCCAGAGGAAGATGAGCCCTTGGAGCCTGCTCGACGAGCCAGAAGATGATCCAGGCGCGGAACTCGAGGACTTAGACGATCCAGACGAACTTGAGGAACCGCCTGGCGAGGCCGCGGCGGCCTTGCCGTCGTCGGTAGACGAGCCGGCCTCCTCGGCCTCAGCCTTGGCCTTTTCGTCTTTCCAGGCCTGGTGAGACTTCGACAGCGCCGCGGTCAGCGGTGCGAGGCTCGTCGATCGCGGCTTCGAGGTCCTTGGTATGCGCGGAGATCTCCGTAGCATCCGCATCATCAGAGAGCGCATCGGCGATCGTGTCGCCTGCGCTGAGATGCTTGGTGACAGCAGTGACAGTCGCAGGCTTCTTGACGTCCTCGCCTACGTCCTTGACCAGCGTGCGAGCCTTCTCGCTTGCCTCATCCCACTGGGAGACGACGTCTTCCCACGTGGTGCGCGCGTCGTCGTGCACCCACGCGGCAGTCGCGGTCTCGAACTCGTCGGTCGCGCCCTCAAGCGTGCTCGCAGCGTCGAGCCTCGCCTGCGCCGCGCCTTCGAGCGCGGTTGTACGGGCGGAGGCAGAGCCACCGCCGTCGCAGGCTTCCTCGAGCAAGCCACGCGCAATCGCGAGCGTGCTCTCGAGTTCCGCGGCGTCCACCGTGGTGTCGGCGCCGGCCTTCGCCGCCTCGGCGGCGCGGCCAGCGAGCGTCGCAAGGTCACTCGCCGCCGCAGTACACGCGTCGAGCGCGGCCGCCGCGTCAGCCTCGGCAGCCCGGTGCGCGCCCCACGCGACCCCACCACCCGCAAATGCCAGGACGCCCGTGGCCGCGGCGGCGACCAAGGCAACCCTTCGGCGGGTGAGCCTGGGCTTAGGAGCCGGGCTTGTTTCAGAGTTGTTTGAGGTCACGGCGATGCTCCCTTCCTTTGGACGCCGCAGGAGGGGACAGATCGGTTGATGTGACTAAGAGTTAAGCGCTTGAGACGCCTCGACGGCGCCACACGCGTCGGACTGGCCACCATGCTCGCCGCCGTCGGCATCCTCGACGACGCCGTGAGCCCAGCGGCCGAGATCACGCACAGCGCTTTCGATGGCGTCGTGGCTGGCGACGTACCGAATCGGAACTCGAGGTCGACGCTGACCCTGTGGTGGATCCGATTTGACCAGCCCATCCGTGGTGAGCCCTTCAAGCGCCGAGTAGGCACGGCTCCGGCTCGCGTTGATGTCTTCCATGACCTCGTTGACGGTCGCGCCTTGTGGGCCACGCAGGGCAACGGCGCGCAACACATCAAGGCCGGCTCTTGTCGACAGGTGTCCAGGCGCAGGGGTCCACGGCGGCACTTTCGGTAGTCCTTCCATCGCCCCAGGCATGTGTCCAGGGTAGCGGTTCATTCAGAATCACGAATAGACTCTAACACGGTTACTCGCTCTGATGTAGTGAGAAACTACATCAAACTTTTTTCAGTCTCTATCGCACGGAGGTCAACGTGAGATCAGTGCACAGAGCCTTGGGCGGCACTCCTGGTTGCCTTGCTGGTGGGAGCCGCCGCAGTAACGGCCACACCGCAGCCCGCTCAGGCATACGAAACAACCAACGGGTGGACGAACGGCTCGGGACAGCAACGCGGCTCTGGTGCCGGCGTTGTGTTGTCTGAGTTCTGGTCCTACGGCGATAGCGCAGCGTGGCGTCAGAAGTGGTTGGGCGGCCTGAATCCGAATGTGGTGGGCAATCGTCCGTCGGGAACTACGGGCAAGGTGTGGTGTATCGAGGCTGGCGCTGATCTCGAGACAGGCGCTTCGTACTCGTGGTCGTCGAACAGGCTCGGCGCGGCTGCGCTACCTGCTGTGGCTTGGCAATAACGGTTGGGACACTCCCACGGGTGCGGCCGCTGTGCAGTACCTGTTGTGGGCAGATGAGTTCTCCGGGAGCGGGGATAACGCGTCGTTGGCCTCACGCGTGTGGAACCATTCCGATTTCCCTCAGGCCTCCAAGAACCTTGTGAGCAAGTTCAGGGGGCTTTCTCAGTGGAACAACACGACATCGGCACTCAAGGCCAACCCCGTGACGAACTCGAGCCCGATGCGAGGAACCCTCTCAGGCGTAGGGGTGAAGGACGCGTGGGGGGACCACCTATCGGGGATCTCGTACACAGTCCGCATCGAAGGACCGGCAACCTTTGATGAGTCGGGAGGCCGGTTCGCGTATGGAACTACAACGACCTCCGCTCGGTCAGGCGTGCACGCGTGGACCGCGACGGGCACCGGTGATGTCTCGTTCACGATTCGCTATCACGACGCAGCACCGGCAAGTTCGGCGCCGGTCGGTACGGCCAGCCCTCAGGATGTTGTGATCTCGGGCGCCAACACTGACCTCACCTACTCAGACCCGGCGACGGCCGTGTTTGTTCCTTTCCAGCCTGAGGGCGTTTCGCGTGTGCAGGCGGCTCGGGTTGACGTTGGCGACACGTTGACGGACACGTTCACCACTCAGGCGTCGGGTTCTCAGACGTGGCCGATTCTTGAAGAGGCTGGCTTCCCGTACGTTCCGGCGCGGTGGGAGGCGAGTCTGTACTTCCACGGCCGTTCGGAGCCGTCGCAGCGGGGCACGGTCCCGAGTGGAGCGGAGCTGGTCGGCACACGAACGATTACCGGCACTGAGGGTCCGGGGGAGCGGTTGACCGCGACCATCGGGACCGCGACGAAGGCCGGCTACTACGTGTGGGTGTGGCGCTTCGATGCGAGCGAGCAACCGTCCGCGTATCGCAAATACTTCACTGGGGACTGGGCGGATGACTATGGCATCCCGGCCGAGACTTCGGTGGCACAGGCGTTCCAGCCTGGCGGCACGTCGAGCGTGCAGCGTTCGGTGGTCGCCGTGGGTGACGAGCCTGGTGGACACGTTCACGACGTCGACGCGTTCCGGGGAGCGCTGGTGACGAACTCGTGGCTTCGGCGTAGTGGTTCACCGGTGCCTGTGACGTGGGACGTGAGCGTTTACTATCACGGCGTCACGGCGCCGTCCTCGACGTCGGCGAGCCCGCCGGCCCGGGCAGAATTGGTGGGCACGGCACGCGTCACGGGGACCAACGGCAGCGGCCAGCGGCTCACGGCTCAGATCGGGACCGCGACGAAGGCCGGCTACTACGTGTGGGTGTGGTCGTTTGATCGCGAGTCACAGCCCGCGGTGAACCGTCCCTATCTTGCTGAGGGGAGCGACTGGGCTGATCGTTACGGCCTGGCCGATGAGACTGCGCGGGCGCGGGCGTTCCAGCCCGGCGGCACGTCGAAGGTGCTTGAGCCCATCGTGTCGGTCGGCGATCGCCTGGTGGACACGTTCACGACGTCGACGCGTTCCGGGGGAGCGCTGGTGACGAACTCGTGGCTCACTACTCCTGGTGGAACCCCTGTGCCGGCGACGTGGGACGTGACGGTGTACTACGCCGGCATGGAACCGCCTGCACGGCAGAACTCGGTGCCGTCGAGCGCTGAACGTGTGCGCAGTGCGAAGGTCACGGGCAGCGGTGGCTCTGGTGAACTGTTGTCGGTCGATCTTGGCGCGGCCGCGAAGGCTGGCTATTACGTGTGGGTGTGGGAGTTCAACGTTTCCTCGCAGCCTGCGCGCTGGCAGCCCTATTTCGCGGGTGACTGGGCTGACCAGTATGGCCTCACTGATGAAACGATCACCTCGCGTGCTTTCCAGCCCGCGGGTGTCTCGCAGGTCGTGGAGCCTGAGGTTGCGGTCGGTGACGTGTTGGCTGACACGTTCACCACGGCGACGCAGCCTGGCGGCCCGCTCGTCGTCGACGAGTGGCTGACGGACACCACCGGCACCCCGTTGCCGGTGACGTGGGACGTCACGCTCTACTTCCACGGCACCACACCGCCGGTCGACCCGACGATCGACGTCGACGCCGGCGATGACGAGTCGGCCGGTGAACCGGCTCCCGACGTGGATGGGTCGGCGCCGCCGGAGAGTGTGCCGGCAGTCCCCCTCGAGCCTGCAACGCCCACACCTGTAGTGGTGGGCCAGACCCAGGTAACGGGTACGGGCGGGGCCGGTGAGGTCCTGACCGTGGAGTTGGGCACGGCAACGAAGGCTGGCTATTACGTGTGGGTGTGGGAGTTCAACGTTTCCTCGCAGCCTGCGCGCTGGCAGCCCTATTTCGCGGGTGACTGGGCTGACCAGTATGGCCTCACTGATGAAACGATCACCTCGCGTGCTTTCCAGCCCGCGGGTGTCTCGCAGGTCGTGGAGCCTGAGGTTGCGGTCGGTGACGTGTTGGCTGACACGTTCACCACGGCGACGCAGCCTGGCGGCCCGCTCGTCGTCGACGAGTGGCTGACGGACACCACCGGCACCCCGTTGCCGGTGACGTGGGACGTCACGCTCTACTTCCACGGCACCACACCGCCGGTCGACCCCGTGAAGGCGGGGGAGTCACCGAATCCGGCGCCGAGCGTGTCGCTGTCCCCTGAGGACGTTGGCAGCGCGGTCGAGTCTGACTCGAGCGTGGAGCCCGTCGAGATGGGCGACCTGGTCGCGGAGACTCAGGTGACCGGTACCGGCGGGGCCGGTGAGGTCCTGACCGTGGAGCCGGGGACCGCGACGAAGGCCGGCTACTACGTGTGGGTCTGGGCTTTCCATGTGGAAACGCAGCCCGAGGAGTTGCGCGCGTACTTCGCGGGTGACTGGGCTGACCAGTATGGCCTCACCGATGAAACGACGACGTCGAAGGCGTTCCAGCCCGCGGGTGTCTCGCAGGTCGTGGAGCCTGAGGTTGCGGTCGGTGACGTGTTGGCTGACACGTTCACCACGGCGACGCAGCCTGGCGGCCCGCTCGTCGTCGACGAGTGGCTGACGGACACCACCGGCACCCCGTTGCCGGTGACGTGGGACGTCACGCTCTACTTCCACGGCACCACACCGCCGGAGCCCCCGGCACCGTCAGCGGTGGCGACGTCTACCGTGTGGACTCCGCCGCTGGTGCTTCCTGGCGCTGCCCCCAAGGGTGCGCTGCAGGTGGGCCAGACCCAGGTGACGGGCAAGGGCGGGGCCGGTGAGGTCCTGACCGTGGAGCCTGGGCACCGCGACGAAGGCCGGCTACTACGTGTGGGTCTGGGCTTTCCACGTGGAAACGCAGCCCGAGGAGTTGCGCGCCTACTTCGCGGGTGACTGGGCCGATGAATACGGCCTGCTCAACGAAACGACGACGGCCAAGGCGTTCCAGCCCGCGGGCGTTTCAAGGGTTCCGAACCGTGAAGTCATCGTGGGCGACACTCTGTCGGACACGTTCCTCACGTCCGCGGCCGAGGGTGACGCGCTCGTGGACGACGAGTGGCTCACCGGCGCCGACGGAGATCCCGTCCCGGTGACGTGGGACGTTGACCTGTACTACGCAGGCGACGAGGCACCCGCCAAGCCGACTGCTGACGTGCCGAAGGGCGTTGAGCCGGTCGCGTCCACTCAGGTGGTCGCGTCCAAGGGCGCTGGCGAGCGCCTGTACGTCGAGCCGGAGTGGCAGAGAAGCCTGGGGTCTACGTGTGGGTGTGGTCGTTCAGGTTGAACTCTCAGCCCGAGGAGCCTGCGCGCCTACTTCGACGGTGAGTTTGCTGACGAGTACGGCCTCGAGGAAGAAACGACGACGGCCTCGCCGCCGCCACCGCCGTGGCTGTCGCGCACGGGAGTCACAGTCGGATGGCTGCTCGCGGCCGCGGCCGCGGGTCTCCTCATCGTCGGGGGCGCTGCCATGCTGCGTTCCAACTCCCGTCGCAGGTAAGGGATGAACGCCGAGAGGGGGCGAGCCCGCATGGGCTTGCCCCCTCTCGTGTGTACGGATCTAGGCGGGCTTGCGGCCGCCGCTGGCCTCGAGCCTGTGCCTTGAGGTCATCGCGGATGATGCGCCACTGGCCGCCACCGGGAAGCCGCACGGCTGGCACCTTCCCCTCACGAACCCACACGCCCACGCGGCTCTTCTCGATGCAAAGCATCTCGGCGACTTCGGCCAGGGGCAGAAGCGCTGCGCGATCACGGAACAACTCATCTAGTCCTGCACTCACGAGCGGGCCTCGTCCTTCATCACTAGTGACTCCTGTCGCGAATGAAACGGAAAATATGAATGATGCGGGAAATGCGCGTGATGCTAAAGATTGGACATTTGAGAAATGTCCATAAACGCATTCGTTTAGTAACATTACAGCAGGTAGTCGGGCACTTGGGCCCGCCTAGTTTCGCTGAGGGAACTTGTCTTGCGTCCACATATGAATGGGGCCGTAGTGGCGCATTCTGTGTGCGCCGGAACGCCTAATCCACACTTCGAGTCTGGGTCGCGTGCAGCATGTGCGCCGCGGTCCGTGGTCCCACGTCGCCGTGGTGACCCTCCACAGACGCACCCGCCCCAGCGCGGGATGCGGGACTCATTGCCCTGAGTCCTATCTCTCACACACCGGCGGTGGCCCGCTGCAACCAGTAGCGGGCCACCCCACCGGATGAGAGCACCGAGGGCAGATCACGAGAGAGCAGGAGTTACGGGCAATGAAGTACACGGGGGATAGTCGTCACATCGTGGCGGCGCGGAGCGCACACCATGGCTGAGGGCGGTCGCGGCGGGCTCGCCGCTGCGGGCGTTGTCGCGGTGTTCGTCGCCCCGATCTTTCTGGTGCTCGGCCTCGCAGTCATTGGCGGCTCGGATGCAGACGCGGCCAACGTGTGCGTCGCGCAACCTTCCCCTTCACCGTCGACGTCGTCGACGGCTGTGGTCGACGAGACGTGCACCACGTCGCAGGTGTCGCTCAGCGGATGGGCGCACCCGACCATCCCGACAGCGCGCGTCACATCGTCGTTTAGCCCTTCTCGTTTCCACCCAACCCTGCACATTTGGCGCGCGCACCTGGGCACGGACTACTCGGCCGGCTCCTGTGGTGAAGCGATCTACGCGGCCCACGACGGAACGGTGACCTTCGCTGGCATGTCCGGCAACTGGGCATGGTGTCGATTGACCACGGCAACGGCGTTCGCACTCGGTACTTACACATGACGCGAGCCGGGATCTTCGTCGACGTCGGGGATGAAGTGGCCGCGGGACAGCAGATCGCGATCAGCGGGTCTACCGGCAACTCGACCGGATGCCACCTCCACTTCGAGGTCTGGGTGGGGGACAAGGCCATCGACCCGGTGCCGTTCCTCGCCGGCCGCTTGGACGGTGACCCGGCATGAGGATTCTCGTTGCCAAGTGGCCAACGGTCACCGCGCAGGTGAACGACAACGCCAGGGCGGTCGTGTGGACGTCGACGGCCGCGGAGAACCTGAAGGCGTACAACCTTGAGCGAACTCGTGCAGGTGTCCTCACCCGCACCGTCCAGGTCGCGATCCAACTAGGTCGAGCGGTGGCACTCAACGTGACCGACCCTGACGGCGAATGGCACCTCGCCGTCACACCCGCGGGCATCGTCGTGGAGCACACACTGGGTGAGCCTTACGTCGACGTCGACGACGACTTGATGCCCGTCAAGGGGCCGTGCCGACAGTGCAACACCCCGTGTGCCATCACGGCGGCCTCGTGCTCGACGTGCCGGGTCGAGGCGCCGACGAGCGCCGCTGAGGGGCTGCAACTGCTCAACCCGAGCGCATGGAGCCACGCATGAGCGACGCCGCGAACAATCCGTGGATCTCCAAGCGCGCCACGGCGATCATCACGACGCCACCTGTGGCCGTCCGTGCACGCCGTGAGGTGTCGCTGCAGGCGGGCGTGGTGCCACCTGAGGCGATCGACCGCCTCGAGGTGCGCGACGTCGCCCCGGGACGTGCGGTCTGGTGGGTCGGCGCTCATGGCGGGGCAGGCGAGAGCACGCTCGCCGCGCTCGGCGGCCAGGACGCGCACCACTGCTGGCCTCGACCCACCGATGGGTCGATCGCACGCGTGGCCCTCGTTGCTCGGACCAACTATCAGGGCCTCACACGTCTCATGGCGGCGCTGCGCCAGTACGCCGCCGGCGAGCCTGCCCTTCGTCCACCTCGAGGCCGCGGTACTCAACGCCGACCAGCCGGGCCGACTCCCGAAGGAGCCTGCGCGATCTGAGGCGGCACGCCACCGGCGCCGCACCCGACGTGTGGCCCATCCCCTATGTGCCCGAATGGCGCCTCGGCGCCGTGACGGGACGCAACCAGCCGCGCGAGCCTGCGGCTTCTGCTGGAACACCTGACACAAGGAGAAAACCCATGAACGCACTCACCATGAAGTTCATCGAGCCGACGACCAGCCCTGCTCTTCCTGACCCGGCCGCGTCGCGCCCCCGGGCTTCGAATTCGTGGACACCCTGCTCGCATGGATGAAGTGGGGCGGCCTCATCGCGGCCGTGTTCGCCCTCATCGCGGCGGCGGTCATGCTGATGATTAACCAGCGTCCCGGCGCCACCCAGGAGGGCGTGGGCGCCATCGGCAAGACCCTCATTGCGGTCATCATCATCGGTGCCGCATCGTCCATCGTCGGCTTCATCGCATGAGCACACGCTCGCTCGTGCTGGCTGGGGCTACCGCGGCCGCGGTGGCCCTGGCTGGCTGCTCCGGTCAGAGCGAAGGAATCGTGACCCAGGCACCGGCGACACCGAACGCTGTCGCCTCGTCGGAGTCGTCGCCTGGCGCTTCCCCTTCACCCTCGACGGCACCGACCGTGCTCACCGAGGAAGAAACCGAGTCCGATTCGGTGTGCGGCCTGGGCGGCGTGGAGATGACGGGAACAGTCCTCGAGCCGTTCGACGTCTCCGAGTTGCACGTTGGCACCTTCCCGCTATGGAGCCTCGCCTGAGTACGGGCCGGGCGCTCAGGACCCGTCTGGCTTCTACTACTGCTTCCAGCACAGCCCCGAGGGCGCCGTGCTAGCAGCGATGGCGTACTCAATCCAGGGATCGGCTTTGGTCGACGACGCCTTCTACGCCTACAACGAATACGCCGCGGGACCCGGTCCCGACGCGAACGCTCCGGGCACTGAGACCGACATGGTGCAGAGGAAGGAAATCCTCACAGACTTTCGCGCGAACCCATTGGGTGTGCGGGTGCTGCAGTACGACGGCGAACGCGCCTGGATTGACGTCGCGATCGAGAGCTCGTACCAGGGCACCATCACCCAGCAAGCGGGGATGCTGCCGCTCGTGTGGAGCGACGGCGACTGGAAGATTGAAGCCGACACGTCCAAGGTGACCTCCGGCGCGATCTCGTCCCTCGACGGCTACGTGCTGTTCACACCCACCACGAACGCGCAGTAGGCGTCATGGATATCCCAGGACTTGGCTGGCTGACCGGCCCCGTCGCCGATGCCCTGACGGGCTCGGTGTTCGCCGAGATCGCCGAAATGACTCAGGAAGCACTTGGTGTCGCCGTGGGCTCGGTCGGCACAGCGTGGGTACACATCGGTGTGCCCGTGCTGTCGTCAAGTCCCGGGGCGAAGACCCCTGGCGTGATGGACGCGGCAGGGGTGAGTAGCACCTATCCCGTCCTGGACTGGGTGGCATGGGGCGGTGCCGTCCTCGCGGTGCTGGCCCTGATCTGCCTCGCAATGCTCATGATGAGGAGTTCTCGGGCTGGCGATGGCGCTATGGCGATCGGGCGCATGGGTGCCGTGCTCGTGGCAGTGGGCCTTCTGGGTGCAGCGGGCCCGATCGCACGCGCAGTCGTCGGCAGGGGACCACGTGGAGTCGCGGGCGCAGCGGCTTTCATCCAGTCGAGCCTGTGGGGCTGGCTGCTAGTCCTCGTCCTCCTGTCAGTGATGGTGGGGGCCATCCGAATCATCATCGACCAAAGGATGGAGCCCGCGAAGGACCTCCTGCGCTCCATCCTCACCCTCATCACCGTGACCGCGGTGGGCACCACGATGATCGGCTTGCTGATCGCAGCCACCGACAAGTTCTCAGTGTGGATCCTTTCGCGCTCACTCGAGTGCAACGCCGCGGACGCTTCATGCTTCGGCGAAGGCCTCACCAGTCTTCTCGTGATCGGTGGCCCCGCGACCATGGGCGGCGGACTGGGCATGCTCCTGGTCATCATCATGGGCCTGCTGGCGGTCTGCGCCACTCTCCTACAGATCGTGCTTCTGGTCGCTCGAGGAGCAATGCTCGTCGTCCTGACCGGCGTGCTGCCCCTCACCGCATCGTTTACGAACACGGGGATGGGGAGGACCTGGTTCAACCGTTCTGTGGCGTGGGTCATCGCGCTGATCCTCTACAAGCCCGTGGCCGCGATCATCTACGCCACGGCGTTCAAACTCGTAGGCGATGGCGCGTCTGGCATCTTTCCTGACCGAGACGACCCGCTACTGACCCTCGCAGCAGGGGTCGTACTCATGGTCCTGGCATTGATCGCGATGCCCGCACTCATGCGGTTCATCACTCCCGCGGTGGGCGCTGTGATTTCAGCAGGCGGAGGAGGTGTGGCGATGGGCGCTGGAATGGCAGTCGCCTCCGGCGCCCAAACAATGGCGTACGGAATGCGTGGAGCGGGACAAGCCTCCCGTACTCCACAACAGAGCCCTTCGGGCAACTCCGGTGGCGGGTCACCCACCCCCGCGGCATCCCAGGGTGCACCAGGAGGCCCCGGTTCGCCCGGTTCGCCCGGCGCTCCTGGCACCGGTACCGCTGGGGCGCCAGGCGCAATCGGAGCCGACGGCGGCACGCACTCCTCGACCGGCGCCGGTGGGGCTCCCGGTGCACCTGGCACGACTGCGCCCGGCGCACCTCCCGGCGGAGGCACGCCCCCGGCCTCGGGCGCTGCACCAGTGGCAAGCGGCGCGGCCGGTGGAGCGGCAGGCGCCGGAGCCGCGGGAGCAGGTGGCGCCGCGGCGGCAGGCGGCGGAGCCACCGCCGCGGGAGCGGCCGCGGCACCCGCCACAGGTGGCGCATCGCTTGTGATCGCTGCGGGCGCGCAAGCCGGGATGCAGGTTTCCCAGGCGATCGCCAAGGGCGCCTCTGACGTCGCCGAAAACACCGCGGACGGAGCACAGTCGTGAGTGCTGGCACACGCAACTATGGCAACTGGCGTCGACCTAGCACGAAGGGGCTCCTGGGCCTCGGTTGGTTGAGCACGGCACTCCTGTTCGCGGCGCTAATCGCGACGTTCCTCACGGTCGCGATCGCGGGACTACTAGCGGGTCTGGCCGCTATGGGTGTGAGCGCGATCGCCGCGGGCCTGGTCGTCACGAAGAACGCCGACCACGTATCGATTATTGAAAGGGTGTGGGAGCGCATCATGTGGGCAAAGACGAAGGCAACCAAGAGGAACGTCTACAGGTCCGGCCCGCTGGCCGCGACTGGCTGGGGGCGCACACAGCGCCCGGTGTTGCCGCACCCTTGCGGCTCAGCGAGCACGTGGACTCGCTCGGTCGACCGTTCGCTCTGATCTACTCGCCGCCGGGCGGGCTTCACACGCTCGTCATCGAGACGGAGCCAGACGGTGCCGCTCTCGTCGACGATGAGCAGATCGACCAATGGGTTGGCTCGTGGGGATGGTGGCTCTCCCACCTGGCGGGGGAGCCCGGCCTGGTGGGTGCCTCGGTCACGGTGGAAACCGCGCCCGACACGGGTGGTCGGCTCGGCAGGGAGGTAGCGGCGAACATTTCAGGTGACGCACCCCAGTTCGCCCGCCAGGTCCTCGCGGACACGGTCGAGAACTACCCCGCGGGATCGTCTGTGGTCCGCGCCTACCTCGCACTCACCTTTGTGTCGAGTACGAAGAAGGCAGATCGGGTGGGACGCGAGTTGGCCTCTCGTCTCCCCGAACTGACGGGCACGCTTGCCTCCACGGGAGCGGGCGTCGCTGCGCCACTCGACGCGGCCCGGTTGTGTGAGGTGATTCGCACCGCGTATGACCCCGCTGTGGCGTCGCTGATTGACGAGGCGCGCATGGCTGGCGACCACGTCCCGCTCGAGTTTTCAGACGTTGGCCCCACCGCGGCCGAAGCCTCCTGGGACTCCTACAGGCATGACGACGCGACAAGCCGAACCTGGGTCATGACCGGTGCGCCCCACGGCCTCATCTCGGCTCGAGGCCTAGAGAAGCTCCTCGCCCCTCAGCGCGGCATCGCGCGCAAGCGCGTCACTTTGATGTTTGAACCGATCGACCCTGGTCGCGCGGCCGGGATGGTCGAGCAGGACATTCGCACCGCCAACCAGCGCGCTACGCAGCGCCAGCAAGTCGCGGCGCGTGACTCGCTCGAGATGCTCCAGGCGGCCACCACCGCGGCCGAGGAAGCGGCCGGTGCGGCTCTGATGAACTTCGCCATGCTCGTGACTGCAACGACTGTCGGGACCGGCGGCGCCGCGGATGCCGACGTTGCGGCTGCCATCGACTCGGCCTCCAAGGCGGCGCGCATCCGACTTCGCCCGGCCTACGGGGCGCAAGACGCGGCGTTCGCGATCGGACTGCCCTTGGGCATCATTCCGGCGCGACGCGCGGAACTCACGGCGTCGATCAGGAGCGCACTGTGAAGCGCTCAGCGAAGAAGCCAGCCCACCCCCGGCGCTGCGCGCCCCTGCGCGTGGATGGCGCGGACCTGCTGGTGGAGCGGCCGCGCGGATCCCCGTGCCTCAGACGTGGCGCGGCACATCAGTACAGGTGTGCGGCCTATGGCCGTTCGTCGTGGGTGCCGGCGCCCCGATGGTGGGAGTGCCCATCGGACGTCACCTCGGCACCGGCGCCACGGTGTGCTGTGACCCGGTGTCGTGGTTCAACCGCGCTCGCCTCATCTCGAACCCCTCCATCTTCGTGATGGGTCTGCCCGGCCGCGGCAAGTCCAGCCTCGTCAAGCGCATGGTGACCGGTCTCGCAGGCTACGGGGTGAACCCCATCGTCGCCGGCGACTTGAAGCCCGACTATGTGAACGTCGTCCGCGCCCTTGGCGGCCAAGTGATCCGTCTCGGCCGCGGACGCGGCCACCTGAACGTCATGGACCCAGGCGAGGCGCGCGAGGCCGCGAAGCAACTGCGCGACGCCGGCCACACCAAGGCAGCGCAAGAACTTGAGGCGGAGTCCCACGGACGTCGCCTCACGATGGTGTCCGCGCTCATTGAACTGGTGCGCCATGCGCCCATCACGGATCGTGAAGAAACGATCCTTGACCAAGCGCTGCGCTTCATCGACGCTCATAACCCCGACGTCCCCGTGCTCGCCGACGTCCTCGCCGTGATCCGTTCGGCGCCAGAGTCAGTGCGAGCGGTCGCCCTCGATCGCGGCGATACTGCCCGGTACCAGACGATCACCGAACACCTCGAAGCGTCCTTGATCGCACTGACAGGCAAGGGCCGCCTGGGCGAGATGTTCGCCCACCCGACCGACGAACCCATGCATCTCGACCGGCCGGTGGCATTCGACATCTCTGGCATCGACGAATCGGATCGTGAACTGTCAGCAGCAGCGCTGATGGCGTGCTGGTCGACCGCATTCGCGTCAGTCGCGGTAGCAGGCGCACTCGCTGATGCCGGCATCGGACAACGTCGCCACTACTTCGTGGTGATGGACGAGATGTGGCGTGCTCTGCGGGCCAGTTCCGGCATGGTCGACCGCGTCGACGCGCTGACACGCCTGAACCGCACCATCGGCGTGGGCCTGGCAATGATTACCCACACAATGAACGACCTCGAGGCGCTTCCCAACTCCGAGGATCGGGCCAAGGCCCGTGGCTTTGTGGAGCGCGCCGGGCTCGTCGCCTGTGCAGGTCTCCCACAGTCAGAGATCCCGCTCCTGCGCTCGATCATGTCCTTGTCGGCCGCCGAGGCCGACACCCTCACCTCGTGGGGTGCCCCGCCCGCCTGGAACCAAGCCGGCGCCAACACAACCCCACCCGGCGTCGGACAGTTTCTCATCAAGGTCCAGGGACGTCCGGGCATCCCCGTCCACGTCGACCTCACCGTCGACGAGCCTCGCCGTGTATGACACCAACGCCGCCTGGATCAAGGAACCCGCATGAGCGACCGACGCCCCCTCGACCCCCAATTCGCCTCTCTGCTCACACTCGGCGGCGTCGCACTCACATGCGGCACCGGCCTCTACGCAGGACTCCACTGGGGCACCGCGGCCGCCAGCATCGACCAGGACGTGCCCGGCCATCCGCTAGATGCGGTGGACGCGCTCGTCGACGGCACGATTCAGTGGCCCGGCGCTTGGGGGTGGGCGATCGCCGCCGGCATCTGGGCAGCGGGCGCCGCTGTCACCGTGGCGCTAGGCATGCACTCACGGCGCGCCACGACACACAAGGGCCTCGCGTCGGCACGCAAGGTGACCAAGGCGACGTCCCCGAACGACACTCACCGGCAGGTCATCGGCTTCGAGGGCAACAAGCCGGTCTCGATTCGCAGCGAGGACGCGGGCCTCATGATTGCCCCGCCCCGCTCCGGCAAGACCACCACACGAGTCATCGGCGCCGTCATCGACGCCCCCGGTGCCGTGGTGACCACTTCAACCAAGGCCGAGGTCCTGCGCCTCACCCACCTGTCGCGATCACACAAGGGCTCGGTACACGTCTTCGACCCCGAGGGCATGTCGGGATGGCCCACACCGGCTTCATGGGACATCGTCGCAGGCTGCCAAGACCCCAACGAGGCCGACGAGCGGGCACGCGCCATGGTCAAGGCCGCACCGATGGGCGAGGGTGCCACGAACGCCGCGTTCTTCGAGCAAGCCGCCTCTGCCGTTCTCGGGGCCTACCTCCACGCGGCCGCGCTCGACGGACGAACGATCGCGGACGTCGTGGCGTGGGCGCACGACACCCGCATGCGAGACCCGTACAGCATTCTCGAGTCGCACCACGATGCAGCGCCCGGTTGGGCAAGCGAACTCGAGACTTACACGCGCGGGCAGGCAGGTCCCACGATTCAGTCGGTCCAGATGACGCTGGGGAACGCGTTGTCGGCGCTGAGGACTGGAAAGACGGTTGAGGCCGTTCTTCCCTCGCCGCGCATGTTCGACGTCGACGCGTTCCTTGACTCATCGGACACCCTCTACCTCATGTCGACCATGGGGGAGGGGTCTGCTGCGCCGCTGACGACAGCGCTCGTGGCCACGATCGAGCGTCACGCGCGGATTCGGTCGCAGCAGAGCACCACGGGCCGCTTCGAGACACCGGTGACGCTCGTGCTCGACGAGGCTCCCAACATCGCCCCGATTCCTTCGCTGCCTGCCCTCATGACGGACTCGGGAGGCCGCGGCATGATCGTGTGGACGATCACCCAGTCCTTCGCACAGGCTCGAGGCGCGCTGGGGTGCCAGCGGCGCGCGCACCATGTTCAACGGTGCCGCCGCCGTCGTGCTGCTCGGAGGAGTGAAGGAGAGCGACCTTCTCAAGCAACTCTCGGACCTTGCCGGCAAGCGCCAGGTCGTACGCACCACGTCTTCCACCGGAGGCACGTATCGCGGATCACGGTCATTCAGCACCGAGTGGGAAGACAACCTCCGCGTAGACCAAATCCGCGAACTGCCCACCGGCAAGGCGCTGCTGTTCTACCTCAACCAGCCACCGGCCCTCATCACCACACAACCCTTCTGGGAGCGGCCCGACGCCAAAGAGATTCGTCGCTCCCAAGAGGACTTCGAAAGCAAGGTGCAGGCATGGACGATGAACTAATGGCGATCGCGGACAACCTGGCCGCCGAGAGCGCACCGGTCGAAAGCGACTCCCCGCCCGTGCCCCGGCGCCTGGACTGGGACAAGTTGCCCCCGCGCTGCGCGCAGAGCTCCTAGGCGACCTGGTCCAGTGGGTGGAGTGGCTTGACGCGACGCACCTGCGCTACTCCGACACCTCACTCAAGCCGTGCTGGTGGCGTCACCCCGACGTGCTGTGGCACCTCACCGCACTCAAAGATGCCTACGACAGCGCATACACGATGCGAATCCCGGATACCGCGCCGATCGCGTGGCACCTGCACTGGCTCTGGCCGACGATGGAGCGGATCAACACGATGCGCTCCATGCAGAAATGCAAGACAGGGGTTCACACGCCAGCCCCGAGTCCACTCCTCGACCACGACCACGCCATCGACGAGACGATCGCACACTGGATGACCTCCGACCCCACGAGCGTGCTCGAGTTGGCCGAGCCCGACGACGCCTGAGGCAGCCTCGTACGCCATAGTTGGGGCATGTCACGGGCATCTGAGCACGCCTCGGTAGAGGAAACACCTCGTGCTCCCTTCTGGGCGGTAGAAATCAAGCGCGGTTGGCTACTAGTCGCGAGCGTGGGGGGTGCGAGCATCGGCTGGGGGGCCAGCGCCCTGATCGGGCCGTGGACCCCCGAGAAGGACTTCTGGCACCCATTCCTTACCGGACCGCCTGCCGCGGGACTGTTTGCACTTGTCGGCGCCGTCATCGCGTACTTTGCCGCCGGCAAAGCGTCGCAGGTCGCCCGCGACACAGGCGCCCGCGAAGCCTGGTGGAGTCGAGCGGGGTGGGCGATAGAGATGGCCCGTGCTGATGCGGTCGCTGATCGTCTGCTAGGCATCCGAGCGCTTGGGGTGCTCATTGACTCGGTAGCGAGGAAGACGGAGAAATGATTGTCGGGTTCTTGGAGGAAACGGTGCTTCGTGCCGTGGACAGTGAGCCAGCGGCAACCGACAATGACGAGGAGGGAGGTGCGTAGATGAGCACCACGCGACAGTGGCGAAGCAAACTCGCCGACCGGATCGAAGACGGCCAAGCCGAGCCCATCAGCGCACGCGAAGAAGAACTCGTAGTCGAGTTGATCCGCACCTTCAAGGTCAAGCACGGACGTAAGCCCGGTGAGCGGGTCGCAACCAAGTCCGGCAGCCACAGGTTGATCGACCGCGATTCCAGCGAGTCACAGCAGTCGGCCGGCTGACAGACCGCCTTCGCCCGCGCTACAGCGCGGGAGAATCGCGCTGGAGCGTGGGACTCGGCGCAGGCGCAGGGGAAGTCGACGGACGCACCTGCGCCGCCGCGGTCACCCCGGCGGGGTCCGCGTCGTAGCGGGCGAGCGCTTGCGCGAGTCGGTCACCGTCAAGGCCCCGCTCTCGGAGAAGCCCCTCGAGCACGGCGCGCTTGCGGCCGTGCTCCGCGGCCGCCTCGGCGCCGGGATCCACGAGGGGGCGCACACCCCACTCGTGGCGCATGGCCGCGGCTTCGGTGCCCTCCGGGTAGTCCGCGGCCGATGCGTCTTGCATGAGGTCCCGGATGCGGCTCTCCGCGCGGCCGAGCCAGGCATCGACGTCCGCCTTGCCGGTGGTGATGCCGGGCGCGTAGCGCGCGTCGTCGACGCCCTGGCGGCACGCTTCGGTGAAGTCCTCGCGGCTCGTGTGGGCGTGCGCGAGGGCGCGAAGTTCTGCCTCGGCGGATCGCGGTTCGCGGGTGCGCGCGTACTCGACGGCGGCCTCGTACGTCTCCGCGCCTAGCACCGCAGGGGCGTCGTCGCCGATCGCGGAGCGAACGATGGCGTCGCCTGCAGCCGCACTGGGGGAGTGGAGATCGCGGACGGCGCGGTGGCGTTCAAGCCACACGTCGAGCCTTGTTCTCTGCCGCGTACTCGTCCCACAAGGTGGCGTGCGCGGAGGTCTGGTCGGTGTTGTTGTCGATCGCGTTCTTGAGGATCGACGCGGCCGAAATGGTCGGCGCGACGGCGTGGTGGCCGTCCGCGTCACCGGCGGCGATGTTGGCGACATAGATGTGGTTGTCAGCGCGGCCGCGCGTGAGCCCCACGTACAGCCTGGTCACGTCCTGTGGTGTCGTTGATGAGGAGGTGGGCGTGGTCGACGGTGCGGCCCTGGGAACCGTGGACGGTGACGGCGTATCCCAGGTCGACGTGCTGGGCGGCGTACTCTGCGTCGACCTGCACCTGGTCGTGGGTGCCCTCTCGGGACAGCGTGAGCGCACCGGTCTTGTCTACTGCGGTGACGGTCCAGGTGTCGCCGTTGCGCACGAAGTCACCGCGACCGTAGGTGTTCTCGCGGTCGTTCCGGCGGGTCACGACCAGGTCGCCGATACCGACGACAGAGCCGTCTGCGAGGCTCGTGGTGGTCATCTTGACCGCCCCAGTGGAGATGCGCCAGGCCTGTGCGGCGCGGGCCAGAGTGGTGACCTGGTCGCGGGTAGCGGCGATCATCACGGAGGTGTCACCGCGTGACAGATCAGCCTTCCAGGCTTCGACCATCGATTCCGTGACGGAGTCGACAGTACCGGTGTGGAGGCGACCGTTGTCGATGTAGAAGTCCGCAGCGCTGGTGCTGCCGGAGCGTAGACACATAGTGGCGTCGGCTTCCTCGGCCGAGTGGAAGCGCCAGATCTGATCCATGTGCACCGCTCCTACGGCGCGATCGAACAGGCGTAGCGAGCCCGCGCCGGTCACGGCGTCGAGCCTGTGCGGGGTCGCCGATGAGGCGCACGGACGCCCCCGCCTCGCGGGCGTGGGTGATGACCGCGTCAATGTCGGCGGAGTCGGTCATGCCAGCCTCGTCGATCAGAACGACTGTCGATGCGTCAAGCCGTAGGGCCTCGGGGATGCGACCCCGCGTGTAGGCGTCGACGAACTTCGCCACAGTCTCGGCGCGCACCTCGAGCCTCGCCGCTCAGTACCTTCGCGGCCGCGGCCGATGGGGCGAGCGCAACGACGCGGCCGCCGCCGATGTTCACGGCATCGGCGAACACCTTCATGGCGGTGGTCTTGCCTGCGCCGGCAGGACCAATAGCCGCGTCGACGAGACGGCCCGACGCGATGAAGCGTCGCGCCACGGCGAGCCTGTCCTTCGTCGAGGGGACGTGTGCGCATCCGTGACAGCAGGTCCACGTTGGCGGCATCGAACACGGGACCCCACGCAGTTTCGGCGGCCTCGAGAAGTCGCGTCTCGCGCGCGAGGACGGCTTCACTTGTGCGCCACTTCGCGTGGGCCGGGCCAAAGACCACGGTGCGATCGCGCCGCCTCAACACGTCGGGCGTGTTCAGTAGGTCCGGCATCGACAGGTCGATGGAGTGATGTTCGGTCGCGGCCACGACCTCACGAATCGTGGCGTCAAGGTCCTCGAGGTCGGCCAACGTTCCGGCCGCGCTACCGCCGGCAAAGTGCTCCATGCGGGACTTGAGGTCCGCGTTGGGGGAGAGGTAGTCGCGCAGCAGGCGCTCAGTGGTCGCGGTGACGTTGGCGCTGTTCCAACGCGCACGCTTCTGCCCCAGGTCCTCAACGACTGCGCGCGCTAGCCCGTCGACCTGGTCCACCGTGAGGGTGAACGGGGCCGGTTTGCGCGGCCCAGCAACCACGCCGGCGGTCATCTTGCGCACCGCGGAGCGACGCCCCAACAGTTCGCGTGCGCGCCCAGCCCACTGCTCGCGCTGCTCACCAAGAGTCTCCCCAGACTCCTTCGCCGGGCGGGTCGCGAGGGTCGCCTGCTGAGCAAGACGACGCATCGTGGCCTTACTCGGCGCCCGACCATAAGTGGTCGTGTACTCGGCCACGAGCGCGTCAAGATGCGCGCCAATGTCGCGTGTGCGGGACGAGAACGCCTCCCGCACACCCTTGTCGATGCCCACGATTTCGCGTACGGCCTGGCCACCGCGTGCGGTGTAGACGTCCTCGAACGTCACGCCAAGTTCACGGGTCAGGCGCGACTCCATCTCGAGCCTGGTAGCGCTCGGAAGCGGCGACGCCATAAGCGTAGATGGCGCGCGCGTCGAGCGTGCGCCACGTCCCCTGGGCGTCCTGGACCCGGTTCGCGACCACGACGTGCGTGTGCAGGTTTGGGTCACCGTGCCGTGATGTGTGGTGGTCGAACGCGGCGGTCGCGAACCCGTCGCCGTCGATCTGGAGCACACCTCCGTGGCCCGTGCGGGTCACGCAAGCGTCTTCCTGCATCGCAGTCATGGACGCCTGCCAGGCCTCGTCGTGAATGCGGGCGATCGTCTTGGACGTGTCCTCATCGGCCAAGCCCCACAGCACGGAAACGCTCTTGACTGGTGTGAACACCAGGTCGAATCCTGACACTGCCTGCTTGGCGCTCCCGCCTTGCTCGGCGAGGAAGCGGTTCACGTCGGTAGTCGTGATGACGCCCGCTTCGGGCTGGATGCGGAGGTACTCGAACGCGGCATCACGCCGCGCCTGGGACGCCTCGCTGGCACTGGGAACACGGTCGTAGGCGGTGTGAAAGTCAGTGAACGCGGCATCAACGTAGGGCGTGAAGTCGTCCGCCGCGGCCTTGAACACTGGCATGGCGTGACCCAGTTGCGTGCTGGCGAGCGCCTGGTCAGGGAGTACCCCTGAGCCGTGAGTTGCGCCTCGATCCTGTCTGCGTCGGGGTGCCGGCCCTCGCCAAACAAAGCGAGCATCTGCGCCTCGGTCACCGCGCCAGAGACGCGCAGCGCCTCAGCGCCACGACCCCACCACTGGCCCGCAGGGTTACCCGTCTCGAGGTAGTAGTCGCCGAGCGCTTGCCCACGCTCGCGCTTCTGGTCTGCGCTCGAAATCTGATCAGTCAGATACCGATAGCCGTCACCCGCGTAAAGCCTTGTGAACGGTCATCATGCGCCCACCCTAGCCGGTACTTGTGGAAAAACCGCACCGTGGTGCAAGAGGTGTGTTCAGTTCTGCCTTCGGCTTTGGCGGTTTGGCTGGGTTTTCCACGGGAGTGTGGACGGCTCACTCAAAGGAGGGGTATGGTCGGGCCTGTGAGAGAGGTAGGACTTAGGGCAATGGGAGGTAACTGACTCACAGACGAACGGTTGAACCAATGCCTCGCTCTACCAAGCCAGGTCCAGCAGCACGCGCAGAAGTGCGACGTAGGCTGGCCAAACTCAACGCCGATCGCGCAGAGCGCGACGCGCGAATCCAAGCCTCCGTCGAGGCCGCACTTGACGTCGAGGCTCCTGTAATCAGCGCACGTGAAGCGTTGGCAGGTGCGCAGGCCGCGTTGGCGGCCGCGGAGGAGTCCGCGCGGACGCGCCTCGCGGACGTCGTCATGCAGCCTGCGCGACGACCATCTGTCTGCAGGCGAGATCGCGATGCTTCTTAATCGCTCCGTGCGAGACGTCCAGGGGATGATTCGCGCAGCGCGCTCGGCGCCCATCGCGGCGCCCGCAGTGGAGCACTCCGTCGACGAGCCCGCCCCGGCTTACGAGGGGAGCGTGGTCTCGGATGCCTGACGAGACGTTGTTCGCGCTCGATTCGATGCTCGAGAACGTGGTCGCGGCGTCGATCGCTGCGTGGAGCGATCAAGAGCCCGACCCGGTGTTCATCACCCCCGTCATCAGCGTGGAAGCCCGATGAGCGAGCACCGTTTGAACCTCGCACCCTTCATAGCGACGTTGCCCGATGCCATTGGACAGCGACCCGTCGAAGGACAGATGGCCGTGATCGTGGCTAACGATGACGGGCCCCGCGGGGTGACACTAGTCCGTCCCGGCGCGACCAGCGAGGAGATCGCGAAAGCAACTCGGCGCATCACGAGGACACCAGAGCAGTTCGCGGTCATCGTCGGGTACGGCCGCTCTGCAGCGGCGACAGCGCGCGAGACCGCGGCGGCTCTCGGCGGCAAGTCCCTTCACGGGTATGTCGATGCGGGCGACACCTGGCAAGCCTGGGACGCCCCGAGTGAGTCATACCGTCCCGAACGGCTGCCCGATGTGGCGACCCAGGCGGCCTTCATCACCGGTGCGCAGCGACCGCCGGGGGCTGTGGCCGAACTGAGACTCGCACCCGAGCCTGGCTATGCGGTGCTGACTACCAAGGATGCTCGCGCTCTCGACAGCACCGCACCCTCATTTCGCGTGGAAGTCGCACGACGCACGTTCGATGCGGCGGTTGCCGAGTATCCCAAGGTCACACCAGCACGTCTGTCGACCCTTGGGCATCTGGCAACGTCTGACGTTGCCGCGCGCGTTGCCATCGTGGCACGCGCGTGCCACTCGGACACTGCGGAGGCCGTCGTCGTCGAGGCACTGCGACTAGCCCCGGTCGAATACCGACCGGCATTCGCAGAGATCGCGGTAACCGCGACCTGCGCGAACGGCAAGTCGGCCCGTCGTGCGCGGCCTCATCAGCCACGTGCGGGACAACTCCACTCTTGGGGTTCTCGGTCGCTCGGGCGTGGAACGTGGCGTTCCGCGCGACGTGATCGCCGAAACCGTGAGAGGCGTCGAGCGAGCGCTCGACGGGCGCTTGCCGCAAATGGACGCGATGTGGAAGGCGGCTCAGGCCGCCGCGCCCGTCGCGCAGCCGTCGGTGGGCGTAGCCCCTCCGACCCCGGCGCCGGGCGCGCCACGCGTCGACCTCGCGCCGTAACTGCCCCACGCTGCACCTCACCCACCGGGCGCTGGTGCAAGACACCCCGTGTCGACGTCGCGTGACGTCGACAAGGGGTCAGCATTCACAAACTTTCGTCCCAGGCGAGGGGGATTCACCATGCAGCACTCCGCACCTATCACCCGTCGCCATCGCTCGCGTCTTCATCGCGCGGCCGCGCTCGCTCTCGCCGCGGTCATCACCGCGGCAGGCCTTACCTCGGCCGCGACCACCCCGAGCCGCGCAGCCGATCAGGTGCCGTGGGCGTGCACGGGTGAGGGCTGGATTCTGCAGAACGGCCCGACCGAGGCTTACGCGCTCGACCTAGCCTCGGGAGTAGCCTCACGAGTCGCGACCAGCGACGAGCCATCAAACCTCAACGCGGTCGGCTACAACGAGGCTGACGGGCTGCTGTGGGGTGCGTTGCGCGAAGCGTCCCCCGTGATCGCGTCGATGGGCAGCAACGGTGTCACCAAGAGGTACGGAACTCCGATTGGCATCGGCTCGAAGTACGACGGCCCCGCATGGGTCATCGGTGACGTCGACGACGCGCAACAGTTGTGGATGCTGGGACTCGTGGACGAGGCCTACGTCGTGATGGTCGTCGACGTCGACCGCACGAGCCCAACCTTCATGCACTCCCTGGCGGACGTGTACGACGTTCCGGTTCCCGCCGGCACCTTCAACATTTCGGATTGGGCCTACGAGCCCTACACGGGCCTGGTGTGGGCTCTGGTCCGCATGGCGGACGGCACGACAACTGCAATGTCGCTCGACCCCTCGAACATCGAGCAGGGCCTCGTGGCTCGTCACGAGAACCTCGCCATGACCTACGGCACCTACGGCGCGATGTACGCCGACGGTGAAGGCAACGTCTACGGCGGTCAGAACGCGACGGGCGAGATCTGGCGGGTGAACGTCATCACTGGCGCGACCACGCTCGTGGCCACCGGCCCCACGTCTTCACAGAACGATGGCGCCCGCTGCACCGTGCCTCTCACCACTGACTTCGGTGATGCTCCCGACTCCTACGGGACAACCGTTGCCGCCGATGGTGCGCGCCACTCGATCACCGGCTACGACCCCGAGTCGTTCACTGCTGACTACACACTCGGTGACCTGGTCGACGCTGACGGCGACGACGCACTTCCCGGCATCAAGGCGGACGGCGACGACATCCACGGCGCTGCGGACGAGGACGCCCTCACCATTCCACTCGAGTATCCCGTCGACGGTTCACCGCTGACGATCGACTTCCCAGTTCAGGTGCGCGGCGATGAGCCCGCGACCGTGGCTGCGTGGTTCGACACCAACTCGAGCGGATCGTTCATCAACGACAGTGACCGCGTCACCACGACGATCAGCCACAGCGGAACGGTGTCGCTGACCCTGCCCGCCTACACTCCGCCGGCGGGGAGGACCCCACAGACACCTACCTACGTCTGCGGATCTTCGCGGGCGACATTGACGATCCTCAGCCCACAGGCGCGGTGCTGGGAGGCGAGGTCGAGGACTACCTCGTGACGCCTTCGCATGACACGGCTTCCCTTGAGGCTGCGATGCGGATCGTCGACGACGTCGAGTCAGCGGCGCCGGGCGAGACGGTGACAGTAGAGACGACTCTGACGAACACCGGGAAGGATTCGCTGTGGCACCGCTCGGCTGTCGTCGACGTCTCGGGCGCGCTCGACGACGCCACCATGGGAATGGTGGCGGCTTCACGCGGAACCGCGGACTATGACGAGAGCGCACAGCAGATCGTGTGGCGCGGCACGCTGGCGGCGGGGGAGTCAGCGACGATCCGCCACGAGCCTTGTCGTCGGCGCGAACTACGTGGGCGACCAGGATGTGACAAGCCGCGTTGCGGGTGCCGACGTCGTGAACTGCAGCGGCGAGATTGCCTCGTGCGGTGCGGCGTTCGCGGTGTCGTTTGGTTCCCTCGAGGTCGCTCACTCGTCGACGGGAGACGCGGCCGGTGCGTCATGGCTACCCGCCATGGTTGAGACAGAGGTCATGTGTGTCTCGCCCGATGCGTCGCACTCGGTGAGGCGGCCTGTGACGCTTGCCGTGGATGGAGATTGGTCGATCGCGGCTGGGCTGCCCCTGGGGTACACGTGCACCGTGGTGCCTGATGCGGGCATCGCAGGCACGTCGACGGTAACGCCGTCGACGGCAATCGTCGGGGTTGTGCCTGAGGTCGCGGTGGTGACGGACTTCGATTCTGCGGGCGTCGACGTCCGCGTTGACGTGGATGGCAATGCGGCGTCGACGGGTCGTGTACCTGCTGAGGTAGTCGTCGACGTCGTGTGCCGGCACACCGATGCCGGAGTGCTCGTCGACCAGGCGGTGACGGTGGTTCCGGGTGGGACCGGCTACGCATTCGCCGGGCTCCCGCCTGGGACTTCCTGTGAGGGAACGGTCGGGGATTACGGCCAGGACTCCACCGATCTATCCGCGGCGTCAGTCTCGCTGGACACTTCGGCGCCGGTGCAGTTGGTCGCGGTCCTGACGTATGCGCAGGGCTCGCTGACTGTCCAAAGCAGCGTTCAGGGTGAGGGTGCCGGTGAGACATGGGTGCCTGACTCGATCAAGGCGCAAGTGGTCTGCACGCACCCTGTGGATGGGGTCGTGGTCGACCAGATCCTCACGGTGCCGGCCGATGGCGCGCGCGCCGTCGATGGGATTCGCGTGGGGTCGGTGTGTGACGTCACGGGGCAAGCAGATCAGGCCGACGAGATCTCGCTCGTGGACGCGCAGACAATCACTGCCGGCGGAGCCACCGTCGAGCCTGGTGTCCGTGTACTCGGCCAACGCGCTGCGAGTGACGACGGCAGTCGTCGGCTCCGGCGCCGGCGAGGCGTGGGTGCCCGACGCCTTCACCACGTCGGTGGTGTGTTCACGCGATGGGCTTGGCGAGGTGTACTCACGAGACTTCGTCCAGGCGGCGGGTTCGACGTTCACGATCGCCGGGCTCCCGTTGGGAGCACGCTGCGCTGTCCACCAGGACGACGCCGGGGCCGATGCGCTCACCTACGGACCCAGCGAATCGGTTGAGGTTCGCGGCACGTCATCCGTGACTGTTCGGAACACGTTCAAGGCCGGAACTCTCGACGTCGCCGCTGCCGTCCGCGGCACCGCCGCGGCTGAGGCATGGGTGCCATCGCAGTTCGTCCTCGAGGCCACTTGCTCCCATCCCGACTACGGGACTTTCATCGATGGCACAGTGTCCGTGGGATCCGGCGCTGCGGCCCGGCCGCCGGCGGTCTGCCCATGGGGACTGAGTGTGAAGTCTCTGCAGTCGCCGAACCTTTGGCCGCCGCGGTGTCCCTCGACGCTCAGTCCGTGACGATCACGCGCGAGGCACCCTCGATCGTGACCGCGGCCTACACGTTCAACAAGAACACCTTGCGGGTCACACAGGGCACGTTGGGTAGTGGCGCCCGGACCGCCTGGGCGCCATCGACGTTCCCCACCACAGTGAAGTGCTCGACGGACTCGGGCCTGGTGGGAGTCAAGACGTTCACCGCGGCCGCGGGGACGTCGCATGCGGTGACGGGTCTTCCCACGGGCGCGAGCCTGCGAGATCTCGCAGCCTGACAGCGGTGCGGATGCGCTGACGTTCACTCCGGCATCGCTGCTCGAGGTGCGTGGCGACACCGGAGTGAATGTCTCGGCACGCTTCGACGCTGGCAAGGTGCGGTTGAGCGCCGCGGTGGAGGGGCCGGCGGCCGGGGCGGCGTGGGTGCCCTCCACATTCCCCGTCGACGTCATCTGCCGTTCGGATCGGTTTGGCGAGGTCCTCGACGAGACATTGACGCCAAGCGTTGCCACGGCCGCACTGTCGTCTGGGCTTCCCGTGGACACAGCCTGCGCGCTCCAGACGGGTGACTACCGTCAGGCGCGCACGGCGACGACGGCGGACGTCGTCGAGATCTCGAACACCTCCGTGGTGGACGTCGAGATCTCGAACACGTATGAGGCCGGAGAGCCTGCTGCTCGACACGACGTCTGTGGGGAACGCTCGGCTTGCCTCGTGGGCGCCGACAACCGTCGACGTGGCCGCGCAGTGCACCGCTCCGTGGGGCGATGACGTCGGCACGCTCGAGGAGACGGCGGCCGTCGACGGCGCTACTGCCGCCCTCGAAGGATTGCCCGTGGGCTCCACATGCGGCGTAGACGTGCACGGTGACGATCTGGCTCAGGTGTCCGCGTCACGGTCGACAATTGTCGTCAGCGAGCCGGCTGCAGCCGAGGTCGCGGTGGTGACGAGCGTCAAGGGCGCGGACCTCAGAATTCGTCGCGCCGTCACCGGTGACGTTACGCAAGCATGGGAACGCGAGGCCGTGACCGCGACGTGCACGGCGGCGGGCCGTGAAATCTTTGCAACCGGTTTTGACCAGGACAAGCCGATGCGGTTCCTCTTGGCGGTCGACGAGGAAGTGTCTGCGCAGCCTGCTCCCGATCGGAAGTGAATGCCTCGTGACCGACGCCTCGGGGATCACGGTCCTGGCGACGATCGGCGAGCGTGGCGGCGATGCCGACTTCGCTTCATTCATCCCGTTCGCGGACGACGAGCCGCGGGAACCCACGACACAGCGCGGGCTCGCCGCGACGGGTCCGGCTGGATGGGTTGTCAGCCTTGCGGTTGCCGGAGCGATTGCGGTCGCTGGAACGCTGCTCGCATCACGTCGACGCAACGGCAGGCTCTGAATACATCTCCAGCACCGTGTTCGTACTCCGCCAAGCCTTACGCCCCGAGGACGCGATTCCACTCCGTGCGGGCTTGGTCTGCCCTGTCCTTGTCCAGCAGCGCGAGGATTTGCAACAGCGCATCGATGCGGCCACGGGCCCACGAACGTGTGTGGAACGCGTCGCTACCGGGCTCCACCTCGGATGCGGATTCGGGCTCGGCGTCTCGGTAGACCGCGAACGTCTTAGTAAGAAGGCTCCGCCAAGTAGGCAGCGAGCCGGGATTGCTTATTGGTGCACTCATGCCCAGAGCATAGAGATAGGTATGGGCGGAGCGCTCGACATCACGAGGCTCTAGTTGGACATACCGGGCACTCTTCGCGCCGTGGTCGACAGGTGTGGACGGACTCCACTATGAATAGGGCCATGTACGCGCTTCACGGCGCCGATAAGGCGACGGCATGAGATTCCGCCCCAAGGGTAGTCGGAGAGAACCCCCTCCCCGTACGAGGGCCGGGCGCACCATCTCGCGCTGCTCCATGCCGAGACAGACCGGCAACGCGCGAACATCGTTTCCTCGGCGAGTGCCGCTCTCACTCGAGCAAGCATCTTGATTGCGGCGGCTGGCCTAACAATTAGCCAGACGAACCTGGATGCGATGCACCCTGGATGGGCGATGATCTCAATGACGCTCTCAGCCAACGCCGTGGGGTTCGGCATCGCAGCGCTGTGGCAGGGGAACCGATACGAACACACTGTCGCGGCGATGCGGCACGACATCTGGGACGCTTCGCCGGTTGAGGCCTCAGACATTGTGCTCGACCGCAAGCCTTGAATTCATGACGGCGGAGGAGTCACGCAACAACCTGCGGGCCAACTTCCTCGCTCGGCTTTGTCCTGTGGGGCACGTCTCTGGTCGCCCTTATTCTTGCCCAGACGATTTAGGTCAGACCGCACGAGGAGCAAACATGGCAGACGATAAGAAGCCGCCACAGTCGAAGCAACCACCGCCGGTACCCAAGTCATCCCGACCCCCGCGCCTTCTCCGGGAGCTCAGCAGGCAGCCTCAGCCGCCCAAGCCGCCCAAGCCGCCGAAGTCTCGGTGATCCGCGCTCGGTCGGTGCGCCGATAATAGCCGTTATGTCGGGTTCTACCAGGGAGGATGCACGAACATCGCGCTTCCAGGGTCAGCCTAGCGGCTTCCCCGGTGGCGTGCTACGTGGACGATGAGTGAGGGGATGGTGTCCTCTGGCGGGGACACCCATCCTCGCGATCGCGCGCGCTTGTCGCGGTCGTGCACCACCCACGCGACGACGTCGCGGGTGGCGGTTTCGAGGATGGCCGTGCTGCCGTTGCGCGCCGCGGCGTAATACTCCAACTGGGGAGCCCCGGTCGCTCTTAAATCGGGGTCGCCCGCTTGTTGGTGGAGATCGTCGTTCATGGTCCGTTGATTATCCGTCGGATGCTCTTACCCGCGAAGCGGCCGACGCTCGGTGTCGATCTCCCCACTCATTTGCGGGGCGTCCGCTTGGCATTCCAGTGTCGTGTCACGGGGGTCGGGGTCTGTCGTCACGCAGTAGGTGGTGACGTTCGTGCCGGCGGTTTGGCGATATCGGTCTCCCCCACGCCAGTGTCCGACTTCAAGGAGGAGGTCCGGGTACTCCTCGAGCCGGAAGGTGGTGCTGCGGTTCTCGGTCTCAGTGGAGGCTACGGTGCCGGCGAGTTCCACGTAGGTGATCTGGTCGACTCCGTCCGAGAGGTACTGCCAGGCGCCTACCGTCCAGGCGCTCACGGTCAACGCCAGAAGCAGCAGCGCGGTCGTGGCGCCCCAAGAGCGCGACCGGCGAGACGTCTGTGGTGCGCGTCGACCTCCAGGTTGGGTAGGCGTGAAGTACCAGTACGCGAAGGCAAAGAGCCCGGTCAAGGGAACGGTGAGCCACAGGGCGTCTTCGGGTCCGACCGTGGCCTGGGAGGTGATGGTGACGAGTTCCGCGCTGTAGGTCATCGCTCCTGCTCTCCGCGGGTAGCGAGGGCCTTGATCTTGTCGGGGTTGTGGCCCGACCAGTGGTCGACCTCACCGGAGATCTCGACGACAACAACGGGCGCCTCGGCGTGGCCCAGGCTCGTTCTTGACGAATGATGCGGCCTTGGCGTCGTCGCGGACGTCCACCTCAGCGAACGGGAGGCTTGCCTCCTTGAGCGCTCGCTTGGTCATGTGGCACCGCAGGCACGTGGGTCCTGTCGAGTAGACGGTGATCTTCATGGTGGTGTCCTTTCTCGCGGTGGGGGGATGCGCTTTGTGGTGTTGAGCGCTGGTCAATCCCCGCATCCGGCGATAGGGGACCAGATGCGCCGCGGAGGGCGAAGTGCAACCCGTAGGGCCGTCGACGGAGGAAGGTTGCGAGCGGAGCGAAGCAACCTCGCCGGACGAGACGGCCGCACCGCAGGTGCGGTTGCGCGCAGCCCGGAGGGCGCAAGAATGGTCCCTCGCCGGATGCGAGGTCGACCAATTCAGGGCCGCGCTAGCGGCCAGCGTTTGTGCCGGCGGATGCCGGCACCAGGCCGCCCAGGCGGCCGCCGCCGTTGCTCTCCCCCACGGGTCCAGGTTGTGCCCGGTCGACGTGGGCCAGGCGTGAGCAGCGCAGGCTGCATGCACGTTCTGGCTGTGTCGTGCGGGGTGCAACCGGGCGGTTGGGTCCTGCTGTCCATCCTGGGTGCGCGCGAAGGCCCGGCCCCAGCCGGAGCGCGTGCACAGGTGGTCAGGGGGCACTCATGGTGCTACTCCCCACCCTCGGGCCGGCTCCGTCCGGCCCTGCTCGCACTTGTGCGAGCTCGTGACCGCCGGCGCTCGATGCGCCTGCGCGGTCACGACCCGCCCACACCCCGTGTGGGCTGTGGGCGTCTGGCTCGACGCCAGACACCCACACCCGCCCGTCGCTAGTAGCCTTCATCAACCTCGAGTTCTTGGATGCGCTGCGCGTTGGCTCTTGCAGCGCGCGCGGCCCATCCCCAAGCGAACACGACGGCCGCGGTGAACACGAGGCGGTTCGCGAGTCCGGGGACACCTGCGATCCAGTTCGAGGCGCACACCAGCGTCATGCCTGCGACGGCCAGCGCGAAGCCGACGCTTACGGCTCGGAGCGATTGGATGCGCTTTGCTCTGTCGCGGAGCACGTCGTCGACGTGTGAGCGCGGGTTCTTGGCGAGGATGACGACGCCGGCGACGACGGTCGCCCATCCGACCATGAGCACGGCGTTGGCGAGGAAAGAGTCAAACATCAGGCGTGTGCGGCGAGGTACTCATCGATGGCGTCGCGCACGATGTCGCTCTTCTTTCGGCCGGGGCCGACGAGGCGGGCAAGTGCGCGGTCTTGTGCGTCGGTGACGGCGACGTTGACGCGGGGGCTGCGCTGGCCGGGCTTGTTGGTGGCGCGGTCCAGGCGCGGCCGTCCGGCCGATCGCTCGATGGCTTCGACGTCGACGCCGGCGGATTCGAGCAGAGCCTCGGCCGTGAGCGGCGGCATCGGCGCCGGTGAGTGTGCCGCGGGACTGACCCCACTTGGTGGGGTCAGCGGCGAACGCGTCGAGGGCGGCGTCGCGGTCGGTGGTGTCGCTCATGGCGGGGTTCCTTCCTCTTCTACTTCTGCGTGTACCCGACGGCTCGGGCGGTGACTGCCCGAAGCGGCATGACGTGGAACACCAGGACGGTGCGTGGCGGGGTGGTCGTGACCAGTACCTCGAGTGTTCCGAACCTGCTGGGGCCGATGTAGAGCGTGGGGGCTCCCTGGCCGGGGATGCGCGGTTCTCCGAACTCGGTCTCGACGTGATCGGCGTGGAGCATGGCCCACTGCGCTTCCTCGCGGGGGATGCCGTGCTTGTCGGCGCTAGCGGTCCACTCGATTCCCATATGAATATTGTCTCACACAATATGGATTGTGTCCACCAATATTAGCCTGCGTTTCGGGAAAAGGAAAGGCCCCGCTGGCTGGTGCCAGCGAGGCCCGGTGCGGGTCAGCGGGGGCAAGACTCGCACTTCATGGGCGCCCCGATCTCCTCGTGCCAGTCGCGGCGGTCGACCGTCAGGACGGGGCGCCAGTGGTTGAGGGGCGTGGGCCATTCGTTGGCGCGGGGGTCGTGCTTGACGGCGGTCCGGCCGTAGTGGCCAAGGTGCTCGAAGCACACGATGCGACCGCTGTGTTCGCACCAGAACAGCGGCGTCTCGCTGGTGGTGGTGAGGCCGAGTCCGGCGACGCATTCGGGCTGGTGGGGGTCGGCGACGTGCTCGCCGCAGTGGCGGCATTCGTTGTTCTCGTCGTAGAGGTTGACGGGGCTCGCGGCGGCAAAGGTGTGGTTGGGCATGGTGGTGTCCTTTCTCGCGGTGGGGGGATGCGCTTTGTGGTGTTGAGCGCTGGTCAATCCCCGCATCCGGCGATAGGGGACCAGATGCGCCGCGGAGGGCGAAGTGCAACCCGTAGGGCCGTCGACGGAGGAAGGTTGCGAGCGGAGCGAAGCAACCTCGCCGGACGAGACGGCCGCACCGCAGGTGCGGTTGCGCGCAGCCCGGAGGGCGCAAGAATGGTCCCTCGCCGGATGCGAGGTCGACCAATTCAGGGCCGCGCTAGCGGCCAGCGTTTGTGCCGGCGGATGCCGGCACCAGGCCGCCTCGGCGGCCGCCGCCGTTGCTCTCCCCCACGGGTCCAGGTTGTGCCCGGTCGACGTGGGCCAGGCGTGAGCAGCGCAGGCTGCATGCACGTTCTGGCTGTGTCGTGCGGGGTGCAACCGGGCGGTTGGGTCCTGCTGTCCATCCTGGGTGCGCGCGAAGGCCCGGCCCCAGCCGGAGCGCGTGCACAGGTGGTCAGGGGGCACTCATGGTGCTACTCCCCCACCCTCGGGCCGGCTCCGTCCGGCCCTGCTCGCACTTGTGCGAGCTCGTGACCGCCGGCGCTCGATGCGCCTGCGCGGTCACGACCCGCCCACACCCCGTGTGGGCTGTGGGCGTCTGGCTCGACGCCAGACACCCACACCCGCCCGACCGGCGGCCCGGCCACTGGTGGGTGGCCGGGCGCTTGGGTTACAGGCTGTCGATGTGGTCGAGGTCGCGTGTCGCGAGGCTGTAGCGCTGGGTGTAGGTGTGTGCTCGCATTCGCAGGGCTTCGATCATCCATGCGAGGTGGTCGGCGCTGAGGTGGCTTGCGTGGGCCAGGGGGTCGAGTTTTTCGCTTTCTCCGAGGTCGAGGGCGCGGGCCACGGCGCATGCCGAGGTGGCGATGACGTGGTGAGGGCACTCGATTTCGTCGACGATCATTCCGTAGGCGTCGCGGTCGCTCTCGCCTGTGTCGATGAGGTAGACGCGGTGGGCGTCGGGGCACATGCTCAGGGCGTGGGCGATGAGAGCACCTGCCGCCGTGGCGAGTTCGTGGCGCTTGGCGTCGCCTACGGCGGTGGCGGCCTCGTAGAGTGCTTCGGTTCGTTCTTGGGTGGTGAGCATTTGGGGTTCCTTTCGGGGCGGCGGGCCACTGTGTGGCCCGCCGCGCGGGGTTTAGGAGCGGCGGCCGCGTGCGGAGACGATGCGCTTGGGGCCGAGTGCCTGGTATCCCTCGTCGGTGAGTTCCCAGGGGGCTTCGTCGTAGCCGGGAAGTTCGCGGATGCTGGCGGCTTCGATGACGTTGAGGTAGGTCGCGGCGAGCGTGGTGTCCCAGCCGTCGATTTCGCATGCCTGGTAGCGGTAGCAGGCGATGAGGGACAGAATCACGACGGGGGGCAGCACGTCGGTGTCGAGCATGCGGAACGTGTAGGCGGGCGGGTTGACGGCGTCGCGGTAGCGGTGGTTTACGGATGCGTGAACGGCGTCGGTGAGGGCTTGGCCGATGAGGTCGGCGTTTGCGTGGCGCACGTCGAGCGCGATGCCGCCGTGGTGGACATAGAGAGGCCCGTGGGTGCGGTTCTTCACGCCCGCGGTCACGAGGGCGTCGATGTGGGTCTTAGCGACGATGAAGGCGCTCATGGGTGGTTCCTTTCTCACCCGGTGCGGCCCGCGCGCGGTGTGCGTGACGGTTGGTCACCGCATCGGCTGATAGGGGACCAGATGCCCTCGGAGCGCGAAAGCAGCAACCCCGAAGGGGCCAACCGGGAGGAAGGTTCACCAGGGAGCGCAGCGACCGCAGGGAACCTCGCCGGACCGGTCAGGCCGGCAGCGCAGGCGACGGTTGTGCGCAGCGCGCAGAGGGCAAGAATGGTCCCTCAGCCGATGCTTGAACACCCCACACTGTCGCGGCCGCGCAGCGGACGCGTCGACGAGCGCGCAGCGCTCCCCCACCCGCCTGTCGGGTGGGCCACCAGCCGCAGGCTGGTGCACGCGTGAGGGATCGTCACCCGAAGGGCCAAGACCCGCCCATCCGAAGCGCCGTGCGCGCACGGATGGAGCCAGCGGGGCTTGGGTCGCGAAGCGACTAGAGCCCGACCCCGCCAGGGGCACGCCCACCAGGTCCTCGCTGTCTCCTTCTTCGTCGTCGTCCAGGTCGTCGAAGTTGGGCTCTTCGTGCCGGTCGAGAACGATCTCCTTCACGACTTCTGGGTCGCCAAAATTCATCAGGGTCATGCCGAGGAAGTCCTCATGCGAGGGAAGGAAAACGTGGTCGATCACTTCGGCGAGGTAGGGAATGCCTGGCGTGTCGTGTTCGTAAAAGGCTCGCCGCGACAGGGCTGAAATGTGGCGTGTGATGGGGTACACCAGGTCGTAGAGCGCGAGAGTGGTCGCCGTCGAACCTTTCAGATACGAGCCTCGAACACCGTCGAGCCAGCCTGAAAGTATCGACTGAATCTCGTCGTCCTCGCTCGTGTAGATCACGTTCGGCACCTGGTCGTAGATCCAGATCATGAACTCGTCAGGTCTGCTCAAGGCTGGCGCGCGGTCGCAAAGCGCAGTCCATTGGGTGTGGGGGTCGGGTTTGACTTCACCGCTGGCGAGCGTGTCCATATAGGCGTAGCGCCCTCCCCCACCCGCATATGCGGTCAGGAACTCGACGGCGTCGCCGTGAAAGGTGCCGGGGTCAATGGACGGCCACTGGTCGCCGTTGCCAGCGGCGAGGTCGCGGACGGCTGCGTACAGCCTGCGCGACGCCGTGGTTGTAGCCCCTAACGGGCCGAAACTCGCCGTCGCGAAGTCGCCCGTCAAGGAGGATCGCGACTTTCCCTAGTCGCTCGAAGCCTGATGTAAAGGTGTGGAGGCCAAGGTTGAGGGGGCTTTGACGTCCGAAACGCTCCCTATCCAAATGTCCGCCTTCGTGGGTGCTTGCGCGAGGTGGCGCAGCCCGGTGATGGTGAGTTCGGTCGCGAGCCTGAGTCTCGGCGAGCAGCGGGTCCCAGACGAGGGAGGAGGAGCCGGTCATGGTCGCTATCGCCGTTCGTCGAGGGCCGTGAAGTAATGGTTCTCGGCCGCGTCATTAATGGGGGCGAGTTGGTCAAGTTCCCATGCGCGCCCCTTTGGGGCGCCGCCTGTAGACACGTCGGTCTTGATGGCTTCGCGGACGGCGTGCGTGACGCCTCGGATGAGGCGTGCGCGCTCGTCGAAGGGCAGGCCGGCAGCGGTGCGGCGGACGTCGGAGATGATGCGGTCCACGTCGGGTGACTGGTGAATAGCCATGAGTTGAACCTAGAGGTTAGATGCGTTCACCAACAGGCGTCGCGCACAGAAAGGCGTGCGGCTTTCGCGGTTAGAGGTGGCAGTCGAAGTCGACGTCGTCGACGGTCGCGCCGCGAGGCGCGTTGGCCGGGGCCGGCTCGATGCCGGTCTGGTCAAGTTGCGCGCTGTGGTGGGTCATGCGCGCAAGGTACCCACGCGGCCCGAGTCGTTTGCCGGGGTCGCGGGCCGGGTGTTCCGGCCCGCGACCGTGGTGGCTAGTCGGTGGTGTAGGTCTGGGTGGCGGTGTGGTCGCCGTTGTTGTGGGTGGTGACGTAGTGGGCTTCGGGCGGGGTGAGGGTGTAGCCGAGGTCTGCCAGGAGCGTGAGGTGTGCGGCGAAGCCGGTGCGGTTCTCGCGCCACACGGTCTTGGACACGCGGTCCTCGTGGCGGGCGATGGTGGCCAGGAGGTGGGTCCGCAGGGTCGCTCCGTCGTTGACGGTGGCCTTGGCGTGGGCTTCTGCGCCGGGCCATGCGCCGTTCTTGACGGCGGCGACGATGCGGACGGCTTCGCGCACGTGCTCTTCGCTGTAGGGGGTGGCGATGTTGAGGGCCAGGAGCGTGGGGATGTGCTTCTTGGGGATGGTGGTGCGGGGGTGAAGCGACTCGGTGAGCCAGGCGCGACGGACACCGTTGGCGGTGTCCCATGCCTTGTTGTTGGCGATCACGCGGCGTCGCTCGGCCTTGTCGTCCTCAGACACCTCGACGGTCTCGGCCTTGGGGTCGTGGGCGCGAGTCTTGGTGCACCAGTGCTGGACGACGGCCTCGCCGTCGTTGGTGACGGTGGGGTAGATGCCGTAGCAGGGCTGGCCGTGGTGCTGGGCGATTTCCTCGTCGGACTTGAGGTGCTTGGACTTACCGTCCCAGCCGGAGGGCCGTTCGGTGATGATGGTCACGCCGGTGTCGGCGGCGATCTTCTCGGCCTGGGCGACGGCTTCGGCCTTCGCGATTGCCTCGCGGGCCTTCCTGAGCACCCAGTCGGGGTTCTGGCCGTCCTCGACCGCGGCGAGGGTGGTGGCGTACAGGTCGGCGTCCTTGGATTCGAGGTCGGCAAGGGCGAGGGCCTGATCGAGCGAGATTTCTCCGGCATGGAGGTAGGCGCGGGTGTCCTCGGGTGCGGCGTGGGCGGCGGCGAGGTTCTTGATGGTGTCGCGCTTGGCGCCGAGTCCCTTGGCGATCGCGGCGGCGGTTGCGCCGGTGTCGAGCATGCCCTGGATGCCGCGTGCGAGTTCGGCATCGGTGAAGCCTGCACGCTGGGTGTTCTCGTGGACCATTGCGGCCGCGATGGTGGCGGCGTCCGCGTCGGGCACGATGTTGACGAGGATTTCGGTAAGCCCGGCGTCGGTGGCGGAGGCGTGGCGGCGGTGTCCGGCGATGATGGTGTAGCCGCCTTCGGGGTCGGGGGTGACGACGAGGGGCTGGATGATTCCGCGGTCCTTGATGGATGCGGTGAGGGTGTCGCGGTTGCCGAGGTCGTAGCGCGGGTTTGCGGGGTTCGGGTGAACCTCGTTGAGCGCGACGGTGGCAAGCGTCATGGCGTGCATGGGTGGTTCCTTTCTCACCCGGTGCGGCCCGCGCGCGGTGTGCGTGACGGTTGGTCACCGCATCGGCTGATAGGGGACCAGATGCCCTCGGAGCGCGAAAGCAGCAACCCCGAAGGGGCCCACCGGGAGGAAGATTCACGGCCGAGCGCAGCGAGGGAAAGGGAATCTCGCCGGACCGGTCAGGCCGGCAGCGCAGGCGACGGTTGTGCGCAGCGCGCAGAGGGCAAGAATGGTCCCTCAGCCGATGCTTGAACACCCCACACTGTCGCGGCCGCGCAGCGGACGCGTCCACGAGCGCGCAGCGCTCCCCCACCAGGCTTGTCTGGTGGGCCACCAGCCGCAGGCTGGGGTATGCGTGAGGGATCGTGACCCGAAGGGCCAAGACCCGCCCATCCGAAGCGCCGCGCGCGCACGGATGGAAACAGCGGGGCTTGGGTCGCAAAGCGACTAGAGCCCGACCCGAAGGGGCACGCCCACCAGGTCGGGCTCTAGCCACGGCACTCCATCCTGGTGAACTTCAAAGACAGAACGTATTGGCAGGCACTGACCGTGATGATGGCCAGAAGACCCGGGGATGCCGTTGGACGCCCGCAGGGCGTCCGGTCGGCGGGAGGGTGACTGCGCGACCGCTTGCGGTCGCTCCTTTGGTAGCGCGCTCGCCGGCTAGCGCCGGCGGCGCGGGGGTGGGTTGGGGCGTGTGCCCCCTGCCCTCTTGTGGACGGCCTGAGCCACGCAAGGGGCTCCACCCGCCCACAAGTGGACAGCGGGACTCTGGGTGACGGTTGTACCCCGCCGACACACACCGGCTCGCAAGCAGCGGCTGCGCGGCGGTGCCACGTCGACCGGGCACAACCTCTCTGCCGGAGGGCGGGGGGAACGCCGGGGTCGCTACTTCTCGATAGTCGACGCGCCGTCGTTCACAAGGAACTCGCCGATGACAGTCTTCCCGTCCTCGTCATACAGCGGGATCGAGAACACTTTGTCCGCCACGTCGTTGGCACGCGCAGCATCCTCAGGGCTGGACACCTTTACAGGCTCGAGGTCTGCTGATTTGACGAACCCGAGGGTTCCGTCTTCACCCCAGGCCTGAATGAACTCGGGCTCCTTCTCGTCGAGGATGACTTCTCCGAGCCGGGTGTCGTCGTTGCTGACAGTGGGCTGGTGAGTTTCAGCGACAGGAGCCGCGCCAGGCGGCGCAGAGGTACCTAGACCTGAGACGCCAAGTGCAACGCCGATTCCCACTCCACCGACGAGGCCGACCCCGGCGATGAGAATCATTTGAGGAGAGAGCGAGATGTGTCGCATTTTCATCACCTTCACCAAATCACAATCGGGCTTCGGGCCGATTGGTGTGAACGATAGTCACCGCTGTAGTACGCGTACCCAAAGCCGGACCCGCGGTACTCTCCCGACCCACAATCCTTCGCCACGGTTCGCGAAATGATTGTGACGCTCTGTGTTGTAAGGACCCGGCTCGCCGAGCCACAAAGGGCGTTGCCGCGCCAGAGGCGAGCCGACGCCCCCTGCCACCCCGCGGGAGCCGTAGGCGACGACGACACGGTGAGTCCGCCTGATGGCTTCGTGCCATTGCTGTTAGCGGAAGGTCGGGCCTTGTAGTCGTATGCGCCGACGTTCCACACCGTTTCCCAGGCCCCGTACACCACGGCCGCGGTTGCCGCAGTGCCTGTCATGCCGACGAGAATTCCCGCCATGACCGAAATGGCGGCCACTCTCAATTTGGCCGAGTTCGCCGGCTTGGCCGTTTGTGTCATCATGTCCCCCCAGATTGGACTAGATCCCCAACACATGCGCGATGCCCCTTTGCACGCATTTGCAACCTAAGCCCGCACATTCGTGCTGTCAATAGATGCCACACACTCCGCGGTGGCAGCGTTGCCGGACGGTACTTGGTTGGGGGCAGGCGTGGCCCGTCGACATCGTCGTGTCGTCCCGCCACCATGAGGGCCATGCTGACGTTCCAGTACACCGATCGGGATGCTCGCTCGAGATCTCTTGATGCGCTGGCGCGCGCTTGTCGCGTGCTGGAAGCGCAGCCGGGGATCACCATGAAGGCTCTCGCCCGGCATGCGAGGACCGACGTCGAGACGCTGGCGAGGGTGTTGGGTCCGGATTTGGTGGCGTTTGCTCGTCACAGCGCGCACACACCCGCGCCTGAGCGGCGCAAGACACGGGCGTGGACTGACGCGCAGGCGCGTGAAGCGCTGCGTAAGGCGGCGGTGGTTCTTGATGGTGATGTGCGTGAGGCCCGCTATCGAAATCTCGCGACGCGGCCGGGTGCCTCTGCCCCGTCGAGCCAGACGATCATTCGACGTTTCGGCTCATGGAATGCCGCGCTCGAGTCCGCGGGAGTGGGCACTGTGCAGCCTCTACGTAGGCATGACAAGTGGACGCTGGAGTTGTGCGCCGATGTGGTGGCGGAGTTCATCGCTGAGACGGGGTCGACGTCGGGCTCGCAGTATCGGGAGTGGGCTGCGGGGCGCGAGGATTGTCCCTCTGTCGCGACGATCGAGAAGGTGGGGTTGTGGCACGAGGTTGTGAACCGGGCTTTGCCGATGCTCGTGGTGCCTGATCTGCACGCGCAGTATGTGGCACGGTTGCGGGCCGAGCATGCGAGCCGGAGGCGTGCGATCTCGAGTCGTTCGTGGCGGACGGCGCGGAGAAAGGCCTGAGGCCGCCGGAGCCAGAAAGGAATTGGTGTCGGCGGCCTCAGGTGAGTGACCGGTGTGGTGGCGACCAAACCACCATGCCGGCACGGTGCCCTGTGCGGGAGTCGAACCCGCGGCGTCAGGAAAGGGGGCTAACCCGACGCGCCGGCTCCTGGGGGGAGCCTCAGGGCTTGCGATCATCTTGCACGATCGGCGTAGGTGTTGCCAGAGCGGCGTAGCGCGTCCGCGGGCGTGCCATTTGAGAAGTCTGGGGCGGCGCCGGTCATGGGCAGGCGGGCGTGGTCGTGGGCGTGAGACTTGACCTCATCGCCGAGTTCATTCCACCGGTCCCGTCCGACGAGCACGACGTCGCACGTGGCACCGCGGGCGGCCACGAAACTACGCGCTGCCTCGAGGTAGTTGTCGCGGTAGGCGAGAAGGTCCGCTTCCCACAGGCTCGGCCATGCGGGTCAGCGCCCGGTAGGCCGCGTTGGTCTGCTCCTCGGTGGCGTTCTCGTCAAACGTCACGGCCTCGAGCTCGTCGACCTGCTCGGAGTAGAGGTCAGTAAGCCCGAAGATCTCAAACTCCTCTTCCTCGTCGAATGCGATCTGGACTGGCTCGGTGCGGTACGGCAGGAGGGTGCCGGGCTCGGCGCCCGCGGTGGAGTTCACGATGTTGCGCACGTAGTCGGCTTCCCACGAGCCGGAGCGTCCTGCAAGCAGGTCCTCCACTCCCCCGATGTTCGCGGCCACCGTCGTCAAGACGTGGCACGCGATCTCGGCGAAGTCGACGGGCTCGACCTTCTCGTGCTCGGTGCCTGCGCCCCTGACACGGGTCTGACGGGCCGCGGCCGTGAGCGCGGTGATCGCCGCTTCCACGGGATTGGCGGACTCCGTGGGGCCGCTATCGGTGTTGACCATACGTGTGGCTCCTAGGTGCGGTCGACGTGCTTTGCGAGCACCGTAGCGGCGAGGGCTGACCTCGACGGGGCGCCGACCTTGTCGGCGATCGCGTCGAGGTAGTCGCGCTGCGCAACGGTGAGGCGGAACTGACGCTGGATGCCGGAGCCGGATCGCTTGACCTTGACAGCCCGGGGCATCTGTCCAGGGACGAGGCTCGGCGCGGTCGTACCTGCGAAGTGCTCGGTGAGGCTCTCGACGTCGACGGCGTCGAATGCTTCCACCAGGAGGTCGGCGTAGGTCGTGTCGCGTTCCTTGCGGATCGCGGTCAGCCGCTCGAGGAGGTCGGGCTCGAGGTAGATACCGACGTTCACGATCGTCTCGTTGTCGACGCTCTGGGAGACGGGTGTGGCCGCCTTCTTGGGTGTTGTAGCGGGCTTAGCCTGCTTGGGCTCGGCGCTCGGCTTCACGGGCACCGGTTCCGACGGTGCGGGTGTGGCTGCATCCGCCGGCTGAGGGGCCTTGGGCGTCAGGAGACCCGAGAGAGCCTGGCCGCGGTCCTTGCCTGAGAATGCGCCTTCGAGGCTGGCACGCTGGGGGGCTTGGCGTTCGGGGCTCATGCGGGGATCTCCTTGCTTTCGAGGCTCAGCGATGCGCTTGAGCAGTTCGCGGGTGAAGTCTTGGTAGTCGTTGGCGAGGCTGGTGGCGTTGCTGACGAACAGTCCTTCGCCGGGCTTCTCGCCTGCGCGCAGCGCTGCGAGGCGTGCGCTGCGGTCCTCCGAGACGGCGTCCTCGAGTTCGTGGACGAGACGGCCGTGACGGCGGGCGTCGACGGCCGCGGATTCGAGGTGCCGGATAGGCGTGTCGAAGATGGGAGCGGCGGCACCAACGACCTGGGCGATGGTGTCACGCACTGATCGCTCGAGGCGGCGGGAGCGTGATCCCATGCCGAACAGCAGCACTCCGGCGAGGCTCAAGGTCGGGGTTGGTGTCGCGTGCGGCAATGAACCGCTCAGCGACTCGCTCGAGGCCGTCAATGCTGGCGTCGTCCGACCTGGTCGGGATGACCACCGCGGCGGCACAGCCGAACGCGGCCTCGACGAGCATCTTCTCCCCCGGCGGGGTGTCGATCAGGATGAGGTCGTAGTTACCCGCGATGGACGCGAGCGACTGGTTGAGGTTCTTGGACAGACCCGGCTCGCCGCGCATCGCGCGGGACATTGCCATGGCGGTGAGGTCGGCGATGTCTGGCCCGCCGGGGACCACGTCAAGCCCTCCACGCACGTCCTTAACGATCGGTGGCGTGGCCCCGGCCATGAGTGCCATCAGGAGGTCGTTGCCACTCCCCCGCTCCATGCCGAGGTCGCGAGCCACGTTGCCCTGGGGATCCAGGTCCACGAGCAGAACCCTCAGCCCGGACGCCGCGGCGAGGCCCGCCACGTTGCAGGCAACGGACGTCTTACCGACGCCACCCTTGCCCTGAGCAACAACCACACTGCGTGCAATAGCCATAACCATTCCTCCTGTGTGAAACCACACTAGTAGCCGTATGTGAGAGCGTGCGTTGCGCCACGCCCTGTCTAACGTTTACTACCGTACCATAGTTCACACGTTACGCCATGCCATAACGCTAGCCATACGTCATAGATGGGGAAACGTAGAGCCGAACGTGTGGCGTCACGTCGGTCTGCCTATGTGGATGCACCTGTGGCGTCACGCGTTCACACGGGCGTGACGTCATAGGTGTCATGATCCACGAGTTCGTCTCGGCCGGCGCCGAACATGGCTGGCCCGATGGCGAGGTTGTGTCCCGCGGCGGTGGCGTGGAGGCGGTGCCGCGTGCGCTGTGTCCCGGAGGCGGGGGAGGGGCTGCCCACTGAGCCAAAGACCAACAGGGGCTCTCCAACGCGCACGGACTGTGCAAGGTGGAACGCGAGGCTGTCGTAGGCGTTGACGGTGAACCACTCGGCTGGTGCAGGCGTCCATCCGTCGTCGCTAGCGTTCTTGATGCGGGGTGTCACGACGAGGTCGAAGGTCACGGTGTCGTCGTCGAGGACGGGCGCGGTGGCGACCCAGCCCATGATTGGGAAGGTTCCCTCGGTGGGGACGGTGAAGGTGTTCATTGTGGTGGAATCCGTTCCATGAAGTGCCGTTGGCATCCGTGCCGTGGCGAAAGATTGTGCACTTTCACGGTAGGGATCGGGGTGTTACGGGTGTTAACCGGTGTGACATGACTCGCAGGCGATTCCAGGGCAAATCAGACATACGGCGAGCCCGTAGGGACGTATGTCCTAACGCTTGGGCACTCACGACCGGGCTCCTTTGAACGCGCCAGCCGCGCGCAGGCGAGGTAGTAGTCGCGGCCGTAGCCCGCGGGGGCTGTTGCCCGTTCGTGGAGGAGCCTGGATCCGTTCGTGCTCGCGCTGTGCGGCGCGCTCGGCGGCCGCGTTGCGCCGACGGTGTTCGGCTGCGCGTCGACGAGCGCCAGGTGACGCCAGGGGAGTGCCGTGGCTATCGCGCCAGGGGTCGAATACTCGAGCGATCCATGCGGTGCCGTGCACGATGCCGTAGAGCCCTGAGTGTGGGCGGGCTTCGTTCCTGGGAGTCCAGTCGAGCATGTGAACGATGTCGGTGGCGTCGTAGCCGGCGTCGACGAACTCACGAATCGCGGCCCGCAGCGCTTTGAACGTCAGCCCTTTGACGCGCATCAACTCAGGTCGCAGTTGGGTGACCTCGAGCGCGACCTTGTCACGGCTTGTCCGGGACAATCTCCTGGGCCCAAGCCGAACTGTGCGCGTGTATCTAGGGTGATTGGCACGTGACCAGCGGCCGAATAGGCCGCTCGGAATAGATTCTGGGCCGCGAAGCGGCTCCATCATGCTTGAAACCTCGTGCGCGCGTGCGTGGGTTTTACCTACTCCTGGTGGCCAGGAGGGGGTGACAACCTTCTCCACAACCGACCGCATGAACTGTGTGAAAGTGCGGCGAGCGGTGCACGGCCGCGTGCGCAGGCTTCGAGGGGTCGCGGGGCACCACCAGGAGGTAGACGACGCGCAAAGCGCCCTCGTCAGAGCCTCCGTAGCCTGCTGAACGGCCCGCAGACAGGGCCATGACGAAACCGGCCGCCTCAAGGGCGCGTAGGTAGCGTGTGACGGTCCTTCCGCTGACGCCGAGGCGGCGTGCGAGATAGGCGTGGCCGGGGCTTGTGGTGCCCGTACGGTCACGTTCTGACGCTGCGAGGGCTCTGGCCAGGCTCGAGGACCATGTCGCGCTTGGAGCGGCCCTTCCTGGACGTCTGAGAGGCATCGAGGCTGTCGATGAAGGCTGACTCTTCGAGCGCCTCGATCCACCCGGCGCGGGTCGCGGGCCTGGTGAGGTCGTCCTCGAGCGTCACTGCGCGGCTCACGGCGGCCTCGTGGCCACGGTCGGAGGCTTTGAGGCCCCGGATGGGGCGGGAGCGGTGATAGGAGCGTGCTGCGCGGCGTTTGAGGACGCGCCAGCGGGCTTGCTGTGCGTCGTTGCACAGATGCCACGCAGGAAGGCTGGGAGCGGCTTGTGGGGCCGTGGTCGCGGCCGCGGGTGCCGGCTGTCCGAGGGAGCGGGCGATCGCGTATTGGATCGCGGCCGCGTGAGAGCGCACCGGGAGCGCGGCGAGGGCCGCTAGCGGGTCCGCTTGAGCGGTCGCCAAGGAGGGCAGAGGGTCGTCGAGGACACGCCACAAAGTGCGTGAAGATGCAGGTAGATCACCTGTTTTTGGGTGTGTTCGACTAAACCCCGTGTGGGGGCCTACTATGGGACTACTCCTAACTAACCGTTAGAAAAGGCTCGCTCCTCCAGTCGCCAAACATCGGGAGCGGGCTTTTCGCTTTCCCGGGGGCTGTTACCCGCCGGTCGACCTCACCTTGAGTTGGAGGTCACTGGGCTCATAGGGTCGCCACCACGCACGCACGGTGCAGGTAGGGCTATCCATAGGGGCACCCTAGGGGCGGCAAACTCTCCCACGCCGTAGGCGCGACGCGAGAAGTTGTCATTTGCCACTAGGACGCCTGGCAGCCGTAATACTCGACCTTGACCTGAGTCTCGTTCGCCTGCGTCACCACCGTCTTGGTGTTCCCAAGGCTTCTGGTAGTAGTTCGCCTGGCTGATGAGCGTGTCCCTGTTGTCGGCAGTGATCGACTTGAGGAACGAGCACGCCCCGCTGCCAGGGTTGTCCTTGATGCGCGCACGCACGTCCGAGGCAATGGCGCAACCCTTTCCACTTCCCGTGGGGCTGCCATCGGCAAGGCGCCACATGGACTCTCCGTCGCACTTGGACCAGGACATCACGGGGTCTTTGGGCGCGGGGGAGTGGTCTCCGCGGGCTTGGGCTTGGGCTCCGTGGTCTTCTCTGGCGTCGACGAGCCAGACGAGCCGACGAGCCAGAGGAAGATGAGCCCTTGGAGCCTGCTCGACGAGCCAGAAGATGATCCAGGCGCGGAACTCGAGGACTTAGACGATCCAGACGAACTTGAGGAACCGCCTGGCGAGGCCGCGGCGGCCTTGCCGTCGTCGGTAGACGAGCCGGCCTCCTCGGCCTCAGCCTTGGCCTTTTCGTCTTTCCAGGCCTGGTGAGACTTCGACAGCGCCGCGGTCAGCGGTGCGAGCTCGTCGATCGCGGCTTCGAGGTCCTTGGTATGCGCGGAGATCTCCGTAGCATCCGCATCATCAGAGAGCGCATCGGCGATCGTGTCGCCTGCGCTGAGATGCTTGGTGACAGCAGTGACAGTCGCAGGCTTCTTGACGTCCTCGCCTACGTCCTTGACCAGCGTGCGAGCCTTCTCGCTTGCCTCATCCCACTGGGAGACGACGTCTTCCCACGTGGTGCGCGCGTCGTCGTGCACCCACGCGGCAGTCGCGGTCTCGAACTCGTCGGTCGCGCCCTCAAGCGTGCTCGCAGCGTCGAGCCTCGCCTGCGCCGCGCCTTCGAGCGCGGTTGTACGGGCGGAGGCAGAGCCACCGCCGTCGCAGGCTTCCTCGAGCAAGCCACGCGCAATCGCGAGCGTGCTCTCGAGTTCCGCGGCGTCCACCGTGGTGTCGGCGCCGGCCTTCGCCGCCTCGGCGGCGCGGCCAGCGAGCGTCGCAAGGTCACTCGCCGCCGCAGTACACGCGTCGAGCGCGGCCGCCGCGTCAGCCTCGGCAGCCCGGTGCGCGCCCCACGCGACCCCACCACCCGCAAATGCCAGGACGCCCGTGGCCGCGGCGGCGACCAAGGCAACCCTTCGGCGGGTGAGCCTGGGCTTAGGAGCCGGGCTTGTTTCAGAGTTGTTTGAGGTCACGGCGATGCTCCCTTCCTTTGGACGCCGCAGGAGGGGACAGATCGGTTGATGTGACTAAGAGTTAAGCGCTTGAGACGCCTCGACGGCGCCACACGCGTCGGACTGGCCACCATGCTCGCCGCCGTCGGCATCCTCGACGACGCCGTGAGCCCAGCGGCCGAGATCACGCACAGCGCTTTCGATGGCGTCGTGGCTGGCGACGTACCGAATCGGAACTCGAGGTCGACGCTGACCCTGTGGTGGATCCGATTTGACCAGCCCATCCGTGGTGAGCCCTTCAAGCGCCGAGTAGGCACGGCTCCGGCTCGCGTTGATGTCTTCCATGACCTCGTTGACGGTCGCGCCTTGTGGGCCACGCAGGGCAACGGCGCGCAACACATCAAGGCCGGCTCTTGTCGACAGGTGTCCAGGCTGCAGGGGTCCACGGCGGCACTTTCGGTAGTCCTTCCATCGCCCCAGGCATGTGTCCAGGGTAGCGGTTCATTCAGAATCACGAATAGACTCTAACACGGTTACTCGCTCTGATGTAGTGAGAAACTACATCAAACTTTTTTCAGTCTCTATCGCACGGAGGTCAACGTGAGATCAGTGCACAGAGCCTTGGGCGGCACTCCTGGTTGCCTTGCTGGTGGGAGCCGCCGCAGTAACGGCCACACCGCAGCCCGCTCAGGCATACGAAACAACCAACGGGTGGACGAACGGCTCGGGACAGCAACGCGGCTCTGGTGCCGGCGTTGTGTTGTCTGAGTTCTGGTCCTACGGCGATAGCGCAGCGTGGCGTCAGAAGTGGTTGGGCGGCCTGAATCCGAATGTGGTGGGCAATCGTCCGTCGGGAACTACGGGCAAGGTGTGGTGTATCGAGGCTGGCGCTGATCTCGAGACAGGCGCTTCGTACTCGTGGTCGTCGAACAGGCTCGGCGCGGCTGCGCTACCTGCTGTGGCTTGGCAATAACGGTTGGGACACTCCCACGGGTGCGGCCGCTGTGCAGTACCTGTTGTGGGCAGATGAGTTCTCCGGGAGCGGGGATAACGCGTCGTTGGCCTCACGCGTGTGGAACCATTCCGATTTCCCTCAGGCCTCCAAGAACCTTGTGAGCAAGTTCAGGGGGCTTTCTCAGTGGAACAACACGACATCGGCACTCAAGGCCAACCCCGTGACGAACTCGAGCCCGATGCGAGGAACCCTCTCAGGCGTAGGGGTGAAGGACGCGTGGGGGGACCACCTATCGGGGATCTCGTACACAGTCCGCATCGAAGGACCGGCAACCTTTGATGAGTCGGGAGGCCGGTTCGCGTATGGAACTACAACGACCTCCGCTCGGTCAGGCGTGCACGCGTGGACCGCGACGGGCACCGGTGATGTCTCGTTCACGATTCGCTATCACGACGCAGCACCGGCAAGTTCGGCGCCGGTCGGTACGGCCAGCCCTCAGGATGTTGTGATCTCGGGCGCCAACACTGACCTCACCTACTCAGACCCGGCGACGGCCGTGTTTGTTCCTTTCCAGCCTGAGGGCGTTTCGCGTGTGCAGGCGGCTCGGGTTGACGTTGGCGACACGTTGACGGACACGTTCACCACTCAGGCGTCGGGTTCTCAGACGTGGCCGATTCTTGAAGAGGCTGGCTTCCCGTACGTTCCGGCGCGGTGGGAGGCGAGTCTGTACTTCCACGGCCGTTCGGAGCCGTCGCAGCGGGGCACGGTCCCGAGTGGAGCGGAGCCTGGTCGGCACACGAACGATTACCGGCACTGAGGGTCCGGGGAGCGGTTGACCGCGACCATCGGGACCGCGACGAAGGCCGGCTACTACGTGTGGGTGTGGCGCTTCGATGCGAGCGAGCAACCGTCCGCGTATCGCAAATACTTCACTGGGGACTGGGCGGATGACTATGGCATCCCGGCCGAGACTTCGGTGGCACAGGCGTTCCAGCCTGGCGGCACGTCGAGCGTGCAGCGTTCGGTGGTCGCCGTGGGTGACGAGCTGGTGGACACGTTCACGACGTCGACGCGTTCCGGGGGAGCGCTGGTGACGAACTCGTGGCTTCGGCGTAGTGGTTCACCGGTGCCTGTGACGTGGGACGTGAGCGTTTACTATCACGGCGTCACGGCGCCGTCCTCGACGTCGGCGAGCCCGCCGGCCCGGGCAGAATTGGTGGGCACGGCACGCGTCACGGGGACCAACGGCAGCGGCCAGCGGCTCACGGCTCAGATCGGGACCGCGACGAAGGCCGGCTACTACGTGTGGGTGTGGTCGTTTGATCGCGAGTCACAGCCCGCGGTGAACCGTCCCTATCTTGCTGAGGGGAGCGACTGGGCTGATCGTTACGGCCTGGCCGATGAGACTGCGCGGGCGCGGGCGTTCCAGCCCGGCGGCACGTCGAAGGTGCTTGAGCCCATCGTGTCGGTCGGCGATCGCCTGGTGGACACGTTCACGACGTCGACGCGTTCCGGGGAGCGCTGGTGACGAACTCGTGGCTCACTACTCCTGGTGGAACCCCTGTGCCGGCGACGTGGGACGTGACGGTGTACTACGCCGGCATGGAACCGCCTGCACGGCAGAACTCGGTGCCGTCGAGCGCTGAACGTGTGCGCAGTGCGAAGGTCACGGGCAGCGGTGGCTCTGGTGAACTGTTGTCGGTCGATCTTGGCGCGGCCGCGAAGGCTGGCTATTACGTGTGGGTGTGGGAGTTCAACGTTTCCTCGCAGCCTGCGCGCTGGCAGCCCTATTTCGCGGGTGACTGGGCTGACCAGTATGGCCTCACTGATGAAACGATCACCTCGCGTGCTTTCCAGCCCGCGGGTGTCTCGCAGGTCGTGGAGCCTGAGGTTGCGGTCGGTGACGTGTTGGCTGACACGTTCACCACGGCGACGCAGCCTGGCGGCCCGCTCGTCGTCGACGAGTGGCTGACGGACACCACCGGCACCCCGTTGCCGGTGACGTGGGACGTCACGCTCTACTTCCACGGCACCACACCGCCGGTCGACCCGACGATCGACGTCGACGCCGGCGATGACGAGTCGGCCGGTGAACCGGCTCCCGACGTGGATGGGTCGGCGCCGCCGGAGAGTGTGCCGGCAGTCCCCCTCGAGCCTGCAACGCCCACACCTGTAGTGGTGGGCCAGACCCAGGTAACGGGTACGGGCGGGGCCGGTGAGGTCCTGACCGTGGAGTTGGGCACGGCAACGAAGGCTGGCTATTACGTGTGGGTGTGGGAGTTCAACGTTTCCTCGCAGCCTGCGCGCTGGCAGCCCTATTTCGCGGGTGACTGGGCTGACCAGTATGGCCTCACTGATGAAACGATCACCTCGCGTGCTTTCCAGCCCGCGGGTGTCTCGCAGGTCGTGGAGCCTGAGGTTGCGGTCGGTGACGTGTTGGCTGACACGTTCACCACGGCGACGCAGCCTGGCGGCCCGCTCGTCGTCGACGAGTGGCTGACGGACACCACCGGCACCCCGTTGCCGGTGACGTGGGACGTCACGCTCTACTTCCACGGCACCACACCGCCGGTCGACCCCGTGAAGGCGGGGGAGTCACCGAATCCGGCGCCGAGCGTGTCGCTGTCCCCTGAGGACGTTGGCAGCGCGGTCGAGTCTGACTCGAGCGTGGAGCCCGTCGAGATGGGCGACCTGGTCGCGGAGACTCAGGTGACCGGTACCGGCGGGGCCGGTGAGGTCCTGACCGTGGAGCCGGGGACCGCGACGAAGGCCGGCTACTACGTGTGGGTCTGGGCTTTCCATGTGGAAACGCAGCCCGAGGAGTTGCGCGCGTACTTCGCGGGTGACTGGGCTGACCAGTATGGCCTCACCGATGAAACGACGACGTCGAAGGCGTTCCAGCCCGCGGGTGTCTCGCAGGTCGTGGAGCCTGAGGTTGCGGTCGGTGACGTGTTGGCTGACACGTTCACCACGGCGACGCAGCCTGGCGGCCCGCTCGTCGTCGACGAGTGGCTGACGGACACCACCGGCACCCCGTTGCCGGTGACGTGGGACGTCACGCTCTACTTCCACGGCACCACACCGCCGGAGCCCCCGGCACCGTCAGCGGTGGCGACGTCTACCGTGTGGACTCCGCCGCTGGTGCTTCCTGGCGCTGCCCCCAAGGGTGCGCTGCAGGTGGGCCAGACCCAGGTGACGGGCAAGGGCGGGGCCGGTGAGGTCCTGACCGTGGAGCCTGGGCACCGCGACGAAGGCCGGCTACTACGTGTGGGTCTGGGCTTTCCACGTGGAAACGCAGCCCGAGGAGTTGCGCGCCTACTTCGCGGGTGACTGGGCCGATGAATACGGCCTGCTCAACGAAACGACGACGGCCAAGGCGTTCCAGCCCGCGGGCGTTTCAAGGGTTCCGAACCGTGAAGTCATCGTGGGCGACACTCTGTCGGACACGTTCCTCACGTCCGCGGCCGAGGGTGACGCGCTCGTGGACGACGAGTGGCTCACCGGCGCCGACGGAGATCCCGTCCCGGTGACGTGGGACGTTGACCTGTACTACGCAGGCGACGAGGCACCCGCCAAGCCGACTGCTGACGTGCCGAAGGGCGTTGAGCCGGTCGCGTCCACTCAGGTGGTCGCGTCCAAGGGCGCTGGCGAGCGCCTGTACGTCGAGCTCCGGAGTGGCAGAGAAGCCTGGGGTCTACGTGTGGGTGTGGTCGTTCAGGTTGAACTCTCAGCCCGAGGAGCCTGCGCGCCTACTTCGACGGTGAGTTTGCTGACGAGTACGGCCTCGAGGAAGAAACGACGACGGCCTCGCCGCCGCCACCGCCGTGGCTGTCGCGCACGGGAGTCACAGTCGGATGGCTGCTCGCGGCCGCGGCCGCGGGTCTCCTCATCGTCGGGGGCGCTGCCATGCTGCGTTCCAACTCCCGTCGCAGGTAAGGGATGAACGCCGAGAGGGGGCGAGCCCGCATGGGCTTGCCCCCTCTCGTGTGTACGGATCTAGGCGGGCTTGCGGCCGCCGCTGGCCTCGAGCGTGCCTTGAGGTCATCGCGGATGATGCGCCACTGGCCGCCACCGGGAAGCCGCACGGCTGGCACCTTCCCCTCACGAACCCACACGCCCACGCGGCTCTTCTCGATGCAAAGCATCTCGGCGACTTCGGCCAGGGGCAGAAGCGCTGCGCGATCACGGAACAACTCATCTAGTCCTGCACTCACGAGCGGGCCTCGTCCTTCATCACTAGTGACTCCTGTCGCGAATGAAACGGAAAATATGAATGATGCGGGAAATGCGCGTGATGCTAAAGATTGGACATTTGAGAAATGTCCATAAACGCATTCGTTTAGTAACATTACAGCAGGTAGTCGGGCACTTGGGCCCGCCTAGTTTCGCTGAGGGAACTTGTCTTGCGTCCACATATGAATGGGGCCGTAGTGGCGCATTCTGTGTGCGCCGGAACGCCTAATCCACACTTCGAGTCTGGGTCGCGTGCAGCATGTGCGCCGCGGTCCGTGGTCCCACGTCGCCGTGGTGACCCTCCACAGACGCACCCGCCCCAGCGCGGGATGCGGGACTCATTGCCCTGAGTCCTATCTCTCACACACCGGCGGTGGCCCGCTGCAACCAGTAGCGGGCCACCCCACCGGATGAGAGCACCGAGGGCAGATCACGAGAGAGCAGGAGTTACGGGCAATGAAGTACACGGGGGATAGTCGTCACATCGTGGCGGCGCGGAGCGCACACCATGGCTGAGGGCGGTCGCGGCGGGCTCGCCGCTGCGGGCGTTGTCGCGGTGTTCGTCGCCCCGATCTTTCTGGTGCTCGGCCTCGCAGTCATTGGCAGGCTCGGATGCAGACGCGGCCAACGTGTGCGTCGCGCAACCTTCCCCTTCACCGTCGACGTCGTCGACGGCTGTGGTCGACGAGACGTGCACCACGTCGCAGGTGTCGCTCAGCGGATGGGCGCACCCGACCATCCCGACAGCGCGCGTCACATCGTCGTTTAGCCCTTCTCGTTTCCACCCAACCCTGCACATTTGGCGCGCGCACCTGGGCACGGACTACTCGGCCGGCTCCTGTGGTGAAGCGATCTACGCGGCCCACGACGGAACGGTGACCTTCGCTGGCATGTCCGGCGAACTGGGCATGGTGTCGATTGACCACGGCAACGGCGTTCGCACTCGGTACTTACACATGACGCGAGCCGGGATCTTCGTCGACGTCGGGGATGAAGTGGCCGCGGGACAGCAGATCGCGATCAGCGGGTCTACCGGCAACTCGACCGGATGCCACCTCCACTTCGAGGTCTGGGTGGGGGACAAGGCCATCGACCCGGTGCCGTTCCTCGCCGGCCGCTTGGACGGTGACCCGGCATGAGGATTCTCGTTGCCAAGTGGCCAACGGTCACCGCGCAGGTGAACGACAACGCCAGGGCGGTCGTGTGGACGTCGACGGCCGCGGAGAACCTGAAGGCGTACAACCTTGAGCGAACTCGTGCAGGTGTCCTCACCCGCACCGTCCAGGTCGCGATCCAACTAGGTCGAGCGGTGGCACTCAACGTGACCGACCCTGACGGCGAATGGCACCTCGCCGTCACACCCGCGGGCATCGTCGTGGAGCACACACTGGGTGAGCCTTACGTCGACGTCGACGACGACTTGATGCCCGTCAAGGGGCCGTGCCGACAGTGCAACACCCCGTGTGCCATCACGGCGGCCTCGTGCTCGACGTGCCGGGTCGAGGCGCCGACGAGCGCCGCTGAGGGGCTGCAACTGCTCAACCCGAGCGCATGGAGCCACGCATGAGCGACGCCGCGAACAATCCGTGGATCTCCAAGCGCGCCACGGCGATCATCACGACGCCACCTGTGGCCGTCCGTGCACGCCGTGAGGTGTCGCTGCAGGCGGGCGTGGTGCCACCTGAGGCGATCGACCGCCTCGAGGTGCGCGACGTCGCCCCGGGACGTGCGGTCTGGTGGGTCGGCGCTCATGGCGGGGCAGGCGAGAGCACGCTCGCCGCGCTCGGCGGCCAGGACGCGCACCACTGCTGGCCTCGACCCACCGATGGGTCGATCGCACGCGTGGCCCTCGTTGCTCGGACCAACTATCAGGGCCTCACACGTCTCATGGCGGCGCTGCGCCAGTACGCCGCCGGCGAGCTGCCCTTCGTCCACCTCGAGGCCGCGGTACTCAACGCCGACCAGCCGGGCCGACTCCCGAAGGAGCCTGCGCGATCTGAGGCGGCACGCCACCGGCGCCGCACCCGACGTGTGGCCCATCCCCTATGTGCCCGAATGGCGCCTCGGCGCCGTGACGGGACGCAACCAGCCGCGCGAGCGCGGCTTCTGCTGGAACACCTGACACAAGGAGAAAACCCATGAACGCACTCACCATGAAGTTCATCGAGTCGACGACCAGCCCTGCTCTTCCTGACCCGGCCGCGTCGCGCCCCCGGGCTTCGAATTCGTGGACACCCTGCTCGCATGGATGAAGTGGGGCGGCCTCATCGCGGCCGTGTTCGCCCTCATCGCGGCGGCGGTCATGCTGATGATTAACCAGCGTCCCGGCGCCACCCAGGAGGGCGTGGGCGCCATCGGCAAGACCCTCATTGCGGTCATCATCATCGGTGCCGCATCGTCCATCGTCGGCTTCATCGCATGAGCACACGCTCGCTCGTGCTGGCTGGGGCTACCGCGGCCGCGGTGGCCCTGGCTGGCTGCTCCGGTCAGAGCGAAGGAATCGTGACCCAGGCACCGGCGACACCGAACGCTGTCGCCTCGTCGGAGTCGTCGCCTGGCGCTTCCCCTTCACCCTCGACGGCACCGACCGTGCTCACCGAGGAAGAAACCGAGTCCGATTCGGTGTGCGGCCTGGGCGGCGTGGAGATGACGGGAACAGTCCTCGAGCCGTTCGACGTCTCCGAGTTGCACGTTGGCACCTTCCCGCTATGGAGGCTCGCCTGAGTACGGGCCGGGCGCTCAGGACCCGTCTGGCTTCTACTACTGCTTCCAGCACAGCCCCGAGGGCGCCGTGCTAGCAGCGATGGCGTACTCAATCCAGGGATCGGCTTTGGTCGACGACGCCTTCTACGCCTACAACGAATACGCCGCGGGACCCGGTCCCGACGCGAACGCTCCGGGCACTGAGACCGACATGGTGCAGAGGAAGGAAATCCTCACAGACTTTCGCGCGAACCCATTGGGTGTGCGGGTGCTGCAGTACGACGGCGAACGCGCCTGGATTGACGTCGCGATCGAGAGCCTCGTACCAGGGCACCATCACCCAGCAAGCGGGGATGCTGCCGCTCGTGTGGAGCGACGGCGACTGGAAGATTGAAGCCGACACGTCCAAGGTGACCTCCGGCGCGATCTCGTCCCTCGACGGCTACGTGCTGTTCACACCCACCACGAACGCGCAGTAGGCGTCATGGATATCCCAGGACTTGGCTGGCTGACCGGCCCCGTCGCCGATGCCCTGACGGGCTCGGTGTTCGCCGAGATCGCCGAAATGACTCAGGAAGCACTTGGTGTCGCCGTGGGCTCGGTCGGCACAGCGTGGGTACACATCGGTGTGCCCGTGCTGTCGTCAAGTCCCGGGGCGAAGACCCCTGGCGTGATGGACGCGGCAGGGGTGAGTAGCACCTATCCCGTCCTGGACTGGGTGGCATGGGGCGGTGCCGTCCTCGCGGTGCTGGCCCTGATCTGCCTCGCAATGCTCATGATGAGGAGTTCTCGGGCTGGCGATGGCGCTATGGCGATCGGGCGCATGGGTGCCGTGCTCGTGGCAGTGGGCCTTCTGGGTGCAGCGGGCCCGATCGCACGCGCAGTCGTCGGCAGGGGACCACGTGGAGTCGCGGGCGCAGCGGCTTTCATCCAGTCGAGCCTGTGGGGCTGGCTGCTAGTCCTCGTCCTCCTGTCAGTGATGGTGGGGGCCATCCGAATCATCATCGACCAAAGGATGGAGCCCGCGAAGGACCTCCTGCGCTCCATCCTCACCCTCATCACCGTGACCGCGGTGGGCACCACGATGATCGGCTTGCTGATCGCAGCCACCGACAAGTTCTCAGTGTGGATCCTTTCGCGCTCACTCGAGTGCAACGCCGCGGACGCTTCATGCTTCGGCGAAGGCCTCACCAGTCTTCTCGTGATCGGTGGCCCCGCGACCATGGGCGGCGGACTGGGCATGCTCCTGGTCATCATCATGGGCCTGCTGGCGGTCTGCGCCACTCTCCTACAGATCGTGCTTCTGGTCGCTCGAGGAGCAATGCTCGTCGTCCTGACCGGCGTGCTGCCCCTCACCGCATCGTTTACGAACACGGGGATGGGGAGGACCTGGTTCAACCGTTCTGTGGCGTGGGTCATCGCGCTGATCCTCTACAAGCCCGTGGCCGCGATCATCTACGCCACGGCGTTCAAACTCGTAGGCGATGGCGCGTCTGGCATCTTTCCTGACCGAGACGACCCGCTACTGACCCTCGCAGCAGGGGTCGTACTCATGGTCCTGGCATTGATCGCGATGCCCGCACTCATGCGGTTCATCACTCCCGCGGTGGGCGCTGTGATTTCAGCAGGCGGAGGAGGTGTGGCGATGGGCGCTGGAATGGCAGTCGCCTCCGGCGCCCAAACAATGGCGTACGGAATGCGTGGAGCGGGACAAGCCTCCCGTACTCCACAACAGAGCCCTTCGGGCAACTCCGGTGGCGGGTCACCCACCCCCGCGGCATCCCAGGGTGCACCAGGAGGCCCCGGTTCGCCCGGTTCGCCCGGCGCTCCTGGCACCGGTACCGCTGGGGCGCCAGGCGCAATCGGAGCCGACGGCGGCACGCACTCCTCGACCGGCGCCGGTGGGGCTCCCGGTGCACCTGGCACGACTGCGCCCGGCGCACCTCCCGGCGGAGGCACGCCCCCGGCCTCGGGCGCTGCACCAGTGGCAAGCGGCGCGGCCGGTGGAGCGGCAGGCGCCGGAGCCGCGGGAGCAGGTGGCGCCGCGGCGGCAGGCGGCGGAGCCACCGCCGCGGGAGCGGCCGCGGCACCCGCCACAGGTGGCGCATCGCTTGTGATCGCTGCGGGCGCGCAAGCCGGGATGCAGGTTTCCCAGGCGATCGCCAAGGGCGCCTCTGACGTCGCCGAAAACACCGCGGACGGAGCACAGTCGTGAGTGCTGGCACACGCAACTATGGCAACTGGCGTCGACCTAGCACGAAGGGGCTCCTGGGCCTCGGTTGGTTGAGCACGGCACTCCTGTTCGCGGCGCTAATCGCGACGTTCCTCACGGTCGCGATCGCGGGACTACTAGCGGGTCTGGCCGCTATGGGTGTGAGCGCGATCGCCGCGGGCCTGGTCGTCACGAAGAACGCCGACCACGTATCGATTATTGAAAGGGTGTGGGAGCGCATCATGTGGGCAAAGACGAAGGCAACCAAGAGGAACGTCTACAGGTCCGGCCCGCTGGCCGCGACTGGCTGGGGGCGCACACAGGCGCCCGGTGTTGCCGCACCCTTGCGGCTCAGCGAGCACGTGGACTCGCTCGGTCGACCGTTCGCTCTGATCTACTCGCCGCCGGGCGGGCTTCACACGCTCGTCATCGAGACGGAGCCAGACGGTGCCGCTCTCGTCGACGATGAGCAGATCGACCAATGGGTTGGCTCGTGGGGATGGTGGCTCTCCCACCTGGCGGGGGAGCCCGGCCTGGTGGGTGCCTCGGTCACGGTGGAAACCGCGCCCGACACGGGTGGTCGGCTCGGCAGGGAGGTAGCGGCGAACATTTCGGCGACGCACCCCAGTTCGCCCGCCAGGTCCTCGCGGACACGGTCGAGAACTACCCCGCGGGATCGTCTGTGGTCCGCGCCTACCTCGCACTCACCTTTGTGTCGAGTACGAAGAAGGCAGATCGGGTGGGACGCGAGTTGGCCTCTCGTCTCCCCGAACTGACGGGCACGCTTGCCTCCACGGGAGCGGGCGTCGCTGCGCCACTCGACGCGGCCCGGTTGTGTGAGGTGATTCGCACCGCGTATGACCCCGCTGTGGCGTCGCTGATTGACGAGGCGCGCATGGCTGGCGACCACGTCCCGCTCGAGTTTTCAGACGTTGGCCCCACCGCGGCCGAAGCCTCCTGGGACTCCTACAGGCATGACGACGCGACAAGCCGAACCTGGGTCATGACCGGTGCGCCCCACGGCCTCATCTCGGCTCGAGGCCTAGAGAAGGCTCCTCGCCCCTCAGCGCGGCATCGCGCGCAAGCGCGTCACTTTGATGTTTGAACCGATCGACCCTGGTCGCGCGGCCGGGATGGTCGAGCAGGACATTCGCACCGCCAACCAGCGCGCTACGCAGCGCCAGCAAGTCGCGGCGCGTGACTCGCTCGAGATGCTCCAGGCGGCCACCACCGCGGCCGAGGAAGCGGCCGGTGCGGCTCTGATGAACTTCGCCATGCTCGTG
>NZ_BSUN01000003.1 GCF_030161615.1 Demequina litorisediminis
CGTCGTCTCCCAGTGGGATGAGGCAAGCGAGAAGGCTCGCACGCTGGTCAAGGACGTAGGCGAGGACGTCAAGAAGCCTGCGACTGTCACTGCTGTCACCAAGCATCTCAGCGCAGGCGACACGATCGCCGATGCGCTCTCTGATGATGCGGATGCTACGGAGATCTCCGCGCATACCAAGGACCTCGAAGCCGCGATCGACGGTTCGCACCGCTGACCGCGGCGCTGTCGAAGTCTCACCAGGCCTGGAAAGACGAAAAGGCCAAGGCTGAGGCCGAGGAGGCCGGCTCGTCTACCGACGACGGCAAGGCCGCCGCGGCCTCGCCAGGCGGTTCCTCAAGTTCGTCTGGATCGTCTAAGTCCTCGAGTTCCGCGCCTGGATCATCTTCTGGCTCGTCGAGCAGGCTCCAAGGGCTCATCTTCCTCTGGCTCGTCGAGGCTCGTCTGGCTCGTCGACGCCAGAGAAGACCACGGAGCCCAAGCCCAAGCCCGCGGAGACCACTCCCCCGCGCCCAAAGACCCCGTGATGTCCTGGTCCAAGTGCGACGGAGAGTCCATGTGGCGCCTTGCCGATGGCAGCCCCACGGGAAGTGGAAAGGGTTGCGCCATTGCCTCGGACGTGCGTGCGCGCATCAAGGACAACCCTGGCAGCGGGGCGTGCTCGTTCCTCAAGTCGATCACTGCCGACAACAGGGACACGCTCATCAGCCAGGCGAACTACTACCAGCCTTGGGAACACCAAGACGGTGGTGACGCAGGCGAACGAGACTCAGGTCAAGGTCGAGTATTACGGCTGCCAGGCGTCCTAGTGGCAAATGACAACTTCTCGCGTCGCGCCTACGGCGTGGGAGAGTTTGCCGCCCCTAGGGTGCCCCTATGGATAGCCCTACCTGCACCGTGCGTGCGTGGTGGCGACCCTATGAGCCCAGTGACCTCCAACTCAAGGTGAGGTCGACCGGCGGGTAACAGCCCCCGGGAAAGCGAAAAGCCCGCTCCCGATGTTTGGCGACTGGAGGAGCGAGCCTTTTCTAACGGTTAGTTAGGAGTAGTCCCATAGTAGGCCCCCACACGGGGTTTAGTCGAACACACCCAAAAACAGGTGATCTACCTGCATCTTCACGCACTTTGTGGCGTGTCCTCGACGACCCTCTGCCCTCCTTGGCGACCGCTCAAGCGGACCCGCTAGCGGCCCTCGCCGCGCTCCCGGTGCGCTCTCACGCGGCCGCGATCCAATACGCGATCGCCCGCTCCCTCGGACAGCCGGCACCCGCGGCCGCGACCACGGCCCCACAAGCCGCTCCCAGCCTTCCTGCGTGGCATCTGTGCAACGACGCACAGCAAGCCCGCTGGCGCGTCCTCAAACGCCGCGCAGCACGCTCCTATCACCGCTCCCGCCCCATCCGGGGCCTCAAAGCCTCCGACCGTGGCCACGAGGCCGCCGTGAGCCGCGCAGTGACGCTCGAGGACGACCTCACCAGGCCCGCGACCCGCGCCGGGTGGATCGAGGCGCTCGAAGAGTCAGCCTTCATCGACAGCCTCGATGCCTCTCAGACGTCCAGGAAGGGCCGCTCCAAGCGCGACATGGTCCTCGAGCCGGCCAGAGCCCTCGCAGCGTCAGAACGTGACCGTACGGGCACCACAAGCCCCGGCCACGCCTATCTCGCACGCCGCCTCGGCGTCAGCGGAAGGACCGTCACACGCTACCTACGCGCCCTTGAGGCGGCCGGTTTCGTCATGGCCCTGTCTGCGGGCCGTTCAGCAGGCTACGGAGGCTCTGACGAGGGCGCTTTGCGCGTCGTCTACCTCCTGGTGGTGCCCCGCGACCCCTCGAAGCCTGCGCACGCGGCCGTGCACCGCTCGCCGCACTTTCACACAGTTCATGCGGTCGGTTGTGGAGAAGGTTGTCACCCCCTCCTGGCCACCAGGAGTAGGTAAAACCCACGCACGCGCGCACGAGGTTTCAAGCATGATGGAGCCGCTTCGCGGCCCAGAATCTATTCCGAGCGGCCTATTCGGCCGCTGGTCACGTGCCAATCACCCTAGATACACGCGCACAGTTCGGCTTGGGCCCAGGAGATTGTCCCGGACAAGCCGTGACAAGGTCGCGCTCGAGGTCACCCAACTGCGACCTGAGTTGATGCGCGTCAAAGGGCTGACGTTCAAAGCGCTGCGGGCCGCGATTCGTGAGTTCGTCGACGCCGGCTACGACGCCACCGACATCGTTCACATGCTCGACTGGACTCCCAGGAACGAAGCCCGCCCACACTCAGGGCTCTACGGCATCGTGCACGGCACCGCATGGATCGCTCGAGTATTCGACCCCTGGCGCGATAGCCACGGCACTCCCCTGGCGTCACCTGGCGCTCGTCGACGCGCAGCCGAACACCGTCGGCGCAACGCGGCCGCCGAGCGCGCCGCACAGCGCGAGCACGAACGGATCCAGCTCCTCCACGAACGGGCAACAGCCCCCGCGGGCTACGGCCGCGACTACTACCTCGCCTGCGCGCGGCTGGCGCGTTCAAAGGAGCCCGGTCGTGAGTGCCCAAGCGTTAGGACATACGTCCCTACGGGCTCGCCGTATGTCTGATTTGCCCTGGAATCGCCTGCGAGTCATGTCACACCGGTTAACACCCGTAACACCCCGATCCCTACCGTGAAAGTGCACAATCTTTCGCCACGGCACGGATGCCAACGGCACTTCATGGAACGGATTCCACCACAATGAACACCTTCACCGTCCCCACCGAGGGAACCTTCCCAATCATGGGCTGGGTCGCCACCGCGCCCGTCCTCGACGACGACACCGTGACCTTCGACCTCGTCGTGACACCCCGCATCAAGAACGCTAGCGACGACGGATGGACGCCTGCACCAGCCGAGTGGTTCACCGTCAACGCCTACGACAGCCTCGCGTTCCACCTTGCACAGTCCGTGCGCGTTGGAGAGCCCCTGTTGGTCTTTGGCTCAGTGGGCAGCCCCTCCCCCGCCTCCGGGACACAGCGCACGCGGCACCGCCTCCACGCCACCGCCGCGGGACACAACCTCGCCATCGGGCCAGCCATGTTCGGCGCCGGCCGAGACGAACTCGTGGATCATGACACCTATGACGTCACGCCCGTGTGAACGCGTGACGCCACAGGTGCATCCACATAGGCAGACCGACGTGACGCCACACGTTCGGCTCTACGTTTCCCCATCTATGACGTATGGCTAGCGTTATGGCATGGCGTAACGTGTGAACTATGGTACGGTAGTAAACGTTAGACAGGGCGTGGCGCAACGCACGCTCTCACATACGGCTACTAGTGTGGTTTCACACAGGAGGAATGGTTATGGCTATTGCACGCAGTGTGGTTGTTGCTCAGGGCAAGGGTGGCGTCGGTAAGACGTCCGTTGCCTGCAACGTGGCGGGCCTCGCCGCGGCGTCCGGGCTGAGGGTTCTGCTCGTGGACCTGGATCCCCAGGGCAACGTGGCTCGCGACCTCGGCATGGAGCGGGGGAGTGGCAACGACCTCCTGATGGCACTCATGGCCGGGGCCACGCCACCGATCGTTAAGGACGTGCGTGGAGGGCTTGACGTGGTCCCCGGCGGGCCAGACATCGCCGACCTCACCGCCATGGCAATGTCCCGCGCGATGCGCGGCGAGCCGGGTCTGTCCAAGAACCTCAACCAGTCGCTCGCGTCCATCGCGGGTAACTACGACCTCATCCTGATCGACACCCCGCCGGGGGAGAAGATGCTCGTCGAGGCCGCGTTCGGCTGTGCCGCCGCGGTGGTCATCCCGACCAGGTCGGACGACGCCAGCATTGACGGCCTCGAGCGAGTCGCTGAGCGGTTCATTGCCGCACGCGACACCAACCCCGACCTTGAGGCTCGCCGGAGTGCTGCTGTTCGGCATGGGATCACGCTCCCGCCGCCTCGAGCGATCAGTGCGTGACACCATCGCCCAGGTCGTTGGTGCCGCCGCTCCCATCTTCGACACGCCTATCCGGCACCTCGAATCCGCGGCCGTCGACGCCCGCCGTCACGGCCGTCTCGTCCACGAACTCGAGGACGCCGTCTCGGAGGACCGCAGCGCACGCCTCGCAGCGCTGCGCGCAGGCGAGAAGCCCGGCGAAGGACTGTTCGTCAGCAACGCCACCAGCCTCGCCAACGACTACCAAGACTTCACCCGCGAACTGCTCAAGCGCATCGCTGAGCTCGAAAGCAAGGAGATCCCCGCATGAGCCCCGAACGCCAAGCCCCCCAGCGTGCCAGCCTCGAAGGCGCATTCTCAGGCAAGGACCGCGGCCAGGCTCTCTCGGGTCTCCTGACGCCCAAGGCCCCTCAGCCGGCGGATGCAGCCACACCCGCACCGTCGGAACCGGTGCCCGTGAAGCCGAGCGCCGAGCCCAAGCAGGCTAAGCCCGCTACAACACCCAAGAAGGCGGCCACACCCGTCTCCCAGAGCGTCGACAACGAGACGATCGTGAACGTCGGTATCTACCTCGAGCCCGACCTCCTCGAGCGGCTGACCGCGATCCGCAAGGAACGCGACACGACCTACGCCGACCTCCTGGTGGAAGCATTCGACGCCGTCGACGTCGAGAGCCTCACCGAGCACTTCGCAGGTACGACCGCGCCGAGCCTCGTCCCTGGACAGATGCCCCGGGCTGTCAAGGTCAAGCGATCCGGCTCCGGCATCCAGCGTCAGTTCCGCCTCACCGTTGCGCAGCGCGACTACCTCGACGCGATCGCCGACAAGGTCGGCGCCCCGTCGAGGTCAGCCCTCGCCGCTACGGTGCTCGCAAAGCACGTCGACCGCACCTAGGAGCCACACGTATGGTCAACACCGATAGCGGCCCCACGGAGTCCGCCAATCCCGTGGAAGCGGCGATCACCGCGCTCACGGCCGCGGCCCGTCAGACCCGTGTCAGGGGCGCAGGCACCGAGCACGAGAAGGTCGAGCCCGTCGACTTCGCCGAGATCGCGTGCCACGTCTTGACGACGGTGGCCGCGAACATCGGGGGAGTGGAGGACCTGCTTGCAGGACGCTCCGGCTCGTGGGAAGCCGACTACGTGCGCAACATCGTGAACTCCACCGCGGGCGCCGAGCCCGGCACCCTCCTGCCGTACCGCACCGAGCCAGTCCAGATCGCATTCGACGAGGAAGAGGAGTTTGAGATCTTCGGGCTTACTGACCTCTACTCCGAGCAGGTCGACGAGCCTCGAGGCCGTGACGTTTGACGAGAACGCCACCGAGGAGCAGACCAACGCGGCCTACCGGGCGCTGACCCGCATGGCCGAGCCTGTGGGAAGCGGACCTTCTCGCCTACCGCGACAACTACCTCGAGGCAGCGCGTAGTTTCGTGGCCGCCCGCGGTGCCACGTGCGACGTCGTGCTCGTCGGACGGGACCGGTGGAATGAACTCGGCGATGAGGTCAAGTCTCACGCCCACGACCACGCCCGCCTGCCCATGACCGGCGCCGCCCCAGACTTCTCAAATGGCACGCCCGCGGACGCGCTACGCCGCTCTGGCAACACCTACGCCGATCGTGCAAGATGATCGCAAGCCCTGAGGCTCCCCCCAGGAGCCGGCGCGTCGGGTTAGCCCCCTTTCCTGACGCCGCGGGTTCGACTCCCGCACAGGGCACCGTGCCGGCATGGTGGTTTGGTCGCCACCACACCGGTCACTCACCTGAGGCCGCCGACACCAATTCCTTTCTGGCTCCGGCGGCCTCAGGCCTTTCTCCGCGCCGTCCGCCACGAACGACTCGAGATCGCACGCCTCCGGCTCGCATGCTCGGCCCGCAACCGTGCCACATACTGCGCGTGCAGATCAGGCACCACGAGCATCGGCAAAGCCCGGTTCACAACCTCGTGCCACAACCCCACCTTCTCGATCGTCGCGACAGAGGGACAATCCTCGCGCCCCGCAGCCCACTCCCGATACTGCGAGCCCGACGTCGACCCCGTCTCAGCGATGAACTCCGCCACCACATCGGCGCACAACTCCAGCGTCCACTTGTCATGCCTACGTAGAGGCTGCACAGTGCCCACTCCCGCGGACTCGAGCGCGGCATTCCATGAGCCGAAACGTCGAATGATCGTCTGGCTCGACGGGGCAGAGGCACCCGGCCGCGTCGCGAGATTTCGATAGCGGGCCTCACGCACATCACCATCAAGAACCACCGCCGCCTTACGCAGCGCTTCACGCGCCTGCGCGTCAGTCCACGCCCGTGTCTTGCGCCGCTCAGGCGCGGGTGTGTGCGCGCTGTGACGAGCAAACGCCACCAAATCCGGACCCAACACCCTCGCCAGCGTCTCGACGTCGGTCCTCGCATGCCGGGCGAGAGCCTTCATGGTGATCCCCGGCTGCGCTTCCAGCACGCGACAAGCGCGCGCCAGCGCATCAAGAGATCTCGAGCGAGCATCCCGATCGGTGTACTGGAACGTCAGCATGGCCCTCATGGTGGCGGGACGACACGACGATGTCGACGGGCCACGCCTGCCCCCAACCAAGTACCGTCCGGCAACGCTGCCACCGCGGAGTGTGTGGCATCTATTGACAGCACGAATGTGCGGGCTTAGGTTGCAAATGCGTGCAAAGGGGCATCGCGCATGTGTTGGGGATCTAGTCCAATCTGGGGGGACATGATGACACAAACGGCCAAGCCGGCGAACTCGGCCAAATTGAGAGTGGCCGCCATTTCGGTCATGGCGGGAATTCTCGTCGGCATGACAGGCACTGCGGCAACCGCGGCCGTGGTGTACGGGGCCTGGGAAACGGTGTGGAACGTCGGCGCATACGACTACAAGGCCCGACCTTCCGCTAACAGCAATGGCACGAAGCCATCAGGCGGACTCACCGTGTCGTCGTCGCCTACGGCTCCCGCGGGGTGGCAGGGGGCGTCGGCTCGCCTCTGGCGCGGCAACGCCCTTTGTGGCTCGGCGAGCCGGGTCCTTACAACACAGAGCGTCACAATCATTTCGCGAACCGTGGCGAAGGATTGTGGGTCGGGAGAGTACCGCGGGTCCGGCTTTGGGTACGCGTACTACAGCGGTGACTATCGTTCACACCAATCGGCCCGAAGCCCGATTGTGATTTGGTGAAGGTGATGAAAATGCGACACATCTCGCTCTCTCCTCAAATGATTCTCATCGCCGGGGTCGGCCTCGTCGGTGGAGTGGGAATCGGCGTTGCACTTGGCGTCTCAGGTCTAGGTACCTCTGCGCCGCCTGGCGCGGCTCCTGTCGCTGAAACTCACCAGCCCACTGTCAGCAACGACGACACCCGGCTCGGAGAAGTCATCCTCGACGAGAAGGAGCCCGAGTTCATTCAGGCCTGGGGTGAAGACGGAACCCTCGGGTTCGTCAAATCAGCAGACCTCGAGCCTGTAAAGGTGTCCAGCCCTGAGGATGCTGCGCGTGCCAACGACGTGGCGGACAAAGTGTTCTCGATCCCGCTGTATGACGAGGACGGGAAGACTGTCATCGGCGAGTTCCTTGTGAACGACGGCGCGTCGACTATCGAGAAGTAGCGACCCCGGCGTTCCCCCCGCCCTCCGGCAGAGAGGTTGTGCCCGGTCGACGTGGCACCGCCGCGCAGCCGCCTGCTTGCGAGCCGGTGTGTGTCGGCGGGGTACAACCGTCACCCAGAGTCCCGCTGTCCACTTGTGGGCGGGTGGAGCCCCTTGCGTGCCTCAGGCCGTCCACAAGAGGGCAGGGGGCACACGCCCCACCCACCCCCGCGCCGCCGGCGCTAGCCGGCGAGCGCGCTACCAAAAGGAGCGACCGCAAGCGGTCGCGCAGTCACCCTCCCGCCGACCGGACGCCCTGCGGGCGTCCAACGGCATCCCCGGGTCTTCTGGCCATCATCACGGTCAGTGCCTGCCAATACGTTCTGTCTTTGAAGTTCACCAGGATGGAGTGCCGTGGCTAGAGCCCGACCTGGTGGGCGTGCCCCTTCGGGTCGGGCTCTAGTCGCTTTGCGACCCAAGCCCCGCTGTTTCCATCCGTGCGCGCGCGGCGCTTCGGATGGGCGGGTCTTGGCCCTTCGGGTCACGATCCCTCACGCATACCCCAGCCTGCGGCTGGTGGCCCACCAGACAAGCCTGGTGGGGAGCGCTGCGCGCTCGTGGACGCGTCCGCTGCGCGGCCGCGACAGTGTGGGGTGTTCAAGCATCGGCTGAGGGACCATTCTTGCCCTCTGCGCGCTGCGCACAACCGTCGCCTGCGCTGCCGGCCTGACCGGTCCGGCGAGATTCCTTTCCCCGCTGCGCTCGGCCGTGAATCTTCCTCCCGGTGGGCCCCTTCGGGGTTGCTGCTTTCGCGCTCCGAGGGCATCTGGTCCCCTATCAGCCGATGCGGTGACCAACCGTCACGCACACCGCGCGCGGGCCGCACCGGGTGAGAAAGGAACCACCCATGCACGCCATGACGCTTGCCACCGTCGCGCTCAACGAGGTTCACCCGAACCCCGCAAACCCGCGCTACGACCTCGGCAACCGCGACACCCTCACCGCATCCATCAAGGACCGCGGAATCATCCAGCCCCTCGTCGTCACCCCCGACCCCGAAGGCGGCTACACCATCATCGCCGGACACCGCCGCCACGCCTCCGCCACCGACGCCGGGCTTACCGAAATCCTCGTCAACATCGTGCCCGACGCGGACGCCGCCACCATCGCGGCCGCAATGGTCCACGAGAACACCCAGCGTGCAGGCTTCACCGATGCCGAACTCGCACGCGGCATCCAGGGCATGCTCGACACCGGCGCAACCGCCGCCGCGATCGCCAAGGGACTCGGCGCCAAGCGCGACACCATCAAGAACCTCGCCGCCGCCCACGCCGCACCCGAGGACACCCGCGCCTACCTCCATGCCGGAGAAATCTCGCTCGATCAGGCCCTCGCCCTTGCCGACCTCGAATCCAAGGACGCCGACCTGTACGCCACCACCCTCGCCGCGGTCGAGGACGGCCAGAACCCCGACTGGGTGCTCAGGAAGGCCCGCGAGGCAATCGCGAAGGCCGAAGCCGTCGCCCAGGCCGAGAAGATCGCCGCCGACACCGGCGTGACCATCATCACCGAACGGCCCTCCGGCTGGGACGGTAAGTCCAAGCACCTCAAGTCCGACGAGGAAATCGCCCAGCACCACGGCCAGCCCTGCTACGGCATCTACCCCACCGTCACCAACGACGGCGAGGCCGTCGTCCAGCACTGGTGCACCAAGACTCGCGCCCACGACCCCAAGGCCGAGACCGTCGAGGTGTCTGAGGACGACAAGGCCGAGCGACGCCGCGTGATCGCCAACAACAAGGCATGGGACACCGCCAACGGTGTCCGTCGCGCCTGGCTCACCGAGTCGCTTCACCCCCGCACCACCATCCCCAAGAAGCACATCCCCACGCTCCTGGCCCTCAACATCGCCACCCCCTACAGCGAAGAGCACGTGCGCGAAGCCGTCCGCATCGTCGCCGCCGTCAAGAACGGCGCATGGCCCGGCGCAGAAGCCCACGCCAAGGCCACCGTCAACGACGGAGCGACCCTGCGGACCCACCTCCTGGCCACCATCGCCCGCCACGAGGACCGCGTGTCCAAGACCGTGTGGCGCGAGAACCGCACCGGCTTCGCCGCACACCTCACGCTCCTGGCAGACCTCGGCTACACCCTCACCCCGCCCGAAGCCCACTACGTCACCACCCACAACAACGGCGACCACACCGCCACCCAGACCTACACCACCGACTAGCCACCACGGTCGCGGGCCGGAACACCCGGCCCGCGACCCCGGCAAACGACTCGGGCCGCGTGGGTACCTTGCGCGCATGACCCACCACAGCGCGCAGCCTTGACCAGACCGGCATCGAGCCGGCCCCGGCCAACGCGCCTCGCGGCGCGACCGTCGACGACGTCGACTTCGACTGCCACCTCTAACCGCGAAAGCCGCACGCCTTTCTGTGCGCGACGCCTGTTGGTGAACGCATCTAACCTCTAGGTTCAACTCATGGCTATTCACCAGTCACCCGACGTGGACCGCATCATCTCCGACGTCCGCCGCACCGCTGCCGGCCTGCCCTTCGACGAGCGCGCACGCCTCATCCGAGGCGTCACGCACGCCGTCCGCGAAGCCATCAAGACCGACGTGTCTACAGGCGGCGCCCCAAAGGGGCGCGCATGGGAACTTGACCAACTCGCCCCCATTAATGACGCGGCCGAGAACCATTACTTCACGGCCCTCGACGAACGGCGATAGCGACCATGACCGGCTCCTCCTCCCTCGTCTGGGACCCGCTGCTCGCCGAGACTCGGCTCGCGACCGAACTCACCATCACCGGGCTGCGCCACCTCGCGCAAGCACCCACGAAGGCGGACATTTGGATAGGGAGCGTTTCGGACGTCAAAGCCCCCTCAACCTTGGCCTCCACACCTTTACATCAGGCTTCGAGCGACTAGGGAAAGTCGCGATCCTCCTTGACGGGCGACTTCGCGACGGCGAGTTTCGGCCCGTTAGGGGCTACAACCACGGCGTCGCGCAGGCTGTACGCAGCCGTCCGCGACCTCGCCGCTGGCAACGGCGACCAGTGGCCGTCCATTGACCCCGGCACCTTTCACGGCGACGCCGTCGAGTTCCTGACCGCATATGCGGGTGGGGGAGGGCGCTACGCCTATATGGACACGCTCGCCAGCGGTGAAGTCAAACCCGACCCCCACACCCAATGGACTGCGCTTTGCGACCGCGCGCCAGCCTTGAGCAGACCTGACGAGTTCATGATCTGGATCTACGACCAGGTGCCGAACGTGATCTACACGAGCGAGGACGACGAGATTCAGTCGATACTTTCAGGCTGGCTCGACGGTGTTCGAGGCTCGTATCTGAAAGGTTCGACGGCGACCACTCTCGCGCTCTACGACCTGGTGTACCCCATCACACGCCACATTTCAGCCCTGTCGCGGCGAGCCTTTTACGAACACGACACGCCAGGCATTCCCTACCTCGCCGAAGTGATCGACCACGTTTTCCTTCCCTCGCATGAGGACTTCCTCGGCATGACCCTGATGAATTTTGGCGACCCAGAAGTCGTGAAGGAGATCGTTCTCGACCGGCACGAAGAGCCCAACTTCGACGACCTGGACGACGACGAAGAAGGAGACAGCGAGGACCTGGTGGGCGTGCCCCTGGCGGGGTCGGGCTCTAGTCGCTTCGCGACCCAAGCCCCGCTGGCTCCATCCGTGCGCGCACGGCGCTTCGGATGGGCGGGTCTTGGCCCTTCGGGTGACGATCCCTCACGCGTGCACCAGCCTGCGGCTGGTGGCCCACCCGACAGGCGGGTGGGGAGCGCTGCGCGCTCGTCGACGCGTCCGCTGCGCGGCCGCGACAGTGTGGGGTGTTCAAGCATCGGCTGAGGGACCATTCTTGCCCTCTGCGCGCTGCGCACAACCGTCGCCTGCGCTGCCGGCCTGACCGGTCCGGCGAGGTTCCCTGCGGTCGCTGCGCTCCCTGGTGAACCTTCCTCCCGGTTGGCCCCTTCGGGGTTGCTGCTTTCGCGCTCCGAGGGCATCTGGTCCCCTATCAGCCGATGCGGTGACCAACCGTCACGCACACCGCGCGCGGGCCGCACCGGGTGAGAAAGGAACCACCCATGAGCGCCTTCATCGTCGCTAAGACCCACATCGACGCCCTCGTGACCGCGGGCGTGAAGAACCGCACCCACGGGCCTCTCTATGTCCACCACGGCGGCATCGCGCTCGACGTGCGCCACGCAAACGCCGACCTCATCGGCCAAGCCCTCACCGACGCCGTTCACGCATCCGTAAACCACCGCTACCGCGACGCCGTCAACCCGCCCGCCTACACGTTCCGCATGCTCGACACCGACGTGCTGCCCCCCGTCGTGATTCTGTCCCTCATCGCCTGCTACCGCTACCAGGCATGCGAAATCGACGGCTGGGACACCACGCTCGCCGCGACCTACCTCAACGTCATCGAAGCCGCCAGCATCCGCGAACTTCCCGGCTACGACGAAGCCCCCTGGGAACTCACCGACGAGGGATACCAGGCACTCGGCCCCAAGCGCATCGTCTCCGCACGCGGCCGCCGCTCCTAAACCCCGCGCGGCGGGCCACACAGTGGCCCGCCGCCCCGAAAGGAACCCCAAATGCTCACCACCCAAGAACGAACCGAAGCACTCTACGAGGCCGCCACCGCCGTAGGCGACGCCAAGCGCCACGAACTCGCCACGGCGGCAGGTGCTCTCATCGCCCACGCCCTGAGCATGTGCCCCGACGCCCACCGCGTCTACCTCATCGACACAGGCGAGAGCGACCGCGACGCCTACGGAATGATCGTCGACGAAATCGAGTGCCCTCACCACGTCATCGCCACCTCGGCATGCGCCGTGGCCCGCGCCCTCGACCTCGGAGAAAGCGAAAAACTCGACCCCCTGGCCCACGCAAGCCACCTCAGCGCCGACCACCTCGCATGGATGATCGAAGCCCTGCGAATGCGAGCACACACCTACACCCAGCGCTACAGCCTCGCGACACGCGACCTCGACCACATCGACAGCCTGTAACCCAAGCGCCCGGCCACCCACCAGTGGCCGGGCCGCCGGTCGGGCGGGTGTGGGTGTCTGGCGTCGAGCCAGACGCCCACAGCCCACACGGGGTGTGGGCGGGTCGTGACCGCGCAGGCGCATCGAGCGCCGGCGGTCACGAGCCTCGCACAAGTGCGAGCAGGGCCGGACGGAGCCGGCCCGAGGGTGGGGGAGTAGCACCATGAGTGCCCCTGACCACCTGTGCACGCGCTCCGGCTGGGGCCGGGCCTTCGCGCGCACCCAGGATGGACAGCAGGACCCAACCGCCCGGTTGCACCCCGCACGACACAGCCAGAACGTGCATGCAGCCTGCGCTGCTCACGCCTGGCCCACGTCGACCGGGCACAACCTGGACCCGTGGGGGAGAGCAACGGCGGCGGCCGCCGAGGCGGCCTGGTGCCGGCATCCGCCGGCACAAACGCTGGCCGCTAGCGCGGCCCTGAATTGGTCGACCTCGCATCCGGCGAGGGACCATTCTTGCGCCCTCCGGGCTGCGCGCAACCGCACCTGCGGTGCGGCCGTCTCGTCCGGCGAGGTTGCTTCGCTCCGCTCGCAACCTTCCTCCGTCGACGGCCCTACGGGTTGCACTTCGCCCTCCGCGGCGCATCTGGTCCCCTATCGCCGGATGCGGGGATTGACCAGCGCTCAACACCACAAAGCGCATCCCCCCACCGCGAGAAAGGACACCACCATGCCCAACCACACCTTTGCCGCCGCGAGCCCCGTCAACCTCTACGACGAGAACAACGAATGCCGCCACTGCGGCGAGCACGTCGCCGACCCCCACCAGCCCGAATGCGTCGCCGGACTCGGCCTCACCACCACCAGCGAGACGCCGCTGTTCTGGTGCGAACACAGCGGTCGCATCGTGTGCTTCGAGCACCTTGGCCACTACGGCCGGACCGCCGTCAAGCACGACCCCCGCGCCAACGAATGGCCCACGCCCCTCAACCACTGGCGCCCCGTCCTGACGGTCGACCGCCGCGACTGGCACGAGGAGATCGGGGCGCCCATGAAGTGCGAGTCTTGCCCCCGCTGACCCGCACCGGGCCTCGCTGGCACCAGCCAGCGGGGCCTTTCCTTTTCCCGAAACGCAGGCTAATATTGGTGGACACAATCCATATTGTGTGAGACAATATTCATATGGGAATCGAGTGGACCGCTAGCGCCGACAAGCACGGCATCCCCCGCGAGGAAGCGCAGTGGGCCATGCTCCACGCCGATCACGTCGAGACCGAGTTCGGAGAACCGCGCATCCCCGGCCAGGGAGCCCCCACGCTCTACATCGGCCCCAGCAGGTTCGGAACACTCGAGGTACTGGTCACGACCACCCCGCCACGCACCGTCCTGGTGTTCCACGTCATGCCGCTTCGGGCAGTCACCGCCCGAGCCGTCGGGTACACGCAGAAGTAGAAGAGGAAGGAACCCCGCCATGAGCGACACCACCGACCGCGACGCCGCCCTCGACGCGTTCGCCGCTGACCCCACCAAGTGGGGTCAGTCCCGCGGCACACTCACCGGCGCCGATGCCGCCGCTCACGGCCGAGCTCTGCTCGAATCCGCCGGCGTCGACGTCGAAGCCATCGAGCGATCGGCCGGACGGCCGCGCCTGGACCGCGCCACCAACAAGCCCGGCCAGCGCAGCCCCCGCGTCAACGTCGCCGTCACCGACGCACAAGACCGCGCACTTGCCCGCCTCGTCGGCCCCGGCCGAAAGAAGAGCGACATCGTGCGCGACGCCATCGATGAGTACCTCGCCGCACACGCCTGATGTTTGACTCTTTCCTCGCCAACGCCGTGCTCATGGTCGGATGGGCGACCGTCGTCGCCGGCGTCGTCATCCTCGCCAAGAACCCGCGCTCACACGTCGACGACGTGCTCCGCGACAGAGCAAAGCGCATCCAATCGCTCCGAGCCGTAAGCGTCGGCTTCGCGCTGGCCGTCGCAGGCATGACGCTGGTGTGCGCCTCGAACTGGATCGCAGGTGTCCCCGGACTCGCGAACCGCCTCGTGTTCACCGCGGCCGTCGTGTTCGCTTGGGGATGGGCCGCGCGCGCTGCAAGAGCCAACGCGCAGCGCATCCAAGAACTCGAGGTTGATGAAGGCTACTAGCGACGGGCGGGTGTGGGTGTCTGGCGTCGAGCCAGACGCCCACAGCCCACACGGGGTGTGGGCGGGTCGTGACCGCGCAGGCGCATCGAGCGCCGGCGGTCACGAGCCTCGCACAAGTGCGAGCAGGGCCGGACGGAGCCGGCCCGAGGGTGGGGGAGTAGCACCATGAGTGCCCCCTGACCACCTGTGCACGCGCTCCGGCTGGGGCCGGGCCTTCGCGCGCACCCAGGATGGACAGCAGGACCCAACCGCCCGGTTGCACCCCGCACGACACAGCCAGAACGTGCATGCAGCCTGCGCTGCTCACGCCTGGCCCACGTCGACCGGGCACAACCTGGACCCGTGGGGGAGAGCAACGGCGGCGGCCGCCTGGGCGGCCTGGTGCCGGCATCCGCCGGCACAAACGCTGGCCGCTAGCGCGGCCCTGAATTGGTCGACCTCGCATCCGGCGAGGGACCATTCTTGCGCCCTCCGGGCTGCGCGCAACCGCACCTGCGGTGCGGCCGTCTCGTCCGGCGAGGTTGCTTCGCTCCGCTCGCAACCTTCCTCCGTCGACGGCCCTACGGGTTGCACTTCGCCCTCCGCGGCGCATCTGGTCCCCTATCGCCGGATGCGGGGATTGACCAGCGCTCAACACCACAAAGCGCATCCCCCCACCGCGAGAAAGGACACCACCATGAAGATCACCGTCTACTCGACAGGACCCACGTGCCTGCGGTGCCACATGACCAAGCGAGCGCTCAAGGAGGCAAGCCTCCCGTTCGCTGAGGTGGACGTCCGCGACGACGCCAAGGCCGCATCATTCGTCAAGAACGAGCCTGGGCCACGCCGAGGCGCCCGTTGTTGTCGTCGAGATCTCCGGTGAGGTCGACCACTGGTCGGGCCACAACCCCGACAAGATCAAGGCCCTCGCTACCCGCGGAGAGCAGGAGCGATGACCTACAGCGCGGAACTCGTCACCATCACCTCCCAGGCCACGGTCGGACCCGAAGACGCCCTGTGGCTCACCGTTCCCTTGACCGGGCTCTTTGCCTTCGCGTACTGGTACTTCACGCCTACCCAACCTGGAGGTCGACGCGCACCACAGACGTCTCGCCGGTCGCGCTCTTGGGGCGCCACGACCGCGCTGCTGCTTCTGGCGTTGACCGTGAGCGCCTGGACGGTAGGCGCCTGGCAGTACCTCTCGGACGGAGTCGACCAGATCACCTACGTGGAACTCGCCGGCACCGTAGCCTCCACTGAGACCGAGAACCGCAGCACCACCTTCCGGCTCGAGGAGTACCCGGACCTCCTCCTTGAAGTCGGACACTGGCGTGGGGGAGACCGATATCGCCAAACCGCCGGCACGAACGTCACCACCTACTGCGTGACGACAGACCCCGACCCCCGTGACACGACACTGGAATGCCAAGCGGACGCCCCGCAAATGAGTGGGGAGATCGACACCGAGCGTCGGCCGCTTCGCGGGTAAGAGCATCCGACGGATAATCAACGGACCATGAACGACGATCTCCACCAACAAGCGGGCGACCCCGATTTAAGAGCGACCGGGGCTCCCCAGTTGGAGTATTACGCCGCGGCGCGCAACGGCAGCACGGCCATCCTCGAAACCGCCACCCGCGACGTCGTCGCGTGGGTGGTGCACGACCGCGACAAGCCTGCGCGCGCGATCGCGAGGATGGGTGTCCCCGCCAGAGGACACCATCCCCTCACTCATCGTCCACGTAGCACGCCACCGGGGAAGCCGCTAGGCTGACCCTGGAAGCGCGATGTTCGTGCATCCTCCCTGGTAGAACCCGACATAACGGCTATTATCGGCGCACCGACCGAGCGCGGATCACCGAGACTTCGGCGGCTTGGGCGGCTTGGGCGGCTGAGGCTGCCTGCTGAGCCTCCCGGAGAAGGCGCGGGGGTCGGGATGACTTGGGTACCGGCGGTGGTTGCTTCGACTGTGGCGGCTTCTTATCGTCTGCCATGTTTGCTCCTCGTGCGGTCTGACCTAAATCGTCTGGGCAAGAATAAGGGCGACCAGAGACGTGCCCCACAGGACAAAGCCGAGCCTTGAGGAAGTTGGCCCGCAGGTTGTTGCGTGACTCCTCCGCCGTCATGAATTCAAGCCTTGCGGTCGAGCACAATGTCTGAGGCCTCAACCGGCGAAGCGTCCCAGATGTCGTGCCGCATCGCCGCGACAGTGTGTTCGTATCGGTTCCCCTGCCACAGCGCTGCGATGCCGAACCCCACGGCGTTGGCTGAGAGCGTCATTGAGATCATCGCCCATCCAGGGTGCATCGCATCCAGGTTCGTCTGGCTAATTGTTAGGCCAGCCGCCGCAATCAAGATGCTTGCTCGAGTGAGAGCGGCACTCGCCGAGGAAACGATGTTCGCGCGTTGCCGGTCTGTCTCGGCATGGAGCAGCGCGAGATGGTGCGCCCGGCCCTCGTACGGGGAGGGGGTTCTCTCCGACTACCCTTGGGGCGGAATCTCATGCCGTCGCCTTATCGGCGCCGTGAAGCGCGTACATGGCCCTATTCATAGTGGAGTCCGTCCACACCTGTCGACCACGGCGCGAAGAGTGCCCGGTATGTCCAACTAGAGCCTCGTGATGTCGAGCGCTCCGCCCATACCTATCTCTATGCTCTGGGCATGAGTGCACCAATAAGCAATCCCGAGCTCGCTGCCTACTTGGCGGAGCCTTCTTACTAAGACGTTCGCGGTCTACCGAGACGCCGAGCCCGAATCCGCATCCGAGGTGGAGCCCGGTAGCGACGCGTTCCACACACGTTCGTGGGCCCGTGGCCGCATCGATGCGCTGTTGCAAATCCTCGCGCTGCTGGACAAGGACAGGGCAGACCAAGCCCGCACGGAGTGGAATCGCGTCCTCGGGGCGTAAGGCTTGGCGGAGTACGAACACGGTGCTGGAGATGTATTCAGAGCCTGCCGTTGCGTCGACGTGATGCGAGCAGCGTTCCAGCGACCGCAATCGCTCCGGCAACCGCAAGGCTGACAACCCATCCAGCCGGACCCGTCGCGGCGAGCCCGCGCTGTGTCGTGGGTTCCCGCGGCTCGTCGTCCGCGAACGGGATGAATGAAGCGAAGTCGGCATCGCCGCCACGCTCGCCGATCGTCGCCAGGACCGTGATCCCCGAGGCGTCGGTCACGAGGCATTCACTTCCGATCGGGAGCACCTGCGCAGACACTTCCTCGTCGACCGCCAAGAGGAACCGCATCGGCTTGTCCTGGTCAAAACCGGTTGCAAAGATTTCACGGCCCGCCGCCGTGCACGTCGCGGTCACGGCCTCGCGTTCCCATGCTTGCGTAACGTCACCGGTGACGGCGCGACGAATTCTGAGGTCCGCGCCCTTGACGCTCGTCACCACCGCGACCTCGGCTGCAGCCGGCTCGCTGACGACAATTGTCGACCGTGACGCGGACACCTGAGCCAGATCGTCACCGTGCACGTCTACGCCGCATGTGGAGCCCACGGGCAATCCTTCGAGGGCGGCAGTAGCGCCGTCGACGGCCGCCGTCTCCTCGAGCGTGCCGACGTCATCGCCCCACGGAGCGGTGCACTGCGCGGCCACGTCGACGGTTGTCGGCGCCCACGAGGCAAGCCGAGCGTTCCCCACAGACGTCGTGTCGAGCAGCAGGCTCTCCGGCCTCATACGTGTTCGAGATCTCGACGTCCACCACGGAGGTGTTCGAGATCTCGACGACGTCCGCCGTCGTCGCCGTGCGCGCCTGACGGTAGTCACCCGTCTGGAGCGCGCAGCTTGTGTCCACGGGAAGCCCAGACGACAGTGCGGCCGTGGCAACGCTTGGCGTCAATGTCTCGTCGAGGACCTCGCCAAACCGATCCGAACGGCAGATGACGTCGACGGGGAATGTGGAGGGCACCCACGCCGCCCCGGCCGCCGGCCCCTCCACCGCGGCGCTCAACCGCACCTTGCCAGCGTCGAAGCGTGCCGAGACATTCACTCCGGTGTCGCCACGCACCTCGAGCAGCGATGCCGGAGTGAACGTCAGCGCATCCGCACCGCTGTCAGGCTGCGAGATCTCGCAGCTCGCGCCCGTGGGAAGACCCGTCACCGCATGCGACGTCCCCGCGGCCGCGGTGAACGTCTTGACTCCCACCAGGCCCGAGTCCGTCGAGCACTTCACTGTGGTGGGGAACGTCGATGGCGCCCAGGCGGTCCGGGCGCCACTACCCAACGTGCCCTGTGTGACCCGCAAGGTGTTCTTGTTGAACGTGTAGGCCGCGGTCACGATCGAGGGTGCCTCGCGCGTGATCGTCACGGACTGAGCGTCGAGGGACACCGCGGCGGCCAAAGGTTCGGCGACTGCAGAGACTTCACACTCAGTCCCCATGGGCAGACCGCCGGCGGCCCGGCCGCAGCGCCGGATCCCACGGACACTGTGCCATCGATGAAAGTCCCGTAGTCGGGATGGGAGCAAGTGGCCTCGAGGACGAACTGCGATGGCACCCATGCCTCAGCCGCGGCGGTGCCGCGGACGGCAGCGGCGACGTCGAGAGTTCCGGCCTTGAACGTGTTCCGAACAGTCACGGATGACGTGCCGCGAACCTCAACCGATTCGCTGGGTCCGTAGGTGAGCGCATCGGCCCCGGCGTCGTCCTGGTGGACAGCGCAGCGTGCTCCCAACGGGAGCCCGGCGATCGTGAACGTCGAACCCGCCGCCTGGACGAAGTCTCGTGAGTACACCTCGCCAAGCCCATCGCGTGAACACACCACCGACGTGGTGAAGGCGTCGGGCACCCACGCCTCGCCGGCGCCGGAGCCGACGACTGCCGTCGTCACTCGCAGCGCGTTGGCCGAGTACACGGACACCAGCTCGACGGTGGCTCCGCCGGCAGTGATTGTCTGCGCGTCCACGAGCGAGATCTCGTCGGCCTGATCTGCTTGCCCCGTGACGTCACACACCGACCCCACGCGAATCCCATCGACGGCGCGCGCGCCATCGGCCGGCACCGTGAGGATCTGGTCGACCACGACCCCATCCACAGGGTGCGTGCAGACCACTTGCGCCTTGATCGAGTCAGGCACCCATGTCTCACCGGCACCCTCACCCTGAACGCTGCTTTGGACAGTCAGCGAGCCCTGCGCATACGTCAGGACCGCGACCAACTGCACCGGCGCCGAAGTGTCCAGCGAGACTGACGCCGCGGATAGATCGGTGGAGTCCTGGCCGTAATCCCCGACCGTTCCCTCACAGGAAGTCCCAGGCGGGAGCCCGGCGAATGCGTAGCCGGTCCCACCCGGAACCACCGTCACCGCCTGGTCGACGAGCACTCCGGCATCGGTGTGCCGGCACACGACGTCGACGACTACCTCAGCAGGTACACGACCCGTCGACGCCGCATTGCCATCCACGTCAACGCGGACGTCGACGCCCGCAGAATCGAAGTCCGTCACCACCGCGACCTCAGGCACAACCCCGACGATTGCCGTCGACGGCGTTACCGTCGACGTGCCTGCGATGCCCGCATCAGGCACCACGGTGCACGTGTACCCCAGGGGCAGCCCAGCCGCGATCGACCAATCTCCATCCACGGCAAGCGTCACAGGCCGCCTCACCGAGTGCGACGCATCGGGCGAGACACACATGACCTCTGTCTCAACCATGGCGGGTAGCCATGACGCACCGGCCGCGTCTCCCGTCGACGAGTGAGCGACCTCGAGGGAACCAAACGACACCGCGAACGCCGCACCGCACGAGGCAATCTCGCCGCTGCAGTTCACGACGTCGGCACCCGCAACGCGGCTTGTCACATCCTGGTCGCCCACGTAGTTCGCGCCGACGACAAGCTCGTGGCGGATCGTCGCTGACTCCCCCGCCGCCAGCGTGCCGCGCCACACGATCTGCTGTGCGCTCTCGTCATAGTCCGCGGTTCCGCGTGAAGCCGCCACCATTCCCATGGTGGCGTCGTCGAGCGCGCCCGAGACGTCGACGACAGCCGAGCGGTGCCACAGCGAATCCTTCCCGGTGTTCGTCAGAGTCGTCTCTACTGTCACCGTCTCGCCCGGCGCCGCTGACTCGACGTCGTCGACGATCCGCATCGCAGCCTCAAGGGAAGCCGTGTCATGCGAAGGCGTCACGAGGTAGTCCTCGACCTCGCCTCCCAGCACCGCGCCTGTGGGCTGAGGATCGTCAATGTCGCCCGCGAAGATCCGCAGACGTAGGTAGGTGTCTGTGGGGTCCTCCCCGCCGGCGGAGTGTAGGCGGGCAGGGTCAGCGACACCGTTCCGCTGTGGCTGATCGTCGTGGTGACGCGGTCACTGTCGTTGATGAACGATCCGCTCGAGTTGGTGTCGAACCACGCAGCCACGGTCGCGGGCTCATCGCCGCGCACCTGAACTGGGAAGTCGATCGTCAGCGGTGAACCGTCGACGGGATACTCGAGTGGAATGGTGAGGGCGTCCTCGTCCGCAGCGCCGTGGATGTCGTCGCCGTCCGCCTTGATGCCGGGAAGTGCGTCGTCGCCGTCAGCGTCGACCAGGTCACCGAGTGTGTAGTCAGCAGTGAACGACTCGGGGTCGTAGCCGGTGATCGAGTGGCGCGCACCATCGGCGGCAACGGTTGTCCCGTAGGAGTCGGGAGCATCACCGAAGTCAGTGGTGAGAGGCACGGTGCAGCGGGCGCCATCGTTCTGTGAAGACGTGGGGCCGGTGGCCACGAGCGTGGTCGCGCCAGTGATGACGTTCACCCGCCAGATCTCGCCCGTCGCGTTCTGACCGCCGTAGACGTTGCCTTCACCGTCGGCGTACATCGCGCCGTAGGTGCCGTAGGTCATGGCGAGGTTCTCGTGACGAGCCACGAGGCCCTGCTCGATGTTCGAGGGGTCGAGCGACATTGCAGTTGTCGTGCCGTCCGCCATGCGGACCAGAGCCCACACCAGGCCCGTGTAGGGCTCGTAGGCCCAATCCGAAATGTTGAAGGTGCCGGCGGGAACCGGAACGTCGTACACGTCCGCCAGGGAGTGCATGAAGGTTGGGCTCGTGCGGTCGACGTCGACGACCATCACGACGTAGGCCTCGTCCACGAGTCCCAGCATCCACAACTGTTGCGCGTCGTCGACGTCACCGATGACCCATGCGGGGCCGTCGTACTTCGAGCCGATGCCAATCGGAGTTCCGTACCTCTTGGTGACACCGTTGCTGCCCATCGACGCGATCACGGGGGACGCTTCGCGCAACGCACCCCACAGCAGCCCGTCAGCCTCGTTGTAGCCGACCGCGTTGAGGTTTGATGGCTCGTCGCTGGTCGCGACTCGTGAGGCTACTCCCGAGGCTAGGTCGAGCGCGTAAGCCTCGGTCGGGCCGTTCTGCAGAATCCAGCCCTCACCCGTGCACGCCCACGGCACCTGATCGGCTGCGCGGCTCGGGGTGGTCGCGGCCGAGGTAAGGCCTGCCGCGGTGATGACCGCGGCGAGAGCGAGCGCGGCCGCGCGATGAAGACGCGAGCGATGGCGACGGGTGATAGGTGCGGAGTGCTGCATGGTGAATCCCCCGCCTGGGACGAAAGTTTGTGAATGCTGACCCCTTGTCGACGTCACGCGACGTCGACACGGGGTGTCTTGCACCAGCGCCCGGTGGGTGAGGTGCAGCGTGGGGCAGTTACGGCGCGAGGTCGACGCGTGGCGCGCCCGGCGCCGGGGTCGGAGGGGCTACGCCCACCGACGGCTGCGCGACGGGCGCGGCGGCCTGAGCCGCCTTCCACATCGCGTCCATTTGCGGCAAGCGCCCGTCGAGCGCTCGCTCGACGCCTCTCACGGTTTCGGCGATCACGTCGCGCGGAACGCCACGTTCCACGCCCGAGCGACCGAGAACCCCAAGAGTGGAGTTGTCCCGCACGTGGCTGATGAGGCCGCGCACGACGGGAGCCTGACTTGCCGTTCGCGCAGGTCGCGGTTACCGCGATCTCTGCGAATGCCGGTCGGTATTCGACCGGGGCTAGTCGCAGTGCCTCGACGACGACGGCCTCCGCAGTGTCCGAGTGGCACGCGCGTGCCACGATGGCAACGCGCGCGGCAACGTCAGACGTTGCCAGATGCCCAAGGGTCGACAGACGTGCTGGTGTGACCTTGGGATACTCGGCAACCGCCGCATCGAACGTGCGTCGTGCGACTTCCACGCGAAATGAGGGTGCGGTGCTGTCGAGAGCGCGAGCATCCTTGGTAGTCAGCACCGCATAGCCAGGCTCGGGTGCGAGTCTCAGTTCGGCCACAGCCCCCGGCGGTCGCTGCGCACCGGTGATGAAGGCCGCCTGGGTCGCCACATCGGGCAGCCGTTCGGGACGGTATGACTCACTCGGGGCGTCCCAGGCTTGCCAGGTGTCGCCCGCATCGACATACCCGTGAAGGGACTTGCCGCCGAGAGCCGCCGCGGTCTCGCGCGCTGTCGCCGCTGCAGAGCGGCCGTACCCGACGATGACCGCGAACTGCTCTGGTGTCCTCGTGATGCGCCGAGTTGCTTTCGCGATCTCCTCGCTGGTCGCGCCGGGACGGACTAGTGTCACCCCGCGGGGCCCGTCATCGTTAGCCACGATCACGGCCATCTGTCCTTCGACGGGTCGCTGTCCAATGGCATCGGGCAACGTCGCTATGAAGGGTGCGAGGTTCAAACGGTGCTCGCTCATCGGGCTTCCACGCTGATGACGGGGGTGATGAACACCGGGTCGGGCTCTTGATCGCTCCACGCAGCGATCGACGCCGCGACCACGTTCTCGAGCATCGAATCGAGCGCGAACAACGTCTCGTCAGGCATCCGAGACCACGCTCCCCTCGTAAGCCGGGGCGGGCTCGTCGACGGAGTGCTCCACTGCGGGCGCCGCGATGGGCGCCGAGCGCGCTGCGCGAATCATCCCCTGGACGTCTCGCACGGAGCGATTAAGAAGCATCGCGATCTCGCCTGCAGACAGATGGTCGTCGCGCAGCTGCATGACGACGTCCGCGAGGCGCGTCCGCGCGGACTCCTCCGCGGCCGCCAACGCGGCCTGCGCACCTGCCAACGCTTCACGTGCGCTGATTACAGGAGCCTCGACGTCAAGTGCGGCCTCGACGGAGGCTTGGATTCGCGCGTCGCGCTCTGCGCGATCGGCGTTGAGTTTGGCCAGCCTACGTCGCACTTCTGCGCGTGCTGCTGGACCTGGCTTGGTAGAGCGAGGCATTGGTTCAACCGTTCGTCTGTGAGTCAGTTACCTCCCATTGCCCTAAGTCCTACCTCTCTCACAGGCCCGACCATACCCCTCCTTTGAGTGAGCCGTCCACACTCCCGTGGAAAACCCAGCCAAACCGCCAAAGCCGAAGGCAGAACTGAACACACCTCTTGCACCACGGTGCGGTTTTTCCACAAGTACCGGCTAGGGTGGGCGCATGATGACCGTTCACAAGCCTTTACGCGGGTGACGGCTATCGGTATCTGACTGATCAGATTTCGAGCGCAGACCAGAAGCGCGAGCGTGGGCAAGCGCTCGGCGACTACTACCTCGAGACGGGTAACCCTGCGGGCCAGTGGTGGGGTCGTGGCGCTGAGGCGCTGCGCGTCTCTGGCGCGGTGACCGAGGCGCAGATGCTCGCTTTGTTTGGCGAGGGCCGGCACCCCGACGCAGACAGGATCGAGGCGCAACTCACGGCTCAGGGGTACTCCCCTGACCAGGCGCTCGCCAGCACGCAACTGGGTCACGCCATGCCAGTGTTCAAGGCCGCGGCGGACGACTTCACGCCCTACGTTGATGCCGCGTTCACTGACTTTCACACCGCCTACGACCGTGTTCCCAGTGCCAGCGAGGCGTCCCGCCTGCGGCGTGATGCCGCGTTCGAGTACCTCCGCATCCAGCCCGAAGCGGGCGTCATCACGACTACCGACGTGAACCGCTTCCTCGCCGAGCAAGGCGGGAGCGCCAAGCAGGCAGTGTCAGGATTCGACCTGGTGTTCACACCAGTCAAGAGCGTTTCCGTGCTGTGGGGCTTGGCCGATGAGGACACGTCCAAGACGATCGCCCGCATTCACGACGAGGCCTGGCAGGCGTCCATGACTGCGATGCAGGAAGACGCTTGCGTGACCCGCACGGGCCACGGAGGTGTGCTCCAGATCGACGGCGACGGGTTCGCGACCGCCGCGTTCGACCACCACACATCACGGCACGGTGACCCAAACCTGCACACGCACGTCGTGGTCGCGAACCGGGTCCAGGACGCCCAGGGGACGTGGCGCACGCTCGACGCGCGCGCCATCTACGCTTATGGCGTCGCCGCTTCCGAGCGCTACCAGCTCGAGATGGAGTCGCGCCTGACCCGTGAACTTGGCGTGACGTTCGAGGACGTCTACACCGCACGCGGTGGCCAGGCCGTACGCGAAATCGTGGGCATCGACAAGGGTGTGCGGGAGGCGTTCTCGTCCCGCACACGCGACATTGGCGCGCATCTTGACGCGCTCGTGGCCGAGTACACGACCACTTATGGTCGGGCGCCGAGTAAGGCCACGATGCGTCGTCTTGCTCAGCAGGCGACCCTCGCGACCCGCCCGGCGAAGGAGTCTGGGGAGACTCTTGGTGAGCAGCGCGAGCAGTGGGCTGGGCGCGCACGCGAACTGTTGGGGCGTCGCTCCGCGGTGCGCAAGATGACCGCCGGCGTGGTTGCTGGGCCGCGCAAACCGGCCCCGTTCACCCTCACGGTGGACCAGGTCGACGGGCTAGCGCGCGCAGTCGTTGAGGACCTGGGGCAGAAGCGTGCGCGTTGGAACAGCGCCAACGTCACCGCGACCACTGAGCGCCTGCTGCGCGACTACCTCTCCCCCAACGCGGACCTCAAGTCCCGCATGGAGCACTTTGCCGGCGGTAGCGCGGCCGGAACGTTGGCCGACCTCGAGGACCTTGACGCCACGATTCGTGAGGTCGTGGCCGCGACCGAACATCACTCCATCGACCTGTCGATGCCGGACCTACTGAACACGCCCGACGTGTTGAGGCGGCGCGATCGCACCGTGGTCTTTGGCCCGGCCCACGCGAAGTGGCGCACAAGTGAAGCCGTCCTCGCGCGCGAGACGCGACTTCTCGAGGCCGCCGAAACTGCGTGGGGTCCCGTGTTCGATGCCGCCAACGTGGACCTGCTGTCACGGATGCGCACACGTCCCCTCGACGAAGGACAGCTCGCCGTGGCGCGACGCTTCATCGCGTCGGGCCGTCTCGTCGACGCGGCTATTGGTCCTGCCGGCGCAGGCAAGACCACCGCCATGAAGGTGTTCGCCGATGCCGTGAACATCGGCGGCGGCCGCGTCGTTGCGCTCGCCCCATCGGCCGCGGCCGCGAAGGTACTGAGCGGCGAGCCTCGAGGTGCGCGCCGAGACTGTGGCGAAGTTCGTCGACGCCTACACGCGGGGTCGCATCCCCGAGGCCCTACGGCTTGACGCATCGACAGTCGTTCTGATCGACGAGGCTGGCATGACCGACTCCGCCGACATTGACGCGGTCATCACCCACGCCCGCGAGGCGGGGGCGTCCGTGCGCCTCATCGGCGACCCCGCACAGCTCGACGCCGTGACCGGCGCGGGCTCGCTACGCCTGTTCGATCGCGCCGTAGGAGCGGTGCACATGGATCAGATCTGGCGCTTCCACTCGGCCGAGGAAGCCGACGCCACTATGTGTCTACGCTCCGGCAGCACCAGCGCTGCGGACTTCTACATCGACAACGGTCGCCTCCACACCGGTACTGTCGACTCCGTCACGGAATCGATGGTCGAAGCCTGGAAGGCTGATCTGTCACGCGGTGACACCTCCGTGATGATCGCCGCTACCCGCGACCAGGTCACCACTCTGGCCCGCGCCGCACAGGCCTGGCGCATCTCCACTGGGGCGGTCAAGATGACCACCACGAGCCTCGCAGACGGCTCTGTCGTCGGTATCGGCGACCTGGTCGTGACCCGCCGGAACGACCGCGAGAACACCTACGGTCGCGGTGACTTCGTGCGCAACGGCGACACCTGGACCGTCACCGCAGTAGACAAGACCGGTGCGCTCACGCTGTCCCGAGAGGGCACCCACGACCAGGTGCAGGTCGACGCAGAGTACGCCGCCCAGCACGTCGACCTGGGATACGCCGTCACCGTCCACGGTTCCCAGGGCCGCACCGTCGACCACGCCCACCTCCTCATCAACGACACCACAGGACGTGACCAGCCTGTACGTGGGGCTCACGCGCGGCCGCGCTGACAACCACATCTATGTCGCCAACATCGCCGCCGGTGACGCGGACGGCCACCACGCCGTCGCGCCGACCATTTCGGCCGCGTCGATCCTCAAGAACGCGATCGACAACAACACCGACCAGACCTCCGCGCACGCCACCTTGTGGGACGAGTACGCGGCAGAGAACAAGCTCGACGTGTGGCTTGAACGCCACCGCGCCGTCCGCGATCTCCACTCCCCCAGTGCGGCTGCAGGCGACGCCATCGTTCGCTCCGCGATCGGCGACGACGCCCCTGCGGTGCTAGGCGCGGAGACGTACGAGGCCGCCGTCGAGTACGCGCGCACCCGCGAACCGCGATCCGCCGAGGCAGAACTTCGCGCCCTCGCGCACGCCCACACGAGCCGCGAGGACTTCACCGAAGCGTGCCGCCAGGGCGTCGACGACGCGCGCTACGCGCCCGGCATCACCACCGGCAAGGCGGACGTCGATGCCTGGCTCGGCCGCGCGGAGAGCCGCATCCGGGACCTCATGCAAGACGCATCGGCCGCGGACTACCCGGAGGGCACCGAAGCCGCGGCCATGCGCCACGAGTGGGGTGTGCGCCCCCTCGTGGATCCCGGCGCCGAGGCGGCCGCGGAGCACGGCCGCAAGCGCGCCGTGCTCGAGGGGCTTCTCCGAGAGCGGGGCCTTGACGGTGACCGACTCGCGCAAGCGCTCGCCCGCTACGACGCGGACCCCGCCGGGGTGACCGCGGCGGCGCAGGTGCGTCCGTCGACTTCCCCTGCGCCTGCGCCGAGTCCCACGCTCCAGCGCGATTCTCCCGCGCTGTAGCGCGGGCGAAGGCGGTCTGTCAGCCGGCCGACTGCTGTGACTCGCTGGAATCGCGGTCGATCAACCTGTGGCTGCCGGACTTGGTTGCGACCCGCTCACCGGGCTTACGTCCGTGCTTGACCTTGAAGGTGCGGATCAACTCGACTACGAGTTCTTCTTCGCGTGCGCTGATGGGCTCGCCTTGGCCGTCTTCGATCCGGTCGGCGAGTTTGCTTCGCCACTGTCGCGTGGTGCTCATCTACGCACCTCCCTCCTCGTCATTGTCGGTTGCCGCTGGCTCACTGTCCACGGCACGAAGCACCGTTTCCTCCAAGAACCCGACAATCATTTCTCCGTCTTCCTCGCTACCTGAGTCAATGAGCACCCCAAGCGCTCGGATGCCTAGCAGACGATCAGCGACCGCATCAGCACGGGCCATCTCTATCGCCCACCCCGCTCGACTCCACCAGGCTTCGCGGGCGCCTGTGTCGCGGGCGACCTGCGACGCTTTGCCGGCGGCAAAGTACGCGATGACGGCGCCGACAAGTGCAAACAGTCCCGCGGCAGGCGGTCCGGTAAGGAATGGGTGCCAGAAGTCCTTCTCGGGGGTCCACGGCCCGATCAGGGCGCTGGCCCCCCAGCCGATGCTCGCACCCCCCACGCTCGCGACTAGTAGCCAACCGCGCTTGATTTCTACCGCCCAGAAGGGAGCACGAGGTGTTTCCTCTACCGAGGCGTGCTCAGATGCCCGTGACATGCCCCAACTATGGCGTACGAGGCTGCCTCAGGCGTCGTCGGGCTCGGCCAACTCGAGCACGCTCGTGGGGTCGGAGGTCATCCAGTGTGCGATCGTCTCGTCGATGGCGTGGTCGTGGTCGAGGAGTGGACTCGGGGCTGGCGTGTGAACCCCTGTCTTGCATTTCTGCATGGAGCGCATCGTGTTGATCCGCTCCATCGTCGGCCAGAGCCAGTGCAGGTGCCACGCGATCGGCGCGGTATCCGGGATTCGCATCGTGTATGCGCTGTCGTAGGCATCTTTGAGTGCGGTGAGGTGCCACAGCACGTCGGGGTGACGCCACCAGCACGGCTTGAGTGAGGTGTCGGAGTAGCGCAGGTGCGTCGCGTCAAGCCACTCCACCCACTGGACCAGGTCGCCTAGGAGCCTCTGCGCGCAGCGCGGGGGGCAACTTGTCCCAGTCCAGGCGCCGGGGCACGGGCGGGGAGTCGCTTTCGACCGGTGCGCTCTCGGCGGCCAGGTTGTCCGCGATCGCCATTAGTTCATCGTCCATGCCTGCACCTTGCTTTCGAAGTCCTCTTGGGAGCGACGAATCTCTTTGGCGTCGGGCCGCTCCCAGAAGGGTTGTGTGGTGATGAGGGCCGGTGGCTGGTTGAGGTAGAACAGCAGCGCCTTGCCGGTGGGCAGTTCGCGGATTTGGTCTACGCGGAGGTTGTCTTCCCACTCGGTGCTGAATGACCGTGATCCGCGATACGTGCCTCCGGTGGAAGACGTGGTGCGTACGACCTGGCGCTTGCCGGCAAGGTCCGAGAGTTGCTTGAGAAGGTCGCTCTCCTTCACTCCTCCGAGCAGCACGACGGCGGCGGCACCGTTGAACATGGTGCGCGCGCCGCTGGCACCCCAGCGCGCCTCGAGCCTGTGCGAAGGACTGGGTGATCGTCCACACGATCATGCCGCGGCCTCCCGAGTCCGTCATGAGGGCAGGCAGCGAAGGAATCGGGGCGATGTTGGGAGCCTCGTCGAGCACGAGCGTCACCGGTGTCTCGAAGCGGCCCGTGGTGCTCTGCTGCGACCGAATCCGCGCGTGACGCTCGATCGTGGCCACGAGCGCTGTCGTCAGCGGCGCAGCAGACCCCTCCCCCATGGTCGACATGAGGTAGAGGGTGTCCGATGAGTCAAGGAACGCGTCGACGTCGAACATGCGCGGCGAGGGAAGAACGGCCTCAACCGTCTTTCCAGTCCTCAGCGCCGACAACGCGTTCCCCAGCGTCATCTGGACCGACTGAATCGTGGGACCTGCCTGCCCGCGCGTGTAAGTCTCGAGTTCGCTTGCCCAACCGGGCGCTGCATCGTGGTGCGACTCGAGAATGCTGTACGGGTCTCGCATGCGGGTGTCGTGCGCCCACGCCACGACGTCCGCGATCGTTCGTCCGTCGAGCGCGGCCGCGTGGAGGTAGGCCCCGAGAACGGCAGAGGCGGCTTGCTCGAAGAACGCGGCGTTCGTGGCACCCTCGCCCATCGGTGCGGCCTTGACCATGGCGCGTGCCCGCTCGTCGGCCTCGTTGGGGTCTTGGCAGCCTGCGACGATGTCCCATGAAGCCGGTGTGGGCCATCCCGACATGCCCTCGGGGTCGAAGACGTGTACCGAGCCCTTGTGTGATCGCGACAGGTGGGTGAGGCGCAGGACCTCGGCCTTGGTTGAAGTGGTCACCACGGCACCGGGGGCGTCGATGACGGCGCCGATGACTCGTGTGGTGGTCTTGCCGGAGCGGGGCGGGGCAATCATGAGGCCCGCGTCCTCGCTGCGAATCGAGACCGGCTTGTTGCCCTCGAAGCCGATGACCTGCCGGTGAGTGTCGTTCGGGGACGTCGCCTTGGTCACCTTGCGTGCCGACGCGAGGCCCTTGTGTGTCGTGGCGCGCCGTGAGTGCATGCCTAGCGCCACGGTGACAGCGGCGCCCGCTGCCCAGATGCCGGCGGCGATCGCCCACCCCCAAGCGCCGGGCCACTGAATCGTGCCGTCGACGAGCGCGTCCACCGCATCTAGCGGATGGCCGGGCACGTCCTGGTCGATGCTGGCGGCCGCGGTGCCCCAGTGGAGTCCTGCGTAGAGGCCGGTGCCGCATGTGAGTGCGACGCCGCCGAGTGTGAGCAGAGAGGCGAATTGGGGGTCGAGGGGGCGTCGGTCGCTCATGCGGGTTCCTTGATCCAGGCGGCGTTGGTGTCATACACGGCGAGCCTCGTCGACGGTGAGGTCGACGTGGACGGGGATGCCCGGACGTCCCTGGACCTTGATGAGAAACTGTCCGACGCCGGGTGGGGTTGTGTTGGCGCCGGCTTGGTTCCAGGCGGGCGGGGCACCCCACGAGGTGAGGGTGTCGGCCTCGGCGGCCGACAAGGACATGATCGAGCGCAGGAGCGGGATCTCTGACTGTGGGAGACCTGCACAGGCGACGAGCCCGGCGCGCTCCACAAAGCCACGGGCCTTGGCCCGATCCTCGGAGTTGGGAAGCGCCTCGAGGTCGTTCATTGTGTGGGTAATCATTGCCAGGCCCACGCCGATGGTGCGGTTCAGGCGTGTCAGCGCGTCGACGCGGTCGACCATGCCGGAACTGGCCCGCAGAGCACGCCACATCTCGTCCATCACCACGAAGTAGTGGCGACGTTGTCCGATGCCGGCATCAGCGAGTGCGCCTGCTACCGCGACTGACGCGAATGCGGTCGACCAGCACGCCATCAGCGCTGCTGCTGACAGTTCACGATCCGATTCGTCGATGCCAGAGATGTCGAATGCCACCGGCCGGTCGAGATGCATGGGTTCGTCGGTCGGGTGGGCGAACATCTCGCCCAGGCGGCCCTTGCCTGTCAGTGCGATCAAGGACGCTTCGAGGTGTTCGGTGATCGTCTGGTACCGGGCAGTATCGCCGCGATCGAGGGCGACCGCTCGCACTGACTCTGGCGCCGAACGGATCACGGCGAGGACGTCGGCGAGCACGGGGACGTCGGGGTTATGAGCGTCGATGAAGCGCAGCGCTTGGTCAAGGATCGTTTCTTCACGATCCGTGATGGGCGCATGGCGCACCAGTTCAATGAGCGCGGACACCATCGTGAGGCGACGTCCGTGGGACTCCGCCTCAAGTTCTTGCGCTGCCTTGGTGTGGCCGGCGTCGCGCAGTTGCTTCGCGGCCTCGCGCGCCTCGCCTGGGTCCATGACGTTCAGGTGGCCGCGTCCGCGGCCGAGACGGATCACTTGGCCGCCAAGGGCGCGGACGACGTTCACATAGTCGGGCTTCAAGTCGCCGGCGACGATGGGGTTCACCCCGTAGCCTGCGAGACCGGTCACCATGCGCTTGACGAGGCTGGACTTGCCGCGGCCGGGCAGACCCATCACGAAGATGGAGGGGTTCGAGATGAGGCGAGCGCGGTTGAACCACGACACCGGGTCACAGCACACCGTGGCGCCGGTGCCGAGGTGACGTCCGATGGGCACTCCCACCATCGGGGCGCCGGCACCCACGACGAACGGCCATAGGCCGCACACCTGTACTGATGTGCCGCGCCACGTCTGAGGCACGGGGATCCGCGCGGCCGCTCCACCAGCAGGTCCGCGCCATCCACGCGCAGGGGCGCGCAGCGCCGGGGGTGGGCTGGCTTCTTCGCTGAGCGCTTCACAGTGCGCTCCTGATCGACGCCGTGAGTTCCGCGCGTCGCGCCGGAATGATGCCCAAGGGCAGTCCGATCGCGAACGCCGCGTCTTGCGCCCCGTAGGCCGGGCGAAGTCGGATGCGCGCCGCCTTGGAGGCCGAGTCGATGGCAGCCGCAACGTCGGCATCCGCGGCGCCGCCGGTCCCGACAGTCGTTGCAGTCACGAGCATGGCGAAGTTCATCAGAGCCGCACCGGCCGCTTCCTCGGCCGCGGTGGTGGCCGCCTGGAGCATCTCGAGCGAGTCACGCGCCGCGACTTGCTGGCGCTGCGTAGCGCGCTGGTTGGCGGTGCGAATGTCCTGCTCGACCATCCCGGCCGCGCGACCAGGGTCGATCGGTTCAAACATCAAAGTGACGCGCTTGCGCGCGATGCCGCGCTGAGGGGCGAGGAGCCTTCTCTAGGCCTCGAGCCGAGATGAGGCCGTGGGGCGCACCGGTCATGACCCAGGTTCGGCTTGTCGCGTCGTCATGCCTGTAGGAGTCCCAGGAGGCTTCGGCCGCGGTGGGGCCAACGTCTGAAAACTCGAGCGGGACGTGGTCGCCAGCCATGCGCGCCTCGTCAATCAGCGACGCCACAGCGGGGTCATACGCGGTGCGAATCACCTCACACAACCGGGCCGCGTCGAGTGGCGCAGCGACGCCCGCTCCCGTGGAGGCAAGCGTGCCCGTCAGTTCGGGGAGACGAGAGGCCAACTCGCGTCCCACCCGATCTGCCTTCTTCGTACTCGACACAAAGGTGAGTGCGAGGTAGGCGCGGACCACAGACGATCCCGCGGGGTAGTTCTCGACCGTGTCCGCGAGGACCTGGCGGGCGAACTGGGGTGCGTCACCTGAAATGTTCGCCGCTACCTCCCTGCCGAGCCGACCACCCGTGTCGGGCGCGGTTTCCACCGTGACCGAGGCACCCACCAGGCCGGGCTCCCCCGCCAGGTGGGAGAGCCACCATCCCCACGAGCCAACCCATTGGTCGATCTGCTCATCGTCGACGAGAGCGGCACCGTCTGGCTCCGTCTCGATGACGAGCGTGTGAAGCCCGCCCGGCGGCGAGTAGATCAGAGCGAACGGTCGACCGAGCGAGTCCACGTGCTCGCTGAGCCGCAAGGGTGCGGCAACACCGGGCGCCTGTGTGCGCCCCCAGCCAGTCGCGGCCAGCGGGCCGGACCTGTAGACGTTCCTCTTGGTTGCCTTCGTCTTTGCCCACATGATGCGCTCCCACACCCTTTCAATAATCGATACGTGGTCGGCGTTCTTCGTGACGACCAGGCCCGCGGCGATCGCGCTCACACCCATAGCGGCCAGACCCGCTAGTAGTCCCGCGATCGCGACCGTGAGGAACGTCGCGATTAGCGCCGCGAACAGGAGTGCCGTGCTCAACCAACCGAGGCCCAGGAGCCCCTTCGTGCTAGGTCGACGCCAGTTGCCATAGTTGCGTGTGCCAGCACTCACGACTGTGCTCCGTCCGCGGTGTTTTCGGCGACGTCAGAGGCGCCCTTGGCGATCGCCTGGGAAACCTGCATCCCGGCTTGCGCGCCCGCAGCGATCACAAGCGATGCGCCACCTGTGGCGGGTGCCGCGGCCGCTCCCGCGGCGGTGGCTCCGCCGCCTGCCGCCGCGGCGCCACCTGCTCCCGCGGCTCCGGCGCCTGCCGCTCCACCGGCCGCGCCGCTTGCCACTGGTGCAGCGCCCGAGGCCGGGGGCGTGCCTCCGCCGGGAGGTGCGCCGGGCGCAGTCGTGCCAGGTGCACCGGGAGCCCCACCGGCGCCGGTCGAGGAGTGCGTGCCGCCGTCGGCTCCGATTGCGCCTGGCGCCCCAGCGGTACCGGTGCCAGGAGCGCCGGGCGAACCGGGCGAACCGGGGCCTCCTGGTGCACCCTGGGATGCCGCGGGGGTGGGTGACCCGCCACCGGAGTTGCCCGAAGGGCTCTGTTGTGGAGTACGGGAGGCTTGTCCCGCTCCACGCATTCCGTACGCCATTGTTTGGGCGCCGGAGGCGACTGCCATTCCAGCGCCCATCGCCACACCTCCTCCGCCTGCTGAAATCACAGCGCCCACCGCGGGAGTGATGAACCGCATGAGTGCGGGCATCGCGATCAATGCCAGGACCATGAGTACGACCCCTGCTGCGAGGGTCAGTAGCGGGTCGTCTCGGTCAGGAAAGATGCCAGACGCGCCATCGCCTACGAGTTTGAACGCCGTGGCGTAGATGATCGCGGCCACGGGCTTGTAGAGGATCAGCGCGATGACCCACGCCACAGAACGGTTGAACCAGGTCCTCCCCATCCCCGTGTTCGTAAACGATGCGGTGAGGGGCAGCACGCCGGTCAGGACGACGAGCATTGCTCCTCGAGCGACCAGAAGCACGATCTGTAGGAGAGTGGCGCAGACCGCCAGCAGGCCCATGATGATGACCAGGAGCATGCCCAGTCCGCCGCCCATGGTCGCGGGGCCACCGATCACGAGAAGACTGGTGAGGCCTTCGCCGAAGCATGAAGCGTCCGCGGCGTTGCACTCGAGTGAGCGCGAAAGGATCCACACTGAGAACTTGTCGGTGGCTGCGATCAGCAAGCCGATCATCGTGGTGCCCACCGCGGTCACGGTGATGAGGGTGAGGATGGAGCGCAGGAGGTCCTTCGCGGGCTCCATCCTTTGGTCGATGATGATTCGGATGGCCCCCACCATCACTGACAGGAGGACGAGGACTAGCAGCCAGCCCCACAGGCTCGACTGGATGAAAGCCGCTGCGCCCGCGACTCCACGTGGTCCCCTGCCGACGACTGCGCGTGCGATCGGGCCCGCTGCACCCAGAAGGCCCACTGCCACGAGCACGGCACCCATGCGCCCGATCGCCATAGCGCCATCGCCAGCCCGAGAACTCCTCATCATGAGCATTGCGAGGCAGATCAGGGCCAGCACCGCGAGGACGGCACCGCCCCATGCCACCCAGTCCAGGACGGGATAGGTGCTACTCACCCCTGCCGCGTCCATCACGCCAGGGGTCTTCGCCCCGGGACTTGACGACAGCACGGGCACACCGATGTGTACCCACGCTGTGCCGACCGAGCCCACGGCGACACCAAGTGCTTCCTGAGTCATTTCGGCGATCTCGGCGAACACCGAGCCCGTCAGGGCATCGGCGACGGGGCCGGTCAGCCAGCCAAGTCCTGGGATATCCATGACGCCTACTGCGCGTTCGTGGTGGGTGTGAACAGCACGTAGCCGTCGAGGGACGAGATCGCGCCGGAGGTCACCTTGGACGTGTCGGCTTCAATCTTCCAGTCGCCGTCGCTCCACACGAGCGGCAGCATCCCCGCTTGCTGGGTGATGGTGCCCTGGTACGAGCTCTCGATCGCGACGTCAATCCAGGCGCGTTCGCCGTCGTACTGCAGCACCCGCACACCCAATGGGTTCGCGCGAAAGTCTGTGAGGATTTCCTTCCTCTGCACCATGTCGGTCTCAGTGCCCGGAGCGTTCGCGTCGGGACCGGGTCCCGCGGCGTATTCGTTGTAGGCGTAGAAGGCGTCGTCGACCAAAGCCGATCCCTGGATTGAGTACGCCATCGCTGCTAGCACGGCGCCCTCGGGGCTGTGCTGGAAGCAGTAGTAGAAGCCAGACGGGTCCTGAGCGCCCGGCCCGTACTCAGGCGAGCCTCCATAGCGGGAAGGTGCCAACGTGCAACTCGGAGACGTCGAACGGCTCGAGGACTGTTCCCGTCATCTCCACGCCGCCCAGGCCGCACACCGAATCGGACTCGGTTTCTTCCTCGGTGAGCACGGTCGGTGCCGTCGAGGGTGAAGGGGAAGCGCCAGGCGACGACTCCGACGAGGCGACAGCGTTCGGTGTCGCCGGTGCCTGGGTCACGATTCCTTCGCTCTGACCGGAGCAGCCAGCCAGGGCCACCGCGGCCGCGGTAGCCCCAGCCAGCACGAGCGAGCGTGTGCTCATGCGATGAAGCCGACGATGGACGATGCGGCACCGATGATGATGACCGCAATGAGGGTCTTGCCGATGGCGCCCACGCCCTCCTGGGTGGCGCCGGGACGCTGGTTAATCATCAGCATGACCGCCGCCGCGATGAGGGCGAACACGGCCGCGATGAGGCCGCCCCACTTCATCCATGCGAGCAGGGTGTCCACGAATTCGAAGCCCGGGGGCGCGACGCGGCCGGGTCAGGAAGAGCAGGGCTGGTCGTCGACTCGATGAACTTCATGGTGAGTGCGTTCATGGGTTTTCTCCTTGTGTCAGGTGTTCCAGCAGAAGCCGCAGGCTCGCGCGGCTGGTTGCGTCCCGTCACGGCGCCGAGGCGCCATTCGGGCACATAGGGGATGGGCCACACGTCGGGTGCGGCGCCGGTGGCGTGCCGCCTCAGATCGCGCAGGCTCCTTCGGGAGTCGGCCCGGCTGGTCGGCGTTGAGTACCGCGGCCTCGAGGTGGACGAAGGGCAGCTCGCCGGCGGCGTACTGGCGCAGCGCCGCCATGAGACGTGTGAGGCCCTGATAGTTGGTCCGAGCAACGAGGGCCACGCGTGCGATCGACCCATCGGTGGGTCGAGGCCAGCAGTGGTGCGCGTCCTGGCCGCCGAGCGCGGCGAGCGTGCTCTCGCCTGCCCCGCCATGAGCGCCGACCCACCAGACCGCACGTCCCGGGGCGACGTCGCGCACCTCGAGGCGGTCGATCGCCTCAGGTGGCACCACGCCCGCCTGCAGCGACACCTCACGGCGTGCACGGACGGCCACAGGTGGCGTCGTGATGATCGCCGTGGCGCGCTTGGAGATCCACGGATTGTTCGCGGCGTCGCTCATGCGTGGCTCCATGCGCTCGGGTTGAGCAGTTGCAGCCCCTCAGCGGCGCTCGTCGGCGCCTCGACCCGGCACGTCGAGCACGAGGCCGCCGTGATGGCACACGGGGTGTTGCACTGTCGGCACGGCCCCTTGACGGGCATCAAGTCGTCGTCGACGTCGACGTAAGGCTCACCCAGTGTGTGCTCCACGACGATGCCCGCGGGTGTGACGGCGAGGTGCCATTCGCCGTCAGGGTCGGTCACGTTGAGTGCCACCGCTCGACCTAGTTGGATCGCGACCTGGACGGTGCGGGTGAGGACACCTGCACGAGTTCGCTCAAGGTTGTACGCCTTCAGGTTCTCCGCGGCCGTCGACGTCCACACGACCGCCCTGGCGTTGTCGTTCACCTGCGCGGTGACCGTTGGCCACTTGGCAACGAGAATCCTCATGCCGGGTCACCGTCCAAGCGGCCGGCGAGGAACGGCACCGGGTCGATGGCCTTGTCCCCCACCCAGACCTCGAAGTGGAGGTGGCATCCGGTCGAGTTGCCGGTAGACCCGCTGATCGCGATCTGCTGTCCCGCGGCCACTTCATCCCCGACGTCGACGAAGATCCCGGCTCGCGTCATGTGTAAGTACCGAGTGCGAACGCCGTTGCCGTGGTCAATCGACACCATGCCCAGCCTGCCGGACATGCCAGCGAAGGTCACCGTTCCGTCGTGGGCCGCGTAGATCGCTTCACCACAGGAGCCGGCCGAGTAGTCCGTGCCCAGGTGCGCGCGCCAAATGTGCAGGGTTGGGTGGAAACGAGAAGGGCTAAACGACGATGTGACGCGCGCTGTCGGGATGGTCGGGTGCGCCCATCCGCTGAGCGACACCTGCGACGTGGTGCACGTCTCGTCGACCACAGCCGTCGACGACGTCGACGGTGAAGGGGAAGGTTGCGCGACGCACACGTTGGCCGCGTCTGCATCCGAGTTCGCCAATGACTGCGAGGCCGAGCACCAGAAAGATCGGGGCGACGAACACCGCGACAACGCCCGCAGCGGCGAGCCCGCCGCGACCGCCCTCAGCCATGGTGTGCGCTCCGCGCCGCCACGATGTGACGACTATCCCCCGTGTACTTCATTGCCCGTAACTCCTGCTCTCTCGTGATCTGCCCTCGGTGCTCTCATCCGGTGGGGTGGCCCGCTACTGGTTGCAGCGGGCCACCGCCGGTGTGTGAGAGATAGGACTCAGGGCAATGAGTCCCGCATCCCGCGCTGGGGCGGGTGCGTCTGTGGAGGGTCACCACGGCGACGTGGGACCACGGACCGCGGCGCACATGCTGCACGCGACCCAGACTCGAAGTGTGGATTAGGCGTTCCGGCGCACACAGAATGCGCCACTACGGCCCCATTCATATGTGGACGCAAGACAAGTTCCCTCAGCGAAACTAGGCGGGCCCAAGTGCCCGACTACCTGCTGTAATGTTACTAAACGAATGCGTTTATGGACATTTCTCAAATGTCCAATCTTTAGCATCACGCGCATTTCCCGCATCATTCATATTTTCCGTTTCATTCGCGACAGGAGTCACTAGTGATGAAGGACGAGGCCCGCTCGTGAGTGCAGGACTAGATGAGTTGTTCCGTGATCGCGCAGCGCTTCTGCCCCTGGCCGAAGTCGCCGAGATGCTTTGCATCGAGAAGAGCCGCGTGGGCGTGTGGGTTCGTGAGGGGAAGGTGCCAGCCGTGCGGCTTCCCGGTGGCGGCCAGTGGCGCATCATCCGCGATGACCTCAAGGCACAGGCTCGAGGCCAGCGGCGGCCGCAAGCCCGCCTAGATCCGTACACACGAGAGGGGGCAAGCCCATGCGGGCTCGCCCCCTCTCGGCGTTCATCCCTTACCTGCGACGGGAGTTGGAACGCAGCATGGCAGCGCCCCCGACGATGAGGAGACCCGCGGCCGCGGCCGCGAGCAGCCATCCGACTGTGACTCCCGTGCGCGACAGCCACGGCGGTGGCGGCGGCGAGGCCGTCGTCGTTTCTTCCTCGAGGCCGTACTCGTCAGCAAACTCACCGTCGAAGTAGGCGCGCAGGCTCCTCGGGCTGAGAGTTCAACCTGAACGACCACACCCACACGTAGACCCCAGGCTTCTCTGCCACTCCGAGCTCGACGTACAGGCGCTCGCCAGCGCCCTTGGACGCGACCACCTGAGTGGACGCGACCGGCTCAACGCCCTTCGGCACGTCAGCAGTCGGCTTGGCGGGTGCCTCGTCGCCTGCGTAGTACAGGTCAACGTCCCACGTCACCGGGACGGGATCTCCGTCGGCGCCGGTGAGCCACTCGTCGTCCACGAGCGCGTCACCCTCGGCCGCGGACGTGAGGAACGTGTCCGACAGAGTGTCGCCCACGATGACTTCACGGTTCGGAACCCTTGAAACGCCCGCGGGCTGGAACGCCTTGGCCGTCGTCGTTTCGTTGAGCAGGCCGTATTCATCGGCCCAGTCACCCGCGAAGTAGGCGCGCAACTCCTCGGGCTGCGTTTCCACGTGGAAAGCCCAGACCCACACGTAGTAGCCGGCCTTCGTCGCGGTGCCCAGGCTCCACGGTCAGGACCTCACCGGCCCCGCCCTTGCCCGTCACCTGGGTCTGGCCCACCTGCAGCGCACCCTTGGGGGCAGCGCCAGGAAGCACCAGCGGCGGAGTCCACACGGTAGACGTCGCCACCGCTGACGGTGCCGGGGGCTCCGGCGGTGTGGTGCCGTGGAAGTAGAGCGTGACGTCCCACGTCACCGGCAACGGGGTGCCGGTGGTGTCCGTCAGCCACTCGTCGACGACGAGCGGGCCGCCAGGCTGCGTCGCCGTGGTGAACGTGTCAGCCAACACGTCACCGACCGCAACCTCAGGCTCCACGACCTGCGAGACACCCGCGGGCTGGAACGCCTTCGACGTCGTCGTTTCATCGGTGAGGCCATACTGGTCAGCCCAGTCACCCGCGAAGTACGCGCGCAACTCCTCGGGCTGCGTTTCCACATGGAAAGCCCAGACCCACACGTAGTAGCCGGCCTTCGTCGCGGTCCCCGGCTCCACGGTCAGGACCTCACCGGCCCCGCCGGTACCGGTCACCTGAGTCTCCGCGACCAGGTCGCCCATCTCGACGGGCTCCACGCTCGAGTCAGACTCGACCGCGCTGCCAACGTCCTCAGGGGACAGCGACACGCTCGGCGCCGGATTCGGTGACTCCCCCGCCTTCACGGGGTCGACCGGCGGTGTGGTGCCGTGGAAGTAGAGCGTGACGTCCCACGTCACCGGCAACGGGGTGCCGGTGGTGTCCGTCAGCCACTCGTCGACGACGAGCGGGCCGCCAGGCTGCGTCGCCGTGGTGAACGTGTCAGCCAACACGTCACCGACCGCAACCTCAGGCTCCACGACCTGCGAGACACCCGCGGGCTGGAAAGCACGCGAGGTGATCGTTTCATCAGTGAGGCCATACTGGTCAGCCCAGTCACCCGCGAAATAGGGCTGCCAGCGCGCAGGCTGCGAGGAAACGTTGAACTCCCACACCCACACGTAATAGCCAGCCTTCGTTGCCGTGCCCAACTCCACGGTCAGGACCTCACCGGCCCCGCCCGTACCCGTTACCTGGGTCTGGCCCACCACTACAGGTGTGGGCGTTGCAGGCTCGAGGGGGACTGCCGGCACACTCTCCGGCGGCGCCGACCCATCCACGTCGGGAGCCGGTTCACCGGCCGACTCGTCATCGCCGGCGTCGACGTCGATCGTCGGGTCGACCGGCGGTGTGGTGCCGTGGAAGTAGAGCGTGACGTCCCACGTCACCGGCAACGGGGTGCCGGTGGTGTCCGTCAGCCACTCGTCGACGACGAGCGGGCCGCCAGGCTGCGTCGCCGTGGTGAACGTGTCAGCCAACACGTCACCGACCGCAACCTCAGGCTCCACGACCTGCGAGACACCCGCGGGCTGGAAAGCACGCGAGGTGATCGTTTCATCAGTGAGGCCATACTGGTCAGCCCAGTCACCCGCGAAATAGGGCTGCCAGCGCGCAGGCTGCGAGGAAACGTTGAACTCCCACACCCACACGTAATAGCCAGCCTTCGCGGCCGCGCCAAGATCGACCGACAACAGTTCACCAGAGCCACCGCTGCCCGTGACCTTCGCACTGCGCACACGTTCAGCGCTCGACGGCACCGAGTTCTGCCGTGCAGGCGGTTCCATGCCGGCGTAGTACACCGTCACGTCCCACGTCGCCGGCACAGGGGTTCCACCAGGAGTAGTGAGCCACGAGTTCGTCACCAGCGCTCCCCCGGAACGCGTCGACGTCGTGAACGTGTCCACCAGGCGATCGCCGACCGACACGATGGGCTCAAGCACCTTCGACGTGCCGCCGGGCTGGAACGCCCGCGCCCGCGCAGTCTCATCGGCCAGGCCGTAACGATCAGCCCAGTCGCTCCCCTCAGCAAGATAGGGACGGTTCACCGCGGGCTGTGACTCGCGATCAAACGACCACACCCACACGTAGTAGCCGGCCTTCGTCGCGGTCCCGATCTGAGCCGTGAGCCGCTGGCCGCTGCCGTTGGTCCCCGTGACGCGTGCCGTGCCCACCAATTCTGCCCGGGCCGGCGGGCTCGCCGACGTCGAGGACGGCGCCGTGACGCCGTGATAGTAAACGCTCACGTCCCACGTCACAGGCACCGGTGAACCACTACGCCGAAGCCACGAGTTCGTCACCAGCGCTCCCCCGGAACGCGTCGACGTCGTGAACGTGTCCACCAGGCTCGTCACCCACGGCGACCACCGAACGCTGCACGCTCGACGTGCCGCCAGGCTGGAACGCCTGTGCCACCGAAGTCTCGGCCGGGATGCCATAGTCATCCGCCCAGTCCCCAGTGAAGTATTTGCGATACGCGGACGGTTGCTCGCTCGCATCGAAGCGCCACACCCACACGTAGTAGCCGGCCTTCGTCGCGGTCCCGATGGTCGCGGTCAACCGCTCCCCCGACCCTCAGTGCCGGTAATCGTTCGTGTGCCGACCAGGCTCCGCTCCACTCGGGACCGTGCCCCGCTGCGACGGCTCCGAACGGCCGTGGAAGTACAGACTCGCCTCCCACCGCGCCGGAACGTACGGGAAGCCAGCCTCTTCAAGAATCGGCCACGTCTGAGAACCCGACGCCTGAGTGGTGAACGTGTCCGTCAACGTGTCGCCAACGTCAACCCGAGCCGCCTGCACACGCGAAACGCCCTCAGGCTGGAAAGGAACAAACACGGCCGTCGCCGGGTCTGAGTAGGTGAGGTCAGTGTTGGCGCCCGAGATCACAACATCCTGAGGGCTGGCCGTACCGACCGGCGCCGAACTTGCCGGTGCTGCGTCGTGATAGCGAATCGTGAACGAGACATCACCGGTGCCCGTCGCGGTCCACGCGTGCACGCCTGACCGAGCGGAGGTCGTTGTAGTTCCATACGCGAACCGGCCTCCCGACTCATCAAAGGTTGCCGGTCCTTCGATGCGGACTGTGTACGAGATCCCCGATAGGTGGTCCCCCCACGCGTCCTTCACCCCTACGCCTGAGAGGGTTCCTCGCATCGGGCTCGAGTTCGTCACGGGGTTGGCCTTGAGTGCCGATGTCGTGTTGTTCCACTGAGAAAGCCCCCTGAACTTGCTCACAAGGTTCTTGGAGGCCTGAGGGAAATCGGAATGGTTCCACACGCGTGAGGCCAACGACGCGTTATCCCCGCTCCCGGAGAACTCATCTGCCCACAACAGGTACTGCACAGCGGCCGCACCCGTGGGAGTGTCCCAACCGTTATTGCCAAGCCACAGCAGGTAGCGCAGCCGCGCCGAGCCTGTTCGACGACCACGAGTACGAAGCGCCTGTCTCGAGATCAGCGCCAGCCTCGATACACCACACCTTGCCCGTAGTTCCCGACGGACGATTGCCCACCACATTCGGATTCAGGCCGCCCAACCACTTCTGACGCCACGCTGCGCTATCGCCGTAGGACCAGAACTCAGACAACACAACGCCGGCACCAGAGCCGCGTTGCTGTCCCGAGCCGTTCGTCCACCCGTTGGTTGTTTCGTATGCCTGAGCGGGCTGCGGTGTGGCCGTTACTGCGGCGGCTCCCACCAGCAAGGCAACCAGGAGTGCCGCCCAAGGCTCTGTGCACTGATCTCACGTTGACCTCCGTGCGATAGAGACTGAAAAAAGTTTGATGTAGTTTCTCACTACATCAGAGCGAGTAACCGTGTTAGAGTCTATTCGTGATTCTGAATGAACCGCTACCCTGGACACATGCCTGGGGCGATGGAAGGACTACCGAAAGTGCCGCCGTGGACCCCTGCAGGCTGGACACCTGTCGACAAGAGCCGGCCTTGATGTGTTGCGCGCCGTTGCCCTGCGTGGCCCACAAGGCGCGACCGTCAACGAGGTCATGGAAGACATCAACGCGAGCCGGAGCCGTGCCTACTCGGCGCTTGAAGGGCTCACCACGGATGGGCTGGTCAAATCGGATCCACCACAGGGTCAGCGTCGACCTCGAGTTCCGATTCGGTACGTCGCCAGCCACGACGCCATCGAAAGCGCTGTGCGTGATCTCGGCCGCTGGGCTCACGGCGTCGTCGAGGATGCCGACGGCGGCGAGCATGGTGGCCAGTCCGACGCGTGTGGCGCCGTCGAGGCGTCTCAAGCGCTTAACTCTTAGTCACATCAACCGATCTGTCCCCTCCTGCGGCGTCCAAAGGAAGGGAGCATCGCCGTGACCTCAAACAACTCTGAAACAAGCCCGGCTCCTAAGCCCAGGCTCACCCGCCGAAGGGTTGCCTTGGTCGCCGCCGCGGCCACGGGCGTCCTGGCATTTGCGGGTGGTGGGGTCGCGTGGGGCGCGCACCGGGCTGCCGAGGCTGACGCGGCGGCCGCGCTCGACGCGTGTACTGCGGCGGCGAGTGACCTTGCGACGCTCGCTGGCCGCGCCGCCGAGGCGGCGAAGGCCGGCGCCGACACCACGGTGGACGCCGCGGAACTCGAGAGCACGCTCGCGATTGCGCGTGGCTTGCTCGAGGAAGCCTGCGACGGCGGTGGCTCTGCCTCCGCCCGTACAACCGCGCTCGAAGGCGCGGCGCAGGCGAGGCTCGACGCTGCGAGCACGCTTGAGGGCGCGACCGACGAGTTCGAGACCGCGACTGCCGCGTGGGTGCACGACGACGCGCGCACCACGTGGGAAGACGTCGTCTCCCAGTGGGATGAGGCAAGCGAGAAGGCTCGCACGCTGGTCAAGGACGTAGGCGAGGACGTCAAGAAGCCTGCGACTGTCACTGCTGTCACCAAGCATCTCAGCGCAGGCGACACGATCGCCGATGCGCTCTCTGATGATGCGGATGCTACGGAGATCTCCGCGCATACCAAGGACCTCGAAGCCGCGATCGACGAGCCTCGCACCGCTGACCGCGGCGCTGTCGAAGTCTCACCAGGCCTGGAAAGACGAAAAGGCCAAGGCTGAGGCCGAGGAGGCCGGCTCGTCTACCGACGACGGCAAGGCCGCCGCGGCCTCGCCAGGCGGTTCCTCAAGTTCGTCTGGATCGTCTAAGTCCTCGAGTTCCGCGCCTGGATCATCTTCTGGCTCGTCGAGCAGGCTCCAAGGGCTCATCTTCCTCTGGCTCGTCGAGCTCGTCTGGCTCGTCGACGCCAGAGAAGACCACGGAGCCCAAGCCCAAGCCCGCGGAGACCACTCCCCCGCGCCCAAAGACCCCGTGATGTCCTGGTCCAAGTGCGACGGAGAGTCCATGTGGCAGCCTTGCCGATGGCAGCCCCACGGGAAGTGGAAAGGGTTGCGCCATTGCCTCGGACGTGCGTGCGCGCATCAAGGACAACCCTGGCAGCGGGGCGTGCTCGTTCCTCAAGTCGATCACTGCCGACAACAGGGACACGCTCATCAGCCAGGCGAACTACTACCAGAAGCCTTGGGAACACCAAGACGGTGGTGACGCAGGCGAACGAGACTCAGGTCAAGGTCGAGTATTACGGCTGCCAGGCGTCCTAGTGGCAAATGACAACTTCTCGCGTCGCGCCTACGGCGTGGGAGAGTTTGCCGCCCCTAGGGTGCCCCTATGGATAGCCCTACCTGCACCGTGCGTGCGTGGTGGCGACCCTATGAGCCCAGTGACCTCCAACTCAAGGTGAGGTCGACCGGCGGGTAACAGCCCCCGGGAAAGCGAAAAGCCCGCTCCCGATGTTTGGCGACTGGAGGAGCGAGCCTTTTCTAACGGTTAGTTAGGAGTAGTCCCATAGTAGGCCCCCACACGGGGTTTAGTCGAACACACCCAAAAACAGGTGATCTACCTGCATCTTCACGCACTTTGTGGCGTGTCCTCGACGACCCTCTGCCCTCCTTGGCGACCGCTCAAGCGGACCCGCTAGCGGCCCTCGCCGCGCTCCCGGTGCGCTCTCACGCGGCCGCGATCCAATACGCGATCGCCCGCTCCCTCGGACAGCCGGCACCCGCGGCCGCGACCACGGCCCCACAAGCCGCTCCCAGCCTTCCTGCGTGGCATCTGTGCAACGACGCACAGCAAGCCCGCTGGCGCGTCCTCAAACGCCGCGCAGCACGCTCCTATCACCGCTCCCGCCCCATCCGGGGCCTCAAAGCCTCCGACCGTGGCCACGAGGCCGCCGTGAGCCGCGCAGTGACGCTCGAGGACGACCTCACCAGGCCCGCGACCCGCGCCGGGTGGATCGAGGCGCTCGAAGAGTCAGCCTTCATCGACAGCCTCGATGCCTCTCAGACGTCCAGGAAGGGCCGCTCCAAGCGCGACATGGTCCTCGAGCCGGCCAGAGCCCTCGCAGCGTCAGAACGTGACCGTACGGGCACCACAAGCCCCGGCCACGCCTATCTCGCACGCCGCCTCGGCGTCAGCGGAAGGACCGTCACACGCTACCTACGCGCCCTTGAGGCGGCCGGTTTCGTCATGGCCCTGTCTGCGGGCCGTTCAGCAGGCTACGGAGGCTCTGACGAGGGCGCTTTGCGCGTCGTCTACCTCCTGGTGGTGCCCCGCGACCCCTCGAAGGCTGCGCACGCGGCCGTGCACCGCTCGCCGCACTTTCACACAGTTCATGCGGTCGGTTGTGGAGAAGGTTGTCACCCCCTCCTGGCCACCAGGAGTAGGTAAAACCCACGCACGCGCGCACGAGGTTTCAAGCATGATGGAGCCGCTTCGCGGCCCAGAATCTATTCCGAGCGGCCTATTCGGCCGCTGGTCACGTGCCAATCACCCTAGATACACGCGCACAGTTCGGCTTGGGCCCAGGAGATTGTCCCGGACAAGCCGTGACAAGGTCGCGCTCGAGGTCACCCAACTGCGACCTGAGTTGATGCGCGTCAAAGGGCTGACGTTCAAAGCGCTGCGGGCCGCGATTCGTGAGTTCGTCGACGCCGGCTACGACGCCACCGACATCGTTCACATGCTCGACTGGACTCCCAGGAACGAAGCCCGCCCACACTCAGGGCTCTACGGCATCGTGCACGGCACCGCATGGATCGCTCGAGTATTCGACCCCTGGCGCGATAGCCACGGCACTCCCCTGGCGTCACCTGGCGCTCGTCGACGCGCAGCCGAACACCGTCGGCGCAACGCGGCCGCCGAGCGCGCCGCACAGCGCGAGCACGAACGGATCCAGGCTCCTCCACGAACGGGCAACAGCCCCCGCGGGCTACGGCCGCGACTACTACCTCAAGCCTGCGCGCGGCTGGCGCGTTCAAAGGAGCCCGGTCGTGAGTGCCCAAGCGTTAGGACATACGTCCCTACGGGCTCGCCGTATGTCTGATTTGCCCTGGAATCGCCTGCGAGTCATGTCACACCGGTTAACACCCGTAACACCCCGATCCCTACCGTGAAAGTGCACAATCTTTCGCCACGGCACGGATGCCAACGGCACTTCATGGAACGGATTCCACCACAATGAACACCTTCACCGTCCCCACCGAGGGAACCTTCCCAATCATGGGCTGGGTCGCCACCGCGCCCGTCCTCGACGACGACACCGTGACCTTCGACCTCGTCGTGACACCCCGCATCAAGAACGCTAGCGACGACGGATGGACGCCTGCACCAGCCGAGTGGTTCACCGTCAACGCCTACGACAGCCTCGCGTTCCACCTTGCACAGTCCGTGCGCGTTGGAGAGCCCCTGTTGGTCTTTGGCTCAGTGGGCAGCCCCTCCCCCGCCTCCGGGACACAGCGCACGCGGCACCAGGCTCCACGCCACCGCCGCGGGACACAACCTCGCCATCGGGCCAGCCATGTTCGGCGCCGGCCGAGACGAACTCGTGGATCATGACACCTATGACGTCACGCCCGTGTGAACGCGTGACGCCACAGGTGCATCCACATAGGCAGACCGACGTGACGCCACACGTTCGGCTCTACGTTTCCCCATCTATGACGTATGGCTAGCGTTATGGCATGGCGTAACGTGTGAACTATGGTACGGTAGTAAACGTTAGACAGGGCGTGGCGCAACGCACGCTCTCACATACGGCTACTAGTGTGGTTTCACACAGGAGGAATGGTTATGGCTATTGCACGCAGTGTGGTTGTTGCTCAGGGCAAGGGTGGCGTCGGTAAGACGTCCGTTGCCTGCAACGTGGCGGGCCTCGCCGCGGCGTCCGGGCTGAGGGTTCTGCTCGTGGACCTGGATCCCCAGGGCAACGTGGCTCGCGACCTCGGCATGGAGCGGGGGAGTGGCAACGACCTCCTGATGGCACTCATGGCCGGGGCCACGCCACCGATCGTTAAGGACGTGCGTGGAGGGCTTGACGTGGTCCCCGGCGGGCCAGACATCGCCGACCTCACCGCCATGGCAATGTCCCGCGCGATGCGCGGCGAGCCGGGTCTGTCCAAGAACCTCAACCAGTCGCTCGCGTCCATCGCGGGTAACTACGACCTCATCCTGATCGACACCCCGCCGGGGGAGAAGATGCTCGTCGAGGCCGCGTTCGGCTGTGCCGCCGCGGTGGTCATCCCGACCAGGTCGGACGACGCCAGCATTGACGGCCTCGAGCGAGTCGCTGAGCGGTTCATTGCCGCACGCGACACCAACCCCGACCTTGAGGCTCGCCGGAGTGCTGCTGTTCGGCATGGGATCACGCTCCCGCCGCCTCGAGCGATCAGTGCGTGACACCATCGCCCAGGTCGTTGGTGCCGCCGCTCCCATCTTCGACACGCCTATCCGGCACCTCGAATCCGCGGCCGTCGACGCCCGCCGTCACGGCCGTCTCGTCCACGAACTCGAGGACGCCGTCTCGGAGGACCGCAGCGCACGCCTCGCAGCGCTGCGCGCAGGCGAGAAGCCCGGCGAAGGACTGTTCGTCAGCAACGCCACCAGCCTCGCCAACGACTACCAAGACTTCACCCGCGAACTGCTCAAGCGCATCGCTGAGGCTCGAAAGCAAGGAGATCCCCGCATGAGCCCCGAACGCCAAGCCCCCCAGCGTGCCAGCCTCGAAGGCGCATTCTCAGGCAAGGACCGCGGCCAGGCTCTCTCGGGTCTCCTGACGCCCAAGGCCCCTCAGCCGGCGGATGCAGCCACACCCGCACCGTCGGAACCGGTGCCCGTGAAGCCGAGCGCCGAGCCCAAGCAGGCTAAGCCCGCTACAACACCCAAGAAGGCGGCCACACCCGTCTCCCAGAGCGTCGACAACGAGACGATCGTGAACGTCGGTATCTACCTCGAGCCCGACCTCCTCGAGCGGCTGACCGCGATCCGCAAGGAACGCGACACGACCTACGCCGACCTCCTGGTGGAAGCATTCGACGCCGTCGACGTCGAGAGCCTCACCGAGCACTTCGCAGGTACGACCGCGCCGAGCCTCGTCCCTGGACAGATGCCCCGGGCTGTCAAGGTCAAGCGATCCGGCTCCGGCATCCAGCGTCAGTTCCGCCTCACCGTTGCGCAGCGCGACTACCTCGACGCGATCGCCGACAAGGTCGGCGCCCCGTCGAGGTCAGCCCTCGCCGCTACGGTGCTCGCAAAGCACGTCGACCGCACCTAGGAGCCACACGTATGGTCAACACCGATAGCGGCCCCACGGAGTCCGCCAATCCCGTGGAAGCGGCGATCACCGCGCTCACGGCCGCGGCCCGTCAGACCCGTGTCAGGGGCGCAGGCACCGAGCACGAGAAGGTCGAGCCCGTCGACTTCGCCGAGATCGCGTGCCACGTCTTGACGACGGTGGCCGCGAACATCGGGGGAGTGGAGGACCTGCTTGCAGGACGCTCCGGCTCGTGGGAAGCCGACTACGTGCGCAACATCGTGAACTCCACCGCGGGCGCCGAGCCCGGCACCCTCCTGCCGTACCGCACCGAGCCAGTCCAGATCGCATTCGACGAGGAAGAGGAGTTTGAGATCTTCGGGCTTACTGACCTCTACTCCGAGCAGGTCGACGAGCCTCGAGGCCGTGACGTTTGACGAGAACGCCACCGAGGAGCAGACCAACGCGGCCTACCGGGCGCTGACCCGCATGGCCGAGCCTGTGGGAAGCGGACCTTCTCGCCTACCGCGACAACTACCTCGAGGCAGCGCGTAGTTTCGTGGCCGCCCGCGGTGCCACGTGCGACGTCGTGCTCGTCGGACGGGACCGGTGGAATGAACTCGGCGATGAGGTCAAGTCTCACGCCCACGACCACGCCCGCCTGCCCATGACCGGCGCCGCCCCAGACTTCTCAAATGGCACGCCCGCGGACGCGCTACGCCGCTCTGGCAACACCTACGCCGATCGTGCAAGATGATCGCAAGCCCTGAGGCTCCCCCAGGAGCCGGCGCGTCGGGTTAGCCCCCTTTCCTGACGCCGCGGGTTCGACTCCCGCACAGGGCACCGTGCCGGCATGGTGGTTTGGTCGCCACCACACCGGTCACTCACCTGAGGCCGCCGACACCAATTCCTTTCTGGCTCCGGCGGCCTCAGGCCTTTCTCCGCGCCGTCCGCCACGAACGACTCGAGATCGCACGCCTCCGGCTCGCATGCTCGGCCCGCAACCGTGCCACATACTGCGCGTGCAGATCAGGCACCACGAGCATCGGCAAAGCCCGGTTCACAACCTCGTGCCACAACCCCACCTTCTCGATCGTCGCGACAGAGGGACAATCCTCGCGCCCCGCAGCCCACTCCCGATACTGCGAGCCCGACGTCGACCCCGTCTCAGCGATGAACTCCGCCACCACATCGGCGCACAACTCCAGCGTCCACTTGTCATAGTACGTAGAGGCTGCACAGTGCCCACTCCCGCGGACTCGAGCGCGGCATTCCATGAGCCGAAACGTCGAATGATCGTCTGGCTCGACGGGGCAGAGGCACCCGGCCGCGTCGCGAGATTTCGATAGCGGGCCTCACGCACATCACCATCAAGAACCACCGCCGCCTTACGCAGCGCTTCACGCAGGCGCGCGTCAGTCCACGCCCGTGTCTTGCGCCGCTCAGGCGCGGGTGTGTGCGCGCTGTGACGAGCAAACGCCACCAAATCCGGACCCAACACCCTCGCCAGCGTCTCGACGTCGGTCCTCGCATGCCGGGCGAGAGCCTTCATGGTGATCCCCGGCTGCGCTTCCAGCACGCGACAAGCGCGCGCCAGCGCATCAAGAGATCTCGAGCGAGCATCCCGATCGGTGTACTGGAACGTCAGCATGGCCCTCATGGTGGCGGGACGACACGACGATGTCGACGGGCCACGCCTGCCCCCAACCAAGTACCGTCCGGCAACGCTGCCACCGCGGAGTGTGTGGCATCTATTGACAGCACGAATGTGCGGGCTTAGGTTGCAAATGCGTGCAAAGGGGCATCGCGCATGTGTTGGGGATCTAGTCCAATCTGGGGGGACATGATGACACAAACGGCCAAGCCGGCGAACTCGGCCAAATTGAGAGTGGCCGCCATTTCGGTCATGGCGGGAATTCTCGTCGGCATGACAGGCACTGCGGCAACCGCGGCCGTGGTGTACGGGGCCTGGGAAACGGTGTGGAACGTCGGCGCATACGACTACAAGGCCCGACCTTCCGCTAACAGCAATGGCACGAAGCCATCAGGCGGACTCACCGTGTCGTCGTCGCCTACGGCTCCCGCGGGGTGGCAGGGGGCGTCGGCTCGCCTCTGGCGCGGCAACGCCCTTTGTGGCTCGGCGAGCCGGGTCCTTACAACACAGAGCGTCACAATCATTTCGCGAACCGTGGCGAAGGATTGTGGGTCGGGAGAGTACCGCGGGTCCGGCTTTGGGTACGCGTACTACAGCGGTGACTATCGTTCACACCAATCGGCCCGAAGCCCGATTGTGATTTGGTGAAGGTGATGAAAATGCGACACATCTCGCTCTCTCCTCAAATGATTCTCATCGCCGGGGTCGGCCTCGTCGGTGGAGTGGGAATCGGCGTTGCACTTGGCGTCTCAGGTCTAGGTACCTCTGCGCCGCCTGGCGCGGCTCCTGTCGCTGAAACTCACCAGCCCACTGTCAGCAACGACGACACCCGGCTCGGAGAAGTCATCCTCGACGAGAAGGAGCCCGAGTTCATTCAGGCCTGGGGTGAAGACGGAACCCTCGGGTTCGTCAAATCAGCAGACCTCGAGCCTGTAAAGGTGTCCAGCCCTGAGGATGCTGCGCGTGCCAACGACGTGGCGGACAAAGTGTTCTCGATCCCGCTGTATGACGAGGACGGGAAGACTGTCATCGGCGAGTTCCTTGTGAACGACGGCGCGTCGACTATCGAGAAGTAGCGACCCCGGCGTTCCCCCCGCCCTCCGGCAGAGAGGTTGTGCCCGGTCGACGTGGCACCGCCGCGCAGCCGCCTTGCGAGCCGGTGTGTGTCGGCGGGGTACAACCGTCACCCAGAGTCCCGCTGTCCACTTGTGGGCGGGTGGAGCCCCTTGCGTAGGCTCAGGCCGTCCACAAGAGGGCAGGGGGCACACGCCCCAACCCACCCCCGCGCCGCCGGCGCTAGCCGGCGAGCGCGCTACCAAAAGGAGCGACCGCAAGCGGTCGCGCAGTCACCCTCCCGCCGACCGGACGCCCTGCGGGCGTCCAACGGCATCCCCGGGTCTTCTGGCCATCATCACGGTCAGTGCCTGCCAATACGTTCTGTCTTTGAAGTTCACCAGGATGGAGTGCCGTGGCTAGAGCCCGACCTGGTGGGCGTGCCCCTTCGGGTCGGGCTCTAGTCGCTTTGCGACCCAAGCCCCGCTGTTTCCATCCGTGCGCGCGCGGCGCTTCGGATGGGCGGGTCTTGGCCCTTCGGGTCACGATCCCTCACGCATACCCCAGCCTGCGGCTGGTGGCCCACCAGACAAGGTGGGGGAGCGCTGCGCGCTCGTGGACGCGTCCGCTGCGCGGCCGCGACAGTGTGGGGTGTTCAAGCATCGGCTGAGGGACCATTCTTGCCCTCTGCGCGCTGCGCACAACCGTCGCTGCGCTGCCGGCCTGACCGGTCCGGCGAGATTCCCTTTCCCTCGCTGCGCTCGGCCGTGAATCTTCCTCCCGGTGGGCCCCTTCGGGGTTGCTGCTTTCGCGCTCCGAGGGCATCTGGTCCCCTATCAGCCGATGCGGTGACCAACCGTCACGCACACCGCGCGCGGGCCGCACCGGGTGAGAAAGGAACCACCCATGCACGCCATGACGCTTGCCACCGTCGCGCTCAACGAGGTTCACCCGAACCCCGCAAACCCGCGCTACGACCTCGGCAACCGCGACACCCTCACCGCATCCATCAAGGACCGCGGAATCATCCAGCCCCTCGTCGTCACCCCCGACCCCGAAGGCGGCTACACCATCATCGCCGGACACCGCCGCCACGCCTCCGCCACCGACGCCGGGCTTACCGAAATCCTCGTCAACATCGTGCCCGACGCGGACGCCGCCACCATCGCGGCCGCAATGGTCCACGAGAACACCCAGCGTGCAGGCTTCACCGATGCCGAACTCGCACGCGGCATCCAGGGCATGCTCGACACCGGCGCAACCGCCGCCGCGATCGCCAAGGGACTCGGCGCCAAGCGCGACACCATCAAGAACCTCGCCGCCGCCCACGCCGCACCCGAGGACACCCGCGCCTACCTCCATGCCGGAGAAATCTCGCTCGATCAGGCCCTCGCCCTTGCCGACCTCGAATCCAAGGACGCCGACCTGTACGCCACCACCCTCGCCGCGGTCGAGGACGGCCAGAACCCCGACTGGGTGCTCAGGAAGGCCCGCGAGGCAATCGCGAAGGCCGAAGCCGTCGCCCAGGCCGAGAAGATCGCCGCCGACACCGGCGTGACCATCATCACCGAACGGCCCTCCGGCTGGGACGGTAAGTCCAAGCACCTCAAGTCCGACGAGGAAATCGCCCAGCACCACGGCCAGCCCTGCTACGGCATCTACCCCACCGTCACCAACGACGGCGAGGCCGTCGTCCAGCACTGGTGCACCAAGACTCGCGCCCACGACCCCAAGGCCGAGACCGTCGAGGTGTCTGAGGACGACAAGGCCGAGCGACGCCGCGTGATCGCCAACAACAAGGCATGGGACACCGCCAACGGTGTCCGTCGCGCCTGGCTCACCGAGTCGCTTCACCCCCGCACCACCATCCCCAAGAAGCACATCCCCACGCTCCTGGCCCTCAACATCGCCACCCCCTACAGCGAAGAGCACGTGCGCGAAGCCGTCCGCATCGTCGCCGCCGTCAAGAACGGCGCATGGCCCGGCGCAGAAGCCCACGCCAAGGCCACCGTCAACGACGGAGCGACCCTGCGGACCCACCTCCTGGCCACCATCGCCCGCCACGAGGACCGCGTGTCCAAGACCGTGTGGCGCGAGAACCGCACCGGCTTCGCCGCACACCTCACGCTCCTGGCAGACCTCGGCTACACCCTCACCCCGCCCGAAGCCCACTACGTCACCACCCACAACAACGGCGACCACACCGCCACCCAGACCTACACCACCGACTAGCCACCACGGTCGCGGGCCGGAACACCCGGCCCGCGACCCCGGCAAACGACTCGGGCCGCGTGGGTACCTTGCGCGCATGACCCACCACAGCGCGCAGCGACCAGACCGGCATCGAGCCGGCCCCGGCCAACGCGCCTCGCGGCGCGACCGTCGACGACGTCGACTTCGACTGCCACCTCTAACCGCGAAAGCCGCACGCCTTTCTGTGCGCGACGCCTGTTGGTGAACGCATCTAACCTCTAGGTTCAACTCATGGCTATTCACCAGTCACCCGACGTGGACCGCATCATCTCCGACGTCCGCCGCACCGCTGCCGGCCTGCCCTTCGACGAGCGCGCACGCCTCATCCGAGGCGTCACGCACGCCGTCCGCGAAGCCATCAAGACCGACGTGTCTACAGGCGGCGCCCCAAAGGGGCGCGCATGGGAACTTGACCAACTCGCCCCCATTAATGACGCGGCCGAGAACCATTACTTCACGGCCCTCGACGAACGGCGATAGCGACCATGACCGGCTCCTCCTCCCTCGTCTGGGACCCGCTGCTCGCCGAGACTCAGGCTCGCGACCGAACTCACCATCACCGGGCTGCGCCACCTCGCGCAAGCACCCACGAAGGCGGACATTTGGATAGGGAGCGTTTCGGACGTCAAAGCCCCCTCAACCTTGGCCTCCACACCTTTACATCAGGCTTCGAGCGACTAGGGAAAGTCGCGATCCTCCTTGACGGGCGACTTCGCGACGGCGAGTTTCGGCCCGTTAGGGGCTACAACCACGGCGTCGCGCAGGCTGCGCAGCCGTCCGCGACCTCGCCGCTGGCAACGGCGACCAGTGGCCGTCCATTGACCCCGGCACCTTTCACGGCGACGCCGTCGAGTTCCTGACCGCATATGCGGGTGGGGGAGGGCGCTACGCCTATATGGACACGCTCGCCAGCGGTGAAGTCAAACCCGACCCCCACACCCAATGGACTGCGCTTTGCGACCGCGCGCCAGCCTTGAGCAGACCTGACGAGTTCATGATCTGGATCTACGACCAGGTGCCGAACGTGATCTACACGAGCGAGGACGACGAGATTCAGTCGATACTTTCAGGCTGGCTCGACGGTGTTCGAGGCTCGTATCTGAAAGGTTCGACGGCGACCACTCTCGCGCTCTACGACCTGGTGTACCCCATCACACGCCACATTTCAGCCCTGTCGCGGCGAGCCTTTTACGAACACGACACGCCAGGCATTCCCTACCTCGCCGAAGTGATCGACCACGTTTTCCTTCCCTCGCATGAGGACTTCCTCGGCATGACCCTGATGAATTTTGGCGACCCAGAAGTCGTGAAGGAGATCGTTCTCGACCGGCACGAAGAGCCCAACTTCGACGACCTGGACGACGACGAAGAAGGAGACAGCGAGGACCTGGTGGGCGTG
>NZ_BSUN01000004.1 GCF_030161615.1 Demequina litorisediminis
GGGGAAGAGGTGGCAGAGTGGCGGACGGGTGAGTAACACGTGGGGAACCTACCCAGCAGCGGGGGATAACACTTGGAAACAGGTGCTAATACCGCATAAGTCCTTTTTTCCACCTGGAAGAAAGGGAAAAGGCGCTTTAAGCGTCACTGCTGGAGGGGCCCGCGGTGCATTAGCCAGTTGGTGAGGTAACGGCTCACCAAAGACGATGCATAGCCGACCTGAGAGGGTGATCGGCCACACTGGGACTGAGACACGGCCCAGACTCCTACGGGAGGCAGCAGTAGGGAATCTTCGGCAATGGACGCAAGCCTGACCGAGCAACGCCGCGTGAGTGAAGAAGGTTTTCGGATCAAAGCTCTGTTGTCAGCCAAGAACAGGAAGAAGAGGGAATGCTTTTTCTATGACGGTAGCTGACCAGAAAGCCACGGCTAACTACGTGCCAGCAGCCGCGGTAATACGTAGGTGGCAAGCGTTGTCCGGATTTATTGGGCGTAAAGCGAGCGCAGGCGGTTCGTTAAGTCTGATGTGAAAGCCCTCGGCTCAACCGAGGAGGGGCATTGGAAACTGGCGAACTTGAGTGCAGAAGAGGAAGTGGAATTCCATGTGTAGCGGTGAAATGCGTAGATATATGGAGGAACACCAGTGGCGAAGGCGACTTCTGGACTGTGACTGACGCTGAGGCTCGAAAGCGTGGGTAGCAAACAGGATTAGATACCCTGGTAGTCCACGCCGTAAACGATGAGTGCTAGGTGTTGGAGGGTTTCCGCCCTTCAGTGCTGCAGTTAACGCATTAAGCACTCCGCCTGGGGAGTACGACCGCAAGGTTGAAACTCAAAGGAATTGACGGGGGCCCGCACAAGCGGTGGAGCATGTGGTTTAATTCGAAGCAACGCGAAGAACCTTACCAGGTCTTGACATCCTTTGACCGCCCTAGAGATAGGGTTTCCCTTCGGGGCAAAGAGACAGGTGGTGCATGGTTGTCGTCAGCTCGTGTCGTGAGATGTTGGGTTAAGTCCCGCAACGAGCGCAACCCTTATGGCTAGTTGCCAGCATTCAGTTGGGCACTCTAGTCAGACTGCCGGTGACAAACCGGAGGAAGGTGGGGATGACGTCAAATCATCATGCCCCTTATGACCTGGGCTACACACGTGCTACAATGGGGAGTACAACGAGCGCGCAAGCCGCAAGGTGAGCGAATCTCTGAAAGCTTCTCTCAGTTCGGATTGCAGGCTGCAACTCGCCTGCATGAAGCCGGAATCGCTAGTAATCGCGGATCAGCATGCCGCGGTGAATCCGTTCCCGGGCCTTGTACACACCGCCCGTCACACCACGAGAGTTCGTAACACCCGAAGTCGGTGAGGTAACCGCAAGGAGCCAGCCGCCGAAGGTGGGACGATGATTGGGGTGAAGTCGTAACAAGGTAGCCGTATCGGAAGGTGCGGCTGGATCACCTCCTTTCTAAGGAAATACTACGGAATCTACAGGGGCGTTGTGCGCTTTGTTCAGTTTTGAGAGGTCTACCAAGGGGCCTTAGCTCAGCTGGGAGAGCGCCTGCTTTGCACGCAGGAGGTCAGCGGTCGATCCCGCTAGGCTCCATAACGATCGAAATAATCGTTGATTGTCCGTTCCTTGGAAAACTGGATAGAAAAAGAAACACACCAACCGAGTCGAAGGAAATCATGACCCATGGTTTCTTCGTTGAACAAGCTCGCAGGTCTTTGATCGCTCAAAGGATACCTGCGGGAACGGTCTGACCGAAGGTCGGATCAGGTTAAGTAAGAAAGGGCACACGGTGAATGCCCAGGCACTAGGAGCCGATGAAGGACGGGACCAACGCCGATATGCTCTGGGGAGCTGTAAGTAAGCTAGGATCCAGAGATTTCCGAATGGGGAAACCCGCATTTTTGATCGAATGCGGCTTGTTCTGTAAATACATAACAGGCAAGCGGAAGACGCAGGGAACTGAAACATCTTAGTACCTGCAGGAAGAGAAAGAAAGATCGATTCCCTGAGTAGCGGCGAGCGAAACGGGAAGAGCCCAAACCAAGGTGCTTGCATCTTGGGGTTGTAGGACGTTTTA
>NZ_BSUN01000005.1 GCF_030161615.1 Demequina litorisediminis
ATGTAGAAACTCCTCCTGTCTTGGCGTAGCTTCTAAATCGCATAACCGTACCGCATTCTGACTCAGGATTAATTGTCGGCAGTATTGTGAGATTTCTAGTCGTATCTCACTGCGGTCCATGCACTTCACCTCCGAATGCGGGTAGTAAAACATCATACTGGCTCATGTCGGGTCCAGGCTCCCTGGCGTATCCAGACCGTAGTGAGCAATCCGAGCCGCAACAACTGCTGCATTGACCTCAATGCCTTGTGTGCGTTTGCGAACAATTGCTTCCTGTATCGAAGTCACCGCAACGTCCAAGCCATATTGGTTAGACAAATCCTTCATGAGGCGTAACGCTTGCCGTAACCCACTCTTGTCCTGCTCATCCATGTAATCACGAACCTCGTAGGACATTTGGCTACGCATCAGGCTGTTTCGCCATGCTCCTGGTTTTACAATCAATTGATCTAGCATCGTTAACCAGTCGACTGTGTCTGTCCGCTCTGTACCGAACTCCCTTTCGTGGCGAGAGATAACGTCACCCGCTTCATCAAGTGGTTCAATGAAATGTGCGCCGATCCGGACAATAATCTCCCGGTCTGCATACAGCGGCGAGGAAGAATAAGTGTGCTTGCCATCAAGTATGAACTTGCCATAGCCGTTGGTCTTTACATGCCCATATCGGCAAGATTCAAACGGCGCGTTTGGGAGTGCTCGCATGGCTTCCTTGTCCTTCTCAAACAACTCGCAGATAGGTACTCCTTTCTTGTAGTGCTCGCGGCTATTATCCAAATCGCATAGTTCGAATAATTCAGTGTTCCACTCATGCAATGACACTTTGATGGTAGGGGAACCATGTAATTTCTCCGAGCGTAACCAACCTTGTTCTCCACATTTCCTTTTTCATGACCGCTATTCGGATTGCAGAATGTAATCTCAAATCCGAAATGGGCTTGGAATCGCTTAAACAACTGTGTAAGGCGAACTAGCTCTCCAATTCGCCTGCCGGCTGCTGTGGCATTGTCAATCACAAGTCGTGACGGAACACCCTCAATATGATAAAAGACGTCCATTAATCCTTGGCATAAGCATTCAGCAGTTTCACCGAGAAAGCACTGAACAAATCCTGCATTGCTATGCGGGAAAGATACCACCAGATACTTCGTAACGCGTCGCACGCCGTTTACAATCACATCACATTCACCAAAATCAGCCTGAGCCTCTCCAGGATGCCACTGAAGTTCAAGATAGCCCTTCTTACTAAGGTGCTGGCGTTGACGAAATGCGGTCACGTATCGGTTCACGGTCGGGTACGAACAGTTGAACTCGGAAACTTTTTCACGAGTCGGTCATATACTCGCTTCCCGTATGACGTTGCTTGTACCGATTTTTAGCATCTTGAAGAAGCCATGCATCAATGGTTGGTTTGTAGGATCCAACTTGATGGCTTAGACACTGGCACAGGCAGCCTTGGGGAGAAGTCCTCCTGCTTCATGTATTTCCGAACGGTCT
>NZ_BSUN01000006.1:2500-4490 GCF_030161615.1 Demequina litorisediminis
TTGCACATTCCACAATCCGTTTCGCCTACGGGGCTCTCACCCTCTCTGGCCGGCCTTCCCATGCCGTTCTCCTACGCATTGCTTCCTGCTGGCTCCCTGCAGGTCCACCAACAGTCCGACCCGCATACCCATCGACTGCAGTCTGTACCTCGCATTCGGTTTGGGCTTCTCCGCTTTCGCTCGCCACTACTTGCGGAATCGCGTTCGCTTTCTTTCCTCGAGGTACTGAGATGTTTCAGTTCCCTCGGTTGCCTCCGTACACCTATGTATTCAGTCTACGGTACCAGCGCTTCACACTGGTGGGTTTCCATTCGGACATCCACGGCTCTAGCTCGCTTACAGCTCCCCGTGGCATTTCGGTGTTCGCCCCGTCCTTCTTCGGCTCCTGGCGCCTAGGCATCCTCCGTGCGCTCTTTCAACTCACCGTTTTGACTTCCTACCACAAACGTGATTATTCCATCTATAAATCCGGTTTCGTTAACCTGTTACGCATTTACGGTTACCCTTACTTATTCGGTTGTTCCATATTCAGTTGCCAAGTGTACTCCGCGCCTTCTAATCTGTTCGATTCTTCGTTGGTCGTCCTCTGACTGCTCACGTACAAAAATACGCTCACTCATCATCGTCCTCCCGCCTTGTACTCCTCCATCTTGAAACGCGCTTTGGTTTGCTTCCACCTCATACGAGGCTTGGCTCCCTCAAAACTAAACACCCACGTCCTAAAAGCCTTGTTTCTCCGTAGAAAGGAGGTGATCCAGCCGCACCTTCCGATACGGCTACCTTGTTACGACTTCACCCCAATCATCAACCCCACCTTCGGCGGCTGGCTCCCTAAGGTTACCTCACCGACTTCGGGTGTTGCCGACTCTCGTGGTGTGACGGGCGGTGTGTACAAGGCCCGGGAACGGATTCACCGCGGCATGCTGATCCGCGATTACTAGCAATTCCGGCTTCATGCAGGCGAGTTGCAGCCTGCAATCCGAACTACGAACGGCTTTTAGGTTTCGCTCCACCTCGCGGCTTCGCTTCCCGTTGTACCGCCCATTGTAGCACGTGTGTAGCCCAGGACATAAAGGGCATGATGATTTGACGTCATCCCCGCCTTCCTCCGACTTACGCCGGCAGTCACCTGTGAGTCCCCACCACTACGTGCTGGTAACACAGGTCAAGGGTTGCGCTCGTTGCGGGACTTAACCCAACATCTCACGACACGAGCTGACGACAACCATGCACCACCTGTCTCCTCTGCCCCGAAGGGAAGGACTATCTCTAGCCCGGTCAGAGGGATGTCAAGCCCTGGTAAGGTTCTTCGCGTTGCTTCGAATTAAACCACATGCTCCACTGCTTGTGCGGGCCCCCGTCAATTCCTTTGAGTTTCAGTCTTGCGACCGTACTCCCCAGGCGGAGTGCTTATTGGGTTTCCTTCGGCACTGGGGTGTGTCCCCCCAACACCTAGCACTCATCGTTTACGGCGTGGACTACCAGGGTATCTAATCCTGTTTGCTCCCCACGCTTTCGTGCCTCAGCGTCAGTCACTGTCCAGCAAGGCGCCTTCGCCACTGGTATTCCTCCACATATCTACGCATTTCACCGCTACACGTGGAATTCCCTTGCCTCTCCAGCACTCAAGTTATGCAGTTTCCAAAGCAATCCCAAGGTTGAGCCTGGACTTTCACTCAGACTTACACAACCGCCTACGCACGCTTTACGCCCAGTGATTCCGGACAACGCTTGCCCCCTACGTATTACCGCGGCTGCTGGCACGTAGTTAGCCGGGCTTTCACTCGGTACCGTCTCACAAGGAGCTTTCCACTCTCCTTGTCGCTCTCCCCGAGCAACAGAGCTTTACAACCCGAAGGCCTTCTTCGCTCACGCGGCGTTGCTCCGTCAGGCTTGCGCCCATTGCGGAAGATTCCCTACTGCTGCCTCCCGTAGGAGTCTGGGCCGTGTCTCAGTCCCAGTGTGGCCGGTCACCCTCTCAGGTCGGCTA
>NZ_BSUN01000007.1 GCF_030161615.1 Demequina litorisediminis
TTATAAGCATCATCTCTGATGCAAACATTCTGGTTCTTTGAAAATAAAATAAATAACATTCATCAATAAAAGCTTTAAGCAACACAATGTTTCCCTTTTGTTAAAGCGAGCTTTGCTCGCCAAGGCAAGGAGCGGAGCTCCGCGCAGCTCGTGATTCTTGAACGAGCGGAGGGCGTTTGGGATCTTGTTTCGATATTGTGTGGTTCCTGAGATATAATAGTCAGTGGAAAGGATCCACATGGGATTGTGCTATTTCCTCCTGTAGTTCTGTCTACGCGTTTAAGCATGCAACCCAGACCGTTGTTATCATTACCAACACACTATCTGTTTCGACATTTGGACAAGCCTACCTTGAGTAGAAGGTGGAAAAGCAGCTCTTGCCCTTTGTCATTATATTCTCGTAAACGAGGTTGTGATTACACAACGTGTATCTTGGGAAGCCCACAGTATCGAAGCATTTTCCTAATTTTTTTGAAAGGAGGTCCTTCCCGTGAAATTATTTGTAGGTATAGACGTTAGCTCAGAAAAACTAGATACATGTTATTTAACCGATGAAATGGTGGTGTTGTTAAATCACACCTATGGCAATGATACCCAAGGTGCCTGGGAGCTGAAAGAACAGATTCTCTCCTTTCACGAAACCTATTCGTTTGACCAGATTGTGATTGGTATGGAATCTACTTCCATGTATAGCTATCATCCAGCGGTAAATTTTCACCAAGATGAACAGCTTCAAGCCATTCACGCCATTACCACCATTGAAAATCCGCATCGAATTAAACAATATATGAAAATGTTTGATGCGGATAAAACCGACCCGATCGATGCGTTCATGATCGCCGATTACTTGCGGATTCAACGCTATACGAATTCTCCTATCAAAGGAGAAAATATATGGCCCTTCAACGATTGACTCGTACACGATATCAAATCGTGCGGCAATTAGTGGAGGTGAAACAACATTTTATCGAAAATCTTTCGTATAAATGCAATACCCTAAAAAGGAATTACGTGAAGCCGAAGGTTCCACGACCGTTTTCAGTGCCGCCATCATGGATCTTTTCACCCAAGACTTGTCCTTAGACGACTTGGCGAACCTGCCTTTGAAAGACTTGGCCGAATGGCTCCAATCCAAAGGGCGCGGCCGCTTTAAAGACCCCGAAGGGTTAGCGAAAACGATCCAACGAGCCGTCCGTAGTTCCTACCGGCTCGATCAAGTCATGAGCGAATCGATCGATATGATCTTAGGTATCCTTGTGCGTGAAATTCGTTCCTTGGAAAAAGCCGTTAAAGACTGTGACCAAGGGATTGAAGATCTCGTCCAAACGGTGCCCGAATACCAATGTTTAACCAGTATTCCTGGTGTAGGCCCTGTTTACGCCGCTGGCTTGTTAGCTGAAATTGGTCAAATCGAACGTTTTCCTGATCAAACCAGTTTAGCTAAGTATGCCGGGCTCACTTGGCCCAAGCATCAGTCAGGACGTCATGAAGCTGAAAACACCCCTTAACGAAAAAAGGCAATCGCTATTTCGTTACTACTTAATTGAAGCTGCCAATTCTGTCAGTCGGCATTTGCCCGAATATCAAGCCTTTTATCGTAAAAAGTATCAAGAAACACCGAAACATCAACACAAAAGAGCCCTCGTTTTAACTGCAAGAAAATTTGTGCGCTTGGTGGATACGCTACTACGGAACCACCAACTCTATACGCCACCTAGGAGCGTGATAGAAAAATAACGAAAAAGTTATTTGCGCATTGCTAGGAAACAGCCTATGAAAACGCTTGATTTGCATAGGCCTAGTTCAGTGCGCCTATTTTTTAGTAGAGTAACAATAAATTCATTTTTTATCTTGACTCTTTA
>NZ_BSUN01000008.1 GCF_030161615.1 Demequina litorisediminis
CTAAGTGTAAAATTTATTGAGGTTTCCTCTAGACGAATAAAAAAGAAACCGTTACTCTATTCATTGGGCTGACAGGCACTAATGAATAAAGGCGGTTTCTTATGGATTCTATTGTAACAGATTTAGTGGAAGTAATGAAGAAGGAAAGAAATTTTTTAGCAAGAGAAAGAGCCATGATGATTTTTTTGCGCAACTGATAGCGACAATCACCCAACTAGCTTTTCAAACGCTCGATGAAGAAATTTGTGCCCAATGGAAGAAAGAAGGCTTTCGCGTCGATCGCAAAAGCGAAAGAACCATCACCTTTTTGTTTGGCACGGTGACCTATGTTCGTCGCCGAATGAAAAATCAAGCCAATGACATTCGTTATCCCTTAGATGAATTTCTAGGGATTCGAAAAGGCATTCGTTACAGTTCGCTTGTCCTGCGCAATGTCTCTCAATTAGGCAGTATGATGGTCTATCGTCATGTTTCTCAAGCGATCGATTGTTTGACATCTTGGCGTATGAGTCATCAAAACGTGCAACAATTGGTGGTTAAAACGGGAGAGTTAATCCAAGCCAAAAGCACGCATGAAAGTCGTTATGACGGGATTATCACCAAGAAAAAAGTGCCTTATTTATATCTGGAAGGAGATGGCGTAAAGATCAACGGACAAAAGAAACAATCTCTTGAAGTCCATCGTTTTCAAGTGTGCGAAGGAGCCAGAAAGTCGGGAACCGCTCGGAGATGATCGCCCCGCACTTTGTGAGTCATCTGAATCGGAAAAAGCGTATAAAGAAATGATGGCCTATCTTCAAGCCTATTATGATTTAAGTCATACCGTTGTCATTTCCAATAGTGACGGCGGTTCAGGCTATGAAAAGGCCGTGTTTGATGAACTGGCTTTAGGTTGTTTGCGTCATGAACACTTCCGTGATCGTTACCATGTCCATCGGAAGATGAAAGAAAGAATGGCTTTTGTTCCTCAACTCCAACATCGAATGATACGAGCGATTGCACATTATGATTGGCAAGAGGTCCAGCTTGTTTTAGATACCTCGGAAAGCTTGATTGAAGAAAAGGAAGCCGAGGCTTTAGAACATTTACGTTTGCTGCATCACTATCTTCAAAGAAGTTGGCCTTATTTAAAATCATTGAAAGCACGAGGAATCAGGGATCCCCAAGCATGTATTGGCACGATCGAAAGTACCCATCGAAAAATCACCTATCGCATGAAGCGCCAAGGTCGTTTATGGACAAAAACCGGGGCCCAAGCCATGATTCGTGTCATAGATAGTTTAAGAAACCAAGAATTTGAAGGTTGGTTGAACCAATACGAAGCCCTTCCGGACGACGTCGTCGCTCAAGAAAAGCGTTGGCAAGCTATGAAACGCTGGGTACAGAAAAAACCTCATTTTCAAGCTCATGAAGGTGCGTTTAAAGGGCAAATGGGCGAAGGAAAAGCGAAAAGTGCCCCTTTAGGCCAATTCGCCAAAGGATTAAACCAATTAATAATGACCCCGAATTATCTCTAATAAAAACTTGTTTTTGTTAGAGATAATGAGGGCAAACCGAACGAAAGTGAGGTTGAAAATAACTTCGTGTCTGCCCCAAAAGACGGTTTTTTTATTCAACCTCAATAAACTTGACACATACTCGTAATTTTATAATC
>NZ_BSUN01000009.1 GCF_030161615.1 Demequina litorisediminis
AAAAATCAAATGCTTGCGCAAAGGATGACTTTTCCAGAAAAAATTTTCATTATTTATCTGAATACTATTGCAACAACGACAAATGCTATTTCGTCACGTAGGAACGAGCAACACCCATAATTCTTCAAAAGGTTGAAAAAGCAAGTGTTTCAATAGGCGCTTGATTTGAAAGGAGATTTCTTACTTCCTGTCTCCACTTTGAGTAAATACGTCAGTAGACTGGCAATCATGGCGAGAATGATTTGATTGCTTACCCCTTTTTCACTGTGGGAAAATAGCTTTTTAATCGTCATATGTTGCTTGATGTGCTTAAAAATAGTTCAATTTGCCAACGAGCTTTGTACATGTCGGCCACTTCTTGGGCGGTCACATCAAAACGGTTAGTGACAAAACGTAATTGTTTTCCTTTTCATCCTGAATCGTCACTAAGCGAAACGGGGAGGTTAAATAAACCTGAGTACCTAACACCACCATTTGGTCACGCAAAATGTTTTTACTCTGAGAAGGTTCATAAGTTTCTGGACATGGATTTTGGTGTTTTTCTTCACTCTTGTGACGAAAAAATAGCCATCGGCTTCCATTTCATCCAGTCGCTCGTAATCAATATAACCACGTCAAAGATATAGGTCGCTTCCGGTTGATTGACAAAAACTTCTAAGTGATTGTCATCATGTTCAACCGCATTCGTGACTTCAAACTGATCCGGATACAAGTGTTCTTTATCCATAAAACAGAGTTTTAAGTGAAGCTTGATCCCTGCTTTGGTTGAGCGAAAGTCCGCCCAAGGGTACCGAGTGGTATTTAACGAAAAAGTGGAAGAATCCACGAGATAGAGCGCATTTCGTTTAGTCACCGGTGTTTTTGACCGTGCTTTTTCCAGTAACTGTGCGAAAATCGCCCACAAAATTTCGTCATCCATCTGGGCGAGCTCACGGGAAAGCTGCGAATGGCTGATGGCATCTAACGCCATGGTCTGTTGTAGATCAGGGGAAACAAATGCCGTATCCATTTCACGTAAACTTTCACACTCATGATCGATGCCATAGAGAAACACCTTCAAAAAAGTGTTCAAAAGCAAATTTTTTATGATACTTGTCGGCTTGAGAAATTTTCTCACGAATAGAAAAAGGTAATTTTTTTGAAATTTATTCGAAAACCATTTATTAAAAGCTGAAATTGTTTTATACTTATCCATATTAAGTTCCTTGTATTGGTCTTGGATAAGTCATCCAAGCTCAGTATAAAGGATTTTTTTATGAATGAAAATAGTGTGAAACATAAAGAGT